>NZ_KE386571.1:981675-2872794 GCF_000427645.1 Sphingomonas phyllosphaerae FA2 | reverse complement strand
GGCTCTCCCCGCCTTCCGCCGGCCGGGCACTGCGCGGCGGACAACGGACCGCCGCCTCCACCAGCGTGGCGTCGATCAACGTACCGGACTTGACCAGGAANCCTGCCGCNTCGAGNTGNCGCTGNACCTCGACGAACAGCGCCTCGCCCAGCCCCGCCTCGACCAGCGCCAGCCGGAAGCGGCACAAGGTCGTCTCATCCGGCGTCGGCTCCTCCAGCGCCAGGCCGCAGAACCGCCGGAACGATACCCGGTCGGATAGCGCCTCCTCCAGCCCCGGGTCCGACAAGCCATACCATTGCTGCAGCAGCAGCGCCCGCACCATCGCCAGCGCCCGGTACGGCGGACGTCCCGTCGTCCCGGGCCGCACCCGCCGCACCAGCGCCTCCACCGGCGCCCAGTCGATCAGCGCCGCGATCCGCTCCAACCGCGCATTCCGGCCAAACCCCGCCGGCAAAAACGCCTCCGCAAATCCCCGCTGTTCCATCGACGCCGATCCTCCCACAGCATCGAATCATATCCATGCCGAAACGTCAGCACATTTTCGCAGAGGTCTCGATCAAGTCCGGGATGACGAGGATGCTTCCACGACCAAAGTCCGCTTCACCTCCGGCACATCCCCGTCTACGCTGTCGGCAGGAGACGGATAATGCTGAAATCTTTGATGATGATCGCGATGCTGGCCGCGGCGCAGGCGCCCGACAATCCGCATCTGCCCGCGCCGGTCGTCGACACCGTCGCGCCGACCCTGCCCACCGGGCTGAAGGGTGCGGTGCTGATCGTCTCCAAGACCAACGGCTGGCGGCACTTCGAGCATATCCCGCACTCCAACGAGGTGCTGGGCGACATCGCGAAAAAGCTCGGCCGCCAGAGCTTCGCGACCGAGAACGCCGCGATCTTCAACGACCGCGATCTCAGCCACTTCGCGGTCGTCGTGCTGAACAGCGCGAGCGGCAACTTCATGAGTCCCGACCAGCTCGCGGCGTTCGAGCGCTTCGTGGCACGGGGCGGCGGCGTCGTCGCGCTCCATGCCGCTGGCGACGACAGCCACAAGGAGCCGTGGTACGACAGCACGATCATCGGCACGACCTTCATCGGCCATCCCAATGGCGACGATCATATCCAGACCGCACAGGTGATCGTCGACAAGCCGCAGCATGCGGTCATGGCCGGCGTCGCGAAGCGTTTTCCCCTTGCTGACGAATGGTATTCCTTCTCGAACGATCCCGCGACGCGCGGCATGACCGTGCTCGCGCGCGTCGACGAGAAGAGCTACCGCGTCGGCGGCAAGCTCGCCATGGGCGCGTCGCATCCGGTGGCGTGGGTCAATCCCCGCGCCAAGGGCCGCGTCTTCTACTCGGCGCTGGGGCATGAGCCGGCGGTCTATGACGATGCCAACGTGCACCGGATGCTGACCAACGCGGTCCGCTGGGCCGCGCGCTGATCGAGGAAAGCGGTAAAAGCGATGCCGAATAGCCACGTCGCGCGGCGTGGCGGCATTTTTCTGCACGGGAATGTTGCATTGCGGCCGTAACCGGCCCCATCCTCATCCCGTGTTGAGACAATATGAACTGATCGACCGGGTCCTCGACTACGATCCCGACGCCAATGAGGCGATGCTCAACCGCGCCTACGTCTTTTCGGTCAACGCGCACGGGACGCAGAAACGCGCCAACGGCGATCCCTATTTCAGTCACCCGATCGAGGTGGCGGGCATCCTGACCGAATTGCATCTCGATGACGAGACGATCGCTACCGCGATCCTCCACGACACCGTCGAGGATACCGTCGCCACTTCCGAAGAGATCGAACGGATCTTCGGCGCGAACATCGCGCGGCTGGTCGACGGCGTCACCAAGCTGAGCAAGATCGAGGCGCAGACCGAGAACGAGCGCGCCGCCGAGAACCTCCGCAAATTCCTGATGGCGATGTCGGGCGACATCCGCGTGCTGCTGGTGAAGCTGGCCGACCGGCTCCACAACATGCGCACGCTGCACTTCATCCCCAAGCCGGAGAAGCGCCGCCGCATCGCCAAGGAGACGATGGACATCTACGCCCCGCTCGCCGAGCGGATCGGCATGTACGAGTTCATGAAGGAGATGCAGACGCTCGCCTTCGCCCAGCTCGAGCCCGAGGCGTACGAGTCGATCACCAAGCGGCTGGAACAGCTCAAGGAAGGATCGGGCGGCGACCGGATCGCCAAGATCGGCTCGGGGCTCAAGCTGCTGCTCGGCCGCGGCGGGGTCGAGGCGCAGGTGTCGGGGCGCGAGAAGCATCCTTATTCGATCTGGCGCAAGATGCAGGAGCGCCACATCAGCTTCGAGCAGCTGTCCGATATCATGGCGTTCCGCGCGATCGTCCCGACGATCGAGGATTGCTATCGCGCGCTTGGCCTGATCCATCGCCGGTGGCCGGCGGTGCCGGGGCGTTTCAAGGATTATATCTCGACCCCAAAGCGCAACGGCTATCGCTCGCTCCACACCAGCGTGATCCACGCCGAGAACCGCCGCATCGAAATCCAGATCCGCACCCCCGACATGCATGCCGAGGCCGAGTTCGGGCTGGCGGCGCATTGGGCGTACAAGCAATCCGTCGGCGCTCACCCGGTCCGCCCCGATTCGCAGCAGGACTGGATCGCCGATCTGGTCGAGATCCTCGACACCGCCGAGACGCCCGAGGAGTTGCTCGAACATACCCGCATCGCGATGTACCAGGATCGCATCTTCGCCTTCACCCCGAAGGGCGAACTGATCCAGTTGCCCAAGGGCGCGACGCCGATCGACTTCGCCTATGCGGTCCATACCGATCTCGGCGATCAGGCGGTCGGCGCGAAGGTCAACGGGCGCGTCGTGCCGCTGTCGACGGTGCTGGAGAATGGCGATCAGGTGCAGGTGCTGCGCTCCAAGGCGCAGGTGCCGCAGCCGGCGTGGCTGAAGGTCGCCATCACCGCCAAGGCACTGGCCGCGATCCGTCGCCACCTGCGCAACGAGGAGCGCGAGCAGACGATCGCGCTCGGTCGCAAGCTCTACGACGACATCGTCCAGCGGCTGCCCGCCACCCTCGCCGATCACGCGATCGACGAAGCACTCAAGCGGTTGAAGCTCGCGGACGAGGTGGCGCTGATGCAGGCGATCGCGCGCCGCACGCTGACCGACGGACAGGTGATGGAGGCGCTGATGCCCGGATCGGCGGGTGCCGATGTCGCCAACGCACCGCCGCAGTCGAGCGCGATCTCGATCGAGGGGCTGGCGCCCGGCGTCGCCTATGAACTGGCCGATTGCTGCCATCCGGTGCCGGGCGACCGCATCGTCGGGCTCCGTCGTCCCGATGCCTCGATCGAGGTCCATGCGATCGACTGCCGCGTGCTCGCCGATCTGGCGGAGCGCAGCGAGGACGAAACGGACTGGATCGACGTGCAATGGGGCCACGCCACCGAGGGCGCGACGGCGCGCATCTCGGTCGAGGTGCGCAACCAGCCCGGCGCGCTGGGCATGCTCGCGACGATCATCGGCCAGCACAAGGCGAACATCATCAACCTGCGGCTCGACAACCGCGACACGCAATTCCACACCAACGTCATCGATGTCGAGGTGCACGACGCGCACCAGTTGATGAGGCTGCTGTCGGCCCTGCGCGCGGCGGATGCGGTCAACGCGGCGGAGCGGGTCTGACCTTACCCGCGTCCGACGACGAACCAATTTCCCGATAGCCGACCGCCCTCTTAGCGGTAGTTACGATTGAACGGCACGCTTTCGGGTCGAACGCCTTTCGCCCGTCGCCCCGGACTTGATCCGGGGCCCCGCTTCTTCTTGGCGACCGCGGCAAAAGCGGGATCCCGGATCAAGTCCGGGATGACGAAAGGAGGCAGGTGCCCGGTAACTGCCGATCAGCGCCAGGTCATGAAGACGTCGGGTTGAACATAGCGCTCGTTAAGCAGACCTTGCCACGCTCTACAGCACCGCCGGCGCGCTGGTGACGATCCCGCAACCGGCCGCCGCCTTGGTGACTTCGAGCGGTACCTTGGGATCCTTCACCTGCCCGGCGACGCGAACGAAGTCCCCGACCGTCAGCCGCCCCGACGTCGTGTCGCCCTCGCGCGTCGCGCGCGCCGCGCGCCCGAGCTGCTGAAGCTGGCCGATTGACAGGTTCTTCTCGAGCCGGTCGCCGACGCACTGCGACTGATCCGGAGCGAAGCCATAGCCTTCCAGCGAGGAAGCGATCCGCGCCGACGGATCGACACACCCCGCCACCGCCACCGTCAACAACGCCACGCCGGCCCCGGCCGGCCAGTAAGTCCTGCCCATCATCCATCTCCCGTTGCTGCCCGATCGAACAAGCGGCAGACGAGGTGGCTCCTGATCTAAAATTATAATTCAGGTGATTAGGTCAGAACGCGCTCCAGTCCTCCTCGACCGCCTTGAGCGCGACATTGCCGCGGGTGACCGTCGCAGGAGCGGCCCGCACCGGACGTCGCACCGGCGCAGCCGGCGCGGCCCGCGCCGACGATGCGTCGACGCGGAAGCGGTTGACCTGACCCTCCAGCGTCACCGTCTCGGTCGTGAGCAGGCGGCACGCGGCGGTGACTTCCTCGACCATCGCGGCATTGGCCTGCGTCGCGCTGTCCATCTCGCCGATCGCGACGTTGACCTGCCCGATGCTGGCGGCCTGCGAGGCGGCGCTGTCGGCGATCTTGGTCACGAACGTGGCGATCTCGTCGATCCCGCTGGTGATCGCACGCAGCGAGGTGTCGGTCTCCTGCGCCAGTTCCACACCGCTGCGGACGCGCTGTACGGTGTTGGTGATCCGTGCATTGATGTCGCGCGCGGCATCCGCCGAGCGTTCGGCAAGCGCGCGTACCTCACTGGCGACCACCGCGAAGCCCTTGCCCGCATCGCCCGCGCGTGCGGCCTCGACCCCGGCGTTGAGCGCAAGCAGATTGGTCTGGAACGACAGCCCGTCGATCAAGGCGATGATTTCGGCGATCTCGTTCGAAGAGCGTTCGATATCGTTGATCGCGGCCATGGTGCGGCGGACGATCTCCTCGCTGTGGCGCACGTCGGCGGTGGCGCGATCGACGACGCCGATCGCGGCCTTCGCCTCATCGGCGGTGGCGCGCACCGATGACGCGATCTCGGTGACCGCTGCGGCGCTTTCGGCCAGGCTCGCCGCCTGTTGTTCGGCTCGCTGCGCGAGATCGTCGGTGGCGGCGTGCATTTCGGCGGTGCTGGTCGCGATCCCGCCGGCGCTGCCGCGCACCGTGCCCAGCGCCGCCGCGAGCCGCTCCACTGCGGTGTTGAAGTCGCGTTCGAGAGCCGCATAGGAAGGGGGGAAGCCGCGCAGCGTCGCGCACAGATCCGCCTCCGCCAGCCGCGCGAGTGCGGCGCCGACCTCGGTCATCACCTGCTGCTGCTCGGCATCGGCCTGCGCCTTGGCGGCGGCGGCGTCGCGGAAGACGAGCACCGCGCGCGACATGCTGCCCAATTCGTCGGCGCGCTCCGTATCGGGCACGCTCAAGCCGTGATCGCCGCGCGCCAGCGTGTCCATAACCCCGGTCAGCCGCACGACCGGACGCGCCAGCGCACGGCTCAGCAACATCGACACCAGCACCGCGATGCCGATCATCGCCAGCCCGCCGAGCGCCAGCGCGATCTTGCCGGTCAGCAGTGCGCTGGTCCGGGCCGCGCTGGCTTCCTCGCCGCGTGCGGTCTCTTCGTCACGCAGCTCGCGTAACGGGGCGAGCACGGGGACGAGCGTCACTTTCTTGCTGACCGCGCGCAGCCGCTCCTGCGCCGCCATGCGGTCGGTGCGCGCCAGCGCGATCATCGGGTCCGCCACCTGCTGACGCCAATCGGCAGCCCGGGCGAGCGACTCGTCGACCTTGGCGCGCTGCGCCGGCCGATCGGCGAACAGGGTGTGCAGCTTGGCCGTGCCGTCCGCGACCTGCGACTGCCCTTCGTGATATTGCTTCAGATAGCCTTCGTCACCGGTCACCAGAAAGCCGCGCATCTGGCTGTTCTGGCGCAGCATGCCGATCTCGATCTGTAGCGATTGCGCCAGCACTTCCTGCCCGCGTGCGCCGACGTCGCTGGTCGCCTCGATCCGTGACAGGAGCATCCATAGCACGGTCATCATCACCAGCACCGCCAGGATCACCGCGCAAAAGGCGGCCGCGATCTTCTTCCCGATCGGCAAGCTGTTCAACATAATAGCGGAAATCCCGATTCGTCGTCGGGCGAGTTTCTGCCCAATCACGAATCAACATCACGTTAATCAGCGGCTTAGCATCTCCGGCAACCCAAGCCATCTTGGCCGGTGGAAACCACGGCTGCCTTCCCGCATTCTGGCGGGTACGGGAGGAACGATCATGCTACGACCCATGTTGCTTGCCGCGATGCTGGCGACCACCGCGTCACCGGCCGCCGCGCAGGCGATTTCCGCAAATGACAAGGCGCTGGGGGCCCGCGCAAACCCGCAGTTGGTGACGCAGTTTGGCGGCAAATACAGCGGACCGCAGGCTGCGTATGTCGAACGCGTCGGTAAGCGCGTCGCGGTGCAGTCGGGTCTGTCCAATGCGCAGGGCGATTTTATCGTAACCCTGCTCGACTCGCCGGTAGAGAACGCTTTCGCGATCCCGGGCGGCTATATCTACGTCACGCGTCAATTGCTGGCGCTGATGAACACCGAGGCGGAACTGGCGTCGGTGATGGGGCACGAGGTTGGCCATGTCGCCGCGCGCCATTCGGCGTCGCGCAACCAGCGCGCGACAATCGGCGGCGTGCTGGCCGCGGTGGTCGGTGCGGCGGCGGGCAACAGCGCGGCCGGCCAATTGGTCGGCACCGCCGCGCGCAGCGGGGCGCAACTCTACGTGTTGAAATACGGCCGCGATCAGGAATATGCCGCCGACGGGCTGGGCGTGAAGTACATCACCGCCGCCGGCTACGATCCCTATGCCGCGGCCGACATGCTCGCGCAGCTCGACGCGCAAAGCCAGTTGCAGGCCGAGGTCGGCGGCAAGGGCGGGCAGCAGGTGCCGAGCTGGGCCTCGACCCACCCCAACAGCGCCGACCGCGTGCGCCGAGCCGCCGCGCTCGCCAAGGCAACGGGGCGTCCGCTGACCGAGCCGCCGCAGGACGTGGCGTTCCTCCGCCAGCTCGACGGATTGGCCTATGACGAGAAGGGATCGGGCAAGCGGATCCGCATCGTCACGGTCAAGCGCGGCGACACGATCGACTCACTGTCGCGGCAGATGGCCTATGACGATCTGCGACGCGATCGCTTTATGACGCTCAATGCGATCGAAGATGAGGCACAATTGACGCCGGGACGTTTGGTAAAGATCGTGACGCGCGGATGAGCTTCGGTTAGACGCGGGGGCTATGCATCGTCCCGCACTTTCGGTCGTCGTCCCTTGCTATAACGAAGAGGCCACGCTGCCGCTGCTCCACGCACGCGTGTCCGCGGCAGCGCGGGCGGCGGTCGGCGACGATCACGAGATTGTGCTGATCAACGATGGTTCGCGCGACAACAGCTGGGCGGCGATGCAGCGTCTGTCCGCCGAGGACCCGCGCGTCGTTGCGATCAACCTGTCGCGCAACCACGGGCACCAACTCGCGCTGACCGCCGGGTTGGACCTCTGCGCGGGCGAGCAGATCCTGATCATCGACGCCGATCTGCAGGACCCGCCCGAGCTGCTGGCCGACATGCGGCTGATGATGGCGCGGGAACAGGCCGATGTCGTCTATGCGGTGCGGCGGAAGCGCGAGGGCGAGACGCTGTTCAAGAAGGCGACCGCGGCGGCGTTCTATCGCGTGCTCGACCGGGTCACCGATACCGCGATCCCGCTCGATACCGGCGATTTCCGGCTGATGACCCGCCGGGCGCTCGACGCCCTCCTCGCGCTGCCCGAACAGGCGCGCTTCATCCGCGGGATGGTGGCGTGGGTCGGCTTCCGTCAGGTGCCGTTCGCCTACGACCGCGCCGAACGCCATGCGGGCGAGACGAACTACCCGCTCGGCAAAATGGTGCGGCTCGCGCTGGACGCGGTGACGGGTTTCTCGACCGCGCCGCTGCGCTGGGCCAGCCATCTGTCGGTCGTGCTGGCGGCATGTTCGATGCTGCTGCTGGTCTATATCGGCTGGGGCTATTTCGTCGGCGACCATGTGCAGGGCTGGACCTCGACGATGCTGGTCGTCGTGGTGCTGTCGTCGATCCAGATGTTCGTGCTGGGCATGATCGGCGAATATCTCGGCCGCCTGTACATCGAGGCGAAACGCCGCCCGCTGTACCTGATCGCCGATGTCGCGGGCACCGCACACGGCCGCGCAACACTGGGATTTCAGGCCGAGCGCACGCGCATCCCGGACTCGCAGGTCGCGGGCGAGATCGTCGCGCAGGACTGAGTTAGCGGGGCGGCATCGTCCCCCACTCCGTCATTCCCGCGAAGGCGGGAATCCAGACGCGCGGGTCGTCGTTCGAGCCGCAACGTCCGAGGTTCTGGATCCCTGCCTCCACGGGGATGACGGAGAGGGTGTGCGGCTGGATCGCCCCAAACCCGCCGTCATCCCGGGCTCGACCCGGGATCCCGCTTCTTCTCGACGCAGCGTGAAAGCGGGACCCCGGATCAGGTCCGGGGCGACGACGAAGGGTATTTCTCAGCCCGCCGCCACGAACCTCACGCCGCTTCGTCGGCGTCCAGCCCGTACGCCGTGTGCAGAACGCGTACCGCCAACTCCGTCTCATCCTCGTGGATCAGAACCGAAACCTTGATCTCGCTGGTCGAAATCGCCTGAATGTTGATCCCGCGTGCGCCCAGCGTCGTGAACATCGAGCTGGCGACACCCGCGTGGCTGCGCATCCCGACCCCGACGACGCTGATCTTCGCGACGCGCATGTCGTGGATCAGCTCGCCGAAGCCGATCGTCTCGCGCGCCTGGTTCAGCGCCTCGATCGAACGCGGCAGGTCCGCGGCCGGCACCGTGAAGGTCACGTCCGTCGCGCTGCTGCTCGCCCCGGTCGTGGAGGGGCTGCGGTGCGCGATATTCTGGATGATCATGTCGACGTTGATGTTCGCCGCCGCCAGCGGCTCGAAGATGCTCGCGACCGATCCGGGCTTGTCGGGCACGCTGGTCAGCGTGATCTTCGCCTCGTTCTTGTCGTGCGCGATGCCGGTGATGAGCTGGCGTTCCACGTCTTCGATCTCCTCTTCGCCCACGATCATCGTACCGGGCAATGTGTCCGCCATCGGGGCGTCGTCGCCGGTGAACGACGACAGCACCTGAACGCGGACCTTCTCCTTCATCGCCAGCCCGACCGAACGGGTCTGGAGCACCTTGGCGCCGACGCTGGCGAGTTCCAGCATCTCTTCATATGTCACCTTGGCGAGCTTGCGCGCGCGCGGCACGATCCGCGGGTCGGTGGTATAGACGCCGTCGACGTCGGTGTAGATGTCGCAGCGATCGGCCTTCATCGCCGCCGCCATCGCCACCGCCGACGTGTCGGACCCGCCACGCCCCAGCGTCGTGATCCGGCCGTCAGCGGTCACGCCCTGAAAGCCGGGGATCACCGCGACCTCGCCCGCCGACAGGCTGGCATCGAGCGCCTGCGTATCGATCGTGCCGATCCGCGCCTTGGCGAATGCCTCGTCGGTGTGGATCGGCAATTGCCACCCCAGCCAGGAGCGCGCCGGCACGCCGATCGCCTGCAACGCGATCGCGAGCAAGCCGCTGGTGATCTGCTCGCCCGCGGCGACCACGACGTCATATTCGCGCGGATCGTACAGCGGCGAGGCCTCGCGGCAGAAGCCGACGAGCCGGTCGGTTTCGCCCGCCATCGCCGAGACGACCACCGCGACCTGGTTGCCGGCGGCGGCCTCACGTTTCACCCGTGCGGCGACCGAGCGGATTCGCTCGATCCCCGCCATCGAGGTGCCGCCGAATTTCATGACGATGCGCGCCAATGCCGTATCCAAACGCCTTGGGATGAGAGGGGCGTCCTGATAGGAAGCGGGCATGACCGACGCAAGCGTAACAACCGCAACCATCCCCGCCGTCCCGCACGCCTCCGTCGTCGGGCGCGAGGCGGCGCATTTCGGCAAGCTGGCAGCGGAATGGTGGGACCCCAAGGGCTCCTCGGCGATGCTCCACCGGCTTAACCCGGTGCGGCTGCGCTATCTGCGCGGCGCGATCGATCGGCATTGGGATCTCGACGACCGCACCTTCTCGCCGCTGGCGGGCAAAAGCGCGCTCGACATGGGATGCGGCGCGGGGTTGCTTGCCGAGCCGCTCGCGCGGATGGGCGGCGCGGTGACCGCGGTTGACGCGGCGGCGGAGAGCATCGCGGTGGCGCGAGTCCATGCCGAGGGGCGTGGGCTGGCGATCGACTATCGCGCCGGCGGGGTCGAGGCGGTCGCGGGCGAGACGTTCGATCTCGTCTGCTCGCTTGAGGTGGTCGAGCATGTCGCCGACGCGCGCGCGTTCGTCGCCGGCTTGGCGGCGGCGGTCCCGCCCGGCGGGCTGCTGGTGATGAGCACGCCCAACCGCACCTGGTGGTCGCGCGTCGCGCTGGTCGAGGGCGCCGAGCGGCTCGGCCAGATCCCGCGCGGAACGCACGATTGGGACAAGTTTCTCACCCCTGACGAACTGTCGGCGATGATCGCGGAGGCGGGGCTGGAGGTCATCGACGTCACCGGCCTGTCGGTCGGCGCGAGCGGCTTCACGCTCGGCGGATCGACCGCGCTCGATTATTTCGTGACGGCGGTGCGGGCGGGCTGACCGTCATTCCCGCGCAGGCAGGAATCCAGACGCGCAGGTCGTCGCGAGGGTCGGGACGTCAGAGGTTCTGGATCTCCGACTCCGCGGGGATGACGCCGGTTATTACCCTCGCGCCTTACCCGAACCCCGCTCGACCATCTGCGCGCCATTGCGCTGGCACGCCGCGCTGACCACCGGATAATCGAGGTCGTTGTTGCGCGCGAGCACGTCGGCCATCGCGGCCTGACATTGCTGCACCGTCGCATAACGCGCCGGTTCGATGCGGGCGGTGGCGCAGGCGCTGGCGGCGTCGCCGCATCCCATGATCGCCATGACGAAGAACGCTGCTTCCATGTCGTCTTCCCTTCGCGGTTAAAACGAGTACGCGCCCGGCTCGTTCCGATCCGCCGCCGGTCCCGCCGCGGGACGGTTGACGCGCGTGCTCTCGCGCACGACATCCCCGTCACCCATGCCACCCGACAGATCGACCTTCTCCGCCGCCGAGCGCCCGCTGCTGCCGACGCTCCGCCGCTTCCTGCCCGACCTCTGGCCCGCCGACGCGCCCGGAATGAAGCTACGCGTGGTTGGCGCGATGGTGCTGGTCGTGCTGTCGAAGCTGGTGCAGGTCTATGGCGCGCCGTTCGCATTGCAGGGCGCGGTGGACGGGATGGCGGTGCCGACCACGCCGCTGTCGCTGATCGTGCTGCTGGTGGTCGGCTATGCCGCGGCGCGGTTCGGCACGACGCTGTTCGACAATCTGCGCAACACCGTGTTCGAGCGCGTCGGGCAGGAGGCGACCCGCCGACTGGCGGCGCGCGTCTTCCGCCACCTTCACCAGCTCTCGCTGCGCTTCCACCTCGAACGCCGCACCGGCGCGGTGACCAAGGTGGTCGAGCGCGGCACCAAGAGCATCGACACGATGCTCTATTTCCTGCTGTTCAACATCGCGCCGACCGTGTTCGAGCTGACGCTGGTGCTCGGCATCTTCTGGGTAAAGTTCGGCTGGCAACTGGTCGCGGGCACCGTCGCGATGGTCGCGCTGTACATCTGGTTTACGCGGCTCGTCACCGACTGGCGCTCGGCACTCCGCGAGCGGATGAACGACCTCGACACCGGCGCGGTCGCGCATGCGGTCGACTCGCTGCTCAACTTCGAAACCGTCAAATATTTCGGCGCCGAGGAACGCGAGGCGCAGCGCTACGATCGCGCGATGCGCGCCTATGCCGATGCCGCGGTGGTCAGCGAGAACAGCCTCGCGTGGCTCAACATCGGACAAGCCGCGATCACCAACGCGATGCTCGGCGGCGGGATGGCGTGGGTCGCTTATGGCTGGAGCCAGGGACGCTTCACCGCGGGCGAGGTGGTGCTGGTCTCGACCCTGCTGTCGCAGTTGTTTCGACCGCTCGACCTGCTCGGGATGGTCTACCGCACGATCCGGCAGGGCGCGATCGACATGGGGGCGATGTTCGACCTGATCGACACGCCGTCCGAAGTGGTCGACGCGCCCGGCGTGCCGGCCTTGCTGGTGTCGCGCGGCGCGGTGCGGTTCGAGAATGTCATGTTCGGCTATGACGCCGGGATGCCGATCCTGAAAGGCATCGACCTCGACGTGCCGGCCGGCACCACCTGCGCGGTCGTCGGCCCGTCGGGAGCGGGCAAGTCGACGCTCGCGCGGCTGATGTATCGTTTCTACGACGTCAGTGGCGGGCGGATCACGATCGACGGGCAGGATATCGCCAAGGTGGCGCAGCCGTCGTTGCGCGCCGCGATCGGGATCGTCCCGCAGGACACGGTGCTGTTCAACGACACGATCGGCTACAACATCGCCTACGGCCGCGCCAACGCCGATCAGGCCGCGATCGAGCAGGCGGCGCGCGGCGCGGCGATCGCCGGGTTCATCGAACGGCAGCCGGACGGCTATGCCACGCGCGTCGGCGAGCGCGGACTCAAGCTGTCGGGTGGCGAGAAGCAGCGCGTCGCGATCGCGCGGACGTTGCTCAAGGACCCCCCGATCCTGATCCTCGACGAGGCGACCAGCGCGCTCGACAGCCGCACCGAGGCCGAGATCATGGAGACGCTGGAGGCGATCGAGCGCGGCCGCACCACGATCGTGATCGCGCACCGGCTGTCGACGATCGTCCATGCCGACCAGATCGTCGTGCTGGAGGCCGGGCGCGTCGTCGAGCGCGGCACGCACGCGGCGCTGCTGGCGCAGAATGGGCTCTACGCGGAGATGTGGGCGCGACAGGCGCAGGAGCAGGAAGAGGAAGCGCTGGCGGTGGAGTGATGGCTGCGGTTCGTCGCCCCGGACTTGATCCGGGGCCCCGCTTCTTCTTGTTCAGACGCTGCTGGAAAGCGGGGCCCCGGATCAAGTCCGGGGCGACGAAAGCGCAAGGTCAGCCGTCATTGCGAGCGTAGCGAAGCAATCCACGGCGTCCTAGTCCGGCTCTGGACTGCGTCGCTACGCTCGCAGTGACGAACTACTCGTCGATCCCGAAGTTCAGCCCGCGCGAGATCGCCGGATCGGCGACCGCGGTCAGCAGATACGCCACGAACTGTTTCGACCGCTGCCACCACCCGGTCGCCTTGCGATACGCCTCGACCGTCACCTCGTTCGACTGGGCGATCTCTCCATCGACATAGCCGCGCACATGGTCCGCGAACGCCGCATCCTCGATCCGCAGCATCAGCTCGAGATTGATGAACAGGCTGCGCATGTCGAAATTGGCGCTGCCGATCCAGGTCGCATCATCGACCACGTACAGCTTGGTGTGCAGCTTGGTCGCGGCATATTCCCAGATCCGCACGCCCTTGCGTAGCAACCCGGCATAGGTGAACCGCGACGCGGCGATCGTGACATTGTTGTCGGAGCGCGATGCGGTGACGACGCGCACCGTCGCCGCGCGTTTCCCCGCGCGGTCGAGCCGCCGCAGCACGGTCGGGCTCGGGGTGAAATAGCCGGCGATGATGTCGATGCGCTTGGCATGACGCATGTCGGCGCGGATCGCGCGCGCCCACGGCGACAGATGCCGCGTCGGCCCGCCGATCAGCCAGCGCAGCTTTCCTTCGCGCTCGCTCCATTGCGCGAGCGCCTTGTTGAGCCGCCGGATCTTGCCGCCGCTGTGGATGCCGTCCTCCAGCGCGTCGAAATAGCCCGCCATCCGCGCCGCCGCCGGCCCTTCGAGCAGCAGCCCGAGATCGCGCCACGCTTGCTCCCGCGGCGTGCCGAAATAATCATCCTCGATATTGAAGCCGCCGATGATGATGCGCGCATCCCCCTCCGCGTCGGCGAGCGCGAGCTTCTGATGGTTGCGCAACAGGTACCGCCGCCCGAGCCGCGGCGAGAAGCGGCACACCGACACGCCCGCGTCGCGCAGCGGATCGAAGAAATCGTCGCCCTCGCTCCCGAACCCGTCGACGATCAGCTTGACCGCCACCCCGCGCCGCGCTGCCGCGATCAGCGCGGCGTTGACCCGGCGCCCGGTCGTATCGTCGGCATAGATATAATAGAGGATGCGCAGCGAGCGGCGCGCGCCGTCGATCAGCGCCAGCACCGCCTCGAGTCGCCGCGGCCCGGTGTCGAGCAGGGTCAGCCGGTTGCCGTCGACCGTGAACACAGGTTGCGGGGCGGCGTCCTCCATGATCCCGCAGATGGCGACTGCGCCGCCACCGGGCAAGCACAGCCTTTCCTTGACGAATGGCCCTCCACCGCGTACCTGCTCCAGCTTCCCTGAGTTTACCGTTTAGAGGATACGCGGATGGCGCGCGTCACTGTCGAGGATTGCGTCGACAAGATCCCGAACCGTTTCGATCTGGTCCTGCTCGCCGCCCAGCGCGCGCGGCAGGTGTCGGGCGGAGCCGAACTGACGATCGATCGCGATCGCGACAAGAATCCGGTGGTCGCGCTGCGCGAGATCGCCGAGGAGACGGTGCGGCCGAAGGACCTGCACGAATCGGTGGTGCAGAGCCTTCAGCGTGTCCAGATCGACGACGAGGAAGAGGCCGACGAGATCGGCAGCCTGGCCGCCTCGGCCGAGGCGCTGCGCCTCACCGCCGTCGCCCCGCCGCGCAACCAGAACCTCGGCGCCGATTACGACGGCTGATCCCGTCGCCTGGGTGTGGATGAAAAAGGCCGGTCGCTGGGTCCAGCGGCCGGCCTTTTCGTGTCGGTGCCGCGCGCGTCATTGCGAGCGCAGCGAAGCAATCCAGAGCCGGACCACGACGCTGTGAATTGCTTCGCTACGCTCGCAATAACGGGTGGCTTGGCCCCAATCCATCGTCATCCCGGACTTGATCCGGGATCCCGCTTCTTCCTCGCCGCTCGACAAGAAGAAGCGGGGCCCCGGATCAAGTCCGGGGCGACGGCAAGGGGGGGGGCTGGTCGCCCCCTTATTTCACCCCGCAACCTTGCCCGGCGTGTTCACCCCCATGCTCTGCAGGTAGCGCTTCACATTGCGCGCCGCCTGCCGCAGCCGCTGCTCGTTCTCGACCATCGCGATCCGCACAAACCCCTCGCCGTTCTCGCCGTAACCGACCCCCGGCGCGACTGCGACCTTGGCGTGGGTCAGCAACTGCTTGGAAAACTCCAGCGACCCCAGATGCTTCAACGCCGGCGGCAGCGGCGCCCAGGCGAACATGCTCGCGGGTGGGGCAGGAATGTCCCACCCCGCGCGCCCGAAACTCTCGACCAGCACGTCGCGGCGCTTGTGGTAGAGCTGGCGGTTCTTCTCGACGATATCCTGCGGCCCGTTGAGCGCGGCGCACGCCGCTGCCTGCACCGGCGTGAACGCGCCGTAATCGAGGTACGACTTTACCCGCGTCATCGCCGCGATCAGCTTCTTGTTGCCGACCGCGAAACCGATCCGCCAGCCCGCCATCGAATAGGTCTTCGACAGACTAGTGAATTCGATCGCGACATCCTTCGCGCCCGGCACCTGCAGGATCGAGACGGTCGGCTTGCCGTCGAAATACAACTCCGAATAGGCGAGGTCGGACAGGATCCACACCTCGTTCTCGCGCGCCCACGCCACCAGCCGCTCGTAGAAGGCGAGGTCGACGGTCTCGGCGGTCGGGTTCGACGGATAATTGACGACCAGCACGCTCGGGCGCGGGATCGTGAACTCCATCGCGCGTTGCAGGCTCTCGAAATAATGTTCGTCGGGTGTCGTCGGCACCGCACGGATCGTCGCGCCGGCGATGATGAACCCGAACGTATGGATCGGATAGCTTGGGTTGGGCGCGAGCACCACGTCGCCCGGCGCAGTGATCGCGGTGGCGAGGCTCGCTAGCCCCTCCTTCGACCCCATCGTCACGACGACTTCGGTCTCGGGATCGATATCGACCCCGAAGCGGCGTCCATAATAATTGGCCTGCGCGCGCCTGAGGCCGGGGATGCCGCGCGACTGCGAATAGCCGTGAGCCGACGGCTTCTGCGCGACCTCGATCAGCTTGGCGATCACATGGTCGGGCGGGGGCAGGTCGGGATTGCCCATGCCGAGATCGATGATGTCCTCGCCACCCGCACGCGCCTGTGCCCGCATCGCATTGACCTCGGCGATGACATAGGGCGGCAGGCGCTTCATGCGGTAGAATTCGTCGGACACGGGGCTGATACTCCTTTGCGCCGCCGGCTATACAGCCAATCGCGCGCGCCGGGCACCCCGCGCAACAAAAAGCCGTGGACCTGACTTCGTGCTGCAACGTCGTTACGTTACGTCAGCTACAGGAGAGGAGTCCGCGTGACCAACCCCGACGTCCCGCCAACGACCGCGACCCCCGATCTCGCCGATCTCCAGCATTGGACATGGCTGATGGGCCGCGCGCAGCAAATGATGCTGGAGGCCGGCGTCCCGCTCGCGCCGGCCGAGAGTTTGGCGGAACAGACGCGCGATTTCTGGAGCGATTACCTCGCGCTGTGGCAGCGCTTCACCACGCCGGCCGCGCCCGAGGCGGAACGGCCGAAGGAGAAGGACCGCCGCTTCGCCAACCCCGCGTGGCGCAGCAACCCGGCGTTCGACTGGATGCGGCAGAGCTATGCGCTGATCGCCGACCATATGCTGCGCGGGGTCGATGCGCTGGAGGGCGTCGACGAGCGAACGCGCGCGCAACTCAAGTTCGCCACGTCCGGCTTCGTCGATGCGATGAGCCCGTCGAACTTCGCGGTGACGAACCCGGAGGTGATCGAGAAGACGATCGAGACGCGCGGGCAGAACCTGCTCACCGGGCTCACCAACATGCTGTCCGACATCGGCCGCGGGCAGCTGACGCATACCGAAGGGACCGCCTTCGAGGTCGGGCGCAATCTCGCCGCGACGCCGGGCAAGGTGGTCAAGCGCACCGCGCTCTACGAACTGATCCAGTACACGCCGACCACTGAGACGGTGCTGGCGACGCCGCTGCTGATCTTTCCGCCGTGGATCAACCGCTTCTACATCCTCGACCTCACCCCGGAGAAGAGCTTCATCCGCTGGGCGGTGGCGCAGGGGATCACCGTGTTCATGGTGTCGTGGAAGTCGGCGGACGCGTCGATGGCCGACGTGATCTGGGACGATTACGTCGCCGCGCAGGTCGAGGCGATCGACACCGTCCGCGGTCTGCTCGACGTGCCCGCGGTGCATACGGTCGGCTATTGCGTTGCGGGGACGACGCTCGCCGCGACGCTCGCGTGGCTCGCCGCCAAGGAGCAGGCCGACAAGGTGGCGAGCGCGACCTTCCTGACCGCGCAGGTCGATTTCAGCCGGGCGGGCGAGTTGCTCCACTTCGTCGACGACGAACAGCTCAAGATGATCGCGACGCTCAGCCCACAGGGATTTCTCGACGGCCGCTATCTCGCCGCGACCTTCAACCTGCTGCGCGGGCGCGACCTGATCTGGAATTACGTCACCAACAACTATTTGCTCGGCAAGGATTATGCGCCGTTCGACCTGCTCCACTGGAACGGCGACGTCACCAATCTGCCCGCGAAATGGCACCTCGCCTATCTGACCGACCTGTACCGCGACAATCTGCTGATCCAGCCCGGTGCGATGAGCGTCGGCGGTGTGCCGCTCGATCTCGGAAAGGTCGAAACCCCCGCCTATGTGCAGGCGGGACGCGAGGATCACATCGCGCCCGCCGAAAGCGTCTGGAAGCTGACCGAGCATCTGCGCGGTCCGTTGCGCTTCGTGCTCGCCGGCTCGGGCCACATCGCAGGGGTGGTGAACCCGCCGGCTGCCGGGAAATATCAGCACTGGATCAACGACCAACCCGCCGACACGCTCGACGCCTTCGTCGCGGGCGCGCGCGAGGTGAAGGGGAGCTGGTGGAACGATTGGTCGGCATGGCTCCGTGCTCACGCCCCCGCGACGGTCGCGGCGGACGACGCGCGCATACCGGGCGCAGGTGCGCTGCCCGCGATCGAGGACGCGCCAGGCAGCTACGTGCGGGCGCGCTGAAGTGTCTGCTGCACTGCACAAGGTACTTGCAACCTAAGCAAAGGATCATTATTGTGCAGTGCAGCAAATCACGGAGCGGGCACGATGGTGGACCAGACCGGCAAGGTTGAGGGCAGGAGGACGGGCACACCGGCCAAGGGTCGCGCGCGTGTCGCGGCAAAGCCGGTCGCGTCGGCCACGTCCGTCCTGCCGCCGGTTCCCGCCGAACCGGAAGTGCCCGCGGTGCTCGCCAATCCGGCGATCACCGATGAGCCCGCGCCGGTGGTGATCGCCGCCGAAGAACCGGCCGCTCCGGTGGCGGAAGCTTCGGCTGTGCCCGCTCCCGTGATCGAAGAACCCGTTACCCAACCCCAACCGGCTGCCCCGGCAGCGCCATTGGAAGTGAAGGACACGAACATGACCGACACCGTCACGACGTTCGCCGACAAGGCGCAGGACCAGGCCAAGGCGTTCGCCGACAAGGCGCAGGACCAGGCCAAGGCGTTCGCCGACAAGGCGCAGGAGCAGGGTCGCGCCGCCTTCGCCAACGCCGGCGAGCAGGCGCGCGTCGCGCTCGACAAGAGCCGCAAGGTCGCCGAGGACATGGCCGAATTCGGCAAGGGCAATGTCGAGGCGCTGGTTGAATCGAGCCGCATCGCCGCCCAGGCGTTCGAGTCTTTCGGTCAGGACGCCGCCGCCTTCGCGCGTGCCCGTTACGAGAGCACCGCGCGGCTCGTGCAGACGCTGGCGTCGGTGAAGTCGCCGACCGAGGCGCTGCAGCTCCACGCCGACTACGTCCGCGCCTCGTTCGACGCGCTGGTCAAGGAAGCCTCGCGCTCGACCGAAGCGACGCTGAAGCTGGCCGGCGACGTCGCCAAGCCGCTGCAGAACCGCGTCGCGGTCGCCGCCGACAAGTTCCGCACCGCCGCCTGATCGCGGTCGCGCAAGCAAAAGAGGGCGGTCGCAGCGATGCGGCCGCCTTTTTTGCGCGTTTGCGGTCTTGCCTGCGCGCGCCCGCGTGCCATATTCGCGCAGTGTCCATGCAGCAGCAGATTGTCCCGATGGCCGCGGGCCAGAGCGACGATGCCGACGGTGACGGCACCGGGGTCGGCATCGCCACGCGCACGCGCGCCCGCACCAAGAAACCGACGCCGTACCGCGTCCTCATGCTCAACGACGATTACACGCCGATGGAATTCGTCGTTCTGTGCCTTCAGCGCTTCTTCCGCATGAACATGGAAGAGGCGACCCGGGTGATGCTCCACGTCCACCAGAAGGGCGTCGGGGTGTGCGGCGTGTTCAGCTACGAGGTCGCCGAGACCAAGGTGAGCCAGGTCATGGACTTCGCCCGCCAGAACCAGCACCCGCTGCAATGCACGCTGGAGAAGGCGTAGTCCGTTCGTCATCCCGGACCTGATCCGGGGCGGCGCTTTCTACTGGTCGCGGCGAAGGATCGGGATCTTGGATCACGTCCCGGATGACGGGTCAGGCGGTCGGCCCGCCCCGATTACCGTCGCCCCTGCGCAGGCAGGGGCCCATGTCTGTGGCGGGTGGCGGAACGTCTGACACACAGACTGCGCCTACAATGGCCACCACCATCAAGACGCCGGCAGCCATAGGCCCCAGCCTCCGCAGGGGCGACGGTGAGTTTGGCCCGCGTGGGCGTGCAACACGCAAGCAACCATCCCCACGCCACCTTCCGCCCCCCGTCGCTTCCCGCTACCCTCCCACGCTAACCACACCGAATCGTGAGAGGAACCGTCATGGACCCCAGCCTGCGCGACCGGGCGATCGGCCTGTACGACGCCTTCACCCACGACCATCGCGACCGCCGCACCCTGCTGCGTCAGATGACTGCGCTCGTCGGATCGGTCGCCGCCGCGGAGGCGCTGATCGGCGGCATCGCCGCCTCGCCCGCCGCCGCCGCGCTGACCGAGCCGACCGACCCCCGGCTCGTCACCCGCAAGGGCAGCTATGGCATCGGCGGCGGCGCGCAGATGACCGGCTATTTCGCCGCGCCGCGCAACCCCGGCCGCGCGATCGGCGCGGTGATGGTGATCCACGAAAATCGCGGGCTGCAACCGCATATCGAGGATGTCGCGCGCCGCGTCGCACTCGCTGGCTTCTTCGCGGTCGCCCCCGACTTCCTCTCGGCCCAAGGCGGCACCCCCGCCGACGAGAACGAAGCGCGCGACCTGATCGGCAAGGCGGACATGAACGCAGTGCTCGCCGGCGCAGTGGCAACGGTGGGCCGACTCGCGAAACTCTCGCGCGGCACCGGCAAGGTCGGCACGGTCGGCTTCTGCTGGGGCGGCGCGCTCGTCGACCGCGTCGCGCTCGCCGCCGGGCCGGGGCTCGCCGCCGCGGTCAGCTACTACGGCCCGGCCCCCGATGCCGCCGAAGCGCCGAAGCTCAACGTCCCGCTGATGCTCCATTATGCTGGCAAGGACGCGCGCGTCGCGCAGACCGGGGTCCCGTGGGTCGCCGCGCTGAAGGCCGCGGGCAAGCCGGTCGAGGCATTCGACTATCCGGGCGTCGACCACGCCTTCAACAACGACACCTCGGCCGAGCGCTACGACAAGGCCGCCGCCGATCTCGCCTGGGGGCGGACGATCGACTTCTTCCACCGCCATCTGGATGCGCGCGCATGACGCTGACCTTCTACACCAACCCGATGTCGCGCGGCCGGATCGCGCGCTGGATGCTTGAGGAAATCGGCGAGCCCTATGAAACGGTGCTGGTCGACTGGACGCAGAAACCCGCCGCGCTGCTCGACGCCAACCCGCTCGGCAAGGTGCCGACGATCGTTCACGACGGCGCGGTGGTCAGCGAGGCGGCGGCGATCTGCGCCTATCTCGCCGAGGCGTTCCCGGCGGCCGGGCTCGCGCCGCGCGCGGAAGAACGCGCACCCTATCTGCGCTGGATGTTCTTCACCGCCGGCCCGCTGGAGGCGGCGATGGTCGACAAGGTGCTGGGAGTAGAGGTGCCCGAGGCCAAGCGCGGGATGGTCGGCTATGGTGGCTTCGCGCAGGCGGTCGACACGCTCGAATATGCGGTGTCGTCGCACAGCTACATCACCGGCGACCGCTTCACCGCCGCGGATGTCTATGTCGGCAGCGCGGTCGGCTGGTTCACGCAATTCGGGCTGCTGGAGAAGCGCGAGACGTTCATGCGCTATCTCGATCGGCTCCAGCAGCGCCCGGCCTATCAGCGCGCCGCCGCGATCGACGACGCGCTGATCGCGGAGGCCGCTCAGCGATAGTGGCGGATCGACATCGACGGCTCCCGTGGTCGTGGTGAGCTTTTCTCCTTCGTCGCCCCGGACTTGATCCGGGGCCCCGCTTCTTCCTGACCGTCGCGCAAAGAAGCGGGATCCCGGATCAAGTCCGGGATGACAGAAGAAGAGTGGTGATCAGTGGCTGTCGATTTGCTTCAACGACGGTCGTGCTTGTCCCAGCGGACGCGCGCGCTCAGCGCGTCGAAGCGGCGGTTGAGGTCCTGACGCTCCCGGTTCGAGAGCCCGCCGCTGCGGCGATAGCGCGTTTCAAGCTGGGCGAGCTGGCGCGAATTGGTGCGTAGCCGCTTCGCCTCGCGGCGGTCGAGCTTGCCGCTGCGGATCCCCTGATCGATGCGGCGATCGAGCTGCGCCTGACGCGCGTTGATCGACTGCCACGGTGCGGCGCTGGCGGCGAGCGGCGCGGTGACGCCGACGAGGCTGAGCCCTGCGATCAGCATGTGAAAACGGTTCATTGTGACGCTCCTTTACACAGGCACCGCGATCCGCGGCGCAACGAGAGTGAAAGTAGGAGCGGGCTGTCGCAGCCACGTCCCGACACATGCACGAAAGTGTGTCACTTTGTCGCGATCGCGACGGGTTCGTTCAGCTTTGCGCGCCGCCGGTCAGCGCGCGCCGCAGCGCGGCGACCTGCTGGTTGAGCGCCGCGAGCTGATCGAGCGACATTCCGCTGCGCGCGACCAGTTCCTCGGCAAGACATCCACAGCGCTCGCGCAACGCGCGCCCGCTGTCGGTCAGCATCACGCGCACCTGTCGCTCGTCGTCCGGGTTGCGCTGACGGGCGACATGCCCGGCCGCCTCCAGCCGTTTGACCAACGGCGTCACCGTGCTCGATTCGAGCGCCAATCGCTCGGCGATCGCGCCGACCGTTCGTGCATCCTGCTCCCACAAGGCATGGAGCACGAGATATTGCGGATAGGTGATTCCGATCGTGTCGAGCAGCGGCTTGTACGCGCGCCCGACCGCCATGCTCGCGGAATAGAGCGAGAAGCAGAGCTGCTCATCGAGAGGACGTGCGTCAGCCATGTCAGATACGTAGCAGCATTTTCCTTATCGCGATAATCTTTTCGCTGGACATACGCTTCGGCGTCAAATACATACCGCGATACTGATTATCGAGATAAGGAAATACGCCCATGTCCGTCGACGTCAAATACGCCACCACTGCCTCCGCCACTGGCGGCCGCGACGGCCGCGCGCGCAGCGAGGACGGCCGCTTCGAGGTCGCGCTGTCGACCCCGAAGGAATTGGGCGGCGCGGGCGGCGAGGGGAGCAACCCCGAGCAATTGTTCGCCGCCGGCTATTCGGCGTGCTTCCTCGGCGCGCTCAAGGTCGCCGGGCAGCAGCTCAAGGTGAAGGTACCCGCCGAAACCAAGGTCACCGCAACCGTCGGCATCGGCCCGCGTTCGGCGGGTGGGTTCGGCATCACCGCCGACCTCGTCGTCGACCTGCCCGGCGTGGACAAGGATCAGGCGCAGCAGCTGGTCGATACCGCGCACCAGATCTGCCCCTATTCCAACGCCACGCGCGGCAACGTCGATGTCGGCCTGACGCTCGCCTGACCCGGAGAAGATCATGCCCCGCACGCCCGGCACCGAAGGGTTCGCGCTCAACCAGACGATGCTCCGCATTCGCGATCCCGAGCCGTCGCTGGCCTTCTACCGCGACGTGCTGGGCATGGCCCTGCTCCAGAAGCTCGACTTCCCTGACATGCGCTTCTCGCTCTATTTTCTTGCCTATCTGGGCGAGGGTGAGTCGGTGCCCGACGATCCGGCCGAACGCGCGCGCTTCATCTTCACGCGGGAGACGACGCTGGAGCTGACGCACAATTGGGGCACCGAAAGCGACGTGTCCTTCACCGGCTACCACAGCGGCAACGACGATCCGCGCGGTTTCGGCCATATCGGCATCTCGGTCCCCGACGTCGCGGCGGCCTGCGCGCGGTTCGAGCAATTGGGCGTGCCGTTCAAGAAGCGCCCGCAGGACGGCACGATGAAGGACATCGCCTTCATCACCGATCCCGACGGCTATTGGATCGAAATCCTGGCGCCGTCGGGGATGGCGCCGCTCCTGTAATCCGTCATCCCGGACTCGATCCGGGATCCCGCTTCTTCTGCGTTCTTCGCCAAATGCGCTCGCAATGACGGACGCGCGAAGCCCCCGATCAGAACCGCCCGCGGACGCCCACGCGGAAGAACCGGCCCAACGTGTCGTACAGCGCCGGATTGACGTCCAGCCCGGTGTTGGTCTGCGGCGACGGCTCCGGGTCGCGATCGAACAGATTGTCGACCTTCACGAACATGCTGACCTGCGGCGTCACGTTCACCGTCGCGCCGATGTCGAAGTAGAACGCGCCCTTCATCCGGTTGAAGTCGATCGTCGGGTGGTCGTTGGTCGACTCGGGGCAATTGCCCGGCGCGCAGACGATATATTGGTTGCCGTACACGCCGTCGCTGAACCAGCGCTCCTGCAGCAACAGGCTGAAATTGTCGTTCTGATAGGTCTGAATCGCCAGCCACTTCCAGCTCGGCGTTGCCCCCGAATTCGCCCCCGCCGAATCGACCGGCGCGACCGGCTTGCCGTTCGAGTTGAGCCCGGAGTCGGTGATATAGTCGATCACATGCGTGCCCAGCCCGCGCAGCGTGAGGCTACCCGGCAGCCCGAGCGGCCGGCGCCATTGATAGCTCGCCTCGATGTCGAACCCGCGCGTCTTGATCGAGGCGAGGTTGAACGCCTGGACGTTGACGAAGTTCGGCCCGGCGGTGTTCTGCAGGTTGAACGCGCTACAGGTGTCGGCATTCCCCTCGCGGCACAGGTTGACGATCTGCTGCGCCGACAGCGACGAGACGACGTCGTCGATCTTGATGTCGTAATAATCGAACGACAGGCTCAGCCCCGGCAACCACGAGGGTTGTGCGAGCACCGCGCCCAATTCGGTGCTGCGCGCGATTTCGGGGCGCAGTGCGGTGTTGCCGATCGTGTTCTGGATGATCAGCACCTGCGTGTTGTTGAACGGATCGGTGAAGTTCGGGACGGTCGTGGTCGTCGGCGCGGCGAACAGCTCCGACAGGTTGGGCGCGCGCACGTCGCGCGAGGTGACCGCGCGCAGGCGGAACCCGCTGATCGGCGTCTCCCATGTGCCGCCGACCTTCCACGCATAGACGACGCCCGACGTCGAATAACGCGTTGCGCGCCCGGCACCGTTCAGATTGGCGCGCCCGACCACGGGCGAGTCGATCAGCGGCAGGTTGAGTTCGAGGAAGCTTTCGACGACGTTATATTTGCCCGAGCCGTTCTTGTAATTGCCTGCATACCAGTTGTTGCCGGTGGCCAGCAGCGACGGATCGGCGGGATAGTCGGCATTGTTCGGGCTCAGGTCCGACACGCCCGCGCCGTAAGCGTCGGCCCGCACGCGATACGCCTCCTGCCGCCACTCGATGCCCGCCGCGATCGCGAGCGGCCCGGCCCACAGGTCGATCGGCGTGCCCGAGATGCTCGCCGCCGCCGCATCCTGCGTCTGGCGCGTATGCTGGAACGGCCCGTTGTCGGGCACGATATACGCCAGCGCCGCGGCGGAGGGCTTGTTGTTGCCGAAGATGTTGATCGGCTGGCACCCGCTCGCGCGCGCCGCGGCATCGGCGCAGACGATCTCGCCATTCAGCCGCACCGCATTCACCGCCTGCGTGTACCGGCCGTTGAGGCTGATATTGTCGACGTTGATGTCGGTGACGTTGATGCCGTGTTCGTAATAGAGATCGTAGGTCCAGCTGTCGCCGAAGATCTCCGCCTTGCCCTTCAGCCCGCCGACGAAGCGATATTGCCGGCGATCGGTGTTGACCTTGATATTCGGCAGGATCGCGTTGCTCAGGCCATAGCGGAATTGCGTGATCCCCGCGGTCGCGCACTGCGCCTGGATCGAGGCGGGCAGGTACGGATTGGCGCACTGGACAGTGACATTGTCCTTCGACGCGCCCGGATTGGGCTGGTTGCTGGTCTTCACCTGCGCGATGTTCGCGGTCAGGTACAATTCGGTGTCGGGCGCGACGTCATAGCCGATCCGCGTATAGCCGTTGATCCGCTCCAGCGCCGATTGCAGCGACGTGCCCGAGCCGACATGCCCCGACTGGTCGCCGCCGACGCAGAAGCCGACATAACAGCCGATCACATCGCCATTGGCGTTCTTGGCCGGCACGCCGTTCGAGCCGTAGTTGAACGCGAACGGCCGCCCGTCGCCGTCGAACGCGATCCCCTGCAACGGCCCGTTGTTGATGAGCCCCCACTTCGTATATTTGAATGCCTGCCCGTGATCGCGGACGAGGAACTGCGGGTTGTTGCTGTTGCGGATGTTGGTGTCGACGAAGGTCGTCGCGCGATACCAGTCGCGCCCGCTCGCCAGATCCTCGCCGAAATTGCCCGGGCCGACGCCCTGATCCTTGGCATATTCGCCGCTCAGCACGATGTGCAGCCGGTCGTTCGCGAAGCTCTTGCCCAGCGCCGCCTGCACCAGCGCCTGCCCGCCGTCGCCATAGGTGGAAACACCGGTCTGCGCGTTGAACTTCGCGCCTTGGAAGCGCGTGTCGGTGATGAAGTTGATGACGCCGCCAACCGCGTCCGAGCCGTACGACGCCGACGCGCCGCCGGTCACGACGTCGACGCGCTTGATCAGCAATTGCGGGAACTGGCTGATGTCGGGCACGCCGGTCACGTTCGCGCCGACCACGCGCTGCCCGTCGAGCAACGTCAGCGTGCGGATCGTCCCCAGCCCGCGCAGCGAGAAGGAGCTGAGCCCCTGCTGCCCGCTCGACGTGCTGAACGTGCCCGTCGCCGCCCCGGTCGAGCCTTGCAGCGACGGTAATTGCGCGATCGTATTGAAGATGTTGGGCTGCGCATTCGCCTGGATCTGCGCCTCGCCGATCACCGTCGTGGGAGTGGGAGCGTTGAACCCGCTCGCGGTGATGCGCGTGCCGGTGACGACGATGTCGGAGGCGGCGGCGGGCGCCGCATCCTGCGCGGCCGGCGCGTTCGGCGTGACGAGTTGGTCGGGGGTCGCTGGCGCCGCGCTGCGCGTCGAATCGGGAAGCTCCCCCGCCTGTTGCTGCGCGACCGCCGGGCTCGCCAGCAGCATCAATGCCAGCGCCGCAACGCTGGTAGCGGTATCATATTTCAGCGAACGCCGACGTGCCTCGACCATGTTTCCATCCCCTAAATGGCGGCGCGCCTCCGCCGTTGCGGGCACGCGTTTGTGTGATGCAAGTCATACGCGAGGGGGCGGGCACGGGCATCTACGACCAAAGTCGCGCGGCGCGCCGACAAAGGTCGTAATGGTCAGAAGGCGACCGCGCGGCCGATAGCGCAGGCCGTGCGGCGGGAGGAACGATGGTGGCAGGCGGAATGAACGGCACGCCGCTGGCGGTGGTGGTGATGGGGGTCAGCGGGACGGGCAAGTCGACGCTCGGCCGCTTGCTCGCCGATCGCTGGCACGCGCCGTTCCTCGAAGGCGACACCTACCATTCGGCGGCGAACGTCGCGAAGATGGAGGCCGGCGCGCCGTTGACCGACGCGGATCGCTGGCCGTGGCTCGACCGGCTCGGCGCGGCCTTGGGCGAGGCGGCGCGTAGCGGCGGCGTGGCGGTGGCGGCCTGCTCCGCGCTGCGCCATGCCTATCGCGCGCGGCTGGAGGCGGCGGCGGGGCTGCCGCTGCACTTCGCATTCCTCGACACTGATCGCGGCGAGATCGCCCGCCGCATGGGCGCGCGCATCGGCCATTACATGCCACCCAGCCTGCTCGACAGCCAGCTCGCGACGCTCGAACCCCCCGCCGCCGCCGAACGCGCGCTCCGCCTCGACGCCGGCCACGCGCCGGAGGCGCTGTGCCGCGAAGTGCAGGCGTGGGTTGAGAAGGGACGGGCGTAATCCAACGGTCGTCCCGGGCTCGACCCGCCACCCCGCTTCTTTGCGGCGCGAGCGTGCGGGAGCAGGCCGCCGGGGGTTAAGTCACCCGTCATTGCGAGCGTAGCGAAGCAATCCAGGGCGTCCTGGTCCGGCTCTGGATTGCTTCGCTACGCTCGCAATGACGATCATATTACGGCATCAACCGCTTGCGCCCCTGCGACAAATGCCAGCGCATCGCCAGCGCCGCGCCATCGGCGTCGCGCGTGCGGATCGCGTCGACGATCGCGTCATGCTCCTCCATCATCGCCCCGATCACCTGCGGCGGCCGCGACCGTGAAATATCGACCCCCGCGCGCAGGATGTGCATCACGCTGTCGCGCAGATGGTCGAACACCGGCGCGAACGCGGCATTGCCGGTCGCCGCGACGATCGCGAGGTGCAGCGCCCAATCCTCGTCATGCGCCGGCGCGTTCGAGAACAACGCCGCGCGCAAGGCCTCCAGCGCCGCCTCGATCGCGTCGAGCTGCGCCTGCGACCGCCGCAGCGCCGCCAGCCGTGCCGCCTCCGCCTCCAGCACGAACCGCACCTCATAGGTGCCGAGCGTCGCCGCCAGCGCGTCGAGCGGCAGATGCGTCCCCAACCGCTCCGAGGGCCGCCGCTTCACATAGCTTCCAGCGCCGCGCCGCGCCTCGGTGATCCCGTCGGAGGCGAGCCGCGCCAGCGCCTCGCGGACGATCGTGCGCGACATGCCGAACGTCTCGGCCAGCCGCGCCTCGGACGGCAGCCGGTCGCCGGTCGTCAGCCCTTCGTCGTTGATGATCCGCACGATCGCGGCATAGGCGCGGTCGGCCAGTCGTCCCTCGCTCACCGGCGCTCCCCTCCCGTGCGATGTCCGCCGAACCTAGCGGACGGCCGCCGATGTGGCGAGAGGCTGCGCCGGCTGTCCGACAACTTCGCCGTTCAATCTATCGCATGTTACTTGAAAAGCGCTAACATCGCAGCGCATAACACGCAAAGCTGTCCAACCGAATCCGCTCGAAAGCGCGACGGGACGGCGGTGCTACGGGAGGAAGGAATGGAAGCCATCGCTCAGGAGATGCCCGCGCCGGTCAGCGGCGCGATGCTGGCGCAACTCACCCCGACACAGCTCAAGGTGATGCGCGGCGTCCATTCCGGGCTGCTCAACAAACAGATCGCCTACGACCTTGGCATCGCCGAGGCGACCGTGAAGGCGCACATGACCGCGCTGATGCGCAAGCTGAACGTCCGCAACCGCACGCAAGTCGCGATCGCCGCACAAGCGCTCAGCGGCGACACAAGCTACGCCTGACGGCGAATGGCGTTGAATCGGTCCGTCATTGCGAGCGGAGCGAAGCAATCCAGGGTGTCCTGGTCCGACTCTGGATTGCTTCGCTCCGCTCGCAATGACGGATGAACGGTTTCAGCCGGCGTCATCCCGCCACAAGCGAAGCCGCTGCGGAATATACCCGTCATCCCGGACTTGATCCGGGATCCCGCTTCTTCTTCAACAGCACGAAAGAAGCGGGGCCCCGGATCAAGTCCGGGGCGACGGCTTGACCTGTGTCACCCCATCGCCTGCCACCTACGACCATCGTCGCGCATGAAGCATCCCGCTGGTATCGCTAGCAAAAGCGCGAAAACAGACGGGAGACGGGCGATGCGGGCAGGATGGCGGATCGGGGCGGCACTGACAGCGGTGCTCGCGACCCCGGCCCTCGCGGCACCTGGCATCAGGCCCGGCACGTCGGTCTACCAGACCATGCCCGACGATCCGCGCGCGGTCGTCCTCAAGGCGGTCGGCGATGGCCGCGCCGACGACAGCGTCGCACTGCAACAGGCGATCGACGCGGCGGCGGCGGGCGGACACGGTGGTGTCGTTTTCGTCCCTTCGGGCACCTACCGCATCTCGCGCACGATCTTCGTCCGCTCGGCGGTGCGGCTGTTCGGCATCGGCAAGACCCGCCCGCAGATCGTGCTCGGCGACGCCACCCCCGGCTTCGGCAGCGGCGTCGCGGCAATGGTCGCCTTCACCGGCGAGGACCAGTATCGCGTCGGCAAGGCGCCGGTGCCGCCGCGCACCAGCGTGCCGTTCGATCCTGCGATCTACGACGCCACGTCCAGCACCTTCTATTCCGCGCTGTCGAACATCGATTTCCGCATCGGCGACGGCAATGCCGGTGCGGTCGCGGTGCGCTTCCGCGTGGCGCAGCACGGCTATCTGCGCCACGTCGACTTCCACATCGGCTCGGGGCTGGCGGGGGTCTATCAGGCCGGCAACGAGTTCGAGGACCTGCGCTTCTTCGGCGGCCGATACGGCATCATGTCCGAAAAGACCTCGCCCGCGTGGCAGTTCACGCTGATCGACAGCGAATTCTCCGGGCAGCGCGACGCGGCGATCCGCGAGCATGAGGTCGACCTGACCCTCGTCAACGTCGCGATCCGCGACACGCCCGTCGGGATCGAGATCGACCGCGGCTATTCGGATTCGCTGTGGGGCAAGCAGGTCCGCTTCGAGAACGTCTCGCAGGCCGCGGTGGTGATCTCGGAAGAGAACAGCGTCTTCACGCAGATCGGCTTCGACGATGCGGTCGCGATCGAGACGCCGACCTTCGCGCGCTTCCGCGATTCCGGCAAGACGATCGCGGGCAAGGGCGCGCGCTACCGCGTCGCCGACTTCTCGCATGGGCTGAAGCTCGCCGGGCTCGGCACGATCGGCGAAACCGCGACCGACGTTTCGATGACCCCGCTGGCGCGCGCGCCGAAGCGTCCGGCCAATGCGATCCGCGCGCTCCCGCCGGTCCGCGACTGGGCGAATGCGCACGATCTCGGCGTGAAGGGTGACGACGCCACCGACGACACCGTCGCGTTGCAGCGCGCGATCGACACGCACCGCGTCGTCTATCTCCCGCTCGGCCGCTACCGCGTCACCGATACGATCCGCTTGCGTCCCGACACCGTCCTGATCTCGCTCCACCCCAGCCTGACGCACGTCTATCTGCCCGACGAAACCCCCGCCTTCACCGGGGTCGGCGGCGCGAAGGCGATGATCGAGAGCGCGAAGGGCGGCAACGCGATCGTCCACGGCCTCGGGCTCTGGACCGGCGCGATCAACCGCCGCGCCACCGCCTTGCTGTGGAAAGCCGGCGCGGCGTCGGAGGTCAACGACGTCAAGATCCAGGGCGGCGGCGGCACGGTGCTGACCAAGGGCAGCCCGATCAACCAGAACGACCCGCGCGCGCGTCCCGACGGCCAGTACCCCAGCATCATGGTCGCCGACGGCGGCGGCGGAACCTTCTCGGCGATCTGGTCACCCAACACGCTCGCGTCCGCAGGTTTTCACGTTTCCGACACCAGCACGCCCGGACACGTCTATCAGCTCTCCGCCGAGCATCATTATCGTGCCGAGATCGTGCTGGACCGGGTTAAAAACTGGGAGTTTCTGGCACCACAGACCGAACAGGAGGTACGCGACGGCGTCAACGCGGTCTCGACCGAGTTCCACAATTCGAGCGACATCCTCTTCGCCAATTACCACGGCTATCGCGTGACGCGGACGATCAAGCCGATGGATGCAGCGGTCAAGCTGTTCAATTCAGGCGGTATCCGCTTCCGCAACGTCCATGTGAACGCCGAAAGCGGCTTTGCGAGCTGCGACGCCAAGGGCTGCGGCACCTATCTGCGCGCCAGCAAATTTCCGTTTGAAAACAGCATCAAGGACATGACCCACCGTCAGGAAGTCCGCGAACGCGAGTTCGCCAGCCTCGACATCCCTCCAACTCCCGCCACCGCTGAGCTAGCGATCCCAGTAACTTCCGGCGTGACCAAGCTCGCAGACGGCTTCTATTCCATCTCCGGCGGTGCGGTGGACGCCAAGGGCAAGCTATATTTCGTCGACCGCTTCTTTCAGCGAATTCATGGCTTTACGCCGGGGGAGGGGTTGACCACCGTGTCGGACGCCCCGCTCGACCCGGTCAACCTCGCGGTCGACCGCTCCGGCCGCCTGCTGGTGCAATCCTCCGCCGGCCGCGACGGCAGCGTCTACAGCCTCGACCCCGCCAAGCCCGACGATATCCGTCCGATCGAACCGACCGCGGTGCGCGCAGGCGGCAAGGCGACGACGCTCCTGCCGGTAAACGTCTGGGCGAATGGTGAATTCGCCGACCGTATCGATCCGGCGACCTATGATTATCCGCCGATCGCGTCCTTCTTCACCACCAAGCTCGGCGAGGCGAAGCCGCAGGAATATCGCTCACCCGACGGATCGGTGGCGCTGCCGGCGTTCCGCGTCTGGAACCAGGGCCCCGACGATCACCTCGGTTGGCGCTGGTCGGATACGCTTGATTCCTATGGCTTTGTCGGCGCGGTGCCGGGCAGTCGCATCACGCTGACCAACGCCTCGGAGAACCTCACCTATAGCGGTCTGGTCGGGGCGAGCGGGCAGGTGACCGACCTCAAGGTCGTCGCCCCCCGCGGCGGCGAAAGCGTGGCGCGCGACGAAGCGGGCAACCTGTACGTCGCGAACGGACAGGTGTTCGTCTACGCCCCCGACGGTTCGCTGACCCGGCGCATCGACGTTCCCGAACGCCCGCTGCAACTGCTGCTCGGCGGCGCGGACCGGCGGACGCTCTACATTCTCGCGCACCACGCCTTGTACGCGATGCCATTGTAATGACGTACTTAGGCTGTCGATCCGGTCAGCTCGGATGCGCCTCAGCTTCGGCTTCGGCCTTCACCTCGCGGCGGGTGTCGGCGAAGCGTTCGCCGGCCTCGATCGCCCAGCCGGCAACGCGCTCGGCCAGCCATCCGATCACGGCGCCCGCAACCACGTCGCTGCCATAATGCGCGCCGCGAGCGACCTGCGCCACGCCCGCGGTGCCCGCCGCCAGCTTAGCGACGCCGCCGATCCCGGGCACCTCATGCGCGACCGACTGCGCCACCGCTACCGCGCCGGCTGTATGCCCTGACGGAAAAGCGTTGAAGTTGGTGTCGTCGGTGCCATGCCCCTTGCGCGGCACCGCGTCGGTGCCCGGAACATTCGGACGGGCACGGTCTACCCCGGCCTTCAACACCGTCTTGAGGCCTGTCGCCAGCAGATGGCTGGCGACCATCCGCGCCCCGCTGCGTGCCAGCGCCGGACGACGTAGCACCGCACCGATCGCCAGTGTGCCAAGGCCTAACGCGAGCAGGGGCGGTTCGTCGGTGGCCTTGGCGATCGGCGCAAGCGCCCGCATCGCCCCTGCTGCCGCCAGCGCGCGTAGCGGCGCGGTGGCGTCGTGCTCGCGTTCGGCGGCAATGCGCAGCGCCTTCTTCTTCTTCTTGCCCATATCGGCTCCGCTTGAATGTCCGCCTGCCAACGAGCCGCATGCGGTTTCGGTCCCGCTCAGGAGGCGGCGGTATAGGCGACGAACGGTTCGGCAAGCAGCATCCGCCCGTCGCGCCACACCTGCACCCCGCCGCCGCCCTTCGCCGGATCGACCGAGACGAGCACGCGATAGACATAGCCGCCGTTCGCAAACTGATAGATGCGCCGACCGCCGCGCTCCTCGACCAACCGGCCGCCGGTGATCGTCAGCGAGGCGCGGGTGTCGCGCCCGCCCCACGGCTGTTCGATCGCGGGCAGATCGGTGTCGTGATTGTAGCTGCGATAGACGAACCCGTCGCGCTCGCTGCGCGTCAACTGGATCGAGCGTTTTGCGGTCACCCCCAGCACGCGCGTCTGCGGCGCGAACCGGCACGACGTCGTGTCGCGGCCGTAGGTGACCGAAGTGACGGTCGGCGTCGTTGCGCCGGGCTCGACCATCCCGGGGTTGATTGCGTGGACGTTGCCGACCGCGCGCCCCGCGGCGTTGGTGAGCGGATAATAGACCTGCCCCATCCCCGGATCGCCCACGCCGACGCGGACCGCGACCTGATGGCGCACCAGCCCCGGCTTCGACAGGCTGGTCAGCGTCGCGCTGCGCTGCGCATCGGGCGCGGACAGCACCAGCACGCGATCGCGATCGGTCGAATCGCAGACGAACACCGCCTGCGTCCAGCCGCCGTCGCCGTTCAGCATCGAGATCGATTTCGGACTCGACAGTTGCGACCACGCCGGCACCGCCGCTGCCGCGACAAGCACCGCCACACCGCTCCACCACGCACGCATCGCTTCCTCCGTTCCGTTTCGCGCGCCCGTGCGGTAGGCGCGCCTGCATGAACGATCCCACAACGATCCGCCGCCTCTATGGCCGGCGTCAGGGCCATGCGTTGCGCGCCGGACAGGCCGCTCTGGTCGAGGAACTGCTGCCGCGCATCGCAGTCCCCACCGACGGCGCGCTCGATGCCCGGCGGCTGTTCGGCGACGAGCGTCCGTTGCAGGTCGAGATCGGCTTCGGCGCGGGTGAGCATCTCGCCGGACAAGCGATGGCCGCGCCGGGCACCGGGTTCATCGGCTGCGAGCCGTTCCTAAACGGTGTGGTCGGCGCACTCGGCCATATTCGTGACGGCGCGCTCGACAATGTCCGCCTCCATATGGGCGATGCGCTGGAGGTGATCGAACGCCTGCCCGACGAGTCGTTGGAGCGCGTCTATCTGCTCCATCCCGATCCGTGGCCGAAGGCGCGCCATGCCAAGCGGCGGATGATGAACCACGGCCCGCTCGATCTGATCGCCGCCAAGCTGAAGCCGGGTGCGGAGTTCCGGCTCGGCACCGACGATCCGACCTATTGCCGCTGGTCGATGATGGTGATGAACCAGCGCCGCGACTTCGTGTGGCAGGCGCAAACCGCCCGCGACTTCCTCGAACGCCCGCAGGATTGGCCGGAAACCCGCTACGAACGCAAGGCGCGCAGACAGGGGCATGAGGTCTGGTATTTTCGTTACACGCGCATATGATCCCCTCGGCAGTATCGTTAACGATCTGTTAACGAATTGCTGTAAGACGCCGTTAAAGGTCGGCCCCTGCCGACCAGACAGGGGAGTGACATGAAGAAGCACATTTTGGGCAGCCTCGCGCTGATCGGCGCGTTCATTACCGCTCCTGCCTCCGCGACGGTGTCGGTGGGAGACGCCGTGACCTGCGGCGGGGTCAACCTGGAATGCTCCACTGACAACGCGGTTGTCAGCGGCGGCAATGAATTCGGCATCGGGTTCGACATCTACGGCACGACGCTGAACGCGGATTTCTCGGCCGGGCTGTTGACGATCAGCTTCAGTGGCAACCTGAGTCTGCCCGATGGCGCCGGGATGGATGGGACCCATTCGCTGGTCTTCACCAACAAAACTGACCCGTTCACCTATGCCGAGCTCGGCGACGTGAACAAGGTCGTCAACTTCGACGCGGACCTCAATGAGTTTGCCTTCGATCCCAACAACATCAGCTTCGACGGCGGTTTCGTTACCATCAATCTGTCGAACACCTATTTTGCGCCTGACAGCTCGTTGCAGGTTCGGTTCGATCGCGGCACCACGCCGCCGACCGATGCGGTGCCCGAGCCTGCGACCTGGGCGATGATGATCCTCGGCTTCGGTCTGGTCGGCGCTGCGATCCGCCGTCGCAAGACCGCGACGATCCACCCGCTGTTCGCCTGAGATCGTTTCGGCGGCACGGGTCTTCGCATCCGTGCCGCCTTGTCATTCCCTGTCCGGCGCCTGTCCTGTTTGTAACGGGACAACGCCTTAGGAACGCTTATCTTTGCTCCATCGATCAAGGAGAGAAAGAGATGCGTTCCGTTCTCATCGCTGCCGTCGCCGCTACGGTGCTCGCCGCCTCGCCGGCATCTGCCAAGGGCTGTCTGCGCGGCGCCGCGGCCGGTGGTCTTGCCGGGCATATGGTCGGCAAGGGGCATGGCGTGATGGGTGCCGCAGCGGGCTGCGCGATCGCGCACCATCATTATGCCAAGAAGGCCGCCGCCGCGCGCAAGCACTGAGGCAGAGGGGCGGGGGTCAGCCCCGCCCGCTGACCAGCGCCAGCACGCCGAGCCCGCCCGACAGCGTCAGCCGCAAGTGCCGCCACGCCGGCACGCCGCGCAACAACGGGCCGATCTCGCGATCGCCCAACGGACTGGCGAGCAACGCCAACGCCAGCGTCATCAGTGCCGCAGCGGGCGGCGCGACCCGGCCGATCACGGCGAGCAGCGCCGCCCAGCCGATCAGGCTCGGCGCGACCGCCAGCAGATACGGCCACCAGCGCTCGTCACTCCGCAGCAGCGCCTGCATCCACCACATCCCGCCCAGAAACGACAGGATCAGCGCGGCATAGCCGCCGCCGATCACCCCTGCCGCCATCCGCGAGCCGGGTTCGGCCAGCGCGATCGCCACGCACGCCATCTGCGGCAACAGCCCCGCTGCACCCAGCGCCACCGGCGGCGTGCGGAGCTGCGGCAACGGGGTCATCGCTCAGGCGACTTGCGTCGATGCCGAGGCCGGGCCGACCGGCGCTTCCTCGCCGCGCGAATAGGTGCCGACCAGCATCCCCGCTGCGATCACGTGCCCGCGGATCGCCTCGAGCAGCTCGCTACGCCCCGGATTGATGTCGACCGCCGCGGCGCTGTCGAGCGCGAAGAGCTGGAAGACATAATCGTGGCTGCCATGCCCGGTCGGGGGATCGGGCGGCAACCACCCTTCCTGCGCATAGCTGTTGCGCCCGACGTCCGACCCGTCGTCCGCGCCACGCCCGTCCGGCGCAATCGCACCCTCCGGGAGCGAGCCGTCCTCTGGCGGCAGGTTCCACACCACCGCATGGACCAGCGGGTTGGGGGCAGGGGCGTCGGGGTCCTCGACAAGCAACGCCAGCGCCGCGGTACCCGCCGGCACGCCGCGCCACGTCAGCGGCGGCGACACGCCTTCGCCATCGGCGGTGAACCGCTCCGGCAAGCGCGCGCCATCGGCGAACGCGAGGCTGGACAGTTCCAGCCGCGCGTCGCCGGTGACGATGCCGTCCTGCACGATCGCCAGCTTGGCATGGCCGGCACGGACATTGTGCATCAGGCTGCCGAGCCAGTGCGGGACATGTTCGAGCATGATCCTCGCTCCCTCAGGCCAGCGTGCGGACGTTGGGCTCGCGGTCCCAATAGCGCTGCTTGGCGGCATCGACGAACGCCTCGAGGTCGGTTACGCCGGCATCGGGCTCGACCCCCGCCTTGTCGAGCAACGGCTTGGCCGCATCGTTATGCCCGATCGCCTTCAGGTGCCCGAAGGCATCCATCACCCATTGCACCGCCGCGCCTTCCTTGACCAGCTTGGCGCACGCCTCCGCGGACAGGATCACTGCGCAGGCGTCCACCGTCACCGATGGCTGGCCGAACAACTGGGCGTCGGCGGCAACGGTCGTGCCGTCCGACAACGGCACCGCGCCGACCTTCGGCGCGATCGTCAGCGGATGGCCACCCGCCGCTTTCACCGCTGCCACCGTCGTTTCGAACTCCTCGCGATCGGTGCCGTCGGCGAACAGGATGCCGATGGTGCGTCCCTCCAGCGTATGCTTCTCCAGCGGCCCGCGCACGATGCGCAGCGCCGGCGACGGATCCATGTCGAGCACCGGGGCACTGGTCGGCGACGCCTCCGGCAGATCGATCGCCAGCCCATCGGCAACGCGCTGCGCCAGTTCCTCGTCGACGTTGCGCAGATTGGCGAGCTGCGCGACGCGGATGTGCGGGATCGAGACCTTGCTCAGCTCGAAGACAAATGCCGACGCGATATGCGCCTGTTCGGCCGGGTCCATCGAGCGCCAGAACAGCCGCGCCTGCGAATAATGGTCGGCGAACGTCTCGGCGCGGATGCGCAGCTTCTGGCCGCTCTCCTCGGCGGGATAGCTCTTGAAGCCGTTCGGGTCCTCGCGCGGGCCGCCGGGCTCGCCGGCGAGGTGCAGGCTGTTCGGCTCGTAATTGGCGCGGCCCTTCGGAACCTGCATCTGCATATGCCCGTCGCGCTGCATGTTCAGGAACGGACAGCCCGCCGCATCGGCGCGGCCCTTCGCCTGGTTGATCGGCAGCTGGTGCCAGTTGGTCGACCCCAGTCGCTTGATCTGCGTATCCTGATAGCTGAACAGCCGCCCTTGCAGCAGCGGATCGTTCGAATGGTCGATCCCCGGCACCATATGGCTGGGGCAGAAGGCGACCTGCTCGGTTTCGGCGAAGAAATTATCGGGATAGCGATCGAGCACCATCTTGCCGACGATGCGGACGGGTAGCACTTCCTCGGGGATGATCTTGGTCGCGTCGAGCACGTCATAGGGCTGGCTGTTCGCGAACTCCTCGTCGAACAATTGCACGCCCAGATCCCATTCCGGATAGTCGCCGCGATTAATACGCTCGAACAGGTCGCGGCGCTGGAAGTCGGGATCGGCGCCGGCGATCTTGACCGTTTCGTCCCAGATCGTCGAGGCAAGCCCCGCGCGCGGCTTCCAGTGGAACTTGACGAACGTGCTCTTCCCTTCGGCATTGACGAAGCGGAAGGTGTGGATGCCGAAGCCCTCCATCGTCGCGAAGCTGCGCGGCAGCGTGCGGTCCGACATCGCCCACATGATCATGTGGGTGGCCTCCGGCATCAGACTGATGAAGTCCCAGAAGGTATCGTGCGCGGTCGCCGCCTGCGGATAGCCGCGATCGGCTTCCATCTTGGCGGCGTGGATCAGGTCGGGGAACTTCATCGCGTCCTGGATGAAGAACACCGGGATGTTGTTGCCGACGAGGTCCCAATTGCCCTCGCGCGTGTAGAATTTCACCGCGAAACCGCGCACGTCGCGCGGCGTGTCGACCGATCCGGCGCCGCCCGCGACGGTCGAGAAGCGCGCGAACACCTTGGTGCGCTGACCCTTCTTCTGAAACAGGTCGGCGCGGGTGATGTCGGCAAGGCTGTCGGTGCATTCGAAATAGCCGTGCGCGGCCGAACCGCGCGCATGGACGATCCGCTCCGGGATGCGCTCATGGTCGAAATGGTTCATCTTCTCGCGATAGACTTCGTCTTCCAGCAGCACCGGGCCGCGCGGACCGACCTTCAACTGGTTCTGATTGTCCGACACCGGCGTCCCGTGATTGGTGGTCAGCACCGGGTGATCGGCGTCGGTCGTCTGGTGCGTCTCGCCACCGTTGCCGGCCGGGCGGGTCTTGATGTCGGTCATGGACGATCCTCATTCCTCCCGCACGCAAGGACGCGCAGGTGTCGTGGATCAAAGGTACGGCGCGCGTTGCGGTTCCGTGCGGCGAAGGGTTTCATCATACGGTCACACGCGGGAAAGGCGGCTTTTACCAAAGCCGGCTAACCCTGTGGTCATGCCCTCGGTCCTCCGCCTGCTGCCGCCGCTGACGCCCGCGCCTCTCGCCGATCCGGGCGATGATGTGGTCGAGGCGGGATGGGCCACCGATTTCAGTGTCTTGGCGGACGGTGCCGCCCTGCTCGATGCGGTCACGCTGTTGCGCGCCGCGCCGCATCTGCGGATGATCGCGATCGTCGACTCGCACGATCGGCCGCGCGGTGCCTTGATGGAGCGTGATCTACGCCCATTGCTGTTCAGCCCGTTCGGCCACGCCTTGCTCAGCAATCGCGGCCTGCCGATGGGCGTTGCGGGCAAGTTGCGCGCGTGTCCGACGATCGAGATCGGTGCGCCCGCGGTCGCCGCACTCGCGGCGTGGCGGGCGGCGGACGCGGCGGAGGGGCTGATCCTGACGCGCGGCGGGCGGTTCGCCGGGATCGTCGACCAGCCCAGCCTGTTACGGATCGCCGCCGAGCGGGCAGGTCGCACGCATCTGGCCGAACGCCGCCGTGCCGTGCGGATTGAGGAGGCGGCACGGCGCTTCCGCGGCGACGCGCGCGACCTGGCGCAAGGGCTCGGCGAAGTGTCGCAGGCGGTCGGCACGGCGTCGCGTCGCATCGCCGATCGCGCGCAGACCATCGACACGCGCGTCGGGGATGTCGCCACCGCCGCCGGCGGCGCGGCGATCAATCTGCAACGGATCGCCACGCGCGCGCAGGATTTTGCCGGCGCGCTCGACGCGGTCGAACAGCGCATGCGCGCGGCAGAGGCGGCGACGCAGCGCGCGGTGGCGCGCACCCATTCCGGCGCGGACCAGATTCGCGCGCTCGGCGACGCGGCCGAGGCGATCGCCACCGTCAGCGAGTTGATCGACACGATCGCGCAGCAAACCGGGATGCTGGCGCTCAACGCCGCGATCGAGTGCGCGCGGGCGGGAGACGCCGGGCGCGGCTTCACCGCGGTGGCTGGCGAGGTCAAATCGCTGGCGACGCAAACCCGGGCTGCGGCGGGCGGCATCGCCGCGCATGTCGCGCGCGTCAGGACCGCGATCGGCGCGGTATCGGATGGGCACGCCGGGATCGTGCGCGCGGTTGATGCGATCGAGGAACTGTCCGCCAGCGTGATCGCCGCGGTGCGCGAACAAGGCGTCGCCGGACGCGCGATCAGCGAGAATGTCGGCCAGGCAAGCGTCGCGGCGATCCAGATCGACGCGGGAGTAAGCGACGTGCTCGCCCGCGCGCGCGAGGCCGGGGACGACGCGATGGCGATGCGCGCGCTGGCCGGGCGGCTCGCGGCGATCGCCGCCGCGGCGGATGCGGGCGTCACCGCCTTCCTGACCGATGTCGAGGAGCCCTTGAGCTAAGCCCTCACGCCTCGGCCAGCAGCGCGCGGACCTTGGCGGCCAGTCCTTCCATCGTGAACGGCTTGGTGAGCAGCGCGACATGCGGGTCGAGCTGCCCGCTGCCGATCACCGCATTTTCGGCATAGCCGGTGATGAACAGCACGCGCAGCGTCGGGAAGCGCGCTAGCGCCGCGTCGGCGACCTGCCGCCCGTTCATCTGCCCGGGCAAGCCGACATCGGTGACCAGCAGGTCGGGTTTGATCCCGCTGTCCAGCATCCGCAGCGCCCCCGCGCCATCGCCCGCCTCCAGCACGGTATAGCCGAGCCCGTCGAGCACCTCGATCACCAGCATACGCACCGTCGGCTCGTCGTCGACGACCAGCACCGTGGGCATCCCTTCTACCTGCTTCGCTTGATCGAGCGGCAGCGTCGCCTCGCTCTCATCGTCGACGCTGCCGTGGTGACGCGGCAGATAGATGCACACCGTCGTGCCGTCGCCCGGCTCGCTATAGATCCGCACCTGCCCGCCCGACTGGCGCGCGAAGCCATAGATCATCGACAGCCCCAGCCCGGTGCCTTCGCCCATCGGCTTCGTCGTATAGAACGGGTCGAAGGCGCGCGCCTGCACCTCGGGGGTCATGCCGGTGCCGGTGTCGCTGACGCATAGCGACAGATACTGGCCGGGCGGCAGGTCGCGCGGGCGCGCCGCGCGCTCGTCGAGCCATTTGTTGGCGGTTTCGATTGTCACCCGCCCGCCATCGGGCATCGCGTCCCGCGCGTTGATGCACAGGTTGAGCAGCGCATTCTCGAGCTGGTTGGGATCGACAAGCGTGTTCCACAACCCGGCCGCGCCCACCACTTCCAGCGTGATTGCGGGTCCGAGCGTACGGTGGATCAGCTCCTGCATCCCCGCGACCAGCCGGTTGACGTCGGTCGGCCGCGGGTCGAGCGTCTGGCGGCGCGAGAAGGCGAGCAGCCGGTGCGTCAGCGCCGCCGCCCGCCGGGCCGCGCCCTGCGCCGCCGCGACATAGCGGTCCAGCTCGCCGATCCGCCCCTGCGCGACGCGGACCTGCATCATCTCCAGAGCGCCGGATATGCCCGTCAGCAGATTGTTGAAGTCATGCGCCAGACCACCCGTCAGCTGCCCGACCGCCTCCATCTTGTGCGCCTGACGCAGCTGTTCCTCGACTGCCATCAACGCGGCGGTGCGCGCCTCGACCTCCTGCTCCAGTCGTTCGTTGAGCGTCGCCAGTTCCTGTTCGGCGCGGCGGCGCTCGACGGCGTCGCGGGTGCGCTCCGCCACCTCGCGGACCAGCGCCAGTTCATCCTCCGGCCATTCGCGCGGCTCGGCATGGTTGAGGTAGAGCAAGGCGACGAAACCGCCCTGTTCGGTGACCGGCATGTTGATGAACGACATCGCGGCCAATTGGCGAAGCCCCTCGGCCGTGTCGCGGGTGCGGTCGTCCTCGCGCACGTCCGCGATCGCGACGGTTACGCCGCGCTTCAGGTCCTCGATATAGCTGCCGTAATCGCGAAAATGCAGGATCGCAGGCAGCGCGCTGATCCCCTCGGCGCAAAAGGCGCGTTCGGTGGTGATCGTCTCCGCCACCGGGTCGACCGTGCCGTAACCGACCCGGCTGACGTCCAGCGCAGTGCCCAGCACGCGCGCCGCCGCCAGCGCCAGATCACCCGCGTCGCCTGGATCGCGCAAGCGGTCGCCCAGCTCGACCAGCGCCGACAGCCGCAATTCCGCCCGCTTGCGGGAATCGATGTCGAAGCTGATCCCCGGCAGGTGTGTGACCCGCCCGTCCGCATCGCGGTCGACGCGGCCTTGCGCCGCGACCCAGCGCCAGCGGCCACCAGGGCCGGCGATACGGTATTCTTCCTCGAAGGGCACGCCCTCGTCGATGCTGCGCGCGATTGCTGCCTGCACCCGCGGCAGGTCCTGCGGCGCGATGCCGTGAAAAAATTCGGCGATCGGCGCCCCCGCCGCTGCGGTGTCCGCCGCCACCCCGTATAATTTGGCAAAGCCGGCATCGGATGTGACGCGATCGGCGATAATGTCCCAATCCCAGCGACCTAGTGGCCGTGAATCGGGCGCATGACGCAAAATGGTGGTGGGGTGGTCGGTCATGGCGGGGTGCGAACGCGATACGTTCGCAACGGTTGCGCAATCAAGGTGCGAAAGGTCCGACCTTGACTTCGATGGGCTAATTCGCCATGTGACGCAGCATCGAGGCGTTGGCAGCGTGATCGGACCAATTGGTCCCGGCTCCGCCTCGGTCGTTTTTCACGGGCTTCCCAAGTCACGCGGGGTGTCAATCTTCCCCGCCACTCGTGTGCCTGTTCGGGCGTCCGGGTAGCGCCTGTATTTAGGACTGTATTTCCATGTCATTCGCCACTCTCGGCCTTGCCGAGCCGCTCGTCCGCGCGCTCGAAGCCAAGGGCTATACCGAACCCACCCCGATTCAGCGCGACTCGATCCCGCAGCTGCTCGAAGGCCGCGACCTGCTCGGCATCGCGCAGACCGGCACCGGCAAGACCGCCGCCTTCGTGCTGCCGTCGATCCAGCGGCTGAGCGAGGGCAAGAAGGTGCTGCCGACGCATTGCCGGATGCTCGTGCTCGCCCCGACCCGCGAGCTGGCCAGCCAGATCGCCGATTCGGCGCGTGCCTACGGCCAGTTCAGCAAGATGTCGGTTGCGACCGTGTTCGGCGGCACCAGCATCAACAAGAATCGCAATGACGTCGCGCGCGGCGTCGACATCCTCGTCGCGACGCCGGGCCGGCTGATCGATTGCGTCGAGCAGGGCTATATCAACCTGTCGATGATCGAGATCCTGGTGCTCGACGAGGCCGATCAGATGCTCGACCTCGGCTTCATCCACGCGCTCAAGAAGATCGTGCGGATGGTCCCGCGCAAGCGCCAGACGCTGTTCTTCTCGGCGACGATGCCGACCGCGATTCGCGATCTGGCCTCGCAATTCCTCAACGATCCGGCAACGGTGTCGATCAAGCCGGCGTCGACCACCGCCGAGCGCGTCGATCAGTCGGTGATCTTCTGCAACCAGACCGAGAAGCAGGCGCTGCTGACGATCCTGCTGCGTGAAATGCCGATCGACCGCGCTTTGGTGTTCACCCGCACCAAGCATGGTGCGGACCGCGTCGTGAAGCTGCTCGCCGGCAACGGCATCGCCGCCAACGCGATCCACGGCAACAAGAGCCAGCCGCAGCGCGAGCGTGCGCTGGCGCTGTTCAAGTCGGGCGAGGTGCCGATCCTCGTCGCGACCGACATTGCCGCGCGCGGCATCGACGTGTCGGGCGTCAGCCACGTCTTCAACTTCGAGCTGCCGAATGTCGCCGAGCAATATGTCCACCGCATCGGCCGTACCGCCCGCGCCGGGCGCAGCGGCGAGGCGATTGCTTTCTGCGCGGACGACGAGCGTCCGTACCTGAAGGACATCGAGAAGGTGACGCGGCAGAAGATCCCGGTCAGCGACTTGCCCGAGGATTTCCTCAAGCAGGCCGAGCAATTGAAGGCACAGCGCGTCAAGACGATCGGTGCCGATCCCGCCCCGCGCGAGGATCGCCCGCGCGGTCAGCGCGGCCCGGCGCGTCCGAAGGCCAGCCATGCGCCGCGCGCGACGCCGGGTTCGGCACAGGGCGGGCGCAACTATGCGAACGCCAGCGCCGGTGGCGGCGGTGCCCGCCGCAGCCGCGGCGGACGTGGGCGTGGTCGCGGCGGCAGCGGCGCATCGGCGGGCGCGTAATCTTCGTCGCCCCGGGTTCGCCCCCGGGGCTGACCTCCAAGTCAGTGGGGCGAACGCTGAACCGTTCGCACTGGGCCTGTCGAAGTGCGTGCTCCGGGCGTTCCGTCTGGCGCACGTGCTTCGACAAGCTCAACACGGACGGACAGCGAGGGAGGTGACGCCTCGAACCATCGTCATTCCCGCGCAGGCGGGAATCCAGAACCTCTGAGGTTAGCGACTCTTGCAAGCGCCAGCGGGTCGTACTCTCGCCTCCGCGAGACCTCTGCGAAACGGCGCTCCGATCTCCGGCCTCTGCCGGGGAATGGTTCGAGAACGTCGTGATCAGGCACGTTCGTTGACCCGAACGCAGCACGGACGGTAATCCGCGCTACTTTGCCGCCTTGCGCAACGCCAGCCGCACCAGCGCGTCCAGCGACGCGCCGTCGCCCAGTTCCTCCTCCGCCGCCGCGACCGCGCTAGCGGCCTCCGCCGGCCGGAACCCGAGATTGAGCAACGCCGACACCGCGTCCGACCCGGCACCGACCGGCACCACCTGCGCCGCCGCCGACGGCCCCAGCGCCACCCCGCCGACCTTGTCCTTCAACTCGCGGACGATCCGCTCGGCCAGCTTCGGCCCGACGCCGTTGGCGCGCGCGACGGTAGCCTTGTCCTGCGCCATCACCGCCCGGCTGATGTCGGCGGGCTCCAGCGCCGACAGGATCGCCAGCGCCACCCGCGCGCCGACGCCCTGCACGCCGGTCAGCAACCGGAACCAGTCGCGTTCGGCGGCGCTTGCAAAGCCGACCAGCCGGATGAATTCCTCGGCGACCAGCATCTCGGTAAACAGGGTGGCGGCCTCGCCGACCGGCCCGATCGCCGCCAGCGTCCGCGCCGACGCGCCGACCAGATAGCCGACGCCGTGCACGTCGATCACCGCATGGTCGGTGCCGGTCGAGGTCAGGATGCCCTTGAGATGCGCGATCATGGGCGAGGTCGGTAGAACAAAGCGGGGGCTGCGTCATCAGCCTCGTCACTGCGAGCGGGGTGACGCGATCGAGGACGGATCTTTATTCGCCGGCCGCCTGCCACATCCGTCATCCCGGACTTGATCCGGGATCCCGCTTTTTCCTCGATCGCCAAGAACAAGCGGGGCCCCGGATCAAGTCCGGGGCGACGAAGATCGACAAAGATCGCGATCAGCCTTGGAGCGCTGACTGTCGATCGCGCTCGGGGCGTTATGGTCCGGCCCGGGACTGCTTCGCTCCGCTCGCAGTGACGAAAGACGGGGGCCGCTCAACCGAACCGCCCCCCGAACAATCAGGCGACGGCCTGCTTCAGCGCGTCCACCAGATCGGTCTTTTCCCAGGTGAACAAGTCACCCTCGGCGTCACGGCCGAAATGCCCGTACGCCGCGGTCTTCGAATAGATCGGCTTGTTGAGCGCCAGATGCTCGCGAATGCCCTTCGGGGTCAGGCGAACGAGCTGCGGCAGCGCCGCCTCCAGCTTCGCTTCTTCGACGGTCCCGGTGCCGTGCAGGTCGACATAGACCGACAGCGGCTCGGCGATGCCGATCGCATAGGACAGCTGGATCGTGCAGCGCTTGGCCAGCCCGGCCGCGACGACGTTCTTCGCCAGATAGCGCGCGACATAGGCCGCCGAACGGTCGACCTTGGTCGGGTCCTTGCCGCTGAACGCGCCACCGCCGTGCGGCGCCGCGCCGCCGTAGGTGTCGACGATGATCTTGCGCCCGGTCACCCCGGCGTCGCCGTCCGGGCCGCCGATCTCGAACTGGCCGGTCGGATTGATGTAGATCTTGGTCGCGTCGTCGATGAAGCCGTCGGGCAGCACGTCCTTGAACGCGCCCATCACGTAATCGTGCAGGACCTTGTACTTGGCGGCGTCGGCATTGTCGCCCTTCTCGCAATAGCCCGGCGCATGCTGCGTCGAGACGACCAGCGCGGTCGCCTTGACCGGGACGCCGTTCTCGTACTGCAACGTCACCTGGCTCTTGGCGTCGGGCTCGAGGAACGGCGCCGCGCCCGAATGGCGGTCGGCGGCGAGCCGCTCGAGGATCTTGTGGCTGTAATACAGCGTCGCCGGCATCAGGCCCGGGGTCTCGTCGGTCGCGTAACCGAACATGATGCCCTGGTCGCCCGCGCCCTCGTCCTTGTTGCCGCTCTCGTCGACGCCCATCGCGATATGCGCCGACTGGCCGTGCAGCTCGTTGAGGAAGCGGAACTCGTTCCAGTGGAAGCCCGACTGCTCATAGCCGATGCGCTTCACGGTCGCGCGGACGGTCGCCTCGATCTCATCCTCGATCCCCGGCGCCCACTGATCGTTCTCGTACACGCCCTTGCCGCGGATCTCGCCAGCCAGCACCACCAGCTGCGTGGTGGTCAGCGTTTCGCACGCAACGCGCGCCTCGGGGTCCTTGGAGAGGAACAGATCGACGATCGAATCCGAAATCTGATCCGCGACCTTGTCGGGATGGCCTTCGGACACCGACTCGGACGTGAAGATGAACGACTGACGCATGGAGGCTCCGGGAGATAACGATATAAAGATAGCTTTATGTCGTTACCGCGATCGACGCCGCAACGCAAATGCGACGAGTGTGAGAAGTGTCCCGACCAGCAACGCCGCCCAATTCCCAAGGCGCGAGAAGAGGGTGGGGGCAAACGCAGGCGGGATCGGTACGACGATCGCGCCGCTGACATCGCGCGGCACGGTCGCCATCACCGCACCGTCGGCGGCGATCACGGCGGAAATGCCGGTCGGCGTGTCGCGAATCACCGGCAGCCCTTCCTCGATCGCGCGCAGCCGCGCCTGGGCGAGGAATTGCGGTGATCCCCAATTGCCGAACCATGCGTCGTTCGACGGATTGAAGATCAGCCGCGGGCGCTGCGCCGGATCGACCACCTGCCCCGAGAAGATGATCTCGTAGCACAATTGCATCCCAATCGCGCCGAACCCCGGCACCATCATGGTCTGCGGCCCCGGCCCCGGCGCGAAATCCATGTCGCCAGGTACCAGCCGCGACAAACCCAGCGGCTTGAGCAGCCACGGCATCGGCAGATACTCGCCATAGGGCACCAGATGTGCCTTGTCGTACCGCCCGCGGATCCGCCCACGCGCGTCGAGCGCGAACACCGAATTGCTCGCGGTCGTCACGTCGCCCTTGCCGTCGAACTGGAGCGCGGTGCCCCCGGTCAGCAGCATGTCGCGCGGCCCGAGCACCGATGCCATCCGCGTCCGTGTCAGCCACGGACTGGTATTGCCGTAGACCCAAAAGGGATAATCGTCCTCGATGAAGTCGCGGATCACGCCCTCGGGCCACATCACCAGCCGCGGCGTGGCGCCGGGCGTCCCGGACAGCCGCAACAGCCGCGCGAGCATCATCGCCTGATCGCTCTCGCCGCGCTGGTCCTGTGGCACGTTCGGCTGCACGACCACCAGTTTCGGCGCGTCCGCGGCGGCGGGCGCCGGTCCCGACCGATAACTCAGCAACTCGGCCACGGTCAGGATCGCGAACGCGACCACGCCGATGCCGATCTGCTTGCGACCCGCGGGCAGCAACAACAGCCCGCCGGCCGCCGAAACGGTAAGCCCGGACAGCGCATAGGTGCCCACGAGGGTCGCCAGCCACGCCACCGGCTGCACCGGCACCCACATCACGGCCAGCGGGTCCCACGCGTAACCGGTGAACAGCCAGCTCCGCATCCACTCGGTCAGGATCCAGCAAGCGCCGAACAGCAGCACGAACCCGGCATCGACCCGCACGGCCCGTCCGCGCCACGCCAGCCCCGCGCACAGTGCCGGAAACACCGCCAGATACAGCGCCAGCGCCAGCGGCGCGGCATAGCCCAGCCAGTGCGGCATCTGGTCCTGGAAGGTGAAGGCGTGCTGGAACCAATTGTCGTTGATCGTGAAATGCCCGACCCCAAACGCCCAGCTGCGCCACAACGCCTGCCGGCGTGTCGGCGCGGCATGGACCAGCGCGATCCAGCCCGCGAAGGCGGCGATCGCCAGCCACCAATATTCCAGCGGCGCGAACCCGCACGCCGCGGCGACGCCCAGCAGCAAGGCGGCCAGCGCCGGATAGCGCCGCGGAAACGCTTCGATCGATGAACGATAGGACAGGGCAGGGCTTCCTTCGCGCAGGTGTCGACGCCTCCTGCGACGCCCCGCGCGTCATCGCAAGCCATCCGCACGAGGTAGGGCGTGACGATGACGGTTGCGAGGCGTATCAGTGCAGCATGACACGTCATGGATGGAGCGCATGAGCAAGCCGATCGAAGTGGACCTGCCGCACCAGCTCGGCGTTGCCGGTGCCCGCGCGCGGATCGAGGGCGGGTTCGACAAACTCGCCGGCTACATCCCCGGCGGGCACGTCAGCGAGCATCGCTGGGATGGCGACACGCTGCATTTCGTGATCGAGGGCATGGGCCAGCGCGTCGCGGTCCAGCTCGACGTTACCGAGCGCAACGTCCACGCCTTGTTCGAGCTGCCGGGTCTGCTCGGGATGTTCGGCGAGCAATTACGTGCGAAGCTGCAGAAGGACGGCCCGAAACTGCTGGCGTAGCCGCCGCCAAACCCACCGTCGCCCCTGCGGAGGCAGGGGCCCATGCCTGTATCGTGCCGCGCGTCATCTGACACACGGGCGTTGCTCCATGTGTCAGCCTGATCGACCCACCAGACAGCGATAGGCCCCTGCCTGCGCAGGGGCGACGGCGTGTGGGGCAGGGGACGAACCTACCCTCCACGCCCTCACTTCGCCGCCGCGGCTCCCTTCGGCACCACCGCCATCGTCCAGTCTTTCTCCGGCTTCAGATACTTCGCCGCCGTTGCCTGCAACAGCGCGGGGGTGATCGTCGTAAAGTCGCTCACCAGGCTCTGGCTCGCCTCGATCCGCTTGGGATCGAACGTCCCGCCGCTGGTCTGGAGCAGCCAGAACTGGTTCCCCGATGAGGCACGTGCCATATATTGCAGCATCGGCACGATCGTGCGGCGCAGCTCGTCCTCGCTGACCGGGGTCGACACCAGCTCGCTCGCGATCTGGCGCGAGAGCTGGAAGAACAGCGGCACCTTGTCGGGTGCGACCTTGCCGATCGCGATCAGCCGCCCGCCGCCGGGCTGCCCCACCGGCCACTGGCTCTGCGCGCTCGGCGAATAGCTCGCCCCCGCCACCGAACGCAGCCGGTCGAACAGCCGGTCGTTGAACACCGCCGCCAGCACGTCCAACCGCCGTTGCTCGGCATGATCCGCCGATCCGCCGCCGGTCGGCCACGCGATCACCGCCGCCGCCTGATTGTCGTCGCCGTCGTGCGTGCGCATTACCGGCTGCGCGACATGCGCGGGGAAACGCACCGTCGGGGAGCGCGGATCGTCCGCGCGCCGCGTCTTGAGCGCGCCGAAGCTCTTGGCCACCGCCGCGATCGCCTCGTCACCCTTCACGTCGCCGAAGATATCGACCTCGATCGGCCCCGTCGCGAGCAGCGGCTGCCACAGCTTCTTGAACGACGCGGCGTCGAGCTTCTCGATCTGCTCCAGCGTCGGCACGCCCCAGCGCGGGTCGCCGTCACGCAGCAAGCCTTCCAGATCGCGCGCCAGCACGCCGTCCGGTGACGACGACAGCCCGGCATAGCCCGCCAGCATCGCGGCACGCGCACGCGCCACCGGCGCCTTGTCCCAGCGCGGCGCGGCCAGCTTGGCGGCCATCAACGTCAGATTGTCGGCATAATCACCGGGCGTCGTCTGCGCGCCGAACAGGAACGCATCATCGCCGATGTCGAAGTCCAGCCCCATGCGCCGCCCGGTGGTCAGCTGGTCGAGGTCGCTCTGGTCGAGCGATCCGATCCCGCTGGCGATCAGCGCGGTGTCGCCCGCCCAGGCCGGAGTCGGTCGGTCGGACGGCAGCGCCTGATAGCCGCGCCCGAACCGCACACGCAGATAGACCCGGCCCGTCTCGGAGGCGTTGGAATAGATCAGCGCGCGTACGCCGTTGGCGAACGTCACCTGCTCCATCGGCGGGTCGCCGACCCGCGCCTGCGCAACGGTCTTGCCTGGCTGGCCGAGTTTCGGGACCCGCGAGAAATCGACCGCCGCCTGCTGGGTGCGCTTGCCGGCCAGCTTCGACACGTCGGCCTTCATCGCCGCCGCCAGCTTCGCCGCCGCGCCCTCGTCCGGGGTGCGAGTGTTGACCAGCGCGCGGTTGGCGTCGCCCTTGAACAGCCGATTGGTCGATTCGACCATCGCGGCGGGCGTGAACATGCCCTTCGCGCGCGCCTGCTTGAGGATGTCATAGCTGGTCTGCGGCCCCGCGACCGTCTCGCGGATGTCGAGCGCGCTGACCATGTCGTCGGCCTGTTTCGCACCGGCCTCGACCCGCGAGGTGTCGACGTCGTTCTTCATCGCGGCGTCGAACTCGGCCAGCTCGCGATCGATCTCGCCCTGCGTTGGCGGGGTGGCCATGGCGTCGGCGATCACTGCGCGCACGTCCTTCAGCGCGCCTTCCCAGTCGGTTCCGATCGGAATGACGTTGGTGAAGGTGCCGTTGGCGGAGCGCGACACGTCGTCGAGGTTGACCGACGCCTGCAGGAAGCTGCCCCCGGCGCGCGCGCGCGTCTCCAGCCGGCGGTTGATCAGCCGCATCGCGAGCTGGTCGACCATCCGCTTCTGGTTGAAGACGATCGTATCGCTTTGATATTTCCACGGGCGCAGCACCGCGGTGGCGACGATCGGCGGCAGCGACGGCTCGGCGATCGTCTTGGCGATCGGGTCGCCGGTCTGCGGCGTACCGAAATCGGGGTCCGCGGGATTGGCGCCCTTGCCCTGCCAGCCGCCGAAATTCTTCACCACCAGCTTGGCGGCGACATCGGGATCGATGTCGCCCGAGATGATGACCACCGCGCGCGACGGGCGATACCATTTGTCGTGGAACGCCTGCACGCTCGCCGGATTCGCCGCCTCCAGCGTCTTGATCGTGCCGATCGGCGAGCGGCTGGCGAGCGGTTGCCCGGCGAAGAACGTCTGGCGGAGCGCGTCGCCGTAGCGGACCTGCGGCCCCGGCGCCTCGCGCTGCTCGGCGAGCACCGCGGGGCGCTCGGCGGCAAGCCCGGCGTCGCTGATCGCTGGCGCAGCCATCATGCCCGAAAAGATCTTGAGGCTCTCGTCCAGCTTCACGTCGGTCGCGCCGGGCAGGTCGAGCTTGTAGACGGTCTGCGTCGGCGTGGTCGAGGCGTTCGAATCGCTGCCAAAGGTCGCGCCGAACCGCTGCCACACGCGCTTGGCCTCGCCGTCGGGCACGTATTTCGAGCCGCGGAACGACAGATGCTCGATCAAATGCGCGAAGCCCTGTTCGGCGTCGGTTTCGTACAGCGAGCCGGCGTCGATCCGCACGCGCACCGCCACCTGCCCCGGCGGCACCGAATTGCGCCGCACCGCATAGCGCAATCCGCTGGGCAGCGCGCCGAAATGCCAGTTGGTATCGGGCGGAATATCCGAATCGGCGAACAGCCACGGCCGGGTATCGACCGTGATCGGCGCGGCCGCCTGCGTTGGGACGGTGGAGGCCGCGACCGGAGCGCGCCGCGCGCGCTGCTGCGCGGGAAGCGGCAGCGCGACGGAGACGAGCAGGAGGGCGACGAGCGGCTTCGCGAGCACGCGCGAATAAGGATGCATTCGGCGATTGTAGGGTGCGTCGCGACCCGCGGCAACGCCCGCGCGCCTTTCCTTTGCCGTTCTGCGCCACGTTCTGGCCGCGATGCGCGTGTACTTGCCGCCGCTTTCCAGTCGTTCGGGGGCGGGCAACGGGTTGATCGAAAAGCAGATGACGAGGTTGGATCTGACACTTTCCCCGGCGGGATCGCTGGCCGCCCGGTCGTCGTCGGCGCTGACCGCGCAGCCCGGTCGCCCCTGGCCGGTGCGCGTCGGCAAGCGGCTGCGCGGGACGTTCGACCGGCTGATCGCGGGGTCGTCGCTGGTCGCCAATGCGCCGGTGCTCGACGTGCGCGACTTCGCCTGGACCGCGCTGCTCCGCGATCATTGGCATGACATTCTCGCCGAGGCGCGTGCGGTCGCGCTGGTCTGCAATGCCTCGCCCAGCCTCGCCACCATCTCCCCCGATCACCGCGCGATTGCCGAGGTCGGCAAGTGGCGATCCTATTTCCTGTGGGGCTATGGCTATCGCATCGACGACAATCTCACCCGCTGCCCGCGGACCCGCGACGTGCTGGCGCGCGTGCCGGGGCTGACCACCGCCTTTTTCTCGATCCTCGCGCCGGGAACGCACATCCCGCCGCACCGCGGTGTGTCGAAGGGGCTGATCACCTGCCATCTCGCGCTGATTGTGCCGCGCGACGGCGACGTGCGGATGCGCGTCGGCGACCGGATCGTCCGGTGGTCGGAAGGCGAGACGCTCGTGTTCGACGACACCTACGATCATGAGGTGTGGAACGACACTGGCGGCACACGCGTGGTGTTGCTGATCCAGTTCGAACGCCCGCTGCGCCGTCCCGGCAAATGGATCGCGGACCTGTTCCTCGGCGCGGTCCGGCGCTCTGCCTTCGTCCAGGAGGCGCGGGCCAATGTCGCGAAATGGAACGCGGCGGTGGAGCAGATGGACGGCTGACGGGGTCGCCCCGTTCTCCTAGTGCCCATCGTCATCCCCGCGAAGGCGGGGATCCAGACGCGCAGGTCCGGCGATAGAAGCGAAACGTCAGAGGTTCTGGATTCCCGCCTCCGCGGGAATGACGAGTCGGAGCGCGCACTCTCCGCCTATCCCCCCCGAAACGATCGCTTTCGCCCTGTGCGCTTGATCCGGCGCGCCGCACGCGCCACATCGCCGCGATGTTGATCGAAACCGAAGCCACGCCCAACCCGGCGACGCTCAAGTTCCTGCCCGGCCGCACCGTCATGGATGCCGGCACGCGCGACTTCGCCACTCCCGAAGAGGCGGAGGCCAGCCCGCTTGCCGACGCGCTGTTCGGGCTCGGCGACGTGACGGGCGTGTTCTTCGGGCGCGACTTCGTCTCGGTTACCGCCGCGCCCGGCGTCGAGTGGCACACGCTCAAGCCCGACGTCCTCGCGATTCTGATGGACCATTTCACCGCGCAGATGCCGCTGTTCCGCACCGGCGGCGCCGGGTTCAGCGTCCCGGCCGAGGAAGAAAACTTCGCCGACAACCCGGAGGACGCGGACATCGTCGCGCAGATCAAGGAATTGATCGAGACGCGCGTCCGCCCGGCGGTTGCCAACGACGGCGGCGACATCGTCTATCGCGGTTTCGACAAGGGCAAGGTGTTCCTGCGGATGCAGGGTGCGTGCGCCGGCTGCCCATCGTCGAGCGCGACGCTCAAGAACGGCATCGAGCAGCTGCTGCGTTATTACGTCCCCGAGGTGACCGAGGTACGCGCGGTCTGATCGCGCGCCAACCTTCCCGATAACTGGAGTTTCCGATGGCCACCCCGCTCGACGACCAGGCGCTCGACCAGCTGTTCCGCACCGCGCGCACCTTCAACCATTATCGCGACGAACCGGTCGGCGAGGACACGCTCCGCGCGCTGTGGGAGCTGGTGAAGATGGGGCCGACCTCGGCCAACCAGCTGCCCGCGCGGCTGGTGTGGTGCGTGACCGATGAGGCCAAGGCGACACTCGCCGCCGCCTGCTCGGACACCAATCGCGACAAGGTGCTGAAGGCGCCGGTCAGCGTCATCCTCGGCATGGATGTCGAGTTTCACGAACATCTGCCGGAGCTGTTCCCGCACGTCGATGCCAAGAGTTGGTTCGACGGCAATCGCGAGCTGCGCGAGGCGTCTGCGTTCCGTAACTCGTCGCTGCAAGGCGGCTATCTGATCCTCGCCGCACGCGCGCTCGGGCTCGACGTCGGGCCGATGTCCGGCTTCGACGCCGGCGCGGTCGACAAGGCGTTCTTCGCCGACACGCCGGCGGTGCGCACCAATTTCATCGCGACGCTCGGCTATGGCGATCCGGCGACGCTCCACCCGCGCAACCCGCGCCCAACGTTCGAGACGTTCAACCGAATCGCCTGATGCGCACGTTGGTGATCGACACTGCGACCGCCGCCTGCTCGGTCGCGCTGTTCGAGGATGAGCAACTGATCGCGCACACGCATGACGTGGTCGGGCGCGGCCATGCCGAGCGGCTGGTGCCGATGATCGCCGCTTTGCCCGACGGCGGACGCGCCGACCGCGTGTTGGTCGATGTCGGACCGGGCAGCTTCACCGGCATCCGCGTCGGAATTGCCGCCGCGCGCGCGCTCGCCTTTGGCTGGGGCGCGGAGGTCGCCGGCTATGGCGCGCCGTCGCTGGTCGCGGTTGCCGCGCTCGCTGACGATCCGCGCCCGCTTGCGGTGGTGATGGAAGGCGGGCACGGTGAGGTCTTCATGCAGGGCTTCACCGCTCCCTTCGCCGCGCTCGACGCGCCCCGCTCGCTCACCCCGGCGGCGGCGCTGGCGGCGTTGGACGGTCGCCGCGCGATCGGCAGCGGCACGCGCTGGCTCGCAGCGCTCGATGCCGAGGTGCCCGTCGACGACACCTTGCCCGACGCGCGTTACGCGCTGCTGCTTCCGCCGGCGTCGCGGGCGCTGCCGCCAGTGCCCTTCTACGGCCGCGCCCCCGACGCGAAGCTGCCGGCCGCCGCGGCCGCGCCCGCCGCATGAGCACGCGGGTGCGGCTGATCGAGCTGGTACCGGGCGGCGCAGGCGATGCCGAGGTGGTCGACCGCATCATGCTCGCCGCCTTCGATCCGCGCTATGGCGAGGCATGGACGCGCAGCCAGTGCATCGGCATCCTCGCGATGCCCGGCGTCTGGCTGACGCTGGCGCGCGTCGACGACGTGGTGGTCGGCTTCGCGCTGGTCCGCGCGATCATGGACGAGGCCGAGCTGCTGCTGATCGCGGTTGACCCGCCCGCGCGCCGCAGCGGCGTCGGCGCGGCGCTGCTGCGCGGGGTGATCGCCGAATGCGAGGGACGCGGGGTGGCGAAGCTGCATCTGGAAGTGCGCGCCAACAACCCGGCGGTCTCGCTCTACGCCGCGCACGGGTTCCGCCACGCCGGCGTACGCCGCAACTATTACCGCGGGCGCGATGGGCAGGCATTCGACGCGCACACCTATGCGCGCGCGCTCGAAATCCATCGATAATCGGTTTTTGCGAGTCGGTAGCGCTTTTCGCAACAAGCGCGATCCATTACATGGCAGGCATGGCTCGCAAGATCGATCTCGAAGCGCTGTGTCACGAAAAGGGCCTGCGTATTACCGAACAGCGCCGCGTCATCGCGCGCGTTCTGTCGGAGGCGGAAGACCATCCTGACGTCGAGAAGGTCTATGCGCGTGCCTCCGCGATCGATCCCGGCATCTCGATCGCGACGGTCTACCGCACCGTGCGGTTGTTCGAGGAGGCAGGTATCCTCGACCGTCACGATTTCGGCGATGGCCGCGCCCGCTACGAACCCTCGCCCGAGGCGCATCACGACCATCTGATCGACGTCGAGACCGGCAAGGTAATCGAGTTCGTCGATCCTGAGCTGGAATTGCTGCAAAAGGCGATCGCCGAGCGGCTCGGCTTCCGGCTGGTCGACCACCGCATGGAATTGTACGGCGTCGCGCTCCGCAAGGACTGAGGTGCGGCTGAACGCGCGAGGCTGGGCACGGCTCGTCACGCTCATCGCGGCGCTGATCGTCGCGCTCGTCCTGCACGGGACGTGGCGACTGTTCCGGCTCCGCTCGCCGTGGCCGCGGCGTTTCCTCGGCTGGGTGGCGCGGATCGTCGGGGCGCGGGTGCGCGTGATCGGCACGCCGCTGCGCCGCGACGCGGTATTGCTTGCCAACCACGTAACCTGGATCGACATCCTCGCGCTGGCCGGGGCGAGCGGGGCGGCGTTCGTCGCCAAGGCCGAGCTGCGCGATGCGCCGCTGGTCGGCTGGCTGTGCACGCTCAACAACACGCTGTTCGTTCGACGCGGGGACCGGATGGGGATCGACGCGCAGGTCGCCGCACTCCGCGACCAGCTCGCCGGGCCGCAGCCGATCGCGATCTTCCCCGAGGGCACGACCGGCGACGGCGTGACACTGGGGCCGTTCAAGGCCGGGCTGCTCGCCGCGCTCGCCCCGCCGCCGCCCGGCGTGCGCGTCCAGCCGGTGCGGATCGACTATGGCGCGGCGACCCCAGACGTGGCGTGGGTCGGCGCCGAGGACGGCGCGGACCATGCCAGACGCGTCCTCAACCGCCGCGGCACGTTCGCGGTGACGTTGCACTTCCTCGCGCCGTTCGTGCCCGCAGGTGACCGCAAGGCGATCGCCGCCGAAGCTCGCGCACGCATTCTCGCCCGTAGCGGAGAAGCGCGCAAATGACGGACGCCGTTCGATTTAGCTGCGAAGGCGTCTGCTAAAATCTCCAATTTGGTTTGAACTGACCCAAAGTGGTGCTGCCAATTCGCACTTTCCCCGTTTGAACGCCAAACAGGGGAGAAGCTTGATGAAGACAACGAAGATCATCATGGCGGGCATGGCATTATCGTGTTGTTCCGCCGCCCAGGCCCAAGATATGCCGTCAGCGGGTTCTTGCGAGCTACACATCTGGCCGTCCGACGATCACGATGGCGCGCAACGCGGCTTGCTTACGGGGTTCGGTTTGATCGGTGCCGCTGCCGATGTGTCAATGCACGACGGAAAGAACCGGACCATCAAAGCGTCGCTGCGGGACTATTTGTCTCCAGAGGCGCAAATCGAGGAACTACGCGCTGCTGACGCTGCCCGCGCACTCGGCTTGCCGGACTATCGGATCGTCGTCGAGCAACCGATCTCCTCCAAAGAAGCGGCAAAGGCGGATCCGTCGCTCAAGCAACGTCGCGACGCAATGAAAGCGTCGCTCAATGGCTCCGGTCGATTGAGCGATGCGGCGGCGCCTTGTTACGCCGAGTTGATCGGCACCCGTATCTATTACCAGAAGGACCCGATCTACGGCAGTCAGTTGTACACTGGCTGGACCCTGCGCGATTTCGGTCGGAATGGCGCGACAAGGCCAGTGGTTTCGAAAGGGCAGGTGAAGAATTCGGCCCGTGATTTCCCGCCGAAAACCCCCGACATGGTCGCTGCCGCGCAGTCCGGGCTCCGCGAAGCCTATCGTAAAGGCTTTCTGGAGTGGGTGCAGAAGAAGCAGGACAAACCTCTGTCCCAGACGGCGTCACGCTAAACCGGTGACGCTGGAACATGCGCTGCGGCTCGGTTAGCACGGGTCATGGTTCGAGTTGAGCGATTGTTCGGGTTCCTTGGCTTCGCGCTTGCCGCCTGTTCGCGCGACGATAGCGCCGAGCGGCGCGCGCGGCTCGGGCCGAACCCGACCTTCGCGCAGTTCATGCAGGTCGCCGATGCACAGGAAGGCGCGCGCCGCTTCGGGCAATGCGCCGCCTGCCATTCGATCGCGGCGGGCGGGGCGGATCGCAACGGACCGAACCTGCACGGCGTCTATGGCGCGCCGATCGCGCAGAACCGCCCGCGCTTCGGCTATACTGATGCGCTTCAGGCGCAACGTGGCGTGTGGGACGACCAGCGGCTAAACGCCTGGCTCACCGATCCGCGCGACAATGTGCCGGGCACGACGATGACGTTCGCCGGCGTCCATGATCCGCTCGCGCGCGCCGATCTGATCGCCTATCTCAAGACGCAGCGCTGAGCGGCGCGCTGGCCAGCCTGACCCGTTTCCGCTAAGGCGCGCGGCATGTCCGTGCCCGCCAAGACTCCGCCCCAGAAGACTTCGCCGAAAACCTTCCACGTCAAATCGTTCGGTTGCCAGATGAACGTCTATGATGGCGAGCGGATGGCCGAATTGATGGCGGCGGAGGGGATGGTCGCCACCGACGATGCCCATACCGCCGATCTCGTCGTGCTCAACACCTGCCACATCCGCGAGAAGGCGACCGAGAAGGTCTACTCGGACATCGGCCGCGTCCGCAAGGTCGCGGGCGCGGAGGGCCGCACGCCGATGATCGCGGTCGCTGGCTGCGTCGCGCAGGCCGAGGGCGAGGAGATCGTCCGCCGCGCCAAGGTCGACGTCGTGGTCGGCCCGCAGGCGTACCACAATCTGCCGAAGCTGGTGGCGGATGCGGTCAGCGGCACCGCCGCGCTCGACACCGACATGCCGCTCGCCTCCAAGTTCGCGGCGCTCCCGGCGCGGCGGAAGGTCGCACCCGGCGCGTTCCTGACCGTGCAGGAAGGCTGCGACAAATTCTGCACCTATTGCGTCGTCCCTTATACGCGCGGGGCGGAGATTAGCCGTCCGTTCGCGGCGATCGTCGACGAGGCGAAGGCGCTGGTCGATGCTGGCGCGCGCGAGATCACGTTGCTCGGGCAGAACGTCAACGCCTGGACCGATGGGGACGGGCGGGGGCTCCACGACCTGATCCGCGCGCTCGACCGCATCCACGGGCTGGCGCGAATTCGCTACACGACCAGCCATCCCAATGACATGGCGCAGGGATTGATCGACGCGCACCGCGATGTCGAGAGCCTCATGCCGTTCCTCCATCTGCCGGTCCAGGCGGGCAGCGACCGCGTGCTGCGCGCGATGAACCGCCAACACACCCGTGACGGCTACCTGCGGCTGCTCGACCGCATCCGCGCCGCGCGCCCCGACATCGCGCTGTCGGGCGACTTCATCGTCGGCTTCCCCGGCGAGACCGAGGCCGAGTTCGCCGAGACGCTCAGCCTCGTCGACGCGGTCGGCTATGCGCAGGCGTACAGCTTCAAATACTCGCCGCGCCCCGGCACCCCGGCCGCGACGCTTGGCGAGCAGATCGCCGCCGAGGTCATGGACGAGCGCCTCCAGCGCTTGCAGGCGGCGCTCAACCGCGATCAGGCCGCGTTCAACGCCGCCTCGGTCGGTCGGGAGTGCAGCGTGCTGATCGAGCGCCGCGGCAAGCGCGACGGGCAATGGCTTGGCAAGTCGCCGTGGCTGCAATCGGTCCACGTCGTCGGCCCACACGCGATCGGTGACGTGCTCGACGTGACGCTGACGCAGGCCGGCCCGCTATCGCTGACCGGCGAGGTGCGTGCGCTGGCGGCGGCGTAACCCTGCGTCCCCCCCAGACCAGGTCCGGGGGTGACGAACATCATGACGATTCCACCTTCCCCCTGCGGGCATCGCCTGCCACATTCGCCTGCGATGCCATTGTGCCGTCACGCGCTGCACCTATCTCGCCCCTTGCGGCGATCTGCCGCGTGTCGCCCATCGCCACAGGAGCCGCATGAGCCGTAAACCCGTCCCCGCCCAGGCGGGCGAGCGTTCGCGCGTCGAGGTCGTCTTCGACCGCCCGCAATTGCTGAGCCGGCTGTTCGGCCAGTACGACCAGCATCTGGTGGCGCTGGAGAACCGGCTGGGGGTCTATATCACCGCGCGCGGCAACCGCGTTGGGCTGGAGGGGACCGCCGAGCAGGTGGCGCTGGCGCGCGACGTGCTCCACGATCTCTATGCCCGCATCCAGCGCGGCGAGGAGGTCGACACCGGCCTCGTCGACGCGTCGATCGCGATGGCGGCCGAGCCGGTGCTCGACGGGATCATCTCGGCCGAGCGCAGCCCGACCCCGTCGGTGATGATCCGCACGCGCAAGAAGACGATCGTCCCGCGCACGCCCGCACAGGCGCATTACATGCGCGAGCTGACCACCCACGACATGATCTTCGCGCTGGGGCCGGCGGGCACCGGCAAGACCTATATCGCGGTCGCGCAGGCGGTGGCGCAGCTGATTTCGGGCAGCGTCCAGCGGCTGATCCTGTCGCGTCCTGCGGTCGAGGCGGGCGAGCGGCTCGGCTTCCTGCCCGGCGACATGAAGGAGAAGGTCGATCCCTATCTCCGCCCGCTCTACGACGCGCTCTACGACTGCCTGCCCGCCGAGCAGGTCGAGCGGCGGATCGCGAGCGGCGAGATCGAAATCGCGCCGATCGCCTTCATGCGCGGACGGACGCTCGGCGACGCGTTCGTGATCCTCGACGAGGCGCAGAACACCACGCCGGCGCAAATGAAGATGTTCCTGACCCGCTTTGGGCAGAACAGCCGGATGGTGATCTGCGGCGATCCCAATCAGACCGATCTTCCCGGCGGCGTCGGTGCGAGCGGGCTCGCCGATGCTACGACGCGGCTGGAGGGGGTGGAAGGCATCTCGCTGTGCCGCTTCACCGCCGCCGACGTGGTGCGCCATCCGATCGTCGGGCGGATCGTCGAGGCGTATGAGGGGGTGTCTGGTTGACGCGGTGGTATATCCTTCATAGCTTACCGGGATATTCTGGAGCGCGAGATGGCATCGCTGTACATCAAGGATGAGGAAGCGAATGCGCTGGCCGCCCGGCTGGCCAATCGTCGCGGCATTTCCAAGACGATGGCCGTGAAGCTGGCGCTCCAGCATGAACTGGCGCGCGACGAGGTGCATATCCCGCTCCGCGAGCGGCTGGCGGCGTGGCGCAAGACCCAGCCGCTCGGCGAACCGACCGGACTCGTAGCAGATAAGGCTTTTTACGACTCGCTCAGCGACGAGGACGGCGATTGACCATCTTCGTCGATGCGTCGGCGATCGTTGCGATCATCGCGGGCGAACCGGAGGCGGACGATTTCGCCGACGCGATCGAAGAGCACAACGATCGTTGCTATTGTGCCGTCGGGGCGTGGGAGGCGGCGCACGCAGTGGCACGCGTCCGGAAGATCGACCTGATGACCGCTGCCGCGATCGTCACCGACTTCGCGCACCAGGCCGGGCTGCGGCTGGTGCCCGTCGACGACGCAGAGCGCAGCATCGCGATCGACGCTGCTGCGCGTTATGGCAAGCTGTCGAAACATCCCGCCAAGCTCAACATGGGTGATTGCTTCGCCTATGCCTGCGCGAAGACCAACGATGCCATATTGCTCTACAAGGGCGACGACTTCTCCCAGACGGACCTCGGCTGACATGATCCACATCGAACTCACCCGCGAAGACCCGTGGTCCGACATCGACTGGGAGGCGCGCGCGCTCGCCGCCGCGCGCGCCGCGATCGCGCGGACGCCCTATGGCGACCTCATCACCACCCCCGCGCATGTCGAGATCAGCGTCCGCCTCGCCACCGACGACGAGGTGCAGGGGCTCAACCGCCAGTACCGGCAGAAGGACAAGCCGACCAACGTCCTGTCCTTCCCGATGGTGCAGGCCGACCTGATCGACACCGTCAGCCAGAACAGCGACGACGGCGAGGTGCTGCTCGGCGACATCGTCCTCGCGCACGGCGTCTGCGAACGCGAGGCGGCGGAGCGGAACATCACGCCCGCGGATCATTTCACGCATCTGGTGGTGCATGGCTGCCTGCATCTGCTAGGCTATGATCACATGACCGACGACGAGGGTGACGCGATGGAGCAGATCGAGCGCGACGCCCTGGCCGATCTGGGCATCGCCGACCCCTATCTGATTCGCGAGGATTGAACACCACGGCCATGGCCGACGACCGAAGTAGCGCCGCGAACGGCGGCGAGCACCATGAAGGCGGGCTGTGGACCGGCCTGCGCAACATGATCTTCGGCGAGCCGCGCGAGGCGACCTTGCGCGAATTGCTGGAGAAGGCGATCGACCGTTACGAGGAAGATCCCGCGCCCGAGATCAAGGGCGACCTGACTCAGCTCGAGCGGCAGATGGTCCGCAACCTGCTGCATTTCAGCGAGCGCGACGCCGGCGATGTCGGCGTGCCGCGCGCCGACGTGATCGCGGTCGAGGAAGCGACGACCTTCGATCATCTGGTGCACGTCTTCCACGAAGCCGGGGTCAGCCGCCTGCCGGTCTATCGCGGCAATCTCGACCATGTCGTCGGGATGGTGCACCTCAAGGACGTGTTCGCGATCCTCGCGGCGGGCGGCGAACGCCCGACCGACATCCACGCGTTGATCCGCCAGCCGCTCTACGTCCCCATGAGCCGCGGCACGCTCGACCTGCTCGCCGACATGCGCCAGTCGCGCAGCCATCTCGCGATCGTGCTCGACGAATATTCGGGCACCGAGGGGCTGGTGACGATCGAGGACCTGATCGAGGAGATCGTCGGCGAGATCGAGGACGAGCATGACGACGCCCCCGAGGTGCTGCTCGTGCCGCTCGACGGCGGCGCATGGGATGTCGATGCGCGCGTCGAGCTGGAGGACGTCGGCACCACCGTCGACGCGCGGCTGGCCGAGGCGGAAAGCGACGTCGATACGATCGGCGGGCTCACCGCGGTGCTCGCCGGGCACGTGCCCGAGGCGGGGACGTGCATCGACCATCCCAGCGGCTGGCGAATCGAGGTGACCGACGCCGACGAACGCCGCATCAACCGCCTGCGCCTCCACCCGCCGGTGCCGGTGCCCGAGGGGGTCGACGAATAACCCCCGTCGTCCCGGACTTGATCCGGGGCCCCGCTTCTTCTTTTCGCCGACGCAGCCTAAGGCACGCCGACAACGAACCCGGTAGCGTCCCCCGGCCTGCGCGCCTACATTCGCGTCATGCGCAAACACGTCCTCGCCGTCATCGGCCTGCTGATCGCCCTCGGCGTCGCGATCTTCCTCTATCTGTCGTGGCCTGACACCGCCCGCCGCGACGTGGCGGCGGTGACCGGCGCCCGCCCTGACATCACCCCGCCGCGCGAACAGGTGCTCCCCACCGTCAAGACCGCCGACCCGATCGGCTGGAAGGCCGGCGAGGCGCCGACCGCCGCCGCCGGGCTCAAGACCGCCGCGTTCGCGACGGGGCTCGATCATCCGCGCTGGCTCTACCGCCTGCCCAACGGCGACGTGCTGGTCGCCGAAACCAATTCGCCGCCGCGCTCGGGCGGCGGGATCAAGGGTTGGGTGATGCGTCACCTGCTCGGCAAGGTCGGCGCGGGCGTGCCGTCCGCCAACCGTATCACGCTGCTGCGCGACGCGAACGGCGATGGCGTCGCGGAGGTGAAGACCCCGTTCCTCACCGGGCTCAATTCGCCCTCGGGCATGGCGCTGCTGAACGGCCAGCTCTATATCGCCAACACCGACGCGCTGGTCCGCGTACCCTATCGCGACGGCGAAACGAAGATCACCGCCCGCCCCGAGACGGTCGTCCGCTATCCCGGCGGCGGCAATCACTGGTCGCGCAATGTGATCGTCGCCGAGGACGGCAAGACGCTCTACGTCTCGGTCGGCTCGGCCACCAACGTCGCCGAGGACGGGCTAGACGCCGAGCACGACCGCGCCGCGATCCTGCAGGTCTATCCCGACAACAAGAAATACCGCGTCTTCGCCGCCGGCATCCGCAACGCCAACGGCATGGCGCTGGTGCCCGGCACCAACCGGTTGTGGTCCGTCGTCAACGAGCGCGACATGCTCGGCTCCGACCTCGTCCCCGACTATCTGACCGCGGTCGAACTCGGCGACAACTTCGGTTGGCCGTGGTATTACTGGGGCGGCTATATCGACACGCGCGTCGAGCCGAAGAACCCGCAATTGCAGCAATATGTGAAGCGTCCCGATTATGCGCTGGGCCCGCACGTCGCCGCGCTCGGGCTGACCTTCGCGGCGGACGCCAGGCTCGGCGACCGCTTCGCGCGCGGGGCGTTCATCGGCGAGCATGGCTCGTGGAACCGCAAGCCGCTGTCGGGTTACAAGGTGGTCTTCGTGCCCTTCGACGCGAACGGTTGGCCGGTGAAGGGCGCCAAGCCCGTCGACGTGCTGACCGGCTTCCTCAACAAGGACGACGAGGCGCACGGCCGCCCGGTCGGCGTCATCACCGACAAGGCGGGCGCGCTGCTGGTCGCGGACGACGTCGGCAACACGATCTGGCGGGTCAGCGCGGGCAACTGACCGTCGCCCCTGCGCAGGCAGGGGCCCATGTCTCTCTCCCGGAACGCTGCCGCCTGATGCCGTGGGTGTACATCATGACCGATGAACCCAGCGGCACGCTCTACACCGGTGTGACGGGCAACCTCGCGGCGCGCGTCCAGCAACACCGCGAGGGTAGGGTTCCGACTTCTGTCGCGAGCACGGCCTGACACGGCTTGTCTACGTTGAACATCACGACACGATGATCAACGCGATCGCCCGTGAGAAGGCGCTGAAGAAATGGAAGCGCGCGTGGAAGCTCAACCTGATCGGTAAGATGAACCCCGATTGGGAAGACCTGTGGGAAAAGATCAACATGTAACCCACCCACCGTCGCCCCTGCGAAGGCAGGGGCCCATGTCTGTCGCGTCACGCGGGACCGTTTAGACACACGATCGACCCATGTGTCCGAACCCGCACACGCCGACTGAACAGCCATAGGCCCCTGCCTCCGCAGGGGCGACGGCGCTAGGCTAAACCCTCACCCCGCCCCATAAAGCGCATCCAGCCGTTTCCCATACACCTGCCGCAACACATGCCGGCGGATCTTCAAACTCGGCGTCAGCTGCTCGTTCTCGATCGAGAACGGTGCGTCCGCCAAAATCCACCGACGCACCCGCTCGGTCACCGACAGCATCGCGTTCGTCCGATCCACCGCCGCCTGCACCGCAGACCGATACGCCGAATCCTCCGCCAGCACCGCGTCGCGCTTGCCGTGCGCCGCCGCCCATTCCGCGCTCCACTCGGCATCCGGCACCAGCACCGCCACCATATGCGGCTTGCGGTCGCCCGCGATCATCGCCTGCCCGATCTCGGGCTGGAGCGTCAGCAGCCCCTCGACCTTCTGCGGCGCGACATTCTCGCCCTTGTCGTTGATGATCAGGTCTTTCTTGCGATCGGTGATGCGGATGCGCCCGGCAGGATCGATCTCGCCGATATCGCCGGTGTGCAGCCACCCGTCCTTCAGCACCCGCGCGGTCTCAGCCTCGTTGCGCCAATAGCCGTGCATCACCAGCTCGCCCTTGACGAGAATCTCGCCATCCTCGGCGATCCTCACTTCGGTCGCATCCAGCGGCGGTCCGACCGAGTCCATCGTCACCCCGGCGCTGGGGCGGTTGCACGAGATCACCGGCGCCGCCTCGGTCTGGCCATAGCCCTGCAGGAAGGTGACCCCCAGCGACTGGAAGAACACCCCCACCTCCGGGGTCAGCGGCGCGCCGCCCGAGATCATCGCCTTCATCCGCCCGCCGAACTTGCGCGCGATCTTGGGCTTGAACAGCGTGTCGACCAACAACGCCTTGGGCCGGTCGGTAAGCCGCAGCCGCCCGGCATCGCGCTTCGCTCCGATATCCAGCGCGGCGGCGAGCAATTTGGCGGGCACGCCGCCCTGCCGCTCGATCGCCTTGCTGATCCGCGTGCGCAGCACCTCGAACAGCCGCGGCACGACGAACATGATCGTCGGCCGCACCTCCTCGATATTGGCGGCGAGCTTGTCGATCCCCTCGGCGTAATAGATCTGCCCGCCCATCCCGATCGGGAAGAACTGTCCGCCGGTATGTTCATAAGCGTGGCTGAGCGGCAGGAACGACAGGAACACCTCGTCGCCCCAGCCGAAATCCTCCGCGACCACCGCCGAGCAGCCCGCGACATTGTGCAGGATCGCGCCGTGATGCTGCATCACCCCGCGCGGCGCGCCGCCGGTGCCGCTGGTGTAGATGATGCACGCCAGATCGCCGCGCGCGAAATCGGCCTGCGCCGCGACGGTCGCCACGTCCGCGGGATGCCGGTCGATCAGCGTCCGCCAGTCGTGGACGTCGATCGCGGTCTGCCCCAGCCGCATCGCGTCGATCCCGATCAGCATCTGCGGCCGGATCGAGCGCAGGATCGCGGGCATCAACGCCTTGGCGAGCTTCGCGGTCGAGACGATCACCGCCTTTGCGCCCGAATTCTCGATGATATGCGCGTGGTCGCGCTCCGTATTGGTGGTATAGGTCGGCACGGTCACGCAGCCCGCGGCCATGATCGCCAGATCGGACAGGCACCATTCCGGGCGGTTCTCGCTGACCAGCATCACGCGGTCGCCGCGCTCCAGCCCGACCGCGCGAAGCCCGGTCGCCAGCCGAGCGACCGTCTCGGCGGCCTGTCGCCAGCTCGTCGACACCCATTTGCCGTCGCGCTTCTGCCACAGGAACGGCGCGTCGCCCTTCTCCGCGGCGCGGGTGAAGAACATCGTCACCAGATTGGGGAATGGTTCCAGCCGACGGATAATGATGCCGCTCCTCTCCTTGCGGGCGTGTCGCCCTTTCCCTTGCGTCATGCCAAGGATTTCCACGCCGCGCCAGCATGGACGCTGTCCCGGCGCGGGGCTATCGCCGGGCCGATGATCGATCCGAGAACCGCTCCCCTGTGCCGCCGCCTGATCCTGTTCGGGGCGACCTTGTTGCTCGGTGCGTGCGCCACGCCGCAGCGCGCGGTCGCGCCTTCGGCATCGACGGCCGCGCCGCACGCCGCGCAGATGTTCGTCGTCTCGGCCAACCCGCTCGCCACCGACGCTGGCATGGCGGTGCTGCGCCGCGGCGGCTCGGCGGCGGATGCGGCGGTGGCGGTGCAGGCGATGCTGTCGCTGGTCGAGCCGCAAAGCTCCGGCGTCGGGGGCGGGGCGTTCCTGACGTATTACGACGCCGCCGCACGGCAGGTCCGCATCTACGACGGGCGCGAAACCGCCCCGGCGGGTGCGACACCCGACATGTTCCTCGACGATAACGGCCAGCCGCTGCCCTTTGCGCAGGCGGTGCTCAGCGGCCGCGCGACCGGCGTGCCCGGCGCGGTGAAGATGCTGGCGATGGTGCAGGCCGAACATGGCCGGCTGCAGTGGAACGAGTTGTTCGGCGATGCCCGCCGTACCGCGAAGGACGGGTTCACCGTCTCGCCGCGGCTCGCGCGCTTTCTCGGGGGTAATTACGCCGAACTGGGCGCGCCCGACGTGCGCGCCTATTTCGCGCGGCCCGGCGGCGGGCTGCTGCACGCGGGCGACCGGCTCCGCAACCCCGCTTATGCCGCCTTCCTGACGCGGCTGGCCCAGCAAGGCCCCGACGCGCTCTACACCGGCGAAACCGCGCGGCGGATCGTCGCGCGCACCATGCAGGGGCCGCTCGCCGGCACGATGACGCTCGCCGATCTCGCCGCCTATCGCCCGGTGGTGCGCGAGCCGGTCTGCGCGCCGTACCGGGTGCTGCTGGTCTGCGCGCCGCCGCCGCCCGCCAGCGGGGTCGGGCTGCTCGAATTGCTCGGGCTGCTCGAGCGCACCGACATCGCGACGCGCGGGCCGAACGACCCGCAGGCATGGTTCCTGTTCGCCGAGGCGAGCCGGTTGATGTACGCCGACCGTGACCGCTACGTCGGCGATCCCGCGTTCGTCGACGTGCCGGTCGCCGGGCTGCTCGCCCCCGACTATCTCGCGAAGCGCGCGCAACTGATCGGCACCCGCGCCGGCCCGGCGCCCGCGCCCGGCACACCCGCCGGCGCGCCGGCCGCCGCCGCCGACCGCACGCTCGAGCCGACCGGCACCTCGCATTTCGTCATCGGCGATGCGGGCGGCAATGTCGTGTCGATCACCACCACGGTCGAATCGATCTTCGGCTCGGGCCGGATGGTCGACGGCTTCTTCCTCAACAACCAGATGACCGATTTCTCGTTCAGCCCGCGCGACGCCGCTGGCCGCCCCGCCGCCAATGCGGTCGCGGCGGGCAAGCGCCCGCGCTCGTCGATGACGCCGCTGGTGCTGCTCGACGGCGCGCGCGGCTTCGTCGGCGCGCTCGGCTCGGCGGGGGGCAATGCGATCCTCGCCTATGTCGGCAAGGCGGCGGTGGCGGCGATCGACTGGAAACTGCCGATGCAGGACGCATTGGCGCTGCCGAACCTGATCGCGAAGGGCGACGCCTATCAGGGCGAGGCGTCGCGCTTTCCCCCGGCGGTACGCGATGGACTGGCGGCGCGCGGCATCGTCGTGCGGCCCGGGCAGGGCGAGGATTCGGGCCTCCACGGCATCATCCTGCGCGACGGTCGCCTCGACGGCGGCTACGACCCGCGCCGCGAGGGCAAGGTCGCGATCGAGCCGGCGCCGGGGCGACCGTAAGAGGCGACACCCCCACTACTTCGTCGCCCCGGACTTGATCCGGGGCCCCGCTTCTTCCTGTCGACCGGGCAGAGAGCGGGATCCCGGATCAAGTCCGGGATGACGGGTCTGCTAGGCCCCTACCGCCTCCGCCACGCTCTTGAACCCGTCGCGCGCCAGGCACGTCGCCAGCTCGCTCACCACCCGCCGCGGCAACCCGGCACCTTCATACACCAGCGCCGAATATAGCTGCACCAGGCTCGCCCCCGCTCTGATCCGCGCATAAGCCTCCGCGCCGCTGTCGATTCCGCCGGCCGCGACCAGCGCGATCTGTCCGCCGGTCGCCGCGCGCACCTCAGCCAGCTTCGCCGCCGCCAGCGTGCGCAGCGGCGCGCCCGACAGCCCACCCGTCTCTCCGCCATGAACACTGCGCAGCGGCGGCCGCGAGATCGTCGTGTTGCCGATCACCAAAGCATCGACCCCGCGCGCGATCGCTGCCTTTGCGACGCCGTCGATCCCGCCTGCGTCGAGATCGGGCGCGATCTTCAGGAACAGCGGCGTCGCCCCGCGCTCCGCGACGCACGCCGCGAGCAATTCGTCGAGCGCCGTGCCTTCCTGAAGGTCGCGCAGCCCCGGCGTGTTGGGCGAGCTGATGTTGATCGTCACATAATCGGCGACCGGTGCCGCCGCGCGCACGCCCGCGACATAATCGGCGACGCGATCGGTCGCGTCCTTGTTCGCGCCGACGTTGATCCCCAGCACCCCGCCGCGCCGGTTCGCCGCCTTGGCGCGCGCGACGCCGTCCGTTAGTCCGCCGTTGTTGAACCCCATCCGGTTGATGACCGCGCGATCCTCGACCAGCCGGAACAGCCGCGGCTTCGGATTGCCCGCCTGCGCGCGCGGCGTCAGCGTCCCGACCTCGATCGACCCGAACCCCAGCGCCATCAGCCCGGTGATCGCGCGCGCATCCTTGTCGAGCCCCGCCGCCAGCCCGACCGGGTTGGGAAAGCGGACGCCCGCGACCGTCGTCTCCAGCCGCGGCATCGCGCCCGCCAGCGGCGCGCCGCTCCGCCCCCAGCCGCCGAGCGCGCGAATCGCCCAGACATGCGCGGTTTCGGGGTCGAGCGCATGCGCGAGGCGGGAGAGCAGATCGGCCATAAAGCGTCGTTTCGCCTTCCCGCGCGGGGAGATCAAGCGCGCAGCAATTGTAAGTTTTGCCGGACGCGGCGTCGCATCCATCCAATCTTTGCGGCCGAATCAGCGGCATAAGATCCCTGCGACCCGAAGGGCTTCCTCAGGGAAGTCTCTTTCCTGGAGGGCCCGGCAGCGATGCCGGGCCCTTTTTTTGATCCGCACGCAACGGTTGATTTCGCGCGCGCAAACGACCATCTGCCAATCGGAACAATTCGATCCGATTTGAGAGTGGTTCGCAACTGATGCGTCTTTCCAGCCTGACCGACTATGCCGTGGTGCTGCTCGGCGCCGCCGCGCGGCATTGCGGCGGGATGGCGCGGCAGAATGCGACCTCGCTCGCCGAGGAGACGGGCGTGCCGCTGCCGACCGCGCAGAAGCTGGTCAGCAAGCTGGCGGCGGCGGGGCTGATCGACAGCGCGCGCGGGCAGGGCGGCGGTTTCCGTCTGTCGCGCCCGCCGGCGTCGATCACGCTCGCCGACATCGTCGAGGCGGTCGAGGGGCCGATCGCGATGACCTCGTGCGTCGACGCCGAGAATCACGATTGCGCGATCGAGGGAAATTGCCGGGTGAAGCCGCACTGGGGTGCGGTCAACCGGGCGGTGCGCGGGGCGCTGGCGGGGATCACGCTGGCGCAACTCGCCGCAGACGCGCCGGCGACGGCGCAGCAGCAGATGAAGGTTGAGGCATAATCATGGCCACCAAGAACGCCGAGGCACACGCCGCCGTCGCCAAGAAGTACGAATGGGGCTTCGCGACCGATATCGAGCAGGACTTCGCGCCCAAGGGGCTGAACGAAGACACCGTCCGCTACATCTCGGCGAAGAAGAACGAGCCCGAATGGATGCTCGACTGGCGACTGAAGGCGTTTCGCGTCTGGCAGACGCTTGAGGCGCCCGACTGGGCGAAGCTCAACGTGCCGCCGATCGACTATCAGGATGCGTATTATTACGCCGAGCCGAAGGTGAAGAAGACGATCGCCTCGCTCGACGAGCTCGATCCCGAAATCCGCCGCACCTATGAGAAGCTCGGCATCCCGATCGCCGAGCAGGAAGTGCTGGCGGGCGTCGAGGGCGCGCGCAAGGTCGCGGTCGACGCGGTGTTCGACAGCGTCTCGGTCGCCACCACCTTCCGCGCCGAGCTGAAGGCGGCGGGGGTGATTTTTCTGTCGATCAGCGAGGCGATCCGCGAATATCCCGAGCTGGTGAAGAAGTGGCTCGGCAAGGTCGTCCCGCAGCGCGACAATTATTTCGCGACGCTCAACTCGGCGGTCTTCTCCGACGGAACGTTCGTCTATGTGCCGAAGGGCGTGCGCTGCCCGATGGAGCTGAGCACCTATTTCCGCATCAACGCCGAGAACACCGGCCAATTCGAACGCACGCTGATCGTCGCCGACGAGGGCGCGTATGTCTCCTATCTCGAAGGCTGCACCGCGCCGATGCGCGACGAGAACCAGCTCCACGCCGCGGTGGTCGAGCTGGTCGCGATGGACGATGCCGAGATCAAATATTCGACCGTCCAGAACTGGTACCCCGGCGACGAGAACGGCGTCGGCGGCATCTACAATTTCGTCACCAAGCGCGCGCTGTGTCAGGGCCGCAATAGCAAGGTCAGCTGGACGCAGGTCGAAACCGGCAGCGCGATCACCTGGAAGTATCCGTCGTGCGTGCTGGCCGGCGACGGCTCGGTCGGCGAATTCTATTCGGTGGCGGTCACGAACAACCGCCAGCAGGCCGACACCGGCACCAAGATGATCCACCTCGGCAAGAACACCAAGTCGACGATCGTGTCGAAGGGGATCAGCGCCGGGCGTTCGGACAACACCTATCGCGGGCTGGTGCGCGTGGCGGCGAGCGCGGAGAACGTCCGCAACTTCACGCAATGCGACTCGCTGCTGCTCAGCGACCAGTGCGGCGCACACACCGTGCCGTATATCGAGGTGAAGAACCCCAGCGCGCAGATCGAGCATGAGGCGACGACCAGCAAGATCAGCGAGGACCAATTGTTCTACGCGATGTCGCGCGGGCTGGATGCCGAGGCGGCGGTCGCGCTGATCGTCAACGGCTTCGCGCGCGAGGTGCTGCAACAACTCCCGATGGAGTTCGCGGTCGAGGCGCAGAAGCTGCTCGGGATCAGCCTTGAGGGTTCGGTAGGCTAATCCCTTCCGTCACCCCGGCGAAGGCCGGGGTCCAGTTACACCGGTCGGGACTGGATCCCGGCCTACGCCGGGATGACGATGTTAAAGATTGAAAACCTCCACGCCGAAATCGACGGCAAGGAAATCCTCAAGGGCCTGTCGCTCGAGGTGAACGCGGGCGAGATCCACGCGATCATGGGGCCGAACGGCGCGGGCAAGTCGACGCTCGGCTATGTCCTCGGCGGCCGCCCCGGCTACGAGGTGACCGAAGGCTCGATCACCTTCAACGGCGAAGACCTGCTGGAGAAGGAACCCCACGAGCGCGCCGCCGCCGGCGTGTTCCTAGGCTTCCAGTATCCGGTCGAGATCCCCGGCGTCTCGAACGTCCAGTTCCTGCGCGAATCGCTCAACGCGCAGCGCACCAGCCGCGGCGAGAAGCCGCTGTCGGGCGCCGAATTCCTCAAGCTCGCGCGCGCACAGGCCGACGCGCTCGGGCTCCAGCAGGACATGCTCAAGCGCCCGGTCAACGTCGGCTTCTCGGGCGGCGAGAAGAAGCGCAACGAGATGGTGCAGATGGGCATCATCGACCCCGCCTTCGCCATCCTCGACGAGACCGACTCGGGGCTCGACATCGACGCGCTGCGGATCGTCGGCGACGGCATCAACCGCATCATGCGCCAGCCGACCAAGGCGGTGCTGCTCATCACCCACTATCAGCGCCTGCTCGATTACGTGCAGCCCGACCGCGTCCACGTCCTCGCCGACGGCCGCATCACGCGCTCGGGTGGCCCGGAGCTGGCGCACGAGCTAGAGCGGCAGGGTTATGCCGAGGTGGCGGCGTGAAGTGGTTCGCGCAGAGCACGCCAAGGGCGCAGAGCGGTTCCGCGCGCGGCGGCGCGCTTGCATCGTCGCGGCTGGTAGTGATGAGAGCCGCTGACGCGGCAGCGCGGCACCACTCTGCGCCCTCTGCGTGCTCTGCGCGAACCACCCCGATCCGCGCCCTCACTGCGTCGCACGACATCCAAGGCCCCATCGCATGACCCTCGATCTCCCCTCCAACCGTGAGGAAGCGTGGCGCTGGGCGGATCTCGGCGGGATCGCCGCCGCCGCCGCGCTCACGCCGATCACGCGTCCGCAAGCGCAGTTCCTCGACCTGCCCGGCGCGAAATTGCTGTTCGTCGACGGCGTCCTCGATGACGCCGCCAGCGACCTCCACCGCGTCCGCGTCGGCGACCTCGCCCCCGGCGCGCACGCGCTCGGCAAGCGCGCCACGCGCGGCTGGTCGCTCCACCTCGATGCGCAGGCGGTCGCGCACCCGGTGCAGGTCGTGCATGTCGCGACCGGCGGCGACAACCACGTCGCCGCCGAGATCGTGCTCGACACCGACACCTCGGCGCAGGTCGTCGAGACGTTCGTCGGCGCGGGCTGGTCGAACCGCAACACCCGCATCCGGCTCGGCAAGGCGGCGCGGCTGATGCGCGCGGTCCGCATGACGCAGGGTGCGGGCTTCGTCACGCTCCGCGACGAGGCGGAGCTGGGCGAGGGCGCAAGCCTGATCGGCACGATGCTCGCGGCGGGCGATCAGGGCGTCCGCATCGACGCCGCGATCACGCTGGCGGGCGAGGGCGGCTATGCCGAGTACGGCGGCGCGCTGCTGACCCGCGACCGGCTCAAGCAGGAATGCGCGGTGCGGGTCCGCCACGCCGAGCCCAACGGCCAGTCGCATCAATTGTGGCGCGCGGTCGCCGCCGACCAGTCGCAGGCGAGCCTCGCCGCCGCGGTCGAGGTCGCGCGTCACGCGCAGAAGACCGACGGCGAGCAATCGTTGCGCGGGCTGCTCCTGCACCGCACCGCGACCGTCAACCTCAAGCCCGAGCTGGAGATCTTCGCCGACGACGTGAAGTGCGCGCACGGCGCGACGGTCGGTGAACTCGACGCGCGCGCGCTGTTCTACATGGAAAGCCGCGGCATCCCCGCACCGCGCGCCAAGGCGCTGCTGACCCGCGCCTTCGTCGCCGATGCGCTCGACCGGATCGGCGACGAGACGGTCCGCGACGCCTTCGCCGCCGATGCTGATGCATGGCTGGAGAGCGCGTTGTGATCTCCCCTCCCTGCAAGGGAGGGGCCGGGGGTGGGTGGCGTCCGGGAGATACGGTCGCCTCACCCCGTCGGAGCCGTAGCATGAGCACGCAACCCACCCCCAGCCCCTCCCTTGCAGGGAGGGGAGTATGACCACGCTCGACGCCCCGCTCGATCTGGTCACAGATTTTCCCGCGATCCCGGAGGGTTGGGCGTATCTCGACACCGCCGCGACCGCGCAGAAGCCGAAGCCCGTGATCGACGCGATCACCCGCGGCTACGACACCACCTACGCCACCGTCCACCGCGGCGTGTACCAGCGTTCGGCGGACATGACGCTGGCCTATGAGGCCGCGCGCGCCAACATCGCCGACCTGATCGGCGCGCCCGCGAACGAGATCGTGTTCGTGCGCGGCGCGACCGAGGCGATCAACCTCGTCGCGCAGTCATGGGCGGCACAGAATCTCAAGGCCGGCGACCGCATCCTGCTGTCGATGCTCGAGCATCACAGTAACATCGTGCCGTGGCAGATGGTCGCCGAGCGCGTCGGCGCCGCGATCGACGTGATCCCGCTCACGCACGATCATCGCATCGACCTCGACGCGATGGCGGCGATGATCCGCCCCGAACACAAGCTCGTCGCGCTGGCGCATGTCTCGAACGTGCTCGGCTCGATTCTCGACGTGGCGAAGGCCAGCGCGATCGCGCATGCGGTCGGTGCGAAGATCCTGATCGACGGCTGTCAGGCGGTGCCGCGCGTGCGCGTAGACGTCGCCGCGCTCGGCTGCGATTTCTACGTCTTCTCCGGGCACAAGCTCTACGGCCCGACTGGCATCGGCGTGCTGTGGGCGCGCGCCGAGCTGCTCGACGCGATGCCACCCTATCAGGGCGGCGGGTCGATGATCGACCGCGTCTCGTTCGAGCGCACCACCTACGCTCCCGCGCCGACGCGCTTCGAGGCGGGGACGCCGCATATCGTCGGCGCGCTCGGTCTGTCGGCGGCGGTCGATTACGTCCGCGCGATCGGACTCGACCGCATCCACGCGCACGAAACCGCGCTGGTGCGCGAAGCGCGTGCGGCGCTGTCGCACGTCAACTCGATCCGCGTGCTCGGGCCGGACGACAGCGCCGGGATCGTCTCCTTCGTGATGGAGGGGGTGCATCCGCACGACATCGGCACCATCTTGGACGAGAGCCGGGTCGCGATCCGCGCCGGGCATCATTGCGCCCAGCCGCTGATGGCGGCGCTGGGCGTCGAGGCGACCGCGCGCGCCAGCTTCGCGGTCTACAACGGCCCCGAGGACGTGGCGGCGCTGGCGGCCGGAATCGAGCGAGTGAAGAGGATTTTCGGATGAGCGACTCGGTGAGGAGCGAAACGGTCGAGGCGGTCGACAAGCCGCCGCGCGCGCAGGTGTCCGACGCAGTCGATACGGGGGCGGAACGGCAGCGCGACTATCTGTCGGGATTCCTTGCGCAGAAGCCGAGCGGGGAGGCCGCGCACGAACCCGGCGGCGCGCTGTACGAGGCGGTGATCGATGCGCTCAAGGACATTTTCGACCCCGAAATCCCGGTTAATATCTACGACCTCGGGCTGATCTACGGCGTCGACGTCACCGAGGACGGCCATGCCGCGGTGACGATGACGCTAACCACGCCGCACTGCCCGGTTGCTGAGTCGATGCCCGGCGAGGTCGAGATGCGCGTCGCCGCGGTGCCGGGCATTGCGTTTGCCGACGTCAACCTCGTCTGGGATCCGCCGTGGGACCCGCAGAAGATGTCCGACGACGCGCGGCTCGAACTGGGGATGTTGTGATGGCCACCACGCTCCGCGCGCGCCCCGCGCCGCTGCTGCTGACGCCGACCGCCGAGGCGCGCATCGCCGATCTGATGGCCAAGGCACCCGAGGGGGCGATCGGCGTCAAGCTGTCGACCCCGCGCCGCGGCTGTTCGGGGCTCGCCTATTCGGTCGATTACGTCACCCAGGCCACGCCGATGGACGAACGGATCGAGACGCCGGGCGGCACCCTGTTCGTCGACGGCGGGTCGATCCTGTATCTGATCGGCTCGACGATGAACTGGGTCGAGGACGATTTCACCGCCGGCTTCGTCTTCAACAACCCCAACGCCAAGGGCGCCTGCGGCTGCGGCGAGAGCTTCACGGTATAGCCGTCGCCCCTGCGTAGGCAGGGGCCCATGTCTGTGGAATGTCGAATAACATCTGACACATGGCACGGCGATCCTGTGTCAGGCCGACCGGCATACGATACGGCCATAGGCCCCTGCCTCCGCAGGGGCGACGGAGGCTGGGGCGGCGATCACGACCCTCATCTCCGTCATTCCCGCGAAGGCGGGAATCCAGACGCGCAGGCCTGTCGATAGAAGCGAAACGCCAGAGGTTCTGGATTCCCGCGTGCGCGGGACTGACGAAGGACAGACTAACCCAAAACAACCCGTCCACCGGGAGCCTACGCCGCGCCGCTGCGTTCGCCCCCGTAATGAACATCGATCTATCCTCGACCGATCTCTGGCGATCCTTCCGGCGTGACTGGTGGGGCCAGATGAAAGCCGCCTACGCCGCGTCGAACGACGACAATCTCGGGCTGATCGCGGCCGGTGCTGCCTTCTACATCATCTCGTCGATCGCCCCGATCCTGGCGGTGACGGTCTTCACCTACGGCCTGTTCGCCGATCCTTCGACGGTGCAGGAGGACATTCGGGCGCTGTTCGTCTCGCTCCCCGGCGATGTCGCGACGTTGATCGGGGAACAGCTCGATATCGTCACCTCCGGGTCGCAGGGACGCAAGGGCCTGGGATTGATCGTCGCGCTGCTGATCGCGCTCTACGGCGGCAGCAAGGCGGCGACCGCGATGATGACCGCGCTCAACGTCGCCTATGAGGTGAAGGAGAAGCGCAACTTCATCGTCTGGACACTGACCTCGTTCGCAATCGTGCTCGGCGGGATCGTGCTGATCTTTCTTGGCATCGCCGCCAGCGCGGTGGTGGCGTTAATCGGTACGCTGATCCCGTGGTTCCCGGGCATCGTCCTCGCGCTGATCCGCATTGCCACCTATGCGCTGCTCGCGACGATCGTCATCACCGGCGCGTCGCTGCTCTTCCGCTTCGGCCCGTACCGCCACGGCGCGCGACTCCGCTGGGCGACGCCGGGGACGGTGACCGCGACGCTCGTCTGGCTGCTCGCGACCACCGGTTTCAGCCTCTACGTCGCGAACTTCGGCAATTACGGCGCGACCTATGGGTCGCTCGGGGCGATCATCGTCGCGCTGACGTGGCTGTGGCTCAGCGTCTACGCCTTCCTGCTCGGCGCCGCGCTCGACGTGCAGGCGTATCGCGGCCGGTCGGCGGAAAGCGTTGCTGGGACACCGGCGACCGCCTAGGCATTGCACGTACGAACAAGGGGGTAGGGGTGATCGAGACCGAAACCGTGCAGCAGCGGGGTCCGCTGGCGCTCAATATCCTCGACACGCTGGTGCATCGCATCGGCAAGGACGAGCAGGCCGCGCGTCCGCATGACTGGCTGGCGGCGACGATCCTCACCGTCCGTAACGAGATCATCGAACGCTGGATGGTCTCCACGAAGGCCGCGCATGCCGCGGGGGCGAAGCGCGTCTATTATCTCAGCCTCGAATTCCTGATCGGACGACTGCTGCGCGACACGCTCGCTAATCTGTCGGCGCGCGAGGAGGTGGCGGCAGCGCTGCGCGAACTGGGCGTCGATCTCGCCGCGCTGGAGGAAATTGAGCCTGACGCCGCACTCGGCAACGGTGGCCTCGGCCGGCTGGCGGCGTGCTTCATGGAGAGCCTCGCCACGCTCGACCTGCCCGCCTACGGCTACGGCATCCGCTACGTGAACGGCATGTTCCGCCAGCGGATTGATGACGGCTGGCAGGTCGAACTGCCCGAGACGTGGCTGCAATACGGCAACCCGTGGGAATTCCGCCGCCGCGAAAGCGCGTACGTGATCGGCTTCGGCGGCGAGGTGCACGGCGACGAAAGCGGCGCGGTGACGTGGAAGCCGGGCGAAATCGTCGAGGCGATGGCGGTCGACACGCCGGTGGTCGGCTGGCGCGGGCGGCGCGTCAACACACTGCGGCTGTGGACCGCGCGCAGCCTCGATCCGTTCAAGCTCGACGCGTTCAACCAGGGCGATTTCGCGGGCGCAATGGCCGACCAGCTGCGCGCCGAAACCCTGGTGCGCGTCCTCTACCCCAATGATACGACCGCGGCGGGGCAGGAGCTGCGGCTGCGGCAGGAATATTTCTTCTCCTCCGCCTCGATCCAGGACATCGTCCGCCGCCACGTCCAGTATTTCGGCGACATCCGCACGCTGCCGACCCGCGCCGCGATCCAGCTCAACGACACGCATCCGGCGGTATCGGTCGCCGAGCTGATGCGGCTGCTGCTCGACGAGCACGGCCTCGCCTTCGACGAGGCGTGGGAGATCACGCAGGCGACGTTCGGCTACACCAACCACACGCTCTTGCCCGAGGCGCTGGAGAGCTGGCCGCTGCCGCTGTTCGAACGGCTGCTGCCGCGCCACATGCAATTGGTCTATGCGATCAACGCCCGATTGCTTCGCGCCGCGCGGCAAGCGGACGGGCTGGACGACCGCGCGATCGCCGCGATCAGCCTGATCGACGAGGGCGGCGAGCGGCGCGTCCGCATGGCCAATCTCGCCTTTGCCGGTTCGCACAGCGTCAACGGCGTGGCGGCGCTGCATACGGGCCTGATGAAGACGACGGTCTTCGCCGACCTCCATCACCTTTACCCCGAACGGATCAACAACAAGACCAACGGCATCACCCCGCGCCGCTGGTTGCAGGAATGCAATCCGGGGCTGACGTCGCTGATCCGCGAGGCGATCGGTGACGGCTTCATGGACGATGCGCAGCGGCTGACCGCACTCGCGCCGTTCGCCGAGGATGCGTCGTTCCGCGAACGCTTCGCGGCGGTGAAGCGCGCGAACAAGGCCGCACTATCGGACTATCTGCGCACCGAGATGGGCGTGCGGCTCGATCCGTCGGCGATCTTCGACGTGCAGATCAAGCGCATCCACGAATACAAGCGCCAGTTGCTCAACATCATCGAAACGGTGGCGCTCTACGATCAGATCCGCAGCCACCCGGAACGCGACTGGACGCCGCGCGTCAAGCTGTTCGCGGGCAAGGCGGCGTCGAGCTATCATCAGGCCAAGCTCATCATCAAGCTGGCCGGCGACGTCGCGCGGCGCGTCAACGCCGATCCGTCGATCGGCGGGCTGCTCAAGGTCGCGTTCGTCCCCAATTACAACGTCAGCCTCGCCGAGCGGATGGTGCCGGCCGCCGACCTGTCCGAGCAAATCTCGACCGCCGGCATGGAGGCATCGGGCACTGGCAACATGAAATTCGCGCTCAACGGCGCGCTGACGATCGGCACGCTCGACGGCGCGAACGTCGAGATTCGCGATCATGTCGGTGCCGACAATATCGTGATCTTCGGCCTGACCGCCGACGAGGTCGCGGCAAAGCGTGCCGGTGGCTACAACCCGCGTGAGGTCATCGAAAATTCGGCGGAACTCGCGCAGGCGGTGAACGCGATCGCGTCCGGTGTGTTTTCACCAGATGACCACGACCGCTACCGCGATCTCATGAACGGCCTGTACGACCATGACTGGTTCATGGTGGCGGCCGATTTCGACGCCTATGCCGCTGCGCAGCGCGACGTCGATGCGCGCTGGGCGGATCGTGACGGGTGGAGCCGCAGTGCGATCCGCAACGTCGCGAACATGGGCTGGTTCTCGTCGGATCGCACGATCGGCGAATATGCACACGAGATCTGGGGCGTGAAGTGAAGCCGCCCGCCGCCGCGATCGATGCGCTGCTGGACGGCACCAACGAGGATCCCTTTGCGCTGCTCGGCCCGCATCACGGGCCGGAGGGCACGTTCGCGCGCGTCTGGATACCGGGGGCGGATGTCGCGGTCGCGCATACACTGGCGGGCGAGGCGCTTGGGACGCTGACGCGGGTCGACGATCGCGGACTGTTCGAGGGGGTGATCGACGGCGATCCGCAACCGCTGCGCTATGTCGCGCAGGGCGGTGGCGCGGAATGGTGGGTGACCGACCCGTATAGTTTCGGCCCGGTGCTCGGGCCGACCGACGATTTCCTGATGAACGAAGGCACGCATTTCCGCCTTCACGACAAGATGGGCGCGCACCTGATCGTGCACGAGGGTGCGGAGGGCGTCCATTTCGCGGTCTGGGCGCCCAATGCCCGGCGCGTGGCGGTGGTCGGTGACTTCAACGACTGGGATCTGCGCCGCCACGGGATGCGCCGGCGCAGCGACACCGGCGTCTGGGAGCTGTTCCTGCCCGACATCGGCGCGGGCCGTGCCTATAAATATGCGATTACCGGTCCCGATGGCACGCTCCAGCCGCTCAAGGCCGATCCTTATGCCTTCGCCGCCGAGCTGCGCCCCAAGACCGCCTCGCTGACCACCGCGCCGATGCACCATGAATGGGGCGACGCCGCGCATCGCGAGGCTTGGGCGTCGGTCGATCCGCGTCGCGCGCCGATCAGCATCTACGAGGTCCATCCCGGCAGCTGGCAGCGCGACGAGAACGGCTGGTTCCTGACGTGGGACCAGTTGGCCGAACGCTTGATCCCGTATGCGGCGTCGATGGGCTTTACGCACATCGAGTTCATGCCGATCTCGGAGCATCCCTATGATCCGAGCTGGGGCTATCAGACCACCGGCCTCTATGCCCCCAGCGCGCGGTTCGGCGATCACGAGGGCTTCGCGCGCTTCGTCGACGGCGCGCATCGCGCCGGGATCGGCGTCCTGCTCGATTGGGTGCCGGCGCATTTCCCGACCGACGCGCATGGCCTGTCTCGCTTCGACGGCACCGCGCTGTACGAACATGAGGACCCGCGGCTCGGCTACCACCCCGACTGGAACACCGCGATCTACAATTTCGGGCGGCGCGAGGTGTCGGCGTTCCTCGTCAACAACGCGCTCTTCTGGGCCGAGCGCTATCATGTCGACGGCCTGCGCGTCGATGCGGTCGCCTCGATGCTGTACCGCGATTATTCGCGCAAGGATGGCGAGTGGATCGCCAATCGCGAGGGCGGGCGCGAGAATTGGGAGGCGGTCGACTTCATGCGCGCCGCCAATCGCGCGCTCTACGCCCGCGAGCCCGGCGTGTTCACCGTCGCCGAGGAATCGACCAGCTGGCCCGGCGTCTCCGCCCCCGCCTATGACGAGGCCCCGCGCACCGCGCTCGGCTTTGGGTTCAAGTGGAACATGGGCTGGATGCACGACACGCTGAAGTACATGGCGCGTGAGCCGGTCCACCGGAAGCATCACCACGACGCGATCACCTTCGGGCTGGTCTATGCCTTCGACGAGAATTTCGTGCTGCCGATCAGCCATGACGAGGTCGTGCACGGCAAGGGCTCGATGCTGACCAAGATGCCCGGCGACGATTGGCAGAAGTTCGCCAATCTCCGCACCTATTATGCGATGATGTGGGGCTATCCCGGCAAGAAGCTGCTGTTCATGGGGCAGGAGTTCGCGCAGCGCGCCGAATGGAGCGAGGAGCGGTCGCTCGACTGGGATCTGCTCCACTCGCACGCGCATGATGGCGTCCGAAAGCTGGTCCGCGATCTCAACCGCCTCTACCGCGAGAAGCGCGCGCTCCATGCCCGCGATTGCGAGCGCGACGGCTTCCGCTGGCTGGTGCGGGACGATGCCGCCAATTCGGTGTTCGTCTGGCTACGCTCGGCACCGGGCGCGGCACCGATCGCGGTGATCGTCAACATGACTCCGGTGGCGCGGATGCCGTATCGCGTCCCGCTGCCGCACGACGGCCGCTGGCGCGAGGTGCTCAATTCCGACGCGCACGATTACTGGGGCTCGGGGCTGGGCAATCTCGGTGGCGTGGTCGCGAGCGGCGGTCATGCGGAAGTGACGCTGCCGCCGCTGGCGACGGTGATGCTCGAATGGGAACCGGAGGCGTGACCCCGGTTCAGACGATCCGGCCGACGAGCGCGAAGATCGCGCCCCAGGCAAGCAGCGACGGGACGAGCGCACAGGCGACGCCGCGGATCAAACCGTCGGCGGAACGGGGTTGGCAGGCGGGGTGCATCGGCGATCCTCTCGATAGTCGTCGTGTTCTGGCTACGCACACACTCACGTTACCCGCGCCTTTTGGCGTCAAGACCGTGACAACATGGTTAACGCCTGATGAACGACAAGTAAAGATGCAGGGAAGGAGAGCCTGACGTGGACGAACGCAAAGGTCAGCCGCTGGCGCGCGATGCAATGGCCTATGTCCTCGCCGGGGGCAGGGGCAGCCGGTTAAAGGAACTAACCGATACGCGTGCGAAACCAGCTGTCTACTTCGGTGGTAAGAGCCGGATTATTGACTTCGCTTTGTCGAACGCGATCAACTCGGGTATTCGCCGTATCGGCGTTGCGACGCAGTACAAGGCGCATTCATTGATCCGCCATCTGCAGCGCGGGTGGAACTTCTTGCGGCCCGAGCGGAACGAGAGCTTCGACATCCTGCCCGCTTCACAGCGGATCAGCGAATTTCAATGGTATGAGGGCACTGCCGACGCGGTCTACCAGAACATCGACATCATTGCCGAGAGCGCGCCGGAATTCATGGTCATCCTCGCCGGCGACCATATCTACAAGATGGACTATGAGATCATGCTGCGACAGCACTGCGACAGCGGTGCCGATGTCACGGTCGCGTGCATGGAAGTCCCGCGGATGGAGGCGGTCGCGTTCGGCGTCATGCACGTCGACGGCAACGACCGGATCGTCGACTTCGTCGAAAAGCCTGCCGATCCGCCGTCGATCCCCGGTCAGCCCGATATCGCGCTCGCCAGCCTCGGCATCTATGTCTTCAACACGAAGCTGCTGATCGAGGAATTGCGCCGTGATGCCGCGACCGAAGGGTCATCGCGCGATTTCGGCAAGGATATCATTCCGTATCTGGTCAAGCACGGCCATGCCCATGCGCACCGCTTCTCGGCGAGCTGCGTCCGCTCGCCCGAAGAGCCCGCCGCCTATTGGCGCGACGTCGGAACGGTCGACGCGTATTGGGAGGCGAATATCGACCTGACCGATGTCGTCCCGCAGCTCGACCTCTACGATCGCGAGTGGCCGCTGTGGACCTATTCGGAGCTGACCCCGCCCGCCAAATTCGTCCATGATATCGAGGGGCGGCGGGGGCAGGCGGTGTCGAGCCTCGTGGCGGGCGACACGATCATCTCCGGGTCGAACGTGCACCGCAGCCTGATCTCGACGGGCGTGCGCACGCACAGTTACTCGTCGCTCGATGAGGCGGTGGTGCTGCCCTATTGCAAGATCGGCCGCAACGCCCGGTTGAGCAAGGTGGTGCTCGACCGCGGCGTCATCATTCCCGACGGGCTGGTGGTCGGTGAGGACCCGGTGCTCGACGGGCACCGCTTCCGCCGCACCGACAAGGGCGTGTGCCTCGTCACCCAGCCGATGATCGACCGGCTGGAGCTGTGACGGCATGACGATCTCGGTCCTGTCGGTCGCCTCCGAAGCCTATCCGCTCGTCAAGACCGGTGGGCTCGGCGACGTGGTCGGCGCGCTGCCCGCGGCGTTGATGCCGCATGACGTGAACGTCGTCACGCTCGTCCCCGGCTATCCGCGCGTGATGGCAGCGATCCAGGGATCGGCGGCGCTCCACGACTGGCCGGACCTGATCGGCGCGCCGGCGCGGCTGCTGTCGGGCGCGATCGGCGGACACAAATTGCTGGTGCTTGATGCGCCCGGCTATTTCGCGCGCGAGGGCGGGCCCTATGGCGATCCGTCGGGGCGCGACTGGGACGACAATTGGCGACGCTTCGCCGCGTTCGGGCGCGCGGCGGCCGATCTCGCCTCGGGCGCGGTCAAGGGCTTCCGCTTCGACGTGCTTCACGCGCACGATTGGCAGTCGGGGCTGGCGCCGGCTTATCTCCGTTTTGCGCCCGCCCGCGCCCGGGCTGCGAAATCGGTGATGACGATCCACAATATCGCGTTCCAGGGGCGCTACGACGCCGGTATTTTCGGGTCACTTGCGCTCCCGGACCGTGCTTTCGCGGTCGATGGCGTCGAATATTATGGTGGGGTCGGCTATCTGAAGGCCGGGCTGGAGGCCGCCGACGCGATCACCACCGTCAGCCCCACTTACGCCGCCGAGATCCTGCACTCCGATTTCGGCATGGGACTCGAAGGACTTATCCGCGCGCGCCGCGACCGCGTGTCGGGGATCGTCAACGGCATCGACCCGGCGGTGTGGAACCCGGCGGCGGACGCGGCGCTTCCCGAGCGCTACGACGCCAGCAACCTGGCGCTGCGCTCGATCAACAAAGACGCGCTGGAACAGGCATTTGCGCTCGAACCGGGCGACGGGCCGCTGTTCTGCGTCGTGTCGCGACTGACGTGGCAGAAGGGCATGGACGTGCTCGCCGACACGCTCGACGCGCTGGTCGCGGGCGGCGGACGGCTGGCGTTGCTCGGCTCGGGCGATGCGTGGCTCGAACATGCCTTTCAGGAGGCGGCGGCGCGGCACCCCGGCCGGATCGGGGTGCGGATCGGCTATGACGAGGCGCTGTCGCATCTGATGCAGGGCGGCGCCGACGCCATCCTGATCCCGTCGCGGTTCGAGCCGTGCGGGCTGACCCAGCTCTATGGCCTTGCCTATGGCTGCGTGCCGGTCGTCGCGCGCACCGGCGGGTTGGCCGACACCGTGATCCACGCCAATGATGCGGCGCTCGACGCCGGCGTGGCGACCGGCATCCAGTTCGATGCCGTCACGCACGAGTCACTGGCGCAGGCCATTGCGCTTGCGTTACGGCTATTTGCCACGCCCGATCGCTGGGCCTCGATCCAGCGCGCGGGCATGGCGGCGGACTTCTCCTGGGCGACCAGCGGGCGCCGCTATGCCGATCTTTACCGGGAGCTGCTGTCCGCATGATCCGTACCGTTTCGACCTCGCCCTTCACCGACCAGAAGCCCGGCACATCCGGGCTGCGCAAGAAGGTGAAGGTGTTCCAGCAGCCCAACTATGCCGAGAATTTCATCCAGTCGGTCTTCGACGTGGTCGAGGGCAAGGAGGGCGCGACGCTGGTGATCGGCGGTGACGGCCGGTATCTCAACCGCGAGGTCATCCAGACCGCGATCCGCATGGCGGCGGCGGCGGGCTTCGCGCGCGTCGTGGTCGGGCAGGGCGGCATCCTGTCGACCCCCGCCGCCTCGAACGTGATCCGCAAGCGCGGCGCGCTTGGCGGGCTGGTGCTGTCGGCAAGCCACAATCCCGGCGGGCCCGACGAGGATTTTGGGATCAAGTACAATGTGTCGAACGGCGGCCCCGCGCCCGAGAAAGTGACCGAGGCGATCCACGCGCGCACGCTGTCGATCGCGGAATGGCACGCCGCCGACACCGCCGATATCGATCTCGACACGCCCGGCGAGACGCAGGTCGAGGGATTGACGGTCGAGGTGATCGATCCGGTCGCCGATTACGCCGAACTGATGGAGACGCTGTTCGACTTTGACGCAATCCGCGCCGCGAAGCTGACGATGGCGTTCGACGCGATGAGCGCGGTGACCGGCCCGTATGCGACCGAGATCCTTGAGAAAAGGCTCGGCTTCGCGCCGGGCACCGTGCGCAACGGCACGCCGCTGGAGGACTTCGGCGGGCATCACCCCGACCCCAATCTGGTCCACGCGCACGAACTCTACGAGACGATGATGGCGGCCGACGCGCCCGATTTCGGCGCGGCGTCGGACGGTGACGGCGACCGCAACCTCATCATCGGGCGCGGGCGCTTCGTGACCCCGTCGGACAGCCTCGCGATGCTCGCCGCCAACGCGCATCTCGCGCCCGGCTATGCCGCCGGGCTGAAGGGGATCGCGCGCTCGATGCCGACCAGCGCCGCGGCGGATCGCGTGGCGGAGAAGCTCGGCATCCCGTCGTACGAGACGCCGACCGGCTGGAAGTTCTTCGGCAATCTGCTCGACGCCGGGATGGCGACGATCTGCGGCGAGGAAAGCGCTGGGACCGGCAGCGACCATGTCCGCGAGAAGGACGGGCTGTGGGCGGTGCTGCTGTGGCTCAACATCCTCGCGGCGACCGGCAAGAGCGTCGACCGGATCGCGCGCGATCACTGGGCGGAATATGGCCGCAACTACTACGCCCGCCACGATTACGAGGGCGTCGACAGCGCCGCCGCCGACACGCTGATGGCGGAGTTGCGCGGCAAGCTCGCCACGCTGCCGGGCACGTCGTTCGGCGCGCTGACCGTCGCGGCGGCGGACGACTTCGCCTATGAGGACCCGACCGACGGTTCGGTGAGCCGCAACCAGGGCGTGCGCGTCCTGTTCGAGGGCGGCAGCCGCGTCGTCTTCCGCCTGTCGGGCACCGGCACGAGCGGCGCGACCTTGCGCGTGTACCTCGAACGCTATGAGCCGATCGGTGGTGATCTCGATGCCGAGACGGGCGCAATGCTGGCGGATATCGTTGCCGCGGCGGAGGAGATCGCCGGCATCCGCGCGCATACCGGACGCGAGCAGCCCGACGTCGTGACGTGACCGCGACGATCGTCGCGGGCGGCGTCGACTTCACCGTCCGCGCGCCGCGCGCGGAGGCGGTCTGGCTGTCCCTCTTTGACGGCGATACCGAGCGACGCGTCGCGATGGGGCGCAGCGGCGAGGACTGGCACGCTTATGTCGCCGGGGCGGCGGAGGGAACGCGCTACGGTTTCCGCACCGATGCGGATTCGGCCAAGCTGCTGGTCGATCCGCATGCGGTGACGCTCGACGGGCACTTCGTCTACGACCCGCATCTGCGCGAACCGCGGATCGATACCGCGGCGCTGGTTCCGAAGGCGATCGTCACCGCGCCGCTTGCGCCGCTCGACTTGCCCACGCTGTTCCGTCCCGGCGAGCTGATCTACGAGGTCAACGTTCGCGCCTTCACGATGCGCCACCCCGACGTGCCGGAAGCGCAGCGCGGGACGATCGCTGCGCTCGCGCACCCGGCGGTGATCGCGCATCTTCGCCGCATCGGCGTCGGGGCGGTCGAGCTGATGCCGATCGTGGCGTGGATCGACGAGCGCCACTTGCCCCCGCTCGGGTTGGGCAATGGATGGGGCTATAACCCGGTCGTGCCGATGGCGCTCGACCCGCGGCTCGTCCCCGGCGGCATCGCCGAACTGCGCGCCACCGTCCTGGCCTTGCGCGCGGCGGGGATCGGGACGATCCTCGACCTCGTGCTCAACCACACCGGCGAGAGCGACCTGCTCGGCCCGACGCTGTCGCTGCGCGGGCTCGACGATGCCGCTTACGCGCGCGCGCCCGACGGGTCGCTCATCAACGACGCGGGCACCGGCAACACGCTCGACTTCGCCGATCCCGCGGTGCGCGCGCTGGCGCTCGACACACTGCGGCACTTCGTCCGCCAAGCCGGGATCGACGGCTTCCGCTTCGACCTCGCAACCGTGATGGCGCGCGGTCCCGGCTTCGACCCCGCCGCCCCGATCTTCGCTGAAATCTCCGCCGACCCGGTGCTGCGGGACCGCGTGCTGATCGCCGAGCCGTGGGACATCGGCCCCGGCGGCTATCAATTCGGCAGCTTCCCGGCCGACTGGCTGGAATGGAACGACCGTTATCGCGACGATGTGCGTCGCTTCTGGCGCGGGGACGGCAGTGCCGGTGCGCTGGCGACGCGGATGATGGGTTCCAGCGATGTGTTCGGCAACCGCACGCGCGGGGTCGGCTTCGTCGCCGCGCATGACGGCTTCACGCTCGCCGATACCGTCGCCTTCGCCACGCGCCACAATCACGCCAATGGCGAGGACAATCGCGATGGCCATGCCGGCGAGATCGCGTGGAACAATGGTGCCGAGGGCGACAGCGATGACCCCGCGATCCGCGATGCGCGCGACGCCGACGTGCGCGCGCTGCTCGCGACATTGTTTGCGACGCGCGGCACGATCATGCTGACCGCCGGTGACGAGTTCGGGCGCACGCAGGCCGGCAACAACAACGGTTACGCGCAGGACGAACTGTTGTGGCTCGACTGGGAGGGCCGCGACCGCGCACTCGAGTCGTTCGTCGCCGATCTCGCGCAGCAGCGCGCGGCGTGCGCGTCGCTCGCCGACCCGGCGATCGCGCATGATGCGACGTGGCTACGGCTCGACGGTCAGCCGATGCGCGACGACGATTGGCGCGACGCGCCCGGCTTCGTCCTGCGGCTACGCGATGCGACGATCACCGTCGATCGCGCCGCGCGCCGCGTCACGCTGACCGGTCACGCGCAGATCGCATAAGGCGCGGCGTTGGCGGTCGCATCGACGAGATCGCGCAACTCCTTGCTGTTCAACGGCTTCATGAACTCGCAGCCGAAGACGTGATCGTCCACCCATGCGATGCGTGCATGGCGCTCAGCGCCGCCCGGCAGCGTCAGCTTCAACAGCGCCCCCGCTGCCAGCGACATGCCGGCGCGCGCGCGCAACCCGGCCGCCGAAGCGTCGAGGATCTCGATCGATACGGCCAGCCGCGCGAGGCCGCGGCACTCGGCCGGAATGCGTGGCTCCCGACGGTTGTCGATCAGCGGTTTGGATGCCATGGCCCCTTCTCACTTCTTATCCCTGTGCTTGGTCTAGGGGGGCAGGAGTAAACAAGCGGTAACCACCTATGTTATTGTCCGCCGCCGATGCGGCGACATGACCCAATGATACGGAGCATGGCATGACGATCGGCGGATCCAGCGCGGCGGCGGAACTTGCCGCTATCACTCCCTGGGCGAACAAGGCCCCGCCGATCGACGCGGCCGAGCGCAACGCGCGGCTGGAGCGTGCCCGCGCGCTGACCGCCGGACTGGGCGCCGATGCGCTGCTGGTGCAGGCCGGCCCGTCGCTCCATTATTTCACCGGCGTGCCGTGGAACCCGAGCGAGCGGCTGGTCGCGCTGCTGTTGCCCGTCGCGGGCACCCCGCGGCTGATCTGCCCGGCGTTCGAGCGCGGATCGCTGGAGGCGGAACTCGCCATCAGCGCCGATCTGGCGCTGTGGGAAGAGGATGAGGACCCGGTCGCGCTGGTCGCCGACGCGCTGCCGGCCGGTGCGACGCTCGCGCTCGATCCGATGCTTTTCTACAGCTGGGCACGTCGGCTGGTGGGGGCGGGGCTGACCACCGTCGACGGCGCGCCTGCGATCGACGGCTGCCGGATGGTCAAGTCGCCCGCCGAGATCGCGCTGATGACGCAGGCGATGCGGATGACGCTGGCGGTCCACGCCGCCGCCGCGCGCATCCTGCGCCCCGGCATCCGCGAGAGCGAGGTGGTGCGGTTCATCGACGATGCGCATCGCGCGATCGGCGGCGGGCCGTCCTATTTTTGCGCGGTGCAATTCGGGCAGGCGACCGCCTATCCGCACGGTCTGCCAGGCGATCGTGCCTTGGCAGAGGGCGATCTGGTGCTGGTCGACGCTGGTTGCCGCGTCCACGGCTATCATTCCGACATCACCCGCACCTATGCCTTTGGCAAAGTCGCCGACGAAATGCGGGCGATCTGGGACATCGAACATGCTGCACAGGCCGCCGCCTTCGCTGCGGTCGCGCCGGGCGTGCCGTGCGAGGAGATCGACGACGCGGCGCGCGCGGTGCTGGTGCGCGAGGGGCTGGGGCCGGACTATCGCCTGCCTGGCCTGCCGCATCGCACCGGACACGGGATCGGGCTGTCGATTCACGAGCCTGCCTATCTGGTGCGCGGCGACAGGACCCCGCTCGCGCCGGGCATGTGCTTCTCGAACGAGCCGATGATCGTGGTGCCCGAGCGATTCGGGATCCGTCTGGAGGATCATTTCTACGTCACGGACGCTGGAGCGGCGTGGTTTACCGAGCCACAACCGAGTATCGACCGCCCATTCGATTGAAAACGGACACAATTTACATGAAGCCCCACGCCGCGCCTCCGGGCATGCACGCGACCGAGTTCGTCATCTTCGTCGCGGCGGTCATGGCGGTCAACGCGCTGGGGGTTGACCTGATGCTCCCCGCGCTCGCCGATATCGGGCGCGATCTCGCGATCGATCAGGCCAACCACCGGCAATGGGTGGTGACCGCCTATGTGCTTGGCTTCGGCGTCGGGCAGCTGCTCTACGGCCCGCTCGCCGATCGCTACGGGCGCAAGCCGGTGCTGGTCGCGACCTTGATCGGGTTCGTCGGGGCGAGCGTCTTCGCCGCCGCCTCGGCGACGTTCGCGGCCCTGCTCGGCGCGCGGGTGTTGCAGGGGCTGATGTCCGCCTCGACGCGCGTGATCGCGGTCGCGGTGGTGCGCGACAATGCCTCGGGCCGCGCGATGGCGCGCACGATGTCGGTGGCGCAGATGATCTTCTTCCTCGTGCCGATCCTCGCGCCGACGATCGGGCAGGGATTGCTGGTGATCGGGCCGTGGCGGTTCGTCTTCTACGCACTCGGCGGCTTTGCGGGGCTGGTGCTAATCTGGACGCTGACCCGGCTGCCCGAGACACTGCCGGTCGAGCGCCGCACCGCGATCTCGCTCGCCAATCTTTCCAGCAGCTACCGGCTGACGCTCACCAACCGCTATTCGCTCGGCTATGCGCTTGCCGCGTCGCTGACCTTCGGCGGGATCATCGCGTTCGTCTCCTCGGCGCAGCAGGTGTTTGTCGACGAATTCGGCGCGGGCGACCGCTTTACCGTCCTGTTCGCGATCTGCGCGGGCGCGATGGGGGTGGCGTCGTTCATGAACAGCCGGCTGGTCGAGCGGCTCGGCACGCGGCTGATCTCGCAGACCGCGGTGCTGGCGCTGATCGTGCTGTCGGTGCTGCACCTGTCGGTGGTGTGGATGGGCTGGGAGACGCTCGCCAGCTACATGGTTTTCCAGTCGCTGAGCATGACCTGCATCGGCCTGTGCGGGTCGAACTTCGGCGCGATGGCGATGGAGCCGGTCGGGCGGATCGCGGGCACCGCCTCCTCGGTGCAGGGCTTCATCACCAGCGTCGGCGCGGTGCTGGTCGGATCGGCGATCGGCCAATCCTATGCCGGCACCACGCTGCCGCTGACGATTGGCTATCTCGCGATCGGTGTCGCGGCGTTCGTGATCGTCTATGTCGTGGAGGAGGGCCAGCTCTTCCGTGCCCGGCTCGCCTGAGCCGCGGCCAGCACCGCCTTGACCCGACCATAGCCGAGCGCGGCGAGCATCGTCAGCCCGGTCAGCGGAAACAGCAGCCCCGCGACGCCCATGATCGCCAGCAACCCGGTGCCGGTGCGTGCGTCGGGGAGCGTCGTTCGCCCGCGCGGACCCCGCTTCCACCACATCACCGGCGCGGTGATCGTCAGCAGCGCTAGCGCGGTGCAGGCAAAGAGCATGATGAGCCGATTGGCCTCGCCATATTCCTTGCCCTGGTGGACCGCGGCGCTCCACTCGATCACCTGACCGGGGCGGCCGAAGTCGCTGAACCCGGCGTCCTGCAACACGCGCCCGGACCCAGCATCGACATAGACGACATGCGCCGCTTCCGAAGGCCCGAGCGTCGCGCTGACCAGATACGGGGCGCCCGGTCTCTCCGGCCACGTCAGCGTCCAGTCGGGCGCCATGCCGCGCGCCTGCGCCGCCGCCAGCGCGCGGTCGGCGGAGACACGCGGCTCGTCATGCCCCATCGGCATCGCATGTTGCTGGAGCGACCACGGCAGGTCGTGCCCGGCATGGCCCTCGCCGCCGGGTGCGGCGGGGCGACCCCAGCCCGCGCCGGCGACCCCCGCCTGCACATTATGCCCCCACACCGCGCTCCACGGCATTCCGCTGAGCGCGAGGAACAGGATCAGCCCGCCCGCGAACAGCCCGGTCATCGCATGGAGGTCGCGCCAGAACAACCGCCCGCTCGCGCGCCCGCGCACCGTCACCGTCCGCCCGCGCCCCCACCACAGGTACAGCCCGCTGACGACGAGGATGATCGACCAGCCGGCGGCGATCTCGATCAGCCAATTGCCGATCCATCCAGTGATCGCGAGGCTGTGGAGATGCTTGACGGTCTGCATCACGCCGCCGGGGTTGGTGGTGCCGAACACCCGCGCGTCATGCGGATCGACGAACGCCATTCGCAGTTCGCCGTTGCTGCGCCGGATCGTGACGCGCCAGCTTTCGTCGAGAAGCGCGGGCTTCTGCACCTGCATCACCGTGCCGCCGACCGAGGCCCCGACGCGCGCGGCGAGCGTCTCGAGCGGGAGCGTCCCGCGCCCTGGCGTGACGTGAATCCAGTCGGCATAGACCTGCCGCTCGATCTCGGGCTTGTAGAGATACAGTGCGCCGGTAACGGCCAGCCACAGCAGGAACGGCAGCACGAGTAGGCCGGCGAAAAAGTGCCAGCGCCACACCGCGCGCTGGAGTTCGGCCGCGATCGCAGCCGGACGGGAAGGGGTCATGACGGGTCCTCGGGTTCGGCGCGCGTGATGGGCGCCGCGACAGCAGGTCAGCGGGTCGGGAGGATCGTCGGTGGGGCGCGGAGTGGGGGACGCCAGCGCAGCGCGATGCGCGAGGCAGGCTGGCTTTCTGGAAGTAGAAGGCGTCGGGCCACTGCCGCCAAGGGCAGTACCAGCAAGAGCACGATCGCGAGCAACGTAGCCGGCGCGGCGACCGCGGCGAAGGCGCACGGCCGCTCGAAACCGTTATGGGCGGGCGTGTCATGCCCGTGGTGATGCGCGGTGCTCGCCATCGCCATGCCCGGGCAGGCGACGATCGCGACCTGTCCGTGCGCGACCTGCGGCATGAACCCGGCCGGCACCAGCAACCGCACCAGCAATGCCAGCGCGGCCACGACCGCGAACAACGTCGATCGTGCGCGGATCCCGCTCACCACAGCAGCTCCGTCATTGCGAGCGCAGCGAAGCAATCCAGTGCCGGATCAGGACGCCCTGGATTGCTTCGCTGCGCTCGCAATGACGAACAACAATGACCATGCCCCGCATCTTATCGGGAGATGGTTAACCAGAACATACCGCGGCGACTGCGATCACCGCCACATGGCGCACCGGGAAGGCGACCGATCGCGCGATGAAGCAGCGCCGCTGCGCCTCCGCATGAAGCGTCCCGGCCAGCGCGGCATTGCCGCCCGCGGCGATCGTGACGTGCGGGCGCAAGGTCGCCTCGGTCACCTGCCCATTGCCGTCCGCGTCGAGTGTCAGCACCGCGTCCGCCTCGTCATGATAGGCGGTGACGACGATGCCGGCATCGGCGCACAGGTGCAGATACCATAATTGATGGCAGGCGCTGATTGCACCGAGCAGCAGTTCCTCGGGGTTCCAGCGTGTCGCGTCGCCGCGGAAGCGCGGGTCCGACGAGCCGGCGATCACCGGCTTGCCGTCCGCCGCAATCTCATGGTCGCGCGCATAGGTAGTATAGCCGGCGGTGCCTACGCCGCGATTGCCGGTCCAGCGCAGCCGGACGCGCGTCACGCCGCGTGCAGTTTTCGCGTGCGGCGATAGAGCCACCACGCGACCAGCGCGAACAGCAATGTCCCCGCGATCAGCGCCGGTCCCTCGAACCCGTCGACCAGCGCGAGCGGCGTCTCGGTGCCGGTCTCGTAGACGATCCCGGCGAAGACGACATTCCACAGGCTCTCGCCGACGATCATCCCGGTGGCAGTCAGCACACCGAGCCGCTTCGCCGCCTCGGCATCGGGCAGCGTGTCGGCGCGCTTGTCATAGAAGTGCCCGATCACCGCGCCGACCACCACCGTCAGCGTCGCACTCATCGGCAGATAGATGCCGAGCCCGACACCCAGCGGTGGCAGTCGCAGCCGCCCAGCGCGCCCCAGCGCTTCGTCGAGCGCGATCGCGGCGACCCCGGCCAGCGCGCCCCAGCCGATCATCATCCAGTTGAGATTGCCGCCCAGCACGCCCTGCGCCAGCGCCGAGATCAGCGCCGCCTGCGGCGCGGCCAGCGCATTCGGCCCCGCGCCCGGCATCCCCGCAAAGCCGAACGACGTATAAAGCAACTGCATCACCGGCGGCACCACCACCGAGCCGAAGCACACGCCGATCACCAGCGCGACCTGCTGCCTCCACGGCGTTGCGCCGACCAGTTGTCCGGTCTTTAGATCCTGCAGATTGTCGTTCGAGATCGTCGCCACGCCGAATACGATCCCGGTCACGATCAGCGCATAAGCGACCAACGCCTGCGTCTGCGCCACCTCGCCACCGCGTCCGAACAGACCGACCAGCAAGGTCGCCGCCGCGATCACCGACAGGATTCCAATCCCCGACACCGGCGAGTTCGACGCGCCGATCAGCCCGGCCATATAGCCGCACACCGCCGCGATCACGAGTCCGATGACCGCCACGAACAACAGGCTGCCCACCACCAGCGCCCATTCGTGCCCGGCGAGCGGCCCGCCGCTCACCACTGAGTGGAGCAGCACCGCGATCGGCACCAGCGTCACGAGGCTCACCGCCGCGACGATCCCGATCGGCAGGTCGCGTTCCTCGATGGCGACGCTGTCACCGCGCGCGGCGGTCAGCGAGGCGCGCAGCCCGCCGATCACCGGCTTGGCGATGCGCAACAACGTCCAGATCGCTGCGACTCCAATCACGCCCGCGCCGAAAAAGCGCACGTCGCTGCGAAACACGGCGTTCGCCCAGGCCGCGACGTCGCCGGCCTGCGGGGCGGCGGCGGTCAGGATCGGCAACACGACCCACCAGCCGACCACGACGCCGAGCAGGATCGCAAGCCCGGCCGACAGCCCGATCAGATGCCCCGCGCCCAGCAGCGCGAACGACAGCCCGGCGCTCACGCCCGTCGCGCCTGCGCCGACGCGGAAGAATTGCGCGGCCTCGCCCGCGATTAACCGCGTCTGCGTCAGGATGGAGAAGCCCGCAGCGGCGAGCGTGCTGGCGACGATCGCAGACAGCCCCTTGGCGCTCTCCGCCCCGCCGTGGCGGCTCTCCTCACCGACCTTCAGCACCTCGGCCGCGGCACGGCCCTCGGGGAACGGCAGCACGGTATCGACCACCAGCGCCCGCCGCAGCGGGACCGAGAACATCACGCCCAGGATGCCGCCGGTCGCGGTGATCGTCGCGGTCGTGACGAAGGGAAAACCCTGCCACCAGCCGATCATCACCAGTCCCGGCAGCACGAAGATGATCGCCGCCAGCGTCCCCGCCGCCGAGGCGACGGTCTGGACGATATTGTTTTCGAGGATCGTCGAATCGCGAAATGCGCGCAGCACCGCCATCGAGATCACCGCGGCGGGGATCGAGGTGGCAAAGGTCAGCCCGATCTTGAGCCCCAGATAAACGTTGGCGGCGGTGAACAGCAGCGTGATGACGCCGCCGAGCAGCACGCCACGCAGCGTGAGTTCGACGGGGGAGCGGAGGGGAGCGGAAGCCATGCCGCCTCCGTGCCACAAGTCCGCGGCCTGTTACAGGGCGGGCACACCCACGATGGTCAACGCCGATGCGCTTCCGTACAACCGGTCCATGTACCGGCCCCCTGCTTTCCGCGAAGATCGGCCGGAGGTGCTCCGGGCGGCGATCCACGCGCATCCGCTGGCGACGCTCGTGACGGCGAGCTGCAACGGCATCGTCGCGAACGTCGTTCCTTTCAGCCTCGAGGTTACGGCACAAGGTGACGTGCTCCGCGCGCATCTCGCCCGGGCGAACGAGCAGGTGGCCGACCTTCGCGCGGGTGCGCCGGCGCTCGTCGTGTTCCAGGGGCCGCAAGCCTATGTCAGTCCGTCATGGTATCCGAGCAAGCGCGTTCACGGAAAGGTCGTGCCCACGTGGAATTACGTGATCGTGCAAGCGCGGGGCAGGGCGCGAACCGTCGACGATCCCGCATGGTTGCTGGAGCAGACCGCCACGCTGACGGCCGCGGCGGAGAAAGATCAAGCCGATCCGTGGACGGTCGCGGATGCGCCGGCGGACTTCATCCGGGCGCAGCTGAAAGGTATTGTCGGGGTGGAGATCGCTGTCGATCGTCTTGAAGGCAAATGGAAGGTCAGCCAGAACCGCAGTCGAGAGGACCGCGTCGGTGTCGCCGACGGGCTGCGTGCGGCGGACCAGCACGATGTCGCCGGTCTGATCCCGCTCGATTGAGCCGTTACGCCGACGCGCCGTCCTTCAGTCGGAAGCGGTACAGGCGACCCGGCCCGTCCTCCGGCGCAAAATACAGGTCGCGGCCCTCGATCGCCATGCCCTCGGCGGTATAGGCCCCCGCGTCGATCGAGCGCCGCAGCGTCATTTTCGGCCAGTCGAGCCAGTCGACCGTCCCGCTCCACCATGATCGCGGGCCACCCGCGACCAATTGCCCGCCCGCGAACTTGATGTCCTGATAGCGCGTCGGCGAGGGATTGGGGACGACCCGCATCCGAGACGGCGCATCGCGGTCGATGACGTACAGCAAGCGGCTGTTCCAATTGCCCGCCACCAGCCAGCGCCCCTGCGCCGCAACGCAGCCGAGATGATCGGCGACCCGGATGCGCCGCCGTACCCGGAGGGTCTCTGTATCCAGCTCGACCAGCACCGCGGAGCTGTCCGCGCGCAACTCGGCGACCGGCACCCACAGCGAGTGCCCGTCGACCGAAATTCCGCCGGGATGATAGCGCGCACCATCGGTCAGCTCGACCCGACGCACGAACCGCCCCGTCCCTCGGTCGAACAGATGCAGGAAGCCGCGCCGGGTGAAGCGATCGACCGAGGTCACCCACACGCGCTGCCCCTGCAAGGCCAGACCCTGAATGTGGAAGACCTCGCCATCCAGCGCCGTGGCGCCGCGAAACCGCGCCCCCTCTACCTCGTCCTCGGCGGTCTGCGGCGCGGCGGCGACCGACAGGCTCGACAGCAACAACAGGGCGAGGGTCGTTCCCGATCGCATCCATCGACGGTTCATGGCCGGACCCCGCAGCTTGCCTGCGACGCCCATGCCCGCGCTTCGTGTCAGCAGCGCGCAAGTTGCGTTGCGATTTGATGAGCGTCCCGCGTCGTTCTAAAGACGCTGCCGATGATGATCCGTCCTGCCTCGCCCGATGATGCGGCGGCGATCGCCACGCTGATCCTTCCTGAAATCGCAGCCGGCGAAACCTATGCCTTGCCGTGCGACATGGATGCGGCGGCGGCCGTGGCCTATTGGTGTGGCGCGGATCGCCAAACCTTTGTTCTCGAAGAGGAAGGGCGGCTGCTCGGCAGCTATTTTCTTCGCGCCAACCAGGCGGGCGGCGGTGATCACGTCGCCAATGCCGGCTATATGGTCGACCGCGCCGCGCAGGGCCGCGGCGTCGCGCGCGCGATGGCGCACGATTCGTTCGATCGCGCGCGAGCCGCCGGCTTCACCGCGATGCAATTCAATTTCGTGGTGTCGAGCAATCGCCGCGCGGTCGATCTGTGGCAGTCGCTTGGATTTGCGATCGTCGGGCGGCTACCCGGTGCGTTCCGGCATCCGACGCTGGGGCCGGTGGACGCTTTGGTAATGTTCCGCTCGCTGTGAAGCGCCCCGCCCGGGGAACGGCCCGCCGACCGTCCCCCGCTCCGCTGCCGGTTCGACCGGCGCATCCTGTCCTGTTTTTTCCTGTTCGTCCGCGCTCTTCGGTGCGGCGAGTCGCTGCCTAGCGGACGTCGGGGCCAAAAAAAAGCCGGGCAAGGCCCGGCTGTAAAAGTTTTTAGGAGAGGATGCCTGAAAGGCACACCTTTTTTGCGCCGCAACACGCTAGGACGCAAGTGCAATAATTCCCATCTTGATTGCAGGAATTGCAACCCGCCTGATTTCAACGCGCTCGACAGCATCAGCCGCACCGCCTAGCAGCGCGGGCTACAGATACGGAGGCGAACATGGCGCAGGCGTTGCGGGTGGCATTGGCGGGGCTGGGGACGGTCGGGGGCGGCGTGATCCGCGTGCTTGACGAGAACCGCGCGCTGATTACCCGCCGTGCCGGTCGCCCGATCGAGGTCGTGGCGGTGTCCGCGCGTGATCGATCCAAGGATCGCGGGGTCGACCTGTCGCGCTTTTCGTGGGTCGATGACACCGCGTCGCTCGCCGAGGCGGACGCCGATGTCGTGGTCGAGCTGATCGGCGGCTCGGATGGCCCGGCGCTCGCCCTCGCGCGCCGCACGCTGGCGGCGGGCAAGGGATTCGTCACCGCCAACAAGGCGATGCTCGCGCATCACGGGCTCGAACTGGCGCGCGTCGCGGAAGGCGCGGGCGTGCCGCTGAAGTTCGAGGCCGCGGTCGCGGGCGGCATCCCGGTCATCAAGGGGCTGCGCGAGGGCGCGGCGGCGAATGCGATCGCGCGTGTCTATGGCATCCTCAACGGGACGTGCAATTTCATCGTCTCCAAAATGGAGGCCGAGGGGCGCGACTTCGCCGAGGTGCTCGCCGAGGCGCAGGCGCTCGGCTTCGCCGAGGCCGATCCGTCATTCGACATCGACGGCGTCGACGCGGCGCACAAATTGTCGATCCTTGCCAGCCTCGCCTTCGGCACTGCGCCGGCGTTCGGCGACGTCGCGATCAGCGGCATTCGCCACTTGCTTGCCGCCGATATCGCGGAGGCGGCTGCGCTCGGCTACCGCGTGCGGCTGGTCGGGGTCGCCGAGGCGGACGGCGAGAAGCTGTTCCAGCGCGTCCACGCGCACCTCGTCCCCAACGACCATCCCCTCGCGCACGTCACCGGCGCGACCAATGCGGTGGTAGCCGAAGGCAATTTCGTCGGCCGGCTGCTTTTCCAGGGCGCGGGTGCGGGCGAGGGGCCGACCGCCAGCGCGGTGGTCGCCGACCTGATCGACATCGCACGCGGCGAGTCCGGCCCGCCGTTTGCGATGCCTGCCGATGCGCTGGCGACGGCCGCGGCGGCGGACAGCGGCGAGCGGCGCGGCCGCGCCTATCTGCGCTTCGCGGTCGCGGACCGCGTCGGCGTGCTCGCGGAGATCGCGGCGGCGATGCGCGACGCGGGCGTGTCGATCGAAAGCCTGATCCAGCGTGGCGCGCACGCCGATGGCAGCGTGCTGGTCGCGATCGTCACGCACGACGGCCCGGAACGCTGCGTCGCTGCTGCGCTTGAACGGCTCCGCGGATCGCAGAGCCTGACCGGCGAACCGCTGTGGATGCATATTTTGGGGTGAGGTCGCAAAGGCGGGAGTGACCGGCGTGCGTGCAGGGTGACGCCCGCGCACCCGTCCGTTAAACCCACCGGCATGAACGAAAACCTCTCCGCCGACCGCCCGACGTTCATCACGCATCTCGAATGCTCGCTGACCGGCGAGCGGTATGTGGCGGACCAGCTCCACAATCTCTCCCGCGCCGGGCGGCCGTTGCTCGTGCGCTACGACCTCGACGCGGTCCGCGCCGCGCTCCCGCGCGAGACGCTCGCCGGGCGCGCCACCGATCTGTGGCGCTGGCGCGAGCTGCTGCCCGTGCGCGCGACGCGCAATGTCGTCAGCCTCGGCGAAATCGAAACGCCGCTGATCCCGATCCCTGCCAGCGCCGGCCCCAACGTCTGGGTCAAGGACGAGGGCCGCTTGCCGACCGGCAGCTTCAAGGCGCGCGGGCTGGTGATGGCGGTGGCGATGGCGAAGGAACTGGGCGTCACCCGGATCGCGATGCCGACCAACGGCAATGCCGGCGCCGCGCTCGCCGCCTATGCCACGCGGGTCGGGATCGAGACGATCGTCTTCTGCCCGGAGGACACACCCGAGGTGAATGTCCGCGAGATCGCCGCACAGGGCGCAAAGGTGTGGCGCGTCAACGGGTTGATCGACGATTGCGGCGCGATTGTTGGCAAAGGTGCCGCAGAGGGGCGGTGGTTCGACTTTTCGACCCTGAAGGAGCCGTACCGGGTCGAGGGCAAGAAGACGATGGGGCTGGAACTGGCCGCGCAGCTCGGCTGGCGGCTGCCCAAAGCGATCTTCTATCCGACCGGCGGTGGAACCGGATTGATCGGGATGTGGAAGGCGTTCGACGAGCTGGAGAAGCTGGGCTGGATCGGTGCGGAACGGCCGCGGATGTTTGCGGTACAGGCCGCGGGATGTGCGCCGATCGTACGCGCCTATGAGGCGGGCGAGGAACATGCCGAGCGTTGGGAGGATGCGCATACCGTCGCCGCGGGCATCCGCGTGCCGCGCGCGGTCGGCGACTTCCTGATCCTGCGCGCGGTGCGCGAGAGCGGCGGCAGGGCGGTGGCGGTCGGCGATCCCGCGATCCTGAAGGCGGTTGACGAGTGCGCGCGCAAGGACGGGTTGTTGCTGTGCCCGGAGGGCGGCGCGACGCTGGCGGCGTATCGGCAGGCGCTGCGTGACGGGCTGGTCGACGAGGAGGAAGAGGTCGTGCTGTTCAATTGCGCGACGGGGTTGAAGTATCCGATGCCGGCGGCGGAGCAGCGGCTGGACCGGTATGGGGTAATTGATTTCGATGCTTTGTAGGGACCGCTGAAGCCGCCCAAAGCCGGTCGTTCAGGCGCGCAATCCGGGCTCCCAATAGCGGCCATCCTTTAAGCGCGATCTTTCTCGTTTCTCCATCTCCGACAGGTCATTTCGGGAAAAAGCAATCCAGAACAGATTTTGGGAAAGCGGCTGCTCCGGACGCCTGTAGGCGCGACTGGCAGGGCGGCCTCCCCCGCTACGGGTTCCCAAACGGGAAAGTGGCCTTGCCTGCATCGCGCTCGATTGTGGGGGACGGCTAGCCGGTGATAGGGAGCAGGCGTGATTACAATCCGCCCTGCCGTGCCCGATGATGCGGAAGCACTTACCGACCTGATGCAGGGTTCAGCCGCTTACAGCGGTAATTACGCAAGCATCCTCGACGGTTATGCGGTCACACCCTCGCAGATCGAGAAAGATGTTTTCCATATCGCTGAACGTGGCGATACCTTGTGCGGATTTTACAGTCTGACCCTCGACGGTGAACCCGAACTGGACCTGATGTTCGTAGCAGATGGCGTTCAGGGTAGCGGCGTGGGGTCTATGCTGTTCCGGCACATGATGGCGGAAGCGAGGTGGCGGGGCATCGCCTCGATCAAGATCGTTTCCCATCCACCCTCGGTCGGTTTCTATGAGGCGATGGGCGCGGTCGTCGTCGGCACGAAACCACCGACAATGAAGGCAACGTGGAGCCGTCCGATCCTGTCGCTGGCGATCTAGCCACCTTTCCCGAAGCTCGATCCTTTTCGGGAAAGGCGGCAGCTGCCCAGGATCGACTATCGCCACTCGCCTTCCCGGAAGCGGTCGGTCCGCTGCCCACCACGTCCCGTGATCCCCAAGCCGGCGGTAATCCAGACGCGCAGGTCTTCGCGCGAGCCATAAACGTCAGACGTTCTGGATTCCCGCCTTCGCGGGAATGGCGGGGCGTGTGGGGCCGACCGTCGCCTTCAATACGGCGCGCACGCCCGTCGGCGTTGCAAGCCCTTCAGCGTCAGCACCAGATGCCCCAGCCGCTCGCGCACCAAGCCTTCGTCGAGCAGCAGCCGGATCGTCGCCGGGTCCTGACCGCGCGAGATGATGAGAGTCGCGCCGGCGCTGCGGGCGCTCCACAGGATCGTTGCCAGTTGCTCGGACGGCGCACCGCCCATCATCGCGTCCATCGTTTCCCACCCTCGGGCGTGCGGGCGACTCGTGTCGCCGCAGGGCCGAGACAGGAACGACTGCGCGCCGGTTCGTCAACGCCCCGCCGTGATCTTGATCGAAATTGGTTGACGAACCGTTAACGCCGCACGGCGAAGCGCCCGGTCAGCCGCCGCCGTCGCGCTCGATGTCCGCGCCGACCGCCTGCAGTTTCTCCTCCAGCCGCTCGTACCCGCGATCGAGGTGATAGACGCGCGAGACGGTCGTCTCGCCATCCGCGACCAGCCCGGCGATGATCAGGCTCATCGACGCGCGCAGGTCGGTCGCCATCACCGGTGCGCCGACCAGCCGGTCGACCCCGGTCACCTCGGCGGTGCGCCCGCGCACGCTGATGTCCGCGCCCATCCGCGCCAGTTCGGGAACGTGCATGTAGCGGTTCTCGAAAATCGTCTCGGTCAGCGTGCTGGTGCCCGGCGCCTTGCACAGCATCGCCATGAACTGCGCCTGCATGTCGGTGGCGAAGCCCGGGTAGGGCGCGGTCGACAGCGACAGCGGCTTCAACTCCGCCTCGGACGTGACCATGATCGACCCGCGCCGCTCCTCGATCCCGACCCCGGCCTCGCGCAGCGCGTCGAGCGTTGCGCCCATGTCGGCAGCGTTGACGTTGGTCAGCTCGACCGCACCGCCGGTGACGGCGACCGCGCAGGCATAGCTGCCCGCCTCGATCCGGTCGGGCATCACGGCATAGGTCGCGCCGTGCAGCTCATCGACGCCCTCGATCTCCAGCGTGCCGGTGCCGACCCCCTCGATCCGCGCCCCCATCGCGATCAGGCAGCGGCACAGGTCGACGATCTCGGGCTCGCGTGCGGCATTGTCGATACGGCTGCTGCCCTTCGCAGTCACTGCGGCCATGATGACGTTCTCGGTCGCGCCGACGGAGACGACGGGAAACGTATAGCTGCCGCCCGAGAGCCGCCCGCCGGGCGCGGTGGCGGTGACATAGCCCGCGCTCATCTCCAGCGTCGCGCCGATCGCCTCCAATGCCTTCAGATGAAGGTCGATCGGGCGGTTGCCGATCGCGCACCCGCCCGGCAGCGAGACGCGTGCCTGCCCGGCGCGCGCGAGGATCGGGCCAAGGACGAGGATCGACGCGCGCATCTTGCGCACGATGTCATAGGGGGCCTCGGTTGAGGTCAGTTGCCCGGCGCGGATCGTCATCACGCGGCCGAATTCGTCGGGCTTGCTGCCCTCGATCCGGGTCGACGCACCCAGTTGGTTGAGCAGATGCCCGAAGCCGTCGACGTCGGCGAGCCGCGGCAGGTTGCGCAGCGTCAGCGGCTCGTCGGTGAGCAACGCGCAGGGCATCAGGGTCAGCGCAGCGTTCTTGGCGCCGGAAACGGGGAGCTTGCCGGTCAGGCGGCGGCCGCCGCGGATGATGATACGGTCCATCAGCCACGCTCTATCGAAGCCGCGTGCCCACGCCAAGCGAGCGAACGCATCCGCGCGGTTGATCGGTTTTAATGCGGCTACTGCCCACGGCCGCGTAACGATCCAAAGAATTTGAGGATCAACATTGGGTGCCAGCGCTTAGTTTCGCCGATCGGGTCGGCGACTTTCTCTCTCTTTCCGCGGTGGAGCGTGGGGTGCTCGCCGGGCTTGCGGAGCGGGAACGCCCGCTGCGCCGCGGCGCAACGCTCGTGCGTCAGAACGAACGCGGGACCGATCTGTTCGCGCTGAAAAGCGGGATGATGATGGGCTACGTCCTGCTCGGCGACGGCAGCCGCCAGATCCTGCGGCTGATCTTTCCGGGCGATCTGTTCGGGACGCAGGTGATGGTATTCGGCAAGGCGCAACAGACGCTGGTGGCGGCGGCCGACAGCGTCGTCTCGCCGATCGATCGCGCTGCCCTGGCGAATGCGGCGCTGCGCCATCCGCGGCTGGCGCTGGCGCTGACGGCGCTGGAGCAGATCGAAAGCGCGTCGCTGGCGGACCGGCTGGCGGCCGTGGCGAAATTGCCTGCGCGCGCGCGGGTGGCGGGAATGTTGATCGAAATCCGCGGACGGATGCGGCGTGGCGATCCCGCGATCGGCGACAGCTTCACGCCGGGTCTGACGCAGGAGGAGATCGGCGACGCGGTCGGGCTGACGGCGGTGCACGTCAACCGGATGCTCCGCCAGCTCGAGGATCAGGCGCTGATCGCGCGTACGGGCGGGCGGGTGACGATCCTCGACGAAGCGGGGCTGCGCCGCGCCGCCGGGCGCAACGATCGCGGCGAGGGAGGCGACCTGTCGTGGTTGCCCGAGGTGCAGCAGGCGTAGCCAGAACACCACTCGACCGTCATCCCGGACTTGATCCGGGATCCCGCTGTCTTCTTGCCTCGTCCGTAAAGAAGAAGCGGGGCCCCGGATCAAGTCCGGGGCGACGATGGGGTTGGTCGGACTGTCAGTTGCCGCTGCGCGACAGACCGCACACCGCCAGTTGCGCGTCGATCGCCGCGACCAGCCGCGCCAGCGCGTCGGCGTCGCGTCCCTCGGCGCGCAGCGTCAGCGCGGCCTGCGTGTTCGAGGCGCGCAGCAGCCACCAGCCGTCGTCGGTCGAGACGCGCACGCCGTCGGTCATCGTCACGCGCGCGCCCTGCTCGGACAGTCGCGTGGCGACCTCTTCGACCACCGCCATCTTGCGTGCCTCCGCGACCGGCACGCGCCATTCGGGGGTTGCGACGCGTGCGGACGTGCCCTCGCGCAGCTCGGTCAGCGAGCGCCCGGACAGATGCACGGCGTGGATCAGCCGCACCGCGGCATAGAGCGCGTCGTCGAACCCGTAATATTCATGCGCGAAGAAGATATGGCCGGACAGCTCGCCGGCCAGCGGCGCGCCCAGCGCCTTCATCTTCGTCTTGATCTCGCTGTGCCCGGTCCGCCACATCACCGGCGTGCCGCCCAGCGCGGCGATCCGCTCGAACAGCGCATCGCTCGATTTCACGTCGGCGACGATCGTGCTGCCCGGCAGTGCGGCGAGGATCGGCCCGACCAGTATCGACAGGATCTCGTCGCCCCACAGCACGCGGCCGTGCGCATCGACCGCGCCGATCCGGTCGCCGTCGCCATCGAAAGCCAGTCCGAAATTGAGCTTCTTCTCCGCCACCAGCGCCTGAAGCTGTGCGAGATTGGCCTCCACCGTCGGATCGGGATGGTGGTTGGGGAAGGTGCCGTCGATGTCGCAGAACAGCAGATGATGTTCGCCCGGAAGCTGCGCGGTGAGCGCACGGATCGCCGGCCCCGCCGCGCCGTTGCCGGCGTCCCACGCGATCCGGTACGTGCCGCCCGCATAACCGGCGAGCAGCCGGCCGACGTACAGGTCGAGCACGTCGGCCTGGGTGACGATGCCGGTGCCGCTCTCCCAATCGCCAGCCTCGGCGAGCCGCGCGAGATCGCGCACGTCCGGCCCGCAGAAGCTGTTCCCCTGCATCACCAGCTTGAAGCCATTGTCCTCGCGGGGATTATGGCTGCCGGTTACCTGTACGCCGCCATCCACCTCTAGCGTCGCAGCGGCATAATAGAGCATCGGCGACGGGCCGACGCCGATGCGGACGACGTCGACGCCCGAGGCGGTCAACCCCGCGACCAGCGCCGCCTCCAGCATCGGCGAATGCGTTCGCCCGTCATAGCCGACCGCGACGCGCGCCCCGCCCGCGCGCCGGATGCGCGTCGCGAAGCCGCGCCCGACCGCCCAGGCATCCGCCTCGGTCAGCGTGTCGCCGACGCGCCCGCGAATGTCGTAGGCGCGCAGGATCTCGGGCGAGAGCCGGTGCGTCATAGCGGGTCCTTGAGCGCCGCCAGCAGCGTGTCGCGCGCCGCATTGACGCGCCGGGCGCGCTGTTCGGAGCCGCCGCGATCGGGGTGCAGCTCGGTCATCAGCCGGCGGTGCGCGGCGCGGATCTCGCCCGCATCGGCCCGCGCGTCGACCCCCAGCACCCGCCGCGCCTCGCCGAGCGGGGAGGGGCGCTTCTTCGCCGGCTTGCGCAGCAGCACCCATACGCCCCACACGATCAGCGCCGCGACGATCCATTTCATCAGCATCGTCAGGCCGCCTGCGTCGCGCCGACCTCTGGCAGCGCCAGCGCCGCCATCATCTCGCGCAGCTCCTGCCGCGCGGCGACATGGCTCAGCCCCATTCCGCCGAATTCCTTGGCGTCGAGCAGCGTCAGCCCCTTGGGGAATAGTTCGCGATAGATCACGCGCTCGCCCAGACCGGGGATGATGCGGAAGCCGACGCGCCGCGCCAGCTGGTCGAGCGCCTCGGACACGCGGCGCATGTTGCGCGCCTCCAGATATTGCAGGCGGTTGCGCAGCACGACCCAGTCGATCGTCGTCCCGTCCTCCCGCGCACGGGCCTTGCGCGCGTCCCAGATCAGCTCCGAATAGAAGCTGGGGCGCACCACCTTGTAGGTTTCGGGATCGACCTGCCCGATCAGGTCGAAATCGACGAAACTGTCGTTCATCGGCGTCACCAGCGTATCCGCCAGCGCCGCCGCGATCCGCGCCGCCGGGTCGTCACGCCCCGGCGTGTCGATGACGAGGAAGTCGTAGCCGTCGGTGAAGGCGCGGTACATTTCCGGGAAATTGCCGTCGGCGCGCCCGTCCCCGGTGGCGTGAACGGGCAGCGCCAGGTCGATCCCGGCGCGCTTCACCGTCGCCTCGCGATTGTCGAGATAGCGCCCCAGCGTCCGCTGGCGATGGTCGAGGTCGATGCACGCCACCCGCGCGCCTTTCGCGGCCAAGGCGATCGCGACGTGAACCGCCGTCGTCGACTTGCCCGTGCCACCCTTTTCGTTGGCGAACACGATCACATGCGTGCGTGGCACATCCGTGCGAACGTGTTGCGCTTCCGTCCCCGTTTCGGACAATTCGTCGCATCCTCGATTGATTGCGTCCTGCCCCGACCATAGAACCCCCGACCGCGAGTTTCGAGGGGTAACGGGTGGAAGTGTATCGTGATCTCGCCGGCCTGCGCGCCGCGCTGGAAACGGCGCGCGTCGGCGGGCGTGAGGTGGCGCTGGTGCCGACGATGGGCGCGCTCCATGCCGGCCACATCGCGCTGGTCGAGGCGGCGCGGCGTCCCGGTGCGCTGGTCGTCGCGTCGATCTTCGTGAACCCGAAGCAATTCGGGGCGAACGAGGACCTGTCGCGCTATCCGCGCAAGGAAGTCAGCGACATCGCGATGCTGACCGATGCGGGCTGCGACGTGCTGTGGCTGCCCCCGGTCGAGCAGATGTATCCGGCCGGCTTCGCCACCAACGTGTCGGTCTCGGGCGTCAGCGACGGCTGGGACGGCGCGGCGCGGCCGGGGCATTTCGACGGGGTCGCGACCGTCGTCGCCAAATTGTTCAACCAGGTCCGCCCGACCCGCGCCTATTTCGGCGAGAAGGATTTCCAGCAGCTGGCGGTGATCCGCCGGATGGTCGCCGACCTCGATTTCGATATCGAGATCACCGGCGTGCCGACGCAGCGCGAGGACGACGGGCTCGCGCTGTCCTCGCGCAACGTCTACCTCTTGCCCGAGGAACGCCAGAAGGCGGTGGCGCTGCCCCGCGCGCTGGGCGTCGCGGCGCGCGCGGTGCTCGGCGGCGGCGATGTCGACAAGGCGCTGGCGGATGCGACCGCCATGCTCGTCGCAGCGGGCTTTGCGGTCGATTATGTCGCGCTGGTCGATGCAGAGACGCTGCAAAGCGACCCCGCCCCGGGCCGCAGACGCCAGTTGCTGGCGGCAGCGCGGCTGGGCAACACGCGGCTGATCGACAATCTCGCGGTCGATCCGGGCTGACCTTCCGGCGCGTTTACGATCAGCGACTTGAGTGATCGCGGCCTTAACCATTTGGTGAGCCGAATCGGTGCACAACCCCTCTTACATTGAAGGATGGAGGGGTGATCCGATGGTAACCGAATTCGACATCGCGCTGTTAGCGCGCCGCACCAACGAAGCGACCCGCGGCGATTCCGACGCCGCCTATGATCTGGGCGTCGCCTATTCGACCGGCACCGTGGGTGCCACGCTCGACCTGATCGAAGCGCACAAGTGGTTCAACCTGGCCGCCGCCTGGGGCAACGATGCCGCCGCCGCCGCGCGCTCGGAAATCGCCGAGGACATGACCGCCCGCGAGATCGCCAATGCGCAGCGCGCCGCGCGCGACGTCCTGGGCGGGATGCAGCGCCGCGCGGCCTAACCTGCGGCATCTCCTTGACCCGTCGCGCTTGCGCGGCGCATAGCCCGGTCATGGAGAATTCGACCGAGACGCTGTCCTTCGAAGCCGGTCTGCGCGAACTCGAGGAGATCGTCGCGCGGCTCGAATCCGGGGATACCCCGCTGGAGGAGGCGATCCGCCTGTACGAGCGCGGCAGCGTGCTGCGGCAACGCTGCGCCGACCGGCTGGATGCCGCACAGGCGCGGATCGAGGCGATCCGTACCGGTGCCGACGGGCGCCCCGCTGCGGTCGAGCCGTTCGCCGCCGGATGAGCGTCGCCGCCAACGCCTCGCCGCAGCTGAAAGCGGCGCTCAAGGAAGTGTCGGCGGAGATGGACCGGCGCTTTGACGCGCTGCTGCCGATCCCGAACGATCCGCGCGCGGACCTGTACCGCGCGATGCGCCACGCCACGATCGGCGGCGGCAAGCGGCTGCGCCCGTTGCTGGTGTTCGCGACCGCGCGGCTGTTCGACGTCGCGCGCGATGCCGCGGCGCGCGTCGCGGTCGCGCTGGAGGCGATCCACGTCTATTCGCTGATCCACGACGATCTGCCCGCGATGGATGACGACGACCTGCGCCACGGCAAGGCGACCGTCCACAAGGCGTTCGACGAGGCGACCGCGATCCTGGCCGGCGACTGCCTCCACGCCTTGGCGTTCGAGGTGCTCGCCGATCCGGCGACGCACGCCGATCCGTTCGTCCGCGCCGAGTTGATCGCCGATCTCGCGCGCGCCTCGGGTCCGTCGGGGATGGCGGGCGGGCAGGCGATGGACCTCAAGGCCGATGGCACGCGCTTCGACCTGAACACCGTCACCCGGCTTCAGCAGATGAAGACCGGCGCGCTGATCGGTGCGGCGGTCGAGGGCGGTGCGATCCTCGGGCGGATCCCGCCGGAGGGGCGCCGCCACCTGCGCGGCTACGCCCACGACCTTGGGCTCGCCTTCCAGATCGTCGACGACCTGCTCGACGTCGAGGGTGACGAGGAACTCGCGGGCAAGAAGCTGCGCAAGGACGGCGAACAGGGCAAGGAGACTTTCGTCTCGCTGCTCGGCGTGGAGCGGGCGCGCCAGCAATCGCGGATGCTGGTCGATCAGGCGATCGACCATTTGCGCAGCTATGGCGAGGAAGCCGAATTGCTCCGCGCGATCGCTCGTTTCGTCATCGATCGTCGCGGCTGACCGGAAGGCTTTTCCATGCGTATCGGCGTCTACCCCGGCACCTTCGATCCGATCACGCTGGGACATATGGACATTATCCGGCGCGGCGCGAAGCTGGTCGACCGATTGGTGGTCGGCGTCACCACCAATCCCGGCAAGTCGCCGATGTTCGCGCTCGACGAGCGGATGGCGATGGTCGAGCGCGAGGTCGCCGACATCGGGGGCGACATTCGCGTCGTCTCCTTCGATTCGCTGCTGATGGACTTCGCCGAGCGTGAACGCGCGACGATGATCGTCCGGGGCTTACGCGCCGTTGCCGACTTCGAATACGAATATCAGATGGCGGGGATGAACCAGCAGCTGAACGACCGGATTGAGACGGTCTTCCTGATGGCCGACGTCTGCCTGCAACCGATCGCGTCGCGGCTGGTGAAGGAAATCGCGATCTTCGGCGGACATATCGGCAAGTTCGTCAGCCCGGCGGTCTGCGACGACGTGGTGGCGCGCGTCGAGCGAGACGGTCGGCGGGGAAGCTGAGCCGCCGGGATCAATCCTCCGGGCTTCCGCCCCGAGCCGTCGTTATTTTCGATGCGGACATTCCATTCGCTCGTCGCCCCGGACTTGATCCGGGGCCCCGCTTCTTCTTGCCCGGCGGGTTGAGACAGCGGGACCCCGGGTCAAGCCGAGACCTCTGCGAAAGGCGCCCGAGAAGGCGGGTAAGGCTTTTCTGGCCGATGGGGGGAGCCGTCAAGCGTGCAGGTAGGTGGGTGTATGTCCCCTGCCGAGAAGCCTCGAACGGGTCGTTCAAGCAGCAGCCCGCCGCAGATTATAGGCGATGGCGGCAAGGTCGACCTGGAGGCGGCATCGTTCGAGGCCGCGGTAGCGCATTCTGACCAGGCCGTAGGAACCGCGNTTGAGTTCGGAAAAGGTCCGCTCGACGGCGCCGCGTATCCGTCCGATCAGCTTGTTGCGCACCGCCTGCCAAGGGGGAAGCGTCGGTTGCCCGCGCACGCGGCGATGCTGGATGCGGTCCTTGATGCCGCGCGCCTTGAGCGCCTCGCGCCGGGCGCGCTTCTCGTACGCCTTGTCGGCATAGACGGCGCGCTCGTCGCCCAGGATGAGGTCGTCGGCCACTTCGCTCTCATAGGTCTTGGCCGGCGTCACCCGCCGGTTGCGGATCAACCCCGAACCCTGGTCGACACCGACATGCACCTTATAGCCGAAGAACAGCCGGCGTCCCCGGTCGACGCGCGTCCAGCTGGCGTCGGGGTCGTTGGCCGAACGGCTCTCCCCGCCTTCCGCCGGCCGGGCACTGCGCGGCGGACAACGGACCGCCGCCTCCACCAGCGTGGCGTCGATCAACGTACCGGACTTGACCAGGAAGCCTGCCGCATCGAGCTGACGCTGCACCTCGACGAACAGCGCCTCGCCCAGCCCCGCCTCGACCAGCGCCAGCCGGAAGCGGCACAAGGTCGTCTCATCCGGCGTCGGCTCCTCCAGCGCCAGGCCGCAGAACCGCCGGAACGATACCCGGTCGGATAGCGCCTCCTCCAGCCCCGGGTCTGACAAGCCATACCATTGCTGCAGCAGCAGCGCCCGCACCATCGCCAGCGCCCGGTACGGCGGACGTCCCGTCGTCCCGGGCCGCACCCGCCGCACCAGCGCCTCCACCGGCGCCCAGTCGATCAGCGCCGCGATCCGCTCCAACCGCGCATTCCGGCCAAACCCCGCCGGCAAAAACGCCTCCGCAAATCCCCGCTGTTCCATCGACGCCGATCCTCCCACAGCATCGAATCATATCCATGCCGAAACGTCAGCACATTTTCGCAGAGGTCTCGATCAAGTCCGGGATGACGGACGGAGAGCAGGGTGGCGTAAGGGTCGATCCAGCCTTCTTCGTCATTCCCGCGCAGGCGGGAATCCAGAACCTCTGAAGCCTGCGACTCTATCGAAGGACCTGCGCGTCTGGATCCCCGCCTGCGCGGGGATGACAGGCGCGGATTCCTGTCTCACGCCCGCGCGCGTTCAGTTTGGCGCAAGCGCGTTTCTGGTCTAGGGCGACACAGAACCCACTGATCCGATCCGAAAGACCCGATGCGCCCGTTCGCCCTTTTCGCCGCCGCGCTCGCCGCGACCGTGTCTGTCGCTACCCCCGTCGCCGCGCAGGACCGGCTTCCCGCCCCGCCGCTGGGCGACAAGACCAACATCTGGGTGCTCGATCTCTCGACCGGCGGCCGGGTCGAGGTGGCGCTGCGCCCCGATGTCGCGCCCAAGATGGTCGACCGGATCAAGACGCTGACCCGCCAGCATTTCTACGACGGGCTCGTCTTCCACCGCGTCATCGACGGCTTCATGGCGCAGGGCGGCGATCCCAAGGGCGACGGCACCGGCGGCAGCACGCTTCCCGACCTGCCCGCTGAGTTCAACTATCTGCCGCACGTCCGCGGCGCGGTGGCGGCGGCGCGCGCCGAGAAGGAAGACAGCGCGAACAGCCAGTTCTACATCGTGCTGCAACCGCGCTTCCAGCTCGACAAGAAGTACACCGTGTTCGGCCGCGTGCTGACCGGCATGAACTATGTCGACGCGATCGAGAAGGGCGAGCCGCCGCAGAATCCGTCGCGGATCGTCCACGCCTATATCGCGTCGGACAATCCCCCGGCCTATCAGCCGCTGCCCGCCGCGGCCGCGCCAACGCTGCCGGCGACGCTCCCGACGCTGCCCGGCACCACGCGGGCCGCGGCGAAGCCTGCGCCGAAGAAGTCCGCTACCCGCCGCTGAGACGATGAACGTCGATCTGTTCGACTTCACGCTCCCGCCGGAGCGGATCGCATTGCGTCCCGTCGCGCCGCGCGATGCGGCGCGGATGCTGGTGGTGACGCCCGAGGGGCTGGCCGACCGCATCGTCGCCGACTTGCCGGGTCAGCTGCGCGCGGGCGACCTGCTGGTCTTCAACGACACCCGCGTGATCCCCGCGCAGCTCGAAGGCACGCGCGGATCGGCGCGGATCGGCGCGACGCTCCACAAGCGCGAGGGGCCGCGCCGCTGGCGCGCGTTCGTCCGCAACGCGCGGCGGCTGCGCGACGGCGACGCGATCGACTTCGGCCACGACGTGACCGCGACCGCGCACGATCGCGCCGAGGACGGCAGCTGGGCGCTGGTCTTCGCGGGCGACGAACCGGTCGAGCTGCTGCTCGAACGTGCCGGACGGATGCCGCTGCCGCCCTATATCGCGGGCAAGCGCGACACCGACGCGCGCGACGCGCAGGATTACCAGACGATGTTCGCCGCCGAACCCGGCGCGGTCGCGGCACCGACGGCGGCGCTGCACTTCACCCCCGCGCTGCTGGACGCGTTGGCAGCGGCCGGGATCGAACACGCGACGCTGACGCTCCATGTCGGCGCGGGCACCTTCCTGCCGGTCAAGGCCGAGGATACCGCCGACCACCGGATGCACGCCGAATGGGGGCGGATCGACGCCGTCACGGCGGATCGGCTGAACGCGGTGCGCGATGGCGGCGGGCGGGTGATCGCAGTCGGCACCACGTCGTTACGTCTGATCGAGAGCGCAACCGATCAGGATGGCCGTATCCGGCCGTTCGAGGGCGATACCGCGATCTTCATCACCCCCGGCTACCGCTTTCGCGGGATCGACGGGCTGGTGACCAACTTCCATCTGCCGCGCTCGACATTGTTCATGCTGGTGTCGGCGCTGATGGGGCTCGACAGGATGCAGGCCGCGTACGCTTATGCGATCGCGCACGATTATCGCTTCTATTCCTACGGCGACGCGAGCCTGCTGTTGCCGTAGCAGGCGGCCGCCCGGGTGATGCCACCCGGACGGCGCGCGTGCGTTACGACGACAGCCCGACGCGCAGCGCGGCGTTGGGGTTGTTCGTCCCGTTCGGGAAGAACCCGCCGCCGGTGCGGTTCGCGCCGGTCGCGTTCAGGTACACGATGTTGTGCACCTGCTCGCTGCTGCGGCTGTAGGCGAGGCCGTTGACGTTCGCCGGCACCAGATTGGCGGCCTTGTTGTCGTCGAGCAGCCCCTGATCGTCGTCGGAGCCGATGCCGCGCGTGGTATCGTCGGTCGGCTTGCCGTCCAGCAGGTCGCGCGCGTCGGAGATCTTGGTGGTCGCGTCGATCAACGCGGCGGTCGACATGCCCTTGGCGTAGAGGACGGTGCGCACGATCCCGGCGTGATACGCCTCGGCCGCGAGGATCCCGGCCGCCGCCTCCAGATAGGTCTTGTTCGTCAGCAGCGGTGCCGCGCCCTTGTAGGCGGTGACGCCGACGTCCTCGAACAGGAACGCCCCCAGCAGGAAGTTCTCCGGCGAGGAATAGGGATCGAACGTGTCGGTCATCGTAATGACGCCGGCCGCGCGCGCCGCGGCGGTGAAAGCGCCGTTTGCGCCGCCGGCGATGTTGATGTTCGGCATCGCCACCGCCGCCGAGCCGAGCGCGGCGCGAAGGAACGCGACGTGCGCCGCTTCGTCCGCGGCGATCTCGCGGGCATAAGCGCCGACCATCGGATCCTTGGTGAAATCGACCTTCGACCCGCCGGTCACGGTGCCACCGGCAGTGCCGCTGCCGCTGGCGGTCTGTGCGGCGGACAGGCCGGTGCCGTTGACCGCGTAAAGATAGAATTGCGCCTCCAGATATTCGAGGTTGAGCGCCAGGTTCAGCACGTCGCTGTCGGTGATCGCGGTCGGTGTCGGGGTCGGGGTGGGCGAGGGCGTCGGTGTCGGGTCCACCGAATCGCCGTAATCGCCGTAGCAGCCCGACAACAGCGACGCGCCACCCAGCAGCACCGCGCCGCCACCGGCAGCCTTGAGGAAGCCGCGACGGGCCGCGCGCCGCGCGTCGGCGGCGGACAGGATTTCGAGAGCCTTGAACGGATCGATCATGGGGAAGAGTCCTTGAAAGCGTCAGGGGAACATCATCGGAAGCGCCGCTTCGCTCAGGTCGTCGACTTGATGTTTCCGTTGACGCCGTTGGGGAAGAAGCCGCCCATCGTCGCGGTGCCGGCGTTGAGATAGACGATGTTGAGCACCTGTCCCGGCGTGCGGCTGAACGCGAGGCCATTGGTGTTGAGCGGCGACAGATTGGCGGTCAGCGCGTCGCCCGTCCCGGACGGCGCGATGCCCTGGTCGTCGACCGGGCCGATGCCGCGCACCTTGTCCTCGGCCGGCGCACCGTCCAGCGAATCACGCGCCGCGGCGATCTTCTCGGTGGCGTCGATCAATCCCTGTACGCCCTTCGAATAGAGCGTCGTCCGCACGATCGCGGCGTGATATGCCTCGACGGCGAGAATGCCCGCAGCGGCCTCAAGGAAGGTCTTGTTGCTGAGCAGTGGTGCCGCGCCCTTGTAGGCGGTCACCCCGACGTCCTCGAAGATGAAGGCGCCGAGCAGGAAATTGGTCGGCGATTCATACGGGTTGAATATGCCGGTATCCTTGTCGACCACCCCGGCGGCACGCGCGGCGGCGGTGAACGGCCCGTCCGCGGCACCGCTGATATTGATGTTCGGCATCGCGACCGCGGCAGTGCCGAGCGCCGTGCGGAGGAACTTGACGTGCGCCAGCTCGTCGGCGGCGATCTCGCGCGCATAGGCGCCGACCAGTGGATCGTCCACGAACCTCACCGGGGCGCCGCCGGTGACGGTGCCGCCGGCCGCGCCGCTGCCGCTCGCGGTCAGGTCGCTGGTCAAACCGCTGCCGTTGACGGCATAGAGGTAGAATTGCGCCTCGAGATATTCGAGGTTGAGGGCGAAGTTCAGAACGTCGCTGTCGGTGACCGTCGTCTGCGCCAGCGCCGGATCGGCATAGGCAAAGGCGCCGCCGACGGCGGCGACCCCCAGCGCGGCGGTGAAGAAGGCGCGGCGGTTCTCGCGCCGCCTCGCGCGGCCGTCGAAGGTTTCGATCAGCAGATCCTGCTCGGTTCGGGCGTCTTGCATCGTCACTTTGCACCTCCCAACCCACGGGGGTGACACGGAAGCATCTTCCTCGACGTGGGCTAAACAGATACGGGATGAACTTGAATCAGGATGCAGGGTCGGTCGCGCGCGACGATAAATAATTGATCCTGCCGGCGGAGTGATGCGGTGACGGGCAACGGGACACAGGCGGACGGGCCGCGCGCCGCGCTCGCCGCCGCGCTGACGCTGAGCGCGACCGGCGATCGGGAGGCGTTCCGGCGCGTGTACGAACTGACCGCCGCGAAGCTATTCGGCATCTGCCTGCGTATCTGTGGCGAGCGACAGGCCGCGGAGGACGTGTTGCAGGAGGTGTATCTGATCGTCTGGCGCCGCGCCGCTACCTACCGGCCGGAGCGCAGCCATCCCGTGACGTGGCTGGCGACGATCGCGCGCAACCGCTCGCTCGACTGGCGGCGTTCGCCGCGCGCGCGCGGCGCGGTGGCCGATCCTGTCGAGGCCGAAGAAACGGTCGACGACGCGCCGCTCGCCGATCAGCGAATCGTGGCGGGAGAGGACGGACGCCGGCTGGACGATTGCATGGACCGGCTCGACGAGCGCCCGCGCCATGCGATTCGTTCCGCCTTCCTCGACGGGCTCACCTATGCCGATGTCGCGCTGCGCGTCGGGGTGCCGCTGCCGACGATGAAGAGCATCATCCGCCGTGCGCTGATCCGTTTGCGGGAGTGCCTGAACGATGACGCCTGACGACCGCATCCTCGCGGCCGAGCTGGTCGTCGGTCTGCTGACCGCCGAAGAGGCCGCACGCGCCGAACAGCGCCGCACGGACGAGCCCGCGTTCGCTGCGGAGGTCGAATGGTGGGAGACGCGCCTCGCGCCGCTGCTCGATCGCTACCGCGAGGTCACGCCGCCGCCCTATATCGCGGCGCGGATCGAGGCGTTGCTGGACGTGCCGCATGTCGCGCCGCGCGCCGCGCGCCTCCCGTGGCGCTCGCTTTCGCTCGGGGCGGCGGTAGGCGCGCTGGCGGCCTTGATCGCCGCCTGGCTCCTGACGCCGGCGACCGTGACCACGCCGGTGCCACCGGTCAGCGCGCCGACCGCACCGGCGCGGCTGCTGATCGCGCAACTGGCGTGGACCGACAAGGCGACGGCGCCCGCGCCGGTGGCGGTCGTCGATCCGGCCAGCGGCGCGCTGCGGCTCACCCGCGGGGTCGACACGCCGGCGGGTCGCGTCGGCGAATTGTGGCGGATCCCGGTCGGCGGAAAGCCGGTGTCGCTCGGGCTGTTGCCCCGCGACGCCGCGCCCGCGATCCGCGTGGCGCAGGCAAACCTGCCCGCGACCGGCAGCACGCTGGCGATCTCGATCGAACGGCGCGGCGGCTCCCCGACCGGGCAGCCGACCGGGCCGGTCGTCGCAGCGGGCGTCGTCGAGCGGCTTTGATCGCGGCGGTCGCCGCTCCTACCGGTCCATCATGGCGACGTGAGATCGACCGTCAGCGTGATGCCCCTGCGCTTTAGGACCTGCTTTCAGTAGGTTCCGATCCGAATTTATTTACGAAACCACGTTAGCAAACGGAGCGTGCGGAAACGAAGCCTACGCTTGCCCTCGTGGCTGAAGACCCTCCTCCACCATCGTGGCGGCGGCGTCAGCGTGCTTGCGGCGCTGTCCGCGGTCAGCGTGATCGGGATGGCGAGCTTCGCGGTCGATCTCAATCGCGGCTACGAGACGATGGTCGCCAACCAGCGCGTCGCCGACATGGCGGCGCTCGCCGCGGGCGTCGCCTATAGCGCGGCGAAGAACGAGACGATCCTTCAGCCGACCGCGCAGGATCTCGCCAGGATCAACGGCATCACCACCGGCACCGTCGTCGCGCAACTGGTCACCGACGTGCCGACGCCGGGGGCGAAGGCGGTGCAGGTGACGATCACCGTGCCGATGACCGTCACGCTCGGCCGCGTGCTCGGGCTCGGCGCGAGCTATCCGGTCAAGACGGTCGCGACCGCGAGCCTCGCGACGCAATCCACCGCGGGGTGCATCGTCGGGCTGGCCAGTTCGGGCAATGCAATCGAAACGCAGGGCGGGGCGTCGATCAACGCACCGGCCTGCGCGGTGGCGGGGGTCGGCACGGTCGCGAACAACGGCAATGCGATCACCGCGAAGAACATCATCTCGGGCGCGGGCGACATCGTGAACAATTACGGCACGCTCGCCGCCGATCTGCTGCGCTACGCCGGGAATTTCACGAACCCGGACTGGAACGCCAACGTTCCCAGCGCCGACAAGCGGGTGAAGCAAGGCTCCACCGTCGGCGATCCGCTGGCCGACAATCTCGATCTCAGCAGCGCGCGCTCGTTGATCGGCAACTGGCGCGCGCCCGTCACGCTCGCCAATCCGACGACGCCTGGCGGCGGGGCGGTGTGGTCGTTCAGCAGCTCGCCGTCGCTGGCGGTCGCCGGGTTCCGCAAGGGCAACAGCAGCAACTTCACCGTGCCGTCGGGCAATTACACGATCGACTCGATGGACGCTTCCGGCGGGGTCAGTGTGACCTTCAGCGCGGGCTCGACGGTGACGGTGGCGCGCGGCGTGTCGATCACCGGCGGGGCGACGGTCGTCTTCGGCAACGGTACCTACCGGATCAATGGTGGCTTCACGGGAAGCGGCGTGACGTTTGGTGACGGGGAACTGTCAATTGGGCAGGGGACCGTCAGCTTCGGCGGCACCAACCGGATCGGCACCGGGCCGGTAACGATCAACGCGCCGCTGTCGCTCAGCGGCGGGACCACGCTGGCGATCGGCGCGGGGGCGCATGCCTTCGGCGGCATATCGGTTGGCGGCGGCAGCTGGCTGACGATGGGCGACGGGTCGCTCGACGTGGCCGGCGGAGTGTCGGTCGGCGGCGGGTCGACGATCATCGCGGGCGCGGGCAACGTGACGATCTCCAATCCCGGCGACCGCGCGATCTTCGTGGACGGCGGCGCCTACTTCTTCATGGGCGACGGCCTGTTCAGCGCCAATGGATCGATCGTGACGGGCGGGGGCAGCCGGCTGGCGTTCGGCAAGACCGCCAATCACCTCATCAACGGCGATCTGTTGGCATCCGGCGCGGTGTTGTTCGGTGCCGGCCGCTATACGATCAAGGGCGGCTTCGCGAACGGCACTGGCGGCGCGAACAATGGCACGCCGTCCTGGCCTTATACCTCGCCGATCACCAACCAGACGTGGGGGAGCAGTCTCGAAGGCGTCAGCGTCGGCGACGCTGACATGGCCGGGGTCAACGTCAGCTTCATCCTGTCGGGGACGATCAATCTGGGCGGCGGCGCGAAGACGATGCTGCTCGCGCCCGCCGCGACGACCAGTGGCGGCGCGATCGCCGACATCCTGATCGACAGCCTGACCTCGGCCGACACCAGCTGGAGCGCAGGGGCGACCAATGTGTTCAGCGGCGCGGTGCATCTCCCCAATTCGGCGCTGACCAGCAGCGGCGGCAACAGTACGAGTTCGAGCGCGCGGTGCTTCATGCTGGTCGCCTATCGGGTGACGCTGACCGGCGGCGCGACGGCGGGGTCGACCTGCACGGGGCTCGGCACCGGCGCCGGGGGCAGCGGAACGGTGGATTTGATCTCATGAGCCTGCGCATCACGCCTTTCCGTCGCCTGTCGTGCGATCGTCGCGGCATCGCCGCGGCGGAATTCGCGCTGTGGATGGTGCTGTTCTTCATCACGATGCTCGCCGCGCTCGACATCGGGTCGTTCTCGGTCGAGCGCGCGCGGCTGGCGCAGGCGATGAGCGGCGCGTCGATCGCCGCGTTCAAGTCGCGCGATACGGTGAACTTCACCGCCTTGCCCGCCTACCTGCGCAGCGCCGCCGGGGTCACGACGCCGGGCGCGCTGACAGTGACGATCGGTTGCAACGGCGGGCAGGACAATTGCGTCAACACCTCGCGCACCTGCTCGTGCCTCACCTCGACCGCGACGTTGGTGGCCGCGGGCAGTTGCGGCGCGCCGTGCGGCAGCGGCGCGTCGGCGAACAGCCAGTCGGGCTATTATATGAAGATGACCGCCTCCTATCCCTTCCGCCCGGCGCTGCTGCCACGGGGGATGCTGGGGAATGGCGTGGTGTCGCAGAGCACGACGGTACGGCTGCAATGATCCGCGACGAACGCGGCGCGACTGTGATCGAGTTCGCGCTGATCCTGCCGCTGTTGCTGATGGCGCTGTTCGGGCTGATCGAGGGCGCGCGGCTCGTGTGGATGGATCAGGCGCTCGATCAGGCCGCCTACAGCACCGCGCGCTGCCGCACGATCGCCAGCGTCGCGTGCGACAGCGCGGCCAAGCAAGTGACCTATGCGGTGCAGCGCGCGAAGGCGAACGGCATCACGGTCAATCCCGCCAACGTCGTCATCGATCCCGCGGCGACCTGTAACGGCGTGAGCGGCGCGTTGCTGGTTACCCTGACGGTCAATTTCGGGTCGCCGGTCGCAAAGCTGTTGCCGCTGCCGCAGACGGTGCGCGGCCGGTCGTGCGTGCCGGTGCTGCCCAAGGTGTAGGTGTCGCTGTGACGCAGGCCTGAAGAATTGTAAAAAACCGACATTCCGCCGCCGTCGACAAGCGTCTATGGCGCTGCCGTCTGCGGGCAGGGGCTCGAGGGGCAGCCGAGATGCAATGGCTCGGTGGGAGAGGTACGTTGGCGAACCTGCTGCAGTCCGTGATGCGGGCGGTTTTTACCGCGCTGCCCGCCAAGCAATCCTTGCAGGCGCAGTACCTCAAGGCGCTCGGCGAATGGCCCGACCTCGACCAGCCGAAGACTTTCAACGAGCGGGTGCAGGCGCTGAAGCTCGCGCCGCGCAATCCGTTGCTCCCGCTGCTCGCCGACAAGGTGCGGGTGAAGGACTGGGTGGCGGAACGCGTCGGCCGCGACGTGGTGATCCCGACGCTGTGGTCGGGCAAGGTGCTGCCCGCGCAGGTGCCGTGTGCGGCGCCGTTCGTGGTGAAGGCCAACCATTCGTCGGGCTGGAACGCGTTCATCCGCACCTATGACGATGCGACGTGGCAACAGCTTCGCGTCACCAGCAAGACGTGGCTGGAGAACGACTGGTATCCGTTCCTGCACGAATGGTGGTACAACGAGATCGACCGGCTGTTGCTGATCGAGCCGATGATCGGCGAAAACCTGAACGATTATAAGTTCTTCTGCTTCAACGGGCAGGTCCGCGCTGTCCAGGTCGACGCCGGGCGCTTCACCGATCACCGCCGCAGCTTCTACGATCGCGACTGGCAGCAGATGCCGTTCAGCCTGGCGCACGACCAGATCGAGGGCGAGATGCCCGCGCCGCGACATCTGGCGCGCATGATCGAACTGGTCGAGGAACTGTCGTCGGGCTTCGCGTTCGCGCGGATCGACTTCTACGATCTGGAGGCCGGGCCGATGTTCGGCGAGATCACCTTCGCACCGGGGGCGGGGCTGGAGCGCTTCTCGCCGAGCTCGGCCGATCGCATGATGGGCGACTGGTGGGCGGAAAGCGAGCAGCGGCTGTCGTCGTCGCGACCGGGCGACCTGTCGATTGCGGTCTGATCGCGGTGGTCAGCGGCGCACGAACTTCGCCTTGATCGTGCGCACCTGATCCAGCCGCAGCAGCAGGATCGCGGCGGCATAGACCAGCCCCCCGGCGGCGAGCGCGACCAATGTCATCGGCACGCCGGTGACATGCGCGAACGGCAGCAGCGCCGCCGCCATCGCCGCGCCGGCCACCAGCACCTTGGCATTGTCGCGCCCCAGCAGCCGGATGCCGAAGGTCCGCCGCGCCATGACCGCGCTGACCGTATAGCCGCCGGCCTGCGCCAGCAGCGACACGCCCGCGATCCCGATCAGCCCGTAGCGGTGGAGCGCCAGCGGCCCCAGCGCCACGAACGTCGCGATCGCCAGCGCCGGCGCGATCATCAGCAGCCGCATGTGCCGCGTCAGCTGGAACGCGACCTGCAAGTGATAGATGGTCAGCAACCGTAACAGCGCCGCCGCGGTGACGAGCGGCAGCAGCGGAGCACTCTGCGGCGCGAGCCGCGCGCCGAGCAACAGGTGGCTGACTGGCCCGGCCAGCACCGTCGCGGCGACCAGCACCGGCAGGCACATCGCGACGTACATGACGGCGTTGCCCTCCAGCAGCACGCGCGCCTTGTCGGGCCCCTCGTCCTCATAGGCGCGCACCATCGCGGGATACATGGTGATGTTGACCGCCAGCATCGCGAAGCCCAGCGTCTTCTGCAGCAGGTCGGACGGCGCCGCGTAATAAGCGACGCTGGACGTGCCGAGAATGTGTTCGACCTGATAGCGGTCGAGCACCCCGACGCCGTACGACAGCCCCGAACTGAGCATCAGCGGCGCGCCCAGCTTCAGCATCCCGCCCATCACTTCGCGATCCTCGGCGCGCGCCCCGGCGATGCGCAGCCGCCGCCAGACCGCATCGGTGGCGATCCCGCCGATCACCGCGACCGCCTGTCCGATCACCAGCCCGAGCAGCACCCCCGACAGGCCCAGCCCATACCCCAGCACCAGCGCCAGCCCGATGACCAGCGACAGCGCCGAGCGCGTGACGATCACCCAGAAGGTGTGCCACGCCGCGTGGCGCGCACGGCTGATGACGTTGAGCTGCGTCAACGCGACCTCGCTGACGAGGAAGACGAACAGCACCCACATCCACCGCGGCCCCAGCCCGAAGATCGTGTGCCCCGAGATCGACAGCACCGCGGTCAGGATTCCGAGCAACAGGATCAGCCCGAAGACGATCGTGAACAGCGCATCGGCCCGCGCCGGATCGATGCGGGTCGCGGCGGTCGGCGAATAGAGCGTCCGTGCGCTGACGATCCGCGCCCATTCGAACAGGATCGCGTTAATGAGCAGCGCGGTCGTGGTGATGAGCGTGAACTGCCCGAATTCGACCGGCGGCAGCAGCCGCACCCAGAGCAGCAGGGAGATGAAGTTCAGCCCGCTGGAGATCGCCAGACTGAGCGTGTTGAGAACCGCTGGACGCGCCACGATCTTCCTCTTCGACGAAACGCCGCGCGCCATGCCGGATTTGTGGCGCGGCCGCCATGCGCTTGTCCTTAAACATGTTGCGGCGCAATACGAAAGAGCCCCCTTCCGTCGGGAAGAGGGCTCAGGGGGGCGAAGGGACCGCAGGGCGATCGACCTCCGACAGGAAAGGAAAGACGGTCAGCGCTGGCAATAACGCGGGTTGTCCGAACGCTCGACCGCGTTGCCGGCCAGCGCACCCGCGCCCGCACCGATCACGGTGCCCAAAGTTCGGTCACCGCCGCGATCGATCGTGCGGCCGAGCAGCCCGCCGGCGATCGCGCCCAGCACCGTGCCGGTCGTCCCGCTCTGGCAGCGCGAACGATAGCGATAGCGACGGTCGTCGCGATCGTAGCCGCGGTAGCGATCGTCGCGGTCGTAGCCGCCACGATCGTATTCGGCATAGCGCGGACCACGGTTCCAGCCTTCACGATACGCGCTGCGATAGGCGCGGTCGTGGTCGCGATACCCGTCGTCGTCATAACCGCGATAGTCGCGCTCGTAATACTCACGCTGCTCCCACCGCTGCGCCTGCGCCGCGACCGGGGTCAGTGCCACGATCGCCAGCGCCGCAGAACCGAGACCCATCGACATCTTCTTGAGCATGATCCAGCTCCCCTCACGCATCACCGACGCAGGCCGAAGCGGCTGCGACAATGACGGGGATAGACTCGCGCGATTGAGCGGAGACTGAATGCGTCCGTTATCCTGCGTTAAGGTCGATGTTGAAACCGCCACCTTCCTCTTTCCGTCATCCCGGACTTGATCCGGGATCCCGCTTCTTCTTTTTCTTCCTGGGGCGCGGGAAGAAGCGGGGCCCCGGCTCAAGGCCGGGGCGACGGAAGAAGGACTACACCACCGATCCCTCGGTCAGCCCCGACCCGCTGAGGATCAGCGCGACGCCGATGTCGTTGCGCAGCGCGGGCGGCAGCGTCACCTCCAGCGCGTCGCCGGTGCGCACGAAGCGCAGCGGCGCAGCGCTGCCCGGCACCGTCACGCGCTGCACCGTCCCGCGCCCGACGCGATTGTCCTTCGCGAGCAACGTCAGCCGCGCGACGCCGTCGTCGGGCCAGCCGAGCACCAGCGCGTGCAACCGCTCGCCCTTCGTCACGTAACGAATGTCCTTGGCGCCATAGAGCGACTTCGGCCCGCCCTCGGAGAACAACCCGCCGCCACCGTTGCGTGGCCCCTCGCCATGCACGCGCCACGGGCGGGTGGCATAGATCGCCTCGCCATAGCGCTGCATCCACGCCGCGATCCCCTCGACGATCCGCTCTTCCTTGTCGTCGATCGTCCCGTCGCCGCGCAGCGGCACGTTGACCATCAGATTGCCGTTCTTCGACACTACGTCGCACAGCGTGTGGATGACGGTCGCGGCGGACTTGTAGCGGTCCTGATCGTAGACCGCCTGATCGTAATGCCATTCGCCGATGCAGGTATCGGTCTGCCACGGGAAGCGCTCGATATAGGTCTTGCCGCCGCGCTCGACGTCGTCGACGATCCCCATCCGCCGCTGCGGCGGGATGTTCTTGCCCGTCACCACCGCCTGCACCTGCCCGCGGTTCCACGCCATGCTGCGGTTGTAGAAATAGGCGGTGATGTCGAGCCCGGCCTGTTCGAGCGGCAGGTCGAAATTGTCGAAATAGACCAGATCGGGGCGATAGCGGTCGATCAGCTCCTGACAGCGCAGATACCAGTTGCGCACGAACGCCGGATTGGCGGGCGTGCCCTCGTTCCACATCCGGTCGTGCGCCTCGTGCCACGCATCGGCCTCCAGCAGCGTCTCGATCCCGTCGGGCATGATGTCGTCGCGCCCGGTGTACAGCTGTTGCGGGTCGAGCCCCTCCCACCATTTGCCCTTGCCGTCGGCGACGGTCAGCCGGAACGCGTCATAGCGCTGCCCACGCCGCGGCCCCTCCGGGTCATAGCCATAGGCGGCCTGATTCCAGTGCCAGGCGTGCGCCGAATGGTTCGATACACCGAAACGCAACCCGCGCTCGCGCGCCAGTTTCTCCCATGTCCCGACGATGTCGCGTTTCGGCCCGACGCGCGTGCTGTTCCACGCGTGATGCGTCGAGGCATAGCAATCGAGATTGTCGTGATGGTTGGCGAGCGCCATGAAATAGCGCGCACCGGCCTTTTGATAGAGGTCGATCAACCGCACCGGGTCCCACTTCTCGGCCTTCCAGCGGTTCTGGATTTCCATGAAGCCGGTGTCGGCGGGGTGGCCGTAATTCTTCAGGTGGTGCGCATATTGCGACGACCCCTGCAGGTACATGTTGCGCGCATACCAGTCGCCTGCGGCGGGCACGCATTGCGCGGTCCAGTGCGCCCAGATCCCGAACTTGGCGTCGCGGAACCAGTTGGGCACGCTGTAGCCGTCGGTCAACGATCGCCAGTCGCCGGTGAAGGCGCGCGGGGCGGGGACGCGCACCGCGCGCTTGCCGCCGGGCCGGGTGCTATAGGCGCATGTGCCCGCGCTCGCTGCACCCGCGGGCACCGCCGCCAGCGCTCCTGCGGTCGCACCCGCGCCCAGCGCCTGCCTGCGTGTCACCTTCATGGGGCTGCTCCTCTCACGATAATTCGTTGTTTTGAGAACTGGTTTTCACGATCATGCCGCGTGACCCGGTGCATGGCCACCCCCTTTCGACACGCTTGCGGTGGCCCGCGTCCTGCCGCACAGATCGCGACAACAATCCTGCCGGAGTTTTCCATGCGTCGTTCCGTGCTGTCGCTGCCGCTCATCGCTCTTGCCACCGTCGCGGCGCAGGCGCCTCAGACCGGAACAAAGACCCAGCCGCCCGCCGGGGGCGACATCCCCGCGAACTTCCGCCTGCCGACGGTCGCGCGCGACTATATCAAGCAGGAGGTGATGATCCCGATGCGCGACGGGGTGAAGCTCCACACCGTCATCGTCATCCCGAAGGACGCGACCAACGCGCCGATCGTGCTGACGCGCACGCCCTATAACGCCTCGGCGCGCGCGAACCGCAGCGACAGCCCGTCGATGCTGAACGCCTTGCCGCTCGCCGACGAGATCTTCGTGAAGGGCGGCTACATCCGCGTCTATCAGGACGTGCGCGGCAAATATGGCTCGGAGGGCGATTATGTCGTGACGCGTCCCGTCATCGGCCCGCTCAACCCGACCCCCCCTGGCAAGATTGGGGTCGATCACGTCACCGACGCGTACGACACGATCGACTGGCTGGTGAACAAGGCCAATCTGCCGCAGTCGAACGGCCGCGTCGGGATGATCGGTTCGTCCTACGAGGGCTTCACCGTCGTGATGGCGCTGCTCGCGCCGCATCCCGCGTTGAAGGTCGCCGCGCCCGAAAGTCCGATGATCGACGGCTGGATGGGCGACGACTGGTTCCATTACGGCGCGTTCCGGCTCGCCAATATCGCATGGCTGGGCGGGCAGACCGGCTACAAGAGCGGTGGCCCGCTCCCGCCGACCGGCGGCTATGACGATTACGACAATTTCCGCGACAAGTCGGCGGGCGACTGGGCGAAGCAGTCGAGCTACGACCAGCTTCCGTACTGGACGCGCATGTCGCAGCACCCTGCCTATGACGCCTTCTGGCAGGGGCAGGCGCTCGACAAGTTGCTCGCCGCGAACCCCTCGAACGTCCCGACGCTCTGGGAACAGGGGCTTTGGGATCAGGAGGACATGTACGGCGCGATCACCGCATGGGAGGCGCTGAAGGCCAAGGGCAAGACCGGCAACAACTTCCTCGTGATGGGGCCGTGGCGGCACAGCCAGGTCAACCGCGAGGGGCGCAGCCTCGGCCCGTTCCAGTGGAACGGCGACACCGCCGCGCAATTCCGCGAACAGATGGTGCGCCCGCTGTTCGACCAGTATCTCAAGGACGGCGCGCCTGCGAACCTGCCGACCGCCGCGATCTACAACACCGGCGAGAACCATTGGGACCGCTTCGCCACCTGGCCGCTGGCGTGCGAACAGGGCTGCGCTGCGCCGCTGACCCCGATGTATCTGCAAGCGGACGGCGGGCTGTCGCTGGCGAAGGGCGCGGCCGGCGGCGACGCTTATGTCTCGGACCCCGCCAAGCCGGTCCCGCATCTGCCGCGCCCGGTCAATTTCGACGACGGCCGTTGGGGCGACTGGCTGGTCAGCGACCAGCGTCCCGCCGATGGCCGCACCGACGTGATGACCTATATGACGCCGGTGCTGACCCAGCCGATGCGCGTCTCGGGCGCGCCGATCGCCGACCTCTACGCGAAGACGACCGGCACCGACGGCGACTTCGTGGTCAAGATCATCGACGTGCTCCCGCCGAACGTCGCCGACGCGAAGATGGGCGGCTATCAGCTGCCGATCAGCCTCGACATCTTCCGCGGCCGCTACCGCGACAGCTTCGCGAAGCCCAGCGCGATCCCGGCCGGCAAGGTGCAGCGCTATCGCTTCCGGCTGCCGACCGTGAACCACGTCTTCCAGCCGGGGCACCGCGTGATGGTGCAGGTCCAGTCGAGCCTGTTCCCGCTCTACGACCGCAACCCGCAGACCTATGTGAAGAACATCTTCTTCGCGCAGCCGGGCGACTACAAGAAGGCGACGGTCACGATCGAACGCGGCGGCGCGAGCCCCAGCGCGGTGCTGCTCCCGATCGTTCCGGTGGCGCAGTAAGAGGCCGTCATTGCGAGCGTAGCGAAGCAATCCAGGGCGTCCTGGTCCGACACTGGATTGCTTCGCTACGCTCGCAATGACGATGAAGCGCCGCCCAACACCAGAGACGCCCGCAACCCGCGCCCGTCCTCGCCCGGCGCAAGCGTCAACCCCCCGCCATGCGCCGCGGCGATCCGCGCGACGATCGACAGCCCCAGCCCCGATCCGCCGCTGCGCGCCTCGCCCTTCCAGAACCGCTCGCGCATCTTCACCAGCCGCTCGGGCGGGATCGGCGCGCCGTCGTCGCACACGCACAGCCGCGCGCCCGGCCCGGCTGAAACCGCGATCCGCGCCCCCGCCGGCGTGTGCCGCACCGCATTGTCGATCAGATTCTCCAGCGCCAGCACGATCGCCGCCGGCTGGCCGGGGATCGCCGCAGCTCGGTCGACACGCAATTCGATCGTCCGCCCCGAGGCGAGCACCGCCGGCGCGCGCTCCGCCACCACCTCCCCGGCCAGCGCACCGAGATCGACCACCGCGCCATCGTCCTGCACCGGCCGCTCCAGATCGGCGAGGCTCAGCAACTGCGCGATCACCCGCGCCGCGCGGTCGACCTGCTGCAACAAGGCCGCGCGCGCCGCCACGTCCGCCACCGCATCCGCGCGCAGTCGGATTGTCGCCAGCGGCGTGCGCAGCTCATGCGCGACATCTGCCGCGAACGCCGCCTGTGCCGCGAACGCCTGCTCCAGCCGGTCGAGCGCGGCATTGGTCGCCACCGCCAGCGGCTCGATCTCGGCGGGGAGCGTCCCCCGCGGTAGCCGCCGGTCGAGCGTCGCCGGCCCGATCGCGGCGGCCGTCTGCGCCGCGCGCCGCATCCGCCGCCGGATCCCGCGCGTCAGCCACGCCGCCATCAACGGCCCCAGCATCACGAACGGCAGCAGCAACAGCACGAAGCGCTTGAGGAAGGTCGTGACGATATCGTCGGTCACCACCTCGGGCGCGGTGCTGTCCTGCGCCACGACGATCCACCGCGCGCCCGCCGGCCGGCTGAGCACTGCGATCCGCCCGCGCCGCACCAGTTCCGGCTGCTGCGCCAGCGGCACCGCCGCCGGCACCGTCACCCCGCGCGCGGCGATCACCTGCCGCCCGGCATCGACGATCGCCAGCGACAGCCCGCCCGCCAGCAAGTCGACGCTGGCCATCGCGCGCCGCGCATCGCCGTGATCGGCGTTCAGCCGGTCGGCGACCCGCTGCGCCTGCTGATGAAGCACCTCATGCTGGTAATGCCGCGCGACGCGGTGGAGCAGCGCCCCCACCGCCAGCGGCAACGTCACCGCGGCGGCCAGCGCGATCGCGATGTGGAGCAGCGCCAGCTGCCCGAACAGCGACCGCGGCCACCACCGCCTCATGCCGCGTTGCGCAGCAGATAGCCGACCCCGCGCACGGTATCGATCCGCGCGCCGGTCCCCGCCTCGTCGAGCCGCTTGCGCAGCCGATGGACATAGACCTCGACCGCGTTCTTCGATCCCTGATCGCCACCCGCGCCGAACAACTGGTCCTCCACGACGCGCTTGGGCACGACATTGCCCGCGCGCCGCAGCAGCAACTCCAGCAACTCGGTCTCGCGCGTCGACAGCGTCAGCACCGTCTCGCCGACCCGCACCGTCCGCGTCTCGACATCGAAGGTCAGCCGCGCACAGGTCAGCGACACGCCCAGATACCCGCCCTGTCGCCGCAGCACCGCCAGCAACCGCGCATGCAACTCGTCGGCATCGAACGGCTTCACGATATAATCGTCCGCCCCGTCGTGCAGCCCGCGGACCCGCGCCTCGACGCTGCCGCGTGCGGTCAGCGCCAGCACCGGCCGCGTCTCGCCGCTCGCGCGTCGGCGCCGCAGCCACGCCAGCCCGTCACCGTCGGGCAGCCCCAGGTCGAGCAGGATCGCGGCATGGTCGACCGCCGCCATATACGCCTCCGCCTCGTCCAGCGACGCGGCATGATCCACGGTCAGCCCGCGTTGCAGCAGCGCCGCGGTCAGCGCCTCCGCCAACGCCCTGTCATCCTCGATCAATAATATGCGCAAGATTCCCCCGCAGCGCAGCAATCGTCAGGTACATGTAAGCCGGCCTCGCTACGCGCCTTACGGTTCACCGTACGCAGAGTCGATCATGCACGCAGCCGACGAATCCGTTCCGCTTCCCCCCGCGAACCGCCTGTCGCGCCCGGCGCAGTGGCGCTGGCTGGCGATCGCCGCCGCCGCCTTGGTCGGCGTGGTGCTGCTCGTCACGCTGATCGGCAAATGGACGCACAAGGAAGAGGCGCCGCCGCCCCCGCCGCCGCCCGGCACCTTCCGCCCGACGCCGACGCAGCTCGCCGGGCTGCAGACGATGCGCGTCGGCGAAGGGTCGTCGGCCGAGCAATTGCTGGCGAGCGGCGCGATCACCGTCGACGGCGACCGCAGCACGCCCGTCCTGATGCCCTATGCGGGTCAGGTCGTGAAGGTGTTGGTCGAGGCCGGCGAGCGCGTCGCGCAGGGCCAGCCGCTGATGCTGGTGCGCACCGGCGATTTCGTCGACGCGCGCAGCGGGCTGTTCGCCGCGCGCGCCGCCTATCAGAACGCGCAGGCGCAGCTGGTCGCGGCGCAGCGCGCGGCGGATCGGCAGAAGCAGATCTACGAAACCGCCGGTGGTGCGCTGAAGGATTATCAGCAGGCGCAGGTCGATCTCGCCGCCGCACAGGCCAGCGCGCGCACCGCCGCCGCCTCGCTGGGCGCGGCGCGCGACAAGCTGGCGGTGCTCGGCAAGTCGCCCGCCGAAATCCGCCGGCTGGAAAATGTCAGCGAAGTTGCGGGCATCCACGACGTCACCACACTCCACGCGCCGATCAGCGGGCTGATCGCCTCGCGCGACGTGTCCGCCGGGCAATATGTCGGGCAGGGCGGCGACAAGCCGGTGATGACGATCACCGATCCGTCGCGCGTCTGGCTGGTCGCGCAGGTCGCGGAGGGCGATGCGGAATCGATCCATGTCGGCGATGCCGCCACCGTCACCACCCCGGCGCTGCCGGGCCGCACGTTCAGCGCACGGATCGATCTGGTCGGCGCAGCGCTCGATCCGGTCACGCACCGCCTGCCGGTGCGCGCCGCGATCGCCAATCCCGGCGGCGCGCTCAAGCCGCAGATGTTCGCCAGCTTCGCGATCCGCCGCGCCAGCGCGGGCGCCGAGATGCGCGTCCCCGCCGCCGCGGTGATCCACGAGGGCGAACAGGCACGCGTCTGGGTCGTCCAGCCGCACGGCGTGCTCGCCTCGCGCGACGTCGTCACCGGCGACAGCCAGGACGGGCAGGTCGCGATCGTCAAGGGGCTCGCCCCCGGCGAGCGGATCGTCACCGCCGGTGCGCTGTTCGTCAACGAAGCGGGGCTGGGCGAGTGAACCGCATCGTAGGATTCGCGCTGCGTCAGCGGCTGCTGATCGTCGGCGTCTTCGTCACCATGCTGGTGGCGGGCGTCATCGGCTTCCTGAACCTTAATATCGAGGCCTATCCCGATCCCGTCCCACCGATGGTGGAGGTCATCACCCAGACGCAGGGCCTGTCCGCCGAGGAGATGGAGCGCAACGTCACCATCCCGATCGAGGTGCAGATGGCGGGCATCCCGCATCTGACCGCGATCCGCGCGATCAGCCTGTTCGGCCTGTCGGACATCAAGATCCAGTTCAGCTACGATTACACCAACGAACAGGCGCGGCAGCAGGTCATCAACCGCCTGTCGCAGCTGCCGCCGCTGACCGGCGGCGCGCAGCCGACGCTGTCGCCGACCAGCCCGGTCGGGGAAATCTATCGCTACCGGATCGCCGCGCCCAAGGGCTATTCGGTCATGGACCTCAAGACGTTGCAGGATTGGGTGCTGCAACGCCGCTTCAAGCGCATCCCCGGCGTGATCGACGTCACCGGCTGGGGCGGCAAGCTGCGCGCCTATGACGTGGTGATCGACAACGACCGCCTCTCCGCGCACGGCGTCACCGTCAACCAGGTGTTGCAGGCGATCGCCAAGAGCGACGGCAACGTCGGCGGGCAGACGATCAACTTCGGCGCACAGGCCGCGATCGTCCGCGGCGTCGGGCTGATCCAGTCGCCGTCAGGGATCGAGAACGTGCTGGTCGGCACCGCCGGCGGGCAGCCAGTGCTGCTGAAGGACGTGGCGAAGGTCACGATCGGCAACACGCCGCGGCTCGGCATCGCCGGTTACAACGATCAGGACGATATCGTGCAGGGCATCGTGCTGATGCAGCGCGGGGCGCAGTCGATGCCGACGATCGAGCGCGTCCAGAAGGAAGTCGCCGAGATCAACGATTCGGGCGTCCTGCCCCCGGGCGTCCACCTTGAGCGGATCTACGACCGTTCGGATCTCATCAAGCTGACGATCCACACCGTGCTCGAAAACATGGTGGTCGGCATCCTGCTGATCTTTGCGCTGCAATGGCTGTTCCTCGGCAATTTGCGCAGCGCGATCATCGTCGCGGCGACGATCCCGTTCGCGCTCGCCTTCGCGATCCTGATCCTCGTGTTGCAGGGCGAAAGCGCGAACCTGTTGTCGGTCGGCGCGCTCGACTTCGGCCTCGTCGTCGACGCCTGCGTGATCATGGTCGAGAATATCTTCCGCCACATGGTCGAGCGATCGGCGAACGTCGAAAGCGGCAAGGGGCATTATTCGCTCGCCAGCCGCTTCTCGGCGGTGCTGGGTGCGTCGAGCGAGGTCAGCCGCGGCATCTTCTTCGCCGCCGCGATCATCATCGCCAGCTTCCTGCCGCTGTTCACGCTGACCGGGGTCGAGGGGCACATCTTCGGCCCGATGGCCAAGACCTATGCCTATGCGATCACCGGCGGGCTGCTCGCGACCTTCACGGTCGCGCCCGTGCTGGCGACCTTGCTGCTGCCGGACAAATTGTCGGAGGTGGAGACGTTCATCGTCGGCAAGCTGCGCCGCGTCTACGAACCCGCCGCCGCCTTCGCGCTCGGCAACCGCGTGCTCGCGCTCGGCGGCGGCGTGCTGCTGCTGCTGGTCGCGATGGTCGGGGTGCGTTCGCTCGGCATCGAATTCCTCCCGCATCTGGAGGAAGGCAATATGTACATTCGCGCCACCTTGCCGGCGTCGATCAGCCTCGAGGCGGGCGAGCCGACCGTCAACGGCATCCGGCGGATCATCGCGCAATATCCCGAGGCGACCGCGGTGCTCTCCGCGCATGGCCGCCCCGACGACGGCACCGACGCGACCGGCTTCTTCAACGCCGAATTCTTCGTGCCGCTCAAGCCCGCCGACGAATGGCCGTCGGGCATGACCAAAGAGAAGCTGATCGACGAGTTGTCGAAGCGGCTCAGCGCCAAATATCCCGGCGTCGATTTCTCCTTCTCGCAGATCATCGAGGATAACGTCGAGGAAGCCGCCTCGGGGGTGAAGGGCGCGAACTCGATCAAGCTGTTCGGCCCCGATCTGCCGACGCTCGAAAAATACGCCAACCAGATCAAGGATCAGATGGGCAAGGTGCGCGGGATCGAGGATCTCGGCGTCTTCCAGTCGCTCGGCCAGCCGACCGTCCGCATCGACGTCGATCGCGCCCGCGCCGCGCGCTACGGGCTGACGCCCGACGACGTGAACGGCGTCGTTGCCGCGGCGATCGGCGGCAGCACCGCCGCCGATCTCTATGAGGCCGGCACCGACCGCCACTTCCCGATCGTCGTGCGGCTGAAATCCGAACAGCGTGACTCGCTGGAGGCGTTGCGCCGGATCACGATCGGCGCACCCGCGCTCGACGGCAGCGCGCAGACGATTCAGGTGCCGCTGGCCGAGGTGGCGAACGTCCGCCTGACCTCGGGTGCGTCGTTCATCTATCGCGAGCATCAGGAACGCTACATCCCGATCAAATTCTCGGTCCGCGGCCGCGATCTGGGCGGCGCGGTCGATGAGGCGCGCGCGCGGATCCAGCGCGAGGTGCATCTGCCCGCTGGCTATCATCTCGAATGGGCGGGGGAGCTGGACAATCTCAACAATGCGATCGCGCGGCTTGAGATCGTCGTGCCGATCAGCTTGCTGCTGATGCTGCTCTTGCTCTACGCCAATTTCGGGTCGATCCGCGACAGCCTGCTCGCTTTCGCCGCGATCCCGCTCGCGGTGGTCGGCGGGGTGCTGGCGCTGGCGCTGACCGGCACCGCGTTCAGCATCTCGGCGGCGATCGGCTTCGTGGCGCTGTTCGGGATCGCGGTGATGGACGGCATTCTCGTCGTCACCACCTTCAACAATGCGATCGATGAAGGCGTCGACCGGGCGGGGGCGATCGCGACGACCGTCCGCCACTCGCTGCGCCCGGTGGTGATGACCTGCCTGGTCGCGGCGATCGGTCTGCTCCCCGCCGCGATGTCGCACGGGATCGGCAGCCAGGTGCAGAAGCCGCTCGCGCTGGTCGTGGTCGGCGGGATGACGCTGGCGCCGGTGCTTATCCTGCTGATCCTGCCGGTGCTGATCGACCGCTTCTCGAAACGCGTCGCCCCCGCTGATCGCGGCGCGCATGGCCGCGACGTCGGCCACCACCATGACGGCGGATCGGAGGTGATCGCATGACCCGCACGCTCGCCCTGCTGCTTGGCTGCACCGCGATTTCGGCGTGCACCGTCGGCCCGCGTGATCTGGATGCGCATATCGCGCTACCGGCCGCCACCACGCCCGCCCCGATTGCGCCCGACAGCGGCCCGGGGCAGGTATTTTCGGGGTCGTCCGCGTCCCCGGCGGGATGGTGGGCCGCATTTGCCAGTCCGCAACTCGATGGTCTCGTCACCGAAGCGCTCCGCCACAACAACGACATCGCCACCGCCGACGCCTCCCTGCGGCAGGCCGCGGAGCAGGCGCGCGCCGCCGGCGGTGCGCTGCTGCCACAGGCCGATGCCAGCTATCAGGCTGAAAGGACGAGGGTATCGAACGCGATCTCGCCGGTAATCGCGAACCAGAACCAGCAATTGTACACGCTGCACACCGCGCAGGTGAACGTTAGCTACACCCTCGACGCCTTCGGCGGCACCCGCAGCCGCCTCCGCTCCGCCCGCGCCCAGGCCGCCGTCCAGCGCAGCCGATTGGATGCGGCAAGAACCAGCGTTGTCAGTAACTTGGTGCAGGCGGTGATCCAGCGCGCGGCGCTCGCCGACCAGCTCGACGCCGCGCGAACGGCGGTAACGGTCAACCGCGACATCCTCAACCGCCTGCAACTCCGCCAGAAATTGGGCGCGGTCGGTGCCGCCGATGTGGTCACCCAACAGACCGCGCTCGCCGCCGCCGAGGGCGCGCTCCCCGCGCTGGTGCGTCAGGAAGCGCATCAACGCGTTGTGATTGCAACGCTTCTCGGTCGCGCGGCTGGCGATGCCTTGCCCGACTTGCCGACGCTCGCGCAGTTGACGTTGCCGACGCAACTGCCAGCGGTGCTCCCGTCCGACCTCGTCGCGCAGCGCCCCGACGTGCAGGCGGCACGCGCCCAGCTCGAAGGCGCTGGCGCCGACGTCCAGACCGCGATCGCCGCGCGCCTGCCGTCGATCACGCTCAGCGCCAATGCCGGCGGCTCGGCGCAGCGCTTTGGCGATATGTTCAAGAATGGTAACCCATTTTGGACGCTGATCGGCGGGATGACGCAGCCGCTGTTCCACGCCGGACAGCTACGCCATCAACAGCGCGCAGCGGAGGCGGCGCTCGACGGTGCCAAGGCCGGCTATCGCACCGCGGTGCTGACCGCCTTCGGTGACGTGTCCGACGCGCTCACCGGCCTGTCCACCGACGCGGTCGCGCTCGACGCCGCGACCCGTGCCGCGAATGCCGCGAACCAGGCGCTGACCTTCGCGCGGCGGCGGCTGGCGCTGGGCGATATCGACACGCTGACGCTCCTCAACGCCAGCGCCGCCGACGCCGAAGCGCGTGCGCAACTGGTGCAGGCCCGCGCCGCGCGGCTGACCGACACCGTAGCACTGTTCGCGGCGGTCGGCGGTCGGATCAGTCCGCCCCAATAATCTGCCTGGATCATTCAAACGACAAAGCAATTCATCGGTTTACCCGCCGGTGGATTGCTTTTCCGTGTTTAGGGCGGCAATATTGGTAAAGATGCGAAGATGAAAACAGCGTGAAATTGCATCGGATTTCGCTGTCATCGTTGCGTCACGATCTTGCAGTGGAATCAAATTAGACGCGCCCCGTCAGGCCGATTGGCCGAAAGGGGATAATCAACATGTCGAATGCTTCGCGGATGCGCCTGCGTCTGCTCACCGGAATTGCCGCACTGACGCTGCCTTTGGCCGCGCACGCCGAAACCCCGGCCGCCACCCCCGCGGCCGCCGCCGATCCCGCGACCGATGCGACCGACACCTCGGAAGGGCAGGGTCTGACCGACATCGTCGTCACCGCCACCCGCCGCGAGACGAACCTCCAGAAGACCCCGATCGCCATCTCGGTGATCGATCCCGTCATCATCAAGGACCGCCACGTCCAGAGCCTGCTCGATCTGGGTGACGGCGCGATCCCGTCGCTGCGCGTCGCCACCTTCGAGGCGCGCCAGTCGGCGCTGACGATCGGCATCCGCGGCATCGTGCCGTTCGACCAGAACCAGACCGCGCGCGACACCGGCGTCGGCGTTTATGTCGACGGCGTGTATCTCGGCCGTTCGCAGGGCCTGAACGCCGCGCTGTTCGACGTCGCGCGGATCGAGGTGCTGCGCGGGCCGCAGGGCACGCTGTTCGGTCGCAACACCGAAGGCGGCGCACTGTCGATCGTCACCGCCGCCCCGACCGGCAAGTTCGACGGCACGTTGACCGCCGGCTTCGGCAACTTCGGCGCCTATAACGGCCAGTTCCACGTCAACCTGCCCGAATTCGCGAACATCTCGCTGAAGTTCGACGGCGTCAGCCAGCACCAGGACGCAACCGTCAGCAACCCGCTGCCGGGCAGCTACGGCTGGAACTATTACAACCGCGTCGGTGGTCGCGCGACTGCGCTGTGGAAGCCGGCGCCGGGCTTGTCGGTGACCGTCGCCTATGACCAGGCGAAGGACGAGAACACGCCGTTCTACAGCCAGCTGGTCAATTACAATCCCAACAAGTACACGGTCGCCACGCTGGCGCAGATCAACGCCAACGCCGGCAAGCTGCCCGCGAACACGATCGCCCCGCTGTCGCCGCTGGTGGTCGTGGCGGGTGATCGTCGCATGACGCGCGCCGACATCGGCGTGCCGCAGCAGCTGAGCACCGACCGCACGCATGGCGTGTCGTCGACGATCAAGTGGGAAGTGGCGCCGTCGCTGGAGCTGCGCTCGATCACCGCATGGCGCGGCGTCAGCACCGATCAGTGGGACAATTCGGGCGGCGGCCACCGCACCGTGTTCCTGCCGAACGCAAAGTTCAGCCGCTACAGCCTGTCGTGGATGGACCAGCACCAGTTCAGCCAGGAATTCCAGGCGGTCGGCAGCGTGCCGCAGCTCGATTACACCGCCGGCCTCTATTACTACACCGAAAAGGCGGAAGAGACGGCAGCGACGCCCAGCAGCAACCAGTGGAATGCGGATGGCACCGCCTACACCATCCTCAGCCCGATCGTCACCGGCACGATCGCCAGCGGCAATCAGGGCTGGGCGCCCGGTTCGCGCTTCCTGCAACGCGGCAGCCGCGCCAACGCGCACAGCTATGCCGCCTTCGCACAGGCCACCTTCACGCCTGACGCGTTCGACGCCTTCCACCTGACGGTCGGCGGCCGCTACACCAAGGACAAGCGCGAGGGCACGCTGTTCTTGGTGCAGGGCAAGACGACGAACTTCCCGTTCACGTTCGACAAGAGCCGCTTCGATCCGATGGTCACCGCGGCGGTCGACGCCAGCGATACCATCCACCTCTACGCCAAATATGCGACCGGCTATCGCGCCGGCGGCGCCAACTCGCGCTCGCAGACGTTCGCGTCGTTCGGGCCGGAAGTGGTGAAGTCGTACGAGGTCGGGTCGAAGATGGACCTGCTCGACCGGCATGTCCGGTTGAACCTGGCCGGCTACATTATGGATCGCACCGGGACGCAGATCGACTTCGACAACGTCGACACCAACTCCGCCAGCCCGACCTTCGGCAACCACACCGAGGAAACGCGCAATGCGCCGGGCAAGTCGAAGATCCGCGGCGTCGAAGCCGACGTGACCATCAATCCGGTCGACGGGCTGACGCTCACCGGGTCGTACGCCTATACCTACACCGACGTGCCGGCGACGGCGAACCCGTTCAAGAACAACGCGCTGACCAAGGTGTTCGTGGTGTTCACGCCGCGCAATGCCGCTTCGGCGTCGCTCGACTACGAGCTGCCGGTGGCGATCGGCGAAGCGAAGGCACGCTTCCACATCGACGGCAATTATTCGGATGCGATGTACAGCTTCCAGAACGAGCCGACGAAAACCGACAGCAGCTTCATCGTCAACGGCCGATTGGCACTGGCCGATCTGCCGCTGAACGATGCCGGCACCAAGGTGACGCTGTCGCTGTGGGTGCGCAACCTGTTCGACGAGACGCACATCTATCGTCGCTCCGCGGCCAACTCTTCGCCGTCGTTGAACAACAACGGGTCGCTCAACTACGGCGGCGTGCTCGGCGATTACGCCAACTTCAACCCGCCGCGCACGATCGGGCTGGAGGGTGCAATCAAGTTCTGACGCATCGCCTGACAGACGTCGCGACGCCCGTCCCGGTTTTCGACCGGGGCGAGCGTCGCTCGTTTTGGCGCGCTCACACCTTCAGGATGATTCCCCTGCGATCGAGCGCGCGGCCGAACCAGCAACACACCAAAGTATAGGCTAGTGCGCACAGCAAGGATCCCACCGGCCCGGGCGCCAGCGTCTGGAACCATGTCTCGCCGATCCAGCGATACAGGCCGACGCCGGGCCGGACATGGATCAGCTCGATCGTGACGACCAGCAGCTCCGAGAACAGATAGATCGCCAGCGGATTGCGCCCGAGCATTTGCAGGAACGCGCGCCCGATGCGCGCGCCCTTCACCTCGACCGCGCCGATCACGCCGCCGAGCAGGATCATGTCGAGCCCGACGGTCAGCAGGACGAACGGCCCGGTCCACAATTTCTTCGCGATTGGCAGCACGGGCGCGAGCAGCACCGCAGCGATGACGAGACCGGCGCCGATCGCCGCCATCCGCACGACCGTCGCGGCATGCTTCCCCCAGCGCTGGATCGCCACGCCCGCCAGGTACCCCGCGATGACATTGGCAGTGGCGGGCAGGGTGCCGAGCAGCCCCTCGGGATCGAACCCGTGATCCTTCCGATACAGATGTTCGGGGCCGATCAGCCACAGGTCGAGCAGGGTGCCGGCATTGCGATAACGCCCGAACGCCTCGCCCGGCGGGCTGAAGCCGGCGAGGATCGCCCAGTGCGCGCCGACCAGTGCGACCGCGGCAACCAGCAGCCAGCGTGGCGACAGGTACCGTGCGAGCAATCCGGCGAGCAGATAGCAGAGCGCGATCCGTTGCAGCACGCCGGTGACGCGCGTCTGTGCGAACGGCTTCACCGACCACGTGCCGTCCGCCGCATGCGTGACGAACGGGTACCAGTACATCAGGAAGCCGAGCAGGAAGATCAGCGCCGCCCGCTTGAAGATCCGCCGCAGGAACACACCATCCGGCATCGGCCGGGTCAGCGCGAAGCTCATCGCATTGCCGACCGCGAACAGGAACGATGGGTAGACGAGATCGGCGAGCGTGAAGCCGATCCACGGGGCATGGACGAGCTGCGTGAACGGCTGGCCCGCGCCCGCGGTATTGACGACGATCATCAGGAAGATCGTCGCGCCGCGGAACATGTCGAGCGAGGCGAACCGCTCGGGACGCGGCGGGGCGATCATGGCTGCGACACCTGCGCCATCACCGCGCGCGCCGCGCCGATCGTGTCGGCAGGCGCGCTGGCGCGGTAGCGGCGACCATCGGCGACCCAGCGATCCTCCCACGCGCGCAAGCGCTTGAGGAACGCCGCATCGTCGACCGGCCGCTTGGCGAGCGCCGCGGCGCGCGCGTCGTCGAGATACATCCTCCAGCGCGGCAGGTAGTAATCGGCGTACAGCCCCGCCCAAGCCTTGGAGGCATAATCACCGAGATGCCCGGCGCCGCCCCAGATCGTGACCTGCGCCTTGGCATCCTCCTCGAAACGGCGCTGTTCGGCAGGCGTATCGCCATAGGCGCGCGCATCGCCGATCCAGCTGGCGAGCGTTTCCTGCTGTCCGCCGATCAGCGCATCGATCGCCTTTGCCAGACCAATGCCCTCCGCTGTCTCGCGATCGCCGGTCGCGATGTCGCCACGTCCATACGCCGCGACGGCGGTCTTCAGATGCTCGTCGAGCGCGAGTGTCGCCTCGTGCCGCACGAGATCGACCAGATCGTAGCGGAACAGCGTATTGTCGCGGTGCTGCGCCGCCAACTGCAATAGTCCCGCGATCCCCGCACGCGCCTTGGCGCGGTCGCCGGGGCTGGCGGGGTAGCCGGCCGCATCGGCACCGGGACGCTTGAAGAACAGATACGCGCCCGCACGCTGGTTCCACCAGCGCGGCGTCCAGTAGCGCACGTCATAGACGCCCGCGACGACATCCTGCCACGCCGCGACCATGCTCGAATCGCTGCTGCCGTAGCGTGCGCGCGTGTACCGCTCCAACCACGGGCGCATCGCCATGTCGCCCCCCGGCCACGCCGCGTCGAACGCATAGTCATAGACCAGGCTGTTGTTGTGCAACCCTTCCGGGAACATCCCGAACCCGCGCACTTGCCCGCGCTGCGGGTCGGCGAGCAGCGCGGCGATGTCGCGCCGGTAGAAGTCGGGCGCGCCATATACCGGATTGCTGCCGCCGTAATTGTGGACGTAGCCGTAGATCCAGTCCTTGCCGTCGAAGCCGTTGGTCTGCTTCCAGATGCCGGGATAGCGATCGTTGCCGATGTCGAGGATCAGCATCCGTTGATCGGGCACGTCGCGCAGGAAGGCGGCGATCGCGTCGCGCGTCCAGAATTCCTTGTCCGCCCCGAACAGCCAGCCCTGCATCACCCAGGTCGCGCCCGGCTGCGCCCCGGCGATCGAGGCGTAAAGGCGCTTGCCGTACGCGGCGAGCCGCGCATCACGTACTGCGCGCGGCAGGGCTGCGGCGCGGGTGGCGGCGGTGTTTGCGATGCTGTCGCCATAACTGGCGTGCGCTGTGTCGCTGCCGCCGTCGGCGATCGGCGGCACCATCTCGTTGAACGCGTCGGCCAGGTAATAGCGGCCAGCACCATATTCGGCGGTGTAAAGCTTCAGGAACCGCGCCGCGAGCTTCGCGAACAGCGGGTCGGACGGGTCGAGCCAGTAGGTGCCGGGGAACCCCTCCCACTCGCGCATCCGGTAGATGCGCGCCTCGGGGTGCGTTTTGGCGAACGCTTCGGGGACATAGCCGGCGAAGGCGGGCAGGATCGGCGTCATGCCCAGCGCGCGCATCCGGGCGAGGATGCGTTTCTGCAATTCACGCTTCTTCTCGATCCAGTTGGGCGACAGCGGCGCGCGATAGCCGGCCATATTGCCCATCCGCTCCCACGGCAGGAACGGCGCGCCGGCAAAAAGGCGGTCGACCTGCGCACCGCTTAGCCCCTGTTCGCGCCACAAGGCGCGCCAGACGTATTCCTGGCCCTCCATTGCGAGCGGCATGTCGACACCGTGCATCGCCATCAGGTCGATCTCGCGTTCCCAGCGCGTCCAGTCCCACCACGGCGTGGTGTACCCATAGGTACAGGTGTTCAGATACGCCCGAAAACCGAACGGCGAGGCAACCCAGCCGCTGTCCTGCGGCGACAATCCGGTGAGCGCACCGATGCGGTTCCCTTCCCAGGACGCATGAAACCGGCCCTGCGCGGTGAGTGCTGCGGTGACCCCGCGGACCGCCGCGACCGGCGAAGAAGCGGTAACGGTGACGCGATCGTGCGCGATCTGCACCCGGTAACGTGCATCGGTTGCGGGAGCGAGCGCGACCGTTACCCGGGCAGCGGGAATGCCGAGCCGCGCCAGCGATGCGCGCGCATCGGCGGCGGTCTGCGACGCCGCCGGTGTTGCGAGCGACAATGCGGCCAGCACGGTGGGCGCGTGCCGGATCATCGTCATCGAAACGCCGCGGTTTCGTGGCGGATTGGCCATCTCGTTCCCTCCCTGTCAATTGCCCGGCCCGAATGTTCGACTCGTCTACCCGGCACGAGGCGTACGAATTGGTCTTAATAGGGGCCGTCTTTGTAATGCTCTGGTATTATTGCTCGCATGAGCCTTCGCAGGCTGTCAATCGTAGCCGGCAACAAAGGTTTGGGTCTGCGGTAGGGGGTACGATTTCGGATTGGCCCTTGCTGGCAAACCGGAATGTCCGACGCGCGACTGAAGCGGCGTCGCTATCCGGTTGATGCGGAGGCAGCGGCGCAACGCAGAAACAGCTGCGTCAAAGCCTGCTTCATCTGCGAGCCGCTGAATCGACAGCATGGCTACTTATGAAGGGGGAGATAATTGATAGCGACCGCCACACCGCGACTTGGTGCGCCGATGCCTTCATTGGTGATCGATATTGGAGCGGGTGAAGGGAATCGAACCCTCGTCGTAAGCTTGGGAAGCTTCTGCTCTACCATTGAGCTACACCCGCAAATCAACGACCTGGCGCTGACCTGATCGCTCGCCAGACCGCGCGTTGCGGGTCCAGCGTCCGATTCGATGGGCGAGTGCCATAATCGTGGCGTGGTCGTCAACGTCGATCGTGCGGATTTGTCCTCCCGCCCCGCTAATGCCGCCCTTCGATCAGCTCGTGGGGGGGTGCCCAGCCGAGTGACGAAGGTGGCGCCTGAACGGCTACCTTCGATCGCTCATGACGACCCTCATGGCATGGTCGACGAACCGCTCCTTCTCTCCGACCGGCGCAACGTAATGGAGGGCGTCGCGCGCCAGTGCAGCACCGCTGCCCCGCGCGATCATCCAGGCGGCGAGGTAAGGCGCGGCGAGGCATCCGCCGGCGGTGGCGACGTTGCCATGCGCGGCGAATGGCGCGTCGATGACGGTGACGCCGGCCTCCACCACCCAGGGTTTGGTGGTGAGATCAGTGCAGGCGGGCAGGGTGCCGATCAGCCCGAGCTTCGCCAGCAGCAGCGTTCCGAACATTGCGCGGCGATCAGCTGCCGAGCCGGGTCGAGGCGCAGCCGGGCCAGCAACGCCGCATCGGCAGCGATCTCGCGGGTGCGGATACCGCTGCCGATCAGCACCGCATCCGCCTCTTCCACGAAGTCGAGTGGGCGCTGCCGATGAATCAAGACGCCATTCAGCGACATCACCGTTTCGGTCGGCGCGGTGATATGCGCCGTCCAGCCATGTGGGCTCAGTCGGTTGATGATGGCGGCGGCGACGAACGAATCAAGCTCGTTGAAGCCGTCGAAGGTGAGGACCGCGACCTGCATCAGCGGTGCGTCTGCCCGGAGAACAACGTCCGTGTCGCCCCGGCGACCCAGACCTGTCCGCTGTCGTCCTGCGAGACATGGATGCGTCCGCTCCGGCCGAGCCGCGTGCCCTGTGCCGCGACATAGCTGCCGCGCGCGCGCCCGCTTGCGAACAGCCATTGGCCGACCGACGCGTTCAGGCTGCCGGTTACCGGATCCTCGATCAGTCCGCCCCGTCCGTCGGTGAAGAGCGCGCGCAATTCGAAGGCGACCTCGCTGTCGGCAGCGTGCGGGCCGACGACGCCGACATCGATGTGTCGGGCATAATGTCGGGCAGGATCGACCGCCAGCACCGCGTCTGCCGACTCCAGCATGACCGCGATCCAGCCCGGACCATTGTCCGCACACGCCGCATCTACGATGGTGGCACGGTCGATCCGCAGCAGTTCGGCGACTTCCGCAACCTCCGCCTCAGTCGGCGTGCCGCCACGCAACAGCGTCGGCGCTGCGAAGGCGAGCCGGTCACCATCGCGCCGGATCGTCACCAGCCCGACGCCGCACTCCTGCACGATCACGCCGTCCTGCTTCGGCTGTCCGCCGGCTTCCAGCCAGACATGCGCGCTGCCCAACGTGGGATGTCCCGCGAAGGGCAATTCGTGCGACATGGTGAAAATGCGGACCCGATAGTGGGCCGCGGGATCGCTCGGCGGCAGCATGAACGTCGTTTCCGAGAAGTTCAGCCAGCTTGCGATCGCCTGCATCTCTTCCGTTGTCAGCTCGCCGGCATCGGCGATGACGGCCAGCGGGTTGCCGGTGAACGGGGCGGTGCCGAACACGTCGACGAGGCAGAAGGGGCGGGTCACGAGCATCTCCCGTTGCAGATGCTCCGCTGTACCGTCACGCGGCTGGCGCTGACAGATACGCATCGGTACAATCATGTCGAACTGTATCGGTGGGAATGGCAGTACGATGGCGGACCTCTCCGATCGAACCCGCACCGGCATGGTGGTTCGCGCGATCCGGGACCGGATCGACGCCCGAACGCTGACGCCGGGCGCGCGACTGCCGTCGATCCGCGTCATGGCCGAGACGAGTGGCGTCGCGCGATCGACGGTAGTGGAGGCGTACGACCGGCTGGCGGGCGAAGGCGTGATCCGCTCGCGACCGGGATCGGGCTTCTATGTCGCGGCCCCGCTGGCACCGCTGACGCTGGATCGGCTGACGACCGCGCCGGACCGCGAAGTCGATCCGCTGTGGATGCTGCGTCAGTCGCTGGGGGAGCGGCGGCACGAGCTGATGCCGGGATGCGGCTGGCTGCCCGACGACTGGCTCGCCGGTGACGCGCTTCGCAAGGCGATGCGCGGATCGGCACGCGCCGGTGATGCCAGCGCGCTGGCGGGTTATGCCTCGCCGCTGGGCTCGCCCCCGCTGCGCGCGTTGCTCGCCCGGCGGATGGCGGAACAAGGGATCGAAGTCGGCCCCGACCAGATTCTCCTGACCGACAGCGGCACGCACGCGCTCGATCTGGTATGCCGCTTCCTGCTTCAGCCGGGCGATACCGTGCTGGTCGACGATCCTTGTTACTTTAACTTTCTGGCCCTGCTTCGGGCGCACCGCGTCAAGATGGTTGGCGTCCGGATGACCCTAACCGGGCCGGACGTGGCCGCCTTCGCCGAGGCCGCGGCGACGCATCGCCCGCGCCTCTATTTGACGAATTCGGGGGTTCATAATCCGACGGGTGCTGCGCTGTGCGCCCCCACCGCACACCGGCTGCTCAAGATCGCCGACGCGCATGACATGGTCGTCGTAGAGGACGACATCTTCGCGGATTTCGAGCACACGCCGTCGCCGCGGCTCGCGGCGTTCGACGGCCTTCAGCGGACGATCCGCATCGGCAGCTTCTCCAAATCGCTATCCGCCGCGGTCCGCTGTGGCCATATCGCGGCGCGGGGCGACTGGATCGACGCGATGGCCGATCTGCGGATCGCAACGTCGATGGCGGGCAGTCCGCTTGCCGCCAACCTGCTCCATGCCGTGCTGATCGATGGCAGTTATCGCCGGCACGTCGAAGGTATCCGGACCCGGCTCGCCCGCGCCACCGCCCGGGTTTCGCATCGGCTGCGAGCCATCGGGATCATGCCGTGGATCGAGCCGGCGGCGGGTATCTTCCTTTGGGCGCGCCTGCCGGACGGGATCGATGCCGTCGCGCTTGCGCGCCGCGCGCTGGGCGAGGGCATCGTGCTCGCGCCGGGGCCGGTGTTCAGCACCGGCGGCGGCTGGCGCGATCACCTGCGCTTCAATGTCGCCATGAGCGACGATGACCGGCTTTATGCGTTTCTGCGGTCGGCAGTGTCTCAGCCATCACCCGACAGGGCTGCCTAACCGCTCGACGAGGAAGTCCACGAACACGCGCACACGGGCGGGTGTGGTGGAGCCACCGACGAAGACGGCATGGATCACCTCGACGTCGCCGGGATTATAGTCTTCGAGCAATGGCACGAGCCGTCCGTCGGTGATTTCGGAGACGACGCTGAAGCGCCCGACGCGGGTGACGCCAACCCCGGCGGCCGCGAGTTGGCCGAGCGTTTCGCCATTGTTCGCGACGATGTTGCCCTCGACGCTCAACGAGAAATCCCGACCGTCACGACGGAATGGCCAGATCGGCTCGGCGCGGCGAAAGTTGAAGTTCAGGCAGTTATGCGCGTGCAGGTCTTCGGGCACTTGCGGCGTACCTGCGCGCGCAAGATAATCTGGCGCGGCGACGATCACCCGGCGAGATTCGCCCAGCTTGCGCGCGGTCAGACCGCTATCGGCAAGCGGCCCGAAGCGGATTGCGACATCCGCCTGTCCCGCCGCGACGTCGACGAGCGTGTCGGTCAGCGCCACGTCGGTCAGGATATGCGGATAGGCATGCGCGAAGTCGCCAAGCAGCGGCACGACGCACAACCGTCCATGCGACAAGGCGGCACTGACCCGCAGCCGCCCGCGCGGTGCCCCCTGGTCGGCGATCTGTTGCTCGGCGTCGTCGAGATCGGCAAGGATACGGCGCGCGGCAAGCAGATAGGCTTGCCCTTCGGCAGTCAGCGTCAGCGCGCGGGTAGAGCGCAGTAGGAGCCGCACACCAAGCCGCGCCTCGATCCGGTCGACCGCCCGCGCCACAGCCGAGGGCGTCAGCCCCACGGTGCGGCTGGCGGCGGAGAAGCTGCCGCCGTCCACGACGCTCGCGAACAGCGCGAGCGATCGGGCGCGATCTTCATTGGCGATCGTCTTTGCGTCCAAGGCATAGATCCTTTGTGCCCGCAGGCGCTTCTGCACTCTTGGCGGAGCTTCCATCTATGCACCCGATGGGGCAATTCGCAAAGGAGCTGTCATGGAATGTCGCCAACTGAGCGCCCTCGGCCCGCGCGTCCCCGTCCCGCCATTCGGTGCGGACACGTTTGGCAGGCAGGGCTCGCCGTTCTGCGCCTGGGATGCCGGCGGCACCACCGCATCGCCGCCCTATCCGCACACTCCCAATCGGCAGCAGAAAGGCGACGCCCGCCTCACGCCACCGCTGGTTTGAAGGACATCCGACATGAAGTTGAATCCCGGGTTGATCGCGCTGGCGGTCGGCGCCTTTGGCATCGGCGTCACCGAGTTTGCGCCGATGGGCATGTTGCCGGTGATCGCCGGTGACCTGCACGTCTCGATCCCGTCCGCCGGGCTGCTGGTCAGCGCCTATGCGATCGGGGTTCTGATCGCGGCCCCGCTCATGACCCTTACTACTGCGCGGATCGATCGACGGACGCTGTTGATCGCCTTGATGGGCATCTTCACGCTTGGCAACGCCCTGTCGGCGCTGGCCGGGGGATATTGGATGCTGATGGCTGGGAGGGTCGTCACCTCGTTCAATCATGGCGCCTTCTTCGGGGTCGGATCGGTCGTGGCGGCCAGCCTTGTTCCGCCCGAGCGTCGCGCGGGGGCCGTGGCGGCGATGTTCACCGGTTTGACTGTAGCCACGATCGGCGGGGTTCCGATGGCGACCTGGGTCAGCGAAGCGGTCGGCTGGCGCGCCGCCTTTGCCGGGATTGCGGGCGTGGGCGCGATCGCGATGCTGTCGCTGCGGCTCGCGCTGCCTCCACTGCCCACCGCCGAGGGTGGGGACATGCGCGCGGAATTGCGTGTTCTGAAACGCGGACCGGTGTTGACGGCGCTGGCGCTGACCACGATCGGTTTCGGCGGCGTGTTCACGGTCTTCACTTATATCGTACCGATCCTGCGCGACGTGACGCATGGCTCGACCGGCTATGTCACGGCGATGCTGATGCTCTTCGGCGTTGGTGCGACGATCGGCAATTCGCTGGGCGGCAAGCTTGCCGACCGCTCCGCGGACCGGGCGCTGAAGACCATGCTGTCGATCATGGCGGTGACGCTGCTTGCTTTTACGGTGCTGATGCAGTGGCAAATCACCGCCGCTGCCGGAATCCTGATCTGGGGTATCGCCAGCTTTGCGATCGTGCCGCCGTTGCAGATGCGGGTAATGGACGCTGCCTCGGATGCGCCGAACCTCGCCTCGGCGATGAATATCGGTGCCTTCAACCTCGGCAACGCGATTGGCGCGGCGCTGGGCGGCGGGGTGATCGGCGCAGGACTGGGGTTGCCGATGGTGGCGGCGACCGGCGCAGCGGTGGCGGGAATGGCGCTTGTGCTCTTGCTGGCGGTTCGTGGTCAGTCCCGCGTCACCGCTCGCCCGGCGTGAAGTACGGCTGCGACGTGGGTTGGTCTGTCCGGATCGCGAATGATCCAGATCGCCGCGTGCCGGGATCCCCGCCCGATCGCGACGGGCACCCCGGATGCAGCGGCGTCAACGCGATGCGGCACGGTAGCCGAGCACGAAGGCGACCACCGCCGCCGCCGGCATCTCGCACGGCCGCAGCGCAACGCGGCGGCCGGCGAGTCGGTAGAGATTGAAGCTCACCCGAGCCGCGCCGCCGAGTTCCTCGCCGTACAGCCAGACGCGCCGCCGATCCGGGCTCTCGGTCAGCGTGACGCCCCAGCGCCGCCCGGCGTACACGCCCTCGCCATAGCCCGCCGGCCAGCCCTCCAGCGTGGCGAGGAAGGCCGCCGGGGGTGTGTCGTCAGTCGAGATCGCTGTTCCCGTGGCCGTGGCCGACCGTCACCTTCGCACCGGTGTCGGCACCGCGGCCACTGGCCGTTTCCCACCAGTAAGGCAGGCGCTTGCGGTTGCCGGTCGCCACTTCGCCCAGCGTCGCGGCGTCGTAGAGCCGGCCGCCCAGCATCACGCGGCTGATCTTGTCGCTGTTGCGGATGTCGGCGGTGGGATCGGCATCGAGCACCACCAGATCGGCGAGCTTGCCGGGTTCGAGCGAGCCGACGTCCTTTTGATAACCAAGCGAGGTCGCCGACGCGATCGTACCGGCGCGCAGCGCCTCGATCGGCGTCATCCCGCCACGCACGAAGCTCCACAGCTCCCAATGCGCGCCGAGCCCCGGTTGCTGGCCGTGCGCGCCGATCGCGACGTGGATGCCCTTGTCGGCGAGCTTCTTGGCCTCGCGTGCGGTGGCGCCGTCGACATAATCGTCCTCGGGCGCGATCGGGCGGCGTGCGTTCTGCGCGGCGAGCAACGCGACCGGCGCGTGGCGCGTCAGCAGCGGATGCCGCCACACGTCGCTGTGCGCGCGCCAGTACGGATCGCCCGCCAGCCCGCCGTAGGCGACGACCAAGGTCGGGGTGTAGCCCACCGTGGTCTGCGCCCACAGGCTGAGCACGTCATTGTAGAAGTGTTCGAGCGGGACATTGTGCTCGAGCGTCGAATTGCCGTCCGACACCAACGTCATGTCGAGCGTGTAGAGCGACCCGCCCTCCGGCACGACCTCCATCCCCTCGGCCTGCGCGGCGGCGACGACCATCTGGCGCTGTTCGCGGCGCGGCTGGTTGTAGTTCTTGACGCTGTGTGCGCCCTGCGCCTTCAGCCGACGCACGATCGACAGCGCATCGTCATAGCTGTCGATCTGCGCATAGACGTCGGGACTCTTCGCGCCATAGATCACCTCGCCGGTCGAGAAGGTGCGCGGCGCGAGCACCAGGCCGGCTTGTTGCATTTCGGCGGCGGGGAAGATCTCCGCTGAGCGCGACGACGGATCGTGGACGGTGGTGGTGCCGAGCGCGAGATTTGCCATCGCCGACCAGTTCTGCTGCGGGACAAGTTCGTCGTCGCCCTGTGGGCCGTGCGCGTGCGCGTCGACCAGCCCGGGGATGATCGTCTTGCCGGTGACGTCGACGGTGGTCGCGCCAGCGGGGACCTGTACCGAGGCGCGCGGACCGACCGCGACGATGCGGTCGCCGCGGATCAGCACCGTCGCATTGTCGACGATTCCGCCATCGGCGCCGGCCATCGTCACGACGCGCGCGCCGGTGAGCGCAACGGTGCCGGTCGGCTTGGCGGCGGCGACGTCCATCGACAGCGACACGCCGGTGCGCGGCGCGACGAATTTGGCCGCATCCTCGTCGGCCGGCGCGGCGCGGAACAGTGCGGCGGTGTCGGCGGAATAGAGCGTCGGACCGGCGCTCCAGTGGAGGCGCTTACCATTGTCGGACCAGTTGATGAAGTCGGCCCCGTCCGCGCTGACCCGCGTCACCGGCAACGCGCCCGCCTTGGCGTCGACCTCTACCGCCTGCGTGCCGGGCATCAACGGCATGACGAAGGCTTCGTAATTCTGGCGGAACGCGACATAATCGCCGGCCGGGGAGATCTGGAAGTCGTTGACCAGTTCGCCCCCGGCATGAACGCGGCGGTTTTCGCCCGACAGGTCGGTGCTGACCAGCTGGCGCTTGTTGCTTTCGTTGACGATCAGGAAGACGCGGTCGTTGGCAGTGCCGAATTGCGGCGCGGCGGCATCCTTTGCGACGCGCACCGGCGCACCACCGGTCGCGGCGACGCGGTAGACGCCGGTGCCGGCGTTGCCGCGCGGCGCGGTCAGCTCGCCACCCTCGCCCTGTTCGAAGACGATCGTCTTCCCGTCGGGCGAGAAGCGCGGGCGGCGATAATGACCGGGCACCGTCGTCACCGCCTTCGCCGCGCCGCCGCTCGCCGCGACGGTGCGGATCTGGCCGAGCCCGGCGTCGGTCCAGCCGGTGAAGACGATCGTGCGCCCGTCGCGCGACCAGCTCGGCCACAATTCCAGCTCGTCGGTGGCGCGCGTCAGCCGCTTGGGCGCGCCGCCTGCGAGCGGCTTGATCCAGAGCTTGCCGAGCGTTTCGAACACGACCTGCTTGCCGTCCGGCGAGACGGTCGCCCAGCGCGTGGCCTTCGTCATGAAGCGCGCGGGCGCGACCTCGACCTGTGGGTGCGCCGCCTCGGCGATCACGCGCGTGTCGTCGACGCGGAACGGGATCACGCTCGCCGAACCGCCATCGACCCCGACGCGGCGCAGCTTGCCGCCCGACCAGAAGACGATGCCCTTGTCGTCGGGGGTCCAGCTCATGTTCGGATAGACGCCGGTCACCGCCCACGTCTCCTGCACGTCGCGGTCGAGCGGGCCGTAGACGATCCGCTCGACGCCGGTGGCGAGATTCTTCACCCACAACTTCGTGACATTGTCGTCGCGGCGGACGAACGCGATCATCTTGCCGTTGCGCGACGGGGTCGGGCGCACCGAGCCGCCGACCCCGCTGACCGCGGTCGTCACCTCGCCGGTGTCGATGTCATAGCGTTCGATGTCGAACAGGTCGGTGCGCGAGTTCTGCGCATATTCGAAGATCGGCCCCGACGAGACGTTGCGCGTGTAATAGATGCTCTTGCCATCGGGCGCGTAGATCGGCTCGCCGAGTTCCTTTTGCAGCACCTCGCTGGCGCGCTTGACCAGCTGCACCCCGCCGCCGCCAGAGACGTGGTAGAGCCACACCTCGCCGGTGCCGAGCGAGCGGCCGGTGGTGAAATGCTTTTTGGCGGCGATGAAGCGGCCGTCCGGGCTCCACGTCGGCTGGTTGAGCAGGCGGAAATCCTCCTTGGTCACCTGCCGCTTGTCGCTGCCGTCGACGTTCATCACCCAGATGTTGTCGCCCCCGCCGCGGTCGGAGGTGAAGGCGATCCGGCGGCCGTCGGGCGAAAAGCGCGGCTGATGTTCGAACGCCAGCCCCTCGGCGATGCGGGTCGGCGTGCCGCCCGCGATCGGCATCGTATAGATGTCGCCGAGCAGGTCGAAGGCGACCGTCCGCCCGTCCGGCGACACGTCGACGTTCATCCAGCTGCCCTCGTCGGTCGTCATCCGCACCTGCTTCGTGCGCAACCCGCGCGGCGCGTTGACGTCCCACTTGGCAGGCTTGGCATCCTTCGCGCCTGCCGCCGTGGTCGCGGGGGCAGGCGGCGGCAGCGTTCCGGCCGGGTCCGGGGTCGGCGCGGTCGCCTCGTTCTCGGGCACCTGGGTCTGTTCGACCGGCTTGTCCTGCGCGGCGAGCGGCGCGGCGAGCAGGCACAAGGCAACGGCGGTCATGGCACGGAAGGTCACGATGGTGGATGTCCCCTGATTGTCCGGCCATCGTGCCGCGATCCGGGCGGCGCGTCACGTCCCAAATCGTCACGCGCAGCATCAACAGCTTCAGGTAACGCGAAAGTGGTCGATGCCATAAAATGGATCAGCGCTAGCTGCGTCAAACCGTGCCTAGGATGCGCGTTCGCTCTTGCGGGAATATCGTGTGCCAGAACTTCTGCCTCTCCACCGTTTTGAAGAGTTTATCCCGTTATCGGAAAGGGACAGGGCAGGTGTGCAAGCGCTTGGCGAGCCGCCCGCCGCTTTCCCCCGTCATGCCGTGCTGCGCCGCGAGGGCGAACCGCCGCGGTACATCTATTTGTTGCTCAGCGGCTGGGTCGGCTCGTCGGTCCTGCTGCCCGGCGGCGAGCGGCAGATCGTCAAATTTCATCTGCCTGGCGACATGCTGGGCACGCCCAGCATGTGTCTCGCGCAGGCCGCCGACACGCTGACCGCGCTGACCCCGGTGACGATCAGCCGGGTGCCGCTCGCGGCGTTCGGCGCGCTGTTCGCCAGTTCGCCGCGGTTTGCCGCGGCGATGTTCCTCAGCGTACAGCGCGAGCGCGTCGCGCTGATGGACCGGCTTGCCGCGGTCGGGCGCACCCCGGCGATCGCGCGGGTCGCGGCGCTGCTGCTGGATGTCGAGGAGCGGTTGCGTGCGATGGGCGCAGCCAGTGACGACGGTTTCGACATGCCGTTGACACAGGAGCAGATCGGCGATCATCTCGGGCTGACCGCGGTGCACGTGAACCGCGTTTTCCGGCAAATGGCGGAGACGGGGCTCGTGTCGCGCGATCGGCATCGAATCAAGCTGCTCGATGCAGCGCGGCTGCGATCGATGTCGGCGCGGCAGCAGCGGGTGATGACCCGCGATGCCGCATGGTTGCTGGGCGGCGAGGTTGCCTGACGTCGCGTAGTTAACCGCTTGTTCGTCAACACCGGCTAACGGCCTGCCTTCGGTCGGAACGATGGGACGGACACAGGCGTGGCGATTTTCTACGATGCCAGCGGGCGGCGCGCCCGGCGGGTGCGTGTGGCGCTGGGCATTGCGCTGTGCGTGCCGCTGTTGCTGGCCGCTCTGCTGATCGCGGCGGTCGTACGCCCGGTTGCGGCGGTCGCGCCGCGCTTCGCGATGCCACACGCGCCACAGACCGCGGTGGCAGCCCCGGTGCGCGACGGCGCGTCGGGCGCGTGGCTGCCTGCGGCGACAGGCGCGGCGCTGACCGGCGGCACGATGGGCTTCTACATGCCGTGGGATGCACCATCGCAACAGTCGCTGGCGGCGCATGTCGGTGAACTGGAATGGCTCGTCCCCGGGCTGGCCACCGTCACCGGCGCGGATCACCGCTTCGTCGCCGAGGACGACCCGTTCATGCGCCAGGTGTTGGCGCGCGCCACGCGCCGCCCGCATGTGCTGCCGATGGTGCAGAATGCCGCGGCGGATGGCAGCTGGGACGGTGCGGGCACCGCCGCCTTGCTCGCCGATCGCGCCGCGCGTGCGCGGTTTGCGGAGCAGATCGTGGCGCTGGTGACGGGCCAGGGCGGCGCAGGGGTGATGCTCGACCTCGAAAGCCTGCCGGTGAGCGCGCATCGCGACTATCGGACTTTCCTTGGCGAGCTGCGCGCGCGCTTCGCACCGCGCGGCTGGACGGTGGCGCTGACGACACCGGTCGCCGATCCGGATTGGGACTTGCGCGCCTATGCCGCGGTCGCCGACCGGCTGGTGCTGATGGCCTATGACGAACATTGGATGGGCGGCGCGGCGGGGCCGATCGCGTCGCAGCCGTGGTTCGCGCGCGTCGTCGCGCAGGCGGTGGCGCAGGCCGGTGCGAACAAGGCGATCGTCGCGATCGGCAGCTATGCCTATGACTGGCAGGGGCGCACCACCGTGCCGCTCGCGATTTCCGACGCGCTGGCGTTGGCGGCGCAGGCCGGGGTGACGCCGCAGTTCGACGCGGAGAGCGGCAACAGCCACTTCGCCTATGATCGCGACGGCCGGCATCACGAGGTCTGGATGCTCGACGCACCCAGCGCCGCCAACCAGATGGCGGTGGTGCGGCGTACCGGCGCGGCCGGGGTGGCGCTTTGGCGGCTGGGCAGCGAGGATTCCTCGGTATGGGGTGCGTTGTCTGGCGGCGCGCGACCTGATCTGCGCACCGTGCCCGCGCCGGCCGGAATTGCGGTGCGGGGACAGGGCGAGATCATGCGGATGAGTGCGGAGGCGACCGCGGGTGCGCGCGACGTGACGTGGCGCGACGGGCTGATCCGTGCCGCCCGCTTCGTGCAGCTGCCGCAACCCGACACCGTCGAGCGCACCGGCGCGCAACGCCACCGGATCGCGCTTACCTTCGACGACGGCCCGGACCCGGCATGGACGCCGAAGATCCTCGACGTGCTGGCGCGCGAGCACGCGCCGGCTACCTTTTTCGTCACCGGCACCAATGCGTTGGGGCAGGGCCCGCTGCTGCGCCGGATCGTTGCGCAGGGCAGTGAACTGGGCAACCACTCGACCTCGCACGCCGACCTGTCGCACCGTTCGGAGGCGGCGATCGCGCTGGAGCTGAAGGCGACCGCGCGGATCGTCGAGGCGTATACCGGGCGCGCCATGACGCTGTTCCGCCCGCCCTTCCTCGGCGACGCCGATCCCGATCGCCGCGACGAGCTGCACGCGACGCGGGTCGCGGCGCGGCTGGGGTATCTGACCGTCGGTCTCAACGTCGATCCGCTCGACTGGCAGGGGCCGAAGGCCGACGTCATCGCGCAGCGCGTGATCGCGCAGGTCGCGGCGGGCACCACCGAGCGTCCGGCGCAGATCGTGCTGCTCCACGATTCGGGCGGCGACCGGACTGAGACGATCAAGGCGTTGCCGCTCATCATTCGCGGTTTGCGGGCGCGCGGTTATGATTTTGTGCCTGTTTCGACGCTTGCCCGGCTCTCGCCCGCCACCGTCATGCCCGAGTTGCGCGGTCATGCGGCCGCCGATGCGGCGGGAACGCGCGGGCTGTTCGACGGGCTGGCGTGGCTGCGCGACGCCGGGGCGGTGCTGTTCGCCACGGTGATCGCGATCGGCATGGCGCGCGCAGTGGCGTTGACCGGGCTGGCGCTGTGGCGGCGGCGTCGCGAGACGGTGCCGGACAATGCACCGCATCTGGTGCCGACGTTCGTGTCGGTGCTGATCCCCGCCTTCAACGAGGCGCGGGTGATCGAGGCGTCGGTTCGCCGCATCCTCGCCAGCACCGGGCCGCGGATCGAGGTGATCGTGATCAACGACGGCTCGACCGACGGCACCAGCGCAGTCGTGCAGGCGGCGTTCGGGATCGACCCGCGCGTCCGGCTGCTGACGCTGGAGAATGGCGGCAAGGCGCGCGCGCTCAACATCGCATTGCGGCAGGCGCGCGGTGACGTCGTGATCGCGCTTGATGCCGATACGCAATTCCAGCCCGACACGATCGCGAAGCTGACGCGCTGGTTCGCCGATCCGCGCATCGGTGCGGTGGCGGGGAACGCCAAGGTCGGCAATCGCACCAACGTCATTACGCGCTGGCAGGCGTTGGAATATGTCACCGCGCAGAACCTGGAGCGGCGTGCTTTGCTGTCGCTCGGCGCGGTAACGGTGGTCCCGGGCGCGGTCGGCGCTTGGCGGCGCACCGCGCTCGACGCGGTCGGCGGATATCCCGAGGACACGCTCGCCGAGGACCAGGACCTGACCATCGCGGTGCAGCGCGCCGGGTGGCAGGTCGCCTGCGACAATGACGCGATCGCGTGGACCGAGGCACCGGAGACGGTGCGTGCGCTGTTCAAGCAACGCTTCCGCTGGGCATTCGGGACGCTGCAGTGCCTGTGGAAACACCGCGGCGCGATCGGGCAGCATGGCGGGCTGGGGCGGGTCGGGCTGCCGCAGGCGCTGGTGTTCCAGTTCGTGTTCACGCTCACGGCACCGTTGATTGATGTGGCGCTGCTGCTCGGGGTCGGCGGGACGGCGTGGCGGGTCCATGATCGCGGCTGGGACGCGGCGGGTGGCGACGCGCTGACCGTGGTGGCGTTCTGGGCGGCGTTCGCGGCGGTCGATCTGGCGTGCGGGTGGATCGCCTATCGCCTCGATGGGCGCGAGGCGCGCTTCCCCGGTATCCGCTTGTTGATGCAGCGGTTCGGCTATCGCCAGTTGCTGTACGCGGTCGTGCTGCGTGCGCTATACGTCGCGGCGACCGGGCCGAAGGTCGGCTGGGGCAAGCTGGAGCGGACCGGCAGCGTCGCGGTGAACGACACGGGCACGGCGACGCCGGAACCGCTGCGCGCGGCGGCGTGACCGCACCCGCGAATGTTGCGAATGTTGAGACGCTGGCGGGGTGAATGTTGAGGATGGACGGCGGCATGATAAGGGCGTGATGCCGGATGTGGGACGGTGTAGGACAGACCTTCACCGGGCTGGCGCGGGCAGCAAAATGCAGTAGCGTAGCTGACCTGATCCGTGTCGGAGCGTGCCGTCTATGTCGTTGTTATCCGCCCTGTTCGTCCTCGCCGCCGCTGCGCAGGGCGAGCATGTCGCCATTCAGGCGTCCGATATCGATCGCAGCGCGACCTTCTATCACGAGGCGTTCGGGCTCCAGCTCATCAAGCAGCCGTTGCCCAACCGGCGCTGGATCGATCTCGGCAATGGCTTTGCGATGCACATCCTCGACGGGCGAACCGCGCCCAAGCCGTCGAATATCAACGAGCATGTCGCGATTCATGTCGATGATCTGGCGAGCGTGACCGCGTGGCTTGATGCGCACAAGCGGCCGTGGACCGATCTGGCAGGCAAGCCGCGCACGATGCAGACGCGCTTCGACGGCGTGCGGCAAATCTATACGCAGGACCCGGATGGCTATTGGCTGGAAGTCAGCGACAGCCGCGGGGTGGCGAAGAGGTGATGCGCATCGGCCCCGATTATCGCGTCGGCGGGCGAAGGAGCGTGGCGGTCGTGTTGCCCTGTTCATCCGACCCGAACGCGGCGGTGGTTCGCCCTTTGATCACGATCTCCACGGTTTCCGGGACATAGCCGCGAACCGGCGGCGACCCGGGAAATCGCCTCGTCGCCGGTTTGTAGCGTCGGCGGCACGCGATCGCAGCGTCAAGCTTTGCTCCCGCTGCTGCTGCGAGCGTCCATTCCTTGCGAGGAAGCGACGTATAGGGAACGCCCTCGACCCAGATCCTGCTGCGCCCGACTGCGGAGCCGTACCAGACGCCATCCGGCCCTCGCGCGACGATAATGCTATATTCTTCGGTCGCGAGATGGGCGCCGCGGCCGAACAGCATCACCATCGTCGATGCGTTCGGTATCGGTTCGTCGAGCGCTTTGCGCAAGGAGCGATGCTCGTCGATTTGCGATGAGGTGCGCGCGGCCTCGGCGGTCGGCACCGGAACGCAGAGCGTGGGGTCGGCCGCCGTGGCGGCGAGGGCGAGGAGCGCGGCGAGCATTTGACGGGCTTAGGCCGCTGCGCCCCGAAGACAATGACGCGCCGACCCGGAACGCCGTTCAGACGATCGCGTGGGGGACGAAGCGGGCGAGGTCGCGGGTGATCGGGCCGTCGTCCTCGCGGATCGACAGTGCGACCGGCTCGTCACCAACGATCCATGAGCCGATCACCGCATGTTGGCCGTCGAACACCGGGAGCGGGCTGAGCGCCTGGACGATATGGCCTTCGTCGCCATAGCCGCCCTCCGGGCCGCGATCTTCGGCGCTGCCGTCGTGGAGTTCGATGTCCCAGCCTTCGCGTGAAAACAGTGGCTTGCGCACGAAGCGGTCGCCGATCGCCGCGACGCCGGCCGTATCATCGGCGAAGGCGGCGGGGAGGAGGTTGGGGTGGCCGCGGTGGCGTTCCCAGAGCAGGGGGAGGATGCCCTTGTTCGAGAGGATCGCCTTCCACGCCGGTTCGAGGAACATCGTCTTCGTCGCGGGCAGGTGCGCGGCATAGGGCTCGCGCAGCATGTCCTCCCACGGATACAGCTTGAAAAGCGCTGCGATCAGAACGCTTTCCTCGTCCACAAACTGGCCGTCGCCGTCGACGCCGATCCGGTCGATCGCGACGAACGCCGGGTCGAGCGCGGCCTGTCGCGCGGTATCCTCGAGATAGCGGACGGTCTGGCGGTCTTCCTCGTGATCGGCGACGCTGGAAAAATGCAGGAGACTTCCGGGGGTTAGTAGCGCGCCGAAGCGGGCGACCAGCGCGTCGTGGAGGCGGTTGTACTGGTCGGCGTCCGCGGGGAGGGTGCCGTCGGCGATCCGGTCTTCGAGCCACTGCCACTGGAACAGCGCGGTCTCGTAGATGCTCGTCGGGGTATCGGCGTTATATTCCAGCAGCTTGGCCGGGCCGGTGCCGTCATAGGCGAAGTCGAAGCGGCCGTAGAGCGAGGGCGCGTCCGCCTTCCACGAAGCAGCGACCACGTCACGCATCGGCTGGGGGATCGCGAGCCGGTGCATCAGCGTGTCGCTTCCGACCACCTCGGTGACAAGATCGAGGCAAAAATAGTGCAGCTCTGCGCTCGGCGTCTCGATCCCGCGCTCGATTTCGTCGAGCGAGAAGCGGTAATAGGCGCGTTCGTCCCAGTAACGCTGACCATCCATATGATGGAAGGTGAAGCCCATCGATCGGGCGGTGTCCTCCCACCCGGCGCGCTCCCCGATGACGATGCGTTCCACGAAGGATCAGCCGCCGGATTTGTCGTCGAGCCGTTTCGCCTCGCCGCCGTCGCGCGGGGCGGACAGGCGGGCGAGAATGTCGTCGGCGCTCGACGCGCCCGGCAACAGGCCGGCGCGCTCCAGCTTGGCGTCGAGATCGGCGCCGGTGCGCATGTCTTCCAGCTCGGCGGAGGCGCGGAACTTCTCCTCGCGCACCGCCTGCCGCTCCTTGAGCCGCGCGAGGCTGTCGGCGGCGGAGCCGAGCTGCGATTGCGCGCCGTGGGTGTTGCTGGCGATCTGCGCCTGCGCCTGCTGGACGCTTTCGTTGGCGCGGACGACGTCGACCTCGCGGCGCAGCGCCTCGATCTTGCCGTCGCCCTGCTTGATGATCCCGCGCATCCGGTCTTCGGCGGTGCGCATGTCGGCGACCTGCGGATTCTTGGCGTTCAGCTCGCGCTCGATCTGCGCCAGCCGCTCGGCCACCTCGCGCGCGAGGTCCATGTCGCCGCGGCCCATCGCGGCGCGCGCGGAGGCTTCGTATTTGTCGCGCTGCGCCGAGAGCTGCTCGATGTCCTTTTCGATCAGCCGGCGCTTGGCGGTGACGGTGGCGAGATCGTCGCGCGCCTTGGCCTGTGCGGTCCCGGCGTCGCGGAGCTGCTGGTCGAGGATCGTCAGCGCGCGCGCGTCGACCACCGACTGGCCCGCCTCATGCGCGGTGCCGCGGATCAGCGTGACGAATTGCTTCCACATCGACATCGGTCAGTATTCCTCAGGCAGCGGCGAAGGCGTGGCGCAGATCGGCGGCGGCATCGAGCGCGTTATGCGCCAGCACGCGCAGCTCGATCAGGATCGTGCGCAGCGTCGATTCGATCGAAAGCTCGCCGATCAGCTCGTAATATTCACGCCCGTCGACCTCGGTGATCGCGAAATTGGAGAGCGGGACCAGCTTCTGCGCCTTGAGCAGAAAGTGGTTGAAGGCGGCGGGATCGTCCATTTCGGCGACCGGCCACAACAGGCTGGAGACGACGATCTGCTCGCCCGCGACGCTCAGGAACACCGCGAGATCGCCGTGTTCGCGCATCGTGACGCGCAGCACGTCGCCGACCCGCTCGACGCCGACTTCCGCGGCATGATCGGCGGCACCCAGCGCCTCGGCCAGCCGCCCGATCGTCCATACCCGTGCCGTATCGTCCACGCTCTTCGTCCTCTCGGTATGCTTGACACTCCAAGCATAAGCCCGCAGCCTTTGGCAAGGTGATTGGGCTGACGGGAACGCGCGCGACATGATCTTCGGCAGCCTGTTCGGCGGCGGACGCGACGTGGCGAAGAGCGCGGTGGCGGTGGTGCGCGACGTGACGATCGGGCGGATGGTGCGGCTCGACGCACTGGCGTGGCGGCGGCTGGCGGGCGGCACCTTCACGCTCGACCGCGACACGCTGGAGATCACCGCGCAGGGGATCATCAAGCTCGACGACGGTGGCGGGTACGTCCACCGTTTCTACACCGACGACGAATTAATGCTGCAGGCGGTGAGCCAGCAGCCCGACGGGTCGGATGCCGATGATTTCACGCTGTTCCGGCCGTGGTCCTCGACCTATGCGACCGGCGGGTGGGACGATGCGGCGTTCCGCGACCGGCTGAGCCAGCCGGTGTGGAACGAGGCCGGGCTGCCGCCCTTCCGCCGCTTCTGGTATGACGGCGACGAGCGCGTCCAGCCGCCGGTGCAATTGTGGGAAGCGCTTTATTACGAGCGCGATGGCGAGCCGGTGAAGCATATCCGTCAGCAATGTATGCTCTACGTCCGCGATCTGGCGCCGGAGGGGCAGGAGCTGCTGCTCGCGCTGTCGGCGCGGCCGGAGGGGGGCGATACGACGCATGACATCATGATCGGGCTGCCGTTGTCGCCGGCGGAGTTCTCGGCGTAGCGGGTGGGGCGCAGCTTTACCGTTCGCCTCGATCGGCCGTCGAGATTGTCGAGACGGCGTGTCGAGAGGCTCCGCGCGGTGGCCATCTCTCGACACGGGCTCTCGGCAGGCTCGATCCCTGCTCGAGACGAACGGGGTGGAGATTCAGGGCTGTAGGTAGCTCGTCATTGCGAGCGTAGCGAAGCAATCCAGTGTCGGACCAGGACGCCCTGGATTGCTTCGCTACGCTCGCAATGACGGTTTTGGGTGAGGTGATTATCCGCTAGGCTCGATCGAAGTTCAGTGTTTCAGTGACGGATGTTCCCTCCCGTCGTCGCCCCGGACTTGATCCGGGGCCCCGCTTCTTCCTGACGACGGGGCAAGAAGAAGCGGGATCCCGGATCAAGTCCGGGATGACGGGGAGAAGGAATTCCGATCGCATGGGAAAAGGGGAGCACGCATGTTCGACACGACCGCCTTTCTGTTCGGGGCCGGGCATTTCCTGATCGCCTTTGCGATCGCGTGCCTGTTCCTCGCGATCTTCAAATGGCTGTATCAGGTTTCGACGCCCTATGACGAGCGGCGGCTGGTGGCGGAGGGCAATATGGCCGCCGCGATCACCTTCGGCGGGGCGATCGTCGGGTTCGCGCTGCCGCTCGCCTCGGCGCTGGAGGTGACCGCCAACCCGCTGGAGTTCGTGGCGTGGGGCGTGCTGGCGGGGGTGATCCAGGTGGTGGCGTCGCTGGTGGTGCGGCGGATCGTGATCCGCGATCTGGTGGCGCGGATCGAAACCGGCAATGTCGCGAGCGCCGTCTATATGGCGGCGACGTCGATTGCGATCGGGCTGCTCAACGCCGCCTGCATGAGCTATTGAGAGCGACGCGATGACCGATTCCCTTCCGATCCGCCGCAAGCGCTCCGCCGCCGCCGGGCTGACCGCCGTGGGCGCGCTGGCGATGCTGTCCGGCTGCGACGGCACCCCCGACCAGCAACAGCAATTCGGCCCGCCGACCGAGGTGTCGGCATTCAAGACCGTCGACGAGTGCGTCGCGAGCGGCGCGTTCGCCAAGGTGACCTGCGAGAACGCCGCGAAGGAGGCCGCGACCACCGACGGCAAGGCCGCGCCGCGCTTCGACGAAAAGAATCTGTGCGAGGACCAGTTCGGGTCCGGGCAATGTCTGGCGCGCAACGAGGGCGGGCAGAGCTTCTTCGTGCCGTTGTTGACCGGGTTCATGATCGGGCGGCTGCTCGATGGATCGGGCTATCGCTATAACGGTCTGTACCAGAACCGGCGCGACGGCAGCTGGTACACGCCGTCGGGGGCGTGGCTGTACGGCGGCGGCTATGGCGGGCGCGGGTATAATTATCAGGTCGGGTCGCGCGCGGTGACCGCGCCGATCACGACGCAGCGCATCCAGACGCGCAGCTCGGTGGTGTCGCGCGGCGGGTTCGGCGGGCGCGTCTCGGCGCGATCGAGCGGCGGCTGGGGCGGCGGGCGCTCGTTTGGCGGATGAGGAACGGCGGATGACGCAGCCGATCGGCGCGTGATGCGTTCGCGGGTGGGATAACCGATTAAAAGGACTGGGATGACCCGGCTTTTCCACGTCAGCGATGTTCATTTCGGCGCGGAGGACCCGGCCGCGGTCGCGTGGTTCCGCGACGTGGTGGCGGCAGAAAAGCCCGATGCGGTCATCATGACCGGCGACCTGACGATGCGCGCGACCAAGCGCGAGTTCGATGACGGCGGCGCGTGGCTGAAGAGTCTCGGCGTGCCGGTGACGCTGGAGGTCGGCAACCACGATATACCCTATTATTGGGACCCGCTGCGGCGGCTGTTCGCGCCCTATTCGCGCTATGCCGCGGTCGAGAAGATGATCGAGCGACCGCTGGAGATCGACGGGATCACGATCGTTCCGCTGAAGACCACCGCGCGCGCGCAATGGCGCTGGAACTGGTCGAAGGGGCGGGTGAGCACCGGCTCGCTACGCCGCGCGATGGCGCTGGTCGAGGCGGCGCCGCGCGGCAACCTGATCTTCGTCGCGGGGCACCATCCGCTGATCGACGGCGGGAGCCAGGGGACGGCGAAGACGAAGCGCGGCGACGTCGCGCTGGCGGCGCTGGCGGATGCCGGGGTCCATGCGGTGCTGTCGGGGCATGTCCATGATCCGTTCGACATGCCGTATGAGCGCAACGGCTGGCGGTTGCGGCTGATCGGGGCGGGGACGCTGTCGAAGCGGACGCGCAACTCGCCGCCGGCGTTCAACGAGATCCGGGTCGAGGGCGATCGCTTCGAGACGTTGGTGCGGACGATGTCGGCGCAGCCGGTGTATCCGATCAGCGAGATGAGCGCGGCGGGGCGGTAGGTGATAGCCCTCTCCCCTCCGGGGAGAGGGTTGGGTGAGGGGAAGGCATCTCATGGAGAGGCCGGTCTCGGTGAGACCCCGGCCCCTCACCCAAACCCTCTCCCCGAGGGGGAGAGGGCTTAACTCGATGGCTTTCCCGCCCCACACCCCCTATCTCCCGTCCGTGCCCAAGAAACCCAGCCCCGGCCTGCCGACGCGCGAGCAGATCCTCGACTTCATCACCTCATCCGCGACGCCCGCGGGCAAGCGCGAGATCGCGCGCGCCTTCGGGCTGACCGCGCAGCAGAAGATCGCGCTCAAGGCGCTGCTCAAGGACATGGGCGACGAGGGGCTGATCGACTCCGCGCCCGGTCGCGCGTTCCACAAGATGGGCGGGCTGCCGAAGGTGACGGTGCTGCGGATCGTCGACGTCGATCAGGGCGGCAACGTCTGGGGCGTGCCCGAGCGGTGGGAGGCCGATGTGCCGACCCCGCGGATTCGGGTGCGCGACCGCAAGCATGGTGCGCTGGGGGTCGGTGAGCGCATCCTCGCGCGCACCGAGGAGACCGGTGGCGGCTGGACCGCGCATCCGATGAAGGTGCTCGCGCCCGCCGCCGAACAGGTGATCGGGGTGCTGCGGCGTGAGGGTGACCGGTTGTGGTTGCAGGGGGTCGAGAAGAAAGAGCGGCGCGAATATCCGGTGTCGGATGCCGGCGGGGCGGCGGCGGGCGATCTGGTCAGCGCCGAGATCGCGGGGCGGCCGCCGCGCGTGATGGCGAAGGTGGTGCAGCGGCTGGGTGATCCGTTCGCACCGCGCAGCTTCTCGCTGATCGCGATCCACAAGCATAATATCCCGGACGTCTTCGCGCAGGAGGCGCTCGATGCGGCGGAGAAGGCGGCGCGGCAGCCGTTGGGGGAGGGGCGCGAGGACCTGACGCATTTGCCGATCGTCGCGATCGACCCCGCCGATGCGCGCGACCATGACGATGCGGTATGGGCGACGCCCGACGACGATCCCGCCAACGACGGCGGGTGGAAGGCGATCGTCGCGATTGCGGATGTCAGTTTCTACGTGCGGCCGGGCAGCGCGATCGACCGCGAGGCGCGGGCGCGCGGCAATTCGGTCTATTTTCCCGATCGCGTCGTGCCGATGTTGCCGGAGATATTGTCGGCGGACGTCTGCTCGTTGAAGGCGGGCGAGGATCGTGCGGCGCTGGCGTGCCATTTGCAGGTGACGAAGGCGGGAGCGCTCAAGAGCTGGCGGTTTACGCGCGCGGTGGTGCGGCTGGCGGCCAATATTGCGTATGAGGATGCGCAGGCGTGGATTGATAGCGTTGATAGCCCCGGCCCCTCCGGGGAGGGGGTTGGGGGAGGGGGTGCCGCGGGCGCTTCGCTCGGTGAGACACCGGCCCCTCACCCAACCCTCTCCCCGGAGGGGAGAGGGCTATTGCCTGCCCTTCTGCCGCTGTGGGATTGCTGGCGCGCGCTCGCCGCGGCGCGCGACAAGCGCGAGCCGCTCGACCTCGATCTGCCCGAGCGGCGGGTGGTGCTCGACGAAAAGGGGCGGATCATGTCGGTGGCGGCGCGCGAGCGGCTCGATGCGCACCGGCTGATCGAGGATTTCATGATCGCCGCGAACGTCGCCGCCGCCAAGGCGCTCGAGGCGAAGAAGGCGCCGGTGATGTACCGCGTCCACGAAGCGCCGGCGCGCGAGAAGCTGGTGGCGCTCAAGGATTATCTCGAGACGTTCGCGGTGCCGTTCGCGCTGGGGCAGGTCGTCAAGCCGGCGACCTTCAATCGCATCCTCGATCGCGTCGGCGACGTGCCGTTCCGGCCGGAGATTATGGAGCAGATCCTCCGCTCGCAGACGCAGGCCTATTATGCGCCCGCCAATCACGGGCACTTCGGGCTGTCGCTGGGCAGCTATGCGCATTTCACCTCGCCGATCCGCCGCTACGCCGACCTGATGGTGCATCGCGCGCTTGTCTCCGCTTACGGGCTGGGGCCAGGCGGGCTGAACGGCGACGAGGATTTCGAACTGGCGGGCACGACGATCAGCAAGCTGGAACGCCGCGCGATGGAGGCCGAGCGCGAGACGATCGACCGCTATGTCGCCGCCTTCCTGTCGGAGCGGGTCGGCGAGCTGGTCGAGGTGCGGATCACCGGGGTCACCAATTTCGGCTTCTTCGCGACGGTCGACGGGATCGGCGGCGACGGGCTGATGCCGGTGCGCGATCTGGGCGGCGAATATTTTCGCTTCGACGAGGCGGCGCGGCGGCTGATCGGCGAGCAGAGCGGCGAGGAATATGCGCAGGGGCAGCGGCTGGAATTGCGGCTCGCCGAGGCCAATCCGGTGTCGGGCGCGCTGCGCTTCGAATTGCCCGAGGGGCGCTATGGCGGCGCGCGGACCGAGCGTGCGCCGACGAAGGGCATCAAGCCGCCGCGCGTGCTCAAGCGGCGCGGGCGGCCCGGCAATCTGCGTCATCAGAACCGCAAGAAGTAAGAAGGAGTTCGCATGTCCGGCACGATCATGGCGGCGCTGATCGCCAAGGCGCGCAACCGCGTCACCTGGCATTTCACCTCGGCGGGCGCGACCGCGAAGGAAACCGCGACGAAGTTCGCGACGCCGACGTCGCGGCTCGACCGGCGGGTGTTCGAGCGGATGGTGGCGTTCGGCGCGATCGAGAAGACGCCGGAGGGTCTGTACTGGCTCAACGAGACGCGGTTGTCGGATTACCGGAAAGAGTCGTTGGCGCGGGTGCTTGGGATTCTGGCGATCGCCGGGTTCGCCGCCGCCGGGGCGATGGCGATCGGGGGGTAAGGACGCTCCGGCTGTCATTGCGAGCGGAGCGAAGCAATCCAGTGCCGGATCGAGACGCTCTGGATTGCTTCGCTACGCTCGCAATGACGGATTGGGGGGCGTCGTTGCCAATCTTTTCGTTCGGTGTGCGCCAGTAAGAAGCGGGGCCCCGGGTCGAGCCCGGGGCGACGTTCATATGTGCGAGAGCGCCGCCAGCACCGGGGTGACGTGCTCCTGCCGGCAGATCAGCAGATCCGGCATGTAGGTGTCGGCGCAATTGTAGATCAGCGGCGAGCCGTCGATGCGGCTGACGTGGAGGCCGTGGGCGCGGGCCACCGCGGCCGGGGCGCAGCTGTCCCATTCATATTGCCCGCCGGAATGCAGATAAACGTCCGACTGGCCGAGGATGATGCTCATCGCCTTCGCGCCGGCGCTGCCCATCGGCACCAGCTCTGCCCCAAGCGCTTCGGCGACCGCCACCGCTTCGCGCGCGGGGCGCGTGCGGCTGACCACCATCCGTAGTCGTTCGGGCGCGGGCGGGACCGCGACTGGCGCATCGCTGCGCAGCACGATCCCCGCCGCGGGCAAGGCGACGGCACCGGTGGTCGGCACGCCGTCGATCGCGAGGCCGACATGCACCGCCCAGTCGGCGCGGCGCTCGGCATATTCGCGCGTGCCGTCGACGGGATCGACGATCCATACGCGTGAGCGGTCGAGGCGGATCGGGCAGTCCTTCTCCTCCTCCGATAGTAGCCCGTCCGCAGCGCGTTGCGCGCGCAGCGCCTCGACCAGAAAGCGGTTGGCGATCGCATCCCCCGCCTTGGCCAGCGCCTTCTCGGTCAGCGCCGCGCTGTCGCGCACCGTCAGCAGCAGCGCGCCCGCCACCTCGGCGAGATGCGCGGCCAGCGCCGCGTCGCTCACGTCCCCGGTCATGCGCGGCGCAGCAGCAGGTCGACGATCTGCTCGGCGGCCTGTTCGGGGGTGGTGACCGTGGTGTCGATCCGCACCTCGGGTGCCTCCGGCCGCTCGTACGGGCTGTCGATGCCGGTGAAGTTCTTGAGCAACCCGGCGCGCGCCTTCTTGTAGAGTCCCTTGACGTCGCGACGCTCGGCTTCCGCGAACGGGGTGTCGACGAACACCTCGACGAACTCGCCGGCGGGCAGCATCGCGCGGACCATCTCGCGCTCGGCGCGGAACGGGCTGATGAACGCGGTCAGCACGATCAGCCCGGCATCGGTCATCAGCTTCGCTACCTCGCCGACGCGGCGGATGTTCTCGATCCGGTCGGCCTCGGTGAAGCCCAAGTCCTTGTTGAGCCCGTGGCGGACGTTGTCGCCGTCGAGCAGGAAGGTGTGGCGGCCGAGTGCGTGGAGGCGCTTCTCGACCAGATTGGCGATCGTCGACTTGCCCGAGCCCGACAGACCGGTGAACCACAGCACCGCCGGCTTCTGTTCCTTGAGCGCGGCATGCGCCTCCCGCCCGACGTCGACCGCCTGCCAATGGACGTTCTGCGCGCGGCGCAGGCTGAAGTGCAGCATCCCCGCTGCGACCGTCGCATTGGTCAGCTTGTCGATCAGGATGAACCCGCCGAGCGTGCGATTGTCGGCATAAGGCTCGAAGACGATCGCGCGATCGGTGGTCAGCTCGGCGACGCCGATCGCGTTGAGATCGAGCGTCTTGGCGGCGAGCTGTTCGAGCGTGTTGACGTTGACGACGTACTTGGGCTGCTGAACGGTCGCCGAGACGGTCTGGGTGCCCAGCTTCAGCCAGTAACCGCGCCCGACGCGCAAGGCCGCATCGTCGAGCCATACCAAGGTCGCCTCGAACTGGTCGGCGGCCTCGGGTGGTTGCTCGGCGGCGGCGATCACGTCGCCACGCGAACAGTCGATCTCGTCGGCGAAGCAGAGCGTCACCGACTGTCCGGCGACCGCCTGTTGCAGATCGCCGTCTAGCGTGACGATCCGCGTCACCGCCGAGGTCTTGCCCGACGGCAGCACGCGCACCCGGTCGCCGACCGCGACGCGCCCGGTCGCGATCAGCCCCGAGAAGCCGCGGAAGTCGAGGTGCGGGCGGTTGACCCATTGCACCGGCATCCGGAACGGCTTGTCGGCATCGACCGACGCCAGCACCTCGACAGTTTCGAGATGCTCGACCAGCGTCGGTCCGTCATACCAGGGGGTGTTCGCCGAGCGCGCGGTGATATTGTCGCCCTTGAACCCGGAGATTGGCAGCGCGGTGAAGGTCTCGATCCCGATCGACTGCGCGAAGGCGGCGTAATCGGCGACGATCGTGTCGAACGTCGGCTGATCGTAGCCGACCAAATCCATCTTGTTGACCGCCAGCACGATGTTGCGGATGCCGATCAGGTGGCAGAGGTAGCTGTGCCGCCGCGTCTGCGTCAGCACGCCCTTGCGCGCGTCGATCAGGATCACCGCGAGATCGGCGGTCGACGCGCCGGTCACCATGTTGCGGGTATATTGTTCGTGGCCGGGGCAGTCGGCGACGATGAACTTGCGCTTCTCGGTATTGAAGAAGCGGTACGCGACGTCGATCGTGATCCCCTGTTCGCGCTCGGCGGCGAGCCCGTCGACCAGGAGCGCGAAGTCGATCTCCTGCCCTTGCGTGCCCTGTTTGCGTGAATCGCTCTCCAGCGCGGCGAGCTGATCCTCGAAGATCATCTTCGAATCGTAGAGCAGCCGCCCGATGAGCGTCGACTTGCCGTCGTCGACCGAGCCGCAGGTGATGAAGCGCAGCATCGTCTTGTGCTGATGGCTGTCGAGATAGGCGTCGATGTCGCGCGCGACGAGGTCATCCACGACATAAGCAGGTGCAGTGCTCATCAGAAATACCCCTGCTGCTTCTTCACTTCCATCCCCGCACCGCCGGCATCCTTGTCGATCGCGCGTCCCTGCCGCTCGCTGGTGGTGGTGAGCAATGTTTCCTGAATCACCTGCGGCAGCGTCGTCGCGCGGCTCTCGACCGCGCCGGTCAGCGGGTAGCAGCCGAGCGTGCGGAAGCGGATCGAGCGCAGGACGGGCTCCTCGCCGGGCAACAGCCGGAAGCGGTCGTCATCGACCATCAGCAGCATGCCGTCGCGCTCGACGGTGGGACGCTCGGCGGCGAAATAGAGCGGGACGATCGGCACGTCGTTCAGGTGGATATATTGCCAGATGTCCAGCTCGGTCCAGTTCGAGATCGGGAAGACGCGGATGCTCTCGCCCTTGTTCTTGCGAGCGTTGTAGAGGTTCCACAGCTCCGGGCGCTGGTTCTTCGGATCCCAGCCGTGCGTGGCGGTGCGGAAGCTGAAGATGCGTTCCTTGGCGCGGCTCTTCTCCTCGTCGCGGCGCGCACCGCCGAACGCGGCGTCGAAGCCGTAATGGTCGAGCGCCTGCTTCAGCCCCTCGGTCTTCCACAGGTCGGTGTGGAGTGCGCCGTGGTCGAACGGGTTGATCCCGCGCTCGATCGCTTCGGGGTTCTGGTGGACGAGCAGCGTCATCCCGCTCTCTGCCGCCATCCGGTCGCGCAGGCGATACATTTCGCGGAACTTCCACGTCGTGTCGACATGCAGCAGCGGGAAGGGCGGGGGACTGGGGAAGAACGCCTTGCGCGCGAGGTGCAGCATCACCGCGCTGTCCTTGCCGACCGAATAGAGCATCACGGGATTGTCCGCCTCGGCCACCACCTCGCGCATGATGTGGATCGCTTCGGCCTCGAGCCGTTGCAGATGGGTGAGGCGGTAGTGATCGAGCAACCGTGACATTCGCTTCCCTCTACGCCGGACACGCGGGTCCGGTCGTCATGCGTCTGTCATCCCTTGCGCGGAAATGCGCGTCAGCGGGGCGTGGAATTGGTTGCGGCGCGGCAATTGCAGCTTCTTCGCGTAGCCCGTCATTGCGAGCGGAGCGAAGCAATCCAGGGCGTCCTGGTCCGGCCCTGGATTGCTTCGCTACGCTCGCAATAACGAGCGCTCTGGGATAGCGAGACGGAAAGAAAGAAGGTTGCAGATGAAGCGTTTGATGATGGCCGTGACCGCGGTGGCGGCACTGGTGAGCGCGAGCGGCGCGTGGGCGCAGGACGTGCGCGTCATGACCTTCAACGTCCGCTTCGCCTGCGATTGCGACGGCCCCAACGTGTGGCCGGCGCGGCGCGCGCTGTTCATGCAAACGGTGCGCGCGGCGAACCCCGACGTGATCGGCACGCAGGAGTTGCTCAAGACGCAGGGCGACGACATCGTCCGCGCGCTGCCGCGCTATCGCTGGTTCGGGCGCGACCGCGACGGCGGGCACAAGGGCGAGCATATGGGCGTCTTCTACCGCACCGACCGGCTCAAACTGATCCGCAGCGGCGACTTCTGGCTGTCCGAGACGCCGGAGACGCCGGGCAGGATCAGCTGGGGCGCGAACCTGCCGCGGATGGTGACATGGGGCGTGTTCGAGACGGTCGGCAAGACGAAGCGCCGCTTCCTGATGGCGGACACGCACTTCCCGCATCGCGGCGCAGAGGATGAGGAAGCGCGCAACCGCTCCGCCGCGCTGATCGCGGCGCGGTTGCCGGTGATCGCCAAGGGGCTGCCGATCGTGCTGACCGGCGATCTGAATACCTCGCCGGACAGCGCCGCGGTCCAGCGGCTGACCGCGTTCCTGACCGACGCGTCGCGTCTTGCGCGCACCCCCGACGCGCCGAGCGGCACCTTCCACGATTTCACCGGCACGCCCGAGGCGGGCAAGTGGATCGACTATATTCTCGTAAAAGGTTTCCGCGCGACGTCGGCGCGGGTGCTGACCACGCATGATGGCGCGCGCTATCCGTCCGATCATTTTCCGATCGTCGCCGACCTGATCGCGGGGTGAGCGGCGCAGCCGACTTGCGAACTTTTTTGCGCCTTCGACCGGGTCGGGACGCAAGTCGCTGACATTGCGCGGTTCACGCGCCGTTACGGCAACCCGAATCTTATCGGGGGTTAATCAGCATTTTACCCCTGCGGCGTAGCAAGGTCGTCGTAACGGACGTCCGTGCCCACCGCATGGTGCGATCCGCTTTGTATCGGGCGTAAGGCGCCGCGGTCTGCCTCGTCAGGCCGGACGTCCAGTCAAGGAGCACCATGTTCATGTCGATCACCCATGTGGTCGCGGCCGGAGACCTGTGCCTGCCCTCGATCGGGTTGCTGGCCGACGATCTTTCGCATGCCTTCGCGGCGAGCGACGCTGTCCGCCTCGACCTGTTGGCAGTCGCCGCGCCCGATCTGAGCGTGGTGCAACTGGTCGAGTCCGCGCGCCGCACCGCGCGCGACGACGGCCGCGATTTCGCGCTGACCGCCCCGGTCGGCGCATCGTTCCGCGTGCTGCTGGCGCGTGCCGGCTTCACCCCCGCGTCCGATGATGACGCCGATTTCTGGTTCCACGGAGAGACCGCGCAATGACCGCTTCGATCCTTACCGTTGACGACAGCGCCAGCCTGCGGATGGCGATCCGCATCGCGCTGACCGGCGCCGGCTATGCCGTGACCGAGGCGGTCGACGGTGCCGACGGGCTCGCCAAGGCGACCGGCACGCGCTTCGACATGATCGTCACCGATCTGAACATGCCCAACATGGACGGCCTGTCGATGATCCGCGCGCTGCGCGAACAGCCCGCGCAGGCCGGCATCCCGATCATCTTCCTGTCGACCGAAAGCGACGCCGACATGAAGGCGCAGGCCAAGGCGGCGGGCGCGACCGGCTGGCTGGTCAAGCCGTTCCAGCCCGACCAGTTGATCCGCGTCGCGCAGAAGGTGCTGGGCAAGTGAGCGAGGACCCGACAGCCACCTTCCGGGTGGAGGCGGGCGAGCTGCTGGAGCAGGTCGAACAGGGGCTGCTCGATCTCGGCCACCGGCTGGGCGACATGGCGCTGGTCAATGCGGTGTTCCGCGGGCTGCACACGCTGAAGGGCTCGGGCGCGATGTTCGGATTCGACGCGCTGGCGGCGTTCACGCACCATTGCGAAAGCGCGTTCGATCGCGTCCGCAAGGGCGAGGTGCCCGCCACCGCCGAACTGGTATCGGTGATCCTGTCGGCGCGCGACCATATGGCCGCGCTGGTCGACGGCGACGCGCCGAAGGCCGAGGGCGATGCGATCCTGGCGCGGCTGGCGGCGGCGGTCGACGCGGCGCGCGGCGGCGGTGCGGGCGCGGCGGCGAGCGCGGCGGTCCCGGCGGCGCAGGGCTGGAAGATGTTCTTCCGCCTGCCGGCCGACGCGATGGCCAATGGCACCAACCCGTTGATGCTGCTCGACGAGCTGCGCGATCTGGGCGAGGCGGAGGTGCGCGTGCGCACCGACGCGCTGCCGCCGCTGAGCGAGCTGATCCCCAACGAATGCCATCTCGGCTGGGACGTCACCCTGCGCGGCGACATTTCCCGCGAGGCGATCGAGGACGTGTTCATCTTCGTGATGGACGACATGACGCTGGAGATCGCGCCGCTGGGTGACGAGGCACCGGCCGAGCCGGTCGTCGTTGAAGATGCGCCGGCCGTCGTCGCCGCCGCGATCGAGGCCGCCGCTCCGGTCGCTGCCGCTGCCGGTGGACCGCCCGCCGCCGCGCAGCCCGCGGTCGAGAACGTCCGGGTTCCCGCTGAGCGGCTCGATGCGCTGATGGACCGTGTCGGCGAGCTGGTGATTGCGCAGAGTCGGCTGTCGCAGCTGGCGAACAACCGGCACGACCTGCTGCTGCGTTCGGTTACGGAAGACATCGAGCGGCTGGCCGGCGAGTTGCGCGACACGATGATGGTGTTGCGCATGGTGCCGGTGTCGTCGCTGTTCGGGCGCTTCCGCCGCCTGATCCACGATCTGGCGCGTGAAACCGGCAAGTCGATCGAGCTGCAGACGTCGGGCGAGACGACCGAGGTCGACAAGACCGTGATCGAGCGGCTGTTCGATCCCTTGGTCCATATCATCCGCAATTCGTGCGACCACGGGCTCGAAGCGCCGGCCGACCGCCTCGCGGCCGGCAAGTCCGAAACCGGGCTGGTGAAGCTTAGCGCGCATCAGGCGGGCGGCGAAGTGCTGATCACGATCGTCGACGACGGCCGCGGGATCGACCGCGACCGCGTCCGCGCCAAGGGCGAGGCCAACGGGCTGATCGAGCCGGGGCAGCAACTGGCCGACGAGGAATTGTTCGGGCTGATCTTCCACCCCGGCTTCTCGACCGCGGCGCAGGTGACCAACCTGTCGGGCCGCGGCGTCGGGATGGACGTGGTGAAGCGCACGATCGAAAGCCTGCGCGGCTCGATCAGCGTGACGAGCGAGGCCGGCAAGGGCTCGACGATCACGCTGCGCATTCCGCTGACGCTGGCGATCATCGAGGGGCTGTTGGTGCGCGTCGGCGAGAGCCGCTACGTCCTGCCGCTGTCGGCGGTCGAGGAATGCCTCGAATTGTCGCTGGAGGAGGATCTGCGCTCGCGCGGGCGCAGCCTGATTACGCTGCGCGACCGGCTGGTGCCGTTCGTGCGGCTGCGCGACCTGTTCGGCACCGGCACGCGGCCCGACCCGCACCAGAAGATCGTGGTGGTCGCCACCGGGCGCGAGCGCGTCGGGCTGGTCGTCGACCAGATCATCGGCAACCACCAGACCGTCATCAAATCGCTGTCGGCCTTCCATCGCGGCGTCGGCAGCTTCTCCGGCGCGACGATCCTGGGCGACGGCAACGTCGCGCTAATCCTCGACGTCGCGCAGCTGGTCGCGATGGCGCAACCCCGTGAGGAGACGCTCCGTGCCGCAAGCTAAGCAACGCGCCGAGGCGGCGATGGCCGCGGCCGACACCGACTGGAACGAGCGCGGCGAGCTGGAAGTCCTGACCTTCGACGTCGGCGGCGAAACGCTCGCGCTGGAAGCCACGATGGTCCGTGAGATCCTGGACCTGCTGCCCGAGACATTGGTGCCCGGCGCCCCGGCGCTGGTGCGCCACGTCGTCAACTTCCGCGGGCGGATCGTGCCGGTCGCCGACCTGCGCCTCGCCTTCGCGATGGAGGCGGCGGAGACGACGCCGGACAGCCGGATCGTGGTGATCGAACTGCCGATCGACGGCGAGCAGACGCTGATCGGGCTGCGCACCGACCATGTCCGCGAGGTCGCGACGCTGTCCGCCGGGGCCAGCGAGGAAGCGCCCGTCGTGGGCATGCGCTGGCAACGCGATTACGTCCGCCGGCTGGTCCGCTGGCGCGACGACCTGATCATCCTGCCCGATCTTTCCGCCATCTTCGCCGCCGTGCTGTCGCCACGGCCCTGATCCCCATGCTGCCTTAGCGTTTTAGAGGTTTTGCCATGTCGTTGCTCCCTGCGTTTAAGAAAACCGCTCGTCCCGACCATGCGCTGGCGGAGCTTCGCCAGCTTTCCCGCGCACTTGGCGAGGGTGACCTGTCCCGCCGCGCCAGGCTGGACGAGGCGAGCGGCAAGGCGCGGGAGATATTGGTGGTCGTCAACGACCTGCTCGACGAGGCGCTGAACCCGTCGCTGCGGCTGCGCGAGGCGATCGACCGGATGTCGGCGGAACATGCTGCGGGCGACATCGACACGGTCATTCCCGCCGCGGCGTTCCGTGGCGACATCGGCCAGGCCGCGGCCGGCATCAACGCGCTCGTCGGGTCGCACATCGCGGTCAAGAAGGCGGCGCTGGCGTGCGTGAAGGCGCTGGGCGAGGGCCGGTTCGACGCGCCGCTGGAGACCTTCCCGGGCAAGAAGGCGTTCATCAACGACACCGTCGAGGGGCTGCGCGCCAGCCTGAAGGGGCTGATCGCGGAAATGAACACCATGTCCGCCGAGCACGATCGCGGCGACATCGACGTGTTCGTACCCGTCGCCAAGTTCCAGGGCGACTTCGCCGTGATGGCGCAGGGCATCAACACGATGGTCAGCGGCCATATCGCGGTGAAGAAGCAGGCGATGGCGTGCATCAAGCAGTTCGGCGAGGGCAATTTCGACGCCCCGCTGGAGCGCTTCCCCGGCAAGAAGGCGTTCATCAACGACACGATCGAGGAACTGCGCGACAATTTCCGCGAGATCATCGGCGAAATCCGCCGGCTGATCGACGCGTCGACCGCCGGGCAGCTCAGCGAGCGCGGCGACGTGACGCGCTTCCCAGGCGATTTCGGCAAGCTGGTCGGCGGGATCAACGGGATGCTCGACGCGATCCTGCTGCCGATCGCCGAGGGCAATCGCGTGCTGGCGCTGGTCAGTGGCGGCGACCTGACGCAGCGCGTCGAGATCGCGTGCGACGGCGATCACGAGCGGATGAAGATCGCGATCAACACGCTGGTCGACAATCTTTCGAAGTTCGCGGGCGAAGTCAGCGCCGCGTCGGCGCAGGTCGCCGCGGGCAGCCAGCAATTGTCGAGCACTGCCGAGCAGGTCAGCGAAGGCGCGACCGAGCAGGCTGCCGCCGCCGAGGAAGCCTCTGCATCGATGGAGCAGATGGCAGCGAACATCAAACAGAACGCCGACAATGCCGCGCAGACCGAGAAGATCGCGCGCCAGTCGTCGCAGGATGCCGAGCAGAGCGGGCAGGCGGTGCAGAAGGCCGTCGTCGCGATGCGCACGATCGCCGAGCGGATCGGCATCGTGCAGGAGATCGCGCGTCAGACCGACCTGCTGGCGCTCAACGCGGCGGTCGAGGCGGCGCGGGCCGGCGAGCATGGCCGCGGGTTCGCGGTGGTCGCCGCCGAGGTGCGCAAGCTGGCCGAGCGCAGCCAGACCGCGGCGGGCGAGATCAGCGGCATGTCGTCGGAGACGGTGACGGCAGCGGCGCAGGCCGGCGAGATGCTGACCAAGCTGGTGCCCGACATCCGTCGGACCGCGGAGCTGGTGTCCGAGATCAGCGCGGCATGCCGCGAGCAGGACATCGGCGCGAGCCAGATCAACGAGGCGATCCAGCAGCTCGACAAGGTGACGCAGCAGAACGCGTCGGCCTCGTCGCAGATTTCCTCAACGTCCGAGGAGCTTGCCGGGCAGGCGGAGGAGCTGGAGGCCAATATCGCCTTCTTCCGCACCAACGAGCCGAAAGCGACGATCGCGGCGCGCAAGCCGGTGCGCGCCGCCGCCGCCAAGCCGCTGAAGAAGGTCGGAACGGCGAAGCGTGCGGGCGCGACGGTCGCCGATCAGCAGGCGCGTGCGCGCGGCTTCGCGCTGGATCTGAGTACCGGCGGACCGGACGGCGAGGATGCCGACTTCGGCCGCGCGGCCTGATGTTTCCGGCGGGGCCTGCAACGGCCCCGCCACCAACGCCGCGGCGTCCTGCGGCGGAGTAGCTGACCGCCGATCCGTTCGTCGCCGTGGCGACGGGCCGGCCCCCCGACGCGCGTATGTTCCTGAAAGACGGGGACGATGCGTGTGCCACCCGATCCCCTGGAGGAAATTATGCGCGCAACGATAAAGATGAAGTTGGGAGCGACCTTCGCGGTCCTCGTGCTTTTGCTTACCGTCGTCATCGGCGTGGGCATCTCGAAGATGAGCACCCTCAACAGCGCGATCAGCGATGTGATCGCCGGCCCGGCTCGCCGTCTGTCGATCGCCCAGTCGATCGACACGGTGCAAAGCCAGGCGCTGGCCGACCAGCAGTCGCTTGCGCTGAACACCGACGCTGCGACGATGAAAATCTACTACGACAAGGTCATTACCGGTGAAGCCGATATGGACCGGTTGATCAGCCAGGGGTTGAGCATCGCCAGCGAGGAAGGGCGCCCCAAGTGGGAGGCGCTGCGCCGCGACTGGACCGAGCTGAAGCCCGTCTTCGATCGCGTGCGCGACCTGGGCTATGGCAACCGCAACGATGAAGCTGCCAAGCTGTCCAACGAGACGCAGGCTCCGCTCATGAAGCGCTTCACGGCGGACATCACCAACCTCAGCGACTTCCAGCGCGGCAAGATGAAGGATGCGGACGAGTCGACGAACCAACTGTATGCTGAAAGCCGCACGATGATGATCGTGGCAGGTGCGATCGCGCTGGTGATCGCAGTAGCGGGTGCCTTCTGGATCTCGCTGGTCGTGTCGCGTGGCCTGAAGCGCATCGGCGTCGCGGTGGAGGCGGTGTCGATCGGCGACCTCGATCAGGACGTCGTCGTCACCACCAACGACGAGATCAAGGATCTGGTCGATACCGTCAACCGCATGACCGCCAACCTGCGCAAGAGCGCGGCGCTGGCCGACGCGATCGCCGGCGGCGACCTGACCGTCGACCACCAGCCGCTGTCGGACAAGGACAAGCTGGGCCACGCGCTGGTGACGATGGTCGACCGGCTGCGCGGGGTCGTCGGTGACTCGACGATCGCAGCGCAGAACGTCGCGGCGGGCAGCCAGCAGCTGTCGTCGTCGTCGGAGCAGGTGAGCCAGGGCGCGACCGAGCAGGCGGCGGCAGCCGAGGAAGCATCGGCGTCGATGGAGCAGATGGCGGCGAACATCAAGCAGAACGCCGACAATGCGACCCAGACCGAGAAGATCGCGCGCCAGTCGTCGCAGGATGCCGAGCTGAGCGGGCAGGCGGTCGACAAGGCGGTGACCGCGATGCGCACGATCGCCGAGAAGATCGGGATCGTGCAGGAGATCGCGCGCCAGACCGACCTGCTGGCGCTGAACGCGGCGGTCGAGGCGGCGCGGGCGGGCGAGCATGGCCGCGGGTTCGCGGTGGTCGCCGCCGAGGTGCGCAAGCTGGCCGAGCGCAGCCAGACCGCGGCGGGCGAGATCAGCGGCATGTCGTCGGAGACGGTGACGGCGGCGGCGCAGGCCGGCGAGATGCTGACCAAGCTGGTGCCCGACATCCGTCGGACTGCCGAGCTGGTGTCCGAGATCAGCGCGGCGTGCCGCGAGCAGGACATCGGCGCATCGCAGATCAACGAGGCGATCCAGCAGCTCGACAAGGTGACGCAGCAGAATGCCTCGGCGTCCGAGCAGATTTCCTCGACCTCCGAAGAACTCGCCAGCCAGGCCGAGGAACTGCAGGAGAGCATCGCGTTCTTCCGCGTCGACGATGGTCGCAAGCCCGCGCGTGCCAAGGCGCGCAGCACGGCGAGCGCACCGGCGGCTGCGGCTGCTTCCAAGAAGGCCAAGCCCGCGGCGCGTGGCGGATCGGTTGCTGAGCAACAGGCCCGGGTCCGCGGCTTCGCGCTCGACCTGTCCGCCGGCGGGCCGGACGGCGAGGACGCGGATTTCGGTCGCGCGGCCTGATTCTGGTCGGCGGGGCGCCCGGTTCGCCCCGCCGTCCCTGCCCCCGCGAGCGGGGCAAAATTCCTCTTAACCTACTGCATTATCTAAGCACGCCTGAACCGTTCCTTCATTCCTGTCGAGGTAAGCGAAGAAGGTAAACCGCTGCGGCGGACGCGTCGAACGCACCACCCTGCGAGGAAAAGGACTTGCTATGCGCGCCACGATAAAGATGAAACTGGCCGGGACGTTTACCGCCGTCATTCTGCTGCTATGCCTCGTCGTCGGCGTTGGCGTGTCGAAGATCGGCGTGTTGAACGGTATGATCGGCGAGATCGTCGATGGTCCGACGCAGCGCATTCAGCTGGCGCTGACCGCCGATGGAGACATCGGGCGCGCGATCCGCAACGAAAAGAACCTGATGATGACCGACGATGTCGCGCTCAAGCAGGAGTTCGACGCCAAGTTCATCGATTTCGACCGCAAGATTCGCGAAAATCTCGAAGGCGGGCTGAAGATCGCGAGCGAGCAGGGCCGCCCGATCTGGCAGAAGAGCCTGGATCAGTGGAACGCCTATCGCCAGGTCAGCGATCGCGGCCGTCAGCTTGCGATGACCGGGAACAATGACGAAGCGGCCCGGCTCTCGATGACCGAAGGGCGCGCGGTCGCCACCCGACTCGGCGAGACGCTGGGACAGCTCACCGCGATCACGCAGGCGCAGCTCACCCAGGCCAACGCCGATGCCGCCGCGCTTTATTCGGGAGCGCGCACGACGTTGCTGACGACGGCGGTGATCGCGCTGCTGCTCGCGGTCGGCGGCGCGCTGTGGATCGCGCGGCTGGTGTCGAAGGGGCTGCGGCAGGTCAGCGAGGCGGTGTCCGCCGTCGCCGATGGCGACCTGTCGGTCGAGGTTGCGGTGCACAGCAACGACGAGATCAGGGACCTGGTCGACACCGTCAACCGCATGACGCTGCGGCTGCGCGAGACGATCGGGCAGACCACGCTGGCGGCGCAGAACGTCGCGGCGGGCAGCCAGCAGCTGTCGTCGTCGTCGGAGCAGGTGAGCCAGGGCGCGACCGAGCAGGCGGCGGCAGCCGAGGAAGCATCGGCGTCGATGGAGCAGATGGCGGCGAACATCAAGCAGAACGCCGACAATGCGATGCAGACCGAGAAGATCGCGCGCCAGTCGTCGCAGGATGCCGAGCTGAGCGGGCAGGCGGTCGACAAGGCGGTGACCGCGATGCGCACGATCGCCGAGAAGATCGGCATCGTGCAGGAGATCGCGCGTCAGACCGACCTGCTGGCGCTGAACGCGGCGGTCGAGGCGGCGCGTGCCGGCGAGCATGGCCGCGGGTTCGCGGTGGTCGCCGCCGAGGTGCGCAAGCTGGCCGAGCGCAGCCAGACCGCGGCGGGCGAGATCAGCGGCATGTCGTCGGAGACGGTGACGGCGGCGGCGCAGGCCGGCGAGATGCTGACCAAGCTGGTGCCCGACATCCGTCGGACCGCCGAGCTGGTGTCCGAGATCAGCGCGGCATGCCGCGAGCAGGACATCGGTGCGTCGCAGATCAACGAGGCGATCCAGCAGCTCGACAAGGTGACGCAGCAGAACGCGTCGGCATCCGAGCAGATCTCGTCGACCTCCGAGGAACTCGCCGGACAGGCCGAGGAACTGCAGGAGAGCATCGCGTTCTTCCGTGTCGACGAGGGGCGGAAGCCCGCGCGTCATACCCCGCGTCCGGCCGCGCGCAACGCTGCGCCGGGTGCGAAGAAGAGCAAGCCCGCGGCGCGTGGCGCCTCGGTCGCTGAGCAACAGGCCCGGGTCCGCGGCTTCGCGCTCGATCTGACAACCGGCGGACCGGACGGCGAAGACGCCGAGTTTGGACGTGCAGCATGATCATCCCCGGACAAGAGCTTCAGGTCGTCGTCTTCGGGCTGGGAGCCGAGCGGTTCGCGCTGCCCGTGACCGAGGTGCGCGAGATCCTCGATCACCGGCCTGCGTTTCGGATGCCCGATGCACCGGCGTGGCTGCTGGGCCTGACCGATGTGCGCGGCACGTCGGTGCCGATGATCGACCTGCGCGTGCGCCTCGGCCTGAACGCCGAGGAGACGACGCTGGCGACGCGCGTGCTGGTGGTGGAGGCGCCGGTCGCCGATGCCGCGCCGCTGGTGGTGGGGCTGGTCGTCGACCGCGTGCTCGACGTCAGCAGCTTCGGCGCGGATGCGGTGGAGCCGTCGCCCGATCTGGGCGGACGCTGGCGCTCGGGCTATGTCGAGGCGATCCTGCGCCGCGAGGACGGGTTCGTCGCGCTGCTCGATCTGCCGCGTGTCTTCGGTGACGAGGATGCGCACGTGCTCGGCGCGGGAACGACCTCCGGCGCGCTGGCGGCATGATGCGCGGCGAGGGCGGCATATGAGCGCACCGGCTCGGGTCGCGTCGGTCGAGGATGCGCTGTCGAAGCGCGATTTCGACCAGATCGCGCGCTACATCTACGCACAGGCGGGCATCCGCCTGCCCCCGGCGAAGCTGACGATGATCGAAGGTCGGCTGCGGCGGCGCGTGCGCGCCACCGGGCGCGAGACGCTGGGCGACTATTGCGCCTGGGTCTTTCAGGACGACAATCTTGCGGAGGAACGACAGCATCTGCTGAACGCGGTCACGACGAACAAGACCGACTTCTTCCGCGAGCCCAAGCACTTCGACTATCTGCAAGGCGTCGTCCTGCCGCAGATGCTGGCCGAGGGGCGCCGGCGGTTGCGGGTGTGGAGCGCGGCCTGTTCGACGGGGGCGGAGCCCTATACGATCGCGATGGTGCTCGACGCGTTCGCGCGTGACCGGCGCGGGCCGGACTTTGGCATTCTCGCCACCGATCTCGATACCGAGGTGCTGGCGGCGGCGCGGCGCGGCATCTACGCCGGGGCGATGGTCGATCCGGTGCCCGCGGCACTGCGCCAGCGCTACGTACTGCGCCCGCGCGAACGCGATCGCGACGACGTGCGGATCGTCCCGGAATTGCGCAGTGCGATCGGGTTCGCGCAGCTCAACCTGATGGACGCATCCTATCCGGTCGGCGAGCCGATGGACATTATCTTCTGTCGCAACGTCCTGATCTATTTCGACAAGGCCACGCAGGAGCAGGTGGTGCGGCGGTTGGCGGCGTGCCTGCGCCCCGACGGGCTGCTGTTCCTGGGGCATTCGGAATCGATCGCGGGATTCTCGCTTCCCCTCACCCCGGTGGCCAACACCGTGTTCAAGAAGATCTGACGGCCATGAAGAAAATCCGTGTCCTGGTGATCGACGACAGCGCCAGCGTGCGTCAGGCGATGACCGCGATCCTTTCCGCCGATCCGCAGATCGAGGTGATCGCCGCGGCCGCCGATCCGTTCGCGGCCGCGCGGCATCTGCAGGCCGAGGTGCCCGACGTCATCACGCTGGACGTGGAGATGCCGCGGATGGACGGCATCACCTTCCTGCGGCGGTTGATGGCGCAATGCCCGGTGCCGGTGGTGATGTGCTCGTCGCTGGTCGAGGAAGGTTCGGAGACGTTGCTCCAGGCGCTGGAAGCGGGCGCGGTCGACGTGATCCTGAAGCCGCGCGTGGGCGTCGCCGATCATCTGGCGGAAGCGCATCTGATGATCCGCGAGACCGTCAAGGGGGCGGCGCGCGCGCGTGTGACCGGGCGGCGGGCGACTCCGTCGAAGGCACCGCAGCAGAAACTGTCCGCCGACGCGGTGCTGCCGCCACCGACCGGGCGCGCGATGAGCAAGACCACCGAGATGGTGGTGTGCATCGGCGCGTCGACCGGCGGGACCGAGGCACTGCGCGAGGTGCTGGAGGAACTGCCCGCCAATTCGCCCGGCATCGTGATCGTCCAGCATATGCCGGAGAGCTTCACGCGCGCCTTCGCGCGGCGGCTCGACGGCCTGTGCCAGATCGACGTCAAGGAGGCCGAGGACGGCGACACCGTGATGCGCGGCCGCGCGCTGATCGCGCCGGGCGGGCTGCGCCACACGATGCTGGAGCGGCAGGGCGCGCGCTACGTCGTGTCGGTCAAGGAAGGGCCGCTGGTGTCGCGGCATCGCCCGTCGGTCGACGTGCTGTTCCGTTCGGCGGCGCGCAACGCCGGGTCGAACGCGGTCGGCATCATCATGACCGGGATGGGCGACGACGGCGCGCGCGGGCTGCTGGAGATGAAGACCGCGGGCGCACGCACCTTCGCGCAGGACGAGGAGACGTCGATCGTCTTCGGGATGCCCAAGGAAGCGATCGCGCGGGGTGCCGCGGACAAGGTCGTGCCGCTGGGGCGGATCGCACGCGAGCTGCTGACCGCGACGGCGCGCTGAGAGGAAAGGACACAAGATGCTGCTGCGCACTATCGATCCCGCAACCGCGACCGCGTTGCCGCTGGGCGGACTGGCGGACGATCTGGACCTGCTGATTGGCGATCTGGAATCGCGGTTCCGCGCGGTGGGCGAAACGCTGGCATCGACGATCAACACCGTCGACCGGATGGCGACCGGGCTGGACGAGGTGCAGCGCGCCTTGTCGCCCGAAGTGGCGGGGGCGGCGGTCGACAAGTTGCGGCAGGCCGCGCACCGGCTCGGCACGCTGCCGCAACAGCGCCGGCAGCGCGCGGGACAGATCGGCGCGCTGACGCTGCGCACGCGCGAGCTGCGCGAATTGCTGTCCGACGTCGCGGAGCTGCTGCGCACGCTCAGCATCTACGGCATGAACATCAAGATCGCGTCGTCGGGCGAGATGTCGTTCGTGCAGTTCGCAACCGGCATGGAGGGCAAGCTGGACAGCGGGCGGCGCGAGCTGAAGCAGTTCGAGCAGGAACTCGCCAGCTTCGGCACCGTGGTGCGCGACGTGAAGGAAGCCGACGACCTGCTGGCCGACGAATGCCGCAAGGTGCCCGCAACCGTGCCCGGCGAATTGTCGGGCAATGCCGACGTGCTGGAGCGGCACCTCGAATCGACCGCCAAGATGGCGCGCGACGTGCGCGCGATCATGCAGAAGGTGCAGGCCGAGGTGGCGCGCATCCTGGGCGCGATCCAGGTCGGCGACAGCGTGCGCCAGCGCGTCGAACATTGCGCCGCGATCCTGCGCGCCGCGCAGGCCGAACCCAACACACCGGGCGCGAGCGCGCATCTGTCGCGGCTGGTCGCGGCGCAGATGGCGGGGATCGCGGAGGATTTCCGGCGCGAGATGGGCGCGCTGGTCGGCTCGCTCGCGCAGCTCGGCCCGCTGGCCGAGGGGTTGATGAAAATCGTCGCCGCGCAGGCGCAGGGCGAGGAGAGCGAGGCGCTCGGCAAGTTGCAGAGCGGCATCGCGGGGCTCGGCCATGTCACGGGTCGGCTGAGCGAGGCCGATCGCCAGCTGGAGGGACTGACGGCGTTCGTCGCGAACACGATCGCCGATCTGTCACGCGGGCTTGGCCGTATCCAGCGCATCGCCATGGACGTGCAGGATATCTCCACCAACACCCGCCTGCTGTGCCGTCGGCACGGCATCATCGGTCGCGCGGTGGCGGTGATCGCGACCGAGGTGAACCCGTGCGCGACGCGGCTGACGCGGCTGAGCAGCGACATCGAACGCGTCGTGCAGTCGCTGGGGATGCTCGACCTGCGCCCCGAGGGTGCCGGTGGCGCGGGTGGGTCGACCGGCGCGCTCGACGATGCGTTGGCGGTGGTGCGCAGCGCCTGCGAGACCTCGGACCACGCGATGTCCAGCGGCGGCGACGAGGCGCGGCGGATCATCGCCACGCTTCAGGAGGATGTCGGCGCGTTGCAGCACGAGCAGGGGTTCGCCGACCAGCTCGACGTCGGCGCGGTGGTGCTCAACCGTCAGGCAATGGCGACCGAGCTGAGCGCGGCGGACGAGGAGGTGCTGCGGCGGCTGCTCCCTTGGGCGGCCGGGCTCTATACGATGGCGTCGGAGCGCGAGATCCACGCCGGCTTCCTGCTGCCCGGCATGGAACAGCCCGCCGCACCGCCGCCGCCGGCGTTCGACGATGACGACGACGGGTTGTTCTGATCGCTGTCATTGCGAGCGTAGCGAAGCAATCCAGGGCGTCTTGGTCCGTCCCTGGATTGCTTCGCTACGCTCGCAATGACGGCGCTCTGCCCGATGGAGGGTATCGTGCCCCTCTCGTCGTCGTCCCGGATCGCGTCCGGGGCGACGGCGGGATCAGCCGCAGCTGAACTTCACCACCTTGCCGGCTGCGTCGCGCTCGATGTTCAGCCGGTCGGGGCGGAAGTCCATCGTCAGCATGTCGCCGCTGCGGTAGCTGCGCACGAAGCGCGCGCCGCTGCGCTTTTGCGCGTCGGCGGTGACGTCCGCGGCCATGCGCCCGACGAGCGATTCCACCGCATTGGCGTCGCACTGTACGCCCGGCGCAGCGGCCGCCGCGATCGGTGCCGCAGGTTTTGCGCACGCGCCCAGCGCCAGCAGCGTCACCAGTCCGATTGCGCGCTTCATACCGCCGACTCCGTCCGCGTCATCTTCAGCCGCCCGTCCTGCACCGCGAAGCCAAGTCGCCCCTCGACCAGATCGAGCGCGTCCTGCCCGAACTGGTCGAAGCGCCAGCCCTGCAGGATCTGCAACCCCTGCCGCTGCCCGGCGGCGAGCAATTCCAGCTCGTCGCCGCGCGCCAGCAGTCGCGGCGCGACGTCAATGTCGCGCGCGCGAATCTTGAGCAGCAGCTTCAGGAGGTCGGCGACCAGTGCGCCTTCCTTGCCGAGCCCCGGCTTACGATCCTCGCGCGGGGGCATCTCGTCCTCTGGAAGCGGGCAGGCGGCGTCGATCGCTGCCATCAGCCGCGCGCCAATGTCGTTGCCGGCCCACGTCTGCGACAGCCCGCGCACCTTAGCGAGATCGACCTGCTTGCGCGGCGGGTGGCCGGCGAGATCGGCGATCGTTTCGTCCTTGACGATCCGCCCTCGCGGCAAATCCTTGGCCTGCGCCTCCAGCTCGCGCCACTTGGCGATCGCCTTGAGGCGGCCGAGCACTTCGGGCTTGCGGCTGGCCACGCGCACGCGCTTCCACGCGACATCGGGGTCGTTGGCGTAATTGGCAGGATCGGCGAGCCGTTCCATCTCCTGATCCAGCCACGCCCCACGCCCGGTCTTGCGGAGCCGTTCCAGCATCTTGGGGAAGATCTTCGACAAATGCGTGACGTCGCCGATCGCATATTCGATCTGCCGCGCGTCGAGCGGGCGGCGCGCCCAGTCGGTGAAGCGCGCGCCCTTGTCGATCTGCACGCCCAGCCAGCTGTCGACGAGGTTCGAGTAACCAATCTGCTCGCCTTGCCCCAGCGCCATCGCCGCGATCTGCGTATCGAACAGCGGATGCGGGGTGCGCCCGGTCAGGTTGTAGATGATCTCGATATCCTGCCCGCCGGCGTGGAAGACCTTGAGCACCTCCTCATTGTCGACCAGCAGGTCGAGCAGCGGGCCGAGATCGATCCCCGGCGCCATCGGGTCGATCGCCGCGGCCTCCTCGGTATCGGCGATCTGGATCAGGCAGAGCTCCGGGTAATAGGTGCTCTCGCGCATGAACTCGGTGTCGACGGTGACGAACGGGGCATCGGCAAGGCGGGCACAGAGATTGGCGAGCGTTGCGCTGTCGGTGATGAGCGGATGGACGTGCATAAGCGCCCGTCCATAGCCCGGCTCACGCGCCTTGACAAAGTGGGTTCCGAAAGGGGAGGGCGACGCCTGTCGGAAATGTGGCCGTGCGCGTTCGCGCGGTCGCCCATTGGTCAGAGATTTTTCATGCACGCCTATCGCACCCACCATTGCGCCGCGCTGTCCGCCGATCAGGCCGGGGACACCGTCCGCCTCTCCGGCTGGGTGCACCGCAAGCGCGACCACGGCGGCGTGTTGTTCGTCGACCTGCGCGACCATTACGGGATCACGCAGATCGTCGCCGACAGCGACTCGCCCGCGCTGGCGATCCTCGACGCGGTGCGCGTCGAGTCGGTGGTGACGATCGACGGCAGCGTGAAGCGCCGCAGCGAGGGCACGGTGAACGGCAATCTCGCGACCGGCGAGATCGAGGTCTATGCGCGCGGTGCGACCGTGCTGTCGGCGGCCGAGGAGTTGCCGATGCCGGTGGCGGGCGAGCAGGATTATCCCGAGGATATCCGCCTGCGTTATCGCTTCCTCGACCTGCGCCGCGAGACGCTGCACGCCAATATCGTGCGCCGGACCAAGGTGATCTCCGACATGCGTCGCCGCATGGAGGATGCCGGCTTCACCGAATATTCGACCCCGATCCTGACCGCCTCGTCGCCCGAGGGCGCGCGCGACTTCCTGGTGCCGAGCCGCATCCATCCCGGCAAGTTCTACGCGCTCCCGCAGGCGCCGCAGCAATACAAGCAATTGCTGATGGTCGCGGGTTTCGACCGTTATTTCCAGATCGCGCCGTGCTTCCGCGACGAGGACCCGCGCGCCGACCGGCTGCCGGGCGAATTCTACCAGCTCGATCTGGAGATGAGCTTCGTCACGCAGGAAGAGGTGTGGGAGACGATGGAGCCGGTGATCGGCGGCATCTTCGAGAAGTTCGCCGATGGCCGCACCGTCACCCCGGTCGGTGAATTCCCGCGCATTCCGTACGACGAGTCGATGCTGAAGTACGGCAGCGACAAGCCCGACCTGCGCAACCCGCTGCTCATCACCGACGTGTCGGAGCATTTCACGACTTCGGGCTTCGGCTTGTTCGAGAAGATCGTCGGCTCGGGTGGCGTCGTCCGCGCGATCCCGGCGCCGAAGACCGGCGAGAAGAGCCGCAAGTTCTTTGACGAGATGAACGACTGGGCGCGCAGCGAGGGCCATGCCGGGCTCGGTTACGTCACCCGCAAAAACGGCGAGTTCGGTGGGCCGATCGCCAAGAACCACGGCACCGAGGGGATGGAGGCGCTCTATTCCGCGCTCGGTCTCGGTCCCGACGACGGCCTGTTCTTCGCCGCGGGCAAGCCGGAGCAGGCCGCGAAGCTCGCCGGTCTTGCGCGGACCCGCGTCGCCGACCAGCTCGGGCTGATCGAGCAGGGCGCGTTCCGGCTGTGCTGGATCGTCGACTTCCCCTTCTACGAATATGACGAGGACGAGAAGAAGGTCGAGTTCGCGCACAACCCGTTCTCGATGCCGCAGGGCGGGATGGACGCGCTGACCGGGCGGGACCCGCTGACGATCAAGGCGTATCAATACGATCTGGTCTGCAACGGCTATGAGATCGCGTCGGGTTCGATCCGCAACCAGTCGCCCGAGCTGATGGTCAAGGCGTTCGAGCTGGTCGGGTTGTCGAAGGCGGATGTCGAGGAGCGCTTCGGCGGCCTCTACCGCGCGTTCCAGTACGGCGCGCCGCCGCACGGCGGGATGGCGGCCGGCGTCGACCGGATCGTCATGCTGGTGTGCGACGCGCAGAATCTGCGCGAAGTGTCGTTGTTCCCGATGAACCAGCGCGCCGAGGACCTGCTGATGGGCGCGCCGTCGCCGGCGTCGGTGAAGCAGCTGCGCGAGCTGAGCGTGCGGGTGACGGCGGATGCGCCGAAGAAGGACGCGACGGCGACGGTCAGCCCGCACGCGGGGTGAGGGGAAGGCTCTCGCGCGCCCTCGTCATTCCCGCGAAGGCGGGAATCCAGAACCTCTGACGTCTGCGATCCTCATGATGACCTGCGCGTCTGGATTCCCTCCTTCGCGGGAATGACGGAGACCCGTCGCCCCTGCGCAGCCGTCGCCCCTGCGCAGGCAGGGGCCCATGTCTGTTTCGTCTCGCGGTACAGCGCGGACACATGCCCGACCCGTGTGTCCGTGCGCACACATTCCCACTCGACAGCCATAGGCCCCTGCCTGCGCAGGGGCGACGGCTTGTGGGGCAAGGCCGCGCTCCACAAAGAAGACGGCCGCCCCGCTCCTCGAAAGGAACGAAGCGGCCGCCGCACATCAGAACCGCTTACGCGGCTTCGTAATGGCCGTCTTCCTGCAGCACGTTCAGCTTGCCGTCCTTGATCGCGAACACCGCGCCGTGCAGCGTCAGCGAGCCGTCCTTCAGCCGCTGCTGGACGAACGGGAAGGTCTTCAGATTCTCGATCGACACCTTGACGCCCTCGCGCTCCAGCGCGGTCTGGCCTTCGGGGCCGTCGCCATGCTCAGCAATCACCTTCTCGCGCGCCTCGTCGAGCAGCTTGATCCACTCGGCGACGAACCCGCCTTCACCCGGCTTGGCATCGCGCAGCGCGCCCGACAGCGACGCCTTCACGCCGCCGCACTGGCCGTGGCCCAGCACCAGGATCTCGTCGACCTTCAGCACCGTGACCGCGAATTCCAGCGCCGCCGACACGCCGTGCAGACCGCCCGACGGGTCGAACGGCGGGACGAGGTTGGCGACGTTGCGCACCACGAACACTTCGCCCGGCACCGTGCCGAAGATTGTCGCGGGATCGACACGGCTGTCCGAACAGGCGATCACCATCACCTTGGGCTCCTGACCCTCGGCCAGCTTGCTCCAGCTCTCGCGCTCCTCGATCCATTCGTTGCCGCGGAAGCGGTAATAGCCCTCGATCAGGTCGTGGAACTTTCTCATGCCGTAAAAGCCCTTCGTTGTTTCAGGTGGAAGTAAACGCTATCTGGACGCCCATGAACGACATGACCCCGCTCCCGGCTCCCCAGCGGCAACGCAAGCCCGACTGGATTCGGGTGAAAGCCCCGACCAGCGAGGGCTTCGCCGCGACTCGCGCGCTGATGCGTTCGAAGAGCCTGACGACGGTGTGCGAAGAGGCCGCCTGCCCGAACATCGGGGAGTGCTGGACCAAGAAGCACGCCACCGTCATGATCCTCGGCGATACGTGCACGCGCGCCTGCGCCTTCTGCAACGTGAAGACGGGGATGCCGCGCGCGGTCGATCCGATGGAGCCGCAGAACGTCGCCGATGCGGCGGCGCAGATGGGGTTGGCGCATATCGTCGTGACCTCGGTGGATCGCGACGATCTGCCCGATGGCGGTGCGAAGCAGTTCGTGAGGGTCATCGAGGCCATCCGTCGCACCAATCCAAATACCACGATCGAAATTCTGACCCCCGACTTCCGCAACAAGCATGAGGCGGCGGTCGAGGCAATCGTTGCTGCGCGTCCGGACGTATATAATCACAATCTGGAAACCGTGCCGCGGCTGTATCCGACCATTCGGCCCGGTGCGCGCTATTATGCATCGCTGCGGTTGCTTGAAAGCGTCAAGAAACTTGACCCATCCATTTTCACCAAGTCGGGCATCATGCTCGGTCTGGGCGAGGAACGGCTGGAAGTTCATCAGGTGATGGACGACATGCGCTCCGCCGACATCGATTTCCTGACGATGGGGCAGTATCTCCAGCCGACGCCGCGCCACGCCAAGGTCGCCGATTTCGTCACCCCGGCGGCGTTCGACGCTTATGCCGCGATCGGGCGCGCCAAGGGCTTCCTGCTGGTCGCCTCGTCGCCGCTGACGCGGTCGAGCTATCATGCCGGCGACGATTTCGCGAAGATGAAGGCGGCGCGCGACGCGAAGCTGGCCGCGCGCCCCGCCGCCTGATCCCGGATGCCCAAGCATAGCGAGACACGCCGGCTGCCCTATACGCCGGAGCAGATGTTCGACCTGGTCGCGGACGTGCGGCGCTACCCGGAATTTCTGCCGTGGGTCAGCGCGATGCGCGTTCGCAAGGACACGCCGGAAGAGACGCTCGCCGACATGATCGTCGGGTTCAAGGGGCTGCGCGAAACCTTCACCTCCAAGGTGACCAAGCAGCACCCCGAGACGATCCGCGTCGAATATATCGAAGGCCCGCTCAAATATCTCAACAACGACTGGCGATTCCGCGCGGACGGTGAGGGCGGGTGCCTCGTCGATTTCTCGGTCGATTTCGCGTTCAAGAACCGGATGTTCGAGATGCTGGCGGGGCAGGTGTTCGGCGTCGCGCTGCGCCGGATGATCGGCGCATTCGAGGAGCGCGCCGCCAAGCTCTACGGCGCGTCGGGCAGCAGCAGCTCCAGCGCGCACAGCGCCGCCTGAAGCCGCACCCCGCCGCGGCCGAGGTCGCCGAAGAAGCGCTTGTCGGCGATCACGTCCGCGGGATCGCCGCCGCGCTCGGCGCGCGCGAACACCACGGTGCCGACCGGCTTCTTCTCGCTGCCGCCGCCCGGCCCGGCGACCCCGGTTATCGCGACCGCAACGTCGGCGTCGGACTTGGCGAGCGCGCCCTGCGCCATGCTCCATGCCACCGCGATCGACACCGCGCCGAACGTGTCGAGCACGTCGCCGCTGACGTTGAGCAATTGCTGCTTGGCGGAATTGGAATAGGTGACGAACCCGGCCTCCAGCACCTCGGAGGAGCCCGGAATTTCGGTCAGCGCGGCGGCGACCAGCCCGCCCGTGCAGCTTTCGGCGACCGCGACACGGCGTCCGGCGGCGCGGTTCGCCTCGACCACGCGGCGCGCGGCGTCGACCAGTTCCTGTGGCAAGGTGATGTCGTTCATCGTGTGGCCCCCGCCGGACACACCGGCAGATCGGGGATGTCGGTACGCTTCCCCTTGTTCTTCTCGGACTTCAGATATTGCAAGGTCGCGACGACGATCCCGGCGGTGTTGCGCGCCGGCAGCGGCTCGAGCAGCGTGACCAGCCGGTCGAGCGTCGGGCAATCGCCGGCCTGGATGCGCCCGGTGATCTGCGGCGCGAGAAGCGAGGTGAGCATCGGGCGCGCATAGTCGCTGAGCAGCAGCAGTTCCACCGCCGGATCGCTCAGCTTCGCGATCGCGGTGCGCGCGGTGGGCCAGGCGCGATCGGCCTCGCGGTCGTATTTGGCGAGAAAGTCGCCGCTCGGCCGACGCAACAAGCTGGTCGCGGGCAGCGCCGCGCAGACCCGCCCGGCGTCGCGGATGATCTCGGGCATCGCCACCAGCGCGATCGACTCGGCATCGGCCGCGCTCAGGCACGGCGTCTGCGCCGATGCGGCCGGTGCCGCTAGCATCGCGACCAGCGCGAACAGCCCCGCGAGGCGTTTCATGCCCGCCCCGCGCGCGGCAGTTCGATGGTCGCGACCGCCTGCGCCGCGATGCCTTCGCCACGGCCCGTGAACCCCAGACGCTCGGTGGTGGTCGCCTTCACGCTGACCCGATCGGTCGAGAGGCCGAGAAGTTCCGCGATCCGCGCCTGCATCGCCGCGCGGTGCGGGCCTATCTTGGGCGCCTCGCACATCAATGTCAGGTCGACGAAGGTGATCCGGCCGCCGCGCGCCTCGACCAGCGAGCGGGCGTGTGCGAGGAACTGCCCCGATTCGGCACCGCGCCATTGCGGGTCGCTCGGGGGGAAGTGCGTGCCGATATCCCCGGCCGCGATCGTGCCGAGCACCGCGTCGGTGATCGCGTGGAGCGCGACATCGGCGTCGCTATGCCCCGACAGGCCCTGATGATGCGGGATCAGCACGCCGCCAAGCCATAATTCCTCGCCATCCTCCAACCGATGGACGTCGAACCCGCTCGCCGAGCGCGTCTCGGTGGCGACGCGCGCCTCGGCGGCCGCGAAATCGGCGGGGTAGGTGATCTTGTCGAGCATCGTATCGCCTTCGACCATCGTGACGTTTTTGCCCAGCGCGCGCACCATCTGCGCGTCGTCGGTGGCGACCGGTCCGTCCCATGCGGCGTGTGCGGCGGCGACCGCCTCGACGCGGAACGCCTGCGGGGTCTGCACCCGGCGCAGCGTGTCGCGCGCAACGGTCTTGCCGTCGGTCGCGACCAAGGTGTCGGCGACCGGCAGCACCGGGATCGCGCCGTCGGCATGGTCGAGCGCGGCGAGCAGCCGGTCGACCACCGCCGCAGGCACGAACGGGCGCGCCGCGTCATGGACCAGCACGCGGGTCGCATCGCCCAGTGCGGCGAGCCCGGCGGCGACGCTGTCGCGCCGCTCCGCGCCACCCGTCACCCACGCCGCATCGGGCAAGGCGGCGCGCAGCAGCGGCTCCTGCCCGGGCGCGACGACGACCAGCACGCGCTCGATCGCGGGATGCGCGACGAGCGCGTCGTAACTCCACGCGAGCATCGCGCGGCCCGCGACGGGCGCGAATTGCTTCGGGAGGGTGCTGCCGCTGCGGGAGCCGGTGCCGGCGGCGACGATAAGGGCGACCGTGGTCATGGTCGCGCCCCTAGCCGGTCCTGACGGGCGCGTCACCTCGCCTGTTGGTGGTCGGGTGTGTCGCCGGCGTGATTGCGGGAGCATTCGTGACGATCCACATTTCTTCCACCGCTTATGCGCTGATTGTCGTCAGGTTATCCAATCTATGCCAACCGGCTATCCACCAAGTTATCCACAGCGCTGCAACGGTGGCGCGGCGCGCGCGCAGGCGCTAACCGGCGTGGCATGTCGCATCGTCCGCACCGCCTGTATCTCTCCTCCGACGCCCTGGTCGCCAACTGGCGCGCGCTCGCGCGGTTGAGCGGGGCGGCGGCGTGCGGGGCCGCGGTGAAGGCCGATGGTTATGGGCTGGGCGCGCGCGAGGCGGTGCCGCGGCTGCTCGACGCCGGATGCCGCGACCTGTTCGTCGCGACCTGGGCGGAGGCGCGGGCGATCGCCGACCTGATCGCCGGGCGCGACGCCACCATTGCGGTGCTGCACGGGCTACGCGAGGCGGACCTGCCGTTGCCCGACCTGCCGGGCGTGCGTCCGGTGCTGAGCACGGCGGCGCAGGTGGCGCGGTGGCGGATGGTCGCACCGGGGCAGGTGTGCGACGTGATGGTCGATACGGGCATGAACCGGCTCGGCGTTTCGGAGGCAGACGTCGCGGGCGGGCTGCTCGACGGCCTGGCGATCGATACGGTGATGAGCCACCTCGCCTGCGCGGATGAGCCCGGCCATGCACTGAACGAGGTGCAGCGCGCTCGTTTCGCGGCGCTTGCGGGGCGGACCGGAGCACGGCGGATGAGCCTTGCCAATTCGGCGGGAATCGCGCTGGGCGCGGGATATCACTTCGACGTCACCCGTCCCGGCCTCGCGCTCTATGGCGGGGTGCCCGTGGCGGCGCTGGCCTCGGCGATCTGCCCCGTGGCGACCATCGCGGCGGAGGTGCTGCAATGCCGGACGGTGCGCGCCGGCGAGACGGTCGGCTATAACGCGACATGGCGCGCCGAGGCGGATCTGCCGGTCGCGATCGTCAACCTCGGTTATGCCGATGGCTATCGCCGCGCGCTCTCTAGCCGCGGCTGTGCGTTCGCGGGCGATGCGCTGCTGCCGGTGATCGGGCGCGTGTCGATGGACCTCGTCGCGCTCGACGCGCGTGCCGCGACGGTGCGCGAGGGCGACTGGGTGCGCTTCGACGACGATCTGGTGCATGTCGCGGCGGCGAGCGGGGTCAGCCAGTATGAGCTGCTGACCGGGCTTGGTGATCGGTTCGAGCGGGTGTGGTCGTAGTCAGGCCAGCGCGCGGAGCCACTCGGTCAGCGGATCCCACAGCATCGGCTTCGCGCGGCCGCCGACCATCATCCCGACATGGCCGAGCGCGAGATCGTGGCGCGCGGGCAGGCCGATCGCGGTGGCAGCGGGGGTGATGCGGTCGGTCAGCGAGACGAACTCGATTGCGGGGCATGGCAGGCGGAGCGGATCGACTGGCCGGTCGCCGAGGCGCCATGCGCCACGCCCCGGCCGGTCGTCGGCAAGCAGCGCCTCGAACAGGTCGGCACCCGCGGCGTAGGTGAGCGGCGCGCCACCGTTCGCCCAATCCTCGAGCAGCACGAAATCGGCGGCCCTGGCGGCGGGCATCGTCGCGAACGCAGCGTATTTGGCGACCGTCCGCGCCGGGTCGAGTTGCCAGAAGGCGGTTTGCAACACCTCCATCGGCAACACGCCGAGCGCCTTTGCGCCCGGCGCGACCTGTTCCCACAGCGACGCGAGCGCGGTGCGGGCGTCCGCGCCATAACCGGCGAAACGCCACGGCGCGGCGATCGTCGCGACCCCGGCGATCCTGCCCGGCGCGAGCGCCGCTGCCGCCGCGATCGCCAGCGTGCCGCCGAGGCAATAACCGACGAGCAGCGGCGGCCGGTCGAGTCGCGACAGCAGCGGCAGCAAGCGGCGTGTCACATGCCCCGCCAGATCGAGCCCCTGATCCTGCGCGCGCGGCGTTCCCCAATCGACGAGCCACGGATGAAATCCGGCCGTCGCCAAATGTCGAAGCAGCGAGCGGCCGGGGGCGAGATCGAGGACGTAAGGCGGGTTGATCAGCGATGGTACCAGCACGACGGGCGCGCCGTCGCTGCCGCGCGCGCCATCGCGTAGCCGCGCCGCGCCGCTGCGATAGCGGATCGGTGGCAGTCGTCGATGCGTGCGCGGTGCATCCTGATAACGGCGCAGTCCCGCCAAAGCCGCGGCTGCACGCTGCGGCGATGTTGCAGTCTCGCGGCGCAGCATCTCCAGGAACAACGGCAGCGGCCTGGGGCCGTATTGACCGTGTTGCAGCGCCACATTTTGTGCAATACGGCGAACAGGTTCGGTCACGGGGATCTCGCGCGATGAAGAAGCAGCATGGTACCGACGGGGTGGTCGTCATCAAGAAGTACGCCAACCGCCGGCTCTACAATACCGAAAGCTCCTCCTACATCACGCTCGAACATCTTGCGGCGATGACGCGCGAAGGTCGCGAGTTCAAGGTCGTCGACGCCAAGACCGACGAGGATATTACCCACAACGTCCTGACGCAGATCATCATGGAAGCGGAAAGCCGGGGGCAGACGATGCTGCCGGTGAATTTCCTGCGCCAGTTGATCGCGCTGTACGGAGATTCGATGCAGGCGATGGTCCCGGATTACCTCGATGCATCGATGGACAGTTTCCGCCGCAATCAGGCGCAGTTCAAGAATGCAGTCGAGGGCGCGTTCGCGGGTTCGCCGTTCGCGGAGATCGCCAAGCGTAATCTGGAGATGTTCGAGGCTGCGGCGCAGGCGTTCAAGCCCCCGGTCGCGCCAGCCCCTGCGGCAGCGACGACCGGCAAGGACGGCGAGATCGCAGCGCTGAAGGCGGAGCTGGCGCAACTGCGCGACAAAGTCGACAAGCTGGGGGAGTGAGCGAGGCGGTGTCGCTCTACGCGGTTCCCGTATCAGCCTTCCTGCCCTGAGCCGTCGTCCCGGACTTGATCCGGGACCCCGCTTCTGAACCCCTGTCGGCAGGAAGCGAGACCCGGATCAAGTCCGAGGCGACGAAGATTCGCGGGCTGCCTTGATGTTTAGCGCGGCTTGACGAATTTGAGCGTCATCCGGTCGCTCTCGCCGATCGCGGCATATTTGGCCCGGTCCACATCCTTGAGCGCATAGCTGGGCGGCAGCGTCCAGACGCCGCCGGCCCAGTCGGCCGTGTCCTTCGGATTGGCGTTCACCTCCGACTTGCCCGCGAGCTTAAACCCCGCCGCGGTCGCGAAGCCGATCACGCTGCTCGGCTTCATGTAACCGCTCTTCTCCTCAGCGGCGGCATCGCGCGCTTCGGGGAGGCGGTGTTCGACCACGCCGAGCGTGCCGCCGGGCTTGAGCATCCGGTACATCGCCGCGAACATCTGCCGCGCCTGATCCTCGCCGCCGAACCGCCAGTTGTGGACGTTGCGGAAGGTGAGCACGACATCGGCGCTCCCATCAGGCACGGTCGGCTGTCCGGCCTGTGCGGGCAATGCGGCGAACTGAACCTTGCCATAAGTCGCGGCATCCTTGGTCTGGAGCGCGCGGACCGCGTTCAGTCCCTTTTCCCACGGCCCCGCGACATAATAATGTCCGCGCTTGGCGGTGAGCGGCGCAAGGATTTCGGTGTACCAGCCCGCGCCCGGCCAGACCTCGACGACCGTGTCCGTCGGCTTCACCCCGAAGAAGGCGAGCGTTTCGGCAGGGTGGCGATAGCGATCGCGCGCGATATTGGCGGGGGTGCGGGTCGGCGCCGCCGCCGCTGCCGCAATCGGCGCGGGCGGGCGCGGGGCGGCGGCCACCGTGGCGGGCAGGGCGAGCAGCAGGACGGGAGCGAGACGATGCATGGACGAGAACCTCTCCATTTTTGGATAGCCGGGAGGCTGACGCGGCGATGAGCGATGCGCAAGAGCTGCTGTGCGTGATCGCGGGCGCGGCGGTCGGCGTTGCGGTGCTGGCGGGGTGGCGCGACCATCGGCGGCGGCGGCGCGCGCACCCCGATGCGGTGGGCTGGGTGGACTGGACCCTCGTGCAGGTAATCGCGCTGATCGTCGCCACCATTGCGGGCTGGATCGCGCTAAAGCCTTGAGGCGGCAGTTGGAACTACCTCGTCAGCGCCGGGTTGTCCTCGCAATCGAAGGCTTGTGTCGCGACGAATGCCGTGTCGTTCCGCGTGGGATTTCGCTTCGTACCGCTCGGCGGCCTTCACCCGTCACAACGCTTGGTGATCAAGGTGGAAGCATGAAGCCAGACATATGTACAATGGCGCCGAACGTCATCGCCGATGATGGTGTGGTGACCGTGCTGTCACGCTGCGGCGCGAGCTATAACCTGACCGCCGAGGCGGCGATGCGGCTGAGCGAGAAACTGGTGCGCAGCGCCGCGCGTGCGCTGGGGCAGCAGCGAATGAGCGATCCGCGCATCGACGACCGGCCGCACTAGCCGCCGCGCGGGGCTATTCCCTCTGGCCGGGCGGGCGCGGCGTCACGGTGGCGACGATCACCAACGCTGCGGCCCGACCCATCTCGTCCTCGACCGTTACGCGCCAATGGCCCTCTTCGGCATAATGAGGATGATCGACGAGATAGCGACCAAGTCGCTGAACCGCCTCGTTGCGCGCCGCCGGCAGGTCGGCGCACTCGATCGTGAGCCGTTCGGACTCGCGCCCGGCGAAGATGATGGTGAACTGCGGCATCTGGCCCCTTTTTCGATCGTCCCAGGACGCTAACGATCGATCTGACCGTGCGATACCGCGTACCGCGCGATTCCGGTCAGTAGAAATGCTTCAGTGTCAACGTGCGCCGCCGGCCGGTGCAATCCTCGAGCGTGACGACGCGCCCGACGGCGCCCGCGGGCCAGGCGGCCAGTGCGCTGCGCGCGTAGGCGGGGCCGATCCGCGTGCCGTCGACCGCGCAGATCGTGTCGCCCTCCTGCCAGCCGGCCACGGCGGCCGGACCGCCGCGCATCACATGCAGGACGCGCAACCGCTCGCCCGTCAGCGCGAGCAGCAGGCCGCTGGTCGAGCGCAATGTCGGTGTGTCGGATCGCGGGGTAGGGCCGAGCAGCATCTGCCCCGCGGCAGGATCGAGCAGCACGCGGTAACGCTGGAGGAAGCCCGAGCCGATCCGGCCCGCGACCCCGATCGTGTCGGAGAAGCCGCCGGTGGGCTCGACCCGGACCTCGACATCGCGCGCGATCGCGTCGCCGATCCGCAGCGCGGGCACGATCGCCATTTCGCTGACCACGGCGCCGGCGAGGCCGAACGAGACGGTGGTCGTCACCGGACCGGCCGCGACGCGCGCGGTCGCCCACGCCGCCGGGCCGAGCGTGATCGCCGAGCCGTCGCCGGTGTCGACCACCATCGGCGTCAGCGTCGCGCCCGCCGCGCCGATCGCGCTGACGTAGACCATCCGGTCGGGCGCGATCGACAGCGGCGCGCTCGTTCCCGCAAACGGACGGCTGCCGCTTCGCAGGAGCCGAAAGCGGCGTGCCTGATAGTCGATGTCGAGCGCATAGGGTGCGGTGAGGTCGCGCCCGACGAGCATGTCGACCGCCAGCGCGCTGCCGGTCGCGGCGGCAGGAAGGTCGGCGACGGCGAGGCTGCCGCCGCGCCGCGTCACCGCGCCGATCGCGACCGTGCGCGTCTCGACGCGGCCGATCGCGACGCTGCCGCCGATCACGGTCGCGCGGCCCTCGGCGCGGACGGGGAGGCGGTACGCCTCGGCGAAGCGGCGGGCGAGGACCGAATAGCTGACCCCGGTATCGAGGATCGCGGTGACGGGCCGGCCGTCGACCGCCATCGTGAAGCGGATCTGGTTGCCGGGGGTCAGGTCGAACGGAATCCAGCGCCCCTCGGCATCGGCGGCGAGCGTCGATCGACCGACCCACGCGGCACGCGGTTCGGGCAGCGGCGCGGCGGCGAGCGCGAGCGGCAGGAGCGACAGGATCGGCACGCGGGTGGTGTAGCGAATCGTGCGGGCGTGTCACGGGTCGGGGTGCTGCTCACCCCCGTCATCCCCGCGGAGGCGGGGATCCAGACGCGCGGGTCTGTCGATAGAAGCGACGCTTGAGATGCTGGATTCCCGCCTGCGAGGGAATGACGGGGGCGGAAGCAAGTCAGGCGTCATCCCGGACTTGATCCGGGATCCCACTTCTTACTTCTGTCGGCAAGAAGAAGCGGGGCCCCGGATCAAGTCCGGGGCGACAAGGGGGGTGTGGTTCGGGGCGACGGACGAGGGACACGTTACAGGCACGCCTCCAGATAGGCCTGATCGAAGCCGAACTGCTTGGCCTTGTCGATCGTGTAGGGGCGCAGGCCCATCGAGCGATATTCGCCGATGATCTTTCCGTCGGCGCTCTCGTCGAGATATTCGAACTTGAACAATTCCTGCGTGACGATCACCGGGCCTTCCATTCCGATCACCTCGGTGACGTTGGTGACGCGGCGGCTGCCGTCGCGCAGGCGCTTGACCTGGATGATCATGTCGACGCTGTCCGCGATCTGGCGGCTGATCGCTTCCTTGGGCACCTTGATGTCCGACATCATCACCATATTCTCCATTCGCGCCAGCGCCTCGCGCGGGGAGTTGGAGTGGAGCGTGCACATCGAGCCATCGTGGCCGGTGTTCATCGCCGCGAGCATGTCGAAACACTCGCTGCCACGGATTTCGCCGAGGATAATGCGATCGGGGCGCATACGCAGCGCGTTCTTGACGAGATCGCGGATGCTGATCTCGCCCTGACCCTCGAGATTGGCGGGGCGGGTTTCGAGCGGCAGCCAATGCGGCTGTTGCAGGCGCAGCTCGGCGGCGTCCTCGATCGTCAGCACGCGTTCGCCGGGGTCGATCATCTTCGACAAGGCGTTCAACATCGTCGTCTTGCCCGAGCCGGTGCCGCCCGAGATGACGATGTTGAACCGCGACGCGCCTGCGACTTTCAGCGCGGTCGCCATCTTCGGGCTCATGCTGCCGAAGCCTGCCATCATGTCGAGCGTGATCGGCTTGGCGGAGAATTTACGGATCGAGATCGCGGTGCCGCGCAACGACAGCGGTGGGACGATGACGTTGACGCGGCTGCCGTCCTTGAGGCGTGCGTCGGCGAGTGGCGTCGTCTGGTCGACGCGGCGGCCGACCGAGTTGCAGATGCGCTGCGCGATCTGGAACAGATGTTCCTCGTCGCGGAACTGGATCTGCGCCATCTCCAGCTTGCCCTTGCGCTCGACGAAGGTCTGGTCGGGGCCGTTGACCATGATGTCGCTGATCTCGGGGTCGGCGAGCAACTCCTCGAGCGGGCCGAGCCCGAGCAGTTCGTCGACCAGCACCTTCTCGAGCGCGAACTGTTCGCGGCGGTTGAGCGTCAGCTTCAGTTCGGCGAGCACCTCGCCGATGATCGGGCGGAATTCCTCGGCCAGATCTTCCTTGCCGAGCGTCGCGGCCGCCTCGGGGTCGACGCGCTCCAGCAGGCGCGGAAGCACCTGCTCCTTGATCTTGTGGATCGACGCCTCGAAACCTTCCATGCGGCTGGCGCCCGAGTCGGCGGTCGCATTCTGACGATCCGACAGCCGCTGCATCGCGTCGGTCTGTCCGAGCGGGGTCAGCGGGTCGAGCGCGGCAATCGCGTCGTGCGGCGCGGCGGTTTCGACCGGCTGGTCGTCACGGGCGTTGCCGGGCGGGACGTGCATCGGGCGTGCGACTCCGAAGCCGCCGCGCACTCCGACGCCGTTACCGCCGCCACCCATGCCGCCGTTGCGGCGTCCGAACGCGTTCATCGACCCTGATCGTCCTCGAATTGGCTCGAAGATGATCGCTACCGTGCAAGCCTTTCGAATTGGCTAACCAATCGATGTTGCGTGCTGATGGAGGAGCGCACGGAAGGCCGTGCGGCGCAGCGCCCGGGGCAGCGAGGCGTCCACCGGCACCGCAGTCGCTCGGGCCACCAGCGCCTCCGCCTGCGTGCGCCACGCCGGATCGCCGGGCCGCAGCGTCGCGGCCGGGAACGCGGCGTGCAACGCGGCGCGGTCTTCGTCGAAGGCGAAGCGACACCAGCCGCGCGTGGTCGCGGCGAGCAGCAAGCGGCCGGGCGGGGTGGCGAGGCGCACCCAGCGGAGCGTCTCCCCCGCGCCACCGGCCGTGGCCGCCTGCGGCGTCATCCCGAGCCGCGCGGCATCGGCATAGAAGCGACTGGGTGCGGCATATCCGGCCGCATAGATGGCGGCGGTGACGCTTTCGGTGTCGCGCAGCGCCGTCAGCACCCGATCGGCGCGGCATGTCCGTGCGAAGGCGGCGGGGGTGACGCCGGTCAGCCGATGGAAGAGCCGGTGGAAATGGTGCGGGGCATAACCGACCGCCGCCGCCAGAGCGCCCAGCGGGGGCGGTGCGTCACCGCCGAGCAGCGCCGCGGCGGCGATCACCGCCTGGCGATCGCGCGCAACCGAATCGGGCAGACAGCGCCGGCATGCGCGATAGCCGGCTGCGCGCGCCGCGGCGGCGTCGGCGAGGAAGGCGACATTCTCGCGGCGCGGGCGGCGCGCGGCGCAGCTCGGCTTGCAATAGATATGCGTGCTGCGCACCGCGACCACGAAGCGGCCGTCGAAGGCGCGATCGCGGCGGGCGAAGGCATCCCAGGCAGTGTCGGAGTCGATCGTCGCGCTCATGCCCGCCGGTCTACGCCAGCCGCATGCGCATCGCATCCCGCAGCTTGCGCTCAAACGGGCACGGGACATCACCGGGGTTTCACTCCGGTTGCATCGCGGTTCCCCCTTTGCTACGCGCGCCGTACCCAATGCGAGGCGCTTCGTTGCGCCATCCGTTCGCATGGGTGGGCACCCTTGGGTCATGACGAGGAAAGTGGATCGCGTGGAGAGTTCCAGCGGTAATCAGGGCAGCAGCATCCAGGCCGGCCTCGGCGGTCGGTATGCCAATGCGCTGTTCGATCTGGCGGTGGAGGCCCGTGCGGTCGATCGCGTCGAACAAAGTCTGACGGCGGTGCGCGATGCGCTGGCTGCGTCGCCCGAATTCGCGGAGCTGGCGGCGTCGCCGGTGATCGCGCGCGGACAGGCGGTGAAGGCGGTGCTGGCGACCGCGGACGAGCTGGGGCTCGATCCCACGACGCGCAGCTTCCTTGGCGTGCTGGCGGAGAACCGCCGGCTGTCGGCCCTGCCGAAGATCATTCGTGCGTTCCGCGCCATGGCCGCGCAGCATCGCGGTGAAACCACCGCCGAGGTCACCAGTGCGCACCCGCTGACCTCCGAGCAGGTCGACGAGTTGAAGCAGCAGCTGCGTCGCCGCGTCGGTCGCGAGGTGACGGTCGACCTGGCAGTCGATCCGCAGATCCTGGGCGGACTGGTCGTCCGCATCGGTTCCCAGATGATCGATTCGTCGATCCGCACCCGTTTGAATGCGCTTGCCAGCGCGATGAAAGGCTGAGTTGATGGACATTCGCGCCGCAGAAATCTCCCGCGTCATCAAGGACCAGATCGCCAATTTCGGCACCGAGGCGCAGGTTTCGGAAACCGGGCAGGTGCTCAGCGTCGGTGACGGCATCGCGCGCATCTACGGGCTCGACAACGTCCAGGCGGGCGAGATGGTCGAGTTCGCCAATGGCGTGCAGGGCATGGCGCTCAACCTCGAGGCCGATAACGTCGGCGTCGTGATCTTCGGCTCGGACGCCGAGATCCGCGAGGGCGACACCGTCAAGCGCACCGGCACAATCGTGGACGTGCCGGTCGGCAAGGGTCTGCTCGGTCGCGTGGTCGACGGGCTCGGCAATCCGATCGACGGCAAGGGTCCGATCGCGTCGGAGCAGCGCAGCCGCGTCGAGGTCAAGGCGCCGGGCATCATCCCGCGCAAGTCGGTGCATGAGCCGGTGCAGACCGGGCTGAAGGCGATCGACGCGCTGGTGCCGGTCGGCCGTGGTCAGCGCGAGCTGATCATCGGCGACCGCCAGACCGGCAAGTCGGCGATCGCGATCGACACGTTCATCAACCAGAAGCAGGCGAACGCCGGCAGCGACGAATCCAAGAAGCTGTACTGCGTCTATGTCGCGGTCGGCCAGAAGCGCTCGACCGTCGCGCAGCTGGTCCGCACGCTCGAAGAGAATGGCGCGATGGAATATTCCATCGTCGTCGCCGCGACCGCCTCGGACCCCGCGCCGCTGCAGTTCCTCGCGCCCTATACCGGCACCGCGATGGGCGAATATTTCCGTGACAACGGGATGCACGCGGTCATCGTGTTCGACGATCTGTCGAAGCAGGCGGTCGCGTATCGCCAGATGTCGCTGCTGCTGCGCCGTCCGCCGGGCCGCGAAGCCTATCCGGGCGACGTTTTCTATCTCCACTCGCGCCTGCTGGAGCGTGCGGCGAAGATGAACGAGGCGAACGGCTCGGGGTCGCTGACCGCGCTGCCGATCATCGAGACGCAGGCCGGCGACGTGTCGGCGTACATCCCGACCAACGTGATCTCGATCACCGACGGCCAGATCTTCCTCGAAACTGACCTGTTCTTCGCGGGCATCCGCCCGGCGATCAACGTCGGCCTGTCGGTCAGCCGCGTCGGCGGCGCCGCGCAGACCAAGGCGATGAAGAAGGTGTCGGGCTCGATCAAGCTCGAGCTGGCGCAGTATCGCGAGATGGCGGCGTTCGCGCAGTTCGGCTCGGACCTCGATGCCTCGACGCAGAAGCTGCTCAACCGCGGCGCGCGGTTGACCGAGCTGCTCAAGCAGCCGCAGTTCAGCCCGATGCCGTTCGAGGAACAGACCGTCTCGATCTACGCGGGCACCAACGGCTTCATCGACGCCGTGCCGGTGGCTGACGTCAACCGCTACGAAGCGGCGATGCTCAGCTACATGCGCGCCGACCACGCCGACGTGCTGACCGCGATCCGCGACAGCCGCGAGCTGGGTAAGGACACCGAGGCCAAGCTCAAGGAAGCGCTCGGGCAGTTCGCGAAGACGTTCGCGTAAGTCATGGCGTTGACGTACCTTGCAACGATCCGGTTGAAGCCGGAGCATTTCGGGTCGGCGTGTGACGCCGTTGCCGAAATCGTCGCGAGGACACGTGAAGAGGCGGGATGTGAGCGGTTCGACCCGCATCCCGCTGCCGATGGCAGCCCGACGCTCTACATCTACGAGCGATGGGTGGATCAAGCGGGCTATGACGAGCGCCACGCGCAGGCGTACACGCGTGCGGTGTTCAAGAGCTATGAGGAATGGCTGGCCGGCCCGGTCGAGATGACCCAGCTGGCGGACGGATTGGAATAGAATGGCTTCTCTCAAGGCCCTCAAGATCCGCATCGGCTCGGTGAAGTCGACGCAGAAGATCACCAAGGCGATGAAGATGGTCGCCGCTGCCAAGCTGCGCCGCGCGCAGGAAGCGGCGGTCGCGGGGCGTCCCTATGCCGAGCGGCTGGAGGGCGTCGTCGCCAGCCTCGCACGGACGGTCGGCGTCGGTGCGTCGCCGCTGCTGGCGGGCACCGGCAAGGATCAGGTGCATCTGCTGGTCGTCGCGACCTCGGAGCGCGGTCTGGCGGGGGCGTTCAACACCAACATCGTCCGCGCCGCGCGCCGCAAGGCCGAGGAGCTGGAAGCCGCGGGCAAGACCGTGCGCTTCTACATCGCCGGCAAGAAGGGGCGCGTGATGAAGCGCTTCTATCCGACCGGGATCGTCGCCGATCATGACCTGTCGGACATGAAGACCGCGAGCTTCGACGCCGCCAAGGAGATCGCCGACGATCTGATCGCGCGCTTCAAGGCGGGCGAGTTCGACGTCGCGCATTTGTTCTACGCGCGTTTCCAGTCGGCGCTGGTGCAGGAGCCGATGGGGGCGCAGATCATTCCGGTCGCCATTCCCGAAGTGAAAGGCGCGAAGGCGTCCGACGCGACGGTGGAATATGAGCCGAGCGAGGAAGCGATCCTCGACGATCTGCTGCCGCGCAACGTCGCAATCCAGATCTTCCGCGCGCTGCTGGAAAATGCCGCCTCGGAGCAGGGCAGCCGCATGACCGCGATGGACAATGCGACCCGCAACGCCGGCGACATGATCAAGCGGCTGAGCATCCAGTACAACCGCGCGCGTCAGGCGGCGATCACGACCGAGCTGGTTGAGATCATCTCGGGCGCCGAGGCACTATAAGTTACGTCATCGTTCCTCATCATGAGGGATGCCGTATGGTAAAGCAGACAGAAACCCCCGCCGTTTCCGGGGCGACGAAGAGGTAAGACAATGGCCACCGTCCTAGAGGATCGCCCGACTCACCTTACGGGCCAGACCAACAACACCGGCCGCATCAGCCAGGTGATCGGCGCGGTGGTCGACGTGCAGTTCGACCAGCAGCTGCCGGCGATCCTGTCGGCGCTGGAAACCGAGAACAACGGGGTCCGGCTGGTGCTCGAGGTCGCGCAGCACCTCGGCGAGAACACCGTCCGCACGATCGCTATGGACTCCACCGAGGGGCTGACCCGCGGCCAGACCGTCACCGACACCGGCGCGCAGATCCTGATGCCGGTCGGGCCGGCGACGCTGGGCCGGATCATGAACGTCATCGGCGAACCGATCGACGAGCGCGGCCCGATTGCGACCGATCTGCGCGCGCCGATCCATGCCAAGGCGCCGGACTTCGTCGACCAGTCGACCGAGAACGCCATTCTGGTGACCGGCATCAAGGTCATCGACCTGCTCGCCCCGTACGCGAAGGGCGGCAAGATCGGCCTGTTCGGCGGCGCGGGCGTCGGCAAGACCGTGCTGATCCAGGAGCTGATCAACAACATCGCGAAGGGCCACGGCGGCACCTCGGTGTTCGCGGGCGTCGGCGAGCGGACCCGCGAGGGTAACGACCTTTATCACGAATTCCTCGACGCGGGCGTCATCGCCAAGGATGCCGAGGGCAATGCGATCAGCGAGGGCTCGAAGGTCGCGCTGGTCTATGGCCAGATGAACGAGCCGCCGGGCGCGCGCGCGCGCGTCGCGCTGTCGGGCCTCGCGATCGCGGAATATTTCCGCGACCAGGAAGGGCAGGACGTGCTGTTCTTCGTCGACAACATTTTCCGCTTCACGCAGGCGGGCGCGGAAGTGTCGGCGCTGCTGGGCCGTATCCCGTCGGCGGTGGGCTATCAGCCGACGCTGTCGACCGACATGGGTGCGTTGCAGGAGCGGATCACCTCGACGAACAAGGGCTCGATCACCTCGGTGCAGGCCGTCTACGTCCCCGCGGACGATCTGACCGATCCGGCGCCGGCGACCTCATTCGCGCACCTTGACGCGACGACCGTGCTCAATCGCGCGATCTCCGAACTGGGCATCTATCCGGCGGTCGATCCGCTCGATTCGACCAGCCGCGTGCTGGAGCCGCGCACCGTGGGGCAGGATCACTACGAAACCGCGCGTGCGGTGCAGGCGACCTTGCAGAAGTACAAGTCGCTGCAGGACATCATCGCGATCCTCGGGATGGACGAGCTGTCCGAAGAGGACAAGCTGACCGTCAGCCGCGCGCGCAAGATCCAGCGCTTCCTGTCCCAGCCGTTCCACGTCGCCGAGGTGTTCACCAACATCCCCGGCAAGTTCGTCCAGCTCGAAGACACGATCCGCAGCTTCAAGGCGGTGGTGAACGGCGAGTACGATCACCTGCCGGAAGCGGCCTTCTACATGGTTGGCGGGATCGACGAAGCGATCGCCAAGGCCGAGAAGATGGCCAAGGAGGCGTAAGCCTTCGCTTTTGGCCCTCTCCCCTTTGGGAGAGGGTTGGGTGAGGGGGGCCCCGCGCACTGTCGCGTGTTGCATGGTCACCCTCCCTCACTGCCCCTCACCCCCGCCCTCTCCCCGGAGGGGAGAGGGAGTTAAGGTCAAGATCATGCTGCACTTCGAACTCGTCACGCCGGCCCGCTTGCTCATCTCCGAGGACGTTCACATGGTGACCGTGCCCGGCACCGATGGCGACTTCGCGGTACTGGAGGGCCATGCGCCGTTCATGTCGACGATCCGTGACGGCGAGGTGCTGGTGCAGAAGACGCCCGGCGGTCAGCCCGAGACGATTGCGATCCGCGGCGGCTTCGCCGAGGTCAATGCGCGCGGGCTGACGGTGCTCGCCGAACACGCAGGCTGAGCGTTCAGCTTCCTTTGATCGAGCCGGACTTGATCCGAAGTCCGGTTTGTAAAGAGGGTCATGTACTATCATTATCGCGAGCGTACCGGGGCAATGCCGGGCATCCTGATCCGGCCGTGAATAGCTTCGCTATTCTCGCGCGGGCAGGAGCGATAGGTCCGCGATCTGAGGCCGGAAGAAGCGTGGGTTCGGGTCGAGGCCCGGACGACGTCGAGGTGGTGGGGCGACTCAAGCCACATCGTCAGCGGCTTAATTGGCCTCCTCGCCCTCATCGGCTTTCTTCCCGTCCAGCGAGGCCGAGATCTTCTCAATCGTCGCATTGTCCTTGGCGTCGATGGCCGTGAGCACGGCGCCGGCGAGCGTGCCCAGCCCGCCGCCGTGCGGGTCGTAGGCGACACGACGCAGCGCGGGCACCGCCGCGGCATAGTCCTTCTTGCGAAGGTGCATCATCGCGACCTGCATCGCCAATCCGCTATCGAAGGGCGCCAGCGCGAAGGCGTAATCAAGCCCCTTTTCGGCATTGGGGCTCATTGGCGCACCAGCGCTGCGCAGCGCCTGATAATGGGCGACCAGCGGCCACGGATCTTCACCGTCGAGGTGGTTGGCGGTGATGAACCACTGCCGCACTGCCTTCCAGCGCGCGGAGTCGGTCGCATGCTCCTTTTCGGCAAGCGCAGCCTGCGCCATGCCGCGATAGATCAGGGCTTCGCGCAGGTTCGGCCTGGCGGCGAGCGCGCGCGCCGCCGCGGCATCGGCGGACGCAAAGCTGCCGGCGTCATATTCGGCCTCGGCGAGGGCGACCTGCACGGCCGGGTCGCTTGGCCAATCGGCCGCGATCTTGCGCGCGGCGACGGCGACGCCAGGCGCCGTCTTGGCATTCACGCCGCGGGTCGATCGGAGCACGATCGGCATGATCGCTTCTTCGCCCGGCGTCAGTGCGCGGGTCGTCACCGGACCGATCGGCAATGTCTCCACCTTCAAACCCAGCATCGGTAGTGTCAAGCGGGCGTAATTGTTGAGCGCACGGTCGAGCTTGCGGGGATCGCCCAGCAACGCCGAGGCGGCCTTCATATCGCCCCCTTTCTCCAGCGCCTTGAGATAGGCGGCGAGTTGCGGGCGACGCTCATTGTTGAGCAGCATGTAGTGCGTCAGCAGCCACGAGCGCCCGTAGAACACCTGTGTCTTCATCGAATCGAGCCGCTTGTCGTTGGGCGACATCGTCAGCAGGTCGCGCATGGGCAGCAGATCGTCGTCGACGAGCCCATAAGCACGATAGAGCGGCGGCGCGCCGATCAGCAGCCGCTCGGGCTCGAACACCATCGTGGCGTTGAATTCGGCGAATCCCTCGACGAACCACGCGGGGAACGGCTGATCGCCCCATGACGAGAACATGAAGTGATGCGCATATTCGTGGAGCAGCACCGCCTGCGGCGTCAGCGCAAGCTTGCCGGTATCATTCGTCTTGCGCGGCACGAACGCGACCGGCCCCGATAGCCGCGGCATATAAACCCCTGCGGCATCACGATCGCTGAGCAGCTTTTGCAGGGTGGCGATGTCCTTGACGACGAACACGCGCACGCGCTGCGTCGGGCTGAACGCCGGGTCCTCCATGCCGCGCATCACGCGCATCGCCTTGTCGAACCGTTCCAGCCGCGTGGCGAATTCGGTAACCTTGTCGGGTTCGTCCTCCGAATAGACGACGAAATGTCGGGACGATGTCTGTTGCCAGGTCGCCGCCGCCGGCGTGGCGATGCCCAAGGCCAGCGCCGCCGCTGCCCACCAATTACGCATCTACCTGCCCCCGTTTCTCGTCCCCATGCTCAGACTAGGAGAAGGGCGCCGACGGTCAAGCGGCTGGCGTCAGGCGTCGTGGAATTGCAGGTTCGCGAGCCGCGCATAGAGTCCGCCCGCGCCGATCAGCGCGGCGTGGCTGCCCTCCTCGACGATCCGGCCGCCATCCATGACGACGATCCGCGATGCCGCGCGAACGGTGGCGAGGCGGTGCGCGATGACGATCGTGGTGCGCGTCGCCATCAGCCGTTCGAGCGCGTCCTGCACCAGCCGCTCGCTCTCGGCGTCGAGCGCGCTGGTCGCCTCGTCCAGCAGCAGGATCGGTGCGTCGCGGAGCAGCGCGCGCGCGATCGCGACGCGTTGCCGCTGCCCGCCCGACAGCCGTGCGCCGCCTTCGCCGAGGAAGGTGTCGAGTCCGTCGGGAAGCGCTCGCAGGAAGTCGGCGGCGTTGGCCGCCTCCGCCGCGGCCCACACCTGCGCATCGTCCGCATCCCAACGACCGTAGCGGAGGTTGTCGCGCGCGCTGGTGCCGAAGATCACGGTTTCCTGCGGCACCATTGCGATCCGCGCGCGGACCTCGGCCGGGTCGGCGCGGGTCAGGTCAACGCCGTCGACCAGCACCGCGCCGCGCGCCGGCTGGTAGAAATGTTGGAGCAACTGGAACAAGGTCGACTTGCCGGCCCCGGACGGGCCGACCACCGCCAGCGTCTCGCCGGGGGCGACCTCCAGCGTGAAGTCGTGGAGCGCCGCAACATCGGGGCGACTGGGATAGCGGAACTCGACGTTGCGGAAGGCGACGCGCCCCTGTGGCGGCTGTGGCAGCGCGATCGGCTGCGCGGGCGGGGCGATCTCGGGGCGTTCGGCGAGCAATTCGCTCAGCCGCCCCGCCGCGCCCGCGCCGCGCAACAGGTCGCCATAGACTTCGGTCAGCGCGCCGAAGGCGCCGGCGACGATCCCGCCGGTCAGCACGAAGGCGGCGATCGCGCCGCCCGACAGGCGTCCGGCGGCGACATCCTCCGCGCCTTCCCATAGCACCAACGTGATCGCGCCGAAGATCAGCCCGATGACGATCGCGGTCATGATCGCGCGGAGCGCCACCCGCTTGCGCGCGGCGGCCATCGTCGCCTCGACCGCGTCGGTGAAGCGCGCGCTTTCGCGTGCCTCCTGCCCGAACGCCTGGACGATCTTCATCGCGCCCAGCGTCTCGACGACGATCGAGCCGACATCGGCGATCCGGTCCTGCGAGGTACGCGACAGGTTGCGGACGCGCCGCCCGAGCAAGGCGATGGGGGCGATGATGAGCGGGATGCCGGCGAGCAGCATCGCCGCCAGCTTGGGCGAGATCGCGAACAGATAGATCAGCCCACCGATCGCGGTGAACGAGTTGCGCAGCGCGATCGACACCGTGCTGCCGACCACCGTCTCGATCTGGCCGGTGTCGGCGGTGAGCCGCGAGGCGATTTCGGATGGGCGATTGGTCTCGTAGAAGGACGGGCTGAGCGTCATTAGGTGCCGTTGCACCTCGGTGCGGATGTCGGCGACGACGCGCTCGCCCAGCCAGGCGACGAAATAGAAGCGCACCGCGGTGCCGATCGCCAGCGCCACGACGATCATCAGCATGTAATGGAATGACGATGCCACGGACTCGGCGGACGCGCCATTGCCTGCGAAGCCGCGATCGATCACGCGCTTGAAGCTGTACGGGATCGCGATCGTCGCACCCGAGGTGACCGCCAGCGCGCTAAACGCCGCAGTAATCTGCAGCGGGTATTTGCGGGCGTGTCGAAAGACCATCGCCAGATTGCCGAGGCGGCGGGAAGGAGCGACGTCGGAAGCGCTGGCCATGCGCGCGGCCTAGCAGCGCATGTGCCGTCGCTCAACGTATCGCTGACGCCGGGCGGCGGGCGGGCCCGAAACGGGGCTGCAATCGTTGCAGTCGCGTTGCGACCGGCGAAGTTGCTATAGGCGCCGCACCGGCGGGGCCGCGGAAGGAAGACGCGAATGTTGTACGACGCCTATGAATTCCAGCGTTCCTGGCTCGCCTCGGCCAGCGCAATGGCGACGGTGGGCGCCAACTGGCTGAACAACCCGTCCAATCCGTTCGCCTATCTGGGTGGCGGGCCGGTGATGGCGTCCGCGCTGGAGGTGTTCGCGCATGCATCGGCATCGCGCGGCAAGCCGGCGTTCGGATTCGAAAAGACGATCGTTGACGGTCGCGAGGTGCCGGTGGTCGAGGAGATCGTGCTGCAACGGCCGTTCGGTCAGCTCAAGCGCTTTCGCCGCGAAGGCATCGAGGGCGGCCCGCGGCTGTTGATCGCCGCACCGATGTCGGGCCATTTTGCGACCCTGTTGCGCGGGACGGTCGAGCGGATGCTGCCGGTGGCCGACGTCTATATCACCGATTGGCGCGACGCGAAGCTGGTCCCTACGCGCGATGGGCGGTTCGATCTCGACGATTACATCGATTATCTGATCGCGTTCCTCGAAGCGATCGGGCCGGATCAGGACGGCGCGGCGGACGATGCGCATGGCGCGCATATGCTCGCGGTGTGTCAGCCGTCGGTGCCGTGCCTCGCCGCGACCGCGCTGATGAGCGCCGACCGCAACCCGTGTCGTCCGCGCACGCTGACGATGATGGGCGGCCCGATCGACACGCGCGAGGCGCCGACCGCGGTCAACACACTGGCGACCGAGCGGCCGTTTGCGTGGTTCGAGCAGAATGTCATCGCGACGGTGCCGATGCTGTACCCGGGCGCGGGGCGGAAGGTCTATCCGGGCTTCCTGCAATTATCCGGGTTCATGACCATGAACCTCGGCAACCACATGATGAGCCATTACGAGCTGTTCAAACATCTCGTCACCGGCGACGACGATAGCGCCGAGGCGACCAAGCGCTTCTACGACGAATATCGGTCGGTCTGCGACATGACCGCTGAATTCTATCTCCAGACGATCGACACCGTCTTCCAGTCGCACAGCCTGCCCAGGGGCGAGATGCTGCACCGCGGGCGGCGCGTGGATACCTGCGCGATCACCGATGTCGGGCTGCTGGCGATCGAGGGCGAGCGCGACGATATCAGCGGACTGGGGCAGACCAAGGCGGCGCTTACGATCGCCACCGCGCTGCCGGACGAGAAGAAGCGGTACTATATGGCCGAGGGTGTCGGCCATTACGGGATCTTCAACGGCTCGAAATGGCGCAATCGCATCGCGCCGGTGGTCGAGGAATGGATGGCGGCTAACGGTTGATGTGAAACGGGCCGGTCGCTTGTGGCGACCGGCCCGTCTTCGCCACCGTCACCCCTGCGAAGGTAGGGTCTATGGCTGTGTCGTTTGTTGGGTTGGTCTGACACACAAGCTTTGTCTCATGTGTCAGACGTTCCGCGACATCAGACAGACATAGGCCCCTGCCTGCGCTGGGGCGACGTCGTTACACCGGGCTGTTTTCGGCGGTCGTCTCGACCTTGGCGTGGCTACCTTCCTCGCCGGCCTTGATGGTGCCGCCGAACAGCATCTTCACACGGCCCGACAGTGACATGTCCGTCTCCCACAGCTCTGCGGAGTCGATGTCGACGCGCAGCAGCGCGAGATTGGGGTCGTTGCGGCCCTCCGGGAACCACGCCTCGGCCTGCTTATTCCAGAGCTTGTCGATCTGCGCCTGATCGTTGTCGATCCGCGCGGTGCCATCGAGGCAGGCAAAGAAGTCATGCCCCTTCGACACATATTGCGCCATCACCCGCCCGCCGGCGGCGAGGCGGTTGGTCTTGCCGATAAAGAAGAACAGCGTGTCGACCTGATCCTCGTCGAGCTGCGCGGTCAGCGGCTCATGATGGGCGTGACCATCGGCCGGACCGACCATGACGAAAGGACTGTCGGCCATCTTCTCCCAGAGATCCTGCTTCAGCTTCTTCGGATCGGTGTTGGCATCGGCCATGTCGCATCTCCTGTTCGGGTTCGACGGGAGAACGTGAGGCGGGGGCGTTGGTTGCGCGGTCGTTGCGCCACCGTCATGATAGCGAGCGGCGGCAATCCCGCCGCCACCATGAGGAAGTGAACTATGACGTTTGCTGACTTGTGCATGTTCCTCGGCGTGTTGATCGCCTTCGCGACGTTGGTCGGGCGGATGATCGAGGCGGCGCGGAAGTAGCGCACGGGCGGGGTCCGGCCTGGCAGCCAGGCCCCAAACGCATTTGAGCCCCGGCCGATGGCACGACCGGGGCTCACACGAGGCGGTGCTATGACGTCACCGACATTCTATATAGCGGAACGCGGCCGCGCGTTCAACGTCACAGCACCTCGAACAGTCCGGCCGCGCCCATGCCGCCGCCGACGCACATCGTGACGACGACATGCTTGGCGCCCCGACGCTTTCCCTCGATCAGCGCATGGCCGACCATCCGCGCGCCCGACATGCCGTACGGATGGCCGATAGAGATCGCGCCGCCGTCGACGTTGAGCAATTCGTCGGGGATGCCGAGTTTGTCGCGGCAATAGAGCACCTGCACCGCGAACGCCTCGTTCAGCTCCCACAGGCCGATATCATTCATCGTCAGGCCGTTGCGTTCCAGCAGCTTGGGAATTGCGAAGACCGGACCGATCCCCATCTCGTCGGGCGCGGTGCCGGCCACCGCCATGCCTACATACCGCCCGAGTGGCGTCAGCCCACGCTGCTCGGCAAGCTTTTCCTCCATCAACACGCTGGCCGAGGCCCCGTCCGACAGCTGTGACGCATTACCGGCGGTGATGTTGAGGTCCGGCCCCAGCACCGGCTTAAGCCCGCGCAATCCCTCCAGCGTGGTGTCGGCGCGATTGCCCTCGTCCTTCGTGAGCGTGACCTGCTCGTGCGAGACCTCCTTCGTCTCCTTGTTCACGTTCGCCTTGGCGGCGGTGACGGGAACGATCTCGGCATCGAAACGTCCGGCGGCCTGCGCCTGAGCGGTGCGCATCTGCGAGCGATAGCCATATTCGTCCTGCGCCTCGCGCGAGATGCCGTAGCGCTTGGCGACGATCTCGGCGGTCTGGAGCATCGGCATGTAGATGTCCTTGTGCATCGCCAGCAGCTCGGGATCGGGCGCAACGCGCATCTCGGGGGTCTGCACCATGCTGATGCTCTCGACCCCGCCGCCGATCGCGATCTGCATCCCGTCATGCACGATCTGCTTGGCGGCGGTGGCGATCGCCATCAGCCCGGAGGCGCATTGCCGGTCGAGCGACATGCCGGACACGCTGGTCGGCAGCCCGGCGCGCAGCAGGCTGGTGCGTGCGATGTTCGGCGACTGATGCCCCTGCTGCAGCGCGGCACCGAGCACGACGTCGTCAACCTCCGCGCCGTCGATGCCGGCACGCTCGACTGCGGCCCGGATCGCGTGGCTGGCGAGCGTCGGGGAGGGGAGGTTGTTGAACGCGCCACGATAGGCGCGGCCGATCGGCGTGCGGGCGGTGGAGACGATGACGGCGGAGCGCATGAGACGAAGCCTTTCGGTGCAGCCTAGACGAAGATTTGAGTGATCCACTCGGCGAGCATCGCGGGCTTTTCCTGCCCTTCGATCTCGATCGTGACCTCGGCGGTCGATTGATATTGGCCGGGGCGCTTCTGCTCGAACGACAGCAGCCGCGAGTGCGCGCGGATGCGCGCGCCGGACGGGACGGGGGCGAGGAAGCGGACGCGGTTGCCGCCATAATTGACGTGCATCGTCGCGTTGCTGACGGTGGGCAGGTCGGGCGTTTCGGCCATCAACCGAGGGAGCAGCGACAAGGTGAGGAAGCCGTGCGCGATCGTGGTGCCGAAGGGCGTGGTGGCCGCGCGGACCGGGTCGATGTGGATGAATTGTCGATCGCCGGTCGCCTCTGCAAAGGCATCGATCATCTTCTGCGTGACGGTGATCCATTCCGACACGCTGGTGCGTCCGACCGCAGCCCTCACTTCGTCCAGCGTCACGTCGCGCCTCTCCCAACCCTCTGCGGCTGTCTAGGCGGTTCGGGGCTTGCCCCGCAAGCGGATGCGGACCGGAAATATGAAATAAGCTTTTTGTCGGGTACGCAGCAACGGACCCGACCTTCTAAAACGTCGGTCCGCGCCGGCGATACGCCCCGGCGCGGACCGCATCCTTTAGCGACAGCGCACCTTGCCGCGATCGATCTCACGCCCCAGCAGCGCACCCGCGCCGCCACCCGCCAGCGTGCCGAGCAAGCCGCCGCCAACGAGGTTGCCGAGCAGCGCGCCACCGGCACCGCCGACCACCAGACCGGTGGTGCCGTCGTTGCGACGGCAATAGGAGCGCCCGTCACGTCCGCGATAGACCTGATCCTCGCGGCTCAGGCGACGCTCACGGTAGTTGCCACGACGATAATTCTTCGATGCATCCCAGTCGTTTCGGTCGCCCTGCCATTGGTAATCGCGGTCGCGATCCCGGCGTTGCGCGTCGGCGGCGGGGGCGGCGACCATCGGGGCGGAGACGGTGGCGATCGCCAGCGCCGTCAGCAGAGCTTTCTTCATTTCGATCATACTCCTACCAGTGCCTGCACGAACGTCGCAGGTACGGAAGGGTTCATGCCGGTTGCGTTACGGCGCGTCCGGGATCGGGAACGAGCAGATTTTCGCGCCGTGCAACGATCAACGGGACCACGATTTGCCCCGCGACGTTGACCGCGGTGCGCCCCATGTCGAGGATGGGATCAATCGCGAGCAATAGTCCCGCACCCTCGAGCGGGAGGCCGAGCGTGGTGAGCGTCAGCGTCAGCATGACCAGCGCGCCGGTCAGTCCGGCGGTCGCGGCCGAGCCGATCACCGAGACCAGCGCGATCAGCACATAGTCGGGCGCATGGAGCGCAATGCCGTAATATTGCGCGACGAACAGCGCCGACACCGCCGGGTAGATCGCGGCGCAGCCGTCCATCTTGGTCGTTGCGGCGAAGGGGACCGCAAAGGCGGCGTAATCGCGCGGGACGCCGGCCTTCTCAGCCACATCCTCGGTGACCGGCAGCGTCGCGATCGACGAGCGCGAGACGAAGCCGAGCTGGATCGCGGGCCAGGCAGTCGCGAAGAAGCGGCGCGGCGACAAACGGTTGGCGGCGAGCAGCGCGGGGTAGACCCCGAACAGCACCAATGCGAGCCCGAGATAGACCGCGCCCGCGAAGCTGCCGAGCGCGGCGAGCGAGGACCAGCCGTAGCGGACGATCGCGGTGCCGATCAGTCCGGCGGTGCCGATCGGCGTGAGCCGCACCACCCAGCGCAGCAGCTGGCGGAAGATCGTGAGGAGCGAGGCGTTGACCGACAGGAACGCCTCGCCCGCCGCGCCGACCTTTACCGCCGCCGCGCCGATCGCAATCGCGACGACGATCAGTTGCAGGACGTTGAACGAGATGCCGGTGGTGGCCGCGCCGTCCTTGAGCTTGGTCGATGCCTCCAGTCCGAGGAAATTGCCCGGGATCAGCCCGCGCAGGAAATCGAGCCACGAACCGGTGGTGCCGGGTGCAATCGCACTCGCCGCATCGACTCCGGCGCGGACGCCGGGCTGAAGGATTGTTCCGAGGGTCAGGCCGATTGCGACCGCGATCAGTGCAGTGACCGCAAACCACAGCAACGTCTGGCCGACCAGTCGCGCGGCATTGCCGAGATCGCGCAACGCCGCGACCGAGGCGACCAAAGCGGTGAAGACGAGCGGGACGACCAGCGCCTTGAGCAATTTGACGAAGCTGTCGCCGGTCAGGCGCAGCGTCTCGGCCAGCGCACCGTCGGGGGCGCTGCGCGCCACGAAGCCGAGCGCGACGCCGATCGCCATGCCGGCGAACACCTGCACCGTGAAGGAAGGTTTCTGCATGGTGCCGAGGTGAGAGCGGGCGCGGGTTTGCGCCAGCAACTTTGCGTTTGCGGGTGGGGAGTGGGGCTTTCGGGGTAGGGCGGTGATCTGGCGGGTGGGGGCAGAGCCTTTGATTGTTCGGCCATTGCCGTGACCTGCGCGTCTGGATTCCCGCCTTGGCGGGAATGACGGGTCTGGGTGTCAGGGGGGCTTCCCGAACACGCAGTCGCCCCTGCGGAGGCAGGGGCCTATGGCTGTGTCGTCGCTCTGACCATCTGACACATGCGCGGCGTGCGGTGTGTCAGATCATCCTTATCCACTCGACAGACATGGGCCCCTGCCTTCGCAGGGGCGACGGGGATTGAGGGAAGAGCGTCGTTTGCCCTGGCTTCGTTGTCCTGAATGCCTGCGCAGGGGCGACGGTTACGTTTTCGGGAGGTGCTCCGGCTCGGCATAGGGCATTACCAGCGTCCCGTCGGGCGCGGCGGTGTAGGTCGTCTGGGTCGGATACGGGATGCTGATCCCCTCCTGCGCAAAGCGGCGCATGATCGCGACGAGCAGGCGGTTGCGGACGCCGTGCGCGGTCGCCCAGTCGTCGCCGGGCGTGTCGACCTGGAGCACGAAGTCGAGGCTCGACGCGCCGAACGATTCAAAGCCGGCGCGCGCAACCTTGGCGCCTTCCGCTTCGACCAGTTCGGTCAGGATCGCGGGGATACGTTCCAGCGTGTCGGGCGGCGTCTCGTAAGCGACGCCGATCGTGTACGAAACGCGGACGTGGTCGCGCTGCGAGGTGTTCTGGATTTCCTTGTCGAGCAGATTGCGGTTGGAGATGATCCGCAGCTCGCCGGTGAAGGCGCGGATGCGGGTCGATTTCAACCCGATCGCCTCGATCACGCCGCTGGTGGTGCCGTAGCTGACCTTGTCGCCGCGCCGGAACGGGCGGTCGAAGATGATCGCCAGGGCCGCGAACAGGTCGGCGAAGATGCCCTGTGCCGCCAGACCGATCGCGATGCCGCCGACGCCGAGACCGGCGACGAGCCCGGTGACGTTGACGCCGAGGTTGCTGAGCACGACGACCAAAGCGATCGCGAAAACCGCGAAGCTGACGAGCAGGCGAATCAGCCCCATCGCGCTCATCAGCGCCTCGCCCGAATAATGTTCGTCGCGGGTGCGGTGCTCGATCGCGCCGAGGATCAGCTCGCGCGCCCAGATCGCCGCTTGGAACACCGCCGCTACGGTGAACAGGAAGGTGATCGTCTTGTCGAGGTCGGCAGGCGTAGCGGCATAGCCGTCGACCAGCTTGGCCGAGAGCATGATGATGAAGAAGGCGTTGGTTCGCTCGATCGCGCGGCCGAGCACCGCGGCCCAGCCCTTGCCGGACGCGCTGCGCCGCGCCAGCCGCGGCCCGAACGCGCGGACCCAGAACAGCAACAGCGCGATCGCGACGCCGATCCCGACCGCGATCAGGATCTGCAGCCAATGCTGTTGCAACCAGATGAAGCTGGAGTGGAGCAGCGCGCCCGCCTGCTCCCCGACGCGATCGGTATCGAACGTCGCCTTTCGGGCGACGGCGGCACTGTTGTTGCTCATGTCAGGCGGCTTTCAGCTCGCACGCACCGCAGGTTTCGAGGAAGGCGATCAGCCCGCGCTCGGTACGCGTCAGATATTGGGTCGCGCGCGGCAGCCGCAGCGACTGGCGGAACGCGGCCTGCGCGGCCTTGTCCTTGCCGAGTTCGATCAACGCCGGATGGACATAGGATTTGCGCGCGATCGCGGGAGTGTTGCCAAGGTGTGCGACGACCGGCTCCAGCATCGTCTTGAGGCCGATCGGCGCGTCGGCCTCGACCAGCGCCTCGAAGGCGACGACGCTCGCGCCCCAAGTGCGGAAATGCTTGGCGGTGAAGCCCGCGCCCATCGCTTCGCGGAGATAGGCGTTGACGTCGGAGGAGGTGACCGCGTGCGGCTCGCCATCGTCGCCGACGTACTGGAACAGCTTCTGGCCGGGCAGGTCCTGACATTTCTTGACGAAGCGCGCGAGGCTGCCGTCGGTGATCTTGAGCTTGCGGATCTTGCCCGACTTAGCCTTGTATTCCAATTTCAGCGTGCTGCCGCTGATCTGCGCGTGGCGGTCGCGCAGCGTGGTCAGCCCAAAGCTCTTGTTCGTCTTCGCATAGGTCTCGTTACCGATGCGCAGTGCGGCGACGTCGAGCAGCTTGACCACCGCCGCAACGGTGCGTTCCTTGGTGTGGCGGCGACGTTCGAGATCGGTCTCAACCCGCGCGCGCAGTTTGGTCAGCGCGCGGCCGAACGGGGCGCAGAGGTCGTATTTCGCCGCCTCCTGCTGTGCGCGGAAGCCAAGATGGTAACGATATTGCTTGCGGCCCTTTTCGTCCCAGCCGACCGCCTGGATATGGCCGTCGGGATCGGGGCAGAACCATGCGTCGGTATAGGCGGGGGGCAGGCCGATCGCATTCAACCGGTCGATTTCGTCACGATCGGTGATCCGCTTCCCGTTCGCGTCATAATAGGCCCAGGCGTCGTGGCGCGTGCGCTTGCGCGTGATTCCCGGGGTGTCATCCTCGAAGAAAACGATCGTGCCTGCCACCTCTGCCCTTCCGCAGTGTCGTGATCCTTTGCCGAAATGCGCAAGGCTGGCGCATCGTTCCCGGAACGCCCGCGCCGCGCGGCGGGTTGGGGCGCCGGGATACTCCCTTGCCAGCAGGAGAATGACATGGCCGATTTATCGCAAGCCCGCGTGCTGATGATCGCTGCCGACGGGTTCGAAACCGTGGAATTGTTCGAACCGCGCAAGGCGCTGGAAGCGGCGGGCGCAACCGTCACGCTCGCCTCGATCAAGCGTGATCCGATCCAGGGGATGAAGGGCGACATCAACAAGGCGGAAACCGCCACGCCCGACCTGACGCTCGACGAGGTCGAGGTCGAGGATTACGATGCGCTGGTGCTGCCGGGCGGGGTGGCCAATCCCGATAAGCTGCGTGTCGAGGATCTGGCGGTCGAGATCGTCCAGCAATTCATGGACGAGGACAAGATCGTCGCCGCGATCTGCCACGCGCCGTGGCTGCTCGCCGAGGCGGACGTGATCGACGGACGGCGCGTGACCGGCTTCGTTTCGATCCGCACCGATCTGGCCAACGCCGGCGCCGAGGTGGAGGATGAGGAAGTGGTGATCGACGACAATTTGATCACCAGCCGCAAGCCCGACGATATTCCCGCGTTCAACAAAGCGATCATCGATGCGTTGACCGAAGAACTGGCCGACGCCGACTGATAGCGAGGGGGCACGCCGGTATATTGCGCCGGCGTGCCCCTGGTTCATGCCACAATATACCTACTGCGACGTTTACCATAGACTTACTATTGCTCCGCTATACCGCGGGCATGTTCGACGACACCCTGCTCCTCTCGCCGTCCGCGCGCAGTTCCGGCGTGCTCGACACCATGCGTGCCGCGGTGTCGCGGCTGGGCCGACGGCGCGTCGAGCGCGTGAGCGCGGCACCATGCGCGTGGATGGCGCCGCCGCCCGAACGCCCGTTGCCGCGCGACCTGAACCTGCCGCTCAGCGCGTTCGATCCCGGTGCGCTGCGCCGGTGCACCGCGGTCAAGCCGGTGTCGGCGGCGGCATTCGTCGACCCGCTCCTCCTCGAACGGACGCTGTACCGCATTCCGGCGCGGTGAGGTCGCACGTCACCGTCACGCCCTCCAGTCGCAGCATGACGCGCTCGCCATAGGGCTCACGGACCGCGACGTGCAGATCGGCGAGCATCTGACCGGGTAGCCCGAGGTCCGTGCGATCGAGCGTCGCCAGCCATGCGTCGAGCGAGGCGTCGTTCGCCGCACTCGCGATGAGTTGATGGCGCGCGCCCGAGAAGGTGGCGCTGTGCCACGCGATCTCACGATGATGTTCCACGGCCAGCAACACGCCGCCGCGCGCCGCCGCCCGCGCCACCGCTCGTTCGAACCGCGCCGCGCTCATGACGGGCGTGCCGACAGGATCGCCTCGACTCGCGCGCACAGCGATGGCCCCGGCACGCGCCCGCGGCGCAGGTCGCGGACCAGCCGCGGATCGTTGACGGCGCGCCGCCCGAACGTGGTTTCCGCCACCCCGGTCCTGCGTAAATAGACGTCGATTTCATTCAACAGGCACATGGACTCTCACTCCGACTCTGCGTTCTTCATATGTTCCGTTTTGTTCTTCTTGTCGAGGAAAAATCCTCAGGCTACGGTTCTTGGATGAACGAGACGCCACAACAGGCACTTGCAGCGGCGGCGCGTGCGCGCGGGGTGGCGCTGTCGGCGTTGTCGCGGATGCTTGGGCGCAATCAGGCGTATCTGGGGCAGTTCGTGAACCGCGGCTCGCCGCGCGTGCTGCCCGAACGCGAGCGGCGGATGCTCGCCGATTTCCTTGCGATCGACGAGGCGCTGCTGGGCGCGCCGCCGCCGGCGAGCGAGGAGGTCGCGGTGCCGTGGCTGGCGGTGCGGGCCGCGGCGGGGACGGGGCAGATGCCCGATGAGCAGGTGCTGCGGAGCGAGCGGCTGCCGCGTGCGGCGTTGCGCGGTGCCGGGGTGGCGCCGGAGGCGGCGTCGGTGATCGCGGTGACGGGCGATTCGATGGCGCCGACGTTGAAGGATGGCGACCGCTTGCTGGTCGATGCGCGCGCGCGGCGGGTGGCGGCGCGGGGCGGCATCTATGTGGTGCGGCGCGGCGAGGCGGTGTTGGTCAAGCGGCTGGTGCCGGCCGGCGGCGTCATCGAGATCCGCAGCGACAATCCGTTATGGCCGGTCGAGCGCGTCGCCCCCGACGAGATCGCGGTGATCGGGCGCGCGACATTGTTGCTGCGGCGGCTGTAGCGGGGTGCGCGCGGGCTCGTTACACTCGGGCCGAACAAGGAGAGGTAGCGCATGAAACTCGCCAGTTTGAAGCAGGGGCGCGACGGTCGCCTGGTCGTCGTCTCGGACGATCTGGCCTGGTATGCCGATGCCGGGCATATCTGCGCGACGCTGCAAGCCGCGCTCGATGACTGGGCGCAGGTCGCGCCCGCGCTGGAGCTGCTGGCGGTCGACCTGCGCAACGAGGCGATCCCGCGCGAGCGGTTCCACGAACATGACGCCGCCGCGCCGCTGCCGCGCGCCTATCAGTGGCTCGACGGGTCTGCGTACGTGAACCACGTCGCGCTGGTGCGACAGGCGCGCGGGGCGGAATTGCCCGACAGCTTCTGGCACGATCCGTTGATGTATCAGGGCGGATCGGACGCGTTCCTGGGCGCGCGCGATGTGATCCCGCTCGCCGACGAGGCATGGGGCTGCGATCTGGAGGGCGAGGTGGTGGTCGTCACCGGCGACGTCCCGCTGGGCGCGACGCGCGAACAGGCGCTGGACGCGATCCGGCTGGTCGGGCTGACCAATGACGTGTCGCTGCGCAACCTGATCCCGGACGAACTCGCCAAGGGGTTCGGGTTCGTGCAGTCGAAGCCGGCGTCGGCCTTCTCCCCGGTGTTCGTGACGCCAGAGGCTTTGGGCGAGTGGTGGCGCGACGGAAAGCTGCACCGCCGTTTGCTGGTGGAGGTGAATGGCGCGCCGTTCGGCCGCGCCGACGCGGGCGAGGACATGACCTTCGACTTCGGCACGTTGATCGCGCACGCCGCGAAGACGCGCGCGCTGGGCGCAGGGACGATTGTGGGGTCGGGCACCGTCTCTAACCGCGATGCCGAGGGTGGGCCGGGGCGGCCGATCGCCGATGGCGGCGTGGGCTATTCGTGCCTTGCCGAATTACGCACCGTGGAGACGATCCAGAGCGGTGCGGCGCAGACGCCGTATCTGGGCACCGGCGACACGGTGCGGATCTGGATGGAGGACGATCGCCACCATCCGATCTTCGGGACGATCGAACAGACGGTCGGCTGAGCCGTTCAGGCTTCGGGATGTGCGCGACGAGCGCGCAGCCCGGGGCGGCCGAGCATCGCGAAGCCGATGAAGGCGGCGACCAGTCGATGGTCGTCGACCGGTGCCAGCGTCTGTTTCAGGTCGGTCAGGAACGTCTGCGCGCCTTGCCGATCGTGGATGCGGCGCACGTCCATGCTCCAGCCGCCGAATTGCCGCGTGGGCACTGGACGCCGTTCGACATAGGCGATGGAATCGTGTCGACGGTCGCGCATGATCCGTTCCATGACCGTCTCGACGGACACGCGGCGCCCTTCGAGCGCCTGGATGAAGCGGCCGCCATCGTGGAGGAGCAGGCCGGTGATGGCATGCACATCGTTGAAGCGTTTCGCGTCGGTCGCCAGCCGGCCAAGCTCGGCGTCGTCGAGTGGCCGGGTGGCGCGGCTGATGTACACCAGTTGGTAGACGGACTTCGGCATGTGCCCGGGATGGATGAAGTCCCGCACAAATGTTAGTGCGATTCATTACAAATCCGGCTCGTGGGACCGGGGACGACGTCGCCACCCGCGCCCGGACCGACCTAGTGAAAGTCATGGCTGCGGATCGGAATGACATCCTCCGGATCGCAACCGTTGCGGAACGGCGGGTGATAGTCGCTGCGGACGCGCGTCTTCCAGCCGGGGTCGCCACGATCGGGGGAGCCGGGGTGGGTCGCGCCGTCGCCGCGGCTGGTGAGGCGCGGCAGGTCGATATCGCCGACCGCGCGCAGCATCGCGGTGCGATCGTGGATGCGATCGGCGATGACGTGGATCACCTCGCCCTCGCGCTGCACGACGCCGGTGACGCTGATCATCGCCGAGGACATCACGACGGTGCGCTGCGCCTCGAATCGGTCGGGCCACAGGATGATGTTGGCGACCCCGGTTTCGTCCTCGATGGTGATGAACAGCACGCCCTTCGCCGAGCCCGGCTTCTGGCGGACGAGGATGATCCCCGCGATCTCGACGCGTCGGCCGTCGCGCGTTTGCCGGAGCTGCGCGCAGGGGATCACGCGCTGGTCGGCGAGCCGGTCGCGCAGGAAGAACAATGGATGTTCGCGCAAGGTGAGCTGCGTCGCGCGATAATCCTCGACCACCTCGCGCCCGGCGGTCAGCGGCACGAGGCTGACCGGCGGTTCGCGGCGCTCGGCGGCCTCCAGCAGCGGCAGCGGCGTCTCGCCGAGCCCGCGGATCGCCCATAACGCCTGCCGCCGGTCGAGCCCGAGCGCGTGGAAGCCATCAGCCTTGGCGAGCTTTTCCAGCGTTGCGAGCGGCACGCCTGAGCGGCGCCACAAATCCTCGACCGAGCGGAACGGTGCCTCGGCGCGTGCGGCGATGATCCGCGCGACGTCGATCATCGACACGCCGTGGACGATCTTCATCCCCAGTCGTAGCGGCAGGCGCGCGGTGTCGCCCTCGTCCACCAGCCGCGTATCCCAGTCGCTGTCGACGACGCAGACCGGGCGGATCACGACGCCATGCTCGCGCGCGTCGCGGACGATCTGCGCGGGGGCGTAGAAACCCATCGGCTGCGCGTTGAGCAACGCGCAGCAGAACACGTCCGGGTGGTGGCATTTCATCCAGCTCGAGGCGTAGGCGATCTTGGCGAAGGACGCGGCGTGGCTTTCGGGGAAGCCGTAGGAGCCAAACCCCTCGATCTGCTTGACCAGCCGCTCGGCGAAATCGGGGCCGATGCCCTTCTTCGCCATGCCCTCGATCAGCTCGGTTTTGAACTGGCCGACGCCCTGCGTGTATTTGAACGTCGCCATCGCCTTGCGCAATTCGTCGGCGCGCGCCGGGGTGAAGCCCGCACCCTCGATCGCGACCTTCATCGCCTGTTCCTGAAACAGCGGCACGCCATAGGTCTTGCCGAGCACCGCCTTCAGTTCGGGGCTGGGATAGTCGAACTCGATCGCGGGGTTGCGGCGCTTCTGTTCGCGACGTTTCAGATAGGGGTGGACCATGTCGCCCTGGATCGGACCGGGGCGGACGATCGCGACCTGAATTGCGATGTCGTAGAATTCGACCGGCAGCATCCGCGGCAGCATCGCCATCTGTGCGCGGCTTTCGATCTGGAAGACGCCGAGCGTATCGGCCTTCTGGATCATCTTGAAGGTCGCAGGGTCGTCGGTCTGAAGATCGGGATGGTCAAGCGTAAGCTGGACGTTCTTATGGCGCGCGAGCAGGTCGAAGGCGCGGCGCATGCAGCCGAGCATCCCGAGCCCGAGAATATCGACCTTCATCATTCCAGCTTCCTCGACATCCTCCTTTTCCCATTCGATCACGCGGCGATCGGCCATCGCGGCGGGCTCGATCGGGACGAGCGCGTCGAGCCGGTCGCGGGTGAGGACGAAGCCGCCGGGATGTTGCGACAGATGCCGCGGCGTGCCGATCAGCTCGCGCGCCAGTTCGAGCGTCAGCGCGAGCCGCGGGTCGCCGCGATCGAGGTTGAGCGCATCGACATGCCGGTCGGCGACGCCTTCCTCCGACCAGCCCCATACCTGCCCGGCGAGCGCGGCGGTCATGTCCTCGGGCAGACCCAGCACCTTGCCGACCTCGCGCACCGCGCCGCGCGCGCGGAAGCGGCTGACCACCGCGGTCAGCGCGGCATGGTCATGGCCATAGGTGTCGTAGATCCACTGGATCACTTCCTCGCGCCGTTCGTGCTCGAAATCGATGTCGATATCGGGCGGCTCGGCGCGGTTCTCGGACAGGAAACGCTCGAACAGCAATTGGTGGACGATCGGGTCGATCGAGGTGATGCCGAGCACGAAGCAGATCACCGAATTGGCCGCCGACCCGCGCCCCTGGCACAGAATGTCCTGGCTGCGCGCATATTCGACGATCGAATGGACGGTGAGGAAATAGGCGGCGTAATTGAGTTTCGCGACCAGCCCGAGTTCCTTGGCGAGCAGGTCGCGATAGTCCTGCGGCACCGCGCCGTCGAAGCGTCGGTCGAGCGCGCGGGTGGCGAGCTTTTCCAGCGCCTGTTGCGGGGTCTGCCCGCTCATCACTTTTTCTTCGGGGTAGAGATATTGGTCGCGCAGGTCGCGCGGCGAGAAGGTGCAGCGTTCGACCACCGCCTCGACCGCGGCGAGTGCGTCGGGGAAGCGCGCGAAGCGGCGTTCCATCTCAAACGGCGGGTGGAGGCAGCGGTCGGCGGAACGCTCGCGGCGCAGCCCGAGCGCGTCGATCGTGGTCTTCTCACGGATCGCGGTGACGACGTCCTGGATCATGCGCTTGTCGGGATGGTGGTAGAGCACGTCGCCGGTCGCAAGCGGTGCCAGCCCGTAGCGGCGCGCGGCGGCGGCGGCCTCGTACAGCCGGCGCGCGTCGTCGGGGCGGCGCTGCTGCGTCAGGCAGACATGGCCGCGCGCGTCGCCCGAGCCGGGGCCGAACAGATCGGCCATCCAGCGCAATTCGCCTTCGTCCGCGCCGTCCGCGCCGGGGACGAGCGCGGCGACCAGCCCGGCGGCGTGCGCGGCGACATCCTCCCAGTGCAGGAAGCAGCGGCCCTTCTCGCCATGCTGCGGGCGCGCGCGCGCCTTGCCGATCGTCAGCAGCCGGGTGAGCCGGCTCCACGCGGCGAGGTCCTGCGGCCAGACCAGCAGCGACGCGCCGGTGACGAGATCGAGCCGGCAGCCGGCGACCATCCGCACCGGGTTGCCCTGCGCCGAGGTCTGTTCGGCGGCGACCAGCGCGCGGACGATCCCGGCGACCGAATTGCGATCGGTGATGCCGAGCGCGGGGAGGCGCATTTCCGAGGCGGTGGTGAACAATTCCTCGCACGACGAGACGCCGCGCAGGAAGCAGAAGTGGGTCGCGACCTGCAGTTCGGAATAGGTCATGGCCGCTTCCGTCCGTCATTGCGAGCGGAGCGAAGCAATTCAGGGCGTCCTGGTCCGTCACTGGATTGCTTCGCTGCGCTCGCAATGACGAGGCTGTGGGCAACCCCGTTCAATTGCCGAGCCCGTGGAGGAACCAGCTGAGATCGCCGGTTTCGCTGCGCATCCCGTCGCCACGGCGAAACAGCCAGAAACGTTGCCCGGTCTCGTCCTCGACACGGTAATAGTCGCGGACCGCCATCCGCTCGGGCGCGCGCCGCCACCATTCGCCCGCGACGCGCTCCGGCCCTTCGGCACGAACGATCAGGTGCATGGTGCCGCGCCACGTGAAGCGCTTCGGCGGCTGGTCGGGGAGTTCGGCGAGGACGTGGTCGATCCGCTCTGGGCGACGCAGCAGCAACACCGGGCGCGGCCAGCGCGGGTGCCACGGATGGTCGGGGCTGCGTGCGTCAAGCTGGCGGACATCGTCGGGGCGCAGCTTCTGTGTCTCACGTTGCGGCGGATCGAGCGGCGCGGTGCGCGTCCACGAGCGTTCGGGGACGTCGCTCTCGACCGGGGCGACGCGCCACAGCCGGCCCGCGCCGATGCGGTTGATGAGCGCGTCGATCAGTGGGGCGAGATCGGGCGCGGCATCGTCGGCGAGCGCGGGAGCCAGCGTTTCGGCGCCGAGCGGGTCGGCGCGGCGCACGATCAGCGCGATGCCGTCGATCCCATAGCCGGGTTCGATCTCCTCGATGCGGCGCAGCGTCAGCCGCAGCATGTGCGCTGCGTCGCGGGTCGGGCGCGCGAAGCCGAGCCGCAGGATCTGTGGCACGCCGTCGACGCGCGCGGCGATCATCTCGACCGCGCGCGCGCCCTGACCGGCCTTGGCCAGCGCGACCGCGAGCCGCTGCATCAGTTCACGCAGCCAATGTTCGATCGCCTCGGGGGTGGCGATCGGCTCGACGAAGCGCTGCTCGACCGCGACGCGGGTTGGGGGGACGATCGGCTCGAACGGTTCGGGCAGCTGGCCGAGCGCCTGATCGATCCGGTCGGCGATCGCGCGGCCGAAGCGGCGGACGAGCGGCGCGCGGGGGAGGGCGGTAAGCTGCCCGATCGCCTCGATACCGAGCCGCGCGAGCAGTTCCAGCGCGGGTGCGTCGAGCCGCAGCGCCGCGACCGGGAGTTGCGCCAGCGCTTTGCCCTGTCCACCCGGTGCGACGATCTGCACGGCATCGCGTGCGCCGAACCGCGCCAGCGCCCAGGCCGCGCCCGGTGTGTCGGCGACCGCGACGCGCGCGGCGATGCCGTAGCGCGCGAGCAGCCGCAGCAGCCGCCGGCAGAAGCGCGCCTCGCCGCCGTGGAGATGCGCGACTCCGGTCAGGTCGACGAACAGCCCGTCGGCGTCCGACACCGTGACGGTCGGTGCCCAGCGGCGCGCGAGCAACGTGGCGAGCGCCGCGAGATCGGCGGCGTCGCGATCGGGCTCGGCCTCGCGCACGTCGAGCCCCGGCACCTGCGCGCGCGCCATGGTGAGCGCAGTGCCGGGGTCGATGCCGAGCGCGCGCGCCGCGTCATTGGCGGCGGCGACCTCGACGCGCGCGCCGCTGCGCTGCACCGTCACCAGCGGTTGCTCGTCGACGGGCGCGGCGGCGCGTGCATCCTCGTCGGCATCGTCGCAGACGCGCGCGACCATCGTCGCCAGCGTGCGCCCGGTCTGGAAGAAGCGGCCGTGGCCGTAGCCGGGTGCGGTCGGCGCGCTCTTGCCGTGATTGTCGGGGTGCGGCCCCTCGCCGGGGAATTGCACCGCGGGCATCGCAGCGAGTTGCTTGAGGCTTTGTGCGAGATTGGGCGGGGCGACATGCCCGGCCTCGCCGCCATGCCCGTCGCGCGCGCTGCGGCGCGGGGCCTTCATTGCGCGGCGGACGACGACATCCTCGCCGGGGCCGAGCACCGGCGGCATCCGGCCCATCCGGCGCAGCGCACCCGCTTCGTCGGGGGGCAGCGGGCGGAACGGATGGTCGACCAGCTCGGTCTTGCGCGACAATTCCTGCAGCGACGGGCGGCGATGCGCGGGGAGCGCCTCGACCGAAGCTTGCAGGTCCTCGTTGCTCCAGCCGCGCGTGCCGGGGCGGAACAGCGGTTCAGCAGCCTCGGTGCGGCGCGACAGTTCGCGGAACGGGGTGGCGGCGGCCTCGCTGGTGCGGCCGAGTTCGCGCTGCGCGGGGCGGCGGTGCGCGGGCAGGCCGGCAACTGCGCTCTCGACCTGGTCGCGCGTGTCGGCGAGCCCGCTGCCGGGGTCGGTGCGCGCCCAGCGTGCGCCGGGACGCCAGCCGCCGCCGCGCGGCACCGAACAGTGCTGCGCGCGCTCGGCGGCGGCGTCGGTGCCCAAAGCGTCGAAGGCGGCGCGGCCGTCGGCCTCAGCCGACCGCGCGGCGCGGCGCTCGATCCGCCGCAGCCGGTCGATCGACCAGCTGGGCAGGTAGAGCGAGGCGACCCGTTTCATCGGAGCCCTCCACCAAGAGTTCGAACGGATCGCCGCCGCGCTGCCGCACGCATTCGACGTGCCAGCAGGCGCGGCCCAGCCCGCCCCACGGCACCGCGGACGAGGGCGCGTGCGCGACGCGCCAGCGCGTCACCGCCGCGGACGGCGCGGTGATCGGATCGGTGCCGTCGCGGGTCGGGCGGCGCAGCAGCAAGGCGGGGGTGCCGCCGCCCTCGGCGGCGAGTTGCAGCCGGCGGGCCTGCGCCATCTGGACGCGCTTCGCCTCGCCGACCACCGCGCCGAGTCCGCCGTGACGCAGACCTTCCTCAACCAGCGCGAGCAATTCGGCATCGTCGCGCGCCTCGGCATAGACGACGCGCGACGGCGCGAGCCCGGCCTGGAACAGCCCCGGCGCGAAAAGGTCGCGCGAGCGGACGACCCACAATATCTCGCCGCAGGTACGGGCGGCGATTCCGGCTGCGAACAGCACCGCCGCGGCATCGTCGCCCCAGCCGGTGCCGCGTGACGACACTTCGTGGAGCGCGTCGGTTCGCAGACCGCCATCGGCGAGGCGCGTGTCGAGCGCGGCGACGCCGAACGGCAGCACGGGCCGGTCGCGCGCCTCGCCGGTGATGGCCTGCAAGCTCTCGCGGAGCGCGGCAAGGGTGGGAACGGGACCGGACACAGGCGACTCGCAATCAATATGTTCGCTATTTGTTCCCATGCGCGTTCCGCCGTCAAGGCTTTGCGGGGACTAGGAATGTGAGGCCCCGGCGTTGCCGATTGCTTAGTCCGTCATCCCGGACTTGATCCGGGATCCCGCTTCTTCCCTCGTCGCCAAGAAGAAGCGGGGCCCCGGATCAAGTCCGGGGCGACGACCCCTTGGTAGAGGTAACTAAGCCGCCTCGGCCTGTTCTTCCGTCAAGGGCGTTACCCGCAAGATCTCGCTTACCGCGCGCCGTTGCTCGCGGCGGGTGACCATCGGCGCAAGACGGCCGGTGTCGTCGCAGGCGATCGCGGTTGCGGTGAACGGCGCGCCATCGGCTTGCCGGGCGAGTGTCACCTCCCAGCGGGGGCGCGTAGTGCCGACCATCGGCACGGTGCCGATCCGCCAGCGCGTCGCCGCCGGCGAGGACACCGCGAACGGATCACCGCTCCCCCGGGCCGGACGTTTGAGCAGCAGCGCGACCGTCCGCCCGCGCGCCGCAGACAATTGCACGCGTTTCGTCGCGGCCGGCGAGGCGCGGCGCACTTCGCCGATCACCGCGCCCAAGGCGGGATGGCGCAGCCCTTCCTCCATCAGCGCGAGCACCCCGGCATCGTCATCCGCCTCGGCATGGATCACGCGTTTCGACAGCAACCCGGATTGCGCCAGCGCGGGCGCGAACAGGTCGCGGCGTCGCACCACCCACAGGATTGGTCCCCACGCCCGCGCCGCGATGCCCGCGACGAACAGCGTCGCCGCCGCATCGTCGCGCAGCGATGGTGTTGCCGCCGCGATCTCGTGCAGCGCGTCGAGCCGCAACCCGCCGTCCGTCAGGCGCGTGTCTATGTCTGGCACCCCGAACGGCATGATCCGTCGCCGGCTGTGCCCGTCGCCCGGTACGGCGCGCAGCGTCTCGCGCAGGGAGGTAAGGACGCTCGACTCGGGCACAACACGCAGGACTCCATAGCGGGTTTTCGTTCGTAATTTGTTCCAGAACGAGGGGATGAGTCAATGGCCTGTCACTATCCGTATCTAACAGGATTGCGTCACAGCCCACCCAAAAGGGCTTTGACTGACGTTGAAACAATATTACAAGCGGCTGAAATCGTGCTGCGTGCCAAGCAGCGCATGACGGAGAGTGAAACGTGGGCGAAGAACCCGGTATCGTGCCCCCGCGCGGCAATCTGCCGCCGCTGTCGCTGCACGTCCCCGAACCCAAATTCCGGCCCGGCGATGCGGTCGACTTCGCCGATGTTCCAATCCCGCCTGCGGGCACCGCGCGCCGCCCCGATACCGCCGACGCCGCGCGCGACTTCACCGACCTCGCCTATTCGATGGTGCGCGTCCTCGACGACAATCATCAGGCAGTCGGCGCGTGGAACCCGCGGCTGTCGCCCGACACGCTGCGGCGGATGCTGCGCCACATGGCGACGGTTCGCGCGTTCGACGAGCGGATGTTCCGCGCGCAGCGGCAGGGCAAGACCAGCTTCTATATGAAGTCGCTCGGCGAGGAGGCGGTGGCGGTCGCCGCCGCACACGCGCTGGACGCCGAGGACATGTGTTTCCCCTCCTATCGCCAGCAGGGACTGTTGATCGCGCGCGGCTGCCCGATGGTCGACATGATGAACCAGATCTATTCGAACACCGGCGACAAGCTGCAGGGAAAGCAGCTGCCGATCATGTATTCGGAGAAGCGCTTTGGCTTCTTCTCGATCTCGGGCAACCTGACCACGCAATATCCGCAGGCGGTCGGCTGGGCGATGGCGTCGGCGTCGAAGGGCGATACGCGGATCGCGGCGACCTGGTGCGGGGAGGGCTCGACCGCGGAGGGCGACTTCCATTCCGCGCTGACCTTCGCGACCGTCTATCGCGCACCGGTGATCTTCAACGTCGTCAACAATCAGTGGGCGATCAGCAGCTTCTCGGGCTTCGCCGGTGCGGAAGCGACGACCTTCGCGGCGCGCGCGGTCGGCTACGGGATCGCCGGCCTGCGCGTCGACGGCAATGACGCGCTGGCGGTCTATGCCGCGACCGCCTGGGCCGCGGAGCGCGCGCGCACCAATGCCGGGCCGACGCTGATCGAGCATTTCACCTATCGCACCGAGGGCCATTCGACCTCCGATGACCCGACCCAATATCGCTCGGCGGGCGAGCCGACGGCATGGCCGCTCGGCGATCCGATCCGGCGGCTGAAGGATCATCTGGTCGCGATCGGCGAATGGGACGAGGCCCGGCAGGCCGACATGGACCGCGAGGTCGCCGAGGAAGTGAAGGCGGCGCAGAAGGAGGCCGAGAAGAACGGCGTGCTCGGGCATGGCCTGCGACAGCCGCTCGATTCGCTGTTCGACGGGGTGTTCGAGGAGATGCCGTGGCATTTGCGCGAGCAGCGCCAGATGATGATCGACGAGGAAACCGCGAGCGGGCGGCCATGGGACCGGAAGTGAGGATGGCTCCCGCCTCCTTCGTCACCCCGGGCTTGACCCGGGGTCCCGCTTCCTTCCGCCCGCAGCAAGAAGCGGGACCCCGGGTCAAGCCCGGGGTGACGGGGTAAAAAGATGACCGACACAATCGAACAACCGGTGGACGACACCACCACCCGCATGAACATGATCCAGGCGATCAATTCCGCGATGGATGTGACGATGGCGCGCGATCCGGCGATCGTCGTCATGGGCGAGGATGTCGGCTATTTCGGCGGCGTCTTCCGCGCGACCGCGGGGCTCCAGAAGAAATACGGCAAGACCCGCGTCTTCGACACGCCGATCACCGAATGCGGGATCATCGGCGTCGCGGTCGGGATGGGCGCCTATGGCCTGCGTCCGGTGCCGGAGATTCAGTTCGCCGATTACATCTATCCGGCGCTCGACCAGCTGGTTAGCGAGGCGGCGCGGTTGCGTTATCGCTCGGGCGGCGAGTTCACTGCGCCGCTGACGGTGCGCTCGCCGTTCGGCGGCGGGATCTTCGGCGGGCAGACGCATTCGCAGTCGCCCGAGGGCATTTTCACGCACGTCTCGGGGGTGAAGACGGTCATTCCGTCGACGCCGTACGACGCCAAGGGGCTGTTGATCGCGGCGATCGAGGACAATGATCCGGTGATCTTCTTCGAGCCGAAGCGCATCTACAACGGCCCGTTCAACGGCCATTGGGATCGCCCTGCGGAAAATTGGTCGAAGCATCCCGGCGGGGAGGTGCCGACCGGTTACTACAAGATCCCGCTCGGCAAGGCGAACGTGGTGCGCGACGGCGAGGCGGTGACGATGCTCGCCTATGGCACGATGGTGCACGTCTGCGCGCAGGTGGTGGCCGACACCGGCGTCGATGCCGAGATCGTCGACCTGCGCACGCTCGTCCCGCTCGACATCGAGACGATCGAGGCGAGCGTGAAGAAGACGGGGCGCTGCATGATCGTCCACGAGGCGACGCGCACCAGCGGGTTCGGCGCGGAACTGGCGGCGCTGGTGCAGGAACGGTGCTTCTACCACCTCGAGGCGCCGGTCGAGCGCGTCACCGGCTTCGACACGCCGTATCCGCACAGCCTCGAATGGGCCTATTTTCCCGGACCGGTGCGGATCGGGCAGGCGCTCAAGAAAATCCTGAAGGACTAAGGCAGATGGCGCGTTTCACCTTCAAGCTGCCGGATATCGGCGAAGGCATTTCCGAGGCGGAGATCGTCGCGTGGCACGTTGCGGTCGGCGACCGCGTCGAGGAGGACCAGAGCCTCGCCGACATGATGACCGACAAGGCGACCGTCGAGATGGAATCGCCGGTCGCGGGCGTCGTGGTCGAGATCGCGGGAGCGGTCGGCGATCAGGTGTCGATCGGCGCGCCGCTGGTGGTGATCGAGACCGAGGGGGAGGTTGCTTCTCCGGCTGCGGAGCCGGACACGCTGGAGGCTGAGAACCCCGGTGTCGAGGAAGTTGCTGCTAAGCCCTCTCCCCTCCGGGGAGAGGGTTTGGGTGAGGGGTCGGTGTCTCATGGAGATGCCGGTCTCGGTGAGACCCCGGCCCCTCACCCCAGCCCTCTCCCCGGCGGGGAGAGGGAGCCTGTTATGCCCAGCCCATCTCACACCGGCTCCACGCCTGTCCTCGCGTCCCCCGCGGTCCGCGCCCGCGCCAAGGATCTGAACGTCGACCTGTCCGCGATCCGCGTCGCCGAAGGCGAGCGCATCCGCCACGCCGACCTCGACGCCTATCTCCGCTACAATGCCGGGCAAGGCTATCACGCCCCGCATGCCGCACGCGCGCGCGACGACGAGCAGGTGCGCGTCATCGGGATGCGGCGTCGCATCGCCGAGAACATGGCGGCGGCGAAGCGCCACATCCCGCATTTCACCTATGTCGACGAGATCGACGTCACCGCGCTGGAGGACATGCGCGCCGACCTCAACGCGCATCGCGGCGCGCGGCCGAAGCTGACGCTGCTGCCGCTCTTGATCGTCGCGATGTGCCGGACCTTGCCGGACTTCCCGATGCTCAACGCGCGCTACGACGACGAGGCGGGCGTGGTAACGCGCGCGGGGCGGGTGCATGTCGGCATGGCGACGCAGACCGATGCCGGGCTGACCGTGCCGGTGATCCGCGACGCGCAGGACCGCAACGTCTGGCAGCTCGCGACCGAAATCTCCCGGTTGGCGGGGGCGGCGCGCGCCAACAAGCTGACGCCGCAGGAACTGGGCGGCGGGACGATCACGGTCACGTCGCTCGGCCCGCTCGGCGGCATCGCCACCACGCCGGTCATCAACCGCCCCGAGGTGGCGATCATCGGCCCGAACAAGATCGTCGAGCGTCCGGTATTTCGCGGCGATGACATCGTCCGCGCCAAGCTGATGAACCTCTCGATCAGCTGCGACCATCGCGTCGTCGATGGCTGGGATGCGGCCAGCTATGTGCAGGCGTTGAAGAAGTATCTCGAAACGCCGGTGCTGCTGTTCGCCGACTGATGGCGAAATGACATGATCCGGGTGTAGACGTCCGGCCATGCATCTCGACCTGATCCAGTCGCTCAGCCTGTGCGGCGACCTTGCCACGCCCAATGACGATCGCGCCGGGAGCGGTGCGCGGCACGCCTGGGTGATCGATGGCGCGACCGACCTGTCGCCGCCGGGGCTGCTCGGCGCGCAGGGTGGGGCGGCGTGGCTGGCGGCGACCGCGGATGCGGCGTTCGCGGCGGCGGCGGCGGACGATCTGCGCGCCACCTGCGCGCAGGTCTTCGCCGCGGTCGAGGCGCGCTATACCGCGCAGCGCCAGCGCGAACCCGAGGGTTCGTGGGAATTGCCGCGCGCTTCCTTCGCGGCGGTGCAGCTGGTCGGCGATCTGCTGGAGGTCGCGTGGGCGGCGGATTGCGCGGTGCTTCACGCGTCGGGCGATGCGGTCGCCTGGTGTACGCCGGCACCGGATCGTGCGCGGGAGAGCGCGCAGGCGGCGGCGCTGGGGCCGGGCGTCGGGGCGACGAAGCTGCGTACCCCGGCGGTGCTGGCAGATCGACGCGCCGCACGGGCGCGGCTGGGGCAACGGGTGCTGGGCATCAACGCCGACGAGAGTGCGCGGGCGATGGAGCTGACGTGCGTTGCGGTCGCACCGGGCGACGACCTGCTGCTGATGAGCGACGGCATGGCGGCGCTGATCGATGCCTATGCCGCTTACGATGCGGCCGGGCTGGTCACGGCGATGCGGTCGCGCGGGCTGGCGGCGCTGGGCGGCGAGTTGCGCGCGATCGAACGGAGCGATGCCGCCTGCACGCGCTATCCGCGCTTCAAGGCGAGCGACGATGCCACCGCCTTGTGGGTGCGGGTGGGGGGATAACTCCCCACGTCATCGCGAGCGTAGCGAAGCAATCCAGAGTCGGACCAGGACGCCCTGGATTGCTTCGCTACGCTCGCAATGACGGCGGTGTTCGGGTGAGATCGTTCTCCCTCGCTCACCTTGGCTCGTCAGCCCGGATCAAGTCCGGGGCGACGGGGCTAAAGGAAACTGTACGGATCGACGTCGACCGCGACGCGCACCTTGGCGGGCCACTCGAGCGCGCCCAGCCAGTCGCGGATCACGTCCTGCACGTCGAGCGCGCGGCGGGCATGGACGAGCAGCCGGAAGCGGTGTCGCCCGCGCAGCATCGCCAGCGGGGCGGGGGCGGGGCCATAGACCTCCATCCCGTCGACGCGCGGCGCGGCGCGGCCGATCGTGCGCGCAATGTCGTGCGCCGCGCCCTGATCCTCGCTCGACACGATGATCGCGGCATAGCGGCCAAAGGGCGGCGCGCCGGCCTCCTCGCGCGCCTCGGTTTCGGCGGCGTAGAAGGCGTCGGCGTCGCCGGTGATCAGCGCCTGCATCACCTGCGCCTTGGGGCTGTGCGTCTGGATATAGACATGGCCGGGCTTCGCGCCGCGCCCGGCGCGCCCCGATACCTGCCGGATCTGCTGGAAGGTCCGCTCCGCCGCGCGCAGGTCGCCGCCGTCGAGCCCGAGATCGGCGTCGATCACCCCGACCAGGGTGAGATTGGGAAAGTGATAGCCCTTGGTCACCAATTGCGTGCCGACCACGATGTCGATGTCGCCCGCCTCCATCCGCGCGACGAACTCGGCCGCCTTGGCGGGGCTCCAGATCGTGTCGGAGGTGACGACCGCGGTGCGCGCCGCCGGGAACAGCGCCGCGACCTCGTCGGCGATCCGCTCGACGCCGGGGCCGCACGCAACCAAAGTATCCTCGTTCTGGCACTCCGGGCACAGCCGCGGCACCGGCTCGATATGCCCGCAATGATGGCAGGCGAGCCGCCGGGTCAGGCGATGCTCGACCATCCAGGCGGTGCAATTGGGGCATTGGAAGCGATGCCCGCAGGTGCGGCACAGCGTTAGCGGAGCGTAGCCGCGGCGGTTGAGGAACAGCAATGATTGCTCGCGCCGCTCCATCGCTTCCTCCATCGCCTTCACCAGCCGCGGGCTGATCCAGCGCCCGCGCTCGGGCGGCTCGGCGATCAGGTCGATCGCCTCGATCGTCGGCATTTGCGCGACCCCGAAGCGACCCGGCAGCTTGACCTCGGCATATTTGCCCAGCGCAACCTGATGGCGCGTCTCGATCGCCGGGGTGGCGCTGGCGAGGATCACCGGACATGCCTCGAACAGCCCGCGCATCACCGCGACGTCGCGCGCGTGATAATGGACCCCGTCCTCCTGCTTGAAGCTGGTTTCGTGCGCTTCGTCGACGACGATCAGCCCGAGGTTGGCGTAAGGCAGGAACAGCGCCGAGCGCGCGCCGACCGTCACCCGCGCCTCGCCGCTGGCGATCGCGCGCCACGCGCGACGGCGCTGGGTGGCGCGCAATCCGCTGTGCCACGCCACCGGCTCGCAGCCGAAGCGGTCGTGGAAGCGCTTGAGGAACGGCTCGGTCAGCGCGATCTCGGGGAGAAGCACCAGCACTTGCCGGCCCGCACGGAGAGCGGCGGCGACCGCCTCGAAATAGACCTCGGTCTTGCCCGATCCGGTGACGCCGTCGAGCAGGGTCGGGCGGAAGGCGGCGGCGGTGATGCCATCGACCAAGGTCGCGGCAGCGGCGCGCTGGTCGTCGGAAAGCGTCGGCGGCGCGTGATCGGGGTCGGGGACCGGATAGGGGCTGTCGATGTCGACCGGCACGCCTTCGAGCGCGCCGGCTTTGACCAGCCCGCGGATCACCGCGTCGCTGACATCGGCGATCGTCGCCAGTTCGCGGATCAGCCCCTGCCGGTCGCCGATCCGCTCGAGCGCCTGCTCGCGCTGCGCAGTCATTCGCTCGGGGACATGGCCGGTGGCGCGATATTCGACGACGCTGCGTCCGCCCTCCAGCGCGGCGGTCGAGGACAGCGCCATCCGCACCACCGCGGCGGGCGGGGCGAGGTAGTAATCGGCGGTCCATTCGATCAGCCGCCGGAGCGGCGCGCGCAGCGGCGGGACGTCGGCGACCGCGAGCAGGTTGCGCAGGCGATTGTCGCCGACCTCCCCATCCGACGGCATCCGCTCCGCCTCCCAGGCGACGCCGAGCAAGTGGCGGGGACCGAGCGGCGCCACCACCACCGATCCCGGCTCGACCGACATGCCGTGCGGCACGCGATAGTCGAGCGGGCCGAGGGCGGAGTTCAGGACGATGACGCGCGCGCGGGAGGACATTGCCGCCCATATGGGGCGCATGCGAGTCGGAGGGAAGCGGCGCGTGTGCCCGCGTTTGCGCCGCGCCGCTCAGGCGGCGCGGCGGACGTAGGGCGTGCCGACGCGCGCGCGCTTGGCGGCGTAGAGGATCGCATCGGCGCGGCGCGCGAAGTCGCGGAGTGAATGACAATCGTCGTCGAACGGCGCGATCCCGACCGAGCCGGCGCTTTTCATTGTCACCCCGCCCACCTCGACCGAGATGTGAAGCGCCGTCTCGAGCCGTTCGTGCAGGCTGGCGATATCGGCCACCAACGCGGGGTGCTCGACGATCACCGCGAATTCGTCACCGCCGATCCGCGCCGCGACGCTGCCCATCAACCAGGGTTCGCTCAGAGCCTTGCCGGTCAGCCGCAACACATCGTCCCCCGCGCCATGCCCCAGCGTGTCGTTGATCGCCTTAAAGCCATCGAGGTCGATCAACGCGAGGTGGAGCGGCATGCGACTGTGGCGCGCGCGCGTCATCGCGGTCTCCAGTTCGCGATCGAAAGCGGCACGGTTTGCGATGCCGGTGAGTGCGTCGGTGTCGGCGGAGCGGCGTAACTGCTGTTCGAGCGCGTGGCGTTCGGTCACGTCCTGGAACACGCCGACCATCGCGACGACCTTGCCATCGACGATTTCGGGATCGCCCATCGCGCGAACGCGCCGGGCGCGACCTTCGGCTGTGATGAAGTCGGTTTCGATCGAGAACGGCGTGCCGTTCGCCACTGCCTCGGCGAGGGCGGTCTGCACGATCTCGCGGCTGTGTTCGGGGTAGAAGCGCATTGCATCGTCGAGCAGCGGCTTATGCCCGACCGGCAGGCCGTGGATGCGGTACACATTGTCCGACCATTCGAGCCGACGTTCGTCGATCGACAGCCGCCACGATCCGATCGCCGCGATCTGCTCGGCCTGCCGGAAAATGCGGTCCTGCCGGCCCAGACGGGTGACCAGTTCCTCGCCCGTCGTCGCGATATGGATCGCCTTCAGCGCGGTGCGACGCGCCTCCAGCAGCGCCTCGGCAAGCGTGGCGAGATGCGCCAGTGCGGCAAGCTCGCGCGGATCCGCGGAGCGCGGGACGCTGTCGACGACGCACAGGGTGCCGACGGCGCGGCGCACGCCGTCGGGATCGGCGACACGCAGGGGCGCACCCGCGTAGAAGCGCACGCCGGCATCGGTGACGAGCGGGCTGTGACGGAACCGCTCGTCGTCCAGCGTGTCGTCGATCACGGTCATGCGATCGTCCACGACGGTGCGATCGCAAAAGGCGGTATCGCGCGCGAAGGCCATCGTGCCTGGCCTCGTCCGCGCCTTCACGAACAAGCGATCGTTGTCGACCAGGTTCAGGAGGGCCGTAGGGCAGCCGAGCAGTTCGGCCGCGAGTGCGACCAGCGCGTCGAACTCGCGCTCCGGCGCGGTACCCAGCAGCGCAAGCGCCTGCAACGCCGCCGCGCGCGCCGTCTCGGCGTGGCGATCATAGCGGGGAAGGTCAGGCGTCATATCGGTCATGTAGCGGCGATAACGTTAATTTTGATTTGCCATTTCCTTTCATGCGCGAGAGATGCGACGGAGTGAGCGATTTGTCGGCCCCGCTACCCCTGCCGGTCCAATGGTCGGTGCATCTGGCGCGCGACCGGCGCCGTTCGGAGCATACCGTGCGCGCCTATCGTGCCACGGCGGAGCGGTTGCTGACGTTCCTGGGGACGCATTGGGGCGAAGAATTGGACCGCGCCGCGCTGTCGCGTGTCACGGCCGGCGACCTGCGCGCCTATCTGGCGCACCGCCGGGGCAACGGATTGTCGAATGCGTCGGCGGCGCGCGAGCTGTCGGCGGTGCGCGGGTTCCTCGACTGGGCGGGCGGGGTCGGCGCAGCCCCGCGCATGAAGGGACCGCGCGTGAAGAAGGGCGTGCCGCGCCCGATCTCCCCCGACGAGGCGGTGGCGCTGGCCACTGATGTGATGGAGGAAAGCGACGAGCCGTGGGTGGCGGCGCGCGACTGGGCGGTGCTGATGTTGCTGTACGGCGCGGGGCTGCGGATCGGCGAGGCGCTGGCGCTGACCGGCGCGGTGCTGCCGCTGGGGGAGACTTTGCGCGTCACCGGCAAGCGCGACCGGACGCGGATCGTCCCGCTGTTGCCGCCGGTGCGCGCGGCGATCGAGGGATATGCGGCGAAGGTGCCGTGGCCGATGTCGCGCGACGCGCCGCTGTTCCGCGGAGTGCGCGGCGGCGCGCTGGATGGCGGGATCGTGCGGACGCGGGTGCGCGCGGCGCGGGCGCGGCTGGGGCTGTCGGAGCGGACCACGCCGCATGCATTGCGGCATAGCTTCGCGACGCATCTGCTGGGGCGCGGGGCGGACCTGCGCGCGCTGCAGGAATTGCTGGGACATGCGAGCCTGAGTTCGACGCAGGTCTATACCGGCGTTGATGCGGCGCATCTGCTCGATGTGTACCGCGCGGCGCATCCGCGGGGGTAGGCCCCCGTCATCCCCGCGGAGGCGGGGATCCAGACGCGCAGGTCATCGTAAGTGCCGCTACGTCCGAGGTTCTGGATTCCCGCCTTTGCGGGAATGACGAAGTGGTGAGTCAGTTGCGCGGCTTCCAGGTCGCGACGCGCCACGCGTACCAGCCGAGCGCCAGCACCGTCAGCGCGATCCCGACCGGGCCGACGTAGCGGTCCAGCTCGGCGAAGCGGCTGCCGAGATAGAAGCCTGCCCCCGCCAGCACGCCGTTCCAGATGATGCTGCCCGCGAAGGTCATCAACAGAAAGCGCGGCATCGGCATCGCCGCCATGCCGGCGGGCAGCGAGATCATCGTGCGGAAGGTCGGCATGAAGCGGAACACGAAGATCACCCAGCCGCCATGATCGTGGAGGAAGCCGCGGACGCGCTCGACATCCTGCCATTCCATCGTCAGCCAGCGGCCGTGCCGTTCGACGAACGGGCGAAAGCGCGCATAGCCGAGCCGTCGCCCGATCGCATACCAGAAGACGTTGCCCGCCGTGGTCCCGGTGGTGCCCCACAGTAGTAAGGGCACGATGTCCATCTGCCCACGCGCGACGGCGATCCCGCCCAGTCCCATGATGACCTCGGACGGGATCGGCGGAACGATATTCTCCAGCGCCATCAGCAAGAAGATGCCGAGATAGCCACCCGCGACGATCCAGTGGATGATGAAGTCGGTCACGTCCGCGCCAACGGCTGCGTCAGTGCGCGCGTTCCTTCAGGCGGCGGTCGACCGCATCCCAGATCAGCCCGGCGACGTCGGTGCCGTCGAATTTCTCGATCGCGACGATCCCGGTCGGCGAGGTGACGTTGATCTCGGTGAGCCACTCGCCGCCGATCACGTCGATCCCGACGAAGATCAGCCCGCGTTTCTTCAGCTCCGGGCCGAGCGCGTCGCAGATCTCGCGTTCGCGCGGAGTCAGGTCGGTCTTCTGCGCCGAGCCGCCGACCGCGAGGTTCGAGCGGATCTCGCCTTCGCCGGGCAGGCGGTTGATCGCGCCCGCAACCTCTCCGTCGACCAGCACGATGCGCTTGTCCCCCTTCGCCACCGCGGGGAGGAACGCCTGCACCATGTGGGGCTCGCGCCAGGTCTGGTTGAACACCTCGATCAGCGCCGACAGGTTCTCGCCCGCGGCGCGGACGTGGAAGATCGCCTTGCCGCCGTTGCCGTGCAGCGGCTTGACGACGATCTCGCCATGTTCGGCGAGGAAGGCGCGCGCCTCGTCGAGCGAGCGCGTCACCAGTGTCGGCGGCATGAAGCGCGCGTAGTCGAGCACGAACACCTTTTCGGGCGCGTTGCGGACGCTGACCGGATCGTTGACGATCAGCGTGCGGTCGGCGATCCGCTCCAGCAGGTGCGTCGCGGTGATATAGCCGAGGTCGAACGGCGGGTCCTGCCGCATCAGGACGACATCGGCCTGCTCGCCAAGGTCGAGCGGCACGGGGTCCCCGAACGTGAAGTGATCACCGGCCACGCGTTGCACCGTCACCGGATGCGCCTTCGCCCACACGCGCCCGTCGCGATAGTTGAGCGCATCGGCGGTATAGTGGAACAGCCGGTGCCCGCGCGCCTGCGCCGAGAGCATCAGCGCGAAGGTGCTGTCGCCCGCGATGTTGATCTGATCGAGCGGGTCCATCTGGACGGCGACGGTGAGCGGCTGAGTCATGGGCGCGGATGTAAGGTGCGCGGCGGCGGCTGTCAGTAGCCGATCCACGCATTCTCGATATGGCGCGGGCGGGTGCCGGGGGCGAGCAGGATCACGTCGACGCGAATGTCCTCGCCCGCGGCCGCGTAGCGCGGCATCAGCACCTCCGCGGCGGCGGCCACGCGCGCGAGGCGGCGCTGGTCGATCGCGTGATCGAGTTCGGCGGGGCTGCGCCGTGCCTTGACCTCGACGAAGGCGACCAATGCGCCACGTCTGGCGACGAGATCGACCTCACCGGCGGGCGTGCGGACGCGTCGGTCGAGGATCTGCCAGCCCTTGAGCCGCAGCCACCACGCCGCCAGCCGCTCGCCACGCCGGCCGCTTTCCTCCGCAACGCGGCGGGTGGCGGTGGAGCGGGGGCGGGGTGGGCGCATCGGGGGTGAGGATGGCGGCGGTGGGTCGCGGGGGCAAGTGGCGAGACGCTGACGCGACGATGAGAAGCGAGCGGCAGAACGCTGTTGCCACGCCATGTCGCCGGCGCACTCGCTTGAAGAACCACGGGATTAAGCGATTGTTTACTAACATGGATGCTATTGGACGCAGGAGGATGCGATGCGGGCGGGAGAGATCGCGACGGATGCCACCCGGCTGTTCCTGACGGCGGGTGGACTGTATTTCATCGCGGCGGCCTCGACGATCCACCTGACGAGCAATGGACGCGATATCGCGGCATTCTGGCCGGCGAATGCGATCCTGGTCGCCTTGTTGTTGGCCGACGAGCGGCCGCGGTGGATACCGGTCCTTTCCGCCGGCTTTCTGGCCAATCTGGCCGCCAACCAGATCACGCGCGGAACGCTGGCAGGACCGATGCTGTACGGCGCGACCAACGTGATCGAGGTCGCGCTGGTCGTCGCGCTGTTGCGGCGATGGGCCGACGACGACGGCGTGTTGCAAACGACGCCCGCGGTCATCCAGTTCATCCTGATCGCGGGGCTTGTCGCGCCGGCGATCAGTGGGGTGTTCGGCAGCGTGACGGCTTACTACTTCTTCGGCGAACCGTTGCTGAAATCGTATGTCAGCTGGATCGCTAGCGACGGGCTGGGTCTGCTGGTGTTTACGCCGTTTCTGCTGTCGGTGTTCCAGGGCGATCTGTTGCTGTGCATGCAGCGCAAAACGTGGTCGAGACGGTTCGAAGGCCTCGGCTTGCTATTGCTGGTGGGACTGGTCGGGTATCATGTGTTCGCCGTCGCGCCGCGTCCGATCCTGTTCTTGCTGTTCCCGCCGCTGATGCTGGTCACCTTTCGCGTGGGCCATTTGGGAACCAAGGCGGCGGTGATGATCGTGGCGATCATCGGCGGGGTCGCCACAATGCACGGATACGGTCCGGTGGCGATGATGACCGACGATCCGGCGGAGCAGGCGCATTTGCTGCAAGCGTTCCTCGCGCTGCTGTTGCTGACGTGTCTGCCGGTGGCGGCGGAGGTGACGGCGCGGGCGCGGCTGGCGGCGCGGCTGGATGCGCACGATCGCGAGATGACGCTGCGTGCGACCTACGATCACCTGACCGGTGTTCACAATCGGCGCGGCTTCGAGGAGGCCGCCACTTCGGTGCTCGAACGGTCCGCGGCGGGTCTGATCGTCATCGATTTCGACCATTTCAAGTCGATCAACGATCGCTGGGGGCATCTGGTCGGCGATCGTGCCTTGCAGCATCTGGCGGCAGAGCTTCGCGCGGCTGTGGGTGACGCCGGCGTGATCGGGCGGATGGGCGGCGACGAGTTCGTCGTGCTGGTGCCCGGCGCGGATCGCGATGCCGCCACCGACACCGCCGGGCACATCCGCCAGCGTCTTCAGGCGGCGCCGATGACGATCGATGCGCAGTCGATCCTGCTGATCGGGTTGAGCATCGGGGTGGCGTCGGCGCAGGCGGGTGAACGGCTGGACGATATCGTCCAGCGCGCCGACGTGGCGCTTTACGACGCGAAGAAGGCGGGACGAAACACGATCAGGGTCGCGGCGTAGCGTCCCCGATCAGCACGGGCGCGTCGGCGACGAACCGGTCGAGCACGCCGTCGGCGATGCGGATCGTGCCGTCGAAGCGGGTGGCGCCGGGGATGGTCCTGATCGCCGCCGCCTCGGCCGCAAGCCGTTGCGCGTCGGCAAAGTAGCGCGTTGCGGCGGGGCTGCGCGCGTCGGCGGCGGCGAGGCCGGCGGCGGTCTGTTGCAGCGCGCGGCCCCACAGCGCGAGCGCGTCGAGCCACGGGCGGGCCTGTTCGGTGAACGAGGCATCGGCCACGCCGGCGCGGATCGTATCGGGGGCGGCGGTCAGCTCGTCGGCGGCGCGGGCGAGGTCGGTGAGCGCCTGCGCGCGCGCCTCCGCATCACCGTCCGCGAGCGTTTCGCGGACGCGGGTGAGCAGCGCGTGGAGCTGTGGGGCCTGTTCCTGCCACGGCTGGCTGCCGAAGGTCGGGGCCATATGCTGGGTGTCGAAGAAGGTCAGCAACGCTGCGGTCGCTTGCGGGTCGCCGCCGGCCAGTTCGCGCGCCGACCAGTGCCACATCCGCTGTGCGTCATAGTCCTTGTCGTTCCACGCAAACGCCAGCACGCCGGTGACCGCGACGCGGCTTGGCGCTTCCTGGTTCATCGGGTTGGACAGGATGCCGGTCAGCTCGCCTGCCAGCCCGGCCTCCCGGCGCGTATAGGGCGCCATCAGCAGCCGCCCGGTGGTCTGCGCGTAATCGTTGACGGGATAATTGTCCCACAACAGCGTTTTGCGGCCGAATGCCTTGGTTGCGGCCTTGGCATCCGGCACCGAGATGGCGGGCGGCACGACATCGGTGCCGGTCCATTGCACCACCACCCTGGGATCGAGATTGTCGCGCAATGCCGCTTTATACGGCGTGTCCTTGGCGTCGTAATATTCGGTGGGGACCATGATGAGCGGTGGCGCTTTGGGGTCGCGGCGCGTCAGGTCGGCCTGCACCGCGTTGAGCAATTGCGCCTGCGCCTTGCCCGCTGCCGCCGCGCCCGACGGGCCGAACGCGGCCTGATCGGCGTCGCAATTCCACTTCTTATATTCGATGTCGTCGAGCGCGACGTAAAAGCGGTGGATGCCGATCGTGCGCAACGCGTCGAACTTGGTGCGCAGCGCCTGAAGATCGGCGGGGGCGGAGAAGCAGATGCTCGGTCCCGGCGAGATCGCATAGACGAAATCGACATGATTGCGCGCCGCAGCCGCCGCGAGCGTGCCGAGCTGCGTCAGCGTCTGGGCGGGATACGCCTCGCGCCAACGGTCGCGCGCATAGGGATCGTCCTTGGGGCTGTAGACGTAGGTGTTGGCCTTGACGGTCGCGAGAAAGTCGAGGTGGCGGGTGCGTTCGACCATCGTCCACGGCTTGCCGTAGAAGCCCTCGATCGTGCCGCGCACCGGCATCGCGGGATGGTCGCGGATCACGAGCGCGGGGAGGGCGGGCCGCTGCACGAGCTGGCGGAGCGTCTGGACAGCGTGGAACAGTCCGTCGGCATCGTGCCCGGCGAGCGTGATCGTGTGCGTGGCGGGGACGATCGTGAGCGTGTAGCCCTCGCGCGCGGTATCGGCGGCGGTGCCTGCCAGCGCGGCGCGGACGGGCGCGGCGTCGGTGAGCCCCAACACGATTTGCGGTTGCGCGGAATCGGTCGCGAGGCGGCGAGCCGTGGCGATCGTCTCGACCCCGGCGGCGCGCAGGATCTGGCTGGCGAGCGCCACGGTGGCGGCGTCGGTGCCCGGTGCCGCGATGAGCGTGACGTGGCGGCCGAGCGTCATCGTGTCGGCGCCGAGCGTCAATTCGGTCGGGGCAGGGAAGATCGCCGGACGCGTGGCGACCTGCGCGGTGAGTGGGGTCGACGACAGGAGCGTGGCGGCCAGCAGGGGCAGGCCGATGCGGCGAGTCATGTCGTTCTCCGGTACGATATTGGTATTAAGTGATGTCGTAGGGTGTTGCCGCTGGCGGGGCAACCACGCTCATCACCTAGTCGATCGTCATCCCGGACTTGATCCGGGATCCCGCTTCTTACTCTCCACCGTCAAGAAAAAGCGGGGCGCCGATCAAGTCCGGGGCGACGAATAATCAGGCATCTGTCTCGCCCTTCATCTCCAGCGCCCGGGCGTAGAGGGCCTTGCGATCGACGCCGAACGCCTTGGCAACCTCGCCTGCCGCCTTGGAGGCGGGGAGGCGGGTGAGCGCCTCCGCGAGCGCCGCATCGGCATCCTCGATCGCAGCGGGGGCGGGAGGCTCGGGCGGGGCAACGACGATGACGATCTCGCCTTTGGGCGGTGCATCGGCATAGCGCGCAGCGAGCGTCGAGAGCGTGCCGGTGACCGCCTCCTCGAACTTCTTGGTGATTTCGCGCGTCACCGCGGCCTCGCGGTCGCCGAGCCCGGCGGCGAGCGCGGAGAGGCGGGCCGAAAGGCGCGGGCCGGACTCGTAGATCACCAGCGTCGCGCGGATCGCGGCGACCTCGGCGATCGCGGTGGCGCGCGCCTGTTCCTTCGACGGCAGGAAGCCGAGGAAGAAGAAGCGATCGGTCGGTAGCCCGGCGAGCGTGAGCGCGGCGATCGCGGCGCACGGGCCGGGGATGGTGACGACCTGATGCCCCGCCGCGCGCGCGTCGCGCACCAGCTTGTAGCCGGGGTCGGAGATCAGCGGGGTGCCCGCGTCCGAGACCAGCGCCACCACCTCGCCGGCCATCCGCGCGATCAACTGCGGGCGGACATGCTCGGCGTTATGGTCGTGATAGGGGGTCATTGGGCGCTTGGTGCCGATGTGGCGGAGCAATCCGGCGGTGACGCGCGTATCCTCCACGGCGATCACGTCCGCGCCCGCGAGCACCTCGGCCGCGCGGGGGGAGAGATCGCCGAGATTGCCGATCGGGGTGGCGACGATGTACAGGCCAGGGGTCAACGGGTTCACGGGAGTAGTCATGGCAGAGGCGATCGGGCGTTCGCAATGGTCGAGCGCAATGTCGCGCGTCATCACGGTCGCGGGGGCGTTGTTGCTCGCGGCCTGTTCGACGGTGGTGCCGCGCGGGCCGGTGCAGCAGGCGCCGACCGCGCAACCCGCACCGCCGCCACGCGAAACCGCGCCGGAGGTGGTGAACGGGCTGCCGCAGGATACCGCGCGTAACCGCGTCGCGCTGCTGGTGCCGCTGACCGGCAGCAACGGCGGGGTCGGGCGCAGCCTGGCCAATGCGACGCAGCTCGCGCTGCTCGACACGCGCAACCAGCAGGTGCGGATCACCAGCTACGACACCGCGACCGGTGCGGGTGCCGCGGCGAGCCGCGCGATTCGCGAGGGCGCGCAGCTGATCCTCGGGCCGCTGCTGGCCGAGGACGTTCGCGCGGTCGCGCCGATTGCTCGCGCGGCGAAGGTGCCGGTGCTGTCGTTCTCGAACGATACCGGCGTGGCGGGGAACGGCGCCTATGTGCTCGGCTATGCGCCGGCGCAGGCGATCGAGCGCGTCGTCGCCTATGCGCGCGGGCGCGGCATCGACAATTTCGGCGGGATCGTCCCCAACGCGCTGTACGGCAGCCGCGCGTCGACCGCGTTCCTGCGCGCGGTCGAACAGGCCGGCGGGCGCGTGGTGTCGCTCCAGACCTATGATCGCGGCAGCGGGGCGCTGGGCAGCGCGGTGCAGCGTATGGCCAAGGATGCGCCGTTCGGCGCCGTGCTGATCGCCGACAGCGCGGCGACCGCGACAACTGCGGTGCCGCTGCTCCGGCGCAACAGCCCGTCTACCCAGATTTTGGGAACCGAGCTGTGGAATTCGGACGGCGCGGCGCGGTCGTCTGCGGTGCTGAACGGAGCATGGTTCGCGAGCGTGCCGAACACGCTGTATCGCCAATATGCGCGCAATTACCGTGCGCGCTTCAATGCCGCGCCGTACCGGCTGTCGAGCCTTGGGTATGATTCGGTGCTGCTGGTGGTGCGGATCGCGCGCGAGTGGCGGCCGGGGTCGCCCTTCCCCGAAAACCGGCTGCGCGACGCCGATGGTTTCGCCGGTATCGACGGCGCATTCCGCTTCGGCCGCGACAATGTCGCCGAGCGCGCGCTGGAGGTGCAGGAAGTCCGCGGCGGCGAGGCGGTGACGGTGTCGCCCGCACCCAGCGGGTTCGACGGAAAATAGCCAGCGCGGGCTATGGCATGGCCGGGGCGGTCGTGTAGAGGATCGTGATGCCAATCCTTACCGCCGTCACCCATGCCGAATTGATTGCCGATGTCCGGACGCTCGCCGCGAAGATCGCGCGCGACACCGCCTGGCGCCCCGACTTGCTGGTGGGGATAGGGCGCGGCGGGTTGGTGCCCGCGGTGTACCTCAGCCATGCGGCCGGGCTGCCGATGCAGTCGGTGGATTATTCGACGCAGGATGCGACGCGCGCCGCCCCCGTGGTCGAACGGCTGGCGATGCTGACCCGCGAGGGACAAAAATTGCTGTTCGTCGACGACATCAATGATTCGGGCCGCACGATCGCGAAGCTGCGCGAGTTGCTGGAGCAGGCCGGCGCGACCGCGGGGGCGATGCGCTTCGCGACGCTGATCGACAATCGCGGCTCGGCGGCGAAGGTCGACCTCGCGGCGCGGACGATCGACCGCGCCGTGACGAAGGACTGGTTCGTGTTCCCGTGGGAGGCGCTGGCGCCGGCGACCTCGATCGCCGCGGATGCCGCGGCGGTGCCGGAGCGGACGGCTTAAACTTTCGACGTCATTGCGAGCGTAGCGAAGCAATCCAGGGCCGGATCAGGACGCTCTGGATTGCTTCGCTGCGCTCGCAATGACGGTTGGACGCGCCCTCACGGCAGCGTCACGATCCCCGTCACATGCACGGTTGCGCCTTCGGCATGGACCGCGCCGTTGACGATGCCGGTGATCGTCACCTGGGCCCCCGGTTCGGCGGTGACGTCGCCGCGCACCATGCCCGAGATCGTAACGCGACAACCGGGCGCCACCGTGATGTCACCGCTGACGATCCCCGACACGTCGGCATCGGTGTCCAGACGGATCGTGCCGCTGATGATCCCGGACAGATCCCTCATGCCTTGATGAGCCCGATTTCGACCAGCCGCTGGTGCAGGTAACCGTTGGCGGTGATCGGCTCGGGGTAGCGGTTCGGGCTTTCCGCGGTGATCGTCTGCGGCAGCGTTTCGATCAGGAAATCGGGCGCGGGGTGCAGGAAGAACGGCATCGAGTAACGCGAATGACCGCGGCGCTCGGGCGGCGGGTTGACGACGCGGTGCGTGGTCGAGGGCAGGACGTGGTTGGTCAGCCGTTGCAGCATGTCGCCGACGTTGACGACCATCGCGCCCTCCGGCGGCTTGATCGCGAGCCACTGGCCGGTGGCGCGATCGAGCAGCTCGAGCCCGGCTTCCTCGGCACCGAGCAGCAGGGTAATGAGGTTGATGTCCTCGTGCGCGCCGGCGCGGACTCCCTCGGCATCGGCGGGGATCGGCGGATAGTGGAGCAGGCGCAGCACCGAATTGCCGTCCTTAACCGCCGGGTCGAACCAGTCGGGCGCGAGGCCGAGGTGGCGCGCGATCGCCGACAGCAGCCGGTCGCCGGCACGATCGAAGGCGGCGAACAGCTCGATGAAGGTGTCGCGGAAGCCGGCGGGGCTTTCGGGCCAGATATTGGAGGCCATGTCGGCGGCGTAGCGATGGCCCTGCGGCAGTTCGCGGCCGACGTGCCAGAATTCCTTGAGGTCGACGTGGCGCGCGTCCTTGGCGATCTCGGTCTTGAACGGGGTGTAGCCGCGCGCACCGCCGCCGCCGGGCGTGTGGTAGCGGCGCTTCTCTTCCTCGGGCAGCGCGAACAGCTCGGCGGTTTCCGTCCAGGCACGATCGATCAGCGGCTGCGGCACGCCATGATCCGCGACGATCGCGAACCCGAACCGCTCGAACGATCCGCCCAGCGCGGCGGCGAACGCATCGGGGTCGCGCGCCTGATCGGCGAGGCTGAGCGTGGGGACGGCGGCGGTGTCGGAGCCGGCGGGGGTGTCGAGCATGGTCATTCGTCCGTGATTCTGAACATCCTAGGTAAGCGCTCCGCGGTCGGGACGCCAGCCACCGGAACCGGCGGGGTGAGTCTGCCGTTCGATCGGCGTAACGATTGGAGGAGCTGCGCGATGGGCGGGCATCAGGTGTATGGTCAGGGCTCGGGCGACGATGGCTATGACGAGGACGGCTATGACGAGAGCCAGCGCGCCGAAATCCTGGAGGCGACCCGCGACGGGCCGGGCGACGGGACGATCATCGTCGATCTCGAACCCGACATCGGCACCGATGACGACGCCGAGGACGAGGACGAGCTGCTGATGACCGACGGTGAGGTCGCGCGGCAGGACGGCGATGTCGACGCCGACGACAGCGACGTCGCGGAGGACGAGGTGCAGGCCGAGTTCGACGATGGCAATGTCGCCACGGACGATCTCGACGACCGCGACGATACCGCGCTGCGTCCCTGACCCGAAACGGCGCGCGGTCGGTTGACCGCGCGCATGCGGCCCCGCAGGATGCGCGGCGATGCTGATCGTTGCGCTCTTGCTACAGGCCGCAGCCCCGGCCGTGCCGCGCAGCCATTCGGTGCTGGTGCCGGTCGGTACACAGCCGTGCGTGCGCCGGTCGGCGGTCAACGAGGTTGTGGTATGTGCCGATCCGCTGCCGGCGCAGGCGCTACCTTTGCCCGAAGAGGCGGTCGCGTCGATGCCGAAACCGGTCAACCGCCACCTGACAGGTATAGCGGCGTTGCGATCGGAGGCCGATCCTTGTTCGGCAACGATTCGGGGCTGTCTCGCGCCCTTGAACCTTTTCGGTATGGGAACGGCGTTGGTGCGCGGAGTGCAGAAGCTGGTCGCTCCCGGAAGCTGTTGCGAAGACTCGCGAGAAGCGACCGATCATTATCGGTTGGGGCGTGACGTCGTTGCCGGGGTTGGGCGGATCGGCAAGCATAAGCCGGGGCCGGGAAAGGCATCGCGCGAGACGATCGACCTCGACGAGCCGGTGCTGACCGGTCGCGTGCATCCGTGATCGGACCGGCGCGATGCTGATCGTCGCGATCCTGCTACAAGCCGCAGCCCCGGCGGTGCCGACACGACGCTCGATCCTCGCCCCGGTGAACGATGAGCCGTGCGTTCGCAGCAGCGATCAGGGCGAGGTGGTGGTGTGCGCCGATCCACTGCCGTCACAGGCGCTGCCGTTGCCGAACGAGGCGGTTTCGCCGAGGCCCCGTCCGGTCAATCGCGATATGAGGGGGATTGGCGCACTGGCGTCTGAGTCTGGCCCGTGCGCGACGCGTCTGGATGGATGCACCGTCGGGTTCAATATCTTCGGGCCGGTGGTCGCGCTCGCGCGCGGGGTGCAGACCGCGATCGCGCCCGGCAGCTGTTGCGAGCGACCGGGCGAGGCGACCGATCCGTTGATGCTGGTCGGCGACGTGGTGAAGGGTGTCGCCCATGCCGGGAAGCATAAGCGCAAGCAGCTGACGCGCGAGGCGATCGACCTCGACGAACCGGTGCTGACGGGGCGGGTGCATCCCTGAAGGAGCCGTCAGCGACTAGGTTCGTCATTGCGAGCGTAGCGAAGCAATCCAGGGCGTCCTGATCCGGCTCTGGATTGCTTCGCTGCGCTCGCAATGACGGTCTTTACCGCTGAACCCGGACGCCGCCAGCTTCGCGGAGCGTGGTGGCATGGGGCAATCAAAACCTTAATCCTATCGCTGTGGCGTCGACTCGCGTTCGACGATCGCGTGCGGGACGATCATGTCGCTGGCGGCTTCGTCGCCGTCCCCGGTGCCGATCAGTCGCTCGGCGGCGCGGAAGGCCATTTCCTCGGCAGGCTGGCGGACGGTGGTGAGCGGCGGCCAGATGCGCGCCGCCAGCGTGGTGTCGTCGAAGCCGGTGACGGCAAGGTCCCGCGGGAGCACCAGCCCGCGCCGGTGCGCCTCGGCGATCACCCCGGCGGCCATATCGTCGTTGCTGCACATGATCGCATCGGGTCGCGTCGCGCCGGCCAGCAGCGCCTGCGCCGCTTCCTCGCCCGAGCTGCGGTCAAAGCGACCCTCTATCACCAGCGACGGGTCGGCGGCAATGCCGTGCGCGGCCAGCGCGTCGTAATAGCCCTGCACGCGTGGCGCACTGTCGGAGTGGCGGGGGTTGCCCGCAATCAGCGCGATCCGACGATAGTTGCGCGCGATCAGCAATGCGGTCAGGTCCGCCATCGCGGCGCGATTGTCGATCCGCACCGTGGCGATACCGGGCATGACATGGCCGATCGCGATCGCGGCGACGGGCAGCGCGAGGTCCTGAAGCACCGGCGAGTCGTGCAACAACTCGGCGAAGGGCGGCACCAGCAACAGCGCGTCGGCACCGCCACGCGCGAGCGAGCGTGCGGCGGCTTCGGCAGCTTCGGGGGTGCCGGGGGCTTCCTCGTGCAGCAGCAATTGCAGCCCGCGGGCATTGGTGGCGCGCAGCGCGCCGACGAGGATGGCGTCGAGGAATGGCGCGCGCGCGCCGCTATAGAGCAGCCCGACCGTCGTCGCGCGTGCCCGTGCGAGCCGGCGCGCGACGACGTTAGGGACATAGCCGAGTTCGGCGACCGCGGCATGGACCGCGGCGACCGTCGCCGGGCTGGCGCGCCCGGCGCGGTTGATGACGTTGGAGACGGTCATTGCCGAGACGCCGGCGCGCTCGGCAACGGCGCGGATCGTGACGCCCTGGCGGCGACGTTCGCTCACGAGAAAGCCCCACGTCGTCCCTCATCGCGCTCCGCAGGGCGGGCTTGCTTCGCCCGTGCGGGGCGCGATGACGGCGACGGCAAGGCGTGGCCTCAGATCGTGCCGGCCTTCATCAGCTTGACCGCATTGTCACAGGCACGCGCGGTCATCGCCATGAAGGTCAGCGACGGGTTGACGCACGCCACCGACGCCATCTGCGCGCCGTCGGTGACGAACAGGTTCGGCGCGTCGTGTGCCTGGTTCCACTTGTTGAGCACCGAGGTGCGCGGATCGGCGCCCATGCGCGCACCGCCCATTTCGTGGATCGCGTCGCCGGGGACGTGCTCGCCCTCGCGGCTCTGCACGTCGGTCAGCCCGGCGCCACGCAGCATCGCCTCGCCCTGTTCGCGCGCGTCGGCCATCATCTTCAGCTCGTTGTCGCGGAAGGTGACGTTGAAGACCATCAGCGGGACGCCGAAGCGATCGACCTTGGTCGGATGCAGCGAGACGCGATTGTCCTCGTACGGCAGACACTCGCCGAACGCGGTCATCCCGAACTGCCAGCCGTTATACTTGCGCATCCCGTCCTTCATCGACTTGCCGAAGCCGACCGGACCGGCGGGCGAGCGATAGGCCGAGCCCTGATAGCCATAGCCGCGCTTGAACCCGACGCCCTCGTCGCCGCCGACGTTGCGGAAGCGCGGGATGTAGACGCCACCCGGACGACGACCGTACTCGATGTACTCGGTCATGCCCGGGATGTTGCCGCCGATGCTGACGCGGAAGATGTGGTCCATCACATACTTGCCAAGCGTGCCGCTGCTGTCGAACCAGCTGCGTCCGTCCGGACGCTTCGAGTTCATCATGATCTGCACTGAGGCGAGTGCCGAGGCGCACAGGAACACCATCCGCGCCTTGACGACCTGCGCCTGCCCGGTCTTGGCATCGACGTAGCGGACGCCGGTGACGCGCTTCTTCGTCGCATCATATTCGAGGTTGGTGACGACCGCGTCGGAACGCAGCGTCAGCCGGCCGGTCGCACGTGCCGCCGGCAGGGTGACCGCCTGCGTCGAGAAATACGCACCGAACGAGCAGCCGTTACCGCATTGGTTGCGATACTGGCATTTCGTCCGGTTCTGGTCGGGCTTGTCCTCGGTCATGTTGGTGAGGCGCGTGTTGATGAGCTTGCGGCCCGGGAACTTCGACTCGAGCCGCGGCTTCACCCATTTCTCCGCGATGTTCATCTGCATCGGCGGCTGGAAGTCGCTGTCAGGCAGCTGCGGCAGATTCTCGCGCGAGCCCGATACGCCGATGTAGTTCTCGACGTATTTGTACCAGGGCTCAACGTCCTCGTAGCGGATCGGCCAGTCGATCGCGACATTGTCGCGCTTGTTGGCCTCGAAGTCCTCGGGCGCCCAGCGGAAGGTCCAGCGGCCCCAGATCAGCGACTTGCCGCCGACCGCGGCCGGGCGGATCCAGTAGAACTTGCTGCCCTCGTCATAGGCATAGGGGTTCAGCCGGTCGTCGTTGTAGAACTTGCGGTTGCTGGGCGTGACATAGCCGTGCTTGGTGATGAAGTAGTCGCTCTCCATCACCGCGGGCGGCATCGAGTTGCGCGCGGGCACCTCATAGGCGGGCTTGCCGTCGTACGGATAACCCTCGCCATGTTCGACCATGATGCCGCGGTCGAGCATCAGGACGCGCAGGCCCTTTTCGGTCAGCTCCTTCGCGGCGAAACCGCCGCTGACGCCGGAGCCGATGACGATCGCGTCGAAAGTATCGGTCGCTGCCATAAGTAAAATCCTCTCCGTCGGCGCGATCAGAACGTCAGCTTGCGCAACGTGTTGAAGCTGGTGGTGATGTCAGGCAGGTAGGGCGCCGGGCACTGGTCGTTTTCGACGTAGAAGTGCTTCACGCCCGCCACGCGGTTCAGCTTGAAGATCGCGCCAAAGTCGATCTTGCCTTCACCCACCGCGCACATGCTGCCGTCGGCGCGCTTGTCCTTGACGTGATAGGCGTAGATGCGCCCCGCATGCTGCCGGATCATCGCGGCCGGGTCCTGCCCCGCGGTGATCGCCCAGAACAGGTCGATCTCGAGCTTGACCAGCGCCGGGTCGGTCTCCTTGAGCAACCGGTCATAGAGCGACACGCCGCCGGGCTTCACGGTGAATTCGAAATCGTGGTTGTGATAGGCGAACGCCAGCCCGACCTTCTTCAGATCGCGCGCGAAGCGGTTGAAATCCTTCAGCGCGGTGTTCCAGGCAGCCTCGTTGCGATGCTGGTCGGTCATGTATGGCAGGATGATCGTATCCGCACCCAGCGTCTTGGCCATCTTCACGACCGCGTTGAAGTCGGCGAGCAGCCATTCGTAGGGAACGTGGACCGACGGCGCCTTCAGCCCGAGGCGGTCCTGCGTGCGGCGCAGCGCGGCATGGTCCATCTTGTCATAGCCACCACCGCCATATTCGATCTCGCGATAGCCGATCTTGGCGACCTTCTCGAGCGTGCCCATCGGATCCGGCCCGAAGATCTCGCGGATCGTGTAGAGCTGGAGCCCGATCGCGCCGAGCTGTGCGGCCTGCGCCGAAACCCCGAACAGTCCGAGCGCGGCGAGGCCGCCGGCACCGGCGAGGACGTTGCGACGGTTGGCGATCATGAGGAATAGACCTTGTTGACGTTGGTATAGGGGAAGGCGCCGTCATAGCTGCCGGGGACGGGCAGATATTCGCGCTCCTGCGTGATGCCGATCTCCGACGTATAGTAACCGGCGATCACCATCTGGCGGAACGGCTCGAAGAACGCTTTGCCGCCGGGCAATTTGTCGTCCATCGCCAGCGTCAGCAGCGCGTCGTGCTGCGCGGGCGTGAGCTGTGCGGCGGGTTTCTTGTAGTCGGTCTGCGCGCGCGCCGCGATCGCGTCGAGCCCGGCGATGATCGGCACGCGATCGTCAGGGGTCGACCAGTCGGCGAGCAGCTTCTCGATATAGTCCGGCACGCCCGCGGCGATCGCGCCCGGCGTGTCGGTGGTCGGGATCACCCGGTCGCTGAGCGCGCTCATCAACGCGCGCTGCGGCGCGGTGAACACCTGCGTGCTCGGCGGTCCCTCGCTAATGACGGGGATGCCGCCACCCTTTGCCGCCGCGGCGGTCGCCGCGCGTGCCAGCGGTGCGTACAAGGACGCCCCGAACATGGCGGCGATGCCGCCCAAGGCTTGTCGTCTGTCGATCACTCACCCTCTCCCGTAATGCTGATGCTGCGCCGGCTCATGCCGCGTCGATCGCGCGGTAAGCGGCGATCAGCCGCTCCTCGCCCGCACGTCCCGGCTGCGATGTGCCATGTTCCATGCCGATCACGCCGCGATAGCGACGCTCGCGCAGGAAGCGCACGATGTTGTTGTAATTGACTTCGCCGGTCCCAGGCTCCTTGCGGCCGGGGTTGTCGCCGAACTGGATATAGCCGATCTCGTCCCAGATCATGCCGAGCGACCGGATCAAATTGCCGGACTGGATCTGCTCGTGATAGCAATCGGCGAGCACCTTGACCGCCGGGCTGTTCGCGCCGCGCGCCACCGCATAGCCGGCCGCCCACGACTGCATATAGACGTTTGGATGGTCGGTGCGCGTGTTGAGCGGCTCCATGACCAACGCCAGACCGTGCGGCGCGAGGATGTCGCCGGCGCGGCGCATCAGGTCGATGACGCGCCCGGTCTGCATCTCCATCGGCACCTTGTGGTCGACGAACCCAGTGACGACGGTCATGTGCTTCGCGTTCAGCCGCTTGGCGACCTCGACCGAGGCACGGACGTCGGCGAGGAACGCCTCGCGCTCCGCGCCGTCGTCGCTGCCGAAAACCGGGCGGAACGCCGACCATTTCGGCATCGACGCGACGAACACGCCCATCGTCATCCCGCGCTGTTGCAGCGCCTTCGCCATCGCGTCCTGCTCGGCGACGCTGCGGCTGCGCGCCTCATTGTCTTCCCAGGCGCGGAAGCCTTGGTCGGCGGCGAAGGCGATCTGCTCGATCCGGTTGCCGCGGCTCGCGAAACTGCCTTCGTGGGGCGCGTAGTTGAGCGAGAAGGTCGCTGCGTTGCTCACGCGTGCTTGCCCCTGCGCCGACGACGACAGCGCCGCGGCGGCGGCCCCTGCCAGAACCGTGCGGCGCGACGGGGTCATGCCGCAGCGACCGTCGCGCGGCGGCGACGCTCGGACAGCCAGATCGCACCGAACACGAACAGCAGCACGATCGGCACCAGCGCGAGCTTGGCGAACGACTGCGATGCGGCGGCGTCCTCGACCTGGCGCAGCGCCTCGCCGGTCAGCTGCTTGAAGGCCTCCGGCCCACCCGCGAGCCGCACCTTGGCCTCGTCGAACATCCCGCCGAGCGCCGGAAGCACGAAGAAGCTGGCGAGCGCGCCGGCCGAGCCGACCAGCCCGAGCGCCCATGCCCCACCGCGCGGATAGCGTTCGGCGACCGAGGCGAGCATCGTCGGCCACATCGCGCACACGCCCAGCCCCCAGACGGTCGAGGCGACCAGCGCCGCAACCGGCGACTGCGCGCGCGACAGCAGGAACAGGCCAATTGCGGCGAGCAGGCTGGAGATCCACAGCAAGCCCGGATTGGACAGCTTGCCCGCCAGCCGCCCGGCGAAGTGGCGGAACACGAACATCAGCGCGCTGACATAGACGAGCAGCAGGATGCCGCGCATGCCCACGCGGTTGGTGAGCGCGACGTCGAGCCACTGACCCGGCGCCAGCTCCGACGAGGCGGTCAGGAACATCGCGCCGAACCAGACGAAGAAGCTTGGGCGGCGGAACACCTCGCCGATCATCGTGCCGAAGCTCTCGCCCTCGACCGCCGCGGGGGCAGGGGGGAAGGTGGTGGTCGCGCCGATGATGACGACCCCGATCGCGGGCAGAAACACCAGCCCCATGATCGCCTGCCACGGCAGCACGTTGGCGAGGAACACGCCCGCCAGCCCGCCGATGATCAGCCCGCCCGGATACCAAGCGTGGAGCACGTTTAAGCGGTGCGTGGTCTCTTCGGGATAGAGGCGCGCGGTCAGCGGGTTGATCGACGATTCGGCCAGACCCCAGCCGATCCCGCTGAGCATCATGCCCAGCCACACCAGCGAATAGATCGTCATGCCGGTCGCGATCGCGCCCGCGCCGACGATCAAGGCGGTGCCGAGGATGAAGCAGACGCCCGAGCCGATCACGATCCGCTTGGCGCCGATCTTGTCGAGCAGCGCGCTGGCGACGAACAGCGTGATCGCGAAGCCGAGGAACGCGGAGCCGAGCGCCGCGCCGATCAGCTCGCCGGCCTCGACCGGGGCGATCGGGTCGATCCACTGCGCCTTCAGGCTGCTGGCGATCGCCGCGCGCAGCGACGCGCTGACCGCCGCGGTGGTCAGCGCCAGCACGCTCAGCCAGAACAAGCGGGACCGATGCTGTCCCGTAAACGCCGCTGCCTCTGTCTGCACCCTCTACCCCTTTATGATCGCGCGATTCTTTTATCTGATTTTTACAGTCTGGCCAATCAGTCGAGCCCGAGCAAGCGCCGGTTCGCGGCCGGATCGGAGCCGCCCGCGAAATCGTCGAAGGCGCGCTCGGGGCGGCGGATCATGTGCGCGGCGATGAACGGTGCGCCTTCGCGTGCGCCGTCCTCGGGATGCTTCAGGCAGCATTCCCATTCCAGCACCGCCCAGCCGGCATAGCCATATTGCGTCAGCTTCGAGAAGATGCCGCCGAAATCGACCTGTCCGTCGCCGAGCGAGCGGAAGCGGCCCGGGCGGTCGACCCAGTCCGAATAGCTGCCGTACACACCCGCCTTGCCGGTCGGGTTGAACTCCGCATCCTTGACGTGGAACATGCGGATTCGTTCGTGGTAGAAGTCGATGAACTGGAGATAATCCATCGCCTGCAGCACGAAGTGGCTGGGGTCGTAGAGGATATTGGCGCGCTGGTGCCCGCCGACCGCGTCCAGGAATCGCTCGAAGGTGGTGCCGTCGTGCAGGTCCTCGCCGGGGTGCAGCTCGAAGCAGAGGTCGACGCCTTCGTTCTCGAACGTGTCGAGGATCGGGGTCCAGCGCTTGCCGAGTTCGGCAAACGCGTCCTCGACCATCCCCGCCGGGCGTTGCGGCCACGGATAGACGAACGGCCATGCGAACGCGCCCGAGAAGGTGGCATGCGCGTCGAGCCCGAGCCGCCGGCTCGCCTTGGCGGCGAGCTTGAGCTGGTCGACCGCCCATGCCTGCCGCTCGGCGGGCTTGCCGCGCAATTCTTCCGGCGCGAACACGTCGAAGGCGGTGTCATAGGCGGGGTGGACCGCGACGAGCTGGCCTTGCAGGTGGGTCGACAATTCGGTGATCGCGACGCCCGCCTCGCGGCAACGTCCGACCAGCTCGTCGGCATAATCCTGGCTCTCGGCGGCGAGTTTCAGGTCCATGCACCGCTCGTCGCGGGTCGGGATCTGCACGCCTTCGTAACCGGCCTCGGCCATCCAGCGCGCGGCGTTGTCAAGCGTGTCGAACGGCGCGGCGTCACCCATGAACTGCGCGAGGAAGACGCCCGGGCCGCGCATGGTGCCGCCGCCGCTCACTTGGCGGTCTCGGACTTCAGATAGGCGATGATCGCGGCGCGCTTGGCGGGATCGGGGGTCGAGATCGGCATCCGCGTGCCCGGCACCTTCTTCTGCGGCGCGGCGAGATATTCGTTGAGCGACGCGTCGTTCCACTTCAGCTGCGCCTTCTTGAAGGCGGCCGAATAGTTGAAGCCCGGCGCGGAGGCCGGCGCGCGCGTGAACAGCCCGGCGAGGTTCGGGCCGATGCCATTGCGCTCGCCCTTGTGGAGCGTGTGGCACGCCTTGCACGCGGCGAATGCCTGCTGCCCGTTCTGCTGCGCCGGCGCGGGGGCCGAAACGACCAGCGCGACAATGGCGGCGACTGGCGCGGTGGCCAGACCGGCGATCAACTTCATCGCATACTCTCCAAACCCGAATTGATTGCCGCCAGTTTACCGCTAAACCGGGCGATAGCAAGGCGGCTGACGTTACGGTCTTCGTAATGCCGGTATGCGGATGACGGGAGGATGAATGGCGCGGGTAGAACCACTTAAGCTCGGTATGGTCGGCGGCGGCGAAGGCGCGTTCATCGGTGCGGTCCACCGGATGGCGGCGGGCGTCGACGGCGACTGGCGGCTGGTCGCGGGTGCGTTCAGCACCGATTCCGGCCGCAATACGCGCACCGGCGAGCTGCTCGGGATGGATGCGGGACGCGTTTATGGCTCGATTGACGAGCTGCTTTCGGCCGAGCGTGCGCTGCCGGAGGGCAAACGGATCGACGCGGTGGCGATCGTGACACCGAATCACCTGCATGCGCCAATGTCGATCGCGGCGCTCGACGCGGGCTTCCACGTCATCTGCGAAAAGCCGATGTCGCTGAACCTCGACGAAGCCAAGGCGATCGCCGCCGCGGCCGAGCGGAGCGGGCGGCATTATGCGCTGGCCTTCACCTACAGCGGCTATCCGATGGTCGAGGAAGCGCGCGCGCGGGTGGCGCGTGGCGACCTCGGCGCGATCCGGCTGGTGCAGGTCGAATATTCGCAAGGGTGGCTGAGCAGCGCGTTGGACCGCGAAGGCAATCGACAGGCCGAGTGGCGCACCGACCCGGCGCGCGCCGGGCTGGGCGGGTGCCTTGGCGATATCGGGACGCATGCGTTCCAGCTTGCCGAGCATGTCAGCGGGTTGCAGGTCGAGTCGCTGTGCGCCGACCTGACGACGCACGTGCCCGGGCGGCGACTCGACGACGACGTCAGCGTACTGCTGCGCTTCGACGGCGGCGCGCGCGGCGTGCTGAAGGCGACGCAGGTGGCGGCGGGCGACGAGAACGGCCTGCGGCTGCGCATCCACGGTGAGAAGGGCGGGCTCGACTGGGCGCAGATGGAGCCCAATACGCTGACGCTACGCTGGCTCGACAAGCCGGGCGAGATCGTGCGCACCGGCGGGCCGGGGATGGCCGACACCACGCTGGCGCGCATCCGCACGCCCGCGGGGCACCCGGAGGGCTATATCGAGGCGTTCGCGAACCTCTATCGCGCGGTGGCGGCGACGATCCGCGGTGGTGATGCGGTCGCCGAGCGCGGCGCGGCGGCGTGGTTCCCGGGCACCGGCGACGGCGTGCGGACGATGGCGTTCGTCGAGGCAGTGGTTGCCAATGCCGGGTCGGATCAGAAGTGGAGCGGGTTGGCGGGATAGGTGCCCGTGTTTCTGGTTGTGCCAGCCACTTGCCTCATCCCGTCATCCCGGACCTGATCCGGGATCCTGCTTCTTACGTCGGTCGCCAAGAAGAAGCGGGGCCCCGGATCAAGTCCGGGGCGACGGGGAGGGTGTGGCTCCCTAGCGCACCACCTTCGGCAGGATCGCGTCGAGCAGGATCATGCCTGCGTCGGTGACGCGCAGCCGCTCGCCCTCGTGGACGATCAGATCCGGCAGCGCGGCGATCGCGGCGAGGTCGACGATCTGCTCGACGCCCATCCCGCCTGCCGCCGCGATCGCCGCGACGTCGACGCCCTCGCGCAGCCGCAGCCCCATCAGCAACGCCTCGCCGACGCGGGTCGGGGCATCCAGCGGCTCCTCGCTCTCCAGCCCGTGACCGTTGCGCGCCACCGCGGCGAGCCAGTTCTCGGGCTTCTTGCGGCGGAATGTCGCGAGATGGTCGCGGCGGCCGTGCGCGCCGGGGCCGATGCCGGCGTAATCGCGGTAGCGCCAGTAAGCGAGATTGTGGCGGCTCTCCGCCCCGGCGCGGGCGTGGTTGGAGATTTCATAGGCGGGCAACCCCGCCGCCGCGGTGCGCGCGCGGGTCAGCTCGAACAGGTCGGCGGCGCTGTCGCCATCGGGGATCGTCAGCCGCCCCGCCGCGGCCTCGGTGGCGAAGCGCGTGCCGGGCTCGATCGTCAGTTGATACAGCGACAGATGTTCGGTGCCGAACGACAGCGCGCGCGCCAGCTCGGCGTCCCACGCATCGAGCGACTGGCCGGGACGCGCGTAGATCAGGTCGAAGCTGACCCGCGCGAAATGGCGCTGTGCGACGGCGAACGCGCCGAGCCCCTCGTCGACGCCGTGCGCGCGGCCGAGGAATCGCAGCGCTTCGTCGTCGAGCGCCTGTAGCCCGAGCGAGACGCGATTGACCCCGGCTGCGGCGAGATCGGCGAAGCGCGCCGCCTCGACCGACGACGGATTGGCCTCCAGCGTGATCTCGACATCGCCGACCGGCGTCCATGCGCGGGTCGCGGCCTCGATCAGCGCGGCGACGGTGGCGGGCGGCATCAGCGAGGGGGTGCCGCCGCCGAAGAAGATCGACCCGAGCCGCCGGCCGGGCAGCAACGCCACCTCGTGCGCGAGATCGGCGAGCAGCGCGTCGTGCCACGCCGCCTCGTCGACGGTGGCGCGGACATGGCTGTTAAAGTCGCAATAGGGGCATTTCGAGACGCAGAACGGCCAGTGGATGTACAGCGCGAGCGGCGCGGCGGCGCGCGCGGCGCGGTCCTGCGCCGCCGCGGCGTCGGGGGAGACGAGGTCGATCATGCCCATGATCGCGCGCATATGGCGGTTCGTCGCAGCAAACGCCACCGTCGCCGCATGCCGGATCTGCGCCATGTTGCCGTAGCGCAACGACTTTGACATCCAGGTTGGTGATGCTTGTTCGCCGATTCGTCGCGTTGTTGCTTGCCGTTACGTCCTGTGCGCCCGCTGTGGCCGCCGGGGTCGAGTTCCGTATCCAGCGTGCCACCCCCTCCCGTGATGTGGTGTCGCTCAAGCGCGCGATGCTCGACGTGCACAATCGTGCACGAGTGGCGGTCGGGCTGGCGCCGCTGGCGTGGAGCCCGTCGCTCGCAGCGGCCGCCGCGCGGCATGCGCAGGTGCTGGCGCGCAGTGGCCGATTGTTCCACGCCGACCAGCCGGCGGGCGCGGGGTGGCAGGGCGAGAATCTGTTCGCCGGCACGCGCGACGGCTATGATTACGGCGAGATGGCGCGGTACTGGATCGAGGAGCGGCGCAACTTCCGCAATCGCCCGAGCCCGGGCTTTAGTCGCACGGGGCGCTGGCAGGATGCGGCGCATTACGCGCAGATCGTGTGGCGCACGACCACCGAGGTCGGATGCGCGATGGAGAGCGGGCAAACGCAGGATTTCCTGGTCTGCCGCTACAATCCCGGCGGCGAGTTGTCGGGGCGGCGGGCGTATTGAGGGATTGAGGGCGGCCCGTCCCTCAGCCGTCATTCCCGCGCAGGCGGGAATCCAGACGCGCAGGTCAGCGTAAGAGCCACAAGCGTCAGAGGTTCTGGATTCCCGCCTGCGCGGGAATGACGGTCTAGCTTCAGAACACCGCCGCGACCATTTGCCGGAACGCGTCGCCGCGATGGCTGATCTCGTTCTTGGCGGGTTCGTCCATCTCGCCGAAGGTCACGTCGTGCCCGACCGGCTGGAACACCGGGTCGTAGCCATGCCCCTTGTCGCCGCGAGGTGGCCAGACGAGCGTGCCGTCGACGCGCCCCTCGAACCATTCGACATGCCCGTCGGGCCACGCCAGCGCCAGCGCGCAGACGAAGTGCGCGTCGCGGGGCGCGTCGGGGGTTTCGGCGAGCTTGTCCTCGATCAGCCGCATCGCATGCCCGAAGTCCTTCTCCGGCCCGCCCCAGCGCGCCGAGAAGATGCCGGGATCGCCGCCCAGCGCATCGACGCACAAGCCGCTGTCGTCGGCGAGCGCGGGCAGACCCGACAGGTCCGCCGCCGCGCGCGCCTTCAGCTCGGCGTTCATCACGAAGGTGGTGCCGGTTTCCTCGGGCTCGGGCAGGTCGAGCGCGCCCGCCGAAATGACGTCGAGCCCGCGGCCCTCCAGCAGCGCCGCGATCTCGCGCACCTTGCCGGCATTGTGGCTGGCGATCACCAGCTTGCCGGGCTGGAGCTTGCGGATCGCCTGCGGCTCCTTTCCCTCACCGCTCATGCGACGGCGCGCGCCTGCGCGGCGAAGATCTCGTTGCAGCCGATCCGCGCGAGGCGGAGGAGGCGCAGCAGCGCTTCCTCGTCATAGGTGGCGTGCTCGGCGGTCGCCTGCGCCTCGGCGATGTGGCCGTTTTCGAGCAGCACGAAATTGGCGTCGGCGTCGGCGTTCGAATCCTCGTCGTAATCTAGGTCGAGCACCGGATTGCCCTGATAGATGCCGCACGACACCGCCGCGATCTTCTGCTTGATCGGGTCGGCAGTCAGCTTGCTCGACGCGAGCAGCCCGTCGACCGCCAGCCGCAGCGCGACCCACGCGCCCGAGATCGACGCGGTGCGCGTGCCGCCATCGGCCTGGATCACGTCGCAATCGAGCGTGATCTGCCGCTCGCCCAGCAACGTCAGATCGGTGACCGCGCGCAGGCTGCGCCCGATCAGCCGCTGGATCTCCTGCGTGCGCCCGGACTGCTTGCCCTTGGCGGCTTCACGGCTGCCGCGCGTATGCGTGGCGCGCGGGAGCATCCCGTATTCGGCGGTGACCCAGCCTTGACCCTTGCCGCGCAGGAACGGCGGCACGCGCTCCTCGACGGAGGCGGTGACCAGCACCTTGGTATCGCCGAAGCCGATCAGCACCGAACCTTCGGCGTGGCGGGTGAAGCGCGGCTCGATCGTGATCGGGCGCATCTGGTCGGGGGTGCGGCCGCTGGGGCGCATTCAACTCTCCTCAAGGTCGGATCGCCCACGCCCCTAGCGGGGTTGGTGCGGCGACGCCAGCGACTAACGGGAGGATGCGATGCGGGTGATGATGGCGATGGTGTTGGTGCTGGCGGCGGGGTGTACGCCCGTCGAGCTGCGATCCCCGGCAGCCGGTGCGCCGGTGGCGATCGAGGGCGAGTCGGTCAGCTATGCGACGAAGCCGTGCTATGGGACCTGCCCGGTCTATAAGGTGACGGTCCGCGCGGACGGTACCGGCACGTTCGAGGGCGAGCGATTCACGGCGGTGTCGGGTAGCCGGGCGTTCCGGGTCGCCCCGGCCGACTATCGCCGCTTCGCTGCGGCGCTCGAACCGTATCGACCCGATGGCGAACGGCGGGTGGAGATGGGCTCGCCCGATTGCGGCCCCGCGCCGACCGACATGCCGAGTGTCGACGTCACTTGGGCGATGGCGAGCGGCGGGGCAGGGCATCTGCACTTCTATTACGGGTGCCGGGTCGGCAATGCGGCAATGGCCAAGGCACTGCAGGACGCGCCGGCTCTGCTGCCGATTGCGGGGTTCATCGGGAAACGCTGACACGGGTCCGTCGCCCCTGCGCAGGCAGGGGCCTATGTCTTTGTCGTTTCGCGAGCGGCCAGTCACGGCGGTGTCGGCGTCTGTGTCAGCCGACTACCCGGACGATACAGGCATGAGCCCCTGCCTGCGCAGGGGCGACGGCGTTTGTGGCGCGGTCAGCTCACCACCCAGCCGCGCGCCGCGGCGGTGTCGTCGAACAATCGCATATACGGCTGCGTCATTACCCGGCGCACCTGATTGCGGAGCAGCGGCGCGGTGGCGGCCACCGCAATCCGGCTCGCCTTCGGGATCTTGCGCATGTGATTTTCCAGCTCGGCCAGCGTGGCCTGCGGTTGCGCATCGCAGCGTGTCATGTCCATCAGCAGGCGATAGCCCGGGCGAAACCCGGCGTTCAGGAAGCCGCGCATGTAGACATGCCCGTAATCCACGGCTTCCTCGGTCGTGAAGATGCGATCCCAACGCACGACCAGCAAATGCAGCTCGCTGTCGAAAAATAGACTATATGGCATTGCTGCTCCTCGCTGTGCCACCATGCGCCAGAGCAATTACCGGAAGATGAAGGAGCTTCCGAGGGTTGTCCAAGACGGTTGAGCCACGCGGCGCGGGCGCATACATCTGCGCGCGTGACCCGTTCGCCGCCCATCGCCGAGCTTACCGACCGCGCCCGCGATATCTTTCGGCGCGTGGTCGACGGCTATCTGGAGAGTGGGCAGCCGGTGGGCTCGCGGACGCTGGCGCAGGCGGGGCTCAACCTGTCGCCCGCGTCGATCCGCGGCGTGCTGGCGCAGCTGGAGCTGGCGGGGCTGCTCACCGCGCCGCATACCTCGGCGGGGCGGATGCCGACGGAGCGCGGGCTGCGGCTGTTCGTCGACGGCATGATGCAGGCGCACGCGCCGAGCGACGAGGAACGCCAGCAGATCGAGGCGCGCGCCGGGACCGGCGGGCCGGTCGAGGAAGCGCTGGCGGCGACCACCGCGGCGCTTTCGGGGCTGTCGGCGTGTGCCGGGCTGGTGATGGTGCCCAAGCGCGAGGCGGTGTTGCGCTCGATCGGCTTCGTGCCGCTTGGGGGCACGCAGGCGCTGGCGGTGCTGGTGGGCGAGGACGGTGCGGTCGAGAACCGCGTTATCGACCTGCCGGGCGGGATTGCGCCGGGTGCGCTGGTCGAGGCGGGCAATTTCATGACCGCGACGCTCGCCGGGCTGACGCTCGGCGAGGCGCGCGCGCGGCTGGAGCACGAACTGTCGCAGGGGCGCTCGGCGCTCGACGCGGCGGCGCGTGCGCTGGTGGAGCGCGGGCTGGCGGTGTGGAGCGAGGATGGCGCGCGCCGCCCGGTGCTGATCGTGCGCGGGCACGGGCGGCTGCTCGACGATGCCGCGACAGCCGATCTGGAGCGGGTGCGCGCATTGCTCGACGATCTCGACGGGAAGCAGGAGGTCGCGGCGCTGCTCGACTCGGCGCGCGCCGGCGATGCGACGCGCATCTTCATCGGCGCGGAGAACAAATTGTTCACGCTCAGCGGCTCCTCGGTGATCGCGAAGCCGTTCCGTGGCCGCGACGGGCGCGTCGTCGGCGTGGTCGGCGTGATCGGGCCGACGCGGTTGAACTACGCGCGCGTCGTGCCCATGGTGGATTTCACGGCCGCGACGCTCACCCGGCTGCTCGGGTGAGGCGCGGTTTTTCGACGTAGAAGAACAGGACGGATATGACCGACAACGCCACCCCTGCCGACGACCTTCGGGAAGAAACCGCAGAGGCCGCTCCCGAGGTCGCGGAGCACGACGCCACGACCGCCCGCATCGCCGAGCTGGAAGAGCAGCTCGCCACCGCGCGGCAGGAGACGCTGTACGCGCAGGCCGATATCCAGAACGTCCGCCGCCGCGCCGAAAAGGACGCTGCCGATGCGCGCGCCTATGCCGCGACCGGCTTCGCGCGCGACGTGCTGTCGGTGGCCGACAATCTGGAGCGCGCGTTGGCCGCGATCCCGGCGAGCCTGCGCGAGGACGAGAAGTTCAAGGGGCTGGTGACCGGGCTCGAGGCGACCGGGCGCGAACTGGCGAATGTCTTTGGCCGCCACGGGCTGACCAAGATCGAGGCGCTGGGGAAGCCGCTCGACCCGAACAAGCATCAGGCGATGGTCGAGATGCCGAGCGATGCCGAACCGGGCACGATCGTGCAGGAGATGCAGTCGGGCTGGATGATCAAGGACCGCCTGCTTCGCCCGGCGCTGGTCGGCGTGGCGAAGAAGCCGGATTGAGCGAATTCCTGTCATTCCGGGGCTCGACCCGGGATCCCGCTTCTTCCTTTTTCTGGACGTGGTGAAGAAGCGGGGCCCCGGATCAAGTCCGGGGCGACGACGTAGGAAGACCGTCATTCCCGCGTCGGCGGGAATCCAGAACCTCTAACGTTGCGACTTCATCGACAGACCTGCGCGTCTGGATCCCCGCCTTCGCGGGGATGACGGTTTGGAGGAGGGCACAGGGACAAAAAAGGGCGGGTCGCGATCCTTTCGCGACCCGCCCTTTTCGTGGCCGAAGCCGCCGCGCCTCAGTCGAGTCGGCGTGCCAGCTCCACGTTCAGCCCCAGCGCGATCAGCGTGCCGAGCGCGCCCGACAGCAGGTACCCGCCCGCCGCGACCAGCCCGAACGCCTGCGTCAGCGCCAGCGCGGCGAGCGGCGCGAAGCCCGCGCCGAACAGCCACGCCAGATCCGAGGTCAGCGCCGCGCCGGTGTAGCGCGCACGCTTCGGGAAGTTGCTGGTCACCGCGCCCGACGACTGGCCGAACGAGATACCGAGCAGCAGGAAGCCCATCACCATGAACAGGATTTCGCCCGCGCGCCCGCCACTCAGCAGCTGCGGTGCGAAGCCGCTGAACGCCGCGATCCCGGCGGCGGTATAGCCGAGCACGCTGCGCCGCCCGATCCGGTCGGCGAGCAACCCGGACAGCACGATCGCGCCAAGCCCCACGGCGCCGCCCAGCACCTCGATCATCAGGAAGGTCGAGATATCCTCGCGAGTGTACAGCGCCACCCACGACAGCGGGAACACCGTGACCATGTGGAACATGGCGAAGCTCGCCAGCGGCGCGAACGCCCCGATGATGATGTTGCGCCACTGGGCTTTGACGGTCGCGGTTACGCGCGACGGGGTCAGCTCCCGGCTATGGAACAGCTCGCTATATTCCGGCGTGACGACGATGCGCAGCCGCGCGAACAACGCCACGACGTTCAGCGCGAACGCCACGAAGAAGGGATAGCGCCAGCCCCACGAAATGAAGTCCTCGGCCGGCAGCACCGACAGGAAGAAGGCGAACAGCGCGCTCGCCACGATCAGCCCGAGCGGGGCACCGAGCTGCGGGACCATCGCCCACCAGCCGCGCTTCTTTTCCGGGGCGTTGAGCGCCAGCAGCGACGGCAGGCCGTCCCATGCGCCGCCGAGCGCGATCCCCTGACCGACCCGGAACAGCGCCAGCAGCACCGCCGACGACGTGCCGATCGTCGCATAACCAGGCAGGAAGGCGACCAGCACCGTCGAGGTGCCCAGCAGGAACAACGCGATCGTCAGCTTGGTGCCGCGGCCATAACGGCGGTCGAGCTTCATGAAGATCTGCGTCCCGATCGGGCGTGCGATGAACGCCAGCGGGAACAGCGCGAAGGACCACAAAGTCGCGGCGATCGGCTGCATGTACGGGAAGATCACCGCCGGGAAGACGAGCACCGAGGCGATCGCATAGACGAAAAAGTCGAAGAACTCGGACGTGCGCCCGATAATGACGCCGATCGCGATCTCACCGGGGCGCACATCGTGATCCCCTCTGCTATGAAGAGCGCGAGCATCCTGCTCTAGCGACGTGGACGAAGCGGTGGCCATATTCATTCCCGATCGGTCGGACGGACGGTTTCCGGCGGAGCCCTACCCTAAACCATTCCGCGCGTGGATGGGACAAAATGTCCTATTCCGCTGCGCCGCAGCAAAGCCTAGCTCGCGCCGCATGACCCGTCGTCCCGCCAGACGTGCGCCCGGCCGCACGCCCTTCGTCCGTCACCTCGCCGCCGCGGCCGCGCTGGCCGCGCTCGGCGGGTGCAACACCGTTGTGATGCGCCCCGCGGGCGATGTTGCGGTGCAGGAATCCAGCCTGATCGTGTGGTCGGTCGTGCTGATGCTGCTGATCATCGTGCCGGTGATGGCATTGGTGGTGGTGTTCGCATGGCGGTATCGCGAGTCGAACACCGAGGCGAGCTACGAGCCGGACTGGGATCACTCGACCGGGCTGGAGCTGGTGATCTGGTCCGCGCCGCTGCTCATCATCATTGCGCTCGGCGCCTTGACCTGGGTCGGCACGCATACGCTTGATCCGTATCGCCCGCTGGCGCGCACCGCGCCGGGCAAGCCGGTGGCGGCGAACGTGAAGCCGCTGGAGGTGCAGGTCGTCGCGCTCGACTGGAAATGGCTGTTCATCTATCCCGAACAGGGCGTGGCGACGGTCAACGAGCTGGTCGTGCCGGTCGACCGCCCGGTGAAGTTCACCATGACCTCGTCGAGCGTGATGAACGCGCTCTGGGTGCCGGCGATGGCGGGCATGATCTACACGATGCCGGGGATGGAGACGGTGCTACACGGTGTGCTGAACCGGACGGGCAAGTTCGAGGGCCGTTCTGGCAACTATTCGGGCGCCGGCTTCTCGCACATGACGTTCTGGACGCATTCGGTGACCCCGGCGCGCTTCGACCAATGGGTCGCGGGCGTGAAGCTCAACCGCTGGCAGCTCGACAACGCCACTTATCTGAAGCTGGCCAAGCCGAGCGAGAAGGTGCGCCCGATTGGCTTCGCGTCGGTTGACCCGGCGTTGTTCAAGCGCGTCGTCGCGATGTGCACGAAGCCGGGCACGAACTGCATGGAAAACATGTCGCACGCCGGCCCGGCGGTGAACGACCGGCCGCAACGCAGTGACGAACCCGAGGGTGCGCTGACCCGCGATCCTTCGCAGAAGGGCGAGAGTCCGCACTCGACCGCGCCTCAGGGCGCGGCACCGGGATCGAACGATCCGGGCGCGGGCAACCGCGATATGACCATGCTCGATAAATCCGGGCCTGAAATTCCCGCGCTGCGGCGCGCCAACGCCTCCAAGGAGGCTTGAGGACATCATGTCGGACGACCTCATCAAGACGATCTTCGGGCGGCTGACGCTCGAGAGCTTTCCGATCCACGAGCCGATCCTCGTCGGGACCTTCATCATGGTCGCGATCGGCGGCGCGGCGGTGTTGGGCGCGCTCACCTATTTCAAGCTCTGGGGCTATCTCTGGAAGGAGTGGTTCACCAGCGTCGATCACAAGAAGATCGGCATCATGTACATCGTGCTGGCGCTCATCATGTTCCTGCGCGGCTTTGCCGACGCGTTGATGATGCGCGCGCAGCAGGCGGTCGCCTTCAACGGCAGCGAAGGCTTCCTGCCCGCGCACCATTATGACCAGGTGTTCACCGCGCACGGCGTCATCATGATCTTCTTTGTGGCGATGCCATTCGTCACGGGGCTGATGAACTATGTCGTCCCGCTCCAGATCGGCGCGCGCGACGTCAGCTTCCCGTTCCTGAACAATTTCAGCTTCTGGATGACGGTCAGCGGCGCGGTGACCGTGATGATGAGCCTGTTCGTCGGCGAGTTCGCGCGGACCGGCTGGCTGGCGATGGCGCCGCTCTCGGGGCTCGATTACTCGCCCGATGTCGGCGTCGATTATTATATCTGGGCCTTGCAGATCGCGGGTGTCGGGACGTTGCTGTCGGGCGTCAACCTGCTGGCGACGATCATCAAGATGCGCGCGCCGGGCATGAGCCTGATGCAGATGCCGATCTTCACCTGGTCGGCGCTGGTCACCAACGTCCTGATCGTCGCGGCCTTCCCGGTGCTGACCGCGGTGCTCGCGATGCTCAGCCTCGACCGTTACGTCGGCACCAACTTCTTCACGAACACCGGCGGGGGCAACCCGATGATGTACGTGAACATGATCTGGATCTGGGGCCACCCGGAGGTGTACATCCTGATCCTGCCGGCGTTCGGCGTGTTCTCGGAGGTCGTCTCGACCTTCTCGGGCAAGCGGCTGTTCGGCTATACGTCGATGGTCTACGCGCTGATCGTCATCTGCATCCTGTCGTATCTCGTGTGGCTGCACCATTTCTTCACGATGGGCTCGGGCGCCAGCGTCAACAGCTTCTTCGGCATCACGACGATGATCATCTCGATCCCGACCGGCGCGAAGATCTTCAACTGGCTGTTCACGATGTATCGTGGCCGGATCCGCTTCGAGCTGCCGATGATGTGGGCGATCGCGTTCATGCTGACCTTCGTGATCGGCGGGATGACCGGGGTGATGCTCGCGGTGCCGCCGGCCGACTTCCAGTTCCACAATTCGCTGTTCTTGATTGCGCACTTCCACAACGTCATCATCGGCGGCGTGCTGTTCGGGATGTTCGCGGGCGTGAATTACTGGTGGCCCAAGGCGTTCGGGTTCAAGCTCGACAAGTTCTGGGGCACGATCAGCTTCTGGTGCTGGGTCGTCGGCTTCTGGGTCGCGTTCACCCCGCTCTACGTGCTGGGGCTGATGGGCGTCACCCGCCGCCTGCGCGCCTTTGAGGACCCGTCGCTGCAGATCTGGTTCGTGATCGCCGCGATCGGTGCGCTGATCATCGCCGCCGGGATCGGCGCCATGCTGATGCAATTCTACGTCAGCATCCGCGACCGCGAGAAGCTGCGCGATTTCACGGGCGATCCGTGGAACGGGCGCACGCTGGAGTGGGCGACCTCGTCGCCGCCGCCGGCCTATAATTTCGCCTTCTCGCCGGTCGTCCATGATCTCGACGCGTGGCACGACATGAAGTCGAAGAAGGCCGAGCGGCCGACCACCGGGTTCCGTGCGATCCACATGCCGAAGAACACCGGCGCCGGCGTGATCCTGGCCGGGCTGTCGACGGTCTTCGGCGTGGCGATGATCTGGTACATCTGGTGGCTGGCGGCGGTGGCGTTCGTCGCGCTGATCGCGACCGCGATCGGGCACACCTTCAACTATGACCGCGACTTCCACATTCCCGCCGAGGATGTCGTCAACAGCGAGGATGCGCGCACCCGCGCGCTCCAGCAGGCGGGGGTGTGAGCGAGATGAGCACGACGACGCAGACGGCCCCGGGCACCGCGGCCCCGTCCTATTACGATCTGGACGAGCACGAGCATCCGCCCGGCGCCAGCACGATGCTGGGGTTCTGGCTGTACCTGATGAGCGACTGCCTCATCTTCGCGATGCTGTTTGCGGCCTATGGCGTGTACGGCGGCAGCTATGCCGGCGGGCCGGGGCCCAAGGAGTTGTTCGAGCTGCCGCTGGTGGCGGTGAACACGACCGCGCTGCTGCTGTCGTCGATCACCTATGGCTTTGCGATGATCAACGCCGACGAGCAGAACAAGGCGGCGACCCTGCGCTGGCTTGCGATTACCGGTGTCTTCGGTGCGGCGTTCCTGTCGATCGAACTGTACGAGTTCAGCAACCTGATCCACGAGGGCGCGGGCCCGTGGCGGTCGGCGTTCCTGTCGTCGTTCTTCACATTGGTCGGCACGCACGGCCTGCACGTCACCTTCGGCATCATCTGGCTGGTGACGCTGATGGTGCAGGTCGCGCGCCGCGGGCTGGAGCCGGCCAACCTGCGCCGCCTGCAGTGCCTGTCGCTGTTCTGGCACTTCCTCGACGTCATCTGGATCGGCGTCTTCACCTTCGTCTATCTGCTGGGAGTGCTCCGCTGATGAGCGCCGATACGCACGGCCACGGCCACGATGCCGGTCACGGCCACCACGACGCGCACGACCATCACGGCGGTGCCGCGCATGGCTCGCGCCGCGAGTACTGGATCGGCTTCATCCTTTCGGTGCTGCTGACCGCGCCCGCCTTCGGGCTGGTGATGACCGGCGTGATCTCCGATCCGCGCGTCACCGCCGGGATCGTGATGGCGCTGGCGATGGTGCAGATCTTCGTCCACATGATCTACTTCCTGCACATGAACACCAAGTCCGAGAACGGCTGGACGATGCTGGCGCTGATCTTCACCGCGATCATCGTGCTGATCGTGATCGCCGGGTCGCTGTGGGTCATGTACCACATGAACCTCAACATGATGCCGGGCATGGGCGGAGAGATGTCAAGCGGCGGCATGTGATGCGCGCGCGCTGGGCCCTTGCCGGCGTCGCGCTGCTGCTCGCGGCGGTGCTGGCGGGGCTTGGTGTGTGGCAGGTCGAGCGGCGCGCGTGGAAGCTCGCGCTGATCGACCGTGTCGAGGCGCGACTCGCCGCGCCTGCGCAGCCCGCGCCGCCGCGTGCGCGCTGGGCGACGATCACCGACGACGACGCCTACCGTCGCATCACCGCCGCCGGCACATGGCGCGCGGTCTCGCCGGTGTTCACGCAGGCGGTCACCGATTATGGCGCGGGTTACTGGGTGCTCTCGCCGCTCGAGACCGCGAGCGGTACGATTCTCGTGAACCGCGGCTTCGTGCCCGCCGGCGATCGCAAGGCGATCGCTCGGCCGAGCGGCCCGGCGCGCGTCACCGGCCTACTGCGGGTCACCGAGCCTGACGGTGGCTTCCTCCGCGACAACGAGCCCGCCGCCGACCGCTGGTATTCACGAGACACCGCCGCCATTGCCCGCGCGCGCCGGTTGGGGCCGGTCGCACCCTATTTCATTGATGCTGACGCGGTACCGGGCGCGCAATGGCCGCGCGGCGGGCTGACGGTGGTGCGGTTCCGCAACAATCACCTCGTCTACGCGCTGACGTGGTTCGGGCTCGCGGCGATGATGGCGTATTTCGCATGGCGCGTCGCGCGCGGACGGAGCGAGGCGAGCGTCTAGGCCCGGTTGCCGCTTCCAGGTTGTAGGCGAGGAAGCGGCGTCGTGGCGGACATCAACGATCGGTCACTTGATGAAATATCCGACCGTCCGCCACCCGTCACCGTCGCGGGCCATCGTCACCGTCTCGACGGTACCGCGCTGTTTGGCGAAGTCGGTACGGAACTGCACCACCTCATAGCTGCCCTGCGGCGAGGTGGTGTGCGTCGCGCTCAGGAAAGTGCGCGACGTGGGTGCGCCGAGCGGCTTTCTTATCGGCTGGACCATCGCTTCCCATTGCGCGGCACTCAGTTGCGCCCGGAACAGCGCCGCGGCGGCGCTCCAGCTGTCAGTCCAGCGATATTGGTCGATCAGCGCCAGCCAGTTGAGCGCCGCCGCTTGCACCGCCGGATCGGACGCCGGCGATGGTGCGGTGGCCGCTGACGTGGGGCTCGCACTTTGCGGAGGCGCTTCGGTGTTGATGACGGCGACGACGGCAAAGGCGGCGATCAAAAGCGACATGACGAACATCCCTCCACTCAGCCAGGCGAAGCGAAGCGTCCTGCCCGCTCGGTCTGGTGGAGCGGCGGAAAGCACGTTCGTTGCGGAGTCGGTTACCCCGAAAGTGTCGTCCCCCAATTCCTGGGGGCGCGCCTGCTCGGTCTCCGCCAGCAGTCGCGCGGCTTCCCTGCTGCTGGCGACCTCCAATTTTCGGCGGGCGCCGCGCAGTCGTTCGTTGATGGTATGCACCGACAGGTCGAGCGTCCGCGCAATGGACTTCGCGTCATGGCCCTTCAGCAGCAGCCTGAGCGTCTGCTTTTCCCGGTCGGTGAGCGTCTGGATGCGGCTTTGCATGGACTTGTCGGCGGTAATTTCCCCGACCGTCTCCTACGACCGACACGCGTGCGGTTCCACCATCGAGACGATCTGACCAATGGCGCTCCCGACCCGATCCGCCCTATGGAGCGGCGATGGCCGCGTCTGACATCATCGCCGGAACCGGGCTGCGCGAGGACGCCGGGCGGCGCAACGTGCGGCTGTTGTCGATCCTGCGCTGGCTGGCGGTCGGCGGGCAGCTCGCGACGATCCTGCTCGTCCATTTCGTCGTCGGGGTGCACCTGCCGCTGGTGCCGATGCTGGGCGCGGTCGCCGTGCTGGTCGCGCTCAATCTCGCGATCGCGCAGATCGTCGGGCGGCGGCCGATCACTTATGGCGCGCTGTTCGCGACGCTGCTGGTCGATGTCGCGTGCCTGACGACGCAGCTGTATCTCAGCGGCGGGGTCGGCAATCCGTTCGTCACCTTGTTCCTGCTGCAAGTCGTGATCGCCGCGCTGCTGCTGCGCGATCATGCGAGCTGGGCGATGGTCGCGCTCAGCAGCGCCCTGTTCGCATGGCTGGCGCACGCCGCACCACCGTTCGCACTGCCGCGCGGCTGGGCCTCGACGCTATCGACCCCCTATGTCGCGGGAAGCTGGTTCAATTTCACACTCACCGCCACCTTGCTGGCGCTGTTCGTGACGCGGATCGTCCGCAACGTCTCCGAACATGACGCGCGGCTCGCCGCGCTGCGTCAGCGCGCCGCCGAGGAGGAGCATATCGTCCGCATGGGGCTGCTCGCCAGCGGCGCAGCGCATGAACTGGGGACGCCGTTGTCGTCGATCGCGGTGATGCTGGGCGACTGGCGGCGCGAACCCGCGATCGCCGCCTCGCCGGCGCTGCTCGCCGATCTCGACGACATGCGCACCGAGGTGACGCGCTGCAAGGACATTCTCAGCCAGGTGCTGCTCGCCTCGGGCGAGGTGCGCGGGATGGGGCCGGTGCGCACCACGCTCAAGACCTTCCTGTCGGGGATCGTCGGCGACTGGCGCGGCAAGACGCAGGTCGCCGCCGCCTATGAGCATCTGATGACCGGCGACCCGCGAATCGTCGCCGACAAGGCGCTGGCGCAGACGATCACCAATTTGCTCGACAATGCGCTGGAGGCGGGCGGGCGCACGATCGCGCTGTGCGCGTGGTGGGACGGCGACCGGCTGGTGCTGTCGGTGCGCGACGACGGGCGCGGGTTCGCGCCAGCGATCCTCGACGGGCTCGGCAAGCCCTATATGAGCACCAAGACGCGGCGCGGCGCGGGGCTGGGGCTTTTCCTGGCGGTCAACGTGTTGCGGACGCTGGGCGGCACCGTGTCGGCGCGCAACCGCGAAGGGGGCGGGGGCGAGGTGACGCTGACGCTGCCGATCGCGGCGATCTCGATCCCGGAGGAAGGCGCATGAGCGAGCGGCGGCTGTTGATCGTCGAGGATGACGAGGTGTTCGCGCGGACGCTGGCGCGGTCGTTCGAGCGGCGCGGCTATCAGGTCCGCGCGATCACCGATCCCGACGATCTCGACGCGGCGGTGGATGCGCTGAAGCCCGATCATGCGGTGGTCGACCTGCGGCTTGGCAATGCCTCCGGGCTGACGTGCGTCGCGCGGCTCCATGCGCGCGACGCGGAGATGCGGATCGTGGTGCTGACCGGCTTCGCCAGCATCGCGACCGCGGTCGAGGCGGTGAAGCTGGGGGCGACGAACTATCTGTCGAAGCCGGCCAATTCCGATGACATCGAGGCGGCGTTCCAGGCGAGCGGCGAGGGCGACGCCAGCGTCGAACTGGTCGCGCCGCCCACCTCGCTGCGGACGCTGGAATGGGAGCATATCCACCAGACGCTGGCGGATTGCGGGTTCAACGTTTCGGAAGCGGCGCGGCGGCTGGGGATGCACCGGCGGACGCTGGCGCGGAAGCTGGGGAAGCGGCATTTGTAGCCCCGACGCCCCTGCGGAGGCAGGGGCCTATGTCTGTCGAATGTCGCGTCAAGTCTGACACAGGGATGTCTCTCGTGTGTCAGGCTTACCGCGGCACGACACAGCCATGGGCCTCTGCCTGCGCAGGGGCGACGGCTATGCGGCGACCATCCACGCCGCCATCGCGATCATCATGACGTTTTCGGTGAGCGACACGAACCCCAGCGGTACGCGGGTCGCGCCGCCGACGCAGGCGCACTTGAGTTCGCGCTTGTCGATGTAGACCGCCTTGAACACCGACACCGCGCCGACCGTCCCGATGAACAGCGCGACCGGCACCGACAGCCAGTTCGCGACATGCGCGGTCATCAGCACCCCCGCCAGCCCTTCGGCGAACGGATAGACGTAGCCGTAACGCACCCAGCGTTTTGCCAGCAGATCGTAGTTGAGGAACATCGTCGAGAAGGTTTCGACATCTTGCAGCTTGAGCAGCGCGAGCACGCACATGCTGAACGAGATAAACCATTCCGCGGCCCGGATCGTCAACGGCGTCCCGAACTCGGCGGTGCTCGCCGCGAGCGACATCAGCGCGGTCATCGCAAACACTGCCAGCACCGGGCGGTAGCTCGTCTCGCCGGGCGTGGGCACATGGAGGCCGAAGAAGCGGCGCAGGTCGTCATAGCCGCCGACCCGCTCGCCATCGATGAAGGTTTGCGGCGTGGTTTTGACGCCATGCTCGGCCTTGAAGGCGTCGGTTTCCTCGCGGGTGCGCAGCCAATGATCGTCGACCGCATAGCCGCGCCGCTGCAACAGGTCCTTGGCCTTCACGCCATACGGACAGGTGTGCGTGGGCATTACCATCCGGTAGAGCGTGGCGCGCTTGTCGGTCGTCGGGATCATGCCACGAAGATAGGCCGAGTTGCCGTCATTGCGAGCGCAGCGAAGCAATCCAGTGTTCCGCGCGCCAGCACTGGATTGCTTCGCTGCGCTCGCAATGACGAAGGTAGGTTAGCGTCCCAGAATATTTCGGTAGAGCGCGATATACTCGTCGGCCATCCGCGCGACGCTGAACCGCTCAGCGACCGCCCGGCGGCAGGCGGCGCGATCGATGTCGCTCGTGCGTTCGATCGCGGCGACCGCTTGCTCGGGCGTGTCGACCAGAAAGCCCGTGACGCCGTCCTCGATCAGCTCTGGCATTGAGCCGCGACGCGTGGCGATCACCGGCGTCCCGCACGCCATCGCCTCGATCACCGACAGGCCGAACGGCTCGTCGAAGTTGATGAGGTGGAGCAGCGCGCGCGCCTCGCCCAGCGCCGCGACGCGCGCCTCGCCCCCGACCGCGCCGTGATAGCGGATGCGATCGTCGAGCGCCGGGGCGACCGCGCGGTCGTGATAGCCCTGATCCTGCACGATCCCGTAGAGGTTCAGTGCGCGCCCCGCTGCGCGCGCCGCCGCGATCGCCTCCGCCGCGCCCTTGTCGGGATGAAGCCGGCCGAAGAACAGCAGGTCGTCGCTGCCGATGGGGTCGAAGCGGAAATCGTCGAGCGGGATGCCGTGGTGGATCGTCGCGGCGTACCGCAGGTCGGGGTGCCGGTCGGCATCGCTGATCGCGACATAATGCACGCGGTCCTGAAAGGGTGCGTACATCGGCAGGATGCGATCCGACGAGAAGCCGTGGATCGTCGTCACCATCGGCGTGTCGACCAGCGGCGCGAAGGCGTGCGCGGGGAAATCGGCCTGATTGTGGATCAGGTCGAACCGGTCCGCCTGTGCGAACAGGTGGCTGAGGTGGCGATATTCCCACACCTTCGCGTCGATGCGCGGGTCTTCGGAGTAGGGGGCGGGGACGACGCCGTCGAGCGTGGCAGCGGTGATGCTGTCGAGCGTCGCGAACAGCGTGACGTCGACGCCGCGTTCGACCAGCGCCTCGGTAAGCAGATGGGTGACGAGTTCCCACGGACCGTAATGGCGCGGCGGGGTGCGCCACGCGATCGGGGCGAGCATGGCGATCTTCATCGGCGGTGATCCTGTCGTTCGTAGGTGCGCCGCGGAAGCGGCCGGAGCCGAACGACCCGATTTCGCTCGGCGGTCCAGCGAGAGCAAGCGAACCGCAGATGAAAGGCCGGGCTTCCGATCAACGCACTCCGGCGCTGGTCGCAGGGGCCGGGGCGGCGGGGAGGCTTATGCCCCCACCGCCTCCAGCAGTCCGGCGAACATCCGCTTGCCATCGTCGCCGCCGTGCGCGGGTTCGATGCGACGCTCGGGGTGCGGCATCATGCCGAGCACATTGCCGTCGGCGCTGACGATCCCGGCGATGTTGCGCGCGCTGCCGTTGACCGGCTCGGCATAGCGGAACGCGACCTGGCCTTCGCCCTCCAGACGGTCGAGCGTTTCGGGGTCGGCGACGTAATTGCCGTCATGGTGCGCGACCGGGAAGCGGACCTGCTCGCCGGCCGTGTAGCCGCGGGTGAAGACGGTGCCGGCATTCTCGACGGTCAGCGCGACGTCGCGGCAGACGAAGTTGAGCCCGGCGTTGCGCATCAGCGCGCCGGGCAGCAGCCCGGCCTCGGTCAGCACCTGAAAGCCGTTGCAGACGCCCAGCACCTTCAGCCCGCGCGCCGCCTGTTCGCGCACCGCGGTCATGATCGGCGAGCGTGCGGCCAGCGCGCCGGAGCGCAGATAGTCGCCGTAGGAGAAGCCGCCGGGTACCGCCACCACGCCGATCCCGGCGGGCAGCTCGGTGTCGCGGTGCCACACCATGTGCGGCGCGGTGCCGGTCGCCTGCTCCAGCGCCACCGCGATATCGCGGTCGCAGTTGGAGCCGGGGAAGACGATGACCGCGGTCTTCACGCGCGCTCGATCCGGTAATTTTCGATGACGGTGTTGGCGAGCAGCTGCCGGCACATCGCGTCGACGTCCGCATCGGCGGTGTCGTCGGCGACCTCCAGCTCGATCAGCTTGCCGACCCGCGCGCTATCGACGCCCGAGAAGCCGAGCCCCGAAAGGGCGTGTTCGATCGCCTTGCCCTGCGGGTCGAGCACGCCGGGCTTGAGCGTCACGTAGATGCGAAGTTTCATGGCCGCGCGCTATGCCCCGGCGCGCGCGCCGGGGCAAGCGTGGCGGTTACTTGCCGCGGCTCTTGCGATGCTCTTCGAGGTCGAGCACCGCGGTGTCGCCGCCTTCCGGCAACAGGCCGAGCCGGCGCGCAACTTCCTGATAGGCCTCGACCTCGCCGCCCATGTCCCGGCGGAAGCGATCCTTGTCGAGCTTCTCGTTCGAGGCCATGTCCCACAGCCGGCAGCCGTCCGGGCTGATCTCGTCGGCGAGGATGATGCGGCCGTAGTCATTGTCCCAGATCCGGCCGAACTCCAGCTTGAAGTCGACCAGCCGGATGCCGACGCCCGCGAACAGCCCCGACAGGAAGTCGTTCACGCGAATCGCCAGATCGGCGATGTCGTGCATCTCCTCCTGGCTGGCCCAGCCGAACGCCGCGATATGCTCGTCGGAGATCATCGGATCGCCGAGCGCATCGTCCTTGTAATAATATTCGAGGATCGTGCGCGGCAGCTTGACGCCTTCCTCGATCCCGAGCCGCTTGCTGATCGAGCCGGCGGCGACGTTGCGGACGACGACCTCGATCGGGACGATTTCGACCTGCCGGATCAACTGCTCGCGCATGTTGAGGCGACGGATGAAGTGCGTCGGCACGCCGATATGATCGAGCAGCGTGAAGATATGCTCGGAGATACGATTGTTGAGCACGCCCTTGCCGTTGATCGTGCCCTTTTTCTGGGCGTTGAAGGCGGTGGCGTCATCCTTGAAATACTGGATCAGCGTGCCGGGCTCGGGACCCTCGTAGAGGATCTTCGCCTTGCCTTCGTAGATCTGCCGCCTGCGTGCCATGCTTGCCCTCGAAAAGAAGCGCCCCGGCGGCGCGGGTTTGCGGACGGCCGGGGCGGGGAATCAGTCGCGGCTATAGGGGAAGGGGGCGGTGGCTGCAAATCGGCAGCGTCACCGGCCGAATGCTGCCGCGATCAAGTGCTTCGTCTCTGCCCATGCCGCGGTTCCCGGCGTGACCAGTTCGACATGGCCGGTGTCCGGCACTTCATGCACCGTTGCGGGGTCGCCTGCGGCGCGCGCCTTCGCGACATAGTCGGTTGCCATGCGGAAGGGGATGATGCGGTCGGCGCGGCCGTTGACGAGGTCTTGCGGCACGCCGAGCGGGAAGAGCCGGGGGACAGAGGTGTCGGCATAAGGATCGGCGCGGTCGGTGCCGACCAGCTTCGCTACCACCTCGGTGCCGCAGCCATTGTCGGGGCTGGTGGCGGTGGCTTCGAGATCGGGGAGGCCGCCGAGGCTAATGACGTGCGCGATCTTCAGCGGGTCGGGGGTGGCGAGCGGGCTGGTCGCGGGGAGGCGCGGGCGGGCCGCCAGCCACAGCGCGAGGTGCCCGCCCGCCGAATGGCCGACCGCGACGACGTGCGACGTATCGAGCCTGAAGCGCGCGGCATGGGTGCGCAGTGCGTCGGCCGCCGCCGCGGCATCGGCGAAGGTGCCGGGATAGCCGCCGCCGCTACGGTCGACGCCGCGATAGTCGATGTTCCACACCGCATAGCCGCTGCGGCGCAGGTCGTCGGCGATCCAGTCCATCAGCCGGCGGTCGGCGATCTCGGTCTGCCAGCAGCCGCCGTGGACCATCAACACGGTACGATGCGGTCCAGGTCCCGCGGGCAGCCAGACGTCGACCTTTTGCAGCGCGTCGTCGCCATAGGCGATCGTGGCGTCGGGCGTGGCGCGCGGGCGTGCGGTGAGGTCGGCCCAGGTGAGCGGCTTTGGCGGCATCGCCGTCGTACATGCCGTGGCGAGCAACGCCGCGGCAAGCGCGATCAGTTGCGGCGCTCGCGCCACACCGCGGGCAACGCCAGTAGCGCGATTCCCGCCAGTGCGGTTGCGGTCTTCAGCCATGTCGCGAACGGCCCCTGAGTCTGGTCGACATAATAGACCGCATAGACGATCGCGACGTGCCAGACATAGACGTGCAGCGAGTGCCGACCGAGCAGACGCAGGAACGACAGCGAGAAAAGCCTGCGCGCCCATTCCGCGACTCGTCGCACGCCGGAGCGGGGGTGGTCCTTTCCGGCGATCAGCAGCCACGTCAGCCCGGTGGTCACGGCGACGAAGTTGATAAGGTAGATCGGCCCGAAGTCGCCACGGATGCCGAGCAGGTCGATCTTCTCGATCAGCCATTGCGGCAGCATCCCATACGCGCTGAGCAGCCGCAGCGGCGCGAAGAACAGGCAGATCGCCAACGCGACCTTTGCCGGAGTGGCGAAATCGGCGCGGAACACGCGCTGCCAGTCGACTCGCCCGTCGGCGGTCAGCGCGCCGGCGATCATGCCGGAGAAGAACACGAGCTGCCAGCCAAGCAGGTTGAAGCTGGCGCGCAGCCCCTGCCCGTCGCTGGCGGTCACCCATTGGCCGACCGGATCGGTGACAAAGCGCTGCATCGCGAGCTGTCCGGCAATCCACAATATGACGGACGCGGTCGCGACCGGCACGACGCGCCCGTCGAGGCACCAGCGCACCAGCGGCGGCGCGACCAGCATGTAGAGGACATATTGCGGCAGGATGTCCATGACGGTTGGCTGGAACAGGAAGGTCGCGACTGCCGCAAGCCGCAGGGGGTCGTCGGTCAGGCTGGTATGACCGAGCCAATTGCCCCACGCCTGCGGTGCGCCGGGCAGCAGCGCGCGCGCGATCAGCACCGCGACGACGATGCCCATTGCGTAGCGGTACAGCTGGAACGCGCGTTTCCAGATCTGCCGTCGTGCCTCGTCATAGCCGAGCTTGAGCATCTTGCGGCCGTAAACCAGCCCGATCATCAGCCCGGACAGGAACACGAAGCCCTGCGCGTCCTCGACGAACGCCAGCTTGTTGTGGTTGATGTTCTGCATCCAATAACCCCCGGTGAAGACCAGGTGGTTGATCAGCATGAACACGAGGAAAAAGCCGCGGAGCCCGTCGATCAATCCGTAACGTGGCAAACGGCAGGCTCCAGGGCTGTTGCGGATAACGGGTGGGCGCGGCTGCGGTGCAGTGCAGCATGGCCGTAATAGCGGCCCGCGCTGCCGGCGCGAACCCGTCGCGCACGCCCTGCCGCTTTTTCGTGCCGCCACGTCCCGGTGCACCGACGTCATCCCGGACTTGATCCAGGATCCCGCTTCTTTTTACCTCGGTCGCAAGGGAATTTTTACCTCGGCCGCAAAGAAGAAGCGGGCCCCCGGATCAAGTCCGGGGCGACTAAAAAGGAGGGCGTGATCGGCACTAATCGTGGCACGCGCGGGGCGCAGGCTGCCACGGTGCGGCGAACTGGCGTCGCTGTAGCCGCGCCATCCCGGCCAATGTACGCTGAACGAACCGGTGGACCGTGCGGGTGAAATGCCGGCGGTGGGTGACGTAGGCGTCGCTGTCGAAGTCGGCGTTCATGTCCATGCTCCTTCGCTGGGCATGGTGGAAGATGCGGGGCAGCACCGATCCGCGCCAACAAAGCGATGGACGAAGATGATAAGCATGCCTTATCCTTTGGAGATGCGTCACCTGCCGCCGCTCGCTGCCGTTCGCGTCTTCGAGGCGGCGGCGCGGCACGAGAATTTCACCGCTGCGGCGGTAGAGCTGGAAATGACGCAGGCGGCGGTCAGTTATCAGATCCGGCTGCTCGAAGAGCGATTGGGTTTGCCGTTGTTCCGCCGCGAACGACGGCGCGTGTTGCTCACCGAGGCGGGGCGAAGGACGGCGTCGCAGCTTACCGCGGCGTTCGACTCGATCGATGCGGCCTTTGCCGGGCTGCGTGCGGAAGATGAGGCGGTGCTGACCGTGTCGACCACCAACACGTTCGCCAACCTGTGGCTGGCGTGGCGGCTCGGCGGGTTCCAGCTCGCGCATCCCGACACCGCGGTACGGATGCTGACCGACAACCGCCTCGCCGATTTTGTGACCGAGGAGGTCGATGTCGCGATCCGCTCGGGCGCGGGCCCGTGGCCCGGGCTGGTGACGCATCGGCTGATGGCGCTCGATTTCACGCCGATGTGCTCGCCGGGGTTTCTGGCCGGACACGGCGGGGCGATCGCGCCTGCCGATCTGCTCCAGCTGCCGCTGATCAGCGCGCACGATCCGTGGTGGGCGACGTGGTTGCGCGATGCGGGCCTCGACGTGGTCGCGGCGCGGCATACCGGTATCCGTCTCGATTCGCAGGCGCATGAAGGGCGCGCGGCGGTCGCGGGGCAGGGGGTCGCGATGCTGACGCCGCTGTTCTGGCAGAACGATCTCGCCGCCGGGCGGCTGGTGCAGCCGTTCGCGCATGTAGGCAGCGATGGCGAGGCCTATTGGCTGGTCTATCCCGAGGCGAGGACGAAGGTGGTCAAGATCAAGCGCTTCCGCGAATGGTTGCTCGCCACGCTCGGGGATTCGCCGGGCTGACGCGCGGAACGGTTGTGGAACGTCGCCTCGCGCTGCTACCACCCCAGGCGACATGGCCACCGACCTTTCCGACAATCCCCCGATCGGCATCCTCGACGCGCCGTTCGACAGCGCGCTGAGCGAGCGGTATCTCGTCTATGCGCTGTCCACGATCACCGCGCGGTCGCTGCCCGACGTGCGGGACGGGCTGAAGCCTGTGCACAGGCGGCTGCTGTGGGCGATGCGGTTGCTCAAGCTCGATCCGGCCTCGGGGTACAAGAAGTGCGCGCGCGTCGTCGGTGACGTGATCGGTAAATACCATCCGCACGGCGACCAGTCGGTCTATGACGCGATGGTGCGGTTGGCGCAGGATTTCGCGCTCCGTTACCCGCTGGTCGACGGGCAGGGCAATTTCGGCAACATCGACGGCGATAACGCCGCGGCCTATCGCTACACCGAGGCGCGTCTGACGCAGGTCGCGATCGACCTGATGGACGGGCTGGACGAGGATGCGACCGAGTTTCGCCCGACCTATAATGGCGAGGAGCAGGAGCCCGAGCTGTTCCCCGGCGCCTTCCCCAATCTGCTCGCGAACGGGGCGAGCGGGATCGCGGTCGGGATGGCGACGAGCGTCCCGCCGCACAATGCCGCCGAGCTGATGGACGCCGCGATCCTGCTGGTCGACCGGCCTGACGCCGACGATGCGGCGATCCTCGAGCATGTGAAGGGACCGGACTTTCCGACCGGCGGGCTGCTGGTCGACGCGCCCGCGATCATCGCCGAGGCTTATGCGACCGGGCGCGGCGCGTTCCGGGTGCGCGCGCGGATCGAGAAGATCGCCGAAAAGGGCGGCGGCTGGCATCTGGTCGTCTCGGAAATTCCTTACGGCGTCGCCAAGGGCAAATTGATCGAGCAGCTGGCGGCGCTGATTGAGGACAAGAAGCTGCCGATCCTCGCCGACGTCCGCGACGAATCGGACGAGCAGGTGCGGATCGTGCTGGAGCCGCGCAGCCGCACCGTCGATGCGCAGGTGCTGATGGACGGCTTGTTTCGGCTGTCCGATCTGGAGACCCGCGTCCCGCTCAACCTCAACGTGCTCGACAAGGAGCGGACGCCGCGCGTCATGTCGCTGCGCGCCGCACTGGCAGCGTGGGTCGAGCATCAATTCGTGGTGCTGCAACGCCGTACCGAGCACCGGCTGGGCAAGATCGCCGACCGGCTTGAGCTGGTCGGCGGCTACATCGTCGCGTTCCTCAATCTCGACCGCGTAATCGAGATCATCCGCACCGAGGACGAGCCCAAGGCGGTGATGATCGCCGAATTCCAGCTGACCGACCGGCAGGCCGAGGCGATCCTCAACATGCGGTTGCGCTCGCTGCGACGGCTGGAGGAGATGGAGCTGAAGCGCGAGCAGGCGGCGTTGGAGAAGGAGCAGGCGACGCTGACCGCCTTGCTCGGTTCGGAAGCGAAGCAGCGCACGCGGCTGAAGGCCGATTTCCGCAAGGTGCGCGACCGTTACGGGCCCGAGACCGCGCTCGGCAAGCGGCGGACCGAGCTGCGCGAACAGGCGGTGGCGCGCGACATCCCGCTGGAGGCGATGATCGAACGCGAGCCGATCAGCGTGATCCTGTCGGCGCGCGGCTGGATCCGCGCGATGAAGGGGCATGTCGACCTGTCCGCGCCCGAGACGCTGAAGTTCAAGGAGGGCGATGGCCCGGCCTTCGCCTTCCATGCGCAGACGACCGACAAATTGCTGCTCGCGGCGGGGAACGGGCGGTTCTTCACGCTTGCGGCCGACAAATTGCCGGGCGGGCGCGGGTTCGGCGAGCCGGTGCGCGCGTCGATCGATCTCGACGGCAGCGTGCCGATCGTCGCGTTCCTGAGCGCGACGCGTGCGGCGCGGCTGCTGGTGGTGGCGAGCGACGGGCGCGGGTTCATCGTGCCGGTTGGCGAGGTGATCGCGGAAACGCGCAAGGGCAAGACGGTGGTGACGCCGCGTGCCGGCGCGACGCTGGCGGTGGTCCGCCCGGTCGCGCCCGCCGACGATTATGTCGCGGTGATCGGCGACAATCGCAAGCTGGCGCTGTTCCCGATCGCCGACCTGCCCGAGATGACCCGCGGGCAGGGGGTGCAATTGCAACGCTATCGCGATGGCGGGCTGGCGGATGCGCGGACATTGGTGTTCGCCGAGGGGCTGAGCTGGGCGATGGGCGGCGACAGCGGGCGGACGCGGACTGAGACGGACCTGTCGCAATGGCGCACGGCACGCGGCGCGGCGGGGCGGATGCCACCCAACGGCTTTCCGCGAGACAATCGTTTTTGACCCTGCGGTAGCGTTAACCATCCGATCACCGTCGATGAGTATGATCGTATCGGTGGCGTATCGATCGCCAGGGCGCAGCGGAGTGGTCTTAAAGCCGACCTTAACTCTTCGGCCTTAGTCGGGTCGGCGATGGCAACGCGTGCGACATGGCTGACCCGGCACCTGGTGACTCTGCCCGAGTCGGCCGACGTGATCGCGAATCAGGGGTCGCTGGAGCTGGTTCCGATCCCCCTCGCGCTGATGTCGTTAAGCAAGGGGGGCGCACGGTTCGAGACGTTCAATCGCGCCTTCACCCGGGCGCGGTTGATCGACGAGCCAAACCTGAAGCCGATCGTCGAAGCGTTTCTCGCCTCCGGGGCCGAGAATGAGGAGCGCGACTGGCAGACGGGGGCGGTGGTCGAACGACGGCATTACCGCCTGACGCTGTCACGGCTGCCGCATCGTGCCGATCAGGCGTGCATCGCTTCGTTCGTCGACCAGACCGCCGAGGTGCGCACCGAAGAGACGCTGCGCCGCGAGATGTCGACCGACAGCCTGACCGGGCTGCCCAATCGTGGCGGCTTCACCGACGCGCTGGAGGCGAGCATCGTGCAGGGCAACGCCTGCTGGGCGGTGCTGATGGTCGATCTCGATCGCTTCAGCCGCTTCAATGCGTGCCTTGGATCGCTGACCGGGGACGAATTGCTGATCACCGTGGCGCGGCGGATCAAGGGCGCGCTGCGCAGCGGCGACACGCTGGCGCGCACCGGCGGCGACGAGTTCGGCGTGCTGCTGACGATCGATTCGGATCGCTCGGAGGCCGATCAGGTCGCCCGGCGCATCCGCGACGCGCTGGCCACGCCGTTCCGGTTGAGCGAATACGAATTGCGCGTCTCGTGCGCGATCGGGATCGCATTCGGCGACGCCGAGGTGACCGATGCCGAGGACGTCATCCGCCACGCGCAAGTGGCGATGAAGAAGTCCAAGGCGACCAAGAACGCCGAATCGTACCAGACGCGCGCACTCGACTCGGCGCGCGCCGAGTTCGCGATGGAGACATCGCTACGCCGCGCGATCGAGAGCGAGCAGTTGAACCTCGTTTATCAGCCGATCTGCGATCTGCAGACCGGGCGCGTCAGCGGGTTCGAGGCACTGGCGCGCTGGACCGACGAACACGGCGTCCGCCACGAACCGAGCCGCTTCATCCCGGTCGCCGAGGAATCGGGGCTGATCGTGCCACTGGGCCGCTGGGCGCTGGACAGCGCGCTGCGCACGCTGGCCGATTGGGATCGGCGTTCCGGGGGCTATTGCGGCGTGACGGTGTCGGTGAACCTGTCGCCGATCCAGTTGCAGCGCGATGCGATCGCGGAGGTCGTGCGGTGTGCGCTCCAAGATTCGGGGTTGGCGGGTGCGCGACTGAAGCTGGAGATCACCGAAAGCGCGCTGATCAACGATCCGGACCAGATCGCGCGCGTGCTGACCGGGTTGAAGGAGACCGGCGTCACGATCGCGATGGACGATTTCGGGACCGGATTCTCGAATCTCGCCTCGCTTCAGAAACTGCCGATCGACATCCTGAAGATCGATCGCAGCTTCGTGACCGGGTTGCTGACCGACCGGGACAAGGTGGCGATCGTCCGCGCGATCCTCGGCCTGTCCCAAGCGCTGGGGATGGAGACAGTGGCCGAGGGGATCGAGGGCATCGACGTGGGCCAGACGCTCGCCGCGCTCGGCTGTACCTTCGGGCAGGGCTATGCCTACGCCCGGCCGCTGGAGCCCGGCGCTGCTTACGCGTTTCTGCGCGAACGCAACGCCTGATCGACGGCCTCGTCGGCGATCGCGGCGGCGCGGTCGACCCCCGGAAAGCCTTCCGCAATCCAGCGATCCTCGACCGCGCGCAGCGTCCGCGCGACGTCCGGTCCCTTCGCCAGCCCGCGCGCGACCAAAGCGCCGCCGCCGATCGGCAGCGGTGGGCGGTCCCAGCCGAGGAGGTCGCGAGGATCGGCACCGGCGAGCAGCAGCCGGTCGATCGCGCTTTCGATCCCGGCGCGGTAGCCGAGCGCGCGTGCACCCTCATCACCCGGCCCGGCCGTGGCCTGGATCAGCCGCTTGCGATCGTTGTTCGACAGTTTGAGCCGGGCGCCCACCGCCTCGGCCGTCGCGGGCGCGACCAGCGCGGCGAGCCGCCGGATCGCATCGGGGGCAACCCCCGCCGCCACCTCGCGTGCGGCCAGTTCGGTCAGCCGCGCGACACCCAAGGCATCGATCTCGGGCAGAACGGGGCGGAAGATGCCGCGCGCTTCCATCAGGGTGACTACCTGAACCGCGGCGGGCGCGACCAGCAGCTTGAGCAACTCGGCGGCGATCCGTTCGCGGCTCAGCGCCATCAGGTCGTTGGCGCGCGCGACGCACGCCTCCAGCCCCTCGGCGTCGATCGCATCGCCGAAGCGGGCGTGGAAGCGGAAGAAGCGCAGGATGCGCAGGTGATCCTCGGCGATGCGGCGATACGGATCGCCGATGAAGCGCACGCGGCGCGCGGCGAGATCGGCGAGCCCGCCGAACCAGTCGAACAGCTCGCCGGTCAGCGGATCGGCGTAGAGCGCGTTCATCGTGAAGTCGCGCCGCGCCGCATCCTCGCGCCAGTCGTCGGAGAAGGCGACCACCGCGTGTCGCCCGTCGGTGGCGACGTCGCGGCGCAGCGTCGTGACCTCGACGACGGTCCGGTCGCTGACCGCCGTGATGGTGCCGTGCGCGATTCCGGTCGGCACTGCCTTGATTCCCGCCGCTTCCAGCCGTCGCACGACCTCTTCGGGCGCGAAGCGCGTCGCCAGATCGATGTCGGCGACCGGCAGCTCGAGCAGCGAGTCGCGCACCGCACCGCCGACCCAGCGCGCCATGCCGCCCGCACCGTCGAGCGCCGCGATCAGCCGGTCGAGCCCCGGGCGCGCGCGCCACGGTGCGTCGGGCAGCGTCATGCCGGCCATTGCAGCCGCCGCGACAGGTTCACGATCATCCCCGCCGTCGCGCCCCAGATACGCCAATCGTTCCACATCATCTCCACGAAGCGGCGCTCGCGCCCCTGATAGACGGCATGCGCCGCGCGCTGGTTTGCCGGATCGAGCAGGAAGGCCAGTGGGACCTCGAACACCGCGGCGACTTCCGCCTCGCTAGCCACGAGCGGCAGATCGGGCGGGACGATCCCGACGACCGGTGTGATAGCATAGCCGGTACCGGTGCGATACGGATCGGCGATGCCGATCACGTTCACCGCCGCGCGCGGCAGCGCGATTTCCTCCTCGGCCTCGCGGAGCGCAGCGGTGACGGCATCCTCGCCGGGGTCGAGTCGCCCACCGGGAAAGGCGACCTGGCCGGCGTGGCGGCGCAACGTCTCGGTGCGCTGGGTCAGCAGCACGCCGGGGGCGGGTCGGTCGGTGATCGCGACCAGCACCGCAGCCGGGGTGAGCACCGCACCGGCGGGATGATCGTGGTCGTCCCCCGTCACTGCCGCTGCCGAATCGCGGGTCAGCGCTGCGGCCAGCCGCTCGGCCAACGTCACGATTGCAGCGCGAAGAACGTGCCGGCACTCCACACACCCGGTGCGGCGTCATCGCCGGCCAGCGCGCGCTCGGCGAGTTCGTAGAAGACCGGCCGCGCGATCAACGCCTCCAGCCCGCCGCGCACGTGCACGTAGGGATGGGGGCCGTCATCCCGTTCCTCCAAACGCAGCGGATGTGCCGCGGAGGCGGTGACGACCTCGCCCGTGTTGAGCCGGAACGCGAGCGTCGCGTCGCGGCCTTCGCCCTCCGCCTTCAGTTCCAGCGCGACGAACGGTGCGTCCTCGACCACGATGTCGAGCTTTTCGACCGGCGTGACCAGCACATAACCGCCATCCGGCTCACGACGCAGGATACGGCTGAACGCGCGGACCATCGCGGGCCGCGTGATCGGTGCGCCCTGATGGTACCATGTCCCGTCGCGCGCTATCCGCATCTCGCTGTCGCCGCAATGCTGTGGATGCCAGCGCTCCATCGGCGGGAGCCGGTCGCCGTCCGCAAGCCGCGCGATGTCGGCAATGGTCAGCGTGTCGAAGTCGGGAGGCGGTGCCATCGGCATCGCGTTCACCTAGGGTCTATACTCAATCGCAACAAGGTCGTGACGGAGCGGATTTTGGCGCCAGGCAAGGAGCAAGGAGGGAGCGATGCTCTCGCATCGTGACCGATGCGCGGCCGGGCCCCCGCAAAGTAGTACTTTGCGGGGAGCCCCGACGCAGCATGGCACCAAAATCCGCCTGCCGCGGAGCGGTCGCCCGTGGAAGGCCGCCCAGCTTCGTCGCTTGCTTGCGGGTAGCTCTGCTACCCGACTGCGCCGCGCTCCTCGTGGGCGGCCTTCCACGGGCGATCACGATCCTTGTTGCGATCGAGTATAGACCCTAGGGTGCGGGTGGCGTGGGGTAAAGGTCAGGCGAGTGCGTGGCGACGGGGGCCGAGCAGGCCGGCGGCGGGGACGCTCAAGCCGCGCGCGAGCAGGCGATGGCGCTCGACCGGGCCGGGCAGCCGCCACGCGGCGGTCGCCGCCGCATCGAAGCCGAAGAAGCGGCCGTAATATTCGGGGTCTCCGATCAGCGTCAGCGGCGGCCCATCCGCAGCGGCCGCCAGTGCGGCCTCCATCAGCCGCCGGCCCAGCCCCTCCTGCTGCCGTTCTGGAACGATCGCGACGGGACCGACCAGCACCAGCGGCCACACGGCGCCATCGTCGCCCTCCAGCTGAACCGGCCAGCATTGGATCGACCCGAGCAGGACGTTGCCCTCGATCAGCGCGAAGCTCAGCTCCGGGATCGCCTGCGTTCCGGCACGGAGGCGATAGGCGGTGCGCGCGTGCCGGTCGTGGCCGAACGCGCGGTCGAGCAATTGCTCCACGGCCGCATCGGCAACCGCGGCGATCGGCACCATCTGGATCACGCCTGCGCTTCCTCCTGCCCGCGATCGAGGTGGACGCCCGGGCGCGGGCGCTTTAGCGGGGTGGCGATCGAACGCAACCGGGTTGACCGAATGAAGCTTTACGACACCGAGCGCGCGCCCAGCCCGCGCAGGGTGCGCATCTATCTGGCCGAGAAGGCGATCTCCGTCGAGCGTGTCGCCGTCGACCTGCAGGCGGGCGAGCATCTGGCGCCGGCGTTTCTGGCGATCAATCCGCGCGGAACGGTGCCTGCGCTGGAGCTGGACGATGGCGAGGTGATCGGCGATTCGACCGCGATCTGCCGATTCTTCGAGGCGCTCCATCCCGAGCCGCCGCTGTTCGGCACCCGCCCGGTGGAGATCGCGCGGGTGGCGGCGTGGACGCGCCGTGTCGAGTCGGAGGGCTATACCGGCGTCGTCTATGCGTTGCGCAATACGGCCGCGCGCTTTCACGGCCATGCCGAGGCAGGACATTGGCCGCGGCTCGAACAGATTCCGGCGCTTGCCGAGCGCGGGCGGCTGATGTGGCGGACGTTCGTCGACACGCTGGATGCACGACTGGCGGAGAGCGAGTGGCTGGCGGGGGATCGCTACAGCTTCGCCGATATCACGGCGTTGGTGACGGTCGATTTCGCGCGTGCCGCGAAGCTAGCGTTACCGGACGAGGCGGTTCATGCGCAGCGCTGGTACGAGGCGGCCACCGCGCGACCGAGTGCCGCGGCATGAGCTTTGCTCCCGACACGCTCGAACTCGAGGTTCACGACCTTGAGGTGCAGGTGCTGACCGGCATCTATTCCGAAGAGACGCACCTGCCGCAGCCGCTGCAAATCTCGCTGACAGTTCTGCTGGACGCGCCGGCGCATTATGCGCCCGACACGCCGCTGTCGGCATCGAAGAATTACCTCGATCTCAAATATGCCGCGACCGACGCGCTGTCGACAGCCGGGCATTTCACGCTGATCGAGGCGGTGGCGGATCATATCGCCGAGACGCTGTTCCTTCAGGATCAGCGTGTCCGGCGGGTGAAAGTGAAGATCATCAAGCTCGCCATCGCCGAGGCGAGCGAGGCGATCGGCGTCACATTGGTCCGGCACCGCCGCTGACCGGTGCTGCGGCAGCCGGCGGCGCGGCGCGGCAGGGGCCGAGCTGCTCGATCACATAGGCGTAATCGGCCTGCGCCTGCGTCGCATCCTCCGGCCCCAGCGAGGCGGTGCTGCGCTCCGGCAGCGTCGCTGGCAGCGCGCAGGCCAGGCGATACCAGAGCAAGGTGTCGCGCTTCGGCGTCGGGGCCGAATCGTCGATGATCTCACTTAGCGCAACCGACCAGCGTGGCTGCTCGCCGGGGCGGCGGAGGATCGACAGGGCCGCCGGCCGATTGTCGCGCGTGCGCAGGAAGATCTGCGTCTCGCCCTCCCCGGGGAGTGCGCCCGGGACATGGAACGCATTGCCGACGTCGGTGATGATCGGCGGCGCGTCCGGCGCGGCGATCTCGGATGCGACGGCACGCACGCGCTGCTCCAGCGCATGACTCCAGTCATGTTGCGCGCCGGGTTCGACCAACTGGATTTGACCCGCCTGTCCCGCAACGGGACGTGCAAAGGCGAGCACGCGGCGTTTCTTGAGCGACGGCACGCGGCCGCGCCAATCCGGCGCTACATCGACCACCCAGCCGACCCTGGCCGGGATCGCGGTGGCGCCGCGCACCAGGGTCGTCACATCCGCCTCGACGTAGAAGCGCGTCTTGCCCGCAGCCAGGCCGGCCGCCTCTGCGCCCTTGATTCGCGACGCTGAGCGAATCGTGGCGTCCACGACCAGCGGGCTGGCGATCACCAGATCGGCGAGGTCAGCATAGCCCAGCTCCGGTGCAACCGGCGCGGCAATAGGCGTTTGCTGCGCTAGGGAAGCGCCGGGCGCGATCACGGGGGCCAGCAGCGCGGCGGCGGAAAACAGGAAAAAAATGCGCTTCGTCATAACGCATGGGATAGACGCGGGCGCGCAAACGATACAGAAATAAAAACGTCGCAGTCCGGCTGTACGTTTGTTGCGTCCGACAAAGCGTTTGCGCTCCCAAAAGGCGCGCGATAGGACTTGTGTGTCTGTGGTAGCCTATTGGGCGCTACGGAAAGGTAAACAACCCGGCCGGATTCCGATCCGGTCACGCCACGGGCCGCAGGATGAGGGAGTTTCGTTGCTGAATGGCCTATTCTGACCAGAAGATGAGCGGGGGCAAGGTTGGCGCGCTGGTAATCGTCGCGCTGATCCACGTTGCCCTTGGCTATGCCTTCATAACCGGCCTCGCGACGAATTTCGTCAAGAAGCAGGTCGAGAAGCTGAACACGTTCGACGTCGAGGAGCCACCGCCCCCGCCGCCGGAGGAGCCGCCGCCCCCGCCGCCCGACACGCCGATGACGCCGCCGCCGGTGGTGTCGCCGCCGCCGATCGTGCAGAATCCGAATCCGCCGCCCGTGACGGTCGCGACGGTGCCGACCCCGCCGCCGGTCTATGTGGCCACGCCGACGGTCGCGCCGCCCGCTCCGCCAGCGCCGCCCGCTCCGCCGGCTCCGCCTGCGGTCAGCAAGGCTGCCGGTCTGAAGGGTAACCCCGGCCAGTTCTTCGGTGCCGACAACTATCCGCCTTCGGCCATCCGCGCCGAGGAGCAGGGGCGTGTCGTCGCGAAGCTGACGGTGGGCACCGACGGGCGCGTCACCGACTGCGTGGTCACCACGTCGAGCAACTCCTCGGCGCTCGACCAGGCGACCTGCCGCATCGCCAAGAGCCGCGTGCGTTTCTCGCCCGCGCAGGATGCGGGCGGCAACCCGATCGTCTCCAGCTACACGCTGCCGGTGCGATGGGTGCTGCCACAGAATTGATCCGCGTGACCCTGGCCGCGCGGACCAAAATCGCCGGCCGACAACTTATCTGGCTTAAGGAAGACACCGAATGATCATCAACATCCTCGCCGCGGGTGGGACCGCGGCAGCCGAGAACCAGTTCGGCCTGCAGCAGGCGCTGAAGGAAGGCGGCATCATCTCGCAGTCGGTTTTCACCATCCTGGTGGTGATGTCGGTTGTGTCCTTCTACATCCTCTTCTCGAAGCTGTTCGAGCAGCAGAAGATCATCAACCAGGCGAAGCGCGTCCGGTCGAACTTCTGGAACAGCACCTCGCTGCGCGAGGGCTCGGCGAAGCTGGAGAAGAACTCCGCCTACAAGCAGCTGGTCGACGACGGCCTGGCGGCGCAGGAGCAGCACTCGAAGCTGACCGATCCGGTCGAGGCGCACGACTGGCTGCACGGTTCGCTGGCGCGTTCGGAAGCGGCGATCAACTCGAAGCTCGGCGGCGGTCTGGCGTTCCTCGCGACCGTCGGTGCGACCTCGCCGTTCATCGGTCTGTTCGGTACCGTCGTCGGCATCTACCGCGCGCTGATCAAGATCGGTGCGTCGGGCGATCCGTCGATCGACAAGGTCGCGGGTCCGGTCGGTGAGGCGCTCATCATGACCGCGCTCGGCCTGGTCGTCGCGGTCCCGGCGGTGCTGGCGTACAACTGGCTGCAGCGTCGCAACAAGTCGATTGCGGAAGACCTGTCGGCCTTCTCGAACGACGTGCTGGGCTTCCTCGCCTCGAACGGTGCGGTCCGCCCGTCGATCGGTGCGACGACCACCACCGCCAAGGCGCCGGCCAAGCCGGTCGGGGCGACCACGACCGCCGGCCAGACCGGTGGCGTGCAGACCCGCCCGTAAGGCGAAGGGATACGCGGGGCCGTCGTACGGCGGCCCCGTCGATCACCTGCCGCCGTACCGGTCCCGCGCCCCGCGGCCCGGCCCGGCGGAACGAGAGAATAGGATAGCCTGATGGCGATGAGCGTTGGCGGAGATTCCGCTGAATCCCCGATGTCGGACATCAACACGACGCCCCTCGTGGACGTCATGCTGGTGCTCCTCATCATCTTCCTGATCGCGGTGCCGGTCGCCATCCAGACGGTGAAGGGCATCAAGCTGCCCAGCGTCGTCTTCGACCCGACCACGACCAAGCCCGAGAACGTCTCGCTTTCGGTGATGGGCAACAACGGCACCTGCCAGGTCTATTGGGGTATTACCCCGGTGACCCATCAGGAACTGCTGGACCGCGCGGTTGCCAAGCTGAAGACCGAGATCGATCGTCAGGGCGGCCCGGGCAACCCGGACCTCGAACTGCCCGAGGCGCATGTCCGCGCCGACGTCGGCACGCCGTGGCGCTGTGTCGCCGGTACGATCTACAACATGCAGATGGCCGGCTTCGCCAAGGTCGGGTTCATTTCGCAGCCCAAGGGCGGCGGCGCCTGAGCGAGGAGTAGCTGACATGGCAATGAGTGCAGGCCGCGATGACGGCGAGCCGATGATGGACATGAACACGACGCCGTTGATCGACGTCATGCTCGTGCTCCTCATCATGTTCATCATCACCCTCCCGGTCCCGACGCATGCGGTGAAGGTCGACCTGCCGGTCAACGATCCGAAGGCGCAGAAGCCACCGGTCGATCCGATCAAGAACAAGATCGCGATCGACGCCGCGGGCGGGATCACCTGGAACGGCACGCCGGTCAATTCGACCGTGCTGCGCCAGTATCTCGATCAATCGGCGGCGATGAGCCCGGAGCCGGAACTTCAGTTCCAGCCCGATCCGGCGACCCGCTATGACGTGGTCGACCAGACGCTGGCGGACATCAAGCGCTCGAACGTCACGAAGCTCGGCTTCGTCGGCAACGAGCAATATTACAAGGATTTCTGATCGCCGCGGCGATCGGTCATTCTGAACGATGATGGGCGGTCCTGCGGGGCCGCCCTTTTTCGTTGCGATTCCTTGGCTGAGATCATCGGGCCGGACGGCTACGGCAATCCGTCCCTTGCGGACGCTTGCTGGTGTGACTCACGCGGCTATCACGTTGTGCGAGAAGGAGCGGCCCAAGCCCGAGCCTCGCATCATTAAGCGTTCAGCCATCCCGATGGCTCGTCCTTACTTTGCAAAACCTACTTGCGATCATGTCAATTAAATGACACCTTCATGTCATAAAACCGTAACGCGCTCATCGACGCGGCGGCTTCATAGGAGGGTGATATGGGCAGCAAGTTGATGCTTTCGGCAGTGGTGCTGGCCACCGCGATGGCGACCCCGGCGGTCGCCAAAGACCGTGTCGGCTATCAGGCGATTGCGGCGGGCAGTCTCGCCAAAGCCGAGCAGACGATCACGGCTGAGCGCGCGATTTTTCCGGAACGTCCTGAGTTGATGCTGAATTTGGCGGCAGTTTACGCGCGTACCGGGCGCGAGGCGCAGGCGCGCGCGCTCTATGCCGATGTGCTCGATCGCGACGCGGTGGCGATGGATCTGGCGGACGGCAGCGTGCGGACGTCGCATCAACTGGCCCGGACTGGCATGGCGCGTCTGACCACAGCGATGGCAACGCGCTGAGGAGCCTATCGTGTTCCTAAGGCAACTAATGTTGCCCTAGCGACACGGCCTGACAGGTCGGCCACCATCCGAGGTTCGGACGTGGCTTCGGCATTCACAGAGTTGGTCGCATCGCCGGACATAGCCCGCGATGATCGCTATCTCGCCCGAGCACTCGAATCCACGAGTGGCTTCCTCTCAAGGCACCGGTCACGCCTGCGCACCCGCAGCAACGCGACCCGACGTCAGAGTCGCGGCAAGGTCACGCCGCGCTGGCCCATGTATTTGCCGGCCCGATCGGCGTAGCTCGTCTCGCACGGCTCGTTGCCGGACAAGAACAGGAATTGGCAGGCGCCCTCATTAGCGTAGATCTTGGCGGGCAGCGGCGTCGTATTCGAGAATTCAAGCGTCACATGCCCCTCCCAGCCGGGTTCGAGCGGGGTGACGTTGACGATGATTCCGCAGCGCGCATAGGTTGACTTGCCGAGGCAGATCACCAGCACGTCGCGCGGCACGCGGAAATATTCGACCGTCCGCGCCAGCGCGAAGCTGTTGGGCGGAATGATGCACACGTCGGTCTTGCGGTCGACGAAGCTGTTCGCCGCGAAATCCTTCGGGTCGACCAGCGCGTTGTCGACGTTGGTGAAGATCTTGAACTCGTCCGCCACGCGCGCGTCATAGCCGTAGCTCGACAGCCCGTAGCTGATGCAGCCGTCGCGGCGTTGCGACTCGACGAACGGCTCGATCATCCCGTCGGCAAGCGCACGGTCGCGAATCCAGCGGTCGGACATGACGGACATACGGCAATTCCCCTCGAACGTACGCGCTTTCGCGGCTGAACGCGCGCGGTGCAAGGCGCATCGCTGTTCCGGTGCCATCCATAACGCTATTGTCGCGCGCATGCTGCGCCTGATCCTGCCGTTGGCTTACCGGGTGCGTCGCTGCGCGATGGCGCTGCTGCGTTGGCGGACGCGCGGGGTGAAGCTGCTGGTGTTCGACCGCGACGGACGCGTGTTACTGGCCCGGCACCGCTATGGCCGTAGCGACCTGCACATGCTGCCCGGCGGTGGGATTGCGCGTGCCGAGACGCCGGAGACGGCGGCTGCCCGCGAGCTGCGCGAGGAGACTGGCTGCATCGCCCGTGGGCTGAGAATCGTGGCGCGATACGAATCGCGAACCGAAGGGCGACGTGACACCGTCTTCCTTTTTACCGCGCAGACCGACGACACGCCGGTGCCGGACGGCCGCGAATTGGCCGAGGCGGCGTTTCATCCGCTTGGCGATCTGCCGGCCACATTGTCACCAGCGACACGGCGGCGGATCGAGGAATGGAACGGCGCCCGGGAGCGTAGCAAGGACTGGTAGGTCCTTGCGATTCATTCTCACTCCCCACGGCCTTGCCCCTCCGGGGGCGGGGGTCTAGAGCGTGCCGGTTCCGTTCGCACCTGCGAGAGAGGCGAGAGAGACATAGTGGTCGATCTGTCGCAATACCTACCGATCCTCCTGTTCCTGGGGGTGGCGCTCGCTCTGTCGAGTGCGTTCGTTTTTCTTCCGATGGCGGTCGCCAAGCTGACCGGCGCGGCCAAACCCACGCCCGAAAAGCTGGCCGAATATGAATGCGGCTTCCCCGCGTTCGAGGACAGCCGTTCGCAATTCGATGTGCGATTCTATCTGGTCGCCATCCTGTTCATCATCTTCGATCTCGAAGCGGCGTTCCTATATCCTTGGGCAGTCAGCGTTTTTTCGCTCGGCTGGACCGCATGGTTCTCGATGATGATCTTTATCGCCGAACTCGCCCTCGGCCTTGTCTACGCGTGGAAGAAGGGAGCGCTGGAGTGGGAGTAGAAGCACACTCCGGGCCGATCGGGCTCGTCAACAATCCCGAGCCGGGCCGTGGCGTGATTGCGCCCGACCAGGGCTTTTTCGATGGGCTCAACGGCGAGCTGAACGACAAGGGCTTCCTCGTCACCTCGACCGAGGACCTGTTCCAATGGGCGCGTACCGGCTCCCTGTGGTGGATGACATTCGGGCTCGCCTGCTGCGCGGTCGAGATGATCCACGTCAATATGCCGCGCTACGACATGGAGCGGTTCGGTGCCGCGCCGCGTGCGTCGCCGCGCCAGTCGGACGTGATGATCGTCGCGGGCACGCTCTGCAACAAGATGGCCCCGGCACTCCGCAAGGTCTATGACCAGATGTCGGAGCCGAAGTACGTCATCTCGATGGGCTCGTGCGCCAATGGCGGCGGCTATTATCACTATAGCTACAGCGTCGTGCGCGGCTGCGACCGCGTGGTGCCGGTGGACATCTATGTTCCCGGCTGCCCGCCGACCGCCGAGGCGCTGCTCTATGGCGTGATGCAGTTGCAGCGGAAGATCCGCCGCGCCGGGAGCATCGAACGGTGAGGGCGCCGGCTCCTGCCTGGGCGGCGCAGCTCAACGATGCGACGATCGGCGCGGCGCGCACCGCGATCGGTGGCGCGTTGCTCGACGCGGTCGAGATCGCCGGCGAGGTGCAGCTGCACGTCACGCGCGACGGGCTGGTCGCGGCGCTGATCGCGCTGCGCGACACGCCTGGGCTCGAATATCAGCAGCTCATGGAGATCGCGGGCGTCGACTATCCGGACCGCGCCGAGCGGTTCGAGATCGTTTATTGCCTGTTGTCGCTGACCCGCAACCATCGGCTGCACGTCCATGTCGGCGCGACCGAGGATACGCCGGTGCCATCGGTGACCGACATATGGCCGGTCGCGGGCTGGCTGGAGCGCGAGGTGTACGACATGTACGGCGTGCTGTTCTCGGGCAACCGCGACCTGCGTCGCATCCTGACCGATTACGGCTTCCGCGGGTATCCGTTCCGCAAGGACTTCCCGCTGACAGGGTTCGTCGAGCTGCGCTATTCGGAAGAGCAGAAGCGCGTCGTCTATGAGCCGGTGAAGCTGGCGCAGGACTTCCGCACCTTCGATTTCGAGAGCCCGTGGGAAGGCGCGGAATACGTGCTGCCGGGTGACGAGAAGGCGAAGCTGCCCGAAGCGAAGGGCGCGCCGACTCCGGCGACTGCGACCGAGGTGCAGAAGGCGGGTGTCGCGCAGACGCCGAGGCAGGACGCACCGGCGCCGAGCCAGCCTTATGCCAAGAAGGACACGACCAGCACCGCCGAGACCGGCGCGGGCCGTGCCGAAAGCGATGCCGAGCCGAGGCCGGCCGACCCTGATGTCGTGCCGTCGAAGGGCGGAGGGCAGAATCAATGACCGATACGTACGTCCATAAGGAGCAGGCGGTCGATCGCGAGGTCGATCCCGCGATCGAGAAGATCCTGCACGCGACCGACGCTTCGCACCCGACCGAGGGCGACGTGGCGATCCAGAATTACACGATCAACTTCGGCCCGCAGCATCCCGCGGCGCACGGCGTGCTGCGGCTCGTCATGGAGCTGAACGGCGAGATCATCGAGCGGATCGATCCGCACGTCGGGCTGTTGCATCGCGGCACCGAGAAGCTGATCGAATACAAGACCTATGCGCAGGCGATCCCGTATTTCGACCGGCTCGATTATTGCTCGCCGGCCTGCATGGAGCACACCTTCGTGCTCGCGATCGAGAAGCTGCTCGATCTCGAAGTGCCGATCCGCGCGCAGTATCTGCGGGTGTTCTTCGCTGAACTGACGCGCATCTCGAACCACATGCTCAATCTTGGGTCACACGTCATGGACGTCGGCGCGATGACGCCGAACCTGTGGCTGTTCGAGATTCGCGAGGATTGCTACGGCTTTCTCGAGCGTGCGACCGGCGCGCGGATGCACCACAATTACTTCCGTCCCGGCGGTGTGCATCAGGACGTGCCGCTGAAGCTGTTGACCGACATCGCCGACTGGCTCGATACGCGGCTGCCGCGGCTGTTCGAGGATGCGATCAGCCTCGTCGCCGACAACCGCATCTTCAAGCAGCGCAACGTCGACATCGCGACGGTGAGCCGCGAGGACGCTATCAAGTGGGGCTTCTCCGGCCCGATGATCCGCGCCGCGGGCATCCCGTGGGATCTGCGCAAGTCGCAGCCGTACGACGTCTATGCGAAGATGGACTTCGACGTGCCGGTCGGGACGCGTGGCGATTGCTACGACCGCTTCATGGTGCGCGTCGAGGAGGTCCGCCAGTCGGCGCGGATCATGAAGCAGTGCCTCGCCGAAATGCCGGAGGGGCCGATCGCGTCGCTCGACCGCAAGGTGGTGCCGCCGAAGCGCGCGGAGATGAAGCGCTCGATGGAGGCGCTGATCCACCACTTCAAGCTCTATACCGAGGGCTATCACGTCCCGGCGGGCGAAGTGTATGTCGCGACCGAGAGTCCGAAGGGCGAGTTTGGCGTGTATCTGGTCAGCGACGGCAGCAACAAGCCGTATCGCTGCAAGATCCGTCCGACCGCGTTTTCGCACCTGCAGGCGATGGACTTCATGAGCCGCGGGCACATGCTGGCGGACACCACCGCCATCCTGGGCGCGATGGATATTGTTTTTGGCGAATGTGACCGCTGATGGCTGACGCACCTATCATTCCCGACGAGGCCGAGGTCCGCGCACGCTGGGGCGCGTTCCAGTGGAACGACGACAGCAAGGCGAAGCGTGATGCGATCCTGTCGCGCTATCCGGCCGGGCGCGAGCAATCGGCGTCGATCCCGCTGCTTGATCTGGCGCAGCGTCAGGTCGGGGCCGAAACGCAGACGCAGGGCTGGCTGCCGGTCCCGGTGATCGAGTTCGTCGCGCGCGAGATCGGCGTGCCGTACATGCGCGTCTACGAGGTCGCGACCTTCTACACGATGTTCAACCTCGCGCCGGTCGGGCGTTTCCACGTGCAGGTGTGCGGGACGACGCCGTGCATGTTGCGCGGGTCGGACGACGTGCTGGCGGCGTGCAAGAACAAGGGCCTCATCAAGGGCAAGACCACGCCCGACGGCCTGTTCACGCTGACCGAGGTCGAGTGCATGGGCAATTGCTCTTCGGCGCCGATGGTGCAGATCAACGACGACAATTACGAAGACCTCGACTACGATCGCACGATCGCGATCCTCGAGACGCTAGCCAACGGCGGCGCGCCGAAGCCGGGGACGCAGGAACCGGGGCGCCACACGGTCGAGCCGAAGGGCGGGCCGACCTCGCTGACCGCGATGGTGACCGAAAATCATGACTACCGCGACGAGTGGAACGTCGCGGCGCAGGGAGCGGACGCATGAGCCTGCTCGACAAGGACCGCATCTTCACCAACCTCTACGGCTATCAGTCGTGGCGGCTGGACGCGGCGATGGCGCGCGGCGACTGGGATAATACCAAGGCGCTGCTGGCGCTCGGCCAGGACAAGATCATCGACGTCATCAAGGCGTCGGGGCTGCGCGGGCGTGGCGGGGCAGGGTTCCCGACCGGCACCAAATGGTCGTTCATGCCCAAGGAGCCGAAGCCGGATCGTCCGAACTTCCTCGTCATCAATGCCGACGAGTCCGAACCGGGGTCGTGCAAGGATCGCGAGATCATCCGCCACGATCCGCACAAGCTGATCGAGGGCGCGCTGGTCGCGGGGTTCGCGATGCGCGCGCGGGCTGCGTATATCTACATCCGCGGCGAGTATATCCGCGAGGCCGAGGTGCTCTTCGCTGCGGTCGCCGAGGCGTATGACAAGGGTCTCGTCGGCAAGAACGCCTGCGGGTCAGGCTATGACTTCGATGTCTTCGTCCACCGCGGCGCGGGCGCGTACATCTGCGGCGAAGAGACAGCGATGCTCGAAAGCCTCGAGGGCAAGAAGGGCCAGCCGCGGCTCAAGCCGCCGTTCCCGGCCGGCGCGGGGCTGTATGGCTGCCCGACGACGGTCAACAACGTCGAATCGATCGCGGTCGCGCCGACGATCCTGCGGCGCGGTGCGGCGTGGTTCTCCAGCTTCGGCGCGGAGAACAACAAGGGCACCAAGCTCTTCCAGATCTCCGGCCATGTGAATACGCCGTGCGTGGTCGAGGAAGCGATGAGCATCCCGTTCCGCGAGCTGATCGAGAAGCATTGCGGCGGCATCCGCGGCGGCTGGGACAATCTGCTCGCGGTGATCCCGGGCGGGTCGTCGGTGCCGCTGGTGCCTGCGAAAGACATCATGGACGCGCCGATGGACTTCGACGGCCTCAAGGCGGTCGGCTCCGGGCTTGGCACCGCGGCGGTGATCGTCATGGACAAGTCGACCGACGTCGTCCGTGCGATCGCGCGGCTGTCGTACTTCTACAAGCACGAGAGCTGCGGCCAGTGCACGCCGTGCCGCGAGGGCACCGGCTGGATGTGGCGCGTGATGGAGCGGCTGCGCACCGGTGATGCCGAGATCGGCGAGATCGACATGCTCCAGCAGGTGACCAAGCAGGTCGAGGGCCATTCGATCTGCGCGTTGGGCGATGCGGCGGCGTGGCCGATCCAGGGCCTGATCCGCCACTTCCGCCCTGAGCTGGAACGCCGCATCAACGAGCGTGGCGGCAACGTCGCCCCGATGCAGGAAGCTGCTGAATAATGCCCAAGGTCAAAGTCGACGGAGTCGAGATCGAGGTGCCGCAGGGCGCCACCGTGCTGCAGGCGTGCGAGCTGGCCGGCAAGGAGATCCCGCGCTTCTGCTACCACGAGCGGCTGTCGATCGCCGGCAATTGCCGGATGTGTCTGGTCGAGGTGAAGCCCGGACCGCCCAAGCCGCAGGCGAGCTGCGCGCTGCCGGCTGCGGAAAACCAGGAGATCTTCACCAACACGCCGATGGTGAAGCATGCCCGCGAGGGCATTATGGAATTCCTGCTGATCAACCACCCGCTCGACTGCCCGATCTGCGATCAGGGCGGCGAGTGCGACCTGCAGGACCAGTCGATCGCCTATGGCCGCGGCCATTCGCGGTTCGACGAGAACAAGCGCGCGGTCACCGAGAAGTATATGGGGCCGATCGTCAAGACGGTCATGACCCGCTGCATCCAGTGCACGCGCTGCATCCGCTTCGCGGAGGAAGTCGCGGGCGTCGAGGAGATCGGCGCGATCTATCGCGGCGAGAACATGCAGATCACCTCCTATCTGGAGGAAGCGGTCAGCAGCGAATTGAGCGGCAACGTGGTCGACCTCTGCCCGGTTGGAGCGCTGACCAGCAAGCCCTATGCGTTCGAAGCGCGCCCGTGGGAACTGCGCAAGACGCTGACGATCGACGTCATGGACGCGGTCGGCACCAATATCCGGCTCGACAGCCGCGGGCGGCAGGTGCTGCGCGCGGTCCCGCGCGTCAACGACGACGTCAACGAGGAATGGGCGAGCGACAAGACCCGCCACGCGGTCGACGGGTTGGTCCGCAAGCGGCTCGACCGGCCGTATGTGCGCCGCGACGGCAAGTTGCACGCGGTGACGTGGGACGAGGCGTTCGCGGCGATTGCGGCGGTCGAACACGGCGGATCGGTCGCGGCGGTCGCGGGCGATCTGGTCGACTGCGAGACGATGTTCGCGGCCAAGGCGCTGCTCAAGGGGCTCGGCTCGTCGCTGCTCGAGGGGCGGCAGACCGGCATGGACTATGATACGTCCAGCCTCGCCGCAGTGAACTTCAACACTACGATCGCAGGCACCGAAGAGGCGGACGCGATCCTGCTGGTCGGCACCAACCTGCGTTGGGAAGCGCCGCTGGTGAACACGCGCATACGCAAGGCGATCAAGAAGGGCGCGAAGGTCTTCGCGATCGGCCCGGAAACCGAGCTGACCTACAAGGTCGAGTGGCTCGGCGCGGATCTGTCGGTGCTCGGCAATTTGCCCGAGCGCGTGACCGAGGCGTTCGGCAAGGCCGCGAAGCCGATGGTGATCGTCGGCGGTGCGGCGCTCAAGGGCGCGCATGGCGCGGCGCTCGGGTTGGTCGAGACGCTTGGCCTGGTGAAGGACGGGTGGAACGGCTTCAACGTCGTCCACATGGCAGCGTCGCGGATGGGCGGGCTGATGCTCGGCTATGCACAACCGGCCGGTATTTCGGCGCTGTACGACGCGAAGCTGACCTTCTTCCTCGGTGCCGACGAGTGCGATCATGCGCGCTTCACCGGCTTCAAGGTCTATGTCGGCCATCACGGCGACCGCGGCGCGCATCATGCGGATGTGATCCTGCCGGGCGCGAGCTATGCCGAAAAGTCCGGGACGTTCGTCAACCTCGAGGGTCGCGTCCAGCGCGGCGAGCGCGCGGTGTTCCCGCCGGGTGACGCGCGCGAGGACTGGACGATTTTCCGCGCGCTGAGCGAGCGGCTCGGCCAGACGCTGCCGTTCGACACGATCGACGAGCTGCGCGCGGCGATGGCGCTCGACTGTCCGGAGCTGGCGACGCTGGGGCTCAAGACCTTCGCGTGGAGCGCGCCGGCGCTCGGTACCGTCGCCGAGGGCGTGCTCGAAGGCTATCCGATCAAGGACTTCTATCTCACCAACGCCATTTGCCGGGCGTCGCCGACGATGCAGCGCTGCTCGGCCGAACTGGTGCATGGCGAGAGCTTCGCGGAGGCGGCGGAGTGACCGACTTCTTCAATCATACCGTCGGCCTTCCTTATGGCTGGGCGTGGTTCCTCGCGACGATCGTCGGCATTCTGGCGATCGCGCTGCCGCTGATGCTGTCAGTGGCAATGATCATCTATGCCGACCGCAAGATCTGGGCGGCGATGGCGTTGCGGCGCGGGCCGAACGTCGTCGGGCCGTTCGGGCTGTTGCAGTCGTTCGCGGACGGGCTGAAGGTCTTCCTTCAGGAAACGATCGTTCCGTCGGCGGCGAACCGCGGGCTGTTCCTGCTCGCGCCGATCATCACCTTCACGGTCGCGCTGATCGTCTGGGCGGTGGTGCCGTTCCAGCCGGGCGTGGTGCTCGCGAACATCAACGTCGGGTTGCTCTACGTGCTCGCGGCGTCGTCGCTGGGCGTGTACGGGATCATCCTCGCCGGCTGGTCGTCGAACTCCAAATATCCGTTCTTCTCGGCGATCCGCGCCGCGGCGCAGATGGTCAGCTATGAGGTTGCGATCGGCTTCGTGCTGATCTCGGTGGTGATGTGGGCGGGCTCGTTCAACCTGACGACGATCGTCGAGGCGCAGAAGGGGCTCTACGGCTTCATCAACGGCTTCGGGTTCAACCCCTTGCTGTTCCCGATGAGCGTCGTGTTCCTGATCTCGTCGCTGGCGGAGACGCAGCGCGCGCCGTTCGACCTGACCGAGGCGGAGAGCGAGCTGGTCGCGGGCTATCAGACCGAATATTCGTCGATGGCGTTCGCGCTCTACTGGCTGGGCGAATATGCGAACGTGCTGTTGATGTGTACGCTGAATGCGACCTTGTTCTGGGGTGGCTATCTGCCGCCGTTCGACTGGGCGCCGCTGTACGTCGTGCCGGGGATCATCTGGCTGTTCGCCAAGATCCTGTTCTTCTTCTTCGTCTTCTCGTGGATCAAGGCGACGGTGCCGCGCTACCGCTACGACCAGCTGATGCGGCTGGGCTGGAAGGTGTTCCTGCCGTTGTCGCTGTTCTGGGTGTTCCTGGTGTCGGGCGTGCTGATGTTCATGCGCGTGGGAGTGTAAGATGGGTATCGCGCAGACGATCAAGGCGTTCACGCTCTACGAGTTCGTGAAGGCGCATGCGCTGACGCTGAAGTATTTCTTCAAGCCGAAGGCGACGATCAACTATCCGTACGAAAAGAACCCGCTGAGCCCGCGCTTTCGCGGCGAACATGCGCTGCGCCGCTATCCCAACGGGGAAGAGCGCTGCATCGCGTGCAAGCTGTGCGAGGCGGTGTGCCCGGCGCAGGCGATCACGATCGAGGCCGAGCCGCGCGACGACGGCAGCCGCCGTACGACGCGCTACGACATCGACATGACAAAGTGCATCTATTGCGGCCTGTGTCAGGAAGCGTGCCCGGTCGATGCGATCGTCGAGGGACCGAACCTCGATTTCGCGACCGAGACGCGCGAGGAACTGATCTACGACAAGGCCAAGCTGCTCGACAACGGCGACCGGTGGGAGCGCGCGATCGCGGCGAACCTTGCCGCCGACGCGCCGTACCGGTAGGCGCTCGCGTGACATCAGGGGTCGAGATGATTTTGACGGTTTCATTCAGCGCGCGCCGCGGGCGTGCGGACGCGGGGAAGGCGCTATGATCCAGGCCATCGCCTTCTATCTGTTCGCGCTCGTCGTGCTGGTGTCCGGTGCGATGACGATTTCGTCGCGCAACCCGGTCCATTCGGTGCTGTGGCTGATCCTCGCGTTTTTTAACGCCGCCGGGCTGATGGTGCTGGTCGGCGCCGAGTTCATCGCGATGCTGCTGGTCATCGTCTATGTCGGCGCGGTCGCGGTGCTGTTCCTGTTCGTGGTCATGATGCTCGACATCGACTTCGCGGAGCTGCGCGCCGGGTTCGTCCGTTATTTCGGGATCGGGCTCGTGCTCGCGGTGGCGCTGGTCGCCGAGATCCTGATCGGGGTCGGCGCGTGGAGCGCGGGCGGGATCGATCTCGCGCGGCGTGCGGCGCCGACCGATCATGTTGTCCCGAACATCGTCCAGATCGGCAACCTGCTCTACACGCGCTATCTCTTCATCTTCGAGGGCGCGGGGCTGGTGCTGCTGGTCGCGATGATCGGCGCGATCGTGCTGACCCACCGCGAGCGGTCGGGATCGCGCTACCAGAATATCGCGCGGCAGAATGCGCGCCGTCCGCAGGACGCGACGCGCAACGTGCGGCCGGAAATCGGGCAGGGGGTGCAGCTGTGAACGCGGCCATGTCGGGGGGCGTCGGCCTCGTCCATTATCTCGTCGTCGCGGCGATCCTGTTCACGATGGGCGTGCTGGGGATCTTCCTCAACCGCAAGAACATCATCGTCATCCTGATGGCGATCGAGCTGATCCTGCTGGCGGTGAACATCAACCTCGTCGCCTTCTCGGCGGCGTTGCAGGACCTCGTCGGGCAGGTGTTCGCGATGTTCGTGCTGACCGTCGCCGCCGGTGAGGCGGCGATCGGGCTCGCCATTCTCGTCATCTTCTTCCGCGGCCGCGGCTCGATCTCGGTCGACGATCCCAGCCGGATGAAGGGGTAAATTCCGGTGCATTCGATCCTCTTCATCGTCTTCGTCCCGCTCGTCGCGGCGATCGTCGCCGGGTTCGCGAACAAGTCGTTCGGCGCGACGCTGCCCAAGGCGATCACCACCGGTGGGCTGTTCCTGTCGTGCGCTTTGTCGTGGCCGGTGTTCATCGGCTTCCTGATGGGTAGCAGCGAGGCATCGGTGACGCCGGTGCTGCACTTCATGACCTCGGGCACGTTCGACGTGTCCTGGGCGCTGCGCGTCGACGCGCTGACCGCGGTGATGCTGGTGGTGATCACCAGCGTCTCGGCGCTCGTCCACCTCTATAGCTGGGGCTATATGAGCGAGGACCCGGATCAGCCGCGCTTCTTCGCCTATCTGTCGCTGTTCACCTTCGCGATGCTGATGCTGGTGACCGCCGACAATCTGATCCAGATGTTCTTCGGCTGGGAAGGCGTCGGCCTCGCCAGCTATCTGCTGATCGGGTTCTGGTTTCGCAAGCCGAGCGCCAATGCCGCGGCCATCAAGGCGTTCGTTGTCAACCGCGTCGGCGATCTCGGCTTCATGCTCGGGATCTTCGGCACCTATCTGGTCTTCAACACGGTTTCGATCCCGGCGATCCTCGCCGCCGCGCCGTCGATGGCCGGATCGACGATCGGCTTCCTGTGGTTCCGCGCCGACACGATGACGGTGCTGTGCCTGCTGCTGTTCGTCGGCGCGATGGGCAAGTCGGCGCAGCTCGGGCTGCACACCTGGCTGCCCGACGCGATGGAAGGCCCGACCCCGGTGTCGGCGCTGATCCACGCCGCGACGATGGTGACCGCGGGCGTGTTCATGGTGTGCCGCCTGTCTCCGATGTTCGAGACCTCGCCGACCGCGATGGGCTTCGTGACCTTCATCGGCGCGGCGACCTGCTTGTTCGCGGCGACGATCGGCACGACGCAGACCGACATCAAGCGCGTGATCGCTTATTCGACCTGCTCGCAGCTCGGCTATATGTTCTTTGCGGCGGGCGTCGGCGCCTATGGCGCGGCGATGTTCCACCTGTTCACGCACGCCTTCTTCAAGGCGCTGCTGTTCCTCGGTGCCGGCTCGGTGATCCATGCGATGCACCACGAGCAAGACATGCGGTTCTACGGCGGCTTGCGGAAGGCGATCCCGGTCACCTTCTGGGCGATGCTGCTGGGGACGCTCGCGATCACCGGCGTCGGCCTCTACGGTATCGGCGGGTTCGCGGGCTACCACTCCAAGGATGCGATCATCGAGGTGGCATGGGCTGCCGGATCGCCGGTCGCGTCGATGGTCGGCGTGTTCGCGGCGCTGCTGACCAGTTTCTATTCGTGGCGTCTGATGTTCCTCACCTTCTGGGGGGAACCGCGCTGGGCGGCATCGGAGCATATCCAGCACGCGCTCCATGACGCGCACGGACATGGCCACGACGATCACGCGCACGACCATGGCGACGCGCATGCGCACGGGCATGACGATGCGCATCATCCCGATCCTGCGGGTGAGGACGCCGGGCATACACCACACGTCGAATCGCGCGGGTTCAACGAGATCCCGAAGGGCACCGGCGGCTATCATCCACACGAGAGCCCGATCGTGATGCTGATCCCGCTGATCGTGCTGTCGATTGGCGCGGTCGCGGCCGGGTTCGTGTTCCATCGCTGGTTCATCGATCCGGAGAGCGCGGGCGGGTTCTGGAACGGCGCCTTGTTCTTTAACGAGCATTTGATGCACGAAATGCATCAGGTCCCGCTGCTGGTGCAGCTGGCGGCGACGATCGTGATGCTGTCGGGGCTGCTGATCGCGTACCTGACGTACATCCGCTCGCCGGGGGCGCCCGCGAAGTTCGCGGACACGTTCCAGCCGTTGTACCGCTTCCTGCTCAACAAATGGTATTTCGACCAGCTCTACCACTTCCTGTTCGTGCGCCCGGCGTTCGCGATCGGTCGCCTGCTGTGGCACCGTGGCGACGAAGGGACGATCGACCGCTTCGGGCCGAATGGCTCGGCGTGGCTGGTGCAGGTGGGAAGCCGCGCGGCGGTTCGTCTCCAGACCGGATATGTCTATACTTATGCCTTCGTCATGCTGATCGGGCTCACCGCCGCGATCACCTGGGCGATCGCGGGCTGAGCGGGGGAGAAGGAAGATGTCGTTCCCGATCCTCTCGCTGATGCTGGCGGTCCCTGCGGTCGCCGCCATCGCGTGCCTGTTTCTCTCCGCCCCCGCGGCGCGCCTCACCGCGCTGGCCGCGACGCTGATCGACCTCGCGCTTGGCGTGGTGCTGTGGACGTCTTTCGACGTCGGTGGCGCGCAATGGCAGTTCGTCGAATATGCCCCGCTGTTCGGCCGCTTCGGCTGGGCGCTCGGCATTGATGGCTATGCGCTGCTGCTGATCGTGCTGTCGGTGTTTCTGATGCCGATATGTATCGGCGCCAGCTGGCAGGCGATCGAGAAGCGCGTGCCGGAATATATGGCGGCGTTCCTGTTCACCGAAGTGCTGATGATCGGCACCTTCGCGGCGCAGGACCTGTTCCTGTTCTACATCTTCTTCGAAGCCGGCCTGATCCCGATGTTCCTGATCATCGGCATCTGGGGGGGCGCGAACCGCATCTACGCGTCGTACAAGTTCTTCCTGTACACGCTGCTCGGCTCGCTGCTGATGTTCATCGCAATGCTCTACATGAGCATCACCGCGGGGACGACCAGCATCCCGGTGCTGCTCAACTACGACTTCCCGGCCAGCGTGCAGACGTGGCTGTGGCTGGCGTTCTTCGCGTCGTTCGCGGTCAAGATGCCGATGTGGCCGGTCCACACCTGGCTGCCCGACGCGCACGTGCAGGCACCGACCGCGGGGTCGGTGATCCTGGCGGGCGTGCTGCTCAAGCTCGGCGGTTACGGCTTCCTGCGCTTCAGCCTGCCGATGTTCCCCGAAGCGTCGGCGAGCCTCGTGTGGCTTGTGTTCGGGCTGAGCGCGGTGGCGGTGATCTACACCAGCCTCGTCGCGCTGGTGCAGTCCGACATGAAGAAGCTGATCGCCTATTCGTCGGTCGCGCACATGGCGATCGTGACGATCGGCCTGTTCGCGTTCAACGCTCAGGGGATTGAGGGCGCGATGATGGTGATGCTGGGCCACGGTCTGGTGTCGGGCGCGCTGTTCCTGTGCGTCGGCGTGATCTACGACCGGCTGCACACGCGTGAGATCAGCCGCTACGGCGGGCTGGCGATCAACATGCCGTGCTATGCGATCCTGTTCCTGCTGTTCACGATGGCCTCGATCGGCCTGCCGGGCACCAGCAACTTCGTCGGCGAATTGCTGAGCCTGATGGGCACCTATCAGGTGTCGACGACGGTCGCGCTGCTGTGCACCACCGGGATCATCCTCGGTGCGGGCTACATGCTCTACCTGTATCGCCGTGTCGTGTTCGGCGAGATCAAGTCGGCCGAAGTCCGCGCGATGTCGGACCTGACCCCGCGTGAGCTGTGGCTGCTCGTCCCGATCGCGGCGGCGGTGCTGTGGATGGGCGTCTATCCGGAGAGCTTCCTCGCGCCGATGCGCAAGGATACGCAGATCCTGCTGGCGCGGATCGACCGCGCCAAGCCGGCGGGTGACTCGCTGCCCACGAAGGGCAGTGGGATTGTGCCGGCCGCACATGCCGAAACTTCTGCGCATGGGAGCGCGCACTGATGGATTACGCCGCCAATCTGGCGATGACGCTACCCGAGCTGGTGCTCGCGGTCGGGGCGATCGCGTTGATGCTGGTCGCCGCCTGGGGCGGACCGGCCTCGACCAAAGCGGTGTCGTGGGTATCGGTCGCGGTGCTGGGCGGGGCGTTGATCGCGCTGACTGGCCCGGCGTCGAGCGGTGGTGACGCCTTCTACGGCCTGTACCGCGCCGACGCCTTCGCAGCGTTCGCCAAGGTGCTGATATACGTCGGCGCCGCGGTTGCGATCCTGATGGCGCCCGACTTCTTCCGGCGCACCGCGGGCGCGGATTTGCGGCCGGAATATCCGGTGCTGATCCTGCTGTCGGCGTGCGGCATGGGGATGATGGTGTCGGCGGGCGATCTGCTGACGCTCTATGTCGGGCTCGAACTGCAGAGCCTTGCCGCCTATGTGCTGGCGAGCTTCATGCGGCAGGACACGCGCTCGGCGGAAGCGGGGCTCAAATATTTCGTGCTCGGCGCGCTGGCGAGCGGCATCCTGCTTTACGGGATCAGCCTCGTTTACGGCTTCACCGGTTCGACGTTGTTCAACGAGATCGCGGGGGCCTATGCGGCCGCGCCGCTGACGGGCAGCGGGCGTTCGCTGGGGCTGCTGTTCGGACTGGTGTTCGTGTTCGCCGGGCTGGCGTTCAAGATCTCGGCGGTGCCGTTCCACATGTGGACCCCGGACGTCTACGAAGGCGCGCCGACCCCGGTCACCGCCTTCTTCGCCTCCGCGCCCAAGGTCGCGGCGATCGCGCTCGCGGTGCGCGTCGCGGTCGAGGCGATGGGGCCGGCCGAGGTGCAGTGGCGGCAAATCGTGATCTTCGCGTCGCTCGCCTCGATCCTGCTCGGCGCGGTCGCGGCGATCGGACAGCAGAACGTCAAGCGCCTGCTCGCCTATTCGTCGATCAACAACGTCGGCTTCGCGCTGATCGGTCTCGCGGCGGGGACGCCGGAAGGTGTCGCCTCGGTGATGACCTATATGACGATCTATCTGGCGATGACGCTGGGCAGCTTCCTCGTCGTGCTCCAGATGCGCGATGCCGACGGGCAGCCTATCGAGACGATCGCGAGCCTTGCGGGCCTGTCGCGGACGCGGCCGGGGCTAGCCGCGGCGCTGGCGATCTTCATGTTCTCGCTCGCCGGCATCCCGCCGCTGTTCGGCTTCTATGCCAAGTTCGCGGTCTTCTATGCCGCGGTGCAGGCGGGGCTGTTCCCGCTGGCGGTGGTTGGCGTCGTGTTCAGCGTGATCGGTGCCTATTATTACCTGCGCCTCGTCAAGACGATGTATTTCGACGAGCCGACCGGTGCGTTCGGCGAGGGCGACAAGCTCGAGGGCGGGCTGATCGCGGTCGCGGCGGTGTTCGTCTCGCCGCTGGGCTATCTCGCCATCCCGGCGCTGTCGGCCTGGACGCTCGCTGCCGCCAACAGCCTCTTCTAAGGCGGCGGCGCTGCCCCGGATCCTGACGGTACCGGCGACCGGGTCGACCAACGCCGACCTGCTGGCGCTCGCGGGCGACCGCGCGGTCGACGAGGGCACATGGCTGCGCGCCGAGCAGCAGACCGCCGGGCGTGGGCGGCAGGGGCGCGTCTGGGACTCGCCCGCCGGCAATCTCTATGCGAGCGCGTTGGTCGCGATCCGTCCGGACGATCCGCCGGCCGCGGGGCTGGCGCTGGTCGCGGCGGTCGCGCTGGAGGAGACGGTGCGTGGCGTATTGCCCGACGCGCGGGCGTTACAGTTGAAATGGCCCAACGACCTGTTGCTCGATGGCGCGAAGCTGTCGGGAATCCTGCTCGAACGCGGCGTGGCGGATGTCGTCGTCGGGATCGGGGTCAATGTCGCGCATCATCCGGCGCTTCCCGATCGCGCCACGACCAGCCTGCGCGCAGCCGGGGCGACGGTCGACGCCGCCACCCTGCTCGAACGCCTTGCCGATCGTTTCGCATCGTGGCTGGGCGTGTGGCGCGCGCAGGGGATCGGACTGGTCGCTGCGCAATGGAGCGCACGCGCACACCCGGTCGGCACCGCGCTGAGCGTGCGGCTACCCGACCAGACCACGCTTCAGGGCCAATTCCTCGGGCTCGATGTGGGCGGCGCGCTGCTGCTCGGCTTGGCGGACGGTACGCGGCATGTCATCCATGCCGGTGACGTGTTCGTGGTCTAGGGAGAGGAAGGCGATGCTGCTCGCGGTCGATGCCGGCAACACCAATATCGTCTTCGCGCTCGTCCAGCCGGCAACGCGCGAGATCCGCGCGCGCTGGCGGATCGCCACCGACCCGCGCCGCACCGCCGACGAATATGCGGTGTGGCTCAGCCAGTTGCTCCAGCTGGAGGGATACACACGCGAGGATGTGACCGCGGTCATCATCTCGACCGTGGTGCCGCGCGCGCTCCATAATCTCGAGGTGCTCGCCAGCAAATATTTTCGCACGGAGGCGCTGATCGCCGGGCGCGCGCCGGTCGAGTGGCAGCTGTCGGTCGACGTCGACGAGCCGCGCAGCCTCGGTGCCGATCGCGCGGTCAACACGATCGCGGCGCACGCGCTCCATGCCGGCGACCTGATCGTGATCGACTTCGGGACCGCAACGACCTTCGACCATTCCGACTTCGATGGCGCGTACAAGGGCGGGATCATCGCGCCGGGAATCAACCTGTCGCTCGACGCGCTGGTGATGGCTGCGGCCAAGCTGCCGCGGATCGCGATCGAGGCGCCCGCCACCGACAGCGTTATCGGCCGCAACACCGTCGATCAGATGAACATCGGCATCTACTGGGGCTATATCGCGATGATCGAGGGGCTGGTCGCGCGCATGAAGCGCGAGATCGCACGCCCCGTGAAGGTGATCGCCACCGGCGGCCTCGCCACTTTGTTCGAACAACATACCGACGCGTTCGACGCGATCGAACCCGACCTGACAATCCAGGGTCTGGCGATCATGTACGCGCGCGCCCATATCGACGCATGACCGCTTTGCCGGCGCGATCGTCCGTCTTTTCCGCCTGCCGCGATGATGCGGACGGGCCGCGGTGCCGGCACTCAAAGGAATGTAATGACACCGAAGAATAACGAGCTTCTTTTCTGCGCGCTGGGCGGGTCCGGCGAAATCGGCATGAACGTGATCCTGTACGGTCATGCCGGCAAATGGCTGATGGTCGACTGCGGCGTGACGTTCGCGGACGCGCACTATCCGGGGATCGACGTGATCCTGCCCGATCTGCGCTTCATCGAGGAGCGAATCGACGATCTGGTCGGGATCGTTCTGACTCACGGGCACGAAGATCACATCGGCGCGCTGCCGTACCTTGCCGAAGACCTTGGCGTGCCGATCTACGCCACGCCGTTCACCGCCGGGCTGGTGCGTGGCAAGCTGGAGGAAGAGCGGATCGAGGACCGGGTGAAGATCCGGCTGGTCGAGGCGCGCAAGTCCTTCAAGGTCGGCCCGTTCGAGGTCGAGGTCGTGCCGCTGTCGCACTCGATCCCTGAGGCCAACGCGCTGGTGATCGGCACCCCGGCGGGCAAGGTGTTCCACACCGGCGACTGGAAGCTCGATCCGACCCCGGTTATCGGCCAGCCGGCGACTCCCGAGGAACTCGCCGAGATCGGTGCGGAAGGCATAGACGTGCTCGTCTGCGATTCGACCAACGTCTTCAACGCCGAAGCTTCGCCCAGCGAGGCGAGCGTCCGCGAGGGGCTCGCCAAGAGCGTCGCGCGCGCGCGCGGTCGCGTGGTGGTGACGACCTTCGCGTCGAACGCCGCACGGCTCCACACGCTCGGGCAGGTCGCGGAGGAGACCGGGCGCAAGCTGTGCGTGACCGGGCGCTCGCTCGATCGAATCATCCGCGTCGCCAAGGCGACTGGCTATCTCAAGAACTTCCCGCAGACCGTCGATGTTGATGCGGCGATGCGGTTGCCCAAGAACCGCGTGCTGATCGTCGCCACCGGCGGGCAGGGCGAAGAGCGCGCCGCGCTGGCGCGGATCGCGGCGGGGAGCCACCCGGTCCAGCTCGACATGGGCGACATGGTGATCTTCTCGTCGAAGCAGATCCCCGGCAACGAGGTCGCGATCGGGCGCATCCAGAACCAGCTTGCCGCCAAGGGTGTCGAGATGGTCACCGAAAAGCAGGCGCATGTTCACGTCTCGGGGCATCCGGGGCGGCCGGAACTCGCGAAGATGTACGGCTGGCTGCGTCCGACCTCGCTGGTGCCAGTGCACGGCGAGATGCGGCACCTGATGGAGCACGCGCGCTACGGGCTGTCGCAGGGCATTGCCAACGCTGTGGTGCAGACCAACGGCGACATGGTGCGGCTGGCACCGGGTGCGCCGAAGAAGATCGGCAACGTGCCGATCGGGCGGCTGGTGCTCGATGGTGATGTGATCCTGCCGGCCGACGGCAGCACGATCAACGAGCGGCGGCGCGTCGCGGTCAACGGCCAGATTTCGGTCGGGATCGCGGTCGATCGCAACGGCCGCGCCGGCGGGACGCCCGAGGTGCGCGTACAGGGCGTGCCGGTCGAGGAAGAGCGCGAGCCGTTCCTCGCTGAGGCGATCGAAGCGGCGGCGGAGGCGATGGCCGGGCGCCAGCGTGATCGCGAGCGGCTGCGCGAGGACGTGCGGATGGCGGTCCGCAAGGTCGCAACGCGATGGACCGGCAAGAAGCCGATCGTCGACGTCGTGATCGTCCAGGTCTGATCGGCAGCAAAGGGGGAGGATGGGGATGCGCTGGACATCGCTGCTGGCGATCTACATCCTTTTCTGGGCATTTTCGGTCTTTCTGGTGCTGCCGTTCGGGGTGCGTACCTCGGCGGAAGCCGGCGAGGCGCACATGCCCGGCACCGCCGAGAGCGCGCCGCACGAATTCTCGCTAAAACGGGTCATCGTGCGGACGACGATCGTCGCGACGGCGCTGTTCGCGCTGTTCGTCGCCAATTATGAGTTCGGCTGGGTCACGGTGCAGTCGCTCGACGTCATGGATGTGGCGAACGCGATCGACTGACGCGGGTTGTGGCGACGCGTCGCTGGGCGGCGCAAGGGGTGATAATGACCAACGCCAGTGATCCGCGCCTTGTCGACGACGCCGGCCATGTCTGGCCGCGCCTGTCGCCGCTCGCGACAGGGATACGTGGTTGCTGCCCGCGCTGCGGGAAGGGGCCGCTGTTTCGCGGCTTTCTGTCGATCCGCGACCGCTGTCCGGTGTGCGGGCTCGATTATTCCTATGCCGATCCTGCGGACGGACCGGCGGTGTTCGTACAATTGTTCGCGTGTCTGCCCGGCGTGATCTTCACGCTGATGTTGCAGATCCTGGCCGATCCGCCGTGGTGGATGCATGTGCTGGTCAGCCTGCCGGTGCTGCTGGTCAGCACGGTGCTGCCGCTGCGGCCGATCAAGGGCTTGCTGGTGGCGAGCCAATTCTACTTCAAGGCGCGCGAAGGGCGCTTGGTCAAGGAAGACTGAGCGCGCCGGGCGCTTAGCCCTCCAGCGGGTAGAGCGCGGCGGCGATGCGGCGTTCCTCGGCGCGCAGCACCCCCCAGGCGCGTGCAGCGGCGCGGCTGTCCATCGCCTCCACGCCGATCCCACGCTTCTCCAGCGCGGCAACCAGCGCGCGCGGCGGGCGGCGCAGATCGGCGCCGGTGCCGAGCAGTACGAACTCGATCTCCTCGCCCAGCAACGGCGCCAGCGCCGCCGCGTCGAGCGCATCGAACGGCGGCGGGGTCCAGCCATCGGCTCGCGTCGCGGTCAGCAGCAGCGCCGGATAGACGCCCATCGTACCGTCCGGCGCGTCGACCTTGAAGCCGGCCGGGCCGAAGCCGCGGACCAGCGGGCCGGCGGCGTCGCGCTCGCGGTCCATTCTCATCGTGCGTGCTCCCCGGCGCGGGTCAGGCGCGCGGCCCGACGCGCTCCGCATTGTCGGCGACGCTGGTGCCGCGCGCCAGCTTCTCATTCTCTGGCTCGGCGCGGAGCCCGAGCGTGATGAGCAGCGAGGAGGAGACGTAGATCGACGAATAGGTGCCGACGATGATGCCGAGCGTCATCGCGGCAGTAAAGCCGCGCAGCACGTGACCGCCCAGGAACAGCAATGCGAGCAGCGCGAGCAGGATCGTCACCGAGGTCATCACGGTGCGCGGCAGCGTCTCGTTGACCGACAGGTTGATGATCTCGCGCATGTCCATCTTGCGATAGCGGCGCATGTTCTCGCGGATGCGGTCGTCGATGACGATCTTGTCGTTGATCGAATAACCGATGATCGTCAGCACCGCTGCGACGATGTTGAGGTCGAACTCGAACTGCGTCAGCGCGAAGAAGCCGAGCGTCATGAGCAGATCGTGGACGATCGCAACGATCGTCGACACGCCAAACTGCCACTCAAATCGGAAGATCGCAAACAGGCCGATGCCAAGGACTGCGAGCACCACCGCAAGCACGCCGTTGCGGATCAGCTCGCCCGACACCTTGCCGGTTACCGTCGAGTAGCGCCTGAATTCCGTACCTGGGAACGCCTTTGCGAGCGCGCCTTCGACTTTGCGGACGGCGGCGTTGGTTGCGCCTTCGTCGCCGCTTTGCTGGACGGGGAGGCGGATGGTGATGGTCCGTGGGTCACCGAACTGCTGGAGTGCAGCTTCGCCTACACCTAGCTTATCGACTACGCTACGAACACGGTCGAGATCGGGAGTCTGCGCGAACCGTTCCTCGATCATCAGGCCGCCTTCGAAGTCGACGCCGAGATTCAACCCCTTGTAGAAGGTGATCCCGACCGCGAGCACGCTGAGCAGTAGCGTCAGGCCGAAGGCGAGCCCGCGCAGGCGGACGAAATCGATATTGGTGTCGTCGGGGACGAGCTTCAGCAGTTTCATGACGGCCTCGCCGCCCCGGCCGCAGCCGGGGTCCGGTTAGGGGAGAGAAGGGCGGGGGCGATCATATGTTGATCGTCTTCGGCTTGGCGCGGCGCAGCCAGCCCGCGACCAGCATGCGCGTGAAGGTGACGGCGGTGAACACGCTGGTGGCGATGCCGATCAGCAGCACGACCGCGAAACCCTTCACCGGGCCGGAGCCGAGCACGAACATGATGATGCCCGAGATCGCGTGCGTCACGTTCGCCTCGAAGATCGTGCGGCTGGCTTCCTTATAGCCCAGCTCGACCGCCTGCACCACGTTGCGCCCGCGATGGCGTTCCTCGCGGATGCGCTCGTTGATCAGCACGTTGGCGTCGACTGCGGTGCCGATCGTCAGCACGAAGCCGGCGATGCCCGGCAGCGTCAGCGTGCCCTTGAGCAGCGCCATCACGCCGAGGATGACAAACACGTTGATGACGACTGCGAGGTTCGCATAGACGCCGAACCGGCCGTAGGTGACCAGCATGAACGCCACGACCAGCGCGACCGCGACCGCCGAGGCGAGAATGCCGGCGCGGATCGAATCGGCGCCGAGGTCAGGGCCAACCGTCGATTCTTCGACGATTTTAAGGTCGACCGGCAGCTTGCCCGAGCGCAGCGCGATCGCGAGCTGGTTGGCGCTTTCGACCGTGAACCCGCCGTTGATCGCGGCGCGACCGCCGATGATCGGCTCGTTGATGTTCGGCGCGGAGATCACGCTGTTGTCTACGATGATCGCGAACGGCTTGCCGACATTCTCCTGCGTGGTGCGCGCGAAGCGACGGCCGCCCTGGCTGTCGAAGGTCATCGATACCTGCGGGGCGTTGGTCTGCGGCTCGAACTCCTGTCGCGCGTCGCTCAGCATGTCGCCGGTGATGATCGCCTGCCGCTTCACCGCGATCAGCGGGATGCCCGAGGGATTGTTCGGATAGGGCAGGATCTGGTCGCCGGCCGGTGCCTGACCCTTGGCAAGCGCCTGCGGATCGGCATTGACGTCGACCAGCTTGAATTCGAGCTTGGCGGTCTTGCCCAGCAGGTCCTTGAGCGCCTGCGGGTCCTGCAGCCCCGGCACCTGTACGACGATGCGGTTGCTACCCTGCCGGATGATCGTCGGCTCGCGCGTGCCCATTTCGTCGATACGGCGACGCACGACTTCGGTCGCGTCGCCCATCGCGGTCTCGACCGCCTGCTTCAGCCCCTCGGCAGTCGGCGTCAGCACGAAGCGGCTGGTATCGACGACCTGGATGTCCCACTGGCGCTGCCCTGTCATCCCCGCGCCGGTGCCGGTGATCTGGAGCAGCCGCTCGCGCGCGGCGTCGACCTGTGCGGGATCGCGCAGCAGGAACGACAATTGCCCGCCGCGGCTGGAGATCTCACCGATTTCGATGCGCGGGTTCTGGCGGCGCATCTCAGTCTGCACCTGCTCGCGCATCGCCTCGACGCGAGTCGCGGCGACGTCGTTGGTGTCAGCCTCCAGCAGCAGATAGCTGCCTCCGGCCAGATCCAGCCCCTTGTTGACGCGCGGAAGGTTGATCCCCCACGATTGCGTCACGCTTTCGGGAATGAAGGTCGGGATCGACAGCGACACCAATGCCGCGAGCAGCAGCCAGATGCCGGCGACCTTCCAGCGGGGAAAGTCCAGCATGTCAGTCGTTTGCCGGCTTGCCGCCGAGCGGCGTAACCTCGGCGAGCGTCGCCTTGACGACGCGCACGCGGGTATTCGGCGCGATCTCCACCTCGACGGCGTCGTCCTCCACACGGGTGACCTTGCCGATCAGTCCGCCGGCGGTGACGACCGTGTCGCCCTTCTTCACGCCCGCGACCGCGGACTGGAGCGACTTCATGCGGCGCTGCTGCGGGCGGATCATCAGGAAGTAGAAGACGACGAAGACGAGGAGCAGCGGCGCGAGGCTGATGAAGCCGGCGAGGCCGCCGCCCTGGGCGGCGCCGCTGGCGGTCTGCGCATAAGCGGGAGAGATGAGCATCGGTTTCCGTGCATGACCGTTGGGCGGCCGGGAGACGGCCGCGCGAAGTCGCTGCCGCTATCATTGCGGCGCGTCGCGCGCAACATGCGGCCAACCCGCTTGCATCGTGTCGCGACCGGGCGTAGAGGCCCCCCCTCGGTCGGGGCGTAGCGCAGCCTGGTAGCGCATCACACTGGGGGTGTGGGGGTCGCAGGTTCGAATCCTGTCGCCCCGACCAATCGTTACAATTCAATGATTTCCGTTCCTTCGCCGCTGCGCGGCTGGTACGATGGGCGTCGCTCCGTTCGGCGCGACTCCGGGATTCCGACCCGGCTCCCGCACCTCCGGCGCGTGGAGGTCAGATGGCGTCATCCGCCAAAGCCGTTGTCTCCTGCCGCGCGGATCATTCGCGCCCGCCGCCATGAGCACGTCGGCTGGCCCGACTCCGCCGCGCGTGACGATCGATCGCCACGATCCGGTGCACCGCCGGCTTGAGCAGCTCGCACCGGGGCTGTCGGCGTCGATCGGCCTGACCCACCGTCGATTCGCGCCGCGCGTGGTCCGCTCGCGCCGCGAGATCGTGCACGAGGGGGAGGCGGTCGCGGGCATCTGGACGATGCGGGCCGGCTGGGCGGCGCTGGTCCGCCATTTCGCCGATGGCCGACGGCAGATCCAGCATCTGCTGCTGCCGGGCGATCCGCTGCCGCTGGAGCGCGACGCGGCCTATCCGGCGACGATCGTCGCGCTGACGCCGGTGACGCTAATCGACCTCGACGGCACATGGTTGCCCGATGGCGCGTCGCTTGACGCGGCGCTGCGACGGCATGCGATGACGACGGTGCATCATCTGCTCGACGCTACCGCGCGGCTTGGGCGACAGGTCGCGATCGAGCGATTCGCTCATCTGCTGCTGGAATTGCGCGACCGACTGCGCTGCGTCGGGTTGGCGAGCGACACGCACTTCAAGATGCCACTGACGCAGGAGATGTTGGCCGACACGCTCGGGCTGACCAGTGTGCACGTCAACCGTACGCTGCAGATGATGCGGCAACAGCAGCTGATCGAACTGGAGGGGCGGGTGGTCACGCTGCTGCTGCCCGCCGAACTGGCGCGGATGGCGGATTATGTGTCGTCGGCCGACCACCTGGTTGCTATGCGGTGAGCCATGCAAGGCGAAGGTAAGACGCGCGCACCCTGGTGGTTCTATGCCGCTGCGGCGGTGCTGGTGCTGTGGGGCATTATGGGCGTCGCCGCGTGCATCAGCCAGCTGCGCGACGGCGCGGACGCGATGGGGGCGGCCAGCGATTATGACCGCGCGTTGTTCGCGCAACTCCCGCTCTGGTACCGGGCCGATTACGCGATCGCGACCGGCACGATGTTGCTCGGCGCCTTGGCGTTGCTGGTGCGGACCCGATTTGCGGTCGCGTTGCTGACCGTCTCGCTGGTGGCGGTGATGATCCAGTTCGGCTGGATGTTCGCGATGACCGACATCATCGCGGTGAAGGGGCCGTATGTGCTCTATTTTCCGCTGCTGATCCTGGCGATCGGCGCGCTGGCGCTGCATCTGGCGCATGTCGCGCGTCGACGCGGCTGGATCGTTTGACGCGCGTGGCGTAGCAGGGCGCGATGTCCACGACCTTCACCATCGACACCGCCACCAGCCGAGCGACTCCGGTCGCCGCGCCGATGAAGCGGCTGACCGTCCCGGCGATCCGCGCGCGCAAGGCGGCGATCGCTGCGGGCAAGGGCGAACCGCTCGTGATGCTGACCGCCTATACGGTGCGGATGGCGCAGCTGATGGACCCGCATTGCGACATGCTGCTGGTCGGCGACAGTCTGGGGCAGGTGATCTACGGCTTGCCCTCGACGGTGCCGGTCACGCTGGAGATGATGGCGGCGCATGGCGCGGCGGTGGTGCGCGGCAGCCATCATGCGACGGTGGTGATCGACATGCCGTTCGGCAGCTACGAGGCGTCGCCCGCGCAGGCGTTCGAAAGCGCGGCGCTGTTGATGAAGCAGACCGGCGCGGCGGCGGTGAAGCTGGAGGGCGGGATCGCGATGGCTTCCACCGTGCAGTTCCTGGCGGAGCGCGGCATTCCCGTGGTCGGCCATATCGGACTCACCCCGCAGGCGGTGAATGCGCTGGGCGGCTATGGCGCGCGCGGGCGCAGCCCGGCGGAGGCGCGCAAGATCGTCGCGGATGCACGCGCGGTCGCGGAGGCGGGCGCGTTCGCGCTGGTGATCGAGGGCGTGGTCGAGCCGATCGCGGTCGAGATCACGCGTACGATCGACATTCCGACGATCGGCATCGGTGCGTCGGCGGCCTGCGACGGGCAGGTGCTGGTCGCCGAGGACATGCTGGGGTTGTTCGAGCGCACGCCGCGTTTCGTGAAGCGTTATGGCGACATGGCGAGCTTCGTCGCCGAACGCGCGGAGCAGTACGCCGCCGAAGTCCGCTCGCGCGCCTTTCCCGGTCCGGAGCAGCTGTATCCGCCCAAGGACTAGGCGGGCCTTCCGTTTATCCCGGCGAACCGCTACACGCCGGGCGTTTTTCCGTGAAGCCCGGAGTATTCGGTGGCCCTGACGCCCCAAAACAATGAAGCGTTCCTGCGTGAGGTCGACGACGAGCTGCGTCGCGATCAGGCATTGCACGTCTGGCGTCGCTATGGCGTCGCGCTGATCGCCGCCGTCGTGATCGCGCTCGCGGCGTTCGGCGCGTATCTGTTCTGGCAGCATCGTCAGGAACAGGCCGCCGGGCGCGAGGGCGAGCAGTTGCAGACCGCCTATGATGCGCTTGCCGCCAATGACACCAAGTCGGCGAGCGACACGCTGGCGACGCTGACGCAGTCGAAGCGCGACGGTTATCGCGTGCTGGCGACCTTGACGCAGGCCGATGTGCTGCTGCAGAAGAACGATCTGAAGGGCGCGGCGGCCAAGTTCGCCAGCGTCGCGCAGGATACGTCCGTGGCGCAGCCGTTCCGCGATCTCGCGCTGATCCGCCAGACCAGCGCCGAGTTCGACACGCTGAAGCCCGAAGTCGTGGCGGAGCGGATGCGCCCGCTGGCGGTCGCGGGCAATCCGTGGCTGGGCAGCGCGGGCGAGCTGATGGCCGCCGCCTATCTGCAACAGGGGCGTCGCGACCTGGCCGGACAGGTGTTCGCGCGGATCGCCGCCGACACGCAGGTGCCGTCCTCGCTGCGTCAACGTGCGGTTCAGATGGCGGGCGTATTGGACGAAAAGGCGACGCCTGCGTCGCCGACGGCCGCCGGTGCCGCTGCGCCGGCCAAGAACGAAGGTAGCACGACGCGATGACGACACGGGTGGCGACCGGCCTGGCGCTCGCCGCGCTGGTGGGGCTGAGCGGCTGCGGCATCTTCAAGGGCGCGCCCAAGAAGACCCCGACCGTGGGGCAGCGTGTCCCGATCCTGATGTCGGAGAATCAGGCGACCGTCGACAAGGGGCTGGAGAACGTGCCGGTCACGTTGCCGGTCGGTGTCGCTAACGACGCCTGGACGCAGCCGGGCGGCAATGCCGCCAAGTCGATGGGCAATCTGCTGCTCGCCTCGGCGACCCCGGCGAAGGCATGGACCGCGCAGATCAACGGCGGCAACAATCGCGCGCGGCTCGCCGCCGGGCCGGTCGTCGCCGAGAACAAGTTGTTCGTCGTCGATGTCGATGCGACGCTGCACGCCTTCGCCGCCGACACCGGAACGAAGCTGTGGACGCGCGCGCTGACTGAAACCGAGGAGAACAAGAGCGCGCGGTTCGGCGGCGGTGTCAGCTATGACGAGGGCAAGCTGTACGCCACCGATGGCCTGGGCGATGTCGTCGCGGTCAACGCGGCCGATGGTGCGGTGGTATGGCGTGCGAAGCCGGGCGGTCCGCTGCGCGGCGCACCGACCGTCGCCAACGGTCAGGTCTATGTGCTGAGCCAGGACAATCAGATCTTCGCGCTCGATCAGGGCGACGGCAAGGTCGTCTGGACGCAGTCGGCGAGTCTCGAGACGCAGGGCGTGTTCGGCGTCGCCGCCCCGGCCGCCAGCTCGGGCACGGTCATCGCGGGTTTTTCGAGCGGCGAGCTGAACGCCTATCGCTACGAAAACGGCCGGACGTTGTGGCAGGACGCGCTGTCGCGCACCTCGATCACCACCTCGGTGTCGAGCCTTGCCGATATCGACGCCGATCCGGTGATTGACGATGGCCGCGTCTATTCGATCGGCGAGGGCGGCCGGATGGTCGCGCTGGAGATCGCAACCGGGCAGCGGATGTGGGAGCAGAACCTCGCCGGCATCTCGACCCCGTGGGTCGCGGGCGAGTGGATCTTCCTCGTCACCGACGATGCGCGTTTGGTCTGCCTCTCGCGCGCCAACGGCAAGCTGCGCTGGGTGAGCCAGTTGCGCGCCTTCAAGAACGAGGAAAAGCGCAACGATCCCTACAACTGGTTCGGGCCGGTGCTGGCGGGCGACAAATTGTGGCTTACCAACTCGCGCGGCGAACTGGTCGGCACCTCGGTGACCGACGGCAGCGTCCAGACGACGATCGAAGCGGGCGACCAATTCTCGATGGCGCCGATCATCGCGAACCAGACGCTCTACACGCTCGATGAAAAGGGCGTGATCACCGCCTGGCGTTAAGTCGGCAACCCGAATAGTTTTCGTCGCCCCGGACTTGATCCGGGGCCCCGCTTTCCCTCTCAGGCAGGGAAGAAGCGGGGCCCCGGGTCAAGCACGGGGCGACGCGCCGGTCTGAGGCCTTTGATGTGCCTCACGCCGCCCGCCCCTATCGCGCACGCCGATAAGTCTTTAGGTCACCCGCATGTCCCGTCTTCCCACCGTCGCGATCGTCGGCCGCCCCAACGTCGGCAAGTCGACGCTGTTCAATCGCCTCGTCGGCAAGAAGCTCGCGCTGGTCGACGACCGTCCCGGCGTAACGCGTGACCGGCGCGAAGGCGATGCGCATCTGCTCGGGCTCGACTTCCGCATCATCGACACCGCCGGTTACGAGGACGAAGACCCCAACACGCTGCCCGGTCGGATGCGCCAGCAGACGCAGGCCGCGGTCGATGCCGCCGACGTCGCGCTGTTCGTGATCGATTCGCGCGCCGGCATCGTACCGCTCGATGAGGAAATCGCGCGTTGGCTGCGCGGGTCCGACACGCCGATCGTGCTGCTGGCCAACAAGGCCGAGGGGCGCGCGGGCGACGGCGGCTTCTATGAGGCGATGGCGCTCGGCTTTGGCGACCCGGTCGCCTTTTCCGCCGAGCATGGCGAGGGGATCGTCGAGCTGTTCGAGGCGCTGCTGCCGCATCTCGACCCGCTCCAGCCGGAGCCCGAGGAACCCTATGACCTCGAAAGCCCCGACGCGCCGCTCAAGCTGGCGATCGTCGGGCGGCCGAATGCGGGCAAGTCGACGCTGGTCAACAGGATGCTGGGCGAGGACCGGATGATCACGGGGCCCGAAGCCGGGATCACGCGCGATTCGATCGCGATCGACTGGATGTGGGAGGGGCCCGACGGCCCCCGCCAGGTGCGGCTGATCGACACCGCCGGGATGCGCAAGCGTGCCAAGGTGCAGGACAAGCTGGAAAAGCTTTCGGTCGCCGATGCGCTGCACGCGGTCGACTTTGCCGAGGTCGTGGTGCTGCTGCTCGACGCGACGCTGGGGCTGGAGGCGCAGGACCTGCGCATCGCCGACCGCGTGCTTGAGGAAGGCCGCGCGCTGGTGATTGCGCTCAACAAATGGGACGTGGCGGAGAACGCCTCCAGCTTGTTCAACGGCGTCAAGAAGGCGCTCGACGAGGGGCTGGCGCAGGTCAAGGGCGTGCCACTGCTCGCGGTCTCCGCGGCGACCGGCAAGGGCATAGACCAGCTGATCGCGGCCGCGTTCGAGACGCGCGAGGCATGGTCGCGGCGGGTAGGTACCGGTGAGCTGAACCGCTGGTTCGAGCGCGCGATCGAAGCCAACCCGCCTCCGGCACCGGGTGGCAAGCGGATCAAGCTGCGCTATTTGACGCAGGCGAAGACGCGACCGCCGGGTTTCGTGCTGTTCGGCACGCGCGTCGACGAATTGCCGATGAGCTATCAGCGCTACCTCATTAACGGCATCCGCCGCGAATTGGGGTTCGGCGCGGTGCCGGTGCGGCTGATGCTACGCGCTCCGAAAAATCCGTTCGGCAAGTAAGGCGCGCTTACCGGCCGTTTACCGATCGCCTTTATCCCCGGACCCAGGTGTCCGGAGGGCGGCGGGAGACGAAGGTGTCGGTGGAAACGAGCAATCTGGTCGATGGTCCGGCGCTGGCGCGTGCCAAGGCCGAGCTGGGTACCGATTTCGCCCGCATCCTCGGTTATTTTCGGGAAGATGGCATCAAGTCGCTCACCGCGCTGGAAGAGGCGGTGCGCAAGGCCAACGCGGTGGCGATGGTCATCCCGGCGCACACGCTGAAAGGCGAGGCGCGGCAGTTCGGCGCCTTGGCGCTGGCGGCGATTGCAGAGAAGATCGAGGATCACGCACGGCTGTGCATCGAGCATCATGATTCGCCCGAGGGCGCGATCGAGGATGTCGTCGCGCTGCGCCCGGTTCTGTTGCAGACGCTGGGCCTGCTGGAGCGTGAGGCGGGGGTGACGGTAGCAGCGGCACCGGCATCGGTGGCGGTTGCGCCGCCGGCACCTGCCGCACCGGCTTTTGTACCGCCAGTGCGTCCGCGTGGCCCGGGCGGTTTCGGACGTAAGATCGGCTGAAGAACGGCATTCCGCCCGCCGGTGGCTATAATCTACCGTTTGCCCCGAGCTTGTCGAAAGGTGCGCCGCTGGCCACGTACTTCGACAAGCTCAGCACGAACGGTCGGTGTGCTGGCGACAAGGCTTCTCTCACCATCCCGCATCAGGTTCGGGCACGGAGGTAGGACGGCGGGGCAGAACCCGCCGCCGTCCCGCGTTACCCTTTCAGATAGGGTGCCGCGCCGCTCTCCGGCTTGTCATGCTCGCTGATCGAATTGAGCTGGATGTAATTGTGGATGCCCATCCGCTCGATCATCTCGAACTGGCGCTCCAGCGTATCGACATGCTCTTCCTCGCTGGCGAGAATGCGCGCGAACAGTTCGCGGCTGACGAAGTCCTTCACTTCCTCGCAATAAGCGACCGCGGCCTTGAGCTGCGCGACGGCCTCGATTTCCATCGCCAGATCGGCCTTGAGGATCTCCTCGACCGTCTCGCCGATCCGCAACCGGCCAAGTAGCTGGAAGTTGGGAAGGCCATCAAGAAACAGGATGCGCTCCGCCAGCCAGTCGGCGTGCTTCATCTCGTCGATGGATTCGTGGCGTTCGAACTCGGCGAGCTTGTAGACGCCCCAGTGGTCGAACAGACGGTAATGCAACCAATATTGGTTGATGGCGGTCAGCTCGTTCCTGAGTGACTCGTTCAAAAACTCGATGACTTTCGGGTCACCCTTCATCGTACCTGCCTCCAATGGAATGGAAGCCGAATACATGCGCGGGTGTATCGAAGAAAGCCTGAAAACTCTGAAGTGCGAAGATGAAAGCGTTACGCAGCCGCACGTTCCTGCTCGATGATCTCACGTGCGAACGCGACGCATTGTCCGCATTTGGCCTGACGACCATAGCAGCGATACGCTTGACAGGCGGTGGTTGCGCCGGCGCGTGCCGCCTCGCGGACCTGACATTCGCGAATCGCATTGCAGACGCAAACGACCATAACCGCTCCTTCTTATTCTCCTCCAAGTAGCGATAATGCGAATGTGTCGCAAGCTAATTTGCGTCGCGTTCGCAAGAACTGCGACGAAACCTGATCCATGTGCCACGTGCTGCGCACCGCCACAGCCACTCCGCCGGTCCATGAGAGAACCGCGCCAGCCACCAGCGCGGCCACGCCAGCATCGCCGCCCAGGCGGGGATGAGCAGCAGGTAGAGCGCCGCGCGGTCCCAGCGGGCGAACTGTCCCGCACCCGAGCCGTAGAACAGGGCGGTAGAGGCGATGCTGCACGCCAGATAATTGCTGAGCGCCACGCGACCGGCGGCGGCGACGCGACCCTCTTGCACCGTCATCAGCAACAGTGCGGCATAGCCTGCAACCGTCAAGGGGCGGAGTAGCGGCGACACGACGAAGCTGGCGAGGACCACGGTATGCGCGTCGAAGTCACGCACGATCGTGTGCGCAGCAACCAGCGCGAAGATCGGGAGCGTGGTGAGCAGCGCCACCGCCGCGATCATCGCATAGCGACGCCGCGGCCACGCACCGGTCAGAAAGCCGCTGCGCAGCCCCGCCATGCCGAGCAGCATGTATGCAAGCGTTTCCGGGCCGTTGGCGAGGAAGGCGGTGAACGGCCCGGCTTCCTCGTGCCAGCGCCATGCGACGTTGCTGCGCCATCCGCCCCGCATCGCGGCGATCTCGCGCGCCAGATCGGCGGGGGTGGAGCGGCCGAACACGCGCTCGACGACGGTGCCGAGCCCGGCGATCGCCAGGCCGTTGGCGAGTGCGATCAACAGGCAGGCGGCGGCGGCGAACAGCAGCAGTCGCAGCGGCGCGGCGCTGAACAGCAGCGCGACATAGCCGACCAGCGCGTAGAGGCTGAGGATGTCGCCGCTCCACACGAAATAGAGGTGCGCGCAGCCGATGACGAACAATGTCGCCATGCGGCGCAGGTGGAGCGCCGCACCATTGCCGCCCCGCGCATCGGCGCGGTCGATGACGAGCAGCATCGACGCGCCGAACAGCATCGCGAACAGCCCGCGCATCTTGCCCTCGACGAGCACATAGGTGAGCGCCCAGGCGGTCACGTCCGCGAGGGTCGTTCCGCCCCAGGCAGCGGGGGAGAAATAGGCTGCGACCGGCAAGGCGAAGCCGGGCAGGTTGGCGATCAGGATGCCGAGCACCGCCGCGCCGCGCAGATGGTCGAGCGCGACGATGCGGGAGGGGGCGTCGGTCATCGGGTCAAACTCCCTCCGTCATTCCCGCGAAGGCGGGAATCCAGAAACGCCGCGGTTTCAGCAAGAAGCGCGACGGCCGCGCGTCTGGACTCCCGCCTGCGCGGGAGTGACTGGGAGAAGTGGGGGGCAACATCGCGTCAACGCCGCCCGCCCGGCCGAAAAGCCTATAGCGCCGCCTCGGTGCTCATCAGCTTGGGGAAGAAGCCCTCATGCGCTGCGCGCAGCGCGTCGAGCGGCACGCAGAAGTCGCCGCCGGCCAGTTCGAAGATGATCCGCGTGCCGATTGTGCGGCCGAGCGGTTCGGCCTCGACGCCGGCGTCGAGCGCCGCTTGCAGGAAATCGAGCAGCGCATGATCGTGGACGGTCACGACGTAGACGCCCTGATCCTCGGCGAACAGCGACGCTGCGGTGTCATAGGGGAGCGCGCGGTCGATCATCGCGCCGATACCGCCCGCCAGCGCCATTTCGGCGATCGTCACCGCGATGCCGCCGTCGGACACGTCATGGACCGCGCCGAGATGCCCGGCGGCGATCTGCGCGCGGATGAAATCGCCCGCGCGGCGCTCCAGATCGAGGTCGACGCGCGGCGGCGGGCCTTCCTCGCGGCCGTGCAACTCGCGCAGCCACAACGACTGGCCGAGATGCCCTTGGCGCGTGCCGACCACGACGATGATATCGCCGGTCTGCTTGAAGGCGATCGTCGCGTTCTTCTGCCAGTCCTTGAGCAAGCCGACGCCGCCGATCGCCGGGGTCGGCAGGATCGCCGAGCCGCCGCCGGTCGCCTTCGACTCGTTGTAGAGGCTGACGTTGCCCGACACGATCGGGAAGTCGAGCGCGCGGCACGCCTGCGCCATGCCGTCGAGACAGCCGACGATCTGGCCCATGATCTCCGGGCGCTGCGGATTGGCGAAGTTGAGGCAGTTGGTGATCGCCAGCGGGGTCGCGCCGACCGCGGTGAGGTTGCGCCACGCCTCGGCGACCGCCTGCTTCCCGCCCTCGACCGGGTCGGCGAAGCAATAGCGCGGGGTGCAGTCGGTGGTCATCGCCAGCGCCTTGCCCGTCCCGTGGACGCGCACCACCGCGCTGTCGCCGCCGGGGCGCTGGACGGTGTCGGCGCCGACCATGTGGTCGTATTGCTCCCAGATCCAGCGGCGGCTGGCGATGTCGGGCGAGCCCATCAGCGCGAGCAGATCGGCGGCAGGATCCTTGCTCTCCGGCACGTCGACCAGCGCCTTGGGCGCAGGGGTGGGGACGTGCGGGCGATCGTAGAGCGGGGCGTCGTCGGCAAGCGGGCCGAGCGGAATGTCGCAGACGGTTTCGCCCTTGAACTTCAGGACCATGCGGCCGGTGTCGGTGACATGCCCGATCACCGCGAAGTCCAGCTCCCACTTCTCGAAGATCGCGCGCGCGAAATCCTCGCGGCCCGGCTTCAGGACCATGAGCATCCGCTCCTGCGACTCGCTCAGCATCATTTCATAGGGGGTCATGCCCTCTTCGCGCTGCGGCACGTCGTCCATGACCAGCTCGATCCCGACGCCGCCCTTCGACGCCATCTCGACCGACGAGGAGGTGAGGCCCGCCGCGCCCATGTCCTGGATCGCGACGATCGCGTCGGAGGCCATCAATTCGAGGCACGCCTCGATCAGCAGCTTCTCGGTGAACGGGTCGCCGACCTGCACGGTCGGGCGCTTGGCATCGGCATCCTCGCCGAAGTCGGCCGAGGCCATCGTCGCGCCGTGGATGCCGTCGCGCCCGGTCTTCGAGCCCACATAGACGATCGGATTGCCGATGCCGGAAGCGGCCGAATAGAAGATCTTGTCGGTCTCGGCGACGCCGACCGTCATCGCGTTGACGAGGATGTTGCCGTCATACGCCGGGTGGAAATTGACCTCGCCGCCGACGGTCGGCACGCCGACGCAATTGCCGTAGCCGCCGATCCCGTGGACGACGCCCGAGATCAGGTGGCGCATCTTCGGATGGTCGGGGCGACCGAAGCGCAAGGCATTGAGATTGGCCACGGGCCGCGCGCCCATCGTGAACACGTCGCGCAGGATCCCGCCGACCCCGGTCGCCGCGCCCTGATACGGTTCGATGTACGAGGGGTGGTTGTGGCTCTCCATCTTGAAGATCGCCGCCTGCCCGTCGCCGATATCGACCACGCCGGCATTCTCGCCGGGGCCGCAGATGACCTGCGGTCCCTCGGTCGGGAGCTTTTTCAGGTGGATGCGGCTCGACTTGTAGCTGCAATGCTCGGACCACATCACCGAGAAGATGCCGAGTTCGACCAGATTAGGCTCGCGGCCGAGCGCACCCAGGACGCGCTCATATTCCTCGGGGGACAGGCCGTGGTCGGCGACGATCTGGGGCGTGATGACGGTCATGCCCGCGCGCATAGCGGGACGGGGGACAGGATGCCAGATGCGGCGTGGTGGCGGGTGGATGTTGGCGATGTTTGCGCCAAACGGGGTGTGGGGGCGGTTGGTTCGCGCGGGGTGGGGTGTCGGCGCGTGTCGAGGGTAGCAGATGTTGGAGAGTGTAGGACAGGCGGTGCCGCGCCCACCGTCGCCCTGCGAAGGCAGGGGCCTATGGCTGTCGCGTTCGGGTGGGCGGGTCGACACAGCAGCGCCGCGTTCGTGTCAGGCCGTTGCGACGGAGGATACAGACATGGGCCCCTGCCTGCGCAGGGGCGACGGTGGAGGGTGACGGGCGACCTCCCCTTTCCGTCATCCCCGCGGAGGCGGGGATCCAGACGCGCGGGTTTCGTAAGAGCCGCGAGGTCAGAGGTTCTGGATTCCCGCCTGCGCGGGAATGACGGGGTCGGGCTTACCTGCGCCGCCGCCGCCGCAAGCGCCTGAGCAGCCCGCGTTTTTCGAAGCTCTCGAACATCTCGCCCGGTCCTTCGGGATCGAGCACCTCGTTGTCGGCCAGCCATTTCTCGACGCCGTTCAGGTCGTCGATCTCATACGGCACCAGCGTCCGTCCGCTTCCGCGCAGCGCCTCGATCGTCGCGATCAGCCCGTCGCGCTCGATCCTTGCGGAAACCTCGTCGATGTTGGCGCCCAGGTGCTCGGCGAGCAGGTCGGCGCGGATCGCGGCGATCGTTTCGGGTTCCTCGGTGATCGTCACGTCGCATTCGGTGTCGAGCCGCAGCGAGCGATTGTTGAAGTTCGACGAGCCGATGCGGATCGCGGTTTCGTCGATCACCGTCACCTTGGCGTGGCAATAAATGCCTTCGCCAGCCGCGGTGACCGGGTGATAGATGCGGAAGCGCCCATGACGGTCCCGCTTGCGCAGTTCGGCGACCAGCCGTGCGCGCGCGGTGTCCATCGCGATCGGCTCCAGCCAGCCTTGCGCGGTGACCGGGTTGATGATGACGATCTCGGGCGGATCGTCCTCGACCAGCCGCTTGGCGATCGCCTCGGCGATCCGGCGCGAGGCGAAATACTGGCTTTCGGCGTAGATGCGCTTCTTCGCGCCCGCGATCAGCGCGAGATACAGCCGCTCGATCTCGAGCACTTCCTCTTGCCCGTCATGCTCGGGCTGGCTGCGCGAGATCGCGACCTCGACGTCGGTGAATTGCTCGGGCAGGCTTTCGGGCCAGCAATCGCTGCCGGACGCGGGCGAGGGCGGGGTGATCGGTGCGCCGCCGGCGATCTCCCAACGCGTCCGGCACAAATCACCGAGCGCCTTCGCGACCGGGCCCTGCAACGCGGTGGTGACGTCGTGCCACGGCTTGTAGCGGAAGCCGTTGGGGGAACGGCGGTGCGGATCGTCGTCGCGGTGTTCGCGCGTGTCCCAGCGCTCGTCGGTCATGTCGATCCCGCCGCAAAAGGCGAGGCAGTCGTCGATCACGACGATCTTCTGATGCTGCGACGCCGCGACCGGATGGTGGCCGTCGAGCTTGAGATGGATGCGCGGCTGGCGCCACCGCCAGTTAAGTAACGTCCACAGCGTCTTGCCTCGGCCGAGCGTCTTCATTGCGCCGGTATCCCAGCGCAGGATGTGGACCTGCAATCCGGGGGTGCGCTTCACCAGCCAGGTAATGAACGCGCCGACGTCGGCAGGCGCCTCGGGATGGTCGTCGTCCCATGCCAGCCGGATGCGCGCGTCGAAGTCCCAGCCGACCAGCAAAATCTGATGTTTCGCCTTCAGCATCGCCTGCCGCGCGGCGCGGAAGTAATTGTCGGCGTCGACGACGGCGGCGGCGCGGGTCGCGCGTGCCACCCGCCAGCGGGTATCGTGCGGCAGCTTCACAGCAGCTCGCGCACGCGCTCGGGCGGGCGGGCGATCAGCGCGCCCTTCTCGGTCTCCACGAAAGGCCGTTCGATGTTGGCAGGATCGTGCGCCATCAGGTCCAGCGCCGCGTCATCATCGGCGACGGCGGGCGCATCGGGGCGCAGCGCGGCGCGCGGTGCGATCCCCGCGCGGGCGCACAGCCGCGCGAGTTCGTCACGCGACGGCGGGGTCTTGAGATACTCGACCACCGTCACCTCGGCACCGGCCCCGGTCAGGAGGGCCAGCGCCGCGCGCGATTTCGAGCAGCGCGGATTGTGGAGGATCGTCGCGTTCATCGCGCCCCGTTTGGCAGGGCGGAACGCTGCGGTCCAGCGATCAGCACGTTGCGGAACGGGCGGTCGCTGCCGTCGAGCCCCTGACCGGCGGGCAGCCCGAGCAGATCGCGCAGCAGCGGGGCGACATCGACATTGTCGAAGGTCGGCAACCGCTTGCCCGCGCGGAACGCCGGGCCGTTGGCGATGAACAATGCGCGCATGTCGGGCGCGTCATTGTCGTAGCCATGCGCGCCGAGCGAAACGGGCTTGGTCGGCGCGGTCTTCAGGATCGTCCACGCGCCGGCGGAGCCGTCCTCGGCAAGACAGAAATACGGGGGGATGCGCGGGTTCGTGCCATAGCGGAAGCGCGGCGGGATCGTGCCCTTGCGCCAGCATTGCATGTGCGGATGCGGGCGCAGCAGCGCGGCGACGACCGCGGCGTCGCGGCCGGGCAATGGTTCGAGCGTGGCGAAGGAGCCGGTTTCGATCACGCGCGCGTCGCTGGCGGCGACGATCGTGTCGAGCGCGACGACGCGGCTGGTGTCGGCGGGGGCCATGCCGTGATCGGAGACGATGACGAGATTGGCGGGCTGACCGAGCGCGGCGAGATCGTCGACCAGCTTCCCGATCGCGTCATCGACCCCCGCGACCGCCTGCAACGTGCGGGGGTCGCGGGGGCCATAGAGGTGCCCGCCGGTATCGACCGCATCGAAATAGAGCGTCACGAAACGCGGACGCGTCTCGGCCGGGCGCCGCAGCCAGTCGATGACGCCATCGACCCGCTGACGGTTGTCGATCGCCATGCTGAACGCCTGCCAGTCGTGCGGGCGCGTGCCGCCGGTCGTGTCGTTCGGCCAGTCCTTCGCGCGCGTGCCGCCCCAGGCAACCGCGGAGCCGGGCCAGAGCATCGTCGCGGTGCGGATCCCGGCGCGTTCGGCCGTCGCCCAGATCGGTTCGCCGCCATTCCACCAGAACGGGTCCTCGGTCGCCATCGTGAAGGTTTCGCCGGGGCGTGCCGGGTCCTCGACGTTGTTGGCGGTGACGCCGTGATGATCGGGGACGAGCCCGGTGACGAGCGTCCAGTGATTCGGCGCGGTCTTCGACGGGAAGGAGGGCCGCATCGCCGCGCTGACGCCGGTGGCGGCGAGCCGCGACAGATTGGGCGTCACCCCGCGGTCGAGGTAATCGGGGCGGAAGCCGTCGATCGAGATCAGGATCGTCACCGGCCCGCGTGCGGCGGTCGGGGCAGTCGGTGCGGCGACTGCGCCCGTGCCGGCCTTAGCGGGGCTGGTGACCGGCGGCAGCGCGGGGGGCGTGTGGGGAAAGGCGCAGGCGGACAGGCTGGCCAGCGCGGCGATCAGGGGAACGCGGAACGACATTCCAGTCCCTTACGCGGCACATCTTGCAGAACAAAGACCCGTTGCGGGGCGGCGGAACGCGGGTGCGGCTTCGCGCTTTGTGAGGGCATGATCCGTGCGCTTCTGCCCTTGCTGTGTCTGTCGGTCGCCGCCTGCAGAAAGGGCGACGAAGACAAGACGCCGCCCCCCGCGCCGCTGCCCAGCGCGACCGCCCCCGCGCCGCGCACCCCGGTGATGCAGGTCACGCCCGCGCCCGGGGCCACGCCTGCGTGGCTGAAGCCGCGCCCGGGGCAGGGGGCCAATCTGCGCGCGCCGCATGCCGACCTGCTGACCGATCCGGTGGTCGAGCGCCGCCCGGCGCGGTGACGCCGGATCGCGGCGCGTCCGCGATCCGGCATGCCGGTCAGCTTCCGCCCGCGCCGGTCGCGACCAGCTTCAGCGTCGCGCCTGACGGGTTGAGCGCGCTCAGGTGGAACAGCAGCCCGGTTTCGGCTGCTTTCGGTCCGAAGAAGACGCCGGCCAGCTTGGACGTGGAATCAGCCGCATAGCTGCCGCTGGCCACGGTGAACCCGCCAAGGCCCGAGAAGTCGAACTTGGCGTCGAGCGTCGTCAGCGGCACGTCCGCCCCGCCATTGACCGGGGTGCCGATCAACGTCAGCCGCCCGGTGACCAGCCCGTTGGCATAATCGATCGTGATCGTCAGCTGGCTGTTGCCGAGCGAGTAGGCGGTCGTCGTGCCATTGGCGGTGACATAGGCCTCACCGGCGACGACGGTCCGCGACAGCGTGACCGTGCCCGTCGTCGGCACGTCAGTGCCGAGCGTCGGAAGGCCGGTGAGGAAGGTGGCGGCGAACGGTCCCGTGGCGTCCTGTGACGTCCACCGTGCGAAGCGAAGGTAATCGAAGCCGCGTCCACCCGCGCTCGGCTGTACCACCGCCAGCGTGTGGCCGTTCGCCTTGGCATAGCGGGTCGTGCCGGCCGGCGCGCTGCCGTCGATCTCGCTGGCGGCAAAGGACTCGGTGGTGGTGCCGACCGTCACGTCGTAGCTGCGATTGGTGGCGTTGTAGCGCAGCGTGGGACCACTGCCGAACGCGTTGAACGACCGGAATTGCGGCGGCGTCGCCGTGACGTTGTAGCTGGCCTGCGCCGTCGACAGCGACGTCTCCCCGGTCAGCTGCGCGTAGGTCGAAGATCCGCTGGAGGCGGTCGGCGTCGGAGTCGGGGTGGGTGACGGGGTGGGGGATGGCGAAGGCGTCGGGCTGGGGCTGGGCGTCGGCGTGGCGGCGGTGGTCGGGGCCGACCGATCGTCGTCGTCGGAGCCGCAGGATGTCAGCAGTAGCGGCAGAAGCAACAGCGGTAGTTTGCGCATTCTCGTCTCTCCCTGTCGTAAAAGGCGCGGCCGTTGACCGGCGACAGGCAAAGACGTTCTGCATCGAGCCGCTTGCCGGGCACCGGATCTTGTTACGGGCGGCAAACGGTGCGATTTCGGGATCGTTGCACGGCCGAAACGCCGGCGATGACCCGAAGTGGTCGATCGTGACAGGGAAGATCAGGCCAAGTTACTGGCGGAATGTCGTTTTGAGCCATTTCATCCGAAATGGCTCGAAAATTCATCTTGTAAGAAATTTCTTCGTGTCGGCGGCGATCGTGGTGACCGCCGCCGATGCCGGCATCACACGTTGAAGCGGAACAGCAGCACGTCGCCGTCGTGGACGACATATTCCTTGCCCTCCTGGCGCAGCTTGCCCGCCTCGCGCGCGCCGGCCTCGCCGTTGAAGGCGACATAATCGTCGAACGCGATCGTCTCGGCGCGGATGAAGCCGCGCTCGAAGTCGGAGTGGATCGCGCCGGCCGCCTGCGGCGCCTTCGAGCCGGCCTCGACCGTCCAGGCGCGCGCTTCCTTGGGGCCGACCGTGAAGAAGGTCAGCAGGTGGAGCAACTCGTACCCGGCGCGGATCACGCGCGCGAGCCCGGTTTCCTCCAGCCCCAGCTCGGACAGGAACTCGCCGCGATCCTCGTGCGGCATCGTCGCGATCTCGGCCTCGATCGCGGCGGAGACGACCACCGCCTGCGCACCCTCGGCGGCGGCCTTTTCGAACACCTTCTGCGACAAGGCATTGCCGTTCGCGGCATCCTCCTCGTTGACGTTGCAGACGTAGAGGACCGGCTTGGCGGTGAGCAATTGCGCCTGATCGAGCACGCGCTTCTCGTCGGCGTCGTTGGTCTCGGTCAGCCGCGCGGGCTTGCCGTCCCGCAGCAGGTCGAGCGCGCGGCCGAGCACCATCGCGCCGAGCTTGGCTTCCTTGTCGCCCTGCTGCCCCTTCTTGGCGAGATTGGGGACGCGCTTTTCGAGGCTTTCGAGGTCCGACAGCATCAATTCGGTTTCGACCGTCTCGGCATCCGCGATCGGGTCGACGCGATTGTCGACGTGCTGGATGTCGTCGTTCTCGAAGCAGCGCAGCACGTGGACGATCGCGTCGACCTCGCGGATGTTGCCGAGGAACTGGTTGCCGAGCCCTTCGCCCTTGCTCGCGCCGCGCACGAGGCCGGCGATGTCGACGAAGCCGAGCTGCGTCTCGATGATCTTGCCCGATCCGGCGATTGCCGCCAGCTTCGACAGGCGCGGATCGGGGACGCCGACGTTGCCGACGTTCGGCTCGATCGTGCAGAACGGATAATTCGCCGCCTGCGCCGCGGCCGTCTCGGTCAGCGCGTTGAAGAGGGTGGACTTGCCGACGTTGGGCAGGCCCACGATGCCGCAGCGGAAACCCATGGGGAAAACCTGTGTGATGAGGAAAGCGCGCCAGATAGGCCAGCGCGCGGGCCGTGGCTAGGGGGCGGTTCAGCCCGCCGCCATCCCCCACAGCAGATAGCCGTTGAGCACCACGATCACCGCCGCGATCACCCACGCCAGCGCCGCCAGCCAGCGCGGCGCGGCGAAGCTGCCCATCAGCCGCCGGTTGCCGGTGTACAGCACCAGCGGAATGACCGCGAACGGCAGTTGCAGGCTGAGCACCACCTGGCTGAGCACCAGCAGGTCGGTCGCGCCGCGGTCGCCCGCCGAGGCGACCACCGCCACCGCCGGCACGATCGCGATCGCGCGCGTGATCAGCCGCCGCAGCCACGGCGCGAGCCGGATGTCGAGGAACCCTTCCATCACGATCTGCCCGGCGAGTGTGCCGGTGACGGTGGAATTCTGCCCGCTCGCAAGCAAGGCGACCGCGAACAGCACGCTCGCCGCCCCAACCCCGAGCATCGGCGCGAGCAGCCGGTGCGCGTCCTCGATCTCGGCGACCTCGAACCGTCCCGCGCTATGGAACGCCGCCGCCGCGAGCATCAGGATCGCGGCGTTGATGAAGAAGGCCAGCCCCAGCGCGACGGTCGAGTCGATCGTCGCCAGCTTCAGCGCCTCGTGCCGGTCGGCTTCGTCGTCGCCATAGGCGCGGGTCTGGACGATCGAGGAGTGCAGGTAGAGGTTGTGCGGCATCACCGTCGCGCCTAGGATGCCGATCGCGATGTAGAGCATCGCCGGGTTGCGGATGATCTCGGGCGAGGGCACCAGCCCCGCCGCCGCGGCGCTCCAGTCCGGGTGGGCCCAGAACAGTTCGAACGCGAAGCACCCGGCGATGACGATCAGCAGCGCAGCGATGAACGCCTCCAGCCGTCGGAAGCCGTAGCGCTGGAGCGCGAGGATCAGGAACACGTCGAGCGCGGTGACCAGCACGCCGTACAGCAGCGGCATTCCGAACAGCAGCTTGAGCGCAATGGCGGTGCCGAGCACCTCGGCCAGATCGCAGGCGACGATCGCGATCTCGGCAAGCGCCCAGAGCATCCACGCCACCGGGCGCGACGAATGCTGCCGGCACGCCTGCGCCAGATCGAGCCCCGCGCCGACGCCGAGCCGCGCCGACAGCGATTGCAGCACGATCGCCATCAGGTTCGACAGCAGCACGACGCTGAGCAACGTATAGCCGAACGCCGAGCCGCCGGCGATGTCGGTCGCCCAGTTGCCCGGGTCCATATAGCCGACCGCGACCAGCCAGCCCGGCCCGACGAACGCCAGCAGCTTGCGCCAGAAGCCCGCGCCCTTTGGAACGGGCACGGAGGCGAAACTGTCGCCGAGCGAGCGAGTGGGGAGCGTCATGCGCCGCGAGGAATGCGGGAGAAGCGCGATGGTTTCAACTTAAGACCGATCGACATTCGTCAACCCACCCCTCTCGTCGCCCCGGACTTGATCCGGGGCCTCGCTTCTTGCCGACGATCGACGAAGAAGCGGGATCCCGGATCAAGTCCGGGATGACAGGAGTGGTGACCTTACTCTTCGTCATTGCGAGCGTAGCGAAGCAATCCAGAGCCGGACCAGGACGCCCTGGATTGCTTCGCTACGCTCGCAATGACGACCGGTGTAGGCATCCCTGTCATCACCCCGCCGCCGAATCCATCCCCAGCACCCGCGCCAAAACCGCCTCGTTCCGCGCGATCAGCCCGGCGTCGCGCTGCCCCGACGCGGTCATGATCGCGCCGTCCAGCGCAGTGTCGATCGGCGAGGGCGTGCGCTCGGGTGGCAGGTGGCGGAGCAGATGCGCCACCGCCGCACGCGCGACGCGGCCGTTCGCGGCCATCTGCGCGACGATCTCGGCCACGTCGACCGCGGCGCGATCGTCGCGCCAGCAATCGTAATCGGTGACCATCCCGACCAGCGCATAGGGCAACTCCGCCTCACGCGCGAGCCGCGCCTCGGGCATCGCGGTCATCCCGATCACGTCGCAGCCCCAACCGCGGTACAGCCGGCTTTCGGCGCGGGTCGAGAATTGCGGCCCTTCCAGCGCCAGATAGGTCGCGCCCTCGGCGACCCGTCCGCCCGCCGCGGTGAGCGCCGCCGCCGCGAACGCGCCGAGCCGCTCGCAGGTCGGATCGGCGAGCGAGACATGCGCGACCAGCCCGCTGCCGAAGAACGAGGCCGGGCGCTGTACGGTGCGGTCGACGAACTGTTCGACGATCGCGAACGTGCCGGGCGGCAATTCTTCGCGCAGCGACCCGACCGAGGAGATCGCGAGCAGGTCGGTGCAGCCCGCGCGCTTGAGCGCGTCGATATTGGCGCGCACCGGAATGTCACCGGGCAGATGGACGTGCCCGCGGCCGTGGCGCGGCAGGAAGCGGATCGCGACGTCGCCGACGCGTCCGAACAGGATCTGGTCGCTGGGAATGCCCCATGGCGTGTCGACGCTGCGCCATTCGGCGTCCTCCAGCCCGTCGATCGCATAAAGGCCGGAGCCGCCGATGATCCCGATGGTCCATTGCGTGTTCATCACTGATCTCCGATAGTTCGCGCCATGCGTATCATGCTCCCCGCCGCGCTTGCGCTGCTCGCCGCCGCCGTCCCCGCGACCGCCTTCGCCGCCACCCCGATCGCCGGTCGCTACGTCACCGAGGATGGTGCGGGCGTCATCACGGTCGGTCCGTGCGGCAGCTTGACCTGCGGCAAGCTGACGACGATCCTAAAGAAGCGCCCCGGCGCTGCCGACACCGACGTCAACAACAGCGACGCGAGCCTGCGCAGCCGTCCCGTTCTGGGAATGCCGATCCTGTCGGAGTTCAGGGACGCGGGCAAGGACTGGCGCGGCAAGATCTACGATCCGCGCAACGGCAAGACCTACAAGTCGATCGTCGCGAAGAACGCCGACGGCACGCTGGCGGTGAAGGGCTGCATCGCCTTCTTCTGCCAGACGCAGACGTGGCGGCCGGCGAAGTAACGTCTCGCCTTCGTCGCCCCGGACTTGATCCGGGGCCCCGCTTCTTGTCGCCAGAAGAAAGAAGCGGGATTCCGGATCAAGTCCGGGATGACGGAGGTGACGACGAGCGGCCTACCCCTCGATCTGATTGCCGCCATGACTGGAGGCCAGCGCGGCGTTGGCGCGGGCGGCGATCAGCGAGCTTTCCTGCCCGCCCGCCGCGCCGGTCGCGATGCCAGCGGAAGCGGTGACGGTGCCGATCGGCTCGCCCGTACCGCGCAGCCGCAGCCGGCGCGCCGCGAACGATTCCAGTGCCTGCTCGGTCAGCAGCCGCACGGTGCTGATCGGGATACCGCGGGTGATGAAGACGAATTCGTTGCCGCTCCAGCGGATCAGCTCTTCCTCCGCGAACGTCTGTTGCAGCGTCGCCGCGAAGGCGTTGAGGATGTTGTCGCCGACCGCGCGACCGTAGCGATCGTTGATCGCCTCCAGCGCATCGACGCCGAACGCCACCACGACATACTCCTCGCCGCCCGCGCCCGCGCGCGCCATCACGTCGCGCGCGCCGCTGCGATTGAGCGCCTGCGTCAGATTGTCGCGATCGTCGCTCTCCGGCGGCGGCGCGGGGACGATATTGTCGCGCAGCTGGATCACCTCGCTGCGCAGCGCCGCCAGCTCGCGTTCGGCATCCGACAGGCGGTCGATGAAGTCGGTTGCGCCGTCCGGCAGATCGGCGGCGTGACCACCACCCGCCTGCTCGACCATCGCGCCCATGTCGCGGCCCAGCGCCTCGGTCAGATGATGCGCGTCGCTGGTCAGCGTGCCGAGTTCCTGCGCCTGCCGCATTACGGTGCGCTCGCGGCGGTCGAGCGTCTGTTCGCGCGGCGGTGAGAGATAGCGTTCGACCAGCGACTGGACGATCGCGGTGGTCAGGCGCAGCCCGCCATCGGTTTGCACCGCCACCGCTTCGGACAATTTCGAGCCGGGTGCGCCGATCACCGCCAGCGCGAATTCGTAATGCGATGGCGATGGATCGAGCTGATGCAGTTCGAGGAAGTTGAGCGCGCGACGCGCGCGATCGAACGATGTCCTCATCACCCCTTCTTCCGCAGCCGTGGCGTCGCCCCTCTATTCGGCAACGTGATTAAAACCGCGTAAATGCGACGCGCGCTCATACCGGCGCGGCGTCGGCACCCGCGCCGTAATGATGCCAGGTGAAGATCGCCGCCGCACCGCGATAGGGTCGCCACGGTTCCGCCAGTTCGCGGGTCAGCTTCTCGCTGGGGCGTTCGGGGTGGCCGAGGATGCGCCCGGTCTCGATCTGCACCGCCAGATCGCCGGCCGGCCAGATGTCGGGACGGCCTTCCGCGAACAGCAGATAGACCTCCGCCGACCAGCGCCCGATCCCCTTCACGCGGACGAGCTGCGCGATCGCTTCCTCGTCGTCGGTGGGCAGCTTGCCGAGATCGAGCCGGCCGCTCAACACCTCGTCCGCCAGGCTGCGGGCATAGCCGGTCTTCTGGCGCGAGAAGCCGCAGGCGCGGAGCATATCGTCGTCCAGCTTCGCGACCACCGCCGGATCGGTGGGGTCGCCCAGCGCCTCCAGCTTGCGCCACACCGCGTCGGCTGCCTTCACGCTCACCTGTTGCCCGACGATCGTGCGCAGCAACGTGGCATAGCCGCGCGCGCGGATGCGTGGGGCCGGATAGCCGACCCGCTCCAGCGCGGCGGCGAAGGCAGGCTCGCGCGCGGCGAGCACGTCGAGCCCGGCGTTGAGGTCGGCGGCGCTCAGCCCCATTGCGCGGGCCATGGCTTGCCGTCATGGGCGGAGCGATTATCGGTGGAGTTCATATGGCCAAGCTTATCGTCGAGACCCGCAACGGGGAAGAACGCGAACTCGAGGGGCAGGCGGGTTTTTCGGTGATGGAGGTAATCCGCGACGGCGGGATCGACGAGGTGCTGGCGCTGTGCGGCGGCTGTTGCAGCTGCGCGACCTGCCACGTCCATGTCGATCCGGCGTTTGCCGACAAGCTGCCGAAGATGAGCGAGGACGAGAACGATCTGCTCGACGCGGCATCGGATCGCGACGCGACCTCGCGGCTGTCGTGCCAGATCGAGTTCGGCCCGGCGCTCGACGGCCTGCGCGTGCGGATTGCCGCGGAGGATTGATCGCGCCACCGTCATCTGCACAAACCAACGTCAATACCGCGCAGGCGGGGATCCAGAAGCGCAGGTCTCTCGATAGAAGCGCAGACGTCAGAGGTTCTGGATCCCCGCCTGCGCGGGGATGACCGATGATATGTGAGCGCGGAGAACCCGTCAGCGCGCGGTAACCGCGTAGAGCGCTATCGCGGCGGCGTTCGAGACGTTGAGGCTCTCGACCTTGCCGGAGATCGGCAGCTTCGCCAGCTCGTCGCAATGCGCCTCGGTGTTCTGGCGCATCCCTTCGCCTTCCGCGCCCAGCACGATCGCGATGCGGCGGCTGGGACCGATGTCGGCGAGCGATTGCTGCAAGGTCTGCGGCGCATGGCCGGTCAGCCCGATCCGCCAGCAACCCGCCTCGGCCATTTCCTCCAGCGCGCGGGCGAGATTGACGACGCGCACCCACGGCACCGTCTCCAGCGCGCCGCTCGCCGCGCGCGCCAGCGCCCCGGATTCGGGCGGCGCATGGCGGTCCTGTGTGATGATGCCCAGCGCGTCGAACGCGGCGGCGGAGCGCAGGATCGCGCCGACATTGTGCGGGTCGGTGACCTGATCGAGCACTACCAGCGGGCGGGGCCGCTCGGGATCGTCGGTCGCGCCCTGTTCGAGCAGATCGCCCAGCCACACGTCCTCGAGCGGGTCGACCTCCGCCACCAATCCCTGGTGCGGTGCGTCGGACGGCACCAGCCGGCCCAGATCGGCGACGTCGGCGAAGACCACCGGCAGCACCGCCGGCAGGTTGAGCGACGACAGTGCCTCGCGCGTGCCCCAGATCTTGCGCACCGTCCGCTCGGGATTGGCGAGCGCGGCGGTGACCGCGTGGCGGCCCCACAGCCGGGGGCGGTTGCCCTGCGCCTGGCTAGGGCGATGACCGCGGCGCGCCATCAGCGGCGACCCCCGCGGGGCGTGACGGCGATCGTTGATAGGCGCATGACGGGTCGGGTCCGTGGTTGTCGACAGGGGATGGGCGGGCGCGGACGCTATGCGCGGCGGCGGCGCGGCGCAACCGTCGAGCAAATTGTTGCGGCATCGCGTCACAGGCGTTGACAGGCCGCCGATGCGCGGGCATTGGGCCCCCTCGCTTTGACAGCGCCGCTCGTGGAAGGGTGGCCGAGTGGTTAAAGGCAGCAGACTGTAAATCTGCCCACGCAAGTGTACGCTGGTTCGAATCCAGCCCCTTCCACCAACCCTTTGTTCCAAAGGGTCCTCCAACAGCCCGATGGTGCCCCCTTTCCCCTCGTGGGAAGACTTGTGCGTTGTACCATATGGTTCCAGATGGAACGCATGGAGCGCGGCGATTCTGGGGGCATTTTGGGGGCACAGCCTAAATCGGCTGGGGGCACCGCATGCTGACGGATGTAGCCTGCCGGAAAGCGCCGGCGAAGGACAAGCCGTACAAGCTGGCCGACGCGCACGGCCTCTATCTCTACGTGCTGCCGACCGGCTTCAAGTCTTGGCGCTGGAAGTATCGCATCGGCGGCAAGGAGAAGCGGCTGGTCTTCGGATCCTATCCGACCATAACGTTGGTGAAGGCGCGCGAGATGCGCGAGGATGCCGCGCGCGTGCTGCGCGAGGGTGCCGACCCTGGGGTGAGCAAGCGACAGCGAGCCGCCGAGCAGACGGCGCTGGTCGGCAGCACCTTCGAGAAGATCGCGCGGGACTGGCATGCCAGCCAGAAAACGGGCTGGTCGGCTCGCTACGCTGCGATCGTGCTGAACAGCTTCGAGAACGACGTCTTCCCTCGCATCGGCAAGCTGCCGATCACGGCGGTCACGACGCCGCTGGTGCTCGAGGTGCTGCGGCCGATCGAGGCGCGCGGCGCGGTCGAGACTGCGCATCGCGTGCGTCAGCGGATCTCGGAGGTCTTTGCGCGCGCGATTGGCGCGGGGATCGCGCCGGCCGATCCGGCGGCGGTCACGAAGCGCGCGCTGGGGCGCAAGACCAAGGGCAAGTTCCCGGCCGCGCGGACCGTCAAGCTCGCGCAGGCGGTGCTCGAGGAATCGGAGAAGCAACCCGGGCAGCCCCTGACGAAGCTCGCATCGCGCCTGCTGGCCCTGACCGCGGTTCGCTCAGCCACGTTGCGCAACGCGGAGGTGAGCGAGTTCGAGGACCTGGACGGCCCAGCGCCGATCTGGCGCGTGCCGGCGGCGAAGATGAAGCTGGGCGTGGAGTGCAAGCAGGACGATGCCTTCGAGTTCATCGTGCCGCTGTCGAGGCAGGCGGTCGAGACGGTGAAGGTGGCGATCGGCTTCTCGGGCAGGGATGCGACGGGGTTGATCTTCCGCAGCGTTCGCAACTCGCGCCGGCCAATCAGCGACAGCACGTTGAGCAAGGCGTATCGGGAGGCGGGGTTTTCGGGCGTGCACGTCCCGCACGGCTGGCGAGCGACCTTTTCCACGGTGATGAACGAGCTGGTGAAAGAGCAGGGCAGGGGCGACGATCGCGCCGCGATCGACCTTATGCTCGCTTACATCCCGGCGGGGGTGGAGGGCGACTACAATCGCGCCGCGTACATGCCGCGCCGGCGCGAGCTGGCGCAGGAGTGGGCGAATCTGCTGACCGACGGCTTGGCGCCGCCGGCGTCGCTGCTCGAGGGCAAGCGCCAGCACGCCTGACGATCGGAGGCCGCGCGTGACCGCGGCCTCGATAGGGCGCCAGACGCGCCAGCTCACCAAGGGCTTCACCGCTCGCCTCACGGGCAAGGCGGAGCGCGGTGCCGACCGCAAGGTCCGCCGCGGTAGCGTTGATGTCGCTGATCGCCGCGCGCGCGTGTTCCAGCCGATCGGCGACGGTACGACGGCCGGCGCGATGGGGTGGATCGACTGCATGCTGAAGGTCGTCGCGGAGTGGGACAACGAACAGCGCGCCAAGGGCGGGGCTCGACCGCTCGGCCTGCATGGCTTGCGCGTCCTCGAGGCGTTGCTCGGCCGACACGGCAAGATCGCACTCGACTTCAAGAGCGGCCGGCTGGATCCGGCGCTCGATACGATCGCGCGCGCCGCTGGCGTCACGAAGACCACCGTCGTGCGGGCGCTCGCGCGGTTGAAGGACATGAAGATCCTCGACTGGATTCGCCGCTCCGAGCGGACCGGCAACGACGGCGTCTTCGGCCCCCAGCGCCGGCAGGTGTCCAACGCCTATTTCTTCACGCCTCACGAGTTGCCTGCGCGCGTCGCCCAACGGCTGCGGGATCTGCTCGCACGAAAGCGACTTCGGCGGACGGGCACCACGCCAGCGGCCTCGCCGGCAGCGACGGCTGAGCCGTCGTGCCCAGATCTGCGCGGCACGCTCGCCCGGATCAAGGCCGGGATCGCACGCCGCGATGAAGGGGTGAACGCGAGTCCACCATGCGGTCAGTATCCCCTCTCAGGGGTTCAAGGATAAGAGGAATGGGATCGCTAAGGCGATCCCATGCACCAATTTGTGATCCCCCAACGCCGATAAGGCCCACCCCCTCCACTCGATCGCCAAGTTCCGGCAGTCGAGCGTGGCGGCTTGCGCCGCCCCGGGCTGCCTGGGGGGATGAGCACGGACCGTGCCACCCGCCCCCGACCGCGGCGCTTGCGGCGCGGTCAATTGATCAGGATCTCGGCCCATTCCTCGAAGATGCGGCGACGCGGCGCCAGATGCTGGGCCCGGTTGTACGCGCCCTCAACCTTCGCGGTTGTCCCGTCCTCGTGCTTCAGCACGTGCCCGAGCGCCTGGTCGATAACGCCGCGATCGCCCGGCCGACGCTCGTTCATCACGGTGGAGAATGTCGCGCGCCAGCCGTGCACGACATGGCGGCCGGCAAAGCGGGTCCGCCCGTACAGCGCGTTGATGGTACCCTCACCGATCGGCGATCGGCCGTCGCGACCGGGGAAGATCAGGCGATCGCCGTGCAATTTTGCATCCTCCCGATGCATATACGGCGCGCGCGCGGCGCGCAGCACCACAACGGCCGCCGGCGCGAGCGGCACCAGATGATCGTTGGCGGCATCGAGCTTCTTCGTCGCCGCCAGCTTCATCCGCGTCGCGGGGATGCGCCAGACAGGCGCGTCCCCGTCCAGCTCCTCGATCTCGCACCAGCGCGCGCCGCGCACCGCCGCCAGGCGCACCGCGGTGAGCGCCAGGAAGCGAGACGCGAGCTTCACCGCGGCGCCGGCGTCGACCAGCTCGGCCGCGGTGAGCAGCGCGCGCGCCTCCTCGACCGTCGTCAGCGCCGGGTGATGGCGCGCGGCCGGGACGCGCGCGAGCGCGCGGCCGACGATCGCCGCCGGATCCGCCAGGGCCCAGCCCTCACTGACCGCAAGCGCGAACACGTCGGAGATCCGCTGGCGCACGCGCCGCGCCGTCTGGATCGCGCCGCGCTTCAGCCCTTTCGGCTTTTCAATTGCGCGGATGATGCGCAGCACCGCCGGGGCATCAATCGCGTCCAGCTCGTCGGTGCCGATCGCCGGGAACACGTAGCGCTCAAGGCTGGCGAGGACGTCGGCCGCGTGCACCGCGGTCCAGCCCGCGAGCTGTTGCGCGTGCCAAGCGCGCGCGGCGCGCTCGAACGTAATCACCGCCGGTGCCGTTCGCGGATCCACGCCCCGGCCGAGCTGCTCGCGTGCCGCTTCAGCCCGGGCCCGGGCGGCATCGAGCGAGATATCCGGCCATTGGCCGATCGTCAGCAACTGCTCCTGCCCCGCAAGGCGAAAGCGCCACCGGAACGACTTGCGGCCGGTCGGCGCGATAAACAGGTGCAGGCCGCGCTCGTCGTTGATCTTGTAGGCGGACGCGCGGGCGCGCGCCGCCTTAACGGCAGCGTTGGTCAGCATGATGATCCTCGGAGATTGAGGCGTCGACACCGGCTGCTGAGGCTGGCCGGGATGACGCAAGAGCAAAAACAGAGCCCGGCTGCGAGCGCGCGCGCGATCGCCGAGTCGTTGGTCCCACCTGCGATGCACGGGGTGGAACGGGAGGAGCGTTGGGACTGTGTTGAGAAGCTGACCGACCCGACGATCGCCGACGCGGATCTACGCGCTCACTACCTCGCAAACGGCGGCGTCGTCGGCGAGCCGATGCAGGACGCTCTCGCGACGGCATGCATGATCCGGCAGATCGATAACTGAGCCACAACCCACTGGGGTCGTGCTTTCAGGCGGAAAACGTAAGATGACCCGGGCGGAGCGGCCTGTCGCAAGGAAAATAAAGAGAGCGGAGAACGCGCAAAGGATGTAGAATCCGTGACGCGATGCTCGTGAAAAGCTCTTGGGCTCAGACCGTCGCGGTAAAGGGGCGAAATTATGAAGCGAATCAGCACTTTAGCGGCGGCACTGTTTGCCGCGTCCGTCACCATGACCTCGCCGGCGTCGGCGACCACCATCACGTCGTTGTCCGGCGGCACTGCTGTGCCAATTTCCGCCGTAAATCGGAAATCTACGACGGCCACTCAAACGATGGCCGCCGGCATAACTGCTGATCCGCGGACCAGTTTTACCTACGGGTGGACCGATAATTACTACTTCGAGCCCAACGGGCAATGGAGCCCGGGAACGCCGATGATTGGCTTGGACCTCGCTGATGGTTCATTCGACATCAACTTCGCCAATCCAATTACCGCCTTTCTGGCGCAGGTAAACTGGGGTGGTTATAGTTTAAAGAATGCTACTATGGCCGCCTACAATTCTACTGGACTTTTGCTAGAGTCGTTGACGCTAGAGAGTGGCGGGGTCAATCAGGTGGCGCCTGGATACCATGGTTTCAGCCGATCCGCCGGCGACATCGCAACTGTGCGTTTCAGCAACGAGTTTATCGCCATTCGCAAAATTACTATTATCTCGAATGCTACCGGGGCTGTGCCTGAGCCCGCGACCTGGGCAATGATGATAGTAGGCTTCGGAATGGTCGGCGCTTCGATGCGCCGCCGCAAGATCTCAGTCCGCTACGCGTAACGTCAGCCCGCATCGGATCGTAGAGCCGCCGATGAGGAGTCGGCGGCAATCTTAGCTTCAGATACCAATTGGCGCGTTAACGAGGCGGAGCATCCATCTGCCTCGTTCGGCAGGTAGTTGAAGGTGAGATCCGTCAGCTCGACAAAACCGAGGAATCAAATTTTCCTGGTTGCGGTCGAGCTTACCCCGATCTTCAGTCGACCGAGGCGGAGGTGTCCTCCGCCTCAGTCACCCCGAACAATGCAATTCCTGAGGTGCGGGGGCGGGGTTCGAGCAAACCTTACCCATGCAGTGCCCACATTCGGACGCAGGCGGCTGTATTGAAATGGAAATATTAGCGCGGTGTCGCGCTTGCAGTTGCGTGCTAACGAGGAGCGCTCGACGCGCTTCGTGACGGGCCTCAGGGGGAATCGAAATGATGCGCTTCATCGCAGCTGCTGCACTAGCCGGTACAATCGTCGCGATGCCGGCTTCTGCTGCACCGTTCTTCTTCGACTTCGTGTCTAAAGATCCCGCTGAGAGCGTTAGCTTTACGCTAGACAGCGATCCTACGCCATCCAATGTCTACGGCACCTATTTTCAGATCTTAGGTGTACCTCAGAAAACTTGGGCGGGCGTATCGACAGGAAGATTGAACTTTTTTTCGGGAAGCGGCCAAGGCGGATTTCTTTCCGAGTACTCGGGAGCCAGTACAGCAGGAACTGTTCTTTTCTCCGGGACGTTGAGCAAGCCCTCCTTTATCGCGGGTACTTACAACTTGAGGGGTTTCGGCTCCTCCTCAGGCGGATCGTTGACGATTACTAACCTTGCTGCTTCTGTGCCCGAGCCAGCATCTTGGATGATGATGATCCTCGGCTTTGGTGTTGTGGGCTACGCCATGCGCCGTAAGACGGTTTTGCGTTTCGTTTAAGTCGCTTAATCAGCAAGGCGCTTGAGGCGAACAGAGGCGGAGGTATACTCCGCCTTCGTCAGTAAGCGGCTGGCAGAATTCGGTCATTTTTCGTTGGTTCGGCTGGGGTCTATACCCCGGCCGATAACCCATGATCGTCGGCCGAAAAGCCGCTTCCTACCCGCGAAGTCGGCGGCGTAGCTCGTTCCAGCCGCGGTCGTCGCGCGGTCCGAAGTCGCTGGTCGGATTGTCACCGGTCAGGCGGATGCGCGGATGCCGCGCGCCGCAGCGGCTGCATTTCAGGTGATCCCCGATCATGTGCATCCGCCCGTTCCATTGGTGGGCGAAGTAGTATTTCGTCAGCTTGGGCCCATCGAGGATGCCGCGATGCCCGCAGCGACACGTCAGCGCGACGTTGCCGCGGCTGGTCAACTCCATCAGTGTCTCGGGTCGCCAGTTGGCGCTCATGGCTTAAAATCGGTCGGCACGCACCGACGCAAGCAAATGTTGGATCGCTATGGCAAGGACGGCAATTGCCTCAAATCAATCATGTTTTTGTCATCTAGAGGATGTGCCTGATTGAGCAACCAACAGCATATGTTAATGGCCGATGGCAGGCGCGCCGGGGGCAACGGCGCGGCGTCAAAGGGGGGATCGATAACGGCATGCGTCAACTTTACCTCGACGACCAGAAGCTCGCCGACATTGTTTCAGCAGAACAGATCATCGCCTCGGCTCAGTCTCTTGAGGAGCTGCGACCGGCGTTGGTAGCGATCTGCCGCATCATCAAGGATCCCATTGTCGAGTCGATGAGGGACTCCGACATTATCCTCGGCCGGGGTCAGCGCGCCCTCGATTGAGGGCGCGGCGACATCGCGTCTGCTGTTGGGCAGCGCTCCAACCAATCACGGCAGATTGAACGCCGCGCGTTGCGCGTAGGCTAACGCTGCCAGCGCGGCCTGACCGGCGCCGTTCAGGTGGACGGTATCAACCACAGAACCGTCGCTCGCCAACGACAGATACTCCGGGCGGATCGTGTTGGTCGTGATCGAGCCGCCGGCGCCGACGATCGCCCGGCCGTCGAAGGTCGGGACGCCGCGAGCCTTCGCCGCATCGATGTACGCGACAGCCTGCACGTTCGGCGCGGTACCCATGCCTTCGCCGGCGCGCGGGTAAACCAAGATCGGCGTGATGCCGCACTTGTACGCCCAGTCGAGGATGTGGTCGGCACGGCGGAGATCCCCGGCGATCGTGCTGGTGCCCGAGCCTTCGTTGACGCTCCACGGCTTGAAGAAGAGGTGCGTGACGCCGACCGCGCAGTCACCGAGCATCAGGCCATTCAGCGCGCGCTCGTTGAAGTTGCCCGACACCTGCCCCGCCATATGCCAAGCTGCAAAGCCGGTGGGGTTACCGGCCGCGGTCATCTGCGCGGCCAGCGAGCGCGTCATGCCGCCGATCGTCCCCGGCGAGCAGTTGACGGCCGTCGAGCCGCAGAAGCCCTGGTCGAGGCTGTCACCGGCGGACGCGATCGTATAGATGCGCTGACCGCGCAGGTAGTAGATCACCTCCACACCCGGGCAGAAGCCCTGCGCCCCAACGAGCGGCGCGGCCACGCCCGAGGCGGTGCTCGCCACGTCGCCACTGATATAGCCGCACATGGCGTCCGGTAGCAGCGCCTGCCCCGGGTTGGCGAAGCCTACCTTCAGATTGTTCAGCTGCGTGGAGATCGGGGCGTTTGCGGCCGCGAACTCCCGCACCATGAGCAGTGGCGGAACGCCCGGCTGGTCAGTCCGAGCGACCGACGCGAGCGGGATGATGTCTGAGTAAGTCACACCCTCGATCGTGTTCGGCGCAGTGCCGGAGAAGCCCGACTGAAGCACAGTGGCGGCACCGCCGCCCGGATTGCGCGGGTTGCGCGGGCTGGTGGTGCCCCAGGTAACGGTCGTCGGCGTCACCGCCGAGCCACCCACCGTCGGGTTCACGCTGTCACCGACGGCGTCGGGTGCGGCGACCGTGAACTTTACCGCGTTGGTGCTGTCATTCGACGTCGCCGACATCACCAGCTGGATGGCGTCGTACTCCGCCGGCGCGCGCACCAGCATGTGGAACGTCACGTTCGACACACCCGACGCCATGCTCGACCCGAGCACGCGGAAGCGGGAGACCGGCAGCGGGCGCTGGCGCATGAACGACGCCGGGACAACGCGCTTGCCGGCCGCGCCGCGAATTTCGATTAGGTCGTCGCCCGCCGGAGCCGACTGGCCCGGAAGGCCGATCACAGCCGGGTTGACGGCGATCGGCGATTGCGCGGCGGCCGGCAGCGCGGACAAGGTAGCGAGCGCGAAACCCGCCTGCTGGAACAAGCTCTTCATCATGGTCTCCTCTTGAATTCGAGGCCGCTCAGCGCGGCCAGGCGTCCAGCAGCAGCTGGCGTTTGTCGTCGCAGCGGAAGATCTCCGCCCAGGCGGCGCGCAGCCCGCCCTCGCTGTCGGCCGAGCTGGCGCTACCGTCCGGCTGGCGCGGGATCGGTGTCGGCAGGCACGGCTTCAGCGCGGCTGCCGGCGGGGGCGGAATCCGCGTTCGGATTGGCAAGGGCGGAAAGGTACGTGTCGAGGGCACGCACGCGGTCAGGGCCAAGGCAGCGAGCCCGGCCAGCATCGGTCTGAGCATATTCCCTCACAGTGTTGGTGGAGTGGACGATGATCGGCTCGCGAGCGGCGAGCTTGTCGGCGAGGATCGAGATCCCGCTCGCCTGGCGCTGCGCAAAGCCGCGCTCCTGGTCGGCGCGGTCGCGATCGGCGCGATCGTGCTCGGCCTTGCGCTCGGTCTGTTCGGTGCTGTGGGCCTGCCGGGCGGCGTCGCGCTCGCCGCGGTACACTAGGCAAAGGCCAGCCAGGAAAGCGACCAGGCCGAGCTGCCAGTGCTTGCGGATCAGCGTAAGCGCCGCTAGCGCGCCGCTCACGCCGCAACCTCGCCGTTCGTCAGGCCCTTCAGCTCAACAAAGCGGCTTTGGTAGAGCGCAGCTTCGGCGCGCCGGCGACGCACCAGGCCATTCGAGACAGTGCCCTTCACCTTGTTCCAGAGCAGGAAGGCAGCTGCGGCGCCGACGACGTCGCCGGCGCGATGGCGGCGGGCGACGGTCGAGAAAATGAAGCGGACCGCGCCGATGTTGTAGCAAAGCGCGACCATCGCGCCGAACTGCGCCGGGGTGGTCTCGGCCGCGCCGATCGCTGCGCGCACCGCCGGCGCGAAGTCGCGCTCGAGCAGCTGCACGAACATGGAGTCGGCCTGCTCCTGCGTGATGCGGTCGCCCTGCTTCACCCGGCCGCCGGCGGGATAATAGGTCATCCCCCAGCCGATCGTCCATTTGCCCGCCGGGCAGCGGTACGCGACCAGCTCGCACCGCTCGAAGTGGTGCATCAGCGCGATCGCCAGCGGACCGACTGCGATCGGCGTCCCGCCGGCCCGGCCGACCAGGCCGAGAACCTGTGCGCCGCTGGTGCGGCGTGCGCTGCCATACAGCCACACGAGCGTCAGGAGCGCGAGCGAGATGTAGGAGGCGAGCTTCGCCGGGATCAGCGCCTTCAGCGCCAGCGGCATCGTCTGCCACCCGAGCTGCAGCATGGTGGGATCGATCCCCATAACCAGCCCGGTCACGCCGGCCGCGGCTGCGGCGACATAGGGGTACCAGGCGCGCGCCAGTGCGCGCCCCTTCGCAAGAAGCGTCATGATTTCGTCCTTCATCGGAGTCAGATCAGGGGCGCGAGCTTCGCGCGATCAGCAGGTCGAGCTTGGCACCGAGGCTGGCGAGCAGCCGGTCGGAGTCGCGGGCGTTGACGTCCATCCGATCGACACGCGCCTCGAGCTGCAGCGTGCGCTGCTTGCCGTCGTCGACACGCTGCGTGAGCTGGCCGCCGTAGAAGACGACCGTCGCGATGGTGATCAGCAGCGTCATCGTGGAAATAACCAGCGAGGCGATCGCGGGCCAGGACACGCGCGCGGAGGGCGCCACGGCGACGGCCGCGGCGGTGGGAGTGTCGGTCATGTCGGATCTCCGCGCTCGGCCAGCGCTACGGGGTCGGGGGAAGCTCGAGGAAGGCAGTCTCGACGTTGCGGCGGCAGTGGCCGGGTTCGTCGCCGAGGAGGATGAACAGTCGGTCGATCGCCGGCGCGAGGATCCGCGCCCACCATGCGCCGCGCAGCTGGCCGCGGCCGACGTAGCTGCTGATCGTCTCGTCAGCCGAGGGGCAGATGGCGGTCAGGCCCGCGATGTAGATCAGACCAACCGCAAGGACCTGCGCGAGCTGATCGATCGACAGCAGCAGCTGGCGAGCGACTTCAAGCGCCCGCCGCAGCATCGAGCGCGCTCCAGTCGATGTTGCGGGCAGCGACGATGCCGCCGAACGTCGCGGCAGCCGCGATCGCGGCCTTCGCACCCATGCGGCGTGCCTCTATAGCGGCGCCGATCGTCACCCAGGCATCGGCCTGCCCAATGACCTCGGCGATCAAATCCGCCAGCGTCAGCCCTCGCGCGTTCGCCTCGGCCGAAAGGAACGGTGTGGCGATCGAGTTATCGGCGGTCCATGCTCGCGCCTCGGTTTCCTTGCGCGTGTACGTCATGGCCTGACCGCTACCGGCGGTCAGGAAGCGGCCGCGCGCCGCTTCGGCTTCCACGTCGACCGAGTAGATGCAGGCTGCGCGAAGCGCGGCAAGATCGATCTCGGGCTGAGCAACGACCTTCTGCGGCACGGCGATGATCGCGGTGCCGTCGGGCAGCTGCTGTTGCGCGGCCGATCCGCGCTCGCCGCTGCCACGGATCAGCAGCTCGCCGGTCGCAACGTGGTAGATGATCCAATATTCCACTGCCGGTCTCCTACGTGGCGATCCACGTCGCTTTCATCGAGATGGACGTGACGGTGTACGAGGCGGCGATCAGGCGCTGGTAGAAGTCGCCCTGGTCGGTCACGCCGGTGTCGTAATTCGCCTTCGAGATCGTCGCGACGAAGGTCGTTCCGAACGTCGTGGTGGCCAGGACCGGCAACGACTGAAACGGCGCGTTGCTGACCTGATAGACGTTGCCCTGATCATCGTAGGATCGCAGGAAGAGCCCGCCACCTGCGGCCACGCGGGTGACGCGGAGCTGCTTGCCAGTCCCCTGATAGTTGTTCGTGATCGTCGTCTGACCTGCGTCACTCGAGATTGCGATCGCCGCCTCGATCAGGAAGCGACCGCGCGGGTAGATCGGCGTCAGGGTGAGCGAGAACGGGATGTTCGCACCGCCGACGACGCCTTCAATCGACCCTGCCCAGCTGGCTGAGCCAGTGCGCCCCATCGTATCGGAGTCGAAAGCGAGACTGCGGATCGAGCCGGTCGCGAGGATGTTGCCGTCGACCAGCATATTCGCGTTGACAATGAAGTCGCCGGGCGAACCGTCCTTCAGGTAGAGCCCGATCCCCGTCCTGCCGTTTGGCGTCGATCCCGTGACGCCCCAATAAATCGCGGTGCGGCCATCGATGCCGGAGATCGTCGCGGCCTTCTCCTCTACAGAGGCGATGCCCCCGCCATAATCGGTTTCAAGCCCGTCAACCCGTTCAGCGACGGCGCCCACCGCTCCATCGGCGATGACCACCGCCCGCTGGTTTGCGCGTGCCAGAAGGTTGCTGTCGGCGGTGCCATTCACCTGCGCTTCAAGATCGGTGGCTTGCTTGGCCGTGGCGTAATGGTTCGGCAGGTCGGCGAGAGCGTCTTCCTGCACCTTCACGCGGGCAGAGACGGCCGGGATCGTCACGTCGATCGCCTTGCGCGCCGCGATCTCCGCGTCTGTCGCAGGGCGGATGCCACAATAGTACCAGTCGATCTGCTTTGCCTCCATAGGAGCAAAGCCGGCCCAATTCTGCATGAGGTGGAAGTTGTTGTGGGCCTCGTTGATCTTGATCAGCTTCGACCAGCGCCGTCGCTGGTTGATGCCGTAGGCCCCGTCAGTCCCGTTCGTGTCCTTCTCACGAGCGAAATCAAAATTGTAGATGCCGTCGACCGTGATCCCGACGCCGTAATAGGAACCGCTCCGCAGGATCGTGTCGGCCTCGAAGACCCACCAGCCCGCATCGATCAGGATGGGGGTTTGCCACCAGCCCATATCGGTGCCGGCCGGAACGTCGTGACGATAGGCCCAGCCGCTTCGCCGACCTTCCGCCGGGATACGCTGCGCATCTCCGATCGCGGCGTTCCACCATTCCCAGCCCGGCGCTTTGTTGCCGTTCGCGTCGGGCCAGAAAGAGAAATCCGGGTTGGCGTTGAGCGTCGTGCTGCGCGGCGACATCGCCGCCGCCTCCAGCGCCGCAGAACGCGAGGCTAGCGCGACGCGACCATCGTTGCCGGCTTTCTCCACGGTGTCGACCCGCGAGTTAAGCGCAGCCGCTCCGGCATCCGCGCTGCCCGGCGTGTACGGCACTGCCTCAGTCACGCCCTTGCGCAGCTTTACCAACTGCGGCCGAAGGAACCATGTGTAACTATCGTCGAAGCCCGGCAGAGTGCCGTTCTTCATCAGGTAGAATTGCAGAATTGCGGTGTCCGCAGGCGGCGTGAAGTTGAGGACGATGCGCTCGTAATCGTCCTTCAGGCTCCGCGTGCCCGTGTTGAACCGGCCGGAATAAAGCTCGAAGGTCGAGCCGTTGTACGATCCATCGGCGCGACAACAGTCAACGTAGAGGCCGGCGGTTGCACGTTGCGACCCGACATACAGCGAGGCTTGGTAAGGTGCGCCGCCCTAGATCCCGCGCACCGTCTGCCGCCAGTGGCCTGCCCGGTTGCCAGAGCCGTTTGGCGAGTAGATTTGCAGCGGCAGCATGCCGACCGGCCAGTAAGTTTCCGGCCCGTACGAGCCGAGATAGCCGGTGCTGCCGTCTTCGGGCGTGAAAACCCATCCTGCGGGACCGACCGCCCAATCGGTGTTGGACAGCAGATTGCCGCCGTTGACCGAGCTGCTTTCGACCGTGGTAACGCGCTGATCAAAATCGGTGATAGATTTCGCGGCATCGTCGACGCGCTTGACGGCATCAGAAACCGCCTGGTCGATCGCAGGCAGCGTCTCGCTCTCGAATTCGTCCTGTCGGGTCTTCGCCGCGTCGATCGCCGCGATGACATCGTCGACCGGCCGACCGCCGACTTCGGTGCCAGATGGCGCACCGACCGTCGCATTATCCTGCGGCTTGGTGTTGTTGGGATCGGCGACCTTGTCCCAATCGGCGGTGGTGCCTGCCTCGGTGATCCCCTGCAGGAGCGGCCACAGCGCCGGATCGTAGCGGGTCGGCTCGGCGCCGGTCACTGGCGCGGCGTCGCTGGCGTCCCAGGCATAGATCGCGGGGTGCTTCTCGCGCAGCATCATCGGCACCTTGCCGTCGACCTGCGTCGCCATGTCGGCGATCCGAAACAGCTTACGGTTCCAGCCGAGCGGCGCGAACGTCAGGCGAATGACGTCGCCCTTCTGAAACTTCCACGCGGTCGACTGGAATACCGCGGTGAAGGTGCCGCCGTACAGCATGCGCTGCAGCCTCTGCTTCGAGAGGCGCTGCGCCTGGCTGGCGGACTGCACCAGCGGATAGTTGACCGTCTGCGACCGCTCGATGCCGTCGCGGCTGGCGATCGTCACCTCGGGATAGTCGGCGGTCTGGTAGAGCGAGATCGAGCCCGGGTCGGAATAGCCGCCGCGGATCACGCTGACGCTGTCGTTGAGTGGCAGGGTCTGCTGCCAGGTGAACGCACCCAGCACGTCGCCGGTGAACAGGTCGCCGATCGGCGCGGCGAGGTCGTTGTGGAGCACCGAAACGCGCAGGCGGCCGTCGACGTCGTCGAGGACGGCGTTCATCGTCGCCTTCTTCGCCGGCAGCAGGCCGAAGCCGGTGCGCCGCCACCACGGCTCGATCGAGGCGCGCAGGCGATCGCGCTCCTGCGTCAGCGGAGCGATGATCGCATCCGCCACGGCGTTCGTCTTGGCGATCTGCTCGTTGCGGGCGGTCTCGGCCGCAGCAATCTCGAAGCCGAGCTGGGCAAAGCGCTCGAGGAGCGGCGTCGCCTGCTCGAGCGTGCCGTTGACTCGCAGCGCGAACTTGGCGGGGGCAGCGGGGCTGGTCACGCCGCGGCACCATGCAGCGTGCCCACATAGGGCGTGGCGACCAGCTCGGCCGCGGCCGGCTGGCCGGCTACCAGCGCCTTCAGCGTGCCGATCGGCACGCCAACGATCGCGCTGTCGGGATGGCCTGCGTCGAGGATATCGCGCAGGCGGATCTGGTCGGTCTTCATCAGAAGAGCACTCCGGTGCCGCATGGGGTGACGTAGAGGGGCGCCGCTTTCGGCGCCGGCGATCGCACGACCGCGCGCAGGTCCCGACAGAAGGTCAGGACCAGCTCGTCGATATCGTCGAAGTCAGCCTGCGTGGTTGCCAGCCGCGCCCGGTAGGCCAGCTCGTCGAAGCGCGGGGTAAGGCGTTCGAGCTGGTCTGCTACGTTCGGGCGCGGCGTGACACCACGGACCGCGCTCGCCTTTGACGCGGTGGTGTCGGGAGCCGGGGGCAAGGGCATCTGGACACCTCCACGAAAAAGCCCGCTCGCTCGGTTGAGCAGCGGGCTTCGGGCGCAGTTATGGCGGGGTCGTTTGTGCCGGTCTCACGACCGTTTTGCACCGTGACCTTGGGGACACTGCCCACAAGGTCACCCCTGTCGTCAGCGGGCGCGGCCCCACTGGTTGAGCGCGTCGACCAGGAGCGCGCGCGCTCGGCGATCGGACATGCGCCAGCGCCGCGCGGCCGCGCCGAGCGTCATCCCGTCGACGATGATCGCCAGCATCATGGCGGCGAACGGCCCGACACGGTCGCGCCATTCGGTGTAGCGCCGCTCGAGGATCACGGCCGCGATCCGCTCGGCCGAAGCAGCGTTCGCACCACCGCCGGATCCGCGCGGCTCGAGCTTCGCCGTCCGCACGGCCACGTCGGCGGTGATCTGCTGGTGCGCCGCGGCGATCAGCTCGGCCGCCGCCGCTTGGTGCGCGTCGATCGCGCCGGAGCGCTGAAGCCGGCCAAGCGATCCCTCCAGCTTGGCGATCGCCGCCGCATGCGCGTGCGTCTCAGGCGTGCCTTGCTTGTGCGACCAGTCCTCTCGCAGCCGCACCCGCTCCTCAATACCGGGAGCGAGCAGCACGATGGGTGCCTTCGTCTTCTTCCGCTTGGCGGTTACCTTGCGGCGGGGGCGCGGCGCGCCCAGCACCAAATGCGTGATCCGCTGCTGCTCGCGCTCGGCCGCGCTAAAGGCGGGCAGCGCCGCCGTGTTCTGGTTGGTCATGATGGTCCCCGGCTACGATGCTGGGGACATGCTCCAGGATGGCGATGAGCGGCAGATGACCTTGAGGACACGGTCCTCCGATTTCCACGTCTTTATCGACAACGAAGCCGTCACGCCGCAGCTCCTCGAGCACCAGCTGGCGGAACAGGCCAGGGATGCTGATGCCGCGTTGAGCGCCAGGAACCCGGTCAATCATCTTGGCGGTCGCAAGCTGATGGACCAGCGCCTTCGCGCGGGTCTTACTCACGCCCAGCGCGACGCGGACATCCTCCATTGAAGGGCTGTGTCCGTGCTGCACGATGTAGCTGCGAATGAAGTCGAAAGCCTCATCTCGCCGGCTGGCCGGACGGGCATTCTCGATTGTCAACGCTACCGGCACGCCCATGCCGGGAACATAATGTGATTTTCGATGAAAAGAAAGTGAGGTAGGACGGAGCGAAGCTAAAATCAGCTGCGCCTACCGGAGAGATAGTCCTGCAGCTGACTCCGACGCATCGATGTTGATGTTCCACAGAACCAGACCCGCCTCGTCTGTGATGGTGACGCTCCACGGACGAGATCCCCAAAAGCTCTTCGGCGCATCGTGCATCATCTGCGCGCACATCTGGATTCCTTCTCGTCGAGCCTGCTCAGGGGTGTCGAGTTCCACGCCCTCGCCATCAGTCGAGCGGTTGTCCGTCTCTGAGTGAAAGAAGTAGCGCATCATCCTGCGACGCTTCGCTTGCTCGTTGGTTCCTCGGAGACGAATGCGAGGTTCAGCAACCTAGTGCACCTGTGGTCCTGCGATCGATGCGGAGAACTCCTCCGCCTCGGTCGCCTTTTTCCCTCGTGCAAAGGTGCGGGCAGACTCGATTATACCCGTCGGGTACCCGCAGCCGCTCGTCCGCTAACACCTCATAATTTGCCGTTTGGCGGATCGTGCAGCATACCCGAGACCGGTCGTTCGTTCGCAGGCTCTATCGAAGTGCTGACGTAAAAAGGGCTGACGATATGCCGTTGATTTGGCTTTTAGGTCTTCAGGCTGCCGTGGCGTGGAGTCCTCCAGCTCAGGCCACATGGGTAGGCGAAAAACCATCTATCGAGGTCCGCTTGCAGGCGCCCTCCTTGTCGATGCGCGGTGAAGCGCCGATCGAGGTCGACCTCATCGGGAAAGACGGTACCTTCGCAGTGTCGCCTTTTCTGCAGCCCACACGAGGCATAGCGTTTGAAGTCGTTTCGGACGACGGGCTTCCGGCTGTGCCTGCTCAGCCAATGGCAAGTTCACCACCTCCACCTCCTCTCAAAAAAGAGGACCTGATTACCGTGTCAGCGGCGTCGCCACACCGCGTCCTTACTCACGAAAGCGCGAGATCAATCTTTCCAGGACCGGGGCGATATAAATTGAGGGCGAGAGTCTTCCTTTTTAGCTTCCTGTCGGAGCCTGTTCGGTATGCGCAGGTGGTGTCTAATACAATTTCCGTGAACGTCACTGAGTGACAACAGGCGCGATGCTCCAACGGCGGCTTTAGCCCTCGGCTTCTGAAAAGCCGTCGGTCCCCTTTCCACCACAACGCGGCATTCGGCTGATCGAGGCGGAGAGACCCTCCGCCTCAATGGCCCTTTGTCCTCGGTGCAATACGGGGGCGAACCCGATTATACCCGCCGGGTACCCACAGGCGTCCGCTTGCGCCCAATGGCGGACATGAAGCCCTACTGCTAAACTCGCCCGATGAAGACCCAACAGGAAGAGGCAGCTTACGCCGCTCGCGTTATCCGCACCTTCCTGGATGAGACATGTGGTTCATACGACTGGGATGATTTCACTTCATGCTCCCTTCGCGACCTGCTGATCGATAGCATTCGATTGCGGGCGAGCGATGTGGACCTACCAGTGGACGCAGACGGGAAACGCGAGCTTCTAGCGTTGGCAGACGAAGCTGAACGCATCGCTACCGGCGGTGGCACCTAACCTGGCAAAAGCGGGTATAGCGGCGGAGAGGCCGTCCGCCCAGGCGGCGTGCATGCTCTAACGAAAAGGAGCCGACGACACCTCCTGTACCCACACGGGAGCCTCTGGCGACGTCCGCGATGCGTCACAACCGACCTGCACGATGACCCAGCTTGTCGCATGCCAATATGTAGATAGTTGAGGCGAGAGCTCGGTCCTAACGAACAAAGGGCTCGCTGAGGGCAGGGCGACCAGGAGGCTACCACATGTCGATAGCGCAGATCGAAGCCGAAATCCGGCGGTTCCTGTCGACCGACGCGCCGGAGGTCCTGTGCATCAAGGGTCGCTGGGGGGTCGGCAAAACCTACGGCTGGCGGGCCTTCCTGCGGGCCGCCCAAGCGGACGGGTCGCTCGCAATGCAACGCTACTCCTACGTCTCGCTTTTCGGGCAGAACTCGGTCGACGGCCTGCGCTACGCGCTGTTCGAGACCACGGTCACCGGCGCGAACATCGGCCGCGAGCCCGACGAGGCGACCTTCGGCGAGCTGGTCGCCGACCGCGACACCGCCCGGAAGCTCGGCCGACTGGTGGGCTGGGCCGGCACCATCTTCAACCGGAAGGGCGTCGCCGACCTGCTCGCCCAGTCCGCCTTTCTGATGGTCCGGCGCCAGCTGGTCTGCTTGGACGACCTCGAGCGCGCCGGCACCGGCATCAGGATTAGGGACGTGCTCGGCCTCTCGTCGCTCCTCAAGGAGGAGCGCAAGTGCAAGGTCGTGCTGCTGCTCAACGACGAGGAGCACGACGAGCGCGACGAATTCGAGCGGCAGCTCGAGAAGGTCGCCGATGTCACGGTCCGCTTCGATCCCACTCCCGCCGAGGCCGCCGCCATCGCGCTCGACCCCGCTAGCGACGCCGGGCACCTGCTCACCCCGCGCGTCGTCGAGCTCGGCATCACCAACATTCGCGTCATCAAGAAGATCGAACGGCTTGCGGTCCGCCTGCTCGACCTGCTGGCGGGCCACGACGAGGGGCTCGTCGCGGAATCCGTCGCGACGATTGCGCTCGCGGGCTGGGCCGTGCAGCAGCCCGGGCAGGCGCCCACGCTCGGCTTCCTGCGCGACTACAACTCCATCGCCATGACGATGCGGGCCGGGCGCGAACCGCTTCACGCCGACGCACAGCGCTTCCGTGCGATGCTCGCTGACTACCCGTACCGCTGGGCGAGCGACCTTGACCGCGCGATCATCGACGGCGCCGAACAAGGCTACTTCGCCGACGACGCGCTGCGCGCCACCGCTGCTGCGGTCGCCGCCGAACGAAGGGTCAACTCGCGGGACAACGCCTTCACGCGCGTCTGGGAGGAACTCTACCACGGCTCACTCGCCACCGAGGACCACGAGTTTCTCGACGCCTTGCGCGACAGCGCTACGGCGGAGGCCGCCGCCATTTCGCCGCTGAACATCAACAGTGCCGTCAGGGTGCTGCGGGAGGCGGGCCGCGGCGACGAGGCGGACCGGCTGGTCACCGACTACGTGGCGGCGCGAGATGACGAGGCGCCCGGCTTCTTCGAGATTGGCCGCCACCACTTCACCGCGGGGGACCGTCTCGACGACGCGCTGCGCGATGCTTTCGCCGCGCGCCTGGCAGCCCACGTCGACCCGCGAGACCCGCTCGAGGTGCTCCGGTCCATTGGCGAGCGGCGGGGCTGGGACGACGAGGACGCGGCGCTGATGGCACGGCAGGGGGCCGACGACTTTGAGCGGATGTTCCTGGCGCTGCGCGGGCCGGCCCTCAAGCCGGCGCTCGATATGGTGCGGGCCATGGGCCGGAGCCACCTACCCGCCAGCGACGCGATTGAGGCGGCGAGCGCCGAGTCGCTGCGGCGGATCGCCGCCCGGTCCGAGCTGCGGCGGCAACGGCTGCAGGCCTGGGGCGTCCTGCCCGATCGCGACGCGGCAGCGGACGCGGACGGCGAGGCCGCGGACGCCGCGGCGCTTGGCTGAGCGCGTGCGGCGACGAGGACGAGCGACCGCCGACCGGTCTGCTCGCGCGCGGCCACTGGTCCGATTACCCCTAACGGAAGGTGCACAAAGAGCGCGAACGTCAACCCCGACCAAAAGGTGAAGCGGATGCGCTTCCGCGACGAGCCGGGGCCCACCCCGGCCTGAGCACCGGCCGTTAGCGATCCGGGCAGGCGCCGGCGGCAAGTGACGACAGGCATCCTGAACAAGGGTCTGCTTGCAGCCCGCTGCTCTTTAAAGCGGCTAGGCCGGAGTTTACCACAACGTGACATCGAGGCGGAGGAACCCTCCGCCTCAATGAGGTCTTCCCCTCGTGTTGTAGGATAGCTGGGGCCTTCCGTACCCGCCGAGTACCAGCGCTTCGTCGTCCGCCCGAGGCCACCAGCTAGAATCAACAGGGCCACGTGACACCAAAGCCGTTTCGGTCGTTATGTGGACATGAGTACTCTGCATGATAGATCCGAGCTGCTTACTATTTTGTATAGCGATGAAGGCGTGGCTCTATGGGATGCCGTATTATATAACAGTGACCCCAACCATGCGAGGTCGCGGTGGAGATGGTCGAGCGAATTTAGAAGACTTCTAGGCTTCGAAACAGTTGAGGAATTTCCGGATGTTTTCTCGTCCTGGGTTGATGCTCTATATCCGGAAGACGCTGAAGGTACGTTTCGAGCTGTTGGCGTAGCTGTAAAGAGTGCTGCACCTGTCGCGCGATATGATGTGAAATATCGTCTTCAAAACAAGGATGGCCAGTATCGGTGGTACCGCGCGATCGGCGTCGTGACCCATGATGTGAACGGGGCAGCTGTGAGGGCGTGTGGAACACTTATAGATATCGATGAGGCCGAGAAGGTATTGGCTGATCAATCTAGAGCTAAAGCGATAGAACAAACAAGATTATCAGAAATTGAGAAACAACTACGACTTATATCTATCAATGCGCAGATCGAGGCTGCTCGAATGGGGGGCGCTGGCGCAGCATTCGCAGTTGTTGCAAAGGAAATTACAAGCCTTGCCGCCGCGATCGGCAAGAGTATCGTCGACGTCTAAGAGATCTGACCGACGACTACATGAATTCCAAAGTCGGCGGATCGTGGCGGAAGGCACGTCCGCTACAGTGATCCCTGGACATTGAGGCGGAGGCGTCCTCCGCCCCGTTCCCGGCCGGCCCTCGCGCGCTGAGGAAGTGAGAACAGATTGTACCCGCCCGATACCCATTCGCGCGTCCGCTTACGCCCGATTGCAGATATCCATATCTCTGGTCATCATGCACCGATGAAGCCGGATCGATATGAGTGGCTGCGCGCAGAAGAGGCGCGCATCGAGAAAGAGGGAACAGGATCTAATTTCGTGCGGCATGTACTTGCCGAGCACACGAAGCGGATGCTCGGATTCTCCCTTGTCGCGCTCCCGGCTGTGTGCCTGATTGCCATCCTGCCTCGTCGAATGGATGGTGCTCTCCAACCTGCTCCGCTTTTCGCGACAGGCGCCGCACTCGCGAGCTTGAGCGTGATCTTATGGAAATGGCAGAAGCCCGTCGCGAGGGTTTCGCGCTGGTCAACATGGACGACATTCGGCGTTGGCATTCTATTCTGTCTGGTCGCACTTGCCGTTTGATCGAACCTTCGCTTGCCCGAATTCCGGCCATTGAGGCGGAGGAGACCTCCGCCCCGGTCGCATCCTGCTCTTCGAGACGGGAATGGACTGAGACCGGTTGTACCCGCCTGATACCCACACGCACTTGTCCGCTTTCGCCCATTAGCGGACATTGTGGCGGCGAGCCCCTCCCCCTCGAAAGCGTCTGCGACGTGGACCCTGCCTGCCGTACCTGGATGATCCCCGCTGCCGTCGTCCGCTTGCCCGTTATGGCGCTGCCGGGGCGTCACGTGGAGGCATTTGGCTGGTCGCGAACTCAACCCTTTGCATGCGGACAACCGGCCAAGGCTTATCGGCCTTGTCTTTGGCCGGAGCGAAACGGTACAATTTCTTCATGGTAGAGCAGGCGCTCGCATCGAACGCCTTAAAGCCGCTGGACTGCAAGACGGAACAGCGTTCAATCGCCCCTTGCTCGTTGACGAGGTATGTCAAAGCGACTTGAACGGATCTTCGCGCTTCAGGCAGCTTCGCAACCTCAAACACGATGTCAGGAGGAGACTGAGGCTTACCAGAAGGTCCATCGAAGACGTTGGTCAGTATCCATCGAACGCGCAATCGGAGGATGCCATACAAGGGCCGCTTGTTCTCGTCTGCTGCCGGCGTGTACTTGCCCCGGAGCACCGCCGCGGCGCAAGCCTTCAAATCTAGGTCCTTGGATCCGCTTGACGAGGCTACACCGCACGTTTGTGGCTTGCCAGTCGGATCGACGAGAACCTCGACCACTGTCAAACCGCTCTTCTCAAGCCCTGCGGCACGCGTGACATAGTCTTCAGGAGACAGCAATTCACCTTGATTCGTAATCGTCGCTGGCGTCAATACTGTTTGATTTTCCTGAAGCACTAGCATAGCCAGCCAGATCATCTTCTACTTTCCCCCACCATGTGGCAGACGCCGTACCGCAGCACCTGTCCCAAGCGCCCGTCTCGGTCAGTTGATCGTGCCACCATCCCCGGGTTCGGAGCGTAGTTTGCACCGCAGAGTACGTGCAAGGGGTATGCGCGTCGGATAAAGGGCTTTTTGCCCGAAAAGACCGTCCCGACCCTCTGTAGCGCACCTCGCGGCGGAGGACCCCACGGCCGAGATGGCGCCAGTGCTCATCCAAGCTCCTTCAGTGCTGCCTGCGCTCCCTGACGAAACCTGCTCTCAAGGTCCGCCATCGCCCAAACTCGGACGTTGACGGATCGACCGGACGTCTACAGCTTGGTGTGATGAAGAGGCGCACTTTGCTCAGCATCCTAGTCGCTCTGCTTATAGGCACGTCAGCAGGCTGGGCTGCTCGTGACTTCGTTGCACAGGACCGCTGCCTCGATCGAGGCGGGGCATGGAGTAGCGACCTGAGCGCCTGCGAGCTGCCAAGGCAGAGCGATGATTAACCACCCCGTGGCAACGTGACAGGGCCGAAAAGCGGCCTGGCCGGATGCGCCCACTTGCCGACATTGGTGTCGGCCTTAGGGTAGCGGGATGTGGCAGGTCATCGCAGCTATTCTGGCATCGGCATCCCCGCAGGCAAGCCAACCCCTGACGATCAAGGGGACTGCCTTCGGTCCACGGCAACGCCTCATTTGCGAGTGGTTCAGCAATTTTGAGAACAGCAGGTTTGTGCAGTGTCACATTTCCGGAAACACCGCTCCTGTTTTGGACGAAGGTGCGTCCATCGAATGCGTAGCGCAGAGCTGTAAGGAGCTTGACGCCGCCGCTCGGAAGGCGGTTCGGTGGAAGAAGCCGGAGCCGGTTTGGGGAACGTTCACGGTCGAGATTTTAGGACGGGTAAGCACTGTTAGGCGTGAGAAACGGTATTTAGGAGACGGAACCCGCACCGTTTTGATTGAGAAGCTCGTGAGCGTTCGGAAGCCGTAGGGGCCGAGATGCTATGTCCGCTTTCCACCAATTCCGGACATCGAGGCGCAGGAGACCACCGCCTTCGTCGAGGTAATTCCGTGGAAATGCTCACCTGTCCGCACGTCCAAAAAGGCGCTAACACCCGATCTAACTCGCGCCACATCGCCATCCTGCAGCTCTGCGCGTTTCCATACCTAGCTTAGGTGGCAAAGGTGAACGATGAGCAGCGACGATCGCCCGCCGGGCGCGGGACATAATCAGCCCCCTCTCGATGAAGATGACGTCGTCGACCCGCTTGTCGAGCTAGTCGCAATCGACTTGTGGGCGAGCCGGGACGAAACCCCTTGGCCCGAGGTCGGGTACTTCTGGCGGCGACGGTTCCGCGAGCTCGCAACCACAGCAGTCGCGAGCGTGCGCCGACATTCGCGGTAAGCGGGCTACTTCATCGGCAGGAATTTCAGGCGCCCCACTCAGGTCCGTCGGGATCCGGCCAAAATCCGCTTTCATCGTCTAGTTTTTCTATAGCTGGCGCTGCTGCATTGGCCGGCAACGTCGGCTTTCCACCGCCGATCGCCACGCGAAGGTACCCAGCGCGACCATCCAGCCCCTGAAAAATAGCGGTAAGTATCTCGCCGTTGCGGATTTTCGCTCCGATCCAAGGTGCGCGCTCTGCGGATAGGTAACCGACTTGAAGGCCGCTCGGACTGTGCACAGCAATCGCGTTCGGGTCCGCTCGATTGCGAGGTTCCAGCCGCAGCTCCATATCCGCGCCAGGCGGCAACAGCATCAACTCCGAGCGGCGATTGGTCCGAGCCTTGTCATCGTTGATGTGGTCAATGCCGACGATCGCCAGCGTCAACTCCTTCAAATCTTACGCCCGACGAAGGCAACGCGCGCAACGATGTTCACCTCGTCGATCGGCTCCTCATCGGGTGGTACCGCCGGATTGTCGGAGAGGATCACCACCCGATCGCCCTTGATGCGTAGCCGCTTGATCGCGGCCAGGTCGCCCACCGTAAACGCCCAAAGCGCATCCTGCTCCGTCACCCGCCGCTGCGATCGATCCAGCAGGATCAGGTCGCCGTCGTTGATGGTGGGGAACATCGAATCACCGCGGCCGCGCGTCCAGGTGAGCAACGCTGGCGGCGAAGACGTGATCGCGTCCACCCATTGCCGCGGGAAGTGCATCAGCTCGGCGCCAATCGGACCATCTGCGAACGTCGCGCCCAGTCCATAGGCCAGGTCGATCTGCTCGATCCCGACTAGATCAAGCTGCTGTGCGATATCCTTTGCCGTCGGCGCGGGTAATGCACCCTCGCTGGGATCATCAGTATCGCCAACCAGATAATCGGGCGTCGTACCAAGCTCACGCGCGATCTTGTGCAGCGAAGTTGTGCTGCGGGAACCGCCCGATACCAGCTTGTGAATCGCCTGCTGCGAGATCCCGACCCGACGTGCCAGCTCGGCCTGCGACATCCGGGCAACAGCGAGCTGTGAGAGAAGGCGGTCGGGCACAATCATCGTTGCGACCCTACAACCAAAGTAATCGGCAACCATGCAAAGAATGGTTGTTGACGCTCTGGCCGACGAGGTCCTTGCCGAGATCGAGCGTCGTCGGAAGGTAGAACTCGAAATCGATGAAGTCGGCGGTCGTGAACGTGCCGTTGCCCCACTTGGCACCGCTCACCGTCATCACGAGGTTGCTGACCGCGGACCATTTTGCGCGGGTCAGCGGCGTAGTTCCGGCGTTAAGGCGCGCCAATTCGGCGTCATCGATGTCGAAGGAACCAGTTGCCGTAGCGTTGCTGAGCATGACGCCCTGATAAACGAAGTCCAGCGTCGCAGCCTGCGCCGACGCGCCGGCCAGCGAAAGCGAACAAAAGGCTGTGAGACCAGCCAATTTCTTCAAAGACACCATTGTTGCGATCCTCCTGTTTGTCCGTCCACCGAACGACGAGGCTAATATGAATACCGGTAATGCGTCGCAAACATCAGGCCGGATCTGTTTGTCCGATTCTGGAACTGACACTAAGGTCAATAATGTTAAGTTGCTGTATTGGCGGAGGCCGTTGTTCGCCAATGTGGGTCGGTCACAGAAATGACGTCGGAATTTCATCGAAAACGCGATGTTCGACTTCGTTTTCGTCGCGACCGCGAAAGATTTCATTAACCACGTTTTCCCGGGCGAGGCGCTGCGGACGTTACGTCAACCATCGATTTGCGCCGCTGCGGGCGCCGATCGAAAGCCTGTCAAGGGAGGTGCTCGACGCGGTGTCCGACTGCTCTGGAGGACCGGTCGCGCACGATGCTGATCTGAATTCTTGATCTTCCACACCGGTCCTTAATCACATCGGCTGCAAAGACATGCCGGCAAGGGGGCGTGGACAGCGGTGCTCGTAACGATCAAGACGGAGGATGCGCGGCTCGGCATGTTCGTGCACGCCGTGGCAGGCGGATGGATCGCCAGCCCGTTCTGGCGGCGTCAGTTCGTCCTGACGAAGCCCGCCGAACTCGACAAGCTGCGCGAAGCCGGGATCGCCGAGATCGAGATCGATCTGTCGAAGGGAATCGGTCCGGCCGCGGCCCCCGCCGCGTTGGTGCCGATCGACCTCGACGATGTCGCCGAGGACATCGCGCTGCCCGACCCGGAAACGCCGCAGCAGTTGCGCCGCCGCCGGCGCGGACCGGCGTCCGCCGAACAGCGCGCACAGGCGGTCGTCGACGCCTCGAAGGTCGTCGTGCAGGCGATGTTCGACGAGGTGCGGTTGGGCAAGGCGATGAACGTCACCGCGCTGGTCCCGGTCGCCGAACAGATCGTCGAATCGGTCACGCGTGACGCCGTCGCGATGCTGAACGTCACGCGGCTGAAGACCAAGGACGAATATACCTACGTCCATTCGATCGCAGTCGCTGCGCTGCTTATCCATTTCGCGCAGACGCTCAAGCTGCCGGAGGAGGAGGTCAGCGCGCTCGGGCTCGCCGGGTTGCTCCACGATATCGGCAAGATGGCGGTGCCCAAGGCGCTGCTCGACAAGCCGGGCAAGCTGGAGCCGCCCGAGATGGCGGTGCTGCGGCATCACCCGGAGAAGGGCCATGCGCTGCTGAGCGCCGGGCTGCCGGTGCCACAGGTCGTGCTCGACGTCTGCCTCCACCATCACGAGCGCTACGACGGGCGCGGCTATCCCAAGGGGCTGGCCGGTGAGCAACTGTCGCTGGCGGCGCGGATGAGTTCGATCTGCGACGTCTATGACGCGATCACTTCGCAGCGCCCCTATAAACGCCCGTGGTCGCCCAGCGAGGCGCTGTCGCGGATGCGGTCGTGGACCGGCCATTTCGATACCGAGCTGCTCGATCGCTTTATCGAAAGCATCGGCATCCACCCGGTCGGTGGGCTGGTGCGGTTGCAATCGAGCCGGCTGGCGATGGTGATCGAGGGCAACGACCGCGATCCGACGCAGCCGCGCGTGCGGGTCTTCTACGATATTCCGGCGCAACGCTTCATCGCGCCGACCGACCTGATCGCGGCGATCGAGGTCGATCCGATCCACCGTGCCGAATGCGGGCAACGTTGGTTCGGCGAGCGCTGGGACACGCTCGAGGCCGACATCCTCGACGGGCAATCGTCGTCGCTGGAAGCCGCCGTCCCGTCATCCTCCACGTCAAAGGGAGTCCTGTCGTGAGCGCGTCGTCCTCGATCCCCGTGGCGGCGCGGCGCCGCCGTCGCGTGCTGGGCTGGTTCGGCGCCGAGGGCGAGGCCCTGCCGGCGTCTGCGCCCGCGGCGGGCACGATCGCGCAACAGCGCGCCACCGTCCTGCGGCGGCTGTTCGACGACATCGGCACGCTGATCTTTTCGCATGCGCTTACCCCGTCGCCATGCGCCTATAGCGTGCTGCACGCTTATGTCTCCGGCGAGGATCCGGGGACGGGCGAGGCGGTCGCCGAACAATTGCGCAGCGGGCAGGGGTTGAGCGACACCAGCATCGCACGGATCGCGGCGCGCAACGACGAGGCGCAGGCCGGCGCGCTCAGCCGGATCGCCGACGCGCTGGAGGCGCGGATCGGCGACTGTCTGGCCGCGGTCGGCGAATCGCGCGGCAGTGCGGAGACGTTTGGCAACGCGCTCCATGTCGAGGCCGGACGGCTGAGCAGCGATCCGCAGGCAACGATCAAGCGGATCATCGGCTTGACCGAGGCGGCGGTCGACGCGGCCCGGCTGGTCGAGGGGCAATTGCATCACGCCCGCGAGGAGGCGGACGCGTTGCGCGCGGAGCTGCACCGTGCGCGGCGGGCCGCTGAGCACGATCACCTGACCGGGCTGCCCAATCGTCGGAGCTTCGAACAGCGGCTGCGCGACAGTGGCGACGATGCCGCAACGGTCGTCGCGCTGATCGACATCGACGACTTCAAGCAGGTCAACGATCGCTTCGGTCACCCGGCCGGCGACCGGGTGCTTAAGTTCGTCGCCGCCTTCGTGCGCGCCGGCCTGCCCCGCGACGTGTTGGTGGCGCGCTATGGTGGGGAGGAATTCGCGCTGCTCTTCAAGGGCATGTCGCTCGAGCAGGCGGTCGCGGCGCTTGACGAGGTGCGCGAGCGACTGTCCCAGCGCTCGCTGGTGAATCAGGACAGCGGCGCGCCGATCGGCCAGATCACCTTCTCCGCCGGCGTCGCCAGCGCTGCGCGCGAGGACGCGCTGACCGCCGCCGACCTCGCGCTCTATGCGGCGAAGAACCGCGGCAAGAACCAGGTGGCGCGCGCCGACCCGTGACCTGTCGTCGGAGGCGGAGCGTGATGACGTCACCGTGATCTGTCATTGCGAGCGAAGCGAAGCAATCTAGTGCCGGATCAAGGCACCCTGGACTGCGTCGCTACACTCGCAATGACGATCGACATTGGACTTCGGGACGCCGGGCGTCACAAGAAGAATGGGATCGCGCGGAGGCGCGGAGGCGCGGAGGGCGCGGAGATGTTGCGCTCGCCGCATCGGACGCAGATCCTCTCACGATCAGGAATGACAGACTGACGGTGCCCCATGCGGTGCACCTCAGCGTCCTTTGCGCCTCCGCGTGATCAACCTTTCTACTGATTCCCAGCGGGCCAAGGCCGGATGAACGCCCCGCATTGCGACGGGCGGTGAAATGCGAAATTGCGCCCCGCTCCCGATCAGCGCGCCGCGTCGGCCACGCGCGCCCACGCCGCGATCTCTTCGTCGTAATGGCGCAGCACGCGCAGGTCGCCCGCGCGCGCCTGCGCCAGATCGACCGCGACCACGCCCTCCCATTCCCATGTCGCATTGCCGTGCAGCGTCACCATCGCCGCTTCGGTCGCATGCGCGCGCACCAGCCCGCCGCGGTTGAGCACCGTGACGTCATGGTCGTAGGCGATCCGCCCGGTCAGGCAGGCGGCGTAGGTGGACGCGGCCATCGCGCTGCCGCAACTGTCGGTCAGCCCGACGCCGCGCTCGAAGGTGCGCACGAACAGCGTGTCGGGGTCGCGCACCGCGACGAACGAGACGTTGGCGCGATGGGGCAGCCAGGCGGGTGCCGCTTCGCAGACCTCGCCGATCGCGACCAGCTCGGCGTCGTCGACCGTCTCGACGAACGTCACCAGATGCGGGTTGGGCATCGCCACCGCGGTGAAGCGCCGGTTGCCCGGCAGTGTCGCCAGCGGCGCGTCGATCAACCGCTCGCCCGCGCCGGTCAGCGGCCAGCGCGCGAGATCGAGCGTCGCCGGCCCCGCGGTCTCCTCGACGGTATAGACCGATTCGGCGAGCGGCGCGGCGTGCGCGACCGTCGCATGGCTGGTCTTCAGCCGTGCGGTGGCCCGCTCGATCCCCAGCGCCTCGAACCCGGCCCGCGCGACGCAGCGCAGGCCGTTGAGGCAGGTTTCCGCCTCCGATCCGTCGCTGTTGAACATCCGCATCCCGAACGGGGCGTGCGCGTCGCCGCCGGTCAACACCAGCAGCCCGTCGCCACCCACCGGCCCGGTGCGATCGGCCAGCGCGCGGGCGAGCTGCGCCCAGTCCGGCTCGGCCAGCGTCAGCGCGCGCCCGTCGACCAGCGGAAAGTCGTTGCCCGAGCCGTGGCATTTGATGAAGCGTATTTCCATCCGCCCTATCTGCTGACGCGCGCGCCGGGCGGCAAGTGGGTCAGGGCAGGCGATAGTGATCCGCCAGCCGATCGAGCGCCAGCGTCAGCACCAGTCGCCCGCTGCGCGTCGGCCAGCCGAGCGCACGTTCGCTCTCGGGCAGTGATTCGCCCGCGCAGACCACGCGCCACAGCACGTCGGACAGGCCGGGGCCGACCGCGCTTATCGCCGCGTCGAAGCGGCGTTTGGCGGCGAGTTGCGCCGCCGCCGGCTCCAGCCGCTCGCCCGTGCCGCCGTCGACGCGGGGCGTCCAGCGCATCGTCACCGCCGCCCCCAGCGCGGCGCGCTCGTAATCGACCTGCAACCGCTCGCCCGCCTCGTTCTGGCGCGCGCTCACCAGCTTGCGGGCGGCGAGCCACGCCAGCGGCGATTCGCGGCGGTTGACGGTCACGCGCCGCCCGCCGCCGGTGCCGCGGCGGCCGTGCGCGTCGATCGTCTGCTCCACCAGTTCCTGCATCATGTGTTCCTTACCTGCGTTACCCGAGCGAGGTCGCAGATGTTGGAGGATGTAGGACAGCGGCATTCACATGCGGATCGCGCCGGCCGCCCGTACCGCGGCGAGCGTCGGCCAGCCGTTCACCGCCATCAACAGATCGGCCTCCGCCAGCACGCATTTCAGGACGTGCGCGCACCCCGCTGCGCCGCCCAGCGCCAATCCGTAGCAATAGGGGCGCCCAAGACCGACGACATCGGCACCAAGCGCAACCGCCTTGATCAAGTCGGTGCCCGAACGCACTCCGCTGTCGAACAGAACCGGCACCCGACCGTCCACGACCGCTGCGATGGCGGGTAAAAGATCGATCGCCGCGATCCCGCCGTTCGCCTGTCGGCCACCGTGATTGGACACATAGACTCCATCGGCCCCCAGATCGATCGCGCGGCGCGCGTCGTCTGGGTGGCAAATGCCCTTGAGCACGATCGGCAATTTGGTCAGCGAGCGCAGCCACGCCATGTCGTCCCACGTCAGCACGCGCCCGAACGTCGCCGCCCAGGTCGCGATCGCGCCCTGCGGATCGTCCTCCGGCGGGCGCGGCAGCAGCGCGCGGAACGCCGGATCGCTGAAGTAATTGGCCAGCACATGCCCACGCAATTGCGGGAAATTCCCGGTGTTCAGGTCACGCGGCCGCCAGCCGGTCACCCAGGTGTCGAGCGTCACGACCAGCGCCGCATAGCCCGCCGCCTCGGCCCGCGCGACGATGCTGGCCGCGACATCGCTGTTGCGCGAGGTATAGAGCTGGAACAGCGCCGGGGTGTCGCCGCAGGTCGTGCGCACGTCCTCCAGCGGATCGTTGGCGAGCGTCGAAGCGCAGAACGGCACCCCCGTCTCCGCCGATGCCTGCGCCGCGGCGAGGTCGCCATGCCCGTCGTCGGTGCAGATGCCGTTGACGCCGATCGGGGCCATGAACAGCGGCGTGGGGAGCGCGTGGCCGAACAGGCGCGTCGACAGGTCGCGCGTCGTGGTGTCGACCATCATCCGCGGCACCATGCCCCAGTGCGAAAAGGCGGTGGCGTTGACGGTCTGCGTATATTCGTCGCCGCATCCGCCCTGCACGTAATCGCGCACCGATGGCGGCCAATGCGCCTCCGCCCGTGCGCGCAATCCGGCATGATCGACCGGCCATTCGGGCACGATTCCCGACAGGCCCGCGAAATAGATCGCGTTCTGATAGTCGCCGTAATGCGGCATGATCCTCTCCGTATGGCCGCGGAGAGTGCCGGGCGACGGCAGGGTTGTCGATGGGGTTGCGGCGGGTGGAGCGTTGGGAAGACGGGGTTTTTTGTCCGTGCAGACACATGCATGTCAGGGGTGGAGCGGCGTCGCGCGGAACGAGAGAGACATGGGCCCCTGCCTGCGCAGGGGCGACGCTGCCTCAATCAGCCGTCGCCCCTGCGCAGGCAGGGGCCCATGTCTGTCGCCTTCGTCGGCGCGGTCACCACAACACCCGGCGTCACTGTGTCCAAAACAAACACGAAAAAGCCGGCGCACTCTCGCGAGTACGCCGGCTTTTTCCTGACGACCTTGGCCGTCGCGTCGGGCTTACGCCCCTGCGACTTCCGCGGTGTCGACCTTGATGCCAGGGCCCATCGTCGAGCTGACGGCGACCTTGCGGACATACTTGCCCTTCGCGCCCGACGGCTTGGCCTTCACCACCGCGTCGACCAGCGCGTCGAAGTTGCGACGCAGGTCTTCCTGCGCGAACGACGCCTTGCCGATGCCCGAGTGGATGATGCCCGCCTTCTCGACGCGATACTCGACCTGACCGCCCTTGGCCGCCTTGACGGCTTCCGCGACGTTCATGGTCACCGTGCCCAGCTTCGGGTTCGGCATCAGGCCCTTCGGACCCAGCACCTTGCCGAGACGGCCGACGACGCCCATCATGTCCGGGGTCGCGATGCAGCGATCGAAATCGATGGTGCCGCCCTGGATGGTCTCCATCAGGTCCTCGGCCCCGACGACGTCGGCCCCGGCGGCGCGTGCCTCGTCGGCCTTCGCGCCGCGCGCGAACACGCCGACGCGCACCGTCTTGCCGGTGCCGGCCGGAAGCGTGACGACGCCACGGACCATCTGGTCGGCGTGACGCGGATCGACGCCCAGGTTCAGCGCGACTTCGATCGTCTCGTCGAACTTCGAGGTCGCGCCCGACTTCGCCAGCGCGATCGCCTCGTCGACGCCGTGCAGCTTCTCACGATCGATCGTGACGGCCTTCTGCTTCTTGCTCAGCTTCGCCATGATCTCAGCCCTCCACCACTTCGAGGCCCATCGCGCGGGCCGAGCCTTCGATGATCTTGGTCGCCGCGTCGATGTCGTTGGCGTTCAGATCCTTCATCTTCGTCTGCGCGATCTCGGCCAGCTGCGACCGCTTGATCTTGCCCGCCGACACCTTGCCCGGCTCCTTCGAGCCCGACTTCAGGTTCGCCGCCTTCTTGATGAGGAAGGTCGCCGGCGGCGTCTTCGTTACGAACGAGAAGGAGCGGTCGGCATAGACGGTGATGACGGTGGGGAGGGGCGCGCCCTTCTCCATCTCGCCGGTCTGTGCGTTGAAAGCCTTGCAGAATTCCATGATGTTCACGCCGCGCTGACCCAGCGCCGGACCGATCGGCGGCGAGGGGTTGGCGGAACCGGCCGGGACCTGCAGCTTGATATAGCCTGTGATCTTCTTTGCCATGCGTCTCACTCTGTTACGGGGCGCGTCGTTTCCGGTGCGCCCGGTTCAAGTCTAGCGGTTCGTCCGGGCGCCGCCGTGGCGACACCCTCCCGCACGTTCCAGGTCTATGATGACAGGGAAGCGTGCGCCGTTAGCGGATCGCCCCCCAAAGCGCAACTGCGCTGTCACTTCCATGACACGCTTCCGCACCGATTTGATCTAACATTCATTAATCCACGGCAGCTGCCGTTGCTCCATAGCTATTGGTTGTCGTAGCGACGAACCATGACTGGGGCGATTCCGCGAACTGGTGCATCTCTCGGCGGCGCGCCGCTGTCGCTGAGTCGCACCCCGACCGCGGCATTGGCCGATCATATCGCGCGCTTCTTCGTGACGATCATCGAACGCCCCGACGATGCGTTGCTCGACGATTTCCTGCTGCACGAGAATGCCTATGTTCGCGTCCCGTTGATCGGGTCGTGGGAAACGCTGATCGACCGTCGCTGGGTCGGCTATGAAGGCCCGATGCTGTTCGGCGCGCAGGAGCGGCGTTTCTCGGTGCGCTGCCGTGGCCCGATCGTCGCGGCGGGGTTCATGATCCGGCCGGGCGCATGGTTTTCGTTCTGCGACGATCCTGCCGACCGGATGGCCGACCGGCTCACCCCGATCGGCGGCGACTGGGGGGCGGCGCTGCGTTGGGCGACCGAGGACGTCTACGACCACGAACAGACCTTCGCGCGGATGGAGCAGGTGGTGCTCGAACGCGTGATCGTGCGCGCGACGCCGACCGATCCGATCAGCGCCGCGTTCGAGCGGATTGCGCGTATCGATCCGGTTCGCCCGGTGGCGGACATCGCCGCGGAGTTCGGCATGTCGGGCCGGCGGCTCGATCGCACGGTGCGCGCGCATTTCGGGCATTTGCCCAAGACGGTGCTGCGCCGCAGCCGCTTTCTGGACATGGCGGCGGTGATGCGCGGGCTGGCGGTGCCGACCGCTGACGAACTGGCGGAGCTGCGCTTCTACGATGCGTCGCACCTGAACCGCGAGTTCCGGCAATTCGTCGGCATGACCCCGGCGCAATTCCGTCGCTCGCAGACGATGCTGTTCACGCCGGGGCTGGAGGTGCGCCAGCAACGCAAGCGCGTCGACCTCGCCCCGCATGTCGTGGAGGCGCCGTGGCGCGACGAGGCCGGGGCGGGGGACGTCGGCGGCTAAGACCGTCATTGCGAGCGTAGCGAAGCAATCCAGGGCCGGATCAGGACGCCCTGGATTGCTTCGCTACGCTCGCAATGACGGAGATAGGAGCGCGTCGCCCGAGATCACCAAACCCCGGGGCGACGTGCGGCTTACTTGCTGCGTTCGACCTGTTCGAAGTCGAGTTCGACCGGCGTCGCACGGCCGAAGATGCTGACCGATACCTTGACCTTCGACTTGTCGAAGTCGAGTTCCTCGACCGTGCCGTTGAAGCTGGCGAACGGGCCTTCCAGCACCTTGACCGCATCGCCGATCTCGTAATCGACCTTGACCTTGGTCTTCGGGGCAGCGGCCGCCTCTTCCTTCGAGTTCAGCATCCGCGCCGCTTCGGCGTCCGAGATCGGCTGCGGCTTGCCCGACGAACCGAGGAAGCCGGTGACCTTCGGCGTGTTCTTGACGAGGTGATAGACGTCGTCGTTCATCGCCAGCTTGGCGAGGACATAGCCGGGCATGAACTTGCGCTCGACCGCGATCTTCTTGCCGCGGCGCGCCTCGGTGACCGTCTCGGTCGGCACCTCGATCTGCTCGACCAGCTGTTCGAGGCCCATCCGCGTGGCCTCCGACATGATCGAATCGCGGACCTTGCCCTCGAAGCCCGAGTAGGCGTGGATGATGTACCAGCGCGCCATCTTTTGGAATTCCGTCCTTACTGCGCCAGGCTCAGCAACGCCTTCACGACGGCGTTGAAGATCGAATCGACCGAGAGGAAGAACAGCGCGAGCACCGTCGTCATGACGACGACCATCACGCCGGTCATCACCGTCTCGCGCCCGGTCGGCCACACGACCTTCGCGGTCTCGGTCCGCACCTGACGGATGAATTCGATCGGGGTCGTCTTCGCCACGAAACTGCGCCCTCGTTGAGCCCGGCCCGGTTGAGCCTGTAAATGAAGTCCCGGCATAGGATCGCTACCGCTGCCCGGTCCGAGACCGGGAAGCGGTTGGCAAGCCGTCCGCGCTGTCGGATGTGGCATGGGACATAGGATCGTGCACGGCAAAAGGCAAGCGGGGCAGGCGGGTGGCCCGGCGCCCGGCCCTGCGCACGAATGGGGCGCACGAAAAAGGGCCGGACGCGTCGTGCGCCCGGCCCCTTCGCAAAGATCACCACACGCCGCCGTCAGGGCAGCGTGCGCGTTCGATCAGTTGCTGTCGGAATCGTCGTTGTTGTCGTTGACGATCGCGATCACGCCGATCGCGGCGATGCCGGCGGCGATGATGGCGCCGAACAGGCCGGCACCGGCCAGCTCGCTCTTGTTGGCCGACGGCGACGCGGCGCGCGACTGCGCGACCGACAGGCTGGCGGCCGGGTTGCTGGTCGCGGCGAGCGCCGGGGTGGCGATGAGGCTGAGTGCAGCGGCGCCGGCGAGGATCGAACGCATAATAGAACTCCCTTGAGTGGCTTTAACCCAGATCGCGCTATGGCGCTGTGCGGCACAACACGCAAGCCGCGTATTGGCTCCAGGTTTACAAAAGGTTTCTGGCAGGAGTGGAGGGACTCGAACCCACGGCCCTCGGTTTTGGAGACCGATGCTCTACCAACTGAGCTACACTCCTGTGCGGGCTGCGCTGTTGAACGTATCCGCCGCGTTCGTCAAGCGATTGCTGGCGCGATCTCAGGCCGCATGTGTCTGAAGGTGACGCGTCGCCAGCGCACGCGCCTCGACCACCGGCAGCGGACGCCCGAAATAATAGCCCTGGATGCTGCGGCAGCCCAGTTCCTGCACCAGCCGCAACTCGGCCTCGGTTTCCACGCCCTCGGCGGTGGTGGTCATGTCGAGGCTGTCGGCCATCGCCACCACCGCGCGGATGATCGCGATCGCCTCGACGCGGCCCGCCGCCGCGGTCTGGACGAAGCTGCGGTCGATCTTGATCGACGAGAAGCGCGTCGAGCTGAGATAGCCGAGCGACGAATAGCCCGTCCCGAAATCGTCGAGGCTGAGCCCGACACCGAGCGCGAGGATGTCGCCCAGCACACGCGTCGCGCCGGTGCCTTCGCGCAGGAACACGCTTTCGGTCACCTCCAGCGCGAGCCGGCGGGCCGGCAAGCCGCTGTCGGCCAGCGCCTCCGCGACCACGGTCACGAATTGCGGGTTGTGGAGCTGTTCGGGGGAGACGTTGACCGCGACATGCACGCCGTCTGGCCACCCCGCCGCCTCGGCGCAGGCGGTGCGCACCACCCATTCGCCGATCGGGGCGATCAGCCGCGCTTCCTCGGCGATCGGGATGAACTTGGACGGTGGAATCTGCCCGAAGCCGGGGTGATTCCAGCGCAGCAGCGCCTCGAACCCGCGCAGCGTACCGGATCGCGCATCGACGACCGGTTGGTAGGCGAGCGACAATTCGTCGTTGGCCAGCGCCTGCCGCAGCGCCATTTCCAGGACGCGGCGCTCCTCCGCCTCGGCGTGCAGCTGCGGCTCGTAGGCATGGAAGACGCCGCCGCCCTGATCCTTGGAGCGGTAGAGCGCGAGATCGGCCGAGCGGATCAGCGTCTCGGCGCTGCGCCCATCGCGCGGCGATGTCGCGACGCCCACCGATGCGCCGATATACAATGTGTGCTGATCGACCTCATAGGGGCGCGACAGGGTGTCGATGATCGCGCGCGCCAGTCGTTCGACGCGCAGCGGGTCGGACGCGTCGCGCACCACCACCGCGAATTCGTCGCCGCCCAGCCGCCCGACGATCTCACGATCGGCCAGCAGCGTCGCCAGCCGCTCCGATACCTTGCCGAGCAATCGGTCGCCGACCGGATGGCCGAGCGTATCGTTGACCGCCTTGAAGCGATCGAGGTCGATCATCATCAGCGCGCATCGCGCCCGTTCGCGCTCGGCGGTCGCGACCGCATCGGCAAGCGCTTCGTTTACCGAAAGCCGGTTCGGCAATCCGGTAAGCGTGTCGAACCGGGCGAGCCGCGCGATCTTGTCGGCCGAGGTACGCTCCTCCGTGACGTCGGACGCGACGCCGCGAAACCCGCCGAAATGCCCGTTGGCGTCCCGGCGTGGCGAGGCGGCGATCCGCCACCAGCGCTGCTCGCTCCCGACCATCACCGGCAGGTTCAGGTCGCGGATCGCCTCGCGATTGCGCAGCCGTGTCACGAGGTCGCGCAGCACGGGGGCGACCTGGCCACTGTCCCAACCGGTTCCCGCCAGAACCTCGAGCAGCGGCCGCCCGGCTAGTTGCTCGCGCTCCACGCCGCACGCGGCCGCGAAGCGGGCGCTCGGCTCGACGATGCGACGCGACGCATCTGTCTGCCACAACCAGTCGGGGGAGGTTTCATCGAAATCGCGTAGCAGCAATCCGATCGTTCCGTCGCGCTCAGCCAGCGTGACCGCCGCGGCGTGCAGCAACGCCTGCGCCCGCGCCCGATCGACGGTGCTGACGCACAACAATGCCGCGAACAGCAGATCGGCAAGCGCGGCGGCGGGATGTCCGGTGACGATCAGCATGACCGCCGCCGTCGAGGTGGTCGTCGCGATGAAGGTGATCGTCATTAGCGGCAGCGACACCATCGCCACCGCATAGACGACCATCAGGACCGCCAGCACGAGGTGCGTGGCGAGCGCGGTCGTGACGTGCAGGTGGCCGCCGAACATGACGGGGACGACGCTCCACACCACCGCCAGCGCCGCGGCCTCGATCACCGGCGGGCGCATCGCGCCGAGATCGGCATAGCCACCGGCGCGATTGGGGCTGCGCAGGCGCCGCACCGTGGCACCGACCGCGACCGCCCCCGCCACCACCGCCCAGACCGCCAGCCAGGTCACCGGCACGCACGCATTGAGCGTCATCACGATCAGCGCGGTGCCGCTCAGATTGGCCGCGAGCAGCAGCAGCGCGCGGTGCCGCGCGGCCAGCAATTGTGCGGCGCGGATCCTCCCCCAAAGGTCGGAGTCGTCGCCATTGCTCAGCCCGAACAGCGCACGGAGCGGCGGTTGATGCGCGAGTGGGGAGGAGGAGAAGGCGGTCACCCATCCGTCTTAGGCGCGCGCTGGTTGACGAAGCGTTGCCCGGCACATCCTTGCCGCACGGACGGCAGCGGGGTGCCGGTCGAGGAATTCCAAGGCAATTCAGAAGGGTTGGCTGCGCAGAGTGCCTGATTTCGGGCAGAGAGGGCTCGCACAAAATAATTGCGGGCCGCTGCGGCAAAATCCGTCGCCCCGGAACTGATCCAGGGTCCCGCTTGTCGACGGACGTTCAAGAAGCGTCGCCCCGGATCAAGTCCGGGGCGACGACAGATGGTTAGAGTGTGATCCATTCAAGCTGAAGCGCCACCCCGGCGAAGGCCGGTGCCCAGTTGGGAAGGCCGGCGAAACGAGGCGCAACGTGCATCATCAGCGTCCCCCAACTGGGCCCCGGCCTTCGCCGGGGTGACGACGGAAGATGGTTCAAGCCGGGTGGATCAAACTCCAGCGCCTTGAGCGGATAACGGCGGACCGGCGTGACGCTTGTCAGCGGAAGGCCGTCGAACCCGCTCAGGCCGCCAGATCGTAGGGCTTGATCTCACCGGCCAGATACAGATTGCGGGCCTTGGCGCGGCTCAGCTTGCCCGAGCTGGTGCGCGGCAAGGTGCGCGGCGGGATCAGCTCGACGACGCAGTTCATGCCCGTCACCGACCGTACCCGATCGCGGATCTCATCGCGCAACCGCACGCGCTCGGCCTCGTCGGAGCTGCGGCATTGCACCAGCACCGCCGGCGTTTCCTCGCCGCCGGGCGTGGTGATCGCAAAGGCGGCGATGTCGCCGGCCTTGAAGCCGGGCAGTTGCTCGACCGCCCATTCGATATCCTGCGGCCAGTGATTACGGCCGTTGATGATGATCATGTCCTTGGCGCGGCCGACGATGAAGATATAGCCGTCCGACATATATCCCATGTCGCCGGTGTCGAGCCAGCCGTCGACCAGACACGCGTCGGTCGAAGCCTGATCGCGGAAATAGCCGACCATCACGCTGGGCCCGCGACACCAGACCTTGCCGATCGCGCCGTCGGGCAGTGGCGTGCCGTCTTCCTCGCGGACCTGGATCTCCATGTCGCGCACCGCCTTGCCGCAGTTCACGATCGCGCGGTAGCGCTGCGGGCGATCCTCGCCGTGGTGCATCCCCGACAGCTCGGTTTCCTCGACCAGCTCGACGCGGATGCCCTCGCCCGGCGGCATCAGCGATACGGCCAGCGTCGCTTCGGCCAGGCCGTAGCTGGGCAGGAACGCAGTCGCCTGGAAACCGGCGTCGGCGAAGGCGTCGACGAATGCCTGCATCACGTCGGGACGGATCATGTCCGCGCCATTGCCCGCCACGCGCCAGCGCGACAGGTCGAAGCGATCCGACGCCTTGGTCTGGCTGGAGATGCGACGCGCGCAGATGTCATAGCCGAAGGTCGGCGAATAGCTGAGCGTCGTGCCGGTGTTGCGGCTGATCAGGTCGAGCCACGACAGCGGACGGCGGGCGAAATCCTCGGTCTTCAGGTAATCGACCGACACCTGGTTGGCGAGCGGCGACAGGAAGCAGCCGACCAGTCCCATGTCGTGATACCACGGCAGCCACGACACGCAGCGATCGGTCTCGACGATCTGCATGCCGTGCGCATGCGCCGCGAGATTGCTGAGCAGCGCGCGATGCGTCACCGCCACGCCGTGCGGGAAGCGCGTCGAGCCGCTGGAATATTGCAGGTAGCAGACGTCGTCGGCGCTGGCCGTCGGCAGGTCGGCGGCAGGGGCGGGGCGCGTCGCGAACTCGGCCCAGTCGACACCGGTAACGCCCGATGCCTCGGCAGCGGCGCCCGCCAGCTGCGCCAGCTCGGCCGGATAGATCAGCAGCTTCGGATCGCAGCTCGCCAGCTGGACGCGCAACTGGTCGATGTAGGACTCGCGCCCGCCGAACGAGGTCGGCAGCGGCAGCGGCACCGGCCATGCGCCCGCCAGCACCGCGCCGAAGAATAGCGCGGCGAATTCGGCGCTCGTCTCGGCGACCAGCGCGACGCGGTCGCCCGGCGCGACCCCGGCGGCGATCAGCCGCAGCGCGGCGTCATGCGCATCGGTGCGCATCTGCGCGAACGGATAGCCACGCACCAGCGTACCGCGCGCGTCGTGGAAGTTCAGCCCACGCACGCCGGTCGCGGCATAGTCGAGTGCCTCGCCCAACGTCGCGAAATCGGAAAAGCGGCGCGGCAGCCGATCCTCGGTCGGGGTGGCCGTCGGCGCAACCGTCGCGGGCGCGGTCATCGTGGCGGGATCGATCGTCATCCTGTGTTCCTGTCGCACCTGTCACGCGTGCGCAATGGTTGACCGGCAAAAATGGCGGTTTGCCGGATGTGTTAAAATTTTGAGCATTAGAATCCACGGTCAGTGTGGCACAATCAAGGCGTGGCTTTGACACCGCCCTCCGCGCGCGCACCGCGCCGTGCCCCGCCGCCGCTCGACGCCGCCGCGCTCGACCGGCTGGCGCTCCGCTATGTCGAGCGGTTCGCGACCTCGCGCGGGAAGCTGGCCGGCTATCTGGCGCGGAAGATCCGCGAACGCGGCTGGGACGGTGCGCCGGTCGATCCGCGCGACGTGGCGCAGCGGATGGCCGATGCTGGCTATGTCGACGATCGCAGCTTCGCCGAGCAAAAGGGCGCGGCGCTGGCGCGGCGCGGCTATGGCGCGCGGCGCGTGGCCGAAACGCTGCGTGCCGCCGGGCTGGAGGAAGAGGATCGCGCGCCGGTCGTCGAGGAAGCGCGCACCGCTGCGCTCGACAGCGCGCTACGTCTGGCACGACGCAAGCGGATCGGGCCGTTCGCCACGCAGCGCGCCAATCCGCGCGAGCGTGAGCGGCACCTCGCGGCGCTGCTGCGGGCCGGGCATGATTCGGCCACCGCACGACGCGTCGTCGACAGCGCGCCGGGCGAGATTCCGGTATTGGACTGACATATCCCTTCTTGCTTTCGTTCATGGTGCAGTGCACCGATGTTAACCGGGGATTAAACAGGGGCAGGACGCGACGTGCACGACGGGCCTGGCACACCGACCGGGGGCGCGGAACTTCGCGCCGGAACGACCGAGGGCGCGTTGCCGTCGGTCGCGCTGACCGGCGTGCTGAAATGGTTCGACGCGACGCGCGGGTTCGGCTTCATCGTGCCCGACGATTCGGCGATGGGCGACGTCCTTCTCCATTTCAGCGTGCTGCAGGCCTATGGCCGCCGCACGCTCCCTGAAGGCACGCGCCTGCAGGGGCTCGCCGCGCAGGGCCCGCGCGGGTGGCAGGCGGTGGAGATCTCCGCACTCGATCTCGCCGCCGCGACCGAAACGGTGCGCGACCGCGACCGTGAGCGGCTGGCGCCCGAAATCGCGCCCGACGACGCCGCATCGCAGGCGCAATGGGAAGACGTCAGCGTCAAATGGTTCAACCGGATCAAGGGCTACGGCTTTCTGGTCGCGCTGGCGCGGCCCGGCGACATCTTCGTCCATATGGAGACGCTGCGCCGCGCCGGGATCGCGGATGTCGAGCCCGAACAGCGGTTGCGCGCGCGGGTGGTGCAGGGGCGCAAGGGCCCGCTGGCGGTCGGGGTCGCCGCGCCCGAGTGACGCCCCAGTGGCGTCCGTGTGCGACGGGCATTGAACGGGCGCGCACACGCGGGTAAGCGAGGCGCCACGATGGGCATCAATCTCAACCCCTTCACCTGGTGGAACGGCGCAAGCTGGGGCACCATCCTCTACGGCCTGCGCGGCAAGCGTCAGGTGGGCGAGGATTATCTGGGCAACACCTATTGGGAGGGTGGCCGCGATACCGCGGGCGAGCCGCGCCGCTGGGTGATCTATGCGGGCGCCAACGACGTCAGCCGCGTGCCGCCGGAATGGTATGGCTGGCTCCACCGCCAGATCGACGGCGCGCCGACCGACGTGCTGCCCGCGCCGCGGCAGTGGGAGAAGCCTGCCGTCCCGAACATGACCGGCACCGCCTTCGCCTATCGCCCGCAAGGCGCTCTGGAGAAGGGCGGCAACCGCGCCGCCGCGACCGGCGATTACGAGGCGTGGAGCCCCGACGCGTGAAGCGTCCGCTCGCGATCGGCGGGCTGGTTCTGGTGGCGGCGGCAGGCGTAACCTGGGCGGGGTTGAACCTGCGCCCGGGCACGCGAGCCGGATCGCCCGACGCACCGATCGTGAGCAAGACCGTGCCCGATACGGCGCCGGACGCGGCGGAAACCCCGGCGGCCGACGAGGTCCGCACCGATGCGCAGGATGCGGCGGTCGACGCCGGCACCACGCCGATGGCGCAGCGCGTCGCGGTGCTGGGCCTGCTCAACAAGCGCAACGGCGTGAGCCGCGAATTGACGCTTCGCCCCGGACAGGCCGGCCGCATCGGCGACGTGATCGTGCGGCTGCGCGCGTGCGAGAAGACCGCGCCGTGGGAGCCCGAGCAACTGACCGGCGCCTTCGTTCAGCTCGACGTGCGCGGTGCCGATGCGCACTGGCGGCGCGTGTTCTCCGGCTGGCTGTACAAGGAGCGTCCCGCGCTCAACGTCGTCATCCACCCGGTCTACGACGTCTGGCCCAAGAGCTGCACGACGACCTTCCCCGGCACCGCGCCGTCCGCGCCCGCTGCGGCGTCGAGCGCGAAGAAGTCGCCAGCGCCATCCCCGGCGGCCAGCGACGCCGCGGACGAGGCTGCCGACGAACCCGTCGAGGAAAGCGCCGCGCCCAGCAACGCCATGTAATCGGCGCGATCGATTTCCTGCGCGCCGAGCGAGGCGAGGTGCGCCGTCATGAACTGGCAGTCCAGCAGCGAGAAGCTGCCCGCGCCGAGCCGTGCGACCAGCGACGCGATCGCGACCTTCGAGGCGTTGGGCGCGCGGCTGACCATGCTCTCCCCGAAAAAGGCGCGGCCGAGCGCCAGTCCGTACAGCCCGCCCGCCAGCCGGTCGCCGTCCCAGCATTCGACCGAATGGGCATGGCCCATCGCGTGCAGGCGGACGAACGCGTCCTCGATGATCGGATTGATCCACGTATCGGGGCGATCCTCGGCGGCCTCGGCGCATAGCGCGATGACCTGCGGGAACGCGCGGTTGACGGTCACGCGGAAACGATCGGCGGCGATCACGCGCCGCAACGATCGGGACAAATGGAAGCCCTCCAGCGGCAGGATCGCGCGGCGCCGCGGCTCCACCCAATAGATGCTGTCGGCATCGCGGCTGTCCGCCATCGGGAAGACGCCGACCGAATAGGCGCCGAGCAACAGCCCCGGATCGAGCGTCCCCGGGCCGGTCAAACCCGTCGCTGCTCGATCGTCCGCCACAGTTGCGCGAAGGCGGCCGCCGCCGGGCTGCGTGGCGCGGCGACCCCGGTCGGCAGCCGCTGCGCCGTGGCGTTCTCGACCGCGCTGGCCATCGGGATCACCGGCCAGTCGGGGTTGCGCGCGATCGCCTCGGCATGGAGCGCGCGGCGACGGTCGACCATCATATGCACCGGCAGGATCGGCACCTGCCCGCCGAATTCGCGATCCAGCGTCGCGAACGCCTGTTGCGAGAAGGCGGAGGGTACGACCGGCACCACCAGCAGATCGGCGGCGCGCACCACCTGGTCGGACGTTTCGGTCAGCCCCGGCGGGCAATCGAGCACCACCGTGTCGTGATCGCCCAGCTCGCCGACCAGCTTGCGCAGCCGACGCTTCTTGTCCAGCTCGCGCAACTGGTGGTTCAGGTCGCGCAGCGAGGCGTCGGCGGGGAGCAGGTCGAGCCGGTCGAACGCGGTCGCGGCGATCAGCTTGGCGGGCGACACGCCCTTGGCGAACAGCGCGCCGGCGCGGTCATGCGCACGGCCGTCCCCCAGCGCCCACGTGGCGGAGCCTTGTGGATCGAGATCCCACAACAACGTGCGCCGCGACGATAGCGTCGCCGCACACCAGGCGAGATTGATCGCCAGCGTCGTTTTCCCGACGCCCCCCTTCACGCTGTAGATCGCCACCGTCGTCATGCGCGTGACGCTACGATTCGGCCGGACGCAGGGCAAGGAGGATGATGCAGGTTGGGCGCAGGCCCGCCACCGTGGGTCAGTGCCGAAGAACCGGCATCCCGGTCCGGGCAGTGGCCGCAGATTCGCGTCGATCCACCGATGTCCGTCATCCCGAATCCCGCTTGTCGAAGCGGCGGGAGAGGGGAGGCGAGGTCCCGGATCAAGTCCGGGACGATAAAAACGGGCAGGCCGATGGCGACCCGCCCCATTGGAACTTTACGAGTGGCAGACCAGCTCGGGCTTGCCCGGACGGGTCAGCTTCACCTCGCTGGTGGTGCCGGTCATCTTCCAGCCGCCCTCGGCGGTCAGCGGATCGCCCGCCTTCTCGGCCTTCAGCGTGGTGGCGGCGCCGCCCTTTTCGGTGCGAACCACCGCCTGCTTGTCGCCGTCGAAGAAGGTGACATAGGCCAGGCTCTGATCCTTGCAGCGCATGGTCTTGTCGGCCTTGATCGCCGGGGGCAGCTCGATCGGTGCCGCATTGGCCAGCGTCGAGGCCATCGGATCGGGATTGCTGTCGAGCACCTGCGGCGAGGACGGCTCGGAGTTGCAGGCCGACAGGGCCAGCAGGGCGCCGGCCAGCGAAAGGGTGAGGAGCTTCTGCATAATATGTGCCGCTTCGCCGATGCGCTTTTGTCCGTCAAGTCACCGATTGTTGCGGTGCATCAGAGTTGCGATCATTCGTGAAATTCATCCATGTCCGGAATGCGTCCGAACGCTATTTTCGTACCGACCCGGTCCAGTCGCCCGCCATGCGTCGCGCCGACCGACACCGCATGGCGTCCGAATCGTTCGTTGATGCGATCCATCGCGCGGCTCAGCGCCAGCCCGCGCGTCTCGCGCGCCAGCGGATCGTCGGCGGGCAGATGCGCGAACAGCGAATGCTGCTCGGCGGTGACAGGCTCGATCTCGGCCAGCGTCACCCCGATCATCCGGCATCCGCTGCGATGCACCGCCTCCTGCGCGCGCAACCGCGGGAGCAACGTGTCGAGCGCCGAGAGCACCGCGAAACTGTCCTGCGTCGCGGGCAGCTTCGCGGAGGTGCGCCACACGCTCTTGTCGTCCTCGAAGCGCGCATGCAGCACCAGCAACCGCGCGCGATACGCCTTGCGCCGCAGCCGACTCGCCGCCTTCAGCGCCAGCCGCCGCGCGGTCAGCCGCACCGCGCCATAGCCGCGTTTGCTCGGCGACAGGACGTGGCTGTGCCCGATCGTGCGGCTCTGCGTTGCCTTCTCCGCCAGATCGACGCCGTGGAGCAGATACCAGAGCCGGTCGCCGTTGGTGCCGCCCCAGGCATGGCCGGCGTCGCGTGGCCGGCGCGCGAGCAACTGCTCGATATCGTTGACGCCGTCGCGGGCCAGCCGCCGCTCCATCTTGGCGCCGATCCCGCTGATGTCACGCAGCGACAGGCGGTAAAGTGCATGCGGCAGATCGGCGGCCTCGAACACCACCAGCCCGTCTGGCTTCTGCAGGTCGGAGGCGAGCTTGGCGAGCAGTCGGTTGGGCGCGATCCCGACCGAGGAGGTCAGGCACGCGCCGACCTTCTCGCGGATGCCGCGCTTGATCCGCACCGCCAGCGCTTCGGCGTGCGCGCGGTCGTTCTCGTTGTCGAGCAGCCGGCACGCGACCTCGTCGATCGAACAGACCTTGGTGACCGGGATGTGCCGCTCGATCTCGGCGATGATCGCATGGTGGAATTCGACATAGCGCTCGTGCCGCGCCGGCGTGACGACCAGTTCTCGGCACCGCTGTTTTGCCTCCCACACCGGCGTGCCCGTCGAGATGCCATAGCGTTTCGCCTCGACCGAGGCGGCGATCGCCACCGTCGTATCGGTGCCGACCGGCGCGACGATCACCGGCCGCCCGCGCAGGCTGGGCTGCAACTGCTGCTCGACGCTCGCGAAATAGCTGTTCAGGTCGAGGAACAGCCAGCGCAGCGGGCGGGGCGGCAGGTCGGGCATCGGCGGTTCGCAAGACTCGGGCACAGAAACGAAACGGGAACATGGCAGCTTTGTCGCGGATTGGCGAGCGCGATGAAGGCGGGAGAGGGCGACCGATAGTTTCAATCGCTTGCGCATCGTCCGGCGCGCCCGCATCTGTGCCGCCATGCATACCACCACCGACACCCTCGCCCTGATCGGCAACACGCCGCTCGTCCGCCTGAAGGGGCCGAGCGAGGCGACCGGCTGCGACATCTTCGGCAAGTGCGAGTTCGCGAATCCGGGCGCGAGCGTGAAGGATCGCGCCGCGTTGTTCATCGTCAACGATGCCGAGGAGCGCGGCGTGCTCGCGCCCGGCGGGACGATCGTCGAGGGGACGGCGGGCAACACCGGGATCGGGCTGGCGCTGGTCGCCAATGCCAAGGGCTATCGCACGATCATCGTGATGCCCGACACCCAGTCCAAGGAGAAGATGGACACGCTGCGCGCATTGGGCGCGGAGCTCGTGACGGTGCCGGCGGCGCCCTATTCGTCGGCGGCGCATTTCGTTCACACCTCGCGGCGGATCGCGGAGGAAACGCCCGGCGCGATCTGGGCCAACCAGTTCGACAATATCGCCAACCGCCGCGCGCATATCGTCGGCACCGCCGAGGAGATCTGGACGCAGATGGATGGCCGGATCGACGGCTTCACCTGCGCCGTCGGCACCGGGGGCACCTTCGCCGGGGTCGGGCTGGGGTTGAAGGCGCATGACCCCGACGTCTGCATCGCGCTCAGCGATCCGCACGGCGCGGCGCTCTACGAATATTATGCGTGCGGCGAATTGCGCGCCGAGGGCTCGTCGGTTGCCGAGGGGATCGGGCAGGGGCGGATCACCGCCAATCTGGACGGTGCGCCGGTCGACGCGCAATTCCGCATCCCCGATCAGGAGGGGCTGGACTGGACCGATCGGCTGCTGCGCGAGGAGGGGCTGTGCCTGGGCCTGTCGTCGGGGATCAACGTCGCGGGCGCGGTGCGGCTCGCGCGGCAGCTCGGGCCGGGCAAGCGGATTGCGACGATCCTGTGCGACACCGGCTTCCGCTATCTTTCCACGCTCTACGATCCGGCGTGGCTGGCGTCGAAGGGGCTGGTGCGCGGCCCGGTGCACGAGCGGCCGTTAACGAATTGATCGACAGTCGCGCGACGATCGGTTAGAAATGCGCGACCGATGAAGGCTCCTCTCAAAGATAAAGCCGCCGTCGAACGGCAGCAGGCGGAACAGACCCGGCAGCGCGTGCGCGTCGGAATGATCGGTCTGGCCGCGGTCGTGCTGTTGATCGGGCTGGCCAGCGCGATCTTTTCTTCGGTGAACCAGCAACAGCCGGTCAGTGTGACCGGTGCGGCGCAACCGGATCTGGTCGCCAACATGAGCGCGCCCGCCTCTGCCCCTACGGCGGCGCCCACCAACGAACCGCTCGCCGAAATGGGCGTGACCCCCGGTGCGGCGCCGACCCCGTCGGCGGTCACGCCGCAGGCGCAAGTGCCGACTCAGCCCGAGCCCGACGCCTCCTCGACCAACGGCATGTTGTGACCGGTACGCCGCGGCCCGTGTCCGCGGCACACCGCCGGGCGTCGCGCGTGATTCGCGTCGGCGAATCCCTTGTCCTTTCGCATCCATGTCGCAGCCTCCGTCGCCGGGGAAATCCGGGGACGGGGTGCCCGATCGCGGAAAATTCCGGGTCCCGGTACGCAATTCGCACCAGCCGTCCGCGCTTTGTTCCTGCACGGGCGCACGCACCGCCGTGGATTCCGACCAGATTCGGGCCGCAACCGGGCTGATCCCCGGATTACCCCGAATATCCCTTCTCATCCCGTTTTAACCCTGATACGTAAGCGCTACGACATTGGGGGCAGAACCACTGTTGTTTGCTGACGGCAACGTCGGCGCGCGGCGAGGGCCGTGCGCCGGGCAGGGTGGTTGTGCGCTCCGGGTGCGAGGTGGGCGTGGTCGACAGGGTGGATTATCAGGGAAAGGGTCTCGGTCTTGTCGATGACAAGGGCCGGGTCGCGATTCCCAACACCCTGCGCGCGACGCTGGCCAAGAACGCCCCGCGCGAGGACGGCAAGGATGGCGGCACCGTCATCATCGCGCCGCATCCCGAACATCGCTGCCTGATCGCCTACGATCCCGGCTTCGTGCCGTTCTGGAAGGCGAAGTTGGAGGCGCTCGACGCCGCCCAGTTCGCGACCAGCGGGCGGACCGATTACAACATCCTCGACCGTGCGGGCGGCGCCGAGCCGTTGCCGTTCGATGGGTCCGGGCGCTTCATCATGCCGACGTTCGAGCGTCGTTATGCCCGGATTCAGGGCGCCGCGGTGTTTTTGGGCGCGTTTAACTGGATCACGATCTGGGCACCGAACGTCCTGATCGAGACACCGGGGATCGACCCCTTCCTCAAGGAGTATGTGGAATTCACCTGCGAGGACAAGGGGATACCCCTGTCATGAGCAGCGCCCCGCACATCCCCGTCCTGCTCGAAGAAGTCCTGACCGCCCTCGCCCCTGCCCCCGGCGAGTGCCATGTCGATGCGACCTTCGGTGCCGGCGGCTATACCCGCGCGATCCTTGCCACCGGCGCGGCGGTGATCGCGTTCGATCGCGACCCGGATGCGATCGCCAACGGCCGCGCGCTGGAAGAAGAGGCGGCGCTGACGCTTGTCCCCGCCACTTTCTCGGCGCTCGAATCGGAACTGGCGGCGCGTGACGCGGTGCCGGTCGACGGCGTGACGATGGACATCGGCGTGTCGTCGATGCAGCTCGACCAGGCACAGCGCGGCTTCTCGTTCCAGTCGGACGGGCCGCTCGACATGCGGATGAGTCAGGAAGGCATGTCGGCTGCCGACTTCCTCAACGAAGCCGAGGAAGAGCAGATCGCCGACGTGCTCTATCGCTATGGCGAGGAACCCAAGTCGCGGCGGATCGCGCGCGCGGTGGTCGCGGCGCGCCCGCTCACCACGACGGCGCAATTCGCGAACGTGGTTCGCAAGGCGCTCGGCCATCGCCCGCACGACAAGAAGGACCCGGCCACCCGCGCCTTCCAAGCGGTACGCATCCACATCAACGGCGAGCTGGACGAGCTGACGCAAGGGCTGGAGGCCGCCGAGCGCGTGCTGAAGCCCGGCGGCCGGCTGGCGATCGTCACGTTCCACTCGCTGGAGGATCGCATCGTCAAGCGCTTCCTGCGCGACCGCTCGGGCGCTGCCCCCGGCGGCTCGCGGCACATGCCGGTCACCGCGGCGGAGCGCGAACCGACCTTCGAGATCACTGCCCGCGCGATCCGCGCGGGCGAAGCGGAGCTGGCCGCGAACCCGCGCGCCCGCTCCGCCACACTTCGCACCGCCCGGCGTACCGGGGCGGCACCTTGGCGTTTGGAGGCGTAACGATGGCGGCGATATATCGGTTGAAGGGGCTCGGGTGGCTGACCGGCTGCGCGATCGTGGCGATCGGTTTTTATCTGGTGTCGTCACAGGTCGCGGCCGAGCGCAAGCGGCTGGAGCAGGTCGACCGCCGCATTCTGAGCGCGGAACGCGACATCCGCGCGCTCGAGACCGAGTTCGACGTGCGCGCAAACCTCGCGCAGCTCGAGCGCTGGAACGGCAACACGCTGGCGCTGACCGTGCCCACTGCGCAGCAGTTCGTGCGTGACGAGCGCGCGCTGGCGGCGCTGTCGCCGGTGCAGGGCGTGCCCGCGCCGGGCCGTGACGTGCAGATCCAGACCGCGCAGTTGATCGTCCCCGCCGCGCCGGTCGCCGCCGTCATCCCCGCAGTCGCCACCGCCAGCGCCACGACCACACCCGCCGTCGTGAAGGTCGCCGCGGTGCAGGTCGCCGCCGCGACGCCGGTCACCGTTACCAAGGTCGCCGCGCGCGCCGTTGCCGCACCGGTCAAGGCCGCGAAGGTCGCGATGCTCGATCGCGGGCTGCTCAGCGACAACACGCTGGGTGACCTGTTGAGCGGCGCGCGCGCCGAACGGAGCCGCTTGCGGTGACAACCCTCGTCGCCCGACCGCTTCGCGCCGGCCGCTCGGGCGACCAGCGCCAGCAATTGCTGGCGACGCAACATCTGCGCCTGATGATGCTGATGCTGCTGTTCGCGGCGGCGGTGCTGATCGTGATCGGGCGACTGGCCATGCTCGGGCTGACCGAAGGCGGCGAGCGCGGCAACGCCCCGGTGCTCGCCGCGCCGCGCGGCGACATCGTCGACCGCAACGGCGCGCCGCTGGCGCGCACGATCGACGCGTGGACGATCGGCGTCCACCCGAAGAAGCTGCTCGGCGATCCGTCGCAGATCGCGCAGAAGCTCGCCGACCTGATGCCCGACCGCGGCGATCAGGCATGGTTCTACGCGCAGATCACGCGTCCGGTCGCCTTCACCTATCTCAACCGCCGCGCCAGCCCGGCTTTGGTCGAGGCGGTCAACGCGATCGGCGAACCCGGCATCGTCTTCGAGCGCGAAACGCAGCGCTTGTACCCGCAATCGACGCTCGGCGCGCATGTGCTGGGCTTCATCAGCGGCGGGCACGGGATGAGCGGGATCGAGCGCGCGCTCGACGAGCGGCTGACCAATCCCGCGACGATCAACCAGCCGGTCACGCTGTCGATCGACACGCGCGTGCAGGCGGCGATGGAGAGCGAGCTGGGGCGCGCGATGACGACCTTCTCCGCGCGCGGTGGCGGCGGGATCGTCCTCGACGTCCACACCGGCGAGGTGGTGGCGATGGTGTCGTTGCCCACCTTCAACCCTAATCGCGTCGGCATGTCGGGGAGCGAGCAGCTGCGCAACATCACCACGCAGAGCGTGTTCGAGCTGGGCTCGACCTTCAAGCCGATCACGATGGCGGCCGCGATCGACAACGGCGTCGTCACCTCGATGGAGCGCCGTTTCGACGCGACGCATCCGTTGCAGGTCGGGCGCTTCACGATCCATGACGAGCGCGGCGATCCGAAGCGCTGGCTCAATATGGCCGAGACGCTGATCTATTCCTCGAACGTCGCCACCGCGCGCGTCGCCGACGAGGTCGGGCCCGAGCGGATGCAGAAGATGTTCCGCAAGCTGGGCTTCGACACCCGCCCAGACATCGAGATCCGCGAGAAGGGTCGCCCGCTGTGGCCAACCTTCTGGGCGCGGACCACGACGATGACCACCGCTTACGGGCACGGCATTGCGGTGACGCCGCTGCACCTCGCCAATGCCTATGCCGCGCTGGTCAATGGCGGGACGTGGCGGCCGGCGACCTTGCTGAAGGTCCAGCCTGGCCATGAAGTCGCGGGCCGGCGCGTCATCAGCGAGGCGACCAGCGCGCGGATGCGCCAGATGCTGCGGTTGATCGTGCTGCGCGGCACCGGGCGCAAGGGCGATGCGCCGGGCTATAGGGTCGGCGGCAAGACCGGCACCGCCGAGGCGGCGGTGGCGGGCGGCTACGACCGGTCGCGCAACGTCGCGACCTTCGCGGCGGCTTTCCCGATGGACGCGCCGCGTTATGTGGTGGTGGCGATGCTCGACTCGCCGCTCGGCACGAAGGAGACCTTCGGGTGGAAGACCGCCGCGTGGAACGCCGCCCCGGTCGTCGGCCGTACGATCGCGCGCGTCGGCGCGATCCTGGGCGTGACCCCCGACGACAACCGCGACATCGACGTGTCGGACATCGTCCCGACCCTGTGGGAAGATCCCGATCGCGTGCCGAAGAGCGGCGGGCAGTGAGGACGGTGGCATGAAGCTGTCGCAACTGGTCGAGGGCGGCGGCGAGCAGGCGGTCACGGGGTTCGCGATCGACCATCGCAAGGTAGCGCCGGGCACGATCTTCGGGGCGTTCGAGGGCGCGCGGGTCAACGGCGAGGACTTTATCCCCGCGGCGATCGAAGCGGGCGCGGTCGCGGTCGTCGCGCGGCCGGGCGCACGCGTCGAGGGCGCGCTCCATATCCGCGATTACACACCGCGCGAGGCGTTCGCCCGGTTGGCGGCGCGCTTCTTCGCGCCGTTTCCCGGAACAGCGGTCGCGGTCACCGGCACCAACGGCAAGACCTCGACGGTCGAGATGACTCGCCAACTGTGGCGCATGGCGGGGCATCACGCCGCATCGATCGGCACGCTGGGGGTCGCAACCGCCGACGAGCGCGTCGTGACCGGTTTGACGACCCCCGACGTCGTCACGTTCCTGTCGAACGTCGCGGGTCTGGCGCGCGAGGGCGTTACGCATCTCGCGTTCGAGGCGTCGAGCCACGGGCTCAGCCAGTATCGTACCGAGGGGTTGCCGGTGCGCGCGGCGGCGTTCACCAATCTCAGCCGCGACCATCTCGACTATCATGGCGACATGGCGGCCTATTTTACCGCCAAGTTGCGGCTGTTCGCGCAGGTGCTGGCCGATGACGGCACCGCGGTGGTGTGGGTCGACGACGCCAATTCGGAACGCGTGATCGATCTCGCGCGTGAGCGCGGCAATCGCGTCCTGACGGTCGGCGAGCATGGCGACGACCTGCGGCTGATCGCGCGCGAACCGACGTTGCTGGGGCAGGGGCTCACGATTCGCGCCGACGGCGTCGATCACCGCGTCACGCTGCCGCTGATCGGCGGGTATCAGGCCGCCAATGCGCTGGTCGCGGCGGGGCTGGTGATCGCAACCGGCGGCGATGTCGCGCAGACGATCGCGGGGCTCGCGCGGTTGCAGCCGGTGCGCGGGCGGCTGGAGCGCGCCGCGATCACCGCGGGCGGCGTGCCGGTCTATGTCGATTACGCGCATACGCCGGACGCGATCGAGGCGGCGTGCGCGGCGCTGCGCCCGCATGTCGAGGGGCGGCTGATCCTTGTCTTCGGCGCGGGCGGCGACCGTGATGCGGGCAAGCGCGTGCCGATGGGGCAGGTGGCGGTGGCGAGCGCCGATGTGGTGATCGTCACCGACGACAATCCGCGCACCGAGGACGCGGCCGCGATCCGCCAGGCTGTCCTCGAAGGCGCCCGCGGGGCTCGGGAAATCGGCGACCGCCGCGCCGCGATCGCCGCCGCGGTGGGGAAGGCGCGTGCCGGGGATATCGTCTTGATCGCGGGCAAGGGCCACGAACAAGGCCAGATCGTCGGCGATCTCGTCCTGCCGTTCGACGACGTGACCGTGGCGCGCGAGGTGGCGGCGTGATGGTCCGTTCGTCATTCCCGCGAGGGCCGGAATCCAGAACCTTTGACGCAGGCGCTTCTGTCGACGGACCTGCGCGTCTGGATCCCCGCCTGCGCGGGGATGACGACTTTGGTATGACGCAAACATGACGCTCTGGACCGCCGCCGAGATCGCCGCCGCTACGGGCGGCACTGCCTCCGTCGATTTCACCGTCGACGGGGTCGTGTTCGACTCGCGCGAGGTCGGCGAGCGCGACCTGTTCATCGCGCTGACCGGCGAGACGACCGACGGGCATCGCTTTCTCGATCAGGCGTTCGCGCAAGGCGCGGGCGGGGCGATCGTGTCGCGGCCGACCGCACATCCGACGGTGCGCGTCGACGACACCTTCGCTGCACTCGAAAATCTCGCCCGCGCCGCCCGCGCACGGGTCGCAGGCAAGGTGATCGGCGTCACCGGGTCGGTCGGCAAGACCTCGACCAAGGAGGCGTTGTTCGCCGCGCTTGACCGCGCACCCGGCGTGCGTGCACATCGCTCGGTCAAGAGCTACAACAACCATACCGGCGTGCCGCTCAGCCTCGCGCGGATGCCGGCCGATACCGACTTTGCGGTGCTGGAAATGGGGATGAACCATCCCGGCGAGCTGGCGCATCTGACCACATTGGTGCGTCCGCACGTCGCGCTGGTGACGGCAATTGCACCCGCGCACACTGAGTTCTTCCCCGACGAAAGCGCGATCGCCGACGCCAAGGGTGAGATTTTCCAGGGATTGGAGCCCGGCGGAACCGCGATCGTGCCGTTCGACAGCCCGCATCGCGACCGGTTGATCGAAGCGGCCAAACCCTATGCGGGCCGGATCGTCACCTTCGGGATCGACCGCGAGGCGAATGTCTGCGCCAGCGATGCGATGGTGGTGCGCGGTGGGGGCACGTTCGTCAACGCGCGGGTCGGCGGGCGCGACCTGAGCTTCACGATCGCGCAGCCGGGGCGGCATTGGGTGTCGAACGCGCTTGCCGTTCTGGCCGTCGCGGATGCGGTCGGGGCCGATCTCGCGCTCGCCGGGCTCGCACTGGGTGAGCTTGGTGGCCTGCCCGGACGCGGCGCGCGGCTGGCGGTGCGCGTCGGCGATGGCGAGGCGACCCTGATCGACGAAAGCTATAACGCCAACCCGGCCTCAATGCGCGCGACGCTGGCGGTGCTGGCGCAGGCGGCCGGTCGGCATGTCGCGGTGCTCGGCGAGATGCGCGAGCTGGGCGAGGGCTCGGCGGACTTCCACGCCGGGCTCGCCGACGACGTCGTCGCGGCGCGCGTCGAAGCGGCCGTGCTGGTCGGCGAGGCGATGGGCCCGCTGGCCGCGGCGCTTGAGGGACGGGTCGATTTCGTCCATGTGCCCGATGCCGGCCAGGCGCTTGATCGCGTGCGGGCACTGATCCGCCCGGGTGACACGTTGCTCGTCAAGGGATCGAACGGCGTCGGCCTGTCGCGGCTGGTCAGCGGCCTTGCCAACGGGATGAGTTGAGTTGCTGTACTGGATCGCCGAACAACTCGGTTTCGCGGGCGGGTTCAACCTGATCCGCTATCAGACGTTTCGCGCCGGTGCGGCGATCGCGACCGCGCTGCTGATCGGCCTGATCATCGGTCCGCGCTTCATCGGCTGGCTGCGCGTCCGGCAGGGCAAGGGCCAGCCGATCCGCGCCGATGGCCCGCAGACGCACCTCACCAAGCGCGGGACGCCGACGATGGGCGGGCTGATGATCCTCACCAGCCTGGTGCTGTCGGTGCTGATCTGGATGGACCTGCGCAACCCGTTCGTCTGGGCGTGCCTGTTCGTCACGCTCGGCTTCGGCGCGATCGGCTTCCTCGACGATTACGACAAGGTGCGAAAGGCGAGCACCGCGGGCGTGTCGGGACGTGTGCGGCTGTTGCTGGAATTCGGCATCGCAGGCGTTGCGGCGTGGATCGTGATGCAGGAAAACGGCTCCGGCCTCTATTTCCCGTTCACCAGCCGCTATTTCATCGACCTCGGCTATTTTTATCCGATCTTCGCCGCTTTCACGATCGTGGCGTTCGGCAATGCGGTGAACCTGACCGACGGGCTCGACGGGCTGGCAACGATGCCGGTCATCATCGCCAGTGTCGCGTTCCTGCTGATCGTCTATCTGGCGGGCAACGTGAAATTCGCCGACTACCTCGGCATCCCGCACGTACCGCGTGCGGGCGAGTTGGCGATCTTCTGCGGCGCGGTGATCGGCGGCGGGCTGGCGTTCCTGTGGTATAATGCACCACCCGCGGCGGTGTTCATGGGCGATACCGGCAGCCTCGCGCTGGGCGGCGCGCTCGGCACGATCGCGGTGGTCGCGCATCACGAGATCGTGCTGGGAATCATCGGCGGGCTGTTCGTGGTCGAGGCGCTATCGGTCATCATCCAGGTGTTCTGGTACAAGCGCACCGGGAAGCGCATCTTCCGCATGGCGCCGATCCACCACCATTTCGAGCAACTGGGCTGGAGCGAGCCGACGGTGGTGATCCGGTTCTGGATCATCTCGCTGGTGCTGGCGCTGGCCGGGCTGTCGACGTTGAAGCTGCGATGATCGTCTCGCGCGCCTGGGCGGGGAAACATTATGCGGTGCTCGGGCTGGCACGCTCGGGCGCCGCGACCGTTCGTGCGTTGCTTGCGGGCGGCGCGACGGTGGCGGCGTGGGATAGTGATGCGGAGAAGCGGGCCGACCTCGAAGGCGCGACCTTCTCCGACCTCGACACAATCGATCTTGCCACCGTCGACGCGCTTGTCGTTTCCCCCGGTGTACCGCTCAACACGCACCCGCTCGCCGCGAAGGCGCGCGCGGCGGGCGTGCCGATCATCGGCGACATCGAGCTGTTCGCGCAGGCCCGCGCCGATCTGCCCACGCACAAGGTCGTCGGGATCACCGGCACCAACGGCAAGTCGACCACGACGGCGCTGGTCCACCACATCCTCGACACCGCCGGCATCCCCACGCTGATGGGCGGCAACATCGGCCTGCCGATCCTCGCGCAGGCGCCGTTGCCGGAAGGCGGCGTCTATGTCCTCGAACTGTCGAGCTACCAGATCGACCTGACGCAGACGCTCGACTGCGACGTCGCGGTGCTGCTCAACGTCACCCCCGATCATCTCGACCGCTACGACGGCTTCCACGCTTATGCCGCCAGCAAGGCGCGGCTGTTCGCGATGCAGTCGCCCGCGCACCTCGCGATCGTCGATTACGAAGCGGAAGCCGAGCATGACGTGCTCGCCGACGCGCCCGAGGGGCTCAACGTCCGTTTCATCGATGGCGTGCCGCTGCCCGGCGATCAGGCGCGCTGGCCGTCGCTGCAAGGCCCGCACAACGAACAGAATGCCAAGGCCGCGGTCGCGGTCGCCGAGGCGTTGGGGGTCGATGCCGACACGATCGAGCGCGCGCTCGAAACCTTCACCGGCCTGCCGCATCGCATGGAGCGGATCGCGACGCTGAACGGCGTGGCGTGGATCAACGACAGCAAGGCGACCAATCCCGAAAGCGCCGCCCCCGCGCTCGCCGCTTTCCCGCGCATCCACTGGATCCTGGGCGGCAAGGTGAAGGGCGACGATCTCGACGCCTGCGTGCCGCATCTCGGCAATGTCGTGCGCGCCTATACGATCGGCGAGGGCGGGCCGCGCTTCGCCGCGGTGCTGCGCGGACAGGTGCCGGTCGCCGAGGTCGAGACGCTGGAGCGCGCGGTGAAGCTGGCGGCGCAGGAGGCGGAGCGCGGTGACGTGGTGCTGCTGTCGCCCGCCGCCGCCTCGTTCGACCAGTTCCGCGATTTCGAGCAGCGGGGCGCGGCGTTCCGCGCGGCGGTGGAGGAGCTGGCATGAGCGCGACCCGAACCGAGCCCGCCCGTCCCGGCGTCTCGCTGCGCAACCGCGGCGGACGCGGCGATCCGTCGCCGCTGGGGACGTGGTTCTGGGACATCGACCGCGTGCTGCTGCTGCTCGCCTTGTTCCTGATCGCGATCGGGCTGATCGCGGTCGCTGCCGGCTCGCCGGTCAGCGCGACGCGCTATTCGGGCGAGCATCTCCATTTCGCGCCGCTGCATTATTTCTGGCGGCAAGTGATGTGGGTGGCGGTGTCGCTGCCGGTGCTGTTCGGCGTGTCGATGCTGCCGCTGACGATGGCACGGCGCATGTCGCTGATCGGTGCGGCGGTGTGCGTCGCGTTGATGGTGTTGGTCCCGTTCGTCGGGGTCAGCGTCAACGGCGCGCGGCGCTGGGTGGGGTTCGGCTTCGCGCAATTCCAGCCGTCCGAATTCCTCAAGCCGTTTTTCGTCGTGACGGTCGCGTGGCTGCTGTCGTTCAAGTCGCGTGATGCCGAATTGCCGGTGACCGCGATCACCGCCGCCTTGACCGGCTTGATCGCGATGCTGCTGATGCTCCAGCCCGATTTTGGGCAGACGGTGATCTTCTGCCTGATCTGGCTGGCGCTGGTGACGATTGCGGGAACGCCGACGCGGGTGATCGTCGGCTTCCTGTCGATGGTGCCGGTCGCGCTGGTCGCAGCCTATCTGTTCTACAGCACCGCGCGGAAGCGGATCGACGCCTTCCTGTTCCCCGGCGTCGAGGGTGAGGGCGCGGCGGATCACTTCCAGACCAACGCCGCGCATAACACGCTGACCTCGGGCGGGTGGTTCGGGACCGGGCCGGGCGCGGGGACGGTCAAATACGGACTGCCCGAGGCGCACACCGACTATATCTTCTCGGTGATCGGCGAGGAATTCGGGTTGCTGGCGTGCATGATCGTCGGGCTGGCGTTCCTCGCGATCGTGGTGCGGGTGTTCGTCAAGCTGCTCGACGAACAGGATCCGTTTCGCCTGCTCGCCGCCTCCGGGCTGGCGGTGCAGTTCGGCGCGCAGGCGCTGATCTCGATGGCGGTGAACACCGGGCTCGCGCCGTCGAAGGGGATGACGCTGCCGTTCATCAGCTATGGCGGATCGTCGATGGTCGCGCTGTCGATGGGGATGGGGCTGCTGCTCGCCTTCACGCGCCGCAACCCGTTCCTGCTGCGCAGCCCCTATATCGCGCAGCAACGCTGGAGCGCCGAATGACGCAGGTCCGCGACTTCCGCCCCCGCCACTACGTGCTCGCCGCCGGCGGGACCGGCGGGCATATGGTGCCCGCCGCCGCCCTGGCGGCCGAGTTGATGAAGCGCGGGCACCGTGTCGCGCTGGTCAGCGACGCGCGCGGGGTGCGCTTTCCGGGGCTGTTCGAGGGCGTGCAGACGCATGTCATCCCCGCCGGCCGGTTCGCGGGCGGGCCGCTCGGCTGGGCGAAGGCGGCGCGCTTGATGGTGGAGGGGCGCAAGTCCGCGCGCGACCTCTATCGCACGTTCAAGCCGGCGGCGGTGATCGGTTTCGGCGGCTATCCCGCCTTCCCGGCGCTGTCGGCGGCGTTCGCCGAGAAGATCCCCACCGCGGTCCACGAGCAGAACGCCGTGCTGGGGCGCGTCAATCGTTTGGTGGCGGGGCGCGTCGATGCGATCGCGACCAGCTATGCCGAGACCGAGCGGCTCAACCCGCGCCACCGCCACAAGGCGCATCTGATCGGCAATCCGGTGCGCGAGAGCGTGCTGGCGTTGCGCGCCAAGCCCTATCCGGTGCCCGACGAGGACGGCATCTTCCGCGTGCTGGTGACCGGCGGCAGCCAGGGCGCGTCGGTGCTCAGCCAGGTGGTGCCGGACGGGCTCGCCCTGCTCCCGGTGGCGTTCCGCCGCCGGTTGCAGGTGACGCATCAGGCGCGGATCGAGGATATTGATGCGGTGCGCGAGAAATACGCCAGCCTCGACATCGCCGCCGATCTCGCCACCTATCTCCCCGATCTGCCTGAGCAATTGGGCTGGTCGCATCTCGTCATCGCGCGCGCGGGGGCGTCGACGATCGCCGAACTGACCGCCGCCGGCCGCCCCGCGATCCTCGTGCCGCTGCCTTCCGCGACCGACGGCCACCAGACCGCCAATGCGCGCGAGATCACCGAAGCGGGTGGCGCGCGCACGATCCAGCAGACCGCCTTCACGCCGACGGAACTCGCCAAGCAGATGCAGAAACTCGGACTCGACCCCGAAGCGCTCGGCAATGCCGCCACGCGCGCACGTTCGTGCGGCGCGCCCAATGCCGTCACCGACCTCGCCGATCTGGTCGAAAGCCTCGACGCGCCGCGCGCGCGGGTGATGGTGGGCAAGGCGCAGCCGCGGAAGGCGTTCGCATGAAGGGGGTCGCGACCGATATCGGGACGATCCATTTCGTCGGGATCGGCGGGATCGGCATGTCGGGCATCGCCGAGGTGATGCACAATCTTGGTTATAAGGTGCAGGGCTCCGACGTCGCCGAGGGCTATGTGATCGAGGGGCTGCGCGCGCGCGGCATCGCCGTGACGATCGGGCATGACGCCGCCAACGTCGAGGGGGTTGCGGTGGTCGTGACCTCGACCGCGGTCAAGCGCGGCAACCCCGAGGTCGAAGCGGCGCTGCGCAACCGGATCCCGGTCGTGCGGCGCGCGGAGATGCTTGCCGAGCTGATGCGGCTGAAGTCGACCGTCGCGGTCGCGGGGACGCACGGCAAGACCACGACGACCTCGATGGTCGCGGCGCTGCTCGATGCCGGCGGGGTCGATCCGACCGTCATCAACGGCGGGATCATCAACAGCTATGGCTCGAACGCGCGGCTGGGCGCGAGCGACTGGATGGTGGTCGAGGCCGACGAGAGCGACGGCAGCTTCCTGCGGCTCGACGGCACGATCGCGGTCGTCACCAACATCGATCCCGAGCATCTCGACCATTATGGCAGCTTCGACCGCGCTAAGGACGCCTATGTCGAGTTCGTCGAGAACGTGCCCTTCTACGGCGCGGCGCTGCTGTGCCTCGACCACCCGGAGGTGCAAGCGCTGATCCCGCGCGTCCGCGACCGGCGGATCGTGACCTATGGTTTCGCGGCGTCGGCGGATGTGCGCGGGGTCAATGTCACCCCCTATCCGGGCGGCAATCGCTTCGAGGCGCAGGTCCGCGCGCGCGACGGCGCGGTGCGCTCGATCGAGGGAATCGATTTGCCGATGCCGGGGCGGCACAACGTCCAGAACGCGCTCGCCGCGATCGGCGTCGCGCTGGAGCTGGGGATCGACGACGCGACGATCCAGAAGGGCTTCGAGCGTTTCTCGGGGGTCAAGCGGCGCTTCACCAAGGTCGGTGAGGTCCATGGTGCCACGATCATCGACGATTACGGGCATCACCCGGTCGAGATCCGCGCGGTGCTCGCCGCGGCGCGCGAGAGTGCGCAGGGGCGCGTGATCGCGGTCGTGCAGCCGCATCGCTACTCGCGGCTCGGCAATCTGATGGAGGACTTCCGCGGCGCGTTCAACGACGCCGATCAGGTCTATGTCACCCCGGTCTATGCCGCGGGCGAGGCGCCGGTGCCCGGCGTCGACGCCGAGGCGCTGGTCGCGGGGCTGCAGGAGCGCGGGCATCGTCAGGCGGCGGTGGTGGCGGATGCCGCCGCGCTCGCCGCGGTGCTGCGCGACGAATTGCGCGCGGGCGATCAGGTGATCTGCCTCGGCGCGGGCGACATCACCAAATGGGCGGCCGGGCTCGCCGCCGCGATCGGGGAACGCGCATGACCAACTGGTTCGACGCCGCGCTCCACTGGCAGAAGCAATTGCTCGACACCCAGCGCAGCGCGCTGGAGGCCGGTCGCCACGCCAACGACGCGGGCGCGGCGCTGATCGCGGCGCAGGAGGCGACGCGGCGGGCGGGCGAGGCGAACATGGCGGCGTGGCAGGCATGGGCGCAATTGTGGCGGGCCGGGCCGTGGTGAGCGCGCTTCCCGAGGTTCGTGGGCGTTTGACGCCGCACGCGCCGCTGGCGCCGCTCGTCTGGTTCAAGGCGGGCGGGGCGGCGGAATGGCTGTTCGAGCCCGCGGATGCCGACGACCTGTGCGCGTTCCTTGCGGCGCTCGATCCGGCGGTGCCGGTGATGGCGCTCGGGCTCGGCTCGAATTTGATCGTGCGCGATGGCGGGGTGCCGGGCGTGGTGGTCCGGCTCGGCAAGCCGTTCGCGACCGCCGCCGCGCTCGACGACGTGACGCTGCGCTGCGGCGGCGGGGCGAGCGGTATTCTGGTGTCCTCGACCGCGCGCGATGCGGGGGTGGCGGGGCTGGAGTTCCTGCGCTCGATCCCCGGCACGGTCGGCGGGTTCGTGCGGATGAATGGCGGGGCCTACGGGCGCGAGACCGCCGACGTGCTGGTCGAGGCCGAGGTGGTGTTGCGCTCGGGCGAGCGGCGGACGCTGGCGGCGGGCGACCTCGGGTACACCTATCGGCATTCTGATTTGCCGGAGGGCGCGGTGGTGATCGCCGCGACCTTCCGTGGTGCGCCCGGTGAGCCTGCCGCGATTCAGGCCGAGATGGACCGGATCGCCGCCGCGCGCGAGGCGTCGCAGCCGTTGCGGTCGAAGACGGGCGGGTCGACGTTCAAGAATCCGGATGGGCACAAGGCGTGGGCGCTGGTCGATGAAGCCGGGTGTCGCGGGCTGCGGCGTAGGGATGCGCAGGTGAGCGAGAAGCATACGAACTTCCTGCTTAACCTCGGTGCTGCGAGCAGCGCGGATATTGAGGCGCTGGGTGAGGATGTCCGGGCGCGCGTGAAGGCGGCGAGCGGCGTGGAACTGGAGTGGGAGATTCAGCGGGTGGGTTTGGTGTGTGACGAGAGCCCCCGCCCCTTCGGGGAGGGGGTTGGGGGAGGGGCCGGTGTCTCACCGAGCCCGACCTCTCTGCGAGGCACCGACCCCTCACCCCAACCCTCTCCCCAGAGGGGAGAGGGAGCATGACGGCGCTGCATATCGCGGTCCTGATGGGCGGCTGGTCGGCCGAGCGCGAGGTGTCGCTCTCTTCCGGCAACGGCGTCGCGGCCGCACTCGAATCGGTCGGCCACCGCGTCACCCGCATCGACATGGGGCGCGACGTCGCCGCCAAGCTGGCCGACGTGCAACCCGATCTGGTCTTCAACGCGCTTCACGGCACCCCCGGCGAAGACGGCAGCGTGCAGGGCCTCATGGACCTGATGGGGCTGCGCTACACGCATTCCGGGCTCGCCACCTCGGTGATCGCGATCGACAAGGTATTGACCAAGCAGGTGCTGGTCCCCGCCGGCATCCCAATGCCGGGCGGCCGAATCGTGAAAAGCGCCGATATCCACGACGCCGATCCGCTGCCGCGCCCCTATGTGCTGAAACCCGTCAACGAGGGCTCGTCGGTCGGGGTCGCGATCGTTACCGATGCGGGCAATTACGGCAACCCGATCGCGCGCGACGCGACCGGGCCGTGGCAGGAATTCGACGAGCTGCTCGCCGAACCCTATGTCCGCGGCCGCGAGCTGACGACCGCCGTGCTCGGCGATCGGGCGCTCGGCGTCACCGAGCTGCGCCCGAAGTCGGGCTGGTACGATTACGACGCCAAATATACCGACGGGATGACCGACCATATCTTCCCGGCCGAGATCCCGGACGAGATCGCGCAGGCGTGCATGGCGCTGGCGTTGCAAGCGCATCGCGTGCTCGGCTGCAAGGGCACCAGCCGTTCGGACTTCCGCTGGGACGACGAGCGCGGCGTCGACGGGCTGTTCCTGCTCGAAGTGAACACCCAGCCGGGGATGACTCCGCTGAGCCTCGTTCCCGAACAGGCGCGGCATACCGGCATGAGCTATCCGCAGCTGGTGCAGGCGATCGTCGATGAGGCGATGGGGTCATGAGCCGCACGATCAAGCGCGGCGCCGCGCCGCCGGGGCGCCGCCCGACCCCGAACCGTCGCCGCGTGCCCAAGGCGTCGCTCGGCGACCGGCTGCTCGCCAAGATGCCGATCAGCGAGGACGCGCTGCGCAGGGCGGTGACGTGGACGGTGCTGGGCGGAGTCGGCGTTGCGACGTTGTTCGTCGCCAACCTGCTGGGCGTCCCGCAGGCGATCGGCGCGGGCGTCGCCGAGGCGGCGGGCCGCGCCGGCTTGCGCGTCGAACAGGTCGACATCACCGGGCTGAAGCGGATGGACCGCGAGACGGTCTATGCGGTCGCACTGGAGGATCAATCGTCGCGCGCGATGCTGCGCGTCGATTTGGAACGCGTCCGCGACCGGTTGCTCGCCTATGGCTGGATTTCCGACGCCTATGTCGCGCGGCGGCTGCCCGACCGGCTGGTGATCCACATCACAGAGCGTGAGCCGGCGGCGATCTGGCAGGACAAGGGGCAGTTGACGCTGATCGACGCGACCGGGCGGTTGCTTGCGCCGGTCGACTCGTCGCGGATGCCCGATCTGCCGCTGGTGATCGGCCCGGGCGCGAACCAGCAGGAGCCGGGCTACCAGGCGCTGCTCGCCGCCGCGCCCGCGCTGCGCCCCCGCATCCGCGCCGCCACCTGGGTCGGCAACCGCCGCTGGGACCTGACCTTCACCACCGGCGAGACGCTGGCGCTGCCGCAGGACGGCGCACCGCAGGCGCTCATCAAGTTCGCGCAGATGGACGGTGCGGACCCGTTGCTCGGCAAGGGCTGGCTGCGGTTCGACCTGCGCGACCCTGCCAAGATGTACGCGCGCCGCGCGGGGCAGGACAAACAACAGGTCGCCGACGACGGCCGCAACGACCCGCCCGCCGATGCCGCGGCCGCGACGGGGAACAACGTGATCGGCGACAACGACCGAACGATCGAGGCGCGCGCCGGGGAAGCGTTGCGCTCCGGCGAAGCATGAGGGGGTAGAGCGATGGCGAAGGTAGCACCTGACGGCCTGATTACCGCGCTGGACATCGGATCGTCCAAGGTATCGGCGATGATCGCGCAAAAGGGCGATGGCGGCGAACTCAACGTGCTCGGCACCGGCCAGCGCGAAAGCCGCGGCGTCAAGCGCGGCTATATCGCCGACATGGGCGCGACAGAGGTGGCGGTGCGCGAAGCGGTGGAGCAGGCGGAGCGGATCGCCGGCTTCAACATCGAGAACGTCTGGGCAGGCTTTTCGGCGGGCGGGCTGGTCAGCGACGAGGCGTTCATCGAGGCCGAACTCGGCGGGATGCGCATCGAACAGGCCGATATCGACGCCTTGCTCCACGAAGGGCGACAGTCGATCGACCCGCAGGGGCGGATGGTGCTCCACGCACAGCCGGCGCTCTATACGCTCGACGGGCTGACCGGGGTGAAGAAGCCGCTCGGGCTCCACGCCGACCGGCTCGGCGTCCATATACATGTCATCGCCGCCGACGGCTCGCCGGTGCGCAACCTCGACCTGTGCGTGCGGTCGGCCCATCTGGAGGTGAAGTCGATCATCGCGAGCCCGGTCGCAACCGGGCTGGCCTGCCTGACCTATGAGGAACGCGATCTGGGCGTGGCGCTGGTCGAGATCGGCGCGGGGATCACCAACGTGTCGCTGTTCGCGGGCTCGATGCTGGTCGGGCTAAAGTCGATCCCGTTCGGCGCGGCCGACATCACCGACGATATCGCGTCGGCCTTCGGCACCACGCGGTTGCAGGCCGAGCGGATCAAATGCTTCCACGGCTCGGCCAACGCGTCCCCGCGCGACAATCACGAGATGGTGACGATTCGCGAGCGGACGCAGGAAGAGGATTCGGAGGCGCTCCAGATCACCAAGGCGGCGCTGATCGCAGTGATCCGGCAGCGGCTGGAGCATCTGGTCGGCGAGATTCAGGCCGCGCTCAAGGAACTCAAGTTCGAGGGGCCGGTTGGTCGGCAGGTGGTGCTGACCGGCGGCGGTGCCGAATTGAAGGGCATCGCCGATTATGCGCAGCAGGCGCTGGGCCGATCGGTGCGGATCGGTCGCCCGCGCGGGCTGACCGGACTGCCGGAGGCGCATGCCGGCCCGGGTTTCGCGACCCTGGCGGGCCTTGCGTTTTTCGCGGCCAGCGATCCCATCGACCTGCGCGGCCTCGCGCCGACGCAGCAGATGGTCCACCGTCAGCGCGGCCTGCGGGGCTTCTGGAAGCTCGTTCAGGCCGCGAAGGCGAATTATTGACGCGACAACAGGGCGGTTGACGGTGTTTCCTCTTTCACCTGACGCCCGCATGTTGCACATCGGTGTAAACGGCCCGTTATGAACCATGCGATGCGGGCGGACGGAGTAATGTTGCGATGAGCATCGAATTCATCACGCCCGATCTGGACGACCTGACCCCGCGGATCACCGTGATCGGCGTCGGCGGGGCCGGCGGCAATGCGATCGCGAACATGATGCGCGCGGACGTGCAGGGTGTGAACTTCCTGGTCGCGAACACCGACGCACAGGCGCTCAAGCAGTCGGAGGCGGAGCAGAAGATCCAGCTCGGCGCGAAGATCACGCAGGGGCTCGGCGCGGGCAGCCGCCCCGAGATCGGGCGCGCCGCCGCGGAAGAGACGATCGAGGAACTGGGCCGGCTGCTCGAGGGCAGCCACATGTGCTTCATTGCCGCGGGCATGGGCGGCGGCACCGGCACCGGCGCGGCCCCGGTCATCGCCAAGGCGGCGCGTGACATGGGCATCCTGACGGTCGGCGTTGTCACCAAGCCGTTCAGCTTCGAGGGCAATCGCCGCTCGAAGTCGGCCGAGGCGGGTATCGAGGAGCTGCAGAAGTTCGTCGACACGCTGATCGTGATCCCGAACCAGAACCTGTTCCTGGTCGCCAATGCGAACACCACGTTCAAGCAGGCGTTCGAAATGGCCGACGAGGTGCTGCAGCAGGGCGTGCGCGGCATCACCGACCTGATGGTCATGCCCGGCCTCATCAACCTCGACTTCGCCGACGTCCGCTCGGTGATGCAGGAGATGGGCAAGGCGATGATGGGCACCGGCGAGGCGGAAGGCGACGACCGCGCACTGATCGCCGCGCAGAAGGCGATCGCCAATCCGCTGCTCGACGGCGTGTCGATGCAGGGCGCCAAGGGCGTGATCGTCTCGATCACCGGCGGCGACGACATGCGCTTGCTGGAGGTCGACGAGGCCGCGAACCACATCCGCGAGCTGGTCGACCCGGACGCGAACATCATCTGGGGTTCGGCGTTCAACCCGGAGCTGGAAGGCAAGATTCGCGTCTCGGTCGTCGCGACCGGTATAGAGAGTGTCGGTCAGGCGACCGCCCCCGCCGCCGCCAGCGCCCCGTCCGAGCCGCCGCGCACCTTCAGCTTCTCCGCGCCGCGCCGCACCGATGCCGCCCCGGCGCCGGTTGCCGCCGCGCCGGCCCCGACCCCCGCGCCGCAGCCGGTCGCCTATGAGCCGACCCCGGCCGTCCCGCCGCAGCAGCCGAGCGGCGCCGCCGCGGGTGCGATGGCCGAGGGCGTGCCGCCCGCGAACGGTGGCGTCGGTGTCGATCCGTCGCCCGCGCGTCCGGCTGAGGACGAACTGGTGCTGGGTGCCGAGTCGCTGATGCCCGCGCCCGCCGCCACGCCGCCGGCCGGCGAGGCGCAGCGTCGTCGCTTCCTGTCGCCGGGTACGCCCGAGGAGGAGACGCCGGCACCGGCCGCGCCACGCGTCAAGCTGGGCGGGACGCTGTTTGAGCGGATGCAGAACGCCACCCGCAACGCCGGTGGCCGTGCCGCCGAGGACGACGGCCGCGAGCCCGGCGACCTGCCGCGCTTCCTGCACCGCCAGAACAACCAGTAACCTTGTCACCGGCGGTGTGCGGATCGACCGTGCACCGCCGCTCAGGCTCGCTTCGTCGCAGGCGGGCCAGCCGTGTCATTGCCGGTTCGGCACCGAACGGCTCTATGGCGCGATGACCCCCCGTCCGTTCGCCCTCGTTGCTGCCGCCATCGCGGCCTTCCGGGGGACGGACGCGCTGCGCAGGGTTTCGACAATTCTTTCTTCCGGTCCGTCCGGCCCGCTCGCGGGTCGCGACGGGGAGCTTTACGCATGACCCATGTCGCTCGATCGCGATCGGGACGTTTCCATCTCGCCCATTGCCTCGCCGTGTTGCTCGCCGCCGGATCGATGACCGCGGCCGGCAGTGCGGTCGCGCAAGAAGTGGTCGCCACCCCCAATCCCGATGCCGATCGGCTTGCCGATGTCGTGCGCCGGCTGGGCAGCGCGCCGCGCGACCTGTCCGCGCTGATCGAGGCGGGCGACCTGTCGTTCGCACTCGGCGATGCCACCGCCGCCGCCGCGCTGTACAAGCGCGCGGAAGCGGTCGATCCGAACAACGGTCGCGTCAAGGCGGGGATCGCGCGCATCCTCGTCAACGGCGAGCGGCCGGGCGAGGCGTTGCGCTATTTCGAGCAGGCGCAGCGCCACGGCGCGCCGATGCCGCTATATGCCGACGACCGCGGCCTCGCCTATGACCTGATCGGCGAGCAGGAGCGCGCGCAGCAGGACTATCGTCTCGCCTTGGCGCAAGGTGGTCAGGAAGCCGCCCGGGAGGACGAGATCCGCCGCCGCTACGCGCTGTCGCTCGGTATCTCGGGGCGCCGTGACGAGGCGCTGGCGCAGATCGAGCCGTTGCTGCGCCGTCAGGATCGCGGCGCGTGGCGCGCGCGCGCCTTCATCCTCGCGATGAATGGCGACGTGTCGGGCGCGAACAAAATCGCGACCAGCATGATGCCGCGCGGCATGGCCGGCGGTCTGGCGGCGTTCTTTCAGCGATTGCCGACGCTGTCGCCGGTCGACCGTGCCTTTGCGGTCCATTTCGGCGAGGTCGCGCCCACTCCGGCGCGGCTGGCCGACGCGCGGATGGTCCCGTCGCTGACCCCGCTCGCCGGCACGCCCGCCCGCACGCAGGTCGCGGCGGTCGCACCGACGATCCAGCCGCTGCCGACGCCGCAGAAGAGGCTGTCGCGCAGCGAACAGCGCCGTCGCGACCGCGCCGAGGCACAGCTGGCGGCAGCGAACACGCGTTCGCCGGTGCCGACCCCCGCCGTCGCCACGCCGACACCGACGCCGGCGGCAACCGCGCCCGTCCAGCAGGCGGCGGCGGAAACGCCGCGCCCCGCACCGCAATCCTCGATTGAGCCGGTGCGGCCGGCGAGCCAGGTCGCCGCCGCGACTCCCATGCCGGCGCCCGCTCCCGTTCAAACCTCGGTCGCGCAGAACCAGCCGGTGCCGGCGCGGACGATCACGCCCGCACCGCAGGTCGCCGCCGCGAACACTACGCCGCCGCGCCTTGAGGTCACGCGCCGCGCGCCGCCGCTGCGCGTCAGCCCGCCGCGGATCAGCGAGGATTCGATCCTCGCGCGAATCGTCGCGGGCATCTCGGTTCCCGCCGCCGAACTTGGTGTCGCGCCGATGCCGGGCACACAGCGCCTCCCGGTCGTCGCGCCGCCGGCCCCGGCCGCCGCGACGCTGGAGGATGCCGCGCAGACCGCCGAGCGCAACGCCGCTGCCGATGAGCAGAAGCGCACGAAGCTCGCCGCTGCCAAGCGTCTGTCGCAAAGGGCGGTTCTTGCGGCCGAGCAGCCCGAGGAAAAGACAGCCGCCAAGTCGCTCGACCGCAAGGCGCGCGCGAAGGAACTCGCCGCCGAAAAGGGCCGCAAGCCGGTCGCCGCGGAGGACACCGCGGAGAAGCCGGCCGCCAAGCCGCTCGACCGCAAGGCCCGCGCCAAGGAACTCGCCGCCGAAAAGGCGAAGAAGGAAGCCGCCGCCAAGGAAGCTGCCGAGAAGAAGGCCGCGCGCGCCGAGCCGGCGCGGATCTGGGTGCAGGTCGCCAGCGGCGCGAACGCCGACGACATGCCCAAGGCGTGGAAGAATGCGCAGGCCAAGGCCGACGCGCTCGCGGGCAAGCGCGCCTATACCGTCCCCAACCGCGCGACCAACCGGCTGGTCACCGGCCCGTACAAGACCGAGGCCGAGGCGCGCGCAGCGGTCAACGCGTTGAAGAAGCAGGGCCTGTCCGCCTTCACCTTCACCAGTGAGGCCGGGCAGAAGATGACGAAGCTGGGCGGCAAGTAACATGACCGCGCGCGCGCCGTGGGCGGCCGACCCGGCGCGCAGCCGTGGCCGGTTGCACGCCGAGGAAAGCGCCGATCGCGGCCCGCGCGACGCGTTCCAGCGCGACCGCGATCGGATCATCCATTCGATCAGCTTTCGCCGGCTGCGCCACAAGACGCAGGTCTTCCTCGCGCCGGATGGCGACCATTTCCGCGTCCGCCTGACCCACAGCCTCGAGGTCGCACAGATCGGCCGGACGATCGCGCGCGTGCTGGGGCTCAACGAGGATCTGACCGAGGCGCTCTGTCTCGCGCACGACATCGGCCACCCGCCGTTCGGCCACGCCGGCGAGGATGCGCTGCGGCAGGCAATGAGTGCGGCGGGCGGATTCGATCACAACGGCCACACGCTGCGCACGCTGATGCGGATCGAGCGCCCTTATCCGCGCTGGCCGGGGCTTAATCTGACGTGGGAGACGCTGGAGGGGCTCGCCAAGCACAACGGCCCGATCGCGGTCCCGGCGTGGGCGCTGGCGGAGGCGGATGCCGAGGCGGCGCTCGACCTGACCAGCCATGCCTCGCTGGAGGCGCAGGTCGCGACGCTGGCCGACGACATCGCCTATGACAATCACGACATCGACGACGGCTTGCGTGCCGGGCTGCTGACGCTCGAGCAGATCGAGGCGGTGCCGCTGGTCGCGGACGGCTGGCGGCGCGTGACCGCGCGCTTCCCGGACGTGCCGCGCGACCGGCTGGCGGGTGAGTTGATCCGCAGCCAGATCGGCGCGATGGTCAACGACCTGATCGCCGAATCGCGCACGCGAATCGCGGCGGCAGGGGTGGAAAGCGTCGAGGACGTGCGCGCGGCGGGGCGTCCGCTGATCGGCTTCTCGCCGGCGATGGCGGCCGCGGAGCGCGAGTTGAAGCGCTTCATGTACGCCAATCTCTACCATCACCCGCGGCAACTGGCGGCGGCGACGGCGGCGCAGCGCGTGGTATCGGGGCTCGTCGCCGCCTATCGCGACGATCCGCGGTTGCTGCCGGAAGAATGGCGCGACCGGCTTCCCGAAGGCGAGCCGGCGATCAGCCGCCACATCGCCGACTTCATCGCCGGCATGACCGATCGATACGCGATCTCGCGCTATCGCGAGATAGTGGGTGAGATCGATCTGCCCGAGGGCTTCTGACCGACCGACGTCATTGCGAGCGTAGCGAAGCAATCCAGAGCGTCCTGATCCGGCCCTGGGATTGCTTCGCTACGCTCGCAATGACGTGAACCTTTCGTCGTCCCGAACTTGATCCGGGACCCCGCTTCTTCTTCTGACCGTCGCCAGTAGAAGCGGGATCCCGGGTCAAGCCCGGGATGACGGGCTATTTCAGCTATCCACCTCCCCGGTCACACCCGGGGCGACGGGTAGATCAGTTCGCCGCTACCGACACCGGCGCCAGCGGACGGGTGGTGCGGAACGACACATCGCGGCCATTGGCCTGACCCGACACGCGCGTGCCCTTGACGGTCAGGCGGAAGCGGCCGGCGCTGCTGCCGACTTCATGGCCCTGGATCAACGTGGTGCCGTCCTGGTTCGGGGTCAGCGAATAGACATAGGTGTGCCCGTCGCGGGTGAAGCTGCGCTCGGACGTCGCGGCGGCGGCAACGGCGGGGACCAGCGCGGCGGCGGTCAGGACGAGGGCGATCGTGGAGCGCATGGGTCGGTTCCTTGTCTGGAGATGATGCGGTGCAGCATCCATGCTGCGTTGCAACAGCGCAATTGTCGGTCGCGCATTCGTCGTTGCGGCTGCTGCAATTAGCGGGGTCGTCGTGCATTTTGCGTCCGCGCCGCCCTTGGGCTAAGCGGCGCGCATGACGCTCTTCACCCGTTTCACCGCCCATGTTGATGCCGCGCTCGACGCGCTGACCGCCGCCGGCACGCTCCCGGCGGACCTCGATCGCCGCAACGTGACGGTCGAGCCGCCGCGCGATGCAACGCACGGCGATCTGGCGACCAACGCCGCGATGGTGCTTGCCAAGCCCGCCGGCACCAACCCGCGCGCGCTGGCCGAGGCATTGGCGGGCGAGCTGCGCGCGCTGCCCGAAGTGGCCGACGTGTCGGTGGCCGGGCCGGGCTTCATCAACCTGCGCCTCCACGATGACGTGTGGCGCAAGGAGATCGCGACGATCGTCGGCGAGGGCGGCAATTATGGCCGCTCGACGCGCGGGCAGGGCGTGTCGGTGAACATCGAATATGTCTCCGCCAACCCGACAGGCCCGATGCACATGGGCCATTGCCGCGGCGCGGTGGTCGGCGATGCGCTCGCCAGCCTGCTCGAATTCGCCGGGCACAAGGTGATCCGCGAATATTACGTCAACGATGCCGGCGGGCAGGTCGACGTGCTCGCGCGCTCGGCGCACCTGCGTTACCGCGAGGCGCTTGGCGAGGACGTCGGCGCGATCCCCGAAGGGCTGTATCCGGGCGATTACCTCGTGCCGGTCGGTCAAGCGCTCGCGCAGGAATTCGGTGACCGCTACGCCGCCGCGCCCGAGTCCGAATGGCTGGCGCTGTTCCGTACCCGCGCGGTCGCGGCGATGCTGGTGCTCATCAAGGACGATCTCGCGCTGCTCGGCATCCACCACGACGTCTTCTCGTCGGAAGCGGAGTTGCAGGCGGCGAAGAAGCCCGAGGCCGCCGAGGCGGTGCTGCGCGCGCGCGACCTGATCTACGACGGCGTGCTCGAAGCGCCCAAGGGCGAAACCCCCGACGATTGGGAGCCGGTCGAGCTGCCGCTGTTCCGCTCGACGCAGTTCGGCGACGATCAGGATCGCCCGATCCGCAAGTCGAACGGCAGCTGGACCTATTTCGGCGCCGACATGGCCTATCACTTCCAGAAGGCGGAGAGCGCCGACCAACTGATCGACATCTGGGGCGCCGACCATGCCGGCACCGTCAAGCGCATCCAGGCGGCGGTCGCCGCGCTGACCGAGGGCAAGACGCGCTTCGACGTGCGGCTGGTTCAGATGGTGCGGCTGCTGCGCGGCGGCGAGCCGGTCAAGATGTCGAAGCGCGCCGGGAATTTCGTGACACTGGCGGACGTCGTGCGCGAGGTCGGCAAGGACGTCGTACGCTTCACGATGCTGACGCGCCGCTCGGATGCGCAGATGGATTTCGACTTCGCCAAGGTGGTCGAGGCATCGAAGGAAAACCCGGTTTTCTACGTCCAATATGCGCACGCCCGCGTCCATTCGCTGCACCGGCGCGCGGCGGAGGCGGGTATTTCGGCCGCAGATGCCGATCTGTCCCGTCTCGATACGGAAGAATTGGCGCTGGTAAGGCTCGCCAGCCAGTTCCCGCGCGTGGTCGAAACTGCCGCGGCGGCCCGCGAGCCGCATCGCATCGCCTTCTATCTCTATGATCTGGCAGCGGAATTCCACTCGCTGTGGAACGCCGGCAACGACCGCCCCGACCGCCGCTTCCTCGTCCCCGACGATCACGCCGTCACCGCAGCACGGCTGGCGCTCGCCGCCGCGATCGGCCAGATTATCCGAAACGGCCTCGCCATCATGGGGGTAGAGGCGGTGGCGGAGATGCACTGATGCGAGAGGGGGAGCCGATCGGCCGGTTAAGCGACGCGGATCGCCTGCCGTGGCTCGATACCGTCGAGGCCGACGATCCCTATGCGGTGCCGGTCGGGCGGATCGTCGCGCTGGTCGCGGTCGGCCTGCTGGTGCTCGGTGCGATCCTGTTCGGCCTGTATCGCTGGCAGTTCGCGGGCAGCGGCGGTGACGGGCGGCTGATCGCCGCGCCGGCCGGCGATTACAAGATCCGCCCCGACGAACCCGGCGGGATGAAGGTGATCGGCGAGGGCGACTCGGCGATCGCCGCCAGCGCCGGCAGCCATACCGACGCCGCGATCGATCTCGCCCAGGTGCCCGAAGCGCCGGTGGCGCGCGCTACCGCTCCCACGCCGGGTCCAAGCACAGCCGCCAGCGGCGCGCCGACCGCCAGCGTCGCGGTGCCGCAGGCCGCCGCACCGCTCCGCGCGCAACGCCCGGTCAGCGCCCCTGCAACGCAGGTGTCGGGCGCGTCGTCAGGCGGCGCGATGGTCCAACTCGGCGCTTTCCCCAGTCAGGCGGTCGCGAACGGCGCGTGGAGCCAGATCGCGCGCCGTTTCGGCTATGTCGCGACGCTGGAGAAGGTCGTGCAGCCTGCGGTGGTCAAGGGCCGCACCGTTTACCGCCTGCGCGTCAACGCCGGCAACGCCGCCACCGCTGCCGATCTCTGCGCACGGCTGAAGCTGGCGGGCGAGGGCTGTTTCGTCACCGGATAAGCCGGAAGACGCCGCGATCGGGCAGCCGTACCGAGAAGGTATAATGCATCCCGATCGCCACCTGTAGCTGCGTCGCCGAGTCAGCGCGGCGGATGATCGGCGACTCGGCGGCATCCCCGACCAGCCGTTCGTAGGTGGCTTGCGCCTCGATGCCCCAATGGCGCGAGATTTCCTTCGATGCGCTGCCGGTCAGCGCGACCGACCGCAGCCCAGCCTTGGGCGTATAGCGTTGCAATCCGGTCGCGAGGGCGGCGCGATCGTCGACCCCGAACCACGCGCGCTGATACCGCCCATCGCCCAGCAGCACGCGCGGGCCCAGCGATACCAGCCAGTCGTCGCCATCGCGGCGGACGTAATCCATCCCGAGCTGGCTGATCCAGCCCTTGTGGCCGTTCACGCCTTTGCGCACATCGCCGCGCCACCGGACTTGATCGCTGCTCCATGTCTCGATCGAGCCGCCCAGCTCCAGCGTCCGCCCGATACCCGGCAGCCCCGGCACGAGATCGTTGCCGCGCCGCCGCCCTTCGCGGCGCAGCGCGATCGCATATTCTGTGCGCCCGCGACGGAGCAGCGTCAGGTTCGTCCCGTCGTCGGGTGCGCCGAACGCGAACGGCGTGTCGCCGCGCGTCCGAGACAGGCTGAACCACGGGCTCAGTCGCCGCTGGTCGTCGCCGGGGAACCACGGCTGCCATTGCGGCCCGGCGGCGACCTGCACGCGCATCGGAACGCGTGGCGGGGGGACATCGTCGGGGGTGGTCGATTGCAGCGCGCCGGGATCGGCCGGCGGCGGCGCGTCCTGCGCCAGCGCGGCATGCGGCAGGGCAGCGACCATGAGGCAAGCCAGGCAACCCGAAACGCGCATCGTCTTCTCCTGCAATCGCGCCCATAGCTAGGCCGGACGCGCGGACTTCCAAAGTCATTTCCTCCACGCTGCGTTCCGCCCTAGAAGCGCGGGCATGAAGCCTGTGATCTTCGGCCTGTCCGGCCCCGTCCTCACCGCGGCGGAACGCGCCTTCTTCCACGCGGTGCGCCCCGCCGGCTACATCCTGTTCCGCCGCAACGTCGAGACGCGCGCGCAGCTGCGCGCGCTCACCGATTCGCTCCGCGAAATGGAGGGGCGCGACGATGTCGCGATCCTCGTCGATCAGGAGGGGGGACGCGTCGCGCGGCTCGGCCCACCGGAATGGCCGGCGTTCCCTGCGGGGCCTGATTTCGACCGGCTCTATGAACTGGCACCGATGTCGGGGATCGAGGCGGCGCGCGCCAACGGCCACGCGCTGGGGCTGATGCTGTCGGAGGTCGGGATCACCGTCGATTGCCACCCGATCCTTGATGTCGCACGCCCCGAGACGACCGAGGCGATCACCTGTCGCGCGTTCGGGCACGAGCCGATGCGCGTCGCCGCAATGGGCCGGGCGACGCTCGAGGGGCTGGCGGCGGGCGGTGTGGTCGGCGTCGTCAAGCACATGCCGGGGCACGGCCGCGCGCTCGTCGACACGCATTACCATCTCCCGACCGTCACTGCCTCCGCGGCGGAGCTGGAAGGCGACCTCGCGCCGTTCTGCACGCTGGCGCACGCGCCGATGGGGATGACCAGCCATATCGTCTATCAGGCCTGGGATGCCGAGCGGCCCGCGACGCTGTCCCCGGTGGTGATCGAGGAGGTGATCCGCGGGCGGATCGGCTTCGACGGGCTGTTGATGACCGACGATATCGACATGAAGGCGCTGTCGGGCTCGGCGGGCGACAAGGCCGCCGGCGCGATCGCGGCAGGGTGCGACGTGGTGCTCGATTGCTGGGCGCGGATGGCGGAGATGGAGGAGATTGCGGGGCGGCTGAGGGACATCACACCCGCGGCGCAGGAGCGGCTCGACCGGGCGATGGCGGGGCGGGTGGCGGCGACCGGTGAGATGGCGGCGTTGCTCGACAAGCGCGACCGGTTGCTGGGGTTGATCGAGGGGCAGGCTGAGCTGTCTCCCCAAACTTAGTCTATCCGTCGCCCCGGACTTGATCCGGGGTCCCGCTTCTTCAGGCGAAACGGTCGAACAGATCGAGCCAGTCGGGATTGTCCCGCTCGATCAACGCGAACTTCCATTCGCGGCGCCAGCGTTTGAGGCGCTTCTCATGCGCAATGCAGGCGTCGATCTGCTCGCTGGACTCGGCCCAGACCAGCCGGGTCAAACCGTATTGAGCGCAAAACGCCGAGCCTGTTCCGGCTCGATGCTGCGCTACGCGCGCGATCGGGTCAGCGGTAACGCCAACTTACATCGCTCCGCGATACCGATCGGCCATGATGTAGACCCAGCCTCCCGCCATGCGTGGAGGGGAGAGGAAGCGGGGCCCCGGGTCAAGCCCGGGGCGACGCGAAATGGGGAGGATTGGCTACGACAACTACCTCACCCCTGCCTGGCCAGCCACTCCTCCAGCCACTTGATCGTATACGCCCCCTCACGGAACTCGGGGTCATCCAGCAGCGCCTGATGCAGCGGGATGGTGGTCTTCATCCCCTCGATCACGAACTCCTCCAGCGCGCGGCGCAGGCGGCGCAGCGCGCCTTCGCGGGTGGTGCCGTAGACGATCAGCTTGGCGATCATGCTGTCGTAATAAGGCGGCACCTTATAGCCCGCGTAGAGCCCCGAATCGACGCGGACGTGCATCCCGCCCGGCGCGTGATATTGCTTCACCAGCCCCGGCGACGGCGCGAAGGTGCGCGGGTCCTCGGCGTTGATGCGGCATTCGATCGCGTGCCCGCGGAACACCACGTCTTCCTGCCGCAGCGTCAGCGGATGCCCTTCGGCGACGCGGATCTGTTCGCGGACCAGATCCAGCCCGGTGATCGCCTCGGTCACCGGATGCTCGACCTGCAGCCGGGTGTTCATCTCGATGAAGTAGAACTCGCCGTTTTCCCACAGGAACTCGATCGTTCCCGCGCCGCGATACGCCATGTCGGCCATCGCCTTGGCGACGATTCCGCCCATCCGCTCGCGCTCTTCAGGCGTGATGACCGGGGAGGGGGCTTCCTCGACCACCTTCTGGTGGCGGCGCTGGAGCGAGCAGTCGCGCTCGCCGAGGTGGATCGCATGGCCGTTGCCGTCGCCGAACACCTGGAACTCGATGTGCCGCGGGTTGCCGAGGTACTTTTCCATGTAGACGGTCGCGTCGCCGAACGCCGCCTTCGCCTCGCTGCCTGCCTGCTGCATCAGCGTTTCGAGCTGGTCGGCGGACTGGCACACCTTCATGCCGCGCCCGCCGCCGCCGCTGGCGGCCTTGATGATGACCGGATAGCCGATCTCTTCCGCCAACGCCTGCGCCTCGGCGACGTCATGAATCGCGCCGTCCGAGCCGGGCACCAGCGGCAGCCCGAGCGCCCCCGCGGTGCGCTTGGCCTCGACCTTGTCGCCCATCACGCGGATATGCTCGGGCTTCGGCCCGACGAAGATCAGATTGTGCAGCTCGACGATCTCGGCGAACTTGGCGTTCTCGCTGAGGAAGCCATAGCCGGGGTGGATCGCGTCCGCACCGCTGATCTCCGCGGCCGAGATGATGTTCGGAATGTTGAGATAGCTATCCGCCGCGGCCGGCGGCCCGATGCAGATCGCCTCGTCCGCCAACCGGACGTGCATCGCATCGGCATCCGCGGTCGAATGCACCGCGACCGTCTTGATGCCCATTTCATGGCACGCGCGGTGGATGCGCAGCGCGATCTCGCCGCGGTTGGCGATCAGCAGTTTCTTGATCTGCGGCATCCGCTTACTCGACCACCACCAGCGGCTGGTCGAACTCGACCGGCTGGCCGTTGTCGACCAGGATCGCCTTGACGACGCCCGCCGACGGCGCGGTGATCGGGTTCATCACCTTCATCGCCTCGACGATCAGCAGCGTGTCGCCCGCCGCAACGCTCTGGCCGACGCTGGAGAACGGCTTCGCGCCCGGCTCTGCCGCGAGATAGACGGTGCCGACCATCGGCGAGCGCACCGCATTGGCGTCCGACGGCGCGGACGGCCCCGCGACATCCACCTGCTGGGCGGCCGGAGCCGCGGCCGCGGCGGGCGCCGGCGCATAATGCATCGCGGGCGCGGCGTTGACCGCCGCCGCCTTGCGCGCGACGCGGATCTTGCGATCGCCGTCCTCGACCTCGATCTCGGTCAGCTGCGTGGTATCAAGCAGCTCGGCGAGCTGGCGGACCAGATCGACGTCGACCTGCATCGACCCGCTATTGTGTGAAATGTCAGCCATTGAACCCCGATTATCCCTGACCTTTGGTCGCGGCTCCTGTCAGAAGCGGGCCGCGGCTTCAAGCGCGAGCTGGTACGACAGTGCGCCGAACCCGGCAATGCTGCCCTTCGCCGCGCGCCCGACGAACGACGTGTGACGGAATTCCTCACGTGTGTGCGGATTTGACAGATGCACCTCGATCACCGGCGTTTTGATCGCCTTGATGGCATCGTGGATCGCGATCGAGGTGTGGGTGAACGCCCCGGCGTTGAGCAGCACGGCGCGCGCGTCATGCGCCTGCGCCTCGTGCAGCCAGTCGACCAGATGGCCCTCGTGGTTGGACTGGCGCATGTCGATCGCCAGCCCCAGCTCGCGCGCGCGATCCTCCAGCGCACCGGCGATATCGTCCAGCGTATCATGGCCGTAGATATCCGGCTCGCGCATGCCGAGCAGGTTCAGGTTCGGTCCGTTGAGGACATAGACGATATCGGTCATCGCCGCGCATCATCGCATCCGGCGCGATGGCGCGCAACATTGCCCCACGCGCCCCGCAGTCCTAGATGACCCGCATGGCACATACCGACGGCACCATCACCATTTCCGTGAACGGCGAGCACAAGCGCGTGACCGCCGGGATCACCCTCGCCGAACTGGCGGAGTCGCTCGGGCTGGTGCCCGAAAAGGTGGCGGTCGAACGCAACCTTGAGGTGGTGCCGCGCTCGACGCTGACGCAGGTGGTGGTTGAGGACGGCGACGAACTGGAGATCGTCCACTTCGTCGGCGGCGGCGATCATGTGCAGCCGATCACCGACGATACGTGGACGGTTGCGGGCCGGACCTTCCGCTCGCGGCTGATCGTCGGCACCGGCAAGTACAAGGACTTCGCGCAGAACGCCGCCGCGGTGGAGGCATCCGGCGCCGAGATCGTCACCGTCGCCGTGCGTCGCGTCAACGTCAGCGATCCGAACGCACCGATGCTGACCGACTATATCGACCCCAAGAAGGTCACCTATCTCCCCAACACCGCCGGCTGCTTCTCGGCCGAGGACGCGATCCGCACGCTGCGGCTGGCGCGCGAGGCGGGCGGCTGGGATCTCGTCAAGCTGGAGGTGCTGGGCGAGGCGCGGACGCTGTACCCCAACATGCGCGAGACGCTGAAGGCGACCGAGGTGCTGGTGCGCGAAGGTTTCAAGCCGATGGTCTATTGCGTCGACGATCCGATCGCCGCGAAGCAGCTCGAAGAGGCGGGCGCGGTGGCGATCATGCCGCTCGGCGCGCCGATCGGCTCGGGGCTCGGCATCCAAAATCAGGTGACGATCCGGCTGATCGTCGAGGGCGCGACCGTGCCGGTGCTGGTCGACGCCGGGGTCGGGCAGGCGAGCGACGCGGCGGTGGCGATGGAGCTGGGCTGCGACGGCGTGCTGATGAACACCGCGATCGCCGAAGCGAAAGACCCGGTGTTGATGGCGGCGGCGATGAGGGCCGCGGTCGAGGGTGGACGGATGAGCTATCGCGCCGGCCGCATGGGCAAGCGCCGCTATGCCGACCCGTCGAGTCCGCTGTCGGGATTGATCTAAAGAAAGGATTGTCCTGCCGTTACGGAACCGCGTCGTTGCAGCACCGTTCTGTCGTCACAGGGTTTTGAACAAGGAGATCGACGATGGGCGAGCTGACGGACAAGATCAAGGGCAACGTCAACGAAGCGATCGGCAAGGTGAAGGAAGCCGTCGGCAACCACAACCATGACACCGATCTTGCTGCCGAAGGCAAGGCCCAGCAGGCCGAAGGCAAGGGCGAGCAGCTCAAGGGCAAGGTCAAGGGCGCGCTCGGCGACGACATCTGATCGGGTCTACGCCTGAGATGAACAAGAGGCCGCTTCGTGAACAACGAGGCGGCCTTTTTTCTTTCCCGTCACCCCGGACTTGATCCGGGATCCCGCTTCTTCCTGCTGAGGCCGTAAAAAGGGACCCCGGATCAAGTCCGGTTCGACGGAATCAGCACCACGTCATTGCGAGCGTAGCGAAGCAATCCAGTGTCGGACCAGGACGCCCTGGATTGCTTCGCTACGCTCGCAATGACGGCCCGGCGCTAACTCCGCCCGCTCCATAACCCGACACCGATGCTGACAGCCGCGAGCGCCAACACCGACGCCAGGATCATCAGCAACCCGTCGCGCACGGTGATCGCCAGCCCGAACGCCGCGATCGCCAGCATCGGCGCGGTCGTTGCGAGCGGCAACAATTCCAGCGGCGGCACCGCGCAGGCCAGCGCGATCACGCCGAACGCCGCCGCACGCACGAAAGGCCCGCGCGTCAGCGCCGGCAAGCGCCCGTGGAACCAGCGATCCATGAACCGCGCGATCCCGCGCGTTTTGTCGACGGCCTTGCGCACCTTGTCCGACGACATCGCGCGCCGCCGCACGAAACCCGGCAGCCACAGGTGCTGGCGCCCCAGTGCCATCTGCACCGCTACCAGCATGATGACTGCCGCCATCGCGGTCGGCAGCCCGGGAATGCTGCCGATCGGCGAGATGTCGATCAACGGCATGACGATCAGGAACGGCCCGAAGCCACGCGCGCCCAGCGCCTCGACGACGTCGCCTACGGCGACCTTGTCCTGTCGCTCGGCGAGGCCGTCGATCGCATCGAGGATCTCGCCGACACTGTGAGGTTCATCCGCCATCGCCGATCAACCGACCGGCGCGGCGCAGGTTGCGGCGCGGAGCGCCGTGCCGAACCCGTCGACCGTCATTGCGAGCGCAGCGAAGCAATCCAGGGCGTCCTGATCCAGCCTTGTATTGCTTCGCTACGCTCGCAATGACGAATTGGCGGTAACTCCGCCCGCGCCACGATCCCACATCAATCCGGGCCACAGCCAGCATCGGACGGGGGCGCAACTCTCGAGTTCGACCCATTTAAGCTGAAGCGTCACCCCGGCTTTCGCGAAACCTCTGTAAAACCCGCTTTCTGTTCCCCGGCGAAGGCCGGGGCCCAGTTGGGAGACGCTTGTAAGCATCAGAATGCCCTCCCCAACTGGACCCCGGCTTCCGCCGGGGAAGAGCTTGAGGAGTCATGATCCAGCACTTTTGCAGAGGTCTCGCTTTCGCCGGGGTGACGATGGGAAACGATTCGAGCCGGGTGGATCAACCTCCAGCGCATCGCCGGTCAGCCAGCCGGCGCGGCGCGGGTAGCTTACGCCTGCGGTGCCGCGGCCGCGCCCGCCTTCTGGAACAGCTCCGCCAACTCGCCGGCCTCGTACATCTCCATCATGATGTCCGATCCGCCGACGAACTCACCGCCGACATACAGCTGCGGGATCGTCGGCCAGTCCGAATAGCCCTTGATCCCCTGCCGGATTGCCTGATCCTGCAGCACGTCGACGCTCTCGAACTGCACGCCCAGCCGCTCGAGGATCGCGATCGCGCGGCTCGAGAAGCCGCATTGCGGGAACAGCGGCGAGCCCTTCATGAACAGCACCACCGGGTTGCTCTTCACCAGCGCATCGATGCGGGCGTTGGTATCGTCGGTCATATCGTCTTCCTTGCGAATGCGGTGGTGCGTCTCGCGCTTACTTCGGAACGGCGGTCGTCAACTGCAAGGCGTGGAGCACGCCACCCATCCGCCCGCCCAGTGCGGCATAGACCGCCTGATGCTGTTTCACGCGCGGCATCCCCGCGAACGAGGCCGATACCACGCGCGCCGACCAATGATCGCCGTCGCCGGCGAGATCGGTCATCTCGACCTCGGCGTCGGGGATGCCGGCCTTGATCAGCGCGGCGATTTCGCTTCCTTCCATCGGCATCGCGCTTACTCCGGCTGCATCAGCTGGCGGCGCGCCTCGACGGTCTGATCCGCCAGCGCCTGCCGCACCGCCGCCTCGTCGACGTCGACATTCGCCGCGACCAGATCGCCATAGACCTTGCGAACCACGTCCTCGTCGCCGGCTTCCTCAAAATCGGCCTGCACCACCGCCTTGGCATAAGCGTCGGTTTCGGCGGGGGTCAGCTGCATGAGCTGCGCCGCCCATTGCCCGACCAGCCGGTTGCGACGCGCGATGATGCGGAACGCCACTTCCTCGTCGCGGGCGAACTTGGCCTCGAATGCGCGTTCACGATCGTCGAAAAGGGTCATGCTGGCTCCAGTGCTCTACCGGCGATGGATAGTGCGCGCCCCGCCGACATTCAATGTCGCTCAATCCGCGACGCGCACCACCAGCTTGCCGATCGCGCTGCGCTGACCCAATCGGGCGATCGCCTCACCGCCCCGTTCGAGCGGGAACACCTCGGTGACGCGTGGCGCGATGCGGCCTGCTTCCCACAATTCCAGCAGGCGCATGATGTGCGCGCGATTGGCCGCCGGCTCGCGCCCGGCGAACGCGCCCCAGAACACCCCGCACACGTCGCAGCTCTTGAGCAAGGTGAGGTTGAGCGGCAGCTTGGGAATGCCGGCCGGAAAGCCGACCACCAGATAGCGGCCTTCCCAGCCGATCGCGCGCAGCGCCGGCTCGGCGTAATCGCCGCCGACCGCGTCGTAGATCACCTGAAAGCCTTGCGCGCCGCCGGCCTGTTTGAACCGCTCCGCCAGCGCCTTGGACGTCGGCTTGTCGAACGGCGCGTGCGGATAGACGATCACCTCGTCCGCGCCGGCATCGCGCACCGCCTGCGCCTTCTCCTCGCTCGACACCGCACCGACCACCTGCGCGCCGAACGCCTTGGCCAGCTCGACCGCCGCCAGCCCGACCCCGCCCGCCGCGCCGAGCACCAGCACGCGGTCGCCCGCCTTTACGCGCCCGCGATCGACCAAAGCGTGGATGCTGGTGGCATAGGTGAGCAGCAGCGCCGCGCCCTCCTCGAACCCGCGTCCGTCGGGCAACGGATAGAGGGCATCGGCGGAGACAGCGCGTCGTTCGGCGAGTCCACCCATCAACACCGTGCCCATCACGCGGTCGCCGACGCGCCATTGCGTCACGCCCGCGCCGATCTCGGTGACGATGCCGGCGATGTCACCGCCGGGCGCGAAGGGGCGGGGCGGCTGGAACTGGTAGCGGTCCTCGATCACCAGCACGTCGGGATAGTTGATCGAACACGCCTTGATCGCGACCACCACCTCGCCCGGACCGGGGCTGGGATCGGGCAGCTCGCCGACTTCCAGAGTTTCAGGTCCGCCCGACGCCCTCGACAGCAAAGCCCGCATGTGCCGCATCTCTCCTGATCCAGGGCCGCTCGTCGTCGAGCTGCTCCTCGAATTTCGAAATCGCGGTATCCTTTGCCAGCGTCAGCCCGACCTCGTCCAGCCCTTCCATCAGGCAGCGGCGACGGAACGCGTCGAGTTCGAACGGGAAACGGTCCTGATAGGGGGTGGTGACGGTCATCGTCTCCAGATCGACCGTCACCGGATCCGTCTTCGCCACCTCGATCAGCCTGTCGATCGCTTCCTGCGGCAGCACGACCGCGACGATGCCGTTCTTGAATGCATTGCCCGAGAAGATGTCGGAGAAGCTCGGCGCGATCACCGCCTTGACGCCCATGTCGCCCAGCGCCCAGGCGGCATGTTCGCGGCTCGACCCGCAGCCGAAATTGTCGCCTGCGATCAGGATCGGCGCGCCGGCATAGCGCGGATCGTCGAAGATGTTGCCCGGCTGCGCGCGCACCGTCTCGAACGCGCCCTTGCCCAGCCCCGAGCGCTTGATCGTCTTCAGCCAATGCGCCGGGATGATGACGTCGGTGTCGATATTCTTGGCACCCCAGGGATAGGCGGTGCCGGAGACGCGCGTGACCGGCTCCATCAGCGCGCCGGACGGCTGGCCGGGATCGCGGGGCGCGCGATCGCGGCATAGGCGGCGACCCCGCTCAGCACCGAGCCGGCGATCAGGAAAATGAATACCTTCTTCATGACGCGTCCCCTTGTCCTCAACCCATCAGTTCGCGCACGTCGGCGAGCCGTCCGGTGACCGCGGCCGCCGCCGCCATTGCCGGCGATAACAAATGGGTGCGGGCGCCAGGTCCCTGACGTCCCACGAAATTCCTGTTGCTGGTCGAGGCGCAGCGCTCGCCCGGCGGCACCTTGTCGGGGTTCATCGCCAGACACATCGAGCAGCCCGGCTCGCGCCACTCGAACCCCGCTTCGGTGAAGATGCGGTCGAGCCCCTCTGCCTCGGCCTGTCGCTTCACCAGCCCCGACCCCGGCACGACCATCGCGCGCACGCCGTCCGCGACATGCCGCCCGCTCGCCACCCCGGCGGCGGCGCGCAAGTCCTCGATGCGGCTGTTGGTGCAGCTTCCGATGAAGACATGCTGGACGGGAACGTCCTGCATCCGCATCCCCGGGGTCAGCCCCATGTAATCGAGCGACTTCTGCGCCGCCTCGCGCTTCGACGGATCGGCGAAGCTGTCGGGGGCGGGGACGAAGCCGGTGATCGGCACGACATCCTCGGGGCTGGTGCCCCAAGTCAGCGACGGCGCGATGTCCGCGGCGTTGAGCACCACATTCTTGTCATAGCGCGCCCCCGCATCGCTCGGCAGCGTCCGCCACCAAGCGACCGCCTTGTCCCAGTCCGCTCCCTGCGGCGCGAGCGGCCGGCCCTTGAGATAGGCGAAGGTCGTCTCGTCGGGTGCAATCATCCCGGCGCGCGCACCGCCCTCGATCGACATGTTGGCGACCGTCAGCCGCCCCTCGACCGACAGGTTGCGGATTACCTCGCCGGTGAATTCGATGACATGCCCGGTCCCGCCGGCCGCGCCGATCCTGCCGATGATCGCCAGCACGACGTCCTTGGCGCTGACCCCGAAGCCGAGCGTGCCGTCGACGCGCACTTCCATCGTCTTCGACGGCGACAGGATCAGCGTTTGCGTCGCCAGCACATGCTCGACCTCGCTGGTGCCGATCCCGAACGCCAGCGCCCCCAGCGCGCCATGCGCCGAGGTATGGCTGTCGCCGCACACCATCGTCGTGCCGGGCAGCGTGAAGCCCTGTTCCGGCCCGACGACGTGCACGATCCCCTGCTTCGCCGACAGCGCGTCGATATAGGGCACACCGAATTCAGCGACGTTCTGGCGCAGCGCACCCAATTGCTCGGCGCTCTCGCGATCGGCGATCGGCAGCTCGTGCCCGTTCGTATCGACACGCGCGGTGGTCGGCAGGTTGTGATCGGGCACCGCGAGCGTCAGGTCGGGGCGCCGCACCCGCCGCCCGGCGGCGCGCAGCCCCTCGAACGCCTGCGGGCTGGTCACCTCATGGACGAGGTGCCGGTCGATATAGATCAGGCAGGAACCATCGTCGCGACGCTCGACCACGTGAGCGTCCCAGACCTTCTCGTACAATGTGCGGGGAGCGGAGGACATGATCCGCGGCTGTTAACCGAAAAGCATCGCGCATCCAAGTTCAGGCGTAACAAAATGGCGTGGGGAGGGCGGTCGCGTTCACGCCAGCCGTCATTGCGAGCGGAGCGAAGCAATCCAGTGCCGGATCAGGACGCCCTGGATTGCTTCGCTCCGCTCGCAATGACGGCAGAGAGGGACCCACTTCCAAACTCTTACGGCAACGACGCGCGATGGTCCTCGGTAACCACGCCAACCGCAACAACCTCCGCCTCATGCGATTCCTCGCGGAACGTATCCGCCAAAGCAGCTTCTTCCCACGCGCGCATCGCCGGTTGCTCTAGCATCCGCTTGACCCATTCTGCGCCCACCGCGCCGACGTCGATCCCATAGGTCCGCACCCGGAACGCCACCGGCGCGAAAAAAGCATCGACCGCACCGAAGCGCTCGCCGGCCAGAAACGGCCCGCCGAACCGCGACAGCCCCTCGTCCCACAGCTCCGCCAGCCGCGCCACATCACGCGCGAGTCGCGGCGAGGTGGCGTGCGGCGTCACGCGTTGCCCCACCGTCATCGTCCGCTCGCCCCGCAGCGTGCCAAACCCACCGTGCATTTCGGTCGCGGCGCACATCGCCCACGCCCGCGCGTCCGCGTCGGTCGGCCACACACCGTCATGCCGCTCACCGAGATACAGCGCGATGCCGAGCGAGTCCCACACCGTCCGATCGCCGTCGATCAGCACCGGCACCTGCCCGGTCGGCGAGAAGGCGCGGAACGCGTCGTAATTGTCCATCGACGCGAACGGCTCGATGCGATCCTCGAACGCGATGCAGAGCGCCGTCATCAACACCCAAGGGCGCAGCGACCAGCTCGAATAATTCCGGTTCGCGGTGATCAGCGTATAGGCCATCGCCTCAGATCTCGTAACGCGCCGCCGTCTTCGCCGCGACCTCATCCGCGGTCACCCCCGGCGCCAGCTCGACCAGCCGGAACGGCGAATCGTGATCCGGGCGCTGGAACACCGCCAGATCCGTGACGATCATGTCGACAACGTTCTTCCCCGTCAGCGGCAGCGAGCACGCCGGCAGGAACTTCGGGCTGCCGTCCTTGGCGACATGCTCCATCACGACGATGATCGTCTTGACGCCCGCGACCAGATCCATCGCGCCGCCCATCCCCTTGATCATCTTGCCGGGGATCATCCAGTTGGCGATATCGCCGCCCTCGGACACTTCCATCGCGCCCAGCACGGTCAGGTCGATGTGCCCGCCGCGGATCATCGCGAAGCTCTGCTCGCTGCCGAAATAGGCCGAGGAGGGCAATTCGCTGATCGTCTGCTTGCCGGCGTTGATCAGGTCGGGGTCGACCTCGTCGTCATAGGGGAACGGCCCGATCCCCAGCATCCCGTTCTCGGACTGGAGCGTCACCGTCATCCCGTCGGGAATGTTGTTCGCGACCAGCGTCGGAATGCCGATCCCGAGGTTGACGTAATAACCGTCCTTCAGCTCGCGCGCGGCGCGCGCCGCCATGCCGTTGCGATCCCAGCCCTTCGCTTCCTGCGACATCAGTTCAGGCTCCCGTCCTGGATGGTGGTGATCTCGGTCGCCTGCTCGCGCAATTGCGCGCTCAGCCCGGCGACGATCGCCTGCAACGCCTCGTCCTCGGTCATGCCGTAATTGCCGGCATAGGCGCGCGCGGCGTGGCGGACGGTGTCGGCCATCAGATAGCCGAAGACCTCCGCATCGCCCAGCACGCCCGCGTTGATCCACACCGACGCTCCCGCGCCATCGGTGACCCAGATCCGCGCGACCTCCGCCGAACGGTCGGTCAGCACGTCGCCATTCTCCAGCGAGATCGCGCCCTTGGGTTCGTCGGTCATGGCACGTCCTTCCAGCGTTTGTCGGCGGGGAAGGTCTCGTCCCAGCCACTGCCGAGCCCGGTGCCGTAGACCGGGTTGGGCAACACGAACCAGCCATTGCCCCAGCGCGCCTCGATCGGCGCGACCGCGGTCAGCATCCGCCGCCCGACCGCCGGGGCAGGGCCGGGCGGGTTGAACAGGTCGGCGAAGTCGCCCAGCTGGTCGCCGGCCAGCGCGACCACGCAATATTTCGCCGCGATCGCCGCACGCCGCCCGTCCTTGCCCGACTTGCCGTCCGCGTCGCCTTTCAGGAACAACGTCTCGCCGTGCCGGAATTCGCCGAGCCCGGCGTTCGCCAGCGCCTGCGCGGTCGCCTCGGCATTGCCGACCGAGCGGTTGGTGTTGATGACCATCGTCACCCCCATCGCACGCAGCGCGTGGAACGCCGCCACCGCGCCCGGCACCGCGGTCACCCGCGTCGCCCCCGCTTTCTCCCAGCGTTCCCAGCGCTTCTGGTCGAAGCCGCGCGCGGTTTGCGCATCGTCATATTCGTAACCGAGGTTGAGCACCGCGGTCTCGTCCATGTCGAGCACCACCGCCGGCGGCAGCGTCCCGCACGGCACGGTCTCGGCGCTCGCCGCGGTCGCGCCCGGCGCGAGCACCACCGACGCTGGCCAGCGCGGCAATGTCCCCGCGGCGCGCTGCGATGGCAGCCGCCCGCGCCGGTCGCGCGCTGCGGTCAGCACCTCGCGAACGTAGCGAACCATGCCGTTATACGCCTGTTCCGACAGCGCCGCCGCCTCGCCCGAGCCGTAGAGCCACGCCATCGCCGGCGGCACGCCCGGCGGCGCGGGCGGATCGACCGCCAGCGGCGGCGCGCTCGGCCGCCCGAGCAGCACCTGCCGCTGCGCCGCGCATCCGCCGAGCGTCACGGCGAGCGCCAGCAGGACGCCCGCGCGCTTCACGCCGCCTGCACGCGCGGGCGGGTGGTGCGGAACTCGATCTTCTTCTCGTACGGCGCACCGACGATCATCCGCTTCACATAGATGCCGGGCAGATGGATGTGATCGGGGTCGAGCGTGCCGACCGGCACCACTTCCTCGACCTCGGCGACACAGATCTTCCCCGCGGTCGCCATCGGCTGGTTGAAGTTGCGCGCGGTCTTGCGGAAGATCAGGTTGCCGCTCTCATCGGCCTTCCAGCCCTTGATGATCGACAGGTCGGCGCGGATGCCGCGCTCGAGGATATATTCCTCCCCGTCGAACACCTTCACTTCCTTGCCCTCGGCCACCTGCGTGCCGACGCCGGTCTTCGTATAGAAGCCGGGGATGCCCGCGCCGCCCGCGCGGCACCGCTCGGCCAGCGTGCCCTGCGGGCAGAATTCCACCTCCAGCTCGCCAGCAAGGAATTGGCGTTCGAACTCCTTGTTCTCGCCGACATAGGAGGAGATCATCTTCTTCACCTGCCGCGTGCGCAGCAGCTTGCCGAGCCCTTCGCCGTCGACCCCGGCATTGTTGCTCGCGATCGTCAGATCCCTGGTGCCGGCGTCGCGGATCGCGTCAATCAGCCGCTCGGGGATGCCGCACAGCCCGAACCCCCCCGCGCAGATCGTCATGCCGTCGAACAGCAGCCCGTCCAGCGCGGCGGCGGCATCGTCATACACCTTGTTGACCACGGCTTGCCCACTCCCGTTCGGCCCTCAGATCGCGCGCGTCCACGGTGCCCCGTGCCGCACACCCCGCTCCTTAGCGCGCGGCACCGCGAAGGCAACGGCCCCGCCGCCACTTACGTCATCCCGGACTTGATCCGGGATCCCGCTTCTTCTGCCCGGTCGACAGAAGAAGCGGGGCCCCGGATCAGGTCCGGGGCGACGGCGTGGAAGGGCTAGACCACAACCCCCTTGCGAGCCATTCGCCACACGATAGGCTGTGCGCCTATGACAAGCCTCAGAACCGGCGGCCGCATTCTGGTCGACCAGCTCGTCGCACAGGGCTGCGACCGCGTGTTCACCGTGCCGGGGGAGAGCTTCCTTGCGGTGCTCGACGCGCTCCACGACACGCCCCAGATCGACGTGGTGACGTGCCGGCAGGAGGGCGGGGCGGCGTTCATGGCCTGCGCCGACGGTACGCTGACCCACCGTCCCGGCGTCGCCTTCGTGACGCGCGGGCCGGGTGCGACCAACGCCGCGATCGGCGTCCATGTCGCGCATCAGGATTCGCAGCCGATGATCCTGTTCATCGGTGACGTCGACCGCGGCACCCGCGACCGAGAGGCGTTTCAGGAAATCGACTTCGCCGCGATGTTCGCACCGATGTGCAAATGGGCGGCGCGGATCGACGATGCGCGGCGCATCCCCGAATATGTCGCGCGCGCTTATGCCACCGCGGTCAGCGGCCGTCCGGGGCCGGTGGTGCTCGCGCTGCCCGAGGACATGCTGCTCGACACGGTCGAGACGACCGATCGCGCGCGCGTCGACCGTGTGTCGCAGGACGTCGACGCCGACACGCTCGACCGGCTGCGCGACCTGCTCGCCACCGCCGAGCGCCCGCTCGCCATCGTCGGCGGGGCGGGGTGGGATACCGCCGCGGCGGCCGCCTTCGCCGACTGGGCGATGCGCGCCGGCGTGCCGGTCGCCGCCGCCTTCCGCCGGCAGGATGCGATCGCCAACGACTGCCCGGCCTATGCCGGCAACCTCGGCTATGGCCCCAACCCGGCGCTGGTCGCGCGCGTCCGCGACGCCGATCTGCTGCTGGTGGTCGGTGCGCGGCTCGGCGAGGCGACCACCGACGGCTATGCGCTCGTCACCCCCGATCACCCCGGCCAGCGGCTGGTCCACGTCCACCCCGACCCGCAGGAGCTGCACCGCGTCTACGCCACCGATCTTGCGATCTGCGCCGGCATGGCGGAGTTCGCCGAGGCTTTGGTCCCGCTCGACGGCGGCGCGCACCCTCACGCCGCCGAGGCGCGCCGCGATTACGAGGCTTGGACCGCGCCGCAGCCGCGCGACGGCGTCGCGCTCGATCTCGGCCCGTGCGTCGCGGCGATGCGCGAGGCGCTGCCCGCCGACACGATCATCTGCAACGGCGCGGGCAATTTCTCGGGCTGGTGGCATCGCTACTGGCGCTATGCCGGGCCGGGGACGCAGCTCGCGCCGACCGCGGGCGCGATGGGCTACGGCCTGCCCGCCGCGGTCGCCGCGTCGTTGCGCCGGCCGGGACGCAGCATCGTCGCGGTCGCGGGTGACGGCGATTTTCTGATGAACGGACAGGAACTGGCGACCGCGGTCCAGCATCATGCCGACCTGCTGGTGATCGTCGTCGACAACGGCACCTATGGCACGATCCGGATGCATCAGGAGCGCGAATACCCCGATCGCCCCGCCGCGACCCGGCTCCACAACCCCGATTTCGCCGCGCTCGCCAGCGCGTACGGCGCGACCGCCGAGACCGTCGAGCGCACCGCCGACTTCGGCCCCGCGCTCGACCGGCTGCGCGCAGTAGCGGGCGTGCGGTTGCTCCACTGCCGCACCGATATCGAGCAGATCACCCCCGCGACCACGCTGACCGCGATCAAGCAGCGCAAGCTGTAAGAAATAATCCCGCTCGCCACCCATTGACTACAACCGTAATCGCGATGATTACAGCTGTAGTCGAAGAACGTGGCGAGGGAGCGAGTCGTGGTCGAACGGATCAGCGATGCCGAACATGCGGTCATGGAGGTGCTGTGGGACGAAAGCCCGCTCACCGCGCAGGACGTGGCCGAGCGGGTGGACCCGGAACGGGGCTGGAGCGCCGCCACCGTCAAGACCCTGCTCGGGCGGCTGCTCGGCAAGGAAGCCGTCCGCCACGAGGTCGACGGCCGCCGCTATCTCTACAGCCCCGCGGTGCGCCGCGAGGATTACGTCGCGCGTGAGTCCGACCGGCTGATCGACCGACTGTTCGGCGGCCGCCTGACCCCTCTGGTCGCGCACCTCGCCGAACGCGACGCGCTCAGCGATCAGGACATCAACGAGATCGAAGCCTTGCTCAAGGCGCTCAAGCAATGATCGGCTGGGCAATCGAGGCGATGCTCGCGTCGGCGCTGCTGATGCTGGCCGTCATGGTCCTGCGCGGACCGGTCCGCAACGCATTCGGCGCGCGCGTCGCCTATGCGCTCTGGGCGCTGCCCGCGCTGCGGATGGTGATGCCGCCGCTGCCCGAGGGCTGGCGTGGCGAGGCGCTGCCGGTGCTGCCCGCGCCCGAGCCGATCGTCATCATGCTCGGCAAGCCGGTTGCGACGCTGCCGGTCGAAACCACGCCGGCGGCGCTCGGCTGGCCGTCGATCGCCTTGTGGCTGTGGCTGGGCGGCGCGGCGCTGCTGCTCGCGTGGCAGGCGGTCGGCTATCTCCGCTTCCGCTACAACGTGCTGCGGCTCGGGATCGCGGTCGACCGTATCGGCTCGATCACTGTCGTGCAAAGCGCTGCCACCGACGGCCCGCTCGCCTTCGGGGTGTTCGACCGCGTCGTCGCCTTCCCGCGCGACTTTGCGGCGCGCTTCGACCCCGAGGAACGCGCGCTCGCGCTCGAACACGAGCTGGGCCACCACGCGCGCGGCGATCTGGTCGCCAATTGGGTCGCGCTGGCGGTGCTCGCGCTTCACTGGTTCAACCCGCTGGCGTGGGCCGCCTTCCGCAAGTTCCGCGCCGATCAGGAGATGGCCAATGACGCGCGCGTGCTGGCGCGCGCCGACGGGGCCGCGCGCCACGCTTACGGCTGCGCGATCGTCAAGGCCGCGCATGGCCGCGCGGTGTCGCCGGCCTGCCACCTCAACACCGTCAAGGATCTGAAAGGGAGACTGAAGATGCTCGGCAAGAAGAAAGCCACCCGCACGCAGACCGCGACCGGCAGCCTGGCGATCATGGCGCTGGCGCTCGGCGGTCTCGCCTTCACCGCCTCCGGCACGCAGGCCGCCGAGCGCGTCCGCGCCGAGGTGGAGGATGCGACGGGAATCGAAATGCCCGAGCTGCCGGAAATCCCCCAAATGCCGGAAATGCCGGAGACGCCCGAAATGCCGGACGTGCCTGCTATGCCACATGCCGCCCCCGTGCCGGGAACCCGTCACATCGTCGTCCAGAAGCACAAGGGTCGCGACACCACCGTCACCGTGACGACCGACGGCCGCACCACCACCTACACCGGCGAAGCGGCCGAGCGTTACCTGGCCGCGCACCCGGCACCGCCGCCCCCGGCGCCCCCCGCGCCGCCGGCACCGAACGTCGCTCCGGTGCCGCCGGTCCCCCCGATGCCGCCGGTGCCCGGCGTCGACGTGACCGAGCTGAACGCGCACGCCGCCGAGCTTGGGCGCAACGCCGCCCGTCTGGCCGCGCTCGACGCCGCCCGCCTGCAACGTCAGGCCGCCCAGATGCAGCGTCACGCCGCGCTCGACTCGGCCCGGCTCCAGCGACAGGCCGCCGCGATGGCGCGCGAGGCAGCGCGGATCGACACCGCGCAACTGCGCCGCGATGCGCTGGAGACGCAGCGCCAGGCGCTTCGCGCCGCGCTGACCGGGCTGGAACAGGCCCGCGCCGGGCTGACCGCCAACCGCAACCTGACCGACGCGCAACGCGCAGAGGCGATGGCGGCGATCGACGGCCAGCTCGCCAAACTCCGCCGCCGCGTCGCCGACCGAGACTGACCCTCTCCCCCCACCGTCATCCCGGCCTTGAGCCGGGATCCCGCTTCTTTCTCCGGCTGCCAAGAAGAAGCGGAGCCCCCGCTCAGGGCCGGAGCGACAATGAGTGGGGGGAACCGTCCAACCCTTGCACCCGCCGCCGCCCGCCGCCATGTGAAGCAAAGATGGCAGACGACCTCCCTACCGGCGTGGCGATGACGCTGGAACCGCTGGTGACGCGCGTCCTCGCCCCCAATGCCTCCGCCTACACCTACACCGGCACGCAGACGCACCTCGTCGGCACCAACGACCTCGCGATCATCGACCCCGGTCCCGCCGGCGACGCGCACCACGCGGCCTTGCTCCGCGTGATCGCCGGCCGCCCGGTCCGTGCGATCCTCATCACCCACCACCATCGCGATCATTCCCCCGCCGCGCGCCGCCTCGCCGCCGAAACCGGTGCGCCGATCGTCGGTTGCGCGCCCTTGGTGGTGCGCGACGCGGGCGAGCAGGCCGACGCCGCCTTCGACGCCGACTACGCCCCCGATCGCGTGCTGGCGGATGGCGACCGGGTCACCGGCGACGGCTGGACGTTGCAGGCGCTCGCCACCCCCGGCCACACCGCCAACCATCTCGCCTTCGCACTCCCGGAAACCGGCGCGCTCTTTTCGGGCGATCACGTGATGGGCTGGGCGACCAGCGTCGTCTCGCCCCCCGACGGCGACATGGGCGACTATATGGCCAGCCTCGAAAAGCTGCTGCTACGCGACGACCGCGTCTATTACCCCGGTCACGGCGAGGCGGTCGAGCGCCCGCAACGGCTGGTGCGCGGGATGCTCGGCCACCGCAAACAGCGCGAGGGGCAGATCCTGCGGCTGCTCCGTGAAGGCCCACAACCGATCGCGGCGATGGTCGCGCGGATGTACGTCGGGCTCGACGCGCGATTGCTCGGCGCGGCCTCGCGCTCGGTGCTCGCGCATCTGATCGATCTCGCGCGGCGTGGGCTGGCGGCGGAGGAGGGGGGTATATGGCGGAGCATCTGACCGGGCTCGGCAAGCTCTTGGTATCGCTGGCGATCGCCACCGCGATCCTGGTCGCGACCTTCGTCGGCTATCGCTACTTCACCGAGAAATATACCGTGGCGACCGATGCGAGCGGCGTCGCGGTCGCGCGCGTCGTCGCCGGGCGCCTGTACGGCAGCAACGAGCTGCGCGTCAGCCATCTGTCGGGCACCGTCCAGTCGACTGCCGCCGCGACGCGGGTGTTCGGCTGGCTCAAATACGTCCGCGTCATCAAGGCGCCGTATGACGTCGATTATTTCGTCCCGCTCGGCAGCTTGCGCCCGCGCGACTTCCGCTACGACGAACGCCGCCGCCGCTTGCTGGTCGAGGTGCCCGACGTCACGATCGGCGCGCCCAATATCGACGAGAGCCGCGTGACGATCGACACCACCACCGGCATCCTGCCCCCCCGCGGCGCGATGGCCGAATTGCAGAAGAAGGTGTCGGCCAAGGCGACCGACGTCGTCGCCGCCAAGGCGCGCGAGCCCGAGAACATCGCCAAGGCGCGCGAGAACGCCCGAAGCGCGCTGGAACGCTTGTTCGAGGGCACGCTGGAGGCCGCCAACCTGCCCGTCAACGTCGAGGTGCGTTTCGCCGGCGAGTCCCGCCCCGACAACCGCGACCAATGGGACCTGACGCGCTCGCTGGAGGAAGTCCTCGGCAACGCGCGGTAGAGCATTCGCTTACCCACCCTCCCGTCACTCCCGGCACCCCCCCGTCCTCCCACCATACCTACCGTCATTCCCGCGAAGGCGGGAATCCAGAACCTCTGACGTCTCGCCCGTTGCGAAGACCTGCGCGTCTGGATCCCCGCCTCCGCGGGGATGACAACCAAACCTGCGTGTGGAGCCTCTCGGTCCGCACCCGCCCCACACTGTTCCGCTTGATTGCGCCCGGCACACGGGCCATCTGCGCGAACATGGAACAGCCGACGAACCTCACGGGCCTCGACCTGCGCGCCGAGATCGACCGCCTCCGCAAGGAGCGCAACGCCGTGATCCTCGCGCATTACTACCAGAAGCCCGAAATTCAGGACCTCGCGGACTTCGTCGGCGACAGCCTCGACCTCAGCCGCAAGGCGCAGGCCACCGATGCCGATGTCATCGCCTTCTGCGGCGTGCGTTTCATGGCGGAAACCGCCAAGATCCTCTCGCCGCAAAAGACCGTGATCCTCCCCGACATGGACGCCGGGTGCAGTCTCGAAGACAGCTGCCCGCCCGAGCAATTCGCGGCCTTCCGCGCGCAGCACCCGGACGCGATCGCGCTCACCTACATCAATTGCTCGGCGGCGGTGAAGGCGCTCAGCGACGTCATCGTCACCTCGTCGTCGGCCGAGACGATCCTGTCGAAGATCCCGCCCGAGCAGAAGATCATCTTCGGCCCCGATCGCAACCTCGGCGGCTATCTCGCGCGCAAGACCGGGCGCGACCTGATCCTGTGGCCGGGCGTGTGCATCGTCCACGAGGCGTTCAGCGAAACCGAATTGCTCAAGTTGCGCGCGCAGCACCCCAATGCGCCGATCGCGGCGCACCCGGAATGCCCGGCGGTGATCCTCGACCACGCCGATTATGTCGGCTCGACCCGCGGCATCCTCGATTATGCGATGGCCATGACGGGCGACACGCTGATCGTCGCCACCGAGCCGCACATCATCCATCAGATGGAAAAGGCGCTGCCGGGCAAGACTTTCATCGGCGCGCCGGGCGCCGACGGGAACTGCAATTGCAATATCTGCCCGTACATGGCGCTGAACACGCTGGAAAAGCTCTACGTCGCGCTGCGTGATCTGACCCCGCGGATCGAGATGGACGAAGGTTTGCGCGTGCAGGCCAAGAAGAGCCTCGACGCGATGCTGGAAATGGCGAGCACGACGGTCGGGCAAGGCGACCTCGGCCCCGCAAAGGTAACCGGCGACTGACGAACGCCGTCGCCCCTGCGGAGGCAGGGGCCCATGTCTGTCCCGTTACGCGCAACGCCGCCCCGAAAACCGCCGCGCCGGTGTCGACCCGCCCACCCGGACGACACAGCCATAGGCCCCTGCCTCCGCAGGGGCGACGGCGCATGGGTCTAAGGTGTTTCGCCCCGACCCCCGGTCATCCCGGGCTTGACCCGGGATCCCGCTTCTTCCCCTCACAACCACAACCAACCGCGCGCCACACCGCAAACATCGACGGCGCCTCCCAAGCCCCGCCAGCAAACATTCACGCACCTTTCAATCGCCTGTCGAGCCGCACCCGAATTTGCGCGCCGTTCCGCGCCACCATCGCCAACATCCGCGACCACGCTTCCTATCCCCGGTGCGCCCCGCTACGTTGGTCACCGATGAAACGTCTGATCCCGCTCGCGCTCGCCCCGATCGTCCTCGCCGCCGCCCCCGCCGCCGACCCCTACCTTTGGCTGGAAGACATCGAAGGCCCGCGCGCGCTCCAGCAGGTCAAGGCGTGGAACGCCGAAACCGAGGCGCTTCTCACCAAAAGCCCGCGTTTCGAACAGGATCGCGCCCGCGCCAAGGCGATCCTCGATGACGAGGCGCAGATCGCAGAGGTCGACACCGTGCTCGGCGACCGCGTCACAAACCTCTGGCGCGACGCGAAAAATCCGCGCGGCCTGTGGCGCATCGCGACGCTTGCCGACTATCAGGCCGGCAAGCCGAAATGGCGGACGCTGATCGACGTCGACGCGCTCGGCAAGGCGGAGGGCAAGAGCTGGGTCTGGCACGGCGCGAGTTGCCTCGAACCCGATTACGCACGCTGCCTCATCCGCTTCAGCCCCGGGGGCACCGACGCGCAAGTCGTCCGCGAGTTCGACCTGACCACCGGGCGCTTCGTCGACGACGGCTTCGTCCTGCCCGAGGCGAAGAGCGACGTGGCATGGGTCGACCGCGACACGTTGCTGGTCGCCACCGACTGGGGCGCAGGGTCGCTCACCACCTCCGGCTATCCGCGCATCGCGAAATTGTGGCGGCGCGGCACGCCATTAGCGGCAGCGACCACCATCCACCAATCCCCCGCCAGCGCGGTGCAGGTCGGCGCGGCGGCGTTCGTCGACGCCACGCGGCGCTGGCCGATGGTCAGCGTCGGCCACACCTTCTTCGAGCGCGAATTGCTGGTGCAGGCCGCCGATGGCAGGTTCATCCCGCTCGGGCTCCCGAAGGGGGCGGATGTCACCGATGTGATCGGCGGACGCGCGATCGCCAAGCTCAACAAGCCCGCGGAAGGCTTCCCAGCCGGTGCGCTGGTCGCCTGGTCGCTTCCCGACATCGTCGCCGGTCGCCACCCGAAGGGCGAGTTGGTGATGGCACCGGGCGCGGCGCAGGCGATCGAGGAAGTTTCGGCCAGCGACAATGTGTTGTGGGTCAAATTGCTCGACGACGTGTCCGGCCGGTTGCTCGCGCTGCGGCGGCGGGCAGACGGACGCTGGACGCAGACTCCGGTCGCGCTGCCCGACAACAGCACACTCCACCTCGGCGCAACGACGGGGAAGAGCGACGCGGCGTTCGTCACCGTCGAAGGGATGCTCACCCCGCCGACGCTCTATGCGGTCCGGATCGGCGCGGCGCCGCGCGCGGTTCAGGCGCTGCGGGCGCGGTTCGATGCGACGAAATATCAGGTGGCACAGCGCTTTGCGACCTCGCGCGACGGAACGCGCGTGCCGTATTTTCTGGTCACGAAGAAGGGCGCGACCGCGCCGGCGCCGGCGCTGATCCATGCTTATGGAGGGTTCCGCAATGCGCAGACCCCGACCTATCTCACCGAGCAGCCGTACCGCGCCGGTCCGCTGGCGCTGTTCTGGGTGGAGCAGGGCGGGGCCTATGTGCTCGCCAACCTGCGCGGCGGCGGCGAATATGGGCCGCGCTGGCATCAGGCGGGGCTGCGCGAGAAGCGGCAGAACGTGTTCGACGACCTCCACGCGGTCGGCGACGATCTGGTCCGGACCGGCGTGTCGGCCAAGGGAAAGATCGGGATTTCAGGACGTTCGAACGGCGGTTTGCTGGTCGGGGTGGCGATGCAGCAGCGGCCGGACCTGTATGGTGCGGTGATTGCGGGGTCGCCGCTGGAGGATATGCAGCGCTATTCGCATCTGTCCGCGGGGGCGTCGTGGATCGATGAGTATGGCGATCCCGACAAGCCAGCCGACTGGGCGTTCATCCGCCGCTACTCACCGTATCAGAACGTGAAGGCAGGGGTTCGCTATCCGCCTGTGTTCTTCTATCTTTCGACCAAGGATGACCGGGTTCATCCCGGCCATGCGCGCAAGCTGGCGGCGTTGCTGAAGCAGAACGGGAACAGCGTTTACTTCCACGAGTATCTGGAGGGCGGGCATTCGGTCGGCGCCGATCACGCCGAGGATGCGCGCCGCGCGGCGCTGCTGAATGCGTTCCTGGGACGCGAACTGATGCGAAAATAGCCTAGACGGTGCGCGGATCGGCAAGCGTGCAGGCGGTGCCGGTTTCGATCTGTACCGTCGTATGGCCGATTCCGAAGCGTTCGTGCAGCATCGCCTGCACGTCCTCCAGAAACGCGTCGCCCGGATGGCCGGCCGGGATGCGCAGGTGCGCGGTCAGGCTGGGTTCGGTGGTCGACATCGGCCAGATATGGAGGTCGTGGACCGCCTCGACGCCAGGCAGCGTGGCGAGCGCGTCCTTGACCCGGTCATAGTCGATCCCGCGCGGCACCGCCGACAGCGACATCTCGACCGTCTCGCGCAGCAGCCCCCACGTCTGCCAGAAGATCACCACCGCGATGACGAGGCTGACGAGCGGATCGATCCACGCTGCGCCGGTCAACCAGATGACGACCCCGGCGGCGACGACCCCGGCTGAGACCAACGCATCGGCAAGCATGTGGAGGTAAGCGCCGCGGACGTTGACGTCGCCCTTGCGCCCGCGCGCGAACAGCCATGCGGTGATCGCGTTGACGGCGATCCCGAGTGCGGCGACGGCGGAAACGGTCAGCCCCGGCACCGCGGGTGCCGCCCCAAAGCGGTGCACCGACTCCCACGCGATCGCGCCGATCGCGACCAGCAGCAGCAGCGCGTTGGCGAGCGCGGCGAGGATCGTCGAGCCCTTCAGTCCGTAGGTGAAGCGCTTCGACGGCGCGGTCCGCGCCAGCGCCGCGCCACCCCACGCCACCGCTAGTCCGAGCACGTCGGACAGATTGTGCCCGGCGTCGGCGAGCAACGCGACCGAGTCGAACAGCCACCCGGCCACGCCTTCCGCGACGACATAGACGAGGTTTAGCGCGATCCCGATCGCGAACACATTGTCCCAGCGTTCGGGCGGGGTGGCATGTGCATGGGAATGGCCGTGATCGTGGTCATGTCCGTGCCCGTTCCCGTGCTCGTGACCATGGTGGTGATGGTTGTGCCCGTGACCCATGAGCGGCCTCTACCATCAGGCAGGGGAGGGTGACAGTCGGTTAGCGTAGGTTGGTTACGGAGATCGCAGCTATCACGCCCGGCCCATGCCGTGCCGTCACCCCGGCGAAGGCCGGGGTCAGTTGTGAAGGTCTACGTAACCGAGCGTGATGCGCCTCATCAGCGTCCCCCAACTGGGCCCCGGCCTCCGCGGGGGTGACGGGCGTGTTTCGGGACACCTGCTGCCCCTCATCGTCATTGCGAGCGTGGCAAAGCAATCCAGGAAGTCCTGATCCGGCACTGCATTGTTTCGCTACGCTCGCAATGACGGGTCGGGTCAGGGGCGGTGACCGGGCCTAGCGACGCGTGCCGAACCAGATGACGTGGGTCGCGCCCTTGCCGTTCTCGCGGGCGCGGACCTTGACCTCGTCGACCGCGAAGCCGCTGTCGGCGAAGCGGCGGGCGAAACGTGGGTCGGGCGCGGCCGACCAGACCGCCAGCACCCCGCCGGGGCGCAACGCACTGCGCGCCGCGGCCAGCCCGCGCGGGCCATACAGGCCGTCGTTGGCGGGGCGGGTCAGCCCGTCGGGGCCGTTGTCGACGTCGAGCAGGATCGCGTCGTAGCGACCGCCGCCCGCGGCGATCGTTCTGCCCACGTCGCCCATCTCGAGCGTGACGCGCGGATCGTCGAGGCAGCCGTCGGTCAGCGCCGCCATCGGGCCGCGCGCCCACTCGATGATGCCGGGGACTAATTCAGCGACGGTGACCTGCGCCGCAGCCCCCAGTCGGGCGAGCACGGCGCGGAGCGTGAAGCCCATGCCGTAGCCGCCGATCAGCAGGTGCGGGGCGGGACAATCCGCCAACCGGTCGCACGTCATCGTGCCGAGCGCGACTTCCGAGCCGCTCATCCGCGTGCTCATCAGTTCGTTGCGTTCGAGCACGATCATGAAGTCGGCACCGCGACGGAACAGCCGCAGGGGCGGCCCGTCCGGCACCTCCGCAACCCCGAGCAGTTCGGGGCGAATCACTTCTTCTGGCGGGCCTTGCGCGCGGCGTAGCGGGCGTCGCGCGCCGCCTTCATCTCGGCGGCGGTCGGCATGACCGGTGGGCGCTTGGCGGCAGCGGCCGCCTCGGCGGCGGCGGCTTCTTCGGCAGCGGCCTGCGCGCGCGCCTCTTCCTTGGCGGCCTTTTCGGCGGCGATCGCAGCCTTGCGCTGCTCGCGCTTCTCGGCCTCCGCGGCTTCCTTGGCCTCGCGCGCGGCGAGACGGGCGGCGACCTCTGCAGGATCGGGGGCGGCCTTGTTCTTCAACGCCTCGAGCGCGCGTGCCTTGGCGTCGCGGGCGGCGGCGGCGCGCTGGTTGAAGTCAGGGGCCTTGTAACCTGCCATGCTGCGAAATTCTCCTTGGGGAACGATAACGCCGAAACCGACGAAAAGCACAACGGCCCCGCATCGCTGCGGAGCCGTCGGGAAAGCCGATGAAGCGAAAGGCTACACCAGCCGCATCCGAATATACGAGCCGGGCGGCGTGAGCGCAACCGCTTTATCGGCCACCGTCCACCGCCTGCCGCCCGAGCGCCGGATCGTCGGTGAAGAAAGAGTCGATCCCGAGCGCGATATAGCGGCGCATCTCGGCCACCGAGCCGGCGTCGTGGCGCGCGTCCGGCCCGGCAGTGCTGCGGAAGTCGGCGGCGAGGAAGCGGTTTTCGGGACGGAAGGTCCATGGGCAGACCTCCAGCCCGGCGGCGTGTGCGTCGGCGACCAGGGTGGTGGGCGCGCCGAGCCGTCCGTCGGCGGCAAGCGGGATCAGCATCCGCGTGTTCGGCGCCACGATGTCGGCATAACGCGCCATTTCGCGCAGCCCGGCGGACGACACCATCGTGCGGTAATCGAGCGCGCTGCCGGCCTTGGCGACGTCGGCGGGCCTTTGCGCGGGATCGCCGATCAGCTGGACGAGCCGGAGGTTGCCGCCCTTCGGCCGCTTGCCGCGCACGTAGCGCAGGTTCGCGACCTCGAACGACTGCAACTGCACCGGCGCGCGCCGGGTATAGGCGTGCGCGGCGATGACCGCGAGGAAGCGGTCCTCGACGGGCAGGCCGACACTCGCGAAATAGGTTGAATGCTTCAACTCGGGCACCAGCCCGATCGTCCGCCCGCGCGCCGCGGCCTCCGCCGTCGCAAAGTCGATGACCTCGTCGAGCGTGACGATCTGGAACTGGCCGTCGTAGCTGCGGCTTTCGGGTCGGATCGCGCCGAGCCGTTCCTTCGCGCGCAGCGTCTTCAGCTCGGCGAGCGTGAAATCCTCGGTGAACCAGCCGGTCTGTTGCTCGCCGTCGATCGTCTTCGTCGTGCGCCGCGCGGCGAATTCGGAGTGATCGGCGACATCGGTCGTCTCGACGATGTTGTTCTCGTGCCGCGCGACCAGCACGCCGTCCTTCGTCGGGACCAGATCGGGCTCGATGAAGTCGGCGCCGTCCGCGATCGCCTTGGCATAGGCGCCCAGCGTATGTTCGGGGCGCAGCGCCGACGCGCCGCGGTGCGCGAACACCAGCGGCGTCTTCACGGGCGACGCCGCGCTGGCAGTGGAGGCCACCCCCAGCGCGATTGCGGAGCCGATGGCGGCGCGGCGGGTCATCACGCTTAGAAGCCTGCGCTGAGCGTGACGAACGCCTGACGCGGTGCGAGCGGGAAGAAATTGTACGTCCCCGATGCCGCGCCGACGCTGATCGTCGAATAGGCCTTCTTGTCGGTGATGTTGGTGACGTTGAGGCTGACGTTCAGCTTCTTGGCCAGACCTTCGCCCGACAGCGGCATGTCGAAGCCGATCCGCCCGGACAGCGTGAAATAGCCCGGCACCTTCAGATCGTTCGTGAACGTGGCATAGCGACGACCGATATAGTCGCCGATCAGCTGCAGCTCCACCCCGTCGCCGTTGAGCGTCGCCACGGTCTTGTTGAGCCAGTCGGGCGAACCGGGGACCTTCTTGCCCGCGGTCGGGACGACCGTCTGTGCGGCGCCGACCGTGTAATTATCGGCGTAGCGCGAGTTGTTGTACGACAGCGCATTGTACAGCGAGAAGCGGTCGCCGAAGCGCAACGTCGCCGCCGCGTCGACGCCATCGGTCTTCACGCTGCCGACGTTGGCGATGATCGGTGCGCCGCTGATGATCGCGGTGATCGTCGTGGTCGGGCTGATCGCGAGGAGTCGGTTCGAGAAGTCGACGTGATAATAGCTGATCTGGCCCTCGAACTCGGTCAGCGGGCCGAGATCGAGCGGACGGCGGGTGCGGAGGCCGGCTTCATAGGTCCAGCTCGTTTCCGGCTTGGTATTGTCCTTGAAGAATTCGAACAACGTCTGGCTGCCGAGCGCGAACGGCGACAGGCCGGCGGCGGCGCTGGTCTGGAACTGACGGATGTTCTTCTGCGCGTTGACGAACACCTGTTCGTGATCCGTCGCGTCCCACAGCACGCCGACCTGCGGCAGGAACCATTCGTCGGTGTTGATCCGACCGACCGGCAGCTCGCGCGAGCCGGTGAACGAGCCGGGGATCGGCTGCACCGGCACGCGCTGGCGTGCATGCTGGAAGGTGCTCTTGAACCCGGCCTGGAGCGTCAGCGTGGGGACGATCTTCCATGCGTCCTGAAGGTGCGCCTGGATCTCGGTGACGCGGATCTCGCTGCCATATTGCGTGATGAGCGGGTTTGCGAGGTCGAGCGGCCGCTCATAGGGCGAGGACGGATTGTTGACGTCGAGCGCGTACCAGCGGCGGTAGGCGGCCGAGCTTTGATGCTCGTACCAGCCGCCCAGCTCGATCGTGTGGTTGCCGAGTTCGGCGCGCAGCGTCGAGATGCCGCCGACGCGGTCGATGCGATATTCGGTGGTGCGCGTCGCGAGGCCGGAGCCGCCGAAGATCGTCGACAGCCGCGCGAGATTGGCAGTCGAGGTCGGGCTGCTGCCGGCGACGCCCGGATAATAGAAGGAGAAGAGCTGCGGCAGTCCCGCGACGGTGATCGGGCCGGCGACGATCCCGACGCCGTCATTGTGGTGGAAATACGCCTGGTTGGAGAAGGTCACGCGATCGGTGACGTTCCAGTCGTATTTGACATAGCCGAGATAATCGGTGCGCAGCGCGGCGCTGTAGTAATTGCTGTAGTTCGACCCCGATGCCGCATAGCTGGCGGCGTTGTTGTACGGCAGCCGGTTGGCGAGATACGCCTGCATGCCCGCGAAGTTCGGATAAAGGAACGGGCGGATATACGGCTGGTACGTCTGGGTGGCGGAGACGACGGTCGCGTCCTCGTTGGGCTCGGCCTTGTCCGAATAGGCGAAATAGGCGGTCAGCTTGCCGATCGCGTCGTCGTGGACCAGCTTGGCATTGGCCTGCCAGCCTTTCTGATAACCCTCGAAGTCCCAGGCCCGTGCGCGCTGGCGCACGCCCGAAATGTAGAAGCGCGTGTTCTGGCCGATGTCGCCGCTGTCGAGGCGAACGTAGCTGCGCGTCGCCTCGTAGCTGCCGACGGTCTGTGCCGCGGAGATGCCGAACGTCGGCTTCGGATCGCTGGTGAAGGTGTCGATCGTCCCGCCGAGGTTGCTGGTCGAGGCGGTGCCGAGATCGCCCGCGCCCGAGGCGAGCACAACGCGGCCGACGTTCTCCGAGATCGTGGCGCGCTGCGGGCTCAGGCCGTTGTAATTGCCGTATTGCTGATCGCCAAGCGGCACGCCGTCGAGCGTGTAGCCGAGCTGCTGCGCGTTGAAGCCGTGGACGAACAGCGAGATGTTCTGCTCATTGTTGCCCCACGGATCGGCGGTCAGATAGGTGACGCCGGGCAGCGTCTGGAGCGCCTTGAGCGGGCTGATGCCGGGCAGCACCTTCTGGATATCGACATTGGTGATCTGCGCGACCGCGCGCGTCGCGGTGCCGGTGACGATGACGTCGTCGCCCACCGGTTCGGCAGCGGCGGCGGCGTTGTCGCCGGCCGGCGGCGCGACGTTCTGCGCGTGTGCCGGGGCCGAGACGATCAGGGCAAGCGGGGCGACGCCCGCGATCAGGAGATGACGCATCTAACGGGACTTTCGAGAGAGGAGGCGATCAGAGGCCAGTGCGCAGCGAGACGAAGAACTGGCGGGGCGCACCGGCGAGCAGCGTCTGGTTGTCGCCGCTGCCGGTGTAGCCGTTCGAGCCGATCGTCGAGACGTAGCGCTTGTCGAGCAGGTTGGTGGCGCTGCCCTCGATACGGACGCCGTGCAGCCCGCCAAGGTCGCCGATCGTGTAGCCGATCGTCGCGTCGACCAGCACGCGGTCGCCGACCGACTGGTCGTTGGTGTAGGTGAAGTAGCGCTTGCTCATGTAATCGGCGCCGACGCGCGCGAGGAAGCGGCCGTCGTCATAGACGATCTCGCCCTTGGCCATGTGGCGCGGGCTGTCGACGACGGTCTTGCCGCGGGTTGCGGTAATCAGCGCGCCGTTCGCGCCCAGCACGTTGTCCTTATATTCGGAGTGGTTGTACGAATAGGAAGCGAAGATCGAGAGCGGGGGCGTGATCTTGTAGAGCGCGGTGGCCTCCGCGCCGTAATTCTCCACCCCGCCGACGTTCTGGAGCGTCACCGGATTGCCGACGATCCCGGCGCCGTTGGTGTAGGCGAGCAGGCGGTTGGCGAAGTCGACGTAATAGCCCGCGATCGATCCCTGGAACCCGCCCGAGCGGAAGCGGATGCCGGCTTCGGCGGTTTTCGACCGTTCCGGACGCAGCTTGTTACGGATGGCGTTGAAGCCGTCCTGCGTGGTCGCGAACGGCGAGGCGCCGGTCGCCGACGAGACGAAGGCGCGCATGTTCTCAGTATAGGTCACGAACGCCTCGGCGGGACCGAAGCCGTAAACCGCACCGATTTGCGGCAGGAACCAGTCGCGCGCGTCGATCGTGCCGCTGGCGAGCGTGCCGACCAGCGGGATCGCCTTGTTGGAGACCTTGTAGCCCTTCCAGCCGCCGTTCAGCGTCAGCTGACCGAAGGTCAGACGGTCGCTGACATAATACATGGTCGTGTTCGTCTGGAAATCGACGTTGAACTGCGTCGCGAGCGGGTTACGCTGGAAGCTCAGCACGTTGCGCGACAACGTCGGCTGATCGGCGAGGCCGTAGAAGCGCCGCGCCTGACGGAAGCCGTTCGCTTCGAACCAGCCGCCCAGTTCGAGGTGGTTCGCGCCGGTATCGACCGAGACGCGCGCGATCGAGCCGAAGCGGTCGATGCCATATTCGGTCGTGCGGATCGACAGCGGCGCGCCGCCGGGCGTGCGGACATAGGGCGTCACCCACACGCCCTGACCTTCGTTGCCGTGATAATAGCCGGTCAGCGACAGCTTGATCGCATCGTTGACCGGTGCGTCCATCGTGATCCCGGTCAGATAATCGCGACGCAGACCCGCAGCGTCGAAATAGGCGTCGTCGACCGAGGTATAGGGTGACGGGAAGGTCAGCCCGGCATTGGGATAGGGCAGCGTCGCGGTCGCCGAGGCGGCGCGCGTCTGCTGGTTCCAATAGACCTGGCTCATCCGCACCGCGGTGGCATAATCGGGGTTCAGGTTATCGGCGTCGTACCCGAGCCGCCGGATCATATCGAGGCTGAGGTCCTGATAGTCATTCTCGCGGCGGTCCGAGAAGTTGAAGAAGGCGGTGATCGCGCCGCGCGCGCCGAAATCCTGCACCAGCTTGGCATTCGCCTGATGCTGGCGCTGGACGCCGTCGCCCTTCCACTTGCCGGCTTCGAGATAGCCGTAGCTGAGATAGCCGCGCAGCCCGTTGCCGGTCAGGTCGCCGCTGTCGACGCGCACGAAGCCGCGCCAGGTGTCGTTCGAGCCGTAAGTGCCCGAAGCCGCGATCCCGAACGTGTCGGACGGGCGGCGCGAGGTGAATTGCAGTGTGCCGCCGAGGTTCGAGGTCGATGCCTCGCCCAGCGCGCCTGCGCCCTGCGCCACGGTCGACGTGCCGACGTTTTCAGAAATGATCGCGCGGCTGATGTGCAGGCCGTTGGCGTTGCCGTAGCTCATGTCGCCGAGCGGGATGCCGTCGAGCGTGAAGCCGAGCTGGTTCTGGTTGAAGCCGCGCAGCGAGATGCGGCTCGACCATTCATACGCACCGAAGGCGTCGGCGGACTGGAAATTGACGCCCGGCAGCTTGGCCAGCGCCTTGAGCGGGGTGGTGCCGGGGGTCTGGCGTTCGATGTCGACGGCGGTGATCGTCTGCACCTGCCGCGCCTGACCGAAGCCGAGCACGACCACCTCGCTGCCCTGCGTGTCGGCCGGGGTTTCGGCGGGCAGGTCGGCGGCAGGGATGGCGGGCGGCGTATCCGCGGCGAGCGCGGGGGTCGCGGTGGCGGCGAACAGCGCACTGCCGGCGAGCAGCATCGAACGGAGCATGGTGAATCCCTTTGATGACGCAGCCGTTAACGGCCGTCGTTGCCGGGCCTTTGGGCGCTGCTCTTTTCGTCCGCGTGACCGATTGGTTGCAGGTTCGTGACGGTCGGGCCGATCGCGTTAATTATCGGATTGCGTGGCATTTGTGCGCGGGTGATCGGCGTGCCCCCGTCATTCCCGCGCAGGCGGGAATCCAGAACCTTGGACGGTTGCGCTTCTATTGACGGACCTGCGCGTCTGGATTCCCGCCTGCGCGGGAATGACGGGGTGGGGGCGGCGCGGCGTTACGCCATCGCGTCAGGCCATGACGTTGCTGCCGCGCGCGACCGTGGCGGTGTGGCCGACCGTGGCGGCGGGGATGCGCTTCGTGATTGTGTCGACCATGATCCAGTCGTTGCGGACGCGCTCGGCCTCGATCGTCAGCGCCATATAGCCGCGGCGCGACGTGTCGCACCATTTCAGTTCGGGATTGGTGCGCACCAGATCGGCGGCGATGCGGCGCGGATCGTAGGCGGTGCCGCTCTCGAAACCCGGCGAGGTGACGCTGTGCCCGGCGAATTCGACCGCAGCGGCGTGGCCGTCCTGCGCGAGATCGTAGGCCCAGGCATTGTGGCTGTCGCCCGAGATCAGCACCGTGTTGCCGCCAAGCTGCTGCGCCTTGCGCAGAAAGCGCGCGCGGGCGGCGGGGTAGCCGCCCCAATTGTCGAAATTGAACGGCAGCCCCGCCTTGGCCGCGGCGATGCCGTCGCTGACATAGCTGTTCTGCTTGCCGGCCATCCACGTCTCGGCATCGGCGGGCATCATCGTCTGGCCCATGATCGTGCCGAAGCCGACGACCTGCCAGCGCCGCCCGCTGCGCACCGAGGCGGCAAGCGCATGATCGAGCCAGCTTTCCTGCTGCCAACCCATCATCGTCGCGCCCGGATCCTGCCATGCGCCGTCGCGGAAGGCGCGCAGCGCGGCGGCGGGGTCGGCGGCCTTGAACAGCGGGTCGAGATCGGGCTGCTGCGTGCGGCCGAGCAGGCGCGTCTCGGTGCGGAACAGCGTGGCCAGCGCGCCGATGTCGTAGCTCTTCCACGGCTCGTCCGAGACGGGCATCCATTCGCGATACGCCTGGATCGAGGCGGCACGCCGCTGGTTCCAGTCACCTTCGGTGGCGGGGTCGTGGTTCTGCGCGCCGCCCTCCCAGCTGTCGTTGGCGCTTTCGTGGTCGTCCCATTGCGCGATCATCGGCAGCCGGGCGTGGAGCGCCTGAAGATCGGGGTCGGCGCGGTAGCTGGCGAAGCGCTGGCGATAATCGGCGAGGTGAACGGTTTCGCCAAGCGGCTGCGGCAGGCGGCCGGCGATCAGCTCGGCGGTTTTCGGATAGTGATCGGGCGCATATTCGTAAAAATAGTCGCCGAGGTGGATCGCGCAGTCGAGATCGTCGCGGGCGGCGGCATGGCCATAAGCGTTGAACCAGCCGTAGCCGATGTTCGAGCACGAGAAGATCGCGGCGCGCCACGGGCGGACGCCGTCGGCGGGCAGCGTGCGGGTGCGCCCGATCGCCGAGCGCGTGCCGTCAGGCGCGACGAAGCGGAACCAGTACCAGCGATCGGCCGCGAGGCCGTCGGCGGTGAGCTTGACGGTCCAGTCGCGCCACGGGCCGGTGATCTGCGCGCCGACGACGCGCGCGCCGCTCATGTCGGCCTGTTCGGCGATCTCGGCAGTGACTTCGCCCGCGCCCGCCATCACGCAGCGCGTCCACAGCAACACCGAGTCCGGGCCCGGCTCGCCGCTCGCCACCGAATGGGTGAAGCCGCGCGCGGGGTCGACGCCGGCGGCAAGGAGCGGCGCGGCGGTGAGCGCACCGGCGCCGGCGAGCAGGGAGCGGCGGGAGACGAGCACGGGCGAACCTCTTTTCTGTGCGATCGGATCGCGGCGCGGATGGGCGCGGTTTGTGGAGGCTTGATGACAAACGGTGTCGCGCCAACGATTTCGCGGCCGGGCAGGGGCTTGGCGGCGGTGCGGTGCGTTGCGGCACTCCCCGACATGACTACAGGTGAACCGGCGTGCCCCGATTTCTGATCGCGCAAAGCGAAACCCCCGAGGAGCGCGAGGCGCGACGGGCGCATACCGGGCAGAGTTCGGGCGAGAGCTATGCCGACACGCTGGGGCAGATGGCGCCCGATGCTGCGATCGAGATCTGCCAACCGGCCGACGACGACGCGCCGACGTTCGCGCCCGCGCAGCTGGCAGCGTATGATGCGGTGTTCCTCACCGGATCGCCGCTGCACGTCTATGACGACACACCCGAAGTGCGCCGCCAACTGGCGTTCATGCGCGCCGTGTTCGCGTCGGGCACGCCGTCGTTCGGATCATGCGCCGGGTTGCAGGTCGCGGTGGCGGCGGCGGGCGGCACGGTGCGCAAGATGCCCGAGCGGATGGAGGCGGGCCTTTCGCGCCGGATCGTCGCCACCCGGGAGGGACGCGACCACCCGCTGCTTGCCGGACGACCGGCGACCTGGGATGCGCCGGCGATCCACGGCGACGAGGTCGAGACGTTGCCGCCGGGCGCAACGCGGCTGGCGGGCAATGCGGTGACGCAGGTGCAGGCCGCCGAGATCCGGCATGACAAGGGCGTGTTCTGGGGCGTGCAATATCATCCCGAACTGTCGCTGGGCGAGATCGCGATTGCGTTGCGGCGGCAGGCCGACGGGCTGGTGGAGGCGGGACTGGCGGAGACGCCGGACGAGGTCGAGGAAAGCGCTGACGTGATCGCCGCGTTGCACGAGGCGCCGGAGCGGCGCTCCCTGCGGTGGCGGTTGGGGGTGGACGGCGAGCTGGCGGACACCGACGCGCGGCGGCGGGAGATCGCCAACTTCCTGGCGGCGCTGCCGACGATCGACCGGCGCGGGGCGCGGTGAAGGTTGCGAAGTTGCCGCTAAAAGGGTGCGGCGACGCAAGCGACCCGGTCCCTCGCTAGGGTGCGGGCTGCTCGCCGATACCGCGGCAGCGATCCGAGCAATATTTGACCTGTTCCCAATCCCGTGCCCATTTCTTCCGCCACGCGAACGGGCGGTGGCAGCTCGCACAGATCTTCTCGGGCAGATGCGGTTTCTTGTGCGCCATCGCTGCTGAACCCGTTTGGCGCGTGGTGCGATCCGTGCCAGCGTGCCGGCCGAGAGAATTGGCGAGAGGATGCAGGATGATAGCCAAGGGGACGATCCGGCCGGGGCGGCGCGCGGTGCTGGCGGGAATCGCGGGGGCGGGGCTGTGCGGGTTCGCCGATCCGGCGCCCGTGGTGACGCTGCGGCGGATGACGCCCGCCTTCGACCGGATCATCGCGCCGGGAACGCACGTCGAGGTGATCGCGCGCGACATCCAATGGGCCGAGGGGCCGGTGTGGGTGCCCGAAGGCGGCGGCTATCTGCTGTTCTCCGACCCGCCCGCCAATATCGTGCGGCGCTGGTCGCGCGGGGGCGGGGTGGCGACGTTCCTGTCGCCGTCGGGTGCAGCCGATCCCGACCGCACGGTCCTGCGTGAGCCGGGCGCGAACGGGCTGGCGCTCGATCGCGGCGGGCGGTTGCTGATCGCCAATAGCGGCGGTCGCTCGATCGATCGGGTCGAGCTGAAGACGCGCGTCCGCACGGTGCTGGTCGACCGGTACAAGGGCAAGAGGTTCAACAGCCCCAACGACATGCATGTCGCGCGCGATGGTGCGATCTGGTTCACCGATCCGCCCTATGGACTGGCGAGCGACGATAAGTCGCCGGCCAAGGAGCTGTCGATCAACGGCGTTTATCGCTGGCGCGAAGGGGGCGAGGCGGTGCTGGTCGATGGATCGCTGACCCGGCCGAACGGCATCGCGTTGTCGCCCGACGAGCGGCGGCTGTACGTCGCGATCTCCGACCCCGACGATCCGCGCGTGATGGTGTATAATCTGGGGCACGACGGGATGCCGACGGCGTCGCGCGTGCTGGTATCGGCAAAGGCCGGGCATGCGCAAGGCAAGCCGGGGCTGCCCGACGGGATGAAGGTGGCGCGCGACGGCACGCTGATCTGTTCGATGCCGGGCGGCATCATGTTCCTGACCCCGGAGGGCGAACCGATCGGGATGATCGAGACGACGACGCCGGCCGCCAATGCGGCGTTCGGAGAGGGCGGCAGGGCACTGTACGTCACCAACAATCATCAGGTGCTGCGCATCGCGCTGCGGCCGGGATGGCAGCGATGACAGCGCGCGGGACAGATCGGGGTTGATCTCCTACTGAATCGGTGTAGTTTGCCGGAGACGATGGCGTCTTGCCATCGACCATGAAGGGGATGTGCGTTGATGAAGAAGATCGTTGCGGGCATGTCCGCGGTGGCGCTGGCACTCTCGCTGGCGGCGTGCGGATCGAAGACCGACACCGCCAATGACACCGCGCTGAATGCCGAGATCGGCAACGACGTGGCGCTGAACGAGACGCTGCCGGCCGACGAGAACCTGTCGGATGCGGGCGCGCTGCCGCTGAACGCCACCGACGGCAACATTGCGGGCGCCGCGACCACCAACGCGCTTTGACGAGTTTGCGGGCGGCCCGCCATGGCGCCGCCCGCCACCTGTTACCGTCTGGAGTTGCTCCCTAGACGAAACTGGTCCGGTGCTCCCAAGCAGCGCCGGACCTTTTGTCTGGGAGCGGCTTCGGACCGGTCGGGCGTTCAGGCTGAGGCGGACGCAGCGAGCGGGGCATCCTCACCCAACGCAAGGGCGGGTTCGGTCTCCGCGATCCACCCGCCGCCCAGTACGCGGTCGCCGGCGTAGAGCACTGCCGCCTGACCGGGCGCGACGCCATATTCGGGGGCGTCGAACACCAATCGCTCTCCGATCATCCGCGCCGGCACCGGCCTGGCCATCGACCGCACCTTGACGGTGAGCGGGCCGTCGAGCGGCCCGAGCACGTTGAGCCGCTCGAGCCGCGCCGCCGCGACCGCCAGCGCCGCGCGCGGGCCGACCACGACACGCTGCGACGCGGCCTCCAACTTCACGACGTAGAGCGGTTCGGGCGTGCCGCCGATCTCCAGCCCGCGCCGCTGCCCGACCGTATAATGAACGAGGCCGCGATGCTCGCCCAGCTTGCGACCGGCGAGGTCGACAATGTCGCCCCCGGTCGCCGCCTCGGGACGCAACTTCTTGACCAGCGAAGCATAATCGCCGTCGGGGACGAAGCAGATGTCCTGGCTGTCGGGCTTGTCGGCGACCAGCAGCGCGAGTTCGGCGGCGAGTTCGCGCACCCGCGGCTTGGGCAGCCCGCCGAGCGGGAAGCGAAGGAAGTCGAGCTGTTCCTGTGTCGTGGCGAACAGGAAATAGCTTTGATCGCGCGCCGGATCGGCGGCGCGGTGCAGCTCCGCACCCGCATTGCCCGCCACGCGGCGGACGTAATGGCCCGTCGCGAGGCAGTCGGCACCGAGATCGCGCGCGAGCGCCAGCAGGTCGGTGAACTTCGGCCCCATGTTGCATTGTACGCACGGGATCGGGGTGCGCCCGGCGAGATATTCGTCCGCGAAAGCGTCGACGACGTTTGCGCGAAAGCTGCTTTCGTGATCGAAGACGTAATGCGCGATGCCGAGTTTGTCGCAGACCGCGCGCGCATCGCGGATGTCCCGTCCGGCGCAGCACGCCCCGGCACGCTTCGTCGCCTCGCCGTGATCGTAGAGCTGGAGCGTGACGCCGATCACCTCGGCCCCCGGCTGGCGCGCGGCGAGCGCCGCCACCACCGAACTGTCGACCCCGCCCGACATCGCCACGACGATGCGTCGCGCACCGGGCGCGAGCTGGAATTCACCGCTGTCCATGATGGTCCGCAGCATACAGCCGCATAGCCCCCGGCGTAAACCGAAATGAACGAACCGTTTCGCGTGGCTTTACCGGGCTTTCAGACCGTGTGGCGTAGATCGGCGGGATGACAGCCGAGACCCCCCCTCATGACGTGCCGCTGCTTTGCAGCTTGCGGGCCCGTCAGCTCGCCTCGCGCACTGCGCAGGTCGCGCGGACGCTGGACGAGCCGGCGCGCCCACACGGCGGCGCCTTCAACGCCGATGCCGCGGCTGCGCTCAACAACTGGAAACGCCCGTGAAGAGGTCGTTTACCGCACCGCTTTAGGAGGCGTTCAATCCATCGCCGTTACGCGACAGTCACGACATGGAATGGGGTCGCGCCCCTGAACCGAGGTTTGGAATGATCGAACAACAAAATAATTGTCGCCCTGCCAAGGTCATAGGTCCGCTAGGGGAGCCGTTGACGCTCGACACGCTGCCGCCGTCGAACACCACCCGCTGGGTGGTGCGACGCAAGGCAGAGGTGGTCGCCGCGGTTAGCGGCGGGCTGCTGAGCGTCGACGACGTCTGCACGCGCTATGGCCTGACGGTCGAGGAGTTCGCCGGCTGGCAACGCGCGATCGATCGCTCGGGGATGCCCGGGCTGCGCGTCACGCGTATCCAGCACTACAAGTCGCTGTACGAGCGCCAGCAGAAGTTCTGAGGGTCGCCCACATCCGTCCCGCGTCGATACACGTGCGCGGGACGGGGGCAAAAAGCTTGTTACAATATGGATTACGGGACCGGAACAATGTGCCGGGCTCGTGAGTAATTCCCACCAGAGCAGCCACTCCGGGCGCATCTGAGGGGAGTAGTATCATGGGTATCATTCTGTGGCTTATCATCGGTGGTGTTATCGGCTGGCTGGCCAGCATGATCATGCGCACTGACGCGCAGCAGGGTATCTTCCTCAACATCGTCGTCGGTGTCGTCGGCGCGTTCCTCGGCGGCCTGATCTTCTCGGGCGGTTCGATCAACAACGCTCCGCTGACGATCTATTCGTTCCTCGTCTCGCTGCTGGGTGCGGTCGTGCTGCTGGCGATCGTCAATCTGGCCCGTCGCGGTCGCGTGCGTTAATCGCACCAGCGACTACGGTTCGACGACAAGGCGGCCGCCCGGCTTTCCGGGCGGCCGTTTTCGTTTTGTGAGGTTCGAGGGAGTGTGTTCGCGCGTGCTTTCGTCGCCCCGGAGCTGATCCGGGGCCCCGCTTCTTCTTGCCGGGAGAAGAAGGAAGCGGGATCCCTGATCAAGTCCGGGATGACGTAGTGGCGACTACTTTAGCAGGAAGCGGACGTTGATGCTGGCGGTAACGTCGGTTTCGCCGGGCAACACGACGGTTTCCGCATCCGACTGGACGGCGGCGCGCGCCATCATCGGCATCGGGCGCGGGCGGTCGCCGCCATTCTCACCGGCTTCGTTGATCGCGACGATTCGGGCGACCGACAGGCCAGCGGCCTTGGCATAGAGTTCGGCGCGGGCGCGCGCCTTGGCGATCGCCTGCGTCCGCGCCTCGTCGAGCGCGGCGTCGGGATCGGAGAGCGACAGATTCGGTCCGTCGATTTGATTGGCCCCGGCGCGCACCAGCGCGTCGAGCACCGCGCCGGCCCTGGCAATGTCGCGGAAGCGGATCGCGACCGAGTTGCTCGCCTGATAGCCGGTGACGACCGGCGGCTTGCCGTCCTGATAGCGATATTGCGGGGATAGCGCGACGTTGCTGGTCGACAGGTCGCGCGCAGCGAGGCCGGCGGCCTTCAGCGCCTTTACGACCGCGTCCATCCGCTGCGCATTTTCCGAAAGGGCGGCGGCGGCGACCGGCGCCTGCGTCACCACGCCCGCGGTGATCGTCGCGAGATCCGGGGTGCGCGAGACGCGACCGGTGGTGGTGACGTCGAGCACGGTGCCCTCCGGCACGACCGTCGCCATCGGCAGCGGGACCTGCGCCGCGGCCGGCATCGCCACGATGGCGGCGGCGGACAGCATCAGCGCGGGCAACATTCGGTTCATGCGAAAAACTCCCTTAATCCAGTTAAGAAGACCCCTGCCGCGGTGCGTCGGAATGCAAGATGAACGGGACAGGCCGTTGCAACCACGATAAGACGCGCCCAACCGCGCACCGCTTGTCACGGTGACGTATGCGTGTAATACACGCCGGGGCGCGAAAGGGGAATCATGACGTACCAGGGCGGGGAGATGCAGGGCGAACAGCTGGTGCTGGAGGATCGCTCGCCACGCACGCGGCGGCGCTGGCTGCTGATCGGCGGACTGGTGGTGCTGATCGCCGCGGCCGTCGCCTGGTATGTGCTCCGGCCCAAGGGTGAGGAAACACCGCCCGCCACTGCCTCCAGCCAGGCACCGGCCGTGACCGTGATCGTGCCGGGTGCGCAATCGGTGTCGCGCATCATCAGCGCGACGGGCACGCTGGCGGCGACGCGCGAGATGCCGGTCGGCGTCGCGGGCGAGGGCGGGATGGTCAGCCGCGTGCTGGTCGAGCCGGGCCAATGGGTGCGCGCCGGGCAGGTGCTGGCGACGATCGACCGGTCGGTGCAAGCCCAGACCGCGCAGTCGCTGGCCGCGCAGATCAACGTCGCCAAGTCCGACCTGACGCTGGCGCAGGCCGAGCTGGAGCGTGCGCAGAGCCTCGTCGATCGGGGTTTCATTTCGAAGGCCGATGTCCAGCGCCGGATCGCGACCCGCGACGCGGCGCGCGCGCGATTGCAGGTGGCGCAGGCGACCTTGTCCGAGCAGCGCGCGCGCAACGCGCGGCTCGATATCCGCGCGCCGGCCGCCGGGCTGATCCTGACGCGTGGCGTCGAGCCGGGGCAGATCGTCAGCTCGGGCTCGGGGATGCTGTTCCGCATGGCCAAGGGCGGCGAGATGGAGATGCGCGCGCAGCTCGCCGAGGGCGATTTGCAGGTGGTGCGGGTCGGCTCGCCGGCGAAGGTGGTGCCGGTCGGCGACACGCGCGCCTTCCCTGGGAGCGTGTGGCAGGTCGCGCCGGTGATCGATCCGCAGACGCGGCAGGGGATCGCGCGCATCAAGCTATCCTATGACCCGGCGCTGCGCCCGGGCGGTTTCGCGAGCGCGACGATCACCGCGGGCGGCGCGCGCCAGCCCGAGCTGCCGCAATCGGCGTTGCTGAGTGACGAGAAGGGCAATTACGTCTATATCGTCGATGCGCAGAACAAGGTCGAGCGCCGCGCGGTAACGTTGGGCACCGTGGCCGACGACCGCGTCGCGATCGCCAGCGGGCTGAACGGCGACGAACGCGTCGTGCAATCCGCCGGCGCGTTCCTGAACCCCGGGCAGATGGTGAAGCCGCAGCGCGCCAAACCGACCGCCGCGCGATAAGAGGACGGGACGTCATGGGCTTTCGCAACATCTCCGCCTGGTCGATCCGCAACCCGGTGCCGTCGATCGTCCTGTTCCTGATGCTGACGGTCGCGGGGATCGTCAGCTTCGTGCGGATGGACATCAACGAACAGCCCGACATCGACTTCCCGATCGTCTCGATCGACATCACCCAGCCGGGTGCCGCGCCCAGCGAGCTGGAGACGCAGGTCACGCAACGCGTCGAGGCGGCGGTGCGCTCGCTGGAGGGGATCGACGAAATCCAGTCGTTCGTGTCCGAGGGCACGTCGACGACGATCGTCCAGCTCGACATCGGCACGCCGATCGACCGCGCGGTGAACGAGGCGCGCGACGCGATCACGCAGATCCGCGGCAACCTGCCCGAGGGTATCCTCGAGCCGCAGGTCGCGCGGGTGAAGATCAACGATAACGACCTCGGCAGCTATACCGCGGTCGGCACCGACATGACGCTGGAACAGCTCAGCTGGTACATCGACAATACGGTGACCAAGGAGCTGATGTCGGTGCCCGGCATGGGCGGGGTGACGCGCAACGGCGGGGTCAGCCGCGAAATCCGCGTGATCCTCGACCCTGCGCGGCTCGCCGCGCAGGGGCTGACCGCCAGCCAGATCAACGCGCAATTGCGGCAGGTGAACCTCAACGCGCCGGGCGGGCGCGCCGAGATCGCGGGCGCCGAGCAATCGGTGCGCGTGCTCGGCAATGCGCATACCGCGTATGAGCTGGGGCAGTTGCAGATCAACGTCGGCAACGGCCGCACGGTGCGGCTGTCCGATGTCGCGACGGTGCGTGACTTGTACGCCGAGCAGCGGTCGGCCGCGTCGGTCGACGGGCGGCAGGCGCTGTCGTTCGATTTCACGCGCGCCAAGGGCTATTCGGACGTCACGGTCTTCCGCGAGGCGAAGGCCAAGCTGGAGGCGCTGGAGAAGCGCAACCCGCAGGTCCGCTTCAAGATGCGGCTCGACGGGTCGAAATATCCGCTGGAGCAGTTCAAGACCGCGATCCATGCGATGATCGAGGGCGCGATCCTCGCGGTGATCGTCGTGTTCCTTTTCTTGCGCGACTGGCGCGCGACGATCATCTCGGCGCTGGCGATCCCGCTGTCGGCGATCCCGGCGTTCTGGTTCATGGATCTGATGGGCTTCACGCTCAACAACATGACGATGCTGGCGCTCAGCCTGGTGGCGGGCGTGCTGGTCGATGACGCGATCGTGGAGATCGAGAACATCGTCCGCCACATGCGGATGGGCAAGAGCGCGTATCAGGCGTCGATCGACGCCGCGGACGAGATCGGCCTTGCGGTGCTGGCGACGACGATGGCGATCGTCGCGGTGTTCCTGCCGGTCGGGCTGATGCCGGGGATCGCCGGGCAGTTCTTCAAGAATTTCGGGCTGACCGTCGTGGCGGCGGTGCTGATGAGCCTTGCGGTGGCGCGGCTCATCACGCCGATGGTGGCGGCCTATTTCCTGAAGGCCGGCGGTCATGTCGAACATGGCGGCGGCTGGTTGCTCAATACCTATCAGCGGCTGCTGATCTGGACGCTGGACAGCACCCGCGCGGCGCGGGCGCGTGCCAAGGGCGGGGTGCACCGGGTCGTGGGATATTGGCGCGATCATCGCATGTGGATGATCGGCGCGGGCGTGCTGGCGTTCGTGGCGACGATCGCGATGTTCGCGACCTCGCCGCTGACCTTCCAGCCGGCGCGCGACATGCCGCGCTCGACCGTGACGATCACGATGCCGCCGGGCAGCACGCTGCAGACGACGCAGGGCGTGGTCGATCAGGTCTACGCCGTGCTCAGCAAGCAGCCCGAGGTGGAGAGCATCTACACCCGTACGCTGGTCGGTTCGGGCCGCGTGACTGCGCAATTGCGCGAGAAGCGCGAAAAGACCTCGACCGAGTTCGAGCGCGCGCTGGCGCCGGAGCTGGCGAAGATCGCCGACGCGCGCGTCAACTTCCAGTCGCAGTTCGGCTGGGGCGACAATAATCGCGACGTCTCGATCACGCTGGGCGGTGACGATCCGGTCGTGTTGCGCCAGGCCGCCGACCGGCTGGTCAAGGAAATGGGCACGGTGCCGGGGCTGCTCGCGCCGCGCATCGCGGGTGATCTCAATCGTCCGGAGATCATCATCAAGCCGCGGCTCGACCTCGCCGCCAGCCTGGGGGTGACGACGTCGGCGCTGTCGAACGCGATCCGCATCGCGACGATCGGCGACATCGACCAGAACAGCGCGCGCTTCTCGCTCAACGACCGGCAGATCCCGATCCGGGTCGCGCTGGAGCAGAGTTCGCGCTCGCGGTTGGCGACGATCCAGAATTTGCCGGTGCAGACGCTGACCGGCGGCTCGGTGCCGCTGAGCGTGGTCGCCGAGATCGGCTTCGGCTCCGGTCCGACGCGTATCCAGCGCATCAACCAGCAGCGCCAGTTGACGATCGGCGCGGACCTGAGCCCCGGCCAGACGATCAGCGTGATGCTGCCCAAGGTGAAGCAGCTGCCGGCGATGAAGAACCTGCCGCTGGGCGTGGGCGAGCTGAGCGTCGGACAGGCCAAGTGGCAGATGGAGATGCTCCAGAACTTCATCGTCGCGGTGGTGGCGGGCGTGTTCCTCGTCTTCTCGGTGCTGGTGCTGCTGTACCGCCGGTTGTTGCCGCCGCTCGTCAACATGGCGTCGCTGACGCTGGCGCCGCTCGGCGGGTTGATCGCGCTGCGGCTGACCGGCAATCCGCTGTCGATGCCGGTGTTCATCGGCTTGTTGATGCTGCTGGGGATCGTCGCCAAGAACTCGATCCTCTTGATCGACTTCGCGCTGGAGGAGATGCAGGCGGGCGTGCCGTCGTATGACGCGATCGTCGATGCCGGGCACAAGCGCGCGCAGCCGATCGTGATGACCACCGTCGCGATGGTCGCGGGCATGGTGCCGACCGCGCTGTCGCTGTCGGGGGACGGGGCGTCGCGCGCGCCGATGGGGATCGTGGTGATCGGCGGGTTGATCGTCTCGACCGTGCTGACGTTGCTGATCGTGCCGGCGGCCTTTTCGCTGGCGATCGGGGTCGAGCGGCGCGTGGGGCCGTGGCTGGGGCGGCGGCTGCTGACCTATCGTCCGGGCGACGAGGGGGCGGTGATCGAGCATGCGCCTCATGATGCGATCGGCGCGCCGCACGGGCGGATTCCGTTCCGGGGCGATGGGGAGCATCCGGCGGAATAGGGGTTTGGGCTGACACATTGGCGTGGCCGGTGCCGGGTAGGGTGCGGGCGCACTCGACAGACATGGGCCCCTGCCTGCGCAGGGACGACGAGGCTTCTTCGGCGGCGGCCTTGAACTTCACGGGCGATCAGGGATTGTTACGGGGATGATCGTCCGCGCCGCCCCTCCGCCCGCCGCCCTCGTGAGGATGCGGCGCGTCGCGGGGCTGTTGCTGGTGGTGATGGCCGCCGCCTTCTTCGCATCGCGCGCGCTGGAGTCGCGGCATCCCGCATGGGGGTTCGTCCGCGCCTTTGCCGAGGCGGCGATGGTCGGCGGGCTGGCGGACTGGTTCGCGGTGACCGCGCTGTTCCGCCACCCGCTGGGGCTGCCGATCCCGCATACCGCGATCATTCCGCGCAACAAGGACCGGATCGGCGACCAGCTCGCGCAATTCCTGCGCGAATATTTCCTGATCCCGGCGGTCGTCGCGCGGCGGATGCAGCGGATCGACGTCGCCGCGGCGGCGGGGCGCTGGCTCGCCAACCCGCGCGGGGCGGGGGGTAGCCGGCTGACGCGCGGCATCTCGCGGCTCGCGACCGAGGTGTTGCAGGCGCTGGATCAGGAGCGGCTGGGCGGGATGGTGCGCGCGATGATGGTCGCCCGCGTGCGCGAAACCGAGCTGTCGCCGATGCTGGGCCGCGCGCTGGCGGCGGCGATGGCGGAGGAGCGGCATCGCCCGGTGATCGACGCGCTGGTGCGCTGGATGCGCGGCGCACTGGGGTCGAACGAGCATCTGATCCGCGCGATGGTCCACGACCGCGCCGGCACCGTGCTGCGCTGGACCGGACTCGACGAGACGCTGGCCAACAAGATCATCGACGGGCTCGACAAACTGGTCGCGGAGATGGCCGACAACCCCGAGCATCCGCTGCGCCTGAAGGTCGAGGAGGCGATGGCGAGCGTCGCCGAGCGGCTCCAGCACGATCCCGCGTTGCAGGCGCGTGTAGAGACGGTGAAGATCGAGCTGCTCGAAAATCCTGCGATGCAGGACTGGATCAACGGTTTGTGGGAACAGGCGCGCGCCGCGATGCTGCGCGCGGCGCGCGATCCCGATGCTCTGATGGCGGGCAAGCTGGGCGAGGCGCTGCATCAACTGGGCGCGACCTTGCAGGACGATCCGCGGCTTGGGCGGATCATCAACCGCTTCGTGCGGCGCGCGGCGGTGGGCGCGGCGGCCGATTATGGCGATGCGATCGTGCGGCTGGTGTCGGAGACGGTGCGCGGCTGGGATGCGCAAACCGTGACGCAGCGACTCGAGAATGCGGTCGGCAAGGATCTTCAATTCATCCGCATCAACGGGACGCTGGTCGGCGGGCTGGTAGGGGTGGTGATCCACAGCATCGACGTGGCGTTGTGAGTGAACGATCACAAAAGTGGTACGCGCGCGGAACGATTGCGACGCTGGGCGCTTGTGAGCGGATGAGCTTTGCCGCATGGATCGAACGATGAGTGCGGCTGCCGACTTCAGCATGGATCGTGACGGTGCCGACGGACAGGTGCTGCGCGTGACCGGTGACCTGTCGCTGGCGCGGCTGGGCGACTTGCCGACCCGGCTGGGAAAGCAGGACGGGCAGGTGGCGGTCGTCGACCTCTCCGCAGTCGAGCGGATCGACACGATCGGCGCGTGGGTGGTCCACCGCTTCGCGCGCGAACATGGCGCGCGGATCGAGGGACTGAGCGGCGATGGGCAGAACCTGCTGGAGCAGGTGCAGGCCGCCGACCAGCCGGTGCAGATGCGCCCGCAGTCGCGCTCCGCCTTCGGGCGCGTGCTGGCCGAAATCGGTGAGTCGACCGCCAATTCGGCGCGCACTGCGCTCGGGCTGCTGGGGTTCATGGGCGAGACGGTGATCGCGTTCGGCGGTGTCATCCGCCATCCCAGCCGCTTCCGCTTCAACGCGACGGTGCAGCGGTTCGAGGTGGTCGGCGTCTCGGCGCTGGGCATCATCGGACTGATGAGCTTCCTGATCGGCGTGGTGATCGCGCAGCAGGGCGCAGTGCAGCTGCGGCAATTCGGCGCGGAGGCGTTCACGATCAATCTGGTCGGGCGCATCTCGATGCGCGAGCTGGGCGTGCTGATGACCGCGATCATGGTCGCGGGGCGATCGGGTTCTGCGTTCGCCGCGCAGCTCGGCACGATGAAGCTGACCGAGGAAATCGATGCGATGCGGACGATCGGCGTCTCGCCGATGGAGGCGCTGGTGCTGCCGCGGACGATCGCGGCGATCGTGCTGATGCCGCTTCTCGGTTTCTATGCCGCTGTGCTGTCGGTGTTCGGCGGTTGCCTGTTGTGCTGGTTCGCGCTCGACATTCCTCCGATCGCGTTCGTGGCGCGCATCCGCGAGGTGGTGCCGATCACCGACGTGTTCGTCGGGCTGATCAAGGCGCCGGTGTTTGGCGGGATCATCGCGGTCGCCGGCTGCTTCCAGGGGATGCAGGTGAAGGGCGACGCCGAGCAGGTCGGGCTCAAGACCACGTCGGCGGTGGTGCAGGCGATCTTCATGGTCATCGTGGTCGATGCGTTCTTCGCGGTCTTCTTCGAACAGATCGGCTGGATCTGATGCCGCAACATAATGCCAGCCGCCCCGATACTGCGCCGATCATCAAGGTGACCGGGCTGCGCAACGAATTCGGCGATCAGGTCATCCACGACAACCTCGATCTCGAGGTGCGGCGCGGCGAGATCCTCGGCGTGGTCGGCGGATCGGGCACCGGCAAGTCGGTACTGATGCGCTCGATCATCGGGCTGCAATCGCCGACGCAGGGCGAGGTCGAGGTGTTCGGCGAACCGACGCTCGACCGCAGCGAGCATGATACGGTCGAGATCCGCAAGCGCTGGGGCGTGCTGTTTCAGGGCGGGGCGTTGTTCTCGACGCTGACCGTCGCCGAGAACGTGCAGGTGCCGCTGCGCGAATTCTATCCAGACCTCGACCTTGCGCTGCTCGACGAGATCGCGTCGTACAAGGTGGTGATGACCGGCTTGCCGGCGGATGCCGGGCCGAAGTTTCCCGCCGAACTGTCCGGGGGCATGAAGAAGCGTGCCGGGCTGGCGCGCGCGTTGGCGCTCGATCCGGAATTGCTGTTCCTCGACGAGCCGACCGCCGGGCTCGATCCGATCGGGGCGGCGGCGTTCGACGATCTGACCAAGGCGTTGCAGAAGACGCTGGGGCTGACCGTCTTTCTCATCACCCACGATCTCGACACGCTGTACGCGATCTGTGACCGCGTCGCGGTGCTGGCCGACAAGCGCGTGATCGCGGTCGGGACGATCGACGAATTGCTGGCGCTGGATCACCCGTGGATCCAGGAATATTTCAACGGGCCACGCGGCCGCGCTGCGGTGGCCTCGCAGGAGCGCGGCGCGGCACGCGATGCCGCCGCGCACCCGACCGAGGTGGCGCAACTGCAAAGCGGGCAGCGCTCGCAGGGCGGGATGGCCGACGATTATGCGCGCGACGCGGATGCGGGTGGCCATCAGCGGTCCGCCAGCATCACCGGGTCGGGCGAGAGGGGCTGAGAGATGGAAACGCGTTCGAACCATGTCCTCGTCGGCGCGGTGGTGCTGATCCTGCTGGCGCTGGTGGCGGTGTTCACGGTGTGGATCGCACGGATCGGCGGCGCCGAAGAGCGCGACTACGACATCTTCTTCCGTCAGGCGGTCGACGGGCTGGCGAAGGGATCGTCGGTCACCTTCTCGGGCGTACCGTCGGGGCAGGTGAAGAGCATTTCGCTGTGGAAGCCCGATCCGCAATATGTGCGCGTGCGGATCAGCGTGAACGACGATACGCCGATTCTGCGCGGCACCACCGCGACGATCCAGGGCAGCTTCACCGGCACCAGCACCGTCAGCCTCGACGGCGCGACCAAGGGCGCGCAGCCGATCACCTGCCCCGAAGGTGACGCCGCCAAGAGCGTTTGCCCGCTAGGCGTGCCGGTGATCCCGACCAAGACCGGCGGGATCGGCGCGATCCTCAATTCGGCGCCGCAGCTGCTGGAGCGGCTGTCGACGCTGACCGAGCGGCTGACCGGCATGCTGAGCGATCGCAACCAGGCGTCGATCGCGGGTATCCTCGACAATACCAACCGGTTGACCGATGCGCTCGCCGATCGTGGGCCGGAGATCGCCTCGACGCTGGCGCAGACTCGCATCGCGATCCAGCAGGCAGGCAATGCCGCCGAACAGATCGGCGCGCTGGCGCAGACCACCAACGGCGTGCTTGCGAACGACGTCCAGCCGGCGATGGCCAATCTCAATAAAGCGATCACCTCGGCGCAGCAGAGTGCGGACACGCTCAATGCCGCGATCGGCGATGCGCGCCCTGGGCTGACGACGTTCAGCAAGCAGACGATCCCGCAGGTCAACCAGTTGGTGCGCGACCTGCGCGTGACCGCCTCTTCGTTGAAGTCGATCAGCGAGCGGGTCGAGCAGGGTGGCGCCAGCTCGCTGGTGGGGCAGCCGGCGCTGCCGGACTATAAGGGGAAGTGACCGTGCGTGCTTTGGCGAACAAGCTCCTGATCGTCGCGGCGCTGGTGCCGCTGGCCGGCTGCATCCGCTTTGGTGCGTCGCCGCCGCCCTCGCTGCTGACAATCGCCCCGCAGGCTCAACCTGCTGCTGGCACGGTGCAGAATTCCGCGACCGGCCGCGCGATCGTGATCGAGGTGCCGGCGGTGCCGCAGTCGATCGCGGGAACGCGCTTGCCGGTGCAGGCGACCGACACGTCGCTCGCTTACGTCAAGGACGCGCAATGGGCCGAGCCGCCTGCGCGGCTGTTCGCGCGGCTGCTATCGGACACGCTGACCGCGCGTGCGCAGATGGTGGTGCTGTCGCCGGCGCAGTCGTTCGACGCGCCGAGCGCGATGCTGGGCGGCGAGCTGCGGACCTTCGGGGTCGATGCGGTGCAGCGACAGGCGGTGGTGACGTATGACGCGTCGTACACGCCGGCGGGCAAGCCGACGGTCGAAAAGCGCCGTTTCGAGGCGCGGGTTCCCGTCACCGAGATCAAGGCGGATCAGGCGGGTGCGGCGCTGAGCCAGGCGGCCAATCAGGTCGCGCAGCAGGTGTCCGACTGGGTCGGGGCGCAGCGGTAGGGCTTGTGGTCCGGCGATGATGCGGGGTTGGACAGTTATCGCCGTTGAGGTGTGATCCACCCGGCTTGAACCATCTCCCACCGTCACTCCGGCGAAGGCCGGCCAAGTTGGCAAGGCTAACGATATGAGGCGCGACGCCCATCGTCAGCGCCACCCAACTGGGCCCCGGCTTTCGCCAGGGTGACACTTCAGCTTGAATCGATTGCCTTCTAGGACGTCCGTCCCTCCTCATCCCGGCATCCGGGGCGAGGTTCAAACCCTTGTCACCTTACGGCACCCGCCGAACCTCCAGCGGCACTTCGCACACCTCGATCCCGCCACCACCGATGGTCGGCGCGGGCGGGTTCTCGCGGCGGCGGATCATCGCGGCGAACCGCGGATTGTCCGCCGCGCGGTATTGGAAACGCGGGCGCGCCGCCGCCGGTATCTCACTGGCGAGCCGCATCTCGACGATCGGCGTGCGCTCCGCCGCCTCGGCATAGAAGCCCATCGGCGCATCGCTGCGCGGCAGGGACGAGAGATATCGCATCCCCGCGATGATCCGCCCGACCAGCGCATAGTTGCGATCGAGCCGCCGCGCCGACTGGCCGATCGGTGTCGACATCTCCGCACCGGATCCTGAGGTCGGATCGGCGTCACGTGCGACGTTGACCATGCCATAGCAATGCGTCAGCCACGCATGGCCGCTTCCATCGCTGGCGACCGGCCAGCCGTCCGCGGTGATCCCCGCCACTGCCGAATGCGGATCGGCGCGCGTCAGCGTCTGCGCGGGCGCGAAGCGGGCGATCTCGAACTCGGGCGGTACATGCGTCGGTACACCGGGCGCGAGCGGTTTCTTCTCGCTGGCGTCGCCCCATTGCGCGACCCAATTCTCCTGCACACGGTACACGCTCAATCCGTCCCACCAATGCGCGCGCGCCAGTTTGCGGATGCTGGCGACGTGCAGTGGCGCGTAGCTGGCCGCGAGCCGGATCACGACTGTGCGATCGCCGGCGAGCCGCATCACGAGCAGCTCGTCATCGGGAATCGCGCGCCAATCGCTCTCGATCGGTTCGTGGGGCGCGGGCACCGCGGCGGTGGGGGCCTGCGAGAGCAGCATCAGTGTGGCGAGCATCGACATGCCCGTAAGGTGACGCAACACGACCTGCGAGGCAATCGACCCGCTTGCGCAATGTGGCGACTCCGATTAGTGCCGCCGCTCCAAGCATGCGGAGCGGTGGCCGAGTGGTCGAAGGCGCTCGCCTGGAAAGTGAGTATACGTCAAAAGCGTATCGAGGGTTCGAATCCCTCCCGCTCCGCCACTCAGTCTTAAATATCTGAGTTTTCGACCGGGATGCCGTGAGAAGGACGCCTTTCCGCGCCGCATGGCGTAGCTAGCCGTATCTCGGAGAATCTGGCTCATCCAGAAATCTGCCAACCTAGCCGCGCATTCTCTGAGGATGAGCGGGGCAGTACGGGTTCTCGCAAGCGCCTGAAAGGAAGGCTTTGCCACCGGCGTCTGGCGTGCTTTGTCTCGGCATGACGCCCACACGCCACCAGATTATGCAAACACACGCCACTAACAGGGCCATTCTTTCTCGATTGAAGTGAAAGAGTGGTGGAATAACAGCGCTTTAATCGATGAGCGCGCGTGGTTGCCAAAAACCTTGGCAGGTCAATCGGCAGGCGAATTTCGCTTAAGTGCACGACGTTTACAGGTGCGAAAAGGGCGTCTGCAGGCCTGCAGACGCCCAACTCAATTTGAAGCTTTTTTAAGTCTCGAAACCCGCAGAAAACTACCAAAAATGGCCAGTTTTGATGCTGCGAGCCTACCAAGCTGATTGACGGTGTGCGACTTTATGAACCGACATCAGATGTCGAGCGATAGCATCGTCAACCTCGCGGACCGAACCATGCTGTAGCGCGGTATTAAGATGGTCGCGCGTGGCAAGAAGCTCCGGGTCGACAGGCTTGAACGGTTCGGTCGGTACAGGATGAGCAGGAGCTGCCCGCGTGCGGGCGGCGCTAATTACCAGCTTGATGAACGGCAGCACTGACCGGCGCCGGCTGGTCTGGCCCGTGGCAAGTCGCAAGACCATCATCTCGAACAACGAGACCGTACGCCGGCGCTGACGCCCGGGCTCCCTGATCTTCACCGGCAGGTTGGCAATTTGCATGATGGAAGTGACGTGACCCCAGTCTTTCATCCAGCGGCAACCAGAGACCGACCGGTGTTGTTGCGCATGAGCGCAGGTGAAGCAACGGACGGGGTTAACCCCGTCCGTTGCTGTTCGAGCCCGGCAGCGAACGCAGCCGGGGTAGCGTAGCCGAGCGACGAGTGCAGCCGCTCGGTGTTGTAGTCGTCGACCCAGCGCGCCAGGATCGAGCGGGCCTGACCGATGGTGAAGAACAGCGTCTCGTTGAGCAGTTCGTCGCGCATGCGACCATTGAAGCTCTCGACGAACCCGTTCTGCGTCGGCTTGCCCGGCGCGATGTAATGCCACTCGACGCCAACCTCACCGGACCAGGCGAGCACCGCGTTCGACGTCAGCTCGGTCCCGTTGTCGCTGACGATCATCGTCGGTTTGCCACGCTCGGCGATCAGAGCGGTCAACTCGCGCACGACCCGCCGGCCTGAGATCGACGTATCGGCCACCGCCCGGAGGCATTCGCGCGTCACGTCGTCGACGATGTTGAGCACGCGGAAGCGCCGGCCGGTGACGAGCTGGTCGTGCACGAAGTCCAGGCTCCAGCGCTGATTGGGGAGCGCCAGCACCGGCGCGGGCGCCCGTGCGCCAACCGCTCGCCTTCGCCCCTTCCGACGCCTGACCGTCAGCCCTTCCTCGCGATAGAGCCGCTGGGTCTTCTTGCGGTTGATCGTGATGCCATCCCGGCGAAGCAGGATGTGCAGCCGACGATAGCCGAACCGCCGGCGCTGCTGCGCCAGCTCACGCAAACGCGACCGCAGGTCGCCATCATCCGCCCGGCACGAGCGATACCGCATGCTCGTGCGGTTCGCTCCGATGACCATGCACGCCCGCCGCTCGCTCATCCCCAGCGTCGCCTGGAGATGGGCGACCGCTTGCCGCTTCGCGGCGGGCGTCACCACTTTTTTGACAGCAGGTCTTTCAACCCCGCATTGTCCAGCATCGTGTCCGCGAGCAGCCGCTTCAGTCGAGCATTCTCCTCCTCGAGCGACCGCAGACGCTTCGCGTCGGATACCTCCAGGCCGCCGAACTTCGCCTTCCAGGCATAGTACGTCGCGCTCGACATACCGTGCTTGCGGCAAAGCTCCGTCACCACTGCACCCGCCTCGGCCTCCTTCAGGATGCCGATGATCTGCTCTTCCAAAAACTGCTTCCGCTTCATTCCGTCCGTCCCTTCAAGGGCCGGTCTCTAGCTCCAACTGGATGAAGAAACGGGGGTCACGTCACTGAGCCACCAAGGTCCAAGCGCCATGCGGTTGGCGAGGGCGTCATCGACATGGTATCCGGTCTGTTGCCGTGCGGTGGCCTTGGCGCTTGACTTCAGGTTGGGTCGCCGGGAGCAGACGAGCAGGCGCTCGGCCGTCTGCTGGGACGCTCGAGAGGCGAGGTGCCGGATCGCCGAACCGCTCCCCGGATCGACCGGTGACGGCATCCGCACCGATCGCCACGCTCTGTAATCCATTCCCGTCGTGACACGTCGCCCGGGGCTTGCTCCGGGCGACGACCTTTATCGTCACTGAAACGTGTAGCGGAGCGTCCCGAACACCGTGCGTGGCACGCCGTAGAAATTGCCGCGCCCGGTGCTGGAGAGGCGCGCGTAATAGCTCTTGTCGAACAGGTTGCTGACGTTGACCGAAAGCGACAGTTGCTCGTTGAGCCGATAGCCCGCCCGCAGGTCGACCACCGCATAGGCATCCTGCCGCACGATCGTCGACCGCGAACGAAGCGCGCCATTCGCCGCGTAGAGCGCCGGGGTGCCGCCATAGGTGGACGAAAACCACGTCAGCCCGCCGCCGACGCTCGCTCCCGCCAGTATGCCACCGGTCGGGGCGTAATTGGTGAAGAACTTCGCCATGTGCTTCGGGATGATTGGCATCAGCGCGATCCCGTCGAACTGCGGCTCGGTATCCTCCAGATATTCGGTGTGGGTGTAGGTATAGCCGCCGTTGACTCGCCACCCCGGCACGATCTGCCCGGTCGCCTCCGCCTCGATCCCGCGCGCGCGAACGCGACCGGCCTGCAGCACGAGATCCGGCGCCTCGGGCGGGTTGACCAGCCGGTTGTCCTGCGTGATCTGATACGCGGCGAGCGACAGCAGCAGCCGCTGGTTCATCAACGACAGCTTGGTGCCGGCCTCATATTGGCTGCCGATCAATGGCTCGATCGGGCGACCGTCGGCGCGCGCCCGGCCTGCGGGCGGGGCCTGTGGGGTGAAGCTGTCGGCATAGCTGACATAGACGTTGAGCGTCGGCGTGACGTCGAACAAAACCGCACCATAAGGGGTGAAGCGTCCGTCATACCCGTATTGCGATCGCGCGGTGACTGCCCCGGTCAGCGGAGCGAGCGTGTCGAGATCGGTCGACCACCATGTCGCACGCCCGCCGCCGACCAATGTCAGGCGATCGACCGGCGACAGCCGCAGCTGACCGTACAGGCCATATTGCTCGATATAGGTGCGCGTCGCCGCCGGCACCTGCGCGATGCAGGTCGCCGACGCGACCGTGCACGGCCCGCTGGTGCCCTGCACCGGATAGAGCGGCAGGTTGACGCGCGGGTCCATCGGCGGCTCGGCCGGATACACCGGATCGAATACGTTGATCCTCGCGTAGTTGCTCAGCCGCGCATTGTACGACGTATAGTCGAGCGCCTGATAATCCATGCCGAGGATCAGCGTCTGCTCGCGCCCGAAGGCCGGGAAGCTGCCCGCGCCGTTGATGTCGAACGAGCGGGTGCGCTGCCGGTTGTCGCCGAGGAAGGCGATATGATTGGTGGTGCCGCCATTCTCCAGGGTGACCGGGGCATTGCCGATATAGCTGTATTTGTCGACGCGATCGACGTTGGCGATCATGCCCGTCGCGCGCAGCGTCCAGCGATCGCTGATCCGGTGCGCCAGCTCGACGAACCCGGTCCAGCTTTCCGAATTGAAGCGGTTCCAGTCCGCGCCGAGATAGGTCGAGCGGCGCACGTCGAGCAGCCGCCCGTCGCTGCCGTCCGCGCCGCCGACATAGCCGGGCAGCCCGGTCTGCACCGCAGGCTGGAAACGATCGTAATAGATGCCGCCGGTCAGCGTGGTGCGCGTGCCGATCGCGACGTCGCCGACCGCGAACGCGCCCCAGCGTCGTCGATGGGCGGTATCGAAGAACTGGTCCTGATCCTGCGCCATCGCCCCCGCACGCACGCCGATCGCGCTGCCGAGCCGGGTCGAGGCGTCCAGCTCAAGCCGGACATTGTCGTAGCTGCCATAGCCGGCCGATGCCTGCACCCGGGTCGTGTCCAGCGGGCGCTTGCGGATCAGGTTGATGCTCCCCGCCGGATTGCCCGCGCCGGTGAACAGCCCGGCGGGGCCGCGCAGCACCTCCAGCCGGTCATAGAAGAACAGGTCCGGCACCACGCCGGGAAAGCCGAACGACCGCGTCGGCACGCCATCGACGAGATAGTTGTTGATGACGAACCCGCGCGAATTGAATGAGGGATCCTCGCTGCCGATGCCGGTGACGGTGATGCCGTTCGTGGCCGTCATCGCATCCTCAAGCGTGAAGAGGTTCTGCGCCTCGATCTGGTCGTGCTCGATGATCGTGATGGTGTTGGGCGTATCCTTCAGCGGCGTGACCGTCTTGCCGACCTCGCGACCATAACTTTTGCCGACGACCACCACGTCGCCGTCGCGCTGCGCCTCTGCCGCGGCGTCTATGCCGTCCGGAGCGGTGGCGTGGGCGGCGGCGGGAAGGAGGCCGAGCGCGCTTCCGGATAGAAGGACGAACCAGAACTTCATGTGCGTTTCCCCAACTTTCAGCCCGGCGTCTAACGTCATCGCATATGCGAGTCACTATCATTTACATGATTTGTTACAAAGCGGAGGCGCGTTCGGGTGGTTGTCGTTCGCACGGTGCAGTGCGATAGTCGTGGCGGGTGTCCGCCGAAGGAGGCGAGCAGGTGACGATGCCGGTCGGGCCGCCGGCAATGCTCCGCTTGGAAGGACCCCAATGACGTTATCTCTCATCGTGCGCCCACGCTCTGCGCTCAGGATGTTCCTGAAAAGCGAGGCGGCGGGCGGGATCGTGCTGATGCTATCGGCGGCGGCGGCGATGCTCGTCGCGAACAGCCCGCTGGCCCCGGCGTATTTCGCGCTTCTTCAGCGGCATGTCGGGCCGCTGTCGGTGCTGCACTGGATTGACGATGCGCTAATGGCGCTGTTCTTTCTGTTGGTCGGGCTGGAGATCAAGCGGGAGCTGGTCGACGGGCATCTGTCGAGCTGGTCCGATCGCGCGCTGCCCACGATCGCGGCGGTCAGCGGCATGGCGGTGCCGGCGCTGATCTATCTGTTCGTGGTCGCGGGGACGCCGGGGCTGGCGCGCGGCTGGGCGATCCCCTCGGCCACCGACATCGCGTTCGCCATCGGCGTCATGGCGCTGCTCGGGCCGCGCGTTCCGGCGTCGCTTAAGCTGTTCCTGACCACCGTTGCGATTGTCGACGACATGGGCGCGGTGGTGGTGATCGCGCTCGCCTATACCGCATCGATCGGTGGCGTCGCGCTGCTGGCGGCGGCGGCGATCATGGCGGCGATGGCCGCGCTCGGGCGTGTTGGGGTGACGCGGTTGTGGCCGTATCTGCTGCTGTCGGCGGCATTGTGGGGCGCGGTGTGGATGTCGGGGGTCCATGCGACGATCGCCGGGGTGCTGGCGGCGTTCATGATCCCGATCCGTCGCTCGCCCGGCGCGCCCGACGATGCGGGGTCGCCGCTGCATCGGCTGGAACATGCGTTGCAGCCGTGGGTGGCGTTTCTGGTCGTGCCGATCTTCGGCTTCGCCAACGCCGGTGTCGCGCTGGCGGGCGTCGGGGTGGCCACGCTGCTGCAGCCGCTGCCGCTGGGCGTCGCCGCCGGGCTGGCGATCGGCAAGCAGGTGGGGGTGTTCGGCGCGGTGGTTGCCGCGGTGCGGTTCGGCTGGGCGCAGCGGCCGCGCCACGCGTCATGGGTGCAGATCTATGGCGCGGCGCTGCTGTGCGGGATCGGTTTCACGATGAGCCTGTTCATCGGCGGGCTCGCCTTCGCCGACCCGGCGCAGGTCGATGCGGTGAAGATCGGGGTGCTGGCGGGATCGTTGCTGTCGGCGATGGCCGGGTTCCTCGTGCTGCGGCTGGCGTCGTTTCGCGGCGCGGGGCGTTGAGGCGGAATGCTCCTGTCCCTCGCGCTTGCCGCCGCCAGTGTCGCCAGCTTCGATCCGCTGCGTTTCTTCGCCGGGGAAACGCGCGGCACTGCCACGCTGAAGGTCGTTTTGCGCAAGGGGCAACCGGTCAGCGTGCGCGGCAGGGGGCGGATCGACCGCGACGGCGTCCTCACGCTCGACCAGATCGTGACCGAGGGCGACAAGCCGCCACGCCCGCGCCACTGGCGACTGCGCCAGATCGCGCCGGGGCGCTATGCCGGCACGCTCACCGACGCGCGCGGGCCGGTGACTGGCGTGGTAGAGGGGAGCACGCTGCGGCTGGCGTTCGTCAGCACCGGCGGCTTTCGGGTCCGCCAGACGCTGACGCTGCAACCCGATGGACGCACGCTCGCCAACCGATTGGAAGCGCGACGGTTCGGGTTCAGGGTCGCGGTGCTGACCGAACGAATCGTCAAGCTGTCGTAACGGAACGCGGGCGGCGCCCCGACGGTTGGCGAGGGCGAACAATCCGGAGTGCGCGATGACCGACCCCCTGGTGCAGACCCGTCAACGCGAGATCGCGACCGAGCATCTGCTGTTCCGGCTGATCGAATATGTCGAGGGCCGGCACCCGGGGCTGCTCGATTATCTGGAGGACAGCCTCGACCATCTCGGCGATCCGGCGGATGACGCGACGAAGGACGACGAAGGCGTGCGCAAGATCGCCCGGCGGATGATTACCGGTGCGCGACGCGACCGGTAGCCCCGTCGCCCCGGACTTGATCCGGGGCCCCGCTTCTTCATCGGCGCTCGCGTAACGAAGCGGGATCCCGGATGAAGTCCGGGATGACGGTCGCAGTCAGCGCGTCAGCCGCGTGACATGTCCCATCTTGCGACCCTCGCGCGTCTCGCGCTTGCCATAAAGGTGCAAATAGGTGTCCCGCGCGGCGACATACTCCGGCCAGCGCTCCCAATCTGCGCCGATCAAATTCTCCATCTCCGCGCCTTGTGCCACCAGCGCGGTGTCCCCGAGCGGCAGGCCGCAGATCGCGCGGACGTGATTGGCAAACTGCGAGGTCGCCGCCCCCTCGATCGTCCAATGCCCCGAATTGTGGACACGCGGCGCCATCTCGTTGAACACCGGCCCTTCGGCGCTCGCGAAATATTCGCAGGTCAGCACCCCGACATGGTCGAGCGCATCGGCGATGCGGCCGGTGAGCGCGGCGGCTTCGGTCCATTGCGCGGCAATCTGCGCCGGAGCGGGTAGCGTCGAGCGATGCAAAATGCCGTCGCGATGCTCGTTCCACGGCGGCGGGTAGCTGGTGATGGTGCCATCGCGCCCGCGCACCAGCACGATCGAGAATTCATGCGTGAATTCAACGAACGCTTCGAGGATCGCCGGGCCGCCGATCGCTTCCCACGCGGCATCGGCGTCGGCGGGCGACAGCAAACGCGTCTGCCCTTTGCCGTCGTAACCGAAGCGCGTCGTCTTGAGCACCGCCGGGCAGCCGATCACCGCGATCGCCGCGTCCAGCTCCTCGCGCGACGCGACCGCCTGCCAGCGCGCTGGGCGCCCGCCCACCTGCTCGACGAATTGCTTCTCGCGCACACGGTCCTGCGCCACCGCGAGGCTGCGCGGACCCGGATAGACCGGCACGCGCTCGGCGAGCCATTCGACCGGCCCGACGGCGATATTCTCGAACTCATAGGTGACGACGTCGCATTGCGCGGCGAAGTCGGCGAGCACGACCTTGTTGTGATAATCGGCGCGCGTCAGCGACGAGGCGGTCTGCGCCGCGACGCTTTCGCGGTCGGGGGCGAGGACGTGGGTGCGATAGCCGAGATCGGCCGCCGCGCTGGCGATCATCCGACCGAGCTGCCCGCCGCCGAGGATGCCGATCGTGCTGCCGGGCGCGATCACCGTCATGCCGGATCGACCGCGACGCCGTCGGTCTGCTTAGCCCGCCACGCCTGAAGCCGCTGCGATAGCGCCTCGTCCGACAAGGCGAGGATCGACGCGGCGAGCAGCGCGGCGTTGATCGCGCCGGCCTTGCCGATCGCCAGCGTGCCGACCGGAATGCCGCCGGGCATCTGGACGATGGAGAGCAAGCTATCCATGCCCTTCAACGCCTTGGATTCGACCGGCACGCCCAGCACCGGCAAATGCGTCATCGACGCCGCCATGCCGGGCAGATGCGCCGCGCCGCCTGCGCCCGCGATGATGACCTTCAGCCCGCGTCCGGCCGCGCCGGTCGCGTAGTCGTAGAGTCGCTGCGGGGTGCGATGCGCGGAGACGACCTTCGTCTCATGCGCGACGCCGAGCGCCTCGAGCGTCTCGCTCGCATGACGCATCGTTTCCCAGTCCGAGGTGGAGCCCATGATGATGCCGACGTGCGCCATCGCGTGCGGTTAGCGGGGTGGCGCGGGCAGGGCAACCGCCTTTCCGTCGCCCCTGCGCAGGCAGGGGCCCATGTCTGTGTTGTCCGGGTGAGTGGCTGACACATGGCAAGTGGTACATGTGTCAGGCCGACGGGACGGACCTTACAGCCATAGTCCCCCGCCTGCGCAGGGGCGACGGCGTTTGTTGCGGTGCTGAGGTCACGCCGCCAGCGGCAATTCCCGCATCGCCTCCGCCGCCAGCGCGATCGAGTGGCGGCGCGCCTGATGGTCGTAGACCGCGCTGGTCAGCATCAGCTCGTCGACCCCGGTGCGTGCGACGAACGCCGCGATCCCGCGCGCCACCTCGTCGCGAGTGCCGATCGCGCTCGCCGACAGCGCATGGTCGAGGATCGCGGCGTGCTGCGGCGGCAGCGAGGCGCGATAGCCCGGCACCGGCGGCTTCATCCGCCCCGGATTGCCGGTGCGCAGCGCGACGAACTGCTGCTGCTGCGAGCTGGCGAGCAGCTCGGCCTCCTCATGCGTGTCGGCGGCGAAGACGTTGAACCCGGCCATCGCATAGGGCTTGGCGAGCGCCGCCGACGGCCGGAAATCGCGCCGGTAGATGTCGAGCGCCGGGTCGAGCGCGTCGGGCGCGAAATGCGACGCGAAGGCATAGGGCAGTCCCAGCATCGCCGCCAATTGCGCGCCGAACAGGCTGGAGCCGAGGATCCACATCTCCGGCTTCGCGCCAGCGCCCGGAGTGGCGGTGATGCCGGTGCGCCCGTCGTCGGCGAAGTAGCTCTGCAACTCCACGACATCGCGCGGGAATTCGTTGGCGTCGCTGGAAAGATTGCGACGCAGCGCGTGTGCGACGCGCTGGTCCGAACCGGGCGCGCGGCCGAGTCCGAGGTCGATCCGCCCGGGGAACAACGCGTCGAGCGTGCCGAACTGCTCCGCGATCTGGAGCGGCGCGGAATTGGGCAACATGATCCCCCCCGCGCCGATGCGGATGCGGCTGGTCGCCTGCCCGACGTGCGCGATCACCACTGCGGTGGCGGCGGAGGCGATCCCGGTCATGCCGTGGTGCTCGGCCACCCAATAGCGATTGAAGCCGAGTTGCTCGGCATGGGCGGCCAGATCCGCGGCATTGGCGAGCGACTGTGCGACCGAGCCGCCTTCGGTGACGGGAACGAGGTCGAGAAGGGAATAACGGGTCATGTCAATTAAGTGGGGAGAGCGGTGCAAGACTGCCAGCGGAGTTACGGTTGGCGGCAGGATAGCAGGGGTTTGCCCCTCCCTTGCGTCATTCCCGCCTACGCGGGAATGACGAGGACCTGCGCGGGAATGACGAGGACGAGCCGGGGATGACGCCCGCCGCCAAACCCACTAAAGCGCCGCGCCATGCACCCGGCCTTCGCGCACGTCGATACGTGGATCTTTGACCTCGACAACACGCTCTACCCGGCGCGTGCCGACCTGTTCGCGCACATCGACCGGCGGATGACCGCGTTCATCGCCGACTTCCTGAACGTCGACGCGATCGAGGCGCGCCGCATCCAGAAGGAATATTTCCTCGGCCACGGCACCACGCTCGCCGGGCTGATGGCCGATCACGACGTCGATCCGCATGCCTTCCTCGCCTATGTCCACGACATCGAGATGGACGCGCTGGAAGAGAACGCCCCGCTCGCCGCCGCGCTGGCGCAGCTACCGGGGCGCAAGCTGGTCTTCACCAACGGCGACCGCCCGTATGCGCTCAAGGTGCTGGACCGGCTGGGCCTGGGGCAGAGTTTCGAGGCGGTCCACGACATCGTCGCGATGGACCTGACCCCGAAACCCGCCGCCGCGGCCTATGCCGGGCTGTGCGCCGCGTTCGACATCGATCCGACCCGCGCCCTGTTCGTCGAGGACATGGCGCGCAACCTCAAACCCGCCAAGGCGATCGGGATGACCACCGTCTGGGTGGACAACGGGTCCGAGCAGGACCACGACGCCGACCGATCCTATGTCGACCACCGCGTGACCGACGTCACCGTGTGGGTTCAGTCTGTTTTGGAGGACCAATGACCGCCGAGCTTTCCGCCACGATCGACGCCGCGTGGGAGAACCGCGCCGAGCTGGGGCTGACCACCGGGGGCGATGTGCGCGTCGCGGTCGATCGCGCGCTGGCGCTCCTCGACGCCGGGCAGGCGCGTGTGGCGGAACCGGACGGTGAAGGCGGTTGGCGCGTCAATCAGTGGCTCAAGAAAGCGGTGCTGCTCAGCTTCCGCCTCAACGACAACGCGCTGATCGATAATGGCCCCGGCGCGGGCCATTGGTTCGACAAGGTGCCGAGCAAATTCTCGGGCTGGAGCGAGGCCGAGTTCCGCACCGCCGGCTTCCGCGCGGTGCCCGGCAGCGTGGTGCGGCGCGGCGCGTTCGTCGGCAAGGGCGCGATCCTGATGCCCAGCTTCGTCAACATCGGCGCCTATGTCGGCGAGGGCACGATGGTCGACACCTGGGCGACGGTCGGCAGCTGCGCGCAGATCGGCAAGAACGTCCATCTGTCGGGCGGGGTCGGGATCGGCGGGGTGCTCGAGCCGCTGCAGGCCGATCCGGTCATTATCGGCGACGGCGCGTTCATCGGCGCGCGCGCCGAAGTGGCGGAGGGCGTGCGCGTCGGTGAGGGCGCGGTGCTGTCGATGGGCGTGTATCTTGGCGCCTCGACCAAGATCATCGACCGCGCAACCGGCGAGACGTTCCGCGGCGAAGTGCCGCCCTATGCGGTGGTCGTGCCCGGCTCGATCGGCGGCGGAGACGGCAAGCCGGCGCTCTATTGCGCGGTGATCGTCAAGCGCGTCGATGCACAGACGCGCAGCAAGACCAGCATCAACGACCTGCTGCGGGACTAATAAAAACCGCATCCTCCCGTCATTGCTTCGCTACGCTCGCAATGACGGGAGCCGAAAAGCCACGCGAACCTTTTCCCAGCTTCTTCGTTGCCGCGACGTAACGATAAGCAAAGAAGGTCGCCGGGGTTCATGAAGAAGGGGCTTTTCGCCGCCGCCGCCTTGCTGGTGGCGGGTGCGGCGCACGCGCAGCAGGTCGACATCGGCGCCTCGCCGCCCGACGATCCCAACGCGCCGAAGCCGGGCGCAAGTGCGGCGACCCGCTCTGGCGATACGCAGCGCCAGCCGCGCACGCCGGCCGCGCGCCGCCCGCGCGACACCTCGCCTTCGTCGCTGGTCGGCGACACGCAGAGTTCGCCGCCGCCGGGATTGATCGGCGACTGGCAGGAGATTCGCACGCGGCTCGGCCGGCGCGGGATCGGGCTGACCGCGCGTTATGCGTCGGAAAGCGGGTATAATTTCAGCGGCGGCGATCGGAAGCTGTTCCGCGAAACCGGGCAGTTCGACGTCGGCGCGTTGCTCGACATGGAGAAGCTGGCCGGGATCACCGGCGGCGCGGTGCAGGCGACGGTGACGTGGCGGCGCGGTTACGACCTGACTACCGATGCCGGGCTCAACACGCTGCAACAGGCGCAGGAAATCTACGGCCGCGGGCAGACGGTTCGCCTCACGCAATTGTGGTGGGAGCAGAAGATCGGAACCCGGACCGAGGTGAAGCTTGGCCGCACAAACCCCGGCGAGGATTTCGCGGCCTTCTCCTGCCACTTCATGAACCTCAGCTTCTGCGGCGCGCAGCCGGGCAATCTGGCCGGCGATTACTGGTATAATTGGCCGGTCAGCCAATGGGGCGCGCGGGTGCGCGTCGCGCTCGACGACGACCGCTACGTGCAGGGCGCGGTGTATGAGATCAACCCGCGGAATCTCGAGAAAGACTTTTTCGTCGGTCACTTCCACGGCGCGACCGGCGTGCTGATCCCGGTCGAGACCGGCGTCAGCCGCGGCGGCGACGACGGCAAGGTCGGGTCGTACAAGGTCGGCGGCTGGATTGCGACCGCCGATGGCGACGACGTGCTGCTCGACCGCAATCGGCGACCGCAGGTGCTGACCGGCACCGATCCGCTGCGCCGGTCGAGCCGCTACGGCGTCTACTTCACGATGCAGCAACAGCTCACCGGCACGTCGAAAGACGGCAAGTCGCTGACCGGGCTCGGCATCTTTCTCAACGTGACGCAGACCGACCGCAAGACCAGCGTCACCGACAATCAGGTGTCGGCAGGGCTGTTCTACAAGGGGCTGGTGCCGGCACTCCCCGGCGACGTGCTGGGCGTCGCGGTGGCGCGCACCAACGTCAACGGCCGCGCCGCCCGCGCCGACGAACTGGTGCCGGGCACCCCGGTGCGCGACGCCGAATATGCCGCCGAGGTCTATTACAGCCTGCACCCGATCGACTGGCTGGAACTGCGCCCGAACGTGCAATGGGTGCATCAGCCCGGCGGCGTGCGCGATGCGCCAGATGTCGGCGTCGTCGGGCTGAAAGCGGCGCTGACGCTCTGATCGCCTTGTTGTATAACATGTAAAACAAAATGCCTCGACACCGTCATGTGGCGCGCCTATCCCGGTGCGATCAGAGAAGAAGGACTTCCCATGCCGACTGCCAGCAAGGTTCTCGACCGTGTGCTCGTGCTGGAGATGGTGCGCGTCACCGAAGCCGCTGCGATCGCCGCCTCGACGCTGACCGGCCGCGGTGACGAAAAGGCCGCCGACGCCGCCGCGGTCGAAGCGATGCGCGCGGCGCTCAACGAGCTCGACATCGACGGCACGGTGGTGATCGGCGAGGGCGAGCGCGACGAGGCGCCGATGCTGTTCATCGGCGAGAAGGTCGGCAGCGGACAAGGACCGGCGATCGACATCGCGCTCGATCCGCTGGAGGGCACGACGATCTGCGCCAAGTCGGGGCCGAACAGCCTCGCGGTGCTGGCGATCGCCGAAAAGGGCGGCCTGCTCAACGCACCCGACGTCTATATGGACAAGCTGGCGGTCGGCCCGGGGCTGCCCGCCGGGGTCATCGACCTCGATCGCACGCCAACCGAGAATATCGAGGCGATCGCGGCGGCCAAGGGCGTCGCGCCGAAGGACATTATCGCCTGCGTCCTCGATCGCCCGCGGCACGAGGCGCTGATCGCCGAACTGCGCGGGATCGGCTGTGGCGTGGTGCTGATCGGCGACGGCGATGTCGCGGGCGTGATCGCGACCAGCGATCCCGACACGACGATCGACGTTTACATGGGGTCGGGCGGCGCGCCGGAGGGCGTGCTGGCCTGCGCGGCGCTGCGCTGCGTCGGTGGGCAGTTCAAGGGCCGGCTGCTGTTCCGCAACGACGACGAGCGCGGCCGCGCGCGCAAATGGGGGATCGAGGATCTCGACCGCCAGTATGATCTCAAGGATCTGGCGAAGGGCGACTGCATCTTCGCGGCGACCGGCGTCACCGATGGCTCGCTGCTCGAAGGCGTGCGCCGCCTCGGCGGCAAGATGACCACCGAAAGCGTCGTGATGCGTGCCTCGTCGGGCACGGTACGCTGGGTGAAGGGCGAGCACCGCCTCGACCAGTGACGGTCGCCGCGCTGGCGGTTGCGCTGGCCAGCCTCGGGCTGCTGCTGCACGGCGGGCGCCTCGGCTATTGGCCGCGCCCGCCCGCGGTCGCGCCGGGCGCGGTGCGGCATCGCTGGTTTGCGCGGCTGGCGTTCCGCTCGCTGGTGCATTTCGGCGGCGTCGCCTTGCTGTTGCTGGCGCTGCTCGGGCGCGTCGACGCGGTCTGGAGCTTTCCGGCGGAACTGGAGCCGGCGCGCGCGCTGGCGGTCGCGTGGGTCGGACAACCGGGCTGGCAGCCGCTGGCGTTCGGTGCCGCCGCCGGGGTGGTGATCGCGGCGCTGCTCGAACGCCGCGGGCGGCGCATGACGCTCGGCGATCTGCGTGCGGTCACGCCGATGCGGCGCGCCGAACTCGGCTGGGGTGTGCTCCTCGCGGTCGAGGCGGGGGTGACCGAGGAATTGTTCTTCCGCCTGCTGCTGCCGTTGCTGATCGCCGGCGCGAGCGGATCGGCGCTGCTCGGGTTCGCAGGCGCGACCGCCGCCTTCGGCTATGCCCATACCTATCAGGGCTGGCGCGGCGTGATCGGCACGCTGATCGCGGGCGTGTTGCTGACGCTGGTCTATCTGGTGTCGGAGCGGCTGTGGGCGGCGATGCTGGTCCACGCCGCGATCGATTTCAACGGGTTGGTCCTGCGCCCGGTGCTGGCGGGCAAGGTGCGGCTTTTCGGATCACCGACCGGTTTACCATCGACCACCAACGACACTCCTTCGTCGCCCCGGACTTGATCCGGGGCCCCGCTTCTTCTTGATGGCCGACATAAGAAGCGGGATCCCGGATCAAGTCCGGGATGACGGAATCCCGACCGGCATTGCCCGAATCGCCCGAATCCCCTATCTGCCCATTTTTCAGGCAGCTTCCGAACCCCTATGCTCCGACCCATTCAGATCGGCGACGTCCGCATCGACGAGCCCGTCGTCCTCGCGCCGATGACCGGCGTGACCGACCAGCCGTTCCGCACGCTCGTTCGCCGCTACGGCTCGGGGCTCAACGTCACCGAGATGATCGCCAGCCAGGCCGCGATCCGCGAGACGCGCCAGTCGATCCAGAAGGCGGCGTGGCATCTCTCCGAGGAGCCGGTGTCGATGCAGCTCGTCGGCTGCACCCCCTATGAGATGGCCGAGGCCGCGAAGCTGGCGCGCGACAAGGGCGCGGCGATCATCGACATCAACATGGGCTGCCCGGTCCGCAAGGTGACCAACGGCGATGCCGGCTCGGCGCTGATGCGCGACCTGAAGCTCGCGACGCAGTTGATCGAGGCGATCGTCGCGGCGGTCGACGCGCCGGTGACGCTCAAGATGCGGATGGGCTGGTGCCACGACAGCCTCAACGCCCCCGAACTCGCGCGGATCGCCGAGGATCTCGGCGTCAGGATGGTCACCGTCCACGGCCGCACCCGCAACCAGATGTACAAGGGCAACGCCGACTGGCGCTTCATCCGCTCGGTCAAGGACGCGGTGTCGATCCCGGTGATCGCCAATGGCGACATCTGCTCGGTCGAGGACGCGACCGCGGCGCTGGAACAGTCGGGCGCCGACGGCATCATGATAGGACGCGGCGCCTATGGCCGTCCGTGGCTGCTCGCGCAGGTCATGCACTGGCTGCGCACCGGCGAGCGGCTGCCCGACCCGTCGCTCGACGAGCAATACCGCGTCATCGCCGAACATTATGACGCAATGCTGGAGCATTACGGCACCTTCACCGGCGTCAACATGGCCCGCAAGCACATCGGCTGGTACACCAAGGGGCTGAATGGCTCGGCGGAGTTCCGCAACCGCGTCAATCAGGAGCCCGACGCCGATCGCGTCAAGGCGATGCTCGCCGACTTCTACGCCCCCTATCGGCTGAGCGAAGCGGCGTGATGCTCGAGACGCGCGGCCCGGGGGCGGCGGAACTGCTCGCCGCGCTGCCGGTCGCAGTGCTGGTGGTCGACGCCGCGGACCGGATCGCGCGCGTCAATGCCGAGTGCGAGACGCTGCTCAACCTGTCCGAGCGCGCGATGCTCGGGCAGCCGCTGGCCGCGATCCTGTCCTTCCCCGATGCCGAGGCGCGGCGCGACGCGCACGCCTTCGCGATCTTCGACGCCGATGTCGAGACGATGCGCGGGGTGCGGCTGCGCGTCGATCTGATCGAGGCGGCGGTGGTCGATCATCCCGGCTGGCGCACGATCACGCTCCACCACGCCGGCGCGTCGCGGCGGCTCGGCGTGTCGACCGACCGCGCGGCGGCGGCGCGCTCGGCGGTCGGCGCGGCGGCGATGCTCGCGCACGAGATCAAGAACCCGCTGTCGAGCATCCGCGGCGCGGCGCAGCTGATCGCCGATGGCGTCGACACCGCGGAGCTGACGCAATTGATGATCGCCGAGGTCGACCGCATCACCGCGCTGATCGACCATATGGAGGATTTCACCGACACCCGCCCGCGCGAGGTGTCGCCGATGAACATCTATCCGCTGCTCGCGCACGCGCGCGGGGTCGCGCTGGCCGGCTTCGCGCGCGGCGTGGCGATCGAGGAACGCTACGATCCGTCACTGCCACCCGCGATGGGCAATAGCGATTCGCTGCTGCAGGTGATCCTCAACCTGCTCAAGAACGCCGCCGCCGCGCTGGGCGAGCGCGGCGAACGCCGCATCACGCTCGCCACCGCCTATCGCCACGGCGTGACGGTCGCGGCAGGGAAAGGGCGCGGCCGTACCCCGTTGCCGATCGAGATCTGCGTGATCGACAGCGGACCGGGCGCGCCCGCCGACATCGCCGACCATCTCTTCGACCCGTTCGTCTCGGGCCGGCCGGAGGGCAAAGGGCTCGGGCTCGCGCTGGTCGACAAACTGGTCCGCGACATGGGTGGCATCGTCCAATATTCGCGAGAAGGCACCCCGCACCAGACCGTCTTCCGCATCCTCCTTCCGCGAGCCAGCGCATGACCCGCGTCCTGCTGGTCGACGACGACGACGCGATCCGCACCGTCGTCGCGCACGCGCTGCGCCGCGCCGGGCATGAGGTGCGCACCGCCGCCACGCTCGCCGAGCTGGGGCGCGAATTGGCGAGCCATCCGCCCGACGTGCTGCTCAGCGACGTCGTGCTCCCCGATGGCGACGGCATCGACCATGTCGCGCAGGTGCTGGCGGCGCGCCCCGATCTGCCGGTGATCGTGCTGTCGGCGCGCAACACGCTGACCACCGCAGTCCGCGCCACCGAGGCCGGCGCGTACGACTACCTTCCCAAGCCGTTCGACCTCGACACGCTGACCCGCACCGTCGCCGCGGCGCTGGCGCGCGGCGGGCGCAGCGGCGAGACGCAGGCGAGCGACGACGACCCCTCGCTGCCGCTGATCGGCCGCTCGCCGGCGATGCAGGACGTGTACCGCGTGATCGCGCGCGTCGTCTCGAACGACCTCACCGTGCTGGTGTCGGGCGAGTCGGGCACCGGCAAGGAACTGGTCGCGCGCGCGATCCACGATCTCGGCGCGCGGGCGTCCGCGCCGTTCGTGCCGATCAACATGGCCGCGATCCCGCGCGAGCTGATCGAGGCGGAATTGTTCGGTCACGAACGCGGCGCGTTCACCGGCGCGGCGCAGCGCAACGCCGGGCGCTTCGAGCAGGCGGCGGGCGGCACCCTGTTCCTCGACGAGATCGGCGACATGCCGATCGAGGCGCAGACCCGGCTGCTGCGCGTGCTGCAATCGGGCGAGTTCACGACGGTCGGCGGCGCGCGCACGATCCGCGCCGACGTCCGTATCGTCGCCGCCACCAACCGCGATCTGCAACAGGCGGTGGCAAGCGGGCAGTTCCGCGAAGACCTCTACTACCGCCTGAACGTCGTCCCGATCGCGCTGCCCCCCTTGCGCGAACGCCGTGGCGATGTCGCGGAGCTGGCCCGCCATTTCCTCGACCGCGCCGCGGCGGAGGGGCTGCCGCGCAAGACGCTCGACCAGGACGCGGTTGCGGTGCTGGAGGCGCACGACTGGCCCGGCAACGTCCGCGAGCTGGAGAATCTGATGCGCCGGCTCGCGGCGCTGTCGCGTGACGACCGGATCGGCGCGGCGGAGCTGAACGCGACGATCGGCGGCTGTGCGCCGGTCGAGGCCGCCCCCGACCCGGGGATCGAGGCCGCGGTGCGCGCGATGATCGAGCGGCTGGCACGACAGGAACCCCGCGCGCTCGACGACGGCTCGCTCTACGCGCGGATCATCGGCGAGGTCGAACGCCCGCTGATCGAGGCGATGCTCGCGCGCCACGGCGGCAACCAGCTCCGCGCCGCCCGTGCGATCGGCCTCAACCGCAACACGCTTCGCAAGCGGCTGGATATGTTAGGCATCGACGTTTGAGGTTGGACCTTCCCTAACGCGATAGTCACCCGTCATTGCGAACGTAGCGAAGCAATGACGGACAGGTGTTCCAGACCACGGTCCGGTGTCGACCGTCCATCCCTCCCTGATCTGCATCACTCATCGGCAATTATGTGTTTTCCATGCAACACTGATGCTGTAGCGAGGGGGAAATGTTCGCAGGAGTGACATCCTCCTCCGCTTCCCCGCCCGGCGCGCTGCGCCGGTTCGGTGTGACACCGGCGATCGAGCTGATGGTGCTTGCCGCCGCGGTGGCGGTCGCGCTCGTCAGCTATTTCGCGTTGCGTGGCGAGGGCGATCCGGCGCGGCTGATCCAGCCGCCATTGGTCGCCTCGCTGCTGGTTGCCAATCTCGTCGGCGGCATCGCACTGATGATGCTGTTCGGTCGCCGCGTCGCGCTGCGCCGCGCGGAACGATCGTCGATCGGCGCGGGCGGTCGGCTCCACGTCCGCCTCGTGCTGCTGTTCTCGCTGGTCGCCGCCATCCCGGCGCTGCTCGTGACGATCTTCGCCTCGCTGCTGTTCCAATATGGCGTGCAATTCTGGTATTCCGACCGTTCGCGCGGGATGTTCGAGAATGCGGCCTCGCTTACCCGCACCTCCTACGAACAGATTGTCCAGCGCTGGCAGGAGGCGACGTTCACGATGGCGTCGGATCTGTCGGTGACGCTGCAGGAAGTGCCGATCGACACGCTGTCGTTCCGGTCGACGTTCGGTCGGCAGGTCTATTATCGCAGCCTGTCGGAAGGCGCGTTGTTCGTCCTGACGCCGCAGGGTGAGGTACGGACGCTCGCGGTGGTAAACCCGTATGATGTCGACTTTTCGCGCTTTGTGACGAAGGCCGCGATCGCAAAGCTGCGTCAGCGACAGAATGCGACGATCATCACGGGCGATCGTATTCAGGTCTTTACGCAAATCCCGGGCAGCGACGATCTGTACCTCTACGCCGCGCGAGTTACCGATCCAAAGGAGATGACCACCCAGACCGCGCGGGCCGAGGCCGCACTGGCGAATTACCGCCAGCTGATCGCCCGCGCGCGTTCGCTGCAACTGCAATTCAACGCCGCGCTGCTGATCGTCTCGCTGCTGATCGTCGGGGTGGCGGTGTGGATCGCGCTGACCGTCGCCGATCGGCTCGTCCGCCCGGTCGGCGAGCTGGTCGACGCCGCCCGCCGGGTGGAGGGCGGCGATCTGTCGGCACGCGTGCCCGAGACGCTGGAACGCGACGAAATCGGCACGCTGTCCAACGCCTTCAACAGCATGACCGCGCGGCTGGTCGCGCAGAACACCGCGCTCGTCACCGCCAACGCACAGCTCGACAGCCGCCGCGCGCTGATCGAGGCGGTGATGTCGGGCGTGTCGGCGGGCGTGATCTCGATCGACGCGCGCGACCGCACGATCCGACTCATCAACAGCTCGGCGCAGACGCTGATGGGGCTCGCCGAGCCGCCGGTCGGGCGCAAGCTGTTCGATGTCGCTCCCGAACTCGACGCGTTGCTCGATCAGCCGGGGCGCGAGGCGGCGGTGCAGCTCAACGTGGCGGGCGAGATGCGCACCTTCGCGGCGCGGATCGCGCGCGACGGCAGCGGCCCGATCATCACCTTCGACGACATCACGCAGCAACTTACGGATCAGCGCCGCGCCGCTTGGGCGGACGTCGCGCGCCGTATCGCGCACGAGATCAAGAACCCGCTCACCCCGATCCAGCTTGCCGCCGAACGGCTCCAGCGTCGCTATGGCGGCAAGATCGACCCGGCCGACACCACCTTCGCGCGCCTTACGGACACGATCGTACGACAGGTCGGTGACCTTCGCCGGATGGTCGACGAATTCTCGTCGTTCGCGCGGATGCCCAAGCCGGTGTTCCGCGACGAGTCGCTGGTCGATATCGCGCGCCAGACGATGTTCCTCCACGAAGTCGCGCACCCAGGCATCCGCTTCGTGCTCGACCACGCCGATCCCGCGCCGTCGCTGGTCTGCGACCGCCGGCAGCTCGGACAGGCGCTGACCAATATCGTCAAGAACGCGGTCGAGGCAGTCGAGGAAGCCGACGCGAGCGAGGCGAGCATCACGATGACGCTTGCCGAGGGTGACGGCCGCGTGACGATCGCGGTCGCCGATACCGGGGTCGGGCTGCCGCTGGAACGCGATCGGATCGTCGAGCCCTATATGACCACCCGTGCGCGCGGCACCGGGCTGGGCCTCGCGATCGTCAAAAAGATCGTCGAGGAGCATTTCGGAACGATCAGCTTCGCGGACCGCCCCGGCGGCGGGACGATCGTGACCCTGTCCTTCGACACCGCCCCGCTTGCCGCTTTGGCCAGCGACGAGCATCTTCCTTCCCACGACGACGATCGTACGATCGCGGCGTTGACCAGAAATCGGATCTGAGCCTTATGGCGATCGACATCCTCGTCGTCGACGACGAACTCGACATCCGCGAACTCGTGGCCGGCGTGCTCGAGGACGAAGGCTATGACACGCGCATGGCCGGCGATAGCGACGCCGCGCTGGAGGCGATCGCAACGCGCCGCCCCAGCCTCGTGCTGCTCGACGTCTGGCTACAGGGCTCGCGACTCGACGGGCTCGATCTGCTCGAGGAGATCAAGCGCCGCGATCCGTCGATCCCGGTGCTGGTCATCTCGGGCCACGGCACGCTCGACACCGCGGTGGCCGCGATCCGAAAAGGTGCCGCCGACTTCATCGAAAAGCCGTTCCAGGCCGAACGGTTGCTGCTGATGGTCGAGCGCGCGACCGAAACCGAGCGGCTGCGCGCCGAGGTCAAGTCGCTGCGCGCCGCGACCGGGCGCGGCACCGATCTGACCGGCAGCTCGACCGCGATCAACGCCGTCCGTGCGACCCTCAAGCGCGTCGCCGCGACCGGCAGCCGCGTGCTCATCATGGGCCCGGCCGGCGTTGGCAAGGAAGTCGCCGCGCGGCTGCTCCACGGTTGGAGCCAACGCGCGCACGCCAATTTCGTGATCGCGAGCACTGCGGGGATGAACCCCGAGCGGATCGAGGAGGAATTGTTCGGGGTCGAGGAGGGCGGCGACCTCGTCCGCACCGGGCTGCTCGAACAGGCGCATGGCGGGACGTTGTTCCTCGACGAGATCGCCGACATGCCGCCCGCGACGCAGGCGCGCATCCTGCGCGTGCTGACCGACCAGAGCTTCACGCGGATGGGCGGGACGCGCGTCGTCAAGGTCGACGTCCGCGTCGTCTCCGCCACCGCGCGCGACCTGAGCGTCGAGATCGCCGAAGGCCGGTTCCGCGAGGACCTTTATTACCGGCTCAACGTCGTCCCCGTCACGATCCCGCCGCTCGCCGAGCGCCGCGAGGACATCCCGGCGCTGGTCGAGCATTTCGCCGCGCATTACGCCGCCGATCGCCGCGTGCCGCCGCCCGAGATCGCCACCGACGCGTTGGTCGCGCTGCAATCCTACGAATGGCCAGGCAACGTCCGCGAGCTGCGCAACGTCGTCGAGCGGACGATCATCCTCGCGCCCGGTGACCGGATCGGGCGGATCGACCTCGACCTGCTCCCCGCCGAGGTGCTCGGCACGCAGGACGCCGGCACCGGCGCCAGCGCGATCATGGGCGCACCGTTGCGTGAAGCACGCGAAACGTTCGAGCGCGAGTACCTCCGCGTCCAGATCCGCCGCTTCTCTGGCAACATCTCACGCACCGCCAGCTTCATCGGCATGGAACGCTCGGCGCTCCATCGGAAGCTCAAGCTGCTCGGCATCACCGAGACCCGGGACGACTAAACCCCGTCATTCCCGCGCAGGCGGGAATCCAGACGCGCAGGTCGTGCTTGAGCCACCAGCGTCAGAGGTTCTGGATTCCCGCCTGCGCGGGAATGACGAAGTGGTGGCTGTCCTACACCCTCCAACATCCGCTACGATCGACGCGCCCGCCGCGCACCGCCCGCCGCCAGAATTGCGCGCCACCCCCAATTAGCGCCACCTTCGCAAACTTCCGCCCCGCGCCCGCCCGCATCTGGACGTTGGCCGACCGGAACCCTAACTTACGCCTGTCGTATTTCGGTGCGACGCCACCGACGCCGGCAACGGCGCATCTCGCGGGGAACCTCCCGCCAAGAACAAGGACATTCTCTTCATGGCCGACAAGCCGACGTCGCTTCAGGACCTGTTCCTCAACGCGCTGCGCAAGTCCAAGACGCCCGTCACCATGTTCCTCGTCAAGGGGGTCAAGCTTCAGGGCATCGTCACCTGGTTCGACAATTTCTCGGTGCTGCTGCGCCGCGATGGCCAGTCGCAGCTGATCTACAAGCACGCGATCTCGACGATCATGCCCGCCGGCCCGGTCGACGTCGCCGGCATCGTCGGTCAGATGAACGACAATCCGCGCAAGCAGCCGCTGCTCCAGGACATTTTCCTCAACGCGGTCCGCAAGTCCGAGGACCCGGTGACGATGTTCCTCGTCAACGGCGTGATGCTGCAGGGCGCGATCGCCGGCTTCGACCTGTTCTGCATGTTGCTCCAGCGCGACGGCATGGCGCAGCTCGTCTACAAGCATGCGGTGTCGACCATCCAGCCGTCGCGCCCGCTCAACCTCTCCGACACCGGCGAGGATGACGACGATACCGACGACGACGGGGAGGATTGATCCACTGTCAGTGACCACCGGCTTTGAGCGCGACCGCGACGAATTCACCCGCGGCGCCCGCGCGATCGTCGTCTATCCCGATCTCGGCGGGTCGAGCCGCGACGCTGAGGCGCGGCTCGAGGAGACCGCCGGGCTCGCCGAGGCGATCGGCGTGCTCGTCGTCGACCGCGTCGCGCTGCGCATCCGCACCCCGCGCGCCGCGACCCTGCTCGGCTCCGGCCAGATCGAGGAACTCGCCACGTGCGCGCGGATGGAGGAGGCCGGGCTGATCGTCGTCGACGGCAGCTTGACCCCGATCCAGCAGCGCAACCTCGAGACCGCGCTCGAGGCCAAGGTAATCGATCGCACCGGGCTGATCCTCGAAATCTTCGGCGAGCGCGCCGCGACCGCCGAGGGGCGGTTGCAGGTCGAGCTGGCGCACCTCGATTACCAGTCGGGGCGGCTGGTGCGCAGCTGGACCCACCTCGAACGCCAGCGCGGCGGCTTCGGCTTCCTCGGCGGTCCCGGTGAGACGCAGATCGAGGCCGACCGCCGGCTGATCCGCGACCGCATGGCGCGGCTGCGGCGCGAACTGGATCAGGTCACCCGCACTCGCGGGCTGCACCGCGAGCGCCGTCAGCGCGCGCCGTGGCCGGTGATCGCGCTGGTCGGCTACACCAACGCCGGTAAATCGACGCTCTTCAACCGCCTGACCGGCGCGCACGTCATGGCCGAGGACCTGCTGTTCGCGACGCTCGATCCGACGCTGCGGCAGGTGTCGCTGCCCGGCATCGACAAGGCGATTCTGTCCGATACCGTCGGCTTCGTCTCGGAACTGCCGACGCAATTGGTGGCGGCGTTCAAGGCGACGCTGGAGGAGGTCGTGTCCGCCGATCTGCTCGTCCACGTCCGCGACGTCGCCCATCCCGACAGCGCCGCGCAAAAGGCCGATGTCGAGGGCGTGCTCGCCGATGTCGGCGTCACCGAGACGACGCCGGTGATCGAGGCGTGGAACAAGCTCGACCTGCTCGACGGCGACGCGCGCGACGATCTGCTCGCGGAGGCGGCGCGCCGCGACGACGTGGTGCCGCTCTCCGCGCTGACCGGCGAGGGCGTCGACGCGCTGGTCCGCCACATCGGCGACCTGCTGACGCAAGGCCACGTCCGCTACACGCTGGCGCTGGAGGCGGCAGACGGGGCAGGGGCGGCGTGGCTTCACGCGCACGGCGAGGTGCTCGACAGCCATGTCGAGGACGAGCGCGTGGTATACGAGGTCCGCATGTCCCCGTCCGACCACGAACGCTTCCTCACGCGCGGGGAGTGACCCTTCCCGTCATCCCCGCGCAGGCGGGGATCCAGACGCGCAGGTTCTCGTGAGACTCGGGACGTCAGAGGTTCTGGATTTCCCCCTGCGGGGGAATGACGGACGCTCCTGAGATCGTCACCCCGGACTTGATCCGGGGCCCCGCTTATTCTTCGCCGGCCCGAGGGATAAGCGGGATCCCGGATCAAGGCTCTCCTGAGCTTGCCGAAGAGTCCGGGATGACGGGGGAGCGTCTACTCGTCCGCCTTGACCTTCACCCACAGCGCCTCTTTCTCCGCCAGCGGCAACCCCGCAAACGTCGTCCCGCCCGCCGCCTCCATCGCCCGGAAGCGCCGCTCGAACTTCCCCGTCGCCGCGCGCAACGCCGCCTCTGGCTCGACCCCCAGATGCCGTGCCCAGTTCACCACCGCGAACAGCACGTCGCCGACCTCATCCGCCACCTCGGCCGGTGTCGTCGCCGCCGCGACCTCGGCCAGCTCCTCGTCGATCTTCGCGCGTGGCCCTGCGGTGTCCGGCCAGTCGAACCCGACCCGCGCCGCGCGGTTCTGGATCTTCTCGGCGCGCAGCAGCGCCGGCAACCCGCGCGCCACGCCGTCCAGCGGGCTCGCCGCGCCCTTGGCGGCACGCTCGGCGGCCTTCACCTCTTCCCAGCGATGATGCCCGCCCTCTGCCTCGCCGCGGAAGATATGCGGATGCCGGCGCTCCATCTTGTCGCTGATCGCCGCCACCACGTCGTCGAACGCGAACGCTCCCGCTTCCTCGGCAATGCGGCTGTGGAACACGACCTGCAGCAGCAAATCGCCCAGTTCGTCCTTCAACTCCCCCAGATCATCACGCTCGATCGCATCGGCGACCTCATAGGCTTCCTCGATCGTATAGGGCGCGATCGTCGCGAAGGTCTGCGCGCGGTCCCATTCGCAGCCGTTCGGCCCGCGAAGCCGCGCCATGATGGCGATCAGCCGTTCGATCATCTCCGCGTCCCTCGTCGCTCAGCGCGCGACCGGCGCGCCGCACGCCATCGCTGGTGGCGGGGGCAGCGCGATCGCGCAACCGTCGTCTTGGCAGGCCGAGCCTTTCTCCGGCGTGACCGTCACCGATGCGGCACCCTTGTTGTTGTCGTAGAAGACCGATGAGAATAGCGGCGGAAACGCATCGTTCACCGCCATATAGAGCCGCCCGCCCGTTGCCGGCGCGACGATCCGCGCGCGATAGGTGTTGGCACCGAGGTAGTCGAAGTCGAGCGGATCGATCCGCACCTTCGCATCCGGGCTGCGGACGATCGCCAGCGGCTTGAGCCAATTGGCGGTGGTCACGCGGCGGTGGAAACGGAAGGGCGTCAGCCACCATCCGCCGCGGTCGCCATGCACCGGGTCGGCGCTGATCCCAAGGTCGCACCATTGCTTCGTAACGCGCAGCGTGACCTGATAGGAGATGCCCGGCGTCAGCGTCTGGTGCAGGTCGGTGCAGGGCCGCCTGGCGGCGAAGTCCACTGCCGCGCCGTTCAGATCGCCGCTCTCCTCGATCGGGCACAATGTCCCGTCGCGTTCGGCCTTGGCGAGCCACCATTGCATCGGCAGCGCAAGCGGGATCGCCACCACCGCCAGCAGCACCGCCAGTGCGGCAATGGTCGGCAGCAATCGCCATTTGACGAACCGCAACGGGCCCAGCCAGACCGGCGAGGTGCGGACCGCCCGTGCCAGTCCGCCGCGATCCGGCTGCGGGGCAATGCCACGGAGCACGCATTCCCAGGCTTCGGTGGACCGCGCGCGGATCGTCGCCCCCAGCCGCCCGCTGGCGATCGTCAGCGCCGCCAGCGCGGCGAGCAGGCCACCCGCCCACACGGGATTGTTGGTATAGGTATCGATCCACGTCGCCGCCACGCCCGGCAGCACCGCCTTCAACGGACTGAACAGCCCCGGCAGCAGACACCGGCTATCCTCGCACAGCGTGGACCGGGTTCCCCATAGCGGCATTGCGAGCAGCGCGACCGTGACCAGGATGAAAGCGAAATAGACGATGCGTCGCCGCCACACGACATCCCACACCCGCGGCATCATCGCGGCGCGCGCCGCGTTACGCGCCGGATCGAGCAGCAACGCCCGCTCGGTGGCCGACAGCAGCGGGACCGTCACGTCCGGTGCGATCGCCGCGGCGCGGGCTGCATCGGCGCCGGTGGCCGGCTGCGGTGCATTCTCGCCGGCGCATTGCGGCGGGTGAATTTCGAACCGTTCGGGGATTGTGATCGGTGCATAGCGATCGGTGCCGCGCATGATCCGCGCCAGCGCGCTTTCGTGAATGCGCGCGGCGGTCAGCAACCCGCGACCGCGCGCGCGCTCCGGCGGCCACGCCAGTCGGGTCTCGGGCGCGGGCGGGTCGAGCAGCGCATCGATTCGGCGCGGCAGGTAGCGGTAATAGCTGTTCAGCCCCGCGCGGCTGTCGTGGATCGGCCCGGCGCTGCTGGCGAGTGCGCGGTGGCGATCGGTGATGACGTCCAGCGTGCGCAGCCCCGCCGCCTGCGCTTCCTCCAGCATCCACAGCAACGAGACATAGCTCAGGCTCTCGTCCGGGTAGCCGCCTCCGACATCCGCGTGCATCCCGGTGAACCAGAATTGTCGCAACCGGTCCTCGTCCACCAGCCCGCGCGCGATCAGGTCGCGCTCGGCCAGCTCGTCCCAGACGAGCGGCTGGAAAGCATCGCGCTGGTCGTCGAGCGCCAGCGCGTGGCGGGCACATCCGACGCGCTTGTTGAGCGCGTAATTGGGCATCGACAGCGGATAGAACCAGTCGTCGATCGCACGCGTGATCTCGACGCTCGGCCCGCCATAGGCTGAGACCGTATCCCATACGCCGACGAAGCGGATCTCGGGGCGGCGATTGCGGCGCAGGCTGTAGCGATCCTCGGGGCGCCGCCGCGCGTCGGTCAGCGCGGCACGCAGCGCGCGCCACGCCTTGGTCGGCCATTGCAGTCGACGCGGCAGATAGCGCCGCCGATAGGCGCGCCACGCGTCCGCCGCCCCGCGCTGCAACGCGGCCTCGCTCTCGGCGGGCACCAATCCCTGCGAGGCGATCAGGGCGATCGCGAGACGGATCGTGAACGCGCCGCGACTGAAACCGAAGGCGTAGATTGTGTCGCCGGGGGCGTAATTTCGGCAGGCGAATCGGTACAGGTCGAGCACGTTGCGCTTCAGGCCGACCCCGAAGATCCCGCCGAGGATCGCCAATGGACGGAACGAGGATGTGCCGACCCCATCGTCGTAGAAAGCGATCTGGGGTCGCAGTCCCGGTTGCGGCGGTCCAAGATCGGCGGCCTCATAGGTACGCCAGACGTTCGTTTTGAACAACTTGCCGCTGCTGTTGCCGGTCCCGTCGGAGAACAGCAGGATCGATTTCGGACGCGGCGTGGCCGCGCTGTCCTGTGCCTGGTCCGTCATCGGCCGCTCACCCCCCGATCGCGCCCCACGTCGTCGCCGATGCTGCGCCCTCGAATGCCGGCAGGCAAGTGCTTGATCGAAGGCGCTAGCGCTTTCCTCGCCAGCGCAGGGATTGCGTGTTGAGCGATCGCAGGTCCGCGCCGCCAGCGACCAGCGCCTCTCCGAGCGCGATCGCCGCCTCAAGGATGGGCAGGGGCGCATGGCGGTAGGCTGGTCGTTCGGCGATGTGATCGTACCAGCGGCCACCACACGCATGGTCGAGCAGAACGCGTTGAAAACAATGGTCGGCACTGATCGGCCAGCCGCGGCTGCGCGCCAGACCCGGCAAGGTTTCGCGGGTAAGCGTCAGCCAATGCCGCTCGCGTGCGGCGCGGTTCGGGTCGGGGGGAAGCGTCACCGACGGCTCACCACGAAGCAGCAGACGGACGGTATCGAGGTCGCATCCGTCCCAAACGCATCGGGGGCCGCACACGCAGCCCCCGAGTAGAATATTTTGCCGGAAGGTGGCCCCGCGCGGGCTCGCCCTCCGGCTTCCGGTCAGATGTGGATCGGCTTGCCCTGCACGGCCATCGCGGCTTCCTTGACGGCTTCCGAATGCGTCGGGTGCGCGTGGCAGGTGTAGGCGATGTCCTCGCTGGTCGCGCCGAACTCCATCGCCTGCGCGGCCTGCGCGATCATCGTGCCCGCAACGCTGGCGATGCACCACACGCCGAGGACGCGATCGGTCTTGGCGTCGGCGATGACCTTCACCAGACCGTCCGGCTCGTGATTGGTCTTGGCGCGGCTGTTGGCCATCATCGGGAACTTGCCGACCTTGATCTCGCCCTGCGCACGCGCGGCCTCCTCGGTCAGCCCGACGCCCGCGATTTCCGGCCAGGTGTAGACGACCGACGGAATGATCGCGTGATTCACGATGCCATGCTGGCCAGCGATATTCTCCGCGACCGCAATGCCTTCGTCCTCGGCCTTGTGCGCGAGCATCGGGCCGGGGACGACGTCCCCGATCGCCCACACGCCATCCGCCTTGGTGCGGAAATCGTGGTCGATCTCGATCTGGCCACGCTGGTTGGTCGACAGGCCGGCGGCCTCCAGATTGAGCCCGTCGGTGTTCGGCCGCCGCCCGATCGACACCAGCACATGGCTCGCCTCGATCGTCGTCGCCTCACCGCCGGCGGCGGGCTCGACGGTCAGCAGCGCCTTGTCGCCCTCGACCTTGATCGCGGTGACCTTGGTCGACAGCTGGAAGTCGATCCCCTGCTTCTTAAAAATCTTGTTCGACTCCTTGCGGATATCGCCATCGAAGCCGGGCAGGATCTGGTCGAGATATTCGACGCAGGTCACCTTCGCGCCGAGGCGACGCCACACGCTGCCCAGCTCGAGCCCGATCACCCCGCCGCCGATCACGACCAGATGCTCCGGCACGGTCGGCAGGTCGAGCGCGCCAGTCGAGTCGACGATGATCTTCTGGTCGATCTCGACGCCCGGCAGCGGCGTGACGCTGGAGCCGGTCGCGATCACGATGTTCTTGGCGGTCACGGTCTGCCCGGCCACGTCGACGCTATGCGCGTCTTTGAACGCCGCACGGCCCTTGAGCCACGTCACCTTGTTCTTCTTGAACAGATATTCGATGCCGCCGGTGAGTTGCTTCACCGCATCGCGGCGCTGGCCGTGCATCGTGTCGAGGTCGAGTTCGACGGTCGTCTTGATCCCCAGCTTGGCCATCGCGCCATTGGCGGCGTGATCGTACAGCTCGGAGGCGTGGAGCAGCGCCTTGGACGGGATGCAGCCGACGTTGAGGCAGGTGCCGCCCAGCGTCTCGCGGCTTTCGGCACACGCGGTCTTGAGCCCGAGCTGTGCGGCGCGGATCGCCGCGACATATCCGCCGGGGCCGGCACCGATCACGAGGACGTCATAGTCGTACTGGTCTGCCATCTTCATCGCTCCATCGTGCTCCTGCGAACGCAGGAGCCCAGGGTTGCTGGCGACACCGCTTGTCGTCCTTGCTTCCTGCGCCGGCAGGAACTCAGAAGAGGGTGTCGTACAAATCCTTCCACTGCGGGTTCGTTCGCTCGATCAATTCGAGCTTCCAGTCCCGCTTCCGCTTCTTCAACCGCGCTTCACGTTGGCGCGCATCCTGTATGTCGTCATGCACCTCGAACCAGACAAGCAAGGTGCAGCCGTATCGCTTCGAGAAACCGTCGATCGCACCAGTACGATGCTGGAAAGCGCGTGCCACCAGATTGCTGGTGACGCCGAGATAGAGCGTGCCGTTACGCTGGCTCGCCATCAAATAGACGTAGCCGGGGCTCTTCATTACGCCGCGATCCCGGTCTTCCTGCGAAGGCAGGAACCCAGAGTCACGGGCGAAACCGCTTGTGGCTCTGGACTCCTGCGTTCGCAGGAGCACATTTTACAGATCGATCAGGATGCGCGTCGGATCCTCGATCGCGTTCTTGAGCGCGACGAGGAAGGTCACCGCCTCGCGGCCATCGATCAGCCGGTGATCGTAGCTGAGCGCGAGGTACATCATCGGGCGCACCACGACCTGACCGTCACGCACCACCGGACGTTCCTCGATGCGGTGCAGGCCGAGCACCGCCGACTGCGGCGGGTTGATGATCGGGGTCGACATCAGCGAGCCGAACACGCCGCCGTTCGAGATCGTGAACGTGCCGCCCTTCATCTCGTCCATCTTCAGCGTGCCGTCCTTGGCGCGCTTGCCGAAGTCGCCGATCGTCTTCTCGATGCCCGCGACCGACAGGTCCTGCGCATCGCGGATCACCGGCACGACCAGACCGTTCGGCGCGCTGACCGCGACCGAGATGTCGGCATAATCGTGATAGACGATCTCGTCGCCCTCTACCGAGGCGTTGACCGACGGGATGTCCTTCAGCGCCATCGTCGCGGCCTTCACGAAGAAGCCCATAAAGCCCAACCGGACGCCGTGCTTCTTCTCGAACAGGTCCTTGTACTTGGCGCGGGCCTCGATCACCGCGGTCATGTCGACGTCGTTGAACGTCGTCAGCATCGCGGCGGTGTTCTGCGCTTCCTTCAGGCGCTTGGCGATCGTCTGGCGGAGGCGCGTCATCTTGACGCGCTCTTCCTTGCGCCCGCTCGGCGCCGCGGCCGACGGGGCCGGAGCAGGGGTGGCAGCCGGCGCGGCCGCGGGCTTCGACGAGGCGGCGGCCGCAACGTCTTCCTTGGTCAGTCGACCGTCCTTGCCGGTGCCCTTCACGGTCGACGGATCGACGCCATGTTCCAGCACCGCGCGGCGCACCGACGGCGACAGGGCAGCGGCGTCACCCGACGGGGCCGCCGACGGGGCCGCAGCGGGCGTCTCGGTGACCGCCGGCTGCGGCGCGGCGCTCTTGGCAGGGGCGCCGTCGCCGCTCTCGATCGTCGCGATCAGCGCGCCCACCTCGACCGTGTCGCCGACCTTGACCGCATGCTGCCCCATTACGCCCGCGACGGGCGAGGGGACCTCGACCGAGACCTTGTCAGTCTCGAGGCTGGCAATCGGCTCGTCGGCGGCGACCGCGTCGCCTGGCTGCTTCAGCCATTCGCCGACCGTTGCTTCGGTGATCGATTCGCCCAGCGTGGGGACCAGAACTTCGGTTGCCATCTCAAACCTCGTCGTCGCGGCCGTGGCCGGTAAGTGGTTGGCTGGCCCCGGCGCGCGCCGGGGCCGTGATCGTCAGGCGGTCGGCGCCGCTGCCTTCTTCGTCGTCTCGGCCTCGCGCGTGCGGCGGATTTCGTCGCGCACGTTATGCCCCAAAGCGTCGGCGATCAGCGCGCCCTGTTCCGCTTGGTGACGCTTCATCAGGCCGGTCGCGGGCGAGGCCGCCGCGGTGCGCCCGGCGTAGCGCGGCCTTGCGACGCGCGCCTTGGCGATGCCAAGCGCCTCTTCGATGAACGGCTCGACGAAGAACCAGTAACCGTTGTTGCGCGGCTCTTCCTGTGCCCAGATGACCTCCTCAAGGTTGGTCATCCGCGCGATCCGCTCGGCCAGCGCCTCGGTCGGGAACGGATAGAGCTGCTCGACGCGGACGATCTGCGTGTTCTTGTCGCCCGCGGCGTCGCGCGCTTCCATCAGGTCGTAGGAGACCTTGCCGGTGCACAGCACCAGCCGCTTCGTCTCGGCATCCGCCGGTGCCGACGGGTCGGAAAGGATGCGGCGGAAGTGCGAGTCGCCGAGGAAGTCCGCCGCGCTGCTCACCGCCAGCTTGTGGCGCAGCAGCGACTTCGGCGTGAACACCACCAGCGGCTTGCGGAAGTTGCGGTGCATCTGCCGGCGCAGCAGGTGGAAGTAGTTCGCCGGCGTGGTGCAGTTCGCAACCTGGATATTGTCGCCCGCGCACAGCTGCAGGAACCGCTCGGGGCGCGCCGAGCTATGCTCCGGACCCTGACCTTCGTAGCCGTGCGGCAACAGCATCACCAGCCCATTGGCGCGCAGCCACTTGGCCTCGCCCGACGCGATGAACTGGTCGATCATGATCTGCGCGCCGTTGACGAAATCGCCGAACTGCGCCTCCCACATCACCAGCGTCTTGGGGTCCGCGAGCGCATAGCCATATTCGAAGCCGAGCACGCCATATTCCGAAAGCGGGCTGTCGAGCACCTCGAAGCTGCCGTGCGGGATCGTCCAAAGCGGCACGAACTTATGCTCGTCGGTCTGGTCGACCCACACCGCGTGACGCTGCGAGAAGGTGCCGCGGCCCGAATCCTGACCCGACAGACGGACGCCATAGCCCTCGTGGAGCAGCGAGCCGAATGCCAGCGCCTCGCCGGTCGCCCAGTCGAAGTTGGTGCCGGTCTCGAACATCTGCCGCTTGGCGTCGAGCACGCGCGACAGCGTCTTGTGGATCGCGATCGTCTCCGGGACCGTGGTCAGCGTGCGACCGATCGAGTCGAACAGCTTCTGCTCGATCCCGGTTTCGACGCTGCGCCGTGCGCTCTCGGCGTCGGCGGGGGCGTGGAGCCCCGACCAGCGACCCGCGAACCAGTCGGCCTTGTTCGGCTTGTAGCTCCCGCCCGCCTCGAACTCGCCTTCGAGCAAGGTGACGTATTGCTTGACGTTGTCGTCGACCCACGCCTGATCCACCACGCCCTCGGCTACCAGTCGCTTGCTGTAAATGTCGCTGACCGGCGGATGCTCACGGATCGCCTTGTACATCAGGGGCTGGGTGAAGCCCGGCTCGTCGCCCTCGTTGTGGCCGAAGCGGCGATAGCACCACATGTCGATCACGACGTCGCGGTGGAACTTCTGGCGGTATTCAATCGCCATCTTGGTCGCGAAGGTCACCGCCTCGGGATCGTCGCCGTTGACGTGGAAGATCGGCGCCTGCACGCCCTTGGCGACGTCCGACGGATAGGGCGACGAGCGCGCGAACTGCGGGCTGGTCGTGAAGCCGATCTGGTTGTTGATGACGAAGTGGACGCAGCCGCCGGTGTTGTAGCCGCGGATCCCCGAGAAGCCGAGGCACTCCCAGACGATGCCCTGACCCGCGAACGCCGCGTCGCCATGGATCAGCACCGGCAGCGAGCGCGAATGCGTCTCCAGATCGCCGGCGATCTGCTGGATCGCGCGGGTCTTGCCGAGCACGACCGGATCGGCCGCCTCGAGATGCGAGGGGTTGGCGACCAGCGACATATGCACCTTGTGCCCGTCGAACTCGCGGTCGGTCGAGGTGCCGAGGTGGTACTTGACGTCGCCCGAGCCGCCGATGTCGTCCGGGTTGGCCGAGCCGCCCGCGAACTCATGGAAGATCACGCGCAGCGGCTTGCCCATGACGTTGGCGAGCACGTTCAGGCGGCCGCGGTGCGCCATGCCGAACACGATCTCGTTGACGCCCGCCGCGCCGCCATACTTGATGACGCTTTCCAGCGCGGGGATCATGCTCTCGCCGCCGTCGAGCCCGAACCGCTTCGTGCCGACATACTTGCGGCCGAGGAACTTCTCCCACTGCTCGGCCTCGATCACCTTGTTCAGGATCGCTTTCTTGCCCTGCGCGGTGAACTCGACCTGCTTGTCCTTGCCCTCCATGCGCTCCTGGAGGAACTTGCGCTCCTCGACATCGGCGATGTGCATGAATTCGAGCCCGACATTGCCGCAGTAATTGGCGCGCAGCGTATCGACCAGCTCGCGGATCGTCGCCCATTGCAGCCCCAGCGAGCCGCCGAGATAGACCGGGCGGTCGATGTCGCTGTCGGAGAAGCCGTGATATTCAGTGGTCAGATCGGCCGGCAGCTCACGCAAACCCGACAGGCCGAGCGGATCGAGGTTGGCGGCAAGGTGGCCGCGCACGCGATAGGTGCGGATAAGCAGCTGCGCACGGATCGAGTCCGCGGCGGCCTTGACGATCGCATCCTGCGAGGGCGCTGCGGCGGCCGGGGCGGGGGCGGGCTTGCCGCCCTTCGCGGGCTTGGGGGCCGGCTCCATCTGCGTCGGGTCGAGCCCGGCGGTCAGGTCGTCGGTGGTGGTCAGCGGCCAACGCTTGTTGGTCCAGGATGGCGCGTTCATCGAGCCTTCGAGCCCTTCGAAGAAATTGCGCCAACCGGTGTCGACCGAGTCGGGCGATTCCTTGAAGCGCGCATAAAGCGCGTCGATGAACTGGGGGCTGACGCCTCCGGCGATGTCGCTGAAATCCTGGCCTTCGTAGCCCATGTCACGCTTCCCCGGCCGCTCGGCTTCTTCTTTAATACGTCACCCCGGCGAAGGCCGGGGTCCAGAGCCGCGAGCGGCCCGCCTGCCGCTCTGGATCCCGACCTCTCCGCCGAGATGACGTCGGGTCGTCTTACTTGTTGAGCACGCTCAGCAGCGTCGAGCCAAGCTCCGAAGGGCTTGCCGCGACCTTGATCCCGGCGGCTTCCATCGCCGCGATCTTGCTCTCCGCGTCGCCCTTGCCGCCCGACACGATCGCGCCGGCGTGGCCCATGCGCCGCCCCGGAGGCGCGGTGCGGCCCGCGATGAAGCCGGCCATCGGCTTCTTGCGGCCGCGCTTGGCCTCGTCGATCAGGAACTGCGCGGCTTGCTCTTCGGCGTCGCCGCCGATCTCGCCGATCATGATGATCGACTGCGTTTCCTCGTCGGCGAGGAACAATTCGAGCACGTCGATGAAGTTGGTGCCGTTGACCGGATCGCCGCCGATCCCGACCGCGGTGGTCTGGCCGAGCCCGGCGTTCGAGGTCTGGAACACCGCTTCATAGGTCAGCGTGCCCGAACGCGACACGACGCCGACCGAGCCCTTCTTGAAGATGTTGCCCGGCATGATGCCGATCTTGCACTCGCCCGGCGTCAGCACGCCCGGGCAGTTCGGGCCGATCAGGCGCGACTTGCTGCCCGACAACGCGCGCTTGACGCGCACCATGTCGAGCACCGGAATGCCCTCGGTGATCGCGACGATCAGCGGCACTTCGGCGTCGATCGCCTCGAGGATCGAGTCGGCGGCGAAGGGCGGCGGAACGTAGATGACGCTGGCGTTCGCGCCGGTCTTCGCGACCGCCTCCGCGACGGTGTTGAAGTTCGGCAGGCCCAGTTCCTCATGGGTGGTGCCGCCCTTGCCGGGGGTCACGCCGCCGACCATCTGCGTGCCGTAATCCAGCGCCGCCCTGGTGTGGAAGGTGCCGGTCTTGCCGGTCATCCCTTGCGTGATGACCTTGGTGTTCTTGTCGACGAGGATGCTCATCGGTTGCCTGTACCTTCTAGCCGTCACCCCGGCGCAGGCCGGGGTCCAGTTGCTACGCCAGCGTCGGGAAGAGGTCGTGCCAGTCGGGGTTCATCGCCTCGATCTGACGCAGCTTCCAGCTCCGCCGCCACTCCTTCATCTGCTTCTCACGCCGGATCGCATCACCGATACGATCATGCACCTCGAACCAGACCAATATCTTGCACCCATATCGGCGGGTAAAGCCTTCCGCGACATTCTCGCGATGCTCCTACACGCGCCTCAACAGGTCGCTGGTTACGCCGATGTAGAGCGTTCCGTTCCGACCGCTCGCCATGATGTAGACGTAACCGCGTTTTTCCATGTTCCGTCATCCTGACTGCGGTCGGGACTGGACCCCGGCCTTCGCCGGGGTGACGGGCAGGGCTTACTTCTCCAACGAACCGTCGATGCCCTTGCAGGCGACCAGCAGTTCCTTAACCGCGTCGACCGAGACCTGAAGGTTGCCCTTCGCCTCGTCCGACAGCTTGACCTCGACCACCTTCTCGACGCCGCCGGCGCCGATCACCACCGGTACGCCGACGTACAGGTCGTCGATGCCATACTGGCCGGTCAGGTGCGCCGCGGCGGGCAGGATGCGCTTCTGGTCGTAAAGATACGCCTCGGCCATCGCGATGCCGCTGGTGGCGGGGGCGTAATAGGCCGAGCCGGTCTTGAGCAGCGCGACGATCTCGCCGCCGCCGCCGCGGGTGCGCTTGATGATCTCGTCGACCTTCTCCTTGGTGGAGAAGCCCATCTCGATCAGGTCGGCGACCGGGATGCCGCTGACGGTCGAATATTCGAGCACCGGGACCATCGTGTCGCCGTGGCCGCCGAGCACGAAGGTGTTCACGTCCTTCACCGACACGCCGAACTCTTCGGCGAGGAAGTGCGAGAAGCGCGCCGAGTCGAGCACGCCCGCCATGCCGACGACCTTGTTGTGCGGCAGGCCGGAGAATTCGCGCAGCGCCCAGACCATCGCGTCGAGCGGGTTGGTGATGCAGATCACGAACGCGTCGGGGGCGTTGTCGCGGATGCCTTCGCCGACCGCCTTCATCACCTTCAGGTTGATGCCGAGCAGGTCATCGCGGCTCATGCCGGGCTTGCGTGCGACACCGGCGGTGACGATGATGACATCGGCGCCGGCGATGTCGGCATAGTCGTTCGAGCCCTTGATCGAGGCGTCGAAACCCTCGACGGGGCCGCACTGCGACAGGTCGAGCGCCTTGCCCTGCGGCACGCCCTCGACGACGTCGAACAGGACGATATCGCCCAAGCCCTTGAGTGCTGCGAGGTGCGCGAGCGTGCCGCCGATATTGCCGGCGCCGATCAGCGCGATCTTCTTGCGGGCCATCCCATCCCTTCCGTCGTTGACGTGTGAATGGTCATGCCGCCTACGCCCTTCGGGTGCAGGGGGCAACCCGTAAAGCGCGTGCGCGCAAACTTTAATTGCAAATGGTTCGCAGCATCATTAGGCGGTGCCATGCCCTTCGGCAAGGTAGCTTTCGGAGCGCATCTCCTCCAGCCGGCTGACGGTGCGCTGGAATTCGAAGGCGCCATCGCCATGCGGATAGAGCTGGTCCGGTTCGGCGTCGGCGGAGGCCAACAGCTTGACCTTGTGTTCGTACAAGGCGTCGATGAGCTGGACGAAGCGCGCGGCCTCGTTGCGGTTGTCCGGACCCAGCACCGGGATGCCGACGAGGATCACCGCGTGGTAGCGCCGGGCGATCGCGAGATAGTCGGCGGCGCCCCGCGCCTCGCCGCACAGCTTCTTGAACGCGAAAACCGCCACGCCTTTCAACGTCTTGGGCACGCGCAACGTGCGGCCCTGGACGATCAGTTCCTCCGCGGGAACATGCTGGCGATCCTCGGGCGGGTAGTCGGTGAGGCGGAAGAAGGCGGCGGAGAGGTCGGCGGTCGCCTGCTCGCCGTTGGGAACGCACCACGTCTTCTGCGAGCCGAGCCGGTCGCGGCGATAATCGACCGGACCGTTGAGCGCGATGACGTCCAGCCGCTCTTCGATCAGCGTGATGAAGCCGAGAAAATGCTCTCGATTCAAGCCGTTCTTGTAGAGGTCGGTCGGCGCGCGGTTGCTGGTCGTCACCACCGTCACCCCGGCTTCGATCAGCGCGGTGAACAGCCGCGACAGGATCATCGCGTCGGGTGAGTTGGTGACCATCATCTCGTCGAAGGCGAGCAGCCGCGCCTCGTCGGCGAGCGCCTCGGCGACGGGGAGGATCGGGTCGCCCTGTTCCTTGCGGCGCTCGACCGCAATACGCGCGTGGACCTCCAGCATGAACTCGGCGAAGTGGACGCGGCGCTTCTTCGCAATGCCGACATGATGGAAAAAGAGGTCCATCAACATAGACTTGCCGCGGCCGACGCCGCCCCACATGTAGAGCCCACGCGCCGGAATCGGACGGCGTCGGAACAGGCCGGTGGTGCGTGGCTTCTCCAGCTCGGCGGCCAGCGCGTCGAGGCGGGCGGCGCCGGCGGCCTGCTCGGCGTCGAGACGCAGTTCGTCGGCTGCGATCAGCGTTTCATAGGCGGCGAGCACCTTGCCCATGTCGTTCCTTCCAACGTCGATGTTGCTGTGCACAATAATCGGCTGCTTTGGGCGAGCCGGCGCAATCGATCAAGTCGCACGCCGGTAGCGCGAGGTGCCGCGTTCGTCGCGGCGCGTGCCGGAGCGACCCCGAAAATACCCCCGTTCGGACGCGTGCGGTGGCGTATCGAAGGCGATCAGGCGACAATCGGCGACCCCGGTCACGAACGGGAGCACAAAAAAACCAGCGCCCCGGACAGGGCGCTGGTTCGTGTAACTTCGCTCGCGATGACGGCGGCGAGCGCCCGGCGTCAGACCAGCCGCTCGACTTCCATCTTCTTGATCTCCGCAATCGCCTTGGCGGGCGACAGCCCCTTGGGGCAGGTGTTCGCGCAGTTCATGATCGTGTGGCAGCGATACAGGCGGAACGGGTCCTCCAGCGCGTCGAGCCGCTCGCCGGCCATTTCGTCGCGGCTGTCGGCGAGCCAGCGATATGCCTGGAGCAGAATCGCCGGGCCGAGGAACTTGTCGCTGTTCCACCAATAGCTGGGGCAGGACGTCGAGCAGCACGCGCACAGGATGCACTCGTACAAGCCGTCGAGCTCGGCGCGCTCTTCCGGCGACTGGAGCCGTTCCTTGCCGGCCGGCGGCGGGGTGACGGTCTGCAGCCACGGCGTGATCGACGCATATTGCGCGTAGAAATGGGTGAAATCGGGAACGAGGTCCTTGATCACGTCCATCGCCGGCAGCGGGGTGATCTTGATCTCGCCCTTCACGTCCTCGATCGCGGTGGTGCAGGCGAGGCCGTTGCGTCCGTCGATGTTCATCGAGCACGACCCGCAGATGCCCTCGCGGCACGAGCGGCGGAAGGTAAGCGACGGGTCCTGCTCCGACTTGATCTTGATGAGCGCGTCGAGGACCATCGGGCCGCATTCGTCGAGGTTGACCTCGAACGTGTCGTAGCGCGGGTTCTGGCCCGAGTCGGGATCGTAGCGATAGACCTTGAAGTTGCGCATCGTGCCGCCGGGTTGCGGCGACGGATGCTTCTGCCCACCCTTGATCTTGCTGTTCTTCGGGAGCGTGAACTCGGCCATGCGCGCGTCTCGTCTTCGTCAGGGATCGTCGGCGCACAGGGGGCGCACCGGCGCCGTTACTCGGGCGGCGGGTACACGATCGCGAGGCTCGCCGCAAACATGCCCGTCGCCCGCCTAGTTAGCTATTATGCTCCGCGGCTCAAGAGGCGATCGCACGTTCCAGCGCCGCGACGTCGATCCGCACCATCTCCATCATCGCCGCCATCGCCTTCGCCGCGTGCTGCGGGTCGTTCATCAACTCGGTCAGACGGCGCGGCACGATCTGCCAAGCCAAGCCCCAGCGATCCTTGAGCCAGCCGCACTGCATTTCCACGCCGCCATCGGCGAGGAAGGCGTCCCAATAGCGATCCACCTCCGCCTGATCGGCGCAATCGACCGACAGCGACATCGCTTCGCTGTGCTGCGGACCGGGGCCGCCGTCGAGCAGCGCGAACCCGCGACCGGCCAGCGTGAACTCGACCGTCAGCACCTTGCCCGCCGCGCCGCCGGGATAGTCGAGCGGCGCGCGCATGATCCGGTCGATCGTGCTGTCGGGGATCAGGGCGGTGTAGAAGCGCGCCTGTTCCTCGGCGGTGCCGTTGCACCACAGCCAGGTCGTCACCTTGTCGGTCACGCCGACCGCGTCCCGACAAAGCCGATCCGTGCGCCGTCCGGGTCGGCGGCGACGACCGAGAAATGGTCGTGCGGGATCGGATCGGGACCCTGAAGGATCGTGCCGCCGCCCTCGACCACGCGCGCGACCGCCGCGTCGACGTCATCGACCTGTGCGTAGAAGAGCCAGCCGGGGACGCCGTGCGGCAACACCGGCATCGTCGCGCCGAGACAGGTGTCGCCGGCGTGCACGAACTTATACTCGCCGAGCGGCCCCATCGGCATCCCGCCCTCGTGCCGCCAGCCGAACACGCGCGCATAGAAGGCCAATGCGCGTTCCTGATCGGGCGCGGTCAACTCGTTCCACACCATCTGCCCCGGTCCGTCGTAGGGCGAGGTGACGAAGGCGCGCGACGGCTGGTCCATCGCGCCACGCATCACGTAGAAGGGTCGCCCCTCGGGATCGGCGAGCAGCGCCATGCGACCGACGCCGTCCATGTCGACCGCCGGCATCAGCAGCGTGCCGCCGGCGTCCTGCGCGGTCGCGATCGCGGCGTCGACATCGTCGACCCCGACATAGAACAGCCAGCCGGGTTTCGCGTCGGGCTGCGGGCGCGGCATCAGCCCCGCGACGCCCTCGCCGCCCGCCGTGCTGACGATCCGATAGTCCATGCCCGCCACATCGCCCGACGGCGCGACTTGCCAGCCGAACAAGCGTTCGTAGAAAGCCTGTGCGCGGTCGGCGTCGGCGGCGTGATATTCGTACCAGATCGGGGTGCCGTGCGGGTTCCTCATGCTGCCTCTCCTGCCGAGGCGGCGGACATGTCCATGTGCACCGTCTCCCAGATGTGACCGTCGGGATCTTCGAACGCGCCGCCGTACATGAACTGCTGATCGGCGATCGGGCGCGTCTCGGTCCCGCCCGCCGCGCGTGCGGCGGCATGGATCGCATCCACCGCCGGGCGATCGTCGAACGACAGGCAGAACAGCGCCGCGCTGACCTGCTGCGTGTCGGCGATCGGCTTGTCGGTAAAGGTGGCGTAGAAGCCGTGGTCGAGCAGCATCACGCTGATCGCGTCCGACCAGCGCATCGCCGAGGCGACGTCGTTCGAAAAATCGGGGTTCTTCTCGAATCCGATCGCTTCGTAGAAGGCGGTGGCAAGGGCCACATCGCCGACCGGCAGGTTGATGAAGATCGTCCGCATCGCGCTCGCCCTCTCCCCGAGTCGTTATCGCGCCATCATGCGCCAACGCCTGTGCGCGGCAAGTGCCAGGAAACCGGCGCCAGATGCATGCGTTCAACCCCCGTTCTCCAGCCCCGAACCGGCCGGGCGAGGCGTGCGGCGGGTTGACGCGGGCGCGCCGGCTTCGCAGTGGTTCCACAAACTCCAGTGAAACGGCCCCGACGCATGACCGATATTCCGAACACGCAGCCCGACAGCCGCGACACCACGATCCTCGATGCGCCCGACAAGATGGTGCGCGTGCGCGACCTGTTCGGGATCGATTCGGATATGGAAGTGCCGGCCTTCTCGGTCGCCGACGAGCGCGTGCCCGATCTCGACCCCGCCTATGTCTTCGATCCCGACACGACGCTGGCGATCGTCGCGGGCTTTGCGCACAACCGCCGCGTGATGGTGCAGGGCTATCACGGGACCGGCAAGTCGAGCCATATCGAGCAGGTTGCGGCGCGGCTGAAATGGCCGTGCATCCGCATCAACCTCGACGCGCACATCAGCCGCATCGATCTGGTCGGGCGCGATGCGATCGTACTGCGCGATGGGCAGCAGGTGACCGAGTTCCGCGAGGGGCTGTTGCCGTGGGCGCTCCAGACCCCGACCGCGCTGGTGTTCGACGAATATGACGCGGGTCGCCCGGACGTGATGTTCGTGATCCAGCGCGTGCTGGAAACCGAGGGCAAGCTGACCTTGCTCGACCAGAATCGCGTGATCCGCCCCAACCCCTATTTCCGACTGTTCGCGACCGCCAATACGGTCGGGCTGGGCGATACCAGCGGGCTGTATCACGGCACGCAGCAGATCAACCAGGGGCAGATGGACCGCTGGAACGTGGTCGTGACGCTCAACTATCTGCCGGCGGTCACCGAGGCGCGGATCGTGCTCGCCAAGTCGGGCGAATATGACAAGCCCGAGGGCAAGAAGCTGGTCGAGAACATGGTCCGCGTCGCCGACCTGACGCGCAAGGGCTTCGTCAACGGCGACATCTCGACCGTGATGAGCCCGCGGACGGTCATCACCTGGGCGCAGAACGCGCTGATCTTCGGTGACGTCGGTTTCGCGTTCCGGCTGTCGTTCCTGAACAAGTGCGACGAGGCGGAACGCGCGTTGGTGGCGGAATATTACCAGCGCGTGTTCGGCAAGGACCTGCCCGAGAGCGTGGTGGCCCGCGGATGACACGCGCCGAGGCATTGCAACGGCTCCGTCAACATCGCGACGATCTGCGGGCGATGGGGATCGAGCATGTCGCGATCTTTGGGTCAACCGCGCGTGGCAGTGCCGGTGAGCAGTCGGACTTGGATCTCGCAGTGCGACTTCGCGACGACATGCGACTGGGGTGGGACTTTTTCACGCTCGATGAACGCGTCGCCGCGCTGCTGGGCGTGCCGGTCGATATCGTCACCGAGCCCGTTTCGCGTCCCCGCCTGCAAGCCGAGATCAACCGTGACCGCATCGACGCTTTCTGACCGCACACGATTGCGGTTGCGCGACATGATCGACGATGCCGATCGAATCCTGCACTTCGTCGACGGCATGACCCTTGCGATGTTCGTCGCCGACGAACGCACGGTTTTCGCGGTCGAGCGGTTGCTCCAGCGGATCACCGAAGCGGCCGTGCAGATCGCTCCTGCGGAAGCGGCGCAACTCGGTCCCGATGTTCCCGTCGCAAAGATGAGGGGCTTCGGCAATCGCCTGCGTCACGAATATCGCGAGATCGCCCGCGACGTAATCTTCGACCTGGCCCGCATCGAGGTGCCGCGGATCCGTGCGGCCGCCGAACGGGCACTGGAGCGCTGATGACCACCGATGCCGCTTCGTTTGTTCGCCAGCGCGTGTTCGGCAAGGATCTGCCCGAGAGCGTGGTGGCGAAGGGTTGATGCCGGGGGTGGACTAAGCTACTTAGTCCACTCGAGGAGACGGGCGATGGCCGAGGCCGATCCGCAGAAGACCTTCAACGTTCACGAGGCCAAGACGCAATTGTCGCGGCTGATCGAGCGCGCCCATGCGGGCGAGGAGATCGTGCTGGCCAAGGCGGGCGTGCCCTATGCCAAGCTGGTCCCGATCGACCCGCCGGTGCCCGCCCGGCGGATGCCGGGGCGGTTCCGTGGCCTGATGGACCTGTCGCCCGAAGAGGCGGTCGCCCCCTGCTTCACCGACGCGGAACTGGACGAGATCGAGAACCGCAGCATCTTTCCGCCGAAGCATTGATGCGACTGCTGCTCGACACGCATGCGCTGCTATGGTGGTGGTTCGACGACGCGACGCTGCCGGATCGGGCGAAGGCGGCGATCGGGGATCGTGACAACGAGGTCTACGTCAGCGCGGCGTCGGGCTGGGAGATCGCGACCAAAGTCCGCAAAGGGCAACTGGCCGGCATTGCCGACCGGATGGCAAACTTCGAGCACTATCTGGCCGACGACGGGTTTCGCGCGTTGTCGATCACGATGGCGCATGGCGTGCGCAGCGGTGCGCTGCCGGGGGCACATAAAGACCCTTTCGACCGCATGCTGGCCGCTCAGGCACTGATGGAGGACCTGATTCTGGTGACGTGCGATAAGGTAATGGCCAATTTCGGCTGTGAGACGTTCTGGTAATGACCACCGACACTCCCCTCGACCGCTTCAAGGCCGTGCTCGGCGGGACGGCGCGTGCGCTGTCCGACGAGGCGGAGCTGGAACTCGCCTATACCGCCGATGCGCCGGCGCAGTCGGGCAAGCATCTGCGCGTGCCGATGCCGGCGCGGACCTTGCCCGCCGAGCAGGTCGCGGAGGCGCGCGGGTTCGCCGATGGTTTCGCGCTGCGGCTGCGCCATCATGACGACGCGCTCCACGCGCGGGGCGCGCCTGCCGAGGCGACGGCGCGATCGGTCTATGATGCGATCGAGAATGCGCGCGTCGAGGCGCTGGGCAGCCGCGGGTATGACGGGATCGCCGACAATCTGGCGCGTGCGCTCGACGTGCGGTTGCGCAGCGACCCGATCACGCGCGCGCGGACGAAGAGCGAGGTGCCGCTCGCCTCGGCATTGGGGCTGATGGTGCGCGAGGCGCTGACCGGGCGGCTGCCGCCGGCCGAGGCGGAGCCGGGGCTGGCGCTGGTGCGCGAGTGGATCGACGCGAAGGTCGACCTGTCCGCGCTCGCGCTCGCGCTCGATGACCAGCGCGCCTTCCAGGGGCTGACGCGCAAGCTGCTCGAACAGCTCGAACTCGTCGAGGGCGAGCAGGAGCCGCAAGACAGCGACGAGGGCGGGGAGGACGAGGAAGGCGAGGAAGGGCAGGACACGGACGAGGCCGACGAGGGCGAGGCGGAAGGCTCCGAAGGCGAATCCGAGGTCGAGGCGCGCGGCCAGCAGCGCGACGATCAGTCGCAGGAAGGCGAGAGCGAGCAGCTCGAAGGCGACGACATTGACGACGCCGAGGGCGAGCCGGGCGACGATGGCGAGGAAGGGATGCAGCCGGTGCGCCCCAACCGCCCGCCGGCCGATCTGTCCGCGCAGTTCGATTACAAGGTCTGGACCGAGCGGTTCGACGAGGTCGTCGCCGCGACCGAATTGTGCGACGCCGAGGAACTGGCGCGGCTGCGCGGCTATCTCGACCAGCAGCTCGTCCATCTGCAATCGGCGGTGTCGAAGCTCGCCAATCGCCTCCAGCGGCGGTTGATGGCGCAACAGTCGCGGTCGTGGGATTTCGATCAGGAAGAGGGGCTGCTCGACGCCGCGCGGCTGGCGCGCGTCGTGGTCAATCCGACCCAGTCGCTGAGCTACAAGATCGAGCGCGACACCGATTTCCGCGATACGGTGGTGACGTTGCTGATCGACAATTCGGGGTCGATGCGCGGGCGGCCGATCTCGATCGCGGCGATCAGCGCGGATATCCTCGCGCGGACGCTGGAGCGGTGCGGGGTGAAGACCGAGATCCTCGGCTTCACCACGCGGGCGTGGAAGGGCGGGCAGAGCCGCGAGACGTGGCTGGCCGCCGGTCGGCCACCGCAGCCGGGGCGGCTCAACGACGTCCGCCACATCGTCTACAAGCGCGCCGACGAGCCGTGGCGGCGCGCGCGCCCTGCGCTGGGTCTGATGATGCGCGAGGGGCTGCTGAAGGAGAATATCGACGGCGAGGCGCTGCTGTGGGCGCACGCGCGGATGATGGCGCGGCCCGAGGAGCGGCGTATTCTGATGGTGATTTCGGACGGTGCGCCGGTCGACGATTCGACGCTGAGCGTTAATTCGGGATCGTATCTGGAGCGGCATCTGCGGCAGGTGATCGCGTGGATCGAGAAGCGATCGCCCGTCGAGCTGGTCGCGATCGGGATCGGGCATGACGTGACGCGCTATTACAGTCGCGCGGTGACGATCATGGATGCCGAGCAATTGGGCGGGACGATCATCGAGCAGCTCGCGGCGCTGTTCGATGCGGAGTGACGTCGTTCGCCTGACCGGCGCGTGACACGATCATGATCGCGCCACCATCCGGCGGCTTCATCGGTCCGGTCAAGCGCTCGGTCACGATCGCGGGTCACGCGACGTCGGTCAGTCTGGAACCGGTGTTCTGGATCGCGCTGGAGCGGGCCGCGCTGACGCGATCGTTGCCGCTGTCGGCGCTCGTCGCGCAGATCGACGCGGTACGGATCGCGCAGGATGATCCGCCTAACCTTGCCAGCGCCCTGCGGACATGGCTTGCCGCCAATCCGGAGCATTTTGGCGACAATGATGCGATCCAATCGCATTAGCATTGACAGTGAAAGTCACTCGCAATAGGCGGACCCCATAACAAAGGGGGTTCACCAACATGTCGTCGTCTTCCGCCTCGTTCCTCGCGCTGTCGTGCATCGGGTTCATCGCCTCCGCGCCGGCCTATGCCGAGACGCCGGAGCGCCCGGCGAGCGAACAGGACGGTCGCACGCGGATCGATCGCGATGACGTGATCGTGACCGGCGCGCGCGAGCGGGCGCCCGACCAGCTCGAAAGCCCCAAGGCGACCGCCGCGCTGCTCGACACGCCGCAGACGGTGACGGTCATTTCCGACCAGGTGCTCCGCAAGCAGAATTTGCTGACGCTGCGCGACGCGCTCCAGACGTTGCCCGGCATCACCTTCGGCGCGGGCGAGGGCGGCGGCGGCTATGGCGACAGCATCAACCTGCGCGGTTATTCGGCGAACAACGACATCACGATCGACGGCATCCGCGACAGCGCGCAATACAGCCGCACCGACCCGTTCAATCTGCAGCAGATCGAGGTCTATAACGGCGCCAATTCGGTCTTCAACGGATCGGGCTCGGTCGGCGGGACGATCAATCTCGTCAGCAAGGAGCCGCGCCCCGAGGACCTGACGATCGCGCAAGGGGCGATCGGCACCGACCGTTATTACCGCGCCGCGCTCGACGCCAACGAGCGGGTGAACGACACGATCGGCGTCCGGCTGAACGCGGTCTATCACCACAATGACGTGCCCGGCCGCGACGTGGAAAAGTACGAACGCTGGGGCGTTGCGCCCGCGGTGACGATCGGGATGGGCGCGCCGACCAGTCTGACGCTGGCCTATGTCCACCAGCAGGATCGCAACACGCCGCTGTACGGCATCCCGTTCTTCAACAACGATCTGGTCGGCGGGTTGATCACCGGCGCGGACCGCAGCGATTATTACGGGTATCGCAACCTCGACCGGCAGGACATCGACGTCGACCGGCTGACCGCGACGCTGCGCCATCAGGTCGACGACCATCTATCGGTGCGCAATCTCACGCGATGGCAGCGCGTCGGGCAATATAGCGTCACCAGCGCGCCGCAGGGAACGTTCTGCCTGGCGAGCGGCACGCAGCCGGTGCAGGTGGCGGGCGGCACGACCGGCGCGGCGTGTCCGTCGACGCTGCGCCCCGGGCAATGGCTGCCGTCGGGACCACGCGGGCTGGTGCGCGATCAGGTGAACCAACTGTTCGCCAATCAGACCGACATTCGTCTGGAACATGGCGACAAAGGCGGGGTGCGCAACGTCGCGAACATCGGCGCTTCGTGGATGGTCGAGGATTACAACATCATCACAGGATCGCTGTTGCGCAATGCCGATGGCTCAGCGATCGCGGCATTGCCGGTGTTGGCGATCAGCAACCCCGACAGCGTCTATCGCGGGCCGATCAACTACGTCACGACCGCGCATTCGCAATCCTCGACCCGCAACGTCGCCGTCTATGCGTTCGATACGCTGGAGCTGGGGCGGCATTTCGAAGTGAACGCCGGCGTCCGCTGGGAACAGCAACATGCCGAGTTCGACCAGCTTCCGATCGTCGCGGCGCCCGGCGTCACGCAGCCGGTGGCGGCACAGGCGCGGCAGGTGAACCGCGAGCGGTTGTTCTCGTACCGGGCGGGGCTGGTGTATCATCCGGTGCAGGACGTCAGCGTCTATGCCAGCTACGGCAACGCCAAGACGCCGTCGTCGGCGACCGTCCGGGCGGGCTGCGTCAGTGTTTCGAATGCGATCGTCACCAACACCTGCGACGTCGCGCCGGAGACCGCGCGCAATTACGAGGTTGGCGTGAAGGCCGGGCTGTTTGGGCGGCGGCTGGAGTTGACCGCCGCAGCGTTCCGCAACGAGCGGACCAATTACCGGATCCCGTCGAACGATCCCGCTTTGCCAACGGTGCAGGTGCTCGACGGGCACAGCCGCGTCGACGGGATCGCGCTGGGCGTCTCGGGTAATGTCACCCGCGCGTGGACGGTCTTTGCCAATTACACCTACCTCGACAGCAAGGTGCTGCAGTCGGTTTCGGATTTCTGCCTCGCCAATCCGGGGCGCAGCGGGTGCGGTAACACCGTCGCCAACCCCGATCCGCAGCGCGGCAGCCCGCTGGTGCAGACCCCGCCGCATTCGAGCAGCCTGTTCACCACCTACAAGCTGCCGTTCGGGCTGGAGGTCGGGTACGGCCTGACCTATCAGGGGGCGTTCACCACCTATGTCCCGACGCTTGCCAATGCCGCGCTGCTGAAGACCGACGATTACCTGATCCACCGCGCCTATCTGGCGTACAGCTTCCGCGAGGGGCTGACGATGCAGCTGAACGTGCAGAACTTCACCGACGAGAAGTATCTGACGAACGTGCGCAACAACGTGAATGCGACGACCGGCGTGGTCACCGGGGGCTGGGCGATGCCGGGCGATCGGCGGCAGGCGACGCTGAGTGTGTTCTATAGCTTCTAGACCAGACTTACATGCCAACCCACGTTCGTCATTGCGAGCGTAGCGAAGCAATCCAGGGCCGGATCAGGACGCCCTGGATTGCTTCGCTGCGCTCGCAATGACGCTTCCGGGGCGAGATGATAACATTCCGTCCAGATCAATCGTGATCCGGGTGGCACTCGTGACCGTGCGTGTCGAGCCTGTCGAAGCGACTGGATCGAAAGTGACGGTAGTAAAGGATCATTTATGCTGATCGCGATCCCAGATGTGCTCGACGCCGCGACGCTGGCGGAGGTGCGCGCGACGATCGATGCGGCGGACTGGGTCGACGGCAACGAGACGTCGGGGCCGCAGGCGGCGCTCGCCAAGCGCAACAGCCAGTTGCCCGAGGACGGCGCGGCGGCGCGCGCGGCGGGGGGCATGATCCTCGATGCGCTCGGCCGGACGCCGTTGTTCGTTGCGGCGGCACTGCCGGCGAAAGTGTTTCCGCCGCTGTTCAACCGCTACGCCGGCGGGCAGGACTTCGGCGTCCACGTCGACAATGCGATCCGCATGAAGCGTGGGAGCGACTTTCGGCTGCGCAGCGACTTGTCCGCGACGTTGTTCCTCGCCGATCCCGACAGTTACGACGGCGGCGAGCTGGTGATCGAGGAGCAGTTCGGGCCGCAGGCGGTGAAGCTGCCCGCGGGGCATATGGTGCTGTATCCCGCGTCGAGCCTGCACCGCGTCGCGCCGGTGACGCGCGGGGTGCGGCTGGCGAGCTTCTTCTGGATCCAGTCGATGGTTCGCGACGATGGTGCGCGGCGCATTCTGTTCGAGCTGGATCAGGGGGTGCAGGCGGTGGCGGCGGCGCAGGGGCAGGGCGCGGCGGCGACGGTGCAGCTGACGGGGGTGTACCACAATCTGCTCCGCCGCTGGGCGGAGGTGTAGGGCGCTTCCGTCATTGCGAGCGTAGCGCGGCAATCCAGAGTCGGATCAGGACGCCCTGGATTGCCGCGCTACGCTCGCAATGACGGATAAGGACCTCTCCGCTTACTTCCGCCGGAACAGACAGTCGAATTCGACCGCGCAAGCCGGGTCGTCGACCATCGTGTTGACGGTGCGGAATTGCGCGGGGGTGAAGCCGAGCGAATCAATGTACGCCAGCGCCTCGTTGAACGACCACAGCCCCTCGTAGAGCGGCAGCACCGGCAGTTCGAGGAGCAGCGCCGAGGTGCGCGCCAGCACCGCCTGCGCGCCGTCCAGCACCGCGCGCTCGTGGCCCTGCGTATCGATCTTCAGCAGGATCGAGGTGGCGGGATCGGTCGCCAGCACCGCATCGAGCGTGGCGATCGGCACCGTCTCGGTCCCGATCACGCGCGGGTCGACCGCGAGCCGCTCCGCGGTGTCGCCGTCGAGCGCGTGGAGCGAATTGAGCGTGTGGTTGTCGTAGAGGTTGATCTCGACCTCGCCCGGCGCAGCGCCCAGCGCGAGGCGCGAGACGGTCCATTGCGGATCGCGCGCGGCCTTCTCTTCCAGCGCCGCGAACACCTTGCCCACCGGTTCGAAGGAGTGGATGCGGCCGGTGTAGTCGCGTTCGCGGACGCTTTCGGCGAACTGGCCGAGGTTGCCGCCGACGTCGACGACCAGATCGATGTGCCGTGTGCGCAGGAAATTGCCGAAGGTGGCCGCACGAGCCGCCTCGATACCGAAGCGGTTCAGGACCTTGTTCGCGAGCGCACCCAACATCTTCAACCCCCCGTCGTGCGCGGCGGGCATGTCAGAAGCGACGGGAGCGCGCCACTGTAAAGTTGGAGGGTGAGTGGGGGGGCTCGGCGGCGGATGTGGGATCGCCTGCGTCAAAGCGCATCGTCATTGCGAGCGGAGCGAAGCAATCCAGGGCGTCGTGATCCGGCCCTGGATTGCTTCGCTCCGCTCGCAATGACGTAGGACAGTTCAGCGGCCGAGGAGGACGCGTGCTTGTCCGGCGATCTGTGCCAGCATCGCGGCGTTGGGGGCCTGCGCGTTGCGGGCGCGGTCGATCACCGCGCGGAATTGCCCGACGCGGGCGGCGTTCTTGGACAGCCACGCATCGACCAGCGCGACGGGATCGCCCGCGTCGCCGCGGCCGAGGAAGTCGAGACGGAGTTGCTGGAAATCGCGGGCGAGGCCGGCGATCAGAAGCCGCTCCCACGGATCGCTGGGGTTGATCCGCGTCGCGGTGCCCTGTGCCCAGTCGAGTCCGAGCCCTTCGCCGAGCCGGGTGAAGGCGCGCGCCAGCTGCGTCTCGTCGATCGCGGCGCGCTCGCCGAGGTCGGCGAGGCCGACCGCACCGTCCAGCTCGAACAGCCGCACGACGCTGAGCGCCAGATCGTGCGGCGCGCCAGCGGCCTCCAGCGTGTCGGCGATGCGGCGCGAATGCGCGCGCGCCTCGTCGAGCAGCAGGTCGTCGGTCGCCGCCGCGAGCCGGTCGATCCCGCCCGAGAGCCGTGCGAGCACGGTCGAGGGCAGGGTGCCGGGCGCGGTGGCGCGGAGCAGGTCGGCGATCTGCGACCGGACCGCGACCGCGACCTCGTCGAACAGCGCGAGCCGTCCGGCCTCGGGCATCGGCGTGGTTTCGATCGCCTGCCACAAGGTGGCGAGGCCGAATTGCCGTTCGACGACGACGAACATCGCGGCGATGTCGGCGAGCGTCGCGCCTTCTTCCTCGGCCAGTTCGAACGGGTGGAGGATGCCGATGCGGTTGACGATGCGGTTGGCGAGCTTGGTCGCGACGATCTCGCCGCGCAGGCGGTGCGCGTCGATCGCCCCGGCGAACTGCTCCTGCATCGCGCGCGGGAAGGCGGCGTGCAGGTCGGGGAGCAACGCATCGTCCTCGCCGAGCGCCGAATGTTCGATCGCGTCCTGCAGCGACAGTTTCGCGGTCGCGAGCAGCACCGCCAGTTCGGGACGCGTGAGACCGCGACCCTCGCCGGTGCGGCGCAGCAGGTCGGTGTTGTTCGCCAGCCCCTCGACATGGCGGTCGAGCCGGCCCGATTCCTCGAAGACCTCGATCAGCCGGACGTAGCTGGGCAGCGCCTGCGCGCCCCCGCGCTCGGCGATCGACAGGCCGAGCGTCTGGAGGCGGTTATCCTCCAGCACCAGCCGCGCGACATCGTCGGTCATGCTGCCGAGCAGGACGTTGCGGTCCTCGAACGACAAGCGGCCCTCGATCATCTCGCGGTTGAGCGCGATCTTGATGTTGACCTCGTTATCCGAGCAGTCGACGCCCGCCGAATTGTCGATGAAGTCGGTGTTGATCCGCCCGCCACGCACCGCGAACGCGATGCGCGCTGCCTGCGTGACGCCGAGGTTCGCGCCCTCGCCGATCGCGATCGCGCGGAGTTCCTCGGCATCGACGCGCAGCCGGTCGTTGGCGGGATCGCCGACGGTGGCGTTGTTCTCGGCCGCGGCCTTTACATAGGTGCCGATGCCGCCGAACCAGATCAGATCGGCCGGGCTCTTGAGGATCGCCGAGATCAGCGCGGTCGGCTCCATCCGGTCGGCGGTGATGCCGAGCGCGGCCTGCACCTGTGGGGTGAGCGGGATCGACTTCATGTCGCGCGCGAACACGCCGCCGCCCGCGGAGATCAGCGCGGTGTCGTAATCGGCCCAGCTCGACCGGGGGAGCGCGAACATGCGGGCGCGCTCGTCCCAGCTGATCGCCGGATCGGGATCGGGGTCGAGGAAGATGTGGCGGTGGTCAAAGGCGGCAACCAGCTTGATCGCCTTCGACAGCAGCATCCCGTTGCCGAACACGTCGCCCGACATGTCGCCGCACCCGACGACGCGGATCGGCTGCGTCTGCACGTCGAGGCCGCGCTCGGCGAAATGGCGCTGGACCGAGACCCACGCGCCCTTGGCGGTGATGCCCATCGCCTTGTGGTCGTAGCCCTGCGAGCCGCCGCTGGCGAAGGCGTCGCCAAGCCAGAAGTCGCGGTCGAGCGCGATCTTGTTGGCGACGTCGCTGAAGGTCGCGGTGCCCTTGTCGGCGGCGACGACGAAATAGGGGTCATCGCCATCGAGGATCGTCACGCCCTGCGGGTGGACGACGGTGCCGTTCTCGATGTTGTCGGTGATCGACAGCAGGGTGCGGATGAAGATGCGGTACGCCTCGGTCCCCTCCGCCAGCCACGCGTCGCGGTTCGAGGGGGCGGGGAGTTGCTTGGCGTAGAAGCCGCCCTTCGCGCCGGTCGGCACGATGACGGCGTTCTTGACGCGCTGCGCCTTCATCAGCCCGAGGATCTCGGTGCGGAAGTCGTCGCGGCGGTCGGACCAGCGCAGCCCGCCGCGCGCGACCGGGCCGGCGCGCAGATGAATGCCCTCGACGCGGGGGCTGTAGACCCACACTTCGCGCCACGGCAGCGGGGCGGGGAGGCCGGGGATCCTCGCGCTGTCGAGCTTGAAGGCGAGCGCCTCGTTCGCCGCCTCGGTGAAGGCGTTGGTGCGCAGCGTCGCGTCGATCACCGCGCGGAAGGCGCGCAGGATGCGGTCGTCGTCGATCCCGGTGACCGCGTCGAGCCCGGCGTCGATCACGCTTTGCGCCGCCTCGGCATCGGCGGTGGAGGCGGGGTCGTGGACCGCGACGAAGCGCTCGACCAGCGCCTTGGTGACGGGGCGCACGCGGGTCAGCGTGTCGACGACATTGGCGGGGCCGTAGCTCATCCCCGCCTGCCGCAAATAGCGATACCAGGCGCGGAACAGCACAACCTCGGACGGCGACAGTCCGGCCTCCAGCATCAGCCGGTTGAAGCCGTCATCCTCGGCGCGGCCTTCGAGCACCTGCGCCAGTGCTTCCTGCAAGGTATCCGCGCTGGCGAGCACCGCGGGGATGTCGGCCTTGGTTTCCAGCGTGAAATCGTGGATCGAGCTGCGTTCCTCGTCGGTCAGCGCGGTCGGCATTTCCTCGATGACGCGGAAGCCGAAATGTTCGAGCGCCGGGACCGCGTCCGACAGCGCGAGCGGGCCGCCCTGGCGATAGACCTTGAGGTGGAGCATCCCGTCGCCGCCGGCGGTGAAGCGGACCTCGCGATCGGCATCGCCGTCGAGATTGGCGATCGACACGATGTCGCGCGCCGCTTCGTCGGCGCTCGCGCCGGTGCGGTAGCGGACCGGGAAGGCGGCGGCGTGGCGCAGCGCGAGCCGGGCGGCGCGCGCCGGGCCGACCTCGTCCGCCAGCGCGGCCTCGATCGACGGCGCCCAGCCGCGCACCATCTTCTCGAGCTGCGCGTCGAGGGTGAGCGCATCGGGCAGCACGCCCGCGCCGCGCAGGTCGATCGTGTAGCGAAGCAGCGCGACCCGCCCGTCCTCGACGCTGGTCGACCAGTTGAGCACCTGGCCGTTCGCGGCCTCCGCCAGCATCTCGCCGATCGCGACGCGGCGCGCGGTGGTCATCTCGTCGCGCGGCAGCCACACGAACGCATAGAGGTGCCGGCCGAGCGGGGAGGGGACCAGCACCAGCTTCGGGCGCGGGCGGTCGGCGAGGCTCATCGCGGTGAGCGCCAGTTCCTCCATCGATGCCGCGCCGATCGCGGTCATCAGATCGTGCGGGAGCGTCGCGATGGCGTGGGTCAGCGCCTTGCCGGTGTGGCCGGCGGGATCGAAGCCGAACTTCGCCTCGCTCGCCGCGAGCCGCTGGCGCAGGACGGGCACGCTGCGCGGCGGGGCGTTGAGCGCCGCCGAGGTCCACAGCCCGGCGTGGATCGATAGGCCGGTGACACGCCCGCCGGTGTGGAGCGGCACCACGAGCAGGTCGAGCGGGACGCGGCGGTGGACCGGGGAGATCAGGCTCGACTTGAGCAGCAGCGGCGCGGAATTGCCTGCGGTGAAATAGTCGATCGCCAGCCGCCGCGAGCGATCGGCGAGGATCGGCACCTCATGCTCGTTGACGACGATGCCGAGCGGGGCGGCCGTGTCGACCGTGCCGTCGGCGTGCCAGCGCTCATGCCCGAGCAAGGTGAAATGCCGGTCGAGGAACCAGCGCAACAGCGCCGCGCCTTCCGGGTCGCCGCCGACATCGTCGATCACCCCGGCGTCGGCGGCGAGCGTCGCCTGCATCGCGCGCCAGTCACGCACCGCGACGCGGACATCGGCGAGCAGGCGTTCGATCTCGTCGGTCAGCGCGCGCCGGTCGCGCGCGTCGACGCGCTCCAGCTCGATATAGATCATCGATTCGGGCTTGCCGTCGGCGCCTTCGATGTCCGTCAGCCGGCCCTCGGCATCGCGCGAGACGCGGATCACCGGGTGGATGACGCGATCGACCGCGATGTCACGGTCGCCGATCGCCGCCGCGACGGAATCGACCAGGAACGGCATGTCGTCGTTGACGATCGCCAGCCGCATCCGCCGCCGTGCGCCGTCGCCGGGCAATTGCTCCAGCGCGAGCACCGGGGTGCCGGGCGCGCGCACCGCTGCGGTCTGCGCGAGGAAGGCCGCCGCCTCCGCCTGCTTGTCCTCGCCGAAGCCGGCAAGCTCGCCCGGGAGCGCGCGATAGGTGAGCCGCGCCGCCAGCGCAGCAGACAGTATCTGAAGAGACTTTTCCGGCATGCGCGAAGCTATGCGCCCCTCGCGCGCCTAGCTCAAGCGTTGCCGTACTGCATTGGTGCAGCGTCGAATTGCATCAATGCAGTCGGCGCAGCACCTGCGCGGCGAGCTTCGCATCGTCGCCGACCGTGCCCACCACGACGATCCCGGTCGCGGTGGCGCGGCCGAGCAGCACGACCGGCGCGCCTTCGTCGAGCCCGCTGTCGATCGCCAGTTCGGCGAGCGGCGTGCGCTCGGCGAGCGGCAGCAGCGGCGTGGCCTCTTCGGGCTGGCGCAGCGCGCGTTCGCTGGCGACGATCCCCTTGATCCCGCCCTCGGCGCGCTCCAGCGCGTGGGCGAGCGCGCCTGCTTCGATCCCGGTACGCTGCGCCCAGGCGAGCACGGTGGCGGCCTCGGTCAGCCGCGTCTTGTCGTGATCCGCGCCGAACACGAGCTTGGCGATCGCGGTCATCGGCGCGCGCGCCTGGACGCGGATGTCGGCGGCCGCGAGCAGTTCCTCCAGCCGCACCGGATCGGCCGCCGCGGCGAGCGCGACGTCGTATGCGCGGCCGAGGGCGCGATACAGCGCCGCATGGCTGCGCAGGTGCGCGGTGCGGGCGGCGGCGGCGCTGTCGCGCGCCGCGGCGAGCAATTCGTCGAGCGTCGTGGGCGCGACCTCCGGCTCCGCGGCCGGGGCGGCGGCACAGGGACCGTCCGCCCAGACGCCGCCGGGCAGCGGATCGTGGCGCGGCGCGCGCATCGCCGCGGCCAGTTCGGCATCCAGCCCGGCCTGATCGTCGGCGGCGACCAGTTCCTTCCAGTTGATCACGCCGTAGATATAGTCGATCGACTGTGCGTCCGACGAGAAGGGCATCAGGATGCCGCGGTACATCGTATTGTGCCCGCGCGTGCCGGTGAATTCCGCCTCGAACCCGATCGGCGCGCGATTGGCGATGATCTGCAGATAATGGTCGGTCAGCCGCGACAGCAACGAGCGCGACGGGACGTCGGAGATGCGCGTGATCGACTGATCGACCGCGCATTCCTCGCGCAGCGCGCGGCCGATGAACTGGATCGCCGGGTCCTCGACGCCGGCGGAGAAATCGAGCAGCACGCTGTGCGGGCCGAAATCGGCGATGCTTTCCGGCTCCAGATCCTCGATCGCCGGATAGGCGCGGCCGCGCAGCAACGATACCCAGTGATTATAGGCACGTACCTGCATCCGGCGTTCGTCGGAGCCGACCGGCGCATGCGGCTCGCCGACGCCGCCCTCGGTGGGATCGTCGTCCTGGCGAAGATCGTCGTAGCCGCGCGCGCTGTCCATGCTCATCGTCCATTCCGGCGAGCGGCCTGTCATTCGGCCGGATTCGCCCGACGCTTTTGCCGCGTGGATGGTAAAGGCCGGGTAAAGCCGCGAGACGCTTGTCAACGCCGTTTCCCGCTGCTAAGCGCCGCCTCCACGACGTTTCCCACGCGGAGACGCGTTGGCCGCTTTAGCTCAGCTGGTAGAGCATCGCATTCGTAATGCGGGGGTCACAGGTTCGAGTCCTGTAAGCGGCACCACCCCTTCCACAAGCTAGACGGCGGCGGCCAAGGCGTTTTGGCGTCGAGCCTTGAGGAAGCGGGCTGGGCGCGCAAGCTGCGGCTTACAGTCCCATCAACGATCCCGCTTCGCGAACTTTGCTACCCCAAAGTTGTTCATGGTCGCAGAGGCTTTGCGAGACTCTCGGATGGTCAGCGGCCTTTGACGCTTACACCAGCGTTGGGAGTGACAATTGCTCGCCGCGGACCCCCAGCACGGCACGGGCCTGAAGTGCTGCGTCGACAGCCTGGCGGTAATGCACTGTTCCGAAGTGCTCAGCCTCATCGAAACGAGTTGGTGACCACTCCTCGTTTGGATAGCAGGCGTCATAGATCGCGCGCGCCGCCGCACGCAGCAGGAAGTCATGCTCCATGCCAAGGCTCCTTCGATGTCGATGCGCCGGCCATCGGCGTTGGCAAGACGCTAGGCAGAAGCAGGCGTGATTCGCAAGAACATTATAGGAACATGGGCTTATTGCTGTGACCCGACGGAGGTCATCGTGCTGCCGGCGCCGATCGTGTCCCATATCGTTCCTCCCGATGACGGGTGCGCCTGGATGGCGCCGTTCCGGCGCGGGCGTTGTCTAGTCCGGGTACAAGCGCCAAGTCGGGGTGCGAGCGCAGGCCGACGATTGAACGCGTATGACGGGGATCGGTGGTCGCTGATTGATGCGTGTGCTTGGTCGACCGTCATACCTTAATGATGAAGCCGGCGGCGTTTTTTGCCTTTCTCTGCGTGAGGTTGCGCGATCAACGCGCAAACAGAGCCCGGTGTCTATGTCTTTGGATAAGCTCCGGTCGCCTTAAGGAAGGTGTACGAAGTGACTGTAAAGAAACGATTTCCCCTGCGGGCCACTGGTGCTGGCGTCGTCGAAGTGGCGGCATGGTTCATCGCCCATGCGGCAACCGCTTGACATCATTGATTATAGTCCGACAAAAGAAAGGTCTGCAGAGACCGATATCCGGCGCCGCAGATAAAAGGAGGGGATGATATGAAGCGCTATCCGCTGTGGTTGTCCGTCGCGCCATTGGCACTGGTTGCAACGCAGGCCTCAGGCCAGACACCGCCGCCAAGCGATCAAGCGACGTCCACGCCCATCGAGGAGCAGGCGCCCGCGGCGCAGGGCGCGGCGACGCAGGCGGCGGCGGATCGTAGTCCGGGCACGCGCGCGACCGAAAATCTGCCCGAGCAACCCGATCCGCGCGACGTGGTCGTCACCGGATACCGCGCCAGCCTGGGCAGCGCACAGGCGATCAAGCGCAATTCGGATGCCATTCTCGACGCCATCGTGGCGCAGGACATCGGCAAGTTGCCGGACAACACCGCGGCGGAATCGCTCGCGCGCGTCACGGGTGTACAGGTCAACCGCTTTAGCGACGAGGTGAGCCAGGTGCTCGTCCGCGGCCTGCCCGACGTGGCCACCACCTTCAACGGACGTGACATCTTCACCGCCGAACTGCGGCGCTCGCAGCTTCAGGATTTTCCGGCCGGCGCGCTTGCCGGACTGGAAGTCTACAAGTCCGGCACTGCCGACTTGCTGGAGCCGGGTCTGGCCGGACTGATCAACGTCCGCTCGCGCCGTCCGTTCGATTTCAAGGACGGGCTGTCGATCGCGGGCGGCATCCGCGGCACCTACAACGACCAGAGCAAGAAGTACGACCCGCTCGGCAACATCCTGATTTCGCAGCGTGCCGATACCAGCATTGGCGAGATCGGCTGGCTCATCAACGCCTCCTACACGCAGGCGCATTATCGCAATGCGGTGCGCTGGGCTGACGGCTTCATCACCAAGCCGGGCGACGGTACGACGATCCTGCCCGCGTCGGTGGGGCGCAACTTCTCGATCCCCAATGCAGTTGGCGTATACAACGACAGCGGCAAGCGCTGGCGCCCGGCGGTGAACGCCAGCGTGCAGTGGAAGCCGGCGCCGAACCTCGAACTCTATTATGATTTCCTGTATCAAGGCTATCGTGGCGAGATCGGCAACGACTGGTTCCGGGTGCCGCTGCTGGACAGCAACCCGACGCTGAGCAATGTCGTGCTGCGCGAGGGCAAGCCCGATCAGGTGCAGACGCTGACCAAGATCGGCGGTTTCCGCCCCGAAGCGTATCGCAGCACGCAAAAGGGCTACACCAACACTTACCAGACCGCCGGCGGCGCCAAATGGGACGTCGGGCGCGCGCATCTTTCGACCGACCTTGCCTACACGCGCAGCGAATATGGATCGGACGAATGGAGCTTCGACACCGCCTGGACCAGCGCGCCGACCGTGGACGTCGACTTCTTCGTGAAGGGCGGCTCGTCCTTCTCACTGCCGGGCTTCAACGTCTCGGACCCGAGCAACTACAAATGGCGGGGCTATTACGAGAGCATCTACCGGGTAAAGGGCAAGGGCTGGCAATGGCGCGGTGACCTCGACCTGGACACCGACGTGTCGCTGTTCCCCAAGCTCCAGTTCGGTGTGCGCTGGACCGATCGCGACGCGTCGCTGCGCCGCGGTGACCGTTACGCCTACACCGAGACGCTCAACGTTCCGCTCGCGAGCACTCCGACCGGCGACCTGAAGCTGACCCAGGACGTCTTCCGCGGCAATCAGGGTTTCACACAATGGCTGATGCCGACGCGGGACGGCATTGCCGGCAACGCCGCGCAGCTGCGGCAATTCTCCTACGACGCGCTGGTCAAGATCGTCGCCGCCAATCCGAACGATCAGGGCTATAAGGACGCGCTCGCCAAGTTCGCCAGCCCCAACGTCCAGCTCGACCCGCTCCGCGCGTTCGTCGCCGAGGAGCAGACCTATGCCATGTACGGGCAGGCCAAATATGAATTCGATATCGGGTCATGGCGGGTCGATGGCCTGCTTGGCGTACGCGCGGTGAATACCGTCGGACGCTATAGTGGCTTGTCGAGCGTGCGTTTCGACGGCGTCACCCAAGTGGTACCGCGGGAGACCCGCGCCAATTATGTCGACGTGCTGCCGAACCTGAGCCTGCGGGTGCGGCCGACCGACAAGCTGCAGCTCCGCTTCGGCTTCACGAAGACCCGGACCAAGCCAGAGTTCGGACAGCTCAATCCGGCGTTGCGGATCGAGCAGAACACCGCCGCGATCCCCGATGGGCCGATCTTGGCCGATCCGCGCTTCCCTGCCGGGTTGCAGGGGCGCCCGGTGGCCTATGGCAGCGGCGGCAATCCCGACCTGCAGCCGCTGACCTCAACCAACTATGACGCCTCGATTGAATATTACTTCAGCGCCACCGCCTCATTGACCGCGGCGGCTTTCTATCGTGACCTCAACGGCTTCATCAGCGATTATACGACGCGGACGGTCGATCCGGTCTATGGCCTGATTGAGATCACGCGGCCCGAGAATGCGGGCAAGGGGCGCATCCGCGGCTTCGAACTGGGCGGACAGACCTTCCTGGACTTCCTTCCCGGACTGCTGAGCGGTTTCGGTTTCCAGGCCAACGTGACCTATCTGAAGGGCGAAAACCGTTTCCCCGCCAATCTCTTCCTCGCCGCAGGGGGCACGTCGGCGCCGCCGTTCGTGACCATTCCCGGCCTGTCGAAGTGGACGTACAACACGGCCTTGTTCTACGAGAAGGGTGACGTTTCGACGCGACTATCGCTCAACAACCGCACGGCCTTCCTGAACAACAATTTCCTGCCAACCGATACGTTCTACAACGGAGAAGGCACGGAAAATGTCGAGCGGCTGGACTTTTCGTTCAACTATAACGTCACCGACCAGGTGACGCTGACGTTCGATGCCCAAAACATATTGGCGAAGCCGTTCAACAACTATCGCCAGTATGCCGACGATCGATACTATCCACGCGATATCCGCGAGGAAGGGCGCTACTATGGCGTAGGCGCACGCTTCCGCTTCTAGGCCGGATCCCGCTGCGGGTGGCGATACGCGCAGCGGGATTTGTACCTGTCCGCTCGAAACCCTCGGGCGGGTCGGATCGGCTAGGCTACGGCGGGTTCGGGCTTGATCGCGCGGCTGGTGCGGCCGTCGATGCCGCGCGGCACGTCGCCGGCTACCGTGGCACGACGCAAGTGGCGTCGCTGCAAGCCGAAGTCGGCCACGGCGCGATGCTGGGTCGCGCGATTGTCCCAGATCGCTACGTCGCCGGCCTGCCAGCGCCAGCGTACGACGTTCTCGGGCTTGGTGATATGCTCCTGCAGGATGGCGAAGAGCCGTTGTGAGTCGGCGGTGTTCAGCCCGACGAAACGCTTGAAGAAATGGCCGAGCAGGAGCGCGCGCGCACCGCTTTCGGGATGAACGCGCACGACGGGATGCTCGGTTTCGTAAATCGTCGAGGTGAAGACCTTATGATGCTCCGCCAGCGTCTTGGAGTCGCTGGCCAGCACCTCGGCATAGTCGTAATCGTTGCTGTGGACCGCGGTCAGCCCGTCGACGAGCGTCCGCAGCGAGTCCGGTAGTTCCTCATAGGCTGTTTCGCCATTCGCCCAGAGCGTGTCGCCGCCCGCATCCGGGATCACCAGCGCGCGCAGGATCGACGCCTTGGGATAGGCGGGCACGAAGGTGACATCGGTGTGCCAGCTAGACGCGGCATAGCCCTCCTTCGATTCGAGTTCGAGCAGGTAGCGCGATCCTTCCGCGACCGGCACGGTCGGATGCGCCACCGGATCACCGAGCAGGGCGGCGAACGCCTCGTGCGCGGCATCGCTGAGGTGCTGTTCGCGAAAGAAGATCACCTTGTGACGGACGAGCGCGGCCTGGATGGCAGCGACGGTGAGCGGGTCGAGATCGCCGCCCAGCTTCACGCCCCGGATCTCTGCGCCGATGCGGCCTGCAACCGGGTGGATGTCGAGCGGACTTTCCGCTTCGGCGGCGTTCACGAACTGGTGGACGAGAGACGTCATGGCATTTCTCCTTCTTCGTGGTGGAGGGCAGAAGCGTTCGACCCGATGACGCCGGCTGCGATGGACAGCCTCGCCGGTGGCCCAGGCGCCGCCTGCGTGCGCCATGAACCGGTCGATTGATTTTTGTGAAATCCGAGGTCGCCGGCGCGCTAAGGCGTGGCGAGGCGACGTAACTAGCTGACTGCGCGCATTACATTCCCCTTCACGGCGGGGGGAAGACACGAAACCTGGCGTGGTCGCCTCGGCATCGTGCGCTTTAGCTGTTGGTGACGCGGAGCAAGCTGCATCCCGATCAAAAGCCGCGGGCCTGACGATCCGGCGAGCCGGGCGGCGGATGGCCAATCCGTCGTCAATATCTATCAAGCTGATAGGGTTTGACGTCAACGAAAGCTTTCTTATCAGCCGCCCAAGCTCAATCCGCGAAGCGACGACGTCGGGTGACGTCGAGTTGAACGACGCGCGCACCATGAACGGTGATGACGATCGAGCCGTAATCCAGGCCCGCGATCGCTTCCTCCACTGCGCGCAGCACCGGCCCGTGCGGCGACAGTGCCGGGTGTTGGGCGTCCGAAGGTGTTTGAGAGGTCATCGCATGGGTTATCCGCTTTCGACGTAAAGGGAGCGCCCGGGCGGCCGCTCCCCGATGATGGTCAGTGCGCGCCGTCTTGCTGTACCTGCTGGCGTCGGCGATCGGCGATGTCTTGCCAGGTGACGAGCGGATAGAGGTTGTGCGCCTGTGCTTCCTTGTCGAACAACGCCTGGAGTTCGGCGAGCTTGGCGGGGTTCTTCCCGGCCAGGTCGAGGCGCTCGGTCGGGTCCTGGTCGACATTGTAGAGTCGCCACGTCGGCGCGCCATTCTCCGCGCCGAGACTGGCTCCCGCGATCAGCGGATTGGGTGCGGCGAGCGACGCCTTCCATCCATCCTGATAAATCGCGCGAGCGCCGAAGATGTAATAATATTGGGTGCGGTGACGCGAGGCGGCGGTCGCGTCGTCGATCGAATAGGCCAGCGACGTCCCTTCGATCGGCTGCTGCGCGATGCCGCGGATCGTAACCGGTACGGCGATCTTCGCGATGTCCAATGTGGTCGGCAGGATGTCGATCACATGGCCATATTGCTGGCGAACGCCGCGTGCCGAAATCACCTTTGGATACGACACGATCAACGGATTGTGCGTGCCCCCCTCGCAATTGGCGTCCTGTTTCCAGCAGCGGAACGGCGTGTTGGTGGCCTGTGCCCAGCCGAGCGGATAGTTGGCCTCGACGCCCTCGGGCGTACCGATCTGCTCGATATGCGCGAGGTTATAGGCGAGGTTCTCCTTTTCGGAGAGCGGCGGAGCGGTGATCGAGCGGTCGACGTCGCCGTTCAGCGTGCCTTCCTTGCTGGCGCCATTGTCGCCGATGATCACCACGAACAACGTGTTGTCGAACTGGTTGATCTTCTTCAGGTGATCGATCAAGCGGCCGATCTGCGCATCGGTATAGCCGAGATAGCCGGCATAGACTTCCATGAAGCGCGCGTACAATTTGCGCTCGTCTGGGCTCAGCTTGGCCCATGGTTTGATTCCCGGATCGCGATCGGGCAGTATCGCATTGGCCGGGATCACGCCCAGCTTCTTCTGTCGCGCGAACACCTGCTGCCGATACACATCCCAGCCGGCGTCGAACTGGCCGCGATAACGGTCGCGCCAGTCGGCGGGCACCTGATGGGGCGCATGGGTCGCACCAGGTGCGTAATAGAGGAAGAACGGCTTGGGCGGGGCGAGCGGCGGCGTGCCCAGCCCGGTGCGGACAGGTGCGGCATTCTGCTGACGATCGATGAAGCTGATCGCCTTGTCGGTGATCTGCTCGCTGAGATGGCGGCCGTCGGGGGCGACGTGCGCCTGATCCTCGACCAGATCGGGCTTGTACTGATCGGTTTGCGAGCCGAGGAAGCCGAAGAAATGGTCGAAGCCCTTGCCGGTCGGCCAGCGGTCAAACGGCCCGGCGTCGGTTGCGTCCTCGTCGGGGGTCACGCCATATTTGCCGACCGCGAACGTGTTGTAGCCGGCGTCGCGCAGGATTTCCGCTGCGGTGCCTGCGGTCGCGGGGAGATTGCCGTCCCAGCCGGGAAAGCCGGCGGCGAGCGCATGGTGCGAGAAGCCCGCCACGTGCACCGACGAGCTGTTGCGCCCCGTCAGCAGCGCGGCACGCGTGGGGGCGCAGATCGCGGTGGTGTGAAAGTTGGTGTAGCGCAGTCCCTGTTGCGCCAGCTCTTCCAGCCGCGGCGTGCTGATCCCGCCTCCGAACGCGCTGGCGGCACCGTAGCCGACGTCGTCGAGCAGGATCCAGACGATGTTCGGCGCGCCGGCCGGTGCACGAGCCCGTGCCGGCCATGCCTCGGTCGATTCCGCCAGCGTGTGCCCGACCTTGCCCGCAAATGATTGTTGCTGCGGCGCTTGCGCCTGGACCTGCGTCGTCAGCGACAGGATGGCGGCCAGCGCCGTCATCGTTCGTCTCATCTTCTTTTCCCCCTTTGCTTGGATGCGGTGGCAGGCGGCGATGGGCGCCAGACGCAGCGAAAGCCGATGTGCGTGGTGCCGGTGTCGGTGGCCTGGGCGTGGCGCGCGGCCGGGCGGTAGCGGCGGCAGTAATTGTCGGCGCAGAGATGCGAGCCGCCTTTCAGCACCTTGCGACCGCCGCTCTCGGCGCGGGTGCCGCCGCGCGGATTGGCGGGGACGCAGCAGGTGCGTGCCGGTGCCGCGGCGAGCGCATACCAGTCGTCCGTCCACTCCCAGACGTTGCCGATCAGGTCGTAAAGACCGTAGCCATTGGCGGGATAGGTGCCGACCGGGGACGTCCGGTGCCAGCCATCGGGCGTCTCGTTGGCGAGCGGGAATGCACCGTGCCAGTAATTGGCGAGGATTCTTCCCTCCGGTGACAGTTCGTCGCCCCAGGCGTAGTCGGCGCCGTCCAGCCCGCCGCGGGCGGCATATTCCCACTCCGCCTCGGTCGGCAGCGCCTTGCCCGCCCAGTCGGCATAGGCGACGGCATCCTGATGCGCGACATGGACGACGGGATGATCCTCCAGCCCGTCGATCGAGCTGTCGGGACCGGTCGGGTGCCGCCAATCGGCCCCGAAAACGAAATGCCACCATTGGCGGTGGTCGCGGGGATCGTCGAGCCGCGCCGGCGGGGCGAAGACCGACGATCCGGGGTGCGCCATCCCGGCGGCCATGCCGGGATAGTCGCGCGGGTCGGGCGCGACCTCCGCAAGCGTTCGATAGCCAGTAGCGATGACGAACGCTGCAAACTGACGATTGGTGACGGGGTGCGGATCGATCCAGAAGGTGTCGACCCGAACGCGCCGCACCGGGGCCTCTTCCGGATAGAAGCGATCCGATCCCATCTGGAACATGCCACCGGGCACCTCGACCATCGTTGAGCGATCCACCGAGGCGTGGGCGCGCCGCGCGCGGTGACGCGCGAACCGTGACATGGCCGCCTTCGTCCATGTCACCGCCGCATTCCCCGCATCGCCGAACACCCTCGCGCCATCCATCCGCAACAATGCACACTAGATCGATAGGATTTCGGAAGGCCGCAAATCTTGGGTCAAGAGAAGGGCAGCTTTTCGGACGCCGTTCGTGTGGCAAGATGCGAAACAAATTGAAATGCTTGCTCCGTCTTGTCGGAGTATTTACGTCTATGATCCGAACGGGTCTGCAATACCAGAACGGGGCACAGGAGACGATATGAAGGCGTTGATCGCAGTGACGAGCCTGGCGCTGATGCTCGGCACAACGGCCTTGGCCGCGCGCCCGCAGGCGGAGGAAACCGCCCACGCCACCCGTCGGCTGGACGTCGTGCGGTCCCTCGACGACTTCCCGGCGCCCAAGGTTCGCGCGGCGGGGCGGTCGGCGTATCTTCTCGCCTATTTCAAGGACGAGACGCACTCGCTGCATTTCGCGACCTCAGCGGATGGCTATACCTTCACCGACGTCAATGACGGCGCGCCGGTGCTGTCGGGGCGTGCGGTCGCAGACCAGAAGGGCATTCGCGATCCGCACATCATGCGTGGGCCGGACGGCGACTTCTATATGTCGATGACCGACCTGCACATCTTCGCCAAGCGCGAGGGGCTGCGCACGACCGATTGGGAGCGGCCGGAGAAGGATTACGGCTGGGGCAACAACCGCAACCTGATCCTGATGAAGAGCCACGACCTGCTGCATTGGACGCTGGCGAAGGTGAATGTCAGTGCGCTGTTTCCTGCCTATGCGCAGGCGGGCAATGCCTGGGCGCCGGAGACCATCTGGAACCCGGCGCGCAAGCGGATGATGGTCTATTTCACGACGCGGATCGGCAATGGCCCGAACTTCATGGTGCAGTCGCTTGCCGACCCGGCCTTCACGACGTTGACCACCGAGCCGAAGCAGATCCTCCATTATCCGCGCCCGGCAGTGAACACGATCGACGCCGACATCACCAAAATCGGCGACCGCTATCACATGTTCTATGTCGCGCATGAGCAGCCCGGCAGCATCCGGCAGGCGGTGTCGCGGCGGATCGACGGCGGGTACGTCTACGACGCGCAGAAGATCGATCCGGAGAAGGTGGCGGCGGAGGCGCCGAACCTGTGGAAGCGCTACGGCACCAACACCTATGTGCTGATGTACGACGTGTTCGGGACCAAGCCGAACAATATGGGGTTCGCCGAGACGACCGATTTCAAGACGTTCCGTAATATCGGCCGGTTCAACGATCCGGGGTCGCCGATGAAGACCACCAACTTCACCGCGCCCAAGCATGGCACGGTGATGGCGATCACGCCCGAGGAAGCCGAGCGGCTGCGGGGGTATTTCGGAGAGCGTTGACGGGGAGGGTGACAGCGCGCCGCTTCGGCGTCATCCTAGTTCAAGAACATATCGGGAGAGGACGATGGGCAGCGCACGCCGGCGGTTGTGGCAGGGACTTACCGTGGCGATTGCGGCGACGCTCGCCGCGCCACCCGCAGCCGCCCAGTCGGCCGAAACCTATACGCCCGCGGCCGAGAATCTCGCCGCGCGACAATGGTTTCAGGACGCCAAGTTCGGCATCTTCCTCCATTGGGGCCTGTACAGCGAACTGGGCGGCACCGGATCGTCGAGCGGTGCCGAGTGGATCATGCAGAACAACAAGATTCCGGCCGCCAAGTACGAGAGGCTCGCCAAGTTCTTCTATCCGCAAAAGTTCGACGCCGATGCCTGGGTGCGTTCGTTCAAGGATGCGGGGGCGCGCTACATCGTCATCACCAGCAAGCATCACGACGGCTTTGCAATGTTCGATAGCAAGGTGTCGCCGTACAATGTCGTGAAGGCGACACCGTTCAAGCGCGATCCGATCGGCGAACTCGCCGCGGCGTGCCGGCGGCAGGGCGTGAAGCTGTTCTTCTATTATTCGCAGCTCGACTGGCACAACCCCGACTATTTTCCACGTGGGCAGACTGGCCAATCGGCGGGTCGGCCGGAGGCGGGCGACTGGGACAAATATCTCGATTATCAGGACGCGCAGCTGCGCGAGTTGCTGACGCAATATGGCCCGATCGGCGGAATCTGGTTCGACGGCTGGTGGGATCAGGAGAAGACGCCGCTGCGCGATCGCTGGCGGCTGGAGCGGACGTACAAGCTGATCCATCAGCTTCAGCCCGGCGCGCTGATCGTCAACAACCACCATCACGCTCCGTTCGCGGGCGAGGATTATCAGACGTTCGAGCGCGACCTGCCGGGCGAGAACAAGACCGGGTTCAGCGGCACCGCGACGGTCGGCGCGCTGCCGCTGGAAACCGCCGAGACGATGAACGGCAGTTGGGGCTTCAACCTAACCGACGAGCAGTACAAGTCGCCGAAGACGTTGGTGCAGACGCTGGTCGGGGCGGCGGGGCGCAACGCCAATTTCCTGCTCAATACCGGACCGATGCCGAATGGCGAGATCCAGCCGGAGAACCTCGCGACGTTCCACACGATCGGCGACTGGCTGAAGGTGAACGGCACCAGCATCTACGGCACGCGGGGCGGGCCGGTTTCGCCGGGTGACTGGGGCGTCACCACGCAGAAGGGCAAGACCGTATATGTCCATCTGCTGCGCGCGCATGACGGCCGAATAGCGCTGCCGTTGAAGGCACCGGTGGCCAGTGCGCGGTTGCTGGACGGTGGCGCCCGGGTGAAGGTGGCGCAGCGCGGCAACGGCGTCGAGCTTTCCGGGCTGCCGCCGCTCCGTGATAGCTGGGATCAGGTGATCGAGCTGACGTTGCGCTGAGACTTGGGGATCAATCGCTTTTGGTGAGGACGAAAGCGAGCAGGAAGCCGACGACCGCGATCAATCCGGCATAGTCGTGTGTCGCTTCGGTCGCCTCGGGGATCATCGTGTCGACCAGCATCGCCAGAATGGCGCCCGCCGCCACCGCGGTGACGCCGGCGATCAGGTCGGGGCTGCTTCCGGCCAGCGCGACGTTGCCGATCATCGCGGCGATCGCCGACGCCAGTGCGATCCCGCCCCACACGCCGAAGACATAGGCGGGCGAGCGGCCGGCGGCCTTCATGCCGGCAGCGCTCGACAACCCTTCGGGGACATTGGAGAGGAACACGGCCGCGACGGTGACCGCGCTGACGCCGGCGCCGCCTAGCAGGCTGACTCCGATCACCACCGATTCGGGAATGCCGTCGAGCAGGGCGCCGATGGCGATCGCCGCGCCCGAGCCGCTGTCCGCGTTGGGCTGGCGTTCGTGCGGGTTCGATCCCGAGCGTTTTCGATGACGGGCACCCCGACGGGAAATGAAGACGTTGGCGGCGGTGTAGGTCGCCGCTCCGCCGAGAAAGCCGATCGCGGTTGAATCGAATCCGCCGCGCTGGAATGCTTCGTCCATCAGGTCGAACGCCACTGCGGAGATCAGCACACCCGCACCGATCGCCATGATCGCGGCGATCAGTCGTTGCGGCAGACTGACGAACCAGGCGATCGCCGCGCCGAGCACCAGCGCCGACCCGCCCACCAGTCCCCAGAAACCCGCCGTCCACATGCCCGTCATGGACGAGCAAACGTCCTTCGCGCGCGAATGCTCCGGCACTTGGTCGAACGCGGTGGGCGGGGCATAAGTAAGCCTATGGCTGCTTTCGATGATTCCGCCGATCCGGCGCTGGGCGCTGCGTGCAACCGTCTTGCGGCATGGGTGGAGCCCTTGCCGGCGGGGATCGTGATCGACCCGGCATCCGGGCTGAGCGAGGCGGATTTGGCGTTGATATTGCGGCATCTCCACGCAACGCGGCAGGACGCTGCGGGTGGGGACGCGCGTGCCGCCGGGCGGTCCTCGGTGCCGCTGACGGCGCGGGATTGAGGGCGATGGCGCAGCGGAGCGAGAAGCAGAAGATGCTGGCGGGCGAGCCGTATCATGCTGGCGACGCGGAACTTATCGCGGACCATCAGGCGGCGCTGGCGTGGATGGCGCGCTACAATGCAGCAGCGGCGCTGCCGGCGGACGAGCGGCGCGCGATCCTGCGCGAGCGGCTGGGGGCGGTGGGCGAGGGGGCGGTGATCCGGCCGCCATTCCATTGCGATTATGGCTATAACATCCGCCTCGGGGACGACGTCTTCCTCAATTATAGCTGCATCATTCTGGACGTGGTGACCGTGACGATCGGAAAAGGGACGCAGATCGGACCGGGGGTGCAGATTTTGACCGCGGATCATCCGCGCGATCCGGCGGCGCGCGCGACCGGCGCCGAATGGGGACGGCCGATCGCGATCGGGCGCAACGTGTGGATCGGGGGTGGAGCGCTGATCCTGCCCGGTGTCACGATCGGCGACGATGCGATCATCGGCGCGGGCAGCGTGGTGACGCGCGACGTGCGTGCACGCGCGACCGTTGCGGGCAATCCGGCGCGCGAGCGGAGCGGGGACGTCATGGCGGCGGGTTGACCCGAACCCGTCCCCGATTATTGTCCGACATAACCGGGAGACTGATGAATGACCTTCCTTGCCGCCGGACGTGCCGGCGCAACCGCTGTGTGGCGCATTGTCCTTATGGCGGCGCTTGCGGGCGTCGCATTGCCGGTGGTGACCGCCGCTGCCCCGCGCGCAACCGATGCGCCGTTGCTGTTGCCCGACATGCCATTGCACGATCCGTGGATCGTCGCCGACCGCGCCACGCGCACCTATTGGCTGTTCACCCGCAACGAGAAGCGGCTGACCGGTGACCAGCGGCTGGGGATCATGGCCTACCGCAGCACGGACCTGAAGCATTGGCAGCGGCCGGTCGTGGTCTTTACGCTGCCCGAGGACAGCTGGGCGAACGACGGCGCCTGGGCGCCGGAAGTGCATCGCTGGAAGGGGCGATGGTATCTGTTTTCGACCTTCTACAATGACGGCCTCAAGCTGCCCGGGCAGAACGGGCGTCAGCCGGTGCGACGCTCGACCCTGCTCGCCTCGTCGGCGACGCTGGGTGGGCCATACCGGCTCGAGCGTGGCGGTGCGCCGATCGTCGATGCCGCGCGGATGACGCTCGACGGGTCGCTGCACGTCGATCGTTCGGGCAAGCCGTGGATGGTCTACGCGCACGAATGGGTGCAGGTGGGCGACGGGACGATCGAGGCGGTGCCGCTGGACAACACGCTGGCCGTCGCCGGGCCGCCGCGCCTGCTGTTCCGCGCGTCCGAGGCGCCGTGGGCGAAGCGCGCCGACCCGGCCGATATGAAGGACGGCAACGTTACCGACGGACCCGAGCTGTTCCGCACGCGCACCGGCACGTTGTTGATGCTGTGGTCGAGCTATGACCGGCGCGGTTACGTCCAGTCGCTGGCACGGTCGAAGAGCGGCGAGGTCAGCGGACCGTGGGAGCAATTGCCGCCGCTGGTGCGCGGCGACAGCGGGCACGGGATGCTGTTCCGCACCTTCGAGGGCAAGCTGACGATGGTGCTGCACCGCCCGTTCGAGAATGCGCGCGGCAAGCTGTATGCGATGCGCGACCTGGGCGACACGATCGCGGTCGAGCGCGAGCTGACCGAGCTGGATGGGGAGACGCGGCCGGTGGTGACGGCGGCGGGAGATTAGGCCCGAGGCCTCATCCCTTTTCACGTCATCCCGGACCTGATCCGGGATCCCGCTTTTTCCGCGGACGCGGGGAAGAAGCGGGGCCCCGGCTCAAGGCCGGGGCGACGACGAAGGGGCAGGCTAGCCGTCGCTCAGTAATCGACTGCATAGTCCTTGCGGAAATCCTGCCCGTCGAAGGCGCGGCGCATCGTCCACGGTTGCGGCGCGGCCGTCCAGTAAGCGTGATCGGCGGGCAGGCCGAGCGCGATCAGGCTTTCCGAGGCGATATACATGCTGCCGGCGTTGGAATAGACGTCGCCCAGCGTCGGCTGATGGCGCGCGAAGCCGATCGTCAGGAAGCCGTCGGCATTGAAGTTGCTGGGATCGGCGAAGACGCGCCGTTGCGCCGCCATCGTCGCGGCGCGCACCTGCCCCGGTGGCAGCGTGTCGGGCAATTGCCCGCGCCACGCCAGATGCCCGAGCGGCTGGTGCACCGCGGTGCGATAGGTGAGCGAGCGGCCGATCGCGGCATAGCTGCCGTCGGGGGCGATCATGCGTTCGAGATGCTCGGCGTAGCGTTGCTCGCGCTTCACCGCGCGCGCCAGTTCCTCGGCAGGGCGGAGGTTGTTGAAGCTCGGCTTGCCCGCGGCCAGCCTGGCGAGGATTTGCACCAGCATCGGTTGAATGACGTAGCTGTTGTAATAATCATAGTGGAAGCGCTGGCCATCGCCGTACCAGCCGTCGCCGACATACCATTCGAGCATTTTCTTGATGGTCAGGTCGACGCGCATCGGGTCCCAGTCCTCGCCGATCGCGAACAGGAACGCCTCGTTCATCGCCGCGAACAGCAGCCAGTTCTGGTAGGGCGGGGAGATGCGGCGCAGGCCCTTGATCTCCTCGACGATCCGCGCCTTCGTTTTGGCATCGAGCGGCTTCCACAGCGCGTCGGGCGCGCGCAGCAGCGCGCTGGTGAAATAGGCGGAATCGACCAATGCCTGTCCATGTCCGCGCCACAGGAGGTAGTCAGGGCTCCTGGGATCGACCGCATGGGTGTAGCTTTGCAACGCCTGCGTGCGCAGCGTGGCGCGGAGCCGCCCCTCTTCACTGGCGTCGTCGGGGAGCGCGAGCCACGGCGCAATGCCGTCGATCAGCCGCCCGAACGCCTCGAGATAGGCCACGCCGGGGTTGCGGCCGTCCCATGTCGGGCTGAGTTCCGGCGTCCATTCGGCGTGGAGCCGACCCCGCGCCATGCGGCCGAGAACCGGTTCCGCCATCCGGCGCAGCAGCGCGAGCGCGTCGGCGCGGTCGGTCGCGCCATCGGGGAGCGGCGGTTCGGTGACGCGAGTCTGCGCCTCGGCGGTGGTCGTCGCCAACCCGGCCACCGTCAGGCCGCCGGCCAGCACCGCACGTCGATCGATTTGCATCACTATTGCCCTGCCTTCGGTATCGTGAAGTCGAGCGCCGCGCCTTTGGCGTAATCGTCCCATTGCGCGCGCGTGCGGAAATCGCCTTCGCCGTGGCTCCATGCCGAGCCCGAATAATAGACGAACGGCGTGCCGGGCGTGACGCGCAGCAACACCAGCTGGTTATCGGCATCGGCGCGCACGTCGGCGATCATCCGCGGATCGACGCGGATCGCGATCGCCATCCGGCCGTGGCCGGGATCGTCCGGCCCCCACCAGGACAGCAGCCCGCGGGCGCGATCGACGCTCAACTCCCCCGCGCCCTGCCCGGTGGTACGCTTGCCGATGCCGATGCCGACCAGCAGCGGCTCGGGGCGGTCGGAGGACAGGGTCGAGATCATCCGCGTGAAATGCGTGCCGAGCGGCAGCGTGAAGCGCCGCGTCTCCCACACCTTGCGCACCGTATCGACCGGCCAGGGCGCGTAATCGACGGTGAAGTCGGCGCGGTCTCCGCCGCTGGCGAGGATGCGGTGGCGGACGAAATTGCGCGAGGTCCACAATTTGTTGTCGTGCCAGATGCCCAGCCCGCCCGCGCCGCGCGTGGTGCCGACATTGTAGAAGTCGATCCCCTCGCCATGATAGGCGTGCTGGTCGCCGGTGCGCAGCTGGCGGTCGGCGAATGGCCAGCGGACATTCTTGCCCCAGCTGTCGATCCCAGAGCCCGACGGCGGCTCGGCGGCCTCCAGCGCATGGCCGTAGATGCGGTGCGCAGTGCGGTCGTTTTCCCAGAGCAGGTCATCGTAGCGATAGTCGGCGAGCAGTGCGACGGCGTGCGGCGTGCGATCGGGCGGCGGGGGCAGCGGGGCGGTTACCGGGAGTGGCGGGGCCTGCTGCGCCACCGCAGGCGCGGCCAGCAGCAGCCATGCCGTCGCGGTCGCGATCATCCGCGGGCGTCGCATCGTCGGTTCCTCTCGCTCATCAATGTTGTACGATAACCTAAGACATCATATCTATTTTGCCAAGGCGGTGCTTTGGCGATGGGGGTTGGCCTTGTACCTTGATATAGAGCGGGAATGACCAAGACCATTTCGATGGCCGATGCGCTGTACATGAAGCTGGAGGCGCGGATCCGTTCGGGCGAGATGCCGCCCGGTGCGCGTCTGCCGACGCAGAAGGAGATCGCCGAGGACGAAAAGGTCAGCCGCACGGTGGTGCGCGAGGCGGTCGCGCGGCTGGAGGCGCACGGCATGGCGATCGCGCGGCAGGGGTCGGGCGTGTTCGTGTCCGACGATGCGCGTTATCAGGCGTTCCAGATCACGCGGCAGGACATGAGCGAGCTGGCGGATGTGATCCGGCTGCTCGAGGTGCGGCTGTCGGTCGAGTCGGAAATGGCGGCCTTTGCGGCGGCGCGGCGCACCCTGACCGACATTTCCGCGATGCGCGCGGCGCTGCGCGACATGGCGGAGGTGGCCGACGATCCGGTCGCTTCGGCGGCGGCGGATACGCGCTTCCACACCGCGATCGCGCGCGCGACGCAGAACGAGACCTTCGTCAAGCTGATCGACTTCCTTGGCGTGCGGCTGGTGCCGCCGCGCAACCTGTATCTGCGCGACCAGCCGCCGGAGGCGCAGCGCGCCTATGTCGAGAAGGTGCGTGCCGAGCATGAAGCGATCGTCGATGCGATTGTACGGATGAATCCGGCCGGGGCGCGCGATGCGGCGCGGCACCATATGCAGGAAAGCCTGAGCCGTCATACTGAGCTAAGCGAGGCGGCGGGGCTGTCACGCGACGGATGATGCAAGCGGATTGACGTGACCTGAAAGTTGTATGATAACCCGATTCATGAGCCGCGATCAGCGGTGCAAGAGGAGGGGGTTATCGTGGGCAGGTCGTTGTTCATCGGCATGGCGTCGGCACATGCCATCGCATTGGCGCTGGTGGCGGCTCCCGCCGCAGCGCAGACCGAACCGGCTGCGCCTGCCGCCGCCCCGGCCAGCGACCCGCAGACCACCGCCGATGCGACGAGCGAGGACATCGTCGTCACCGGTTTTCGTCGCAGCCTTGCCGAAGCGCTGGAGCTGAAGCGCGAGGCGGTCGGCATTCGCGATTCGATCGTCGCGGAAGACATCGGCAAATTCCCCGAGGCGAACGTCGCCGATTCGATGCAGCGCATCCCGGGCGTGATCCTCAGCCGCGATGGCGGTGCCGGGACCAACGAAGGGCAGCGAGTGGCCATTCGTGGCCTCAGCTCCGACTTCGTCGTGACGACGCTGAACGGCGCACCGGTGCGCACCACCTCGGCCGGCAGCGTCGGCAGTTCGAGCCGCGCGTTCAACTATGACGTCTTTCCGTCCGAGCTGTTCGGCCGCGTCGACGTCTACAAGTCGCCGCTCGCCAATCTCGAAGAGGGCGGGATCGGCGGCAACGTCGACCTGCAGACGCCGCGCCCGTTCGACAGCAAGGATCGCGTGTTCCGCTATACGGCGCAATATAGCTACAACGACCAATCGGAGAAGTGGCGCCCGCGCGGGTCGCTGATCGTGAGCGATCACTGGGGCAATTTCGGCGTCCTGTTCGGTGCCGCCTATGCCAAGACCGTCAACGAGCGCTCGGGTTTCCAGTCGACCGGCGGCTATAATTCGTCGACGCTCGGCCGCCGTCCCTATTACGGTTCGGTGCCGTCGAACACGAGTGGGCCGTTCCAGTTCGAGCTGAACCTCGACAGCCCGCTCGCCAATCTCGGCAACCTGACGCGCGCGCAGGTCGCCAACGCGCTGCTGCCGCGCTTCTACCGCGTCTATACCTCGAACACAGAACGCGAGCGGATGGGCTTCGTCGGCTCGGTGCAATATAAGAGCGGCCGGTTCGAGGCGAGCATCGACGGCATCTATTCCAAGCTGGCCGATCAGATGGACGAGTTCACGTTCGGCGTGCCAGTGCGCAACTCGCGCACCGCCCCGGGCACGACCGCGATCCCGGGGACCGGCACCAATTCCGGCATCATCCCGCTCGACGTGAAGATCGACCAGTACAACAATCTGTACGGCACCTTCGGCAACACGAGCATCATCGGCGAGAGCTTCTTCCGCGATTTCGAGACGAAGTTCTCCTACGGCGTGGCGCGCGCGAAGTACGACTTCAGTGACCAGGTGACGTTGCAGGCGCAGGGCAGCATTTCCAAGAGCCGGGCGTGGCAATCGGGCAACCGGATCGTCTCGAACATCTACGGCATCACGACGACCTACGATCCGACCGTCAACGTCTCCTATCCGACGATCACGTCCCCGACGTCGTTCACCGATCCCGCCAATTTCCGCGATCCGTCGCTCGGCTTTTCGATCCAGCGCGAGGACGATACGGTGAAGAGCCTGCGTTCGGTGCTCGACTGGACGGTGGTCGATACCGGCGACAGCAGCATGGCGTTCAAGGTGGGCGGCAGCTACGTCTCCAGCCTGAAGAGCCGGACCGCGCAGGACGGCTCGTCGATCGCGCGCGCCGCGACGCTGCCGAACGGTGGCACCTTCGCCTCCAGCGGCAATGGCGTGTTCCAGTACATGGACCCGTTCCTGCAATACGGCACGCTGAACAACGGCGGCAACGCGGGCTATCCGTCCAATTTCGCGACCTTCTCGCGCGATTTCGTCATGGGTACGCTGGGGGCGAACGAAGCCAACCGGCAGGCGCCGCGCCAGCTCAACGCCACCTATGAGGCCGAGGAGCGGGTCAAGTCGGCGTTCCTGGAGACGTCGTTCAAGCTGACGATCGGCGGGCACGAATTGCGCGGCGATGCCGGCATCCGCTATTCGGATACCGAGACGATCATTAACAATTACACCAACCTGGGCGGCGCATTCACGCCCAACCGGCGCAACGGCGGCTACCAGAACTGGCTGCCGTCAGCGAGCCTCGCCTTCGACATTACGCCCAAGCTGCTGCTGCGTGGCTCGATCGGCAATACGGTGACGCGCGGCGCGCTCAACGACATCGCCGGCAGCATCGTCGTGCCGAACGTGTTCAACAATGCGGTGACGGTCGGCAATCCCGACCTGCGTCCGCAGGTCGCGACCACCTATGACGCGGTGCTCGAATGGTATTTTGCGCCGGCGGCGCTGGTGAGCATCGGGCTGTTCGAAAAGGACATCACCGACCAGCCGGTCGCGGTGACCGAGGATGTGCCGTTCGCCGCTGCCGGGCTGGACCCGAGCTATTTCAGCTGCGCGGCGTTCGGCGGACCGACCGGCACCTGCACGTTGGCGCAGGTCAACGCACTGACCAACAACAACCCGCGCATCCTGCGCACGATCGTTCAGAACGCGGGGCAGTTGAAGCTGCGCGGGCTTGAGGCGGCGTATCAGCAGAACTTCACGTTCCTGCCCAAGCCGTTCGATGGCCTGGGCCTGACCAGCAGCTTCACGCTGATCGACCAGCAGCAGAAGGGCATCGACTATAATTTCGTGCTGACCAACGGCAGCGTCGTCGCGCTGCAGAGCGTGCCGAAATATACGTACAGCATCACCGGCTTCTATGAAAAGGGACCGTTCTCGCTGCGCGGATCGTACAATTACCGGTCGAAGACCGGCGGTGCACAGCGCAATACCGCAAACGACGAAATCTCGTATTTCGCGGCGCAGGGCTATCTCGACGCGACCGTCGCGTTCAAGATCAACGACTATATCGAGCTGCGTGTCGATGCGCTGAACATCACCAACGAAAATACTTATACCTTCTACCAGAATCCGTCGAAGTCCGTCGGAGAGACGCACCGCGACAATTCCTACTTCAATGGGCGGACCTTCTCGTTCGGTATCCGCGGCAAGTTCTAAGACGTCCCCCACCTGGGCGCGCGGCGGTGTCGCGCGCTCTTTCTTTCCGGAGCGCTCGACATGCCGGACATTGCCGCCGCGCCGCCGACCGGGCGCTATCGCTGGACGATTTGCGCGTTGTTGTTCGCGGCGACCGCGATCAACTATATCGATCGGCAGATGATCGGCGTGCTCAAGCCGGTGCTCCAGAAGGATCTGGGGTGGAGCGAAGCGCAATATGCCGACATCGTCTTCTGGTTTCAGGCCGCCTATGCCGTCGGCTTCCTGATGATGGGGCGGTTGATCGACCGGTTCGGGGCGCGGCTCGGCTATGCGCTGGCCTTTTCCTTCTGGACGCTGGCGCATGTCGCGCACGGGCTGGTGAGCAGCGTCGCGCAATTCGGCGCGGCACGGTTTGCGCTCGGGCTGGGCGAGGCGGGCAATTTCCCCTCCGGGCTGAAGGCGGTGACCGAATGGTTTCCGCAGCGCGAACGCGCGTTCGCGGTCGGGCTGTTCAATGCCGGGGCGAATGTCGGGGCGATCGCGACGCCGTTGCTCGTGCCCGCGATCACGATCGCCTATGGCTGGCGGATGGCGTTCATCGCGACCGGTGCGTTCAGCGTGCTGTGGTTGATCGCTTGGGTCGCGATCTATCGCCGGCCCGAGGAGCACCCACGCGTCACGGCCAGCGAACTGGCGCTCATCCGCAGCGATCCCGCGCCGGCGGTGCAGCGCGTGCCGTGGCTGCGGCTGTTCGCGTATCGCGAGACCTGGGCCTATGCGGTGCCGAAGTTCCTGACCGATCCGATCTGGTGGATGTTCCTGTTTTGGCTGCCCGATTTCCTCGGCAAGCGCTACGGGCTGGATCTCAAGTCATTCGGGCCGCCGCTGGTGGCGATCTATCTGCTGTCGGATGCGGGGAGCGTGCTGGGCGGCTGGACCTCGTCGCGATTGCTCCGGCGCGGCTGGTCGGCGAATGCGGCGCGCAAGGCGACGATGCTGGGCTGCGCGATCGCGGTGCTGCCGATCGTGACCGTCCAGTACGTCGACAGCCTGTGGATCGCGGTCGCGCTGATCGGGCTGGCGACCGCCGCGCATCAGGCGTTTTCCGCCAATCTGCTGACCTTGCCGTCCGACCTGTTCCCGCGCGCGGCGGTCGGATCGGTGGTGGGAATCGGCGGGACGGCGGGCGCGATCGGCGGGATGCTGATCGCCAAGTTCGTCGGTCATGTGCTTGGCATCTCGGGCAGCTATGCGCCGATCTTCGCGGTGGCGGGGGGTGCCTATCTGCTGGCATTGCTGTCGCTGCACGTCATCAGCCCCCGGCTGGCCCCGGCCCGTTTCGCGTCCATGGAGAGTGCCGCATGATCCTTCGACACCTTGCCCTTGCCGCCAGCATCATGGCGGTCGCCGCGCCCGCGGCGGCACAGCAACAGGGGCCGATCGCGCAGGCGGTGAAGCTGGCCGACTGGCAGCTGTCGCACATGGACGTGAACCCGCGCAGCGGCGACATGCGCGCGTGGGAACCGGCGGTGTTCTGGGTCGGGATGACCGCGCTCGCCGATGCCGGCGCGCCGCCGCGGATCAAGGATGCCATCATGGCGATGGGGCGCGCGAACGGCTGGCGGCCGGGCGAGAAGCCCTATTTCGCGGACGATCATGCGATCGTGCAAAGCTATCTGTGGGCCGCCGCGCATGGCGGTCCGCCGCAGGCGCTGGCGAGCGCGAAGACGACGTTCGACCGCGTTGTCGACAAGCCGGCGGTGACGACGCTCGCCTTCGCGGTGCCGCCCGAGGGCTATGGCGCGACCGAGTGCCTGACGCGCTGGTGCTGGTGCGACGCCTTGTTCATGGCCCCGCCCGCTCTGGTCGAACTCAGCCGCCAAACCGGCAATCCGAAGTATCGCGACTTCGCGATGAAGGAATTCTGGGCGACGACCGACTTCCTGCTCGATCCGGTCGAACAGCTCTACTATCGCGACAGCCGTTTCTTCGAGCGCCGCGATGCGCAGCGCCGCAAGCAATTCTGGGCACGCGGCAATGGCTGGGTGTTCGCGGGGATGGCGCGGATCATCCCGTTGTTGCCGAAGACCAGCCCCGACCGCGTGCGGATGGAAGGGCTGTTCCGCAATATGGCGGCAAAGCTGAAAACGTTGCAGAAGCCCGATGGCTATTGGGCGCCATCGCTGCTCGCCCCCGAGGACGCGCCGCCGGAATCGAGCGGTACCGCGTTCTTCACCTATGGCATGGCGTGGGGCGTCAACGCCGGCATCCTGCCGCGCGCCGATTATTCCCCGATAGCAAAGCGGGGCTGGGCGGCGCTGGAGCGGTCGATCCAGCCCGACGGGCGGCTCGGCTGGGTGCAGCAGGTCAGCGACCGGCCCGACAAGGTCGCCGCGCAGGAGACGCAATATTACGGCGTGGGCGCGTTCTTGCTGGCAGCGACGCAGGTCGCGCAGCTCGACCGCGCCCGTTGAACAGGAGCAACGACCGTGTACGCCAAGACCTATTACGCCACCCATCCCGATATGATGGAGGGCGCCTCCAATCAGGCGCTGCGCGACCGCTATCTGGTCGGCGGGCTGTTTCGCGATGGCGAGATCGTGCTGACCTATTCGCATGGCGAGCGCTTCATCATCGGCGGGGCGGTGCCCGGTGCGGCGACGCTGGCGCTGCCGACGCACAGCGAACCGGAAAGCGCGGCGGGGCATCCATTGCTCGAACGGCGCGAGCTGGGGGTGGTGAATATCGGGCGCGGCACCGGCAGCGTCTCGGTCGATGGGCAGGTATTCGAGGTGGCGCGCTACGAGGCGCTGTACGTGCCGATGGGATCGTCGGCGGTGACGTTTGCGGGCGAGGGGGCGCGCTTCTATCTGCTCAGCGTGCCGGCGCACGCGCCGTTCCCGCTGCGCAAGGTGACGCTGGCCGACGCCAATCCGATGCAGCGTGGCAGTCTGGAGACGTCGAACGACCGCACCATCTATCAGTTGGTGCTGCCGCATCTGTGCGCCAGTGCGTCGCTGTGCCTGGGGCTGACGCAGTTGAAGCCCGGATCGGTGTGGAACACGATGCCGCCGCACGTTCATGAGCGGCGCAGCGAGATCTATCTCTATTTCGATCTGGAGGATGACAATCGCGTCTTCCATTACATGGGTCGCCCCGACGACCTGCGGCATATCGTCGTCGATAATGAAGAGGTGGTCATCAGTCCGCCGTGGTCGGTGCACATGGGCGCGGGGACCAGCAACTATACCTTCATCTGGGCGATGGCGGGCGAAAACCAGGATTATAACGACATGGACGTTTGCGACATATGCCAGTTGCGCTGAACCATCCGTTTGACCTGAGCGGGCGCGTCGCGATCGTCACCGGTGCGAATACCGGGATCGGACAGGCGATCGCGGTTGCGCTGGCGCGGGCGGGGGCAGATGTCGCGTGCGTCGGGCGTACCGCGGCCGAGGAGACGGCGGTGATGATCCGCGATCTGGGACGGCGTGTGGCGGTGATCCACGCCGATCTCTCCACGATCGAGCCCCTTGGGCGTGTGGTTGCGGAGACGCTGGAGGCGTTCGGGCGGCTCGACATTCTCGTCAACAATGCCGGGATCATTCGCCGCGCCGACGCGGTCGACTTCACCGAGGAAGACTGGGATGCGGTGATCGACACCAATCTCAAGTCGGTGTTCTTCCTCAGCCAAGCGGCGGGGCGGCACATGATCGCGGCCGGAGGCGGGCGGATCATCAACATCGCGTCAATGCTGACCTTTCAGGGCGGCATCCGCGTGCCGAGCTATACCGCGGCGAAAAGCGGGGTGGGCGGGCTGACCAAGCTGCTCGCCAACGAATGGGCGAAGCACGGCGTGACGGTGAATGCGATCGCGCCGGGTTATATCGCGACCAGCAATACCGCGGCGTTGCAGGCTGATGTGGAACGCAACCGTGCGATTCTGGAGCGGATACCGGCGGGGCGCTGGGGCGCGCCGGGGGATCTGGGCGGGGCGGCCGTCTTCCTCGCCTCCGATGCGGCGGCCTATGTGCAGGGGCATGTGCTGGCGGTCGATGGCGGGTGGCTGGCGCGGTAGCGACAAGCCGCGCAACCCCTTCGTCATTGCGAGCGTAGCGCGGCAATCCAGGGCGTCCTGGTCCGGCCCTGGATTGCTTCGCTCCGCTCGCAATGACGAGGCGCTCAGCCGATCGTGCGGCGGAAGAAGGCGAGCGTCTGCTGCATCGCCTGCAGGAACAGTGCGGGGTCGTAGCGCGGGCCTTCGTCGCGGAGGAAGGCGTGCTGCGCGTTCCATTCGTGCCATTCGTATGATGCGCCGACCGCCTCCAGCCGCGCGCGGATCGTGGCGCGGCCGTCGAGCGGGACGTGTGGGTCCTGTCGTCCCCACACCAGCAACAGTTCGGCTTTCAGCTCCGCCAATCGTGCGAGCGTGTCGTCGCTGCGGCCTTCGCCGAGCGTGCCCGAGTGGATGTCGGTCGGGTAGAAGCATGCCGCCGCCGCCACGCGCGGGTCGAGCGCAGCGCGGCAGGCGAGATGCCCGCCCAGGCACACGCCGAACGTCGCCAGCCTGCCCGTGCAGGCCGGATGCGCCATCAGCGCGCCGATCGCGGCGATAGCGTCGGCATCGAAGGCTGCGACGGGCTTGGTGAACTTCAGCGCATTGCCGCGCTCCGTACCGGCCGCGTCATAGGAGAGTATTGTGCCCGCGGGCTCATATTCGTGATAGACTTCAGGGACGGCGACGACATAGCCGTTGCCCGCCAGCATCGCCGCCAGCCGCCGGATCGGCGCGGTGACCTGATAGATTTCCGAATAGAGCAGCACGCCTGGATAGCGTCCGTCCGCCACGGGACGGAACAGGTGCATCCGCATTGCCCCGGTTCCCGGCACATCGACATCGACGGTTTCATCGCTGCGCAGGATCATGGGACAATTATCCTCTTGGTTGTAGAAACTATTATGAAAGTACTATCGTGTAACCGTGGCGGGATGGCACCACCCACTTTCCATATCGAAGCGGACGCGACGGGAGAATTCCTGAAGCTGACGCTGACCGGCGACTGGGATGCGGAGATCACCGCGCGCTTCGCCGCCGAAGTCGGGGCGACGCTGCGGCGGATGGTGGCCGAAGGGACACGCCACGGTCACTTGCGCACGTTGATTGACATGAAGCGCAAGAACGTCGTGCCGCAGACCGTCGCCGCCGAGTTCGCGAAGATGGTGCGCCCGGACTCGCCGTCCAAGCGGATCGCACTGGTCTTTTCGGGGGCGCTGCACCGTATGCAGACGAAGCGGATCGCCGACGAACGCTGCGCATTGTTCGAGAATGTCGAGGAAGCGCGGGCGTGGTTGTTCGCGGATTAGGGTGCGTCTGCACCGGTCACTTGCCTCATTCCGTCATCCCGGACTTGATCCGGGATCCCGCTTCTTCCTTATGGCGGGTACAAGCGGGACCCCGGATCAAGTTCGGGGTGACGTTGAAGGGAGTGCTCCGCTCAAATCGCCGCCGCATGCAGGTTTCGAACGTCGATCACTCCTAGCGCGTCGTCTTGGTCAGCGTCGCGACCACCACCGGCGGCGGCGGTGTCGCACCGACCTTGGCGAGCGCGGCGGGGGGCCAGCGCTGTTCGCGGATCGCCGCCTTCACGTCGGCGGGGGCGGGCGGGGGCCAGGGGGCGCCGCTTGCGCGCAGTTTCGCCTCGAGCCGCTGCCGTGCGGCTTCCTCATCGGGGGACGAGAGTTTCAGCGGTTGCGCGATGCCATAGGCGGGCAGCGCGCCGCCCGCGCCGACCGCCCACGGGTTCGCGCCCGCTTCGATCAGCACTTCGGCGACCTGCATCGAATCCATATCGACCGCGTCCTGCAACGGGCTGCTGCCGGTAGAGTCGGTGCGGTCGAGCTTCGCCTTGTGCGCGATCAGCAGCTTCGCCGCGGCGGGATCGGCGACGCGCGCGGCGGTGCGTAGCGGCCAGACCGCATCCTCGCCCTGCGGATCGGGGCTGGCACCGGCGGCAAGCAGGGCGCGCATCGCGTCCAGATCGTGCACGTCGATCGCGGTGTCGAGCGGCAGGCCGGGGATCGCGCCATCGGGCTTCGCGCCGAGCTGGAGCAACGCATCGCGCATCGCCGGGTCGCAGCGCGCGACCGCGAAGGACAGCAGGTCGCCGGCCTGACCATCCGGCCGGAAGTCGGGGTAGCGCGCGGGCGGGACGTGGGTGGTGAGCACGGCGGGATCGGTCTGCACCAACGCGCGGACCTTCGCGACATCACCCGCGAAGATCGCGGCGGCGATGTCGCGCCCCGACTGGCCGTTGGTGACCGCCTTGAGGATCAGTCGTTCGTCGAACTTCATCGTCGCGCCGCGTCCCTTGCATCCCTGCGCCGCCGCGGGGGCGGGGCGCGAACAGGCCGTCGCCGGCACCACGATGGCCAGCGCCGCGGCAAGGGTCAGCCAGCGCGTCAGCGCGGCAGGCTCGACAATACCCAATCCATGCTGTGCCGGTCGATCGGCAGCATCGGGCTGAGATTGCGTTCGAACCAATTCAACCCCTCCGGCGCGACGGCCTCCATCTCATGCCGCGTACCATAGGCTTCGGGCAGGTCCAACAGCACCGCGCCCGCCGCCGCGCCGCCCGGACCTCCGGTCAGGACGCCGCCCAGCACGCCGCCTATCACGCGATCGCCGCCGTCCTGGATGCCGGACAGGATCTCGCCGTCGACATACCACGCCTGCACCGACGCCTGTGTGGTCGTGCCGTTGGTGGCGCGGATCGTATCGGCCTGCGCGATCGTCGCGTCGTGAAGACCCGACGCGTTGAAGGTATCGGCGGGCCGCCCGCCGGCGATCGCCGCGGCCGAGGCGAGCCCACCGCCGAGCGAGTGGCCGGTGAACGACACCTGATCCGCCAGCTCGGAACGCCCGATGCGCTCGCCGATCAGCAGCGCGGAGCGATAATGCGCGGACTCGGCACCGAACGCCTGCTGCGCGTTGGTCGTCCAGTCGGCGAGGCTTTCGAAGCGGGTGCCACGCATCGCGATGACGTAGCGCGTATCGTCGCCGCTGCCCTCGGCATAGACGCGCGCGCGGAAATCGCCGGCTTGCAGGACGGAGGGATCGAGGTTGAGGTCGCGCAATTCCGCTTCGCTGGCAACGCGGTAGCCGGCGGGTGGCGCGGCGGTGTCGTTGTAGACGTCCTGCGCGAGCAAGGCGTGGGCGCGCAGCTCGGCGGGATTCTGCGACGCGGGCGCGGCGGGGCTGGCGAGCATCCGGGCCGCGCTGCCCGCGAGCGGGGCGATCGTGCCGAGCGTCGTGCGCGCGAGCGGGAGCGGCGTTGTCGCGCGTAATGCGGGACTTAGCGCGTTGGTCTGGCCGATCTGCATCCTCACCTCCCTGATCGTGGGGACGAGGATAGGGTGATCGGGCGCAAGTGGCTCTAATCGAAACGCTTAGTCGCAGAAGAAGCGGGACCCCGGCTCCAGTCCGGGGTGACGGGGGTGGTCAGCTCGCCAACGCGAGCGCGCCGACACCGATGCCGGCATCGGTCAAATGACGCGCGAGGCCGGGGAGACGATCGGCGTAATCGGGCGAGCCACTCGCGACCTCCAGTGAAATGTCGAGCGTTCCTGTGGCGTTGCGGACCAGTCGCGCGCCGGTCGCCGGCCAGGCGTCGCGCCCGAAGCGCACCGAGACCTCGCGTGCGCCCTTGCCGTTCTCGCGCGTCCAAAGATCGGCGAGCATCTGCGCGAAGGCGCTGGGGTCGACGTGGGGGGCGGGCATCGTGGGGACGCCGATGACGGGGGCGGCGAGCTGCCCGGCGAAGGATTGACCGCCCGACTGGCCGCCGGTGTCGCGTTCCTCCTCGCGGTGGATGGCGTAGCGGTCATCGGTGGGCAGAGCGGCGGCGCGTTCGCGGGTTTCGCCGGTCATGGTGCCGGCGTTTTGACGTGGTGCGTCCTTGCCGGTGCCGGTTTTGGCGGGAGCGGGGCGCGGCGCGGTACCTTCCGGCTGCATCTTGGCGCGTGCACGGGCGAAAGCGTCGCTCATGGCGCGCACATCGTCGCTGCGCGGTTGCTGATCGGGGCGCTGTTGCGGCTCGGCGGCGCGCGTCGGGGTGCTGCGGGTCGCGGAAACGCTGGTCATTTGAACCTCCTGGTATCCTCGCGGTCGCGTTGCTGGCGCTCGTCGGTGCGCAGATGGGCACGTCGGCGGAGCGTTGCGGTGCGCTCGGCGAGCAGGTCGTGACGCGCACGGGCGATGATCGCGGCGCGTCGGTGCGCACTTTCCTGCGCCTCGGCGGTGGTGCGGGCCACTTCGGCGTCGCTGTGGGCCTGTTCGGCGACCGAACGGCGAAACAGCGCCGCGTTGAGCACCGCCAGCCGCCGTTCGGCCTCGGCCGGATCGGCGGCAAGCGCAGCGTGCGCCTCGGCCTGCGTCTGCGCGGCGGTGGCGGCGGCGTCGGCGGCGCGGTGCGCAGCCTCCTGCGCGGCGTCGGCGTGCGCGCGCGCCTCGGCCAGTGCGCGCGCGGCAGCCTGCAGGCGGACCTGCCGCAGCCGCAGCAACTGCGTCGCCTGCCGGCGCTCGTCAGCCGCGCGGCTCATCCGCCGATCGCCCGCAAGCGGAACAGGCCGGTGTCGAGCGGCTCGGCGCGGTCGGGGGGCTGGCGGAGCAACGCGTCGATCTCCGGCCGCGCGGCGATCGCCTGATCGGCGAGCGCGTCGGCGCCGGGCTTGTACTCGCCGACCTGTACCAGAAACTCGATCTCGGCATGTTTGGCGAGCAACGCGCGGACGCGCGTCGCGGCGGCACGGTGGTCGGGTGTGGCGAGGCGCGGGAACAGCCGCGACAGGCTGCCGAGGATGTCGATCGCGGGATAGTGGCCCGCTGCGCCGAGCTTGCGCGACAGCAGGATATGGCCGTCGAGAATTGAGCGCACTTCCTCGCCGACCGGATCGCCCTCATCCTCATCCTCGAGCAGCACGGTGTAGATCGCGGTGATCGAACCGGTCTCGTCGGTGCCGGCGCGCTCGAACAGCCGCGGCAGCTCGGCGAAGACCGACGGCGGGAAGCCGCGGCGCACCGCCGGCTCGCCGGCCGCGAGCCCGATCTCGCGCAGCGCGCGCGCGAAGCGGGTGACCGAATCCATCAGCAGCAGCACGTCGCGGCCCTGCGCGCGAAAGCCCTCGGCAATCGCGGTCGCCTGATAGGCGGCGCGGACGCGCTCCATCGCGGCGCGATCGGAGGTGGCGCAGACGATCACCGCGCGCGCCAGCCCTTCGGGGCCGAGCGCATCCTCGATGAACTCGCGGACCTCGCGCCCGCGCTCGCCGATCAGCGCGATGACGATGACGTCGGCGGCGGCGAAGCGCGCGATCGAGCCGAGCAGCGTCGACTTGCCGCCGCCCGCCGCGGCGAACACGCCCATGCGCTGCCCGCGCCCAAGCGTGAGCAGGGTGTCGATCGCGCGCACGCCGGTGGGCAGCACCGCGTCGATCAGCCGGCGGCGCATCGGATTGGGGGCGGGGGCGTGGAGCGCGCGGCGCGGCATACCGGCGGGCAGCGGGCCGTGGTCATCGATCGGGGTGCCGCGCGCGTCGAGCACGCGGCCGAGCAAGGCGTCGCCGTAAGCGACCCGGTCGTCGCCGGTGCGCACGATCACCTCGGCATCGACCGACAGCCCGCGGACGTCGCCGAGCGGGGTGAGCACGGTGGCGTTGCCGGCGATCCCGACGACCTCGACGGGGACGACATGCCCGGTGCCGGGCTCGACGACCTCGCACGTCTCGCCGATCCGCGCGGCGATCCCGGTCACCTTGAGCGTGGTGCCGAGGATCTCGACGATCCGGCCGCGGCGGTCGAGCGTCCGCGCGCCGTCAAGCCCGGCGATCAGCCGGTCGACCAGCGCGGCATCGTCACGCAGCATCGCCGGCCCCGTCCTGTAACCCCCACGCCGCGGCAAGCTGCGCGAGTTGCACGTCGAGACCGGCGCGCGCGCGGCCGAGCGGGGTTTCGATCACGCACTCGGTCGCGTCAAGACTGGTGTCGGCGACGACGCGCAGGCCCGCGCCGTGCGCAAGTCGCGCCTCGGTCGCCGCGACCGCCTGCGGCGCGACGCGGACCAATGTTTCGGCGGGGGCGGCGACCGTTTCGGCGGCGCGCGCAGCGAGCGCGGCGACGGTGTCGGCGGGGCCGATCTCGCCCGCGATGCGGCGGACGACCTCGAGCGCGAGCCGGGCGATCTCCTGCGCGCGGCCGGCGTCGCGCGCCTGATCGCGCGCGGCGATCTCGGCGAGCAGCGCCGCGCCGGCTACCTCGCCGGCGGCGCGGCCGTCGCGATAGCCGGCGGCGTGCCCCTCGGCATGGCCCTGCGCGGTGGCGGCGTCGATTGCGGCGGCGCGGGTGTCGTGCAGGTCACGGGCGTGGGCGAGCAACGCGAGCGCGTCGCGCAGCGGCGCGATGTCGGCGGCGCGGACCAGCGGATCGTCGGCGAGCAAGGTCGCGAAGCGATCGGCGGCGAGGATCGTGAAGCTCATGCCGCGGCCACCAATTGCCGCGCCTCGGACGCGGTGAGCGCCAGCGGGAAATCGGGCGCGGGGGGCAGGATGCTGCGTAACCCGAGCGGCAGCGCGCGGCGCAGGATCGCATGGCCGAGCGGGGCGAGCGCGCCGGCCTCGACCCAAGCGCATTGCGGTAAGCCAGTGTCGGCGTGCGCGATGGCATGGTCGATCGCGGCGCTGCCCGCCACTTTGGCGAGCGTGCCGAGCCACGCGCCGTCGATCGAGCGCGCGAGTTCGTCGGCAAGCGCCAGCGCGGCGACGCGGCGCGCCAGCGTGTCGCGCGCGCCCTCGTCCTGACGCAGCCAGTCGGGAACGAGCGCGAGTTCCTCCCAGCGGACCGCGGGGGCATTGGGGTCGGTAAGCGCGCGCTTGCGCGGGGCGGCGACCCCGCCGAGGTCACGGCCGAGCGCGGCGAGCGCGGCGCGCTCGGCGGCACTCATGGTCGCGCCTGCGGGACGATCGCGCGCCGTCGCTGGTTCCAGCGTCGGAACGCCGGATAGCCGAGCAGCGCCGCGACGAGCAGGAGCAGCGCGACGATGCCGCCGATCACCGTCGCGGACACGCCGCTGGCCGCCGGTTGCGGCGCGACCAGCCGCATCGGTTCGGCGGGGAAGGTTTCGACCGTCACGCGCTCGTATTTGAGCCCCTCAACCGCATTGACGACCAGCGCTTTGATCTTGCCGATCTGCTGGTCGATCGCGGTGCCGGGGCGGTATTTGACGAACACCGACGCCGAGGCGGGCGGGGGCGTCTCCGCGAGCGGCTGTGCCTCCGGCAAGGCCAGATGGACGCGGGCGGCGACCACGCCGTCGATCTCCGAGATCGTCTGCTGGAGTTCCTGCTGGAGCCCATAGGTCAGCCGCGCGCGCTCTTCGGTGGGCGAGGACAGCACGCCCTTCTTGGGGAAGAGCGTACCGAGCGACTGAAACTCCTCGCGCGGATAGCCCTGTGCGTGGAGCAGCTCGATCGCGCGCGGGAAATCGCCTTTGGCGGTCGAGATCTTCCACTGGTTCTCGCCGGCCTCTTCCTTGTCGGCGGTGATCCCGGCGCTTTGCAGCACCGCGACCATCTCATTGGCCTGCGGCTCGGTCAGTTTGCCATACAGCTCGGCGCGCCCGCACGCCGCAAGCAGCAGCAAGGCGCCGATCGCGGCGAGCGGGGGGGCGCGCATCGTCATGATCCCCGGGTCACGATTGCTGGCGGAACAGCTGCTGGATGCCGTCCGACGTGCGGTTCGCGATCGACGACGACAATTGGCAGTGGAACATGAATTCGTGGCATTTCATCGTCAGGTTGACGACCTCGCCCGGCGTCATGTCCGCGCCGCCGGCCTGTGCGGCGCGCGCGATCTCGCCGACCGACTTCGCCTCGCCATTCACCTTCTCGATCTGCCCCAGCATCGCCTTCATCGCCGGGGCGAGCGCGTCGGGGCTGCCGACCGACATCGCCGGTTGCACGCCCGCGGCGCCGAGCGCCCCCTGAAAGCCGGTCATATCGGCCAGGCTCGCGCCCGGCCCCATCTGGCTGACGCCGGGCGTGTCGACCGACACGCCCATGCCGCCCGCCGCGATCGGATCGATCGTCATTGCGGTTCTCCCGTCTTAGCCCTTGCGCGCCATCGTCTCCAGCGCCTTGCCGACGCTGTCGAGCGAGCTGGACGAGCTGTTCGACAGGAACGACATGCGCATCGCCTCGGCGGTCAGCTCGGTGATCTGCGAGGGGTTGTCCTGTCCGCCCGCGCCGAGCTGCTGCGACAGCGAGTCGAGCTTGCCGGCTTGCCGGTCGAGCGTCGCGCCCCATGCGTCGGACAATGCCTCGAACCAGCTGCCCGAGGTGCCGTGCGGGCGCTGGTTGTTCAGCGGGGCGGTGGCCATCGTGGTGAGGCCGGTCGTCACGGTCATATCGCTCATCACCTTGCTCCTTCTTGGTTCATTATCAGAAAGTTACGCGGGTCTGCCGGCCGGCCTTGTCGAGAACGACCATGTTACCCTGGATCGCGACCAGCCGGTGCCCGCTGGGCAGCAGCGCGCCGCTGAAATAGCGCGCCCCGTCGACGGTCTGGATGTACGACGGGTCGCCCGCGACGACGGTCGAGACCTTCTTGGTCGCATCCGACACGCTGCGCACCGCGACCTCTTCGTCGGGCGGCAGGTCGCCGCGGACGCGCAGCTGGCGGATGCCGGGCACGTCGCTGCGGATCGCCGCGATCAGCCGCGTGCGCTGCGCCTCGGTGACGGGCACGGTGCGCAACTCGACGACGCGCAGGCCCAGCGGGCGCGCGGCGGCGCGGATGTTCTGCAAGCGCGCGACATCCGCGGAGGCGGCGGCGAGATCGGCGGTGGTGCGGATGCGCAGCTCGGCGGGGATGTCGTGCGCGGCGAGCGCCTGTTCGGCCTTGTCGCGCGCGGCGGGGCTGGCGACGAATCCCTCGACCAGCACGCCGTCGCCGTCCGGGCGCGCGGCGACGCGCAATTGCGTCAGCCCGGCCTGCGCCAGCGCGCGTTCGGCGCGGCTTTCGTTGGTGCCGAACAGCCCGAGCCCGGCGACCGCGGTCGGCATCACCAGCACGAGCAGCAGCATCGCCAGCGCGATCCCGGCGATCGTGACGACGCGGCGGTTGCCGCCGATCCGGCCGAGCTGCGTGCGCGCATCGCCCAGCGCGGCGAGCGCGCGGTCGGCGACCGGCTCGGGCAGTTCGGGCGGCGCGGGCTGGGTGTCGGCGAGCTGCCCCGCCTCGGCCCAGCGTGCGCTGTCGGGTTCGCCCCAGGCAAGCGCGACGCCGCCGATCGCGAACGGGACATAGGGCGGGAGCAGCGCGGTGCCGCCCGCCTCGACCGGCGAGCCGAGCAGCGTCGCGCTGCCGCTGAGCACGGTCAGCTGCGCCGCCTCGCCATCGCGCTCCAGCTCGACCGCGACGCCTTTTGTGGCGGGATCGCGGATCACCACGTCCTGCCAGAATTCGTGCCCGATCGAGACGCGGCCGCGCGGGGGCAGGCGCTTCTCGGTGCCCGACAGGCGCCCGGTCAGGACGCGCAGGACGGCGGTGTCGGTCATGGTCGGCTCGTACTCGCAGTCGGCGGCGTCGCGGCGCGCGTGCCCGGTACCAGCGGCGCGGAAGCGGCGGGCCGCACCGGCTGGGCGGGGACGGACATCGTCGCGGTGCTGGCGTTGGTACCGACATCGACGACGCGCGGCGAGATCAGGAACAGCCGCTCGATCCGCCCGCGCGAGCGCGAGCGCGACTTGAACAGATTGCCGAGGATCGGAATGTCGCCGAGCAGCGGGATCTTGTACTCGACGTCGCTGTCCTGATCGACGGTCATCCCGCCGAGCAACAGGCTCTGGCCGTCCTGCACCATCGTCTGGTTGGTGACGCTGGCGCGGTCGACGACCGGCAGCCCGTCGACGCGATCCGAGGTGATCGCGCCGTCCTCGATCGCGACGCGGACGCGAATGCGGGTCTGGTCGTGGTCGCGGAAGACGTTGGGGGTCACGCGCATGATCGTGCCGGCGGTGACGTTGAACAAATCGACCTCCTGCCGCCCGGCGACGCGGACGTAGAAGGTGCGGGTGCGGTCGAACAGCGCCTCGACATTCGACAGCGTCATCACCTGTGGCCGCGCCACGACGCGCGCGACGTTCTTGCGCTCCAGCGCCTGGAGGCGGCCGATGAACTCGCGGCTGTTGCCGATGATCGCCGAGATCACGCCGCCCTGTGCGGACGGCGTGATGTTGTCGACGTTGCCGCGCCGGTCGCCGCCGGTGCGGTTGAGCCGCCCGTCGCTGTCGCTGTCACCGCTGCCGAACAGCGCGCCGAACCCGCCCGAGCCGAACCGCCAGTTGATGCCGAGGTTGCGCAGCTTGGTGGTGTCGATGTCGATGATCGTCGCATCGACCTCGACCACCTGCGGCTCGACGTCGAGCGCGCGGATCAGCGAATCGTAGGAGGCCATCCGCTCGGGCACGTCGCGGACGATCACCGCGTTGAGCTGCGGGCTGGGCTCGATGCGGACGACGTCCTGTGTCAGCGGCGCGACGAGATCGCCGCCACCACCGCCGGTCACCGGCCCGCCGAGCACGTCGCTGTCGCCCTGCGGATAGGCGCCGCCGAGCGGCAGGCCGAGCCGCGGCGTTTGCTGACCGTTGGGCTGGACCGCGTCGAAGCCGAAGCCCTTGAGTCGCGGCTGGCTCTGCCGGACGAGCCGCGCGCCGAACTGCGGCGCATTGGGCGCGGCGCTACCGCCGGGGCGCTGGTCGAGCACCAGATTCTGGAGGATCGTCGCGAGCCCGGGGACGGTGAGTTGTTGCTGGCCGGAATAGACGGTCGTGTCCTGCGCCTGTGCGTAGCGGAGGTAGAAGACGCGGAATTCGAGCGGCTGGACCGGCGCGTTGGCGGGCAGCGCGCCGCCATAGCCGGGCAGCGGACGCGCGCCCGGCGTGGTCGCGGCGGTGGCGGCCGCGCCGGTGCGGGCGAGCGCAGTCACCTGTTCGATGAAGCGCGGCGTGCCGCTGGCGACCAACGTCCCATCGGCGGCGGCGCGCAGCGTGTTGCGGTCGTTGAGCAACCGCAGCGCGCGGACGCGGGCGAGGATGCGCGCGCCGTCGGCGGTCTGGATGGTCTGCACCCCCAGCTCGTTGGTGGTGTAGACGTAGAGCGCGGCGCCGTCGTCATAGCTGACGAGATTGAAGGCGCGCGAGATGTCGCGGTAGATCCGGTCGACCGGGCCCGAGAAGACGCCGTTGACGGTGCCGGTCAGGTTGGGGCTGGTGATGACCGGGCGACCGATCCGCCCGAACAGGTCGCGCAGGAACGCCGCGACCGGTTGATCGCGCGCGGTGATCGACACCGTCGCGGTCCCGCCGCGCGACTGCGCCGCGGCCCCGGCGGGGAGCGCCGTGGTTGCCGCCAGTGCCATCGCCATTGCCGTCACACCGGATCGTTTCACACCCATCCACATGTCCCTTGATTATCCTTCCGAGCCGACGAGCGCGGGCTGCGCGGGCAGGACGCCCGGCGGCAGGCCGATCTGGCCGACGATCGTGATAGAAGCGTTTGAAGTCAGTTCGTTGAACGCCATCACCGGCACGTCGAACAGCTCGGGTTCGAGCAGGTGACGCAACGTGCGACGCACCTCGAAGGCGGTGACGATCACGCTCGCCTGCGTTTGTTCGACCGCGGCGACGATCGTCTCGACCACCCGGCGCGCGACCTCGGGCGGGAGCGCGACGCGTTCCTCGCCGTCGACCAGCCGCACGGCGTCGCGTACTGCGGTTTCCAATTCGGGCGCGATGACCAACGCATGGACCTGCCCGTCGCGTTGCGCGCGTTCGAGCAGGTAGCGCTTGATCGAGACGCGGGTGAGGTCGGCGATCCGCGGCACGTCGCGCTCCTGCGCGGCGGCCTCGGTCAGCGCCTCGAGCACGTCGCGCATGTTGCGCAGCGACACTTCCTCGGCAGCGAGGCGGCGGAGCACGTCGGCGATGCGCGGCGCGGGCAGCGCGCGGACCGCTTCCTTGACGACCTCCGGATAGTCCTCGCCGACGCGGTTGAGCAGCGTCACCGCTTCCTGCACCCCGAGGAAGCGCGGCAGGTGACGGCGCATCAGCGCGGCGATGCCCGCGATCGCGTCGTCGGCGCCGGTCCACGCGCCTTCGCCGACCGGCAGCTCATAGGCGAGCAATTGCCACGCGCGTGGGCCGTCTGGCGCGACGAAATGGATCGCGACGCGCGGGAGCGGCACGCCCGAGCGGTGCTGCAATTGTTCGAGCATCGCGCGCAGCGAAGCGGCGAGCGCGGCTTCCTCCTCGGCAGGCGGGCGCGGGCCGCTGAGTTGCAGCAGCAGCGGCAGCACCGGGCGTGGGGCGGCGGGCTCGGCGGCGAGCGTCAGCGGGCGCGGGGCCTCGCGCCCGCGCGCCACGACGCGGCGGAGCGGACCGGCGTGACGCAGGACGTGCGGGCGTAGACGCGGGTGGAGCGACGCGCCCGCCAGCATCAGCACCAGCCCGAGCAGCACGAACGTGCCGGTGGGAAAGCCGGGGATCATCGCGAAGGCGAGCGCGATCGCGCCGACCACCAGCAGCACGCGCGGCTGCGCGGTCAGCTGGCGCTGGATCGCATGGCCGAGATTGGCGTCCTGCTCCTCGTCGATCGAGCGCGTGACCATCAGGCCGGCGGCCATCGCGCCGAGCAGCGCCGGGATCTGCGCGACCAGCCCTTCGCCGATCGTCAGGATCGAATATTTGTGGGTGGCGGCGCCCACTTCCATGCCCTGTTGCATGACGCCGATCGCCAGCCCGCCGATCAGATTGACGACGACGATCACGATCGAGGCGATCGCATCGCCCTTCACGAACTTCATCGCGCCGTCGAGGCTGCCGTGCAGCTTGCTCTCAAGCTCCAATACGCGGCGGCGGCGGCGCGCCTCGTCCTTGTCGATCAGCCCCGAGCGCAGGTCGCTGTCGATCGACAATTGCTTGCCGGGCATCGAATCGAGGCTGAAGCGCGCCGCGACCTCGGCGACGCGCTCGGCGCCCTTGGCGATGACGATGAACTGCACGACGGTGATGATGAGGAACATCACCAGCCCGACCACGACGTTGCCCGCTGCCATCAACTGCCCGAAGGTCTGAATGATGTGGCCGCCATGCCCTTCGCTGAGGATCAGCCGCGTCGTGGTGATCGACAGCGCGAGCCGGAACAGCGTGCTGACCAGCAGCACCGACGGGAAGGAGGAGAAATCGAGCGGGCCGCGGATGTAGAGCGTGGTCAGCAGCAGCATGACCCCGACCGTGATGTTGATCGCCACCAGCATGTCGACGATGACGATCGGCAGCGGCAGGAACAGCAGCGCGACGATCGCGACCAGCACCGCGACCAGCCCGAGATCGGAAAAGCGCGCGGACAGCGACAGCCGCGGCGCCAGCCCGGCGGACTGGAAGTAGCGTTCGACGCTCATCGCTCAGCGCCCCTGTCGCGTGCGCTGCCAGCGCTGCATGATCGCGCCGACATAGCCTTGCGTCTCGCGATATTTCGGGATGCGGCGGCCGGCCTTCATCACCGCGCCCGGCCCGGCATTATAGGCGGCGAGCACCAGCGGCACGTCGTTGCCGAACTTGGCCTGCAATTGCTTCAGATAGACCGCACCCGCCGACATCGCGAGCACCGGGTTGGTGAGCATCGCCTTGGGATCGGCCACGCCGACGCTGCGCGCGGTCGCGGGCATCACCTGCATCAGCCCGAGCGCGCCCTTGCCGGACACCGCATCCATCCGGCCGCCCGATTCCTGCCGCATCATCGAGGCGAACAGGTGCGGGTTGATCCGGTATTTGCGGCTGATCGCGGCGACGAGCGGGGTGGGGGCAGCGGTGGGCCGTCGCGCGTTCCCGCGGGTCGCGCGGGTCGCGCGGGTCGATGCGACGCGGCGGGTGCCGGGCATCGCGATCGATACCGCGCGCGCCGTCGTCGGCTCCGAAGCCGTCAACGGCTTTTCGACCGTCGGCTGCGTCGGGTTGGAAAGGGCAGCGGCCGGCGCGTCTGCGCCACGCGTATCGCCGCACAGCGCCATCGCCTCGCGGAAGCGGGGATCGAGCGCCATGCCTCCACAGGAAGCGGCCGAGGCCGGCTGGGGCGCCGCCAGCAGAAAAGCCAGCATCGCGCCCGTCGACATTTGCATTCGCATCGCCATCAATCGGCCTCTCCGTCTGGCGCAGCACCGACATCGCCGGCGTGCTGTTCGTGAAAGGTCGACGTCCGTGGGGGTCCTGCGGCACCGTCGTTGCGGCTTTATAAGTAGCTGCCGCGCGGCTGGATCGTAACCGGACATTTCTTACAAAAACGCACGGCTGAACGCTTGTTCGGCACGGTTAGTCCATGAAAATTAACCATGTTGGAACCGATTACATAGTTCCGATGACGCAATAATCCGCTGAATTGCTTGGGTTTAATCGTTTGCTGCCCGAAGCTGCCGTAATCCTGCCATCATTTGCGACTCATCCGCATCATGGGTTAATAAGCGCCATCGGTTCGACACGTGGAATGGGTCCTGCGGCGAACAAACCGACGTTGCCGGCAAAGGCCGACGCGTGGCTCCCCGTGTGCGGGTGGGCAACGCCGTCGTGAGCGGAGCGGTGCGTGGCGGAACAGAATAACGGCGGCGACAAGACCGAAAAGCCTACCCCCAAGCGGCTGGCCGATGCCCGGAAGAAGGGCGACGTCGCCAAATCGAAAGACGTAACCGCAACGGTGACGTTGTTCGTCTGGGCTATGGTGTTCCTGCTCGGCGTCAGCGTGGCGGGTACGCGGCTGGTCGGGCTTTTCGAGGACACGTTCGTCGCGGTCGCGGCGGGGCGGCCGTTCGCGCCGGTCGCGGCCGATCTGGGCTGGAGCGCGGCCGGTGCGTTGCTGTTCATCACCGCCGCGGCGCTGATCCCGCCGGCGATCGCAGGATTTCTCTCCGAATTCCTGCAGGCGGGGGGTGTCTTCACGCTCGACAAGGTCAAGCCCGGGCTCGACAAGTTGAACCCGATCGAGGGCATCAAGAAGATGTTCAGCATCGACAACCTGGGCGAGCTGCTGAAGACGCTGGCCAAGGCGACGCTGATCGTCGCGGTGATGTGGCTGGTGTTCAAGGGCGCGATGCCGGCGATCTTCGGCGGGGCGGGACCGGCGTGGCTGGCCTCGGGCGCGACCGACGGGCGCGCGGCGGCGGGGGCGGCGCTGATGTCGTCGGGCCGGGTGGTGCGTGACGCGCTGATGTGGACGTTCGGGGTGTTCCTGTTCGTCGCGGTGCTCGACATGGCGTGGCAGCGGCATCGTTACATCAAGAAGCTGCGGATGAGCCTGCGCGACATCCGCGAGGAATCGAAGGAGAATGAGGGCAACCCCCTCATCAAGTCGAACCGCCGGCAGCTGCACGAGGAATGGGCGAACCAGAATGCGATCGGCGCGGCGCGCGGCGCGAGCGTGCTGGTCGTCAATCCGACGCATATCGCGATCGCGCTCGACTATGACGCGGAGCGCTGTCCGGTGCCGGTGATGACTGCCAAGGGCGAGGGGCCGCTGGCGCAGGCGATGCGCGCCGCTGCGGTCGAGGCCGGGGTGCCGATCGTCCGTCATGTTCCCGTCGCGCGCGGACTTTACGAGGATGGTCAAGTGGATGCGGTGATCCCGCGCGACATGTTCGATGCGATCGCGCAGATCGTGCTGTGGGCGCAAAAGGCACGCGACGACGGTGTTGTCGCCGAGCCGGTCGATCTTGAGGGAGTGGAGTGATGGATTCGACGATCGGGACCGCGCTGACCGGATTGCTGGGGATGGTGATCGCGCTGGCGATCGTGCTGGGGCTGGCGTTCGTGACGCTGCGCACGCTCAAGCGCTGGCAGGATCGCGGGTTCGAGCGCGGCGGCGATGCCGACCGGCAGCTGCGGTTCGTCCGCGCGCTGCCGATCGGGCAGCGCGAGCGGCTGTTGCTGGTCGAGGCGCAGGGCGAGCTGATGCTGATCGGCGTGTCGGCGGGATCGGTCAGCCTGTTGCGCAATTGGGGCAGCGACGCCGCGCCGCTGGCGGACGACGCCACGGTGACGCCGTGAGCGGCGCGCTGGCGGCGCGGCTGCGGCGGATCGCGCCCGATCATGCGGAGACGCAGCTGCGGCTGGTGGGATCGCTCAATCGCCGCCGCGTCGGCGCGTGGCGGACCGAGGCGCGTGCGGCGACCGATGACGAGCGGAACGGCGCACCGGGCTGGTTGCGGTTTGCCGCACCGGATGGCGAGGTGGCGGTCGCGCCGCTGATCGTCGACGGCGCGGCGGTGTCGCCGACGATTTTGCAGGACGCGGTGTCGGCGGCCGCCTTGCTCGATCCGATCGAGCCGCTGGTCGCCGCGCTGGAGACGGTGATCGGCGGTGCGCTCCAGCCGGTCGGCGTGGCCGATGCGGCGGCGGGCGACGGGTTTGTGCTGCATCTCGACGCGCTGAGCGATGATACGACGACGATCCGGCTACTGGTGGCGGTGCCGGCCGGCCTTCCGCTCGCGCCCGATCCGCTGACCGCGCCGCCGCTCGACCCCGCCGCGCTGGCGGCGGTGCCGGTGGCGTGGCTTGCGACGATCACCGGCTCGGCGCTCGCCGCGGCGCGCGCGGCGACGCTGGCGCGCGGCGATCTGCTGCTGCTCGGCATCGCGCCGTTGCAGACCCAATTGCGCTGTGGCGCGCTGACCCGCGCCGCGCACCTCGACCCCAGACAGGGAAGGATTATCGTGCAGGAAGATGCCACGGCTCCGATCGACCCGACGACCGAGCCCGACGCCGCACCGACCGGGGTGCCCGGCGACATACCGGTCCGCCTGACCTTCGCGCTCGACGGCGGCACCATGCCCGCCGGCGATCTCGCGACGCTGGGCGCGGGGAGCGTGCTGCCGCTGCCCGCCACCGGCGAGACGTTGCCGGTTCGAATACTGAGCGGCGGCGCGACGATCGGCACCGGCGAGCTGGTCGCGATCGGCGACGGGTTCGGCGTGATCGTCACCGCGCGGACCGGGGATCGCTGAGGCATGGACCTGTCCACCTTCACGCCCGGCTCCGCGCTGGTCGTCGTCGTCGCGCTGGCGATCGCGCCGTTCTTCGCAGTGATGGTGACGTCCTTCACCAAGATCGTCGTGACGCTCAGCCTGTTGCGCAATGCGCTGGGACTGCAACAGGTGCCGCCCAATATCGTGCTCAACGGGCTGGCGCTCGTGCTGACGCTGTACGTCATGTATCCGGTCGGGCAGCGGATGCAGGATGCGATCGTCGCCGATCAGGTGATGCAGGCGCAGACCGGCAGCGTGATGGGATCGACCACGACGATGGTCAATGCCGCGACCGCCGCCAAGGAGCCGTTGCGCGATTTCCTACTGAAACATTCCGATGAGCGCGAGCGGCGGTTCTTCCTGCGCACCGCCGAGCGGGTCGGCGATCCGCAGCGCGCGAGGACGATGACCGACCGCGACTTCGTGGTCGTCATCCCGTCGTTCGTGGTGCGCGAACTGAGCGCGGCGTTCCAGATCGGCTTCCTGATCTTTCTGCCGTTCCTCGTCATCGATCTCGTCATCTCGAACATCCTGCTCGCGATGGGGATGATGATGCTGTCGCCGACGACGATCTCGCTGCCGTTCAAGCTGTTGCTGTTCGTGCTGGTCGACGGCTGGGTGAAACTGGCGCACGGGCTCGTGCTATCCTACGCATAGAGGAGGCGGGCGCATGAATGCCGATTTCGTCCAGCTTACCTATGACGCCTTGTGGCTGGTGCTGATCCTGTCGGCGCCGCCGATCGTCGTCGCGGCGGTGGCGGGGCTACTGGTCGCGGTGGTGCAGGCCGCGACGCAAATCCAGGAACAGACGCTGCAATATACGATCAAGTTCTTCGCGATCGTGCTGACGCTGTTCGTCACCGCGTCGCTGCTCGGCGGGTCGCTGTACCGGTTCGGCGACCGGGTGTTCACGCAATTCCCGGCGCTGATCGTCCGATGACCGGCTGGGCCGATCAGGTCCTGCTGCTGGGCGTCGCGACCGCGCGGGTCGCGGCGACGTTCCTGCTGCTGCCGATGTTCTCGACCGAGACGGTGCCGGCGATGGTGCGCAACTCGATCTTCGTCGCGATGGGCGTGATTTCGCTGATGATCCAGCCGCCGCTGCTCGTCTCGACGCTCGCGCCGCAGCAATGGGTCGGGCTGATCGCCAAGGAGGTGCTGGTCGGGCTGACGATCGGCTTCTTCTTCGGATCGGTGCTGTGGGCGTTGCAAGGCGCGGGCGAGATTATCGACGCCAAGGTCGGTGCGACGCTGGGGCAGGTGGTCGATCCGCTGTCGGGGAACCAGACGTCGCTCAACGGCGCGTTCCTCGGGCGGCTGGCGAGCGTCGTGTTCCTGTTCGCGGGCGGGCTGAGCATGGTCGTGCAGGTGGTGGTGCAAAGCTATGCGATCTGGCCGATCGCCGCACCGATGCCGCGGCTGGACGCCGCGACTCTGGTGCTGTTCGAGGGCGAGTTCGGACGGCTGATGGTGCTCGCCACCCTGTTCGCCGCGCCGGTGCTGAGCGCCTTGTTCCTGATCGACCTGTGCCTGGGGCTCATCAACCGCTTCGCGCAGCAATTGAACGTCTTCACCCTTTCGATGTCGCTGAAGGCGTTCGCGTCGACCGCGCTGATCCTGCTGCTGCTCGGCAGCTATGTCGCGGCGATCGTCCATGACGTCGCAACCCGGCCGGAGGCGCTGCGCGCGCTGCTCCGCGCGTTCGCGGCGCAGGGGAGCGCGCCGTGACCACCGCGACCGTGACAGAGGACGAGCGGATCGCCGCGATCGCCGAATTGCTGCGCCGCGCCGATGCGCAGCCGGGCGCGCCGGCGCCGGTGACGCTGGGCGAGCATATCGTCGAGGCGGCGCGCGTGCCCGCCCGGCACCGCGATGCGCTGCTGAAATTGACGCCGACCGAGCTGACCTGCGTGCGGTTCTTGGGCTGGGGGCGTGCCAATCGCGACATCGCGACGCTGATGCTGATGTCGGAGAATACGGTGCGCGTGCATCTGGCCAATGTCGCGCGCAAGCTGGAGCTGGACGGGATGCGCGAGCTGGCGGTGCTGGCGGGGTTGCTGTTCTACCCGACCGATTGACCTTGCCACGGCGGAGCGCAGGCGGTCGCTCGGCGGTAAATCAATACCCCAAACGGCGGCACATGGCCTTCATCTTCTGCATCTTGGGATGATCGTCGCCATATTGCTGGCGATATACTGGAAGATAATCGGTGCAGATGGTCGCGGCGCGGGCGTTGCCTTTCTTTGCACGCGTGCCCCGATCACGCTCGGCGTGGCCGTCCATCATCGACCGTGAGAGTTGCCCTTGAACGATCGCACCCGTGTCGATCTGCGCGGTTGCGGGCACGGCAACGAGCACGAACGGCAAGACCGTGGTGCGAGCGATACGACGGTAGCGCATGGCGCGGCTCAATAGCCTGCCCGGCGGCAACGCTGCTCGACCAAGCGAAGCTGGGGATGACTTGCGCCATATTGTTGGCGATACTTCGGTAGCCCCTTCGTGCAGATGGTAGCCATTTCCGATACGGTCGCGCGCGACCTGTCTGCGCGCGCTCGCGCACGATCAATGTAACCCTGACTCTGCCCCATCAGGACCATGCCCTGAGCTTGGGTTGTTGTATCCATCTGCGCTGTCGCGGGAGACAGGGACAGCAGAGGATTCAGACAAAATGCGAGGATAAGAGCTGGCCGCCGGGCTTTCATTGCGTTTTCCTTCCGCCTCCCGAGCCTGATGATCGGCACGAGCGCAGCTTAATAGCCCGCCCTGCGACACAGACCAGCCAATTCAACTACGTCGGCGTTATTCGCGCCGTACTGCGCGCGAAAGCTAGGTAGGCGCTGCGTACAAAGATACTTTACCCGCGCCGGCGATGGGCGCGCAATAGCTGTGCGCCCACGTGCGCGATCAGCATAGCCCTCGTTTTGTGCACGGAGCACCTGGCTTAGTCCGACGGTTGCCGGGTCGACCTGTGCCACCGCCGGAGTGCCGAGCATCGCCACCAGAGCAAACGTCAGGGCCATCTTCATTGTAGCATCCTCAATTGCGCTACTAAGTCTATACATCGCTTTTCGTAAAGCGTCAAAAACGATGCGTGACCAGGCGAGCCTGGTCACGCAGTTGGATTGTTAGTTCTTACGAGCGGCGTTGCCCATCGCTTCGCCGACTGTCTTGATGGCGTTGGTCGTAGCACTCATCAACATATTAAACTGCTGCGAGACGACGCTGAATTCGGCGGAGAGGCTCGGCGTATCTTTGGTGATTCGTCCAGCCATGTCCTCCATTTCGGCACCCAGCTTGTCGAGTTGGGCACCGAGAGCCTTCGCCATGGCCATCAACCAGCCCTGGCCCTTCGCACCGCGTACCCCGCCGCCCTGCGACTCCTCGGCCTGTTCGCGGCTCTGACGTACGATGTCGCTGATGAAGTTTTCGGTCGTACGCTGCTGCTCGCCGATCTCACTTGGAGAAGCGTTGGTGAAGCTACCGAGTTCCTGGATCGCGTCGCGCACGCCGCCGACCTGGCTCGGAAAGTTCCCCGAACCCGCCGCGAACGCGTTCTGCGCTAGCGAGATCGACGCCTGCGGCAAGCCGAGCTGCGCGCCGAGGCGGCCGATGATTTCCTGTCCGATGCTCGCGTAAAGCTGCGACGTGAGCGACGCCGCCAGGCCGCCGGCCGGGCCGAGCGCCGCGGTGGCGAGGAGCGAGACCGGGCTGAAGTTGCCGATACCGAAAACCATCTGCTTTCTCCCAATTGCGGCGTCTGCCATGACGCCGGTTGCCGTTCGATGAACCGTTTATGCGGCGTCGCGGCTGGAGCCGGTATCAGCGTTTCGATTAGGCGAGGGGCGATCGCCTAATCGAAACGATGATGCCGGTGCACCCGGCGGGCGCGTACCGCGGGGAGGTGCGATGATGACGGAGGCGTGTGTGACGAACCGACAGCGCGGCGGCCTATCGGACTGGCGGTGGGTGACGCTTTTCGGCGGGTTGGCGGTTGCCACGCCGCTGACCGCGCAGGATTGGTCCGGTGGGGCAATGGACCCGGCGGCGGTCAGCGCGCCGATGGCGGTGCAGGCGGCGAGCGCGGCGCAGGCGCACGCTCGCGCTGGCAAGGCGAAGGGCTCGCCGGCGCGCAGTCGGCAGATTTGCGAGAAAGCGCGCGACCGGATGGCGGCGGGCGAGGACGATCCGAAGCTGCCGCGTCTTTTGGCGCTGTGCCGGAAGGGCGGGTACTGACGCGATCGTCCGGCGGCGAGGCAGGATGACGAGGAGGTCGGAGATGGACGGGATCAATCGTGCGACCGGGGCGACGGTGCATCTGCCTGTCGTCGGGCTGGGCTGCGGCGATCGCAAGGCGGCGGAGCGGATCGTGCAGGATGCGAATGCCGCGATGCAGAACCAGATCATCGATCGTCGCGCGGACGCTGCGAAGCCGGCGCTGCCGCAGACCGCGCTCGATCGCTTGCTGTCGACACCCGGGCCGCTCGACCGGTTTGCCGACGAGCAGCCGGTGGATCGCACCTAATCGTAACGATGATGGCGCGGACGACCGGGATACGCCATCTAGGGTCGGTAAGGAGCGTGAGATGAACCCTGTCGCCAGCATCGGCGCCGCCCCCGTGCGGGGTGCGCCCTCGACCGATCCGATGGCCGCCCCGGCCGAGCGGCAGACGCCTTTGGAGCGGTTGCTGGCCGAGCCGGGTCCGCTCGATCGTTTCGCCGCGCCAGAGCCGGCGTCTCATGTCGCCGACGCCGATCATGGCGCGGCCCCGCTCCGCTGATCCAGAGGTGACGTCATGACCGCGATCGACGGTTTCTCTCGCCTGCCCACCACGCCCGTCCACGCGGCCGGAGCGGTCACGCCGATCGGTGACGGCGCGCACGATGATGCGCGCTCGCTGGCCGGGACCGCGATCGGCGAGATCGGGCACCGCGTTCTCGCCTGGGTCGGGCAGAGCGCGCGGACGCTCGACACCGCCTCGCACGCCTGGGCGGCGTCGAGCGGGGTCGCGGCGGGCGGGTTCCGCCCCGATCCGGCCGAGCTGGCGCGCGGCGGGGATGTGTACGAGCTGCGCGGGCTGGCCGCCGATCTCGGCGCGCGGACCGGCGCGACCCCGACACAGGAGGGCGAGCTGCGCCGCGCGCTGGAGGATGTGACTCGGCAGGCGGTAGTGCAGCTGGCCGGGATGTCTGGGGCGCCGGCCGACCGGCAGCTCGCCGGGATGCGTGCGGCGCTGGGCGAGGCGCTGGACACCCGTGCCGGCGATGGCGCGGACGGCGTGATCTCGCGGCTGCAGGCCGCCGCGCAGCAACTGGCGAGCGGTACCGGCGTCTAAGCCGCCGGAACCGGCCGCGCGCGGCGGCGTAGAGGCGGCGACGGGATCAGGAGAGTCGATCTAATGCGACGGACGATGGCAGCCGCGATCGGCGGTCTGGCAGTGGCGCTGGTCGCTGCGCCGCTCAGCGCACAGCGGGCGCAAGTGGTCAATGCCGGTAGCGAGCAGGCGCTGCGGATCGGGACAGTGACGGTGTCGCGGCCGTTCGGCGGCACGCTGGTCGACGGGCTGGCGGTGGTTGGCGCGTACCGGATCGGGCGCGAGCGGCTGTGGCTGGTGCGCGGCGACGGCGGCCCGCAATGCCCGGCGCGTTACGTGGTGGTCACGCGCCGCTCCGCCGAGGAACTGGTGACGAGCACGCCGTTCGGCACCTGCGCGGCCGCCGGGAAGCCGCGCGTCGCCGACGGTGCGCTGATCGTGCCGATCGCGGGCGCGCGCTACGCGTACCGCAACGGTGAAGTGCGGCTGCTCGACGCGGCGCGGGTCGCGCGCAACGTGCCGGTCGCGCCGCGCTGTACCCCGGGGGCGCAGGTGCCCGCGACCGAGCAGGCCGCCACGCTGGCGGCGTTCGAGGATGGCTTCCCGGCGAGCTATGGCGATGCGCGGGCGTTGAAGCGGCTCGAGATGACGCCGCCCGAGCTGCGCGATCTCCTGACCGGGCTCGCCTGTCTCGCCAGCTGGCCGGCGGCGCAGGAGGCGGTGCCCGATCGCGCCACTGCGCTGTTCGCCGACAAGCGCTGGGGCCCGCGTGCGTTCGCGATGCTGGACGTGATCGCTGAGGATCGCACCACCAACCCGCATCTGGTGGCGCTTACCCGCAGCTTCGCCGCCGAGATGCGCTACCGCGTCGATCGCCGCACGACGATCTGAGCGCGCTTGCGGCTGCCGCTAGATGAATTTGCGCGTTACGGAGTCGATCGGCACATCCTGCAAGCGGCGGAAGCGTGCCTCGATCAGACTGAACAGGCCGAACCCCAGCAATCCTGCGCCGACGATCAGATCGAACGGATGGGTCAGCCAGCCCAATACCCGCGCCATGCCGCCGGTGCCGCTGGCCTGTTCCTCTATACCGGCATTGAGCAGCAGCCAGCCGATGATGAGGAACACGATTCCGCGCGCGGCGTAACCGGCGCGACCGCTCCACCGTACCCACGGCTGCCGAACGATGCGCGGATCGAGGTAGCGGAGGAACGAGCCCTTGGCGGCCTTCACGAGCTGCACGGCGCCCAGCGCAAACAAAATGGCCGCGGCGATCATGACGAGCGCCCAGCCGCCGGGAAGCCGCAGCGCCATCTGCGCGCCCTCCCGCGTGCTGTCGCCAGATTGTGCCGCGCCGCGCATGAGGCCGATCGCCTGCCACGCCAGAGCGAGGTGGACGATGCCGCTGACCCCCGCCCCGGCGCGTTCCGCCCAGCCTTTCCCGTCCGTGCCGTGCCGCTCGATATCCCATGCTGCGTCGGCCAGTCGCCAGATCCCATAGGCAATCAGCCCAACGGTCAGCACGCCCAGCAGGAGCTGTCCGCCGCCCTGGCCGAGGTACTCCAGCGCGCCGCTGGGATCCTCCGCCCGGCCCGTGCGCAGGATCAGCGTGGCGATCACGAGGTAGAGGAGGCCGCGCGTGGCGAAACCCACCCGCGTCAACAATGTCAGGCGGGCATCGACGTTCATTCAAGTTCCTCCGGTCAACGGAGAAACCCGGCACGGCCCTGCTCGTTCCAAGCGTGTAATGATCGACGAGGTTATGCGTCAGCGCCGCGCCGGCCATGTGCGGATCATCTCGTCGATCGCCACGGCCGCTCCGACGGTTACGGCATAGGTGAGCACATCCCGGAGGGAGAAGACCCGCCCCAGCAACAAGGCACCCACGTTCGTCCGTCGAAAGGCGTCGAGTGCCGGGAGGTGATAGCGTTGCGATACCTCGGTGAGGGTTGTCACGACGGCGGCGGCGATCCCGCTGCGGCGCGGCGTCCAGCCCGGACGAAGGGTCGAGACGATCCAGTAGATCATCGACGCCCACAGCACCGAACCGCCATGCTTCACGATCGTAGCGGGCAGGTCTAGCGGCAATTTGCGGATCGCCAGACCTGCCACCATTGTCCCTGCGATGAGAGCGATCGACAGCGAAGCCGAACGGTGCGGCAGACGCCTATGCATAGCGTGAGGTCGGCAGGGCGACGCGGAAGGTCGCGCCGTTTTGCATGTTGTGATCGAGCTTGATCGTTCCGCCCTGCGCTTCGAGCAGCGAGCGGGCGATCGGGAGGCCAAGGCCGGTGCCTCCCTCCGTGCGGCGGCTGGTGAAGAACGGTTCGAACACGCGGTCGCGGTCGCCGGGCGGGATCCCGGGGCCGTTGTCACTGATCGTGAGGATGACGGCGTTCGTAACTTCCCCGCCGACGATCGCGGCGCGGGTGGCGCCCGCCTGACGGCTGTTCTCGATAAGGCTCGTCAGCACGGCTTCCACGGCACCTTGCGGCACCACCACGCGTGGCAATGCGGCAGGAAGGCTCAATTCGATGGGGAAATCGCCATGCGCATCCACCACCCGTCGCACGGCGTTGGTGACATCGGCCATCGCGCCGTCCCTCGTCTCGCCCATGTCGGCGCGGGCGAGGTCGAGCAGGCGGCTGACGAGTTGCGTCAGCCGGGTGGCATCCTCGGCGATGTTGGCGAGGAAGCGGTCGCGATCGTCCGCGGCCATGTCGGGATGATCCTGCAACAGCTCGACCGCGCCGCCGATCCCGGCCAAGGGCGTCTTGAATTCGTGGCTGACCGCGTGGGCGAAGTCGCGCAGATACCGCGAGCGGCGGTCGATCGCAGCGGCCATACTGCCGAAGTCGCAGTAAAGCGCCTGAATCTCGATGGCGGCGGTGGTCGGTACGTCGGGCACGCTGCCGCCGCCGTTGGCCACCGCGCGCGTGGCGGTGCCGAGCGCCTCAACCGGGCGGACGATGCCGCGCGACAGCAAGCCGCTGAGCACGACCAAGGTGCCGAAGATCAGGATGACGCCGAGGGCGATCTTGCCGCGATCCGCTTGCAGCCCGGCGAGCAGCGCGCGTGGTGCATGCGAGAGCAGGAGGACGCCGACGACTTGCCCATCGGCGATGACCGGAGTGGCGAGGTCAATGCGGAGGTCGGCGGCCCGGCTCAGCCATTCCGCGCCGCCGGGTTGCCGATAGTCCGGGTTGCGGCGCAGAACCGTAGCGGGCCGTCCCCGGAGCGCCGCGCGCATTTCCGGCAGGCCGCTCGCGTCATCGCCTTGCTGCGCCCCGGTGAGCACGCGGCCGCGACCGTCGAGCAATATAATGTCGGCGCCGGTTGCCGTGGACGTCAGGCGCAAGGACGGATCGATGCGGCGCCTCCAGTCACGCGCCGTCGCATCCGGCGTGCTGGTTGCCGGGCGCAGCGTAGGGCGAACCGGAAGGATCGGGGTCAGGCGCAGATCGATCGCAGGCGATTGCGCGTGCGGCACGACGACCCTGCCGCCGGCGGGCCATGCGAGCGCAGCAGTCGCCGACAATGCGGACGCTTGCGCAATCAACTCCGCCTCGGTCTGCCGCACCAACGCGTTCTCGTACACGCGCAGGAACAGCGCGCCGAACCCCGGCAGCGCGGCAATGAAGGTGAACGTCAACAGCAGGATCGTCCGCAACCGTAGCCGCGGCCAGTGCCGCCGGACGACGCGCCTGAATGCCTCGATCATCCCGCGCCGCAGGTGCCGAGACGATAGCCGATCCCGGCGCGGGTTTCGATCACGTCTTCAGCTCCTACCCGCGCGAACTTGGCGCGAAGGTTGCGGATGTGGCTGTCGATCGTGCGGTCGGTGACCGCAAAACCGGGACCGTGCAGCCGGTCGATGATCGCGTCGCGACCGAACACCTTCGATGGCATCGTCGCCAGCGTGCGCAAAATGCTGAACTCGGTGACGGTTAGCGTGACGGTCTGTCCCGCCCAGCTTGCCTGCCATCCTTCCGTGTCAAGGGACAATTGTCCGCGCCGCATGACGCTCGCGGCTGCCGCCGCAACGAGCGGCGGGCGCGCGGCGACGCGGCGGAGGATCGCCATCACCCGCGCGACCACTTCCCGCGGGGAAAAAGGCTTGGTGACGTAATCGTCCGCACCCAGCTCGATGCCGAGCACGCGGTCGAGTTCGTCGTCGCGGCTCGACAGGAACAGGATCGGGACGTCGCTGTTCGCGCGCAGGCGGCGACAGACCTCGATCCCGTCCGTGCGCGGCATGTTGATATCGAGGACGATCAGGTCGGGCGCGGACGTCTCTGCCGCTGCCAGCGTGGCGTCGCCATCACCGGCCTCAATCGTGTCGAGCCCGGCCTTGGCAAGCGCGAAGGCCAGCAATTGGCGGATGTGCGGATCGTCGTCGGCGATCAGGATCGTGCGCGGCATGGGGCAGGGGATCATCATCATTGCGGCCCCGGTCAAGGCATTGTCGTGGTCGTGGACTGGTACGCATCGCAAGGACGACCGTTGTCGCCATTGACCGGCCACGCCGGATGATACGAGCGTCCGAGTGCGGCCTTCGCCTGTGTCAGCCGGCGCGCACCTCGTGGTGTCCACGTCTGCCAGGCGCTTTGCCGCGCATGGAGTCGTCCGAGCAGCCACTCGCGGTAGAAGTGGACGCCGGCGCGGGTCGTCGCGTCCATCGGGCGGCGTTCCAGCTGGATCATCGGGAGCAGAGCGCCGTCGCCTACCGTGGCCAGATAGCACAGGTCGATCGCTGCCGGCGCCCGATGCCGCACGTTCCACTCGGCGGCGATTGCGCCCAGGTCGAGGAAGGTACATGGTGTCAGCACCGCCAACGCCGCCGCTGCGTTCCAATTCACCAGCCAGCGCGCGCTGCGACGCTTGATGATGCGCCAGCAGATCGTCGCCAGCCCCAGCGCGACCAGCGCCATCCATGCCAGCGCGGCGATCCGCCACTCCGTCAGCATCGACGCCTCGATGTAGTCAATGGTCCGCCACACGCTGGAGGCGACGAGGATAAGGTTCTGCGCGACCCAGAGCACTACCATGCGCCTTGCCCACGGATGCTGTTCGCTGGCGCTGCCGGGGCGAAGCATCGCCAGCGCCATCACTCCCGCAATCAGCGCGGTGACGATCAGCGGATAGGCGCCGCGATGGACATATCCGGTCTGGGTCATGCCGGCCGGCAGCGGTCCGCCGCTCCACAGAAAGGCGATGTCGAGCGCGTTCTGAACTGCGAAGAGCGCGTTGAAGAGCGCCAGCGCGATCAACACCGAGGGCAGCGAGGTGCCGGGCAATACGGGTTCCGGATCGGGCAGCCGGGTGGCGACACGCAGCACCGCGGGGTGCGGACGCAGGCTGGGCCAAATGCCGCAGCCGACGATCGCCCAGATCACCACCTGCCACAGCGAGGGCAGTTCGATCGCGGCCAGCGCGTCGGCAATGAGCGGATTGGCGGCGGCGAACAGCCCGAGGAACAATGCGCCGCCGATCAGTGGGAACGCGAGGATGGCCAGCGTTGCGCGCGCGCCGCGCCGCTTCCCGCGGGGGCGGCGCAGGCCTTGCCGTAGATCGCGCCACGGGCGCACCGCGCTGCTCGCGGCATGGACCACCAGGCGCGCAGCCCAGCGCCAGGCATCGTCGAACCGCACGGTGCGGGGTATCAGCGATGCGACCGACAGCGCGCACCAGAACATCGTCCATGCCAGCGGACCGGGATCGTCGATCAGCGCGGTGGCGAAGAGTGCCGCCGCCAGAACCGCAACGAGCGCGCGCAGGTCACGCCGGACATCGGCGCGCACGGCGACGAGGCCGATCAGCCATGCAGCGGCGAAGACCCCGATCGCCGATACCGCCATTTCGCCGGGAAATAATCGATCGAATGCGAGGACCAGCCCCGCCGTGACGCATGCCTTGACGAGGAAACTGTACCGCACCGAACGCTCCTGATGTCGTGACCGGTACGGTTAGATGGCGGCGTTGCGCTGCTGACGAGTTCGTGAAGGAAATCTGGCGAAGCCTCTGTGCAGATCATGTGCAGACGGGTGAAAACGCCGGTGGCCGCCTTCGCGACGGAAGTTCGTTAGGAGCCCAGCATATCTCGCAGCATCGCAAGCCCGGGTTCGCCATGAATGGTCGCGCCGTCGAGCAATGCTATCTCGGCATTGCAGCGATGGGTTGCGCTGCCTTTCCCGCGGATCGCCGATGCGAATGTCTCTTCGCTCATCTGGCTGCGTTTTGCGGCATCGGCGCTGACTGCGCGCGGTATGGCAAAGGCGCCTCCCCGGCCCCGCGGGGTGACAGGAGGCGCCAGGATGGCGCGAGACAGCAGATTGCCGCGATAGCTGGAGAAATCATAAGGCTCTATTATCGGGCGGCCTTCGATCAGATCGACACATTGCTGCATGCCGGTCTGCGCTACCCAGCGCAGGAGTGAGGCGCGAAACCGTGCATGATCGATGATCAACTGATCGTCGGGGCCGGAAAGCGCATTTTGAAACGTCGTCATCGCTCGACGAGCCACCTGCGCCCGCCAATCCTCGATCGAGCGGCCCGCGCTACGCGCGGCCTGCCAATCTTCCTTGGCCTGCATGTAGAAATCCGGATTGCGCTGTTTCAGTTCAGCCACATCGACGAGATGACCGCGGGTCACGTTGTCAAGAACGGTGGCGAGATCGCTATCGACGTCGGAGAAGGCAGGGATGGGGGTCGCCGCAATCTGAGGGTGACCATCGGTCGGCAACGATCCTGCGTTCTGATCCCCGAGGGATGCCGCTCCTTCTAGGAAAGTCTCGCCGTTCGTCTCCGACGCCCTTTCGACCTTGTCGGCCAGCGGCTGATTAAACGGAAACGGACGCTCGCTGCAGGATCGATAGGCGGTTAGAAGGCCGAACAGCATCAAGATGACGAGCGACATGGGTGCTGTAGCATGGGTGTCCTCGGCGGGTGGCAAGCCGAACTGGTGAGCCGCCGCGGAAAACGCCTCGCGTCGTTGCCATGCATCGAAGCGCGCGAAGACTCCGCCTCGCGACTCCCGATTTTTTATCCTCGTGCGCCACCAGCGATAGCCGTCGTCGGAGAAGCTGGCCAAGGTCGTCGGATGATAGTTGTTGAGATAGATAAGGAAGAATTCGACTTTGTGCGTCGAAGGCTTACTAGCGCGGGCAGCCCATTCATACCCGCTGAGCGTGCGCAGATCGTCGAGCAGGCGGGCCCATCGCTTCTGCTGATGTCGAAGTCCCAGCTCGAACCACCGATCTTTGGCACGCTGAAGAATCCAAGCGATCAGTGGCGTCTGGTCAGCGGTGCTGTCTTCGGCGTTCCATTTGAAAAACGCAATCATTCCATCGAGCAGCGGATCGCTGTTGGGTGTACCCTCATAGATCAGCTCGGCCAGAAAGGTTTCGATCGCGTCGGCGTTTGCAACGTCGAGAAGTGCCGGATCGCGTAAGACTCGGCGACCCTGTTCCTCGATCGCTGCCGCGTCGACCTCTGGGATCGTACCCATGACCATGTCGCGAAGCCGATAGATTTCCGTCAGATCGACGTTTTCGTACCGTTCGCTGCCGGCTTCGGACGTGGCGATATCCGAATTTACGACAAGGGTGTCGTGATCGTCGGGAACTTCACTGCCGTCGACCTCGGCAAGCGCAGCATCACGGGCAGTACGGAGCGTTTGAAATGCCTGAGGATCGATTTCGGCTTCCATGGCACGAAGACGATCGGCATAGGCGCGACGGATCGCCTTGCGGTCGGCCCCTGGTGACAGGCCGAGTGTCTTCCACGGGCTCACAGATAGCGCTCGCTTTCCAACTGATCGAGCTGCGTGCTCACCTCGGTGGCTGCCTCGGCGATCGCACGAGGATCCTGGCCTTCAAGCACGCCTTCGAAGTACTTGAGCAGTTCGCCCGCCACCTCTCGTTTCTCGCCAAGGAAGGTTTCGAAGCAGGCTTCGGCACGACCGATGATGGCGCGATTGCGCTCCTGATCGCGTGGCAGGATCTTAAGAGAGGCCAGCGCAGCGCGGCGTTCTTCAATATTGTCGTCGTTGTCTTCATCGTAGATGACAAGCTGATGCGTTTCGCCCGACGCTGGAATCGTGACATCAACCTCGAGCAGCCCGCTGACGTCATAGGTGAAGCGGCAGTCTATTTGGGTGCTGGCGGATTGTGGTGGAACGGGGATATCGACCTCGCGCAACAGGACGTTCGCGATGACGTTACGTGCTTCGCCCTGGTAGATGCCGAACTGGACCTTCGGCTGCATGGGCATCGAGGTTCGGAAGTGTTTCAGTCGACTGGCGGGAAGCACGGTGTTGCGCTCAATGATCGGCGCGAACAAACCCGTGCGTGCATCACCAAATTGATCGACCTCCATAACGTCGATGCCGAGCGAATGCGGACAAACGTCCGTCAGCCGCACCTCGGCGAGATCGGCTTTGCGTTCAACTAGTCCCGCTTGAACCGCGGCGCCCAGCGCGATGGCATGATCGGGATGCAAAGCGGTATTCGGAAAGCGGCCGAACATGCGTGTCACCGTCCGTCGCACCAGCGGCATACGGGTGGCGCCGCCAACCAGCACGATTTCACTCATGGCGTCGGCGCGCACGTTCCCGTCGCTCATCGCACGCAACACCGGGGCGCGAAGTCGCTCGATCAACGGGGCGGCTTCACCGTCGAACATTGCCGCGGTGATTTGAGTGCTGTGCTGCTCACCATTCCAGAGGACGGAAAATGTCGCGCTCTCGCCTTCTGACAGTGCGCGCTTCGTACGCTCTGCGGCAGCACGGGCCTGCTCGGCCAAATGCAGGTCCTCGAAGGCGGCGGGAAGGTTCAGCGCCGAACGTGCAAGGTTCAGGATGACGTCGGTAAAATCCTCGCCGCCCAATCGATTGTCGCCGGCAGAGGCGCGAACTTCCACAATGCCGTCGAAAACCTCGACGATCGACACGTCGAAGGTGCCGCCGCCCAAGTCGAAGACAAGAAACGGCTCGCGATCCTCGCGGTCTGCGATGCCATATGCCAATGCTGCTGCGGTTGGCTCGTTAACCAGCCGCTTGACCTTCAATCCGGCCAACTCGCCGGCACGCCGGGTCGCGCGGCGTTGACGATCGTTGAAGTAGGCCGGAACGGTGATAACCGCGCCCGTCACTTCCTGGCCGCAATGTACTTCGGCGTCGCGCTTAAGATTGCGTAGAACGAGCGACGACAAATCTTCGGGTAGGAAGCGCGTCTTCTGCAGCATGACAGGCTTCGTCGAGCCCATCAGGCGTTTGAAGGTCGTGGCGGTCGAACGTGGATGCGTGGTCTGGCGTTCGCGCGCCGCCACGCCGACCAAAATTTCTTCATCGTCGGTTATACTCACCGCGGATGGCGTGAGAAACTCGCCGAGGGCATTTGGAATCAATTTCGCTTCACCATCATGCCACCATGCCACCGCACTGTTGGTAGTCCCCAGATCGATGCCGACGATCATGCGCACATCCGCTTTCGATATCCGACACTTCCGCTTCATTCTTAAAGGTAAAGCGACTGCCCCTATAAAGTTCCGGCTACGCAGAGATGCGGGTAACATGACCCGACCAATTTGGGTAGGAATGGAAAAGCCGAGTGAAATAGGAAGATTTTGCCTTTCATTTACCGGTGTTTCTCTGCGGAGAGTGTGTCCAGTACGTGGATAGCGAACGCGACTGGCGAGAAGATGGTTTTCAACCGCTCGCGGCGACGCTGAAACGTGATGCTTTCCGGTTTCCCGGGGGGCTCCTCTGACGTCCGTGACCTGGCGATGTGAGTGGTCGGGGAGCACCACGCAGATTACGGCTCAAGGAATTCAGTCAATTCAGCGAGATACTTCGCACGCCTTCAGTATATAAAGTGATGCCAGGGCTCGGCTGCCGACAGAATGATGATGTCGTTCATCGACATTCATTGCGAGAACCTGGGTGTAGAGCGGCCCTGACCAAGCGCATCGGCGGCGGCAATGGCGGAGCGAGCGCCCTCGCTCGACCTGAGCGGCGGATATGGTGCGGTGCTCGCCTAACCGACGGCAACCTGCGCGGTTACGGTGCGGCGGCCTCGTGCCGTCGCGTGTCCGTCAGGCCGAGGCGGTCAATCGCGCCGAACGGTTTCAGGCGGACGCCGCCGCACGAGAGGCCATACGCTCGGCCGATGCGGCCTGGGCCTCGCTGGCAGGCGTGAGGTACCGGCGGCCGAGTGCCTGCGGCGCCGGTTGTAGTGGCCTCTCGATCTACCCGAAAAGCGCCTGCCTCGCTTCGGCCTTCCTGGCCCATCGACATTGGACGAGTTCAACCTTGCGTGTCGCTTGGTCGAGCACGGCGGCCAGATATAGCCAGCTCCCACCAATCGAGATGTAGGTGATGTTGGTCGGCCAGATAAGGTTCGGCTTGGCTGTCACGAGCCATCGTCCCAAAAGATTCGGCGCGATCGGCACTTGTGACGGCCGTCGTTCGTCGAGGGTCACAATCTGCGACCGGCCAAACGCGCGGATGCGATGTCGCGCATCAGCCGTTCGCCCCAACCGCGGCCACACTGATGGCTTTCGGCCCGCAGGGCGGCGCGCATCCTGTGCGACCCGTATCACCCATGATGGGCTCGCTCACCCGGAGTGGACAACGCAACCCGCCGGCAAAGCCGACCAGCGTGGCTGCGGCGTTGGTCGAGGGGCGCTGATACTTGTTGAGCCCGCCCAGTGGACGAGATCGAAACCCGTCACGCTGCTTACGTCGCTCAAATTTGTCGCGGCTGGCTGGTTCAAGTGGCCGCGGAAAAGTGAGGTTTTCCGCGGCCCTGAAACTGGTGGACGCACTTGGGCTCGAACCAAGGACCCGCTGATTAAGAGTCAGCTGCTCTACCAACTGAGCTATGCGTCCATCGATCGTGGGAGAAGCGTTTCCGAAGAACCGCCCCGCGATCGGGAAGCGCGCCTCTAACAGCGCTTCCCGGATTCGCAAACCCCTTTTTTGACTTTTTTCACCAGCGCGACGACTGGCGGCTCGAGATCGAGCGGTCGATGCCCATCAGGATGCCGAGCGAGATCAGCACCGTCATCTGCGCCGATCCGCCAAAACTGACCAACGGCAAGGGGATACCGACCACCGGCGCCAGCCCCATCACCATCATCAGGTTGATGGCCATGTAGAAGAAGATCGTCGTCGCCAGCCCCGCGGCGGCGAGCTTGGCGAAGCGATCCTCGGCGCGAACGCCGACGTTCACGCCCCAGCGAATCACCAGCAGGAAGCCGATGATGAGGAACGCACCGCCCGCCAGCCCCCATTCTTCCGCCATCGTCGCGAAGACGAAGTCGGTATGACCCTCCGGCAGATAGTCGAGATGGCTCTGCGTGCCTTGCAGGAAGCCCTTCCCGAACAGCCCGCCCGAACCGATCGCGATCTTCGACTGGCTGATGTGATAGCCGGTGCCGAGCGGGTCGCTCTCCGGGTCCATGAAGATCAGGATGCGATGGCGTTGATAATCGTGAAGCACATAGTTGAAGGCCAGCGGGATCGCGGTCGCCACCGCCAGTGCGCCGCCGACGAACAGCCGCAGCGGTACGCCGGAGAGAAACATCACCGTCGCGCCGCCCGCACAGATCATCAGCCCGGTGCCCAGATCCGGCTGCGCCATGACGATCAGCGCGGGCATCCCGATCAGCACCGCCGCCGGCCAGATCGCCTGAAAGCGGCGCGTCTCGGCGGCGGGCAGCAGATCGTAGAAGCGCGCGAGCGCCAGCACGATCGCGAGCTTCATCGTTTCCGACGGCTGGATGCGCAGCGGGCCGTAACCTAGCCAGCGCTGGCTGCCGCCGCGCACCGCGCCCAGCAGCTCGACGAGCACCAGCAGGATCAGGAATATGCCATAGATGTAGAAAGCCGACTTCTTCCACCATTCCAGCGGCACGCGCGACAGCGCGATCGAACCGACCATGAAGACAGCGAAGCGCAACCCCTGCGGGATCACCCACGGGCGCAGGCTGCCGCCGGCGGCGGAATAGAGGACGACGAGGCCGAAGCCGCCGATCGCGGTGACGAGCAGCAGCACGCGCCACGGCAGGACCGCGAGCGGGGCTGGGACGAAGCCGCTCATGGTTGCGGGTTCGTGCCCGGGTCGAGCGGCGCGGCGCGGCGCTCGCTGTCGGTCTCAGGCTCGGGCGAGCCGGTGCGGGCGGGGCCGCCGCTGGTGGCGATGTCGCGCGCGGTCGCCTCGGCGCTCGCGTTCGACGCATCGGTCGCCGCCTCCACCGCGGGTGAGTTCGAGGCGGGCACGTCGTCGTCGTCGACCACCGGCGGGGCGGGGGCGTGCGCGGCGCGGTAGGTGGCGCGCTGCGCGGCCATGCGCGTTGCGATGTCGCCGCCCCAGGTCGGCTCGACTTCGGCAAGGCTCTTCATCGCGCGGTCGCGGTCGAACAGATAGGTCATGATGTCGCGGCCGATCATCGGTGTGTCGAGGTTGCGGACGGTATGTCCGTTATGTTCGAGCACCACCGCCGCGGCATAGCGCGGATTGTCAAAGGGCGCGAAGCACACGAACAAGGCGTGGTCGCGCAGTTTGAAGGGCAATTGCCCGTTCTTGAGCACGCCCGAGCGCCGCTCCGCCATCGTGATACGACGGACCTGCGCGGTGCCGGTCTTGGCCGCGATCGAGATGCCGGGCACCAGCATCCGCGCCGCGCCGCCGGTGCCACCATGATTGACCACGCCGTCCATCGCCTCGCGGATGATGCGGAAATGCTCGGGATCGATCGGCAGCATCTCGGCCTGCGGCTTGAACGGATCGCGGATCAGCGACGGCACCAGCCGGCGCCCCGATGCCAGTCGGCTGGCCATTACCGCCAATTGCAGCGGGTTGGAGAGCACATAGCCCTGGCCGATCGAGGCGTTGAGCGAATCGGCGACCTTCCAGTCGGTCTTGTACTTGCGCTGCTTCCACGCGCTGTCGGGGACCGTGCCGTAGCGTTGCGTGGCGAAGGGCAGGTCGAACTTCTGCCCCAGCCCCAGCTCGCGCGCGACCGGGGCGATTTTGTCATACCCGACGCGGCGCACCATTTCGTAGAAATAGATGTCGCAGCTTTGCATGATCGCGTTCTTGAGATCGAGCGGGCCGTGGCCGCCGCGCTTGTGGCAGTGGAACACGCCATTGCCGACGCGCATCGCGCCCGAGCAGAACACGCGCTCGTTCGCGCCGACCCCGGCGGCGAGCAGCGCAAGGCCGTTCATCGGCTTGACGGTCGAGCCCGGGGGATAGAGCCCCTGCGTCACCTTGTTCATCAAGGGCACGTGATCATCCTCGCTCAGCATCTTCCATTCGAGCTGGCTGATGCCTTCGGAGAAGGTGTTGGGATCATACGCCGGCATCGACACCATCGCGAGCATCTCGCCATTGGTGCAGTCGAACACCACCGCCGAGCCCGAGTTGGTGCCGAGCCGCCGCGCCGCATATTCCTGAAGGCCCGCGTCGATCGTCAGCCGCAGCGTGCGGCCAGGCACGTCGGGGCGGGTGGCGAGTTCCTTGACGAGCTTGCCGCGCGCGGTGACTTCGACGCGCTTCGCCCCCGCGGTGCCGCGCAGCAGCGGCTCCATCGTCTTTTCCAGCCCGTCCTTGCCGAGCTTGAACCCCGGCGTGACGTAGAGCGGGTCGCGGGTCTTCTTATATTGCTCGGCGGTCGCCGCGCCGACATAGCCGATCAGATGCGCGACCGCAGGGCCCGCGGGATAATGGCGCGCAAAGCCGCGCGTCGGCGCGACGCCGGGCAGTTCGGGCTGGCGGACCTGCACTGCGGCGAAGCGTTCCCAATCGATGTTCTCGGCGATCTCGACCGGGCGGAAACCGGGGGCGTGCTCCAGCTCGGCATTGATCTGCGCGAGATCCTCGTCGGTGAGGCCGAGCAGTCCGCGCAGATGCGCAAGCACGCGATCCTTGTCTTCCAGCCGGTCGGGGATGACGTCGACGCGAAAATCGGTGCGGTTGCTGGCGATCGGCTGATTGTGGCGGTCGACGATCCAGCCGCGGCGCGGCGGGATCATCGTCATGCTGACGCGGTTGCTTTCGGCGAGCAGGTTGTAATGCTCGTTCTGCGCAATCGCGAGATAACCCATCCGCCCGATCAACAGCGCCCCGAGCCCTGCCTGCCCGGCACCGAGCAGCCAGGCGCGACGCGAGAAGCTGTAGCTCTGCGCCGCCTCGGTCATGATCTTCGGTGCGCGCGGCCTCATAGCGCGCGCCGCAGGTCGATCCACGCGACCAACCGCGCGGCGGCGGGGAAGAGCAACACCGAGGTCATGATCTGGAGCAATAGCACGCTGTCGACATGGGCATCGAGCGGCGTCGCCACCAGTCGGCCGCCGAGCAGCACGAACGCGATCGCCAGCGCGGCGATCGCCCAGCTCTGCTTGAAATCACGCACGCCTGAGCGCGCATCGATCGCATCGACCAAAAAATAGGCCAGCGTCCACAGCAGCATCGCGCTGCCGAGCGGTTGCCCGGAGAGCAGGTCATCGAACAGTCCGAGCAGCGCGGGCGCCCACACGCGCAGCGACAGCGGCGCGAGCAATCGCCACGAAAGCATCAGCAGCAGCCCGACTGGCGGCAACAGTGGCAGCGTCGCGCCCCACGGCAAAATCGTCACCAGCGAGCCGGCCATCACCGTCGCCCACGGCAACAGCCGCGCGCGTCCACGGCCGAGCGGTTCCTCGAAGGGCGGGCGGGCTAGGGGCGTCACGGATCGGGCGTGGGCGTCGGAGTCGGTGTGGGGGCGGGTGAGGTCGTCGGTGGTGGGGGCGGCATGAACGCACGATGGACGATCGCGACATCCAGCGTGTCCGGGCGCACGAACGGCCGCGCCGGGGCGCTGTCGGTGCCGTCGCGAAGCACGCGCGCGACGGGGACGCCGGGGACGAACATCCCGCCGGTGCCGGAGGTAACGAAGATGTCGCCAGGGCGGAACTTGCCGTCGGCGGTGTCGATGGTGCGGATGTCGATCAGCCCGTCGCCGCGCCCGGCCGCCAGCGCGGGTCGGCCGTCGCGCGAGCGGCGGACCGGCACGACGCTTTCGGCGTCGGTGACGAGCAACACGCGCGCCGTATTCGGGCCGGTGTAGAGGACGCGTCCGATCAGCCCCTCCGGCCCCTGGACGGGCTGCCCTTCGGCGACACCCTGCCACGTCCCGGCGTTCAACAGGCCGTAGCGGCGCGTACTCGACGCGCTGGTGCTGACGATCCGCGCGGTGGCGACCACCTGCGGGTTCTGATCGCGCAAGGCGAGCAGCGCGCGCAGCCGGACGTTTTCCAGCCGCGCCTGACGCCCGACGAGCAAGGCTCCGCGTGCGCGTTCCAGCCGTGCGCGCAGCTCGGCGTTCTCGTCATGGACGCGCCACCACGTCCCGATCTCCTCCGGCACCGTGGCGAGGGTGCGGACGATTGCGGCGCTGGCAGTGGAGATGGGGGCGGTCACCTCGGCAAGCGCGGCGCGCGCCATCGCGAAGGCCGCGGGATTGAAGGTGGACAGCGCAAGCAGCACCGCCCCCACCACCGCCCCGGCGATGCCGAGGATGTAGGTGACGAACAGTCCATATTGCGCGCGCCGCGAAAAGCCCGGACGCCGATCCCGCGACGGCGCCATTGCCGTCACCTCCCGCCTTCAGATTATGTGGTTACCTGCCAGTCCAAGTCCTTCCGTTCGTCCTGAGGAAAGGCTGAGCCTGTCGAAGCCTTGTCTCGAAGGGGCCGCGCCGGGCGATGCTTCGAGACGGTGTTTCGGCAGGCTCAACACCTCCTCAGCACGAACGGAGCTTCGGTTACCCGTTCTGCAACACCGCGCGGAACAGCGGATCCTCCAGCGCGCGGCCGGTGCCGATCGCAACGCAGATCAGCGGTTCGTCCGCCACCGTCACCGGTAGCCCGGTTTCGTCGCGGAGCACCTCGTCCAGCCCGTGGAGAAGCGCGCCGCCGCCGGTCAGCACGATGCCCTGATCGACGATATCCGCCGCGAGTTCGGGGGCGGTATTCTCCAGCGCGATCCGCACGCCGTCGACGATCGCCGCGACCGGCTCGCTGACCGCCTCCGCGATCTGCGCCTGCGTGATCTGGATTTCCTTCGGTACGCCGTTCACCAGATCGCGTCCCTTGATGAAGACGGTCTTGCCGATGCCATCGGCGGGCGGCTTGGCGCAGCCCAATTCCTGCTTGATCCGCTCTGCGGTCGCCTCGCCGATCAGCAGATTGTGGTTGCGGCGCACGTAGCTGACGATCGCCTCGTCCATCTTATCGCCGCCGACGCGCACCGACGTTGTGTAGGCAAGCCCGCGCAACGAGAGGACCGCGACCTCGGTCGTACCGCCGCCGATATCGACGACCATCGAGCCGACCGGCTCGGTCACCGGCATGTCGGCCCCGATCGCCGCCGCCATCGGCTCCTCGATCAGATACACCGCGCTGGCGCCGGCGTTCTGCGCGGCGTCGCGGATCGCACGACGCTCCACCTTGGTCGAGCCCGAAGGGACGCAGATCACGATCTCCGGCCAGCGCATAAAGCGGCGACGCCCGTGCACCTTCTCGATGAAATATTTGATCATCTGCTCGGCGACGTCGATGTCGGCGATCACGCCGTCGCGCAGCGGACGAATCGCCTCGATCGAGCCGGGCGTCTTGCCCATCATCAGCTTGGCGTCTTCACCGACTGCCTTCACGCGCTTGACGCCGTTGATCGTCTCAACCGCCACCACTGACGGCTCGTTGAGCACGATGCCGCGGCCGCGCACATAGACGACCGTGTTCGCGGTTCCGAGATCGATCGCCATGTCGTGCGAGGTCATCTTGAACAGGCGCGAGAATATCATTGACGTTGTCGTCCGTGTATTTGTCGCCGGATAGGGGGCGCCGGCAGTGATCGTCCAAGTCCGCGCATCCCGCAGGAATCATGCTGGCGATGGTATCTGCGGGGTCGCGGGATGCCGCGGCTTGGTCTAGGTGTTGCCGCGTGTCAATACGCCGTCTCCCCTCGCATCTGGTCAACCGTATCGCCGCCGGTGAAGTGGTGGAAAGACCAGCCAGCGCGTTAAAGGAGCTGGTCGAGAATGCGATCGATTCCGGCGCGACCCGGATCGCGGTGGTGCTGGCCGCCGGCGGGGTCGAGCGGATCGAGGTCGCCGACGACGGCTGCGGGATGGCCCCCGAGGAAATCGCGCTGGCGCTGGAACGGCACGCCACTTCCAAGCTGCCCGACGAGGATATCGACCGGGTGGCGACGCTGGGCTTTCGCGGCGAGGCGCTGCCGTCGATCGCCTCGGTCGCGCGGCTGACGATCGAGAGCCGGCCGGCGGGCGCGGAGGGCTGGGCGCGCACGGTCGACAATGGCGTGCTGGAGCGTGACGCCCCGGCCGCGCTGCCGCCGGGCACGCGCGTCGTGGTCGAGGCGCTGTTCGCGCAGGTGCCCGCACGGCGCAAGTTCCTGCGTTCGGCGCGATCGGAATATGCCGCCTGCCTCGATGTCGTACGGCGGCTGGCGATGGCGCGGCCCGACATCGCCTTCTCGCTCGAACATGACGGCCGACGCGCCTTGTCGGTCGCCGCCGCGGAGAGCCGTCCCGCACGCGTCGCGGCGCTGACCGATCGCGCGCTGGTCGACAATTCGGTGGCGATCGATCTGGAACGCGACGGGCATGTGCTGGGCGGCGTGGCGGGGTTGCCGACCTTCCACCGCGGGGTGGCGGATCATCAATATCTGTTCGTCAACGGTCGCCCGGTGCGCGACCGGCTGCTGATCGGCGCGATCCGTGGTGCCTATGCCGAGATGATGCCGCGCGACCGCCATGCGGTGGTGGCGCTGTTCCTAGACGTGCCGCCGAGCGAGGTCGACGTGAACGTCCACCCTGCCAAGACCGAGGTGCGCTTCCGCGATCCGGCGCTGGTGCGCGGGATGATCGTGTCAGGGCTCCGCCGCGCGCTGGATGCGGCGGGGCACCGGGTGGCGCATTCGGCGCCGGCGGATATCATGGCGATGTGGGTGCCGGAACATCAAAGCCCCCGCCCCTCCGGGGAGGGGGTTGGGGGAGGGGCGTTGTTTGGCGGGCCGTTCGAACCTCACGCCCCCACCCCAACCCCTCCCCCGATGGGGGAGGGGCTACGGCTGAACGACCAGCGGCCGACCTTCTTCGCCGCGCCGCCGGCCGCACGCGGCGTCCCCAACTGGACGCCACCGCCCGCGACGACCGACTTCCCGCTCGGCGTCGCGCGTGGGCAGGTGGCCAAGACTTATATCGTCGCCGAGGCGGAAGACGGGCTGGTGCTGGTCGACCAGCATGCCGCGCACGAGCGGCTGGTGCTGGAACGGATGCGCGCGGCACTGGCCGGCGGGCGCGTCGCGTCGCAGGCGCTGCTGATCCCCGAGGTGGTCGAACTGGATGAGCCGGCATGCGACCGGCTGGAGGCGCGCGTCGCCGAGCTGGCGGAATTCGGGCTGGAGCTGGAGCGGTTCGGCGCCCGCGCGATGCTGGTGCGCGCCACCCCGGCGTTGCTCGGCAGTGGTGATCCGAAGGGGCTGGTCACGGACCTCGCCGACGAGCTGGCCGCCTATGACGAGGCGCTGAGCCTTCGCGAGCGGCTCGATGCGATCGCCGGCACGATGGCGTGCCACGGCTCGGTGCGAGCGGGGCGCGTGCTGTCGCCCGCCGAGATGAACGCGCTGCTCCGCGAGATGGAAGTCACCCCGCATTCCGGACAATGCAACCACGGCCGCCCGACGTGGGTGAAGCTTGATATGAAAAGCGTCGCGAAGCTGTTCGGGCGATCATAGCGCTCTGCCACTGCCGTCATCCGGCGCCGTGCGCGTGTTGGCATCCTCTGCGTCGCCCGCCCGCTCAGCCCTGATCCTTATAGGCGAGCTGGAGGATGCCCCAATGAGCGCCGTTGACGTTGATCGAGGCGATCACCTGCTTCAGCAGGATCACGCTGCCGTCTGCGGCGAGGCGGCGATACGCCTTCAGGCAGAACGGCTTGGTGATCCGCACCTGTTGTTCGGTATCGGCGAAGTCGAAGAAGACGCCCGCACGCGAATATTCGGTGTTCCAGCTACGTTGCCCGGGGCGCTGCGGCAACGAGCGCTCGGGCATCGCCACCGCGCCAAAACAGCGCCGATCGGTGAAGCTCATCCCGAAGAAGCCGGGGAGGGCGCGTGCCGCCTCCTGCTGCGGGCGGGCGAGTGCGGTGATCGTCGTCATCGCGGGGTGCGTGAATAGCGGAGGATCGGTACCCTCAACCCGCTTGTAGGCGTCGCCGAGGATCGCGGACTGCTCGAGCGTTCCGGCTGCGACGGCCTGCGCCAGCCCGTCGGACACCTGCTGCGCGGCGGCGACCGCGAAGTGGATATAGGGACGATCCGGTGTGTCGGCGTCGCTTTCGGCCAGCAACTGGAGCAAGGCGTTGGTGTCGTCGCTGACCGAGGTCAGCCGCGTCGACAGCCGTTGCAGCCCCGAGGCGTTGTCGCTCGACGTCGTCGATAATTGCCCGAGCCCGGTCTTCACCTCGACCACCGCCGACAGCATCGAGCCGATCCGCCGCACCACGCTGTCGCTGTTGCGCTCCAGCCCGTCCATCAGCCCGCGCAATTGCGCGACCAGTGCCTTGACTTCGTGCGTGCCCTGGTGCGCCGAGCGCGCCTTCGTCACCCCCTGATCGACGCGCCCAAGCATCGCGTCGGCCTGCGTGGTCAGCGCCTCGATCGAGGTGTTGATGCGCGAGGTCGCGGCGGCGGTTTCCGACGCCAGCTTCTTGACCTCGCCTGCCACCACCGAAAAGCCGCGCCCGGCGTTGCCCGCGCGCGCCGCCTCGATCGTCGCGTTCAGCGCCAGCAGGTTGGTCTGTTTGGCGATCGCGTCGATCGTGGCGGTCACGCGCCCGACGTCCTCCAGCGCCGAGGTGAAGGCGCCAAGGCTGTCGTGGATGCGACTGACCTGCGCGATCAGGTCGACCACATCCCCCATCGCCGCATCGATCTGGACATGCGAACTGGCCAGCAATCCGTGCGCGCCGGTCGTTGCCCCCGACGCCTCCCGCGCGGCATCGGCGACGTTCTCGACGTCGTCGGTCAGCCGGTTGGTCTGCGCGCCGACGCTCTCGATCGTGCGTGCCTGCGCGGTAACGCGGGTCGCCAGTTCGGAGATGTCCGCCTGCAGGTCCAGCGTTCGGATGCCGAGTTCGCCCGCGACCCGCGATGCCCCGGTAATTGTTTGATCGAGCGTCAAAATCACCACCTCCAGTGCCGGCGATAGCGGGGGATGGTTAACGATTGATCGAGACCGTCACGGCCCGGCGCGTTGTCGGCACGCCAAGGCCCGGTGCGGGCGCGCCAATGGCATCGATGGTCCTGCGGCGACGTGCAGCGGATTGCGCGCGACCGGCGTTCGTTTACACATCGCGCGATGACCCACGACGACCATGCCCATCGATGAGCGAGCCCGAATCCGCGTTGACGGCGCTGGGGTTTAACCAGCTCGAATCAACAGTTTATTGTGAGCTGCTGCGGCAGTCGCCGGCCACGGGGTACCGTTTGGCGCAACGGATCGGCCGCGCGCCGGCCAACGTCTATCAGGCACTCAACGCGCTCAGCCAAAAGGGCGCGGTGCTGGACGAGAGCGACAGCGGCGACGCGGCCACATACGTTCCGGTCCCCCCCGCGCAGCTGCTCGCCAGCTTGCGCAGCGGGTTCGACGAGCGGATCGGCTCGGCGCTCACGCTGCTGCAATCGGTTCATGCGCCGCCCCCCGAGGAAACGCTGTCGCGGCTGCGCACCGTGCCGCAAACGATCGAGCGCGCGCGCGCGATGCTGGCGAGCGTGCAGCAGACGGTGATGCTCGACATGATGCCGCCGCTGTATGATCTCTTCCAGGCTGACTTGCAGGCGGCGCAGGCGCGCGGCGTGCAGGTCGCGGGCATCGCGTATCGGCCCGAGGACGTCACCCCGACCATGCCGTACAAGGGGCAGCCGCCCGCCGAGGTGGTGGCGCGCTGGCCGGGGCTCGGCATGATCCTGGTCACCGACGCCTCCGAGATGCTGCTGGCGCAGCTCCGGCTGGAACCGGCGCACGTCCTGAACGCGGTCTATACCGACAGCCGGTTCCTGAGCTGCGTCATGCACGGCCTGTTGCAGACCGATATCCGGCTGGTGGCGCTGCGCAGCGAGAGCCCGGAGGCGGTGCCGCCATCGCCGCTCGACGCCTTGGAGCTACGCCGCGCGCAGCCGCCGGGGCTGGCGGCGCTGATCGCCCGCTAATTGCGAGCGGCGGCGGCATCGGGCAGTCGTGGAGTAAGTTCCTGCCCAAGGCGAAGTCGCTGATGGATGCGCGGCGAGTGAGGAAGAAAGTCGGTTCGGTCGTGCAAAGCGCCCGACTCGCTATCGCGTTGGACGGACGCCGGAAAGAAACCGGCATGTTCGCGCAAAATCGACGCTGTTGCTGGCGCACCCGACAGGATTCGAACCTGTGGCCTCTGCCTTCGGAGGGCAGCGCAAGGACACCCACTAACTGTAAGCCGCTGTAAACTCGTCCCTTTAAATGCTCCGTAATTCGTATAATCCGGTATTTAGCCCCGGCGCAAGTGAGTGGGTGTGTCAGGGCTGTGTCAGGCAGGTAGAGTACAGAACGCGAACCTGTGCCCCCCTCGCATTACACCAAATCATCAACTTAGCGCTTGCGTGCCGATCCCACTGCTACATGCAGTTGTTGCACCATAGCTTTGGCAACCATACCGCAGTATGCTACACGATGAGGCTACCGACTGCTTTTTCAAGCGAAGGTATAATGTAAATACCAAGGCATTGGTGCGGGATAACGAAACAGTTTTCAAGCTACCCGCTAGAGTCGAAAGTCGCTCTGACCGCACCATTGCATCACCTAGCCATGCGACTTGATTCCTGCTCGAATGCTCATTGCGCGCGCCCCCGGTGAGCTGATCTTCCTCTGTAATGAGGATTCTTTGGTCGGCTCATAACCCTCGCGACCCTTTCAAATTGCTCTGAGTTGTCAGCAAATACGGCAGGTAAATTTAGATAGGCAACGTCGAAGTTGGCAACGTGCCAAGCCGACTCAAGGTAGTCACGGAACTTGGTTGTCTTATGATATCTATCTGCAATTTCCAATGATGCTGCTCTCGCTGAGATAAAATCCCTTTTTTCCTCATCAAGGATGGGGGTATCCGTCGACATAGCGTCGAGGAACGAGAACGAGCCCATCCAGAATCTTATGTGATACAATCCGACCGACGTCGCGCGGTACTGAAAACTTCTTGGCGGCACATCCTCAGGAACTTTGACCTCGCGATAGTGTGAGTAGGGTGTCTCAATCAACTTTGTTAACGCCAGCCGTCGAACCGCGGTATTAAACTGCGCTTCATTGAAGCCGAGGCGAGCGGCTTCCTCATAAATATTCTCGCCGGCTACAAATCCATCTTGGTCACGACTTCCTAAGCCAGATGCTAAATACGCCACAAGTAGAGAATGGATGAAGTGCTCACGCTGATCGGCGGCAGATATGTCAAAGACGTTGCACGCTACTACCGAGGATGCTGGATTGTAGTACGTGTACTCCCCCAACAAGGCGTGCTTTGTGAATTCATGAAGCGGTACGACATAGTCGTGCGTCTCTTCTTCAATCTGAATTATCTTTTTAGCATCGACGTTTGGGCTTCCACAAAACGTCGTAATTAGCTCGATAACGCCGCGCGTATTTCCACCAGTGACATTGCTCAAAAATTGCCGAATATGATTGTTAACACGAATCGATCTCAATGTCGCTCTCAGATAGGACACGATGCTGCCGAGATTCAATCGAATCTCATCAAGTGACGCGGGAGATACCTTACCTTCTGCCACGCGAAGCGCGAACGTCAGCCGCTTCTCAATCACCACATCAGCAGGAGGAGGCGATATAGTAAGTATCTTGTTCTGATATGCCGCTAACGTGCCGCCTAACTTAGACTGATAAAATGTACTTGGCCGCAGTGCTACAAATACGAACATACTTCGGGTAGCCGCCAACTCCTGAGCAATCAAGAACGCTTCCTGCTGTATTTCAGCGGATCGCTGATCGGCATTATCAATCACAAGAATGAGTCGGCGACCCATGCCGCGCGAGAGGTACGAGAGAACCGCATGTAAATGCTGGTCTCTTTGCTCGGTTCTCTTCAACAAATATCTCGATCTAGCTTGCGCAAGTTCGGCAGGAAGGTCTTTGAGGCTTACTGCTTCAACGCTTTTATCCCACCTTTTTAGATCGTCGTGATAAACGGTTCTTACAAAATCGCTCTCGTATATATCAATGGAGTAATCTTTGTACAAGCTATCGGGGATGTTAGTTAAGACGAAGTCTTTTAGGCCATTAGCTAAGTTAGCTTTTTTGCCAAGATTAATGTTAATGATATATGAGTCGCTCGTATCGTTCAGATGAAGAAAGAGGTTCTCGAAGAACGAGGTTTTTCCAACCCCTACGTCTCCAATTACGACAATAGGTTTCGATCCTGCGTTCCTAAGAAAGCTCGGAGATAATTTGCCTGATGAGCTCGCCGAGTCCAGCGCACTTGGCGCTACCGTATCTCCACTAACTCGATTGTAGCGATTTGCAATAATCTGCTTACTTAGAAGCAAATGCCTGTTGTTTGCCTCAATCGGTACGTAGCACTCCCTGTAGAAGTCCCGACGCAAATCAGGATTATCCTCAATTTCTTCTAGAAGGAATGAGCCGATGTCCCGCAACTCATTTTGCAGTCCGTCCCTATAACGATGACGATTAGGTTCGGGAATCGAGTTTGAGCACTTAGGCGGAAGACGAGGATTTCGGTGCTGCGATAAAAGTCGAAATGCTCTATTTTCCGAAATCCCTTCGGGGCTTAGTAAAGTCCATAGCAGAGGAAAATCCTTAATGTATTCATCAAAGCCATTGAAGAGATAGAATTCTCCCTTAAGAGGCTCCTGATGCATTGTGATAGCTTGGAAGATTGCCAGCTGAGGTCCGTTGCAGACAATTGCAATAGGAGCGCCTTTAACGACGCAATATGGCAGAACCTGATGAACCACATCCTCGAAGTTCTTTGACGCTAATAGAGCGGACTCAATGGACCTTACCTTTTTCGGGTTGCCGGAGGGAAGTACCTCCCATACCTTTGACTCGCGCTTAGCTTCGAGAACCGCTTGTGCGGGGGTTCCAAATACGTAGTCCGCCCTTCCTCCAAGAACGTCTGCTTCTTCAACTCTAACGTTAGGGCGCTCCCATCCGAGAACTTCGGTAATCAAGCGATCAATAAAGAGAAAGCGGTTGGTCGCTTCGTTCCAGTGCTGGCTGTCAGGCGGAAACTGCCCAATAATCGCCTTCAATCGGGCGAGCCCCTCTGCCATTTCAAACGGAGCGTGCATTTGTTCCCCTTCGCCGGCGTTTCCCGGAACGATGGTTTCATCCGCACTGCCACGTCAAGACACAACAGGGTCTGGGTTCGGAAAGGGAAGGGGGCTCGCTAAGACCGCCGCAGGTAAATCTGACCTGCGTCACTCAACGCGCGTTTTTCTTAGGTATACCTATCCGAGACAGCGGTGTGAGACGCGTACGGCGTCTCAATAGGGTTGACTCCGTCGCAATGAGACGACTAGATCGCATCATCTAGAGTCTATTGAGACAAGGTGCGGTCATGCTGGTAGGTTACGCAAGGGTGTCATCGGCGGGGCAATCGTTGGACGTTCAGTTCGACGCCCTCAAAACTGCCGGATGCGAAAAGCTGTTTGCGGAGAAGGAAAGCGGGACCAGCACCGACAACCGCAAGGCGCTGGCCGACGCGCTGGATTTCATTCGGGACGGTGACATACTCCTAGTCAGTCGAATTGACCGTCTGGCGCGATCCGTTGGCGATTTAGAAACGATTGTCGCGACCATCAAGCGCAAGGGCGCGTACCTGAAAGCCATCGAGCAGCCTATCGACACGTCGTCACCGGCGGGCGTGGCCTTCCTACAGATGCTCGGTGTATTTGCGCAGTTTGAAACCGCGATCCGCAAGGAGCGTCAGGCGGAAGGGATCGCCAAGGCAAAGGCAGATGGGCGTTATAAGGGCCGCAAGCCTACGGTGGATGCGGGTGCGGTGCGCGCGCTCAAAGCCGAAGGCGTGCGCCCGGTCGATATCGCCACTAAGCTCGGCATCGCTCGCGCCAGTGTGTATCGTGCGCTGGCAGAGGCTTAGACTTCGAAAGTGCCGGTGCGCGGCGCATCATCGCTGCGTGATGGCAGGTTGGCACTTGTCGGCGGAGGTACAGGCACAAATTGCTGTCAGGATGCGCGCGCCAGCGTCTCGAATGCGAAAAGGCCCCTTCATACCTCGCAGGGGCCTTTCGTCGCTGTGGCGCTGATTATAGCAATGTTTTGCCGGTGTAGTTGGGTGATTTCACCGATTGGCGCGTGCGGCGTTAGACGCTTCGATCCATTCGCGTAGTGCGGTGAGCTTTTGCAAATCTACTATACCGCCGATGCGATACCCCCTAGGCATAGCTCTTACTTCGTGAAGAGGGCAGCTTGCGCATCCGCAAGCAGCGTTCTGTTCTAGCTCCGTCCCTGCGGATAGAGGATCGTAATTACAATCTTTACACTTGAGCCGAATTGCTTGTTTGTAGGTCATTATTCAATCTTTCATATATTTCTCCATACTGGCTGATCTTCCTCATGAAGGGCAGCGGATTTGGGTGAGAACCTATATAGCAGCATTTTGGGGTGCCTCAACCGCTAGTGATTATATTAGTGATGCCCTTCCTTCGAACGTTCTTAGAATGATCTATTAGAAGGTAATCTCATCTTCTTTTTGTGAGGATTGGACTATCGCTGGAATCATCCCGGTTTGACGTGGTCGCTATTTCGGGTCGGATCGCTAAGGCGTCAGGGCAGGCGCTAGGAAGGCCAACAGCGCTCGCCGCCAATCATAGCGGCGCGCAGCAAGGGGGGGGCTTTCTTGAATGTCCTAGCGGTGCAGTGCGGTGTTTCGCGTGCCGCCATACAAAGGGTGCAGAAGCGGGCCGCATAGCCGAGCTACCAGTTGCAGCCCGCACCCGTTTAATTCATCACGTCAGCGCAGTTCCGCAGATTCGGACTGTGGGGCGTCGTAACCCCGAGGGAAATCAGCCGGTCGTAGCTTCATCGCTGTGGCCGGGTGGCATGTGCGTATGTCCAGCCGGTGACGGTAAAGGCACATGCGCCTGTGGGATTTCTCCGGGTTACGAACACCCGGCTTATCGCCGGGCACGCCTCCTAAGAAGGGGGGGTGATATGAAACGTACCAACGGTTTTGCGATGATAATCGCAGCAAGTGCCGCTTTCATGATTTCGCCGAACGCGGAGGCAAGCAGCCTCACCGAACTTTGGTCGCGGCCTGTACGAGCAACCTACGATAGCGGTAAAAGCGCGCTTGCGTTGGAGCATTGCATTGGCAGCGCCGTAAGCGATTGGGGCGCGCCGAGCGTCCTGCACGGCGAAGGCGTCATCGACATATGGGTGGGCGTACCCTTTGCGATCCGCATCAAGGACGGTCCAACAGGCAGGACGATTAGCTTCACCGCATCCGGCGCTTACGATGACCGTGTAGCCCGCGCGATCGGGCGGTGCCTGTGAAACCGCTCGGCATTCTATTGTGGGCAGCTGGGGCGGGGTTGGCTGCCTACGCCATGTTCGTCTTTGATCCCTCGGTAGAGGGAGGCACGTTTGGCGGGCGGGTCGTCAACCTCGCCTTGCAACAGCAGCAGATGATGATGACGGTATGTGGTGCCGCCCTCTTCGTTGCGGGGGTGGTGCTTCATGCCTTTGCCGCAACCCGTCCACGCGCCGCCGCCGCCGCCGCGCAGCCAATGGACAAGCGGTCATGGTGGCAAGCGTATCGGGATGAGGTTGCTCGTATCGGTGCCGAGACCGACGAGAAAGCGCCCTAGACAAATCGGATCAAAAAGAGAACAAAGGGTCATGGACACGCCATCGCCCCTCACGCTCGCCGCAGCCGTTCTATCCGCACCCGGTTGGGTGCGCGGCGGTATAGCCGCTCCTAGCGAACGCGTGCGCGAAGAAGCTGCCTTGGCCCTTGCTACGCGGATCGTCGATAGCTTGGAAAGGCCGGTCGCGATTGTGCCGGATGGTCAAATGACGCTGCCGCTTGTTTCACTGCAACCGAAGCGCGCACTCATCGAACCGCACCGGACGTGATATCCTCTATAAACGACTTAACTAGCTTCTGGTATTTGTCTCGGATTGTAAGGTCACGCTCCCCGGTGAAGCATCGGTCCCATTCACTCTTCCATTTTTTTCCGTCAATCCTCATCGCCTCCTGCTTTTCATTCGGAAATGATCGTATTTGTGCATTTTCTCCTGATCCGGTGTAGGTCTTAAAAGATGCAGTCATAAAACCTTGGTATGCATCATTCGTGTCCTTGGACCAAAAAACACTGTACATGTAGAACTTTCGATCAGCCTCTCTTTTGAACCTGACAATATCTTCCGGCGTATAATTCCTGAAATCGCCAACGTCGTCTATATAGACATAAATCTTATTGAGGTCAGGCCCGATTAGTTCGTATGCTTGCTGCTTTAATAGAAGCACCTGCTCGGTTCTTTTTAGGTTGGCCTGTTGGTCATTTAAAGCTCTAGACACGAAGAATGTTAGAACTGCAATTGCCAAGGGCGTCAGCACGCCCACAAATATCTTTACCCATTCCTGAATATACTTGGCGTTGTCTAAATCTTCCGCTTTCATGCCACCCACCCTTGAACAGCAAACGTAATCTAACAAGCTACTGGCGGAAGGATGAACGAGACAGCCTGTGGTGGCTAGCGAAGAAATTAACAGCTTGTTCCTGTTATAGCGGGGAAGATGCGTTTGTAGATTCCTGCTGTACCGGCGCGACTTCGCAGCACGTTGCTATACAACCTAAGTCGATGTGCCGTTATCAACGCCAGCATCGCTGATGACGAAAGGGGCTGCGGGAACGATCCTGCGGCCCTTTTTCGTGTTTGACCCGTAAATTGCAGGAGCGCAGTTCCTATGATCGCCCTTGCCGCTCTCAAACCTGCCGTATTTCCCCCTGCAAAGCCTGTACAGCGCAGTTCGGCGCACTTGGCTAGCAAGGTGCCAATGCGCCTCCGTCGCTCTGCGCGCCCCCTCTAAGGATCAACGCAGATACCGCTCGATGAAATGAGCCATGTTAACTCACATAGGAGGTCTTAGGGCAGTAAGCAGCTTACTAAGGGTGTCTGCAATCAGTGAACAAGCCAAAAAAGTAGACCCTCACACTTATGCTGCGGCAGCCATTTCCAGTTGCCTGTGAAAACTGTTTCCTACTCTCTTAATGCCTTTTGATTGAATGCCATCTTTGAAGCGCTCGGTTTTTACCACCTTTGTCAAATATGATTGCCCCCTCCCGCCACATGCTGCGGTTAAAGCGTTGAAGCTAACAGAATTCTGCCTTTTCATTATCGCGAAGAGTGTCTGTAGCACCAAATCATGTTTTGTCTTTTTACTTGGCGTGCAGGGCATCCATACGTCGATCGAGCAGCCGGGGAATGCGCGGACAATTTGCTCCCTTCGTTGATCGCTATCCTTCATGATGAGGTAGACGTTTGCGGCTCCCGCTAATGCACCGTCACGCTGGCGTACCCTGCTCCGGCATACAGCTTGGTAGACGTTGTGCATGAATGCGCTTGCTGCTTCCTCCCGCCGTTCTTCCTTGCTGACGCTACCGTCCCGCCTACCGCTGGCGGCGAGCGCCAAGGCATCATAGCCATCGTCACCATAGTTGTAGGCCGACACGATGATGACGTTCGGTATGTCCCGGTATTCGTTGGTGCCGATATGTCGACCCCAACTGGTTACACGCACGCGATTGGGGTCGGTTAGCAGAGCGTGAAGCTCCTTCGGCATAGCCACCGGGCCATCGCCACTACCACACGCATCCTTTGCGATGACGATCAGGAAATCCTCTGTCTTGGAGTTCACCAGCGCCGCAATGGTCCCGTAAATGATTGCACGTTGAGCGGCGTTTCGCAGCGCGGTCTTGCCAGCCGCCAAATCACACCAGTGGAAAGCTAACCGACTATATTCCAACAGCGCCGGTTCAAGGTCGACCACGTTCATGCCGTGCGCCCGTAGCTGCTTATAACGGCTCGTCAGGCGGGCAGAGGCATCCAACACGATCAGCGGCATGATGTCCGCTGGCAGTGACCGTCCCGCTCCCAAGAAGGTCCAATCGGTATAGTCACTGCCCCGGAGGTAGGCGGTTGATCCCGCCAGCTTTCCCAGCGCTTCCAGCGTTCGCTTCGGTGCCTCCGCAACCTTCAAGCCACCCTTCAACACACGGTCAACGGTATCGATGATCGCCAGCGGAATATCGAGTGCCAAGCCCGCGACCGGCTCCGCACAGCTTTGCACCAACGCCCAAAGCATATCCCTATCCGGCCTAGGTAAGGCCTTGTAGGCGCTAGGGAGGGAATGAAGGTCTACGATATCAAAGGCGGCACCCTCGGCGGCGGCGAACCCTTCGTCCCAAACCCGCAAAGCCCGAACGTTTCCAAAGTAGCGAAACTCCGCGACCGCTTCGAAGCCACCGGCAATCAGCATCATCTTGCGGGCCATCACCTGCGATACAAACAGAACCGGAACCCTGTTCGCAGCACTCCGTCCAGCGCCATACATTTTGTACTTTTCGTCACTGGTAAAGACGGCGTAATCGGCATGATCCAGCCCCGTGCCCCTAACAATGGGGTCAATTTCCTCTAAGGTGCGTAGGAAGATAATGGCCCCATCACCGCGAAATCCATCAGCCCTCCATTCCCGTAACGCCTTTTGTAAAGCCGTCGTCTTTCCCGTTCCACAATCTGCACTCATCAAATGGATGGCGGGGCTTAACTCGCCTCTAAAACCCTTTTTCATTTCCCTATTAAGGAGCGATAATGATCGCTCGATCTTCAAGGCCGAAGATAGGATTGTGGAAATAGGGATTGAGCAGGAAGGCTCTGGAAAAAATCTATCAAGCTCTTCATTTTCTATGTACAAAACTTCATTCTTGTAATGCAAAATTCTAACCTTTAAAAATAATTATCTAGTCCATTCTTTTTATCTATATAGAAATGGACTACTTTTTTGATCGAGTTATTCGATTGAAATCAAAGAAGTTCAATCTTCTTGGATTATCCCGCGCATCAGAAATGCTCCGGTTCTGGCGAAGCCAAAAGCCGAAGGCCGTAATCAAATGCACGGTAAACGAAATGGGGTCAGGTCCCGGCGTCCCGGATGTCGAAGCGTTGACTATGCCATGCCGGTGACGAGTGCCTTTTACCAGCGAGCGGTTGGGCGTAAACCCCTTATTGGCTCGGAAACTTAGCGCCGGTCTTGTTAAGCCATGTTTAGTTATATTTACGCTTAGGATTAAATCTGACGTTAAATAGCGTGCTGCGGACGTTAATAGCGAGCATCAGATCAACGGGCGAGGTTTCGCCGATGATGGTTTCGCCCAATCATATTAGCGCATAAACGCGTTCCAAAATGATCGGCGAGGCCTTTTCCGAGCGCGAAACTGCAATCCTCACCCTTGTAAAGCTTGTGTCTCGCGCTCCCATGACCGACCCGCCAGCCTCTTGGCTAGATCAATCGGATTTAAATGGGTGTAGCGCATAAGCATCCGCATATCACGATGCCCGGATATTGCAGCTAACTCGACGGTTGTCAGGCCTAGTTCCGCAAACCTGCTGATCGCTTCATGCCGAAGATCATGAAATCGAAGGTCCGACAATCCTGCACGTTCTCTTAATCGGTTCCAAGAGAGCCGAAGTGCAATAGCGGATAAAGGGAACACCTTACCGGCCGATGCTTTCTGCTTCTTCAATATCGCGACACCGGCCTCGGTAAGCGGGATAGTACGAGCATGGCCAGTCTTCGTATGCGGAATATGTGCTGTACGCTTTTCTAGATCGACGTAACGCCACTCTAAATCGAGGATTTCTCCCCGTCTCATACCCGTTTCTATCGCGAACATGATCACCGGGCCGACAAGCGGATTGCGGGTCTTCTTTAAGGCATTTAGTAGCCGTTCCAGTTCGCCAGCTTCTAATCGGCGATTTCTTGCGTCCTGAACTGGTAAACGTCGAACCTGTGCCACCACGTTAGCGGTCAACCCGTAACCCCAATCCTTTCGCGCAACTTCAATCACGTTATGCAGAAGGGACATTTCCCGCGCTACTGTTCCGGGCTTAACCTCCTTGGCTCGTTGATCCCTGTAAGCCGCTACAGCGGCGCTAGAGAGGTCCGCGAGCAATAAGGTGCAAAGGGGAGCGTTCGCTAGCTTCCTTAGCCGTAGCGTCTCCGTATCCGCACTACGCTTAGAGGGGGTCACTTCATCTACGTAGCGGGTAATCAGGTCGCCAAGGGTCGTCCGTTTTAGGTCGCGGTGGTTGGTCGGCTGATCGCCCCGATCAATCACCGCCTCCCTCTCACGCGCCCAACGTTCCGCCTCCACCTTGATGGGAAAGGTCCGAAACTGCGGTTGGTAGCCCTTGCGGCGAATCTGGACAAACCATCCACCCGCTCGCTTGCTGATTGTCGCCATGTAGCACGCCCTTGTGTCCGTTTTGTGTCGCGGAGCACTCAAAGAGGCGATTCGACGGATTAGGGGCAAGTCAGACTGCCCGAAAATCGCCTAAAAACAACGGCTTGCGATGGTTGTTGCTGGTGCACCCGACTGGATTCGAACCAGTGGCCTCTGCCTTCGGAGGGCAGCGCTCTATCCAGCTGAGCTACGGGTGCCGGTTCGGCTCGCCTAGCAGGGGTCGGCGCGCCGCGCTACCCGTTTTGACGGCGAAAATCGTCAGCGGGTCAGCATTACAGGGTGGAAGGGTGCCAGCCCGCAGCTCGCGCCACCCATCGGGCCGCTTGCGTAGAGGACCGTGATCAGATCCTGTGCGCACAACTGCCCGATCGATGTTGCATAACCGAAGCGACGTTCGCTGCCGAGGCCCGGGCAGCGTTGCGGCAAGGTGACGCGGTATAGACGGCGGCCGATCGTGCGAAAATCGATCACCCGGTCGCTGCGGACCAGCGTTTCCTCGATCGATGTGAGCGACAGGCACGTGCGGGGCGAGCCGGTCGGCGTTGCGGGCGGTACGTCGGCTGCGTGGTCGCGAGCCAGCGCCGGCGCGGCGGCGATCAGCACGGCGGCAACGATCAGCGGGCGCATCGTCACTCCTTGGTGCGCGCGGGTGGGGGCGGGGTCTTGGGCTTGAACGCGCAAAGGTCCGCGACGATGCAGCGCCAGCATTCCGGCCGGCGCGCCTTGCAGACGTAGCGGCCATGCAGGATCAGCCAATGGTGCGCGTGGACGCGGAACGGGGCCGGGGTCGCGGCGTCGAGCTTTTTCTCGACCGCCAGCACCGTCTTGCCCTTGGCGAGTCCGGTGCGGTTGCCGACGCGGAAGATGTGCGTGTCGATCGCGAACGTCTCGGCACCGAATGCGACGTTCATGACGACATTGGCGGTCTTGCGACCGACGCCGGGCAGCTTTTCCAGCGCCTCGCGCGTGTCGGGGACGCGGCCGCCATGCTCGTCGACCAGCGCCTGCGACAAGGCGATGACGTTCTTGGCTTTCGTGTTGAACAGACCGATCGTGCGAATGTGCTGCTTGAGTTCGTCGAGCCCGAGGTCGAGCATCTTTTGCGGCGTATCGACCTGGCTGAACAGTGCGCGGGTCGCCTTGTTGACGCCGGCGTCGGTCGCCTGCGCGGAGAGCACCACCGCGACCAACAGCGTGTAATCGTTGACCGATTCCAGTTCGGTCTCCGGGTGCGGATTGGCTTCGGCGAGGCGGCGGTAGAATTCGGCGACGTCGGCCTTCTTCAAAGCCCGAGCACCTCGGCCATTGCGTAGCGGCCCGGTGCGCGGCCGGCGAGCCATAGCGCGGCCTTCACCGCGCCGCGCGCGAAGATCGTGCGATCGTCGGCGCGGTGGCCGATCTCAATCCGCTCACCTTCGCCCGCGAAAACAACATTATGGTCGCCGACCACCGATCCGCCGCGAAGGGACGCGAAGCCGATCGTTCCCTCGCTTCTCGCACCGACCAGCCCGGCGCGGCTGTCGACGCGGACCTCGGACAGCCGGGTGCCACGCCCGGCCGCCGCGGCGTCGCCGAGTAGGAGTGCGGTGCCGGACGGGGCGTCGACCTTGTGACGGTGGTGCATTTCGGTGATCTCGATGTCCCAATCGGCGCCGAGCCGGGCGGCGGCTTCGCGCACCAGGACGCTCAACAGTGTCACGCCGAGCGAGGTATTGCCGGTTTGGAGCACCGCGATCGTCTCTGCGGCGCGTTCGATCAGCGTTTGGTGGGTCGCAAGCAGCCCGGTGGTGCCGATGACGATCGGCGTGCGCGCCGAAATCGCCGCCGTCAAATGCGCCTCGAGCGCGGCCGGTGTCGAGAAATCGACCAAAACATCGGCGGCGGTGGCAATCGGGAACGGATCGCTGCCGGCATCGCCGCCGCCCGCGACCGTCACACCTTCACCGGCGGCGATCGTGGCGATCGCGCGGCCCATGCGGCCGTTGCTGCCATAGATGCCGATGCTGGTCATGCGGGATCACTCTACAGGGATTGTGTCAGACAATTCCCCTTCGCACGAAACGACGCGGCGCGGCAGGGGGCGGGGCGAACTTTTCCAGTTTCGCGGGGCGCAGCGGTATGCGGCAGGACGGCGCTGCGCTGCGACGGTTTATGGAACGTCATCCGTACCCGTTTATGCTGGCGAAATGCGGCGCTGCTATTCCCCGATGATCAAAGCGAGGGGTCGTTATGAAGAAGCAGCTTGTCGCCGGGGCAGTGGCCGCCGGTGTGTCCCTGGCGGCTGCGGCCGCGGTGAGTACTGCAAGCGGGAGTGGCGCTACCACCACGACGCCGGTGACGGTGGTCGCCGCGGCGGCGACGGTCGCACCGACGCCGACACCGACAGCCTCGGCCCTCGCCGTCAAGGCCACCGCAGCGGCGGTCGTCGCGACACCGGCGGCGGCGACGACCACGACCACCGCGTACAAGAAGGCGGTGTATATCGGCAATTATCCTGCCGATCTCGTCGCGTACGAGCTGTGGCTGGGCAAGCGTACCGATGGCGTGCAGCTGCACACCGGCCGCGCCGGCTGGGGCGACTGGGGCAGCTCAATCGGCTGGCTGGTCGCGCTGTGGAGAGGTATCGATCGCCCGATCTACTGGTCGATCCCGTTGATCGCACAGGGTGCGACGCTGGCCGACGCGGGTGCGGGCAAGTATAACGCCAATTACGTCGCCGCGGCGCGGACGCTGGCGCAGGGGTATCCCAATTCCAGCAAGATCTACGTGCGGACGGGCTGGGAGTTCAACGGTGACTGGCAGCCCTGGGCCGCCAAGGGCAAGGAAGCGCAATATCGCGCCGCCTATCGCCAGTTCGTCGCGAGCTTCCGCAGCGTTTCCGGCCGCTTCGTCTTCGAATGGACGCCGAACAACGGCGATCTGGGGATGAACCCCGAGAACGCCTATCCCGGCGACGATGTCGTCGACATCATCGGCATGGATTTCTACTACAATCATCAGTGGGATCCGGCGGATGGTGCGAAGGCGTTCGCGTATCACCGTGACGAGAAGTACGGGCTGGCGTGGCATCAGGCGTTCGCCAAGCTGCACAAGAAGCCGACCGCATACGCCGAATGGGGCGTGAGCAGGAATTCGGACGCCAGCTATGTTCAGGCGGTGGGTAACTGGTTCGCGACGCATAACATCGTCTATGCGTCGTACTGGAACTCGAACGCGGCCTATCAGGGCAAGCTGAGCGACAATCAGTATCCGGCGGTCAGCACGGCGTATCGGGCGTTGGTGTTGAAGTAAGCTCGTGGCTTGGCGCTACTTCAGAGCGTGATGACATCGACTTGATCGATCATTTCGAGCGAAGCGAAGCAATCCAGAGTCGGACCAGGACGCTCTGGATTGCTTCGCTACGCTCGCAATGACGAACGATTTGTCCGACCTGATGTCATCACGCTCCAAGCTCAGGCCATCGGCTTTCCCATCGCCCTGGGCCTGACCCGGGGCCCGCTTCTTACTTCTGGCGCGAAGAAGCGGGGCCCCGGGTCAAGCCCGGGGCGACGATCTCGGGGGACCGTCAGTCGACCGAGAGCGCCAGCTTGCCGTCGCCCTCGTCGACATGAACGGTCGCGCCGTCCTTCACCTCGCCGCGCAGGATCAGCTCGGCGAGCGGGTCTTGCAGGTGGCGCTGCACTGCGCGCTTGAGCGGGCGGGCACCGTACACCGGATCGTAGCCGACCCGTCCCAGCCACGCGCGCGCCGCGTCGGTGAGGTCGAGCGTGACCTTGCGATCGGCGAGCAGCTTGCCGACGCGGCCGACCTGGATGTCGACGATCGGCCCCATGTGCGCCTGACCGAGCCGATGGAACAGGATGATCTCGTCCAGCCGGTTGAGGAATTCCGGGCGGAAGTGCGCGCGCACCACCTCCATCACCTGCGGCTCGACGCTTTCCACCGGCGCGTCGTCGGGCATGTTCGCCAGATACTGGCTGCCAAGGTTCGAGGTCAGGATGATGAGCGTGTTCGAGAAATCGACCGTGCGCCCCTGACCGTCGGTCAGCCGGCCGTCGTCGAGCACCTGCAACAGCACGTTGAACACGTCGCCATGCGCCTTCTCGACCTCGTCGAACAGCACGACCTGATAGGGCCGGCGCCGCACTGCCTCGGTCAGCACGCCGCCTTCCTCATAGCCGACATAGCCCGGCGGGGCACCGATCAGCCGCGCGACGGCGTGCTTCTCCATGAACTCGCTCATGTCGATCCGCACCATCGCGCTGGAATCGTCGAACAGGAATTCGGCGAGAGCCTTGGTCAGTTCGGTCTTGCCGACGCCGGTCGGCCCGAGGAACAGGAAGCTGCCCAGCGGCCGGTTCGGGTCCTGCAAGCCGGCGCGCGCGCGGCGCACCGCGGTGGAGACGGCGCGCACCGCATCGGCCTGACCGATCACGCGCTTGCCGAGCACTTCCTCCATACGAAGCAGCTTTTCGCGCTCGCCCTCCAGCATCCGGTCGACCGGCACGCCGGTCCAGCGGCTGACGACGCCGGCGATGTCGTCGGCAGTGACTTCCTCGCGGAGCATCGCGCCCTGCGTCGCGCCCGCCGCGTCGGCGAGTTGCTTCTCGAGCGCGGGGATGCGCCCGTAGGACAGCTCGCCCGCCTTGGCGAGATCGCCCTGCCGCTGCGCCTGTTCGAGTTCGAGCCGCGCGGCGTCGAGCTGTTCCTTCAGCTTCGCCTCGCCGGCGATCTTGTCCTTCTCGGCCTGCCAGCGCGTCGTCAGTTCGGCGGACTGCTGTTCGAGATTGGCGAGTTCACCCTCCAGCGTTTCGAGCCGGTCGAGCGACGCGGCGTCGGTCTCCCGCTTCAGCCCCTCGCGCTCGATCTTGAGACGCAGGATGCGGCGGTCGAGCGTCTCGATCTCCTCGGGCTTGCTCTCCACCTCCATCCGCAGCCGGCTCGCGGCCTCGTCCATAAGGTCGATCGCCTTGTCGGGCAGGAAGCGGTCGGTGATATAGCGGTTGCTGAGCGTCGCCGCCGACACCAAGGCACCGTCGGTGATCCGCACGCCGTGGTGCAGCTCGTACTTTTCCTTGAGCCCGCGCAGAATGCTGATCGTATCCTCGACGGTCGGCTCGCCGACGAACACCGGCTGGAAGCGGCGTTGCAGCGCCGGGTCCTTCTCGACATGCTTGCGATATTCGTCGAGCGTGGTTGCGCCGACACAATGCAGCTCGCCGCGCGCCAAGGCGGGCTTGAGCAGATTGCCGGCGTCCATCGCGCCCTCGGATTTGCCCGCGCCGATCAGCGTGTGCATCTCGTCGATGAACAGGATGATGTCGCCATTGGCCTGCTTCACCTCGTCGATGACGCCCTTGAGCCGCTCCTCGAACTCGCCGCGATATTTCGCGCCAGCGATCAGCGCGCCCATGTCGAGCGCCATCAGCGTCTTGTCCTTGAGGCCGTCGGGGACGTCGCCGTTGGCGATGCGCAAAGCAAGGCCCTCGACGATCGCGGTCTTGCCGACGCCCGGTTCGCCGATCAGCACCGGATTGTTCTTGGTGCGGCGCGCGAGCACCTGGATCGTGCGACGGATTTCCTCGTCGCGGCCGATCACGGGATCGAGCTTGCCATCCTTCGCGGCCTGCGTCAGGTCGCGCGCGAACTTCTTCAGCGCGTCGTAGCGATCCTCGGCGCTGGCGGTGTCGGCGGTGCGTCCGCCGCGCAATTGCGTGATCGCGGCGTTGAGTGCCTCCGGCGTGGCATTGGCGGTCTTGAGCGCCTTGCCCGCGGCGGTGTTGAGGCTGAGCGCGAGCGCGACCAGCAGCCGTTCGACGGTGACATAGGAATCGCCCGCCTTTTGCGCGATCTGCTCGGCCTGATCGAGCACACGCACCGCATCGGCCGACAGGCCGGGCTGGTTCTGCGCGCCCGAGCCGCTGACCGCCGGGATCTTCGCGAGCGCGGCGTCGGTCTCGGTCACGGCGCGGCGTGCATCGCCGCCCGCAGCGGTGATGAGCCCGGCGGCCATGCCCTGCTCGTCCTCCAGCAACGCCTTGAGCAGATGCTCGGGCGCGATCTGCTGGTGGTTCATGCGCAGCGCGACGGTCTGTGCCGATTGGAGGAAGCCGCGCGCGCGATCGGTGAATTTGTCTAGGTTCATCTGTAAGCCCTGTCTCTCTTGGGTGTCAGATGGTGTTGCTTTTGAGCAACACAAGGGGGTGGGTTGCGCCATCGAAGCTAGGGTGGCACCGCGAGCGTCGCAAGCATGGAGGCAGAAGTGGCGCGTCGTGTTCTGGTGACCGGGGGCTGTGGGTTCGTGGGGCGCCATCTTGTCGCCAAGCTGGCCGCAGAGGGCGGCAACGAGGTCTGGATCATCGATGATCTGTCGACCGGCAAGGCGCCCGCCGATTGGGAAGTGCCGCAGCTTCGCCACGTCGGCGAAGAGGGCGGGGTGGCGTTCCACGAGGTCGTCGGGCACGATGCGGTGGTGCGCTTCATTCGTGCCGACTTCGTCGCAGTGGCGCAGGCCGAGCTGGGGATGACGCCGACGCTGGGGCTCGCCAAGCTGCCGGCGTTCGATGAGGTCTATCACCTCGCCAGCGTGGTCGGCGGGCGCAACGTGATCGACAACGATCCGCTGGCGGTCGGGATCGACCTGGCGATCGACAGCACCTTCTTCCTTTGGTCGGCGAAGGTCGCGCGGCCCGAGCGCATCCTTTATGCCTCGTCCAGCGCGGCCTATCCGATCGATCTGCAGGAAGCCGGTGAGAGCCGTGCGCTGCACGAGGACGACATCTCGTTCGAGAAGCGGCTGGGGCTGCCCGATTATACCTATGGGTGGAGCAAGCTGACCGGCGAGTATCTGAGCCGGATCGCGCATGAGAAATACGGGCTGAGCGTCGGCGTGGTGCGGCCGTTCTCGGGCTATGGCGAGGATCAGGACGTGGTCTATCCGTTCCCGGCGATCGCGTTGCGGGTCGCGGCGCGGCGCGATCCGGTGCGGGTATGGGGATCGGGGCACCAGACGCGCGACTTCGTGCATATCGACGATGCGTGCGAGGCCTGCCTGCTGGTGTGTCGCGGAGTGAGCGACGCGCGGGCGTTCAACATCGGATCGGGCAGGGCGACCAGCTTCCTCGACCTCGCCGCGCGGATGGTGGCGATCGAGGGTTATGACGCGCCGGTGCTGGGGACCGAGGGCAAGCCGGTCGGGGTGGCGGAGCGCTATTCGGATGCGGCGCGGATCCGGGATGAGCTGGGGTGGGCGCAGACGATCTCGCTGGATGCGGGGATTGCGCGCGCGCTGGATTATGCGCGGTCGCGGCTGGCGCGGGGTGTGGAGCCGGAGTGAGAATGTCCCTCGTCATTCCCGCGCAGGCGGGAATCCAGAACCTCTGACGCCCGCGCCTCTATCGACAGACCTGCGCGTCTGGCTTCCCGCCCTCGCGTTAATGACGGCGCAGGTGGGCGACTTCACTGCTTCCAGGTCTTCTCGCGCAGGTTCAGGTGGCCGAGCTTGCGCGCGTTCAGCCGCGGGCCGAGGAAGCGGTAGAAATACCAGTCCTTCGCCATCGCCGGCGTGAAATGGTAGAGCAGCCGCTCGGGCAGCGTCCAGCGGACGCGGGTACGGTCGGTGCGGCGCTCCGAGGGGATGCACCACAGGTCGAACGGGTAGACGACGCGGCCCTGCTTCACGACGCGCTGCATGATCTCGTGGTCCATCAGTACATAGGACCAGTGACGTTCGGCATAACCGCCGGCGGCCACCAGCGCGGCGGTGCGGAAGGTCTGGCCGAAGCCGCCGGTGTGCGTCTGCTTGGGCCATAGCCAGCTGGCGATGCGGTTGTGGCGGCGCTTGCGGAGCGCCTTGGCGGCGTCGGGCGGTACGTCGGTCGCCATTACCGCGACCACGTCCGGGCTGGTATACGCCGCCTCGGCGATCGCGAGATAATCGGGCGGGTAATAGGTGTCCGCATCGCCGAACGCGACGAACTCGGTCGCGAGGTGCGGCATCGCGGTTTCCAGCGCGAAGATCTTGCCGGGGCGTGTCTCGCTCAGGTGCACGATCTCGACGTCCGACAGCGTCGTGGCGCGGGCGATCGCCGCCGATCCGTCGGTGGAGCCGTTGTCGACCAGGATCAGCCGGAACGGTTTGCGGGTCTGCGCGCCGAGGCTGTCGAGCGTGGCGGCGAGATACTCCGCCTCGTTGAAATAGGCGATGACGAACGTCCACTTCATGCCGTCGTCTCCGCAAGGCGCAACAGGGTGCGGCACGCCGCCTCGCTGGAGCGCAGACCGTGCGTCGCCACGACATGCGCGCGCGCCGCTGCGCCCATCTGCGCCATGCGCGCCGGATCGCGCAGCAAGGCGGCGACCAGCGGGCGGAAGTCGCGTTCTGTGACGCGCAGCCCGCAGTCGGGCGGGATCACGTCCGGCCCCAGACGATCCGCGAAGCCGACCACCGGACGCCCGCACGCCATCGCCTCGGGGATGGCGCGCGGGAGATAGTCGCGGCGTCCGGCATGGAAATACAGGCCGGCCTGCGCGAGCAACGCCGGTATCTCGGCATGACGGCGATGCCCGAGCCAGTCGATCGCCGGATAGCGCCGCGCCATCCGCGCCGCATCGGGCCCGCCCCCCGCCACCGCGGCGCGGTGCGCGCGCGACAGCATCCCGATCTCGGCGAAGCTCTTCCAGCGGGTCACGCGGCTGACCGACAGGACGTCCCAGCGGCGCGCCGCCTCGATCGGGCGGAACAGGCCGGTGTCGATCGTCTTGGGCAGCCGCTCCATCCGGTCGAGCGGGATGCGCGGGCGGAACCAGCCGCCGGCGGCCAGCGCCTCCTCCTGCAACGCGCATTCGGTGAACAGCAGCCGCGCGTGCGGGACCAGCCGGCTCCAGTAATCGCCGCCGATGATGAGCGCGAACGGGCGCTTGTCGGGGCGCAGCGCGCGGTCGAACAGGCGATAGCCGGCGCCGCCGTTGGTGCCGATCAGCACGAACAGGTCGGCGGGATCGCTGCGCGCCGCCGTCACCATCGAGTCGCTGAAATGATTGCGCGATTTCGCGCCGCCGCCGGTCTTCTCGAACAGGCGGATGCGATACGGCGCGCCGAAGTCGGGCGCGGAGACGTGCTCGGCCGCCGCAGCGCCCACACCCCACAACTCGACATCGGCACCCAGCGCGGCTAGGAGCGCGGGCATCCGCCGGTCACGATTGTCCCAGCGTAGCCACTCCACCGGATCGGCGACGCTGTGATAGGCCGGATAGGTAAGGACGAAGATTATGCGTGTCGTCTGGCGTGTCATGCGGCGTTCCGTTCCCGCCGTACCAGTGCCGGCCCGCCCTGCCTAGGTTGCCGACGACGTGAACAACTCTCCCATGCCTTTTGCGGACGACGGGCCGCGCATTTCCTGCCTGATGGTCACCGCCAATCGCCGCAAGCTGGCGGAGCGGTCGGTCGATTGTTTCCTGTCGCAGGATTATCCCAACCGCGAGCTGATCATCGTCGACGACGGCGACGAGGATTATGCGCCGATCCTGCGCGGCATCCCCGTCGATCGCGTGTTGCACCACCGGCTGCCCAAGAACCCGGCGACGACGCTGGGCGACCTGCGCAACCTGTCGCTCGATCTCGCGCGCGGCGAGTTGATGGCGCATTGGGACGACGACGACTGGTTCGCACCGCGCCGGCTGTCGCGGTCGGTGACGACGCTGGGCGACAAGGCGGCGGTGTGGGGCGAGGCGACGCTGATGCATCTCGACGATCCGGCGTGGCTGGATCGCCCATATCTCAGCTGGTTCCAGGGCGGCGCGCCGAGCACGATCGTGCATCGCCGCCGCGACGACATCCGCTATCCCAGCGAGCGCAAGGGCGAGGACAGCACGTTCCGCGACGCGTGGCTGCGGCTGGGCACCGCGTTGATCCCCATGAGCGAGGCGCATCTGCTGATCCGCTGCTTCCACGGCAACAACACCTGGGATCGCGGGCATTTCGAGCGGCGGCTGGCGCTGCGCCCGTTGCAGATTGTCGAGTGGCGGCTGCGGCAATTGACCGGCACGACCGCGCGTTATTCGGCGTTCCGGCTGACGCCCGAGCAGCAGGCGGCGTTCGACACCTATGTCGCGCAGTCACGCGCCCTGGGGCTGTTTTGAGCGCAGCCGAGCGCTGGCGGACGCTCGCCGAGCGTCCGTGGGTACGTGTCGCGGGCAAGGTGCTGCGTTGGGCGTTCTTTGCCGGCATGATCGCGTGGATGGTGCTGAAGGTGCGCGCGATCGGCTGGACGCAGGTCGTGCGGTCGCTGCCGACCAACCCGCTGTTCTACCTGTTGTTCGTCGTCACCTTCCTGGTGCTGCCGGCGTCGGAGACGATCGTGTTCCGCACGATCTTCGCGCGGCCGTTGCCGGGCGCGTTCCCGGTGCTGATCCGCAAGCGCGTCTACAACAGTGCGCTGGTGGGATATTCGGGCGAACTCTATCTGTTCGTCTGGCTGCGGCGCACGATTGGGCTGTCGAAGCGCGTGATCGCGATCGGGCTGAAGGACAATGCGATCCTGTCAGCGGTGTCCTCCGGGCTGGTCACGCTGCTGTTGCTGATCGGCTTCGCCGCCGCGGGCAACGGGCGGCGGATCGCGGCGTGGCTCGATCCGGGGCCGGCGCTGGTGATCGCGGGGCTGGTCGGGGCGGTGTTCCTCGCGCCGTTGCTGTTCCGCCTGCGCCGCCAGTTGATCGCGATGCCGTTGCCGCAGGCGGGCAAGGTGCTGGGGGTGCATGTCGCCCGGATCGTCGTGGTGGTGCTGCTGCAGGCGACGCAATGGGCGGTGGTGCTGCCGCAGGAGCCGTGGAGCGTGTGGCTGGTGTTCCTGACCGCGCAGATGGTGATCTCGCGGCTGCCGATCGTGCCGAACCGCGACCTGCTGTTTCTGAGTGCCGCGCTGGAGATGAGCGGGACGATCCAGGGGCCGCGCGAGGCGATGGCGGGGCTGTTGCTGGCGGGCGGGGCGCTGACGCAGGGGAGCAATCTGGTGTTCTACCTACTGACGTCGTTGTCGAAGCAGCCGCCGGTGGTGGAGGGTGGCGATGTCGTCGAGGCGGACGAGCCCGACGGGGAGAAGATGGCTGGGATGCCGTGAGCTTCGTCGTCATTGCGAGCGTAGCGAAGCAATCCAGGGCGTCCTGGTCCGGCTCTGGATTGCTTCGCTTCGCTCGCAATGACGCAAGTGGAGCTTACCGCTCCACCGCCACCACCTCGGCGCGAGTCCAGCCGCCGCCCATCGCCTGATACAAGGCGACATAACTGTTGAGGCGGTCGGCGCGTGCCTGCGCCAGCGACAGTTCGGCGGTCAGCAGCGTGCGTTGCGCGTCGAGTTGCTCGATGTAGCTCGAATAGCCGGCGCGGTAGCGGTTGGTGGCGTTCTGGAGCGCACCGCGCGACGCGGCCACCTGCTCCGACAGCGCCTGCGCCTGTTCGCCGGTGCGGCGCGCGCCGGCCAATGCGTCTTCGACCTCGCGGAAGGCGGTCAGCGCGGTGCGGCGATAGGCGAAGGCGGCCTGATCGCGCCGCGCGGTCGCACCGCGTTCCTGCGCGCGCAGGCGTCCGCCGTCGAAAATCGGGCCGAGGATGCTGGCACCCAGCGAGAACACCACCTCCGGCTGCGCGAGCGCGGTCGACAGCACGAGGTTTGCCGCGCCGGTCAGCGACAGATTGGGCAGCATCGCCGCACGCTGGCTGTCGAGCGAGCGGTCGGCGGCGACCAACGTCTGTTCGGCCTGGAACAGATCGGGGCGGCGGCGGAGCAGATCGGCGGGCAGCCCGTCCGGGATCGCCGGAGTGGCGATCCTTTCCAGCGTCACCCCGCGGTCGATCGTGCGGGGCACGTCGCCGGTCAGCAGCGCCAGCGCATTCTCGGCGCGCGTGATCGCGAGTTCGGCGGCGGGGACGAGTTGTGCGGTGCTGGCATATTCGGCCTGCGCCTGCCGGTATTCGAGCCGCGAGGTATAGCCGGCCTCGAACCGTCGCTGCGCGATCCGCAGCGCCTCGGCACGCGCCGACAGCGTGTCGCGCGCGATCGCGAGCCGGTGGTCGAGCGCGCGCAGCGTGATGTAGCTTTGCGCGGTGGTCGCGGCTACCGCGAGCCGCACCGTATCCGCTGCCGCTTCGGTGGCGAGCAATTGCGCGCGCGCGGCGCGCGTCGCCTGCCGCAAGCGCCCGAACAGGTCGAGGTCGTAGCTGAGCGTGACACCCGGCTGCACCGCGGCCGAGCGCGCGGTGGTGCCGAGTGCGCTGATCTGCTGCCCCTGCGTCTCGGGCACCGCGCCGCCGACTGCCGGAAGCAATTGCGCGCGCGCCAGTGACTCGGCGGCGCGTGCTTCCTCGACGCGTGCGGCGGCGGTCTGGATGTCGAGATTGTTGGCGAGCGCGCGCTCGACCAGCGCGGTCAGCACCGGGTCGCCGAACCTCTGCCACCAGCCGGCTTGTACCGGGCCACCGACCGGCAGGGCGCTGCGCCATGCCGGAGGCGGTACAACCGCGGCGCTTTCGGGCGCGGCGCGGCGCGGGCCGGGCAGGGCGCAGCCCGCCAGCAACAGCGGGAGCAGCAGCGCGCGGGTCTTGCTCATTGCGGCGCGGGCACGCCGTCGGTGTCGACGCGCGCCTGCACCGACATGCCGGGGCGCAGCCGCTCGGCAAGTCGCTGGCCGGGGTCGACGCGGATGCGTACCGCGATCCGCTGCGGCACCTTGGTGAAATTGCCGGTTGCGTTGTCGGACTTCAGCACCGCAAATTCGCTGCCCGCGGCGGGCGAAATGCGCTCGACGCGCCCGGTCAGCCGCGCGTTGGCGAGCGCGTCGACGGTGAAGCTGGCGCGCTGCCCGACCGCAATCCGCGCGGTCTGCGCTTCCTTGAAGTTGGCGATCACCCATGTCTCGGGGGGCACGAGGAACATGAGCTGCGACCCGGCGGTGACATATTGCCCGGCGCGGACGCCGACCTCACTCAGCCGCCCGGCTTCGGGCGCGCGGATCACGGTGTTGGCGAGGTCGATCTTTGCGAGGCGCAGCGCGGCGCGGGCGCCCGACACGCCGGCCTGCTGCCCGCCGCGCCCGACCTCGACGGTGCGGATGTCCTGCCGCGCGATCTCCTGCGCGGCCTCGGCCTGATTGAGCTGCGCCTGCGCCTGCCGCAGCGCGGCGAGCGTCTGGTCGCGCTCGCGCAAGCTGACCGAGCCGTCGGTGACGAGATCGTTGACGCGATTCATGTCGGCCTGTGCGCGCATCAGCTGCGCGCGGGCGTTGGCAACTGCCGCACCCTGCGCGCCGAACGACGCCTGCCGGCTGGCCGCGGTCTGGGTGGCGTTGGCGAGCGTCGCCTGCGCGGTTTCAACCTGCGCTTGTGCCTGTTCGACGCGCTGCGCGTAGATACGGTCGTCGATGGTGACGAGCGGCTGGCCGGCTTTCACATTCTCGAAGTCGCGGACCAGCACGCGGGTGACATAGCCCGACACCTGCGGCGCGATCACCGTCGTGCGGCCGCGGACATAGGCGTTGTCGGTCGATTCGTAGGCGGTGGTGAACGGCCACACCCGCCATGCGGCGAGCACCGCGGCGATCCCGGCGACGGCGAGCAGCAGGATCAGCGCGATCGCGGTGCGCGACAGCGCGGGCGGACGCCAGCCGGAGCCGGCGGGCGGAGCAGGAGCCGCGGCGGCTGCATCCTCGGCCACTTTCTCCTCGGTGGCGGGCGCGGCGGCAACGGGGGAACGGGTATCGGTCATGCGGTGGCCTGAACGCGCGCGCGCCACGAACGGCGCAGCAGGAGGAACAGAAGATAGAAGAAGGTGAGCGCTGCCAACACCGCGATCAAGCGGAACATGTCGTCATAGGCGAGGACGTTGGCCTCGCGCGTGGCGGCTTGCGACAGGAGCGCGCCACCCTCCGCACTGCGCAGCGTCGGATCGCCGACGACGCGCGCGACGCCGCTTGCGCCGGACTGGAGGCGGGCCTGCACGATCGGGTCGGTCGGGTCGATCGCCTGCACCAGCGCGGCGCTGTTCGCCTTCTCGCGAACCACCTGATAGGTGCCGAGGATCGCGGTGCCGGCGAGCCCGCCGATCGAGTTGAGCACGCCGAACAGCGCGAGGAAGCTGATGACGTGCCCGGCGCCCTGTTGCAGCGCGCGCGTCATTCCGAACAACAGCGACGGCCCGAGGAAGAACGCGCCCGCAAAGGCGATCGTCGCCTGTGTTGCATAGAGCTGCGGCGCGCGCGTCAGGCTGGTGGAGTAGGAATCGACCCAGGCGGCAATTGCGACCAGCCCGATCGCGAGCATCACCGGATGCGCGAGCTTGGTCGGGTCGAGCGTGATTGCGCTGATGACGAACCCTGCGACGGTGGCGAGGAAGATGATCGTGAAGAAGGGCACGAGCTGGTCGTTGTTCTGTCCCAGCACGGTCAGCAGCCCGACCGCGCCATAGGTCTGTTCCGACAGCACGATCCGCGCCATCAACGTGACGACCGCGAAGCGGATGATGTCGGCGCTGCCCAGCCAGCGCGTGTTGAGCAGCGGATTGGCGCGGTGATGCTCGATGATGAGCGCCGCCGCCAGCATCGGGATCGCGCCGAGCAGCGCCCAGCCGATCCACGCCGACTGCGTCCACCACACGTAGCGCCCGAGCCCGAGCACCGCCGCGAACAGCCCCATCGACCCGGCGAACAAGGCGAAGGTGACGAAGTCGAGCTTCTCGAACGCCTTCTGCCGCGTCGTCGGCGGCAGGCGGAAGGCGAGGACGGCGGCGAGGCTGAGCGCCGACAGGCCGAGTTCGAACAGGTAGAGCGTTCGCCATTGGCTCATCGACAGCAATTCGGGCGAGAACAGCCGCGCGAGCGGGGTGGCGAGCTGCGGGATGCCGATCCCTAGCACGATCGCGCGCAGCCGCCATTTGGCGGGGAACGCCTGCATCAGATAGTAGAGCGCGAAGGTGTTGAGCGCCGCGCCGGCCATCCCGCTCGCCGCGCGCACCAGCACCGCCGACCAGAAATCGCGCACGAACAGATGGCCGAGCGTCAGCAGCAGGTAGAGCGACAGGAAGATGATCGCGAACGGACGTAGCCCGAATTGCTGGCGGAACTTGATGAGCAGCAGGTTGATGCTGACGTTGGTCATCACATAGACCGTCGGCAGCCACGCGATCTCGGCCGGGTCGAGCCCGAGCGCGCCCGCCAGCGTGACGGTGTTCGCGCTGACCAGCGCATTGCCGAACCCGCTGGTCAGCCCGACGAGGATCGCGACCAAAGCATAAGCGATCTGGCGGCGGCGCGGGTGGTCGGGCGAACCCGGCGAGCCGGGCATGACCGGACGCTCGTGGGGCGCATAGTCCCAGCGTTCCTCGGCGAGGACGGTGCGGAGGCGGGTGAAGAGCGACACGACCGTGCCTGATCCGCCGTCATTGCGAGCGTAGCGAAGCAATCCAGAGCGGCTCGCACGCGGCCCTGGATTGCTTCGCTACGCTCGCAATGACGGAGCGGGGGCGTCCCTCGGGCGTGATCACACAGGAGAGAGACATGGGCCCCTGCTTGCGCAGGGGCGACGGTAGCTGGGCCAGCGTCACTCCACCCAGTCGAGGCCGAGGTCGCGGTAGACGCCGCGGTCCTCGTCCCAGCCGGGCTTGACCTTGACGTGCAGGTACAGATGCACCGGGCGATCGAGCAGCACCGCCAGCTCGGCACGTGCCTTCGCGCCGATCTCCTTGATCCGCGCACCGCCCTTGCCGAGAACGATCGCGCGCTGCGAGGTGCGTTCGACCATGATCTGCTGGTGGATCTCGGTCGAGCCGTCCTCGCGGTCGGTGAACTTCTCAGTCTCGACGACGCTGGCGTAGGGCAGCTCGGCGTGGAGTTGCAGGTACAGTTGCTCGCGCGTCACCTCGGCGGCCATCGCGCGTTCGGTCGCGTCGGAGACGTGATCCTCGGGGTAATGCCACGGTGCCGCCGGCAGCGCCTTGGCCAGCTCCCGCTTGAAATGGGCGACGCCGTCACCGGTCTGCGCGGAGATGAAGAACGTCTCCGCGAACGGCAGCAGCGCGTTGAGCCGCTCGGCGTGAAGCAGCAATTTGGGCTTGTCGGCGAGATCGACCTTGTTGAGCACGAGATAGATCGGCTCGGGCCGACCCTTCAGCGCCTCGGCGATTTCGGTCACCTTGGGGCCGAGCCCGCCCTTGCCGTCCACGACCAGCGCGATCACGTCCGCGCCCTCGGTCCCGCCCCACGCCGCCGACACCATCGCGCGGTCGAAGCGGCGCTTCGGCTCGAAGATGCCGGGCGTGTCGACCAGCAGCAGCTGCGTATCGCCGTCGATCGCGACGCCCATCAGCCGGGTGCGGGTCGTCTGCGCCTTGGGGCTGACGATCGCGACCTTCTGCCCGACCAACGCATTGACCAGCGTCGACTTTCCGGCGTTCGGCGCGCCGACTACCGCGACGAGGCCGCAATGTTGCCCGCCTGCGTCCCCGGGCGAATGTTGCGAATGTTGAGACGCTGGCGGGTTGGATTCAGGCTCGGTCATTCGCCCGCAATGACATTCTTGAGCCGCGAGAAGAAGCCCTGGCTCTGCGGGCATTCCTCACCGGTCTCGGTTTCGCGGAACTCCTCCAGCAACGCGCGCTGGCGGGTGCTGAGCTTGGTCGGGGTCTCGACGTCGATCTGGATGACCAGATCGCCGTTCCCGCGGCCTTGCAGCACCGGCATCCCCGCACCGCGCTGACGCAGTTGCTTGCCCGACTGGATGCCGGCCGGGATCTTCACCTCGTGGCGCTTGCCGTCGAGACCGGGGATCGACAGCGTTCCGCCGAGCGCGGCGGTGGTGAAGCTGATCGGCGCGCGCGCGAACAGCGTCGTGCCCTCACGCTCGAACAGCGCGTGCCGCTTGACGTGGAGGAAGATGTAGAGGTCACCGGCCGGTGCGCCGCGCGCGCCCGCCTCGCCCTCGCCGGTCAGCCGGACGCGCGTGCCCTCGTCGACGCCGGGCGGGACCGAGACGGCGAGCGTCTTGGTCTTCTCGACGCGCCCCTCGCCGCGACAGTCGGCGCACGGATCGGTGATGACCTGCCCCGAGCCGTGGCAAAGCGGACAGGCGCGCTCGACGACGAAAAAGCCCTGTTGCGCGCGCACCTTGCCGTGGCCGTGGCAATGCTGGCAGGTGTGCGCGTGCGTGCCCGGCTTCGATCCGGTGCCGTGGCAGGGGTCGCACGGCGCGGAGATGTCGACGGTGATCTCCGTCTCCTTGCCGTGGAACGCCTCCTCGAGCGTGATCTCCATGTCGTAGCGCAGGTCGGCGCCGCGACGCGTCTGCTGTCGCCCGCCACCGCCGCGCTGGCCGCCCATGAACTCGCCGAACACGCTTTCGAAAATATCGGAGAAGCCGCCGAAATCCTGCGACTGGTGCCCGCCGCCGCCGTTGCGGAACGCGGCATGGCCGAAGCGATCATAGGCCGCACGCTTCTGCGGGTCCTTGAGGCAGTCATACGCCTCGCTGACCGCCTTGAACTTCGCCTCGGAATCCTTGCACCCGGCGTTCTTGTCGGGATGATACTTCATCGCGAGCTTGCGGTACGACGATTTGATCGTCGCCGCATCGGCGGTGCGCTCGCATTCGAGCAGCTCGTAATAGTCGATTTCGGTCATGCGGCCTCTAGGTCGGATCGGCATTCCGGCAGGAAGGTGCGGACGACCCGGGATTTAACACCGTCATCCCCGCGGAGGCGGGGATCCAGAACCTTTGACGTCAGCGATCGAAGCGAAACGCCTGCGCGTCTGGATCCCCGCCTGCGCGGGGATGACGGGTTGGAAAGGGTAGGGCGTGGGTGCGAGGGGGCGGCCACGAACGCTGACTTGCGGTGCATCGTCACCTTTCCTCACTGCCCCTCTCCCGACCCTCTCCCCACAGGGGAGAGGGCTAGGATGTCACCTTACTTCTGCTCGTCGACTTCCGAGAATTCGGCGTCGACCACGTCGTCCTTCTTGGCCTCTTCGGCACCCGCCTCGCCCTGCGGCGCGGCATCGGCCTGCTGCTGCTTCTCGTAGATCGCCTGACCGAGCTTCATCGCGACCTGCGCCAGCGCCTGGCTCTTCTCGTTCATCTGCTCCGGGTCGCCGCCCTCGACCGCCGCCTTCGCCGCGTCGATCGCCGACTGGATCTCGCCCTTCAGCGATTCATCGACCTTGTCGCCATTGTCGGCGAGCTGACGCTCGGTGGTGTGGATCAGCGATTCGGCGTTGTTCTTCGCCTCGGCTGCCGCACGGCGCTTCTTGTCCTCCTCGGCAAACGACTCGGCGTCGCGGACCATCTTGTCGATGTCGGCGTCCGACAGACCGCCCGAGGCCTGGATCTTGATCTGCTGCTCCTTGCCGGTGCCCTTGTCCTTGGCGGATACGTTCACGATGCCGTTGGCGTCGATGTCGAACGTCACCTCGATCTGCGGCACGCCGCGCGGGGCCGGGGGGATGCCGAGCAGGTCGAACTGGCCGAGCAGCTTGTTGTCCGCCGCCATCTCGCGCTCGCCCTGGAAGACGCGGATCGTCACCGCCTGCTGATTGTCATCGGCAGTCGAATAGGTCTGCGACTTCTTGGTCGGGATCGTGGTGTTGCGGTCGATCATGCGCGTGAACACGCCGCCCAGCGTCTCGATGCCAAGCGACAGCGGGGTCACGTCGAGCAGCAGCACGTCCTTGACGTCGCCCTGCAGCACGCCGGCCTGGATCGCGGCGCCCATCGCGACGACCTCGTCCGGGTTGACGCCGGTGTGCGGGTCCTTGCCGAAGAACTGCTTCACGACCTCACGGACGCGCGGCATGCGGGTCATGCCGCCGACGAGCACGACTTCGCTGATCTCGCTGGCCGACACGCCGGCATCCGCCAGCGCCTTCTTGCAGGGGTCGAGCGTGCGCTTGATCAGGTCCTCGACCAGACGCTCCAGATCGGCGCGGGTGATCGTCTTCACCAGATGCTTCGGGCCGTTCTGGTCCGCGGTGATGAAGGGCAGGTTGACCTCGGTCGACGCCGCCGACGACAGCTCGATCTTCGCCTTCTCGGCGGCTTCCTTCAGACGCTGGAGCGCGAGCTTGTCCTTGGCGAGGTCGATGCCCTCGTCCTTCTTGAATCCCTCGGCCAGATATTCGACGATCTTGTTGTCGAAATCCTCGCCGCCCAGGAAGGTGTCGCCGTTGGTGGCCTTCACCTCGAACACGCCGTCGCCGATCTCGAGGATCGAGACGTCGAAGGTGCCGCCGCCGAGGTCATAGACCGCGATCGTCTTGCCGTCCTGCTTGTCGAGGCCATAGGCCAGCGCCGCCGCGGTCGGCTCGTTGATGATGCGCAGCACTTCGAGGCCGGCGATCTGCCCGGCGTCCTTGGTCGCCTGACGCTGCGCGTCGTTGAAGTAGGCCGGGACGGTGATGACCGCCTGCGTGACCGTCTCGCCGAGGTACGATTCGGCGGTTTCCTTCATCTTCTGGAGCGTGAAGGCGCTGATCTGCGACGGGCTGTATTCCTTGCCGCCGGCGCTGACCCATGCATCGCCATTGCCGCCCTTCACGATGTGATAGGGGACCAGCTCGGTATCCTTCTTGGTGACCGGATCGTCGAAGCGGCGGCCGATCAGGCGCTTCACCGCGAAGATCGTGTTGTCGCCATTGGTGACGGCCTGACGCTTGGCGGGCTGCCCGATCAGTCGCTCGCCATCCTTGGCGAACGCGACGATCGACGGCGTGGTGCGCGCGCCTTCCGCATTCTCGATCACCTTGGCCTTGCCGCCTTCCATCACGGCCACGCACGAATTGGTGGTGCCGAGGTCGATACCGATAACTTTTGCCATGAGTGCTTTACCTAGCCCCTGCATATTTGTGACTTCATCGCCGCCACGCCCCGTTACGGCAGCGCAACCGCGTGTGACGAAGGGCGATATAGGTGGCGTGATCCGGCCCGCAAGATTGCCGCATGCTGTCTGCGGGAACCATTGCCTGTTCGCTGCGTGGAACGTAGAGGAGCCCATCATGCAGACCGCCCGCATCTACCAGCGCCCGAAGAACGCCATGCAGTCCGGCAAGGCCCGTACCGACACGTGGCAGCTGGAGTTCGAGCCCGGCGAGGCCAAGCGCCCCGATCCGCTGACCGGCTGGGCCGGCAGCGGCGACACGCGTGACCAGATCCGGCTGTTCTTCCCGACGTGCGAGGCGGCGGTCGCTTATGCCGAGGCGCAGGGTCTGGCGTATACGGTGATCCCGACACCGGAGAAGAAGCTGAAGCTGCAGAGCTACGCGGATAACTTTCGCTGAGGTGACGAGGGTTTGGATGCCGTCGCCCCGGACTTGAAGGGGGGCCCCGCTGCTTTTCGGCGGTCCGGGTAAGAAGAAGCGGGATCCCGGATCAAGTCCGGGATGACGTGACTGGGTTGGGCCAGCCAAACAACGTCGTCGCCCCTGCGCAGGCAGGGGCCCATGTCTGTCGAATTGATGAGCGCGGTCTGACACAAGCGCGGCGCGTAATGTGTCGAATGTTCCGACCGATCAAACAGTCATAGGCCCCTGCCTGCGCAGGGGCGACGGTGTTGGCGCGACGGTTACGCGATCAGCACATCCGCGAGCAGCACCAGCATCTTGACGTCCATCGCCACCCCCGCGGCACGCTTCTGCGCGACGAACGCGGCGATCTCGGTGCGCGGCACCAGATGTACCTCGATATCCTCGTCCGCCTCGCCACCGCCGTCGCCGACCTTCACCAGATCGTGCGCGCGCACCAACGTGAAGCCTTCGCTGTTCATCCCCGGCGAGGAATGGAAGAAGCCCAGCTCCTCGATCCGCCCGGCGCGATAGCCGGTTTCTTCCTCCAGCTCCCGCGCCGCGCCGACCGCAACCGCCTCACCCTCGGTTTCGTCGCCGATCAGCCCGGCGGGCAGTTCGAGGCAGCGTTGCCCGAGCGGCACGCGATATTGCTCGACCAGCACCACGCGGTCGGCGTCGTCGATCGCGACGATCACTGCCGCCTGGATGCCGCGCTGGCGGGCGACGAACTCCCAGCCGCCTTGCTTGACGACCTTGATATAGCGCCCTTCCCAGGCGGTTTCGGGTGGAAAGGCGGCGTCGCGGTGCGGATGGGTCATGCGCGTCGTTTACCGGCGCGGCGGCGCTTGGCGAAGCGGAAAGTCGCACCTACCCTCGGGCGCGACGGGCAACAGGGAAGGAAGCCGATCATGCTCAAGGATTTCCGGGCGTTCATTGCGCGGGGCAACGTGCTGGATCTGGCGGTGGGCGTCATCATCGGCGGCGCGTTCGCGACCATCACCAAATCGCTGACCGACGACGTCATCATGCCGATCGTCGGGGCGCTGTTCGGCGGCTTCGACTTTTCCAGCTATTTCATTCGGCTCGGGCCGGTGCCCGCCGACTATAAGGGCTCGCTCGCCAGCTATGCGCAGCTCAAGGCGGCGGGGGTGCCGCTGCTGGGGTATGGCGAGTTCATCACCGTCGTCATCAACTTCGTGATCCTCGCGTTCATCGTCTTCCTGCTGATGCGCAGCGTCAACAAGCTGATCGCGACCGTCGAGCGCGAGAAGGCCGTCGGCGACGCGGAGCCGGCTGCCGATCCCGCCGAAGTGGTGCTGCTGCGCGAGATCCGCGACGAGCTGAAGGCGCGCCCGCGCGACTGACCACCGTCGCCCCTGCGTAGGCAGGGGCCTATGGCTGTCTCGTAATTCGGGCGGTCTGACACAATTAGCGCCGCGCCTGTGTCAGACCGATCGGCACATTCGACAGACATGGGCCCCTGCCTTCGCAGGGGCGACGGAATGAAAAAGGGCCGGGGGATCGCTCCGCCCGGCCCTTTTCTCTGCGCGACGCTGGCGATCAGTGCGTCTCGTGCACCTCGACGATGCCACGGCCGAGGTGGCTGTGGCCGCGGCTATAGCCGAAGTAGATCACCAGCCCGACCGCGCCCCATACCGGCAGCACCAGCATCGCCGCCGAGGGCAGGTTGAAGAACAGGAACACGCAGCCCGCGATCGTCAGCGGCCCGACCAGCCACAGCGCCGGGGTGCGGAAGCTGCGCGGCTGGTTCGGGGCGGTGCGGCGCAGGATCATCACCGCCACTGCCACCATCGCAAAGGCGTAAAGCGTCCCGGCATTGGCGATGTCGGCCAGCTGACCGACCGGCAGAAAGGCGGCGGCGAACGCCACGCCGACCCCGGTCATCGCGGTCACGATGTGCGGCGTCTTCCACTTCGGGTGAACGGTCGAGAGTCGCTCGGGGAGCAGCCCGTCGCGGCTCATCACAAAAAAGATGCGCGTCTGGCCGAACATCAGGATCAGGATCACCGAGGGCAACGCGACGAACGCGGCGATGCCGAGCAGATTGCCGACGCCCGACCAGCCGATCGTGCGCAGGACGTGCGCCAGCGCCTCGCCCGAGCAGACCAGCGCGTCCTTGTACTGCGGCAACGCGCATTCGCGAGCCAGTTCCTCGGAGCCGGCCGGGAAGGGGATGCCGTTCGGTCCCATGATCGGTTGCCCGCCGATCGTCCCGATCGCGCCCGCCGCGACTAGGATATAGAAGACGGTGCAGAACAAGAGCGACCCGATCAGTCCGATCGGCACGTTGCGCTGCGGGTTCTTGGTCTCCTCCGCGGCGGTCGAGACCGCGTCAAACCCCACGTAGGCGAAGAAGATCGTCGCCGCCGCACCGACCGCGCCGACGCCGGTGCCGAACCCGCCGAACACGCCGGCCGGCAGGAACGGATTGAAGCGCTCGGCGCTGAAATAATCGCTCGGCAGCGTCAGCGCGACGAAGGCGGTCAGCGCGGTGACCTTGATCGCGACCAGCACGGCGTTGACGCGCGCGCTCTCGGTGGTGCCGATCATCAGCAGCCAGGTGATGAGCAGCGCGATGACGATCGCGGGCAGGTTGATGAACCCGCCCGGCGCGCCGCCCAGCGCCAGCGGCGCCGCCGACAGCCATGATGGCAGATGGACGCCGAGAAATTGATTGAGGATCGTGCCGGTGAAATATCCCGACCAGCCGACCGCGACCGCGCTGGCGGCGACCGCATATTCGAGGATCAGCGCCCAGCCGACCGTCCAGGCGAGCAGTTCGCCCATCGTCGAATAGGTGTAGGTATAGGCCGATCCCGCCACGGGGATCATCGCCGCGATCTCGGCATAGCAGAGCGCGGCGACGATGCAGATCGCACCCGCGATCGCGAAGGCGAGCATCAGGCCGGGACCGGCCTTTTGCGCGCCCGCCGCGGTCAGCACGAAGATGCCGGTGCCGATCACGCAACCGATGCCGAACAGCGTGAGCTGGAACCAGCCGAGCGTGCGATGCAGCGACTTTTTCTCGGCGGTGGCGAGGATGGCGTCGAGAGGTTTGACGCGCCCGAATATCATGTAGGTCGAAGCCCCCGGAAGTCAGATTTGACGGGAGCCTAGCGGCGGATCGCGGCTGCGCAATAGTGTTGCGCTACGATGACGCTTTCAGTCGCGGCTGTCGTTGTGCACCAGCATGGGACCGAGCGCGCGTCCGCCGAGGATGTGGACGTGGAGATGCGGCACTTCCTGATGCGAATCGAGCCCGGTGTTGGCGAGCAGCCGATAGCCGCTGGCGACCAGCCCGGCAGCGCGCGCCGCCTGTCCGATGGCGCGCGTGAAGCTTACGATCTCGGCCTCGCTGGCGTTGGCGGAGAAATCGTCCCAGCTGACATAGCTGCCGCGCGGCACCGCCAGCAGGTGCGTCGGTGCCCAGGGGGCGATGTCTTTGAAAACGATCGTGTGATCGTCCTCATAGACACGGCTGGACGGGATCTCGCCGCGCAGCAGCCGGGCGAAGATGTTGCCGTCGTCATAGGGCAGGGTGGCGTCGACGCTCATGCGCGGTTCCTCATTCGGCGCGGAAGGAGAGCGGGAGCGGACCGCGTGCCGCCTTTTCCTCGTGCCCGCTGGTCCCCTCGCGGTGCGCCAGCTCGGCGCGAACGTCGTCGGGTGTCAGGCCGGCGTCGGCGAGCAGGACAAACAGATGGTAGATGAGGTCCGCCGCTTCGGGGACGATCGCGCGGGAATTCTGACCCATCGCGGCGATGACGATCTCGGTGGCTTCCTCACCGATCTTCTGCGCGATGCGGGCACGGCCGCGCGCGAACAGCGAAGCGGTGTACGAGCCATCGGCATCGGCACCCTTGCGTGCGGCGATCGTTGCGAACAGCCTGTCGAACGTGTCGGTAGCAGTCATAAAGCCGAGGTGCCGCGTGAGACGCGCGGGGTCAAGAATGATGCGGAAGCGCCGTCACGCCGGGACGGGCCCGGCATGACGAAGCCACATCAGACCGCAGGCGGATAGCGCGACGGCTGACCCGCTTTGCTCGCACGGTGGCGGTCATACGCCTTCTTCGCGACATAGGCGCCGCCGAGCGCCCAGCCGAGCGGCCCCATCCGCGTCACCGCGCGCGCGGCGACCGCACCGAGGATCGCGCCACCCGCGCCGCCGTCACGCCCGCGCCGGTCGAGTTCGCGCCCGATCAGTCCGCCCAAAATGCTGCGAATCATGCCTTGATCCTTTCCGATACGCTGTCACCGAGGATTTCGATTCCCTTCAGCACGCCCCAGCCGATCGCCCAGGTGGCGACGACCGGCAGTGCGACCTTCAGGACGTTGGCGGTAATCGCGCCATACAATGCGCCGTCGGCGGCGCTGTCGTCGCCCGACATCGAGTCGATCGCGCCGCCGATCAGCGCACCGATCGTGGTAGCACCCATGTTGATGACCCCTGTTCGTTTCGCATCAACAATGCCGGGGGAGCGGTGCGGTTCCGGTTGACGTGCCTGCCTTTGCCGTCACCCCGGCCTTGAGCCGGGGTCCCGCTTCTTCCTCTTGACGGTCAAATGGAAGATCAGGGCGCCGGATCGATCCAGCACGTCATTGCGAGCGCAGCGAAGATCCAGAGTGGTGGGCCCGGACGGTGGATTGCCGCGTCGCTTCGCTCCTCGCAATGACGTTCACGGGTGTTGTCGTCACGCGCCAGAAAAGCGGGGCCCCGGATCAAGTCCGGGGCGACGGGCTTTAGGAACGCCCCAGCATCGCCTCGGGCCGGACCACCCGGTCGAAGGTTTCCGCATCGACCAGCCCCAGCGCGAGCCCCGCCTCCTTCAGCGTCAGCCCCGCTTCATGCGCATGCTTGGCGATCTTGGCGGCATTGTCGTAGCCAATCTCGGGCGCGAGCGCGGTGACCAGCATCAGCGAGCGGTCGAGCAGCTCGGCGATCCGGCCTTCGTTGGCGGTCAGCCCCTCGACGCAACGTTCGGCGAAACTGTCGCAACCGGTCGCGAGCAGGTCGATCGAGCGCAGCACCCCCGCGCCGATCACCGGCTTGAAGACGTTGAGTTCGAGATGCCCCTGCGCGCCGCCGACCGTCACTGCCACGTGGTTGCCGATCACCTGCGCCGCGACCATCGTCAGCATCTCGCACTGCGTCGGATTGACCTTGCCGGGCATGATCGAGCTGCCTGGCTCATTGGCGGGCAGATCGAGTTCGCCGAGCCCACAACGCGGGCCGGAGCCGAGCAGCCGGATGTCGTTGGCGATCTTGGTGCACGCCACTGCCAGCGTATTGAGCGTGCCCGATAGATGGACGAGCGGATCGTTGCTCGCCAGCGCCTCGAAGAAATTCTCGGCCGGGCTGAACGCGATGCCGGTGATCGCGCCGAGTTCGGCGCAGACATCGCGCGCGAAATCGGCGGGGGCGTTGAGTCCGGTGCCGACCGCGGTGCCGCCCTGCGCGAGCCGGTCGGTGCCCTGTTCGACCGCCGGCCCGATTCGCTTGAGGCAGCGGTAGAGCTGGTGCGCATAGCCCGAGAATTCGTCGCCGAGCGTCAGCGGGGTTGCGTCCTGCAGATGCGTGCGGCCAATCTTGACGAGGTCGCGCCATTGCTGCGCCTTGGCGTCGAGCGCGGCGTGGAGCCGTTCGACCGCGGGCAGCAATCGCTGCCGCACCGCGATCGAGCAGGCGATGTGCAGCGCGGTCGGGAAACTGTCGTTCGAGGATTGACCGCGGTTGACGTCGTCATTGGGGTGGACGGGCGACTTGCCGCCGCGCGTGCCAGTCAGGATCTCGTTGGCGCGGCCGGCGATCACCTCGTTGACGTTCATGTTGCTCTGCGTGCCGCTGCCGGTCTGCCAGATGACGAGTGGGAAGTGATCGTCGAGCGCGCCCGACGCGACTTCCTGCGCGGCCTGTTCGATCGCCTCGGCCTTTTCGGCGGCAAGCCCGTGGCGGCGGTTGACGCGCGCGGCGGCCTGTTTGACGAGTGCCAGCGCATGGACGATCTCGATCGGCATCCGCTCGCGCGCGCCGAACGGGAAGTTTTCGAGGCTGCGCTCGGTCTGCGCGCCCCAATAGGCGTCGGCGGGGACGTCGATGGGGCCGATCGAGTCGGTTTCGGTACGGGTGGCCTGGGTCATGCAGGGATAACTGGCCGGGCGGGCGGTTGTTGCGCAATGGGTCGCGTTCGTCATCCGCGGCGGGCGCGGGGCACGGTCATACCGCCCCACTCCCACCGTCATTCCCGCGGAGGCGGGAATCCAGACGCGCAGGTTCTCGCAAGGGCCGCGACGTCAGAGGTTCTGGATCCCCGCCTTCGCGGGGATGACGGAGGGGGCGGGGATAACGGGGGTGTGGCTCAGCCGATCCGCTTCGACAGGAAGAAGCGCGCCTCGCCGGGCGGGTAATCGTCGATCTGCCCGAACACGCCGTAGCCGAGCTTCTCGTAGAAGCCGCGCGCCTGAAAGCTGAACGTGTCGAGCCAGATGCCGACGCAGCCGAGCCGGCGCGCCTCGTCCTCTGCCGCCAGCATCAATGCGCGGCCCTGTCCCGTGCCGCGCGCTTCGGGCGGGAGCGCGAGATATTTGATGAACAGCCAGCGATAGCTCGCCTCCGCCCACAAGCCGCCGATCGCGACGCCGGCGTCGTCGCGCAGCACGAGCGCGAGCTTGTGGCGCTCGGTCGGGCCGGCGGCGGCGTCATTGTGCGCGGCCAGCGGCGCGAGGATTGCGTCGAGTTCGGCGTCGCCGGGGTTGGGGATGAAGTCGATCATGTGTCAGCCTTTACTTCGTCGTCCCGGACTTGATCCGGGACCCCGCTTCTTCTGATCGCGGCAGAAGCGGGACCCCCGGATCAAGTCCGGGGTGACGTCGGAGGCGGCGGGCACGTCATGGGAGTAAATCCCATGACGTCGGACGCGGGCGTTGCCGCGCCGGCCGTGTCCGCGCCTCGCTGCGCGACCGCGGCGCACTGGTGCGCCGCTGGCGCGGTCACTTCTTCCTTTTGAAATCCACCGCCACGACGTTCGAGCCGTCCTCGACCGGGGTCACGCTCGGCCCGTCGTTCTCGGCCGGGTCGTGCGGGCCGGGGCCGTCGCCGGGGCCTTCCTGCGCCTGGAAGCGCAGCTCGAAATTGACCGTCGGGTCGTGGAAGCCGGTGATCGCCGAATAGGGGATGACCAGCTTCGACGGCACCTGGTTGAAGCTGAGGCCCACCGAGAAGCGCTCCTGATCGACCGTCAGGTCCCAGAAGCGGTTCTGGAGGACGATCGTCATCTCGTCCGGGAAGCGCTCGATCAGCCGTTGCGGGATGTCGACCCCGGGCGCTTGCGTCTTGAAGGTGATGTAGAAGTGGTGCTCGCCCGGCAGACCGCCCGACTCGGCCACGGTTCCCAGCACGCGCCCCACGACCGCGCGCAGGGCTTCCTGCACGATTTCGTCATAGGGGATCAGGCTGTCGGGCAGCATATCGCTCATGGCCGCCATGGGTAGCGCGGTGCGCGGCATGGTCAAGGTTGCTTGGAACGACATGCGCGTTATGGACGACGCGATATGCGCACCGCCACGATCCGCCGCGACACTTCGGAGACGAAGGTCGCCGTCACCGTCAACCTCGACGGGACGGGGGTTTACGACGTGAAGACCGGCGTCGGCTTCTTCGATCATATGCTCGAACAGCTTTCGCGCCACGGGCTGATCGACCTGCACGTCCGCTGCGATGGCGACCTGCACATCGACGCGCATCACACCGTCGAGGACACCGCGCTGGCGATCGGCAGCGCGGTGGCGCAGGCGCTCGGCGACAAGCGCGGGATCCGCCGTTACGGCGACGCGCTGAGCCCGATGGACGAAACGCTGACCCGCGTCGCGCTCGACATCTCGGGGCGGCCGTGGCTGGTGTGGCGCGCGCGCTTCTCGCAGGCGCAGCTGGGCGGCATGGACACCGAGATGTTCCAGCATTTCTTCCACAGCTTCGCGCAGAACGCCGGGATCACGCTGCACATCGAGACACTGTACGGCGACAACAACCATCATATCGCCGAGAGCATGTTCAAGGGGCTGGCGCGCGCGCTGCGCGCCGCGGTCGAGATCGATCCGCGCAAGGCCGATGCGATCCCCTCGACCAAGGGGATATTGTGACGGGGTTCCGCGCCGGCGGCGAGCTGTGCGTCGTGCTGCTCAGCTATGTGCGGCCGCTCGATGAAGTGGATGCGCAGATGGCGGCGCATGTCGCGTGGCTGGAGCAGGGGTTCGAACAGGGTGTGTTCCTTGTCGCGGGGCGGCGCGCGCCGCGCACCGGCGGGGTGATCGTGATGCGCGGCGCGCATGAGGCAGTCGAGCGGGTCGTCGCGACCGATCCGTTCGTGACCAGCGGCGTCGCGACGGCGGAGGTCGTGCCGTTCAGCGCCAGCTTCGCCGCGACCGAGTTGCACGTGTGGCTGGCATGACGCTTGCGCTGATCGACTATCAGGCCGGCAACCTCCATTCGGTGGAGAATGCGTTGCGCGCGGCGGGCTGCGCTGATCTGACCGTCACCGCCGACCCCGAGGTGGTGCGGCGCGCCGATCGCATCGTGCTGCCCGGCGTCGGCGCGTTCGGCGCGTGCGCGGCGAACCTGCGCGCGGTGCCGGGGATGGTCGCGGCGATGGAGGAGCGGGCGCTCGGGCACGGCGCGCCGTTTCTGGGCATCTGCGTCGGCATGCAGTTGCTTGCCGAGACGGGCGAGGAACTCGGGGTCCATAAGGGGCTCGGCTGGATCGCGGGCAGCGTGCGGCGGATCGACCCGGCGGGTAGCGATGCCAAGGTGCCGCACATGGGCTGGAACGACGTGGTGCCGACCGCCGGCCATCCGCTGATCGTGCCCGGCGAGGCTTATTTCCTCCACAGCTACGCCTTCACCGGCGCCGGCGTGGTCGCGACCACCGACCATGCCGGCCCGGTGACCGCCGCGATCGCGCGCGACACGGTGCTCGGCGTGCAATTCCACCCCGAAAAGAGCCAGCGCTACGGCCTGGCGCTGCTCGAAAGGTTTCTGGCATGGCGTCCCTGATCGTCTTCCCCGCGATCGACCTCAAAGGCGGACAGGTCGTCCGGCTTGCAGAGGGCGATATGGCGCGCGCGACCGTCTATGGCGACGATCCCGCCGCACAGGCGCAGGCGTTCGCCGATGCGGGCGCGACGCACCTGCATGTCGTCGATCTCGACGGCGCATTCGCGGGCGAGAGCGTCAATGGTGACGCGGTGCGCGGGATCGTAGCGGCTTTCCCCGGCAAGGTGCAGCTCGGCGGCGGCATCCGAACGCCTGAGGCGGTCAAGGCGTGGCTCGATCTCGGCGTCGCGCGGGTGGTGATCGGCACCGCCGCGCTCGAACAGCCGCAGTTCGTGCGCGACATGGCGGCGCGCTATCCGGGGCAGATCGTCGTTGCGGTCGACGCGCGCGACGGAATGGTCGCGACCAAGGGCTGGGCGGAGGTCTCCACCACCAGCGTCGCCGATCTCGCGCGGCAGTTCGAGGATGCGGGCGTGGCGGCATTGCTGTTCACCGATGTCGGGCGCGACGGGTTGCTCAAGGGCTGCAACGTCGCCGCGACTGTCGCACTTGCGCGCGAGGTGCGCATCCCGGTGATCGCCAGCGGCGGGGTCGCGAATATCGACGACATCCACCATCTCGCCGCGCATGCCGATGACGGCGTTGAGGGCGTCATCACCGGGCGCGCGCTGTACGACGGGCGGCTCGACTTGGGCGACGCCCTGCAGGTGGCGGGGCGCTGACCCGCGTGATGGCCGGGCGCATCGGCGCGGTGCTGGCGCGCGCCGACCGCTTCCTGCTGCTGCTGATCGCGACCGTCGCGCTCGCCGCGGTGTTTCCGGCGCGGGGCGAGGCGGCATTGTGGGTCGAACATGGCACCACCGTCGCGGTGGCGTTGCTGTTCCTGCTGTACGGCGCGCGGCTCGCGCCACAGGCGATCTGGGCGGGGCTGGCGCAATGGCGGTTGCAGCTGCTGGTGTTCGCCAGCACCTTCCTGCTGTTCCCGCTGATCGGCCTCGGTGTGGCGGCGGCGACGCATGCGTGGCTGCCCGCGCCGATCGTCACCGGGCTGCTGTATCTCTGCCTGTTGCCGTCGACCGTCCAGTCGTCGATCGCCTTCACCTCGATCGCGCGCGGCAACGTGCCCGCCGCGCTGTGCAGCGCGTCGCTGTCGAATCTCGTCGGGGTGGTCATCACGCCGTTGCTCGTTGCGCAATTGCTTGCGACCGCCAGTGGCGGGCTGTCGCTCGATGCGCTGCGTGACATCGCCTTGCAGATACTGCTGCCGTTCGTCGTCGGGCAGGCGATCAGGCCGTGGGCGCGGGGCTGGCTGCTCGCGCATCCGCTACTGACCAAGGTGGTCGATCGCGGATCGGTGCTGGTGGTCGTCTATGCCGCGTTCGGCGCAGGCGTGGTCGCCGGGCTGTGGCACCATGTCTCGCCGCTGACATTGGTGGCGATCGTGCTCATCTCGCTGGTGATCCTCGCGGTCGTGATCGGCGCGACGACGCTGGCGTCGCGCGCGCTGGGGTTCACGGTGCCCGACGAGATCGCGACCGTCTTCTGCGGGTCCAAGAAGAGCATGGCGAGCGGCATTCCGATGGCGGCGATCCTGTTCCCGGCGCACAGCGTCGGGCTGGTCGTGCTGCCGCTGATGATCTTCCACCAGGTGCAATTGTTCGTCTGCGCATGGCTGGCGCGGCGCTATGCGGAGCGCGCCGAGTGACTCGCTTGCCCCGCCGTCGCCGCGCGGGCATGAGCCGCGCATGACCGTGCGCGCCCGTGTGATCCCGTGCCTCGACGTTGCCGGCGGGCGCGTCGTCAAAGGCGTCAATTTCGTCGATCTGGTCGATGCCGGCGATCCGGTCGAACAGGCGCGCGCCTATGACGCGGCGGGGGCGGACGAACTCTGCTTCCTCGACATCACCGCCAGCCATGAGGCGCGCGGCACGATCCTCGACGTCGTGCGGCGGACGGCGGCGGTGTGCTTCATGCCGCTGACGGTCGGCGGCGGGGTGCGTAGCGCCGAGGATGCGCGCGCGCTGCTGCTGGCCGGTGCCGACAAGGTCGCGGTCAATTCCGCGGCGGTGGCGCGACCCGAGGTGGTCGCCGACATCGCCGAACGCTTCGGCAGCCAGTGCTGCGTCGCCAGCGTCGACGCGCGGCGTGTCGGCGATGGCTGGGAGGTGTTCACGCATGGCGGTCGCCGCGCGACCGGGATCGACGCGGTCGAACATGCGCTGCGGCTGACCGAACTGGGCGCGGGCGAGTTGTTGGTGACGTCGATGGACCGCGACGGGACCAAGGGCGGCTACGACCTCGACCTGATCCGCGCAATCGCCGACCGCACCGCGGTGCCGGTGGTGGCGAGCGGCGGGGTCGGGTCGCTGGGCGATCTGGTCGCGGGGGTGGTCGAGGGGCACGCCTCGGCGGTGCTGGCGGCGTCGATCTTCCACTTCGGGCAGGCGACGGTGGCGGAGGCGCACGCCGCGCTGGCGGCGGCGGGGGTGCCGGTGCGGGCGCCGTTGCAATAAGCGGGGGCGCTTGCGGCGTTGAGGCGTGGTGAGATTGAACGCATATATTTGATGGAAAGCGAATGTTTCCATCACTGCCGTGCTAGTCGTCCTCCATGCCGCCACAGCGCGCCGTCGGATCATCCACTCCAGCTCTGACGACGACCTGTACGGTTCGGCCTAAAAGATGGATCGTCTGTTTCACGTCCTTCGATCTCGCGGTCTTGTAGGAAATCATAAACTTGTCGTTGGCTAGCCAACTCACGTTCACACCGTAAGCGCAGTCGCTACGAGTGGCACCGTAAACCCGGCTACAGCGTGGTTCCACCGCAAAGGCCAGTTGCGGGCAACATCAACTTCATAGCCATAGCTCGTCGTGGCTCCGCCGTTCGTCTCGGTAATGCTCGCGACCAAGCCGTTGTCGGGCGACTTCACGCGAGCAACCACTACCCTTAAAACGCAGGTGCCTAGAAGCAGGCAGACGCAGAAGACGAAACTAAGGACAGCGACTCCGCAACAGCCCTTTAGACCAAGCCGCGATGGATCATAGGTCATGTGTCATCCATCCGCTTGATCTAGCTGTGATAACCGACGTCCGGAACTCGACTTGAAAAACTTCTTAGACTAATCGGCTTTTGCGAGCGAAAGGATTGGCAAACTGCGTGCAAAAATGGGTTGTTTCTTTTGCTCCGCTCACAACCACGCCGCCCCCGCATGTTCCCCCAGCCGCGGGCTCGGCCGTGCTGCCACCGCGCGCTCGCCGTCGTAGCGGATCGGCGAGGCGAGGCCGGGGATGCCGGCCATCGCCAGCTGCATCCCGCGCGCGATCACTTGCGGGTCGGCGAAGACCTGATCGATGCGGTTGACCGGGCCGACCGGCACGCCCGCCGCCTCCAGTGCGGCGAGCAAATCGGCGGCACGCCACAGGACGGTGCGCGCCACGAGCAGCGGGAGCAACGCGGCGCGATTGGCGACGCGCGCGGGGTTGGTTGCGAACCGCGCGTCCTCCGCCAGCGCCGGTACATCCAGAACCGCGCACAGCTTGGCGAACTGGCGATCGTTGCCGACCGCGACGATCAGGTCGCCGTCGCTGGTCGGGAAGCTCTGGTACGGGGCGAGGTTGGGATGGCCGTTGCCGAGCCGCTGCGGCACCTCCCCGCTCGCCATCCAGTTGAGCGCCTGATTGGCGAGCACTGCGACCTGCGTGTCGAGCAGCGCCATGTCGATATGCGTGCCGACCCCGCTCGATGCCCGCGCGACCACCGCGGCGAGGATCGCGACCGTGGCATAGACGCCGGTGAACAGATCGGCGTGCGCGACGCCGCCCTTCTGCGGGGGTCCGTCGGGCTCGCCGGTGATCGACATCATCCCGCCCATGCCCTGAATGATGAAGTCGTAACCGGCGCGCTGCGCATAGGGGCCGTCCTGTCCAAAGCCGGTGATCGAACAGACGATCAGCCGTGGATCGGCGGCGCGCAACGCAGCCGGGTCGAGCCCGTATTTGGTCAGCCCGCCGACCTTGTAATTCTCGATCACCACATCCGCGCCGGCGGCGAGCGCGCGGACCTGCGCCTGTCCCTCAAGGGTGGCGATGTCAATCGCGACCGAACGCTTGCCGCGGTTGCAGGCGTGGTAATAGGCCGCCGAGCCGCGCTCGCCGGGCGTGTCGGCGACGAACGGCGGGCCCCAGTGGCGGGTATCGTCGCCCTCGCCGGGGCGCTCGACCTTGATGACGTCCGCGCCGAGGTCGGCGAGCAACTGCCCGGCCCACGGGCCGGCGAGGATGCGCGCGAGTTCGAGGACGCGTAGGCCGGCGAGGGGGCGGTGGGTCATGCGCTTCGGTCTAGCGCGCGGGAGGGTTCGCGCGAAGCCGGCAAGATTTTCTGGTTCACGCGGGGGCGCGGAGACGCGGAGAAAGGAAGAGAGTGTCTGCCGGCCGAACTGTCGCTCCGGCGGCAGGCTTACCCGACCCCACGATCGGGAGACCCTCTTCTTTTTCTCTCCGCGTCTCCGCGCCTCCGCGTGAACATCATTGCGCTGCGTCGCATCGTCGCACGCCCGGCGGGTTGAACACTCCCGCCCGCGCCGCCTAAGACCCCGCGCAACAGTCACGAAGAGGTTGCCCCCATGAAGACCCGCGCCGCCGTCGCGTTCGAGGCGAAGAAGCCGCTGGAGATCGTCGAGCTGGATCTCGAAGGCCCGAAGGCCGGCGAGGTGCTGGTCGAGATCATGGCGACCGGCATCTGCCACACCGATGCCTACACGCTCGACGGGCTCGACAGTGAGGGGCTGTTCCCCAGCGTGCTCGGCCACGAGGGCTGCGGCGTCGTCCGAGAGGTCGGCGCGGGCGTGACCAGCGTCGTGCCGGGCGATCACGTCATCCCGCTCTACACCCCCGAATGCCGCCAGTGTAAGTCGTGCCTCAGCGGCAAGACCAACCTGTGCACCGCGATCCGGGCCACGCAGGGGAAGGGCTTGATGCCCGACGGCACGACGCGCTTCAGCTACAAGGGGCAGCCGATCTACCATTATATGGGCTGCTCGACCTTCTCGAACTTCACCGTGCTGCCCGAGATTGCGGTCGCCAAGATCCGCCCCGACGCGCCGTTCGACACCAGCTGCTATATCGGTTGCGGCGTCACGACCGGGGTCGGCGCGGTGGTCAACACCGCCAAGGTCGAGGTCGGCGCGACGGTGATCGTGTTCGGGCTCGGCGGGATCGGGCTCAACGTCATCCAGGGCGCGAAGCTGGCCGGCGCGGCGCGGATCGTCGGGGTCGACATCAACCCCGATCGCGAGGAATGGGGGCGGCAGTTCGGGATGACCGACTTCGTCAACCCGAAGGACGTTGGCGATGTCGTCCAGCATCTGGTCGCGCTCACCGATGGCGGCGGCGACTATACGTTCGACTGCACCGGCAACACCGTCGTGATGCGGCAGGCGCTGGAGAGCGCGCATCGCGGCTGGGGCGAGTCGATCGTGATCGGCGTCGCCGAGGCGGGCAAGGAGATCAGCACGCGGCCGTTCCAGCTGGTCACCGGGCGCGTCTGGAAGGGTACCGCGTTCGGCGGCGCGCGCGGGCGCACCGATGTGCCGAAGATCGTCGACTGGTATATGAACGGGATGATCCAGATCGATCCGATGATTACGCACCGGCTGACGCTGGACGAGATCAACAAGGGTTTCGACCTGATGCATGCCGGCGAGAGCATCCGCAGCGTCGTGGTCTATTGAGGGAGGGGGCGACGATGTTCAGTCATGTGATGGTCGGGTCGAACGACGTGGCGCGGTCGAAAACATTCTACGACGCGCTGTTCGCCGCGTTGGGTGGGCGCGAGGGGCGGCAGGACGACAAGGGCCGCGTCGTCTACGCGCATGACGGCGCGCTGTTCATGATCTCGCGCCCGATCGACGGCGAGCCGGCGTGCCACGCCAACGGCGGGACGATCGGCTTTCGCATGACCGGGCCGGAACAGGCGCAGGCATGGCACGAAGCCGGCGTGGCCAATGGCGGTACCGCGATCGAGGACGCGCCGGGCGTGCGCACCAGCCCGTTCGGGCAGCTCTACCTCGCCTATCTGCGCGATCCGGACGGCAACAAGCTGTGCGGCGCGTATCGCGTGCCGGCGTGATCTAGCCCATCGTCATCCCGGACTTGATCCGGGATCCCGCTTCTCGCGACCGCAGTAGAAGCGGCGCCCCGGATCAAGTCAGGGGCGACGGACGGGAGGGCTCGTCCGTTCAGATGGTCGCTCCGTCACGCAGACTATTCCGAAAGGATCACCTATGGAAACTGTCTCCACCGCCCGCGCGCATGGCGGGACGCAGGGCGTGTACCGGCATCGCTCGACCGCGACCGGCACCGACATGACCTTCTCGGTCTATGTCCCCGATCACGCACCGGGCACGACGCTGCCGGTGGTTTGGTATCTGTCGGGCCTGACCTGCACGCACGCCAATGTCACCGACAAGGGCGAGTTCCGCCGCGCCTGCGCCGAGCACGGCTTGATCTTCGTCGCGCCCGACACCAGCCCGCGCGGCGACGATGTGCCCGACGAGGACGCATGGGACTTCGCGAAGGGCGCCGGCTTCTACGTCGACGCGACCGAGGCGCCGTGGGCGACGCATTACCGGATGTGGTCCTATGTCACCGCGGAGCTGCCTGCGCTGGTCGGCGAACACTTTCCCGCCGCCATGGCGCGACAGTCGATCATGGGGCATTCGATGGGCGGGCACGGCGCGCTGACCGTCGCGCTGCGCCATCCCGAACGGTTCCGCGCCGTCTCCGCCTTCGCGCCGATCGTCGCGCCGACCCAAGTGCCATGGGGCAAGGCGCTCGACCGCTATCTGAGCGACGACCCCGCCGCGCAGCGCCGACACGATGCGGTCGCGCTGATCGAGGATGGCGCGCGCGTTCCGGAAATACTGGTCGATCAGGGCGATGCCGATTCGTTCCTCACCGAGCAACTCCGCCCCGACCTGCTCGCAACCGCCTGCGCCGATGCCGGAATTGACCTGACGCTGCGGATGCAGCCGGGCTACGACCACAGCTATCACTTCATTTCGACCTTCATGGCCGATCATCTCGCGTGGCACGCGGCGCGGCTGCGCGCTTGACGCAAGCGGGCGGGGCGGGGCATCAGCCCCCATGCACGATCGCCTGACCGCCGACCCGCACCACATGAAGCGTCGCGGATTGCTGTTCGTCCTCTCCTCGCCGTCCGGCGCGGGGAAGTCGACGATCGCACGGATGCTGCTCGCCAGCGAGCCCGAGCTGTCGCTCTCGGTATCCGCCACCACCCGCGCGATCCGCAAGGGCGAGGAGGATGGCCGCGATTACCACTTCGTCTCGCTCGACCAGTTCCGCGAGATGGCGGCGAATCACGAATTCCTCGAATGGGCGCACGTCTTCGACCAACGCTACGGCACGCCGCGCGCGCCGGTCGATGCGATGCTGTCGGACGGCAAGGATGTGCTGTTCGATATCGACTGGCAGGGCGCGCAGCAGCTCCACCAGATCGCGGGCGGCGACGTGGTGCGCGTCTTCATCCTGCCGCCGTCGATGGAGGAACTCCGCCGCCGGCTCGAGGGCCGCGCCACCGACGCGCAGGAGATCATCGACCGCCGCATGAGCCGCGCCGATGCCGAGATCAGCCATTGGGACGGTTATGACTATGTGCTGGTCAACGACGATGTCGAGAGCTGCTACGCCAAAGTGAAGACGATCCTCGCCGCCGAGCGGTTGAAACGCTCGCGCCAGACCGGGCTGATCGGGTTCATCCGCAAGCTGCGCACGCCGGCGGGGTAGGGGGGCTCCGTCATTCCCGCGCAGGCGGGAATCCAGAACCTCTGACGTCAATGGCTGTTGCGAAGACCTGCGCGTCTGGATTCCCGCCTGCGCGGGAATGACGGATTTGATGGTGAATTTCCGCGCTTCTTCGCCGATGTGACGTGGGTTGCCGCCGTTATTGCCCCGACGTTGCGCCCTCGACCACCGTTTCGAACACCTGCGACCGGTCCGGCCCCTCGGCGATGTGGAGCAGCACCCAGGTGTCGCCGCGCCGCGCGATGCGGACGCGGATACGGTCGTTGAACAGCCCGTCCGCCAGCCCGGTCGGCGCGACCTTGCCCGAATTGAGGATCAGCGCGCCCATGTCGCGCCCGCAAGCGGGGCCTGTGCAGGCGAACACCGTCTCGAACCCGGCGGCTTTCAGCAGATCGATGTAATAGCGCTCGATCTGAAGCGGGGCGGTCGCCGGCTTGATGCGGTAATCGATGTGCGTGACCTGCCCGGTGAGCAGGCGACGGTTGGCGGTATCGTCCTCGGCGGCGATCGCGCCGGTCGGCATCGTCACTTCGTCCTCCGAAGCCCCGCGATAGCCGTCGATCTCCGCACCGGTGTAGCGCGGGACCAGCGGATGATCGGCCCCGTCGCTATCCTGCGCCAGCGCGGGCGCCCCGGCGACCGATACCGCTGCGATCAATGCCACCATCCAGCCCGTGCGCGTCGTTCATCTATCCCCGTCGTCGATCGTTACGGAGGTATGCCCTACTCGTGATCGTGCCCGCAACCCGGCCGGGGATCGTCCAGCAACGACAGGAACCGCGTCGCCGCGTCGTAATCACGGCGCTTGTCCTCGCGGGCCTGCGTCGCAAGTGAATCCTCGCCCCAGCGTTCGGCCTGCCAGTCCTCGTCGACCATGGCCGCCCGCCACAAAGCGTCGGCGGAAATCGCGCCCTCGGCCAGTGCCAGCGCTCCCACCAGCGTACCGGTCAGCGTCACCAGCGGTGACAGCGCGGCCAGCGCGAAGGCATCGCGGCTCGCCACCGCCTCGGCCAGCCGTGCGACGGTCGCGGGCGGCTGTGCGCGGTGCATCACGCCGGTGACGATCTCGAAATGCACGTCGTAGCGCTCGCGCGCCCAGTCGAGCAGCGGGTCCCATGCGGCCGCCTGCCGCGTAACCAGCTCGGCGGGCGCGTCGGCGCGATAACAGAGCAGGTCGCTTTCGGCATAGGCGGCCAGCCCGGCGGCGAATCCCTCCGGCGCCGGCGCGATGCGGTCGATCGCGGCGTTGGCGAGCCCGGTCAGCGGCATCGCGCGCGGGTCGAGCGTTTCGCCCACCGCGCGCCACTCGTCCGCCACCGCCCCGGCGAGCGCAGCGGTCGGCAGCGCGAGCGGCGCGCGTCCCGGCGTCCGCACCGGGCGCGCGTCGAGCCGGATCGCACGGTCGGCATCCACCGTCACCCCGGTCCAGAAACGCTTCACTTCGGGCTCCTCCAGCGCCGGGCCAGTGCGCGCGGTACGGTGGCGATCATCCACAAGGCACTGACGACGATCGCCACACCCAACAGCTTCGGCCCCAGCGTCTGCGCCCGCCCCAGCAACACCACGCCGAGCAACGCGCCGGCGGTCCCCGCCAGCCGCGTCGCGACGATCGCCGCCCAGCGGCCGCGCGCCGGATCGCTCATGCCGCGAGACACGCGGGCAGATCGGCGCAGCGATGCGCGATGCGCTCGGCGCCCGCCTGCCACAGCGCGTCCTCGCGATGATAGCCCCAGCTGACGCCGATCGCGCGGGCACCCGCCGCGCGCGCCATCGCCATGTCGAAAGTCGTGTCGCCGATCATCGCGGTCATATGGGGCAGCGCACCCGCCTCCGCCATCGCGGCGTGCAGCATGGCGGGATCTGGCTTGGAGGGATGCCGGTCGGCGGTCTGGAGCGTGACGAAGCGGTCGGCGAGCCCGTGGACCGCCAGTACGTGCGCGAGGCCGCGATCCGACTTGCCCGTAGCCACGCCGAACGACCAGCCTTCCCGCGCCAGCGCGTCGAGCGCCTCGACCAGCCCGTCGTAGAGCGGCTCGGCATCCAGCTCGCCGTCCTCGCGCATCCGGCGGAAGATCGCCTTGTACGCATCGGCCAGCGCCAGATGCACCGCCGCGGGGAGGTCGGGCACCAGCACCGCCATCGCTTCGACGAGGCTCAAGCCGACGATCGCGCGAGTCGCCGCGCGCGGCGGCGGGGCCAGCCCGAGCGCGGCAAAGGCGTGTTCCATGACGCGGCAGATATTGGCCTGACTGTCGACGAGCGTGCCGTCGCAATCGAAAACCGCGAGTTTGATGGGCATGTATCGCCTGTTAGTCGGCGAACCGTGGGAGGCAAGCGGCGAGGTGCGCGTTAACGACTTCGTGACGGACCGAAGCTATGGTTAACCGCGCACGGACGCCGGGGGGCGTGCGGGAACTTTAGCTGGAGCCGAGGGGCGGGTAATGATCGAAGCCGTTGCACTAACGTATGGGATGCTGCTGAGTTTCGTGCTGACGGGTGCGTCGCGCAACCGCAAGCTGGAGCGCGCGAACCCGCCGATGCTCAACTACATCGGTTACGTGCTGTTCGGGATCACCTGCTCGGTCGCGCTGATGGCCGCCAGCTATGCGGCCTGGGGCGTCATCACCGACTCGGCGATGGCGATCTGACGCGATCGCGATCGTCGCCCCGGACCTGATCCGGGGCCCCGCTTTTTTTGCCGGCAGAAGGAAGAAGCGAGATCCCGGATCAAGTCCGGGATGACGGGATAGAGGACGACGGTTGTCGCGGTGGCCGCTTACCCCCGCTTTCGCGCCTGCGCATAGGTGCCCAGCACGCGCACCCATTTCGAATGGAAGCCCAGCTCCTCCATCGCGCGGTCGAACGCGGGATCGCCGGGGCGCCCCTCGACATCGCAATAGAATTCGGTCGCCGCGAAGCTGCCGCCGCGCTGGTAGCTTTCCAGCTTGGTCATGTTGACGCCGTTGGTCGCAAACCCGCCCATCGCCTTGTAGAGCGCGGCGGGGACGTTCTTTACCTCGAAGATGAAGGTCGTCATCCACGGCCCCTCACCCGACAGCGGCCGCGCCCCGCGCGCCAGCGTGACGAAACGTGTGGTATTGTGGTCGGCATCGGCGATGTCGGTCGCCAGCAACTCCAGCCCATAGATCGCCGCCGCGCCCGGCGGCGCCAGCGCCGCGACGCGCGGATCACGCAATTCGGCGACGACCGCCGCCGCGCCGGCGGTATCGGGATAATTGACCGGCGCGATCCCGTGCGCCTTCAGCCAGTGGCGGCATTGCCCGAGCGCCTGCGGATGGCTCATCGCCTGTTGCACGCCGTCGCGCGGGCCGCAGCCGATCAGCGCGTGGCGGATCGCGAGGAAATGCTCGCCGGTGATGACCAGCCCGGATTCGGGCAGCAGGAAATGCATGTCGGCGACGCGGCCGTGCAGTGAATTTTCGATCGGGATGATCGCGCAATCGGCCGCGCCGGTCTTCACCGCGTCCAGCGCATCCTCGAAGCTGAAGCACGGCAGCGGCAGCGCGTCGGGGAACGCCTCCTGCATCGCGACATGGCTGTTCGCGCCCGGCGCGCCCTGAAACGCGACCGCGCGCCCCGGCTCGGCAGCGGCGGCGGCGGTCATGGCGGCGACGATCGGGCGGGCAGGCGCGGCGTAACTTTGCATGGCCGCGTGGCCTAGAAGAGCATGCCGCGCCGCTCAAGCGCTTGCGATGCGCGGGAGCCCTTTCTATGGAACGCTGAAGGAAGAGGGGCGAAACGGCGACATGGACGATCGGACCAACACGATTTTCGGCTGGGCGCTGGCGGCGGCGGGGACGGCCCTGGGGCTGTCGATCGCGGGCGGCATGCTGTTCCACGGTGAGCGCCCCGAGAAGCCGGGCTATGCGATCGAGGGTGTCGAGGAGGCCGGCGGCGGCGGTGGTGCGGCCGAGGTGCCGATCGCCTCGCTGCTGGGCAGCGCTGATCCGGCCAAGGGCGCCGAGGTCTTCAAGAAGTGCGCGGCCTGCCACACGATCAACCAGGGTGGCGCGAACGGCATCGGCCCGAACCTGTACGGCACGCTGGGCGAGCCGATCGGGCAGGGCAAGGGCGGGTTCGCCTTCTCCGATGCATTGAAGAGCGTCGGCGGCAACTGGGACTTCGACAAGATGAACGCGTGGCTGACCAGCCCGCGCAAGTTCGCCAACGGCACGAAGATGACCTTCGCCGGGCTCGGCAATCCGCAGGACCGCGCGAACGTGATCGCCTATCTGAACCAGCAGGGCTCGAACCTGCCGCTGCCAGCCGCCCCGGCCGCGGGCGCCGCTGCGGCACCGACCGACCCAGCGGTGGCGAACGTCACCGAGGCGACCAAGGGCGACACCGCCGACCTCGCCAACACCGGCACCCCTGCCTCGGGCGCGCCGTCGGTCGATCCGGCCGCACAGAAGGACAAGGCGCTCGGCGCGACTCCGCCGGCGAAGCAGTAAGTCTTTACGTCATTGCGAGCGTAGCGCGGCAATCCAGAGCGTCCTGATCCGGCTCTGGATTGCCGCGCTACGCTCGCAATGACGTGTTTGAGTTCGTCACCCCGGACTTGATCCGGGGGCCCGCTTCTTTCTTCGCGCGGTGCAGAACAAGCGGTGCCCCGGGTCGAGCCCGAGGCGTCGTATGAGGAGGGGGATCGCCCCCACCTCTCGGCGTTGTGCCTTCTGCCTGCCTGCGTGAAAAGAGGCGGGGCTGCCGATCAGGCCCGCGGCGACAGCGTCATCACCCCGCCGCCAACCACGCTGCGACCTGCGCCGCGATCGGCGCGAACACCCGGTCTTCGGCCTCCGCTGCCGGCGGCTGCCCGGCATCCGACGCGGTGCGGATCGTAATATCCAGCGGCACCCTCCCCAGAAACGCAATTCCGGCCTCGCGCGCCGCCGCCTCCGCGCCGCCGTGCCCGAACGGGTCAGACACCTCGCCGCAATGCGGGCAGGCATAGCCCGCCATATTCTCGACCAGCCCGATGATCGGCACGCCCGCCTTCTCGAACAGGTCGATCGCGCGGCGTGCATCGATCAGCGCGAGGTCTTGCGGGGTCGAGACGATCACCGCGCCGGCCGGGCGATGCTTCTGCACCATCGTCAGCTGCACGTCGCCGGTGCCCGGCGGCAGGTCGACCACCAATGTGTCCGTCGCGCCCCAGTCGGCGTCGATCAACTGACCCAAAGCGCCCGCGGTCATCGGCCCGCGCCACGCGATCGCGCGGCCCGGCTCCACCAGCTGCCCCATCGACAGCAGCGGCACGCCGTACGGGGTCGCGACCGGCAGCAACACTTTGTCGCGCGCCTCGGGCCGCGTGCCCTCGACCGCCATCAGCCGCGGTTGCGACGGGCCGTAGATGTCGGCGTCGACCAGTCCGGTGCGCCGCCCCGCCTTGGCCAGCGCGATCGCGAGATTGGCGGACAGCGTCGACTTGCCGACCCCGCCCTTGCCGCTGGCGACCGCGACGATGCGGCGCGCGACGCGCTCGGCGGTGACGACCGTGCGCACCTCATAGCCGGGGCGCGCCGCCGCCATCTGCACGCTTGCCTCCAGTGCGTCGCGTGCCGGTGCGTCGAGCCCGGCGGCGTCGATCACCACGCCGATCCGTTGCCCCTCGATTCGCACGGTCGCGCGGGTTCCGGCCACCGCGGCGACCGCTGCTGCCACATCTTTCTGGTCCATGCCGGCGATCCGTAGGCGCGTGCACGCCGCTTGCCACTGTTTTTCGTGAACGGCGCACCTATAAAGACCAACATGACCATCCTGCGACGCTGGCTCCGGCGCCCGATCATCCTTGCTGCCGACAACAATGGACCGTGGGGAGGCGGCGGCGACGACAGTGCCGGCCCGCGCAACCCGTGGTCGGTGCCGCCGGGTGGCCGGCGCGGCTCGTCCAAGCCAACTGCGCTCGACGAGTTCCTCAAGAAGACGCGCGTCGGCGGCGGGGGCGGGGGCGGCGGTCGCCCGCAACTGCCGCTCGGGGCGTCGGCGCGGACGCTGTGGCTGATCGGCGTCGGCCTGCTGGTTGCGATCTGGCTGTTGCTGACGTCCTTTCACCAGATCGGGCCGCAGCAACGCGGGGTCGTCACCTATTTCGGCAAATATTCGGGGATGCTGGAGCCCGGCATTCGCGTCACCTTGCCCGCGCCGATCGTCAACGTGACGAAGGTCGACGTCGAGCAGGTGCGCACCGACGAATTCCCGCAGGACGGCGGGGAAACGGTGCTGACCGGTGACCAGAACATCATCGACCTCGCCTATACGGTGCGCTGGCGCGTGTCCGATCCGCGCAACTACGTGTTCGAGATCAAGGACCCGCAGGAGACCGTCCGCGCGACCGCCGAAAGCGCGATGCGCGCGGTACTGGCCACGACGCGGATGAACGATGCGATCGGCGCGGGCCGCGGGCTGATTGAGGCGCGCGTAACGCAGGTGATGCAGCAGATCCTCGACAGCTATCAGGCCGGGGTGCGCGTGCAGGGCGTGTCGATCAAGCAGGCGTCGCCGCCCGCCGCGCTGGTCGACGACTTCAACGCCGTCACCGCCGCGCAGCAGGAAGCGGTCGGCAACCTCAACAATGCGCGCAGCTATTCGCAGCAGGTGATCGCGCGTGCGCAGGGCGAGGCGTCGGCCTTCGACCAGGTCTATGCGCAATATCGCCTCGCCCCCGAGGTGACGCGCCGACGCATGTATTACGAGACGATGGAGGCCGTGCTGGCCAAGACCGACAAGACGATCGTCGAAACGCCGGGCGTGACGCCGTACCTGCCGCTCGATCGCGCGCGCAAGCTGGTCGAGCCGACGCAGGGGACGACGACGACCACCACGACCACCGCCCCCGCGCAGGGAGGGCAGCGCTGATGAGCCAGCTGACGCGTAACCCGATCGCGATCGGGATGCTGGCGCTGGTGCTGGCGATCCTCGCCGCGGCGACCTTCGCGATCGTCCCCGAGACGCAGCAGGCGGTGGTCCTGCGGCTCAACAATCCGGTGCGGCTGGTGAACCAGTGGCAGCCGGGGCAGATGATCGGCAATACCGGCGCGGGTGTGATCGCGCGCGTGCCGTTCATCGACAAGATCGTGTGGGTCGACAAGCGTGTACTGGACGCCGATCTCGACAACACCCTGGTGCTGTCGACCGATCAGCTGCGGCTCAACGTCGATGCCTATGCGCGCTTCCGCATCGTCGATCCGCTGAAGGCGGTGACGTCGACGGGCAGCACCTCGAACACCGAGGAGCGCGTCGCCGACCAGCTTCGCCCGCTGCTCGGCACCGCGCTGCGCAACGAACTCGGCAAGGTGCCGTTCGCGGTGCTGCTCAGCCCCGAGCGTGGTGCGGTAATGGACGCGATCCAGAACTCCTTGCAGGGCTCGGCGCGCCAGTACGGGGCGGAGATCGTTGACGTGCGAATCAAGCATGCCGACCTGCCCGACGGCAGCCCGCTCGACAGCGCGCTTCAGCGGATGCGCACCGCGCGCCAGCAGGAGGCGAACACGATCCGCGCGCAAGGGCAGAAGCAGGCGCAGATCGTCCGCGCCGAAGCCGATGCGCAGGCCGCGCGAATCTATGCCGAGGCATTCAGCAAGGACGCTGATTTCTATGACTTCTATCGCGCGATGCAGAGCTATCGCCACACGTTCGGGGCCGATGGTCAGGCGCAGCCGGAAGGTTCGACCAATATCATCATGAGCCCGAACAATGGCTATCTTCGTGCGTTCGAAGGCGGCGGTCGTTAATCGACGATGAGCAAGGCGTTCATATTCAAACGCCGTTCATCGCGATGGCCGCACAGGGTGCAATGTATTCATCACTTTCGGATCGGGTGACCAAGAGGACATGAAAACCGTGCGTTACGCTTACGCCCTGACCGGCGCCCTCCTGCTTGGCGGCACGGCCGCGTCGCTCGCGCTCCAGAACCCGGCCACCGCGCAGATCGCGCAGAATGAGCCGGGCGCGATCAGCGCCGCCGCGCCGCGCGCCGGTGCGCCGATGAGCTTCGCGGACATGGTCGCCAAGCTCCAGCCGGCGGTGGTCAACATCTCCACCACGCAGAAGGTGACCGTCCAGCAGCAGGCGAATCCGTTTGCGGGCACGCCGTTCGGCGACCTGTTCGGCCAGTTCGGCGGCGGTGGTGGCGGCGGCGCGCCTGTCACCCGCGAGGGCCAGTCGCTCGGGTCGGGCTTCCTGATCTCGGCGGACGGTTACGTGGTCACCAACAACCACGTCATCGCACCGGCAGCGAAGGGCGCGACGGTCGAGTCGATCACCGTCACCTTGCAGGATCGTAAGGAATATAAGGCGAAGCTGATCGGCCGCGATCCGACCTCGGATCTCGCGGTGCTCAAGATCACCTCGCCGACGCCGCTGCCGTACGTGAAGCTAGGCGACTCGACGCGTGCGCGCGTCGGCGACTGGGTGGTGGCGATCGGCCAGCCGTTCGGGCTAGGCGGCACCGTCACTGCGGGCATCGTCTCGGCGGTGCACCGGTCGACCGGGCAGCCGGGGCCGTTCGACACGTTCATCCAGACCGATGCCGCGATCAACCAGGGCAATTCGGGTGGCCCGATGTTCAACCTGAACGGCGAGGTGATCGGCATCAACAGCCAGATCTATTCGCAATCGGGCGGCAACATCGGCATCGGCTTCGCGATTCCTGCGAGCGAGGCCAAGCCGATCCTCGCCACGCTGATGAAGGGTGAATCGATCAAGCGCGGCTATTTGGGGGTCGGCATCCAGCGCGTGAACGACGACATCGCCGGCGCGCTCGGGCTGCCCAAGGATCAGGGCGAGATCATCGGCCGCGTCGAGCCGGGCGGGCCGGGTGCCAAGGCCGGGTTGCGGTCGGGCGACGTGGTGGTCGCTATCAACGGTGAGGCGGTGACGCCGGATCGCACGCTGTCGTCGCTGGTCGCGAACGCCGCGCCGGGCTCGACGATCAAGCTCGACGTGATCCGTGACGGCAAGCGCCAATCACTGAACGCGGTGGTGGCGACCCGCCCAACCGATGACCAGCTCGCCGCGATCAACGGCGACGGCGATGGCGATGACGGTCTGCCTGACGACGACAGCGGCGCGCAGGTGACGCCGGGGTCGAGCTCGCTCGGCATCTCGGTCCAGCCGCTCACCCCGCAGATCGCGCGTTCAATTGGCGTCGATTCGACTGTGCAGGGCGTGGTCGTCGCTGGCGTCGATCCGTCGAGCGACGCCGGGCAGAAGCTGAAGCGCGGCGACGTAATCTCGTCGGTCAATTCGCAGCCGGTCCGCACCGGCGCTGATGTCGCGCGGATCGTCGCGGCGGCAAAGGCGGCGGGACGCCCGTCGGTGCTGCTCAACCTGACCCGTGGCCGCACCACCGGCGTGTTCATGGCGGTGAAGATCAAGTAAGTGCCTTTCGGTCACCCCGGACTTGATCGAGCCCTCTGCGAAATCCACTTTCTGTTCCCCGGCGAAGGCCGGGGCCCAGTTGGGAAGGCCTATCAAACGAAGCGCGACGCGCATCATCAGCGTCCCCCAACTGGGCCCCGGCCTTCGCCGGGGTACAAGAAGGGGACTTTCGCAGATGCCTCGACTTGATCCGGGGTCCCGCTTTTCCCGGGCTGCGTCGCAAGAAGCGGGGCCCCGGATCAAGTCCGGGGCGACGGGGCAAGTAACTAGTCAAACGGGTCGTCGCATCGCATGATGCGGCGGCCCTTTTGTGTGGGAGAGAGAGCGTGGCGGACGGCGGCAGCATTTTGATCGGCGCAGGCGAAGGCGGCGCCGACCCGCAGCGGCTCGACCTCGCGCGCGCCAATCGCCACGGGTTGATCGCGGGTGCGACCGGCACCGGCAAGACCGTGACCCTGCAGGGCATCGTCGAGGGCTTTTCGAACGCCGGGGTCGCCTGTTTCCTCGCCGATGTGAAGGGCGATCTGTCGGGGCTGGCGATGCCGGGCTCGGCGACTGCCAAGACCCACGAAGCCTTCGCCGCGCGCGCCGCCGAGATCGGCGCGACCGACTGGAAATACGCCGATACCCCGGTGCAGTTCTGGGACCTGTTCGGCGAGCAGGGGCATCCGGTCCGCACCACGATCAGCGAGATGGGCCCGCTGCTGCTCGCGCGGCTGATGGGGCTGAACGCGGTGCAGGAAGGCGTGCTGACGATCGCCTTCCACGTCGCCGACGAAGAGGGCCTGCTGCTGCTCGACCTCGATGACCTTCAGGCGATGCTCGCGCATTGCGCTGAGCGCGCCGAGGAACTCACCACCCGCTACGGCAACGTCTCGAAACAGTCGGTCGGTGCGATCCAGCGCGCGCTGCTGCAATTGCGCGCGCAGGGCGCGGAGCATTTCTTCGGCGAGCCGGCGCTGGCGCTCTCCGACCTGTTCGGCACCGACGACAACGGGCGCGGGCTGGTCAACATCCTCGCCGCCGACAAGTTGATGGCCTCGCCGCAGCTGTATTCAACGTTCCTGCTGTGGCTGCTCGGCGAGATGTTCGAATTCCTCCCCGAGATCGGCGATGCCGACAAGCCGAAATTGTGTTTCTTCTTCGACGAGGCGCATCTGCTGTTCGACGAGGCGCCGCCCGCGCTGATGGACCGAATCGAGCAGGTCGTGCGGCTGATCCGCTCGAAGGGCGTCGGGGTCTATTTCATCACGCAGAACCCGATCGACGTGCCCGACAACGTCGCGGGGCAGTTGGGCAACCGCATCCAGCACAAGTTGAATGCCTTCACCCCGCGCGACCGCAAGGCGGTGCAGGCCGCGGCCGAGACGTTCCGCGCCAACGCGCACGTCGACGTGGCAACCGCAATCACCGAGCTGCGCACCGGTGAGGCGTTGGTGTCGCTGCTCCAGCGCGATGGCGCGCCATCGCCGGTGCAGCGCACGCTGATCCGTCCGCCGTCGAGCCGCGTCGGCCCGGTCACGCCCGAGGAACGCCGCGTGCTGATCCAGACCGACGCGATCGGCACCAAGTACGATACGCTGGTCGACCGCGAATCGGCCGAGGAACTGCTGTCGGCCAAGACGCACGAGGCCGCCGCCGCGGCGGCTGCGGCGCGCGCCTCGACCGACGCGGAGAAGGCCGCCGCTGCGCAGGCGAAGGAAGATGCCCGCGCGGCGCGCGAGGCGGACCGTGCCGCCCGCGAGGAAGAACGCGCGCGTCGTGCGGCCGAGCGCGAGTCGGCGAACGATCCGTGGAACCGCGCGATGACCTCGGCTTCGCGGTCGGCCTCGTCGGCGGTCGGCCGCGCGGTGGCGAACGAAGTGACCAGGGCGGTGTTCGGCGGCTCGCGGCGCGGCGCGAGCGGCGGTGGGCTGCTGGGGCAGGTGGTGCGCGGCGTGCTCGGCGGGTTGATGCGGCGCTGATACGTCGCCCCGGACTTGATCCGGGGCCCCGCTTTTTTCTCAGGTCGACAGGAAGCGGGATCCCGGGTCAAGCCCGGGATGACGATGAGGTGGCCGTGACCACCCGAACATTTTCCGCTAAGGCGGCGCGCATGACGACCGACTACGACCGCCCGCTGCTCACCCCGCCCGACGGGCAGAAGAAAGTGCTGCTCCATTCCTGCTGCGCGCCCTGTTCCGGCGAGGTGATGGAAGCGATGACCGCGAGCGGGATCGACTATACGATCTTCTTCTACAATCCGAATATTCACCCCAAGGAGGAATATATTCTCCGCAAGGAGGAGAATATTCGCTTCGCCGAGAAGCACGACATCCCGTTCGTCGATGCCGATTACGACACGGTCAACTGGTTCAAGCGCGCGCGCGGGATGGAGTTCGAGCCCGAGCGCGGGCTGCGCTGCACGATGTGCTTCGACATGCGCTTCGAGCGCACGGCGCTCTATGCGCATGAGCACGGGTTCCCGGTCATCACCTCGTCGCTGGGCATCTCGCGCTGGAAGAACATGGCGCAGATCAACGACTGCGGCGAGCGCGCAGCGGCGCATTATCCCGATATCGCTTACTGGACGTTCAACTGGCGCAAGGGCGGCGGCGCGGCGCGGATGATCGAGATCTCGAAGCGCGAGCATTTCTACCAGCAGGAATATTGCGGCTGCGTCTATTCGCTGCGCGACACCAACGCGCATCGCGTTTCGCAGGGGCGCGAGGAAATCCGCATCGGCGAGCTGTTCTACGGCGAGGAAACGAAGGCGGAATAGCGGCGGCCTCAATTCTTCCGTCATCCCGGACTTGATCCGGGATCCCGCTTTTTGCTCCCACTGCCGGAAAGAAGCGGGGCCCCGGATCAAGTCCGGGGCGACGGTGATTTCAGCGGGAGCGGCGACACCGTCACCCCGCCACCGGCACCGCGATCGTCGCGCGCAGCCCCGGCCGGGCGTCATCCAGCGACAGCGTCCCGCCGTGCATCCGCGCAATCGCTTCGACCAGCGGCAGCCCCAGCCCGTGTCCGGGCCGATGGCGGCTCGCATCCAGCCGGCCGAAGCGCCGCAGCGCCGTCGCGCGCTCCTCGGCGGGAATCCCCGGCCCATCGTCGGTTACCGTCAGCCGCATCTGCGCCGCCGCGCGCGTCACCGCCACCGTCACGCGCGATCCGGGCGGGCTATGGGTCAGCGCATTGCCGACCAGATTGAGCGCCGCCTGCGTCAACAATTGCCGGTCGCCCTCGATCTCGCCGTCCGCGATCGCGTCCAGCGTCAGCTCATGCCCGCTGTCGTCCGCGCTGGCCGCCAGCGTCTCGGTCACGTCGATCGCCACCCCCGCCAGCGAAAAGGCACGGAACGCCGTCCGCCGCTCGCCGCCCTCCACCTCCGAAATGCGCAGCATCGCGGAGAACATCGCCAGCAATTCGTCGCATTGCTCCAGCGCCGCCTCCAGCTCGGGCGTCGGCGTCTCGGCGACGATCAGCGCGAGGCGGCTGCGCAGTCGCGCCAGCGGGGTGCGCAGATCGTGCGCGACATCGCCGCCGACATGCCGCAGGCTTTCGACCAGCGCCGCGATCCGGTCGAGCATCCGGTTGAAGGTCGCGGCCTGCCCCGCAAACGCGCCGCTGCCCGGCTCGACCGGCACGCGCTGCGTCAGGTCGCCGTCGATGATCGCCTCGGCGGTGCTGCGCAGTTCGCCGATCCGCCGCCGCACGATCGTGCTGAACGACACCGCGCCCGCGACGACGATGATGACGATCAACCCGAAGCCGAGCGCATAGCTGCGCAGCCACACCGCCGCGAACCCCTCGACCGGCTCGGTTTCGACCAGCGTCACCAGTTGCAGGCCCCCACCGGCATCGCGCCGCTGGATGCGAAACGCCGTCGTCCCCGGCAGCACGTTGTGCCCCAGCGTCGAGAACCCTGATGGCACCGGCCCCGTGACGGTCACGTTGCCGCCGAGCCGTTCGCCGCGCGCATCGACCAGTTCGAAGCCCAGGTCGCCGGTCTCGCGCTGCGTCGACAGCGCCGCGATCCGCGCCAGGATCGCAGCCGGATTGCCGCGCAACGATTCGTCGAGCAGCGCGCGGCTCACCTCGTCCAGCCGCCGGTCGACCAGCGCCTCGATCGTGTGGCGCGACGCCGAATAGCTGGCATAGCCGGTCAGCGCGGTCGCGGCCCCGAATGCGCCCAGGAACAGCGCGGTCAGCCGCCCGAGCGACGCCATCCTACGCGCGCAGCATGTAACCGACGCCGCGCTTGGTCGCGATCGGATCGTCGCCGCCGCCCGCGGTCAGCTTGCGCCGCAACAGCCGCACCTGCGCGTCGACGATGTTGGTGCCCGGCTCGAAATCATAGCCCCAGACGCGCTCGATCAGCATCGCCCGCGTCAGGAAGCTGCCGGCATGGCGGATCAGCTCGGCGAGCAACCCGAACTCGAGCCGCGTCAGGTCGAGCGGCTGGTCGGCGCGCCACGCGCGATGCTGCCCGGGGCTGACGACGATGTCGCCGGCGCGCAGCATGTCGGCGTCGCCCGCCGCGGTCCAGCCGCGCGCGCGCAGCAGCGCGTGCAGCCGCGCCTCGATCTCCGCCGCCGGGGTCGGCTTGACGCAATAATCGTCCGCGCCCGCGGTCAGGCCGCCGATCTTCTCGGTAGAGCGGCCCAGCGCGGAGAGCATCAGCACCGGAAGATTGTGCCCGGCATCGCGCAGTCGCTCCACGACGGCGACACCCGTCAATTGCGGCAGCATCGAATCGAGGATCATCGCGTCGAAGGCGTCGCGTTCGATCGCGGTCAGTGCGCTGGGGCCGGTTTCGGCGATCGTGACGTGATGGTCGCGCTGCGCCAGTTCGGCCTTCAGCGCGGCGGCATATTCGACGTCGTCCTCAACGATCAGCAGCTTCATGGGTGGGGATCGCCACTTTGATGATGATCGTCCGCTGCTATCCGATCGGCGCGGGGACTGCTATCGTGCTTGCCGCGCCAAAGGCTTATCTTGCCAAAGTTTAATGTTCGCGCTTTGCTGACGGGGATGAAGCCAGGAATGACGCGACCGTCCGGCACCGGGGACATGGCGGCGCGGATCCGCGCCTTCGATTGGGCGGCGACCGCGCTGGGCCCGATCGCGACCTGGCCGGCGGAACTGCTGTCGACGGTCGAGACGATGCTCGCGATGCCGCGCCCCGCGACCCTGCTGTGGGGTGAGGCGCTGCTGCAAATGTACAACGACGCCTATGTCGAGGTTGCGCGCGATCGCCATCCGGCGCTGCTCGGACGGCCGGTCGCGGAAGGGTGGGACGACATCTACGATGACGAGGTGGCGCAGCGGCTGGCGACGGTGCTCGCGGGCGCGGCGGTGTCGGTGGCGGGGCGCGAAGTGTCGATGCGCGATGCGGCCGGACAGTATGAGCGCCGCAGCTTCGACATCACCTGGTTGCCGATCCGCGATGCCGACGGCGTGGTCGCGGGCGCGTTGCAGCAGCTTGTCGAGGTGACCGATCATCGCCGCGCCACCGCGCAATTGCGCGACAGCGAGGCGCAGTTGCGGATGATGGTGACCACCGGGCGCCACATGCTGTTCCGGATGAGCGCGGACTGGCGCGCGCTGTTGTATCTCGACGGGCGCGATATGCTGCCCGACGTGACCGAGCCGATTGACGATTGGGTCGAACGCTTCATCCCGCACGAGGATCGCGGCGCGGTGTTCGCGGCGATGGCCATCGCGCTCGACGGCCCGACGATGTTCGAGCTGGAGCACCGTGTCCGCTGTCCCGACGGGTCGATCGGCTGGGTCGCGTCGCGCGCGCTGCCGGTGGTGGATGCCGATGGCCGGGTGGTGGAATGGTTCGGCACCGGGATCGACATCACCGCGCGGCGTACCGCCGAGGAGGTCGTACGCCGCAGCGAGGAGATGCGTCGCATCGCGCTCGACGGCGGCGGGATGGGGGCGTGGCGGATCGACATGGCCACGCGGGAGGTGCGCGGCGACGCGCGCTTCTTCGCGTTCCTCGGCATGCCGCCCAGCGACGAGCCGCGGCTGGCGACCGACTTCCTCGACCGCCTGTCTCCGGAGGGGCGCGAGGCGGTCAACCGCTTCGTCACGCGCCGCATCGTGCCCGGCGAGGAATTCGACGGCGAGCTGGAGATCGTCGCCGGGCCGACCGCGGGCTGCTGGCTGCGGTGGCGCGGGCGCGCCGATGGCCCCGATACGCGCATCCTGCACGGCGTCGTCTTCGACGTCACCGAACAGCGGCAGGCGACCGAGCGGCTGCGCGAGCGGGAGGAGATGCTGCGCCTGTTCGGCGATGCCTCTCGTGATGCGCTGTGGATCCGCGATGCGCGGACGCTGCACTGGCGCTATGTCACGCCGGCGTTCCGCACGATCTACGGCCAGCCGCGGCGACAGGTGCTGACCGGCGATCATTACCGCAACTGGCTGGCGCTGATCCTGCCCGACGACCGCGCGCAGGTGGAGGCGGCGACCGCCCGCGTGCGCGGCGGCGAACATGCCACCGTCGATTACCGCATCCGATGCGCCCCCGACGGCCGAACGCGCTGGCTGCGAACCACCGAATTTCCGATCCGCGATGCCGCGGGTCAGGTGGTGCTGATCGGCGGCATCACCTCCGACGTCACCGCGTCGCATCATGCGCGCGAGGCGGTGACGCGCAGCGAGGAACGGCTGCGCAGTGCGGTCGAGGTCGGCGGGATCGGCCTGTGGGACTGGAACGTCGCGACCGACGAAGTCCATTGGTCGGCCGAGCATTTCCTGCTGCAGGGCTATCCGGTCGGCTCGGTCGAGCCCAGCTATTCGGCGTGGCTGGCGCGCGTCCATCCCGACGATCGGGCCGAGGCCGAGACGTTGATGGCCGAGGCGATGGGCGGCGGGCGCCCCTACAAGCAGGAATTCCGCGTCGTCCACCCGGACGGGTCGGTGCACTGGCATTCGGCGCGCGGGCGCTTCTTCTTCGACGATGCCGCGCAACCGGTGCGGATGGTCGGCGCAATCGTCGACGTTACCGAGCGCCGCGCCTGGGCCGAGCGGCAGCAGGTGCTGATCGCCGAGCTTCAGCATCGCACGCGCAACCTGATCGGCGTGGTGCGCGCGCTGGCCGACAAATGCGCGCGCTCCAGCCATGATCTGGTCGAGTTCCACCAGCGGTTCGGCGATCGCCTGCAGGCGCTGGTGCGCGTGCAGGGACTGTTGTCGCGGCTGTCAGACAGTGATCGCGTCACGTTCGACAGCCTGCTCGATGCGGAGATGGCCGCGCTGGACGGGGAGGCGGCGGCGGTCACGCTTTCGGGGCCGAAGGGCGTGCGGCTGCGCTCGTCGACCGTGCAGACGCTGGCGATGGCGCTGCACGAGCTGGCGACCAATGCCGTCAAATACGGGGCGCTCGGCACCGCGGGCGGGAAGCTCGCGATCACGTGGAACCTGTCGGCGGGGGAGGACGGGACGCCGTGGCTGCATATCGACTGGCACGAAACCGGCGTCCCGATGCCCGCGTCCGGGAGCGTCCCGATCGGATCGGGCGAGGGACGCGAGCTGATCGAGCGGGCGTTGCCCTATCAGCTCGGCGCGCAAACTTCGTTCGTGCTAGGCGCCGACGGCGTCCGCTGCCGGATCGCGATCCCGATCTCCCGCCACAATAGCTGACCACGGCGCCGGATCGAGCGTCCGGCGCAGGAAGGCAACGAACGCGGTCACCGCCGCCGGAACCGCGGGCGCGCGCGGATGCAGCGCGTGGATCGCCAGATCGCTCGGCCCCTCCCAGCCGGGCAGCACCGGCACCAGCCGTCCCGCCGCCAGCGCGTCGCCGACATCCCAGATCGATCGCAACGCGATGCCCACGCCGGACAACGCCAGTTCGCGGACGATCTCGCTCGAATTGGTGCGCACGTGGCTCTGCCCGTCGATCGCCTGTCGCCGTCGTCCGTTCACCAACCGCCACGGCCATTGCCCGTCCGCGGCGAGCAGCCGGTGTCGCATCAATTCGCCCGGCGTGCGCGGCTGGCCATGTTCGGCAAGATACGCCGGGGCCGCGCACAGCAGCCGCCGGCTGTTTCCCAGCCGATGCGCGACCAGGCTGGGCGGGATCTCGCTGGCGATCCGAACCGCGACATCGACGCGCTCGGCGACCAGATCGACATTGGCGTCGGTCAGGTTCAGCTCCAGCGTCACGCGCGGCGCGGCGCGCAGGAAGTCGTGCAGCCGCGGCGCGATATGCAGCCGCCCGAACGATGTCGGCGCCGACACGCGCAGCACCCCCGTCGGTTCGTCGCGGACCCCCGTGACGCGCGCCTCCGCCGCGGCGATGTCGCGCAGGATCGCGACGACATCGGCGTGGAAGCGTTCGCCGGCATCGGTCGCGGCCAGCCGCCGCGTGGTGCGCTGGATCAGCCGCACGCCCAGCCGCGCCTCCAGCCGTGCCAGCCGCTTCGACGCCATCGCCGGGGAGATGCCCAGCGCGCGCGCCGCCGCCGACAGGCTGCCCGCCTCGATCACTTGCGCGAACAGCACGTAATCGGGATCGAGCATTCGTTCTTCCAAGGAAAAGGTGTTTCGAACCTTTGTCTGCTACCGACAGGATCGCAAGGCGTTTATGTCGGTCGGCGAGGAGGAGGTGCACGATGGCCGATGTTTATGAGGATCGCGCGGGATTGCGGGTCGCAAGCGAGCTTGCCTCCTTCGTCGAGCAACGCGCGCTGCCCGGCACCGGCATCGCGGCGGATGCCTTTTGGCGCGGCCTTGCGGCGCTTTACGCGCGCTTCGCCCCGGAGAATGCGGCATTGCTTCGCCACCGCGACACGTTGCAGGCGCAGATCGACGCCTGGCACCGCAATCGGGTCGGGCAGCCGCATGATCCGGTCGCCTATCAGTCGTTCCTGCGCGCGATCGGCTATCTGGTCGACCAACCGGCACCGTTCGAGATTGCGCCGCGCGACGTCGATGACGAGGTCGCACGCATCGCCGGGCCGCAACTGGTGGTGCCGATCCTGAACGCCCGCTTCCTGCTCAACGCCGCCAACGCGCGTTGGGGCAGCCTGTACGATGCGCTGTACGGCACCGATGCGCTGCCGGGTGCCGCCGCCGGCCCCGGCTACGATCCGGCACGCGGCGCGCAGGTGATCGACTGGGCGCGCGCGTTCCTCGACGATGCGGTGCCGCTGGCGCACGGAAGCTGGCGCGACTGGGCAGGGGGCATGCCCGCGCTCGCCGATCCGTCGCAACTGGCCGGGCGCGCGGGCGACAATTGGCTGCTGCGCCACCACGGGCTGCATATCGAGCTGGTGATCGACCGCACGCACCCGATCGGGCGCGACGATGCCGCAGGGCTGGCCGACGTGATCCTCGAATCCGCGCTCACCACGATCTGCGATCTCGAGGATTCGGTTGCCGCGGTCGATGCCGCAGACAAGGTGGCGGCCTATGCCAACTGGCTGGGGTTGATGCGCGGCGATCTGGAGGAGACGTTCGAGAAAGGCGGGCGGACGCTCACCCGTCGGCTCAACGACGATCGCGGCTATGTCGCGCCCGATGGGAAAGCCTTTTGGCTGCCGGGACGCAGTCTGCTCTTCGTGCGCAACGTCGGTCATCTGATGACGACGCCGGCGCTCCTGCTACCGGACGGAAGCGAGGCGCCGGAAGGCATCCTCGATGCGGCGATCACCAGCCTGATCGCGGTGCACGACCTTCACGATCTGGGCGGCCGCTACAACAGCCGCACCGGCTCGATCTACATCGTCAAGCCCAAGATGCACGGCCCCGACGAGGCGGCGTTCACCGATCGATTGTTCGACGCGGTGGAGGATTTGCTCGGGCTGGCGCGGCACACGATCAAGATCGGCGTCATGGACGAGGAACGCCGTACCAGCGCCAATCTCGCCGCCTGCATCCATGCGGTGCGCGACCGGATCGTCTTCATCAACACCGGCTTCCTCGATCGCACCGGTGACGAGATCCACACCGCGATGCACGCCGGAGCGATGGTGCGCAAAGCGGACATGAAGAGCGCGGCATGGATCACCGCATACGAGGATCGCAACCTCCAGATCGGGCTCGCCTGCGGGCTGGCGGGGCGGGCGCAGATCGGCAAGGGGATGTGGGCCGCGCCGGACCGGATGCGCGACATGCTCGAACAGAAGGTCGCGCACCCGCGTGCCGGGGCGACTACCGCCTGGGTACCTTCGCCGACCGCCGCGACGCTCCACGCCACGCATTACCACCGCGTCAACGTCGCCGCGCGACAGGCCGCGCGCGCGACCGAGCAGGTGGCGTCGCTCGACGCGTTGCTGACGATCCCGCTCGCTGCCGGGCACAACTGGTCGGCGCAGGAGATTGCCGACGAACTCGACAACAATGCGCAAGGCATTTTGGGCTATGTCGTGCGCTGGATCGATCAGGGTGTCGGTTGTTCGAAGGTCCCCGACATCCACGACATCGGGCTGATGGAAGACCGCGCGACGTTGCGCATTTCGTCGCAGCACCTGGCCAACTGGCTGGAGCACGGCGTCGCCACCGCGGCGCAGGTCGATGCCGCGTTCACGCGCATGGCGGCCCGGGTCGATGCCCAGAATGCGTCCGACCCGGCCTATCGTCCACTGACGCCCGACAGCCTCGCGATGCAGGCGGCGCGTGCGCTGGTGTTCAAGGGCACCGCACAGCCCAGCGGCTACACCGAGCCGTTGCTTCATCTGTATCGCCGCGGGGCCAAGGCTGCTGGGTGACCCAAAACGGTGAACTGCGGGAACGGTTCCCGCCCTTGTTCGCTCCTTTGTTGTGGAATCGATTGTAAGGCATCTTCTGGCGCAGGCCGCGCGTTAGGGCCGGCTCGCGAGCGAACTCGACAGTCGTGGCGACGCTGCATTCCTGCGATCGATGGCGGCTGGTTACCGCGCCAAAGCCGAGCAGGCAGCATCGGCGAACAAGCGGACGAATTGAGGGCGGGGCACCGCCACCTCGCCAACCTACCGTCGTCGTGTGTTCGCCTTCAGCGCAGGTGATCATGCGCGGTAAGCCGACGCGAATGTCAGACAAGCTGAGCCCCAGTAAGGCCCTAGGTCGCCTTGTTCTGCATTGCTAACACTCAGTGGAGTCTCACTTAATTTTTGCAAATCTGTGCTGCATGAATCTGTCATGATATTGACGCTTCAATACTCCGAGCATTATGTCTGATTTAATAAACGCCGCGGCACCGGCTGCGGAGCTTGGGAGAGATGCAGTGAAGGCGACGATGAAAACCCTGTTCCGAACGGCATTGCTGGCCGGAACCGCGCTGACGCCGGGCCTCGCCGCCGCACAGGACGCACCGCTGCCGCAGGAGGCGAGCGCGGTCGCGCCGACGTCGCCGGTCGCCACCACCGGCCCCGCCGCCGACGACATCGTCGTCACCGGCGTGCGCGCCAGCCTCCGCTCGGCGCAGGCGCTCAAGCGCGATTCGACGTCGATCCTCGATGCGGTTGTCGCCGAGGACATCGGCAAGTTGCCCGACAACAACGCCTCCGAGGCGCTGGCGCGCGTCACCGGCGTGCAGGTCAACCGCTCGAACGACGAAGCGAACGGTGTGCTGATCCGCGGTCTCGGCGACATCAGCACCACCTTCAACAACCGCGAGATCTTCACCGCCGAAAACCGCGGCGTCGCGCTTCAGGACTTTCCGGCCGGTGCGCTTGCCGCGCTGGAGGTCTACAAGTCCGGCACCGCCGACCTGATCGAGCCGGGGCTGGCGGGGCTGGTCAACGTCCGCTCGCGTCGCCCGTTCGACTTCACCGGCTTCGAGATCGCCGGCGGCATCCGCGGCGCGTACAACGATCAGTCGGGCAAACTCGACCCGGTCGGCAACATCCTGATCACCGACCGCTGGGACACCGGGATCGGCGAGATCGGCGCGCTGGTCAACGTCGCGGTCACCCGCACGCGCTACCGCAACGCGGTCCGCTTCAACGACCAGACGACCCGCACCCCGACCGGCGACGTCAACAACGCCAACGACGACCTGACCGTCGCGACACCGGGCGTCGGCACCGATTTCCGTATCCCCAATTCGGTCGGCAATTATTTCGCGACCGGCACCCGCACGCGGCCGTCTGTCAACGGCAGCCTGCAATGGCGCCCGAACGACCGGCTGGAGGTCTACGCCGACGGACTGTGGCAGGCGTATCGCGGCGAACAGTCGAACGAGAACTTCACCGCGCTGCTGGAGGCGGAAACGCTGGCGCTACCCGGTCAGAACGGCACGCGCCCGACGCTCAGCAACATCGTCCTCGACCCCAGCGATCCGCGCAAGGTGCTCAGCCTCACCAAGACCGGTGGGCTCGCCCCGCAGCAGTTCCGCTCGACCTTCAACGACCGCACCGACACCTATCAGGGCGCGATCGGCTTCGTATGGAAGGGCGACCGCGCGAAGATCAGCAGCGACTACGCCTATACCTACAGCACCTATTCGCAGCTCGAATACAGCCTCGACGCGCGCTTCGCCTCGTCGCCGCAGGTCGATGTCGAGTTCGACCGCGACGGCGGCGCATCGTTCAACTTCCCCGGCTTCGACGCGCTCAACCCCGACAATTACATCTGGCGCGGCTTCTATCAGAAGCGGTACCACGCGACCGGCGCAGGGCATCAGTGGCGCGCCGATCTGCAGCTCGATACCGAACTGCCGCTGATCCAGCGGCTCGACTTCGGCGTCCGCTGGGTATCGCGCACCGCGAAGCTGGAGCAGGGCGACCGCTACCTCGCCACCGACGCGCTCGGCATCCCGCTCGCCAGCCTGCCGACCGGCGCGCTGGAGAAGGTCGAGGACGGTTTCCGTCAGCCCGCCGCGCAGTTCCGCAACTGGCTGATGCCGTCGCGCACCGCGATCCGCTCGAACTTCGACGCGTTGCGCGCGCTGACCTATTCGGTTGGCCCTCAGTTGATCGCGCGCGATCCGACCAACGTCGACCTGCGCGACAGTGTCGCCCGCTTCGGTCAGGAAGAGATTGCGCTGCGCGAGGACGGCGGGTTCAGCGCGCAGGAAAGCACCTATGCCGCCTATGCGATGGCGCACTACGACTTCACGATTGCCGGCGTCGAGGTCGACGGCACCGCGGGCGTGCGCGTCGTCAACAACGACGGCACCTATCGGGGTGTGACGCGGCTCAGCACCAACAACGTCATCTCCTTCGTACCGCAGATCAATCGCCAGAATTACGTCGACGTGCTGCCGTCGTTCGGCGCGCGGTTGAAGTTCACGCCGAAGCTGCAGGCGCGCCTCGCCTACACCGAAACGCGGACGCGACCGAACTTCAATCAATTGAATCCCGCGTTCAGCTTTACCCGCAATACCGATACTGGTGCTGCCTTCGCCGCGACCGGCAGCGGAGGAAATCCTGATTTGAAGCCGCTGACCTCGAACAATTGGGATGCGACGCTGGAGTGGTATTTCGCGCCGACCGGCTCGTTCACGGCGTCGGTCTTCTACCGCGACCTGTTCGGTTTTATCAGCAATTATACCTCGGTCGTCGACGATCCGACCTTTGGCCGGGTGCAAATATCGCGCCCAGAAAATGCCGGTTCGGGCAGGATCAAGGGTGCCGAGGCCAACTTCCAGACCTTCTTCGACTTCCTGCCCGGCCTGCTCAGCGGCTTCGGGACGCAGCTCAACGTCACCTACCTCGACGGCACCAACCAATTGCCCTCGACGCTGGGCGAGGCGGCGCCGGTCGTCCCGATCACCGGCGTGTCGAAGTGGACGTACAATGCCACCGGCTTCTACGAAAAGGGCCCGATCTCGGCGCGGCTGTCGTATAATCGCCGCTCGGAGTTCGTCGACAGCTTCACCCGCAACCCTGGCGAGGCGCAGTTCGCGGGCGTGACGGTGCGGCCGATTTCGCGGCTCGACTTCTCGGCGTCCTATACGCCGTTCGAGAACATCACGCTCACCGCCGACGTCAGCAACATCCTCGCGCAGCCGTGGCAGAACTATCGCAACTTCGCCGCCGACGCCGGCTATCCCGTCGATGTCCGCGAGGAAGGCCGCTATTACTCGCTCGGCATCCGCTTCCGCCTCTGACGCTCCCGTCGCCCCCTGCCAAGGCAGGGGCGATACCGGCGGCCGGGTCTTCGTACACTCGCCAGAAACACCGTCGCCCCTGCGAAGGCAGGGGCCCATGACTGTCTCGTGCCGAGGATCATCGGACACATGCTCGCTGGCTGCTGTGTCAGCCCCTCCGCTTGACGAAACAGTCATAGCCCCTGCCTGCGCAGGGGCGACGACGGGTTACTTCTTCTTCGCCAGCAACCCGTGCATCCCCAGCCACCGCACATACGCATCGAACCACCCGGTGCTGGTCGTCGGCTTCTGGTACATGCCGAAGCCATGCCCGCCCTGCTCGTACAGGTGGAACTCGACCGGCTTCTTCGCCGCGCGCCATCTGTCGACCAGTCCGATCCCGTCATTGGCGAAGAACGGATCGTCCGCCGCCAGCGCGATGAATAGCGGCGGCGCATCCGCCGGCACCTCGACCGCGCCGAGCGGACCATAGATGTCCGCGACGAACGCCGGCTTCGCGTCCTGCCCGGCAAGCGTCGTCGCCATCGTCAGCATCGCGCCCGCCGAAAAGCCGATCATCCCGATCCGGTCGGGATCGACCTTCCACTCCGCGGCACGGCTCCGGATCAGCGCGAAGGCGGCGCGCGCATCGGCGATCTGCGGCCCTAGCCGCGCGGTCATCGCGCCCGGATCGACCCGCGGTCGCGGCGCGGAACCGGAGAACATCTCCGCCATCGACTTCTCGAAACCGGGCATGTCGGCGGGCGTCTGGTTCAGCCGGTATTTCAGCAAGAACGCCGCCACGCCGCGCTTCGCCAGCGCCTTGGCGACGTCCCAGCCTTCATTCTCCATCGACAGCGTGCGGAACCCACCGCCCGGCGCGACCACCACCGCCGCACCGGTCGCGGTGCCGGGGGCCGGGAGGAAAGGGGTCAGCGTCGCGACCGTCACGTTGCGCGTAAAGGTGCTGCCATATTGCCGGTGCCACGCCTCCTTGTTCGGCGCATCGGGCAGCGGCCCGGTGTCGAGCGTGATCGCGGTCGGCTGCGCCGGGGTAGCGATCGGCGTCATCCTGTCGGCCTGCGCCAGCACAGGCGACGCTGCCCCCGCGAGCAGCACCGCCGCCCAGCCCGCGACCCATCCGTTACGAACCTTGCGCCTCGTCATGGCCATCCCTCCATCGTTATCTTTTCGCGTCCCGCCGCAGCGAGCCTGCAAAAGATAGCGCTAACGTAAGGGGGCTGCCAAGTGTCGCCTCAGCGAAAAACTACCGTCCGCCCGCCATTTAGCAGCACGCGTCCTTCAAGGTGCAGCCGTACAGCCTCGGCGAGTACGCGGCGCTCGATATCGCGTCCCTTACGCACCAGATCGTCAGGGGTGTCGGCATGCCCGATCGGCTCGACGTCCTGCGCGATGATCGGTCCCTCATCGAGATCGGCGGTGACGTAGTGCGCGGTCGCGCCGATCATCTTCACGCCGCGCTCGTGCGCCTGATGATACGGTTTGGCGCCCTTGAAGCCGGGCAGGAAGCTGTGGTGGATGTTGATGCATCGTCCCGACAGCCACGCCGCCATCTCGTCGGACAGCACCTGCATATAGCGCGCGAGCACCACCAGCTCCGCGCCGGTCTCCTCGACCAGCGCGCGTACTGCCGCCTCCTGTGCCGGCTTCGTCTCGCGCGTCACCGGCAGGTGGTGGAACGGCACCGTGCCGACATCGACGGTCAGCGCCTCGCGCGGGTGGTTGCCGACGATACCGACCACCTCCATCGGCAGCTCGCCCAGCCGCTGCCGGTACAGCAGGTCGCCGAGGCAATGGTCGAATTTCGACACCATCAACAGCACGCGCGGCAGCCGCGCCTTGGGCTGGAGCGTCCAGTCCGCGCCGATCGCCGCCGCGACCGGGGTGAAGGCAGCCCGCAGCTCCGCCACGTCGGCGCCGGGCAGCGCGAACACGACGCGCATGAAGAAATGCTCGTTCAGCCGGTCGTCGAATTGCTGCGCATCCATGATGTCGCCGCCACGCTCGGCCAGGAAGGTGGCGACCCGCGCCACCAGTCCCGGCCGGTTGCGACACGACAGCCGCAGTATGTACAGATCGTCCATCATCCGCCCTTGCGTTGATTGGTCCGGATTAACCCACATCCCGCCGGCTCCCTCGTCCGTCGCCCCGGACCTGATCCGGGGCCCCGCTTCTTCCTGATGACCGGCGCAAGAAGCGGCATCCCCGATCAAATCCGGGATGACGGGAGAAGGCAGATCGCCAAAGCGCTATCGCACCCGTTCGGCGACCAGCGTCTCGACCACCCCCGGATCGGCGAGCGTCGAAATATCGCCCAGATTGCCGGTGTCGTTCTCGGCAATCTTGCGCAGGATGCGGCGCATGATCTTGCCCGACCGCGTCTTGGGCAGCCCGGGCGCGAATTGCAGTGCATCGGGGCTGGCGATCGGCCCGATCTCGCTGCGCACCCATTGCCGCAATTCCGTCCGCAACTCGTCCGACGGTTCGACCCCGCTGTTGAGCGTGACGAAGGCATAGATGCCCTGACCCTTCACCTCATGCGGCATCCCGACCACCGCCGCTTCGGCGACCTTGGCATGCGCGACCAGCGCCGATTCGACCTCGGCGGTGCCCATGCGGTGGCCGGAGACGTTGATGACATCATCGACGCGCCCGGTGATCCAATAATAGCCGTCGTCATCGCGCCGGCACCCGTCGCCGGTGAAATACTTCCCCGGATAGGTGCTGAAATAGGTCTGGAAGAAGCGTTCGTGATCGCCCCAGACGGTGCGCATCATCCCCGGCCAGCTATCGGTGATGCACAGATTGCCCTCGGCCGCGCCGTCCAGCACCTTGCCCTCGGCATCGACGAGCTGCGGTTGCACGCCCGGCAGCGGCTTTGTGGCCGAGCCCGGCTTCAGGTCGGTGGCATAGGGCAGGGGGGAGATCAGGATGCCGCCGGTCTCGGTCTGCCACCACGTATCGACGATCGGGCAGCGCCCGCCGCCGACGACGCGGTGATACCAGCTCCACGCCTCCGGGTTGATCGGCTCGCCGACGCTGCCCAGCAGCCGCAGCGATCCACGGTCGTGGCGCGTCACCCAATCGTCGCCCTCGCGCATCAGCGCGCGGATCGCGGTCGGCGCGGTGTAGAGGATGTTGACCCCCAGCCGGTCGATCGTCTCCCACAGCCGCCCGTGATCGGGATAGTTCGGCACGCCATCGAACATCACCGTCGTCGCGCCGTTCGCCAGCGGGCCGTACACGACATAGCTGTGCCCGGTGACCCAGCCGATATCGGCGGTGCACCAGTATACCTCGCCATCGCGGTAATCGAACACGTCCTTGAACGTCTTGGTCACCCACAACAGGTAGCCGCCGGTGGTGTGGAGCACGCCCTTCGGCTTGCCGGTCGACCCCGAGGTATAGAGGATGAACAGCGGGTCTTCGGCGTTCATCGGCTCGGGCGCGCAATCGTCGCTCACCCCCTCCAGTGCATCGTGAAGCCAGATGTCGCGCCCCTCGCTCATCGCCACCTCGCCACCGGTGCGGCGGATGACGAGGACATGCTGGACGCTCGGGCAGCGCGCGACCGCCTTGTCGACATTGGCCTTCAGCGGAATGCGCTTGCCCCCGCGGCAGCCTTCGTCGGCGCAGATCACCAGCGTCGAATCGCAATCCTGGATGCGGTTGGCGAGGCTGTCGGGGGAGAAGCCGCCGAATACGATCGAGTGGATCGCGCCGATCCGCGTACAGGCGAGCATCGCCGCCGCCGCCTCCGCGATCATCGGCAGGTAGAGCGTGACGCGGTCACCCTTCTTGACGCCCAGCGATTTGAGGACGTTGGCGAAACGGCACATGTCACGGTGCAGTTCGCGATAAGTCAGCGTCTTCGTCTCGCCGGGCTCATCGCCCTCCCAGATGATGGCGGTCTGGTCGCCACGCGTCGCCAGATGACGGTCGACGCAATTGGCCGAGACGTTGAGCACGCCGTCCGCGAACCAGCGAATGCGGAAATCGGCCTCGTCGAACGAGGTATCCTTGACCTGCGTGAACGGTGCGATCCAGTCGAGCCGCTGCGCTTCCTCGCGCCAAAAGCCCTCGGGGTCGTCGACCGAGCGCTGCCACGCCGCCGCGGCCTGCGCGCGGTCGATGCTGTCGTCGGTGCCTGCGGGGGCGGGGTAAACGCTATCGCTCATGCAGCTCTCCTATGGCGACGTGCGATGACTCCTAAGTAGGTGATGGGTCAAGACAGCGACACCTAGCCAGCGCCGAATTGCTGTCCTATAGCGCCGCCGGTCGCACGCTGCGGGCGTGGCGAAATGGTAGACGCAGCAGACTCAAAATCTGCCGTAGCAATACATGTCGGTTCGAGTCCGACCGCCCGCACCACCCCAAATCAAAAACGCCGGTCGCCCCTGCGCAGGCAGGGGCCCATGTCTGTACCGTGCCGCGCGGCGGTGGTCACGGGGGCGGCGGCGCATGTGTCAGCCGTTCCACCCGGACGATACAGAAATAGGCCCCTGCCTCCGCAGGGGCGATGGTCACTGGGACCAGCGCCGCCCGCACCAAATTCCGTCGCCCCTGCGCAGGCAGGGGCCCATGTCTGCGTCGTGTCGCGAAACGGCGGTCACGGGCATGGCGCCGCATGTGTCAGCCATCCCGCCCGGACGAAGCAGAGATAGGCCCCTGCCTGCGCAGGGGCGACGGCGCTTGGGGCGGGGGCCCGCTCACCTTCTACCGTCATCCCGGGCTTGACCCGGGATCCCGCTTCTTCTTCCCCGTGCCCGAGAAAAGAAGCGCCCCCGCGGATCAAGTCCGGGGTAACAGAACTGGGTTTACTCCCCGTACCTCACGAAATCCCCAGATCCCCCGGCCCAAACGCATCCGGCAACAGCTCGCTCAGCCGGTAACTCGCCACCGCGTCCCCCTCGGCGCCCGCGCAATGCACCGCCAGATCGCGCCCGCCCATCTGCGCCGCCTCGTTGAGCACCTGCCGGCACCGCCCGCACGGCCGCACCGGCTGGTCGCCGCGCGCGCGCCCCTCAGCGTCCATCGCCCCGCCGATCACGCCCACCGCGACCACCTCGCGCAGCCGCCCCTGCGCGGACACGGTCGCGATCGCCACCGTCTCCGCGCACAGCGACAGCCCGTAGCTGGCGTTCTCAAAATTCGCGCCGGTCACGACGCTGCCGTCGGTCAGCAGCACCGCCGCGCCGACCGCAAAACGTGAATAAGGTGCGTGCGCATGGCGCGCAGCCTCACGCGCGGCGGCGATTAACCGGGGGGCGTCACTCATTTTCGAAGGCTCCTTCTGTCGCCACATCCCAGTTGAGCGGTCCATCGACCCCGTCGACGCCGCGCATGTCGCTCGCGCGCCACACGGCCCACGGTCGCGCCCCATAGCTGGGCTTCAGGAAATTGCCCATCGCCCACCATTTGCGGTCCAGCGCCTCGGTCAGCCGGTAATCGTCCTCGACCCGGCCTGAGATGCGCAGCACCACCGGCTTGCCCATATGCGCCTCGATCCGCTCGATCATCGCGCGCACCCCGGTGATCAGCGCGGCGCGCTCGGGCCGGTCGGCGCAGGTCTCGTCATAATCGAACGCGATCGCGGCGGGCAGCGCTTTCAGGTCGCGCGGCACGACGGTGTTGAACACGTCGCCCTGCACACGCGGCGACTGGCAGAAGGAGAAGACGTGCACCGCGCCGCGCTTCAGCCCGATCTTGGCCATTGCATCCCAGTTCGCCTGAAAGTTGCGGTCGCGCGTCGTGGCACCGACCGTCGCCACCGCGTATCCGAAGCGTGCGCCCGACGCACCTTTCAGCACCGGCCACACGATCGTGCCGGTATTTTCGGACACGTCGACGCCCTGCACCGGATATTTCTCGACCCCCGGCGCCCAGCGCACCGCAAGCCGCCACGCCGCGACGCCGGCCAGCGCCAACGCGGCCAGAACCAGCACGAGCCGTCCCAAACCCCACATAATCCGTAACTCAAGCCTTGATGTGCAGGACGCAGATCAGCGTGAACAGCCGCCGCGCCGTGTCGAAATCGATATCGATCTTGCCGTCCAGCCGCTCGCGCAGCAGCTCGGCCGCCTCGTTGTGAATACCCCGCCGCGCCATGTCGACCGTCTCGATCTGCGCGGGCGTCGACTGACGGATCGCCTGGAAGTAACTGTCGCAGATCGCGAAATAGTCGCGGATCGGCCGCCGGAATCGCGCCAGCCCCAGCACCAGCGTCTCCAGCGGGGTGCCGTCCTCGCGCGCGATCTGGATCGCCAGCCGCCCTTCCTCGACGCCCAGCTTAACGCGATATGGCCCGGCATAACCGTCGGGCTGTTCGCGTTGCGGCGCGAAGTGATTGTCCTCGATCAGGTCGAAGATCGCGATCCGCCGTTCCTGCTCGATATCGGCCGAGCGCCACAGGATCGTGCGCTCGTCGAGTTCGATGTCGATGATCCGCGGATCGGCCATCCGTGTCCCGTTAAAGCCGAAGTCGCGCCGCGACAACGTCGTTCCCCGGTTATGCGATGCGCCGCGATCGACTATAGCCGGGGAAATGGCGACTCTGGCATTCCCGCAACCGGCTTCGGCCGAACCCGTCCACCTGCCCCGCAACGTCGAGGCCGAGGCCGCGATGCTCGGCGCGATGATGATCGACAATCGGCTGGCCGACGACATCGTCGACCGCCTCGAGCCGATGCACTTTTACGAGCCAGTCCACGGTCGCATCTTCGCCGCGATCAAGTCGCTGCGATCGCAGGACATGCTCGCCACCCCCGTGACGCTGCGCCCGATGTTCGAGGCCGACGAGGGCATGAAGGAGCTGGGCGGGGTCGCCTATCTCGCCAGCCTCACCGGGTCGGGCGCGGGGCTGATCGGCGCGCGGCAGTTCGCGACGCAGATCTACGATCTCGCGATGCTGCGCACGCTCGTCTCGGTCGGCCATTCGATGGTCGATCGCGCGATGGACACCAGCGAGGAGGTCAACCCGCGCGCGCAGATCGAGGCCGCCGAGGAGGAACTCTATCGCGTCGCCGCCGACGGCGGGGCCGAGAACAGCGTCAAGAGCTTCGCGCAGGCCAGCACGATGGCGGTCAAGATGGCCGAGAAGGCGCTCAACTGGGGCGGCAATCTCTCGGGCGTCACCACCGGGCTCGATTCGGTCAATTCCAAGATCGGCGGCATGCACCACAGCGATCTCATGATCCTCGCCGGGCGTCCCGGCATGGGCAAGACCTCGCTCGCGACGAACATCGCCTTCAACGCCGCGCAACGCTGGATGCGCGACATGCGCGACGGCATCCCGCCGTCGAAGTCGGTCGGCGCGAAGGTCGCGTTCTTCAGCCTCGAAATGAGCGCCGACCAGCTCGCGACGCGTATCCTCGCCGAACAATCGCGGATCAGTTCCGAGGCGCTGCGCATGGGCAAGATCAGCAAGGCCGAGTTCGAGCAACTCGCGGCGGCGGCGGCGGAGCTGGAAAACCTGCCGTTCTTCATCGACGATACCGGCGGCCTCACGATCGCCTCGCTCCACACCCGCGTCCGCCGGCTCCAGCGCCGGCATAATAACGAGATCGGGCTGGTGGTGGTCGACTATCTCCAGCTGCTGACCGGCTCGGGCAAGGGCGACGGCAACCGCGTGCAGGAAATCTCGGAGATTTCGCGCGGGCTCAAGACCTTGGCGAAGGACATGAACGTCCCCGTGCTCGCGCTGTCGCAGCTCAGCCGTGCGGTCGAAAGCCGCGAGGACAAGCGCCCGATGCTCTCGGATCTGCGCGAATCGGGGTCGATCGAGCAGGACGCCGACATGGTGTGGTTCGTCTTCCGCGAGGATTATTACACGGCGCAGCGCGAGCCCAAGCGCCCGATGGAGGGCGACGAGGCCAAGGTGTTCGAGGATCACGCGCGCTGGGCGGCGGACATGGAGCGCGTCTACGGCCTCGCCGAGCTGATCGTCGCCAAGCAGCGTCACGGCGCGACCGGCAAGGTGGTGCTGAAATTCGACCCGACGATTACGCGCTTCTCGGATTATGCCGGCTTCTGATGCAGGAAACTGATCGCCCTAATTGATTCAGGGTAAGACGCAGCGCGCAAAATCGCACAAGGGCGTGATCGAGCCGCCGGGGGGCGGCCTGACAGGGGGATAAGATGAAGACGATGGGGGCGGCCGCGCTGGCGGCTGGACTGATGCTGGGCACGACCCCGGCACGCGCACAGAACGCCGACAACGGCACGCACGTCCGCGCCGCGGTGACGGTGGGAACGCTGGGTATCGGCCCGGAGCTGGGCGTGCGCTTCAACGATCATCTCGGTATCCGCGCCGGGGCCGGTTTTCTGACCGGCAACGGCACCGCCGAGTCCGACGAAGAGAAATACGATGCCAAGGTCCGGCTGAAGTCGTTCGGCGGGATGGCCGACGTCTATCCGTTCGGCGGCGCGTTCCGGCTCTCGGCGGGCGCAAGGATCAACCGCAGTCGCGTCGACGTCGGCTTGACGCCCAGCGGTGAGACCACGATCGGCGAGGAGGATTATACCGCAGCCGAGGTCGGACGGATCAGCGGCCGTGCGAACGTCAAGAAGTTCGCACCCGCGCTGACGTTCGGCTGGGCGGGCAAGAACCGCACCGGCTTTTATTTCGGGACTGAATTCGGCGCGCTGTTCCAGGGTGCGTACCGGATCGAGCGTTTCCAGTCGAGCGGGACGCTGCGTGACGATCCCGCTTTCCAGGCCGCGCTGGAGCGCGAACGCGTGTCGCTCCAGAAGGATGTCGACAAGGTAAAGGTCTGGCCGATCGTGCAACTGGCGCTCGGCTGGCGCTTCTAACTAACGTCGTCATTGCGAGCGGAGCGAAGCAATCCAGGGCGTCTTGGTGCGCTCCCGGATCGCTTCGCTCCGCTCGCAACTTCGCGCAGGGCCTCACCGCGGCCGATACGCGATCCGCGCGGCGCCCTCGGCACGCACCGGCAGGAACAGCCCGGCGCCGGTCACCTGCAACCGCCCGGTCGACACCCGCGTCACATCGGTCGACAGGAAGAAGTCGCCCTCCTGCCGCGCGCCGATCGCCGCCTGCGCCTTGCCGAGTACGTGCTGATAATCGGGCGCGAAATCGTGCTGCAATGCCAGCGCCACCGCCTGCTGCACCTGCGTGGCGTCGACGAGGCTGACGATCAGGTCGACCGCGTCGGAGTCGGTATCGGCGGCGAGTTGGACGTCGCGCGCGCGCACCAGCTGCGAATTCTCGTCATTATACGGCTGCGCGGTCAGCCACGCCTCGCCGCTGGTCGCCGGAAACGCGCGGTCGCGCGGCACGACGCGCGCGGTCACGCCCACCGCCAGCCGGTTGTTGGTGGTGGCATAGACCGTGACCTTGCCGAAATCGACGTCGACCGGACCGACCCCCGTCAGCGAGATGCCCTTGGCCGCCAGCTTGCGCAGCGTGCGCAACACCACCGGTTCCAGTTGTGCATAATCGGCGAGCACCGGGATGAAGAACCGCAGCCCCGGCTGCCCGGCGACGCGCGACGGCGGCGGCAGCGGTGCGGGCGTCGGATCGGCGGGGCGCTTGCCGACGAACGTCTGCGTCAGCGCCTCGGCGGCCAGCGTCAACTGCAACTGCCGTCCATCGATCCGGTAGCCGCCGACCCCCAAGGCGCGCGGCACGATGCGCATCCAGGCGGGCGGGTTGCGTTTGCTGAGTTCGACGACCGTGAAGCCGTGCCGCCACGCACCGTCCAGTTGCGCGCGCAGATCGAGCTTCGCCACCTCGCGCGGCAGATCGCGCTCCAGTTTGGCGACGACGCGCTTCAGTTTCTGGTCCGCGCGGCTGGTGAAGGTGATCCGCTGTCCGGCGATCTCGATCCCCGGCGGCTCGCGCCAGTCATAGGCGAGGTTGAGCGTTGCGCGCGGCTGCCAATTGCCGACGATCGCCAGCTTGCCGGTCGCATGCACCAAGGCGCGCGCGGTCACCGTCTCGCCCAGCACCCCGCCGATGTCGCGGACATGGATCACCGCGGACACGGGCATGGTGATGTCGAGCCGCTCGCCCGCGCCGGACACCTGGATCGCGCCGCGGGTCACTTGCCCGACCAGCCGACAGCCGAGGTCGGGCGTCACCTTGACCTTGCCGATGCCGAGGTCGACGCGCTTGCCCTTGACGCACCGGTCGCGATGCTCGTCGATCGTCCACAGCACGCGCGGCGTTTCCTTGTCGAGCCCGCGCTCGAGCTGATCGAGCCGCGCGGTCATCGGCACGACGATCGTCGAGGTCTGGTCGGGGAAGGGCGCGATCGCGCTTTCGACACGCGGCGGGGCAGGGGACGGATCATGCCGCGCACACCCCGCGGCGAGCAGCACGAAAATGAACAACACGCGCCGCACGCCGGTCTCCGTCCCCTGATTGATGTTACCAATCCGTAACGGCTGGTTTCGATCCTTGTTGGTACCGTAAGGGGTTCACGCCCTTCCTGTCGTCCCGGACTTGATCCGGGACCCCACTTCTTTTTTTAGCAGTCCGATGGAGCGGGGTTGCGGATCAAGTCCGCGACGAGGAAGGAGAAAGTTGCTCGGGTTGGCAGATGCAAGCCTTCGAGAAGCCCGCACGTCGATCCGGCGTCAGAACAGCAACGTCGTCGAATACACCAGTGCCCCGACCACTGCCGACGCCGGGATCGTGATGACCCACGCGACGACGACATTCTTCGCCACGCCCCAGCGCACCGCGGAGGCGCGCCGCGAGACGCCCGCGCCGATGATCGATCCGGTGATCGTATGTGTGGTCGATACCGGAATGCCGAGCGTCGAGGCGCTGAACACCACGATCGATCCGGCCAGCGAGGCGCTGAACCCCTGATGCTGCGACAGCCGCGTGATCCGCGAGCCCATCGTCTCGATGATCCGCCAGCCGCCGGTCATCGTGCCCAGCGCGATCGCGATGTAGCAGCTGATCGCCACCCAGTGCGGCACCTCGAACGGCCCGGTCAGATAGCCGGTCGAATAAAGCAGGACGGTGATGATCCCCATCGTCTTCTGCGCGTCGTTGAGCCCGTGGCTCAGCGAATAGGCCGCCGAGGATGCGAGATGCAGCGCGCGGAAGCTGCGCTCCGCCTGCGGCGCGGTCGAGCGGCGCAACGCCCAGCTCGACAGCAACATCACCAGCATCGCGAGGAACATGCCGATCACCGGCGACAGCACGATCGCCAGCAACGTCTTGTTGAGCCCGGCCCATTTCACCCCGGTCATCCCGGCATGCGCGACGCCCGCGCCGACCAACCCGCCGACCAGCGCGTGGCTGCTCGACGACGGAATGCCCTTGAGCCAGGTGATGACGTTCCACGTCATCGCCCCGCCCAGCGCGCCGAAGATCACCGCCGGCGTGATGACGTCTTTATCGATCAGGCCCTTACCGATCGTCTCCGCCACCGCATGGAGGCTGGGCACCGCAAGCGTCAGGAAATAGGCGGCGAAGTTGAAGAACGCCGCGAAGGCCACCGCCTTGACCGGCGACAGCAGCCGCGTGGCGACCACCGTCGCGATCGAATTGGCGGCGTCGTGCAGTCCGTTGAGATAATCGAACGCCAGCGCGACCAGAATAAGGCCGACCAACAGGGGAAAGGCGAGTTCGTGCATGGGAGCGTCGACCGGGCGTCAGGCGTGGTCGATGACGATGCCGTCGATCTCGTCGGCGACATCCTCGAACGCATCGAGGATCCGCTCCAGATGCTTGTAGATCTCACGCTCGACGACGAAGCGCAGCGTGTCGCTCTTGCCATATTGCCCCAGCGAGCGGCGCAGCCCGGCGGCGTGGCAATCGTCGGCGCGGCCTTCCAGCCGGATCAGCTGCTCGGTCAGTTCGTGCAGCCGCGGGCCGTTGCGGCTGACGTCGCGCAGCAGCGGCATCGCCTCGACCGCCAGCCCGGCGGCATCGACCGCCACCTGCGCCATCTCGCGCATCTCGGGCGCGAATTCGGTCAGTCCGTACAGGTCGATCGCCGAGGCGGCCGCGTACATTTCGTCGATCGTATCATCGAGCGCACCGATCAGCGCGGTGATCGCGCCGCGATCGAACGGCGTCAAAAACGTCGCGCGCACGCTTTTCAGCACGTCGCGGGTGATTTCGTCGGCCTCATTTTCGCGCTTGTTGATGTCCACCAGCAACGCGGAACGGTCCGGCCCGCCCTCCAGCAATTGCGCGGTGGCGCGCGCGGCGGCCAGGCCGATGGCGGCATGTCCTTCGAACTGCTCGAAGAAATTGCCGGTCTTCGGCAACAGTCGCTGGAACCAGGCGAACATCAAACTCCATCCCGAACAAATCTAGAGAATAGCTGCACCGTTCCGGACACGATCGCACCGGAAGGCCGAGTCGGGCCGTGCACGTCATGTAAGACAATTGCGTGACTCAGGAGCCGCGTCTGGCGCATTCCGTCTCCCGTGCCGTTCGTCGTCGCCCCCGATCGGGACGACGTCCGGTTACCGGCTCAGCTGCGTTCGTACCAGATCGCCGCGTTGCCGAACAGCGTCGCGGCGTCGGTGCGATGACCCGAACTGAAGGTGACGTACGTGTCGGCACCCGGGCGCTGTCCATGCAGCGCCACCGCGACGCGCACGACACGCCCGTCGTGCCGCCGTTCGAACGCAAGCACCTGCGCCGCGCCGGGCCCCTCGACTTGCGCGGGAAGGTACGAACCCTCGGCGAACAGGGCCGGATCGTCGCGCCGCATCCGTAGCAGGTCGGCGATCAGCCGCAGCTTGGCCGGCGGGTCGCCTGCCAACGCCGCGCGCCGCGCGTCGTAATCGACCGGCCGGCGATTGTCGGGATCGACGAGGCTGAGGTCGGCGAACTCGGTCCCTTGATACAGATCGGGCACGCCCGGCGCGGTGTAGCGCAGCAGTACTTGCGCCAGCATATTGTCCTGTGCGGCCGCATCCAGCATCGCGACCGTCTTCGCGATCAGCGCCAGCGCCTCGGCATCACCGGGCAAAGCCTCGACCAGCGCGGTCGCCGCCGCTTCATATTCCTCGTCGGGTGCTTCCCATGAGGAGCGCAGCTTCGCCTCGCGCAGTGCCTTTTGCTGCCACGCATTTACACGGTCGACGAACTCCGGGGTGGCGCCATCCTCGGGCCATGCACCGACCAGCGTCTGGAACAGCATGTAGCGGTCGGCATCGTCGACCCCGCCGTCGTCGCGCTCCAGCCACGCCGTTGCCGCGTCGCGCCACGCCTCGGGGTGTGCACTGATCGCCGCGAGCCGCGCGCGCGTGTCCTCGCCGCGCTTGTGGTCGTGGGTGGCGGTGGTCAGCATCGCGTGCGGCACGTCGCGCGCGCGCGCCTGCATCAGCGCGTGGAAGTCGTCAGGCGTCATCCCCATCCGCTCGGCATCGAAGCCGACGTCGTTACGCGACAGCAACCTACCGTAGCGATAGAAGCCGGTGTCCTCGACCGCCTTGGCCGCGATCGGCGCGGAGAGTTGCTGAAAGCGCCGCACCGCATCCGCTGCCTCCACCGGACCTTCGCCCGCGAGCCATGAGAGCACCAGATCGACCACCTGCGCCTCGCCCGGCGGGATCAGCTCGGCGACCCGCGCGCACGCCTCCGCCCGGATCGCGGCGTCGCTGGCCGGCGCAGCGGGGCCATAGGTGCGATAGACCGGGAACACCCACAGCAACCGCTCGATCGCGCGACGCAGCATCGCGGACGTGACGCCCTCCGGCGCGACCGCGTGGAAGGCGGCGACGCATGCGTCGAGCTGCCCGCTGAACTGCCACGACAACAGGTCCTGCCGCGCCTGGAATTCCTCGGGCTCGAACGATGCGCTGCGCCCGCTGATCTCCTCCCACAAGGCACCGAGCGGTTCCGCCCCGGCCGGATCGTGGAGCAGTGCCGCGACCTGTTCCATGAAGTCATAGCCGCTGGTGCCATCCACGCCCCAGCCGAGCGGCTGCGGCTCACCGGCGGCAAGGATTTTCTCGATCACGATCCACGCGTTATCGCCGAGCCGTGCCCGCAGTGCGCGGCAATAGCCGATCGGATCGGTCAGCCCGTCGACGTGATCGACGCGCACCCCGTCGATCAGCCCCTCGTCGTGCAGCCGGAAATAGAGCGCGTGCGTCTTCTCGAACACCGCCGGGTCCTCGATCCGCACCCCCGCCAGCTCGTTGATCGAGAAGAAACGCCGCCAGTTCAGTTCGTCGTTGGCGACCCGCCAATAAGCGAGCCGGTAATGCTGCCGCGCGAGCAACTCGGCGAGTGGCAGCGTGTCGGCCGTATCCTGATCCGCGTCGCGCACGGGGAAGCGATGCTCGCCATAAGCGACGATCGTCCAGCGCGCACCGTCACGCTCCAGCGTCAGGTCACCGTTGGCCAGCGCCTCCGGCAAGGGCGCGCCGAGCACCGGCAGCACGACGCGCTCGCGCCAGTCGATGTCGAACACCGCGGCATGGTCGCTGTCCGGCCCGCGCGCCAGCACGTCGCGCCACCATGCGTTGCTGTCACCCGCGACCCCCATGTGGTTCGGCACGATATCGATGATGATGCCCATCCCGCGCGCGCGCAGCGCCGCGACCAGCGAGCGGAACGCCGCCTCACCGCCCAGCTCAGGGTTGATCGTCGTCGGATCGACCACGTCATAGCCGTGCGTCGAGCCCGGCGCAGCTGTCGTCACCGGCGAGGCATAGACGTGGCTGATGCCCAGATCGTCGAGATACGGCACCAGCGCCTCGGCATCGGCGAAGGTGAAGTCCTTGTGGAACTGGAAGCGATAAGTGGCGCGGGGGGGTGTCATGCGTGTCTCTCCGCGTTGAGCAGGGCGATGCGGCGCGCGACGTCGCGGCGCGCCAGCAGGGCGGGGGTGGGTGCATCCATACGCCGCCGCCAGTTGGGATGTTCGTCGATCGTGCCGGGCAGGTTGGGTTGCTCCTCGAGCGCGAGCAGATCCTCAAGCGGCACGATCGCCAGCGGGCACGGCGCACTTGCGACATGCGCGATCATCGCGTCGACCGGCGGCGCGGCCGGCGGATCACCGGGCTTGTCCATCGCCTGCCACAAGGCGGTACGCTCGGTGGCGCGGCGCTCGCGATCTGCGCCGCTGCGACCCAGTTTCTCCGCCCAGTCGATGTCGCGGCCCTTCCACCAGCCGGCTAGCGTCGGCGTGTCGTGGGTGCCGGTCATCGCCACCGCGGCCTCATCCCAGTTGGCAGGCGGCACGAACCCGCCCTCGGCATTGCGCTCGAACGGCAGCACGCGCATGCCGAGCATACAGCGGGCCGCCAGCGTGTCGCGGAAGCCGGGCGGCACGGTGCCGAGATCCTCGGCGATCACCACCGCGTCGGCGCGATGCGCCTCGATCGCGACGATCCGGCGGAGATTCTCGCCCGGCATCCGCAGATACGCACCCTCGCTGGCGTCCGCGCCCGCCGGGATCACCCACAGCCGTTCCAGCCCCAGCGCATGGTCGATCCGGATGCCCCCGGCATGCGCGAGCGCGACGCGCAGCGTCTCGATGAAGGCGCGGAAACCGGTGCGCTGCAGCGCGAACGGGTCGAGCGCGGTGATCCCCCAATTCTGCCCGTCCGGTCCAAGTGGGTCGGGCGGCGCGCCGACCGTCAGCCCCGTCAGCAATTCGTCGCGCGCGCCCCACGCATGGCTGCCCCCGGCGTCCATCCCGACCGCGAGGTCGGCGACGATCCCGGTCGCCATGCGCTCCTTCGCGATGCGCTGCGCGGTCGCCAGCCCGAGGTCGACGAGCCATTGCAGGAAGGCGTAGAAAGCGACTTCGCGCTCATGCTCGGCGGCGAAGCGGATCACCGCCTCGCCGTTCGGATCGTGATAGGCGGCGGGCCAGTCCTGCCAGCCATGCCCGCCCAGCGCCGCGTGGAGCGCATCGAACCGCGCATGCGCCTCCAGCGCCGCACCGCGCTGCCGCCGATGGGTACGCGCCGCCGACAAGGCGCCCTCGCTCGCCAGCTCGAACGCGGTGCGCAATTGCGCGATCCGCTCGCGCGCCGCCTGCGGCCAATCGATCAGCGTCGTGGCACGCGCCGGGGGCAGCGGCAATCCGATCAGCGCCGGATCGGCGAGCAGCACGTTGTGGAACAGCCGCGTCGACGGCGAATAGGGGCTGAAGCGCGTCGGGTCGGCAGGGAACAAAGCGTGGGTGGGGCTGATCGCCAGCGCCTGCGCTCCAACGCGCGCGAACGACGCGGCCGCCTCGACCAGCGCACCGGCATCGCCGAACGCGCTGTCGGTGCCCGCGCGCAGGCTCGGCACCTGCACCGCGACGCCCCAGCCGCGCTTCGGCAGCGCGCACCGTCGGGGCGCGATCGCCAGCGTATATTCGCGCCCACCGGCATGGAGCCGGTGATAGCCGACGCGCTCGACCGGCGGCAGCGTCCCGTCGGCAGCGATCGTCAGCGCGAGCCGGTTGCCGTCGTCGAGCAGCAGCTCGGCGTCGCCGGTTACGCCGTCCGGGAGGTCGATCGCGCGCCCGGCATCGGCGGAGAGGAACGGGACGTCGGGCAGGGTGGTGTCAAGACAGGCGAGGATCGCCTCCAGCACTTCGTCGGCGACCCGCTGCGGCCGGCCGTCGGCATCCTCCCAGTCGCGCGAGAGGCCGGCGGCGGCGGCGCGTTCGGAGAGTGTCATGCGGGAGTATCCGTGCGGCGGGCGTGAAGGGGGCGCCGCCCACTACTAACCGTCACCCCGGCGAAAGCCGGGGTCCAGAGCCAAGCAGCACCACGGATGTTACGTACGCGGCTGGACCCCGGCCTTCGCCGGGCTGACGGTTGTGAGGGAGTCGCCGACCTCTTCACGCTTCGATCCACGCCACGAACCGCTCACCCTCGACAAATAGCGGGTCCGCACCGCCCGGCAGCGTCGCGGGCGTATCGCCCAGATCGATCGCGACCCCCAGCGTCGTCCCGTCACCCAGCCGCCAGCGCGCGACCACCGCCGCTTCGCCGAGCACCTGCGCCCCGACCGACACCGCTCCCGACAGATGCGGCACGATGCGCTCGCGCCGCAAGGTCAGCAGGTCGCGATAAAACGCCCGCCATTCGTCCGCCTCCGCCCCCGGCTGCGGCACCGACGCCGCGAAGGTCGTCACCGCATTCGGATCGGGAATCCGCGCCCTCGCGTCCGGATCGGCGAAGGCGTCGAACTTGGCGAATTCCTTGCGCCGCCCCTCGCGCACCGCATCGGCCAGTTCGTCATGGAAATCGGTGAAGAACAGGAACGGCGTCTCGCTGCCCTCTTCCTCACCCATGAACAGCAACGGCACCTGCGGGCACAGCAGCAGGAGCGCGGTCGCCGCGCGCAGCTTCGCCTTGTCGGTCAGCGCGATCAGCCGCTCGCCCAGCGCGCGGTTGCCGACCTGATCGTGGTTCTGGAGGAACGCCACGAAGCGCGTCGGCGACAGATGCGCGCTCGCGCTCCCGCGCGGCTTGCCGTCGTGGTTGGCCGAGCCTTCGCCCTGATAGATGAATCCCTCGGCCAGACAGCGCGCCAGCCGCTCGGCCGGACGATCCGCGAAATCGCTGTAATAGGCATTGGTCTCGCCGGTCAGCAGCACGTGCATGACGTTATGGAAGTCATCGTTCCACTGCGCATCGAACCCGCCGTCACGCAGCCGCGCGGCGTCATTCTCTTCATTCTCCAGCACCAGATGGACGTGCCGGTCGGGCAGCGCGGCGCGGATCTCCGCCGCCATCGCGTCGAGGAAGGCGGGGTTGCCGATCGCGTGCACCGCATCGAAGCGCAGCCCGTCAATCCGGTAGTCGCGCAGCCACATCAACGCATTGTCGACGAAGAACCGCGCTACGGGCTCGCGCTCGACTGCCACCGCGCCGCCCCACGGCGTATGGACCTCGGCATCGAAGAAGCCGGCGGCATAGGCGCCAAGATAATTCCCGTCCGGCCCGAAGTGATTGTAGACCACGTCGAGGAACACGCTGACGCCCAGTCCGTGCGCGGTGTCGACCAGCCGCCGCAGCTCGGCGGGCGACCCGTAATCCTCCTGCACCGCATAGGGCAGTACGCCGTCATAGCCCCAGCCGCGTGTGCCGCCGAAGGCGCCGACCGGCATCAGCTCGATCGCGGTGATGCCGGCCGCGGCGATCGCCGGCAGCCGCTCGATCACCCCCGCGAACCCGCCCAGCGTCCCGGCGTGACATTCGAGGATCACCATCTCGTGCCACGCGCGGCCCCGCCAGTCGGCATGTTGCCAGTCGTAGCGCGTCTCCGGGACCACGCTCCACCCGTGCACCCCGCCCGACTGAAGGCGTGACGCCGGATCGGGCACCGCCTGTTCCCCGATGCGGAAGCGATAGCGCGCACCCGGTCCCTCGGCACGGTCGAGCGCGTACCAGCCGTCCGCGCCACGCTCCATCGCCACCGCCTCCGCGCCGTCGATCTCGAGCGTCACGCTATCGGCATCGGGCGCCCACAGATGAAAACGCGTGCCGCCGCCCGCCAGCGGCTCCGGGCCCCAGCGTGTCACGCTGCGCTCGTCCACGTCACCAGCACCGCACCCTGCGGCGCGACCTCGTAGCTGTTATCGATCTCGATCTCGCCTTGCTCGGGCTTGGCGCTGTCGATCAGCACGATCCGCTTCACCTCGGGCGGGGGCAGGGTGAAGGTCACCGGATCGCCCGACGCATTGAGCAGCAACGACACCGCCTCGATCTCGCCCGTGCCGGTGCGTGCCGCACGCCGCATCATCAGCGCGCGCCCGTCGGGGTTCTGCCAGTCCTCCGGCGACAATTGCCCGCCGCGCTCGTCCCACCATTCGATGTCATTGACCCCGCCCTCGGCGGTTTCCTGCCCGTAGAGGAAGGTCGGGCTGCGCAGCACCACGAACCGCCGCCGCAATTCCGCGAGCCGCCCGGTGAAGTCGATCTGCGCCTGACCCTCGGGCGACGCCGCCGCCTTCCAGTCCAGCCAGCTGATCTCATTGTCCTGGCAATAAGCGTTGTTGTTGCCCTGCTGCGTCCGCCCGAACTCGTCGCCCGCCACCAGCATCGGGGTACCGAGCGAGGTCATCAGCGTCGTCAGCATCGAGCGCATCACCCGTCCGCGCGCATCGTTGATCGCCGGATCGTCGGTCGGCCCCTCGACGCCCCAATTGCACGAGGCATTGTGCGAATGGCCGTCGCGATTGTCCTCGCCATTCGCCTCGTTGTGGCGTTCCTCGTACATCACCGTGTCGGCGAGCGTGAAGCCGTCATGCGCCGCCAGCAAATTGACGCTCGCCCACGGCCGCCGCGCGCGCCGGTCGAACAGGTCGCCCGACCCCGCCAGCCGCGCCGCCAGATCGGGGCGCTTGCCCGGCTCGCCGCGCCAATATTCGCGCACCGTATCGCGGTACTTGTCGTTCCATTCCGCAAAGCCCGGCGGGAAATTGCCGAGCTGATAGCCGCCCGGCCCGACGTCCCACGGCTCGGTAATCAGCTTGAGCCGCCCGAGCACCGGATCCTGCCGCAGCACGTCGAAGAACGCCGCGCCCGGATCGAACCCCGTCTCCTCGCGCCCGAGCGTCAGCCCGAGATCGAAGCGGAACCCGTCGATGCCGAAGCTGGTCGCCCAGTAGCGCAGCGAGTCAGCGACCATCTGGATCACCCGCGCCTTGCTCATGTTGAGCGTGTTGCCGGTACCGGTGTCGTTGATCGTGTAGCGCGGATTGTCCTTGACCAGCCGGTAGTAGCTGGCGTTGTCGAGCCCGCGCCACGACAAAGTCGGGCCTTTCTCGGACCCCTCACAGGTGTGGTTGTAGACGACGTCGAGGATCACCTCGATCCCGGCCTTGTGCAGCCGGTGGACCGCGCGGCGTAGCTCGTCCTGATGCTCGGTCGCCATATAGGACTGTTCGGGGGCGAAGAAGCCGAGCGTGTTATAGCCCCAGTAATTGCGCAGCCCCTTTTCCTGCAGGAAGCGGTCCTGCGTGAAGGTGTGGATCGGCAACAGCTCGATCGCGGTCACACCGGTGCGTTGCAAATGCTTGATGACCGCCGGATGCCCCAGCGCGGCATAGGTGCCGCGTTCGCGCGCCGGGACCAGCTCCATCAGCTTGGTCAGCCCCTTGACATGCGCCTCATAGATCACCGTTTCCGACCACGGCGTATTCGGCCGCCGGTCGCGCGACCAGTCCCAGTGATCGTCGACCACCACCGCCTTGGGCATCGCCGGCGCGCTGTCGCGCTTGTCGAACGACAGGTCCTCCTTGCGGTGCCCGATGCGATAGCCGTGCAGCGCATCGGTCCATTTGATCTGCCCCTGAATGCGGCGCGCATAGGGGTCCAGCAGCAGCTTGTTGGGGTTGAAGCGATGCCCTTCCTCGGGCGCATAGCGGCCATGCGCGCGCAGGCCGTAGACCAGCCCCGGCCCGACATCGGGTAGATAGCCGTGCCACACCTCGTCGGTGCATTCGGTCAGCGGCAGCCGCTTCAGCTCGCGCTTGCCCGCGCTGTCGAAGAGGCACAGTTCGATCGCGTCGGCGTTGGCGGAGAAGACCGCGAAATTGACCCCTTCGCCATCGAACGTGGCGCCAAGCGGATAGGGCGATCCCGGCAGTAGCCGGTCCGGCAAGTCGTGCAACGATGTGCTCCCGTCAGGAGGAAATGGGGGCTAAATGATCCGAACGGCGCGACACGGCGCGCCGTGGGTCAGGTGGTGCGCTTGCGCCGCGTGGCGGGCTTCTTCGCAGCGGCCGGTTTGGCATCGACCGGCTTGCTCGCCGCGGGGGCGGGGGCCGGTGTTTCGGAAGGGGCAGCGGCGGCGCCGGCCGGTTGCTCGGGGGCCGCGAAGGGGGCCGCGTCGCCCGAGGCGTCCTGTGTCGCCGATTGCGGATCGCCGTCCTGCGGATCGGGCTCGTCGGCGATCGGGCCTTCACCCGCGAACGCGCGCTCGGCCTCGTCCCAATGCGCCTGATCGCGTCCATGCGGCTCGCCTTCCTGCTGCCACAGCCGGTAGGCATGTTCGCTGATGCGTGCGTGACGATCGTCGCCCATGAGCTTTTCCCCTTATTGTCCCTGACCGCGAAACTCCCGAACGCGCGGATCGTCGCACGCGTCGTCAAGAAAATCGCTTTCTCAGGATCAAGCCCGCGCCAGCGCCACCGCGCTCGCCACCGCCACGCCATCTTCGATCAGCCCGCTGGCGGTCTGTCCCCACCGCCGCGTCGCTGCCGCGCGCAACCGGAAGGTCAGGTGCGATGCGACCACGGCCGCCGCGGCACCGAACACTGCGCCCATGACGCGATCGTCGCGTTCAGCGCAGACCGCCCCGGCGATCGCGCCGCTCAGCAGTCGTCCTGCGATGCCGGCGGGGACCACGCGGTCGGGGGCGTTGCGCATCTTGTCCCCGGCCAGTTCGCCCGCTGCGAGCAGCAGCGACCCGGCGGAGACGACCGGCCGGCGTGCGCCGCCGCGCGTTGCGGCCAGCGCCGCCAGCGGCGTCATCGCGCGCGCACCTGCCACCGCGCCCATCAGGATCGACCGTAACATTATTGAAAAGCTCCAGAAGGTTCGGCTCTTCAACTTCACATCCATCGCGAAGTTGCATGATGCTGCGACGCAACCTTGATCTACATTATTTATGTAATCTTTAGTGACGCTTGCTACTGACGAATTGTGTTCGGCAACGCGCCTTACGCGTGCGGAGAGGAAGCGATGATTACCTGGTTTCGTGACGTAGCGCCTGTCCGAACGAAGTTCGCGACGTTGGCCTTCATCTACATCGGCCTGTCGCTCCTCTCGCTCGCGGCGACCGGCGCCGTGGCGTTCGGCGTGCTGGGAGCGATGCCGGCATTGTCGATCGCCGGTGCCGCTTTGGCATTGGTGACGATCGTCGCGATCGTCTCGCGCACGCTCGTCTGCGACCCGTACGTCAACACCGTCGTGCGGATGGAGGGGCTGGCGCGCGGCGATTACGACAGCCCGATCCGCTACACCGATTCGCGCGACTGCGTCGGACGCATGACCAAGGCGATGGAGGTGTTCCGTAACAACGGCAAGGTGATCGCGGTCTCCGCGGCGGCGCAGCGCGAGGTGGTCGATGCGCTCGGCGCCGGGCTCAGCCGACTTGCCGACAACGACCTGACGTATCGCATCGAACAGACGTTCACTGCCGATTACGAGGCGCTGCGCCGCGACTTCAACCGCGCGATGGCGGCGGTGTCCGATGCGATCGGCGCAGTCACCAATGCCGCCAACGGCATCAACAGCGGCGCGGCGGACATCCGCCAGGCGTCGGACGACCTGTCGCAGCGCACCGAGCAACAGGCCGCCTCGCTCGAAGAGACGGCGGCGGCGATGGACGAGATCACCACCACGGTGCGGGAGACTGCCGCTGGCGCGCGCCGCGCCAACGATGCGGTGGTCGACGCGCGTACCGAGGCGGAAAGCTCGGGCGACGTCGTGCGCCGCGCGGTCGAAGCGATGGGCGGGATCGAGCGTTCCTCCTCCGAAATCAGCGAGATCATCAGCGTCATCGACGGTATCGCTTTCCAGACCAACCTGCTGGCGCTCAACGCCGGCGTCGAGGCGGCGCGCGCAGGTGACGCGGGCAAGGGCTTCGCGGTCGTGGCGAGTGAAGTCCGCGCACTCGCGCAGCGCTCGGCGGATGCCGCCAAGGACGTGAAGACCAAGATCCTCGCCTCGTCCGAGCAGGTCGAGGCCGGCGTGACGCTGGTCAGCGAGACCGGCAAGGCGCTCCAGCGCATCATCACGCGCATCGGCGAGATCAGCACGCTCGTCTCGACGATCGCAGTATCGGCCGAACATCAGGCGACCGGCTTGCAGCAGGTCAACACCGCGGTGTCGGAGATGGACGGCGTCACGCAACAGAATGCCGCGATGGTCGAGGAAGCCACGGCCGCCGCACGCAGCCTTGCCGAAGAGGCCGATCGTCTGACCACCGAAGTCGGGCGCTTCCGCACCGCGACCGCGCAACGCCCGTTGCTCGCCGCCAGCGCGCCGGCCGCCTCGCCGGTCCACGATCTTCAGGCGCGCGCCGCACAGGCCGGCCGCGACCTGGCGCGCACCGCGCGCCGCCCGGTCACCGGCACGCGCGGCACCGCGCTGGCGGTGGCGGACGAGGAATGGTCGGAGTTCTAGGTCGCAGGGCGGCCCGTCGCATCCTGCGACGGGACTCGCCCAAGACCGGCCGGCGGGGCACCGCCCCGACCGACGACGCGGCTTCGCCGCGGCGGACACGGGTTGCCGTCTTTCCCGCGAAGGCGGGAATCCGGACGCACAGGTCCGTCGATAGGAACGCAACCGACAGCGTCTCTGGATTCCGCCTGCGCGGGAATAAGGAAATGAAGAGAGGCAAGGAGCTGCTGAAAAGCTCCGCGTGGTGGGTCCGCCGGGGCTCGAACCCGGGACCTCTCGATTAAAAGTCGCTTGCTCTACCGACTGAGCTACGGACCCTCACGCGGATCGAAGCCGGTTAGGGGCGGCGCGCGTCCGGGTCAACCGGGCATGAAGCTGGCGCAAGGTCAGCGCGCTGCCCGGCACGCGCCACGCCGGCGCGATCGTCGCTGCCGGCCCCAGCACGAATGCGCGCGCGCGGAACGCCGGATGCGGAATCGTCAGCCTCGGGCTCCGCCACGCGCCCCCCGACCACAGGATGATGTCGAGGTCGATCACCCGCGCGCCCCAGCGCCGGCCGCGCCGCCGCCCGAACGCGCGCTCGATCGTCTTCAGCCGCGCCAGCAATTCTGGCGGCGTCGCATCGCTCTCGATCAGCACCGCGCTGTTGGCGAAGGTGCGCGTCGACGGCCCGAGAGGCGCGCTCGCCACGATCGGCGCCGCGCGCCCGCCGAGCAATCGCAACGCCGCCGCCACCTCGTCGCGTGGGCGACCGTGCCGGCCGCAGCGATTGGAGCCCAGTGCGACGAGAAAGATTGATGCCACCATCGACAACCGCCTATCGCACCATGATGGACTTCGCACCTTCTCCGCTGCCCGCAACCGAGCCGCCGCTCGATTGCCCGCGCTGCCCCCGCCTCGTCGATCTTCGCCACGAACTGCGCGCGCAGCATCCCGAATGGTGGAATGCGCCGGTGCCGGCGTTCGGCGACCCGCAGCCGTGGCTGGCGATCGTCGGCCTCGCGCCGGGCATGAAGGGCGCGAATCGTACCGGACGTGCGTTCATCGGCGATGGTGCCGGCGCAATGCTATACGCCACACTCGCCAAGTTCGGATTGGCTTCCGGCACCTTCACCGGCAGTCGCGAGGACGATATCACGCTAGACGGCGCGATCATCCTCAACGCGGTGAAATGCCTGCCGCCCGGTAACGCGCCGACCCCCGAGGAAGTCCGCACCTGCCGCGCCTTCCTGTCGGATCAGGCCGCGGCACTGCCGACCGCGCGCGTCTACATCGCGCTGGGGCAGCTCGCGCATCAGTCGGTGGTCAAGGTGCTCGGCGGCAAGCTGCCCAAGGCGCGCTTCGAACACGGCGCGGTGCACCGCGTGCCCGACGGCCGCGTGCTGATCGATAGCTATCATTGCTCGCGCTACAATCAGAACACCGGGCGGCTGACCGCGGACATGTTCGAGAGCGTGTTCGCCAGGGCGCTGGAATTACGGCCGTCCTGATCGTCATTGCGAGCGGAGCGAAGCAATCCAGTGTTCTGCGCGACACCCTGGATTGCTTCGCTGCGCTCGCAATGACGGACGGGCCTCAGATATCCTGCACCAGCCGCCCGTAAAGTTCGGGCCGCCGGTCGCGGAAGAAGCCGAACGCGGCACGATGGCGGCGCACGCGGTCGAGGTCTAGCGTCGCGACGATCACGCCCTCTTCCTCGCGGTCCAGCTCGGCCAGGATGTCGCCGCGCTCGTCGGTGATGAAGCTGGTGCCGTAGAAGGTCTGGCCGTGTTCCACCCCGACGCGGTTGGCGGCGATCACCGGCACCACGTTCGACACCGCGTGGCCGACCATCGCGCGCCGCCACAGCCGCGCGGTGTCCAGCGACGTATCATGCGGCTCGCTGCCGATCGCCGTCGGATAGAAGAGCACTTCGGCGCCCATCAGCATCATCGCGCGGGCAGTTTCCGGATACCATTGATCCCAGCACACGCCGACGCCCAATTTGGTCTGGTGCCCTTGCGCGCGCGGACCGTCCCACACCTTGAACCCGGTGTTGCCGGGGCGGAAATAGAACTTCTCCTCATAACCCGGCCCGTCCGGGATATGGCTCTTGCGATAGACGCCCTGCACCTCGCCATCGGGGCCGATCATCGCCAGCGAATTGTAATGATGCGGGCCGTCCAGCTCGAAGAAGCTGGTCGGAATATACACTTTCAGCGCTTCGGCCAGCGCCTGCATCGCCAGCACCGCCTTGTGCTCGGCGACCGGGGCGGCGTTGGCGAACAGTGCCTCGTCCTCGACGCGACAGAAATATTCGCCCTCGAACAATTCGGGCGGCAGGATCACCTGCGCGCCGCGCCCATGAGCCTCGCGCACGGCGTCGGACACTTTCGCGATATTCGCGTCGATGTCGGCGGAAAAGGCGAGCTGCAGCGCGGCGACGGTGATCTCGGTCATGGCGGCGCATTTAGGCGACCCGCGCGCCGGTTTCCACCTGTTGATGGCAAGCCCTTGAGATTGTGCCGATCAGGGACGTGGCCCGTTTCGATCACCATTGCGGGTATAATCCAGATAAGGGAAGGCTGCGCGCAACAAGTAAGGGGAAATCATCAACATGACTCGTTTCGCGCAACTCGCGATCGCTACCGGCGCGCTTTTCGCCGCCATGCCGGCGCAGGCCGCAGACTTCGTCATCAGCACCGCGACCGGCACGTCGAACGGCAAGACGATCACGAGCAACGACGGCAGCTCTTACGGCACCGTTAACTATGCCGTGAAGTCGTCGGACGGCAAGTCGACGCTGAACGTGCGCGCGACCGCGTGGACGTTGCTGACGAACGGCACCTATCAGGCCTCGACCATTGCATCGTGGGGCAGCAACGGTCTGGGCATCTACCAGCCGGGCGAAAACATCACCAACACGCACCAGATCGACAATGCGAACGGCTGGGAGTTCCTGGTTCTGCAGTTCGATCAGGAAGTGGCGTTGCAGTCGGCGGTGCTGACGCCGTTCGCGCTGGGCACAAACAATTACACCGACAATGATGCGTTCATCGCGCGCGGCATCGGCAACTACGCCACGGCCATGACCGCGACGACGCTGAAGTCGCTGGCCGACGGGCTGAAGATCGACACCACCAAGCAGTCGGGCGACGCCTGGTTCAACAGCGACAGCACGAAGTACACCGGTAACAAGCAGACCTACAATCTGTCGCCGAGCAAGGGTGGCAACGTCTGGGTGATCGGCGGTTCGTACTTCGGGCCGGACAACAAGAACGACGCGTTCAAGCTGAACTCGATCGCGGTGACCAGCGCGGTGCCCGAGCCGACCACCTGGATGACGATGATCCTGGGCTTCGGCATGATCGGTGCAGCGGCCCGCCGCCGTCGCAGCAGCAACAAGGCCGCGATCGCCTGATCCTGCTTCCACCTTTGCGTGCGGGAAGGCCGTCGGAGCGATCCGGCGGCCTTTTCCTTTGCCTCCGGCCGGTAGCGACGTCGTCCCGGACTTGATCCGGGACCCCGCTTCTTCTTTCAGTGATGGGGCCGACAGCAGAGCCCCGGACAAGGTCCGCAGAGACACCGGGTCCCACCGAACCGCTGTCCTACACCGTCCAACATCTGCCAGCATGGGCGCGACGCTCGCGCATCACCATCACGCCGACGCGCGCATAGAGGCCGTTCTGCGCAAACTTCGACAACTTCGGTCTGGAGGTTCAGCCGATCAGCAATCCCGCCAGCGCCGCGCTCATCAGATTGGCAAGGCTTCCAGCCGCCAGCGCGCGGAGCCCCAGCCGCGCGATCGTCGGTCGCTGGTTGGGGGCGAGGCTGCCGGTCACCGCCATCTGAATCGCGATCGAACTGAAATTGGCGAAGCCGCACAGCGCGAAGGTCACCACCGCGATCGTCCGCGGCGACAGCGCCGCCGCCTGCTTGCCGAGGTCGATATAGGCAACGAACTCGTTGAGCACGATCTTCTCACCGAACAGTCCGCCCGCGATCCCGGCCTCGTTCCACGGCACCCCCAGCAGGTACATGACCGGCTGGAATACATAACCGAGCAGCCCCTGGAAGCTCAGCCCCGGCATCCCGACCAGACCCCCGGCCGCGCCGAGCAAGCCGTTGGCAAGCGCCACCAGCGCGACGAACGCCAGCACCATCGCCCCGACCGCCACCGCCAGCTTGACGCCGGTCTGCGCGCCCTGCGCGGCGGCCATGATCAGATTGGCCGGCTTTTCCTCGTCATGCGTCGCATCGGGCAATGGCTCGCCCGGCGTGCCCTCGGGCAGCAGCGCCGCCGGGCCACGCCCGCTGATCCGCGCCTCGGCCAGTTCGATCTGCCGCTGCTCGTCGGGCAGGTCACCAAGCGGCAATTCGCCCTCGGGCGGCACGACACGGTCGGGCATGATGATCTTGGCCATCAGGATCCCGCCCGGCGCGGCCATGAAGCTTGCGGCGAGCAGATAGTCGATGCTGATCCCCATCGAGGCATAGGCCGCGAGGATCGTCCCCGCGACGCCCGCCATCCCGCTCGTCATTACCGTAAACACCTGCGCCGGAGTCAGTCCGGCGAGGTAGGGGCGGATCACCAGCGGCGATTCGCTCTGCCCGACGAAGATATTGGCGGCCGCGCACAGGCTTTCGACCTTGCTGGTCCCGATCACCTTCTCGATCGCGCCGCCGATCCAGCGGACGACGAACTGCATGACGCCCAGATAGTAGAGGATCGAGACGAGACTCGCGAAGAAGATGATGACCGGCAGCGCCGCGATCGCGAAGCTCTGCCCCCCGACCGCCGGGCTGGCGAGGTTGCCGAACAGGAATTCGGTGCCCTTCTGCGAATATCCGAGCAGCGCCGCGACCCCCGCCGAGGCACCGGCCAGCGCGGCGCGCCCCGGCGTCCAGTAAAGCACGATCACCGCGATCGTCGCTTGCAGCGCGAAAGCGCTGGCGACAATCCGCAGCCGGATCGCACGCCGGTCGGCCGACAGCAACGTTGCGAGCAGCAGGATGACGGCGATCCCCGCCAGGCCGATGAGAGTCCGTTGCATTTTTCTTCTTCGCTGCCGAAGTTCCGCGCCATGACATGCCCGCCGGCGGATCGCCAGCCAAGATCGGGTCGGAGTGCACCGTCATTGCGAGCGCAGCAAAGCAATCCAGGGTGTCGCACGGAACCCTGGATTGCTTCGCTGCGCTCGCAACGACGAGGTTTGACGCCGCGCCAGCACCTTGCCCGCCCCGCCGTCGCCCCGTACACCGCCGCGATGGAAGCCCCCGACCATCGTCCGATCGCGCGCCGTGCGATCTCGCCCTCGCTGTTCGCCTTTTCGATCTTCTACGGCGGGATGGTCTGCATCGCCGGGGTGCTCGGCAACAAGCAGGTGTCGCTCGGCCCGATCTCGCAACTTGGGCCGCTGGTCGGGTTGCCGCCGCTCGCGGTCGAGGCGGGGATCTTCGCGTTCCTGCTGCTGGTCGTCACCTCCAGCGCGGTCGCCGAACTGCACGGGCAGAAGGTGGCGGGGCGGCTGGTGCTGATGGGGTTCGTGCCCTTGCTGGTGTCGATGGTTCTGACGCTGGTGGTGCTCGTCCTGCCCGCCGCACCCGAGATGGACCGCGGTCACCTTGCGGCGTTCAACCAGATGATGGGCGCGACGCCGTGGATCTGGGCGGGTGGGATCGTCGCGTACGGCGTGTCGCAGACGCTCAACGTCACGATCTTCTCGTGGCTGAAGGGGCGGGAGGGCAGCAAGTTCCTGTGGTTCCGAGCCGCAACCGCCAGCGCGCTCAGCCAGATCGTCGATTCGATCCTGTTCATCTCGATCGCCTTCGGGCTGTCGGCGGTCGGCTGGTTGATGGCGGGGCAGATGCTCGCCAAGGTCGTGCTGTCGATCGCGCTCGTCCCACCGCTGATCTACGCGCTGGTCGCGATTGGTCGCCGTCTGGACGCCTGACCGTCTCCGCCGCTATGGCGCCGCACATGACCGATCCGAACCTGTCGCCCGCCTTGAAGGCCGAAACGCTGGTCGAGGCGCTGCCGTATCTGCAACGCTATGCCGGCGCGACCTTCGTCGTGAAATATGGCGGCCATGCAATGGGCGATCCGGAGGCGCAGGCCGATTTCGCCGAGGACGTGGTGTTGCTCAAGGCGGTCGGGATCAACCCGGTCGTCGTCCACGGCGGCGGGCCGCAGATCGGGCGGATGCTCAAGCGGCTGGGCGTGGAATCGCGCTTCGTCGATGGCTTGCGCGTCACCGATGCCGAAACCGCGCAGATCGCCGAGATGGTCCTCGCGGGATCGATCAACAAGGAAATCGTCAGCTGGATCGGCCGCGCCGGGGGCCGCGGGGTCGGCATTTCGGGCAAGGACGCCGGGCTGGTGCAGGCCGAAAAGGTCGGCCGCAGCGACCCCGATCCGCTGCAGGGAATCGAGCGCAAGGTCGATCTCGGCTTCGTCGGCGAGCCGGTCGCGGTCGATCGCCGGATCATCGATTCGCTCAGCCGCGACGGGATCATCCCGGTGATCGCGCCGATCGGCATTGGCGCTGACGGCCATACCTATAACATCAACGCCGATACGATGGCGGGCGCGATCGCGGCAGCGCTGGGCGCATCGCGCTTCTTCCTGCTGACGGACGTGGCGGGGGTGCTCGACAAGCAGGGTAACCTTGTCACCGACCTGAACCCGGCCGCTGTCGCCGAGCTGCGAGCCGACGGCACGATCTCGGGCGGGATGATCCCCAAGCTGGAGACGTGCGTCGCTGCGGTCGAATCCGGCGTGGACGCTGCCGTCGTGCTCGACGGGCGGGTGCCGCACGCGATGCTGCTCGAAATCTTTACGAAGCGCGGTGCAGGCACGCTGATCCGCAAATAAGCGGCAGCCTTTCGATCCGCCCGCCGGTGCTCTACATTACCGGCACACCTATTGGGAGACGCCCGGCGTGCTGACGACCACCATCATCCAGATCCTGCAGGTGATCCTGAACCTCGTCTGGTGGATCATCATCGTGCAATTCGTGCTGTCGCTGCTGATCTCGTTCAACGTCGTCAACACCTCGAACAACTTCGTCCGCTCGCTGTACGAAGGGCTCGATCGACTGACCGAGCCGATGTACCGGCCGATCCGCCGGATGCTGCCGAACACGGGCGGGATCGATTTCGCGCCGGCGGTGGTGCTGGTGCTGATGGCGATCCTCAACATCATCCTCAACAATATCGCGATCAGCGCGATGACCGGCGGTGCGGCGATCTGAGCGCCTGGCGCGAGACGGCGGACGGGATCGCGATCGCGGTGCGCGTTACCCCGCGCGGCGGGCGTGACGCGCTGCTCGCCGGCACCGACGAACATTTCGCGGCACGCCTCTCCGCCGCGCCCGTCGATGGCGCGGCGAATGCGGCGCTGCTCGCGCTGGTCGCCAAACATTTCGGCGTGCCCAAGCGCGACGTGGCGCTGGTGGCCGGCCAGACCGCCCGCCTGAAGCGGTTGACGATTACGGGCGATCCACAGGTGCTGGCGCGCGCCGCCGCTTCGCTCTATGCGGTCGCGCCATGACTGCGCGCCTCATCGACGGAAAAGCCTTTGCCGCCACCCTGCGCGGCCGTGTCGCCACTGCGGCCGCCGCCTTCACCGAACAGGCGGGGCGCAAGCCCGGCCTCGCCGTGGTGCTGGTCGGCGAAGACCCGGCCTCGTCGGTCTATGTCCGCTCCAAAGGCAAGGCAACGCTTGCGGCCGGAATGGAAAGTTTCGAGCACCGCCTGTCCGCCGATGTGAGCGAGGCGGAACTGATCGCGCTGGTCGATCGCCTCAACGCCGACGAGACGGTCGACGGCATCCTCGTCCAATTGCCGCTGCCGAAACACATCGACGAGCGGGCGGTCATCACCCGCATCGACCCCGACAAGGACGTCGACGGCTTCCACCCGGTCAATGCCGGGCGACTCGCGACCGGGCTCGACGGGCTGGTGCCGTGCACGCCTCTGGGCTGCCTTATGTTGCTTCAGGACATCCACCCGCATCTGGCCGGGCTGGAGGCGGTGGTGATCGGCCGCTCGAACATCGTCGGCAAGCCGATGGCCGCGCTGCTCCTCCAGCAGAGCTGCACCGTCACCACCGTCCATAGCCGCACGCGCGACGTGATGGGACATGTCCGGCAGGCCGATATCGTCGTTGCCGCGGTCGGCATCCCCGCGTTCGTCCAGCCGGAATGGATCAAGCCCGGCGCAACCGTGATCGACGTCGGCATCAACCGCACCGATGACGGGCTGGTCGGCGACGTCGATCCGCGCGTCGCCGAGGTCGCGGGCGCGATCACCCCGGTGCCGGGCGGGGTCGGCCCTATGACGATCGCCGTGCTGATGCGCAACACGCTCGTCGCCGCCGGGCGCCGCGCCGGTATCGCGGTCGATCCGGCGCTCTGATGATCGAGCTGTTCGTCTCCTCGTTCATCACGCTCTTCGTCATCATCGATCCGCCCGGCTGCGCCCCGATCTTCGCCGGGCTCACAGCCGGCGCCACCGCGACGCACCGCCGCGCAATGGCGATCCGCGCGGTGATGGTCGCGGCGGGTATCCTGCTGGTCTTCGCGCTGGCGGGCGAGCCTTTGCTCCACGCGCTCGGCATCGAGCTGGCGTCGTTCCGCATTGCGGGCGGGGTGATGCTGTTCCTGATCGCGCTGGAGATGGTGTTCGAGAAACGCACCCAGCGCCGCGAGGACCGCGCCGCCAAGATCACCGAGGAAGAGGCTGACGACGTCTCGATCTTCCCGATGGCGATGCCGATGATCGCCGGGCCGGGATCGATCGCCTCGGTGATGCTGCTCACCGCGCGCAGCCACGGGATCGAACAGACCGCGGTGGTGATGGCGGCGCTGGCCGCGAACCTGTTGTTGATGCTGATGGCGCTGCTCGCCGCCGGGCCGCTGATGCGGGTGCTGGGGGTGAAGATCGAGGCGGTCATCACCCGCCTGCTTGGTGTGCTGCTCGCCGCACTGGCGGTGCAGTTCGTAATCGACGGGGTGATGGAGCAGTTGCGGTAACCCGCTGATGGCGACTGCCTATTCCACGCGGAACGCGCGGAACGGTGATCCCTTCTTGATCGGCAGCGGCACCAGCCATTCGAAATGCTCGCCCTTCGCGAGCCGGTCGTAGAAGCCGCCGCGCGCCTTGGCGCGGTAGTTGGTCGACTCGGCCATGTCCGGGCATACCAGCAGCATCGTCGCGCCGTGGCGCTTCATGATCGCGCGCGCCACCTCCGGCGTGCCCATGAAGGCGTGGTGCACGTCGAGGATCGCGTCGCCGTTGCGGTGATAGGGTCCGGCGATCGCATTGTGATGCGTCAACGTGATGAGCCGCGGGCCGAGGTCGACGAAGGTGAAGACGGTCTGCGCCGGATAGCGGTTAAGCGGTTGCATCGCCGGGATTGTCAGGCAGCGCCCGGTCGCCTTGTTGACGCGGCGGACATAGGCGTTGGGGCGATCGACCTTGAACTGGTCGATGATGATCTGCGTGAAGCTGCCCGAAACGATCACGAACAGCGCCGCCGCGGCCGCCGCCTTCGCCCACCAGAAGCGGGGGGCCATCAGCCACGGCACCGCCATCCACGCCAGCGCCGAAGCGCCAGGGATTGCAAGGAGTTGCGCCGCGGGTCCGGCGCGCGCCTGCCACAACAGCATCAGCGCGGCGAAGGCGCCGAACAGCGCCACACACGCCCAGCCGCGCAAGGTCGGCTGCCGCCGCGCCCGCCAAGTCGCGAATAATGCGCCGATTAATCCGATGAGCGGGAGGGTGACGATCGGCAGGGCGACGCGCAGGGGGTGGCGATAGATCGGTTTGGCTTCGCGGACCTGTGACAGCCAGCTCGTGTAAAGTTCGTTCGAAACCTGTTCGGGGCGACCCAGACATTGCGGGAAGGCGAGCGCGAAGAACGCCGCCACCACCGCACCCGCCGCGACAGCAAGCAGCAAGCGTATCAACGGTTTGCGCGGTGAAATGAACGCGAGCGCCAGCAGCAGTCCGCCGGCCAGCACCACGGTCGAGGCATAGACAGGGGTCAGCGCGTCGCAGCGATAGACGCGATTGGCATAAGAGGTGAAAGCGGCGAATCCCGCCGCCACGCCGCCCGCGAGCGAGAGCGCGTAAAGCGCCAGCCGTTCACGTTCCGCGCGCTCCCAGACCCAGGCGAGCGCGATAATACCCCCCGACATCGCGGCATAGGGAAGCATTTCGAGCCCGATCGTGAGCGAAATCGCGGTCGCGGTGCCAACCAGTGCACCGCCGCGCCGAAGATGCGGATCGCACAGCCCGGCGACCGTCACCGCGAGCATCGCGAGCTGCCAGCCGTGGTGGTCGATCCGGTCGGGCATGAACATGCCGAGCGCGACGTTGGTGGCGAGGAATAGCGCGATGCCCAGCGGCCACGCCAGCGGATGCACCAGCCGACGCAGCGTCGCGCCCATCGCCACCAGCACCACCGCCATCGGGAGGAGCGGCGCGATGCCGCACGCCAGTCGCTCGGCCTCCGCCACGCCGACGAACGGGCGGAGCAGCACGATCAACCCGGCGATCGGCAGATCGACCAGCCGCGACCAGTGGATGTCGAATCCGCCCGGCGGATTGAGCCGGTAGTTGCGCAGATCGAACCAGCCCTGACCGTCCAGCAGCGCGCGGACCTGCATCAGCCGCATGTTGTCGTCGGTGTCGCCCAGCGACAGCCAGTGGATCGCCGCCCAGCGTTGCCAGACGTACCAGATCGCGATGCCGGCCCATGCCAGCAACGTCAGGCGAAGCCAGTGGCGGTCGAGCGTCCGCGCGGCCCGGTCGAGCGGGGCGGGCGGCAACAGATGATCGGTCAACACATTCCCTTCACGCCGCACCGTAAAGGGCGGCCCGTCGATCCGGCGATGCTTAGGCCGCGGGCGAGGAAACGGCAACGGGCGTCCCGCGCTCGCACACACGCGACCATTGCCAGCACCGACGTGCCGGCCTAGTCGGGCGGCGAAAGGGGCAAGCCAGTGGCGACGTTGCAGACACACGGCAAGATCGAGCAGTTGCGTGCGTTGTTCTGGCAGCTGGTGCGCTTCGGGCTGACCGGGGGCGCGGCCACCGCGATCTATGCCGCGGTCTACTGGCCGATCGCCACCTATGCGCAGGTGCGCTGGCCGCTGGAGCATCGCAGCGTCTGGCCGTTGATCGCCAACGTGCTCGGCTATCTGGTGTCGATGGTGGCCGGCTATGTCATCCATAGCCGCTGGAGCTTCCGCGACGTCGGCGCGCGTGACAATGTCTCGCGCACGGGCGGTCGCTTTCTGGTGGTCACGCTGGTCAGCTTTGCGCTGAACACCTTCTTCGTGTGGTTCCTGACCGGGCCGATGCACGGCGCGACCTGGTGGCCGCTCGTCACCAATGTGTTCGTCACGCCGATGGTGACGTTCGTACTTTATCGTTTCTGGGTGTTCGCTTGAACAAGAGTAATCGCTGATGGACCGCCGCGTCTATGATCGCATGGCCGAGCATGATTCCACCCATTGGTGGTATCGCGCGCGCCGCGACATCCTCGCCGACTATCTGACCCGTGAAGGCAAATTGCCGGCATCGGCGCGCATCCTGGAGATCGGCTGCGGCACCGGGCACAACCTGCCGATGCTCGGGGCGTTCGGGGACGTCGATGCGATCGAGATCGACCCGGCGGCGCGCGCGATCGCCAGCCAGCGGCTGGGCAAGCCGGTTAGCGATGCCCCGCTCCCCGCGCTGCCGGGCGTGCCGCGCGGTCATTACGATCTGATCGCGGTGTTGGATGTCGTCGAGCATATCGAGGACGATGTCGCGGCGCTGGCGGCGATGCGCGAGTGTCTGGCGCCCGGCGGCAAGATCCTGATCGCCGTGCCCGCGCATCAATGGATGTGGAGCGCGCACGACGTGGTGAACCACCATCACCGCCGCTATTCGAAGAAGACGTTGCTGGGCGCGATCCACAAGGCGGGGCTGAAGGAGCGCGGGTTGACCTATTTCAATTCGCTGCTGTTTCCGCTGGCGGCCGCGGCGCGGGTCGCGGGCCGGCTGACCGGCCGCGACGACAGCGACGACTCGCCGCCCGCGGCGCCGCTCAACGCCTTGTTCGAGCGGATTTTCGGGCTGGAACGGTATCTGGTCGGGCGGGTGCCGATGCCGACCGGCGTGTCGATCCTGACGCTGGCGGAGCCGCGGTAGGGCTGGTTTCTCACTGGTTTGCGTCATTTCGGCTGTCACTCCGGCGAAGGTCGGGGTGACAATTGGGAAGGCGCCGGTGACGAAGCGCGATGCGCGGCATCAGCGTCCCCCAACTGGGCCCCGGCCTTCGCCGGGGTGACGCGTCAACTTTGAGCGATCGCGCTCCCATCGTCGCCCCCCCGAAGCCAGGGGCCTATGGCTGTCGAGTTTGTGTGGTCGGCTGACACATGGGCGGTGGGTTCTGTGTCGAGGGCGTTTCCGGACGATACAGACATGGGTCCCTGCCTTCGCAGGGACGACGGTTTTCTCTACGGAACGACTGTTCGAAGGCGGGGCGACGCGTCGGGCACTTCAACGCGTGATGACGTCCACCTAAGCCGTCATTGCTTCGCTGCGCTCGCAATGACGAACGATATAGTCGAACGCACGGTATCATGATCCAGCCGTCGCCCCTGCGAAGGCAGGGGCCTATGGCTGTCGAGTTTGTGTCGTTCGCTGACACATGGGCGGCGGGTTTTGTGTCGAGGGCGCTGCCGGACGATGCAGACATGGGTCCCTGCCTTCGCAGGTACGACGGCCTTTTCTACGGGGCGACGTTTTTCTCTACGGGACGACGTTTCGAGAGGCCGGGTTACTCGCCGATCACATGCAGCGCGAGGGTGCGGCGATGGGGGGCGGCGCGGTGTTCGAAAAGGTAGAGACCCTGCCATGTGCCCAGCACCATCCGGCCGTCGACCACGGGGATGCCGAGCGAGACGTTGGTCAGCGCGGTCTTCAGATGCGCCGGCATGTCGTCCGGCCCTTCGTCGTCATGTTCGTAGTCGCGCGATTCGGGCGCGAGCCGCTGGAAATAGCGTTCCAGATCGCGGCGCACCGCTGGAGCGGCGTTTTCGTTGATGATGAGTGACGCGGAGGTGTGGCGGCAGAAGACGGTCAGCAGGCCGTCGGTGATAGCCTGCGCGTCCAGCCATGCCGTGACCGCGTCGGTCACCTCGACCAGCCCCGCTCCGCGCGTCGCGATCGTCAATCTGCCGTGCGCCTGTCGCATCAGAAAAGGCGCCCGCCGTTCGGCACAGGAATGGTTGGATGCACCAGAACGACCTTTCCTTCCGCGTCGGGGAAGCCGAGCGTCAGGACCTGCGACATGAACTTGCCGATCTGGCGGGGCGGGAAGTTGACCACCGCCGCCACCTGTCGCCCGACCAGCCCGTCGCAATCGTAATGTTCGGTGATCTGCGCCGACGAACGCTTCGTGCCGATCGTCGGGCCGAAGTCGATCGTCAGCTTGAACGCCGGCTTGCGCGCCTCGGGCAACGGCTCCGCGGCGACGATCGTCCCGACCCGCACGTCGACCGCCAGAAAGTCGTCGAACCCGATCGCGGGTGCGGGCGGGGCGGCGGGGTCGTGCGTGGCGTGCATCAGAAGTCCGGGTTCTCGTAATAGCTGGGCGGTTCGATCCCGCTGATCCGTTCGGCGAGCAGCGGGCGGAAGCTGCGGCGGCTCTTGAACGCCGAATACCATGATTTGGTCAGCGCATGGCCCGCCCAGTCGATGCCGCCGAGATAGTCGGCGACCGAAATCTGCGCCGCGGCGGCGAGATCGGCGAGGCTGATCGTCGAGCCGGCGATCCATTTGCGGTGATCGAGCAGGAAGTCGATGTAATCGAGGTGCCCGACCGCCGACTTCATTGCCTCGCGCAGTCGCGACGCGTCGGGGGCCATGCGGTGCGCGATGCGCTTGATCATGCGTTCGTCGAGCAGCGGCTGGGTGACGTCTCGGTAGAAATGCGTGTCGAACCACGCCACCAGCCGCCGGATCTCGGCGCGGTTGGCGGCGGTGCCGTTGATCATCGCGACGCGCTCGACCGTCTCCTCGAAATATTCGCAGATCGCCATCGAATCGACCAGCACGACGCCGCGTTCGTTGTCGGTCATCACCGGGGTCTGCCCGGCGGGGTTCATGTCGATGAACGCGTCGCGCCGCTCCCACGGGTTCTCGCGCATGAGTTGATAGCCGACGTCCTTCTCATTGAGGAGGGTACGGACCTTGCGCGTGAACGGACACAGCGGGAACTGATAGAGCTGCCACATATATTGGCGCTGTTAGGCTGAAGTAGGGGGCGGGGGGAAGCGCCTTCGTCGCGGGTTCGGGACGATCAGCCCGTGGCGCGCGGGCGACGGCGCGGCACCGCGTCCGACTGTCGCCGAATCAGCGCGTAATCGACCACGACATGCGGATGATCCTCGCTGCTGCCGCCGCGCCGCTGGCGGATTTCGCGCATCAGCAGGTCAACCGCGGTGCGCGCCATGTCGCTGACCGGCTGGCGGATCGTGGTCAGCTCCGGCCAGACCGTGGTGGCCAGCGCCGAATCGTCGAAGCCGCAGACGGTGAGGTCGCCCGGCACGTCGAGGTCGCGGCGGTGCGCGATCGCGACGGTTGCGGCGGCCATGTCGTCGTTGCTGGCGAAGATCGCCGTCGGCGCGTCGGGCAAATCGAGCAAGCGTTCCGCCGCATCGAGCCCGGAGCGATAGCCGAAATTGCCCTCGGCGATCAGCGCGTCGTCGGCGTCGAGCGCCATGTCGGCCAGTGCGTCGCGATAGCCGGCGAGCCGCTCGCCGGTCGCGCTCTGGTTCGCCGCGCCGGTGATGAAACCGATCCGGCGGTGGCCGAGCGTGCCGAGATGGCGCGTCATCTCGTAGGCGGCCTTGCGATCGTCGATGCTGACCGACAGCGCCCATTCCGGCGCGCGCCCGGTCGAGACCGCGACGACCGGCACGTCGCGCTCGCGCAGCATCGCGAGCACCGTTTCGGCATCGCCGAGCGGGGGCGGGAGCAGCAGTCCGTCGACGCGGCCGTTCAGCAGATGCTCGATCGCGGCCAGCTCCGCCCCCTCGGCGCATTGCTCGACGATGATCTGCCCGTTCTGGCGCGCGGCCTGATCCAGACAGCCGACCAGAAACTCGCTGAAATAGAACAGGCTGGTCGTGGTGTGCAGGACGCCGAGGCGGAAATCCTCGCCCCCGGCCAGCATCCGTGCCGCCGCCGACGGCGCATAGCGCAGCGCGGCGATCGCCTTTTCGACGCGTTCGCGGGTCGCGTCGCGAACGCTGCCTTCGCGATTGATGACGCGGCTGACCGTCATCGGCGACACGCCCGCGTGCGCCGCGACGTCGCTGATCGTCGGGGCGTTGCGTTGGCGGCGCGATCCGCGCGGTTCGTTCATGCCGGGCAATCCATATGCTACGGTTCTTGGCGGGCCCGAGCGGCGTCGGCAAGCACGAGATTAGTCGTGATGACCCGGAACGTAGGGAAAGGACTGTGCCTTGTACCACGCCAGATCGTGCGCGGGCGGCGCGACCCCGGCGGGCAGCGACCGGCCGTTGACCGACATCCAGTAGGCGAGGCTGGCGTCGCGCCACCAGCGCGCCTCGCGCTCCTGCACCGCCAGATAGGTGGCGGTCTTCTGCCAGCGTTCGGCATCGACCTGCGTGCGCACGCCGTCCCATTGCTGTCGCATCGCCGCGACATAGGCGACGCCGCGATCGTAATGCGCGACGAGGTCTTCCCACAGCGTCCGGCCCGACGCCATCTTCCGGTCCCATGCGACATGGTGGAACCACAACAGGTCGCGCTCGGGCGTGGTCTTCGAGTCGGCGAAGCGCTTCGCGACCGGCGACGCATATTGCGCGACCGCGTTGCTGCCAGTCTTCGTCCGGTCGAAGCCGATGCCGGTGCGGTCGGCCTTGTGGTAATAGACCGGGTTCCATTCGGGGCGCGCGAGGTCGGCGACCCACGGCCCCGGCCCGTAATGGTGGCCGGTCGCCATCAGATGCGCGAGCCCGAGCGCGCCGGTGTAATCGACCACCGCCTCGCGCGAGCCCATCATCATCGCCACCGCGGTGTCGATCACCTGCGGGTTCGGGCCGAAGGTCTGCTGCGCCCATTCGCGCGCGATCGGCTGCGCGGTCAGCGTCGGGTCCCACGCCATCCGGCCGAACGCGTACCAATTGGCCTGATTGAAGGTCGAGCCCGACCAGTCGCGATCGCGCCCGATATTGGCGACGCCCGCGATGCCGGTCAGCCGGTGCCGCTCGCTGCTGCCGTCGACGACGCTGGCGACCGTTTCGTTGCCGCGTCCGGTCTTCGCCGACAGCACTTCCTCGAACAGCGGGCCGAGATAGGCGAGGTGGGTCGCGAAGCCGAGGTATTCCTTGGTGATCTGGAACTCGACCATCAGCGGCGTCTTCGGCATCGCGCTGAACAGCGGATGGAAGGGTTCGCGCGGCTGGAAGTCGATCGCGCCGTTCTTTACCTGCACCAGCACATTGTCGGCAAAGGTGCCGTCGAGCGGCTTGAACTCGGTATACGCCTGCTTCGCGCGGTCCTCGGGATCGGTTTCGGCATAGACGAACGCGCGCCACATCACGATTCCGCCGTGCGGCTTCACGGCAGCGGCGAGCATGTTCGCGCCATCGGCATGGCTGGCGCCATAGTCGCGCGGGCCGGGCTGGCCCTCACTGTTCGCCTTCACCAGAAAGCCACCGAAGTCGGGGATCGCGCGGTAGATCTCGTCGGCTTTCGCTTTCCACCACGCGGCCACCTGCGGGTCGCGCGGGTCGGCGGTCTTGAGGCCGCCCAGCTCGATCGGGGCGGAGAAGCGCGCGGAGAGATAGACCTTGATCCCCCACGGGCGGAACACGTCGGCCAGCGCCGCCGCCTTGGCGATGTAGCGCGGGGTGAGGCTGTCGGCCTTGGCATTGACGTTGTTGAGGACGGTGCCGTTGATGCCGATCGAGGCATTGGCGCGCGCATAATCGGTGTAACGCGGGTCCTGGAGATCGGGGAGCGTCCACCAGTCCCACAGCGACACGCCGGCATAGCCGCGCTCCACCGTGCCATCGAGATTGTCCCAATGGTTGAGGACGCGCAGCTTCACCTTGGGGGCGCTGGTGAGCGTAGCGTTCGCCGCCGTACCGCCGGTGCCGAGATGCCGGAGCAGCGCGAAGGCGCCGTACAGCGCGCCGCGGTCGCTGTTGCCGGCGACCAGCAGCGTCGGTTTGCCGCCCAGCGTGACGGGGCGGACCAGATAGCCTTCGTCGCCGAGCGGCGCGAAGGGCAGTCGCAGCGCCGCGGTGCCGGGGTCTGCGGAGGTGGCGACGGTGACGCTCAGGCCCGCCGGCAGCCCGCGCGACAATTCGTCGGCGGCGAGGCGCAGCGTTGCGGTGTCGCCGCGGATTGCGACCGTAGTTGCGGTCGACGCCGTCGCCGGCGCGCGGAGCCACAGGCGATAGCCGTCATCGGCGTGCGCGGCGCTTGCTAGCATCAGGGCGAGCGCACCCAGCCATCCCGAACGTGCCTTCATCTCCGCTCCCGCTACCTTTGGCGGCATTGACAACGCCGCTCTTGAATGGTCATGGTACCGCTATCAGAAGATTTCACAAGTCTCGGCGAAAGATCGGGAATGTCAGGAGAAGCCCGCGTGACCGCCCCCCGTCGACCGACCGCGGTCATCGCCCGTCGCGACCTGCTGCGCTGGAGCGCCGGGGTCTCCGCACTCGCTTTCCTGCCCGCCGCCGCCAGCACGCCGATCTATCGCGACCCGCGTGCGCCGGTCGACCTGCGCGTCCGCGACCTGCTGGGGCGGATGACGCTGGACGAGAAGGTCGCGCAGCTCATCACGCTGTCGACCACCAAGCGCGACGTGATGGACGACGCGCGCGCCTTTGCGCCGGGCAAGGCCGACACGGCCTATCCGCATGGCATCGGGCAGATCGCGCGGCCGTCGGATCGCGGCGGCGCGGCGACCGCGAACAACACCGGGACCGACGTGACCGGGCGGTGGCGCAAGCCCGCCGACACGATCGCGTTCGTCAATGCCGCGCAGGACTGGGCGAAGCGGACGCGGCTGGGCATTCCGATCCTGTTCCACGAGGAATCGCTGCACGGCTATATGGCGCCGGGCGCGACCAGCTTCCCGCAGGCGATCGCGATGGCGGGTTCGTTCGACCGCGAGCTGATGCAGCGGGTGCAGTCCGTGATCGGGCGCGAGGTGCGCGCACATGGCACGACGCTGGCGCTGTCGCCGGTGGTGGATATTGCGCGCGACCCGCGCTGGGGGCGGATCGAGGAGACGTTCGGCGAGGACCCGTATCTGTGCGGCGAGATGGGAGTCGCGGCGGTGAAGGGATTGCAGGGCGAGGGCAAAGAGCTGGCCCCGGGCAAGGTCCATGCCACCCTGAAGCACATGACTGGGCACGGTCAGCCGCAGGCCGGCAACAACGTCGCGCCCGCGCAGCTGGGCGAGCGCGAGTTGCGCGAGAGCTATTTCCCGCCGTTCCGCAAGGTGATCGAGCAGACCGGCATTACCGCCGTGATGCCGTCGTATAACGAGATCGACGGCGTGCCGAGCCATGCGAACCATTGGTTGCTCGGCAAGATCCTGCGCGGCGAGTGGGGCTTCGACGGCGCGGTGGTCAGCGATTATGCCGCGATCCCGGAGCTGGAGTATTTCCACCACGTCGCCGCTACCAAGGAGGGTGCGGCGAAGCTGGCGTTGGAGGCGGGGGTCGATTGCGATCTGCCCGATGGCGTCGCCTATCGCACGCTCGCGGATCAGGTGCGCGCCGGGCAGGTGCCGGTCGCGGCGATCGATCTGGCGTGCGCGCGGATGCTGACGATGAAGTTCCGCGCCGGGCTGTTCGAGGAGGCGAGGGTCGACCCGCGCGCCGCCGCGAAGCTGACCGCCAACGCGGAGGCGCTGGCGCTGGCGCGCGAGGCGGCGGGCAAGTCGATCGCGCTGCTGGTCAACGACGGGACGCTGCCGCTGACGCCGGGCGCGCAGAAGCGGGTGGCGGTGATCGGCCCCAATGCGGCGGTGGCCCGGCTGGGCGGCTATTCGTCGATCCCGACCGATCCCGTGTCGCTGCTCGACGGGGTGCGCGCGAAGCTGAAGGGGCGCGCGGAGGTGGTCCATGCACAGGGCGTGTTCATCACGCAGAGCGAGGACCGGTCCGCCAACGAGGTGCTGCTCGCCGATCCGGCGCGCAACCGGCAGTTGATCGCCGAGGCTGTCGAGGTCGCCAAGAACGCCGACGTGATCCTGCTCGCAATCGGCGACACCGAACAGACCAGCCGCGAAGGCTATGCCAGGACGCATCTGGGCGATCGTACCGACCTCGATCTGCTCGGCGAACAGAACGAGCTGTTCCGCGCGACGAAGGCGACCGGCAAGCCGGTAGTGGTCGTCGCGATCAACGGTCGCCCGCCGTCATGGCCGACGGTGGTGGCGGGCGCGAATGCGCTGGTCGAATGCTGGTACGCCGGGCAGCAGGGCGGGCACGCAATCGCCGACGTGTTGTTCGGTGACGTCAATCCGGGCGCGAAGCTGCCGGTGACGGTGGTGCGCGACGTCGGACAAGTGCCCTTCTATTACAACCACAAACCCTCGGCGCGGCGCGGTTACCTGTTCGACGACGACGCGCCGTTGTTCCCGTTCGGCTTCGGGCTCAGCTACACGACCTTCACTTTGTCGCCGCCGCGGCTGTCCGCGCCGCGCATCGCAGCCGCCGGGCAAGTGGTGGTCGAGGTGGATGTCGCCAACACCGGGCAGCGCCCGGGCGACGAGGTGGTGCAGCTCTATGTCCGCGACCAGGTGTCGTCGGTGGCGCGCCCGGTCAAGGAATTGAAGGAGTTCGCGCGCGTCACGCTGGCGCCGGGCGAGCGGAAGACGGTGCGCTTAACGCTCGGCCCCGAGGCGTTCCGCATGTGGGACGAGGATATGCGCGAGGTGGTAGAGCCGGGCCGCTTCGATATCATGACCGGCCCCAACAGCCGTGACGTGCAGACCATCACGCTCGACATCGCCTGAGAGAAACCATGCCGATCATCACCGACGCCCGCGTCATCATCACCTGTCCGGGGCGCAATTTCGTCACGCTGAAGATTATCTGCGATGACGGCACGACCGGGGTCGGCGACGCGACGCTCAATGGGCGCGAGCTGGCGGTCGCCGCCTATCTGTCCGAGCATGTCGTGCCGTGCCTGATCGGGCGCGACGCGCACCGGATCGAGGATATCTGGCAATATCTCTACAAGGGCGCGTACTGGCGGCGCGGGCCGGTGACGATGACCGCGATCGCGGCGGTCGACGTGGCGCTGTGGGATATCAAGGGCAAGCTCGCCGGGCTGCCGGTCTATCAGTTGCTGGGTGGCGCTGCCCGCGAGGCGTGCATGGTCTATGCGCACGCCAACGGCACCTCGATCGAGGACACGATCAACGTCGCGCTGGCCGAGCGCGAGAAGGGATACAAGGCGATCCGGCTGCAATGCGGGGTGCCGGGGCTCGCCTCCACCTATGGCGTCGCCAAGCCGGGGCAGCGCTACGAACCCGCCGATGCCGCGCTGCCCAGCGAGTCGGTATGGTCGACCGAGAAGTATCTGCGCGTTGTGCCCGAATTGTTCGCGGCGGCGCGCGAGGCGTTGGGGCCGGACGTGCACCTGCTCCACGACGTCCACCACCGGCTGACCCCGATCGAGGCGGGGCGGCTGGGGCGCGATCTGGAGCCGTATCGCCCGTTCTGGATCGAGGACCCGACCCCGGCGGAAAATCAGGACGCGTTCCGGCTGATCCGCCAGCACACCACGACGCCGATCGCGGTCGGCGAGGTGTTCAATTCGATCTGGGACTGCAAGGCGCTGATCGAACAGCAGTTGATCGATTATGTGCGCGCGACGATCGTCCATGCCGGGGGGATCACGCACCTGCGCCGGGTGGCGGCGCTCGCCGATCTTTATCAGGTCCGCACTGGCTGCCACGGCGCGACCGATCTGTCGCCGGTGACGATGGCGGCGGCGCTGCATTTCGGCCTGTCGATCCCGAACTTCGGGGTGCAGGAGCATATGCCGCACACCGCCGAGACCGACGCGGTGTTCCCGCATTCGTACCGCTTCGAGCAGGGCATGATGCATCCGGGGGATGCGCCGGGGCTGGGGGTCGATGTGGATGAAGAGCTGGCGGCGGGGTATGAGTACAAGCGCGCGTATCTGCCGGTGAACCGGCTGGAGGATGGCACGCTGTGGAGTTGGTGAGGGTGTTTCACTCACCCGTCATCCCGGCGAAGGCCGGGATCCACGGTTCCGCAGGAGCCAGCCTCGTTGTTCGTGCGGAGGGGTGGACCCCGGCCTGCGCCGGGGTGACGGAAGTATGAGAGGCAGGCGCATGAGCGACTTCACCGACGCTGCGCAGCATGCGCCCGAGGCCGCCATAGCCGAGGTCCCCCGGCCCAAGGGCCGCATCCGCTGGATCATCTGCGCGCTTTTGTTCGCGGCGGTGGTGCTGTCTTATGTCGACCGGCTGGTGCTGGGGGTGCTCAAGCCGCAGCTGACCGAACTCTACCACTGGACGAACACCGGCTACGGCGACGTCACCGGCTATTTTCAAGTCTTTTACGGAATCGGCTTCCTGATCTTCGGCTGGCTGATCGACCGTATGGGGCCGAAATACGGCTATCTGCTTGCGATGGGGAGCTGGACGCTCGGCCATTTCGCGCAGACGCTGGTCACCTCGACGACCGGCTTCGTGATCGCGCGCATCCCGCTCGCGTTCGGCGAGGCGGGGACCTATCCGTCGGCGCTCGCCGCGGCGTCGCAATGGTTTCCCAAGAAGGAGCGCGCGCTCGCGATCGGGATCTTCAACGCCGGGGCGAACGTCGGCGCGGTGGTCACGCCGTTGCTGATCGGGTTCATCGTCGCCGGGTTGCTGCTCGATTGGCGCTGGGCATTCATCATCACCGGGCTGTTCAACCTGGTGTGGCTGTTCGCGTGGTGGCGGCTGTACCACAAGCCCGCCGAGCATCCGCGGCTGACGATCGAGGAGCGCGCGTGGATCGAGACCGAGCCGGCGGTCGATCAGGGCCGCGCCGGCTTCCTGCGCGTGCTGCGGCATCGCGAGGCATGGGCGTATATGGCGGGGCGGTTCCTGATCGATCCGGTGTGGTGGACGTTCCTGTTCTGGCTGCCGGACTTCTTCAATAAACAATATGGCTATGATCTGAAGAGCTTCGGCCCGCCGCTCGTCGCGATCTACATCCTCGCCGATCTCGGCGCGATCGCGGGTGGCTGGTATTCGTCGCATCTGCTGAAGCGCGGCGTGGCGACGGGGCGCGCGCGCAAGCGGGCGATGTTCGCCTGCGCTTTGTTCGCGCTGCCGGTGATGTTCGCGGGGCAGGCGAGCAGCATCTGGATCGCGGTGACGCTGATCGGGCTGGCGTGCGCGGCGCATCAGGGCTTCTCGACCAATTTGTTTGCGTTGCCGGGCGATCAGTTTCCGCGCTTTGCGCAGGGGACGCTGATCGGGCTCGGGGGCTTCGCGGGCGCGGTCGGCGGATTCATCGCGTCCAAGTCGCTGGGGCTGCTGCTCGACACGGTGGGGAGCTATGGGCCGTTCTTCGTCGCGTGCGGGGTGGCGTATCTGGTGGCGTTGCTGGTGTTCCACGTGCTCAACCCGCGCTACCGCGACGTTCGTCTGACGCAGAGTGCTTGACGATCGATCGTATCTGTATGATACCGCTATCAATGGTACCCGGCGAAGACGTCGGGACCCGTCCGGTCAACCGGATCGTTCTTGGAGAGGAAGATGCGTCCGACCGTTCGGCATCGACAGGCCCGCGCCGTCGCGATTGCGAACGGCCGTGATCGTGGCCCGGACGCCCTCCTCCCCGACCGATTCTTCCCGTCTCCCGCTTTCTGCATCTGATGCGATAGGCGCGCCGATTTTCTCCCCTTTTTTCGGCGCGTCGACCCTCGGGCCGGTCTCTTCGTGAGGCCGGCCCTTCTTTCTTCTGGAGGGACCATGCGATCCTCGTTCGTGCTTGCCGCCGCATTGCTCGGCCTTGCCGCCACCCCCGCCGCCGCGCGCTCCTGTAGCTGGCAGGCGGCGTGGGCGTCGGCGCAGATGATCCCGCAGGGCGAGAACGTCCTCCCCGCCGACGCGCTGCGCGATGCGACGCTGCGGCAGGTGGTGCGGCCGTCGATCGGGGGCGCACGGGTGCGCGTGCGCTTCTCGAACGCCTTTGGGCGCGCGCCGCTGCGCATCGCCGCCGCGAGCATCGCGCGCTCGGCGGACCTTGCCAGCGCGCGGGTGACGCCGGGCAGCCTGCGCGCGCTGTCGTTCGGGGGGGCGCGCGACGTGGTCGTGCCGCCGGGCGCGGAATATTGGAGCGATGCGGTGACGTTGCCGGTCGCCGCGTTCGACGATCTGGCGGTCTCGGCCTATTTGCCCGTAGCGCCGGAGGGGCAGACCTCGCACCCCGGATCGCGCGCGACGTCGTGGATCGCGAAGGGCGATGCGACCGCGGCGACCGATCTGACGGGGGCGACCGGGACCGATCACTGGTTCCAGTTCTCCGGCATCGAGGTCGAGCGCTGCGCCGCGCCGAACGGGGTGGTGGCGTTCGGTGATTCGATCACCGATGGCTATGGCGTGAAGCCCAACACCAATGCGCGCTGGACCGACGGGCTGGCGCGGCGGCTGGCTGGCAAGGCGGCGGTGCTCAATCTCGGGATCGGGGGCAACCGCGTATTGCTCGACGGGCTGGGGCCGAATGCGATGGCGCGCTTCGACCGCGACGTGCTGGGGCAGGCGGGGGCGAAGCACCTGATCGTGCTGGAAGGCGTCAACGATATCGGCGTGTTGACCCGCGAGCAGCCCGTGACCCCTGAGGCGCATCGCGCGCTGGTGGCGGGGGTGACGGGGGCCTATGCGCAGATGGTGGCGCGCGCGCGGGCCAGGGGGATGACGGTGCATCTCGCGACGATCATGCCGTTTTCGAGCAACGCTTATTACCATCCCGGCGCCGCGAGCGAGGCGGATCGGCAGGCGATCAACGCGTGGATCCGTACGCCCGGCAACGCCGATCGCGTGATCGATTTCGACCGGCTGATGCGCGATCCGGCGCAGCCTGATCGCCTGCTCCCCGCCTATGACAGCGGCGACGGGCTGCACCCGAGCATTGCGGGGTATCGCGCGATGGCGGAAGGAATTTCGCTGGCGTCGCTGCGCTGATCGATGCTATTTGTCCGACTATATACCTGTCTTCTGTTCTGGAGCCTTCCTGCATGACCGCCCCCCACGATCCGACGAAGCTGCGCAGCCGTGCGTGGTTCGACAATCCGGCGAACATCGACATGACGGCGCTGTATCTGGAGCGCTATCTGAACTTCGGGCTGACGCTGGAGGAATTGCAGTCGGGTCGNCCGATCATCGGCATCGCGCAGACCGGCTCNGACCTNTCGCCNTGCAANCGCCACCATCTGGTGCTGGCGGAGCGGGTGCGCGAGGGCGTGCGCGAGATGGGCGGGATCGTGCTGGAATTCCCGGTGCATCCGATCCAGGAAACCGGCAAGCGCCCGACCGCCGGGCTCGACCGCAACCTGGCGTATCTCGGGCTGGTCGAGGTGCTCTACGGCTATCCGCTCGACGGCGTGGTGCTGACGATCGGCTGCGACAAGACCACCCCGGCGTGCCTGATGGCGGCGGCGACGGTCAACATTCCGGCGATCGCGCTGTCGGTCGGGCCGATGCTCAACGGCTGGCACAAGGGCGAGCGGACCGGCTCGGGCACGATTGTCTGGAAGGCGCGGCAATTGCTCGCGGCGGGCGAGATCGACGATGCCGAGTTCATCCGGCTGGTCGCGTCGTCGGCGCCGTCGACCGGCTATTGCAACACGATGGGCACCGCGACGACGATGAACTCGCTGGCCGAAGCGCTCGGCATGTCGCTGCCCGGCTCGGCGGCGATCCCGGCGCCGTATCGCGACCGGCAGGAGGTCGCGTACCTGACCGGCAAGCGGATCGTCGAGATGGTCGCCGAGGACCTCAAGCCCTCCGACATCCTGACCCGCGACGCGTTCCACAACGCGATCAAGGTCAATTCGGCGATCGGCGGGTCGACCAACGCGCCGATCCACCTCGCGGCACTCGCGCGCCACGTCGGGGTCGAGCTGCCAATCAAGGATTGGGAGGAGCAGGGCCACAAGGTGCCGCTGCTGGTCAATCTGCAGCCGGCCGGCGAGTATCTGGGCGAGGATTATTACCGCGCGGGCGGCGTCCCGGCGGTGGTCAACCAGCTGATGGAGCAGGGGCTGGTCGCCGAGGGCGCGCTGACCGTCAACGGCAAGACGATGGGCGACAATTGCCGCGGGGTCGCGATCGAGGACGAGAAGGTCATCCGTCCGTACGACGCGCCGCTGGTCGAGGAGGCCGGGTTCATCGTGCTGTCGGGTAATCTGTTCGACGCCGCGGTGATGAAGACCAGCGTCATTTCCCCTGAGTTCCGCGACCGTTACCTGTCGAACCCCAACGACCCCGAGGCGTTCGAGGGGCCGGCGGTGGTGTTCGACGGGCCGGAGGATTATCACGCGCGCATCGACGATCCGGCGACCGGCATCACGCCCGAGACGCTCTTGTTCATGCGCGGCGCGGGGCCGATCGGCTATCCGGGTGCGGCCGAGGTCGTCAACATGCGTCCGCCGGCGTATCTGATCACCGAGGGCGTCCACGCGCTGCCGTGCATCGGCGATGGGCGGCAATCGGGGACGAGCGGCTCGCCGTCGATCCTCAACGCCAGCCCCGAGGCGGCGGCGATGGGTGGGCTCGCGCTGCTCAAGACCGGCGACCGGGTGCGCGTCGATCTGGGCAAAGGGACGGCCAACGTGCTGATCTCCGACGACGAACTGGCCGAGCGCCGCGCGGCGCTGGAGGCGGCGGGGGGCTATGCCTATCCGGCCTCGCAAACGCCGTGGCAGGAGATCCAGCGCGCCGTGGTCGGGCAGATGAGCACCGGTGCAATCCTCGAAGGTGCGGAAAAGTACCAGCGCATCGCACAGACCAAGGGGCTGCCGCGCGACAACCATTGACGGATCGGTTCACGCGGAGGCGCGAAGGCGCGGAGGGTCTTCTCTCCGCGCCTTTTTTGTTCGCGCGGAGCACGCAGAGGACGCAGAGAGGGGGCGCCGCAGGCACGGCTCTCGGCCGCAACCGGGATGACGATGGTTGCTGCCGCGCACCGTGGCACAGCGCACCGCCTCTCCGCGTCCTTTGCGTGCTCTGCGCGAACTCAAGATTTCTCACGCGGAGGCGCGGAGGCGCGGAGGGTTGCTCGAGGAGTCTCTCCCGGCTGCGCCAGTAGCCCTTCACATCCTTGTAAGGAGCTGCACGATGCGTAGCCCCCGACCTCTCTGCGCCTCTGCGTCTCTGCGCGCATAAGACTGCTGCATGCGCAGCCGCGAGGACGCGGGGCAAGTGGCACGGTGTCGCCTGCTCGACAGCTTCATGTTCGCGGCGTCCTACGAATTGATCGCGCGCAGAGGCGCGGAGGCGCAGAGAGGGGGCGTTTGCCGCGCCGTGCCGCACATCATATTCGTCATTGCGAGCGTAGCGAAGCAATCCAGGGCGTCCTGATCCGGCTCTGGATTGCTTCGCTGCGCTCGCAATGACGGATGTGACTTCGTTTTGAACGTGCCTGCGGCAACGGGCGGAGCACCTCCGCGTCTCCGCGCCGCCGCGTGAACGAAAAAGGGCGGCCCGGCGAGGCCGCCCTTTCCGTTTCACATCAACCCGCAACGCTTACCGCGGCGAGGCCTCGCGCTTGCCGTCGAGGCGGCGGGCGATGCCCCAGGGGTTGGCGTCCGACACCGCGTCCGGCAGCAGGCTGGCGGGCAGGTTCTGGAGGCTGACCGGACGCAGGAAGCGGTAGATCGCGCCGGTGCCCACCGAGGTGGTGCGGCCGTCGCTGGTCGCCGGGAACGGGCCGCCGTGGACCATCGCCGGAGCGACCTCGACGCCGGTCGGCCAGCCGTTGACGAGGATGCGGCCGACGCGGTCGGCGAGCACCGGGATCAGCGACTTTGCCTCCGCCTCGTCCTCGGCGTCGATCTGGAGCGTCGCGGTCAGCTGGCCTTCGAGGCTGGCGATCACCTGCTTCAGCTCGGCGAGATCGCGGCACGCGACGACGATCGACGACGAACCGAACACCTCATGCCCCAGCGCGCGATCGGCGAGGAAGGCGGTGGCGTCGGTGCGGAACAGTGCGCCGACCGCCTGGTTGACGCCCTCGCCGACCTTGCCGCGTGCGACCGTCTTCACCGCCGCATGCGAGGCGAGTGCCTCGACGCCCTTTTCGAAGCTGGCGTGGATGCCGGGGGTAAGCATCGTGCTCGGCGCGCTCTCGGTCAGCGCCTGACCGGCCGCCTCGACGAACGCATCGAGCGCGGGGCCGGCGATCGCGAGAACGAGGCCGGGGTTGGTGCAGAACTGGCCCGCGCCCATCGTCAGCGACTGAACATAGGCCGGGGCGAGCGCCGCACCGCGTGCTTCGAGCGCGTGCGGCATGATGACGACCGGGTTGATCGCCGACATTTCGGCATAGACCGGGATCGGCTCGTCACGCTCGGCGGCGATCTTCATCAGCGCCATGCCGCCGCCGCGCGAGCCGGTGAAGCCGACCGCCTTGATGCGCGGATCGCGGACGATCGCGCCGCCCAGCTCGTTGGTTTCGCCGGGAAGATAGGATAAGACGCCCGCCGGCAGCCCGGCCTTCTCGACCGCCTTGGCGATCGCCCGCGCGACCAGCTCGCCGGTGCCCGGGTGCGCCGGGTGGCCCTTGACGACCACCGGGCAGCCCGCCGCGAGCGCCGAGGCGGTGTCGCCGCCCGCAACCGAGAAGGCGAGCGGGAAGTTCGACGCGCCGAACACCGCGACGGGGCCGAGCGCGACGTTCATGCGGCGCAGGTCGGGGCGCGGGAGCGGCTGGCGATCGGGCATGGCGGGATCGATCGTCGCGTCGAGCCAGTCGCCCTGACGCACGACGTTCGCGAACAGCTTCAGCTGACCCACGGTGCGGCCACGCTCGCCCTCAAGGCGCGCGCGCGGCAGGCCGCTTTCCTGCATCGCGCGGACGATCAGCTCGTCGCCGAGCGCGAGGATCTCGTCGGTGATGGCTTCGAGGAACGCGGCGCGCGTCTCGGGATCGGTCGCGCTGTAGGTCGGGAACGCCTCGGCGGCGAGCGCGGCGGCGGCGTCGACCGCGTCGGGGCCGGCGGAGGAGAAGTCCGGCGTCAGCGTTTCGCCGGTCGACGGATCGACCGAGGTGAACCGCTTGTCAGCCTGACGCGCCTCGGCGCCGATGAGCATCGCTCCGTCGATCATGATCGTCCTCGTGATGGGAATTAGTCGGACATTAGTTAGGCGGCGGGGGGCGGATTCGCAACCCTGCGGTGGCCGCTACGGCATCGCCTTTGTCGTGACGGGGCCGAAAATAGCGGCCTCCGGGCAGGGGCGGCAGCCGGATGTGAGCGGTTGGATGCTGCCCGGTGCCGCGTCGTTGCGTTTGGGAGCATTGGCCTCGCACACCCGTCATTTCCGCGGAGGCGGGAATCCAGATGCTCTGCGGTTTCGCCCCAATCGACGGACCTGCGCGTCTGGATTCCCGCCTTCGCGGGAATGACGATTTGAGGATCAGATGAAGCGGTTGACGAGGTTCTCGATCCGCTCCTGACGGCCCGAGCGCGGGCGCGGGTTGACGTCGGCGCTCTCGGCGAGGTCAGCGATCCCGGCGAGGTCGAGGCTCGACACCTTCTGGCCGAAGTCGGCATCCCAGCCGGCGTAGCGCTCCTGCTTGATCGCGTCGAGGCGACCGTCCTCGATCAGCGCGGCGGCGTTGAGCAAGCCCTTCGCCACGACGTCGATCCCGCCGACATGGCCGTAGAACAGGTCGACCGCGTCCATCGACTGGCGGCGGACCTTGGCGTCGAAGTTGAAGCCGCCGGTGGTGAAGCCGCCCGCGCGGAGGATTTCGAGCATCGCCAGCGTCAGTTCCTCGACCGAGTTCGGGAATTGATCGGTGTCCCAGCCGTTCTGATGATCGCCGCGGTTGGCGTCGATCGACCCGAAGATGCCCAGCGCGCCGGCCATCGCGATCTCATGTTCGAAGGTGTGGCCGGCCAGCGTGGCGTGGTTCGCCTCGATGTTGACCTTGACCTCGTTCTCCAGCCCGTACTTCTTGAGGAAGCCGTACACGGTGGCGGTGTCGAAGTCGTACTGGTGCTTGGTCGGCTCGTGCGGCTTCGGTTCGATCAGGATAGTGCCAGTGAAGCCGATCTTGTGCTTGTGCTCGACGACCAGCGACAGGAAGCGGCCGAGATTGTCCAGCTCGCGCTTCAGGTCGGTGTTGGCGAGCGTCTCGTAACCCTCGCGACCGCCCCACAGCACGTAATTCTGGCCGCCGAGGCGGTGCGTCGCCTCCAGCGCGTCGCGGACCTGCATCGCGCCGAACGCATAGACTTCCGGGTCCGGGTTGGTCGCGCCACCGGCGGCGAAGCGCGGGTTGCCGAACAGATTGGCGGTGCCCCACAGCAGCTTGCGGCCCGACGATGCCTGGAGCTTTTCCAGATGGTCGACCGCCTCGCCGAAGAAGCGGCGGTGCTCGGCGACGCTGTCGGCGTCGGCCATCACGTCGACGTCGTGGAAGCAGTAATAGGGGACGTCGAGCTTCGAGAAGAAGTCGAACGCCACTTCGCGCTTCTGTGCCGAGGCCGCGCTGTCGTTCGCGCCGGCATGCCACGGGCGGTTGAAGGTGCCGCCGCCGAACACGTCCGAGCCCGGCCAGCAGAAGGTGTGCCAGAAGCAGGCGGCGAAGCGGAGGTGGTCCTCCATGCGCTTGCCGAGCACGACCCGGTCCTTGTCGTAGAAACGATAGGCGAGTTCGTTGGTGGTTTCCGGCCCCTCATATTTGATCTGGGGGATGTCGGCGAAGAAGTCGGTGCTCACGGGCGTGCTCCTTTAGGGCTTGATGCGGGGATAGGCGGCGCGGAAGGCGGCGCGCTTGGGGGCGAGCCGGTCGACCAGCGTCGGGTCGGGGGTGATGACGTGGCTGATCGGCGGTGCGACGCAGACTTCGGCGGGGGTGCCGCCCTCGACCGCGAGCTGCGCGAGGCGGGCGGCGCCCATCGCCGGGCCGACCTCGCCGCCCTTCAGATAGGCGAGTTCGACCTCCAGCGCGGCGGCGAGCGTCTCACCCCAATAGCGCGAGCGTGCGCCGCCGCCGATCACCGACAGCCGCTCCACGCTCGTGCCGGATTCGCGCAGCACGCGGACGCCGTCGGCGAGCGCGAAGGCGACGCCTTCGAGCACCGCCTGCGCCATCCGCTCGGGGGTGCTGTCGTGATCGAGCTGGAGGAAGCCGCCGCGCACCTGCGCGTCGTTGTGCGGGGTGCGCTCGCCCGAGAGATAGGGGAGGAACAGTTCGGGGCCGCTCGCCGGGCCGGCGATTTCGGCGCGCGCGAACACGTCGGCGGCCCCCGCTGCGCCGATCAGCCGCGCCACCCAGTCGACGCAGACCGCCGCCGACAGATGCACCGCCATCTGGTGCCACATGCCCGGGATACAGTGGCAGAAGGCGTGGACCGCCGCCGCCGGATTGGCGCGGAGCGTGTCGGTCGCGACGAAGATCACGCCGGAGGTGCCGAGCGACAGCAGGGCATCGCCGTCGCGGACGACGCCGATCCCGGCCGCGCCCGCGGCATTGTCGCCGCCGCCGCCCGCGACGGGGACGGCGTCCATCCCCCAGCTGTCGGCGATTTCCTGTCGGAGCGTGCCGGTGACGTCGCTGCCCTCGACGGCGCGCGGCATCTGATCGCGGGTGAGGCCGGTCGCGGCGAGCAACTCGTCGCTCCAGTCGCGCTTCGCGACATCGAGCCAGAGCGTGCCGGCGGCGTCGGAGACGTCGGACGCCTTCTCGCCGGTCATGATCAGGCGGACGTGGTCCTTGGGGAGCAGGACGGTGCGGATCGCCGCGAAGGTTTCGGGTTCGTGATGCCTGACCCACAATAGCTTCGGCGCGGTGAAGCCGGGCATCGCGATGTTCGCGGCGATGTCGCGCAGCGCTGGGACGGTGCGTTCCAGTTCCTCGCACTCGGCGAAGGAGCGGCCGTCGTTCCACAGGATCGCGGGGCGCAACGGACGATCGTCGGCGCCGAGCAGCGTCGCGCCGTGCATCTGGCCGGCGATGCCGACGCCGCGCACCGCACGACGCACGTCGGCGGGGAGCGCGCGGACCGCGGCGTCGGTCGCCTGCCACCAGGCATCGGGGTCCTGTTCGGACCAGAGCGGGTGCGGGCGCTGGACGGTCAGCGCGGCGGTGGCCTGCGCGGCGATCGCGCCGTCACGGTCGATCACCACCGCCTTCACGCCCGAGGTGCCGATGTCGATGCCGAGGAACATGGGGGTCTTTCAAGATGAGTGCCCCGGCGGAGGCCGGGGCCCAGTGTCGGAGGTCGCGGGGAATGCGGCTGCGTTTCCCAACTGGGCCCCGGCCTTCGCCGGGGCACAAGCATCACTTCACGAAGGGATCGATCGTCTGGATCGTGCCGTCCGGGTTGTACTTCAGCTCGGTCATCTTGACGTTGCGCAGCCGCGTCTGACCCGACATCTGCGTGTCGGCGTAGAACAGCCACCATTTGCCCTTCCACTCGACGATGGAATGGTGGGTCGTCCAGCCCTCGACCGGCTGGAGGATGCGGCCCTTGTAGGTGAAGGGACCATAAGGCGAGTCACCGATCGCATAGACGAGGTAATGCGTGTCGCCGGTCGAATAGCTGAAGTAGTACTTGCCCTTGTACTTGTGCATCCACGACGCCTCGAAGAAGCGGCGATCGTGGTCGCCGCCGAGCAGCGGCTTGCCCTTTTCGTCGAGGATCACGACGTCGCGCGGCTTGCCGGCGAACGCCTTCATATCGGCGGCCATCGGCGCGACCTTGGCGGTCAGCGCGGGCTTGTCGTCGGCGCCGAGATCGGTCTTCGAGCCGTTCGGATCGTATTTGCCGGTGGTGTTGCGCTGGAGCTGCCCGCCCCAGATCCCGCCGAAATACATATAGCTCTTGCCATCGTCGTCGGTGAACACCGCGGGGTCGATCGAGAAGCTGCCCGCGATCGGCTGCGGATCGGCCTTGAAGGGCCCGACCGGCGATTTGGAGGTGGCGACGCCGATGCGGAACGCGCCCTGCCGGTCCTTGGCGGGGAAGTAGAGGAAATAGGTGCCGTTCTTATAGGCGGCGTCAGGCGCCCACATCTGCTTTTCGGCCCAGGGCACGTCCTTCACATCGAGCGCGACCGGATGCGCGGTCACCTTGCCGCCGGGTTCGTCCATGCTGAGCACGCGATAGTCGCGCATCTCGAAATGGCCGCCGAGATCGTCTTCCTTCGCGGAGCCGTCGATGTCGTGGCTGGGATAGACGTAGAGCTTGCCGTCGAAGACGTGCGCCGACGGATCGGCGGTGTAGAAGTCGGTGACCAGCGGCTGCGAAAGATAGCGGCGGCCGTCCTTTGCGCGCGGTGCGTCGGTGCCGGCGGCATTGGCGGTCGTGGTGTTGTCGGCGGTCGTCGTCCGGTCACCACAGGCGGCGAGCGGCAGCGCGGCAAACAGCGGCAACAGATAGGCACGGGACAGATAGTCACGGGTCGGGCGACGCATCGTTTCGGGCTCCTCTCAGGTCCAGTCGGCGGGTCTGCGCCCGCGCGTTACGCTATGAGGTAGCGCTACCATCATTGGTGCGCAACCGTTTTCGCATCAAAGCCCTTCGCCGCCCACCCATTGCGCGTTGGCGAGCCGCCGCGCCAGCGTCCAGTTCTGCTGGCGGATGTCGGGGACGGCGACGACTTCCCACAGCCCGCCGCGCGTCATCGGGCCGATCGCGTAAAGTTGTTCCGCGACCGCGCCGCTTGCATCGACCACCCGCGATTGCGCATCGACCTCCAGCCCGATGCGCAGCGCATCCGGGCGGATCATCTCCTGCGCGAGCAAATCGCGGAGCAGCGGTTCACCCGAGCGCAGCAGGTCGCCCTGCGGTCCGGTGCAGTTGACGATCCGCGCCGCGCGGACGCGGCGCGTTTCGTTGTCGCCGCGCGGCCGCCACTCGAGCAGCGCCTGCGCGCCGTCAGCGGTGGCGGCGACCAGCTTGCCCGCCACCACCTCCAGACGGCCGGCGGCGACCAGCGCGTCGATGCGGTCGGCGACCGCCGGCGCGAGGCGATGGCGGTGCACGTCCCACCACGGGCGCAGATGGCGAAGGAAGCGTGCGCGGGTCGCCGCATCCGCCGCGCCCCACATCAGCTGCGTGATCGGGCGCAACGTATCGACCGCCGCCCGCCAGCCGATCGTGGCGCTGCGCTGGCGGACATGGCGCAGCAACGCCGACAATGTCGCCGCGGGGCGTTCGGACAGGCCGGGCTGCGGCGGCGTATCGGCGTGGCGGCGCGGCGCGAGCCCGCGCCGCGACAGCGCGACGATCCGACCACGGAACCCGCTCGCATCGAGGAGCAGCGCCGCGTCGACCGCGGTCAGCCCGCTGCCGACCAGCACGACGGCGTCGTCGTCGCGCAAACCCTCCGCGATGTCGCCTGCCCACGGGTCGCCGCGATAGCAGCCCGGCGGCAGCACGTCGGGGTCGATCCCCGGCGGGGTATGCGGCGGCAGGTTCCCGAGCGCGAGCACCATCGTGTCCGATGCCAGCGTGCCACCACCCGCCAGCGTGGCGACATAGCCGGTCGCGACCGGCGCGATCGCGCGCACTTCGTCCTCGATCAGCGTCAGGCGGTGCGGGTGCGCGGCGGCGGCCTGTTCGAGCATCTCGCGCAGATAGCGGCCGTACACCCGGCGCGGCACGAACGTGGTGCGGTCACCGAGCGCATTGTGCGTCAGCCAGCGGACGAAATGATCGGGATCGTCGGGCAGCGCGCTCATGTTGGCGGCGCGGACGTTGAGCAGATGCTCCTCGTGCGCGGCGCTGTAGGCGACGCCGCGGCCGAGCTGCGCCGGACGCCGCTCGATCAGCGTCGCACGCGGCCCATCGTGGCGGAGCAGGTTGATGGCGAGCAGCGCGCCCGAAAAGCCGCCGCCGACGATTGCGACATGGCGGATCATCGCTGCCCCGCCCGGCGCGAGAAACGGTTCGACGCTATCATCCCGATCGACCCTGTGCCATGCCGCCGCTCATGACGACATTGCGCCTATCGAATGAACCACGGGCATTGGGCAAGAGCGGGATCGCGGTTTCGCCGCTCGCCTGGGGCATGTGGCGGCTGGCGGGTGATGACGTCGCGGCGGTGCGCGCGCTGATCGAGGCGGCGCTGGGGGCGGGGATCACGCTGTTCGACACCGCCGACATCTATGGCTGCGACGTGCCCGCCGGGTTCGGTTCGGCGGAGGCGCTGTTCGGGCGCGCGCTGGCGGAAGATCGGGCCTTGCGCGACCGGATGGTGATCGCGACCAAGGGAGGGATCCGCCCCGGGATTCCGTACAACAGCAGCCGTGATTATCTGTCGGCGGCGCTCGACGATTCGCTGCGGCGAATGGGGGTGGAGACGGTCGATCTCTACCAGATCCACCGTCGCGACCTGTTGACGCATCCGCAGGAAGTGGCGGGGGCGCTCGACGCGATGGTGGCGAGCGGGAAGGTGCGCGCGATCGGCGTATCGAACCATGCGCCCGCCGAGTTCGACGCGTTGCAGGCGTTCCTCGACCAGCCGATCGTCGCGACGCAGCCGGAGTTTTCCGCGCTGCACGCCGCGCCGCTGTTCGACGGAACGCTCGATCATGCCATGACGCACGACCTTGCGGTGCTGGCCTGGTCGCCGCTCGGTGGCGGACGGCTGACCGACGCAGCGCATCCCGCGGGCGCGTTGCTCGCCGAACATGGCGCGACGTACGGCGTCGACGCGGCGACGGCGGCGCTGGCGTGGGTGATGGCGCATCCGGCCCGGATCATCCCGATCGTCGGATCGCAGACCCCCGAGCGGATCGCGGCAGCCGCCGGTGCGTACCGGGTCGAATGGACGCGATCGCAATGGTATGCGGTGCTTCAGGCGGGGATGGGTACGAAGCTGCCGTAGCTTGCTTCGCGATGTGGTATCGCTAACACAGGCGGCGCGAAGCTGCGGGCGGCAGGATCGGAGAGGATGGCGGACGTGTTGATGACGCAGGCGATGCGCTGGTTCGGGCCGCGCGATCCGGTTCCGCTGGCGCATATCCGGCAGGCCGGCGCCAGCGAGGTCGTTACCGCGCTTCACCACATCCCCAATGGCGACGTCTGGCCGCGCGAGGAAATCGCCGCGCAGCGCGCGATGATCGAGGCTGCCGGGCTCGGCTGGACCACGGTCGAGAGCGTGCCGGTGCACGAGGCGATCAAGACCGCCGAGGCCGAACGCGATCGGTTGATCGACCAGTATATCACCACCCTGCGCCATCTGGCGGCGGAGGGGATCACCATCGTCACCTATAATTTCATGCCGTTGCTCGACTGGACCCGCACCGATCTGGCGTGGGCGCTGCCCGACGGCGCGCGTGCGCTGCGGTTCGAGCTGGATGCGGTGGCGGCGTACGATCTCCACCTGCTCAGGCGTCCGGGTGCCGAGGCGGATTATGGTGCCGACACGATCGAGCGTGCCGCGCGGCGCTTCGCCGCGATGGACGACGAGGCGAAGCTGCGGCTGGAGCGGACGATCATCGCCGGGCTGCCGGGCAGCGAGGAGAGCTTCACCTCCGCGCAATTCCTCGACGCGATCCATGATTATGCCGACACCGGGCCCGACGAGCTGCGCGCCAATCACCATGCGTTCATGGCGGCGATCTGCCCGGTCGCGGAGGAGCTGGGCATTCGGATGGTCGTCCACCCCGACGATCCGCCGTTCGCGATCTTTGGCCTGCCGCGCGTCGTCAGCACCGAGGCGGACGTGACCGCGCTGTTCGAGGCGGTGCCGAGCGCTGCGAATGGCCTGTGCTTCTGCACTGGCTCGTTCGGGGTGCGCGCCGACAACGATCTGCCCGGCATGGTTCGGCGGCTGGGGGAGCGGATCGGGTTCCTGCATCTGCGCAGCGTGCAGCGCGAACCCGATGGCGCGTTCCACGAGGCCGCGCATCTGGAGGGTAGCGGCGACCTGACCGCGGTGATGGCCGAGGTGGTGGCGTTGCAGCGCCGCGAGGGGCGCTCGATCGTGATGCGTCCCGATCACGGCCACCAGATGCTCGACGATCTGACCAAGGTGACGAACCCCGGTTACTCGCTGCTCGGGCGGATGCGCGGGCTTGCCGAGCTGCGCGGACTGGAACGCGGACTGACGTTTATGGGAGCGAACTGACGATGACACGACCGCTCGAACTGCACCCCGACCGGCTGTTCCCCGCCGATCCGACGACCCGCGACATTGCGCGGACGCTCTATGCCGAGATCGGCGCGCTGCCGATCGTCAGCCCGCACGGCCACACCGACCCGACATGGTTCGCGACCGATGCGAAATGGGACAATGCGACGACGCTGCTGCTCGCGCCCGATCATTATGTGTTTCGGATGCTCTATTCGCAGGGCGTCGCGCTCGACGATCTGCGGATTCCGCATCGCGGCGGCGTGCCCGCCACCGATCCGCGCGCGGCGTGGAAGCTGTTCGCATCGCACTACGGGCTGTTCCGCGGCACGCCGTCGCGGCTGTGGCTCGATCACGTCTTCGCCGAGGTGTTCGGGTTCGACGTGCGGCTGGATGCCGACACCGCCGACCTGTACTTCGACACGATCAACGAGCGGCTGGCGGGCGACGATTTCCGCCCGCGCGCGCTGTTCGAGCGGTTCCGCATCGACTTCCTCGCCACCACCGAGGGCGCGCACGACAGCCTCGATGCGCATCATGCAATCCGCGCCTCCGGCTGGCACGGCCGCGTCGTCACCACCTATCGCCCCGATGGCGTGATCGATGTCGAGCATGAGCAGTTCAAGGGTGCGATGGCGACCTTCGCCGCGTTGACCGGCGAGGACGTCCATAGCTGGTCGGGGTATCTGGCGGCGCACCGCAAGCGTCGCGCCGACTTCCGCGCCGCCGGGGCGACCGCGACCGACCACGGCCACGCCACCGCACAGACCGCCAACCTGTCGACCGCCGAATGCGAGGCGCTGTTCGCGAAGATCGTCGGCGGGACTTGGGATGCCGCCGATGCCGAGCTGTTCCGCGCGCAGATGCTCACCGAAATGGCGAAGATGAGCGTCGCGGATGGAATGGTGATGCAGATCCACCCCGGATCGTATCGCAATCACAATGCCGGGCTGTTCGCGAGCCACGGGCGCGACAAGGGCGCCGACATCCCGGTGCGCACCGAATATACGCGCGCGCTGCAACCGATGCTCGACGTGGTCGGCAACGAGCGCGACCTGACGATCATCCTCTTCACGCTCGACGAGAGCGTCTATGCGCGCGAGCTGGCGCCGATGGCCGGCCATTATCCGTGCCTGAAGCTGGGGCCGGCGTGGTGGTTCCACGATTCGCCCGAGGGGATGCGCCGCTATCGCGAGCTGACCACCGAGACCGCGGGCTTCTACAACACCGTCGGCTTCAACGACGATACGCGCGCCTTCCTGTCGATCCCGGCGCGGCACGATGTCGCGCGGCGCGTCGATTGCGCGTTCCTTGCGCGGCTGGTCGCCGAGCATCGCATCGAGGATTGGGAAGCGGTCGAGCTGGCGCATGAGCTGACCGACGGGCTGGTGCGCAAGGCGTACAAGCTGTGAGGCTGTCGGACGCAACCCGCGCGTCACTGCCCGGCGATGTGGCGCAGCCCGGCTATGCGCGGACCGAGCAAGCGCGCGGGATCGTGCATCTGGGTATCGGCGCGTTCCACCGCGCGCATCAGGCGGTCTATACCGACGATGCGATGGCGGCTGGCGACCGCGACTGGGCGATCACCGGCGTGTCGCTGCGCTCGCGACAGGTGCACGAGCAGCTCGCTTCGCAGGATGGGCTGTACACGGTCGCGACCCGCGATGCGGAGGGCGAGCAGCTGCGGCTGATCGGGGCGGTGCGCGAGGTGCTGGTCGCGCCGGATGCGCCGGACGCGGTGGCGGCAGCGCTGGCCGCGCCCGCGACGCGCATCGTGACGCTGACCGTCACCGAAAAGGGCTACCATCGGTTGCCGGGTGGCGGGATCAACACTGGCTCGGTCGAGGCGGCGGGTGGCACGATCTACCATTATCTGTCGCAGGCGGTGCGCGAGCGGCACGCCGCGGGCGCGGGGCCGATGACGCTGGTCAGCTGCGACAACATGACCGACAACGGCCATGTGCTCCGCGATGGTGTGGCGGCGTTGCTCGACGGCGCGGCGCGTGAGTGGTTCGAGCGGGAGTGGGCGTGCCCTTCGACGATGGTCGACCGGATCGTCCCGGCCACCACGCCCGCCGATCTCGACGGGATCGCAGCGCGACTTGGGCAGCGCGACGAGGGCGCAGTGGTGACCGAGCCGTTCCGGCAATGGGTGATCGAGGATCGCTTCGCGACGGATCGCCCGCGCTGGAATGTCGGCGGCGCGCAGTTCGTCGCCGACGTGCGGCCGTATGAGACCGCCAAGCTGCGGATGCTCAACGGCGCGCATTCGGCGCTCGCCTATCTCGGGCTCGGCGCGGGGCATGAGTTCGTGCATCAGGCGATCGCCGACCCAGCGGTGCGCCCGATCGTCGAGCGGTTGATGCGCGACGAGGCCGCGGCGAGCCTCGACGCCGCGCCGGGGCAGGATTTGCGCGGCTATGCCGATGCCCTGCTGGCGCGCTTCGCCAACCCGTCGCTGGCGCACCGGCTGGCGCAGATCGCCACCGACGGGTCGCAGAAGGTCGGGCCGCGCTGGCTGGAGGCGCTGACGGTCAATCGTGGGCGCGGGGTCGAAACGTCGGCGACGCTGACCGCGTTGGCGGCGTGGCTGCGGCATCTGCGCGGGCAGGCGGGGCCGATCAACGATCCGATGGCGGGCGAGCTGGCGGCGTTGTGGGCTGCCAACGATACGCGCGGCATGATCGACGCGCTGTTCGGCACGGGCGGCAGGTTCGCCGGGCGCTGGCAGGCCGAAGATGCCGAACGCGCAACGCTGGTCGATTTGGTGGAGCGGGGTTGATGGGCAAGTTTCTGGCGTTCGGCGAGGTCATGCTCCGGCTGTCGCCGCCGGGGCGCGAATTGCTGATGCAGACGCCGCGCTTCGATGTGTGGGTCGCGGGTGCGGAGGCGAACGTCGTCACGCAGCTCGCCAAGCTCGGCCATGACGTCGGTATGGCCAGCCGCGTGCCCGACAACGACCTCGGGCAGAGCGCGATCACGGCCTTGCGCGGGCATGGCGTCGACGTGCGGCACTTGCAGACCGGCGGCGAGCGGATGGGGCTGTATTTCGTGACCTCAGGCGCGGGGATGCGCGCGACCGAGGTGATCTACGATCGCGCCGGCTCGTCGTTCGCCGAAGCGCCGGTGAGTGCGTGGGATTGGGACGCGATCCTCGACGGCGTGACGCGGCTGCATCTGTCGGGGATCACCCCGGCGCTGGGGCCGGTGCCCGCGGAGAGCGCTTGTCGCGCGGCCGAGGCGGCGAGCGCGCGCGGGGTCGCGGTGTCGTTCGACGGCAATTGGCGCGGCAAATTGTGGGCGCGCTGGGATAGCGATCCGCGCAGCATCCTGACTCGGATCGTCGAGCATGCCGATCTGATGTTCGGCAACCACCGCGACATCGCGCTGCTGCTCGGGCGCGACGATTTCGGTGGCGAGGGCGAGGATCGGCGGCGCGCAGCGGCGGAGGCGGCGTTCGCGCGCTTTCCGAGGCTGATGACGATCGCCTCGACGGCGCGGCATGTCGAGCATGTCGATCTCAACCGGCTGTCGGCGCGGATCGACACGCGCGACGACCATGCGCAGACGCCCGAGACGGTGCTGGCGGGGATCGTCGACCGGATCGGCGGCGGCGATGCGTTCGCGGCCGGGGTGCTGCATGCCTTGCTGCGCGTTCAGGGGATCGCGGCGGCGGCGGAGACGGGGCTGGCGCTGGCGGCGCTGAAGCATTCGCTGCCGGGGGATGCCGCGCTGTTCCGGCAGGGGGATGTCGATGCGTTCCTTGCCGGCGGGCTGGATGTGCGGCGGTAGGGTTGGCGCTGTCATCCCGGACTTGATCCGGGATCATGCTTCGTCTTCTCCGTGGGCCGAGAAGAAGCGGGGCCCCGGATCAAGTCCGGGGCGACAGGGGTAGGGGAGGGCCCGCGCCACCCCGCATGCCGTCGCCCCTGCGCAGGCAGGGGCCTATTGCTGTGTCGTCACGCGCTTGCGTTGACACATAGGCGGCGGTGGCCGTGTCAGATGGTCGGTCAGCACGCGACAGACATGGGCCCCTGCCTTCGCAGGGGCGACGGAGAATTTGGGGACGGGGCGTCCGAAGCTGCGCCTCCTCCTTACAAAAGGCGGTGACTACCGCCCGATCATGGCCTCGGCGCGCCCGACCTCGTGCGCCGCAACCTGATGCGTCACGCGCAGGAACAGCCGCTGCGCCTGCCGCCACGCGGTCGTCTCACGCGTAACGTGGCGGTCGCGGTGGCCGGCGATCAGGCGGCTGCCCCAGCTTTCGACTGCCGCATCGATTTGGCCGGCGTCGCCCTGCGGCGAGATCACGATCGACGGGAAGGGCAGGGGCGCGGTCGGGGAGGCGAACAGGTCGGTGTCGCCGTCGCGCGTCACCTCCGCCCCGCGCGGTGCGAACAGCAACGCGCCCGCGATCTTCGACACGTAGTCGCTCGGCGACAGCCGGCCCCACCACGCGCTCGCCGCGCAGCCGATCCCGTCCGCCACCAAGAGCACCGGGCGATCCGCCGCGCAGACCGCCTGATCGACGCGCGCCGCCCAGATCTTGCGTTCGGCGCGCGAGCGGGCGGCGATCGGGATCGTGCGCGGGTCGTTGGCGGGCCAGCCGAACATCGTCCGCCACGTCGGCTCGCTCTGTCGCGCGTCGGAGATCGCAACGATCGAGAAAGGGGCGAAGCGGTCGTTGGCGGCAATGGCGAACATGGCTGTGGCTCCCGGGTGGCGCGGACCGTCGTCGTGGCTGAGGGTGACGATGGTACGCGAGTCGCGCGGGAAGGGGAGTCTAGTTGGGCTTTTGCGCGGTGAGGCTGGGGTTTGTCGGGGTGAGGTGAGGGGCGCGGCCGTGGCGACTGGAGCCAACACTTGTAGTTCGTCGCCCCGGACTTGATCCGGGGCCCCGCTTCCTTTTGGCGCGGAGAAGAAGAAGCGGGATCCCGGATCAAGTCCGGGATGACGGAACGAAAAGAGGGCGCCTTCCGCGTGGGAAGACGCCCTCTTTCGATCGGGACTGACGACGTGGCGAAGCCACGTCGTCGGTCGTCGCTGCGCGACGCCGGCCGACAGCGCGTGTGCGGCGGCGCCGCACCGGCTGCCGGCCCGGCAGCCTCACGCGCTGTAGTACATATCGAACTCGACCGGGCTCGGGGTCATCTCCCAACGCGCCACGTCCGCCCACTTCAGTTCGACGTACGCCTCGATCTGATCCTTGGTGAACACGTCGCCCTTCAACAGGAAGTCGTGGTCTGCCAGGAGCGAGTCGAGCGCTTCGCGCAGCGAGGCGCAGACCGTCGGGACCTGCGCCAGCTCGGCCGGCGGCAGGTCGTACAGGTTCTTGTCCATCGCCTCGCCCGGATGGATCTTGTTCTGGATACCGTCCAGACCCGCCATCAGCAGCGCCGCATAGGCGAGATACGGATTGGCCATCGCGTCCGGGAAGCGGACCTCGACGCGCTTGCTCTTCGGCCCGGTGCCGTACGGAATGCGGCACGAGGCCGAGCGGTTGCGCGCCGAATAGGCGAGCAGCACCGGCGCTTCGTAGCCCGGCACCAGCCGCTTGTAGCTGTTGGTGGTCGGGTTGGTGAAGGCGTTGATCGCTTTGGCGTGCTTGATGATCCCGCCGATGAAATACAGGCAGGTGTCGCTCAGCCCGGCATAGCCGTTGCCCGCGAACAGCGGCTCCTTGCCGTTCCAGATCGAGAAGTGCGTGTGCATCCCCGAGCCGTTATCTTCCTTGATCGGCTTCGGCATGAACGTCGCCGACTTGCCATAAGCGTGCGCGACCTGGTGCACGACATACTTGTAGATCTGCATCCGGTCGGCGGTGGTGGTCAGCGTGCCGAAGGTCAGCCCCAGCTCGTGCTGCGCGGCGGCGACCTCGTGGTGGTGCTTGTCGCACGGCAGGCCCATCTCGATCATCGTCGAGACCATCTCGCCACGGATGTCGACCGCCGAGTCGACCGGCGCGACGGGGAAGTAGCCGCCCTTGGCGCGCGGACGGTGCGCCATGTTGCCGCCCTCATATTCGCGGCCGGTGTTGGTCGGCAGCTCGATATCGTCGAGCTTGAAATACGACTGGTTGTACGACGTGTCGAAACGGACGTCGTCGAACATGAAGAACTCGGCTTCCGGCCCGACATAGACGGTGTCGCCGATTCCGGTGGTGGCGACATAGGCCTCGGCGCGCTTCGCGGTGGTGCGCGGGTCGCGGCTATAGCCCTCGCCGGTCGACGGCTCGACGATGTCGCAGAACACGATCAGCATCGGGGTGGCCGAGAACGGATCGGTGTAGACCGCGTCCAGATCCGGCTTCAGGATCATGTCCGACTCGTTGATCGCCTTCCAGCCCTCGATCGAGCTGCCGTCGAACATCAGGCCGTCGGTCCATTCGTCCTCGCCCATCACCGAGGCGACCATCGTCAGATGCTGCCACTTGCCCTTGGGATCGGTGAAGCGCAGATCGACCCACTCGATCTCCTCGTCCTTGATCTTGCTCAGAACGTCTGCGGCCGTGTTCGCCATGATGTTGCTCTCTCTCGCATAAGCGTCGCTTCGACCGATGGTCGAAGTGGCGCGGTAAGTGGCACGCTCCGATGACAGCGGAGCGAAGGAATGGGATCAGATCGCTTCGTTATCGCGCTCGCCGGTACGGATGCGCAGCGCGGTTTCGACCGGGATCACGAAGATCTTGCCGTCGCCGATCCGGCCGGTCTGCGCGGCGGCGGCGATCGCCTCCACCACGCGCTCGGTCAGACCGTCCTCGACGACCACCTCCAGCTTCACCTTGGGCAGGAAGTCGACGACATATTCGGCGCCGCGGTACAGCTCGGTATGGCCCTTCTGCCGTCCGAAGCCCTTCGCCTCGGTGACGGTGATGCCGGACACTCCGATTTCGTGCAGCGCCTCCTTCACCTCGTCCAGCTTGAACGGCTTGATGATCGCTTCGATCTTCTTCACGCGACGAACGCCCCACCCCGGAAAACTTGGATGCCCCAGCAGCATCGTTGCACCGATCGTGCCAGCCGCGGGCGCGAAGGGCAAGGCGACGACTCGCGGAAATCCGGGCTTTTCACTGCCTGAAAAATGGGCAATCGCTGTGTGTCTGCCACTTTGGCGGGCAGGTGCCATTTCTTAACCCGCGCGCGCCTATGCGAACCCGATGCGAAGCTCACGCGGATATCGGTTCGGCGCCGTCTCGGCCTTGTCGCTGCTGCTGGCGGGCTGCGGCGGGGGCGGTGGGAGCGATGGCGCGAGCGGTACCGTCCCGGCGAGCGGCGGCGTGCAGGTGGTGCCCGCCCCGTCGCCGACGCCCAGCCCGACCCCCGTGCCCGCACCGAGCCCCACGCCTGCGCCGAGCCCGACGCCGACGCCGCCGCCGGCACCCGCGCCCACCCCGACCGGCAATTGGGCGACCAACGCCGCGGCGCTGTTCAGCACCCAGCCCGATGTCGCCAATTGCAAGCCCGGCACGCTGGTGCAGAGTGTCCGCGACGACGTGCTGGCACGGCTGAACGCGATCCGTGCGCTTCATCGGCTGCCCGCCGTCAGCTATTCGAGCGCCGACGACGAACAGGCGACGCAGGCGGCGCTGATGATGGCGGCGAACGGCCAGTTGAGTCATACGCCCGCCGCGACGTGGAAATGCTACACCACGCTCGGTGCGAACGGGGCGGGGACCAGCAACCTGTATGGCGGGCTGATCTCGCCTTATCTGGCCTATTATACCGAGGACATGTATCTCGGCGGCTGGCTGAGCGAGACGTCGAACCTCGTCGCCAACAATGTCGGGCATCGCCGCTGGATCCTCGATCCGTTCCTCGGCAAGATTTCGTACGGCCGTGTCGCGCAGGTGCTGGCAGACGGCAGCCGTACCGATGCCGCCGCGATGAAGGTCGTATCGTTCACCGGCGGGGTGAGCGTGCCAGCGAACCTCCCGCCGTTCGTCGCCTATCCGTACGGGGACTACCCGGCGCGCTATTTCGACATGTCGTCGTTGCTTTCGTTCACGGTGATCGCGGACACGACGCAGCGCGGCGGGGCCAATGCGACGGTCGATTTCTCGAAAGCGACGATCGCGGTCAGCGACGGCTCGACCGCCCTGGCGGTGTCGAACGTCAGCTTCGACAATGTCGGTTATGCGGTGCCCAACAACCTGCAATTCCAGGTCGCGGGGTTGAAGGCGGGGGTGAGCTATTCGGTGAAGATCACCGGGGTCGGCGTGCGCGGGACCGCGACCGATTACAGCTATACGTTCAGGATCGTGTCGTGATCCACGGTACCACGGCCGGGTCGTCATCCCGGACTTGATCCGGGATCCCGCTTCTTCACGACGCGCGTAAAGAAGCAGCGGGGCCCCGGATCAAGTCCGGGGCGACGAAAGGGGGCGGCCGCTCTCCCTCAATACGGCGGCTTGTCGAGCCCCGCAGGCGAGCCGGTGAAGATCTCGCACCCGTCCTCGGTGATGCCGATGGAGTGTTCGAACTGCGCCGACAGCGAGCGGTCGCGCGTCACCGCGGTCCAGCCATCGTCGAGCAGCTTCACGTCGGGGCGACCGATGTTGATCATCGGCTCGATCGTGAAGATCATGCCCGGCCGCAGCTCGGGTCCGGTGCCCGGACGGCCGACGTGCACCACCTCCGGCGCGTCGTGGAACAGCCGCCCGACGCCGTGGCCGCAGAAATCGCGGACCACGCCGAATCGATGGCCCTCGGCATGGCGCTGGATCGCGTGCGCGACATCGCCCATCGTGTTGCCGGGGCGCGCCTGCTCGATGCCGAGCATCAGGCATTCATAGGTCACCTCGACCAGCCGCTTCGCCTTCAGCGGCACGTCACCGATCAGGTACATGCGGCTGGTGTCGCCATGCCAGCCATCGACGATCGGGGTGACGTCGACATTGACGATATCGCCCGACTTCAGCGCCTTGTCCGATGGAATCCCGTGGCAGACGACATGGTTGATCGAGATGCAGCTCGAATGCGTATAGCCGCGATAGCCGAGCGTCGCGGGCACGCCGCCGCCAGCCTTCACGAAATCGTAGATCAGCTTGTCGATCTCGGCGGTGGTCACGCCCGGCACCATATGCGGCACGAGCATGTCGAGCGTTTCGGCGGCGAGTCGTCCGGCCTTGTGCATCCCCGCAAAGGCATCCGGCCCGTGCAGCTTGATCGCGCCGGTGCGCGCGAGCGGCGCATCGCTGGTGACGGTCACATAATCGGTCATGTGCACGGATATAGCGTGGCGGGCGCGCGATTGCGAGCTAGGGAAGGCGCATGACAACCGAACGCATCTGGACCGCCGCGCTGGTGGTGATCGGGGACGAGATCCTGTCCGGCCGCACGCAGGACAAGAACATCGCGCAGCTCGCGACCTGGCTCAACGTACAGGGCATCCGGCTGGTCGAGGTGCGCGTCGTGCCCGATCGCGAGGCGGCGATCGTCGAGGCGGTTAACACGCTGCGGGCGCGCAACGATTATCTGTTCACCACCGGCGGGATCGGGCCGACGCATGACGACATCACCGTCGATGCGATCGCCGCGGCGCTGGGCGCGGCGGTCGTCGAACACCCCGATGCGATCGCGGTGCTGGAGCGGCATTACGAAACACGCGGCGGGCTGACCGACGCGCGGCGGCGGATGGCGCGCGTGCCCGAGGGCGCGACGCTGATCGAGAATCGCGTCTCGGGCGCGCCGGGCATCCGCGTCGACAATATCTTCATCATGGCCGGTGTGCCGCACATCACGGCGGGGATGCTCGATTGGCTGACCGGCACGCTCGAAGGCGGGCGTCCGGTGGTGAGCGCGACAATCGGCTGCTGGGTGGCCGAAAGCGAGGTCGCCGAGCTGCTGTGCGCCACCGAAAAGGCGCACGAGGGCGTGGCGATCGGCAGCTATCCCTTCTTCCGCGACGGGCGCACCGGCGCCAATTTCGTGGTGCGCTCGCCCGATCAGGCGCAGGTCGATGCGTGTATCGCAGACCTGACCGCCGCGCTGGAAGCCGACGGGCGTACGGTGACCGCGGGGGGGATCTAGGGGCGAAGGACCGTCGCGATTGCCCTGCTTGATTCGTCATCCCCGACTTGATCCGGGATCCCGCTTCCTTGCCTCTCCGCCAGAGACGGAGCGGGGCCCCGGATCAGGTCCGGGGCGACGATGTCGGAAAGGGCGGGAAGATCGAAACAACGATCAACGGCGGAGACGCCCACTCGTCCCGAACAGGGATCGGCGACAAGGTAAACGACGTTGCGCGCCGCTCCGTGGCAGGTCACGGAATCGGCTCAATTTGTCGGGACCGGGTACGATGGCACGCGCAGCATTCAAGGCGGGTTTGGCGGCAGGGCTGGCGCTGGTGGTGGCCAGCCCCGCGTCGGCCACGACCGTGATCCAGGGCATGGATGCGCTGCACGAGTGGAACCTCGTCGTGCTCGGCGACCTGAAGTCGTCGTCGGAAGTCGAGGGCCGCACCTTCGTCGGCGGCAATCTGAGCGGCACGTCGTCGAACTACCAGATCCGCACCCCCGCGGCCTCGAGCGCGAATACCCCCGCGCTGACGGTCGTCGGCGACGTGACCGGCGGGACGAAGAACCTGACCGGCGGCGCGACGGTCGGCGGCAACGTCACCAGCGGCTTCTCGCTGAACGGCAACCCGCAGACGGTGCTGGTCGGCGGCGCGATCGCCAATACCAACGTCAACCAGAATACCGTCAAGTCCGGGCAGGCGGCGACCGCCGGCTTCACGCAGGCGCTGGTCGACCAACGCAATGCGCTGACCCGCTCGATGATCGATCTGTCGAATGGGCTGTCGGGGTTGGCGGCGACCGGCAAGGCGCTGATCTCGAACAATCGCGCCACCTTCAACGCGGTCGCGGGCAGCAACGGCGTCGCGGTGTTCTCGCTGGCCGGCAGCGACCTGTCGAAGTTCGGCGAGATCGAGTTCAACCGCAACGGCGCGGACACGGTGATCGTCAACGTCAGCGGCGCGACGATCAGGCTGGACGACAATTTCCTCGGCAACGTCGACCAGCTCGGCCGCAACGTGATCTGGAACTTCGCAGACGCGACGACGGTCGACCTCACGACCGCGTGGCGCGGATCGGTGCTGGCGCCGCTCGCGGCGGGAACGACCGGTAATTACATCCAGGGCAGCGCGGTGTTCAACAGCATGGTGCAGAACGGCGAGATGCACCTCGACACCTATGCCGGCGCGTTCCGTCCGACCGCGGCGGTGCCGGAACCGGGGACATGGATGATGATGCTCGCGGGGTTCGGGGTGCTTGGCGCGACGCTGCGGCGGCGGCGGAAGGCGGCGCTTCCTTCGGCGGTTTAAAGAGGGGCGGTTGTGCCGCAGCCTCTTCGGCTAAACATCGTCACCTTCTTCTCGGCCCCCCGCTGGTCGCCCCGGACTTGATCCGGGGCCCCGCTACTTCGTGCCGCGCGCAATCAAAGCGGGATCCCGGATCAAGTCCGGGATGACGGAAGAAGGCGGTGGTAATGCTGGATGATGATCGATTCCACCGAATTTCCGTTATTGCGAGCGTAGCGAAGCAATCCAGGGCGTCCTGATCCGGCCCTGGATTGCTTCGCTACGCTCGCAATGACGGTAGATGTGTTCGGAGGAGCGTTACAGGATCACGCGACCTGAACGACCTCTTCCGGCTCGCGCAGCACATAGCCACGGCCCCAGACGGTCTCGATGTAATTCTCGCCGTCGCACGCCAGGCTGAGCTTCTTGCGCAGCTTGCAGATGAAGACGTCGATGATCTTCAGCTCGGGCTCGTCCATCCCGCCGTACAGGTGGTTGAGGAACATTTCCTTGGTCAAGGTCGTGCCCTTGCGGAGCGACAGCAGCTCCAGCATTGCATATTCCTTGCCGGTCAGGTGGACGCGTGCGCCGTCGACTTCGACGGTCTTGGCATCGAGGTTCACCGACAGCTTGCCGGTCTTGATGACCGACTGCGAATGGCCCTTCGAACGGCGGACGACGGCGTGGATGCGCGCGATCAGTTCTTCGCGGTGGAACGGCTTGGTGACGTAATCGTCGGCACCGAAGCCGAAGCTGCGCACCTTCGAATCCATTTCGTTGATACCGCTGAGGATCAACACCGGGGTCTGAACGCGGGCCACGCGCAGCTTCTTGAGCACGTCGTAACCATGCATGTCGGGCAGGTTCAGGTCGAGCAGGATGATGTCGTAATCGTAGAGCTTGCCCAGATCGAGGCCTTCTTCACCCAGATCAGTATTGTAGACGTTGAAGCCCTCGGTCGACAGCATCAGCTCGATGGCCTTGGCGGTGGTCGGCTCGTCCTCGATCAGCAGCACGCGCATCGGCAATTCCCCGGTTGTCGGTGGCGAAATGCCGTCGCCGGCCACGCCTGTCTGGTTCGTTTACCAAACTGCCTCTGAAGCATAAAGGTTAACTGCCACTTAAATTGAGTGTTCCCTTTTTTCACTTTGCTTGTCGACGTTCGGTTCACGCGGTGTGCCCATTGCGGTGAAAAGCGTGCGCTCGCGCGAGCGAGGAATGTCCTCACCGAGCATTTCGCGCAGGTACAGGCTGCGCACCAGCGTGAAGCTGACAACCAGGATGCCGCCCGAAAAGAACAGCCCGAACAGGCCGAACACCGCGCCGGTGCCGATGATCGCGAACAGGCTGAGCGCTGGCGGGATCGCGACGACCCGGCTGGTGACGAACGGCGTCACGAAGTTGGTCTGGATGATTCGCACCGCCGCGAAGACGCCCAGCGCCCACAGCAATTGATCGGTGCCGGCCGTCGCGGCGAGCCCCAGTGCGGGCAGCATCGCGGCGACCGGGCCGACATAGGGGATGAACTCACTAAGCCCGGTCAGCAGCCCCAGCATCGCCGGGGAGGGCACGCCTGCCGCCCACAGGCCCAGCCCGACCATCGTTCCCATCGCGGTCATCTGGATCAATTGCGCGCGCAGCCACAGCAGCAGCGTCGAGCCGACATCGCCGAGCGCATCCTCCATCGCCGCGCGGCGCGACGGCGGCACGAGCAGCAGGACGCCCCGCTCGTAGATCTTGGGATCGACCGCGAAGAAGATCGCGCCGAACAGCACCAGCACGGTGTTGAGCAGCAATTGGCCGGCGCCGCGGACGATCTCGCCGATGTCCTGCGCCACCCGGCTGCCCGCAAACGCCGCGCGCACCGCGTCGACCACCTTCGCGCCGACGGGGCTTTGCGACATATACGCCTGAAACTGGTCCAGCAGCCCCGGCAGGGCGAGCACCAGAGTGTTCACCTGCGCACGAAATTCAACGCCGAACAGCCAGAACAGCAGGGCGAGAAAGCCCAGCAGCGTCAGGATCGCCGCGGTCATGGCGCGTTTGCTGCCCAGATGCGCGCGGGTCGCGTAAAGTTCAGCAATCGCATGGATCACGATCGCGATCAGCACCGATCCGAACGCCAGGATCAGCAGGTGCCGCGCGAGATAGAGTGCGGCGACCAGCGCCACGATCACCACGATCCACAGCACGCGACGGATGAAGCGTGCGTCCGACTCGTCGGGGGCGAGGCGATTCATGCGGGTTGGGCAGACCGTTTCACGAGCGGCACAACGCGCCTGTGTCGAAAAAAGGCGCGTGGGGCGCGAACGAAATCCGCTCAGCGTGGCAGCAGCGCCACGGGGGGTGTCCAGCGCAGCAGCGCGTCATATTCCTGCGGTGGAGCGGGCAGGATCGCGCGTGCGACGATCGCCGGCGCGAGGAGCAGCACCGCTGCGGCCGTGATCGCTCGGCGCGAGGGCAATCGGGCCAGCAGGATCGCGGCCAGTGCCGTCGCGATCATCGGCCATAGATGGTAGCGCACGTCGGCCGCGATCGAGATCGCCGCGAAGCTCGCCTCCAGCGCCAGCGCCGAGGCGAGCAGCCCGAGCGCGAGCCGACGGGTGGGGCAGGGAGGTGCCCGCCGCGACGCCATCAGCAGCAGGACTGCGGCGGAGACCCAGGCGAACGGCCACCCGAGCGGGGTCCGCGTCGTGAGCCCTGCGAGGGTTTGCCATGCTGTCGCCGGAGCGCCGGGTGCGGAGATCCCGTAAGAATTCGGTTCGCCGATGGTCGGCGGTTCTGCGCCGGGAAGGCTCAGGGGGACGAGCCAGCGCTCCGTCATGTTCAGATGCGCGGCGCGTTGCGCGAGATAGGCGATGGAGTGGCGCAGCGCCTCGCGCGCAAGCTGGCGATACAGCGGACCAGTCGAGAGCCGGCCGAGCGGCATCAGTGCAGCAGCGCACGCAGGGGTTTCTTCGAGCGGATCCCAGAAATAGGGCGTGATGCAGTGATGCGCGCGCAGCGTCGCGCCGGTTGCGGCGGGCAGACCCGCGATCGCCGCTCCCTGCGTGCGTGCCGCGATGCCGGCGAGGTCGTAGCGCGGCTGGGTGGTCGCGACGTCGCTGCCCTGAGCGCGGAGCACGCGGTGATTGATCGTCCCCGACAGCGCAAGCACCGCGGCGACGATGCCGAGGGCGACTCCGATCCGCGCGGCACGACGTTGAAGCGGCAGAAGGGCGACGATCAGTGGCGCGAGCGCGAAGACGGCATTCGCGCGGACGAGCAACGCATAAGCGAAGAGCACCCCCGCAGTGACGGCGATGACGGGTGGCACCGGAAGATCGCGGAGGCGGTAGCGGGCGATCAGCCCCGTCGCTGCGAGCGCGGCGCTGACGAGCTGCGCGTCCTTGAGCACGACGCCCTGCCAGCCGAGCAGCGGCGGAAGCAGCCCTGCCGCGAGGGTCGCCCAGGCGGCGCGGGGGCGCCCGAGGCGGGCGAGCGCGTCGGCGATCAGTGCGAGGCCCAGCCAGTAACCGGCAAGCTGCAGCGTCAGCAGCGAGGCCGTGCCGTGCCCCAGCGGCAGCAGCGCCTGCCACAGCCGCGCCATGACCGGCGGGTGCCAATCGTCGAACTGGCCAGAGACGGCCTGCTCATACTGGCGCAGGGTGTCGTATTCGGCATAGCCGGGCCAGAACAACGCCAGTGACGCCGTGAAGAGGAGCGTGGCGGCGATGAGGTGCGGGTGGAGCCTCGCGGTCGAGGCGTCCGGCCTCGTCCTCATCGTGCGGGGAACGTCCGTCATTGCGAGCGTAGCGAAGCAGTCCAGGGCCGGATCAGGACGCCCTGGATTGCTTCGCTACGCTCGCAATGACGAGGAGTGATTTTCAGCCGGGACTCTCCAACCGACCTGTCGAGGATCTGCGGCGCGTAGCTGAAGCGGCCTTTAAGCAGCCTTGTTACCGCAGCGGCAGCGGGGCCCCGGATCAAGTCCGGGGCGACGCGACCCTATTGACCTCAGAAGTGAACCGCGCGACCGTAAGCGCCCAGCACGCTTTCGTGCATCATCTCGCTGAGCGTCGGGTGCGCGAACACCGTCTCCATCAGCTCGTGCTCGGTCGTCTCGAGTTGGCGCGCCACGACATAGCCCTGGATCAGCTCGGTCACTTCCGCACCGACCATGTGCGCGCCGAGCAGCTCGCCGGTCTTGGCGTCGAAGACGGTCTTGATGAAGCCGTCCGCCTCGCCGAGCGCAATCGCCTTGCCATTGCCGATGAACGGGAATTTGCCGACCTTGATGTCGCGGCCGGCTTCCTTCGCCTTCGCCTCGGTCAGTCCGACGCTCGCCACCTGCGGGCGGCTGTAGGTGCAGCCCGGGATGTTCCACGTTTCGAACGGGTGCGGGTTGCCGCCGGCCAGCTTCTCGACGCAGACGATGCCCTCGTGGCTCGCCTTGTGCGCCAGCCACGGTGCGCCGGTGACGTCGCCGATCGCGTAGATGCCCTCGACATTGGTGCGCCCGAAGCCGTCGACCTTGATATGGCCGCGCTCGGTGGTGACGCCGAGCTTTTCGAGCCCGATCTCCTCGGTGTTCGGGACGATGCCGATCGCGACGATGAGGTGGCTATAGTCTTCGGTCGTGGACTTGCCGTCCTTGCCCTTGATCGTCGCCTTCACGCCATCCGCGCCGGTGTCGATCTTCTCGACGCCCGCGCCGGTGACGATCTTGATGCCGTCCTTGGTCAGCCGCTTCTCCATGAAGGCGCTGACTTCCTCGTCCTCGACCGGCAGGATGCGCGGCAGCATCTCGACGATCGTCACGTCCGCGCCCATGTCGTTGTAGAAGCTCGCGAACTCGACGCCGATCGCGCCCGAGCCGATCACCAGCAGCTTGGTCGGCATCACCTCGGGCACCATCGCGTGGCGATAGGTCCAGATGCGCTTGCCGTCGGCCTTGGCGAACGGCAGGTCGCGGGCACGCGCGCCGGTCGCGACGAGGATGTGCTTCGCTTCGAGATCGACGGTGCCGTTGCCCTGCTTGACGCTGAGCTTGCCCTTGGCTGTGATCGTGCCGAAGCCTTCGACCACCGCGATCTTGTTCTTCTTCATCAGGCCCTTGACGCCGGCATTGAGCTGGCCGGAGACCTTGCGGCTGCGGTCGACGATCTTGGCGAGATCGAAGCCGATGTTCTCGGCCTTCAACCCGTAATCGCCCGCATGCGTCATGTAGTGATAGATTTCGGACGTGCGCAGCAGCGCCTTGGTCGGGATGCAGCCCCAGTTGAGGCAGATGCCGCCGAGCCGCTCGCGCTCGACGATCGCGACCTTCAGGCCGAGCTGTGCGCCACGGATCGCGGCGACATAGCCGCCGGGGCCGGAGCCGAGAACGATAAGGTCGTAGGTGTCAGCCATGTAACCACTCCCGGGCCGCAGCCCATTGTGTGGACGCGTAGACGGCGCTCTTGGTGCGTACGTCGGCGTCATCCAGAAGATGATAGATGTCGTCAGGTATGTCGAAAGTCACTTGCCAGCGACTGGTTGGCCATGTGCGAGACGCCAACAGCAGCCACTTGTTCTGCAAAGAAGCGGGACGGCAACCCTCCAGTTCCGACGCCAGCAAGCGCGCGAATTGACGTTTCCACCAATCGTCGCGCGCCGCGGGGGTCATGCGGCCGGCGGCACTTCGCGCGGGCGGCGGTCTTCGTCGATCGCGACGAAGGTGAAGCGCGCCTCGGTTACCTTGCGCGATTCCTCGCCGTGCCGGTCGCGCGCCCAGCTTTCGACCTGGATCGCGATCGAGGTGCGCCCGACGCGCTCGATCTGCGTGTAGACCGAAACTTCGTCGCCGACATGGACGGGGGCGTGGAATTGCATCCCGTCCATCGCGATCGTCACCGCGCGCCCGCGCGCGCGGCGCGCGGCGGTCAGCCCGGCGGCCGAGTCCATCAGGCTCATCAGCCAGCCACCAAAGATATCGCCATAGGCATTGGCGTCGGCGGGCATCGCCGAGACGCGGATCGTCGGGGCCTGTTGCGGTTCGGTCGCGCTCATGCGGCGGCTCCTTCGCGGCGCACGCGCCAGATGTCGCGCGCGCCGAGCAGGCCGACCGCGACCAATGTCGCCGCGCCGACCAGCCAGATCGTGTCAGCACCCTGCGGATAGCTCCACGCCGCGCCCTTGAAGACCAAAGCGGTCACGCCGAGCGACAAGGCGCTCCACGCGATCTCGCGCTTGTCCGCGCCCAGCTCCATCTGCGCCACGGCGGACTGCCTCAGGCGAGCATCGCCAGCGGGTTCTCGACCAGCTCGCGGAACGCCTTCATCAGCTGCGCACCGTCCGCGCCGTCGATCGCGCGGTGGTCGAAGCTGCCGGTCGCCGACATGATCGACGCGATGCCGAGCGAGCCGTCACCCAGCACCCACGGGCGCTTCTCGCCCGCGCCGACTGCGAGGATCATGCCCTGGGGCGGGTTGATGACCGCCTCGAACTGCTTGATCCCGAACATGCCCATGTTGCTGATCGACGCGGTGCCGCCGGTGAATTCCTCCGGCTTGAGCTTCTTGTCGCGCGCGCGCGCGGCGAGGTCCTTCATCCGGGTCGAGATGCTCGACAGCGAGGCGGTATCGGCCTCGGTGATGACCGGGGTGATAAGGCCATCGGGGGTCGACACCGCGACCGAGATGTCGGCACGCTGGAAGCTGACGAGCTGGTCCGGGGTGAACATCACGTTGCACTTCGGCACCTGGATCAGCGCGACCGCGAGCGCCTTGATGAGCAAGTCGTTGACCGACAGCTTCACGCCGCGCGATTCGAGCCCGGCGTTGAGGTCACCGCGCAGCTTGAGCAGCTTGTCGAGCTGCACGTCGACCGTGAGGTAGATGTGCGGAACCTGCTGCTTCGATTCGGTCAGGCGGCGCGCGATCGTCTTGCGCATGTTGGTGAGCTTGGTTAGCTCGTGCGGGATATCGGGCACCTGCGCCGGGGTCGGCGCGGGGGCGGGCGATGCCGCGGGGGCGGCGCTGCTCGCGGCGGCGGCCGGCGCGGACGCCTGGCCCGGCTGTGCGCCGTCGACATCGGCCTTGACGATCCGGCCGTTCGGGCCGCTGCCCTTCACGCCCGAAAGGTCGACGCCCTTGTCGGCGGCGAGGCGGCGCGCGAGCGGGCTGGCCTTGACGCGGTCACCGTCTTGACGCGCGGCGGGGGCCGGCTTCGGATCGGCGGGCTTGCCGTGGTCGCGGACGTCTTCCTTGGCGGGCTGCGCCTCGGTGCCGGTCTTGTTCGGATCGGCGGGCGACGGCTTGGGTTCGCTCTCCTTGGCGGCCGGGGCGGGGGTACTCTCGCCCTCTTTCTCACCGTCGGCGAGCAGCAGCGCGATGACCGTGCCGACCTTCACGCCGTCCGATCCCTCGGCGACGGTGATCTTCGAGATCACGCCCTCGTCGACCGCCTCGAATTCCATCGTCGCCTTGTCGGTCTCGATCTCGGCCATGATGTCGCCGGCCTTGACGGTATCGCCTTCCTTCACGAGCCATTTGGCCAGCGTGCCCTCCTCCATCGTCGGCGACAGGGCAGGCATCTTGATTTCGATCGGCATCGTGATCCTCGAGAGGCTCGTGGGACAGGCGCCCGTCTCTTGCGGACGCGCGCCGTATGGTCAAGCCCGCCGCCTTGTCCCATGTGCTTGGCGTGGGCGCGCGCGGCCGATACACCGGGCGGACAAGGGGGCCCTGATGCGCATCTATCTGACCGTGATCGACGACACGCCCGAGGCGCTGATCGCGCTGCGCTTCGCGGCGCGGCGCGCGGTGAAGACCGGCGGCGGGGTTGAGATCCTCGCGCTGTTGCCGCCGCAGGAGTTCATTCCGTTCGGCGGCGTGCAGGCGACGATCGAGGACGAACAGCAGCGCCATGCCGAGGGGCTGGTGGCGCGCGCGGCGGGCACGTTGCTCGAGGAATCGGGGGTGCGCCCGTCGATCACGGTGCGCAGCGGCGACGGACCGAAGGTGATCCGCGCGCTGATCGCCGAGAACCCGCAGATCGCCGCGCTGGTGCTGGGCGCGGCCGCGGATGGCGCACCCGGCGCGCTGGTCACCCATTTCGCGGCGGATGTCGGCGCGCTGCCGGTGCCGTTGATGATCGTGCCGGGCGGCTTGTCGGCCGAGGCGATCGACCGGCTGAGCTGATCGCAATCGCTTGAGTGAGGGCGATTTCCTCGCCACACCCGTGCGATGAACCATCGCTTCCTGCTCGCCGCCGCGCCGCTGCTTCTCGCCACCCCCGCTGCCGCGCGCGAGGTGCCTTCACAGGCGCGGCAGCGCGCCACGGTCGAGAAACTGGTGTCGTTCGGCACGCGCCACTCGCTGTCGTCGGCGACCGATCCGAAGCGCGGGATCGGCGCGGCGCGCACCTGGGTCGCGGGCGAATTCGCCTCGCTGTCGCGCGCGTGCGGCGGGTGTATCGCGACCGAGCGGCTGTCGCGGCGCTTCGTCGGACCGCGCGCGCCCGACGGGGTGGTGATCGAGGACGTGCTCGGCGTCCAGAAAGGCAGCGACCCCAACCGCTACATCATCGTCGGCGCGCATATCGATAGTCGCGTCACCGACGTGATGAACGTGACCAGCGACGCGCCCGGCGCGAACGACGATGCGAGCGGCGTCGCGCTGGTGCTGGAGGCGGCGCGCATCCTGTCAAAGGAGAAGTTCGCGGCGAACATCGTCTATGTCGCCTTCTCCGGCGAGGAGCAGGGCTTGTGGGGCGCGACGTTGCTCGCCGAGACCGCGAAGGCGCGCGGCTGGCAGGTCGATGCGATGCTCAACAACGATATCGTCGGTAACACGATCGGGCAGGGCGGGGTGACGATCGACGGCTATGTCCGCGTCTTCTCCGAAGGCATCCGCAGCAGCGAATCGCTCGCCGAGGCGATCGAGCGGCGCGGTGTCGGTGGCGAGGACGACGGCCCGAGCCGCGCGCTCGCCAAGGCGATCGACGGGATCGCCGGCACGCTGCCGGGCGGGTTCGGGGTGTTCGTCGATCGTCGCCCGGACCGCTTTGGCCGGGGTGGCGATCACGAGCCGTTCCTGAAGCAGGGCTATCCGGCGGTGCGCTTCTCGGTCGCGGCGGAGAATTGGGATCGTCAGCATCAGGACGTGCGCACCGAGAACGGGCGTGTCTATGCCGATACGATCGAGGGGATGGACTTCCCCTATTTGGCGAAGGTCACCGCGATCAACGTCGCGACGATCGCGCGGCTCGCCGCCGCGCCCGCCGCGCCGCCGGTCGCGTCGATCTCGGGCGCGTTGTCCTTTGACACGAAGGTGACGTGGACCGCGGTGCCGGGGGCGGCGCGCTACAAGGTTTACTGGCGGCGGGCCGATTCAGCGGCATGGACGCAAACACGCGAGGCGACCGGCACCAGCCTCGACGTCGCAGGCGTGCCGGTCGACGATCATTTTTTCGGGGTGGCGGCGGTGGGTGCGAATGGTGCGGAAAGCCTCGTGACCTTCGCGGGACGCGAGAAGAAGTAACGGTACGTCATTGCGAGCGTAGCGAAGCAATCCACGGCGTCCTGATCCGGCTCTGGATTGCTTCGCTACGCTCGCAATGACGGGGGCTATAGCCGCGCCGCCAGCAGTTCCATGAGCGCTTCGCACCCGCGCGCATCCTCTTCATCGAACCGCGCCGGGGAAGGACTGTCGAGGTCCAAGACGCCCAGCAGCGCGCCATCGCGGACGATCGGCACCACCAGTTCCGAGCGGCTTGCCGCGTCGCAGGCGATATGGCCGGGGAAGGCGTGGACGTCGGCGACCAATTGCGTCCGCCGCTCCGCCGCCGCCGTGCCGCATACGCCTTTGCCCAGCAGGATGCGGATGCACGCCGCCTTGCCCTGGAACGGCCCCAGCACCAGTTCGCCGGCGACGAGACGATAGAAGCCCGACCAGTTCAGGTCCGGCAGATATTGCGCAATCAACGCCGCGGCATTGGCCATGTTGGCGATACCATCCTGCTCCCCGGCGGTGAGCGCGTCGAGCGCGCCCAGCAACTCGCGATACAGCGCCCGCTTCGATTCGGCTGCGATGTGAAAGTCGTACATGCGCGTCGAGGTAGGCGCTCGCGGCTCGCTGCGCCAGAGGGAGTGCGTCGCGGGACGAATCGAAATTAGGGTGCTGGTAAATGAAGTAAACAGGAAGTAACCAGCATCCTTGAAGCGGTCCCCTAAGTATTCTAACACTTAACAAAAATAAACCAGAAGTGTTAGATTATGTTAGGGTTTTGTCGCTAATCATGTCTCTACAGCGCGGCACCGGCCGTGCCGGTCGAAAACAGCGTTCGGGATGAACTTCGGTTCCCGGAACGCCAACAACGCCAGGGACTGTGATGAAGAAAATCGTCATTTCGGGCGCCATGATCCTGGCTGCCTCTACCGCTTATGCCGCGATCATTCCGTCCAGCATGCTCAAGGCGCTGGCCGGCAAGGTGACTGTTATCGCGGCGCCGACGACCGTGAAGCTGAGCGGCGTGCTGCCGACCTCGATCACGTCGGCGGTCAAGACCACCGCGATCGAACCGGTGAAGGGTGCCGTGCAGACCGGTCTGCTGCCGGGTCAGGGTCAGCTCGAGAAGATCGCGTCGAACTTCGACGTCAGCAAGTATATCGTTCCCGCATGGGGCACCGGCGAGATCCCGGCAAAGGGCACCGAAGGTGTCGGCGCGTTCCGCTTCCATTGCAGCGCCGGTGACGTAAAGCGTGACGATCCGATCGTCTATCCGGGGCAGCCGGGCAAGAGCCACCTGCACCAGTTCTTCGGCAACACCGGCACCAACGCTTATTCGACCTACGCGAGCCTGCGTACCTCCGGCGAAAGCACCTGCTCCAATAAGCTGAATCGCTCCGCTTACTGGATCCCGGCGATGCTCAACGGCAAGGGTAAGGTCGTGCGGCCTGATTATGTCGTGATCTACTATAAGGCCTTGGCCGAGGACGATCCCGAGTGTCAGAAGATCGGCAAGGCATGCGTCGTGTTGCCGCGTGGTCTGCGCTACGTCTTCGGTTACAACATGACCACCGAAAAGAGCGAAGGCTTCTACTTCAGCTGCGACGGTCCGACGGCGGTGTCGGGGCATTATCCCGATCTCGTGACGGCCGCCAAGAATTGCCCGGTCGGCAACCGGATCGGCGCGATCATCGCATCGCCGACATGCTGGGACGGCAAGAACCTGAACAGCGCCGATCACCGCAGCCATGTCGGCTATCCGCAGTGGAACAACATGGGCCAGCAGCGTTGCCCCGAGAACCTTCCGTATCTGATCCCGATGTTCTCGCTGGCCGCCTGGTACACGGTCGACGAGGATCTGGACCGGTCGGGCGACTGGAAGCCGGGGATGACGACGTGGTCGCTGGCATCCGACACCATGCCGGGCATGGCACCAAAGCGCCCGGGTTCGACTTTCCACGCCGACTGGATGGGCGCATGGGACGACGATGTGCTGAAGATGTGGTTCGACCATTGCATCAACAAGGTGCTGAGCTGCAACGGTGGCGATCTGGGCAACGGCAAGCAGCTGGCCTTCGACCCGAACTTCGACTGGGTCGCCAAGCCGCGGTTGGTCGACGTTCCCGCCGCCTGATCCTTCGACGGTCGTGAAGAAGAACCGGTCGCACCGATGGTGCGGCCGGTTCTTCGCATTTATGGAGCAGGCATGGCCCGCGTTCCCGTCACCCGTACGATCAGCATCGATACCGATCTGATCGAGGAGAGCTTCACCCGTTCGGGTGGAGCAGGGGGGCAGCATGTCAACACCACCGATTCGGCGGTGCTGCTGCGTTTCGACGTGGCGCGATCCGACCTGCCCGAGCGGGTGAAGTTGCGGCTGGCGGAACTGGCGGGGACGCGCATGACCCGCGACGGCGTGCTGACGCTGCGCAGCGAAGGCTCCCGCTCGCAGCACATGAACCGGGCCGAGGTGCGCGAGCGGCTGCTGGCGCTGGTGCGGGAGGCGACGGTGGTGCAGGCGAAGCGCCGCGCGACCAAGCCGACGCGCGCGTCGCAGGTACGGCGGGTCGATGCGAAGAAGGGACGTTCTGCGGTCAAGTCGGGGCGGAAGAAGCCGGCCTTTGATTAAGTCGAGCGCGATGTGGCAGAGTTGGTGGAAAGCGGACGTTAGGCATCAACGTGCCAGAACCGTGAGATGTCAGTCACTACACCCACAAGCCAACGTGAACGCTCGATCCGTTTGGCGGCAAGTGACCCGAAGCAAGCGGTCGCTATCGCGAGCGTGATCGATGACCCTTGGTTCCGATGTCAGTCTTTGGCCTATGCGGGGCGTTATTGGCCGGGCGACGATTATAAAAGCTTGCTCACCGAGGCGGTGAAGGCGGCGGATTCGCAAGACAACTGGTATAAACGAGTCTCTGTCTCTGCATGGCCCATACGTGCGTATTTGGAGCGTGATTGTTCGACACCAGCCAAGAGGCTTCTTGAGCAGTATGCGAACGAAGCAAGCAACATCGACAACAGGGGTGGACGCTCAGAGGCCTTGATGATGCTTTTCCAAGCGGCGAAGCCGTTCGATCGAGGTATTTGGGAGCCGATCCTCTGGTCCTTGGTCCGAGCGACTGAACCCGCAATTGCGTGGCGACAAGTGCGAAACATCAGAAATGCTCTGGCGATGGTATCAGCCGACGTGCCGAGCTTGGTTCACGAAGCGACCAAGCGTCTCGCGGACGAAAAGATTGTTACTCAGATCAAGCGTGATTTCGCAATGGGAAAGACTGCTGAACCACGGCCATTCTTTTGGCCGCATTGAATGTCCGCCATTGGGCGAAAGGGGACGCCTGCTTTACCGGTTTCGAAGGGGTGCAAAGGGATGTGGTCGCGTCTTGCGCCTCGACGATCAAAGCCGTTTTTCCAAGGCTTGGTTGCATCGCCAGCGTCGTCGCGTCATGTCCGCGCCATGCCCGCTATCGCCGCTACCTCCACCAACGCGACATCCTCCCGGAAAGGGCATTTCGTCCTGCTGGACGGGCTTCGTGGCGTGGCCGCAATCATGGTGGTGCTGTTCCACCTCTTTGAACCATTTTCCGGCGGCAACCCGCAGCTCCAGATCATCAATCATGGATATCTCGCGGTCGACTTCTTTTTCATGCTGTCCGGTTTCGTCATAGCCTACGCCTATGATGGTCGCTGGGGGACGATGGGGTTGCGCGATTTCGCGATGCGACGGCTGATCCGGTTGCAGCCGATGGTCGTGCTGGGCAGTCTGTTCGGCGCGCTGATGTTCGCGATGCAGGAATCGTCGGTCTTTCCCAAGATCGCCGACACGACGGCGATGCAGCTGATCGGCGTGATGCTGCTGGGGTTCGTGATGATCCCGCTTCCGAAAAGCGCCGATCTGCGCGGGTGGGACGAGATCTACCCGCTGAACGGCCCGCAATGGTCGCTGTTCTACGAATATATCGCGAACTTCCTGTATGCGGTCGGGCTTCGTAAATTGCCGGACCGTGCGATGGCGATCCTCGTGGCGGTGGCGGCGCTGGCGCTGATCCACCTCTTGGTATTCGGCCCCCGCGGGGATTTGATCGGCGGCTGGGCGCTTGATGCCAATGGTATCCGGATCGGCATGACGCGGGTCATGTTCCCGTTCTTCGCCGGCGTGTTGATGATGCGACTGGGCGCCCGCATCCGGGTGCCGCACGCCTTCCTCGTCAGCAGCGCTCTTCTGATCGTTGCGGTCAGTCTGCCACGGTTCGGGGGCACCGAGAAGCTGTGGCTCAACGGTCTTTACGAGGCTGCATGCGTTATCCTCGTCTTCCCGCTGATCGTCGCGATCGGTGCAGGCGAAAAGGCAGCGGACGGTCCGGTCATCCGAACAGCGCGCGTTTTCGGCGCACTTTCTTTCCCGCTGTACATCACTCACTTTCCGATGATCTATATCTACACGGCCTGGGTGGCGGACAGCCGGCCGAGCCCGGCGGGGGCAGCGATCGTCGCCGCGGGGGTGTTGATCGCTGCGCTGACGATCGCGCTGCTAAGCCTCAAGTTCTACGATAAGCCAGCCCGGCGCTGGCTGGCAGACCGGCTGCTTCGCGTGCCGCGCTGAGCGTTCGTCGCCCCTTCATTCGGACGGATGCATGTCTCTCCGGCTCGGCCACGAATGCGGCGTGTTCCTCCGCCCGCTCCGACGATCAGCAGCCCATCCGAGATGGACCGGCCATACCGGCAAAAGGGGCCGCAATCAGGCCGCCGCAAACCCCAGCGCGCTGAATCGTGCCGGCCACGGCGCCTCCGCCGCAATGTCCGGCTTGCCCGGCCGCACAAGCGACAGCGCGATCGCGTGGAGCATCATGCCGCCGTCGTGCTTGGTACCATAAACGGGATCGCCGGTGACCGGCACGCCGAGCCCTTCGCGCGCATGGACGCGGATCTGGTGGGTGCGGCCGGTCGCCGGGCGGAACTCGACCAGGGCGCGGCCCTCGTTGACCGCGAGCAGCCGCCAGTCGGTGCGCGCCGCCTTGCCACGCGGATCGCGCGTCATTCGCCAGCCTTCCTCGGCGGTCGATACCTTGCCGAGCGGCAGGTCGATCGTGCCGCCTTCGCCCTCGGGCACGCCATCAAGGACTGCGACATAGCGTTTGGACACCTCGCCACGCTCGAACGCTTGCTGGAACCGCGCGTGCGCCTTGGGGTTGCGCGACAGCAACAGGCACCCGCTCGTGTCTCGGTCGAGGCGGTGCACCGCGACCGGCCAGCGCCGGAACCCGAAAGTGAGCGACGCGAGATGATTTTCGAGGCTGAGGCCCCCGGCACGCGGCGGATCGACCGGCAGCCCGGCGGGCTTGTCGATCACCAAGGCCTCGCCATCGAGGAAAAGAACATGCTGACCCAACATGGCGCGGCTCTTGCCAGTTGCCGCGCGGCATGGCCAGAGGGCGCGGTGCGACTTACGACGATCCTTGCCGCAATGGCGGTGCTGGCCGCCACGCCCGCCAATGCGCAATTATGCGATGGCCGCCGCGTGCCGACGTCCGCCGACGGCCGCGTGCTGGGGCATCTGCCCTATGGCGACGCCGCCCCCGACGCGCTGGTGCCCGTGCCGTCGGCGCTGTCGGTCAATCCCTGCGTGCTGCGGCGCGAGGTGTTGCCCGATCTGCAACGACTGATCGAGGCGGCGGTGCGCGATCCGGCGGCGGGCGGGCAGGTGCTCGCGCTGTCGTGCCACCGGTCGATCACCTATCAGGAAGCGGTGTTCTGTCGCGAGGGGCGGACGGATGCCGCGCAGCGCGCGCTGTCGGTCGCCCCGCCGGGACATAGCGAGCACGCGACCGGCTTCGCGCTCGACTTCGCGTTCCGGCCGCGCCGCAACGATTGCCCGGATGCCGAGGCATGCGTCGCGGCGACCCCTGCGTTTCGCTGGCTGGTGAAGAATGCGGCGCGCTACGGGTTCGAAATGTCGTTTCCAGCGGGCAATCGCCAGCGCGTGAAGTGGGAGCCGTGGCACTGGCGTTGGGTCGGCGCGAGCGCGACGACGCCGGGGGCGGCGCGGGCGCGGGCGTTGTTCGCCGATGCGCGGGTGCGCTATCCCGCCGAGCCCGCGGTGGAGCGCGATCCGGTGGTGGTCGCGCGGGTCATGCCGCCGCCGGTGTACATGGGGGCGATCGCGCCGCCGGAGTGTCGCAAGGGCAAGTGCAAGGTGGCGCGGGAGAAGAAGCGGTAGAGGTGGTAAGGTCGTCGTCCCGGACTTGATCCGGGACCCCGCTTTTTCGCTCCACGCGCGAAAAGAAGAAGCGGGGCCCCGGGTCGAGCCCGGGACGACGGGCCTGATTACGCCTTCAGCTTCGCCGCGGTCTCGGCGATGCGCTTGCCTTGATAGCGCGCGCCGTCCAGCTCGTCTGCCGAGGGCTGACGGCTGCCGTCGCCACCCGCCAGCGTGCTCGCGCCGTACGGCGTGCCGCCCTTCACCTCGTCGACGCCCATCTGCCCCTGAAAGCCATAGTCGAGCCCGACGATCGTCATGCCGTGGTGGAGCAGGTTGGTGAGGATCGAGAAGAGCGTCGTTTCCTGACCGCCGTGCTGGCTGGCGGTCGAGGTGAACGCACCGCCGACCTTGCCGACCAGCGCGCCTTTCATCCACAGCCCGCCGGTCGTGTCCCAGAACGCCGCCATCTGGCTCGGCATCCGGCCGTAGCGGGTCGGCGCGCCGACGACGATCGCGTCATAGTTCGCCAGCGCGTCCGGGCCCTCGATCTCCGGATGCGCGGTGTCGGTCTTGAAGCCGGCGGCCTTGACGATCTCGGCGGGCGCGGTTTCGGCGACGCGGCGGATGTCGACCTCCGCGCCGCCGCTGCGCGCGCCCTCGGCGATGGCGTCCGCCATCTTCTCGATATGGCCGTAGGACGAGTAATAAAGCACGAGCACCTTGGTCATGGTCGTCAGCTCCTTTCAGAAAGTCAGTTGGCGTCGACGAGCACCAGTTCGGCCTCGTCGATCGCGGTGATGGTGATGGTGCGGCCGCCGGTGATCGCGACACCGTCGCGCGCCGCGAAGCGCTGGCCGTCGATCTCGATCGCGCCGGTCGCGGGGACCAGATAGGCGTGGCGACCCTCGCCGACCTCGTGGGTCAGCGTCTCGCCCGCCGCCAGCGTCGCCGCCAGCACCCGCGCCTCGGCGCGGATCGGCAGCGCCGCGCCTGCGCCGGTCACGTCGGCCTCGAACCCGCTGGCGAGCGTCACGAACTTGCCGGTACGGTCGCCCTTCGGGAAAGGCTTTGCGCCCCAGCTCGGTGCGCCGCCGCTGCGGGTCGGTTCGATCCAGATCTGGAACAGCGTCGTCGGCTCGCTTTCGAGATTGTATTCGGCATGGCGGACGCCCGAGCCGGCGCTCATCACCTGCACGTCGCCAGCCTCGGTGCGGCCGGTATTGCCCAGCGAGTCCTGATGCGTGATCGCGCCTTTGCGGACGTAGGTGATGATCTCCATGTCGCGATGCGGATGCGGGGGGAAGCCGCTGTTCGGGGCGATCGTGTCGTCGTTCCAGACGCGGATCGCGCCCCAGCTCATCCGCGCCGGATCGTGGTAATTCGCGAACGAGAAATGGTGGCGCGCGTCGAGCCAGCCGTGGTTGGCGTGGCCCAGCGTCTCGAAGCCCCGGCGCTCGATGCCGGCAGAGCGGGTAAGGGTGGCGGTGTCGGTCATGATGAACCTCCGTTTGGTTGCCACCAAGCTAGGGAGCCGTTACGCTCCCCAAAACAGAAACGATTGAAACGGATCGTTTCGCCGCGTAAAGGGCGGTCCATGAGGCTCCCCGATTTCGAGGCATGGGCGATCTTCGCCGCCGTGGCCGAGCACCGGTCGTTCAGCGGCGCGGCGGATGCGATCGGGTTGAGCAAGGCGACGGTGTCCAAAGCGGTGTCGCGGCTGGAAGCGCATCTGGGGGTGTCGCTGTTCCATCGCACCTCGCGGCGACTGGCGCTGACCGAGGCGGGCGCGCCGCTCGCCGATCATGCCGCGCGGATCGTCGCCGAGGCGCAGGCCGCCGAGGAAGCGGCGCGGATCGGCGCGAGCATGCCGAGCGGGCGGGTGCGGCTGGCCGCGCCGATGACCTTCGGAGTCAAGAATGTCGCGCCGCTGCTCGCCGACTTCCTGCGCGAGCATCCGCAGATCGAGATCGAGCTGCACCTCTCGGATGCGCGCGTCGATATCGTCGCGGAGGGGTTCGACGTCGCGTTGCGGATAGCGGATCTGCCCGACAGTTCGCTGCGCGCGCGGCGGTTGTGCTCGATCGCGGCGCATCTGGTCGCTGCGCCTTCGTATCTGGAAGAGCATGGCACGCCGACCCATGCGGCGCAGCTCGGGGAGCACCGGCTGCTCGGCTATACCAACATCACCGGCCCGTGGCGCTTCCGCGGACCGGAGGGGGCGGAGGTGTCGGTGCGTGCCGCGGGGCCGCTGGCGGCGAACAGCGGGGAGGCGCTCGTCCCCGCACTCGAAGCCGGTCTCGGCATCGCGCGACTGCCCGGCTTCATCGTCGGCGAGGCGCTGGCCGCGGGGCGGGTGGTCGAGATCCTCCACGATTGGGCACCTGCGCCGATCGGTCTCCATCTGCTCACCCCGCCCAGCGCCCTGCGCCCGGCGCGCGTCGATGCGCTGATCGCGTTCCTGACCGCCCGACTGCGCGATTGAACCGTTCGGGTCGCCGACGCTTTCCCCGTTCGAGGAGAAACCGATGCCCGACGATCACGACGACATTGCGAAGGACTTCGCCGAGGCGGTCAACATGGCCCCGGCCGAGCTGGAGAAGTTTCTCGACAGCGACGACAGTAAGCGGGTCGGCTGGAAGGGCAACGACGGCAAGGGCTCGGGCGAAAGCGTCGGGCACGAATCGGGCCGGCGAATCGTCGCGATCAAGCGCAAGAAGAAGGCCGATCTCACCGACGACGATTATGCGCACATGAAAAAGGTCGTTGGCTATGTGCATCGCCATCTGGCCCAAGGCGGTCCGGCGAAGGACAAGGACCATTCCGACTGGCGCTATTCCTTGATGAACTGGGGGCACGATCCCTTGAAATGACCGGCCTCCGCGATGGGCGGGACCGGGTGGCCGTACGGCAGTCGCTCGCGCACTTCGCGCCACGTCAGCACCAGGCCGGCGGTCATCAGGAACGCGCCGACGAAGGCGCCGCCGGTCAGGTGAAGCAGGAAGGTGGCGTAGGATAGCAGCGACCCGATCGTCACCAGCCGCACGATCCAGAAGGCGCGCGGCGTCGGTCGCAGAAAGACGTATGCGCCGGCCAGCAGGTCGGCCATGAAGAAATAGCGATTGTGCATCTTGGGCAGCAGATACGGCACCACGATCGCGCCGAGCAATGCGACCAGCACGACATCCTCAGGTTGCAGCAGATGCCGGCGCGTCCGCCACGCCACCGCGACCGTCGCACTTGCGGCAGCGATCAGGCCGATCGCGACGCCGACCGGGTAGGGGATAGTGACCAGCGCGCGCAGGATCTGCCAGATGTTCGGCACCGAGCGCGCCAGATCGTGATAATGCTGTCCTTGCCCCAGATAGAGCAGCGCGAGGTCGGTCGCCGGACGTCCGGCGAGCCAGGCGGGCAGCACCGCGACGACATAGGTCGCGGGGATGACGACCAGCATCCACCAGCGCGCGCGACCGGCCAGCAGCATCGCGAGCACCAGCGGCGCGATGAACACCCCCTGCAACTTGAACGACAGTGCTGCACCGACCGCGGCCATCGCCAGCACCGGGCGCTGCCGGATAAAAGCTGCAACCGCGAGGATGGCGCAACTGGTATAAAGCGCGTCGCACTGTCCCCAGACCGGACCGTTCGCGACCACGGTGGGCGCGATCAGCGTCAGCGCCGCCCCCGATAGCGCCTGGCGTCGCGTGAGCCGTGTCGCCAGCAGCGCGTACATCGTCCCTGCGAGCACCAGCGTGCCGGCGATCGACACCAGCTTGATCGCGGGCACCACGCCGATCGCCGGCGCGGTCCAGCTCCCCAGCGCCAGCAGGTAGAGATACGGCGGCGCATATTCGGAGAAGTTGTCGCCCAAGGCGGCGAACCGTCCGTGGTGGAGCAGGTATTGCGTCCACGGGATCAGATAGTTGCGGATGTCGCCGTTCATCAGCGGTACGCACGCCAGATATAGCAGCGCCGCGCCGATCAATAATGCAGCGAAATCGCGATCGCGAAAGGCGCGCGCCCGCGCCATGACATTCGGCATCGCGTATCCTGCTAACCCATGTGAGCTCGTGCGCTTCGTAAACGGTTGCGCGGCGGCGGCAAGCGTCGATGCTATGCACCGTGGCGATTGACCGATGGGGCGAGCGTGCGTATAGCGCGCCGGTCCGGGAGGAGGCGACTCCGCCGGGCAGCTTGAACATTGCTGGATGCATCAAGGGCCATCCGGTCGCCGCCCAAGCGGTGGCGCCGCGGTCCCTTTTCGTATTCCAAGTCTTGTTTTAGGGCTCCAGCAAAGTAACCTATCGGAAAGGTGAAGGCTTCAATGCCGACGATCAACCAGCTGGTCCGCAAGGGCCGCGACCCGCAGAAGGCCAAGAGCAAGGTCCCTGCGATGGAGCAGAACCCGCAGAAGCGCGGCGTCTGCACTCGTGTCTATACGACGACCCCGAAGAAGCCGAACTCGGCATTGCGCAAGGTGGCCAAGGTTCGCCTGACCAACCAGCGCGAAGTCATCAGCTACATCCCGGGTGAAGGCCACAACCTGCAGGAGCACTCGGTGGTGCTGATCCGCGGCGGCCGTGTGCGCGACCTTCCCGGCGTGCGTTACCATGTGCTGCGCGGCGTGCTCGACACGCAGGGCGTCAAGGACCGCAAGCAGTCGCGGTCGAAGTACGGTGCGAAGCGGCCGAAGTAAGCCGCTCCCGTATTCTCACCAGCTGATTGAAAGGTATTCATCATGGCGCGTCGTCGTCGTCCCGAGAAGCGGGAAATCCTGCCTGATCCCGTGTACGGGGATGAGGTTCTGTCCAAGTTCATGAATTCGGTGATGCTCGACGGCAAGAAGTCGGTCGCCGAAGGCATCGTCTATTCGGCGATGAACACCGTCGAGACCCGCGCCAAGCGCGAGCCGATCGGCGTGTTCCACGATGCGCTGAACAACATCAAGCCGGGCATCGAAGTCCGCAGCCGCCGCGTCGGCGGTGCGACCTACCAGGTTCCGGTCGAAGTCCGTCCGGAGCGTGCGCAGGCGCTCGCGATCCGCTGGCTGATCACTGCCGCGCGTGCGCGCAGCGAGAACACGATGTCGGCGCGCCTGTCGGGCGAACTGCTCGATGCGTCGAACAACCGCGGCAACGCGGTGAAGAAGCGCGAAGACACGCACCGCATGGCGGAAGCGAACCGCGCCTTCTCGCACTACCGCTGGTAACAGCGGCGATGCGGACGCTGCCTGTCTTGGAAGCGTCTCAAATCTGACCTATATCGTGGGGAGCCGGCCGATGCGCTGCGCTCCCCACATCTGCTCAAGGAAGCCCGTTCATGGCCCGCAGCCATCCGCTCGAACTCTACCGTAACATCGGCATCATGGCGCACATCGACGCCGGCAAGACGACGACGACCGAGCGTATTCTTTACTACACCGGCAAGTCCTATAAGATTGGCGAAGTCCATGAGGGCACCGCCACGATGGACTGGATGGAGCAGGAGCAGGAGCGCGGGATCACGATCACGTCGGCTGCCACCACCTGCAAGTGGAAGGCCGAAGAGGGCAAGGGCCCCGAGCATTTGATCAACATCATCGATACGCCGGGTCACGTCGACTTCACGATCGAGGTCGAGCGTTCGCTGCGCGTCCTCGACGGCGCGGTCGCGTGTTTCGATGGCGTCGCGGGCGTTGAGCCGCAGTCGGAAACCGTGTGGCGTCAGGCCGACAAGTACGGCGTGCCGCGCATGTGCTTCGTCAACAAGCTCGACCGCACCGGTGCCGATTTCTACTTCTGCGTCAATTCGATCATCGAGCGTCTCGGCGCGAAGCCGGCGGTGCTGTACCTCCCGATCGGCATCGAGGGCGGGTTCAAGGGTCTGGTCGACCTGGTCGAGAACCGCGCGATCATCTGGCTCGAGGAATCGCTGGGCGCGAAGTTCGAATATCAGCCGATCCCCGACGACATGGTCGAGAAGGCGGCGAAGTATCGCAACGACCTGATCGAGCTGGCCGTCGAGCAGGACGACGACGCGATGGAGGCGTATCTGGAGGGCAACGAGCCCGATGCCGCGACGCTGAAGAAGCTGCTCCGCAAGGGCACGCTGAACATGTCGTTCGTGCCGGTCGTCTGCGGTTCGGCGTTCAAGAACAAGGGCGTGCAGCCGCTGCTCGACGCGGTCGTCGACTATCTGCCGAGCCCGCTCGACGTGCCGGCGATCAAGGGCGTCAAGCTGGATGGCGAGACCCCGGACGAGCGTCCGTCGTCGGACGAGGCGCCGTTCTCGGCGCTCGCGTTCAAGATCATGAACGATCCGTTCGTCGGCTCGCTGACCTTCGCGCGTATCTATTCGGGCGTGCTGACTAAGGGCGGCTACCTGAACTCGGTGAAGGACAAGAAGGAAAAGATCGGCCGTATGCTCCTCATGCACGCGAACTCGCGTGAGGACATCGAAGAGGCGCGTGCGGGCGACATCGTCGCGATCGCGGGTCTCAAGGAGACAACGACCGGCGACACGCTCTGCGATCCCGCGCACCCGATCATCCTGGAGCGCATGGAGTTCCCGGAGCCGGTGATCGAGCTGTCGGTGGAGCCGAAGACCAAGGCCGACCAGGAAAAGATGGGCATCGCGCTCAACCGCCTGGCCGCCGAGGATCCCTCGTTCCGCGTGTCGACCGATCACGAATCGGGCCAGACGATCATCAAGGGGATGGGCGAGCTCCACCTCGAGATTCTCGTCGACCGCATGAAGCGCGAGTTCAAGGTCGAGGCCAACGTCGGTGCGCCGCAGGTGGCGTATCGCGAGTACCTCAAGAAGGCCGTCGATATCGACTACACCCACAAGAAGCAGTCGGGCGGCACCGGCCAGTTCGGTCGCGTGAAGGTGAAGCTGACGCCGGGCGAGCGCGGCGCGGGCATCATCTTCAAGGATGAGATCAAGGGCGGTAACATTCCGCGCGAGTACATCCCTGCGATCGAAAAGGGTTTCCGCGAGACCGCGGCGACCGGTTCGCTGGTCGGCTTCCCGATCATCGACTTCGACATCACGCTGTATGACGGTGCGTACCACGACGTCGACTCGTCGGCGCTGGCGTTCGAAATCACCGCCCGCGGCGCGATGCGCGAAGGCGCGCAGAAGGCCGGCATCACGTTGCTCGAGCCGGTGATGAAGGTCGAGGTCGTCACCCCGGAAGATTATCTGGGGGACGTCATCGGCGACATGAACTCGCGTCGTGGCCAGATCCAGGGCACCGACACGCGCGGCAACGCGCAGGCGGTGACCGCGATGGTGCCGCTGGCGAACATGTTCGGTTACGTGAACTCGCTCCGCTCGTTCACGCAGGGCCGCGCCAGCTACTCGATGCAGTTCTCGCACTATGACGAAGTGCCGCAGAACGTCGCCGACGAAGTGAAGGCGAAGCTCGCCTAAGGCGCACGGGGGCAGGACGACCTGCTCCCGAGACGCCGCAGGCCGGCCGGCGGGTCGGCCTCGCCGATCCCGTCCGACGACGCAGGGTTCAGTCCTGCGTCGGCTCGCAAGAGCGGGGCAGGGTTTGCACAACGGTTAAACAGCCGCTATGGGGCCGCGTTCTGGCGCGGCTCCGTTCGCGAAGACGAATCCAAGAAGGTAGGGAAACAATGGCTAAGGCTAAGTTTGAGCGGAACAAGCCGCACCTGAACATCGGCACCATCGGTCACGTCGACCATGGCAAGACCTCGCTGACCGCAGCGATCACGAAGGTGCTGGCGGAGAACGTCGCGGGCAACGCCGCGGTCGACTTCGCGAACATCGACAAGGCCCCGGAAGAGCGCGAGCGCGGCATCACCATCTCGACCGCGCACGTCGAGTATGAGACGGCGAACCGCCACTATGCGCACGTCGATTGCCCGGGCCACGCCGATTATGTGAAGAACATGATCACCGGCGCGGCGCAGATGGACGGCGCGATCCTCGTCGTGTCGGCCACCGACGGCCCGATGCCGCAGACCCGCGAGCACATCCTGCTCGCGCGCCAGGTCGGCGTGCCGGCGATGGTCGTGTTCATGAACAAGGTCGATCTGGTCGACGACGAGGAAATCCTAGAGCTGGTCGAGCTGGAAGTTCGCGAGCTGCTCAGCTCGTACGAATTCCCGGGCGACGACATTCCGATCATCAAGGGTTCGGCGACCTGCGCGCTGTCGGGTTCGAACCAGAAGCTGGGGCCGGATGCGGTCATGGAGCTGATGAAGGCGGTCGACGAGTACATCCCGCAGCCGGAGCGTCCGCTGGACAAGCCGTTCATGATGCCGATCGAGGACGTGTTCTCGATCTCGGGTCGTGGCACGGTCGTGACCGGCCGCGTCGAGACCGGCATCATCAAGGTCGGTGAGGAAGTCGAGATCGTCGGCATCCACCCGGAAGTCCGCAAGACCACCGTCACCGGCGTCGAGATGTTCCGCAAGCTGCTCGACCAGGGCCAGGCCGGCGACAACGTCGGTGCGCTGATCCGTGGCGTCGCTCGTGACGAAGTCGAGCGCGGCCAGGTGCTCTGCAAGCCGGGCTCGATCAAGCCGCACACCGACTTCTCGTCGGAAGTGTACGTGCTGTCGAAGGATGAAGGTGGCCGTCACACGCCGTTCTTCGCCAACTATCGTCCGCAGTTCTACTTCCGCACGACCGACGTGACCGGCACCGTCGAGCTGCCCGAGGGCACCGAGATGGTCATGCCGGGCGACAACGTCGCGCTGGGCATCAAGCTGATCGCCCCGATCGCGATGGACGTCGGCCAGCGCTTCACCATCCGTGAGGGTGGCCGGACCGTCGGCGCAGGTGTCGTGAGCGGCATCACCAAGTAAGAGTTGACCGGCCGCTCCGGCGGTCCGTCGCGAAAGCAGCCGCCCGGCGCGCCGAAAGGTGCGTCGGGCGGTTGCCTTTTTATGAGGGCGGCAGTAATGCCGCCGCTTCGGTTTTCGTTCGAGAACAGCAAGAGGTGCTCCCGATTCGTCGGGCCGGGTGATCCGGCAAGACGGGCAGGGCAGGCATCCCGCTCTTTCGCATTGGTAGGGACTATGGACAGCAACATCCGCATCCGCCTGAAGGCGTTCGATCATCGCGTGCTCGATCAGGCGACCGGCGATATCGCCGAAACCGCGCGCCGCACGGGCGCGCTCATCCGTGGTCCCATTCCGCTCCCGACCCGTATCGAGAAGTTCACGGTCAACCGTGGCCCGCACATCGATAAGAAGTCGCGTGAGCAGTTCGAGGTCCGCACCTACAAGCGGATGCTCGACATCGTACAGCCGACCCCGCAAACCGTCGACGCGCTGATGAAGCTCGATCTGGCGGCCGGTGTTGACGTCGAGATCAAGCTGGCGTAATCGGCCGGCTCCCGCGGTTGACGTGAGTCCCGCGGGTTTGTCGTTTCGTGGCGTATCGCACGAAACGGACGAGCGCACCGCCTGAGCGGACGCTTCGACGACCATGAGATACCGCCGGTCGCCCTCGGGTGGCCGGGTCCAGCGTCTCCCGTCTGCTCTTCCTTCGTGGAGAGCGCCCAGCCCGGGACGGGGGCACGCTTCGCTATTCCGGGCCGGACTGATCCGCGGCGCAAGCTGCGGGTCGCAAGCACCCTGGGGATGGGCCTCAGGGTGCCTCTGTCAAGGAGCAAGGGATCATGCGTACTGGCGTGATCGCGAAGAAAATGGGGATGACCCGCCTGTTCCAGGACGACGGCCGCCACGTGCCGGTCACCGTCCTGCAGATCGAGGCGCTTCAGGTCATCGCCCGTCGCGAAAATGACCGGGACGGCTACACCGCCGTCCAGCTTGGTGCAGGTGTCGCCAAGGCCAAGAACGTCGCCAAGCCGCAGCGCGGCCACTTCGGCAAGGCCGAAGTGGAGCCGAAGGCGATCGTCCACGAATTCCGCGTGACCGAGGACAACCTCCTCGACGTCGGCGCCGAACTGTCAGCCGACCATTATGTCGCCGGCCAGCTGGTCGACATCCAGGGTCGTACGCAGGGCAAGGGCTTCGCCGGCGCCATGAAGCGCTGGAACTTCGGCGGTCTGCGCGCCACGCACGGCGTGTCGGTCAGCCACCGTTCGCATGGTTCGACGGGTAACCGTCAGGATCCGGGTCGCGTCTTCAAGAACAAGAAGATGGCCGGTCACATGGGCGACAAGAACCGCACGCAGCAGAACCTCGAGATCGTCGGCACCGACGTCGAGCGCGGCCTGATCTTCGTGAAGGGTTCGGTCCCCGGCTCCAAGGGCGGCTGGTTGTTCGTCAAGGACGCCGTCAAGCAGGATCGTCATGAGAGCGCGCCGTTCCCGGCGTCGATCAAGGCGGCCAACAACAATGTTTCCGCAGACCCTGCTCCGGCAGCTGCCGAGAGCCAGGAGGGCTAAGAAGTGAAGGTCAAGATTTCTTCCTTCGCCGGCACCGATACGGGCGAAGTCGAGCTCAACGACGAGGTCTTCGGCCTCGATCCGCGCGCCGACATCCTGCACCGCGTCGTGACCTGGCAGCTCGAGAAGCGTCGCGCCACCGCGCGCGGCACCCGCGAGCGTTCGGATGTCGCGCGGTCGGGCAAGAAGCTCGGTCGCCAGAAGGGCGGCGGCGTCGCCCGTCACGGCGATCGTCGCGCTCCGGTGTTCATCGGCGGTGGTAAGGCGCACGGCGCCCGCGTCCGCGATTTCAATCCGGGCCTGAACAAGAAGATCCGCGCGCTGGGTCTGAAGATGGCGCTCAGCAGCCATGCCAAGGCGGGTTCGCTGATCGTCCTGGAAGGCTTCGAGGTCGCCAAGACCAAGGAGCTGAAGGGGCATTTCGCCGGGCTCAACACGGGCAAGCGCACGCTGGTGATCGACGGCGAGGCAGCCGAGGGCTTCCGCGCCGGCCGCAACCTTCCGGGCGTGAACATGCTCCCCGCCGTGGGCGCCAACGTCTACGACATCATCAAGGCTGACACGCTGGTGCTGACGCGCGCGGCGGTCGAGAAGCTGGAGGCGCGCTTCAATGGCTAAGCCGGCAAAGGCGATCGACAACCGTCATTATGACGTGATTGTCGCGCCGCACATCACCGAGAAGGCGACCCTGCTCTCCGAGCAGAACGCGGTGGTCTTCAAGGTCGCCAACAAGGCGACCAAGCCCGAGATCAAGGCGGCCGTGGAAGCGCTGTTCGACGTCAGCGTCGTCAGCGTCAACACGATCGTCCAGAAGGGCAAGACCAAGCGTTGGAAGGGTGCGCCCTACCAGCGGTCCGACATGAAGAAGGCGATCGTCACGCTCCGCGAGGGGCAGTCGATCGACGTCACCGAGGGGGCCAAGTAAGATGGCACTCAAGCATTATAACCCGACCTCGCCGGCGCAGCGCGGCCTGATCCTCGTCGACAAGTCGTCGCTGTGGAAGGGCAAGCCCGTTAAGGCGCTGACTGAGGGCAAGCGCAAGACCGGCGGCCGCAACAACAAGGGCCACGTGACCTCGCGCGGCATCGCGGGCGGCCACAAGCAGCGTTACCGCTTCATCGACTTCAAGCGTCGGAAGTGGGACGTCGACGGCACCGTCGAGCGGCTGGAATATGATCCCAACCGCACCGCGTTCATCGCGCTGATCTCCTACCCGGACGGCGAGCAGGCGTACATCATCGCGCCGCAGCGTCTGGCCGTCGGCGACAAGGTCGTCGCGGGCAAGAAGACCGACGTGAAGCCGGGCAACGCGATGGAGCTGGGCCAGATGCCGGTCGGCACGATCGTCCACAACGTCGAGATGAAGCCCGGCAAGGGCGGTCAGATCGCACGTTCGGCCGGCACCTACGTGCAGGTCGTCGGTCGTGATCGCGGCATGGTCATCGTCCGCCTGAACTCGGGCGAGCAGCGCTACATCCATGGCGATTGCATGGCGACGGTCGGTGCGGTGTCGAACCCGGACAACCAGAACCAGAACCTCGGCAAGGCCGGTCGTTCGCGCTGGCTGGGCTCGCGCCCGCTGACGCGCGGCGTGGCGAAGAACCCGGTCGACCACCCGCACGGCGGTGGTGAAGGCCGGACCTCGGGCGGTCGCCATCCGGTGACGCCGTGGGGCAAGCCGACCAAGGGTGCGCGCACGCGCCACAACAAGTCTACGGACAAGATGATCATCCGTAGCCGTCACGCGAGGAAGAAGTAATGGCGCGCTCCGTCTGGAAGGGCCCGTTCGTCGAACTGAGCCTGCTCAAGAAGGCCGAAGTCGCACAGGATTCGGGCGGCCGCGCGCCGATCAAGACCTGGTCGCGTCGCTCCACCATCCTGCCGCAGTTCATCGGCCTGACCTTCACTGTCTATAACGGCCGCAAGTTCGTGCCGGTGACGGTGAACGAGGACATGGTCGGCATGAAGCTCGGTGAATTCGCGCCGACCCGCTATTTCCCGGGTCACGCGGCTGACAAGAAGGGCAAGCGCTGATGAGCAAGCCTCAGTCCCCCCGCAAGGTCGGCGAGAAGGAAGCCCTCTCGGTCGGCACGCAGATCCGCGGTTCGGCGCAGAAGCTGGGCCTGGTCGCCGCGCTGATCCGTGGCCGCTCGGCCGCTGACGCGATGAACATCCTTGCCTTCTCGAAGAAGTCGATGGCGGTTGATGCGCGCAAGGTGCTGGCCTCGGCCATCGCCAACGCCGAGAACAACCACAACCTCGACGTCGACGCACTCGTCGTCGCCGAGGCGTCGGTCGGCAAGTCGATCACCATGAAGCGGTTCGCCACGCGCGGCCGCGGCAAGTCCACCCGCATCCTGAAGCCGTTCTCGCGGCTGCGGATCGTCGTGCGCGAGCAGGAAGAAGCCTAATGGGTCACAAGAGCAACCCGATCGGTCTGCGCCTGCAGATCAACCGCACCTGGGACAGCCGCTGGTTCGCCGAGGGCGCGGATTACAAGAAGCTGCTGCTGGAGGATCTGAAGATCCGCCAGTACATCCTGAAGACGCTGCCGCAGGCCGCGATTTCCAAGGTGGTGATCGACCGTCCGGCCAAGCTGTGCCGGATCTCGATCTTCGCGGCCCGCCCCGGTGTCATCATCGGCAAGAAGGGCTCGGACATCGAGAAGCTGCGCAAGACGCTCGGCGCGATGACCAGCTCGGACGTGTCGCTGAACATCGTCGAGATCCGCAAGCCGGAAGTCGATGCCAAGCTGATCGCACAGGGCATCGCCGACCAGCTGGAGCGTCGTATCGCGTTCCGTCGCGCCATGAAGCGCGCGGTGCAGTCCGCGATGCGCCTGGGTGCCGACGGCATCAAGGTCTATTGTGGTGGCCGTCTGGGCGGCGCGGAAATCGCGCGTTCGGAGAGCTATCGCGAGGGCCGCGTGCCGCTGCACACGCTGCGCGCCAACATCGATTACGCCCATGCCGAAGCGCACACCGCGTACGGCGTCTGCGGCGTGAAGGTGTGGGTGTTCAAGGGTGAGATCCTCGGTCACGACCCGTTCGCCACCGATCGTCTCATGATGGAGGCTCAGACCTCCGGCGTGCGCCCGGCGCGCGACGACCGCCGCTAAGGATTAACGGACATGCTGCAACCGAAGCGCACCAAGTTCCGCAAGGCGTTCAAGGGCCGTATCCACGGCGACGCCAAGGGCGGTACGTCGCTGAACTTCGGCTCCTATGGCCTCAAGGCGATGGAGCCGGACCGTATCACCGCGCGTCAGATCGAGGCGGCTCGCCGCGCGATCACGCGTCACATCAAGCGCCAGGGGCGTCTGTGGATCCGCGTGTTCCCGGACGTGCCGGTGTCGAGCAAGCCCGCCGAAGTCCGCATGGGCTCGGGCAAGGGTTCGCCGGAATTCTGGGCCGCGCGCGTCAAGCCGGGCCGGATCCTGTTCGAGCTCGACGGTGTCGAAGGGCCGCTGGCCGCGGAGGCGTTTGAGCGCGCCGCGATGAAGCTGCCGATCAAGACCAAGGTCGTGGCGCGCCTCGGCGACACCTCGCACCTGGGAGGCGAGTAAGATGGCGAACAAGACCGACTATAACGGCCAGAGCGATGACCAGCTCTCCGAGAGCCTGGGCAACCTGAAGCGCGAGCAGTTCAACCTGCGCTTCCAGGCGGCGACCAGCCAGCTCGAGAAGCCGAGCCGCGTGCGTGAGGTCCGCAAGGACATCGCCCGCATCAAGACCCTGCAGACGCAGCGCAACGCTGCGGCTGACGCCAAGTAAGAGGACGACACATGCCGAAGCGCGTGCTGACCGGAGTGATCGTCTCCGACAAGGGCGAGAAGACGGTGGTCGTGAACGTGGAGCGCAAGGTCAAGCACCCGCTCTACGGCAAGATCATCCGCCGTTCGAAGAAGTACCACGCCCATGACGAGGCGAACGAGTACAAGGCTGGCGAAACGGTGCGCATCGAAGAGATCGCGCCGATGTCGAAGCTGAAGAACTGGAAGGTGCTGGATCGTGTGAACACGCACGTGGCACCGGAACGGGTCGACGTCGACGCGTAAGCGTCGATGACCGAGTGCCTCGCACCGTTTCGTGCAGGGTCCGGCAGCACGCCGGAGACCACATGAGCGGGCGAGGGGCGACGTGGGATGGGGGCTTGCCTTCCATCGACGGAGCGGCTACCGGGCTGCTCCCCCTGGCGCGGGCCATGCCCGCCGCCGGGGGTCGTTTTTTTAGGCGGGGTTGGGTCGGTATCCACCCCATGAGCGAGAAGGAAGCGGATCGATGATCCAGATGCAGTCCAATCTCGACGTCGCTGACAACAGCGGCGCGAAGCGGGTGCAGTGCATCAAGGTGCTTGGCGGGTCCAAGCGCCGCACGGCCAGCGTCGGCGACATCATCGTCGTCAGCGTGAAGGAAGCGCAGCCGCGTGGCCGCGTGAAGAAGGGCGACGTTCACCGTGCGGTGATCGTGCGTACCGCCAAGGACATCCGTCGCGCCGACGGTTCGGTGATCCGTTTCGACGGCAACGCCGCGGTGCTGGTCAACAAGAACGAGGAGCCGATCGGCACCCGTATCTTCGGCCCGGTGGTTCGCGAACTGCGTGGCAAGAAGCACATGAAGATCATCTCGCTCGCGCCGGAGGTGCTGTAATGGCCGCCGCGAAGATCAAGAAGGGCGACCAGGTCATCGTCCTGTCCGGCAAGGACAAGGGCAAGACCGGCACCGTGACCGCGGCGATGCCGCGCGATGGCAAGGTGATCGTGGGCGGCGTCAACGTCGCGACCCGTCACCGCAAGCCGAGCCAGGCGAACCCGCAGGGCGGTCTCGAGAAGATCGAGGCACCGCTGCACATCTCGAAGGTGGCTCACGTCACCGCCGACGGCAAGCCGACCCGCGTCCGTTTCGAGACGCAGGACGGCAAGAAGGTCCGCGTCGCCGTCAAGACCGGGGAGAAGATCGATGGCTGATGCCTACAAGCCCCGCATGAAGGCGATCTATGACGATCGCATCGTCGCGGCGATGACCGAGAAGTTCGGTTACAAGAATGCGATGGAAATCCCGCGCATCGAGAAGATCGTGCTCAACATGGGCGTGGGCGAAGCGACGCAGGACAAGAAGCGCGTCGACCAGGCCGCGTCGGAAATGGAGCTGATCGCGGGCCAGAAGCCGGTGATCACCAAGGCGAAGAAGTCGATCGCGCAGTTCAAGCTGCGTGAAGGCATGCCGATCGGCGTGAAGGTCACCCTTCGTCGTGAGCGCATGTACGAGTTCCTCGACCGCTTCATCACCATCGCGCTCCCGCGCGTCCGCGACTTCCGCGGGCTGAACCCGAAGAGCTTCGACGGTCGCGGCAACTACGCCTGCGGCATCAAGGAGCAGATCGTGTTCCCGGAGATCAGCTATGACCGCGTCGACAAGGTGCGCGGCATGGACGTGATCGTGACGACGAGCGCGAAGACCGACGACGAGGCGCGCGAGCTGCTGCGTCTGTTCGGCTTCCCGTTCCCGATCGAGGAAGAAACGACCGAAAAGAAGGCGGCATGACCGCGCTTCTGGTCTGATAGAGAGAGCTTAAGTCCATGGCGAAACTGAGTTCCGTGAACAAGAACGAGCGTCGCAAGAAGCTGGTGGCGCAGTACGCGCCCAAGCTGGCGAAGCTGAAGGCGCAGGCCAACGACCAGTCGCTGGATGAGACCGAGCGTCTCATCGCGCGGCTGAAGATGGCCGAGCTGCCGCGCAACGCGAACCCCACGCGTATCCGCAACCGCTGCGCGCTGACCGGTCGTCCGCGTGCGTACTACCGCAAGTTCGGGCTTGCCCGTGTGATGCTGCGCGATCTGGCCAACAAGGGCCTGATCCCGGGTCTCACCAAGTCGAGCTGGTAAGGACGTAAGATGGCAGTGACCGATCCCCTGGGTGACCTGCTCACCCGTATCCGCAACGGCCAGCGCGCGCGCAAGGACAGCGTCCTTTCGCCGTCGTCGAAGCTGCGCGTCCGCGTGCTCGACGTGCTCCAGCGCGAAGGCTACATCCGTGGCTATTCCGAAGAGCAGATGGGCCCCGCCGCCGGCGTGCGCATCGAGCTGAAGTATTTCGAGGGCCAGCCCGCGATCAAGCATGTCGCGCGCGTCTCCAAGCCCGGCCGCCGCATCTACAGCGGGTCGCAGGACCTGCCGCGTGTGATGAACGGCCTGGGCATCACCATCGTCTCGACGCCGCGCGGCGTGCTTTCCGATGCGGAAGCGCGCGAGCAGAACGTCGGTGGCGAAGTGCTGGCGGAGGTGTTCTGATGAGCCGCATCGGCAAGAAGGCGGTTCCGATTCCTTCGGGCGTCACCGCAACCCGCAACGGCAACGAGCTGTCGGTCAAGGGCCCCAAGGGCACCCTGTCGATGCCGCTGTCGGACCTGATCACCTATGACGTCCAGTCGGACGCGATCGGTGTGCAGCCGGCCAACGACACCAAGCGCGCCCGTGCCTTCTGGGGCATGCAGCGCACGATGGTGCAGAACCTGGTCACCGGCGTGACCGAGGGCTTCACCAAGAAGCTGCTCATCACCGGCGTCGGTTATCGCGCCGCGGCGCAGGGCAAGACCCTGAAGCTGCAGCTCGGCTACAGCCACGACGTCAACATCGACGTGCCGGAAGGCATCGAGGTGAAGACGCCGGACGCCACCACCGTCGAGATCAGCGGTGCCGACAAGCAGCGCGTGGGTCAGCTCGCCGCCGAAGTCCGTCGCTGGCGCAAGCCGGAGCCGTACAAGGGCAAGGGCATCAAGTACGACGGCGAGTATATCTTCCGTAAGGAAGGGAAGAAGAAGTGACCAAGGGTCTTTCGCTTTTCGAGAAGCGGCGTCGCCGCAACCGTACCGCGCTGCGTGCGCGTGCGGGCACCCGTCCGCGCCTGTCGGTGCATCGTTCGGGCAAGCACATCTATGCGCAGGTCATCGACGACGCGCAGGGCCGCACCGTGGCCTCGGCGTCGACCTTGTCCAACCACGATGGCAAGACCGCCACTGCCGAGGCGGCATCCGCCGTCGGCAAGCGCGTCGCCGAGGCGGCCAAGGCCGCCGGCGTCACGCAGGTCGTCTTCGATCGTGGCGGCTTCCTGTTTCACGGCCGCGTGAAGGCGCTGGCCGAGGCAGCGCGCGAAGCCGGACTGGAGTTCTAAGACATGGCTGACGAGAACAACCAGCAGCCGCAGGCTGCGGAGAACGAAGCCCCCGCCGCGGCGCCGCAGGACGGCAACGCCGGCGGTGGCTACCAGGGCGGTGGCGAGCGCGGTGCGCGCGGCGGCCGCGGTCGCGGCGGCCCGGGTGGCGGCGGTGGTCGCGGTGGCCCCGGCGGCAATCGTGGCGGTGGCCGTGACGGCCGTGGTGGTCGTCGCGACGATCGCCGTGGTGGGCAGGACGACGGCGGCGAAGAGCTGATCGAGAAGCTGGTCCACATCAACCGCGTCTCGAAGACGGTGAAGGGCGGCAAGCGCTTCGGTTTCGCGGCGCTGGTCGTCGTGGGCGATGGCAAGGGCCGCGTTGGCTTCGGTCATGGCAAGGCACGCGAAGTGCCGGAGGCGATCTCGAAGGCGACCGCCGCTGCCAAGAAGAAGATGCTGCGCGTTCCGCTGAAGGAAGGCCGCACGCTGCACCATGACGGCAACGGCCACTTCGGTGCCGGCCGCGTCACGGTCCGCTCGGCGCCGCAGGGCACCGGGATCATCGCGGGTGGCCCGATGCGCGCCGTCTTCGAGAGCCTGGGCGTGCACGACGTCGTGACCAAGTCGGTCGGTACGTCGAACCCGTACAACATGATCCGTGCGACGTTCGAGGCGCTGGGCAACCAGACCTCGCCGAAGTCGGTGGCACAGCGTCGCGGCAAGAAGATTGCCGACTTGCTGGGCCGCGGTCACGGTGCCGATGCGCAGACCGCCGAGGCGGATGCCGCGGCCGTGGTGGAGTAAGGCGACATGGCGACCATCAAGGTGAAGCAGACCGGATCGCCGATCCGGCGCACCAAGGACCAGCGCGCGACCCTCGTCGGGTTGGGCCTCAACAAGATGCACAAGGTGTCCGAACTCGAGGATACCGAGTCGGTCCGCGGCATGATCCGCAAGGTGCAGCACATGGTCGAGGTGGTGGAGGGCTGAGCCCTTTCGTCACTTCGGTGATGACAAAACGAGCGAAGGGGGCTAGCCGGCCCCCTTCCTTATTTCAGCGCGAAAAAAGCGAAAGCGAGTGCATAACATGAAGCTCAACGAACTCAGCGACAACCAGGGCGCCCGTCACCGCAAGATCCGCGTCGGTCGCGGTATCGGCTCGGGCAAGGGCAAGACCGGCGGCCGCGGCGTCAAGGGTCAGAAGAGCCGCGAAGGTGTGTCGATCGCGGGCTTCGAGGGCGGCCAGATGCCGCTCCACATGCGTCTGCCGAAGCGTGGCTTCAACAACATCTTCGCCAAGGACTATGCCGAGGTGAACTTGGGCGCGATCCAGAAGGCGATCGATGCGGGCAAGCTGACCGGCACCGACATCGACCACGCCGCGCTGAAGGCCGCGGGCCTCGCGCGTGGAGGCAAGGACGGCGTCCGTCTGCTCGCCAAGGGCGAGTATTCGGCGAAGCTGAACTTCACCGTCGCGGGCGTGTCGTCGTCGGCGCGTGAAGCGGTCGAGAAGGCCGGCGGCTCGGTCACCGTGCCGGAGATCGTGCCGGCCGCGGACAAGGCGAAGGCCAAGCACCGCACCGCGCAGGCGGCGCGCAAGCAGGCGTAACGCCGACTCGGAAAGGGGCGCGGGCTGGGTCCGCGCCCCTTCTTCGTTTCCGGGCCGATGGCGCGCGGCAATCGCGCGCGGGACGGCCCGACCTACCGGCTTTCCCGCCGTTCGCGCCTCACCGGGTTAGACAAGGCGCGCCAAGCGCCTATATGAGCGGCGGGGCGGTATAAACGCATCCCGCCGTTCTTCGTTTCCAGGATACACCGACACGATGGCATCCGCAGCCGACCAGATGGCGCAGAGCATCAGCCTCGCGAAGTTTTCGCAGGCTACCGACCTCAAGAAGCGACTGTGGTTTACGATCGGTGCGCTGATCGTTTTCCGTCTGCTCAGCTATGTCCCGCTGCCGGGGATCGACCCGACGCAGCTCGGCGTGCTGGCCGAGCGGATGAAGGGCGGCGTGCTCGACTTCTTCAACACCTTCTCGGGCGGCTCGCTGTCGCGCGCGTCGCTGATCGCGCTGGGCGTGATGCCGTACATCACGGCGTCGATCGTCGTGCAGCTCGCGACCTCGCTGAGTCCGCAGCTCGCCGCGATCAAGAAGGAAGGCGAATCGGGCCGCAAAAAGCTCAACCAGTACACCCGCTACGGCACCGTCGGGCTGACCGCGGTGCAGGGCTATTTCATCGCGCGCGGGCTGGAAGCCGGCGGTGCGGTGATCGAGCCGGGGATGCTGTTCCGCGTCGGGGCGGTGATCTCGCTGATCGGCGGCACGATGTTCCTGATGTGGCTGGGTGAGCAGATCACGAGCCGCGGCATCGGCAACGGCGTCTCGCTGATCATCATGGCCGGCATCGTCGCGCATCTGCCGACGACGTTGCTCAACCTGCTCGAAGGTGGCCGCTCGGGGTCGACCAGCGCGGTGTCGATCATTGCGATCATCGTCGTCGTGATCGGGCTGATCCTGTTGATCTGCTTCATGGAGCGCGCGCAGCGCCGCATCCTGATCCAATATCCCAAGCGCCAGACGCAGCGCGGGATGCAGGCCGACCGCAGCCACTTGCCGCTCAAGATCAACACCGCAGGCGTGATCCCTCCAATCTTCGCTTCGTCGTTGCTGCTGCTGCCGCTGACGATTACGCAGTTCGCGGGCAATCGCGTCGCGGGCGAAAGCCGCTTCGGCGACATCCTGATCGGGCTGAACCAGTATCTCCAGCACGGCTCGCCGATCTACATGCTGCTGTATTCGGCCGGCATCATCTTCTTCTCGTTCTTCTACACCGCGGTGGTCTTCAACCCCGAGGAGACGGCCGAGAATCTGAAGCGCTACGGCGGGTTCATCCCGGGCATCCGCCCCGGCAAGAACACCGAGAGCTATTTCGATTACGTGCTGACCCGCATCACCGTGATCGGCGCGGCGTACCTGACCTTCATCTGCGTGGTGCCGGAATATCTGGTGTCGGCGCTGTCGATCCCCTTCTATCTGGGCGGGACCAGCCTGTTGATCGTCGTCAACGTGACGATGGATACGGTAACGCAGATCCAGTCGCACCTGCTGGCGCACCAGTATGGCGATCTCATCAAGAAGGCGAAGCTGAAGGGCGCGCGCCGCCGCTGAGGCAAGGACGCCCGGCAGGGACGGGCGCAAAGGGGAGAGTTCGGTGAACATCATTCTGCTGGGGCCGCCGGGGGCGGGCAAGGGAACCCAGGCGCAGCGGCTGGTCGAGCATCATGGGATGGTGCAGCTGTCGACCGGCGACATGCTGCGCGCCGCGGTCAAGGCGGGCACGCCGGTCGGGTTGCAGGCCAAGGCGGTGATGGAGGCGGGCGAGCTGGTCAGCGACGCGATCGTCTCCGCGCTGATCGGCGAGCGGCTCGACGCCGGCACCGCCAATGGGGCGATCTTCGACGGTTACCCGCGGACGGCGGCGCAGGCCGATGCGCTCGACCTGCTGCTCGATGAGCGCGGGCAGAAGCTGGACGCGGTGATCGAGCTTGAGGTCAACGAGGATGCGCTGGTCGAGCGGATCGTCGGGCGCTTCACCTGCGGCAACTGCGGCACCGGCTATCACGACCGGTTCAAGCAGCCGAAGGTCGAGGGCACCTGCGACGTGTGCGGCGCGCACGAGTTCAAGCGTCGCCCGGACGACAATGAAGAGACGGTGCGGACGCGGATGGCCGAATATCGCGCCAAGACCGCCCCGATTATCCCGATCTACGAAGCGCGCGGGCTGGTCTCGCGTGTCGACGGCATGGGCGCGATGGACGCGGTCGCCGCGGAGATCGAGTCGATCCTGAAGGTGGCACCCGCGCAATAAGTGACGGAAAATTCATGGTCGTGTAAGGCGATCGTGGGGTGAGGGGATGTAGAGACGATCGGGTCGGCAGCGCGGAAACACGCTGCCCCGTCGCACCTCTCCCCGAGGCGACGGTACTGATCGTCGCCTGAACTCCCGAAGGGCGGCGATGGCCGGCGGAGGTTCCCTGTCCTCCGCCGGCCCTTTCTTTTTCGGCGATGTGGGGTGGTCCTCGCGCGGCATCTGCGACACAAGGCCGCGCATGGATGCGCTCTCCGCCTTCGGCCTGTTCGCGGTCAGCTTCATCCTGGTCTGCTATGCGCTGGAGGCGCGGGCGGCGTATTGGACGCTGCTGTTCGCGATCGGGTGCCTGATGGGCTCGGCCTATGGCTTTCTGCAAGGCGCATGGCCGTTCGGGCTGGTCGAGCTGGCCTGGTTCGTCGTCGCGTTGCGGCGCTGGGGCCAGCTGCGGCGGATCGAGCGGAACCCATCGCTTGACACGACGTTACCGCCCGCCTAACCGCTCTCCCTTCCAATCCACCGATTCCCGGCGGTACGTTCGTGCCTGCCGTTTTCCCGCGTTCGCGGGCAAGGCATCGGGAACCGGCGGGGCGGAGTTGCAATGCGACGAGATGGGATGCGTGGCAGCCATGCCGCACCCCGTGGAGCACAGGAGAAAAGTTTCATGGCACGTATCGCGGGTGTCAATATCCCGACCAACAAGCGCGTTCTGATCGCGCTGACTTACATTCACGGCATCGGTCCGGCCAAGGCGCTGGAAATCACCACGAAGCTGAACATCGCCGCCGATCGTCGCGTGCAGGACCTGAGCGATCAGGAAGTGCTGCAGATCCGCGAGGCGATCGACGCCGACCACACGGTCGAGGGTGATCTGCGTCGCGAGACCGCGATGAACATCAAGCGTCTGATGGACCTGGCCTGCTATCGCGGCCTGCGTCACCGTAAGGGCCTGCCGGTCCGCGGTCAGCGCACGCACACCAACGCGCGTACCCGCAAGGGCAAGGCGAAGCCGATCGCCGGCAAGAAGAAGTAAGCGTCAGCGCTTCTTCCTCTCCGTTGGCCGGTTGCAGGTTCACGCCTCCCGGCCGCGTTGTAAGATAAGGTCAGGAATACCATATGGCACAGGCACCGCAGCGCATTCGTCGGCGCGAGCGCAAGAACATCACCGCAGGCGTCGCGCACGTGAACGCCAGCTTCAACAACACCATGATCACCATCACCGATGCGCAGGGCAATGCGATCAGCTGGTCGTCGGCCGGCATGATGGGGTTCAAGGGCAGCCGCAAGTCGACCCCGTACGCCGCGCAGGTCGCTGCCGAGGACGCGGGCAAGAAGGCCGCCGAGCACGGCGTCCGCACGCTCGAGGTCGAGGTCAAGGGTCCGGGTTCGGGCCGTGAGTCGGCCCTGCGCGCGCTGCAGGCGGTCGGTTTCCAGATCACGTCGATCCGCGACGTGACCTCGATCCCGCACAACGGCGTTCGGCCGTCCAAGCGCCGTCGCGTCTGACGATCACGCTTCGCGTGGCCGCTGACGAGTGGCCACGTTTATTACCCGGCCGTACGCGTCCCCCGCGTCCGGCCCAACCCCAGGGGACGAGAGCTTGTCTGTCAACGCAAAGAACTGGCAAGAACTGAAGAAGCCCAACCAGCTCGAAAAGAAGAGCGGTGACGGCAAGCGCAAGGCGACCTTCATCGCCGAACCGCTGGAGCGCGGCTTCGGCCTGACGCTCGGCAACGCGCTGCGTCGCGTGTTGCTGTCGTCGCTGCAGGGCGCGGCGGTGACCTCGATCAAGATCGAGAACGTGCTGCACGAATTCAGCTCGCTGGCGGGCGTCCGCGAGGACGTGACCGACATCGTGCTGAACGTGAAGCAGATCGCGATCCGCATGCAGGGCGAAGGCCCGAAGCGGCTCCAGCTTTCCGCCACCGGCCCGGCCGAGGTGAAGGCGGGCGACATCGCGGTGTCGGGCGACATCGAGGTGATGAACCCCGAGCTGGTCATCTGCCATCTCGACGAGGGTGCGACGTTCAACATGGAACTGACCGCCGACGTCGGTAAGGGCTATGTCGCGGCGGTGAACAACCGTCCGGCGGATGCGCCGATCGGGCTGATCCCCGTCGATGCGCTCTATTCGCCGGTACGTCAGGTGTCGTACAAGGTCGACCCGACCCGCGTCGGGCAGGACCTGGATTACGACAAGCTGACGCTGACGATCGAGACCGACGGCACGGTCACCCCGGAAGACGCGGTCGGCTATGCCGGTCGGATCCTCCAGGACCAGCTCGCGCTGTTCGTCCACTTCGACGATTCGTCGGTCACGCGGTCGGCGCCGATCGGCGTTGCCGCCCCCGCGGCGACGGGTGGCGAAGCACCGAGCGACACCGCGCAGATCAACCGTTACCTGCTCAAGAAGGTTGACGAGCTGGAACTGTCGGTCCGTTCGGCGAACTGCCTCAAGAACGACAACATCATCTATATCGGCGATCTGGTCGGCAAGACCGAGGCCGAGATGCTGCGCACGCCGAACTTCGGCCGCAAGTCGCTCAACGAGATCAAGGAAGTGCTGTCGTCGATGGGGCTGCGGCTGGGCATGGAAATCCCCGGCTGGCCGCCCGAGAACATCGAGGAAGTCGCCAAGAAGCTCGAGCAGGAAATAATGGGCTGAGCCGAAGCCGCACGCGGATAGCGCGAGCTATCTGCGAGGCGGCGCAGGCCCGGCCGGCGGACGGCCAGCGGCAATGCCGCAGCGCCGTCTGTCCGACGTCACGACGCGGCTTTGCCGCGGGGCGGTTTTGATCGATCGAGATATGGGCCCCTGTCTCCGCAGGGGCGACGGTTCTTTCCGGTGGGCCACCGTCCTCACCTGTCCCGGGGTTCCGTCGAACGGCCCTCTGACGAACGAGAAGGAAGACTATCATGCGCCATCGTGTAGGCGGTCGTAAGCTGCAGCGTACCTCGGCACATCGCATTGCGCTGTTCCGCAACATGTCGGCCGCGCTCATCAAGCATGAGCAGATCACCACCACCGTCGCCAAGGCGAAGGAATTGCGTCCGTACATCGAGAAGCTGGTGACGCTCGGCAAGAAGGGTGGCCTGTCGAACCGCCGTCTGGCGCACGCCCGGCTGCTGGACGACGCGCAGCTGGTCAAGCTGTTCGACGTGCTCGCCAAGCGCTACGCCGATCGCAACGGCGGCTATACCCGCATCATCAAGGCCGGCATCCGCGCGTCGGACGCCTCGCCGATGGCGATCATCGAGTTCGTCGACCGCGACGTCTCGGCCAAGGGCCAGGACTCGGGTCCGGTCATGAACGACGACGAGGATCTCGACGCCGCCGCCTGATTGGGCGACCGCGCTGAAACGAAGAGGCCGCTCCGGCAACGGGGCGGCCTCTTCGTTTGGTGCGAGTTTGCCGGCCCGCCTTCGCCGTCATTCCCGCGAAGGCGGAATCCAGAACCCATGTTGTCTCAATAGGAGCGAGAGATCCGCGTGTCTGCATTCCCGCCTACGCGGGAATGACGGATGAAGTGACAATCCGCCATCCACATCATAAACGGTTCGTATGTTGGTAACGTTGTGGAGAACATGTGTGGGCATTGTGAAAATCGACGACCAGCTCCACGAGGAGGCGCGCCGCGCCAGCACGGTAATGTGCCGCTCGATCAATGCGCAGGCGCAATTCTGGATTAAGATCGGGATGCTCGCCGAGGCGAACCCAACCCTGTCCTTCAACGAGATCGTCGCCCGCGAGCGCGCGGCCGTGCCGATCGCGACTGCCGCATGACCGCGATCCTCAAGACTCCGGACGAGCTGGCGCTGATGCGCGAGTCCGGCCGGCTGCTCGCGCAAGTGTTCGCGATGCTCGATCGCGAGACGCTTGCCGGCCAGTCGACGCTCGCGATCAACGACCGCGTCGAGCGCTACATCGTCGACGAACTACACGCCCGCCCCGCGAGCAAGGGGCAATATGATTTCGCATTCGTCCTCAACAGCTCGATCAATCAGGTCGTCTGTCATGGCGTGCCTAACGAGGACGACGTGATCCGCGACGGCGATATTGTCAATCTCGACATCACGCTGGAAAAGAACGGCTTCATCGCCGACTCCAGCAAGACCTATCTGGTCGGCGAAGTCGCCCCCGCCGCGCGCCGGCTGGTGCGCGTCGCGCAGGAGGCGATGTGGAAGGGGATCGCGCAGGTCCGCGACGGCGCGCGGCTCGGCGATGTCGGCGCGGCGATCGACCGCCATGCCAAGCAGCACGGCTATGCGGTGGTTCGCGACTTCTGCGGCCACGGCATCGGGCGCGAGATGCACGAGGCGCCCGAGGTGCTCAATTACGGCCGCCCCGGCGCCGGCCCGGTATTGCGCGAGGGAATGACCTTCACGGTCGAACCGATGGTCAATCAGGGCACGCGCAAGGTCGCCACCCGCGACGATGGCTGGACGGTCGTCACCGGCGACGGCAAGCTTTCCGCGCAATTCGAGCATACGGTGGCGGTGACCGCGACCGGTGTCGAGGTTCTGACGCTGCGCGAAGGGGAGGTGGTGCCCAAAGGCGTTCGCGGCTGACCGTTGTCGTCGCCCGGACTTCGATCCGGGGCCGCGCTTCTTCCGTGCCACCGAAGAAAGAAGCGAGATCCCGGATCAAGTCCGGGATGACGGGTGAGCGGCTAACGCTAGGTCACCCCCTCTTTCCCCCCGCGCGCCATCCCGCTACAGGCCCGCCATGGAGCATCCCGACAACATCCTCATCGTCGATTTCGGCAGCCAGGTGACCCAGCTGATCGCGCGTCGCGTGCGCGAGGCGGGGGTCTATAGCGAGGTCGCGCCCTTCCAGTCCGCCGCCGAGGCGTTCGCGCGGCTGAAGCCGAAGGGCGTGATCCTGTCGGGCGGCCCCGCCTCGGTGGTCGACGACAACAGCCCGCGCGCGCCGCAGGAAATCTTCGACGCCGGCGTTCCCGTGCTCGGTATCTGCTACGGCCAGCAGGTGATGAACACCCAGCTCGGCGGGCGCGTCGAGAAGGGCATGTCGGGCGAATTCGGGCTGGCGTTCGTGCAGGTCGACCAGACCTGCGCCTTGTTCGACGGGCTGTGGCAGGCGGGCGAGAAGCATCAGGTGTGGATGAGCCACGGCGACCATGTCGCGGCGCTCGCCCCCGGCTTCGCCCCCGTCGCCTCCTCGCCGGGCGCGCCGTTCGCGATCACCGCCGACGAGGCGCGGCACTATTACGGCATGCAGTTCCACCCCGAGGTCGTCCACACGCCCGACGGCGCGAAGCTGATCGCCAATTTCGCGCGACACGTCTGCGGACTGGCGGGCGACTGGACGATGGCCGAGTTCCGCAGCGTCAAGATCGCCGAAATCCGCGCACAGGTCGGCGACAGACGCGTGATCTGCGGCCTGTCGGGCGGGGTCGACTCGGCGGTCGCCGCAGTGCTGATCCACGAGGCGATTGGCGAGCAGCTGACCTGCGTGTTCGTCGACGGCGGCATCCTGCGCGAGGGCGAGGCCGAGCAGGTCGTCGGGCTGTTCCGCGGTGCCTACAACATCCCGCTGGTGCACGTGCAGGCGCAGGACCTGTTCATGGATGGGCTGGCCGGCGTCACCGACCCGGAGGCGAAGCGCAAGTTCATCGGCAAGACCTTCATCGACGTCTTCGAGACCGAGGCGAAGAAGATCGGCGGCGCGGACTTTCTCGCGCAGGGCACGCTCTACCCGGACGTGATCGAGAGCGTCAGCTTCACCGGCGGTCCGTCGGTGACGATCAAGAGCCACCACAATGTCGGCGGGCTGCCCGAGCGGATGAACATGAAGCTCGTCGAGCCGCTGCGCGAATTGTTCAAGGACGAGGTTCGCGCGCTCGGCCGTGAGCTGGGGCTGCCCGAGGTGTTCGTCAGCCGGCATCCGTTCCCGGGCCCGGGGCTCGCGATCCGCATTCCCGGCGAGGTGACGCGCGAGCGCTGCGACATCCTGCGCAAGGCCGATGCGATCTATCTCGAGGAAATCCGCAACGCCGGGCTGTACGACACGATCTGGCAGGCTTTCGCGGTGCTGCTGCCGGTTCGCTCGGTCGGAGTGATGGGCGACGGGCGGACCTATGACAGCGTGCTGGCGCTGCGCGCGGTGACGTCGGTCGACGGCATGACCGCCGAGGCCTTCGAGTTCCCGGGCAGCTTCCTGCCGCGCGTGGCGACGCGGATCATCAACGAGGTGAAGGGCGTCAACCGCGTCACCTACGATTACACCTCCAAGCCGCCCGGCACGATCGAGTGGGAATGATGACGACTCATGACCATGCGGGGCATGGTCGTGGCGTCATCATTCGGCGACGAGCCGGTTCGTCATTGCGAGCGTAGCGAAGCAATCCAGGGCGTCTTGATCCGGCTCTGGATTGCTTCGCTCCGCTCGCAATGACGTCATGGTGGTCGCCGCCTTGCGATCGTGCCAAAGTCGCCGCGACCACGAAAGACTGACCGATGATTGCTGCAATGCTGCTCTTCGCACTACAGGCCGCGCCGCCGCAACAGCTCCCCGGCAAGCCACCATTCCGCGGGGAGGGGCAGATGCGCATGTTCGACATGATCTGCGGCCGCATCTTCCCCGATGATGCACGGGTTGCCGCAGGCATGGCCAGGATCCCCGGCGCGCGGCCGCTGACGCCCGAGCAGCTCCGCACCTATCTCAAGGACGATCCCGGCCGCGGCTGGATCATGCCGGCGGGCGCTAGTCAGATCGTCGTGACGATCGAGGCGCCGCCGATCCATTCCTGCACGGTCCGCATCAACAACACCGACGGCGCGATCGACGAGGGCAAGTGGCAGCAAATGCTGACCGCGGCGCAGGCGCGCAGCGGCGGAGGCTTCGTCACGCTGCCGCCGCAAACGTTCGAAACCGGCGGCGTCCGCTCGCAGGTCGGCGGCGTCCAGAAGCAGGGCGCAGGCGGCGCGGCCGAAGCGATCTACCTGATCCGCAGCACGCCGAAGCAACCCGGCTTCGCGACCGAGATTCGCATGGTGCGTCAGCTCGTGACGCCGCAACGGCGATAGATGCCCGTCACGCGCGCTTCCCGCTTCACGGCTTATCGTGGCAGGCCATCGCGCTATCATCAAGGCATCAGGATGGCACCGTCTTGGCTCCCGCTCGCGTCATTGTGCAGCCTGACCCTCGGTTGTGCGACTCCGGCAGCCAGCACCCGGTTCGATGTCGCGCTGCGCGAGACGGACGGAACGTGCATCACCACGTTCGAGGGGCGTGACCTCACCAACGCCGAACTGCTGGAGATTGCCCGCGCGAAGGCCCAGAAAACGCGTGAGGCGCAGGTTGCCACGAAGGCGGCCGACGCGCCGTGGCGGTGCGTCGCCGGCCTGATCTATACGTTGCAGATGGCCGGGTTCGGCAAGGTCAACTTCGCCGCGCTCTCGTCATCGCGTCGCTGACCGGCTATCCCCCTCAACCAACCAAGCGGATTTCGAATGACTGCCACCCTCTACGGGATCCCCAATTGCGACACCGTCAAGAAGGCGCGGACGTGGCTGACCGACCACGACGTCGCGCATACGTTTCACGACTATAAGAAAGTCGGCGTTGACGCGCAGGCGCTCGACGCATGGATCGCGCAGGTCGGCTGGGAGCCGCTGCTCAACCGCGCCGGCACCACTTTCCGCAAGCTGCCCGACACCGACAAGGCCGACATCGACGCCGCGAAGGCGCGCGCGCTGATGATCGCGCACCCGTCCACGATCAAGCGCCCGGTGCTGGTCGACGGCGACCGTATCGAGGTGGGGTTCAAGCCGGAACGCTACGCCGCGCTGTTCGCCTGACCCGCTTCGCCGTTGACCGGGCGCGCGCGGAAACCTAGGAAATCCGCCCGTGCCCCCGTAGCTCAGCAGGATAGAGCGACGGTTTCCTAAACCGCAGGCCGTGAGTTCGAATCTCGCCGGGGGCACCACACCTGCGACGGAGCAAGACGTGGCGCGTGCGCTCGGCCTCGATTTCGGCACCACCAACACCGTCGTCGCGCTCGCGGACGAAAATGACGCGCGGCTCGTCGAGTTCACCGGCAAGGAAGCGACCGGCGCGGTGTTCCGCTCGGCGCTGTGCTTCTGGGAAGACGAGCAGGGCTGGAATGGCGTCGCCAGCGAGGCAGGGCCGTGGGCGATCGCCGAATATCTCGAGGCGCCGCTCGACAGCCGTTTCGTCCAGTCGTTCAAGACCGTCGCGGCCAGCCCGTTGTTCGAGCGGACGACGATCTTCAACCGCCAGATGCGTTTCGAGGATCTCGGGCGGCTCCTGCTCCAGAAGCTGGTGCGCCATGCCGGCGGACAGCTCGACGATCGCCCCGCGCGCGTGATCGTCGGGCGGCCGGTCGAATATGCCGGCGCGCGCCCCGACGAGGCGCTGGCGAGGACCCGCTACGACCTGATGCTGCGCGAGTTCGGTGCCGAGGTCCATTATGTCTACGAACCGCTCGGCGCGGCGCACAGTTTCGCGGCGCGGCTGACCGAGCCCGCGACGATCCTCGTCGCCGATTTCGGCGGCGGGACGACCGACTTCTCGCTGGTGCGCGTCGCTGCGCCGGGGGCCGAGCGTCGCTGCGTTCCGCTCGCCTCGACCGGCGTCGGGATCGCCGGCGACCGCTTCGACCAACGGATCGTGTCGCAACTGGTGCTGCCGCTGCTTGGGAAGGGCGGGCAATATCGCTCGTTCGGCAAGGTGCTCGACATCCCCGGCGGCTTCTTCAACGACGTGGCGGACTGGTCCCGGCTGGCGATGATGCGCAACCGCCGCACGCTCGAGGAATTGCGAAAGCTGCAACGCGACGCGCTCGATCCCGAGGCGATCGGGCGGATGATCGCCTTGGTCGAGGAGGAGCAGGGCTTTCCGCTCTACGACGCGGTCGGCCGGCTCAAGCGCGCGTTGTCGAGCGCCGACCATGCCGAATTCGCGTTCGAGGGCGGAGGCATCCGCATCGCCGCCGACGTGACGCGCGCCGATTTCGAGCGCTGGATCGCCGACGATCTCGTGCGGATCGAGGCGGCGCTCGACGCCGCCTTGACGCGCGGCGGGGTGGAGGCGGGCGCGATCGACCGCGTGTTCCTGACCGGTGGCTCGTCGCTGATCCCCGCGATCCGCGCGATCTTCGACCGCCGTTTCGGCGCGGAGCGGATCGCGACCGGCGGCGAGCTGACTTCGATCGCGCACGGCCTCGCGCTGATCGGTGCGGAGCCCGACATCACGCCGTGGGAAGCGTAAGCCGCACCGACGCGTCGGCGAAGTCGTCGTCGAGTACCTGCGCGATCGGTCGCTCGATGCCGCGCGTCAGCGCCGCCGGCACCTCGACCGCGAAGCCGCGCGCGACCAGCCCGGCAATCGCCCAGCGCACGCAATAATCCGCCGCCACGCCGACCACCGTCACCGTCTCGACGCCCGCGGCGCGTTGCTGTGCGAAGAAGGCCTCGCGGTCGATCGTTGTCCCGTCCGCGATGCGCTCCACCAACAGGCCGGGTTCGCTCCACATGTCGAACACGCCCTTCTCCAGCCGCCATGTCGGAATCGCCGCGTCGACCACCACAGGATCGAGCACGTTCGCCCACCCGCCCGTGTCGCGCAGGCAGTGCGGCGGGAACAGCGCCGCTTCCGGCGACAGCGGGTAGAGCGCGGCATCGTGCGTATCGAACGTAAACAACACGCCCGCCACATCCTCCGCCCGCAACCCGCGCAGATAGTCGGTCAGCGGAGCGATCAGCGTCTCCGCTTCGTTCACCGCCAAGGCGCCATCGGCGTTCATGAAGTCCGCCTGCGTATCGATCACCAGCACCAGCCGCTTCATCATTCTTCCTCAGACCTGCAATGATTGACATAGATGCGACGCGCGCATAAGTAAAGTGCATGGAGCATATAAGCATCGGTGACGACATTGATGGCTACGACCCCGCGGCGTACGATCGTCCGTCGGTGACGGTCGACCTGGTGCTGCTTGCGTCGATCGAGCGACAATTACATGCGCTGCTCCTGCGACGTGACCAGTCGCCACAGGCCGGATGCTGGGCGCTGCCCGGCGGCTTCGTCGCGATCGACGAAAGCCTCGACGCCGCCGCCGCGCGCGTGCTGCGCGACAAGGTAGGGATGGAGCGCGCGCATCTCGAACAGCTCTACACGTTCGGCGCAATCGATCGCGATCCGCGGATGCGGATCGTCACCGTCGCCTATCTCGCGCTGCTTCGTCCGGAGCAAATGGCGCGGGCCGAGCGTGCCGGGCGCGTCACCGCGGCAACGCTGGTCGGCGATCCGCTCCGCGCGTGTAACGGGGAAGGCACGGACCTGTCGCTCGCCTTCGATCACCGCGCGATCCTGAGCGTCGCGCGTGAGCGACTGCGCGGCAAGATCGACTATTCCGATCTCGCCTTCGCCTTCCTGCCCGAGCGCTTCACGCTGCGCGCGTTGCAGGACGTGCACGAGGCGGTGCTGGGCACGACGCTCAACAAGCCCGCCTTCCGCCGCAAGATGCTCGATCGCGGCCAATTGGTCGCCACCGGCGATCGCGAGGCCGATGCCTCGCATCGCCCCGCCGAACTGTTCCGCGTCCGCGACGCAGCCGTCTGAATCCCGGAGAATGGCAATGGTCTATACCGATATCGCGACGCGTACCTGGGATCATAACTGGCGGCTCGATCCGATCGTGCGCAGCCTGCTCGATACCGACTTCTACAAGCTGTTGATGCTCCAGCTGATCTGGCGGCGGCATCGCGACACCCATGCCACCTTCGCACTCATTAATCGCACGCACAGCGTCCGGCTCGCCGAGGTGATCGACGCGGGCGAGTTGCGCGCGCAGCTCGATCACGCGCGGGGGCTGCGCTTTACCAAGAAGGAGCTGATCTGGCTGGCCGGCAACAGCTTCTATGGCGAGGCGCGGATGTTCGCGCCCGATTTCCTCGCGTGGCTGGCCGACTTCCGCCTGCCCGACTACGAGTTGCGCACCGTCGACGGCCAGTTCGAGCTGCACTTCGACGGCCCGTGGATGTGCACGACGATGTGGGAAATCCCTGCGCTCGCGATCGTCAATGAACTGCGCGCGCGGGCGGCGCTGCGCGGCAAGGGGCGTTTCACGCTCGACGTCCTTTATGCGCGCGCCAAGGCCAAATTGTGGGGGAAGGTCGAGCGGTTGCAGGAACTGCCCGACCTCGCGCTGTCGGACTTCGGCACGCGCCGCCGGCATGGCTTCCTGTGGCAGCGCTGGTGCGTCGAGGCGCTCAAGGAAGGGTTGGGGAAGCGCTTCATCGGCACGTCGAACGTGCTGCTCGCGATGGACCACGATCTGGAGGCGATCGGGACCAATGCGCACGAACTGCCGATGGTCGCCGCCGCGCTCGCGCCCGACGATGCCGCGCTCGCGCAGGCGCCGTATCAGGTGCTCGACGAATGGCGGCAGGCCTATGGCGGCAACCTCCTGATCGCGCTGCCCGATGCGTTCGGCACCGCCGCCTTCCTGCGCGACGCGCCCGACTGGGTGGCGGACTGGACCGGCTTCCGCCCCGACAGCGCTCCGCCGATCGAGGCCGGCGAGCGGATCATCGCCTGGTGGCAGGCGCATGGCCGCGACCCGCGCGAGAAATTGCTGATCTTCTCCGACGGAATGGACACCGACTCGATCGAGCGTACCTATTGCCATTTCCACGGCCGGGTGCGGATGAGCTTCGGCTGGGGCACCAACCTCACCAACGATTTCCGCGGCTGCGATCCCGATGGCGCGACCGGGCTGGAGCCGATCTCGCTGGTGTGCAAGGTGGTGAGCGCCGATGGGCGCCCGGCGGTCAAACTGTCCGACAATCCCGCCAAGGCGACGGGCGCACCGGAGGAAATCGCCCGCTATCTCCGTGTGTTCGGTGACGAGGCGCGCGCGGCAGTGCCGGTAGCGGTGTAAAGGCGTCCACACCGTCATTGCGAGCGTAGCGAAGCAATCCAGGGCGTCCTGATCCGGCCCTGGATTGCTTCGCTACGCTCGCAATGATGGCTGGACGACCCGCGAACGGTCGATTGCTGGCGAGCCAAAGAAAAAAACGCGCCGCCGGGTCTGGGCGGCGGCGCGCCGGGTCAGTCGAAAAGCTTCAAGCCTTGACGTGCTGCGAGATATACTTGTTCATCTCGAACATCGTGCACTTGTCCTTGCCGAATACCTTCTTCAGCTTGTCGTCGGCCAGGATCTCGCGCTTGTTCTCCGGGTTCTGCAGGTTGTTCGACTTGATATAGTCCCACACCTTGCTGATGACCTGGCTGCGCGGCAGCTTCTCGTTGCCGACGACCGCGCCCAGCTCAGCCGAGGGCTGAACGGGAGCGTGAATGCCGCCGGTCTTGGGGGTGGTAGTCATTGTAATCCTTCCCTTTGCGCCGGCCCGCCCGGGCCGCGCACAGAATCACGCCTTTTTCAGCGCAGCGGGCTTGTGCGCTGCCTTTCCGCCGTTGTCACTCTCCACCAGATACTGCGGGTCGTCCTTCGACGCCTTGACCTTGTGGCCCTTGATCGAGGTTTCGGACGTCAGCTTCTTCTCGACCGTGCCATGCGCGGTGCCGCCGTGCGACTTCCAGGTCACCTCGTCGCCCTTCTTCAGATTGTCCGCCATCGTCCGTCTCCTTCGTTGCGGAGGATGCAACCCACGGAGGACATGACAGGTTGCGCTGGATCAATTCGTGCTACAGCCGGCGTCGATACGAACGAGGACATGATGAACGACAAGGGTCAGGCGACGCCCGACGACGGCGATCTGGTGGCGGAAGACGGCAAGATCGCGGTGCCCGATCACGTCGCCGAGGCGGTGCGGACGTTGCTGCGCTGGGCCGGCGACGATCCCACCCGCGAGGGGCTGGTCGACACGCCGAAGCGCGTGGCGCGGGCGTGGAAGGAATATTGCGCCGGCTATGGCGAGGATCCGGGCGTGCATCTGTCGCGCGTGTTCGAGGAGGTCGGCGGCTATGACGAGATTGTGCTTCTAAAGGACATTCCGTTCCAGTCGCATTGCGAACATCACATGGCGCCGATCATCGGCAAGGCGCATATCGCGTACCTGCCGCGCAACCATGTCGTCGGCATCTCGAAGCTGGCGCGCGTGCTGCACGGTTATGCGCGGCGGTTGCAGGTGCAGGAGCGGCTGACCGCCGAGGTCGCCGATTGCATCTGGAACGGGCTCAAGCCGCTGGGTGTCGCGGTGGTGATCGAGGCGAGCCACGCGTGCATGACCGCGCGCGGCGTCCGCACCTCCGGCGTCAATATGGTGACCAGCCGGATGATGGGCGTGTTCCGCGACGACGACCGCAGCCGCAAGGAAGTGCTGTCGCTGATGGGGCTGGCCTGACCGCGATGCGGGTGCTGGTGACCGGCGGCGCGAAGCGGCTCGGCGCGGCGATCGCGCGCGCGGTGGCGGCAGCCGGGCATGAGCCGGTGATCCACTACGGCACCTCGCAGGCGGAAGCCGAGGCGCTCGCGACCGAGCTGGGCGGAGCGGCGGTGCAGGGCGATCTGGCGGATCTCGCCGACATTCCCACGCTCTTCGCCCGCGCATGTGAGGGCGGTCCGGTCGACGGGCTCGTCAACAGCGCCTCGCTGTTCGAGTTCGACGCCCCCGCCGCGCCCGACGCGGCGCTTGCCGCGCGGCTCCACGCGGTCAACGTCGTCGCGCCGTCGCTGCTCGCCGCCGCGCTGGCGGGGCAGGGGCGGGAGGGCGCGGTCGTCAACCTGCTCGACCAGAAGCTCGCCAACCCCAATCCCGATTTCTACAGCTACACGCTGACCAAGGCCGCGCTGGCGCAGTCGACCGTGCTGATGGCACAAGCCTATGCGCCGCGCGTCCGCGTCAACGCCGTGTCACCCGGACTGACGCTGCCGAGCGGCGACCAGACCGATGCCGATTTCGACGCGGTCGCGCGCGCCAATCTGTTGCAGCACCCGGTCGGCGCAGAGGCAGTCGGGGAGGCGGTGGTGTGGCTGCTGGAGGCGCGCAGCGTCACCGGACAGAACGTTTTCGTCGACTGCGGCCAGCGCTTCGTGAAGAGCGCGCGCGACGTGATGTTCGGGACCGATCATGGCTGATTATGCGATCATCCTCGACGATCTTGCGGTGCAGATGCGGCTCGGCATCCACCCGCACGAAGCCGCGCCGCAGCGCGTGCTGGTGTCGGTGCGGCTGACGGTCGATTACCCGCGGACACCGGATGCCGACACGATCGCGGAGGTGCTCGATTACGACACGATCCGCGACGGCATCCACGTGCTGGCGGCGGGCGATGGCTTTGCGTTGCAGGAGACGCTGGTCGAGCGCATTGCCGCCTTCTGCCTCGCCGACCCGCGCGTCCGTAAGGTTCGCGTCCGCTCGATGAAGCCGGATGTCTTCCCCGATGCCCGCGTCGGCTGCGAGATCGTGCGCGGGCGGTAATTATCGTCATTCCCGCGAAGGCGGGAATCCAGAACCTCTGACGTCTCGACTCTTTCGATGGGCCTGCGCGTCTGGATTCCCGCCTGCGCGGGAATGACGGGGTGGCGCTCTGTCCTACACCGCTTCGTTCCTGATACGTTCTCCCGTCAACCAAGGAGAACGTCCATCATGATCGACGACCTCATCGACGCGGTGATCGACCGCGAGGGCGGGTTCGTGAACAACCCCGCCGATCGCGGCGGCGCGACCCGCTTCGGCATCACCGAGGCGGTCGCGCGCGCCGACGGCTACACCGGCGACATGCGGCATTTCGCGCGCCCCGCCGCCGTCGCGATCTACCGCCGCCTCTACTGGACCGCGCCCGGCCTCGACCGCGTCGCCGCGCACGCCCCGCGGCTTGCCGCCGAATTGTTCGACACCGGCGTCAACATGGGGCCGGCGGTCGCCGTCACCTTCCTGCAACGCGCGCTCACCGCGCTCAACCGCGGCGGGCGCGACTATCCCGACCTCGCCTGCGACGGCCGGATCGGCGCCCAGACACTCGATGTGCTCACCCGCTTCCTGATCACCCGCGGCCCAACCGCCGAGACGGTGCTGATCCGCGCGGTCGAGGCGTTGCAGGGCGAGCGCTATCTCTCGCTCGCCGAGCACCGCCCCGCCAACGAGGCATTCCTCTACGGCTGGCTCGCGAACCGCGTCGGCGGCGGGGAGCGCTGACCATGCCGGTGCTCGACTCGATCATCGCGCCGGTCGCCGGGCTGCTCGACAAGCTCATTCCCGACCCTCGCGCGCGTGAGGCCGCGCAGCGCGAACTGTTGCGGATGGAAGGCACGCAGGAGCTGGAGCGCGTCAAGGCGCAGATGGCCGCGATCCTCGCCGAGGCGCAGGCGACCGACCCGTGGACCAGCCGCGCCCGGCCGGGCTTCCTCTACGTCATGTACGCGCTGCTGCTGTGGAGCATCCCGATGGGGCTGATCGCCGCGGTCCGCCCACAGGCGGCGGCGGCAATCGCGCAGGCGATGAACGCCTATCTGTCGGGCCTGCCCGAGCCGCTCTACACGCTCTTTGCGACCGGCTATCTCGGCTACACCGTCGCGCGCGAATGGGGAAAGGCAAAGGCGAAATAGCGCTTCGTCATTGCGAGCGTAGCGAAGCAATCCAGGGCGTCCTGGTCCGGCCCTGGATTGCTTCGCTACGCTCGCAATAACGGTATTACCCCGACCGCGCCAACCGCTGCGGATCGGGCGGCAGCCGCATGTTCGCGCCGTGTGCCTGCTCCAGATATTCGGTCGCCATCGCATAATGCGCCTGGCACACCACCGGGTCTTCCGCCTCCGCCGCCAGCCGCAATTCGGCCTCCGCCCGCGTCTGGAAATACAAACGATCTTTATCGGTAATCATCGACGCACTCACTCTCCGCGCGCCATATGGTCGCTTCCGCGCGCCGATTCCATCGCCGGCGTGCAAACTTTCATTGCCCTTGCCTGGGACACCTCCGCGCCCCAAATCCCGGGCCTATGAGCGCAAACGATCCACATTCCATGCCGGTCTGGCATGGCACCACCATTCTTTCGGTCCGGCGCGGCGGTAAGGTCGTCGTCATTGGCGATGGTCAGGTCTCGATGGGGCAGACCGTGATGAAGCCCAATGCGCGCAAGGTCCGCACGCTGGGTGACGGCAAGGTCATCGCCGGCTTCGCGGGCGCGACCGCCGACGCCTTCACGTTGTTCGAGCGGCTGGAGGCCAAGCTGGAGCGCCACGGCTACCACCTGATGCGCGCCGCGGTCGAGCTGGCCAAGGATTGGCGCACCGACAAGTTCCTGCGCAATCTGGAGGCGATGATGATCGTCGCCGACAAGGAAGTGACGCTGATCCTGACGGGCAACGGCGACGTGCTGGAGCCGGAGGCGGGGATCGCCGCGATCGGTTCGGGCGGCAATTACGCGCTCGCCGCGGCGCGTGCCTTGGTCGAGTACGAGAATGATGCCGAGGTCCTCTGCCGCAAGGCGATGAAGATCGCCGCCGAGGTCTGCGTTTACACCAACGACCGCGTCACGATCGAAACGCTGGACAGCACGACGTGACCGGACAGCCGTCGCCCCTGCGCAGGCAGGGGCCCATGTCTGTAGCGTCATGCAAGCGGCCTGACACAGAAGCGACACCCCTGTGTCAGCCCGCCCGAAGAACGCCACAGCCATAGGCCCCTGCCTCCGCAGGGGCGACGGTTGACCCCGCCAGCGTCTCAACATTCACAACATTCGCCGATCAGGGCTTTGAAAAACCATGAACGATAATCTCACCCCCAAGGCGATCGTCGCCGCGCTCGACGCGCACATCATCGGGCAGCAGGACGCCAAGCGCGCGGTCGCCGTCGCGCTGCGCAACCGCTGGCGGCGCCAGCAGCTGTCGCCCGACCTGCGCGACGAGGTGACGCCCAAGAACATCCTGATGATCGGGCCGACCGGCTGCGGCAAGACCGAGATCAGCCGCCGTCTGGCAAAGCTGGCCGATGCGCCGTTCGTGAAGGTCGAGGCGACCAAGTTCACCGAGGTCGGCTATGTCGGTCGCGACGTCGAACAGATCGCACGCGATCTCGTCGAGGAAGCGGTGCGGCTGGAAAAGGAGCGCCGCCGCGTCGCGGTGAAGGACAAGGCCGAGGCCGCGGCGATGGACCGGCTGCTCGACGCGCTGGTCGGTAAGGACGCCAGCCAGGCGACCCGTGACAGCTTCCGCCAGCGCTTCGCCGAGGGCCATCTCGCCGACAAGGAAGTCGAGCTGGAGCTGCAACAGACCCCGCAGATGCCGTTCGAGCTGCCCGGCGGGCAGGGCTCGATGGGCATGATCAATCTGTCGGAGATGATGGGCAAGGCGTTCGGCGGCGGCCCCAAGCAGCGCCGCAAGCTGCTCGTCCCCGCGGCATGGGAGAAGCTGGTCGAGGAAGAGGCCGACAAACGGCTCGACCAGGACGAGGTCAGCCGCATCGCGCTGCAGGACGCCGAGGAGAATGGCATCGTCTTCCTCGACGAGATCGACAAGATCGCGGTCAGCGACGTGCGCGGCGGCTCGGTCAGCCGCGAGGGCGTCCAGCGCGACCTGTTGCCGCTGATCGAGGGCACGACCGTCTCGACCAAATACGGCCCGATGAAGACCGACCATATCCTCTTCATCGCCAGCGGCGCGTTCCACGTCGCCAAGCCGAGCGACCTGTTGCCCGAGCTTCAGGGCCGGCTGCCGATCCGTGTCGAGCTGAAGGGGCTGACCGAGGACGATTTCGTCGCGATCCTGTCGGACACCAAGGCGTCGCTGCCTGCGCAATACAAGGCACTGATCGCCACCGAGGGCGTCGACGTCAGCTTCACCGACGACGGCATCCGCGCGATCGCCAGGATTGCGGCGGAGGTGAACGGTGAGATCGAGAATATCGGCGCGCGCCGGCTTCAGACCGTCATGGAAAAGCTGCTCGAAGAGGTCAGCTTCGATGCCGAGGATCGACAGGGCGCGGCGGTGACCGTCGACGCCGCTTATGTCGAGGCGCAATTGTCGAGCGTCGCGCGCAACTCCGACTTGAGTCGCTTCGTGCTGTAACTTACACCCGCCCCCCTGCAAGCGCTGGGGGGCGGTGTGAACGACGAACGCGATGCGTTGATCCACGGCGCCTATCTGGCGGCGATGGACGACGGACCGGAAGGCTGGACGCCCTGGCTGGTCCGCGCGTCGCACTGGGTTGGCGGCGCGGCGGGGTATCTGGCGATGGTCGACCGTGCGAAGGGCGTGCTGACGTGGAACACGATCCACCACGTCGACCCCGCCGCACCGGCACGGTACGAGGCGGATCGGATGCACCTGCTCGACCCGCAGGTGCCCGTCGTGGCGCGGCTGGAGCAGAGCCGCCTCTATCGCGACACCGACGTCCTCGACCGCGACGATCCCCGCGTCGACGCCTATCTGCGCTGGATGGAGACGCACAGCCGGACGCGCCATTTCGTCACCTCGGCATCGGTGATCGGCAACGGTCGCTGGGTCGGTGGCCTGTCGGTCCACAACGCGCTGTCGCGCGGCGAGATCGACGACGAGCAATGGCGCCGGCTCGCCTCGCTGACCAACACGCTGGAGCAGGCGCTGACCTTCGGCGTGCTTCATGCCGAGAAGCTGCGAGAGCAATGGTGGAACGCGCGGCTCGATGCGGCGGGCGAGCCGGCCGCGCTGCTCGACGAAAGCGGCGTCGTGTTGCGCGCCACGCCCGACTTCGAGGCGGCGCTGCGCCGGGGCGACGGGCTGCGGATACGCGACGGCCGCCTCGCTGCGGCCGACGCGGCGAGCCAGCGCCGCCTTGCCGCGCTGATCGAACGGGCGACCGCCCCGCACGGCGTCAGCGCGGATGCGGTGCGGATCGAACGGGTGGAGGGTGGTCCCGGCTATCTGGTCAGCGGCTGGCCGCTGGCGAGCGAGCGCCGCGCCCTCGTTCCCGATCGCGCCGCAATTCTGGTGACGCTGGTCGACCCGCTGGCCGCGCCGACTCCGCCGGTGGCGCTGTGGCGCGGCGCGTTCGGGCTCACCGCACGCGAAGCCGATCTGGCGGTGGCATTATTTTCGGGGCGCACACTTGAGGAAGCAGCGGTGCTGCTCGGCATCACGATCAACACTATCCGTGTGCATTTACGGCAAATATTCGCCAAAACGCAGACCGCACGGCAGTCGGAGTTGCTCCGCTTACTGTCCCGTTTTGGGTAAGTTCGGGCGCGCCACCGTCCTGTCTAATCCAAATAGATGAGGCGTGTTACCGGTACTTGTCATAGCAGTCTTCTCGCAACGGTTCCGCTGCGGAACCATCGTTGGGGGATATCATTATGAAGACTGGCTTCCGGGTCGCGCTCGCGGCTCTGGCAGTGACCGCTGCCGTCCCGTCTTATGCCGCGACGGTCGTGTCGACCAGCTCGGTCGACTATTCGGCTGACCTGCTGCTCGGTGCGCAGGCCGTGGACAACGCCGCGACCCGCGATCAGAATGCGACGCCCAAGAGCGCGAGCGGCTCGTTCACCGGTCAGGGTTCGTCGGGCACCACGGTGTCGGGCACCGTCAAGGGCGGCAACGTCGCGACCGCGACCGGTAACGGCCAGACGATCGTGACCACGACCTCGGCCGATAGCTGGGTTGCGCGTTTCACTGACGATCTGTCGGCGGCGTCCAGCTCGGCGGCAGCCTCGGCATCGGTGTCGATCAGCCACGCGGCGGTGACCACGTTCCTGCTGAACCAGACCGGCCTGCTCAACATCGGCTATATCGCGGCGGCGACCGACATCGACACCCGCGCTGGCAACCTCGCCGGGCAGGCGCTCGATTACATCAACATCTATCAGGGTGCGAACGACGCGCTGCTCTTCACCGGCACGCTCGCGGATTACACCGCCGCCGCCATCGGTACGAAGACGTTCGCGGCGAACACGAGCTACAGGTGTCGGTCAACACGCTGCCGCGCGCCGGCTTCAGCCAGGCTGATGCGCAGGTGATCGGCGCCGGCACGCAGGCCTACAAGTACGACCGGTCGATCAGCTTCTCGCTGAACGGTGTCACCGGTGCGGTGCCGGAGCCGGCGACCTGGGCGATGATGATCCTGGGCTTCGGTCTGGTCGGTGCGGCGCTGCGTCAGCGCCGCAGTGCTCAGATCAAGTTGCCCGCGTAAAACAAGATCAGGATCGCGGCCACCAACAGGAACGCGAGATAATAGAGCCCGCCTTTGATCGGTCGCTTCGCCTTCCGATTGAAGGTCGGGCCGTCGCGTAGTTCGTCTCGGACGATATTGTCGGCCATGATCGTTCTCCCGTGTCGCTTCACCAACCGGCGGCACGGCGGAACGATCCCGGTGTCAGGACAAGGCGACGTGATACCTACGCGAATGCCCGTCTGCCCGCGGCCGACGTGCCGGGAAGATGCGGCCTGTCATGCGCGGGATCGACCCCTCGCCGAGCACCTTCGCTCCCGAGATGTTCCGCATCCCGCGTCTTTTCCATGCGTCCGGACGCGCGATCGCGCCGGGCGGGTTACGATACAGGCGCGATGATCGCGATCTGCCGGCCGTAGCTCGGCTCGGCCCGATGCGTGGCGCGCCGGTACGAAAAGAACCGCGCTTCGTCGACGTAGGTATCCAGACCGAGCGCCGCGACGCGCGTCACGCCCGCCGCCGCCAGCCGGTGCACGACATACCCTTCCAGATCGAAGCGATGGTGCGCCGCGCGAGCATCGACGAAGAACCGCTCGTTGGCCGCATCCGCCGCCTCGAACCGCTGGCGGAACGCGTCGTCCACCTCATAGCTGGCGCGCGCGATGCACGGCCCGACCGCAGCGACGATCCGCTCCGCCCGCGCCCCGCGCGCGACCATCGCCGCGACCGTCGCATCGGTAACGCCGGCCAGCGCGCCCTTCCATCCGGCATGGGCTGCCCCGACCACCCCGGCTGCGGTATCGGCCAGCAGCACCGGCGCACAATCCGCCGTCACCACCCCGATCGCCAGGCCGGGCCGGTCGGTGACCAACGCATCCGCCTGTGGCCGCTCGACGAACGGCGCGTCGATGGTGACGCAGGTCGCCGAGTGGATCTGGTAGGGCGTCAGCAGGCAGGCCCCCGGCGCGATTGCCGTGACCGCCGCGGTGCGGTTGGCCTGCACCACCGCCTCATCGTCCGCCGAGCCGAGCCCGACGTTCAGCCCGGCGTGGATGCCGCCTGATCCGCCGCCCTGCCGCCCGAAGAAGCCGTGCGCCACACCGTCGAGCAGCGCCGCGCGGAACGGCACCGGTAATGTCACAGCGCGCGTCGCATCACGATATCGGTATCCTCGTGATCGCCGACCATGAAGGCATAGCGGCCGACATCCTTGAACTCGTACTTGGCGTAGAATCGCCGCGCGCGCTCATTGTCGACGAACACCGAAAGGTACATCTCGCGCATGCCGCGCGCGCGCGCGTCCTCCAATGCCCATTCCATCATCTTCGGCCCCATGCCCGCGCCTTGCCACGGCTGGAGCAGATAGAATTGCCGCAGCTCGATCGCGCCCTCCTTGGGCGTGAACGGCAGACGCGGCGGGCCGAGCTTCACATAGCCGACAACGATATGCCCTTCCTCGACCACCGCCACCGAATAGGCCGGATCGGCGATCTCGCGCGCCCAGTCCTCGGGCGTGTGCTGCTCGAGGAAGGTGGCGAGGTCGGCCGCGGAATAGAGCATCCCGAACGTCTCGGTGAAGGTCGCCCGCGCGACGCCGGCCAGATCGGCGGCATCCTTCGCGGTTGCGCGGCGCATGGTGGCGCGGCGGGTCATGCCCCGAACCCCGCCGGTTGCGGCCAGTTTGGATGTGTTAGTGCGATCACCTTGAACAACTCCCCCATGTCGTCCACCAGCCGGCGGCGGTCGCCGGCCACTCTCTCGCCCAGCGCCGCGGCGCGCTGGTCGATTCCCAATGCGCGCAGGAACGCGCCTTGCGCGGTCGTCCCGAACGTCGTCGCGCCCGATGCGCTCGCCACCAGCCGCAGCGTCGCCAGATCGACATGCGCGGTCAGGTCCTGCTCGCCCGGCGCCTCGAACGGATTGGCATAGGCATGGCCGCGCACCGCCTGCAATGTGTCGCCGACCGCAGGCCCGTCATAGCCGTAATCGATGACGAGCGCCGCGCCGCCCTGCGCGACGATCCGCGCCGACAGGTCGGCCATGATCGCGACGCTGGCGGGCGAGGTCTCGACGATCGCGCCCGAGGCAGCGGACGCCAGCGCGGGCGGGATGATCGTATCCGGCACGCTGGTCCCCGCGATCGGCAGGAACAACGTGTCCTGACACGCCACCAGCCGTTCGTGCCACGTCTCGCCCCGCTTCACGAGCTGCCGGATCGGCAGCGCGTCGAAGAATTCGTTGGCGATCACGATCAGCGGCACGTCGTCGGGCAGCGTGGTGATTGAATCGTGCCACGTCGCGCCGGGTACACGCTCGGCCTGCGCCGCGCGCATCGTCGCGCTGGTCTCGACGAAATGGACGGGCGGGGCGAAGCCGGCGTGCGCCATCACGCGCAACGCATCGGCGCTCAGCGTTCCGCGCCCCGGCCCCAGCTCGACCCACGCCACCGCCGGCTGCCCGGCGCGGTCCCACAGGTCCGCCGCCCATGCACCGATCAGCTCGCCGAACATCTGGCTGATCTCGGGCGCGGTCGTGAAGTCGCCGCCCGCGCCCAAGGGATCGCGCGTCGCATAATAATGCGTGTTGGCAGCGGCCATGAACTGGCTGACCGGGATCGGCCCACCCAGCGCGATCGCGCGGGCCAGTCGTTCGGCGAGGAGCGGCCCGGTCATCGGCTGATCCATCAGGCGACTGCGTCCGGCCCGGCGATCGGCTCGACGCGCGTGCGGCGGCCCGGCGCGGTCAGGATCAGGAACAGCCCGGCGAGGATCATCGGCACGCACAGCCACTGCCCCATGTGCAACCCGGTCGCCTCGGCGAACTGGCGCAGCTGCGCATCGGGCTCGCGGAAGAACTCTGCGGTGAACCGCGCGAGGCCATAGCCGGCAAGGAACAGCCCGACCAGCTTGCCCGGCTGATACCGCGCATCGGTGCGCCAGAAGAAGAACCACAGCAGCGCGAACAGCAGAATGCCTTCCAGCCCCGCCTCGTAGAGCTGGCTGGGGTGACGCGCCGGCTCGGGCACGCCGAACGGCACCGTCCGCTCGAACACGATCGCCCACGGCACGTCGGCGGGCTTGCCCCACAATTCGCCGTTCACGAAATTGGCGAGCCGCCCGAAGAACAGCCCGAAGGGCACGCAGCACGCGACATAATCATGCACGCGCAGCCAGTTGAGCCCATGTTTGCGCGCGAACCAGATCAGTCCCAGCGAGGTGCCGATCACCCCGCCGTGGAACGACATGCCGCCGTCCCACAATCGCAGGATCGACAAGGGCCGCGTCAGCATTTCGGGCGCGTAGAACAGCACGTAACCGATCCGCCCGCCCAGGATGATGCCCAGCGTCGCGTAGAAGACCAGATCGTCGGCATGACGCCGCGCCATTGGCGCGCCCGGCTGGTCGAGCAGCTTGAGCAGATACCACCAACCGATGACGATTCCGGCGATATACGCCAGGCTGTACCAGCGCAGCGTGAACACCCCGATCGAGAAGACGTCGGGATGCAGCCCCAGATCGGAAAAATGTATGTGGCTTGCCGCTACGGCAGCCGTGAGCGCGGGCAGGATCAAGGCTTTCCCCTCGTGAATCGCGCCTCCATAAGGGGCGAATAAGACAAACCCAAGCGGAGAGAGTGATGCGGACCGAGCTTGACGCGCGCATGGATGCCACGATGGCGGCCTTGACGGGGGAGGGCGGTCCGCTCGCATTGGGATCGATTGCGCGATTTGGCCGCACGCTGCCGTGCATCGCCGCCGCACCGCCGACGCTCCCGGCTTATTTCGCGCATTTCTGTGCGGAGCATCGCGACAAGACCTTTCTGGTCTGCGGCGACGAACGGCTGACCTTCGGGCAGGCGCATGACGCCGCGACCCGCGTCGCGCAGGCACTGATCGACGGCTACGGCATCGCGCCCGGTGACCGCGTCGCGCTCGCCGCGCGCAACTCGGCGGCGTGGATCGTCCTCTACATGGGGATCGTCATGGCCGGCGGCGTCGCGACGCTGCTCAACGGCTGGTGGCAGGCCGAGGAACTGGCGGCGGCGGTGGCGGAATCGACCCCGTCGCTGATCCTCGCCGACCCGCCACGCGTCAAGCGGCTCGGCGACAGCGCGGTGCCCGTCGAGGGCTTCGACGACACGCTCCCGCTCGAACAGGCGCTCGACCCGCTGCTGGCGCGCGCCAAGGGCGCGACGCTGCCGGCGGTCGGCGCGAACGATCACGCGACGATCCTGTTCACCTCGGGCTCGACCGGCCGCGCCCGCGGCGCGCTGTCGACGCACTTCCAGGTCGTGCAGGGCACCTTCAACTTCCTCGCCTCGGCGATGATGATGCTGGCGATTTCGACGCAGGACGGCAAGCCGATGGCCGCGCAACCCGCGACATTGCTCAACGTGCCGCTGTTCCACGTCACCGCGATGGTGCCGACCTTCCTCCAGAGCTTCGCGATGGGGCGCAAGCTGGTGCTGATGTCGCGTTGGGACGCCGAGGAGGCGATGCGGCTGATCGAGCGCGAGAAGGTCACCTATTTCGTCGGCGTGCCGCTGATGAGTCTCGAGATGCTCAATCATCCGCGCCGCGACGCCTATGACCTGTCGACCGTCACCGATTTCGCGGCCGGCGGCGCGCCGCGCCCGGTCGAGCACGTCCGGCGGCTCGATGCCGAGCTGCCCGGCTCGCCGCTGATCGGCTATGGCCTGACCGAGACAAACGCGGTCGGTGCGGGCAACTGGCGCAGCAACTATCTCGCCAAGCCCGCCTCAACCGGACGCGCCTCCGCGCCGCTCGTCGAATTCGCGATCCTCGACGACAACGGGCAGCAGGTGCGGCTCGGCGGGGTCGGCGAGATCGGCATCCGCTCCGCGGCGTGTTTTGAGGGCTATTGGGGACGCCCCGCCGATACTGCGGCCTGCTACACCAGCGACGGCTTCTTCCGCACCGGCGACCTCGGCTATCTCGACACCGACGGCTATCTGTTCATCGTCGACCGCAAGAAGGACATCATCATTCGCGGCGGCGAGAACATTAGTTGTCAGGAGGTCGAAGCCGCGCTCTACACGCATGGCGCGGTCGCCGAGGCGGCGGTGTTCGGGCTGGCGGACGAGCGACTCGGCGAAGTGCCGTGCGCGGTCGTCCATCTCGCCGACCCGAATGCCACCAGCGGCGCGGAGCTGATCGCGTTTCTCGGCGAGCATCTTGCCGCCTTCAAGGTGCCGCAGCGGCTGTGGCTCAGCCCCGGTCCCTTGCCGCGGCTTGGCACCGAGAAGATCGACAAAGTGTCACTGCGACAGCATTACGCCGCGTTGATCGAAGCCTGATTTCGCCCGATTGTCCGCAGCTTCGCTGCAACCGCGAAAGCGCCAGCTGCGCAAGTTTCCGCACTTTTTCCGGTCGGCAACCACATTTTATGTTGCAGGCGCACAAAAATGCTTGTCGCCTGTGACTGCCTGTCATAGCTTTGTCATGACAGGAGGCACCATGCGCGCGTCATTCATGTATCCGGTTATCGCTGGTACGCTGACGGTCGCCGCGTTCTGGTCGTTGCATACCGCCGGCCTCGTCGCACTTGCCGACTGGCGCGTGATGCTGATCGCGGTTTGCTATGGTTTTCTGCTCAGCCGGCTCGGCCCGCTGCTCACCGCGCTGGCGGTGCGTCGGCGACGGCGGATGCTGAAACCGCCGGTCCTGCCGCTTTCCGACGCGCCGTTCGGCGACACATCGGGCAAGGTCGTGTCGATCCGCGACGCCCGCCGCGAACCCGCCGTGCCGCACGCCGTGCCGTATGGCCCCTGGGCGCAGAACGTCCTGCCGCTGGGGCGCGCCCGCGAACGCGGCGGCCGGGTCAAGTAGCGCGCGACTCGCTTCGGCCCACCGCCTCTTGCGGCCAAGCGGCCGGAGCGACGTGGTGCTCGGGGCCCCAATCACCAGTCAGGCTCTTGGGAAAGCTTAGGGAAGAGGCGTTTCATCCGGAGGCGCGGAGCACGCAGAGATGTTGCGCTCGTCGCATCGGCAGCCGATCCTCTCACGATCCTGAATGACAGGGTCACTCGCGCGCCACGGTCCACCTCCGCGTTCTCCGCGCCTCCGCGTGACCCCACTATTCTTCTGACGCCATCGTGCCGACGTCGACGGTTGATCGGGAAGAGGTCATCCCGCTCCGTCGTTGCTTCGCCGACCCCGCAACGATGATCGCTCAGGGCATCATGATCTACCCCAGGCTCAGCGTGGCCGTCGCCGCCGAGTCGGGGTCGAAGCGCTCGCGCAGCGAGCGTTCGATGGCCGCGGCGGTGCGCGGCACCTTCGCGTCATGCATCGTGCGCCCGTTCACGATCACCCGCACCGCGCGATCGAGGTTCAGCAATCGATCCGACAGCCGCAACGTGGTGCCGGCCGGCACCGTGCCGGTCAGCGTGATCGTCTGCCCGTCGACGCGCGCGACGATCGTGTCGCCGCGCGTCGTCGCCGCGGCATCGCGGATCTGGAGCCAATAGAAGCGGTCGTTCGGCACGTCGTCCTGCACCCAGACGACGCGCGTCGGCCACGGATTGCGCGTGAAGGTCGCCATCCACGGCACGCCCTCCGCATCCTTGCGATCCATCCAGTGCGGCAACCCCGGGTAGATGCGCGCCATATGGACGTAGCCGCCCGGATCGGCGGCGGCCAGCCGGTCGAGTTCGGCGGCCTTTTCGCCGGCCAGCTTGTTGCGATCATAGGCCGCGTCCGCGCCGCCCATGAACAGCGCGAACGGCAGGTTGCGCAGCGGCAGCAGCGATGCGTCGCCCGGATGCCCCGCCATCATCGCCGCCGCGGCGAAGCGATCCGCCATGCGCGGTGCGAGCTGCCACACGCCGTCGCCGCCCGCCGAATAGCCCATCAGATAGACCCGGTTCGGGTCGACGCCGTTCATCGCCACTTGCGCGTCGATCAGTTCCTGGAACAGCGGATCGATATGCGGCTCGTGCCACAGGTTCCACGTGTCGGTCGGCGCGCGCGGCGCGAGATAGATGCCCTCCGCGGGCTCGTAGAGGCGCAACTGGTTGCGCCATTGCTGATCATTGACCTCAGGCGCGGCATTGCCGCCGCCGTGCATCGAGATCCACAAGCTGCGATGCCCCGGCGCGGCCTCGCCGAACACCTTGCTCTCCCAGCGTAATGTCTTGTCGCCGATCGTCAGCTTCCGGTCGGCCATCGCGCTTCCATATCGCGTCGCGAGCGCGCGCCTCCGGTCGGCGGCGAGCAGCGCCAGCGCGCGTTCGGCCTCGGCGCGGGTCAGCGGCCGGGCAAGCCGCGGGTCCTCGGCGCGCGCGTCGGACTGCGCGCGCCACGCATCCAGCGCCGTCACGGCGCGTGGCGAGGCGTCTGCCATCGGCGTGGCGAGCAACAGGGCAGGGGTAAAGGCGGACATGATCGACAGGCAGCGCATGGCGCTCGCATAGCGCGTCGTGACGATACGTCGACACACTCTTGCGTTCGACCCGTGGCCCGGATCGGCGATCTTTCGCCGCGACAAACCCCTTCCGCCGCGCCGCCGCGCCCGCTACGCCGCCCGGCATGGCGGAGATCACGCGGCGCAGGCTTCTCGTTTCCGGTGGCATCGGCGCGGGGCTGGTCGTGGCATGGGCGGCGTGGCCGCGCACCTATCTGCCCAACCTCGCCGCCGCCCCCGACGAGCGCGTCTTCAATGCTTTCCTAAAAATCGCGCGCGACGGCAAGATCATCGTCGCGGTTCCGCAGTGCGAGCATGGGCAGGGCGTGTTCACGACGCTGCCGCAGATCGTCGCCGACGAACTCGGCGCGGACTGGCGGACGGTCGGGGTCGAGGCCGCGCCGGTGTCGCCGCTTTACGCCAACCCGCTCGCCGCCGACTGGCTGTTCGGGGATGGCATACCGGGCGTGCCCGAGCGGCTGCGCGAGGAGCGCTGGACCCGCGACGCGCTGATGCTCACCGCCGGCTCGACCTCGGTGCGCCGGTTCGAGGCGCCACTCCGCGAAGCGGGCGCGGCGGCGCGGGTGCTGCTGTGTCAGGCGGCGGCGAAGTGTTGGGACGCCGACTGGCGCGACTGCACCACCGCGGACGGCTTCGTCGTCCTTGGTAACCGGCGGCTCCGTTTCGGCGAGCTGGCGGAGACCGCTGCGTCAGGCAAATTGCCGGCCGAATTGCCCTACCGGATCGGCGACGAAGGCCGCCTTACCGGTGAGTCGCTGCCGCGGCTCGACGTACCCGCAAAGGTTGACGGCTCGGCCAATTTCGTCGCCGACGTGCGCCTGCCCGACATGGTGTTCGCGAGCATCCGGCAGGCCCCGCACCGCGACGCACGATTACGATCCGCCAACGTCGCCGCGGCGGAACGCGTGCCGGGGATGCTCCACGTCGTCCGCAACGACCGCTGGATCGCCACCGTCGCCAGTAACTGGTGGGCCGCCAACCGCGCCCTGGACGCGCTCGCGCCACGTTTCGAAGGGCCAATCCCGCCCGACGACGCCGCGATCGACCGCGCGCTCGCCGCGGCGCTCGATGCCGATGGCCACCGCATCGCCCACACCGGCGACGTCGACAGCGTCTTGACCGGCGCGCGATTGATCGAGGCCGAATATTACGTCGCCCCCGCGCTCCATGCCGCGGTCGAGCCGCCCGCCGCGACCGCGCACTGGCAGAACGAGCGGCTGGAGCTATGGGCCGCGACGCAGGCACCCTCGCTGGCCCGCGCTGCGGCCGCGCGCGCGATCGGGGTGTCGGAGGAACAGGTGATCCTGCATCCGATGCTCAGCGGCGGCTCGTTCGGTGCGGCGCTGGAGGTCGATGTCGTCGAACAGGCCGCGATATTGGCGAAGGAGCTGCGCCGCCCAGTGCAGCTGGCGTGGTCGCGCGGCGAGGCGTTGCTCCACGACCGGGTGCGCCCGCCCGCGCGGGCGCGGATGGCGGCGCGGCTCGCCCCCAACGGCGCGATCCTCGGCTGGCGCGCACGGATCGCGGTGCCGGCGACCGGACGCGCGCTGGCGGCGCGGCTCCTGCTCGACGATCGGCTGCGCCGCCTCGCCGCGTCGTTCCCGGCCGGCGCGGACAGCTATGCGACCAGCGGGGCGGTGCCGCCCTATCGCCTCGGCGCAATCGAGGTCTCGCACCATCCCGTCGCGCTCGACCTGCCGACCGGGCACCTGCGCGGCGGCGCGGACGGCTATACTGCCTTCTTCACCGAATGCTTCCTCGACGAATTGGCGCGCGTCGCTGGCACCGAGCCGATGTCGTACCGCGTCGGGCTGCTCGGCGGCGAGCCGCGGCTGGCGCGCTGCCTGACGACGGTGGCGGCGCTCGGCGGATGGAGCGGCGGCGTGCCGGGCAGCGGGCAGGGGATCGCCTGTCATCGCATGGCCGGCAGCATGATCGCGGTGCTCGCCGAGGCCGGGTTCGACGCCGCCGGCCGTCCTCGCGTCGACCGGCTGGTGGCGGCGGTCGACTGCGGCCGTGCGATCAACCCCGACATCGTCCGCCAGCAGATCGAAGGCGCGCTGATCTTCGGCGCGGCGACGACGCAGGAAGCCGCGGCGCATTATCACGACGGGCTGGCGAGCATCCGCCGCTATGGCGACCTCGACCTCCCGACGCTCGCCGACGCGCCCGAGGTCACCGTCGAGCTGATCACCTCGACCGCCGACCCCGGCGGCATCAGCGATCTCGGCGTCCCCGCCGTCGCCCCCGCGATCGCCAATGCGCTGTTCGCCGCCGGCGGAACGCGGTGGCGCCACTTGCCGTTCAGGAGCGTGTGATGCTTCCCCCCGACCACCCCTTCATTCCGCGGCCGCGCATCGGCGTGCTGCTCGTCAACCTCGGCACCCCCGATGCGGCGGATACCCGCGCGGTGCGCCGCTACCTCGCGGAGTTCCTGTCGGACCGCCGCGTCGTCGAAATACCGCAATTGCTGTGGCAACCGATCCTGCGCGGCGCGATCCTCACCACCCGGCCCAAGAAGTCGGCGCATGCTTATCAACAGGTATGGACCGACCAGGGCTCGCCCCTCGCGGCGGTGACGCGCGCACAGGCAACAGCGCTCAAGGATGCGTTCGGCGAAGGCGTGCTGGTCGACTGGGCGATGCGCTATGGCAATCCCGCGATCGGCGACCGGCTGCGCGCGATGAAGGAGGCGGGCTGCGAGCGCATCCTGCTCGCGCCGCTCTATCCGCAATATTGCGCCGCCACCACCGCGACCGCCAACGACAAGGCATTCCTCGCGCTGGCGGACATGCGCTGGCAGCCCGCGATCCGCACGCTGCCGCCCTATTACGACGACCCCGCCTATATCGACGCGCTCGCCCGCAACCTCACCGAACAGCTGGTGACCCTCGACTTCACCCCCGATGCGATCGTCGCCAGCTTCCACGGCATGCCGCAGCGGACGCTGGAGCGCGGCGACCCCTATCACTGCCATTGCCGCAAGACCGCACGGCTGCTGGGCGAGGCGCTCGGGCGTCCGCTGACGGTCGCCTTCCAGTCGCGCTTCGGCCGCGCCAAATGGCTGGAGCCCGCCACCGACACCACGCTGGAGGCGATGCCCGCGCAGGGCATCCGCAAGGTCGCGATCCTTGCGCCGGGTTTCTCCGCCGATTGTCTCGAGACGCTGGAGGAACTGGCGATCCGCGGGCGCGAGAGCTTCGTGGCGGCCGGGGGAACCGACTTTGCCTACCTGCCATGCCTCAATGACAGCGCCACCGGCGTTGCGATGCTGCGCACGTTACTGGCGCGTGAACTTGAAGGGTGGGTTGCCCCCGCCTAGGCTGATGTGGATTTAGGATACCGCCTCATTCCGGGCGGGTGACGGGAGAGGATGTTATGGCACGTGTGGCGATCGTCACAGGGGGGACGCGCGGCATCGGCGAGGCAATCAGCGTTGCCCTGAATAATGCAGGGATGACGGTCGCGGCCAATTATGCCGGCAACGACGAGCGCGCGCGTGAATTCACCGAGCGGACCGGCATCGCCGCCTACAAGTGGGACGTCGCCGATCACGAAGCGTGTCAGGAAGGTTGTGCCAAGGTCGCCGCCGATCTCGGCCCGGTCGACGTGCTGGTCAACAACGCCGGCATCACCCGCGACGGCACGATCCTTAAGATGACCTACCAGATGTGGAAGGAGGTCATGGACACCAACCTCGGCGGTTGCTTCAACATGGCCAAGGCGGTGTTCCCGGGCATGCGCGACCGCAAATGGGGGCGGATCGTCAATATCGGTTCGATCAACGGGCAGGCGGGGCAATATGGCCAGGTGAACTATGCCGCTGCGAAGAGCGGCATCCACGGCTTCACCAAGGCGCTGTCACAGGAAGGCGCGCGCGCCGGGGTGACCGTCAACGCGATCGCGCCGGGTTATATCGACACCGACATGGTGGCGGCTGTGCCTGCGGACGTGCTGGAGAAGATCGTCGCCAAGATCCCGGTCGGCCGGCTCGGTCAGGCGCAGGAAATCGCGCGAGGCGTGGCGTTCCTGTGTTCGGAGGAGGCCGGGTTCGTCACCGGGTCGACGCTGAGCATCAATGGCGGGCAGCATATGTACTGACGGGCGCAGGCCCGCGTGCCGCGGGCCGGTGCGCCCCGCGCAGCGCCCGGCACGGCCGGCGGGTCGGCCCCGCGCCGACCCGACCGACGACGCGGGCTTCGCCCGCGGCGTGCCACGGCTTTAAACGTCGATGGGCTGGAAAACACCTCGAACCCCGCGAAAATAACACGAGCCCGGCACCATCCGGCACCGGGCTCGCGCCCTCATACGCTACGCGAGGGAAGGGGTAGGACGACGGCAAGGCCGCCGTCGGCCGGATCGGCGCTGCCGACCCGCCGGCCGTGCCGGGCGATGCGCGGTGCGCACCGGCCGGGAGCTTCGCTCCCGACCTTCGCCCGTCAGCGGCAATACCGCGGGTTGTTCGACTTCTCGACCGCGTTCCCCGCGACCGCGCCGCCGACACCGCCCAGCACCGTGCCGAGCGTCCGGTCGCCGCGTGAGTCGATCACGCGACCCAGCAGACCACCGGCGATCGCACCGACCACGGTGCCGGTCGTGCCGTTCGAGCAGCGGCGGTTGTAATTGTAGCGACGATCGTTGCCGCGATAGCCGCGCCGGCCGTAGTCGCGACGGTCGTAATAGCCACGATTGTCATCGTAGCGGCTGTAACGGTCGCCGTAGTAACGCTGGGCGTCGGCGGCAGTCGGGGCCACGGCGGCGGCGCCCATCGCGAGCGCGGCACCGGCAAGGGCGAGATTCTTGAACATGAGCAGTCTCCCGTTTGCTGTTCCGGTCGGCGGGCTTTCCCGTCGATAAAATAGCTTTTGCCCGATTCGCTTTGAGCCGAGGCTGAATGCGTCCGTTATCGGGCGTTCATCCTTTCACGCGGGTCGTCACTGGTTTACCGGCGGCGCGTGCGATGGCCGATCACCCTTGCGCTGGTGCTGCTGCTGGTGCCGCCGTGGACCGGCGACGGCCGCCGCCCGCTGTTCGATCCCGGCCTGCGCGTCACCGCCACGCCGTTCGTGCCGCGCGGCGGCTGGCCACTGCGCATCGGCGCGCTCGAACCGGTCGCGGCGGTGTCGCTGTCCGCGAATCAGCGCGCGTTCGGCGGCCTGTCGGCGCTGGCGCTGCACGACGGGCAGGCGATCCTGCTCAGCGACGGCGGGTTGGTGGTGAGGCTGCGGATCGCCGACCACAAATTATGGACGCTCGGCACTGCGGAGCTGGCGGACGGGCCGGAAACCGCCTGGCAGAAGGCATCGCGCGATACCGAGTCGCTCGCGATTGATCCACTCACCGGGCAGGCGTGGATTGGCTACGAACGGATCAACATGATCTGGCGCTACCCCCGCGACTTTAATCATGCCGATGCCGCCAGTCCGCCGCTGGCGATGCGCGACTGGGGCGTCAACAGCAGCATTGAATCGCTCGTGCGGCTGAACGATGGCCGCTTCCTCGCCCTTCGCGAGGGTGGCCTGTGGCAGAATGGCGCGCGTGCCGCGTTGCTCTTCTACGGCGATCCGGCGCTCTACGACACGCCCAACGCCGCGCTCCGCTACCTGCCGCCGCCGCATCATTCGCCCAGCGACGCCGCGGTGCTGCCGAACGGCGACGTGCTGGTGCTCAACCGCCGCGTCCATCTACCGATGCGCTTCGAGATGACGCTGGTCCGCATCCCGATCCGCAGCATCCGGCCGGGGGCGCTGCTCCGCGGTCAGGTCGTCGCGCGATTCGGCGACACGCTCGGGCGCGAGAATGCCGAGGGGCTGGCGGTGTCGCAGGAGCGGGGTCAGACGATGATCTGGCTCGTCACCGACAATGACGGCGCGTTCTGGCGGCGCACGATCCTCGCCAAGTTCCGCTGGCGCGGCTGATGGCCCAACGCACTACGGCCCGCGCTCCGGGATGGAGGGCGGGCCGCAGCGATGCGGGCAGAGCCGTCAGCGTCAGGCCGCGACGGCGGCCGAACGCTTCTTCACGACATCGCGCTTCAGGCGGCGCGCCTTCAGCGACAGCTTGTCGTCCGAGGTCTTCACCAGCCAGTTGTCCAGCCCGCCGTTGTGCTCGACCGAGCGCAGACCGTGGGTGGAGACGCGCAGGCGGATCGACCGCTCCAGCGAATCGGACAGCAGCGTGACGTTCTGCAGGTTCGGCAGGAACGTACGCTTGGTCTTGTTATTGGCGTGGGAAACGTTGTTGCCCACCTGCCGGCCCTTGCCGGTCAGCTCGCAAATGCGCGACATGTGAATAATCCTGAATTCGGTTGCCCGGAAAGTGGGCGCCAGTAACCCGTGGGCGACGATCGGTCAAGTCGCCGGTGCTGCAACCAGCCGGGTACGAGGGCGTTGTTGCGGCAGCGAATCAACAGGGATTGGGAGAATAAGGATGCGCGGGCTGCTGGTGCTGATCGGAATCGTCGCACTCGTCTTTTTGGCGGCGCTGCTGCTGGGCTTCGTCAAGTTCGACCAGACCCAGACCGCGCAACTGCCGCGACTCGAGGGCGGGCAGGCGCCGAAGTTCGACGCTGATGTCGCCAAGGTACGCGTCGGCACCGAGAACAAGACCGTGGAGGTCCCCAAGGTCGAGGTCCAGAAGCCCGGCGAACAGCGCTGATACTAACCGTCGCCCCGGCCTTGAGCCGGGGCCCCGCTTCTTCTTGACCGCTGGCGTAAGAAGCGGGCGCCGGATCAAGTCCGGGGTGACAAGCGCGTGGGGCTTTGCCACCGCGTCGCACCGGCGTAGGCAGCGACGATGTTCCCGCTGCCCCACCCGATGCGCGTCGCGCTGGACGCCGCACGCGACGCGGCTAGGGCCGGTGAGGTGCCGGTCGGCGCGGTGGTGGTGCATGCCGGCGAGATCGTCGCGGTCGCCGCCAACGCGCCGCGCGCGTTATGCGACCCGACCGCCCATGCCGAGATGCTGGCGATCCGCGCAGCCGCGCAGGCGCTCGGCCGCGACCGGCTTGAGGATTGCGACCTGTGGGTGACGCTGGAGCCCTGCGCGATGTGCGCCGGCGCGATCGCGCACGCCCGCATCGCCCGCCTCTATTACGCCGCCGACGATGCGAAGGGCGGCGCGATCGAACACGGCCCGCGCTTCTTCACCCAGCCGACCTGCCACCACCGCCCAGAGCTGTTCGCCGGCATCGGGGCGGGGGAGGCGGCGGCGCTGCTGCGCGACTTCTTCGCCGCGCGACGCTGACCTCGGGGATCAGCGCGGCGGCAAGTCGTTCTGCGAAATCGGGACGATCTTGATCTCGACCCGGCGGTTCTCGGCGCGCCCGGCTTCGGTTTCGTTCGAAGCGATCGGCTGCGTCTCGCCGAACCCGCGCGTCGCGATCCGCGCATCCTGCACCCCGTGGCTCGACAGATAATCCGCCACCGACCGCGCGCGCCGCTCCGACAGGTCCTGATTGTACGAATCGCTGCCGGTCGAATCGGTGTGGCCGTACACATCGACATAGGTTTCTTTGTAATCGGCCAGCACACTGGCGACCTTGTCGAGCGTCGCGCGGAACTGCGGCTGCACGTTTGCCGAATTGTACGCGAAATTGATCCCCGACGGGATGTTGAGCAGCAAATCGTCGCCCTGACGCGTCACTTCCACGTCCGTACCGCGCGTGCGCTCGCGTAATTCACGCTCTTGTTTGTCCATATAGGCGCCGATTCCGGCACCGGCGATGCCGCCCAGCCCCGCGCCGATGATCTTCTCGGTCCGGTCGCGCCGCCCGCCAACCAGATCGCCGAGCAGATAGCCGCCCAGCGCGCCGCCGATCCCGCCGATCGCGGTCTTGGAGATGCGGCGCTCGCCGGTGTCCGGGTCCGTCGTACACGCCGATACGGCCACCAGCGACACGCACGCCAGCGCGGCAGCCAGCTTCGACGACAGCTTCATCTTTTTCCCTTTCAACAACTAATGTCGGTCAACCCGACCTGCCGACACAATGTTCCGCTTGCGCACTGAATGACGGCTGAAGCAGGCCAGCAACAATTTGGCGATTGTGGCGCGCGCGCTTTGCCGCCAAGAGGGGCGCACACCATGCTACCGCCGTTCCCCTGGGTCGACGTCATCATCATCCTCGCGCTCGTTGCGCTCAATGGCGTGTTCGCCATGAGCGAGCTGGCGATCGTGTCCGCGCGCAAGGCGCGGCTGGAGGCGATGGCCCGCAGCGGCCGCAAGGGTGCCGCCACCGCGATCGAGCTGGCCGCCGACCCCGGCAAGTTCCTGTCGACCGTCCAGATCGGCATCACGCTGATCGGCATCGGCACCGGCGCCTATTCGGGCGCGAGTCTCGGCACGCCGGTCGCGGCGCGCTTCGAGGCGCTGGGGCTGGCGCATGAGACCGCGGTCACCTCCGGTTTCGCGCTGGTGATCGCGCTCACCACCTATGCCTCGCTGATCGTCGGCGAACTGGTCCCCAAGCAATTCGCGCTGCGCAAGCCCGAGGCGGTCGCGTCACTGGTCGCGCTGCCGATGTGGTGGCTCGCGCGGCTGACGAAGCCGATCGTCTGGGTGCTCGATGCGAGCAGCGCGCTGCTGTTTCGCATTCTCGGGCTCAACCGCGAGAATGAGGAGCAGGTCACCGCCGAGGAATTGCACCTGATCGTCGCCGAAGCGAGCAAGTCCGGCGTGATCGAGGAGCATGAACGCTCGATCATCTCGGGTGTGGTGCGGCTCGCGGACCGTCCGGTGCGCGAGGTGATGACGCCACGTACCGAGGTCGACTGGCTCGACATTTCGCTCGACGACGCCGGGATCCGCGCCAAGCTGCGCGAGACACCGCACAGCCGTCTGCCGGTGGCGCGCGGGTCGATCGATTCCGTAGTGGGCGTGGTGCAGGCGCGCGACGTCGCCGCGGCGCTGTTCCGTGACGAGACGCTCGACCTCGAAAAGCTGGTCCGCAAGGCGCCGGTGGTGATCGACCAGATCGACGCGATGGATGCGCTCGACGCGCTGCGCCGCGCCGAGGTGCCGATGGCGCTGATCCACGACGAATACGGGCATTTCGAGGGAATCGTGACCCCGGCCAATCTGCTCGCAGCGATCGCGGGCGAGTTCCTGTCGGACATCGACCCGGAGGAAAGCCCGAACGTCGTGGTTCGCGACGACGGCTCGCTGCTGGTGGCCGGCACGATGGCCGCGGATGCGTTGGCCGAGCGGCTGGGCATCGATCTGCCCGAGGACCGCGACTATGCCACCGTCGCCGGCCTCGCGCTGGCGGCGTTCCGCAAGCTGCCCGAAGAGGGCGAGAGCTTCGAGGAACAGGGCTGGCGGTTCGAGGTCGTCGATCTCGACGGCCGCCGGATCGACAAGTTCCTCGTCAGCGAGGCTTGAGGCCTGCGTGAGCGGACCGACGACGAATTTCACCCGTCATTGCGAGCGTAGCGAAGCAATCCAGAGCCGGACCAGGACGCCCTGGATTGCGTCGCTACGCTCGCAATGACGACTCGCTGGGTTCAAGCCCACGCCGTCATCCCGGACTTGATCCGGGATCCCGCTTCTTCTTCTTCCTTGAGTGCGCAGAAGAAGCGGGGCTCCGGATCAAGTCCGGGGCGACGGAAGATAACAATATTTCTGTCTGTCACCCCGGCGAAGGCCGGCGCCCAGTTGGAAAGGCTGTCGTAAAGAAGCGATGCGCGTAGTCATGGAGGTTGCGTAGCTGGACCCCGGCCTTCGCCGGGGTGGCAACCGAGGTTGAATTGACGAGCAGCGGAATAGCAGCCGCTACCCCGCCGCCCCAACCTCCAGCACCTCGATCGCATCCTCGCGCCCGTTGAACGCGACCAGCTCCCCAGCCTCCGCGCCCATCAGCGCGCGCGCCAGTGGTGCGGAGAACGACAGCAACCCCGCCGGCGGATCGGCCTCGTCGTCCCCGACCAGCGTCACTTCGCGTTCCTTGCCCGCCAGAGCGAACCGCACCCGACCGCCAAATCCGACCACGCCATCTTCCCGCGGCGCGGTGTCGATCGCGGTCGCGCGCCGCGTCTTCCAGTATCGAAGATCGCGCGCGATCGGCTTTGCCGCCTCCGCGTCAGACGCCGCCGCCAACGCCGCCTCCAGCTCGACCACGCGCGCCTCGATCAGCCCGCGCCCACGCGGCGTCACCAGATTGGGGCCGGGCGGGATCGGCAGTTCGAACTTCGGTTCGAGATGTTCGTCATCGCTCTCGCGACGGAAGGCGACGCTCATCCGAGCTTGCCGAACTGCGCTTCGTAACCGGCACGATCGCCGTGCGCGAGCAGCCGCGCCTGTTCACGCCAGCGGTCGCGCTCCATTCGCCCCTGAAAGACCCCGAGCTGCGCATCGAGCTGTTCGGCCTCGGCATCGTCGAGCCACGCCAGCTGGTCGAGCCGCGTGATCCCGAGTTCGGACAGCCGCGTTGCGATCTTCGGGCCGAGCCCCTTGAGGATCGTTATCGACTGCGCGCCACCTTCTTCGGCGGGCGCGACCGGCGCGTCGGCGGCGACGCTGGCGGGCGTCGCATCCAGCGGTGCCGCCGCGGCGATCGGCTCGTCGCGCAGCGCCGCCTGATGATCGTCCGCAACGCGGTCGCTCGGAGCCGGCGCAACGGGTGCAGGAGTAGGGGCAGGGGGCGGTGCCGTTGGCGCGGGAGCCGCCGCCGCGACGACCGGCGAGCCACCCTCGGCGGTGTTCGTCACCTCGACGCCGTCCGCCTTCAGCTCCTCGATCCGGCGCTGTTCTTCCGCTTCGGCGGCGCGGCGCTGGCGCTTCAGCCGCGCCCCCCACACCATCGCGATGATCGTGAGCACGGCAAGCACCGCGACCAGCGCGAGCGCGATCGTGACGAGCACGCCGTTCTGGGAAATAGGGTCGAGATCGAAGCTGGTTGAATTCATGAGCCGGTCCTGCGCCGAAAGTGCTGCGCGCTCAACCGTCGATCACCGCCTTGGCTCCGATGTCGCGACGGAAGAAGCCGGTCGGGAAGTCGACCTTCTCCACCGCGGCATAGGCCGCACGCTGCGCAGCGGGCACGTCGGCGCCGGTGGCGGTCACCGCCAGCACGCGGCCGCCCGCCGACACCAATTGCCCGTCCTTCAACGCCGTCCCCGCCTGGAAGACCACCGCGCCATCCGCCTGTGCGGCATCGATCCCGGCGATCGTGCCGCCGGTGCGCGGTGTGCCCGGATAATTCTCCGCCGCCATCACCACGGTCAGCGCAACAGCGTCGCCAAATTCCGGTGCGGGCACGTCAGCCAGCCGCCCCTCGGCGACCGCGAGCAGCAGCGCGGCGAGATCGCCGGTGTAGCGCATCATCAGCACCTGACATTCGGGATCGCCGAAGCGGACGTTATATTCGATCAGCTTCGGACCGTCGGCGGTCAGCATCAGCCCGGCATAGAGCACCCCGACATAGGGCGTCCCCGACGCCGCGAGACAATCGATCGTCGGCCGGACGATCTCGCCCAGCGCACGTTCCTCCAGCTCCGGCGTCAGCACCGCCGCCGGGCTGTACGCCCCCATCCCGCCGGTATTGGGGCCGGTGTCGCCATCGCCGACGCGCTTGTGATCCTGCGCCGAGCCGAACGCGGCGGTCGTGGTCCCGTCCGATAGCACGAACAGGCTCGCCTCCGGTCCTTCGAGCATCTCCTCAATCACCGCCTCGACCGGACCATGCGCATAGAGGTCGGCGATCGCCGCCTCGGCCTCGGCGCGCGAGGTGGCGACCACCACGCCCTTGCCCGCCGCCAGTCCGTCGGCCTTGATGACGCACGCCTCGCCGAAATCGTCGAGACAGGCGAGCGCGCCGTCCTTCGAGGTCACGCGGAAATAGCGTGCGGTCGGGATGCCCATCCGCGCGCACAGATCCTTGGTGAAGCCCTTCGACCCCTCCAGCTTCGCCGCCTCGCGCCCGGGGCCGAACACCGGCACGCCGATCGAGCGGACATTGTCGGCGAGGCCGTCGACCAGCGGCGCCTCCGGGCCGATCACGACCAGCCCAACCCGATGACGGCGCACGAAATCCACCACCGCGCGGTGATCCGTCACGTCCAGCTCGGCGATCGTCGCATGTTCGGCGATGCCAGGGTTGCCCGGCGCGGCGAAGAGCGTATCGAGCGTCGGAGACTGCGCCAGTTTCCAGGCGAGCGCATGTTCGCGTCCCCCCGAACCCACCAGCAGGATGTTCATGGCCGACCCCCTTTACGATACTCAGGCGGGGCGGCTGGTAGCCGAGCCGACGCCCGGCGACAATGCGATGGCGTTGAGCGTCGGCGAACTGTCGGGCCGATTGAAGCGGATGGTCGAAGGCGAGTTCGGCCATGTCCGGCTGCGCGGAGAGATTTCGGGCTACAAGCGCGCGACGTCCGGCCATCTGTACCTCTGCCTGAAGGACGAGAGTGCGGTCATCGACGGCGTGATGTGGAAGGGCAGCGCGGGCGGGCTGGCGTTCCGCCCCGAGGACGGCATCGAGGTGATCGCGACCGGGCGGCTGACCACCTATCCCGGCCGCTCCAAATATCAGATCATCATCGAGCGGATGGAGCTGGCCGGCGCGGGCGCGCTGATGGCGTTGCTCGAAAAGCTCAAGGCCAAGCTGGCGGGCGAGGGGCTGTTCGATGCCGATCGGAAGAAGCCGCTGCCGTTCATGCCGCGCGTGATCGGGGTGGTGACCTCGCCGACCGGCGCGGTGATCCGCGACATCCTCCACCGGCTCGAGGACCGCTGCCCGACGCATGTCATCGTCTGGCCGGTCAAGGTGCAGGGCGCCGGTGCGGCCGAGGAGGTGGCGGCGGCGGTGCGCGGCTTCGACGCACTGCCCGAAGGTGGCCCGATCCCGCGCCCCGATCTGGTGATCGTCGCGCGCGGCGGCGGCTCGATCGAGGATCTGTGGGCCTTCAACGAGGAAGCGGTGGTGCGCGCGGTCGCCGCCTGCTCGATCCCGATCATCTCCGCGGTCGGGCACGAGACCGACACGACGCTGTGCGATCATGCCGCCGACCTGCGCGCGCCGACCCCCACCGCCGCCGCAGAGATTGCGGTGCCGGTGCTCGCGGAATTGCGGCTGTCGCTCGACGCGATGGCGAACCGCACGCAGCGCTGCGCGCGCCGCTATGTCGAGCGCGGGCGCGAGCAGCTGGCGGCGCTGGTGCGGGTGATGCCGACCCGCGACCGGCTGCTCGGGCCGCAGCGGCAGCGGCTCGACGATCTTGGGATGCGCGGCGACCGCGCGCTGGAGCGGCGCGTCGCGCGGGCGCGCGGCGAGCTGACCCACGCCGCGGGCGCGATCCGCCCCGCGACGCTCGAACGGCGTCTGGAGGCGGCGCGGCGGCGGCTCGCAGATGTCGGCCGGCTGGTCGACAGCCTCAATCCCGACCGCATCCTCGAACGCGGCTATGCACGCGTCGAGGCGGCGGCGGGCGGCACCGTCACCACCGCCGATGCGGCGCGCGCGGCGGGTGCGCTCGCCTTACGCTTCCGCGACGGGTCGGTGGCGGTGCAGGTCGACGGGAGCGCCAAACCGGAGGCAAAGGTTGAGCGGAGCGCACGCCGCGCCTATCCTGACAAACCCGAGCAGCCCCGCCTGATCTGAGAGCCCGCCACCGATGCTGATGTCCCACACCGACCGCCCCGCCAAATTGCACTATATGGCCAATGGCTTCCGCATTCTGGCGCCCGGCGATCATGTGGTGTGCGCGGTCAGCGGCGCGCGGATCGCGCTGGAGGACCTCCGCTACTGGGACGTCGCGACCCAGCGCCCGTTCGCCAGCGGCGCGATCGCGATGGAGGAGTTGGCGCCGCGGTGATGCGCCGGACCGCGTATCTGGTGCCGCTGCTCGCCGTCGCTGCCGCTGCACCGCCCCAGACGATCCCGCCCGCGCGTTTCGGGCTTAGCGACGGACTGCGACAGGGCGCGCTGGTACTCGGCACTGCACCCGCCGGCACGACGCGCCTGACGCTCGACGGCGCGCCGGTTGCGGTCGCCCCGGACGGGCGCTTCGTGATCGCCTTCGACCGCGATGCCAAGCCGCAGGCGCTGCTCGCCGCAACGCTTTCAGATGGCACGACGCAGACCGCCACGCTGACGATCGCGCCCGGCGACTGGCGGATCGAGCGCTTGCCAACGCTGCGCAAGATCCCGGTGCCCGACGCCGAATTCGCCGCCAAACGCGCCGGCGAACTGGCGCAGATCGTCGCCGCGCGCGCGACCGGCAACGACGCGGACGGCTGGCGACAGCGCTTGGTCTGGCCGGCGCTCGGCCGCATCTCCGGGCTGTTCGGCGCGCAGCGCATCTATGCCGGCGAGCCGGGCAGCTATCACGGCGGCGTCGACGTCGCGAAGCCCGAGGGCGCGGAAGTGGTCGCCCCCGCCGACGGCGTGGTGACGCTCGCGGCCGACCCGCCGTTCACGCTGGAGGGGCGGCTGCTGATCCTCGATCACGGGCATGGCGTGACCAGCGCCTTCCTCCATTTGTCGCGCATCGACGTGCGCGTCGGCGCGCGGGTGCGGCAGGGGCAGCCACTCGGGCTGGTCGGCCGCACCGGCCGCGCCACCGGGCCGCACCTGCACTGGGCGATGACGTGGAACGGCGCGCGGATCGACCCGCTGCTGGTCGCGGGACCGATGCCCTGAACGACCCTCACTTCGTCGCCCCGGACTTGATCCGGGGCCCCGCTTCTTTTGGCGATCGGGAAAGAAGCGGGATCCCGGATCAAGTCCGGGATGACGGAGGAGGAGGGCAGCGACTTTGGATCGGACTAAGGCTTCGGCACCATCACCTCGATCACCCCCGCCGCGACATGCGCGGTGACCGGGGTATGCGCCAGCACCTCGCCGTCGATCGAAATCGGCAGCGGCGGATCGGTCCGCACCTTGATCGATTTGCCCGAGAAGCTGACCGTATCGTGGTGCCGCTCGCTGCGCCCTAGGAAGCTGTACGCCCAGTTGCGCACCAGCCGGCGCTTGTAATGCCCCTTCACCGCCTGCACGACGATCTCGCCCGACGCGATCCCGGCTTCGTCGACCAGCCATGTTCCGCCATGATAGGGCCCGTTCGAGATCCGCACCTCGACGACGCGCAGCTTCTTCTCGCCCGAGCCGTCGTCGACATACAGCGTGAACGGCTTGAACCGCGTCAGCTGATACCCGGCCCAGCCGAGATAGCCGATCCGCCCGGCAACCTTCTTCAGATTGTGCGGCACCGTCTCGGCGATCTGCGGGCTCAGCCCCATCGCCGCGCAATTGGCGAAATAATCGTCGTCGATCATCCCCAGATCGATCCGTTTCGCCACCCCGTCGCGCAGCACGTCGATCGCGCCGTCGATATCGAGCGGCAGCCCCAGCGACCGCGCGAAGCTGTTCGCGGTGCCGAGCGGCAGCACGCCGAGGATCACGTCATGCCCGACCAGCAGGTCGACCAACCCGCTGATCGTCCCGTCGCCGCCACCGAGGATCACCAGATCGGGCTTTCTCTCCAGCGCCTTGCGCACCGTCCGGTCGAGATGCTTGGGGTCCTTGACCGCATAGGGCGTCACCCCGAACGGCAGGTCGCGCAGCCGCCGGCACGCGCGCTTGAACAGCTTGCGGCCACGACGCGACTTGGCGTTGACGATCAGAGCGGCGGAACGGATCTCTCTCATGCCGCGCACAACGCACCACGGCGTGTTTCGCTTCCGTAACGCTTGCATGGAAAGTCGGATTGCGGGAAAGCGCACCCATGCACGCCGCTTATCCCGCGCTGCGCTTGCGCCGCACCCGTGCCGCCGCCTGGAGCCGCCGGCTCCACGCCGAGAATGTGCTCACCCCGGCCGACCTGATCTGGCCGCTGTTCATCACCGAGGGGCACGACGTCGAGGAGCCGATCGCCGCCTTGCCGGGCGTGTCGCGCTGGTCGGTCGACCGGATCGTCGCACGCGCAAAGGAAGCCGCCGCGCTCGGCATCCCATGCCTCGCGCTCTTCCCCAATACGCAATCCGGCCGCCGCAGCGACGATGGCGCGGAGGCGCTCAACCCCGACAATCTGATGTGCCAGGCGTTGCGCGCGATCAGGGATGCGGTCCCCGACATCGGCCTGCTCACCGACGTCGCGCTCGATCCCTATACGACCCACGGGCACGACGGGCTGGTCGACGCGCGCGGCTATGTCACCAACGACAGCACCGTCGACGCGCTGGTACAACAGGCGCTCAATCAGGCGCGCAACGGCTCGGACGTGATCGCGCCCAGCGACATGATGGACGGCCGCGTCGGCACGATCCGCACCGCGCTGGAGCGTGAGGGCTTCGTCAACGTCCAGATCATGGCCTATGCCGCCAAATATGCCTCGGCCTTCTACGGCCCGTTCCGCGACGCGGTCGGCAGCCGCGGGCTGCTGAAGGGCGACAAGACCACCTATCAGATGGACCCGGCCAATGCCGAGGAAGCGCTGCGCGAGGTCGGGCTCGATCTTGCCGAGGGCGCCGACAGCGTGATGGTCAAGCCCGGGCTGCCGTATCTCGATATCGTCGCCAAGGTGAAACAGGCGTTTGCGGTGCCGGTGTTCGCCTATCAGGTGTCGGGCGAATACGCGATGATCGAAGCCGCGGTGGCGGCGGGCGCGGCGGATCGCGACGCGATGGTGCTGGAAACGCTGCTGGCGTTCAAGCGCGCCGGCTGTTCGGGCGTGCTCACCTATCATGCGCCGTTGGCGGCGCGGCTGCTCGGCGCGTGATCGAGACCGCACGCCTGATCCTGCGGACGCCCACGCCTGCGGATCATGCGGCGCTGTTGGCGATGTGGAGCGATCCGCTGGTCACCGCCGACCTCGGTGGCCCGAAGGATCAGGCGGCGTGCCTGGCGGTGCTGGAACGCCACCGCGGCTATGCGCCACTCGGCTTCGGCGTGGTCGAGCGGCGCGAGGGCGGGCAGGTGATCGGACATGTCGGTCTGAAGCCGGGTGCGCCCGACACCCCGATCGAGGGTTTGCTGGAGATCGGCTGGATGATCGGCCGCGACTGGTGGGGCGCGGGTTACGCGCCCGAGGCGGCGGCGGGCTGGCTCGACTGGGCATGGGCGAACCGCGCCGAACCGGCGGTGTATGCGATCACCGGACGGCGCAACGTCGCCAGCCAGCGTGTCATGGACCGTCTCGGAATGCAGCATGTGCCCGAGCTGGACTTCATGCACCCGAAATACCCCGACGATCCGGCGCTCGCCGACAGCGTGACCTACCGCATCGAACGTCCGTGATCGTCACCGAGCAGTTGGTCCCGTTGCGGTGACGTCGTCAATTCTACGAGTCGACTACCCTCCTGCTCGTCGCCCCGGACTTGATCCGGGGACCCGCTTCTTCGCGGTATGACGTTAATGCGATCCGTCATTGCGAGCGAAGCGAAGCAATCCAGAGCCGGACCAGGACGCCCTCGATCGCTTCGCTGCGCTCGCAATGAAGAGCGGTTTGTTCGAAAGCGGGATCCCGGATCAAGTCGAAAACTATGCGAAAGTCTGGAGGCGGCCCCGAATACTTCGTCACCCCGGACTTGTTCGAGGCCTCTGCGAAAATCCCCTTCTTGTACCCCGGCGAAGGCCGGGGCCCAGTTGGGGGAGGCTTGTAACTGGCTGAAACACCTTCCCAACTGGACCCCGGCCTCCGCCGGGGAACGGCTTACGAAGGATATGGTCCGCACTTTCGCAGAGGTCTCGATCAAGTCCGGGATGACGAGCAAGGACCGGGAATCGCCGAACATCGATTGGCCGAAGCATGGGCATGACGGTGGCGGGGATTGCTGGCACGATCAGGAATGCCGCATGGGCCTGACATGGACCAACCCCACCCGGCGCCGCTAATCGATCCGGCGCTGTCACACTCCATGACCCACCGGATCGACCGTCCATGATCGTCACCGAACGCCTGATCCTGCGCGCATGGCGCGAGGAGGATGTCGCGCCGTTCCACGCCATGGGGCAGAATGCAGAGGTGATGCGCCACATCGGCCCGCCGACCACCGACGCCGGCGCGCACGCCATGATGCGCGAGTCGAACGAGATCGCCCAAAGCTTCGGGCGCTGTTTCTGGGCGGTGGAGCGACGGCACGATCGCGCCTTCATCGGCTTTTGCGGCGTCGAGCCCGGCCCGGCCGGCAGCCCGATTGCCGGGCTGCCGGAGATCGGCTGGCGGCTGGCGCGCGCGGCATGGGGGCAGGGGCTGGCGAGCGAAGCCGCACGCGCGGTGCTGGCCGCCGAATGGACGCGCGGCACCGACGCCGTCTTTGCGGTCACGACCGTCGCCAACCGCCGCAGCCGCGCCGTGATGGAGCGGCTCGGCATGACGCGCGTTGAGGGGGGTGACTTCGACCATCCCGATCTTGCCCCGGACAGTCCCTTGCGCCGCCACGTCCTCTACCGCATCGACCGCCCGCTGAATGGCTGACCCCGCCACGGCGCGCGGACGCGGGCTGTTCGTCGCGACGATCCTGACCGGATCGTTCCTGCTGTTCCTCGTCCAGCCGATGATCGCGCGCATCGCCTTGCCACGGCTCGGCGGCGCGCCCGCGGTGTGGAACTCGGCGATGCTCGTCTATCAGGCGCTGTTGCTGGGCGGTTATGGCTATGCGCACCTGCTCGGGCGCGTTGCGCCGCGGCGGCAGGGGCACGTGCATCTGCTCGTGCTGCTCGCCGCCTGCGCGTTCCTGCCGATCGGGCTTAGCGACAAAGTGCTCCCCGTGGGGGCCGAGCCGGCCTTGTGGGTGCCCTATCTATTCGTCATCTCGATCGGGCCGCTGTTCTTCGCGGTGTCGGCGCAGGCGCCGCTGATGCAGCGCTGGTTCGCCAGCGCCCGCCCTGACATCGACCCTTACGCGCTCTATGCCGCCTCCAATTTCGGCAGCTTCGCCGGGCTGCTCGCCTTCCCGCTGCTCGTCGAGCCGCTGCTCAGCGTTTCGCGGCAGCGCTGGTTGTGGAGCGCGGGCTATCTGCTGCTGATCCTGTTCGTCGCCGCCTGCGGGCGTCTGCTGCCCGCCGGGCGCGAGCCGGCGCGTGCGCAGGCGCAGGACCCGCCACCGGGCCGGGCGCGGGTGGCGCGCTGGATCGCGCTGGGCTTCGTCCCCTCGGGGATGATGCTGGCGACCAGCACCTTCGTCAGCACCGATCTGGTCGCGATGCCGCTCTTGTGGGTCATTCCGCTCGCGCTCTATCTGCTCAGCTTCTCGATCGCCTTCGCCGCGCGGCGCGGCATCGCCGATTTCCTGACCAATACCGCGCCGGTGACGATCGTGCTATTCGGCGGCGTGCTGATGGGCGGCTTCGCCGAGCGCGCGACGTTCAGCGCGATCACCGCGCTGATCCTGCTGTTCATGATTTCGGTCGCGCTCCACACGCAGCTCTATCGCCTGCGCCCGGAGCCGGCGCGGCTGACCGGCTTCTATCTCGCCATGTCGTTCGGCGGGGCGCTGGGCGGGGTATTTGCGGGGCTGATCGCGCCGACCCTGTTCGACTGGACGTGGGAATATCCGCTGCTGATCGTTGCCGCGGGTGCGCTGGTTCCGCAGACCTATCTGACGCCCGCGCTGCGCGCCTTGTGGCATCGCCGCGGGATGACGGTGGCGGGGGCGACGCTGATCGTCGGCGCCTTGTGCCTCGCGCTGCTGGTGCTGTCGCGCGACCCGGCCGGTTTCCGCGAGGTGCATCATACCGGCGTGATCTTCACGTTCGTGGCCATCGGCGGGCTCGTGTCGCTGGGCGCGCGCCTTCCCTATCTACTGGTGCTGGCCAGTGGGCTGCTGCTGTTCGGCGGCGTCCGCTCGCTGTCGCTCTCGCTCGAGCCCGGCGCGCGCGTCCGTAGCTATTTCGGCGTCTACACCGTCGCCGACGAATCGCGCCGCCGCACGCTGATCCACGGCACCACGCTCCACGGCGTGCAACTGACCGGGACCCGCGCACGCGAGCGAACCCCGACGACCTATTACACGCCCGATTCGGGCGTCGGTCGCGTGATGCGCGCCGCGCCGATGCTGTTCGGACCGGAGGCGCGGATCGGGGTTGTCGGGCTCGGCACCGGGACGCTCGCCTGCTACACGCAGCCGGGGCAGCGCTGGAGCTTCTACGAGATTGATCCGGCGATGGTGGCACTGACGCGCACCCGACGCTTCACGTTCGTCGCGGATTGCGCACCACGGGCGACGATGGTGCTGGGTGACGCGCGATTATCGCTCGAACGCGCGCACCCTGCGAGCCTAGACGTTCTCGCACTCGACGCTTTTTCGTCGGATGCGGTCCCCATGCACCTCCTGACCCGCGAAGCGTTCGCCGGATATGCGCGCGTTCTGTCACCGCATGGCGTTCTGGCGGTCCATATCTCGAACCGTTTCGTCAACTTGCGCCCCGTCGTCGCCGCCGCAGCGCGCGCCGGCGGGTGGCAGGCGCTGATCCTCGACCACCGCCCCTCGCTGTTGCAGGAGGAAGAAACGCCGTCTTCCTGGGTAGTTATGACCCGAGATTCCTGGACGCTCGCGCTGGTGGCAGGCGGCGAGGGCGACTGGAGGAATCTGGTGCGCCGTCCAGGCTTTGCACCCTGGACCGACGATTACGCCAGCATCCTCCCGCTCCTGACCTTCTAGGCGCCCGGCAGCGATCCCGCGAGCGCATCGATGCGCTCGGTTTGCGTTTGTGCCGTGGCGCGGGCATTGACAAGTGCCTGTTCCAGCGCCGGATATGCTGGTTGCAGCGCCGCCGCGCGTTGGGCGGCAAGGTCGTCGAGCGCCCCCACCGTATCGCCATAGCTTGACCGGAGCGCATCCAGATCTGCAATCGCGGTCTGGGCCGCGATCCACGCATCGCTCCCGACCTTCGCTCCCCGCGCCGCGCGCGCAAGCGTCTCGGCCCGCGCCGCGGCCTTGTCGAAGTCGCGTGCGGCGGTGTTGCCCTTCACGGTGATCGCCGCCAATTCTTGTTCCAGCGCAGGGTCTTGCACAGTGGGGGCGGGCGGCGGGGTAGCCGGCTCCGCGAAGCCTAGCTTCTCGACCGGGCGCGGCGCGAGCGACGGGTAAACGGTCGGGTCGCTCGCACAGGCGGCGAGGAGCGCGAGCGGAGCGAGCGGGGCAAGGGCGCGAAACATGTTTTTTGCCTAGAGGCGCAAAAAAAGTGACGCAATGCCCTTGCGCGTATCTGATTCGCCGCGTAACAGCGCCGCTCCACAGGGCGCCCGTAGCTCAGCTGGATAGAGCATCAGACTACGAATCTGAGGGTCGGACGTTCGAATCGTTCCGGGCGCGCCACTTTCTCTTACCGGAGAAAGTCAGTGGAAATAGAGGGGCAGCGAAAGCTGCCCCTTTTTTCATGCGCATTGTTCTGGTGCCTGCGTCTTTACGGCTGTTGATCGATCTGCTGCCTGGGCGAGGATTGCACGCGCCCTGAACTCGTCTTCCCGCCAAATCAATCAACGCTTTAATTGCTGCCACGCAAAAGGCCGCGACGTGTCGCCACGCGCGGCCCTTCTCGTTCACCGGTGCGAACTCGCCTATTCGGCGGCGACGCCCGCGCGCGCGAACATGTCGCCGGTCTCGCTCGGGTCTTCGTTCGCCGCGGGAGTGGCGACCTTCGCCTTCTGGCGCTTGTCGAAACTATCCCACACGTCGTTCCATTGCCCGCGCGTCGCGGCCTTGGAATATTCCGTGGCGCGCGTCTCGAAGAAATTCGCATGTTCGACGCCGTTGAGCAGCGGCGTCAGCCACGGGATCGGATGCTCGTCGATCATGTAGATCGGCTTCAGTCCCAATTGCCCCATCCGCCAATCGGCGATGTAGCGGATATACTTCTTGATGTCCTTGGCGGTCATCCCGTTCACGGGGCCCATCTCGAAAGCGAGATCGATGAAGTTGTCTTCAAGGCGGATGGTCGTCTGGCAAACGTCGGCGATGTCGTCCTTTACCGCCTTGGTCAGACACTGCCGTTCCGCGCAGAAGGTGTGGAACATCTTGATGATGCCCTCGCAATGCAGGCTCTCGTCGCGCACCGACCAGGTCACGATCTGCCCCATGCCCTTCATCTTGTTGAAGCGCGGGAAGTTCATCAGCATTGCAAAGCTGGCGAACAGCTGCACACCCTCGGTGAAGCCGCCGAACATCGCCAGCGTCCGCGCGATGTCTTCGTCGCTGTCGACGCCGAAGTTCTGCATGTAATCATGCTTCTCCTTCAGCTCGGCATATTCGAGAAACGCGCCATATTCGCTTTCCGGCATCCCGATCGTGTCGAGCAGGTGCGAGTAAGCCGCGATATGCACGGTTTCCATGTTGCTGAACGCGGTCAGCATCATCTTGACCTCGGTCGGCTTGAAGACGCGACCATATTTCTCGTGATAGCAATCCTGCACCTCGACGTCGGCCTGCGTGAAGAAGCGAAAGATCTGCGTCAGCAGGTTGCGCTCGTGATCGGTCAGCTTCTGCGCCCAGTCACGGCAATCCTCGCCGAGCGGCACTTCCTCCGGTAGCCAGTGCAGCTGCTGCTGGCGCTTCCAATATTCGAATGCCCACGGGTATTCGAAGGGCTTGTACTGTTTGGACGCCTGAAGAAGCGGCATGATGTGCTCCGGTGAAAGATATTCAGAAAACTTATCGACGAACGGTACGATCAGGCTTCAAGGCTCCATTGCCACATTGCCCAGGCCGACATCGCCAGCACGCTGCCCCCCGCCAGCGCCATGATCCCGACCATCCGATAGACATAGACGCGTGCCGGTCCTTGCGGATGACGCAATTGCACCAACAGCCATGCTCCCGCGAGCACAAAGACGGCGGCGACCGCGAACATGATCGCGGATTGCAGCGGCAGCGTCTCGATCATGCGACCAAAGCCGCAGCGGCGCGTTTGCCGCCCGAACCCAACCAAGGAGAACGACCATGGTCGATGCCAGCCAGATCAAGGAACATGCCGAAGTAATCGGTGCAGACGGCGTGCACGTCGGCACCGTCGACCACGTCGATGGTGACCGTATCAAGCTGACCAAGAACGACTCGCCATCCACGCAGGACGGGCAGGGCGCCAAGCACCATTACATCCCGCTGGGGCTGGTTGCCGAGGTGGAAGGCGACACGGTGCGTCTGTCGGCGACCGCGCAGAACGCGCAGGATATGTTCGAAGAGGCCGAATAAGCCCTTCACCGCGCCGCCGCATGCGCGGACGGCCACGAAGACCCCGGCGGCCGCACGGCGCGCCGGGGTTTTTGTATGTCGCCGAGGCATGTCGCCGCCCATCCGCATCCTGTCGCTCCGCCTTCCGCGGCGGCCCGCGAGTCGCGCCGCCATCGCGAGATCGGTCCCGATAGAAGATCCCGATCGCACCGCGTTCGCTACCCTACGGCCGCGATTCACGCTGTCAGCGAACGGTACATGACCGATGGTTCGGTCGCAATCTATTGTGGTTGATGTGGGCGCAGATACCAGATCGGCCACGTAATGACCGGTCGCTGCCGCGCGCAGGCGATCCGGGCGAGGGGAGCGTCGCACATGACGAACACCGCCACGATGCACTTCACCTCGCCTACGGACATGGCGATGACCTCGGCGTCGGGCAAGTTCCTCCCGGCCGTGAGCGACAGCGCCTTACCGGAGCGGCGGACGTGGCTGAAGATGATCCTCGACTTCGGCGTGATCAGTTATATCCTGCGCCGCCGGACGATGGTTCGTTTCGTCTAAGCGGGCCGGGGCTGCGTCGCCCGGCGCCGTATCGCGTCAGAACGGACGCTCGCCGCGGTAATTGCCGGCGTTCTTGTAGCGGCAGACCAGCACGTCCTCATCGCGCCCCCGCGACAGCGCGCAGCCGACCTCGACCGTGTCCCGCCACATCAATTGCGTGTAATGACCGACGTCCGCGACGCGCCCGGTGGTGCTGTTGTTCGGGAACGCGCCGGGCTTGAAGTAGCGCTTCTCGCGCACCCAGCCGCCTACCATCGCTTCGGGCGAGTAATAGCCGCGCGTACCCGCCCACAGGTTTTCGCCCTCCGGATCCATCCGCCGCTCCGGCGCATGTTCGAAACGGCCGGTGGCGGCGAGATACTGGCCCCAGGCGTGCGCCGACTCGACCAGTTCCGGGTTCCAGCGCAGCGGCGCGATGCCCAATGCGGCGCGTTCGGCATTCTGCGCTGCCAGCACGCGGGCATCGAACGTGTTCGAGTAGCTCGTGGCGCCGGCCATGAACGGTGCGCACAGCAACGCGGCGAGTGCGACGAACAACGGGCGATGATGCTGGGTGGAACGCGGCATGGGCCGGGTAACCTCTTCCTGATGACCAGGAGAAATTACGGGGCGCGGTCCTTACCGGCAGTTAGGGAATCTGGTTAGCGCGTCTTCATACCTGCGGCGCTCCGAGCATTAACTTACCGGACAAGCGCCGGATCTTGCCGCATCACGCGCCGACGATCGTCACCGGATCTCCGCGCGCGACCTGATCGAACAGCAATTGCGCGAACGACAGCGGCACGCCGATGCAGCCGTGTGTGGCCGAGCCACGACGCACCGAACTGGCGTGAATCGCCACACCGTCGTTGGTCAGCCGCAGCATGTACGGCATTTCGGCATCGTAGAGCGACGATTGATGCTGGCGCGCGCGCATCAGGATCGGAAAGGTGCCGGTCGGTGTCGGCTTGTGATCGGTGCCGTACAGGATCACGGCGGTGCCGATCTCATGTCCGTCGCGGAACACCGAGATCATCTGCCGCGGCAGGTCGACGCGAACGCGTACCTTGCCGCTCGCGGTCACACCGATGTCGTTCCAGACGTAATCGCCGAACCGCATCGGTTTGCGGATCGCGAGCAGACTGCGCACCCGCAGGGCTTGCGCACCGGTCATCGGCAGCACACCCTCGCGCCCCGCCGGGTAGCGGAACCGCGCGCCATAGCTGCCGATCGTAGTGGCGGTGGTCGTCGCGGCGGCAGGCGAAACAGCCGCCAGCACGAACGCAGCGACGCCGAGCGTCTCGCGGATCATGCGACGGTGGTGCGGGTCCGCTTGCGGCGGCGTACCGCGAGGCCGGTGATCGCGAACCCCAGCGTCATCATCGCCCACGTCGCGGGTTCCGGCACGGCCGGAACCGGGGTGGTAGGCGTGGGAGTCGGCGTTGGCCCCGGCACACCCGGGATGTTGCCACCCGGACCTGTCGGGAAGACCGGCGGCGGACCGAACGAGTCACCACCGCCGCCCGGTCCGCCTGGGCCGAGCGCATCGGGGGAAACCGGCGCGAGGTCGGGGACGAAGCCGCCGGGAGTGATCGGCAGATCGCCTGTCGGCACGCCGGCGACCGGATTACGCTCCCGCACGTTGCTCAACACCCGCTCACGCGGCCCGCGCGGCCGAACGCTGGCCAGCTGACGCGGACGTTTCGTCTGCTTGATGTTGAACATCGCGCCATGCCCGCGTTCCCCGGGCGAACGCGCGGTCATGATTGACAAAGGGTCGGGGAGCACCGCCAGCGCGGCAGGCAGGTTCATCGCCTCTGCGAACGGCACGGTGCCGCCCAGGACGCCAAGCCCGGCATAGCTGCCGATCACCGAACCGCCGACACCCAGCACCACCGCCGCACGGACCAGCGTCGTGCGGGAGATCGAGGTGATAAGGGTGCGCCAGTTCTTCATCCCGTCGACCGAATCCTGTTCAATAGTCCGATTGGGGTAGAACGCTTCTGCGCCGCACTGTCTCCGCAAGTCCAGTAGAATCTGTTCCAGAAATGCGACACAAGGTACAAAGCCGAACCGGTGTGGCCGATGCGCCACCGATAAACTGCAACATGCCAAGGTCTGCCGGTGACGCGTTAACAATTACGCGAAAGGTTAACGTCGCGGCGAAAAGTTAACGCGGTGGATCAAGCCGTGCGCGGTGCTTGGCAACGAGCCCGGTCAGCCATGACGAAAAGGCCCGAACCCGCCGCAATTGTCGCGTGTCGCGGTGCGTGACCAGCCAGAAGGTGCGTTTGATGGTCACTTCGGGCAATACGCGCTCCAGGTCGGACAGGGCGCCGCCGATAAAATGCGGCAAGACCCCGACTCCTGCGCCGGTCGCGATCAGCCGCGCCTGCGCGTTGATGCTGGAGCTTCGAAGGGTCGGCGTGGGTAAGGGGCCGACATCGTCGACGAAGCGCAGCTCGGGGGAATAGAGAAGATCGGGGACGTAGCCGATCATTGCATGCCGGTCCCCCAGCGAGTCGCGCGTCACCGTCCCGGCCCGCGCGATCAACGACCGTGCAGCATAAAGATGCAACGCATAGTCCGACAGCTTGCCGGCCACCACCGGCCCTTGCCGGGGGCGCGCCAGCAGCACCGCGACGTCCGCCTCGCGCCGGGACGGGCTTAGGAATCCCGAACTCGCGGCGAGATCGATCGTCAGCGCCGGATGTTGGGCGGCGAATTCCTGAAGATGCTCGGCCACCAGCCAGGTGCCGAACCCTTCGGACACGCTGACGCGCAGCACGCCCGACAGCGACTCGGCGGGGCCGCGCGCCTCGACGATCCGCTCGGCGGCATTCTGCATCTCCTCGACCTGTGCGAGTAGCGCCTCGCCCGCTTCGGTCAGGACCTGTCCTTCGCGAGTCTGCTCGAAAAGCGTGCGGCCGAGCCGCGCCTCCAGCCGACGCAGCCGACGACCGATCGTGGTGGCATCGACCCCGACCAGCGTCGCGGCGCGCGCGATTTGGCCGGCGCGCGCGACCGCGAGGAAATCCTGCAGGTCGTTCCAGGGCAAGGGCTGCGTCATTGCAGGTGACCGTTGCAGAATTGTCGCTTGCCGGCAATTCGCCCCGGGCGCACACCAGCGCGACACAGGAGAGAGATGCGATGCGCCAGCTCGACCATCATATCGCGGGCAGCGGCGGCGGCAGCGCCCGCGCACGCACCGCCGACATTTTCGACCCCAACACCGGGCAAGTGCAGGCGCAGGTCGTGCTCGGCACCACCGCGGACCTCGACCGCGCGGTGGCGGCGGCGCAGGCTGCGCAACCGGCGTGGGCAGCGACCAACCCGCAACGCCGCGCGCGCGTCATGTTCCGTTTCAAGGAACTGGTCGAGGCGAACATGGACGCGCTGGCGCAGCTGCTGTCGTCCGAGCATGGCAAGGTGATCGCCGACTCGAAGGGCGATATCCAGCGCGGGCTGGAGGTGATCGAATTCGCCTGCGGCATCCCGCATGTGCTCAAGGGCGAATATACGCAGGGTGCCGGGCCGGGGATCGACGTTTATTCGATGCGCCAGCCGATCGGCATCGGCGCGGGTATCACGCCGTTCAATTTTCCGGCGATGATCCCGATGTGGATGTTCGGCGTCGCGATTGCATGCGGCAACGCCTTCATATTGAAGCCCAGCGAGCGCGATCCCAGCGTCCCGGTGCGGCTCGCCGAGCTGATGCGCGAGGCGGGGCTGCCCGAGGGTGTGTTGCAGGTCGTCCACGGCGACAAGGAGATGGTGGACGCGATCCTCGACCATCCCGCGATCGTGGCGGTCAGCTTCGTCGGGTCGAGCGACATCGCGCATCACGTCTACCGCCGCGGCGTCGCGGCGGGGAAGCGCGTGCAGGCGATGGGCGGGGCGAAGAACCACGGCATCGTCATGCCCGACGCCGATCTGGATCAGGTGGTCGCCGATCTGTCCGGCGCGGCCTTCGGGTCGGCGGGTGAGCGGTGCATGGCGTTGCCGGTCGTCGTGCCGGTCGGCGACAGGACCGCCGAGGCGCTGCGCGAGAAATTGCTCCCCGCGATCGCAGCGTTGCGGGTCGGCGTGTCGACCGATGCCGAGGCGCATTACGGCCCGGTGGTAAACGCGGCGCACCGCGAACGCGTCGCCAGCTGGATCCAGACCGGTGTCGACGAGGGTGCCGAGTTGGTCGTTGATGGTCGCGACTTCCGGTTGCAGGGGCATGAGCAGGGCTTCTTCATCGGTCCCAGCCTGTTCGATCACGTCACGCCCGACATGCAGGCGTACAAGGAGGAAATCTTCGGCCCCGTGCTCCAGATCGTGCGCGCGCCCGATTTCGAAACGGCGGTGCGGCTGCCCAGCGAGCATCAATATGGCAATGGCGTCGCGATCTTCACGCGCAACGGCCATGCCGCGCGCGAGTTCGCGGCGCGCGTCAACGTCGGGATGGTCGGGATCAACGTGCCGATCCCGGTGCCCGTCGCCTATCACACGTTCGGCGGCTGGAAGCGCTCGGCCTTCGGCGACACCAACCAGCACGGCATGGAAGGCGTGAAATTTTGGACCAAGGTCAAGACGGTAACGCAGCGCTGGCCCGATGGGGCGGGGGGCGGACCCACGGCGGTGCAGGATGCGTTCGTGATTCCGACGATGGGGTGACGGACGCGATGCGACTTCTGGCCAGGATCAAGGCGAACGGGATTGTCTTCATGACGTTGCTCGCGGCCTGTTCGAGCCACGATGCGGACTATAACCGCGTCGAGGTGCCCGAAAAGGAAGCCGCGGCGCAGGCGGCGATCGAGCAGGCGGTGGCGCAGAATGGCGCCGCCACCACCGCGCGCACCGGTGTTCCGATCGCCAAGAGCACGCCCAACGCCGCGCGCGACCGTGCCTTTCCCACGGAATTCCTTGGTTATTGGGGCGCGGGCGACAATGATTGCGAGCTGGCCAACACCGCCGCGACCGGGCGCATCAACATCGATGCAGACACGATCCGCTTCTACGAATCACGTGCGCGCGTGCAGCACATCGATCGCCGTAGTCCGCAGGAGTTGGCGGTCGATCTGCGTTTTTCGGGTGAGGGGCCAGGGGTTTACGCCCGCGAAGTCTATCGGCTCGACGCCGGGGGCACCATGCTGGTGCGCACCAGCCCGACCGCCACGCAGCGCTATCGCCGCTGCTGAGGATATTGAGCATGACCGACCAGTTCGACCTGACCGACGAGCAGCGCGAAATTCAGGCGCTCGCGCAACGCTTTACCGCCGATCGCATCACACCGTTCGCGGCGGAATGGGACGAAAAGCATATCTTTCCGCGTGATACGATCAAGGCAGCGGCGGAATTGGGGTTCGCCGCGATCTACGTCAGCGAGGAGAGCGGCGGGATCAACCTCGGGCGGCTGGAGGCGGCGCTGATCATGGAGTCGATGGCCTATGGCTGTCCCACCACTAGCGCATTCATTTCCATCCACAATATGGCGAGCTGGATCATCGATCGCTACGGCTCGGCAGAGCTAAAGGCGCGGTATCTGCCGGATCTGGTGACGATGGACCGCATCGCCAGCTATTGCCTGACCGAGCCGGGTTCGGGATCGGATGCGGCGGCGCTAAAGACCAGCGCGTACCGCGATGGCGACGAATATATCGTCAACGGGACGAAACAGTTCATCTCCGGTGCCGGAGAAAACGAGCTTTACGTCACGATGGTGCGCACCGGTGTCGAAGGTCCGAAGGGCATTTCCTGCCTCGTCGTCGAGAAGGACATGCCCGGGGTTTCGTTCGGCGCGAACGAGCGCAAGCTGGGCTGGCATGCGCAGCCGACGCGCGCGGTGACGTTCGACAATGTCCGCGTGCCGGTCGCCAACCGCGTCGGCGAGGAAGGCGAGGGGTTCCGCTTCGCAATGGCGGGGCTGGATGGCGGGCGGCTCAACATCGGGGCGTGCTCGCTGGGCGGGGCGCAGCGATGTCTGGACGAGGCGATCCGCTATACGAAGGACCGCAAGCAATTCGGGACCGCGGTGAGCGATTTCCAGAACACGCAGTTCATGCTGGCGGATATGGAGACCGACCTTCAGGCGGCGCGCTGCCTGCTGTACGTCGCTGCCGCGAAGGTAAGCGCGAATGCGCCCGACAAGACGCGGTTCGCGGCGATGGCGAAACGACTGGCGACCGATACCGGATCGAGCGTGGTCGACCGCGCGCTGCAACTCCACGGCGGCTATGGCTATCTGATGGACTATCCGATCGAGCGCTTCTGGCGCGACCTGCGCGTGCATTCGATCCTCGAGGGGACCAATCAGGTGATGCGGATGATCATCGGCCGTGAGCTGGTGCGGCAGTGAGGAGGATCGTTATCCGTCGTTGCGAGCGTAGCGAAGCAATCCAGGGCCGGATCGGGACGCCCTGGATTGCTTCGCTTGCGCTCGCAATGACGAACGGGAGAGGGTGAATGAGCGACCTCATCACGACCGTCGACGGCCCGGTCGGGCGTATTCGGCTCAATCGGCCCAAGGCGCTGCACGCGCTCACCACTGGCATGTGTCAGGGCATCCTCGACGCGCTCGAGGAATGGCGCGGGGATGAGGCGGTGCGCTGCGTCATGATCGACCATGCGGAGGGACGGGGCTTTTGCGCGGGCGGCGACATCCGGATGCTGGCGGGGAGCGGCGCTGGCGATGGTGCGGCGGCGCGGGCCTTCTTTCACACCGAATATCGGATGAACCACCGGCTGTTCACCTATGTGAAGGACACCGTCGCGTTCATGGACGGGGTGACGATGGGCGGCGGGGTCGGTGTGTCGCAACCTTGCAAATACCGCGTCGCGACCGAGAATACGCGGCTGGCGATGCCGGAGACCGGGATCGGGCTGTTTCCCGACGTCGGCGGCGGCTGGTATCTGTCGCGGCTGCCGGGGCGGATCGGCCATTATCTGGCGCTGACCGGCGCGCGGCTCGACGGCGCGGAGGCGCTCGCGCTCGGGCTGGCGACGCATTACCTGCCCGCCGCGCACGTCGAGGAGGCCAAGGCGCGGATCGTCGCCGATCCCGCGGCGATCGAGGCGACGCTGTCCGGGCTGGCGGAGGAAGCGCCCGCGGCGAAGCTGCTTGCGCAGCGCGATGTGATCGACCGGCTGTTCGCGTCGGATGATCTCGAAGAGGTGCTGGCCGCGTTGCAGGCCGATGGCGGTGAGTTCGCGGGTGCGACGCTGGCGACGCTCGCGACCAAGTCGCCGCAGGCGATGAAGGTGTCGCTGAAGTTGCTCAAGGATGCCGCAGGGATGGCGACGTTCGCCGATGAGATGCGGCAGGAATATGCGGTGGCGTGCCGGGTCGTGCAGCGGCCGGACTTCCTCGAAGGCGTGCGCGCGCTGATCGTCGACAAGGACAATGCGCCGCGCTGGGAGCCGACGACGGTCGAGGGGGTGAGTGATCACATGATCGATCGGATCTTCGCGCCGTTGCCGGAGGATGAGGCGTGGACGCCGGGGTGATGGGGGTGCGGGTAGCGCGGCTCGCCGCTCGCGCTGCGGTGGACACATGGATGATGCGTGTGTGTCGAGCCGAGGTTTCGAGATTTGGCAGACATGGGCCCCTGCCTTCGCAGGGGCGACGGGTGTGAAGAGACGGGAGCGCTCCGCTAACGCCGTCGCCCCTGCGGAGGCAGGGGCTCATGTCTGTAGCGTAACGCGAGACGCCGGACGCATGGGCGGCGGGTTTGTGTCAGGTCGTTGGTTGAAGAATACACAGCCATAGGCTCCTGCCTGCGCAGGAGCGACGGGAGTGGCGGGACTGGAGCGCTCCGCTAACGCCGTCGCCCCTGCGGAGGCAGGGGCCCATGTCTGTGGCGTGTCGCGAGACGCCGGACACATGCGCGGCGGGTTTGTGTCAGGCCGTTGGTTGAAGAATACAGAGACATAGACCCCTGCTTGCGCAGGGGCGACGGAGGTGAGGCGATATGGCCGAATACGACACCCTATTGGTCGAACAGCGCGGCGGCGTGACGCTGATCACGCTCAATCGGCCCAAGGCGCTCAACGCGCTTAATTCGCAGGTGCTTGCCGACCTGCTCGCCGCGCTTGCCGCGTTCGATGCCGACGCGTCGCAGGGCTGTGCGGTGCTGACCGGCAGCGAGAAGGCGTTCGCGGCCGGCGCGGACATCAAGGAGATGTCGGCGCAGGGCTTCGCCGAGATGTACGGCGGAAATTTCTTCGGTGGCTACGAACGGCTGACGCAGACACGCAAGCCGATCATCGCCGCAGTCGCCGGCTATGCGCTGGGCGGCGGGTGCGAACTGGCGATGATGTGCGACTTCATCCTCGCCGCCGACACCGCGAAATTCGGCCAGCCCGAGATCAAGCTGGCGGTGACGCCGGGGATGGGCGGATCGCAGCGGCTGGCGCGCGCGGTCGGTAAGGCCAAGGCGATGGAGATGTGCCTGACCGGGCGGATGATCGACGCCGCCGAGGCGGAACGCGCCGGGCTGGTCAGCCGGATCGTGCCCGCCGCCGAGCTGGTCGAGGAAGCGGTGAAGACCGCGCAGACGATCGCCGACATGGCGCCGCTGGCGGTGCTGGCGAACAAGGAAATGGTCAACGCCGCGTTCGAGACGACGCTGGCGCAAGGCGTGCAATTCGAGCGGCGGCTGTTCCACGGGCTGTTCGGCACCGCCGACCAGAAGGAAGGCATGGCGGCCTTCGTCGAGAAGCGCCCCGGCCAATGGACGGGCAAGTAGGAGAGGCATGATGGCGCGCGTCGGGTTCATCGGGCTGGGCAATATGGGCGGCGGGATGGCCGCCAACCTCGCGAAGAAGGGGCATGACGTCCGCGCCTTCGACCTGTCGGCCGCAGCGCTCGACGCGGCGCGCGCGGCGGGGTGCCTGCCGGTCGGGTCAGCCCGCGACGCCGCGGACGGCGCGGAGGCGGTGGTGACGATGCTGCCCGCCGGCACCCATGTCGCGCAGGTCTATGCCGAGAGCCTCGGCGATGTCGCGATGGACACGGTGCTGATCGACTGTTCGACGATCGACCTCGCCACCGCGCGGCGGATCGCCGGGGAGGCGGCGGCGCGCGGGATCGCGGCGGTCGACGCGCCGGTGTCGGGCGGGATCGCGGCGGCACAGGCGGGGACGCTGACGTTCATGGTCGGCGGCCCGGCGGCGGCGTTCGAGCGCGCGCGGCCGTTCCTTGAGGATATGGGCAAGGCGGTGATCCATGCCGGCGACAGCGGCGCAGGGCAGGTCGCCAAGATGTGCAACAACCTGATCCTCGGCGCGACGATGGCGGCGACGTGCGAGGCGTTTGCGCTGGCGGAAAAGCTGGGGCTGGATGCGCAGACCTTCTACGACATTTCGAGCAAGGCGACCGGGCAGAGCTGGTCGATGACCTCTTACTGTCCGGTGCCGGGGGTCGGGCCGGAGTCGCCGGCGGATCGCGACTATCGGGGTGGGTTCGCCGGGGCCTTGATGCTCAAGGACCTCGAACTGGCGATGGCGGCGGCGGACGGTGCGGCGGCGCAGGTGCCGATGGGGACGCGCGCGCGTGACCTGTACCGGGCGTTCGTGGAGGCCGGGCAGGGCGGGCTGGATTTCTCGGGGATTATCCGGATGCTGGAGCAATCTTCCTCGTCATCCCGGACTTGATCCGGGATCCCGCTTCTTCTTTGGTGGAGCGAGAAGAAGCGGGGCCCCGGATCAAGTCCGGGGCGACGGCTGGGGGCAGGGGAATGGGCTTCCGGCATCGCACCGGCATTGCGAGCGCAGCGAAGCAATCCAGGGCGTCCTGATCCGGCACTGGATTGCTTCGCTGCGCTCGCAATGACGAACGATATGTTCGACGTTGCGTCATCATGATCTAGAACTAATTTGCTCGTCATCCCGGACCTGATCCGGGATCCCGCTTCTTCTTCGGCGGGGCAGGGTAAAAGCGGGGCCCCGGATCAAGTCCGGGGCGACGGTTGAGGCGGAGCGGGGCACTCGCTCGCCGGTCCCCGTGGACGCGATCCGCCGCGCGTGCCACCTGAGCCGACATGCCGCCTGCCTTGATCGCCGCGCTCGTCACCTTCGTCGCCTTTCTGGTCGGGCTGACTTTGCCCGACCTCGACCTGCGGCTTTGGCTCGGGCATCGCAGCGCGCTGACGCACAGCATCGTGCCGGCCTGCGCGCTGCTTGCGCGGCGGCGGTGGTATCCGGCGGCGTGCGGGGTCGGGGCGGGGACCGGGCTGCACCTTGCCGCCGATACGTTTCCGAACCGGATGATCGGTTATGCGACGGTCAAGCTGCCGCTGGTCGGCGCGCTGTCGGCGGGGGCGTCCTATGCGTGGCTCGCGCTCAACGCGCTGGCGGCGCTGGCCTTGGCGGCGTGGCTGGCGCGGCGGCTGCATGCGCCGGTGATGGCGGGGTTGCTGACGCTCGCTGTGGTCGTGGCGGGCGCGGGGTATCTGTGGCGCACCGATGGCGGCTGGCCGGTGCTGGCGCTCGCCGCGGGGGCGGTGTGGTTGGCGTGGCGGTGGCGCGCGCGTCGCACGTCATTGCGAGCTTAGCGAAGCAATCCAGGGCGTCCTGGTCCGGCTCTGGATTGCTTCGCTGCGCTCGCAATGACGTAAAGGGAGTTATTCCGCCGCCTCCAGCGTCTCGGCGTCGTCGAGCGGGTGGCTGAGGCGGGTGAGCATCTCGCGCGGGATCACCTGCCAGAACGAGCCCAAGGCGCGGTCCCAGTCGTCGAGCAACCCGCGCGACCAACGGCTGTCGGTCACGTCGGCATGTTCGGCGACCAACGCGCGGAGCACTTCCTCCCAATGTGCGGCGGCGACGCGCTGCCACACGATGTTCTCGGGGTTGGCGCGGCGTGCGAAGCTGCCGGTGGGGTCGTAGACGAACGCCATGCCGCCGGTCATCCCCGCGCCGAAGTTCGCGCCGACCTCGCCCAGCACCACCGCGGTGCCGCCGGTCATGTACTCGCAGCCGTTCGCGCCGCAGCCCTCGACCACCACAATCGCGCCCGAGTTGCGGACCGCGAAGCGCTCGCCGGCCTGACCTGCCGCGAACAATTTGCCGCTGGTCGCGCCGTACAGGACGGTGTTGCCGAGGATGGTGTTCTCCTGACTGCGCAGCGGCGACGACACCGCCGGGCGGACGACGATCTTGCCGCCCGACAGCCCCTTGCCGACATAATCGTTGGCGTCGCCGAATACCTCCAGCGTCACGCCGCTGCACAGGAACGCGCCCAGCGATTGTCCCGCCGAGCCACGCAGCCGGATCGTGACATGGTTTTCGGCGAGCTTCGACATGCCGAAGGTGCGCGTGATCTCGCTCGACAGCCGCGTACCGACCGCGCGGTGCGTATTGCGCACGGAGTAAGTGAGCTGCATCTTCTCGCCGCGCGAGAAGACCGCCGCCGCATCCTTGATGATCTGCGCGTCGAGGCTGTCGGGGACGTCGTTGCGGAACGTCGACAGGCTGAAGCGGCGCTCGGCATCGGTCGCGTCGACCTTGGCAAGGATCGGATTGAGGTCGAGGTCGTCGAGATGCTCGGCGCCGCGGCTGACCTGACGCAGCAATTCGGTGCGGCCGATGATCTCGTCGAGGCTGCGGACGCCGAGCCGCGCGAGGATGTCGCGGACCTCCTCGGCGATGAAGGTCATCAGGTTGATGACCTTCTCGGGCGTGCCGACGAACTTGCCGCGCAACGCCTCGTCCTGCGTGCAGACGCCGACCGGGCAGGTGTTGCTGTGGCACTGCCGCACCATGATGCAGCCCATCGCCACGAGGCTGAGCGTGCCGATCCCGAACTCTTCCGCGCCGAGGATCGCGGCGATGACGATGTCGCGCCCGGTCTTGAGCCCGCCGTCGGCGCGCAGCTTGATCCGCCCGCGCAGGCCGTTGAGCGTCAGCACCTGGTTGACCTCGGACAGCCCCATTTCCCACGGGGTGCCGGCATATTTGATCGACGTCTGCGGGCTCGCGCCGGTGCCGCCGACATGGCCGGAGACGAGGATCACGTCGGCATGCGCTTTCGCCACGCCGGCCGCGACGGTGCCGATCCCGGCCGACGACACCAGCTTGACGCACACGCGCGCGCGCGGGTTGATCTGCTTCAGGTCGTAGATGAGCTGCGCGAGATCCTCGATCGAATAGATGTCGTGGTGCGGCGGCGGGCTGATGAGCGTCACGCCCGGTGTCGCATGGCGCAGCTTGGCGATGAACTCGGTGACCTTGAAGCCGGGCAACTGCCCGCCCTCGCCGGGCTTGGCGCCCTGCGCGACCTTGATCTCGATCTCCTCGCAGGCGTTGAGATATTCGGCGGTGACGCCGAAGCGCCCCGACGCGACCTGCTTGATGACCGAATTGGCGTTGTCGCCATTGTCATAGGGCGTGTAGCGGATCTTGTCCTCGCCGCCTTCGCCCGACACCGCCTTCGCGCCAATCCGGTTCATCGCGATCGCCAGCGTCTCATGCGCCTCGGGCGACAGCGCGCCGAGCGACATGCCCGGCGTCACGAAGCGCTTGCGGATTTCGGTGATCGCCTCGACCTGATCGACCGGCACGCCCTCGTTCGGGAAGTTGAACTGGAGCAGGTCGCGCAGATAGATCGGCGGCAGGTCCGACACCCCGCGCGAGAATTGCAGATAGCTGGAATAGCTGTCGGTCGACACCGCGGTCTGCAGCAGGTGCATCAGCTGCGCGGAATAGGCATGCGCCTCGCCGGTATGGCGCTGGCGATAGAAGCCGCCGATCGGCAGCGTCGCCACCGCCTGATCGAACGCCGCCTCGTGCCGGTCGGTCGCGTTGACGTGCAGCGAGGCATAGCCCTCGCCGCTGATCTTGGCGGGCATGCCGGGGAACAGGTCGTTGACCAGGGCGCGGCTCAAGCCCACCGCCTCGAAATTATAGCCGCCGCGGTACGAGGAGATGACCGCGATGCCCATCTTCGACAGGATCTTGAGCAGCCCTTCCTCGATCGCCTTCTTGTGGCGCGCGGTGCATTCTTCCATCGAGAGGTTGCCGAACAGCCCGCGCGCATGGCGGTCGGCGATCGCCGCCTCGGCCAGATAGGCGTTCACCGTCGTCGCGCCGACGCCGATCAGCACCGCATAATAATGCGTGTCGAGGCATTCCGCCGCCCGGACGTTGATCGAGGCATAGGAACGCAAGCCTCGGCGAACGAGATGCGTGTGCACCGCCGCGGCCGCGAGCACGCCGGGGATCGCGACGCGATCCTCGTCGATCCGCTCGTCGGTGAGGAACAGCTCGCTCTTGCCCTCGCGCACCGCCTGTTCGGCCTGGTTGCGAATGCGCTGGATCGCGGCGCGCAGCCGCTCCGCACCGCCCCCGGCCTCGAAGGTGCAGTCGATGTCTGCCGCGGCGTTGCCGAAATAAGCCTTCAGTCGCGCCCAGTCGGTCGAGGTCAGCACCGGGCTGTCGAGCACCAGCACGCGCTCGCGCCGGTCCTCGGTATCGAGGATGTTGGCGAGATTGCCGAAGCGCGTCTTGAGCGACATCACGTAGCGCTCGCGCAAGGGATCGATCGGCGGGTTGGTGACCTGCGCGAAATTCTGCCGGAAGAACTGGCTGATGAGGCGCGGCTTATCGGAGATGACCGCCAGCGGCGTATCGTCGCCCATCGAGCCGATCGCTTCCTTGCCGGTCTCGACCATCGGCGACAGGATCAGCTCCATGTCCTCGATCGTCTGCCCGGCCGCGACCTGCCGCCGCGCCAGATCGGCGCGATCGAAGCGCGTGACGCTGTCGGCGGGGGCCGGGGGCAGATCGGCCATCGTCGAGAATTCGCCGATCATCGCGGCATAATCCTGTTCGGCGGCGATCCGGTCCTTGACCTCACGGTCGAGCAGCACGCGCCCTTCCTGAAGGTCGACCGCGATCATCTGCCCCGGCCCGAGCCGGCCCTTGGCGAGCACGGTGCTTTCCGGCACCACGACCATCCCGGCTTCCGACCCGACGATCAGCAGTCCGTCGGCGGTCTGCGTGTAGCGCAGCGGACGCAGCGCGTTGCGGTCGACTCCGCCGACCGCCCAGCGCCCGTCGGTCATCGCCAGCGCGGCCGGCCCGTCCCACGGCTCCATGACCGAGGCGAGATAATTGTACATCGCCGCATGGCTTTCGGGCGTGTCGGTGCTCTTCTGCCACGCCTCGGGCACCAGCATCAGCTTGGCGGTCGGCGCGTCGCGACCCGATCGGCAGATCGCCTCGAACGTCGCGTCGAGCGCGGCGGTGTCGGACGCGCCGGCCGGGATCACCGGCTTGATATCCTCCGAATGTTCGCCGAACGCGATCGACGCCATGCGGATTTCATGGCTGAGCATCCAGTTCTTGTTGCCGCGGATCGTGTTGATCTCGCCATTGTGCGCGAGGCAGCGGAACGGCTGCGCCAGCCACCATTGCGGGAAGGTGTTGGTCGAATACCGCTGGTGGAAGATCGCGACGCGGCTTTCGAAGCGCGCATCGGTCAGGTCCGGGTAGAAGACCGACAGGCTCTCGGCGAGGAACAGCCCCTTGTAGATGATCGAGCGGCACGACAGCGAGCAGACGTAGAAGCCCTGGATCTGCGCGGCGATCACGCGCTTTTCGATCCGGCGACGGACGAGATAGAGGTTCTTCTCGAACTCCTCCGCCGACACGTCGCCGGGCAGCGGGCCGGCGATCATGATCTGCTCGATCTCGGGACGCGTCGACTGCGCCTTCATCCCGATCACCGAGACGTCGACCGGCACCTGTCGCCAGCCATAGATGGTGTAGCCCGCGCCGATCACTTCGGATTCGACGATCGTGCGGCACGTCTCCTGCGCCGACAGATCGGTGCGCGGCAGGAACACCATGCCGACCGCGAGCCGGTTCGGCATCGCCTTGTGCCCGCTGGCCGCGACGCAATCGTCGAAGAAGCGCACGGGCAGGTCGACGTGGATGCCCGCGCCGTCACCGGTCTTGCCATCGGCATCGACCGCACCGCGGTGCCACACCGCCTTGAGCGCGTCGATCGCCGACTGGACGACGCGGCGCGACGGCTTGCCGTCGGTCGCGGCGACAAGGCCGACACCGCAAGCGTCGCCCTCGAACTCGGGGCGGTACATGCCGTGTTCGGCGAGATAGGCGCGGCGGGCGTCGAGGGTGTCGGTCATCACTTCTTCTCGCTCTGCTGGATCGCAGCGACTTCCTTGGCGAACGCGGCAGTGTCGGCCTGCACGCGGCTCATCGCCTCGACCATCATGTTGCGCTGTACGGCGGCGACGTCGGGATCGGACATGATCGTCATCGCCGCCTGCATATAGGCCTGCCCTGTCGGGGTGGCGAAGAACCGTTGCAGTTCTTCCAACTGCGCGACGTCGAAGCGTCGCGCATAGGCGCGTGCCATGGCGTCGAACATGCCGGGCAAGGACGTGCGGACCATGTCCATGCTGCGACGGAACTGCGAATCCATGAAGCGGTCGAACGCGGCCTTCACCTTCGGGTTCTTGGCCATCTCCGCCGCGAATTGCGGGTTCTGTGTCATGCCCTGCCGTAGATTGGCGAGCATCGGACCCATCATCTGGTCCATCATCTGCGCACGAGATGCGGGCGGCATCAGCGTGTCCATCAGCCGGGTGGCCGCGGAGAGGCGAGCCGGATCGGGGGCAGCCGCAGGGGCGGACGCTGGCGAAGCGGCAGCGGTCGTCTGCGCGGCGGCCGTGATCGGCGCCAGCATCAATGCTGCGGAGAGAGCAAAAATCTTCATGCCGCCACCTTCGCTTCCTTGGCCTTCGCCTTAAGATATTTGTGCATCGTCGCCGCGACATCGCGGCCGTCGCGGATCGCCCAGACGACCAGCGAGGCGCCGCGAACGATGTCGCCCGCCGCGAACACGCCGTCGAGGCTGGTCATCAGCGTCTTGCTGTCGACCAGCACCGTGCCCCAGCGCGTCACGCCCAGTTCGGGCGCGCCCCACAGCTTCGGCAGTTCCTCGGCATCGAAGCCGAGCGCCTTGATGACCAGGTCGGCGGGCATGTCCTCCGCCGCGCCGGGATCGACCTCGGGCGCGCGGCGGCCGCTGGCGTCCGGCGCGCCGAGCCGCATCCGGTTGGCGCGGACCGTCGTCGCCTTGCCGTCCTCTCCGGAGAAACCCGCCGGCGCGGAGAGCCAAACGAACTCGACGCCTTCCTCCTCGGCGTTGGCGACTTCGCGCTGCGAGCCCGGCATGTTGGCGCGGTCGCGGCGATAGAGGCACTTCACGCTCGTCGCGCCCTGGCGGATCGCGGTGCGGACGCAGTCCATCGCGGTGTCGCCGCCGCCGATCACGACGACGTTCTTGCCCGCGGCGTTGAGCCGGCCATCCTCGAACTCGGGGACCGCGTCGCCGAAGCTCTTGCGGTTCGACGCGGTGAGATAGTCGAGCGCGGCGACGACGCCGTTCAGGTCGTTGCCCGACACGTCGATCGCGCGCGCCTTGTAGACGCCGGTCGCGATCAGCAGCGCGTCGTGGCGCGCGCGCAGCTCGTCGAGCGTCGTGTCGCGGCCGACCTCGAAGCCTTCGTGGAAGACGATCCCGCCGGCCTTGAGCCGCTCGACGCGGCGCATCACCACCGGCTTCTCCAGCTTGAAGCCGGGGATGCCATAGGTCAGCAGCCCGCCGGCGCGATCGTGGCGGTCGTAGACGTGCACTTCATAGCCATGACCGCGCAGATATTCGGCAGCGCTCAGCCCCGCCGGCCCTGCGCCGATCACGCCGACCGACTGCCCGCGCGCCGGGCCGGGGACGAGCGGCTCGACCCAGCCTTCTTCCCAGGCGGTGTCGGTGATGAACTTCTCGACCGAGCCGATCGTCACCGCGCCGTGGCCGCTGAACTCGATGACGCAATTGCCCTCGCACAAGCGGTCCTGCGGGCAGATGCGGCCGCAGATCTCGGGCATGGTCGAGGTGGCATTGCTCAGCTCATAGGCTTCGCGCAGCCGGCCCTCGGCGGTCAGCCGCAGCCAGTCGGGAATGTGGTTATGGAGCGGGCAGTGCACCGAGCAATAGGGCACGCCGCATTGCGAGCAGCGCCCGGCCTGATCCTCCGCAGCGGGGGTGGCGTAGCGTTCGGCGATCTCGCGAAAATCCTCGGCACGCGCATCGGCGGCGCGCTTTGCCGGATAGGATTGCGGGCGTTCAACGAACTTGAGCATGTCGGCCATCGGTGTCCTCCGATTGCCGACCTCTCACAAGGATCGGGCGCTGTCACGCCCGATTCCGCATCTGTGGCAGCAATGCTGCCCTAAAAACCGTCAGTTCTTGCTAGTAGCTGCGACCAGTTTGCAAGAAGGTCGAGAATAAAGGTCCGCTTTGATGCTTACCGCATCGCCAAAGCAGCGAGCGCGGCCACGCCGACGATGATTCGATACCAGGCGAACGGCGCGAAGCCGTGTTTGGTGACGATCGCCATGAACCAGCGGATCACAACCATCGCGACGACGAACGACACCACGAAGCCGATCGCGATCGCCGACAGATGCGCGTCGCCCAGCTCGTGCCGGCTCTTCCACAAGGCCAGGGTCGTCGCGCCCATCATCGTCGGGATCGCGAGGAAGAAGCTGAATTCGGCGGCCGTCTCCTGATCCACCCCCATCGCACGCGCGCCCATGATGGTCGCACCCGAGCGGCTGACGCCCGGGATCATCGACAGGCATTGCACCACGCCGATCGACAGCGCGGTCTTCCATGACATCGTCTCGACCGAACCGCCGATCGCACGTGGCGCAACCCGCTCGATGAACAGGATCGCGACGCCGCCGACGATCAGCGCGACCGCGACGACGAACGGCCCGGTGCCCGGCGCCTCCAGTACCGCGCGGATTGCCGAATAGGCCACTGCCCCGACCACCGCCGAGGGCAAGAAGCCGAGCAGCACGTTGCGCGTGAACTGGATCGCCGAGGGATCGCGCCGCAGCAGCCCGGTGCCGACGCGCAGGAAACGCTGCCAGAACAGCACGACGACCGCGAGGATCGCGCCGAGCTGGATCACGATGTCGAACGTAGCATCGCCTTCGGACAGCCCGAGCAATGCACCGGCGAGCACGAGATGGCCCGTCGAGGAGACCGGCAGGAATTCGGTAACCCCCTCGACGATGCCGAGGAGGATGATGGTCAAAAGGTCGTTCACGCGCGGTCCCCGCTAGTGGATGGCCGCGGCAGGCGTCAGCCCGCCGCGCGTTCGATCATGCCGAAGCGGCCCGCCTTGCGGTACCGCACCAGCCAGTCGGGTGCGACCGCGTCGAGCGGGGTCGCACCGATGCCCAGCGCGATCAGCCCCTCGGCCCCCGCGCCGACGACGGTGTCGTGGCCGAGCAGCTTCCACTGGTCGGCGGTGATCGGCGTCCCCGGCAGCGCGGCGAGCAAACCGCCGAGCGCGTCGGGCAGGGGAACGAAGTGCGGCGCGCGGCCGATGTGGTGCGCGATCCGCTGCTGCAGCTCCAGCATCGTCAGCACTTCCGGGCCGCCCAGCTCGAAGGTGCGCCCGCCGAACGTCTCGGGATCGGACAGCGCGGTGACGGTCGCGCGCGCGACGTCGCCGACGAACACCGGCTGGAAGCGCGCATTCGGCTTCAGCACCGGCACCACCGGCAGCCGCGCGATCATCCCCGCGAAGCGGTTCACGAACTGGTCCTCGCGCCCGAACACGGTCGAAGGGCGCAGGATCGTCGCGGACGGGCAGGCGGCGCGCACCGCGTCCTCGCCCTTGCCCTTGGTCTGCGCGTACAGCGAGTCACCATTCGCGTTCGCGCCGATCGCCGAGACATGGACCAGCGCCGCACCGTTCCTCGCCGCCGCTTCGGCGACATGCCGCGCGCCGTCGACATGCACGCGCGCCAGATTGCCCGCAAAGGTGCCGACCAGATTGACGACGCCATCTGCACCGTGAACCGCATTCGCGATCGTCTCGGGCCGGGTCACGTCGACAGCGACGAACTGCGTCTGCCCCAGTCCGCCCTGCGGCTTCAGGAAAAATGCCTGTCGCGGGTCGCGCTGCGCGATGCGCACCCGCGCGCGCGCCGACAGCAGCGCCTGCGCGATATAGCGACCGAGGAAGCCCCCGCCACCGATCAGCGTCACCAGCTTGTTGTCCATGCCGTCCTTCATCTCGAAAGCCCTTTAGCTCGTGCACGTGCCTTGCCCGCCGCACCCGGCGTTGACAAGGTTTAGCCGCTTACGATGCCGCGCTGCAAAAAAGTGACGGGGCCGCGACAAAATCGTGTTGACACCCCCGGCACCCGCCCATAGAGGCACCGGCCTACCCCGTGCCCAGATGGCGGAATTGGTAGACGCACCAGCTTCAGGTGCTGGCGATCGCAAGGTCGTGGAGGTTCGAGTCCTCTTCTGGGCACCATTTGTTCTCATCCCGTTGAGAACACTGGGAAATCGTCAGATAGACGGTTTCCAGAGAGCGTTTGCTACGACAAACTGCTACGGGAAAATGGCCCATCATCGGGCGAAAAGTCCCGGAAAACCGTCATAATTGAGGGCCGTGCTTGCTACGGTAAGCTGCTACGGGATTTGCCCGGTGGCCTGCTTCGACGGGGCCACAAACTCTACTATCGCCACACCCTCCCGGTTGACGCTCAGCGTCTGCTGAATCGGCTCGAAATCTGGCGGTCGCTGCGCACTGACAGTCTGGCTGTCGCCCTGCGTCGATTGCCGGGTGTCGTGGCTCGGATCGAAACAGAGATTGAGCATGCTCGCGCAATGGCGGGCTTACCCATCGATGCGACGCTCATCCTACCGTGGAAGGACGACCCCACTGAGCTTCCGGTCCCTATCCCGATCGCGCTGTCGCCCGGTGAGCGCGCCCAGCCTGACAGCCCGCTCACGCTGGCTGAGGCATATCGCGACTATATCGACGACCCTACACGGGCATGGACCGCCAACACGCGAGAAGCATATGAGACGAGCCGTAAGCTCGCCATCGCGGTGATCGGTGAGGCAGTCCCGATTGCATCAATCTCGCGCACGCACTGCCGCGACATGCTCGATGTGCTGCGCTTCCTTCCCGCCAATACGGGCAAGCTCTTCCCGAAACTCTCGCCGCGCGAGGCGGCTAATCATGCGCGCCTGCGCGGCGACATCAAGATCATCAGCCCCGCGAACGCCAACTCCCTCATGTCGAATATGAGCAGCTTCCTGAACTGGGCGGTCAATGAGGAACTGCTCGCCCGCAACCCGGCACGTGGGTTGCGCCTGCCCGATCCAGTTAACAAGCGGGACAAGCGCTTGCCGTTCGGTCGCGAGCAGCTTCACGCGATCTTCAACGCGCCGCTATATCGTGGCTGCGCCGATGGCGAGCGGGGCTACAACAAGATTGGCGACCAGCGTCCGCGCAACGCGCGCTTCTGGGTGCCGCTGATTGCGCTATTCACCGGCGCGCGGCTGGGCGAAATCTGCCAGCTTGATGCCACGGACATCCGCGCGGTAGATGGCGTCGATTGTATCGTCGTTAGCCTCCGGTCGTTGGTCGGCAGCATTGACAAGCAGTTGAAGACCAACGCCAGCGATCGGCTCATTCCCGTCCACCCGACCCTCATCGACTGCGGGTTACTCCATTTCGCTGAGGCGAAGCGGAAGGCGGGCGAGAAGAAGCTGTTCGATGACATTGAGACGGGATCAACCGGCTCCCGTCCGGTCGCATTCAGCAAGTGGTTCACGCAGTTTCTCCGTGCCTGCGGTGCGCAGCGGAGCCGCACCTCCTTTCACTCGTTCCGCCACAACTTCAGGGACGAATTACGCGCGGCGCGGATTGACCATGATATCGCTCTGCTGCTCGGCGGTTGGACGACAGGCTACTCCCGAACCGCCGTTCATGAGAACTACGGCAGCGGCTATCGAGCCGACGCGCTCAATGAGGCAATCTGTAGGCTGAGATTCGCCTCCATCAACGTCGATCACCTGATGGTCGGCGCAGGAACGGGGTCGCTCGGCGCGATCGGTTGACTGCTACGTCGAGCGCCCGCGTGGACGGTCATCTCCCGGAGCGAGGCAATGAGGGTGGTCATTCTCCGGGCCGAGTCAGCTTACGCAGTGGAACGGTAGGGACGACACATTCGTCATCGTCAGATGACCCTTCTCGGGTTATGAACGGCGTCGGCTCATCAGTAATCCTGACCGGCTCCCCAGCCCATTCGCATTGTGTGCAGAATGCTCGTTCCCATACCTCATCCTCATCGTCGGGGTTCTCAGCCCTAAGCGGGGTAAGACGGTGATCGCCGCATCGCGGACATTCATTCGGAACGTTTCGAATAAAAAGGGTGGCCGCGTTGGTGCAAAGTGAGACCGCACTTTCCGTGGCAGAAATAGCAGCTTCTGCGTCGTGCCAGTTGGACGACGTGCTGTGCGTAAGCCAATTTACAAAGGTCCAAGCAGCGTCTGCTTGCGTTTTGAAAAGCTGGCGGCGCTGTTTGTTGGACTCACCCGACAGGACGACAGAACAGACGTGATCGACCCAGCCCTTGAAGTCACTCTTCTTGGGTGGCTCGGCTTCCTCGGTCCAAGGGATTGCGACCTGCGCGATAGCGGTGAAGGAAAGCAACGCCTCACGGCAGCGCACACCGACAGTCTGGTAGTCCGCAACCTTGTGCGCCTGCCCGAGGGCGTCATTGACTGCTGAGACTGCCTCGAAAGCAGCAGCGAAAGGCTCAATCTGGCCGGACCTAATCGTAGGTTTTTCCGAGCGCGGCATCCGCAACATGAGTCCCATGTGGAACGTCACGGCCAAATCCATGTTTGGGAAGAGTTCTTGCGAATACAGGTTCGTAGGATTGGTGATGACCCACCATCGATCTTTGGTGGTATGCACATCCCAGACATCGTGCCGGTGGCTGAGGACGCTTTCGCTATAGACCTTCTGGCAGAACGTTACACTGAGGTCAGGCGCTTGCCACTCGACGTAGGTAGTGATCTCTGCGATCTCTTGGTCCGTAGCGGGCAACACGTCGGGATCATAACCGCACACACGCGCGGTGAGAAGCCACCTTGCTCTCCAGCTTACCGTAGCAAGCACGGCCCTCAATTATGACGGTTTTCCGGGACTTTTCGCCCGATGATGGGCCATTTTCCCGTAGCAGTTTGTCGTAGCAAACGCTCTCTGGAAACCGTCTATCTGACGATTTCCCAGTGTTCTCAACGGGATGAGAACAAATGGTGCCCAGAAGAGGAGCGTAGCAGGTCGAGGGGTTCGAGTCCTCGTGCCGGGTCTGGTTTTCTCCTGCTTTTTCAATGGCGGGCGGTTCGAGTCCCAGAAGAGGCACCGCACCGTCACCGTCATCTGGACGCTCAACATGTGGTTGGGGGGAGCCTGTGATATCATCTGGGCGGGTCATTGATGGAGGCTCCGGGAACGTGGTTGAGCGTGTTGAACGGTGCGACGATGATGGACATGCGGAGTGTCCCATCTGCCGGGACGAGGTGGCGGAGGGGTTCGTTGAGCGAGTGATGGCCGCAGCAGCCCAGCCGGGTCAGGTTATGACCGCTGAGGAGTTCACGATGTGGCTCGACGGCTTGGACGCTGCACCGACCGGCAGTGACTAAGGTCAGGCGGCGAGCGCCATCTGCTGCTTGAGCCGGTGGACGGTCGCGACACCGACCTTCAGCTTCTTGGCCGTGGCGTTGATGCTGACGCCCTTGGTGAGGGAGCGCTTGATGCGCTCGACCTTTTCGGCGTCGAGGGGCGGTCGGCCCGACCGTTTCGTGGATCGCGCCAACCCGGCCTTGATGCGGGAGATGATCATCTCACGCTCGAAGTCGGCGAACACCGACAGCATGCCGAACATGGCGCGTCCGCTGGGCGTGCTCGTGTCGAGCGCCTGCTGGTGCAGATAGAGGTCCACGCCCTTGGCGTTGATCTCGGTGAGGAAGGTGACGAGGTTCTGGAGAGAGCGCCCGAGCCGGTCCACGGCCCAGCTTGCCACCATGTCGATCTCGCGCCGCGCCACAGCCTTCATCAGCGCATCGTAGCCGGGGCGCTTGTCGCGTCCCTTCGAGCCGCTGATACCGTGGTCGGTGAACTCGGCGACGACTTCCCAGCCAAGCCGTTCGGCGACGGCCATGAGTTCTCGACGCTGGTTCTCGGTGGTCTGGCTGTCTTGTGAGACGCGGGTGTAGAGTGCGATGCGCTTGGTCATTCCAGAAGGACTCGCTCCAGTTCTGGAACGGGTCAAGCAGTTCATTTAGTTCGATAATATTCTGATCTGGAGCTACCTCGTCGTCCTCATCGACGGAGGCAACATGGCACGCACACCGATTTTGAACTCGAACCGGATGGTCATTGGCTATATCGAGGAACAGGGGGGCGGTAAGCAGAAGGCACTCGACCGCAACGCCATGCTGCTGGGCTATTACGACCCGGCGACGAACAGCACGCTCAACGCCAACCGCATCCTCATCGGGAAGGGCAACCAGTTGTCGTCACTGATCGAACGAGCGCGGTGACGTTCAGGCGGCATCGGCCTGCTCGAAGTGATCCCACGCGAGCATGAGCCGGTCGCCCTTGGCCTTGGGCAACGCCTTCCGGTCGATGAGCTTCCCCCTGACCTCGAAGTCGGCGCTGATCTTCACGACCAGCACCTTGCTGAAGTTGCGCTTGAGGTTGAGGGCGACGACATCGTTGCTCTTGAACGGCGTGATGGTCTTCACCTCGACGAAGTGGTTGCCGATCTTCCCGTCCGACCCTTGGGCGTAGTTGCGGTGGAGCTTCAGCCCGTGCGTGATGACGCCGTATAGCTCGCCGAGGTCGCCGTAGACCTGAAGGTGCCGCCCGGTCAGTTCGTAGTAATCCTGCGCCGTGGAAAGCAGGCTCTGGAAGATCGGCACCAGATCGGCTTCGAGGTCCGGGAAGCGGGCTTCGAACTCTAACCGTTCGAGGTGGGAGTTGATCTCGGTCCAAGTGATCCATTCGCCATCGTCGTAGATGGCATTGTCGTCATTCCACATGCTGGCCGGGGCTCCCGCTATCGCTCCCCAGATTACGATCTCGGCGGTTAACGTCCCTTTTCGAATTCAACTGCTTATCGAGCGGCGAAAACCGGCAGGTCGGATCGACGGCAAACCGGGATTTTCGAGGGGCATGCGCGGGGTGGCTTTTGGAATGCACTTCGACGCGTCTGCTCGCGGCTCTCGTCGGGCGGTGCCCGATGGTCTGGGAGCGTGAAAGCGTCGAGGGGAAGCAGCATTTTCGGGTCGAGGTGAACTGCCGAGCTACATGAGGAACAGGGAGACGGCTTGGCATCGCCAGATGTCGAGCCGGTGAACCTGTTCGCGAAGGACGCGCGCGGGACCGCGATAGCGGGGCCGACAAGTCCGACGCCCTGAATGACAGCCCATGATCCACGTCCATCCAGCGGTGCCGCGCAAGGGCGCGTCCCCAGCCCTTGGCATTCCCTCGTGCTCGATGGCGCGGCGTGCCGCCACACCATCGAACACCGATTGAACATCTGCGGGCATGTCGAGTGATGTCGAAGCAGCAAGAACTCCTCCGCGTCGATGTCCGCGCGAAACCCTCTATAGTCTTTAGAGAGTATAATGCGGACACTTCATGAGAGCCGCGACAGGACATTCGATCAGGCCGCTTCTGCGAGGGGAAGGGCGGCTTCCACCCGCCTTTGGGCAACGCGATGATACTTCTCAGTCATCTCAACCCCGATCGAGCGACGACCGGAGCGCATGGCGGCGACGCAGGTGCCGCCGCTGCCCATGAACGTGTCAAGCACCAGATCACCTTCATTGGAGTAGGTGCGAATCAGGTATTCAAGCAGGTCCAGCGGCTTCTGAAACGGATGGAAGTGTTGCTCGTCCTTGGGGCAAAACAGCGTGGTTCGAGGATTGTTGGTGGTGCCCTCGTATTCGCGGCCCGGATAGTGCTTCACATCATGCAGGTAAGTGGAGTGCTTGCCCTTGCCGATCTTTTTCATTCCAGCCGAGGTCTGACCGAGCGCGTGGTAGGTATAGCGGCGCGGTGAACGGCTCTCATGAATCGTCGTGCCAGCGCTGAACACAAGAATGTCCTCGTGCTGCTTCAAGGGGCGATTGCGCGCATGAAGCGACTGAGTAGCGCGGTTCTTGATCCAGACGACATCATGCTTGAAGATGTCGCGAGCTTCCCAGACGAGGCGCGAGGTGAACGGCTGCGACCCGAACATCACGATGGTGCCGGTTGGTTTGATGATTCGCCGATACTCCGCCCACAATGCGGTGAGATCGATCGTGGGATCGATGTCGAGTCCGGTCGTGGAATACGGCGGGTCGGTGAGAATGAGATCGACGCTCCCATCCGCCATCGACTTCATAGCTTCAAAGCAGTCGCCGCGCTGGAGCGTGGGCACGAAAATCTGTCGGGGCGGCAACTCCGCTGCAACCCGCTCGCGGACGCCGGTGATTGCGGCAGGCGGCATGTCATTTGCACGCGGCGGGCGCTTGGCCGCGCGCACCTTTTTGGGGGAGGACGTAGGGTTCGCCACATTCAAAGCGGGCTCGACGTAGGCGGGCACGCGCAGACGCCAGCCAGCGGGTTGTTCGACCGCCGCTTCAATCATGTCGGGGAAGGTTGCGGTGAGCTTCGCCATCCGTTTGTAAACGGTGCCGTAAGCCACCTTCAGCCCCGCCGCCGACATTGCCTTGCGAATCGCATGCGCGCCCTGCCAAGTCGAGGTGAGAGCGTCGAGGAACGGCTGATCAGGGATGGTCATGCGGCTCTGCGCGGCGTCGCCCACCGGATCGGGCTTGGCGACGATGGCAGAAGCGGCAACATCGAGCAGATCGTTCGCCGGGGTCGTCGCGGGCTGCGGCCCGATACCAACGAGCATGCGAAGACCCTCACAGAGACGAGCATAGTCAGCTTCGGCACGAACCGCCCGGTCATTAGCGGCTTCAAGCCGGGTAGAGATGACTGCACCAAGCTGGTTCAGAATGTCGTGGATGGGCTGGGTCATGGGGCACCTCGTCGTTGGGACGATTGACCAGATATCTTCTTTTTTCCGATTCTCAGCGAGTTCTCACATTTAGATGTCTGCGTTTACTTCACATTTAGTCGGCGAGTTCAAACCCTTCCGATGCAGGAAGAGCGAGAGCGCGGGCGGATCATAGGGCTGAGAAAACGCCGCATTGAAACAGCAGCGTGGGCAGCGACGTTTATTCCGCTGCTCGCCGAAGCACGGCTCGAACTTCCTGAGTATGCGGGGCGGGGCGAGCCATCCCGGCAGGCGTATGCAAACTGGCTGAATCACACGAGCAGGAGCGTTCCTTCGCGCAACAAAGGCAGTTGGACATCCGAGAGCGTTGGACGGCTGTTCGACATACACATCGGCCTGATCGATGAAGCCGAACAAGAATTCGACATCGCCATCGCTATCATTCAGTTCAAATGGAAGCACGCGGACGCTGAAACCCGAAAGGCACTTGCAAACGAGGAAGCACGAGTTCGAGAAGATCGCGCAAGGGACATCAACGACGCCTACCGGCTGTCTGCGCACCTGCGCGGTAGAATTTACGCCGATCAGGCTATTCCAGCCCGGTTGCAGATCGTTTCATCCATGCGCAAAAAGCGATCACAGCAAAAGGACCAGCCTGTAGAGGTCCAACTTTCCTTGCTTTGAGCAGCGTCTCGATCCTTCGATAAATACCAATATGACGGACACACAGGCGAATTGGAGACACTATCAAACCCGCCAATCGGTTGATTGCACGGTTTTCGATCAAGGACACGAGCGGATCGTAGCTGTTGACATGGGCATCGTAGAAACGGGGCGTAGTCGCGTTTTCGCCGGGTATTTCTTTCGCGTCAGGCTGGCGGACGATGAGCAGATCACCGCCGAAGATGGCTCGTCAATGATCGCGGCTCTGTGGCGTCTGGCTCGGAACCTGTCGGCACGCGGGCTCCCGCTCCAATGCGCCGGGATGAGTGGGCAGTGGCGTGAGAGCGGCCTCAGCCAGAACACGGGCTGGGGATATTTCGGCCCTCACCAGCAGCCTATGCACATGCTGGACGACATGCCCGAGGATGGGGGTGATGAAGCGCTCGACCGGGCGATCCGCGAAGCGGTTGACGGGATGCGGATCGGGTTGGCGTGAGCTTCCCTTCCGGGCGATCAATCGACCGTGAGGGCAGGTATGATCCCAAGATCGATACACTTGCGCTTACCTATCATTCCGACAATCGCCGCAGCCTGCTGAGCCGACAGCAGGAAGCATTCGTCAGCCGGGTCGGCGGCGGGGTCTATCGAAACAGCCCCGCCTGTGAGCAGATCGCAGGCGACGCCATTCTCCACGAGCCCTTCTACCCCATCGACGATCAGCTTGCGCGGGATACGACATTCACCGGCCATGCTGATGCCATTCGAAGCCGCTGACGCAACGACGGCCACCGCCTGCCGCAGTGACAGCTTCCGAGACTTGTTGGGAAACCGCACGGTCGGACGAGCGATGAACTGCCCAACGGGCTTCACGACCACGGAGTCCATATGGGCGATGCTGAGAACAAACCCGTTCAGTGTCGCACGCTCGGGGTTATCATCGGGGATACCGCCCAGCGTGGCGGAATGGCGCTCAACCGACGCCGGGGCCGCTCCCGCCGTCGATCCACCGCCCGCTGCGAGATTGGTTAGCGGCCCGCCCTCATGCAGTCGCTTTATGAGGCCGATCAGGTCGGCTTCCCGGACATACGCTTCCTCGGCGGATGTGGTGACCAGATCGATCTCGTAGGTGGGCTTGAGACCGGCTTTCCAGATCGAGCGAATGACATTCAACTTGTAGGCGTTCGATAGGCGATTGTTCGGGTGCCGCGCTTCGTTCTCGTGCTGAAAGACACGAGGGCCATAGCCTTTTCCGACATAGAAAGGACGCCCGTCAGGGCGGCGCAGGATGTAGACATATTGGGCGGGCTGGCTCGCAAGGAACGCCTTGCAGCCCAGATCATCGCCGTGGAACAGCCGCCCGGTTGGAAAAGCGGTCATCAAGCCGCCGTTACCAACGCTGCCTGCTTCGGATCATAGATGTAGCCCGTGATCGAGCCGTCTCGTATCCGATCCACGGCCTCATTAATGACCTGCAAAGGCACGAGAAACCACTCGCGCGGCTTGACCGGGCTTCCGACCTGCACCGCAAGATCAACTTGCGCTGCCGCGAATACGCGGTGGATCAGAGTTTCCAGCTTGGCTCGGTTGATATTGAACAGGGTATAACTGGCAACGACATCGACACCGGCGAACAGGTAGGTCGCCTCCTTTGCCGCATTGGCGATCCGGGCCTCAATGGACCCGCCCGTCACCCCGATCTTGTGGATCAGGTCACGATGCTCAGCGATGGTCGGATGATCGGATTTGCTGCGCAGGACATAGATGGTGCCGCTCTCCAGATCGCCATCTCTCGCCGTGCCTGAGAACAATGGCCCCGCTTCGGGCTCGGTGATCCGCCGTCCTGCGTCATCCTTATACAACGCCCGCTGCAACGAGCGCAGCAGGAGGTTGCTCTCCGTCGCATTGGAGTAAACCACCTTCAGTCGTGCGTCCGTCTCACCGTTCGGTGCGCGGATGGGGTCACCCACTTCCGCAACATAGGCGACCTGCCCCCCAAGGATGAAGAACTGTCCCGTGGTAATGTCGGCCTTGAGGAACCCGGCGTCCTTCACAAACGGGCGCGTCACGCGCGCGCCGGTCTCAAGGTCGCGTTCGACCTGTTCGAACAGGGGCTTGAATGCGGCGAAGTTCTCACACTTATCGCGGTTTGCAATTTCCTCAGCGGCACGGCGTTCGTCGGCGGATGGCACATGGCGCAACACGCGAATGTCATCAGCAGCGGGATCGACCGCGATCCCAAGCTCGGCAAGTAAGGCGTCGTCGTCGATGCTCTCGACGGGCATTGCTGCCTCCGCCTCCGCAGTGCTCAGTAGGCCATTGGTGTCCAGCGGCCTGAGAAGCTCGCGGCATTCGTCGAGTTCGCGCAGCCGGTCGAGGCGAACGGCATCGAGCCGCTCGAAGATGTCACGATCCTCGCCGTGCTGCGGCGCGCGCCCGTGCTCGTTGTAGAAACGCACGACATCCTCAAATCCTGCGATGATCCGCTCCTCACGCGGCGTGTAGGTCCGGGCCTTGGGTTGCTCGATCGCTACGCCAAGTTCGGCAAGCAGTTCGTCGTCCGATAGGTCAGCCATTCGCAGCGGCCTCTGCACGGTAGCGGGCGAAGGCGGCAACCCCCTCCGCAAGCCGCTTCTCCCATGCGTCCTGTGCGTTGATGTCGGGCAGGCGTCCGCGCTCCTTCTTGAACCGCAGCGCGCGCTCGGCGAGGTCGCGGGCTTCCTCGGGTGAGATTTTGACTTTCCGTGCCGAGATGACCGCCTGCACCTGCTTGAGGATGTTGGCGTCCATGGACCGGGCCAGCACCGAGTATGCCGCTTCGAACGGGTTGATGCTGTCGATCAGGTCGATGTCCAGATCGCGGACATCCATCGCGAACTTGCGCACGCCGTCGATCAGCGCAGTGTTCAGCTTGGGCTCGCCATCCTCGGTATCACCGCCCCCGGCGAGCTTCTTCGCGCGCTGGGTCAGGTTCAGCGCGGCGATGGCGTGCTGGCGAACAGCCTCCTGATCCTCGGCACTCAACTCGGGATAGCGGTCGCGCACGATCGCGCCCATGCGAAGCTGGGTCAGTTCCTCGGGCACCACTTCCTCATCGAACATGCCGCGCTCAAGGGCGGTCTTGTCCTGCACGAACTGGGTGATGACCTCGTTCAGGTCTTCCTGACAGATGCGGACTGCCTCATCGCTTTTGGGTTCGACAAGGCCGTTGATCTCGAAGTGGAATTGGCCGCGCTCCTCGTTGAAGCCGACATTGGTCTGCCCCTCCTGATAGCCACCGGGGCCATAGTCGAAGTCGTCGATCGGACCGCGATCCTTGGGTGTGAAAGTGAACCTCGGCGCAAGAACCTGCTCCATCAGCAGGCTTGCGGCGATGGCCTTGAGGGTATCGTTGATCGCGCCGACCACTGCCGCCTCGGAGGCGTCGGGCTCGGCGATCAAATTGGTGAAGGTGGCGGTTTCCTTCCCCGGCGCATCGCGGGTGGCGCGACCGATGATCTGGATGATCTCGGTCAGGCTCGACCGATAGCCGACCGTCAGCGCATGCTCGCACCAAATCCAGTCAAAGCCTTCCTTCGCCATGCCCAGCGCGATGATGATATCGACATGATCGCGGTTGTTGCGGTGCGTGGGGTCTTTCAGCGCGGCGAGCACCTTGGCCCGCTTCGCCGGGTCGCTGTCATCGACCAGATCGGCGATTTTGATGATCCGGCCATCTGGCAGCTTCACATGATGGAAGCCGGTCTGGGGGTCGGCACCCTGCCACTCCCCCAAATACTCCATGATCTCCTCAACCTCTTTGATCTTGTCCTTCGTGCTCTCGCGCGAATTGACCGAGGGGATGTGGACGATCGTTTTCTTCGCCGGATCGAGGACGGCCTCGATCGCGCTTAGATAGCGGTTGGAGTAGAAAAAATAGCCGATGTTGAGGGCCTTGAGATGCTCATAGCCGTTCAACTGCTCATAATAGGTGTAAGTGACCGGCTCGAACCGCGCCTCATCCTCCGGCATGAGAACCGGCACCGCGTCGCCCCGGAAATAGCTGCCGGTCATCGCCACGATGTGCGCCTTGTCGCGACGGATGAAGTCGGCAAGCTGGCTTCCGAGGCGATTTTCTGCGCTCGCCGAGACATGGTGAAACTCGTCCACCGCAATCAGCCTGTCATCGAACGCCTCAACGCCAAGCTGCTCGACCGCGAAGCGGAAGGTCGCATGGGTGCAGACCAGCACGCGATCCTCGCTGGCGAGGAACTGGCCGACCGCGCGAACCTTGGAGGCATCGACGCGCTCCTCATCCGGCCCCGGCGCATTGCAGAGATTCCACTGCGGCTTGACCGTCCAATCGGCCCAGAAGCCGAATTTGGAAAGTGGCTCGTCCGAGAAGCTGCCGCCAATCGACTTCTCAGGCACGACGATGATCGCCTGCTTCAGCCCCTGATTGTGAAGCTTGTCGAGCGCAATGAACATCAGCGCGCGCGACTTCCCGGAGGCGGGAGGCGACTTGATCAGCAGATACTGCTCGCCCCGCTTGTTGTAGGCGCGCTCCTGCATCTCGCGCATGCCCATCGCGTTGGGCTTGGCGGAGGTGCCAGTGCGGGCTGTCTGAAAGGAGACGGCGGGTATGGGCTTGGCGGTGGTCATAATTTCCAGTTCTCGGCTGCAACGATCGCAGCCTTCCATGCGCGATCAATTGATTTTGTCTCGGCAAGGAAGAATTCCCCGCCGAGCGATTTGCCCTCGGTGGCGAGCAGCTTCTTCATCTCGCCCTCTCCGGCCAGTGCATGACGCGAAGAGGGAAACGGAAACCGCCTCTCCGAGTGAGTGGACTTCTCGATCTTCCACTCGAAGGCGCAGGCCGGAAGTGCGCCGTTATGCGCATCGCAGCGGGTCTGCGGACTAACCGAGAAGCCGACCTTCACGATCGAGTGACCGGAAGCCCCATAACCAAGAAACTTGTCGGCGTCCCCGTGCAGGCGGAGGATGTAAAGGTGCTTCGGTCCCTCAGCCTCACGGACCATATAGCTCGATTGAGACACCGGCCCCGGTCGGCTCGGCGAAAGGATTTGCTGGGCTGGCCCCGGTATGAGCGCCTCGACCGGCGCGCCACCAAAAACGGAAACCTCGTATAGCGGCAGATCGAGAATCCGCAGCGCCTCTTCACAGGTCAGCCGTAGGCCATATGATCCGATTGCCGTGCCGTTAGCGCCGCCCTTATGGGTATCGGGGAAAATGTCGCGAACGAATGGGCGGTCCTCCTCGGGGATACGCCATGCGCGAAGTGCCTTCAGGGCATTAGCCCACGCATGCACTCGATCCGGGTCGCTCCGCTCTTCGGCGTGGCGCTGTGGAGCAAGGAAATTCCACTTTGTCCCGTGAATGTGGGACTGCTGCTGCATTCCGAGCACGCGGAGTCGCTCCTTGGGGTTTGGAGCCTCAGAGGTGGCGCAAACAACCAACAGTGCACCGGGCTTGCTCTCTCGGACAAACTTCTCTCGCGCAAACGCCTTGGTGTAGCCCAGAAAGCCCCATGTCTCGGGATCGAACCCGTGGAAGCTCTTGAGGAAAACCTGCGGCGGATCAGCCCTTATCGCGGCGAGCGGGTCCAACATGGCACTCCACTCTCGACCGTCCTGATGAGCGCGCGCGAACGCCTCAACACTGCCATAGGTTTGGACGACCTTGGTCGGAGCGATCTGGCTGATGACGCGACCATCTGTCGTCCAGCCATGAGCGTCAAACATTGCGCCGAGACCGCCATACAGATCGCGGGCGATGCGATTAACTTCGCGTTTGTCCCATCCCGGTGAGCGATCCTGATCAGTCATGACGCGCCCCGCGCTTCGCACGCTCCGATCACTTCGCGCGTTCCTCTTGTTCCTTTTTCAGGGCGCGTTCGAGCCATTTTGGCGGCTCGACGACCTGTGAGAAGAAGATGTTCTCGGGCACGTCGCGCCAGAAAGCGCCGATGGCGTCGGCAAAACGCGCAAGTTCGGCATCACCGACGTTCAGCGATGTGAAGTCGAGGGCAGACACAAAAATCGCAGGAAGGTCGTCCGTTTTGCCGACCAAATCGGGGGCAAGCGCCTTCAAAGCCTGAAAGGACGCCCCATTGCCGTGCTTGTAGACATTGGTCACGAGGTGACACAGGTGCAGATCACGAAAATAGCCGCATGCCCTCACCGGCCATTGGCAGCATTCGAGTAAATCAATCAGATCGTCGAAAGTGACCCGCCATACAGCACCATGCGTGTGATTGCCAAAGCCGTGATGTCCGAATTCCTTGCCCAACCAATCGCGAAGCTGCTTCTCCCAATCGTGAAACATGCCTGCAATGATGCTCAGCCGGGTGTTGTCGCGTAACCCGACGAGGCTGAGGTAGAAGCTTATGTTTTCGTCGTATGCCCGTTCATAATAATCACCCGGATCGTCGCGGTCGGGATTGAAATAACTTCCTCGCTCGGCCAGCCACGCATCCGCGTGACGATCGGCATCGGCTTTCATCGTGTCGTCGTTGAACGGATCGAGCAAACGACGTTTTGCCTCCGCGACATAAAAGTCGTGGTTTGCGATCAGGTGATCGCGTGTCGGCCCCCACATCTGGAGAAAAACTCGATCCGGCTTGCTCACGCCGCCGCCTTCTTGACGGTCATCTTCGTGTAGAGGTCAAACAGCTTCTCAAGGCGCTCGGTGTCATTACGGAAACGGCGACCGACATAGATGCGTTCGAGCACTTCGTCGTTCTCCTCGTGAGCACGGCGAAGGTCATCGGGCATGGCGTCAGGATCATAAAGTTCGGCAATGGTCGCAGGGAAATGAGATTCACGCGCGAGGAGAATGGTCTCAGCACAGCGCGTGAGGTCCATCTTGTTTTGTTCTGTCAGCTTTGGGAGAGGGAATGTGTTCCAAACCATGGTCCCGGAATAACGATAGTCCGTCTTGATACGGCCCGCGACGGCATCAACCCAAACCAACTGCATCCGTGAACTGAGCACGGAAAAACTCACCATATCAGCATCAAAAATAGCAGAAGCCGAATCGGCAATCACCGTCGTTCGACCATCAACGATTCCTACCGTGACATATTCTCTTCTTTCAGAAAAATGCCGAGGGATGATTATGCTTCTTCCTTCTGTGTGAGGGGAGAATACAAATCTGTGAGGGGTAGATGCCCCCTTATTTGCCTGAGACCCCTTGCTCTCCTCTCGAAGGATGCGGACTTTTTCTATTCTGTCTATGACATCAGGGTAGCCTGATATTTGAGGGAGTTGTTCGTCATTGATCCACAGGCAGCATCTATCGGTTCCGCGAATGAATTCCTGCGAACCTACATATCTTTTAACGATGCCCTTGGCGTCGGGTTCGCGTGCTATCAGCAAGGCGGCTTCGTCGGTGCTCAGAATTAGGTTTCCACCGTCGGTTGGCTTATTTCCATAATCCATCCGGGACAGTTGATGTAATGGAGAGGTCCGCTTGACGACAACCTGATCAGACCCAGCGATGAGATAAGGGCCGATCAAATCCACTTGCCTTGCGACATCTCCCTCAAAGAGCAGCCTCTGACCATTAGAAGATGCCGAAAGGCCAATCACTACGCATGTAACCGCAGCTTTGTTGCTTGCAAGGTTTGCCCATAAAAAAGACTTATGCGCAAAATGAATGTGATTCTTTTGAGAAAATATGAGGGGCCAAAGCATGGCGACTTGCTCGCCTTGCGTAACAGAATTGGTGGTCACCAGCGCGCTGCTTGCTCCCGCCAATCTATTGAACTGCGCAGCCTTAAATAGAAAGGCCGCGACATAATCCAAATCCTTGTATTTTGCAAAATGACTTGCAAATGTCAGAAGCATATCCTCCTTCTGACCCGAAGTCTGATTCATGCTCCCTTGATAAGGTGGGTTACCGCACAGATAGATTTCGCCGCCGCTGTTCTCAAAATCGATCTCCGACTGATCGAGCGGCGTCTCGAACAGGTCATCGCCCCGCATCTTAACGCCAGTGCCGGTCGCAGGGCAGACGCTTAGCCAGTCCAAGCGAAGAGAATTGCCACACGTGATCCAGTTTTCGGAGTTGAGCGGAAGAAACTCTGCCAACGCTTCTTGTTGTCCCCGGTATAGCACATCGCATTGATACTCAGCGATGATGAGCGCAAGGCGGGCAATCTCAGCCGGAAAGTCGCGAAGTTCGATGCCACGAAAATTCGTTAGTGGAATATCGCTCCTTCGCTCGCGCTCTCCCCGCAACCGGTTAATCTCGGCCTCAATCTCCCGCATCTGCTTGTAGGCGATGACGAGGAAGTTGCCGGAGCCACAGGCCGGATCGAACACTCTGATCCGCGCCATGCGGTTGCGCAGGTTGAGCAGTTTGCGTCCATTGTCGCCCGCCTCCTCCAGCTTGCCGCGCAGATCGTCGAGGAACAACGGGTTCAGCACCTTCAGTATGTTCGGCACGCTGGTGTAGTGCATGCCGAGCGCGCCGCGCTCTTCGTCGTCGGCCACGGCTTGGATCATCGACCCGAAGATGTCCGGGTTGATCTTCTTCCAGTTCAGGTTGCCGATGTGGTTAAGGTAGGAGCGGGCGATCTTGGTGAAGCGCGGCACCTCGGTGCTGCCACTGAAAAGCTGGCCGTTCACATAGGGGAACTGGTTAGCGTAGCGCGCGATCCCCGCCGACTGACGATCCGCGATCTTCGTGTCCATCGAGCGGAAAATCTCGCTGATGACGGTGTGGGTGTCCGACGAGTCTCGCGCGCTCATCTGCTCGACAGTCTTGGTGAACAGCCCCTCGCCGACGAAGATGTCGGTATCCTCCGCGAAGAAGCAGAAGATCAGCCGCGCCATAAAGTGGTTCATGTCCGGGCGGCGCTCGGCCTTCGCCCAGTCCGGGTTGTCCTTCAGAAGCTCGACATAGAGTTTGTTGAGACGGCCCGTCGCCCGGATGTCGAACGAGCTTTCCCGGATTTGCTCGACCGTGGTGATGCCCGCCAGCGGCAGGAAAAAGCCGAAGTGATCCGGGAAATCGGCATAGTCGCACGCGACCGTCTCACCGGTCGCCCGATCCTCAGCTTGGAAGGAATCGCCGTCCGTCGCGGCGATGAATTTGGCCTTGGCTGTCGCCGTTTTCGGGCTGTCGCGCAGCAGGCCAAGCGTGGCCTCGACCTCACCGGCACCGCAGGTCGCGATGTGGATGTTGCTGCGCTGGAGCACGCCGCCAACATCGGACTGGTTGGTCGCGCCGGTGCGCAGCCGCTTGATGGTCGTCTCAGGATTGCCGAACGCGCGCAGGAACGAAAAGGGAAACTCCCCCCGGTCAAAGGGTTCAAGCGCAAGCTGCGAAACGGCTTCTTCGATCTCAACAGGATTCATCCCGACAGCATAATGACGAGGGTAGGATGCCGCCAGCAAAACGCATTCATCGTTGCAAATTCATAACCTTCCGACCACTCTCTCACCCAAGGCATCGGGGGACGCCGTGGGGCTCACGCGCGAAAGGATCATTGAGGCGTTAACCAGTGAGCGGGCGCTGACCGTTCAGGGCGCGCCCTTCGCGGTGCTGGGTGCCGAATGGGCGGACGAGTTCATCGTCCTGTCGATGAAGCCGGGAGCCGCGCGGAAGAAGGTGCCGCTGGACGAAGGGCTGGAAGGCGGGCGCATCCGCTGGGGCCGCGAGCTTGAGTTCGGCGGGATCATCAAGTTTGTCGATGTCGATAACGACCGGGTGGTGGTGCAGCCGCTGGAAGGAGCCGCACCGAAGGAAGGTGAGACGGCATGGGTTTTCCTCAACGACTTCCTCGGTCCCCTGATTGAAATGTGGCAGGGGCCGATGGCGGGCCGAGCGGCGAAGGCGCTCCAGCAGTCAAAGGCCGACCTCGATCCCATACAAGAGGTGAGGCCCCTCCCACCTGACTTCGCCGACCTGCGCAAACGGCAGGTCGAGGCGGTCCAGAACACCGCCTATCGATGCTCCATCGTGATCGGTCCTCCCGGCACCGGCAAGAGCTATACGATCGGAGCCATCGCCGCCTATCTGCTGCGCCGCTTCCCCAAGGCCCGCATTCTTGTCGTCGGGCCGACGAATGTCGCCGTGGACACCGCGATCCTCTCGATCGACGACTGGCTGCAACGGATCGGCAGACATGATCTGGCGGCGCAGGTGAAGCGAATCGGCGCGCACTTCGACCCACGCAAATATGTTGATCGACCTCATCTGTTGGCACCGGGGATCGCCGAGAAGGTCAACGAATATCTGGTGCTTGAAGCCTCCGAGCCGCCCAAGGCGAAGATCGCCGACTATGTGAAATGGAAGGGCCGGATGGATGCCGCCCGCCGGAATCTCAGCGCGGACATCGAGACGACCGCCGCTTCCGCGCGCGTCGTAGGCGTCACCGTCGCGACGGCGGTGCGCTGGCACCTTTGTCTGCAAAACCCTCGCTTCCCGTTCGTGCTCTGCGACGAAGCCTCACAGGTGCTCGGCCCCGCCGCGATGATGATGGCGGCGCTGGGTGCGCAAACCATCTTCGCGGGCGATCCCCAGCAGCTTTCCCCCATCGCCAGATCGGATAGCGCGGCTGTTCGCGGGGCTCTCACCCGCACCGCCTTCGATGTTTTTGCCCATGTGAGAACCGCGCGGTTGAATGAGCAATCGCGTATGGCGCAGGCCATCTGCCACATCGTTGGCACGACATTCTACGGCGGTGACCTCCTCGTCTGTAAGAAGGCCAACCGTGATGAGGGATGGCGGGCGAGCCGCTCGCCCTTCTTCGTCAACGGGCGCGAAGTGCCGAGGGTCTGCTTCGACCCGGTGAGCGAGGGAGCGACGTTCTCGACGAGATATGGCGGCTTCATCCGGTTCGAATCTGCCAAGCTGGTGCTCGCTGCGCTGGACGAACTGGCGGGTTCCTATGTGGACCCCAAGGACATCGTGGTCCTCACGCCTTATCGAGCGCAGGTGGCTTTGCTGCGATCCATGCTCCGACGTGATCATGCGAAGGTCAGCGTCAGCACTGTGCATCGCGCACAGGGCAGCGAGCGCACATTGGTGATCTTCGACCCGGTGGATGCGTCGAGCACCTTCTTCAACGGGGCAGAGGGCGACCGCCTCATCAATGTCGCGATCTCTCGCGCGAAGGCGCATGTCGTGATCCCCTATCATGCGAATGACCTTCTGAAGCCCGCAATGAATCAGATGCACGGTATTGCCGCGAAGCTTTGCCAGACCGCAGGCGATTATGCCGCGCCGTTTACCTTTCGGTAGATCGGGCGCGGTAGCTCAACCCCGGCCTTGGGAACGAAGCATCGCGATGTTGCTCGCCGCTTCCTGCTCCATTTGCGCAAGGCGTTCCTCGACCAGCTTCCAGCGCAGGTCGCGTGTGGCCGGATTAGAGGGACGGGCGGGATCGCAACACCCGCCCATCAATCGCCAAATCCAGATCGTGCCGCTATCGTCGATGTAGTCGTCGTCCATCAGCTATTTAGGCATGACGGGCTTGAGACGCTGACGGCTTTGTTCTTTCGGCTCTCACGTTTGCGCGCGGCATCTTTCTCTCGCTCTTTTGCCTTTGCGACTTCCCGCTGCTCGGGTGTGCGAATGATCGGTTTCCGTCCGCCCTTCTGCTTCTCGGGAATCTCGATCGCCAGTGGGATACGCACCAGCGACGCGGTGACGTGCGGCAAGGAGTCAAAATACTCTTTCAGATATAACGCCTGTTCTCGGTCGAACACCCACAGCGACACCGGGGCGGTGCTGTTGGGGTCGCGGATGCTGGTGCGCGTGACGAACTGGAGGACGGCCTCAAACTCGACACTGCGCGTCCAGTGATTGGAGTCGATGTCGAGCAGGTCCAGTAGCGACCGCAGGTTCGCGCACGGCTTCGCGGCGTAGATGATGGCAGCGTGGTGCAGTCCGCGATACTCGTTAGTCCCGGCCTGCTTCGGGGTGAGATAACCTTTGTCGGGAAGGGCGAGAAGTTCTCTTGGCGAGGGCTTCCCCGGACGACCAGCGTTGTTCGTGGTCCAGATCGCAGCGTTCGGCAGCACGGTCGAGAGATGAAGCCCCACCTCGCGCAAGACCGCCTGTCCAGCGTCCTCGCCGAACCAGCCTTTCGCTGACGGTCTGTCGCTGAAGTAGTGGATGCTCACCGACCGCGCTCGTGGTTGCGCCGAGTTGATAGGCGCGGGCAGACACTCCCACTCGATCTCGTCAGTGTCGAAGAAGGCCGATATCGTCGCGCCGATGTCATCGCGAAATCGGTTCCCCAGCAGTTCCACGCGGTCGAATGCGTCCAACGACCGCAGCGAAAAGACGCTGGCCCAGCACCATGCCACCGTCTTGTCGCTCATGTCGGTCCAGTCGGGAAGGCTGCACAAAACGTGCCGCTTCGGACCGGGCTGGCTGGCCTCGATCACCCGCGCGTGAAAGAGATCGAGATGGGTGTGAGACTGGTCTGCGCGAACATCAGGAACGGTGAGAGCACGGCCCGTTGGGGTGAGGGTGACCGTATGCCATTTGCCGCCGAACGGTGTAAGTTCGTAGTGCTGCTGGAAGAACGCGGCATCAAGCGCGGTGCGCTTTTCCTGAAAGTCGAGGAAGCGGGGCACTTCATCGATTACGATCTGCCAGCCTGCGAAGCCCTTGAAGTCGCTGCGGAGCAATGCCTCGTGCGTGATGATTACGATGACGTGATCCACCGGGCGGTAGTCGCCGGGAAGCGCCGCAATGCGGCTTGCTACTCCCCGGCCCGAGTGGTTCTCACTGTGGATGTGGCAGATGATCGGACGGGTTTTCGCGGCATCGGCAGCGGCGCGCATTCGGGTTTCCAACTCGTAGAAGGTTTCCCTCCGCTCGGTGACGAACAGCACCTTCCCTTTGGCCCGAACAATCCTGTCGATCGCTTCTCCGGTCTTTCCTGCTCCGGCGTGAGACTCGTCTATAAATATCTTCATTGGAGTGGCTCTTGATGTTGAGGATTAACAATACCACTTACCAACACCTTCCCGCATTATTCGAATGTCCTGTCGCGGCTCTCATGAAGTGTCCGCATTATACTCTCTAAAGACTATAGAGGGTTTCGCGCGGACATCGACGCGGAGGAGTTCTTGCTGCTTCGACATCACTCGACATGCCCGCAGATGTTCAATCGGTGTTCGATGGTGTGGCGGCACGCCGCGCCATCGAGCACGAGGGAATGCCAAGGGCTGGGGACGCGCCCTTGCGCGGCACCGCTGGATGGACGTGGATCATGGGCTGTCATTCAGGGCGTCGGACTTGTCGGCCCCGCTATCGCGGTCCCGCGCGCGTCCTTCGCGAACAGGTTCACCGGCTCGACATCTGGCGATGCCAAGCCGTCTCCCTGTTCCTCATGTAGCTCGGCAGTTCACCTCGACCCGAAAATGCTGCTTCCCCTCGACGCTTTCACGCTCCCAGACCATCGGGCACCGCCCGACGAGAGCCGCGAGCAGACGCGTCGAAGTGCATTCCAAAAGCCACCCCGCGCATGCCCCTCGAAAATCCCGGTTTGCCGTCGATCCGACCTGCCGGTTTTCGCCGCTCGATAAGCAGTTGAATTCGAAAAGGGACGTTAACCGCCGAGATCGTAATCTGGGGAGCGATAGCGGGAGCCCCGGCCAGCATGTGGAATGACGACAATGCCATCTACGACGATGGCGAATGGATCACTTGGACCGAGATCAACTCCCACCTCGAACGGTTAGAGTTCGAAGCCCGCTTCCCGGACCTCGAAGCCGATCTGGTGCCGATCTTCCAGAGCCTGCTTTCCACGGCGCAGGATTACTACGAACTGACCGGGCGGCACCTTCAGGTCTACGGCGACCTCGGCGAGCTATACGGCGTCATCACGCACGGGCTGAAGCTCCACCGCAACTACGCCCAAGGGTCGGACGGGAAGATCGGCAACCACTTCGTCGAGGTGAAGACCATCACGCCGTTCAAGAGCAACGATGTCGTCGCCCTCAACCTCAAGCGCAACTTCAGCAAGGTGCTGGTCGTGAAGATCAGCGCCGACTTCGAGGTCAGGGGGAAGCTCATCGACCGGAAGGCGTTGCCCAAGGCCAAGGGCGACCGGCTCATGCTCGCGTGGGATCACTTCGAGCAGGCCGATGCCGCCTGAACGTCACCGCGCTCGTTCGATCAGTGACGACAACTGGTTGCCCTTCCCGATGAGGATGCGGTTGGCGTTGAGCGTGCTGTTCGTCGCCGGGTCGTAATAGCCCAGCAGCATGGCGTTGCGGTCGAGTGCCTTCTGCTTACCGCCCCCCTGTTCCTCGATATAGCCAATGACCATCCGGTTCGAGTTCAAAATCGGTGTGCGTGCCATGTTGCCTCCGTCGATGAGGACGACGAGGTAGCTCCAGATCAGAATATTATCGAACTAAATGAACTGCTTGACCCGTTCCAGAACTGGAGCGAGTCCTTCTGGAATGACCAAGCGCATCGCACTCTACACCCGCGTCTCACAAGACAGCCAGACCACCGAGAACCAGCGTCGAGAACTCATGGCCGTCGCCGAACGGCTTGGCTGGGAAGTCGTCGCCGAGTTCACCGACCACGGTATCAGCGGCTCGAAGGGACGCGACAAGCGCCCCGGCTACGATGCGCTGATGAAGGCTGTGGCGCGGCGCGAGATCGACATGGTGGCAAGCTGGGCCGTGGACCGGCTCGGGCGCTCTCTCCAGAACCTCGTCACCTTCCTCACCGAGATCAACGCCAAGGGCGTGGACCTCTATCTGCACCAGCAGGCGCTCGACACGAGCACGCCCAGCGGACGCGCCATGTTCGGCATGCTGTCGGTGTTCGCCGACTTCGAGCGTGAGATGATCATCTCCCGCATCAAGGCCGGGTTGGCGCGATCCACGAAACGGTCGGGCCGACCGCCCCTCGACGCCGAAAAGGTCGAGCGCATCAAGCGCTCCCTCACCAAGGGCGTCAGCATCAACGCCACGGCCAAGAAGCTGAAGGTCGGTGTCGCGACCGTCCACCGGCTCAAGCAGCAGATGGCGCTCGCCGCCTGACCTTAGTCACTGCCGGTCGGTGCAGCGTCCAAGCCGTCGAGCCACATCGTGAACTCCTCAGCGGTCATAACCTGACCCGGCTGGGCTGCTGCGGCCATCACTCGCTCAACGAACCCCTCCGCCACCTCGTCCCGGCAGATGGGACACTCCGCATGTCCATCATCGTCGCACCGTTCAACACGCTCAACCACGTTCCCGGAGCCTCCATCAATGACCCGCCCAGATGATATCACAGGCTCCCCCCAACCACATGTTGAGCGTCCAGATGACGGTGACGGTGCGGTGCCTCTTCTGGGACTCGAACCGCCCGCCATTGAAAAAGCAGGAGAAAACCAGACCCGGCACGAGGACTCGAACCCCTCGACCTGCTACGCTCCTCTTCTGGGCACCACTTTCCTATTAGGAAATTGACGCGCGATCACCGTCAAAACGGCGGTCGCGCGACGTGTTTGCGGCATATGCCGCCGCGGCGTACGCACGCGATACGCGGACGCAACCCGCTGGATCGACGCGAAATCTGCTATATAGCGCCGGAGCGGGTCGGCCGGGACATGGCGCCCGCCCGTTTTCCCGGAGTACCCCATGCAGCCGAACACCGCGCTCAGCGCCTTCGGATTCACCGATCTCGAATCATCGCTCTATACCGAGTTGCTGCGGCAGGCGCCCGCGACCGGCTATCGCCTGTCGCAGCGCGTCGGCAAGGCGCCGGCCAACGTCTATCAGGCGCTGAAGGTGATGGAGCAGAAGGGGGTCCTGCTCGCCAGCAACAGCAGCGATCCGGTCACCTATACCCCGATCCCGCCCGCCGAGCTGTTCGCCTCGCTCAAGCGTGACTTCGACCGCCGCCATACCGAGGCCTTCAAGTCGCTGAGCGCAGTCTATCAGCCGACCCGCGCCGAGGAGTTCTTCCAGCTCCGTTCGGTGCCGCACGTCATCGAACGCGCCCGTGCGATGATCGCCGAAGCGCGTGAGATCGTGCTGTTCGATCTGTTCCCGGCGGTGTTCGATCTGTTCGCCGAGGACATGGCGGCGGCGCGTGCGCGCGGCGTCATAGTGGCCGGGATCGCCTATCGCGAGGAACATGCCGGGCCGACCGTACCGTTCAACCGCGAGGCCGCCGCGTTCGTCGGTGAGGGCTGGCCGGGGGTCGGCGTGCTGGTGGTCGCCGACGGTGCGCAGCAGTTGATGGCGCAATTGTCGCTCGACATGGAGCATGTGCTCAACGGGCTGTGGAGCGACAGCATCTTCCAGAGCTGCTTCCTGCACTCCTATGTCGCGGCGCATATCCGGCTGGTGGCGTTCCGCGCCGATCCGTCTGATCCGTTGCGCGAATTGTCGTTGCAACAGGCGCAGCCGCCGGGGTTGCAGATGCTGATGGCACAGCGCGAGGGCGGCGCGGGCTGATCTGGTCGTCATCCCGGACTTGATCCGGGATCCCGCTTCCTTTTCGCGACGGCCAAGAAAAGCGTGGCCCCGGATCAGGGCTCTCCTGAGCTTGTCGAAGGGTCCGGGGCGCCGGTGAAATCGGCTTGGGGATGGCATCGCCGCGGTCCTCGGCTATTCAGGCCCGCGATCACGGCGGAGGACCTGGCAGGACATGGCGAAGGCAGCATCGGCGCTCGACTATCGCGAACTGGCGCGACGGCGGCTGCCGCGGTTCCTGTTCGAATATATCGATGGCGGCAGCTATGCCGAGGCGACGCTGCGCCGCAACGTTGACGATCTTGCCGAGATCGCCTTGCGCCAGCGTGTGTTGACCGATGTCTCGACGCTCGACCTTTCCACCGAATTGTTTGGGCGGCGGCAGGCGCTGCCGGTCGCGCTCGCGCCGATCGGGCTGGCGGGGATGAACGCGCGGCGCGGCGAGGTGCAGGCTGCACGCGCCGCGAACAAGGCCGGGGTGCCGTTCTGCCTGTCGACCGTCTCGGCCTGCCCGATCGGGGAGGTCGCGGCGCAGACCGACGCGCCCTTCTGGTTCCAGCTCTACATGATCCGCGACCGCGCGTTCATGAAGGACCTGCTGGCGCAGGCGCGCGCCGCGGGGTGCACCGCGTTGATCTTCACCGTCGACATGCCGGTGCCGGGCTCGCGTTACCGCGACTATCGCAGCGGGCTGGCCGGCGCGCCGGGGCTGGCGGGGGCGATGCGGCGGACGTGGCAGTCGGTGCTGCGCCCGCACTGGGCGTGGGACGTCGGGGTGCGCGGGCGTCCGCACCAGCTCGGCAATGTCGCGCCGGTGCTGGGGCGCAACACCGGGCTGGAGGATTTCTTCGCCTGGATGCGCAACAATTTCGACCCGACCGTCTCGTGGCGCGATCTGGAGTTCATCCGGGAAAGCTGGGACGGGCCGCTGGTCATCAAGGGCATTCTCGACCGTGAGGATGCGCTGGCCGCCGCCGAACTGGGCGCGGACGGGATCGTGGTGTCGAACCACGGCGGGCGGCAGCTGGACGGCGTCCCTTCCACCGCGCGCGCCTTGCCCGCGATCGCCGAGGCGGTGCGCGATCGGATGACGGTCTTGGCGGACGGCGGAGTGCGCTCGGGGCTCGACGTGGTGCGGATGCTGGCGCTGGGGGCGCATGGCGTGCTGCTCGGGCGCGCGTGGGTCTATGCGCTGGCGGCGCGCGGTGAGGCGGGGGTCAGCCACATGCTGCAACTCGTCGAGGCCGAGATGCGCGTCGCCATGGCACTGACCAGTTGCACCAGCATCGACAGGATCACCGGCGACGCGCTGGTGCGGTGAGGCCGCCGCGGTAACGGCCCGGCCGGCTGGCTCAGTGCAGCAGTTCGTCGCGCACCCGAATCGCGCGACTCGACAGCCGCACCTCGATCATGAACGCGACGAAGGCGGCGATCAGCAGCGACATCGCGAGGATGAAGCTGACCGCGACATACGGGCCGATATGGCTGTGCGTCAGCGCGCCCATGAACAGCAGCGCGACGACGATACAGGTCGCCACCGCGCTGGCCACCGCGAGGAACAGCGCGAAGTTGATGACGCTCATCCGCTTGGCAAGGCGGCGCAATTCCCACACGAGCCGCGCACGTTCGTCGATGCCGATCTGCGGATGCCGCTCCTCCAGCACCCGCACGCGGTCGATCACGCGCGACAGCCGCCCGGTCAGCACGTTGAGCAACGCGCCGATGCCGGTCAGCACGAAGACCGGGCTGAGCGAGGCCTGGATCGCCTCGGCGATGGTGGGCAGGGCAGGAGCATACGGCATTGCGGTATGTTGTGGCCTGTCGTGGCGCGATCGACAACGCTGGATGACAAATTGTTACGCTGCCGGCGGGATCGTTGAAGCGGCGCGGCGCGTACGTATCTCGGGATACGGTCACCGGGCAGCATGGTCCGGGGCCGACGCAAGGAGAAACGCCATGATCGTCTCGATCGTCGCCGGGCTGCTGCTCGGCACCCCCACCGCCCCCGTCCCCGCCGACGCGGCGCACCGCGTGCAGATGGACCATCGCGGGCAGCAGGTCGACGTCACCTATCGCAGCGCGGTCGACGTTACGCACAAGCAGGTCGGCGCGGTCGGCGCGCCGGGTCGCCCGAGCGTGCTGCGCTGCGCCTGGACCGCCTCGGTCGACGTCCACCGCGAAGCGCGCCACGCCGCAGGGCATGTGATGGCGCGCACGATCAGCGCCGACACAGCCCTGACCGGCACGCGGCCGGGCTGGTGCGCGACGCAGCGCGACGCGATCGCGCAGGATGTCGCGGCGCGCAGCGGCAAGGTCCGCGATCATCTGCTCGCGGTCGCCGCGCGCGATCAGGATGCGCTGGTCGCCGAACTCGACGCCGCGCACGACCGGATCCGCGGCTGACGTGCGGATGCGTTATGTGATCGCCGCCATGCTCTCGGGCGTGGCGGCGCTGCCCGCCGCGGCGCAGGTCCAGGCCGGCGTCGAACTCGCCACCGACGAGCGCCGCCGCGGGATCAGCTGGAGCGAGGGCAAGGCTGCACCGTCGGCCTATGCGCGCATCGACCTGCCCGCCGGGTTCGACCTCGGCGCGCGCGTGCTCGCGACGCGCGGCGACGCGCGCCACGACGGCGCGGACGGCGTGATCGAGCCGGCGCTCGGCTATTCGCGTGACCTCGCGAGCTTCCGCCTCGATGCGTTCGCGACCGGGCATTTCTTCACCGGCGCGCGCGGGGCAATGGATTACGGCGAGGTTGGCGCGGGGCTCAATTACTCGCTTGGCCCGGCGCAGGCCGGGGTCGAGGCGCGCTACGCCCCGTCACAAAGCGCGATCGGCGGCGACAATCTCTATCTCGGCGTACGCGGGCGCGTCGGCATCCCTGCGACGCCGTGGACGGTGACCGCCAGCGCCGGACGTTCGTCGGGCAGCGTCGACGACGTGACGCGCGCAGCGCGGCTCCGCCCGGACGGGACCTATCACGACTGGTCGCTGGGGGTGCAGCATATCACCGGGCCGCTGACGGTGGCGCTGGAATACACCGGCACCGACATCCGCAACGGACCGGACCTGTCGCGCTTCGCGGTGCGCGAACATGCCGGCGACCGGCTGGCCGCGCGAATCTCGCTGGGCATCTGACCACCGTCGCCCCTGCGAAGGCAGGGGCCCATGTCTGCATCGTCGGATCGAGGCACCTGACACACGGACGACATCCTTGTGTCAGACCCTCCGCGACATTCGACAGACATAGGCCCCTGCCTGCGCAGGGGCGACGGCCACCAAAACCCCTTGAGCCCCCACTGACGTTGACGTAAACGGTAGCCAACATATCGCATCGAGAGGGTTACCGATGACCGACGTCGTGATTGCCGGCTATGCCCGGTCGCCGTTCCATTTGGCGGGCAAGGGCGCGCTGGCGCGGGTGCGTCCCGACGACCTTGCCGCGCAGACGATCCGCGGGCTGATCGAGAAGACCGGCGTCGACGCGTCGCTGATCGAGGACATCGTGCTCGGCTGCGCCTTCCCGGAGGGCGAGCAGGGGCTGAACGTCGCGCGCATGATCGGCTTGCTCGCCGATTTGCCGCTGTCGGTGGGCGGGATGACCGTCAACCGCTTCTGCGGCTCGTCGATGAGTGCGATCCATATCGCGATGGGGCAGATCGCGGTCGGCGCGGGCGAGGCGTATATCTGCGCCGGGCTGGAATCGATGAGCCGCGTGCCGATGGGCGGCTACAACCCGCTGCCCAACCCCGAACTCGCCGCCAAGAGCGCGGGCGCGTACATGGGGATGGGCCAGACCGCCGAGAACGTCGCGCAAAAGTACCAGATCACTCGCACTGAGCAGGAAGCCTTCGCGGTCAAGAGCCAGCAGAAGGCCGCCGCCGCACGTGAGGACGGCCGCCTGTCCGACGAGATCGTCGCGATCCAGACCAAGGCCGGCGCGGTCGATCAGGACGGCACGCTCCGCCCCGAGACAACCCCAGAGGCGCTTGCCGGGCTCAAGCCGGCGTTCTCGGCAGAAGGCTCGGTGACCGCCGGCACCTCCTCGCCGCTCACCGACGGCGCGAGCGCGGTGCTCGTCACCTCCGAGGCGTTCGCCAAGCAGCACAACCTCCCGATCCTCGCGAAGATCAAGGCGATCAGCGTGTCGGGCTGCGATCCCGAGACGATGGGGCTCGGCCCGATCGGCGCGTCGAAGAAGGCGCTGGAGCGTGCGGGCATTGCCGCCAGCGACCTCGATATCGTCGAGATCAACGAGGCGTTCGCGAGCCAGGCGATCGCCTGCATCCGCGACCTCGGGCTGAAGGAAGAGACAATCAACCTCGACGGCGGCGCGATCGCGATCGGCCACCCGCTCGGCGCGACCGGCGCGCGGATCGTCGGCAAGGCCGCCGCACTGCTCGCGCGCGAGGGCAAGCGCTACGCGCTCGCCACGCAATGCATCGGCGGCGGGCAGGGCATCGCCACCGTGCTGGAGCGCGTGTGATGAGCGACGGCATCAAAAAAGTCTGCGTGATCGGCGCAGGCGTGATGGGCGCGGGCATCGCCGCGCAGGTCGCCAATGCCGGCGTGCCGGTGCTGCTGCTCGACATCCCCGCCAAGCAGGGTGACGATCGCGACGCGGTCGCCAAGGGCGCGGTCGCGAAGATGCTCAAGACCGAGCCCGCTCCCTTCATGTCGAAGGCGGCGGCCAAACTGGTCGAAACCGGCAATATCGACGACCATCTGGCGCGCGTCGCCGAATGCGACTGGATCGTCGAGGCGATCGTCGAGCGGCTCGACATCAAGCAATCGCTTTATGCCAAGCTGGAGGCGTTGAAGCGCCCCGGCACAGCGGTGTCGTCGAACACCTCGACGATTCCGCTCGAACGGCTGGTCGAGGGGCGTAGCGAGCAGTTTCGCCGCGACTTCCTCATCACGCACTTCTTCAACCCACCGCGCTACATGCGGCTGGTCGAGATCGTCCGCGGCGCTGACACCGATGCCGGCACTGCCGGCAAGGTCGAGGACTTCGTCGACCGCTTCATGGGCAAGCGGATCGTCCGCGCAAAGGACACGCCCGGCTTCATCGCCAATCGCATCGGCACCTATTGGCTGGCGGTGGCCGTCAATGCCGCGATCGATCAGGGGCTGACCGTCGAGGAGGCCGACCAGATCGGCGGGCGTCCGATGGGCGTGCCCAAGACCGGGATCTTCGCGCTGATCGATCTCGTCGGCGTCGACCTGATGCCGCTGCTCGCCAGGAGCCTGTCGGACACGCTGCCGCAGGGCGATCCCTATTTCGCCACCGTCCGCCCGCTGCCGCTGGTCGACCGGATGATCGCGGAAGGCTTCACCGGGCGCAAGGGCAAGGGCGGCTTCTACCGGTTGGAGAAGGGCGCTGACGGCAAGCGCACCAAGCTGGCGATCGACCTGACCACCGGCGACTACCGCCCCGAAGCCAAGCCCGAGGCGCTGCCCGCCGCCGCCGAGAAGGACCTCGCCGCGCTCGTGACCGTCCCCGGCAAGGTCGGCGATTATGCGTGGACGATCCTCGGCAACGTGCTCAGCTATGCCGCGATGCTGGTCGGCGAGGCCGCCGACGACGTTGTCGCGATCGATGACGCGATGAAGCTCGGCTATAACTGGAAGTTCGGCCCGTTCGAGCTGATGGACCGGCTGGGGCCGGGCAAGCTGGCCGAGCGGCTGCGCGCCGAGGGCCGCGCCGTCCCCGCGATCCTCGACACCGCCGGCGACCGGCCGTTCTACCGCGTCGAAGGCGGGGTGCGGCAATATCTCGGCAGCGACGGCAGCTATCACGACGTGCCGCGTGCCGAGGGCGTCGTGCTGCTCGAAGACATCAAGCGGCGTTCGCAGCCGGTCGCGAAAAGCGCGTCGGCCGCGCTGTGGGACATCGGCGACGGCGTGCTGTGCCTTGAATTCACCGCCAAGATGAACGCGCTCGACGGCGAGGTTGCCAGCCTGATCCAGCAGGCGATCCCGCTGGTGCAGGAGCGGTTCAAGGCGCTGGTGATCTACAACGAGGGCAGCAACTTCTCGGCCGGGGCGAACCTCGGGCTTGCGCTCTTCGCGGTGAAGGCCGGGGCATGGGGCGAGATCGAGAAGCTGATCGTCGGCGGGCAGCAGGCGTTCAAGGCGCTGAAATACGCACCCTTCCCGGTGGTCAGCGCGCCCGCGGGCATGGCGCTGGGCGGCGGCTGCGAGGTGTTGCTCCACTCCGACGCGGTGCAGGCGCATGCCGAGAGCTATATCGGCCTCGTCGAGGCCGGGGTCGGGCTGGTGCCGGGCTGGGGCGGGCATGGCGAATTGCTCGATCGCTTGGCCAAATCGAAGGGGATGCCGCGCGGGCCGATGCCGGCGGTGATGAAGGCGTTCGAGCTGATCTCGACCGCGCAGGTCTCGCGCTCGGCGGCGCAGGCGAAGGAGATGGCATTCCTGCGCCCGACTGACGGCATCACCATGAACCGCGACCGCCTGCTGGCGGACGCCAAGGCGAAGGCGCTGGCGCTGGTCGACGGCTACACCCCGCCCGAATCGCCGACCTTCCGCCTGCCGGGCGCAAGCGGGCGCACCGGGTTGGCCGGCGCGGTTGCCGACTTCCGCCGCAAGGGCGTCGCCACCGCCTATGACGAGGTGGTCGCAGGACGGCTCGCCAACGTGCTGACCGGCGGCGAGGCCGATCTGGTCGACACCGTCACCGAGCAGCAATTGCTTGACCTGGAGCGCGCCGCCTTCATGGAAAGCGCGCATGACGAACGCACCCATGCGCGCGTCGAAAGCATGTTGATGACCGGCAAACCGTTGCGCAATTGACTCACATCTTCCCCGTCGGTCCGGGCGGGGAAGGCGATTCATCCTGCGTTCAACGAAACGGGACGCAGGAACACCGGGCCCAGACACAAAAAGACATGAGGATCGCCATGAACACCCGTCACCGCATCATCGCCTCGCTGGCCGTGCTCGCCGGTTCGTCCGCGCTCGCCGGCGCCGCGCACGCGCAGGCCTTCTACCTTCAGGAGCAGGCCGCGCGCGGCGCAGGCCGCGCCTTCTCGGGCGAAACCGCCGATACCGGCGCAGCTTCCCTGTGGTGGAACCCGGCGTCGATCGCCGGGATCGAGCGCGCGGAGGCGACCGTCAGCGCCTCGGTGATTCTTCCCAAGGGTGACGTGGTCGACAAGGGCACCGTGATCCGTCGCCCCGGCGGCACGTTCGCGCCGGTCGGCGGCGCGTCGTCGTCGAGCGACCCGATCAACAAGGGCGTGCTGCCCTCCGGCGCGGTCGCGATCCCGCTGGGTGACCGGCTCGCGGTCGGCCTCGCGGTGACCTCGCCGTACAGTTTCACGACCGACTATGACAACAACAGCTGGGCACGGTACAGCGCTGACCGCACCTATCTGCGCACATTCGACATCCAGCCCTCGGTCGCGGTGGCGGTCACCGACTGGTTGCGCGTCGGCGGTGCCGCCAACATCGAACATACCGATGCCAGCCTGACGAACGCGCTGCCCAACCTGTCGGCATCGCTTCCCGACGGCAGCCAGAAGCTGGCCGGCGGCGGCTGGGACGTGGGCTGGACGGCGGGTTTCCAGATGCACAACGACTGGGCGACCGTCGGCGTCAGCTACAAATCGGCGATCAAGCACACGCTCAAGGGCGACCTGACCGTCAGCGGGCTGCTCGGCCCGCTTGCCGGGCAGAACCGGACGATCAACGACGTCGAGGCGAGCTTCTACACGCCCGCGCAGATCATGGTCGGCGGCCGCTTCCGCGCCACCGACAAGCTGACGCTCAACGCGCAAACGATCCGCTATACCTGGGAAAAGTTCGACGCGATCCGCCTCGGCGCGCCGCTCAACGCCGCACTGCCCGAGAACTATCGCAGCATCTGGAGCTACGCGGCGGGCGTCGACTATGCCGTCTCGCCGCGGCTGACGCTGCGCGGCGGTGCGCAGCGCACGCTGACCCCGACCCGCGATGGCGAGCGTGACGCGCGCGTGCCTGACGCAAACCGCTGGAATTACGCTGTCGGTGCTTCGTTCGACGTCACGCCGCACTTCTCGCTGGATGCCGCCGCGAATTACGTAGACTTCACGGATGCGACGATCGACCGCACGACGGCGGCCTATGCCGGCAGCGCGGTCCAGACGCCGATCCTCGTCAACGGCCGTCTGGAAGACGCCCGCGCGATCGTCCTGTCGCTCGGCGGCCGCGTGCGCTTCTGATGAGAGCGTGGGGAGGGGGCTCGCCTCCTCCCCACCCCGTCATTCCCGCGAAGGCGGGAATCCAGAACCGCTGACGGTGCGGCTCAAGCGACGACCCGCGCGTCTGGATTCCCGCCTGCGCGGGAATGACGAAATTGATGTAGGAACAGATGTCCTACACCCTCCAACAATCGCTATCATAGAAGCGCCCGCGCACTCGCCGGCACCACAACCCGCGCCTCACGCCCCGTTCTGCGCCACCTTCGCCAACATCGGCGCGCTCACGCCTCGGCCATCTCGCGCACCAGCTCACCCGCGCGCTCCAGCCGGGCGAACGGATCATCGATCCGCTCGCGCAGCAGCAAACGACGTTCCTTCTGCTCCAGCCCGAACGCCGCCGCGTCGATCGCGGTCCCGTTGTGCGGCTCCAGCGCAACCGCCGCCGGGCCGGCATTGACCTTGGCGATCCCAGCCGCACGCGCATCGACACGCAGCCGCGCCGTCGCCAGCAGGGTGCGCGCCTCGTCAGGAAGCGCGCCGAACCGGTCCTCCAGTTCCTCCTCCAGCGCGTCCAGCGCCGCCGCCTCGGTGATCCGCGCCAGCCGCGCATAGATCGTCACGCGCAATTCCTCGTCGGGGATCCACGTCTCGGGCAGGCGCCCCTCGATGCCGAGGTGCAGCTCGGGGGTCCATCGCTCGACCTCCTCGCCGCGTGCGCGGCGCAGCGCGCCTTCGAGCAACTGTTGGTAAAGATCGATCCCGATCAGCTTCATATGCCCGGCCTGCGTCTCGCCGAGCAGGTCGCCGGCACCACGCATATCGAGGTCCCGCGCGCTGATCGCGAAGCCTGCGCCGAGCCGGTCGAACGCCTCCAGCGTCCGCAGCCGCTTGAGCGTCCGCGGCGCGATCTCATGCTCGGGATCGGTGAACAGCAACACTTGTCCGCGCCGGCTGCCGCGTCCGACGCGACCGCGCAGCTGGTGGAGCTGCGAGAGCCCGAACCGGTCGGCGTGCGCGATCACCATCGTATTGGCGCGCGGCACGTCGAGCCCGGCCTCGATGATATTGGTGGCGAGCAGCACGTCGCCCTCACCACGCCCGAACCGCACCATCGCCGCGTCGAGATCGTCGGCGGGCAATTTGCCATGCGCCTCAATCACCTCGAGATCGGGAACGAGCTTGCCGAGCTGTTCGGCAAGTGGCGCCATATCGGCGATTCGCGGCACCACGACAAAGCTTTGCCCGCCACGGCTCTTCTCGCGCAGCAGCGCGGCGCGCAGCGTCTCGGGATTGAAGCTGCCGACCGCGGTACGGATCGGCTGGCGACGTGCGGGTGGCGTGGCGATGATCGACAGTTGCTGCAGCCCGACCAGCGCGGATTGCAGCGTCCGCGGGATCGGCGTCGCCGACAGCGTCAGGACGTGCCCGGCCGACAGCCCGCGCAACTTGTCCTTGTCAGCCGCGCCGAACCGCTGTTCCTCGTCGATGACGACCAGAGCAAGATCCTTGTAGGTCACGCCCTTACCCGCAACCGCGCCGGTGCCGACGACGATCTGGATCGTGCCGTCGGCCAACCCGGCCCTTACGCGCTTCTTCTCGGCCGCGCTCGACAGCCGCGACAGTCCGGCGACCTCGATGCCGCTGCCCTCGAAGCGTGCGGTAAAGGTGTCGAGATGCTGGCGCGCGAGCACGGTAGTCGGCGCGGCGATCGCCACCTGCTTGCCCGCGAGCGCGGCGAGCGCGACGGCGCGCAGCGCAACCTCGGTCTTGCCATAGCCGACATCACCGATCACCAGCCGGTCCATCGGCCGCCCGGCGGCGAGGTCGGCGCGCACCGCGGCGATCGCCTTGGCCTGGTCGGCGGTCTCGGTGAAGGCGAAGCCGGCCGCGAAGCGCTCGTAGGCGGCGGGATCGGGATCGAGCACCGGGGCGTCGCGGGCGGCGCGTTCCTCCGCCAGCGCGGTCAGGTCGCGCGCGCTCTGCGCGATCGCGGCGTCGATCTCGCCGCGGCGTTTCTGCCAGCTCGATCCGTCCAGCCGGTCGAGCGTCACCGCATCCGCCTCTGCGCCGTAGCGCCAGATGCGATCGGCCTCGCCAACCGGCACCAATCGCACGCCGTCCTGCGCATAGGTCAGCTTGATCGCGTCGCCGCCGTCGTCGGGCAGTTGCTCCAAACCCGTAACCACGCCAATCCCGTGATCCTCGTGAACGACGACATCGCCGATGCGAATTTCTCCGACATCGAGCAGCCCTGCGTCGGTCGGTGCGCCAGCCGATTGCTCGCGTTCGGCGCGGCTGCCGAGCAGGTCAGCAGCGGCGATGGCGAGCACGCCCTTGCGCCGAAAGCCGCGGTCGGCAGCCCATGCGAGCGCCAGCAACGCGCCACGCTTCGCCTTGACCACCTGCGCCCATCCGTCGACCGCCGTGGGGTCGTCGCCGAGAGCCTTGCCGACGCGCGCGCGCAGGAAGCGCAGGTCGCGCGCACTGCCGAGCAATACCACGCGATCTCCAGCGTCACGCGCCTCCTTCGCCAGCCTGGCAAAGGCACGCAGCGGCGCCTTCTGCTCGGCGAACCGCGGCGGCGGCTCGCCTTCGCGCGTAAGTGTCGCCTGCTCGCGCGCGCCGATAGCCTTTTGCCACGCGGCATCGTCGATAACGTCGCGCGCGGCGCGTTTGGGGGCGCGTCGGGTCGCGTCGGCGACGAGCGTCAGGAAACGGCGGCGGCGATCGTCGGCGGCAGCGTCGACGATGATCGTCGCGTCGGGCAGATGGTCGAGCAAGGTAATCCGGTCGTCACCAGGGGCTGGTTCGGCGACGCGGCCGAGTTCGCGCTCCGCAACATCGTCGATCGAGCGTTGGTCCGCGGGATCGTAGCAGCGCAGCGCGACCACCTTGCCGTCGGCGACCTCGACGCGCAGCGGCAGGGCGGCGTCGGCCGGGAAGACGTCAAGCACCTGCCCGCGCAGCGCGACCTCGCCGGGCTCGTCAACGCGTTCGTCGCTGATGTAGCCAAGCTCCTCGAGTTCGGCGTGTAACGCGGCAAGGTCCAGCGCCTCACCATGCCTGATGGTCGGCGGCACCGAGTCGAACGCGGCGGGCGTGGGATATGCGCGCGCCAGCGCCTCGCCGGTGGTGATCAGCGCGGTGCGTGACGGGCGCTTTCCTGCGCTAAGTTTGCGCGCACGACGCAGCGCCGAAACGCGCTGGCCGACATTGGCGGGCGAGGGGGGCGCGTCCTCGCCGGGCAGCGCGTCGCTTCCGGGGCAGAACAGTACCGTCGCCGCGGGCATTGCCGCCTCCAGCGCCTGTGCCACCGCGGCGGCGCGGACATCGTCGGCGAGCGCGACGATCAAATCCTGCGTCGCCAGCAATTCGGCAAGCATCGCCACCTGTTCGGCAACGGAAAGCGGGGCGGCCGGGTTGGCGGCGGGCATCAGCGGGGAGCGTCCATAGACCACACGAACGGGCCGCAGGGCTCCGCCGTTCCGGGTCATCGGCTTGCTTCAGATCAGCCGGGGATCGACATGGGGTCAGCCTTGGTTCAGCGTAGATAGGCCAGGAGACTGTCCATGAAGAACATGATCGTCGCCGCGGCGTTGGTCGTCGCCGTTTCCGCCCCCGCGCAGGCCGCGCGGTCCAGCCCCGATGAGGAGATGGCGAAGCTGCTGAAGGGGCGGGTCGCGGAGGCGCCGGTACGCTGCATTCCGCTAAGCCCGGGCGACAACAATTCGGTGCAGATCGTGTCGGAGCGAGCCCTGGTCTGGCGGATCGGCTCGCGCCTCTACGTCAACGTCCCACAAGCGCGGGCCGAGACGCTCGACGACGATGATATCCTGATCACCGAGCCGTTCGGCGGACAATTGTGCCGCAACGATCAGGTGCGGCCGCTCAACCGCGGCTCGCGCATCCCCAAGGCGTCGTTGCTGCTCGGCAACTTCACCCCTTATGTGCGCAGCGCCGCGAAATAAGCGCTGCGCCGTCGCAGATCAGGCGGCGCGACGGACGTCGACGTCGTTTGCAACTTCGGTGCGCGCGCGGGCCTGGTTGCGGTACTGGGCGATCAGATAGACGAGGTAGAGCATCACGGCCTCACAAAAGATTGCTTTGCTGCGGTGCAGCGTGTGGCAGCCATTTGGTGAAGGAAGCGTGATGCAGCAATTGCAACCTGCGCGATGATGGGTGCGTTGCGCGCAACCGTTCAGCGTTTGCGGGTCAGCTCGCGCATCGCGGCATCCAATCCGTCGAGTGTCAGCGGGTACATGCGCCCGGCCATCAGCTCCCTGATCATCCCGACCGAGGCGGTATAGTCCCATTGCGCCATTGGCAGCGGATTGAGCCACGCGGCGGCCGGGTACGTGGCGGTCAGTCGCTGCATCCACACCGCGCCGGGCTCATCGTTCATATGCTCGACCGACCCGCCCGGCTGGCTGATCTCATACGGGCTCATCGACGCATCGCCGACCAGCACCAGCTTGTGGTCATGCCCAAAGCGGTGGAGCACGTCCCACAGCGGCGTGCGCTCCTGAAAGCGGCGGCGGTTGTCCTTCCACACGCCCTCATACGGGCAGTTGTGGAAGTAGAAGAATTCGAGGTGGCGGAACTCGGCAGTGGCGGCGGAGAACAGGTCCTCGCAAAGCCGGATGTAGGGATCCATCGACCCGCCGACGTCGAGGAAGAGCAACAGCTTGACCGCGTTGCGCCGTTCGGGCCGCATCGCGACGTCGAGCCAGCCGCGCCGCGCGGTGCCGGCGATCGTCGCGTCGATGTCCAGTTCGTCGGCCGCCCCCTCCCGCGCGAAGCGGCGCAACCGGCGTAGCGCGACCTTAATGTTGCGCGTGCCCAGTTCGCGCGTGTTGTCGAGGTCGCGGAACTCGCGCTGATCCCACACCTTGATCGCGCGGCGGTGGCGCGACTCGCCGCCGATCCGCACGCCAGCGGAGTTGTAGCCGCCGTTACCATACGGGCTGGTGCCGCCGGTGCCGATCCATTTCGACCCGCCCTGATGCCGGGCGTGCTGCTCCTCCAGCCGCTGGCTGAGCGTGTCCATGATCTCGTCCCAGGAACCAAGCGCGGCGATCTTCGCCATCTCCTCCGGCGTCAGATAGCGTTCGGCGATCGCCTTCAGCCATTCGTCGGGGATTGCGGCGCCGGCGTCGGCGAAGCTCGTCTCCAGCCCGTTGAAGACCTGCGCGAACACACGGTCGAAGCGATCGTACAGCCCCTCGTCCTTGACGTAGATCGGGCGCGAGAGATGGTAGAATTGCTCGGGGCTACGCTCGATCACCTCGGCCTGCAACGCCTCGAGCAGCAGCAGGTGCTCCTTCATCCCCGCCGGGATGCCGGCGGCGCGCAACTGGTCGAGGAAGCCGAGGAACATCAGCCGCGCTGGCCGCGGCGCGCCATGAACGCCAGCCGCTCGAACAGCATCACGTCCTGTTCGTTCTTGAGCAACGCGCCGTGGAGCGGCGGGATCGCCTTGGTCGGATCGCGGTTCTGGAGCACGTCGAGCGGCATCTCCTCGTGGAGCAGCAGCTTGAGCCAGTCGAGCAACTCGCTGGTCGAGGGCTTCTTCTTCAGCCCGGGAACGTCGCGAACCTCGTAGAAGAGATCGAGCGCGCGGCCGACCAGCAGCTTCTGGATGCCGGGGAAATGCACGTCGACGATCGCCTGCATCGTCTCGCGATCGGGGAAGCGGATATAGTGGAAGAAACAGCGGCGCAGGAACGCATCGGGCAGTTCCTTTTCGTTGTTCGAGGTGATGACGACGATCGGGCGCTGCGCTGCGCGCACCGTCTCGCCGGTTTCGTAGACGTGGAACTCCATCCGATCGAGTTCCTGCAACAGATCGTTGGGAAATTCGATATCGGCCTTGTCGATCTCGTCGATCAGCAGCACCGGCGGGGTGGGGCGGGTGAACGCTTCCCACAATTTGCCGCGTCGGATGTAATTGGCGATGTCGTGGACGCGCGGGTCGCCCAATTGCCCGTCACGCAGCCGCGCAACCGCATCATATTCGTAGAGGCCCTGTTGCGCCTTGGTGGTGGATTTGACGTTCCACTCGATCAGCTCGGCCCCGACCGCGCGGGCGATCTCCTGCGCCAGCACGGTCTTGCCGGTGCCGGGCTCGCCCTTGACCAGCAATGGCCGGCGCAGCGCGACCGCGGCGTTGACCGCGACTTTCAAATCGTCGGTCGCGACATAATCCTGCGTGCCCTCGAAGCGCTGCATCGCTCAACCCGTTCCTCGTCGAAGATCGGGTATGGAATAGCGGCGGCAGTCGCGCACGCGCAAGGACCGAAGCGTTACATTGCGTGGCGTGCGGTGGCGCGCGACTCCAGCAATTGCCAGAGGCCGCGATGCTGCGCGAGCATCTGCTGCGCGCCAAACGCCATCGCGCGCTCGACCGGCGCGGTCGCCTCGATCGCGCGAAGCAGCGCGATCGCCTGTGTCGCGGCACCGGCGAAGGGGTCGCTAAGCGGCAACGCCATGCGTCGGGCGCAGCAATCCAGCACCGTGCGGATCGCCGCCCAGTCGAGCACGAATGCGAGCGCCGTGCCGGTGGCACAGCCCGCGCGGTCGGAGCGCGCCAGCATTTCCAGCGCGTTGCGTTGCCCTAGGATCGCCGCCTGCGATGCGGCCTGACCCGGCGTCGAGGGCAGGGGGCCGACCGCGGCGGTCAGGCGCACCAGCAATGCGCGTTCTCCACTGACCGCGGCGGCGGCCTGAGCGAGCCAGTCGCGTGCGAACGGATCGGTGCAGCCGTTGCTGGCATGGTCGACGATCCCGGGGAAGGCACCGTGAATGACGCATAGGGCGTGGATCGCGTCAGCGATGTCGCGCAGCGTCGCGGTGGGCTCGGCCAGCGCACGCGCATGCGGCGCGGCGGCGGTGCCGTCGCTAGCGACCATGGACAGGATGGTCGCGGCGCAGCCTTGCGGCCGCTTCTCGATGGCGATGGTCACGCTTTCCTCCGCTCGGTGACGCCTTCCGTGCCAGCGGTGGCACGGCGGTCGAAAGCCAGCGTTAGCGTGGGGATGTAAAGGGGCGGTTTACAGCGCGTAGGCGGCGACCCGTCGTTCGCGATTGCTGACCCGGATTGATGATCGGGACCGGAGCGGAGAGCGGGGGACGTCCCCGCTCTCCGTCAGCGTTTACTGGTCGAGGAAGCTGCGCATCTTGCGGCTGCGCGACGGATGCTTGAGCTTGCGCAGCGCCTTGGCCTCGATCTGGCGGATACGCTCGCGCGTGACCGAGAATTGCTGGCCGACCTCTTCCAGCGTGTGATCGGTGTTCATCCCGATCCCGAAGCGCATCCGTAGCACGCGTTCCTCACGCGGGGTGAGCGACGCGAGAACGCGGGTGACCGTTTCCTTGAGGTTCGCCTGGATCGCGGCATCGACCGGGATCACCGCATTCTTGTCCTCGATGAAGTCGCCGAGATGCGAATCCTCCTCGTCGCCGATCGGCGTTTCGAGGCTGATCGGCTCCTTGGCGATCTTCATCACCTTGCGGACCTTCTCCAGCGGCATCGAGAGGCGCTCGGCCATCTCTTCCGGGGTCGGTTCGCGGCCCTGCTCGTGCAGGAACTGGCGGCTGGTGCGCACCAGCTTGTTGATCGTCTCGATCATATGGACCGGGATACGGATCGTGCGCGCCTGGTCCGCGATCGAGCGGGTGATCGCCTGACGGATCCACCAGGTCGCATAGGTGCTGAACTTGTAGCCGCGGCGATACTCGAACTTGTCGACCGCCTTCATCAGCCCGATGTTGCCCTCCTGGATCAGATCCAGGAACTGCAAGCCTCGGTTGGTGTACTTCTTGGCGATCGAAATCACGAGCCGCAGGTTCGCCTCGACCATCTCCTTCTTGGCGATGCGCGCCTCGCGCTCCGCCTTCTGGACCATGTTGACGATCCGGCGGAACTCGCTGAGCGCCATGCCGGTCTGCTGCGAGATTTCGCTGATCTCGGTGCGGATGCGATCGACCGCCGCGGCCTCGTTGGTCGCGAACGCCGTCCACTTCTTGTCGAGCCCGGTAACGGAGGGAAGGAAGCCCTCGTCCAGCTCATGCCCCATGTACCGCTCGAGGAAATCCTTGCGGTTGACCTTGTGGCGCTCGGCAAGCCGCAGCATCTGCCCGCCCAGCGTCGTCAGCCGGCGATTGTAGCTGTAGAGCTGGTCGACCAGATATTCGATCTTGGTCTGGTGGAACTGGACGCTCTCGACCTCGGCGGTCAGGTCCTCGCGCAGCTTCTGGTACTTGCGCTCATCCGCCCCGGACAGCTCGATGCCATTGCTCATCGCGTCGAGCCGGCTCTCCTGCATCTTGGAGAACTTGCGGTAGATCGCGGTGATGTTGGCGAACTTCTCCAGCGCCTGCGGCTTGAGCGTCTCCTCCATCTGCGCGAGGCTGAGGGTGTTGTCCTCCTCTTCCTCGTCGGACGGACGCGGCGCACGACGCTCAGTCATGTCGTCATCGTCGTCGGCGGGCGCTTCCTCGGGCTCGTCCTCTTCCTTGAACTGCGGCCCGGCGTTCGACGCGCTAATCTCGCCCGTATCGTCCTCGGCGCCCTCGACCTGCTCGGCCGAGGGACCCTTGGAGAGCATCGCGTCGAGATCGACGATCTCGCGCAACTGCATCGTGCCTTCGTTGAGCGCAGTCGACCAGTCGATGATCGCATTGAAGGTGATCGGGCTTTCGCACAGCCCCAGGATCATCGTGTCGCGGCCGGCCTCGATGCGCTTAGCGATCGCGATCTCGCCCTCGCGCGACAGCAGCTCGACGGCTCCCATCTCGCGCAGGTACATCCGCACCGGATCATCGGTACGGTCGATCGTTTCCTTCTTCTTCTCGACCGCCGGGGCAGAGCCGTCGGCCTCGCCGTCGACGGCTTCCTGCTCCTCGTCGTCGGCGCGCTCCTCGGTCTCGCCGTCCTCGCCCGCTTCCTCGTTCTCGACGATGTTGACGCCCATCTCGTTGAGCGCCGACATGACGTCCTCGAGCTGGTCGGACGACATCTGATCCTGCGGGAGCGCTTCGTTGAGCTGGTCGTACGTGATGTAGCCGCGCTTCTTGGCGCGGGCGATCAGCTTCTTGATGTTCGCGTCGTTCAGGTCGATCAGCGGGGCATCGGCCACTTCCGCGCCTTCGTCAGCTCCGCCACCGTTCATCTTCGCCATCAATCGTCCTCGGGTCCAAGCGCGCGGGCGTCTTCGTTTGCCTGCACCAGATTTGCAAGCCGCTCGTCGAGCGCGCGCTGTTCGTTCACCAATGCCACCTGCCGTTCGAACGCCTCGGCGGTGAAATGCGTCTGCATCGTCGAGGTTGCCTCGGCGAGCGCTGCATCCACCTCCGGCCGCGCGATCAGCACCGCGATCGCCTCGTCGAGGTCCTCGCGCGCCTGCTTTTCGTCGCCACCGGCCCTGGTGAACGAATAGGGCATCGTATCGGCTCTCAGAAGATCGTGGGCGATCGCCTCGAAACCGGATCGCGCCAATATGGTGACGAGCCCGCCGCTATCAAGCGGCGTGGCGCGGCGGTCTTCCAGCGCGACATCGACGACCGCCTCGAACAACCGGCCCAGCGCGCCATCGGCGAGCTTGAGGCTGCCCAGCACCTCCATGTGCCGCGCGATCTCCGCGGGGTGGCGGATCAGCCCGGCCAGCACCGCCTTGGCGAGCACGCGATCGATGTTGCCGGCGGCGCCGACCTTCTTGGCGTCCTCGGTGACGGGGGGCGGGGGCGGCGACCATTTCTGGCCGGGCTTGCGCTGCCCCATCGGGTAGAAGGGCTGGCGCTGCTGGAACGGTTGCCGCTGCCGCGCGAAGCGCTCGTCGAAGCGGTTGCGGAATTCGGCCTTGTATTCGGACTTTACCGACGGGTCGGCGATCGTCTCGGCAAGGTCGTTCAGCCGCTTCTTCAGTCCGGCACGCTGCTCGGGCGTGTCGAGCGGTTCGGCGGCGAGTTCGTGCTTCCACAGCCGATCGACCAGCGGCTCCGCCTCGCGCACCAGCGCCTCGAACCCTTGCACACCCTTGGCGCGCATCAGGTCGTCGGGATCCTGTCCCTCTGGGAGCGTCGCGAAGCCGAGGCTGCGGCCGGGCGCGAGCATCGGCAGCGCGCGGTGCGCGGCGCGGATCGCGGCCTTCTGCCCGGGTTTGTCGCCGTCGAAGCACAGCATCGGCACGTCGACCACGCGCCACAGCCGCTCCAGCTGCTGCTCGGTCAGCGCGGTGCCGAGCGGGGCAACGGTCTCGCCGATCCCGCCCTGCGCCAGCGCGATCGCGTCCATATAGCCCTCGACCACGAACAGCCGCGCGGTCTTGCGCGCGGCGGGCAGCGCACGATCGAGATTGTAGAGCGTCCGCCCCTTGTCGAAGAGCGGGGTGTCGGGCGAGTTGAGATATTTGGGCTCGCCCTCGCCGATGATCCGCCCGCCGAACGCGATCACGCGCCCGCGCGGGTCGCGGATCGGGATCATCAGCCGGCCGCGGAACCGGTCATAGGGCTCCTTGCCCTCGACCTGGATCAGCAACCCGGCCTCGAAGAGCATGTCGTCGCCGAAGTCCTTGAGCGCGGTCCGCAAACGGCCGCGCGCGTCGGGGGCATAGCCGAAGCCAAACGCCTTGCGCGTCGCGTCCTTGATCCCGCGACGGTCGAGCAAGGCGCGCGCCTCCGCACCGTCGATCCCCGCGAGTTGCTGGGTGAACCAGTCGGCGGCGGCTTGCATGACGTCGTGGAGCGACTTGGCCTTTTCGGCGCGCTGCGCGGCGCGCGCGTCGGGGGCGGGGACTTCCATTCCGGCGGCGGCGGCGAGTTCCTTCACCGCGTCCATGAACGGCAGGCCCTGATGATCGGTCAGCCAGCGAATCGCGTCGCCATGCGCCGAGCAGCCGAAGCAGTGGTAAAAGCCCTTGTCGTCGTTGACGTAGAAGCTGGGCGTCTTCTCGTTGTGGAACGGGCAGCAACCCTTCGACTCGCGGCCGGCGCGGGTGAGCTTCACGGTCTTGCCGACGAGCGCGGTCAGCGAGGTGCGTGCGCGAAGCTCATCGAGGAAGGCGGGGGTCAAACTCACCTTCGCATTATACCGACGCTTATGGCTGATCCGTGGTGAGTCGGCAACGACTGTTCGGTTTCATCACGAAGTTAAGAAGAAGGGGTGTTCGCGCAGAGGCGCAGAGGCGCAGAGACGTTCCGCTGCGCGCCAGCGCATCTCCCATTGCTACGATGAGACTTGAGGAGCCGCGAAGGCAGCTCGGATCGGCGCGGCAGGCGCCACCTCTCTGGGCCTCCGCGCCTCTGCGCGATCCAAACCTTCTTCTTTTACGAAATCAGGCCAAAGCCGCCTTCACCAGCCCGCTGGCTTTGCTCATATCGAGCGTCGTGGCATGGCGGGCCTTCAGTTCGGCCATCACGCGGCCCATGTCCTTCATGCCGCTCGCGCCGAGATCGGCCTTGATCGACTCGATCGCTGCCTTGGTCTCGTCCTCGCTCATCTGCGCAGGCAGGAAGCGCTCGATCACCGCGACCTCCGCAGCCTCGGCGGCGGCGAGTTCGGCGCGGCCGCCCTGTTCGTACATCGCGATCGATTCGCGGCGCTGCTTCACCATTTTCTGCAGAACCTCGATCACCAGCGCGTCATCGTCGGTCGGCGCGGTGCCGGTGCGTGCCTCGATGTCGCGATTCTTGATCGCGGCCTGAATCAAGCCGATAGCGCTGCGCGCTTCCTTGTCGCCGGCCTTCATCGCCGCGATCTGCGCTGCCTTGATGTCGTCGCGAATCATCTACTCGTCCTTAACAGATTGACGCATCGCCGATGCGTCTCTAGCGGGCGGGGCTTAGCGACATTGCCGACCCTTTCAAGGAGTGCCCGCCCATCATGGCCGAGCCAGAGTTTCCGCACGCCCCCATGCCCGAAGGCGCCACCGGCGTCCTCGTTCTGGCCAATGGAGAGGTCGCGTGGGGGCGCGGCTTCGGGGCGGAGGGCGCCGCGGTCGGCGAGGTGTGCTTCCACACCGCGATGACCGGCTATCAGGAAATCATGACCGACCCGTCCTTTGCCGGGCAGATCATCACCTTCACCTTCCCGCACATCGGCAATGTCGGCGCGAACCCCGACGACGTCGAGGCGGACAATCCGCACGCTTTGGGCATGATCGTCCGCGAAGACCCGACCGCGCCCAGCAATTTCCGCGCGATGGAGAATCTCGACGGCTGGATGAAGCGCCATGCGCGCATCGGACTGGCCGGGATCGACACGCGCGCGCTGACGCGGCGCATCCGCTCGGGCGGCGCGCCCAATGGCGTGGTCGCGCATTCGCCGACCGGGGAGTTCGATCTCGACGCGCTGCTCAGGATGGCGCGCGGCTGGCCGGGGCTGGAGGGCATGGACCTCGCCAAGGACGTCACCCGCGAGACGCACGGGACGTGGGCGGGCGGCGTCTGGAAGCTCGGCTTCGGGTTCGATGTTGGCGAAGGTGCCGCAGACGGGGCACAAAACGCGGCGCGGCCGCATGTCGTCGCGATCGACTATGGCAGCAAGTTCAACATCTTTCGCAACATTGTTCAGGCGGGTGCCAAGGTATCGGTCGTACCGGCGAATGCGACGTTCGACGAGATCATGGCGCTCAACCCGGACGGCATCTTCCTGTCGAATGGCCCCGGCGATCCCGCGGCGACGGGCGAATATGCGGTGCCGGTGATCCGCCAGCTGCTCGACACCGGCAAGCCGCTGTTCGGCATCTGCCTAGGGCACCAGTTGTTGGCGCTGGCGGTGGGCGCGCGGACAACCAAGATGTTCCAGGGGCATCGCGGGGCGAACCATCCGGTCAAGCGCGTCGACGACGGCGCGGTCGAGATCACCAGCATGAACCACGGCTTCGCGGTCGAGCGCGACTCGCTGCCCGCGAATGCGCGCGAGACGCATGTGTCGCTGTTCGACGGATCGAACGCGGGGCTGGAGCTGACCGACCGGCCGGCGTTCTCGGTGCAGTACCACCCGGAGGCGAGCCCGGGGCCGCAGGATAGTTTCTATCTGTTCGAGCGGTTTGTGGGTGCATTGAAGTGAGGGCGATTGTCGGTGCCGCAATCGGTGCCGGCCTCGTTTTATCAAGCGCTTTAGTGAGCAGATGGATGATGGAGCGTCAGCGTTCGAGCCAAGCCTTGGTTTTAAAATACACCAAGGCTGGTGGAATGCGGCCTAACCCAAACCGCAGGGAGGAAGATGATCCGACGCGGTTTGACACTTCTGCTATCGAGTACGTCACTTGGATTGCTTCCAAGTGCCGGATGGAGCGGTGGGCAGTGACAAGCAATGCAACCGACACCGACGTGCCGGAGGAAGCATCGCTTATCGTCAATCAAGATGGTTTGACGAATAAGCAGTTTGATTGCCTCGCCAGTTTCGTGAAGCCCCAATTCGTCACTTTGACGCGGATGACACAATAATGCCCAAACGCACCGACATCTCCTCCATCCTCGTCATCGGCGCGGGTCCGATCATCATCGGGCAGGCGTGCGAGTTCGATTATTCGGGCACGCAGGCGATCAAGGCGCTCAAGGAAGAGGGCTATCGCATCGTCCTGGTCAATTCGAACCCGGCGACGATCATGACCGATCCGGAGCTGGCCGACGCCACCTATGTCGAGCCGATCACCCCGGAAGTCGTCGCAAGGATCATCGAACGTGAGCGTCCGGACGCGGTTCTTCCCACCATGGGGGGGCAAACCGCGCTCAATACTGCCCTTGCGCTGTTCCGCGACGGCACGCTGGAGAAGTTCGGCGTGACGATGATCGGCGCCGACGCCGATGCGATCGACAAGGCCGAGGACCGGCTGAAGTTCCGCGACGCGATGGACAAGATCGGGCTGGAAAGCGCGCGCAGCCATATCGCGCATACCGAGAAGGAAGCGCTGGACGGGCTGGACAAGGTCGGGCTGCCCGCGATCATCCGCCCGAGCTTCACTTTGGGCGGTACCGGCGGCGGGATCGCGTACAATCGCGAGGAATTCATCGAGATCGTCCGCAAGGGGCTCGACGCCTCCCCGACCACCGAGGTGCTGATCGAGGAATCGCTGCTCGGCTGGAAGGAATATGAGATGGAGGTGGTCCGCGACCGCGCGGACAATTGCATCATCATCTGCTCGATCGAGAATGTCGATCCGATGGGCGTCCATACGGGCGACTCGATCACGGTCGCGCCGGCGCTGACGCTGACCGACAAGGAATATCAGATCATGCGCAACGCCAGCATCGCGGTGCTGCGCGAGATCGGCGTCGAGACCGGCGGGTCGAACGTGCAGTTCGCGGTCAATCCGAAGGACGGCCGCCTGATCGTGATCGAGATGAACCCGCGCGTGTCGCGTTCGTCGGCGCTGGCGTCGAAGGCGACCGGCTTCCCGATCGCCAAGGTCGCCGCCAAGCTGGCGGTCGGCTATACGCTCGACGAGATCGAGAACGACATCACCGGCGCAACCCCGGCGAGCTTCGAGCCGACGATCGACTATGTCGTCACCAAGATCCCGCGCTTCGCGTTCGAGAAGTTCAAGGGCGCCGAGGCGGTGCTGGGCACCGCGATGAAGTCGGTCGGCGAGGTGATGGCGATCGGCCGCAACATCCACGAATCGATGCAGAAGGCGCTGCGCGGGCTGGAGACCGGGCTGTCGGGCTTCAACCATGTCGAGCGGCTGGTCGGCGCGCCGCGCGCCGAGATCGAGGCGGCGCTCGCCTCGCCGACGCCTGACCGGCTTCTGGTCGCGGCGCAGGCGCTGCGCGAGGGCTTCACGGTCGCCGAGGTGAATGCGATCGCCAAATACGATCCGTGGTTCCTCGAGCGGATGGCGGAGATCGTCGCCGCCGAGAACGAGGTGATGAAGGACGGGCTGCCGATCGAGGCGGCGGGCATGCGCCGGCTGAAGGCGATGGGCTTCAGCGACAAGCGGCTGGCGTGGCTGGCGCTGCAATCGGCGAATTTGCGCGGCATGGAGCGCGGGATCGCGCGCGGTTCGGGGCTGATCCACGAGGCGGTCAAGGCGATGACCGGCGGCGTGACCGAGGACGAAGTGCGCGAGCATCGCCTGAAGCTGGGCGTGCGTCCGGTCTTCAAGCGGATCGACACCTGCGCGGCCGAGTTCGACGCCAAGACGCCGTATATGTATTCGACCTATGAGGCGCCGTCGTTCGGCGAGCCCGAGAACGAGGCGCAGCCGTCGGATCGCCGCAAGATCGTGATCCTGGGCGGCGGGCCGAACCGGATCGGGCAGGGGATCGAGTTCGATTATTGCTGCTGCCACGCCTGCTTCGCGCTGGCGGACGCGGGCTATGAGACGATCATGGTCAATTGCAACCCGGAGACGGTGAGCACCGACTATGACACGTCCGACCGGCTCTATTTCGAGCCGCTGACCGCCGAGGACGTGCTGGAGATCCTGCACGTCGAACAGTCGAAGGGCGAGCTGGTCGGGGTAATCGTGCAGTTCGGCGGGCAGACCCCGCTGAACCTCGCGCGCGCGCTGGAGAAGGCGGGGATCCCGATCCTCGGCACCTCGCCCGATGCGATCGATCTGGCCGAGGATCGCGAGCGGTTCGCGGCGTTGGTCAACCGGCTCAAGCTGCTCCAGCCGTCGAACGGCATCGCGCGCAGCCGCGCCGAGGCGCTGAACGTCGCCAATCGCATCGGCTATCCGGTGCTGATGCGCCCCAGCTACGTGCTCGGCGGGCGCGCGATGGAGATCGTCGACAGCGACCAGCAGCTGGAGGATTACATCCAGACTGCGGTGCAGGTTTCGGGCGACGCGCCGGTGCTGATCGACCAGTATCTGCGCGACGCGATCGAGGTCGACGTCGATGCGATCTGCGACGGCGAGGACGTGGTGGTCGCGGGCGTGCTCCAGCATATCGAGGAAGCCGGGGTCCATTCGGGCGACAGCGCCTGCTCAATCCCGCCCTATTCGTTGCCGGCCGAGATCATCGCCGAGATCGAGCGCCAGACCGAGGCGCTGGCGCGCGGGCTGAGTGTCGTCGGGCTGATGAACATCCAGTTCGCGGTCAAAGACGGGCAGGTCTATCTCATCGAGGTCAACCCGCGCGCCAGCCGGACGGTGCCGTTCGTCGCCAAGGCGATCGGCGCGCCGATCGCCAAGATCGCCAGCCGCGTGATGGCGGGCGAGAAATTGCGCGACCTGCCGAAGATCGACCGCGACATCGATTATTTCGCGGTCAAGGAAGCGGTGTTCCCGTTCGCGCGCTTCCCCGGGATCGATCCGGTGCTGTCGCCGGAGATGAAGAGCACCGGCGAGGTGATGGGCATCTCGCCCGATTTCACCACCGCCTTCGCCAAGTCGCAGCTCGGCGCGGGCACCGTGCTGCCGACCAGCGGCGCGGTGTTCGTCAGCGTCAAGTCCGGCGACAAGGACCTGATCGTCCCTGCGGTGCGCGCTTTGGTTGATGCCGGCTTCACGATCGTCGCGACGACCGGCACCGCCGATCACCTGTCGCGCGCCGGGTTGCCGGTCGAGACGGTCAACAAGGTCGCGCAGGGGCGGCCGCATATCGTCGACCGGATCAAGGACGGCGCGATCGCGTTGATCTTCAACACCACCGAGGGCTGGCAGAGCCTGAAGGACTCGCAGCCGATCCGTGCGTCGGCGGTGAACGGCAAAGTGCCGTACTTCACCACCGCCTCGGCGGCGGTGCAGGCGGCGCAGGCGATCCATGCCGCGGTTAAGGGTGATGGTTCACGCAACCTTGAAGTACGGCCGCTGCAATCCTATTATTCGCAGCCGCACAACTGATCCCCGGACATAATGTGCTGATGTAGGGAGTGGCCTTCGCAGGGAGGAGGCCGCTTCCGGGGACGCGTTTTTACGAAGGACAAGGGCGATGGCGACGGTCGAGAAGATGCCGATGTTGCAGGAAGGCTATGAAAAGCTGACTGCCGACCTGAAGCGGCTGAAGACCGAGCGCCCGTTGATCGTCGACGCGATCGAGGAAGCGCGCGCGCACGGCGACCTGTCGGAAAACGCCGAATATCATGCTGCCAAGGAGCGGCAGGGGCAGGTCGAGGCGACGATCGCCGACATCGAGGACAAGTTGAGCCGCGCGCAGATTATCGATCCGCGCGATCTGTCGGGCGACAAGATCGTGTTCGGCGCGACCGTCACCTTGCTCGACGAGGACGAGAAGCCGGTGAAGTATCAGATCGTCGGCCAGACCGAAGCCGATGCGAAAAGCGGGCGGATAAGCTACAACTCGCCGATGGGACGTGCGCTGATCGGCCGCAGTGTCGACGACGAAGTCGAGGTGTCGGTGCCGGCAGGCGATCGCTATTATCTGGTGTCGAAGATCGAGTTCATCTGACGTGAACCTGCCGGACGCGATTGCCGCGCATGTCGGCGATCGTCGTCCGGTGCCCGTTACGGACGGGCAATCCGGTGCCGAGGTCTATCGCTTCGTGGGCGAGGGCACCGATCGGTTTCTCAAGGTCGGTCGCGGCGTGGCGCGCGATCTTGTCGAAGCAGAAACGGCGCGGTTGCGCTGGCTGGTCGGGCGCTTGCCAGCACCGGTAATCGTGGCTGCCGTCGTCACCGATGATGCGGCGTGGCTGCTGACCAGCGCGATTCCCGGCGTGCCAGCCGGTGATTACATCAAGGCGGACCGCGCCGGGCGCAGTGTGCCGATCGCTCGGCAGATGGCGGCGTTTCTCCAGCGATTGCATGATCTACCGACCGCGGACTGCCCGTTCGATTCGGGCGTGGCAGGGTGGTTGCCGGTGGTGCGTCGGCTCGTGGCGGACGATCTGGTCGATGTCGAGGACTTCGATCCCGAACATGCGGGATGGAGTGCGGCGCGGGTGCTCGCACGGGTCGAGGAACTGGCCGGCCATGCCCGCGGTGCGGTCGTGTTGCATGGCGACTTCTCGCTGGGCAATCTGATCGTCGGCGCGGACGGCACGATTGCGGGATGCATCGATGTCGGCCGGCTGGGCGTTGGCGATCCGTACCGCGACATCTTCATCGGCTGGCGCGATCTCGGCGGGTTCGGTGAGGCACCGCAGCGCGCGTTTCTCGACGCGCTGGACATGGATGGGTTCGAGGAGCCGCGGCGTGCCTTGCGTCACGCGCTCGATGAATTGTTCTGATCGGTCGGTCAGACCGTAAGTGCGGGCCGCGTGGAGTGTGATTCATTCAAGCGGAAGCGTCACCCCGGCGAAGGCCGGGGCCCAGATGGGAGACCCTGATGATGCGCGTCGCGCCTTGTTCTCATTGGCCTTCCCGACTGGGCCCCGGCCTTCGCCGGGCTGACGATAGGAAATGATTCAAGCCGGGTGGATCAAACTCCCGGTCCTCGCCCGCGCTGGTCGAGTGATCGAGTGATCAATCCCTCTTTCGTCGCCCCGGACTTGATCCGGGGCCCCGCTTCTTCGCGACCGACGGATCGAGCCCGAGACGACGAATTAGGCTTACGCTGCCGGCTTGGTGAGCAGGTCGGGCTCCAGCAAGCGGTGGAGGTGGACCACCACATACTTCATCTCGGCATCGTCGACGGTGCGCTGCGCGGCGGCGCGCCATGCCTTTTCGGCGCTGGCATAGTCGGGGAAGACGCCGACGATGTCGATCGACGACAGATCACTGAATTCGAGGGTGCGCGGATCGCTGACGCGCCCGCCGAACACCAGATGAAGCTTGCTCATGCACGCGCTCCCGCTTGGGATTGAACCATCACCGCGCCGCCCGTCCGCGTCGCCGCCGGGACACGGAAAAGCCGCGGGCAGCACGATCGCTTGCCCCGCGGCTCTCCCTCGTCACCGGATCGGCGCCGCGGTCGGGCGGTCGGCCTGACCCTTCCCTAGCGCGGCGCGCGCCGTGTTTGAAGGGGTCAGGACGCGCTCTTGACCTGTTCCTTCCCGGCCTGCGCCGCTGCGGAACCCGCGGTGCCGGCCGCCTTCAGCACGCCCTGGAAAAGCGACTTTGCCTGATCGCGCGCGGCATTGGGGGTCAGGCCGAGCTGGTCCAGCTCCGAGCGGCCGGCATCCTTGGCAGCGGCAAGCGCTGCCACTGCGGCGGCGTTGATCTTGCGCCCGACACCGGACAGCAGATCCTTCTCGCGCTGACTGCGCGGCAGGACCGCGGCGATCGCGGCGCCGAGCACGAGCCCACCGACGAGCACGCCGAGCGGGTTGGACTCGAGCGTCTCGGCGGTGGCGTGCGCGGCATCGCTGGCGCGGTGGCGCGCGGTGTCGAGCGCGTTCAACGCCGCCTCACGCGCCTGGTCGACGCCGTCGCGCAACCGGGCATGCTCTTCCTGATCGTGGGTATGTTCGGTCATGATCCGATCCTTTCGGCGGGTGTGGCGGTATCTTCTGGGGAGGGCAGACGCTTCTGCCGCTTCTTCTTGCCGAACAGGCGCGCGACCTGCCGCCCGGCGACGATCGCGAACAGCAGCGTCGCGCTCCCGGCCAGCACGCCGGGGTTGCGGCGCGCAACCTCGGTGCCGACGCGCACGGCGCGTTCGCCGCCTTCGGTCACTTCGGCCAGTGCGACGCGCGCGAGGCGGCGCGGCTCCAACTCGGTTTGCAAGCGCTCGACCGTGCCGTCGAGCCGCTGCCGCGCCTCGGCGACGCGCGCCTCCGCCAAGGTCACGTCCGCGGCGGTCATGCGCCGGGTCCCGCACGCAACGCCGACTTGCCCGACAGCGCCAGCAGCGCGGCGATCAGCAAGACGACGCCAACGACCGCAAGGGTCGCCCAGCCGGGGCCGATCAGTGTCGCAAGCGACAGGATCGCGCCGACCAGCAGCGCGATCAGCGCCGCCAGCCCGAGCACGCCCGCGATCACGAACCGGATCGCCGCGGCCTTGTAACGGGTGACCGCGAAGAGCGCCTTGGCCTTGGCCAGCGCGATCTCCGCCTTCGCGACATCACGCGCATCGGTGGCGAGTTGCGTCACCAGTTGCGGGATGCTGTCGGGGAGCACGCGGTCACGAACGTCCATTGGGTCAGGCATCGCGCTGGTCGACGGCGGATCCGATCAGCCGCGCCAGCACGAAGCCGACGCCCGCTGCCAGACCGACAGCCACTTCAGGGCTCTTGCGGACGAGTTCGCGTGCATCGTCGAGCAGGTCCTCGACGCTCTTCTGGTCGATCGCGCTGGAGAAGCCCTGCACGCGATCGGCGGCCGTCCGTGCATACTGGCCATATTGCGCGCCGAGCTTTTCGTCGACCTGACCGGCCGCGTCGGTCAGCATCTGCGAAAGCTGCGTCAGCGCGTCGGTCGCCTTCGCCTTGCCATCCTCCGCAAAGCCCCGCGCCTTGTCGGCGGCCTGCTCACGACCCTTTGCGACATAGTCGCGCGCGGACTGCTTGGCGTCGGCCAGCGTGCTGCCGCTGCCGGACGCGCTCGTGTCTTCCGGCGTGAATTCTACCCCGGCATCCTTGAGCGGTTCCGCCGGCGTGAACGCGGCGTCGGCGGGCGGCGGTGTGGCGTCCGCCGGTGTGGAATGCTGGAGCGTGTCGCGATCCTGCTCGTCGGCCATGATTCATCCTTCCCTGGTCGAGGTCAAACAACCCGGTGGCGGGGCCGCCGGTTCCATCGCGTTGCAGCATCGCCGGGCGACCGCTAGGAGGCGCCATGTCCTGCCGCGATGGCAGAAAATAGGAGGATCGTTTCGTGACCGCAATCATCGACCTGCACGGACGTCAGATCATCGACAGCCGCGGCAACCCGACCGTCGAGGTCGACGTGCTGCTCGACGACGGCAGCTTCGGTCGCGCGGCGGTGCCGTCGGGGGCGTCGACCGGCGCGCACGAGGCGGTCGAGAAGCGCGACGGCGACAAGGCGCGCTGGGGCGGGAAGGGCGTCGACGACGCGGTCGAGGCGGTCAATGACGAGATCGCCGACGCGATCATCGGGCTCGATGCCGAGGACCAGCTCGAAATCGACCAGACGATGATCGAGCTGGACGGCACCGAGAACAAGGGCCGTCTTGGCGCGAACGCGATCCTCGGCGTCAGCCTCGCGGTGGCGAAGGCGGCGGCGGATGCGCGCGGGCTGCCGCTGTACCGCTATGTCGGCGGCGTCGCGGCGCATGTGCTGCCGGTGCCGATGATGAACATCATCAACGGCGGCGAACATGCCGACAATCCGATCGATTTCCAGGAATTCATGATCGTGCCGGTCGGCGCGGAATCGCTCGCCGAGGCGGTGCGCTGTGGTTCGGAGATCTTCCACACGCTCAAGAAGGGGCTGAGCGAGAAGGGGCTGGCGACCGCGGTCGGCGACGAGGGCGGGTTCGCGCCGAACCTTGCCAGCACCACCGACGCGCTCGACTTCATCATGACCTCGATCGAGCGCGCCGGCTATACGCCGGGCGACGACGTGATGCTGGCGCTCGATTGCGCGGCGACCGAGTTCTTCAAGGACGGCAAGTACGTCATCTCGGGCGAGAATCTGACGCTCGAGCCGGGCGCGATGGCCGATTATCTCGCCGATCTCGCCGCGCGCTACCCGATCTTCTCGATCGAGGACGGCATGGCCGAGGATGATTTCGAGGGCTGGAAGGCGCTGACCGACGCGATCGGCAAGAAGGTGCAGCTGGTCGGCGACGATCTGTTCGTCACCAACCCGAAGCGGCTGCGCGACGGGATCGGGCAGGGGCTCGCCAACTCGCTGCTGGTGAAGGTCAATCAGATCGGCACGCTGTCGGAGACGCTGGAGGCGATCCGCGTCGCCGAGCGCGCCGGCTACACCGCGGTGATGTCGCATCGCTCGGGCGAGACCGAGGATTCGACGATCGCCGATCTGGCGGTCGCGACCAACTGCGGTCAGATCAAGACCGGCAGCCTCGCACGCTCGGACCGGCTTGCGAAGTACAATCAGCTGATCCGCATCGAGGAGGAACTGGGCACGATGTCGCGCTATGCGGGCCGGGACGTGTTGCGGAACCGCTGATAGGACTTGCAAAGGGCGAGGCGACTCGCGAGAATCGCTGGCGTTATGCCTCGCCCGTCCAATCGCCTCTCGCAAACGCTCCGGCGTGCTTCCGTCCCCGCCCTTGCGGTGGCGGTGATGGCGTTTTTCGGCGCCTATGCGGTGCTGGGGCCGAACGGGCTGATCGCGCTGGGTGATTACAAGCGGCAGCTGATCGCGCGCGAGAAGCAATATGCGCAGCTCGATCAGCGCCGCGCGATGTTGCAGAACCGCGTGACGCTGCTCGACCCGCGCCATGCCAACCCGGACATGGTGGACGAGCTGGTGCGCAAGGAGCTGAACGTTGCACACCCGGACGAGGTGATCGTTCCGTTGAAGTGATGGGAGAGCGTTCGCTCCAGTCGGTTCAAGCACCTGCGTCATTGCGAGCGTAGCGAAGCAATCCAGGGCGTCCTGGTCTGGCTCTGGATTGCTTCGCTACGCTCGCAATGACGCGAGGGTGTCGTCCCGGACTTGATCCGGGACCCCGCTTGCTACCGGCAGGAGAAGCGGGATACCGGGTCGCGCCCGGGATGATGGGTCAGCGCCCGAGGAAGGTGAGCAGGTCCTCGGTCAGCCGTTCGCCTTCGGTCGCGAACAGCCCGTGCGGCGCGCCGTCATATTCGACCAGTTGCGCGTTCGCGATCCCCGCCGCCGCGGCGCGGCCGCTGGCGTCGATCGGCACCGTCTGGTCGGCGGTGCCGTGCAGCACCAGCGTCGGCACGCGGAACGCGGGCAGATCGGGGCGGAAATCGGTGTGGCCGAAGCTTTCGGCGCATTTCAGCGTCGGTTGCAGCCCGGCCTGCATCGCCAGCCGCCACGCCCAGTCGAGCGTCGCCTCGCTGACCGGGCTGGTGACATAGCCGACGCCGAAGAAATCCTTGAAGAAGGTGCGGAAGAAGTTCGGCCGATCCTTGAGGATGCCGTTGGCAATCTGTTGCAGCGTTTCTTCCGGCACACCGTCGGGATTGTCGTCGGTCTTTAGCATGTACGGCACGACCGAGCTGATCAGCGCCGCGGAGATCACGCCCTTGCCGTCGTAGCGGCTCTGGTAGCGCGCAACCTCGCCACCGCCCATCGAGAAGCCGACGAGCGTGACGTCCTGCGTCGCGCCGGCGGCTTCCAGCACGTCGTGCAGGTCGTCGGTGAGCGTGTCGTAATTATAGCCCGACCATGGCTGGCCCGAGCGGCCGAAGCCGCGGCGGTCGTAGGCGATGGCGCGGAAGCCGGCATCGGCGAGCGCCTTGATCTGCGGGTCCCAGCTATCGGAGGACAGCGGCCAGCCGTGGATCAGAACGACCGGGCGCCCCTCACCCCAATCCTTGACGTAGATGTCGGTCCCGTCGCGCGTCTTCACATATGGCATGTGGCTCTCCTTGGCAGAGCAGTCGTAACGGGCGTTTGGGACGGGCGTTCCGCCGCTCGTTAGTGGTGGGCGCTCACTCCGTCATTCCCGCGAAGGCGGGAATCCAGAACCTCTGACGTTGCGCCTCCTGCGAAAACCTGCGCGTCTGGATTCCCGCCTTCGCGGGAATGACGGGTAGGTGGTGTCGCGGAAATGACGGGAGAGGACTTAACGCTCCGGTTCGCCGAGGAACGCCTCGACCTCATTCAGCGCCACCGTCTTGTCGAGATAGGTCTGGCCGATGCCGTGCGCGAGCAGGAACGGCAGTGTACCGGCCGCCATCTTCTTGTCGTGGCGCATATGCTCGACCAGCCGGGCGGGCGGGGCGGTGATGCCGGAGGCGGCGAGGCCATCGGGAAGCCCGCTGTCGCGCCAGTGCGCGGCGACGCGCGCGGAATCGTCGGCCGAGCATCGCCCGGTCGCGGCGGAGAAGGCGAAGGCTAGCCCGCAGCCCGCTGCGACTGCCTCGCCGTGCAGCAGTCGGTCGGAGAAGCCCGCCTCCGCCTCCAGCGCATGGCCGAAGGTGTGGCCGAGGTTGAGCAGCGCACGGCGGCCGGTCGTTTCGAACTCGTCCTCGCCGACGATCCGCGCCTTCGCGGCCACCGCGTGGGCGATCGCGTGGACACGCGCGTCTGGGTCACCGGCGAGCAGCTTCGCGCCATTCGTCTCGCACCAGGCGAAGAAGCCAGCGTCGTCTATCAGCCCATATTTGACGACCTCGGCATAGCCGGCGCGGACCTGCCGTGCGGGCAGGGTATCGAGCACGTCGGGGTCGATGAGGACGATCTTCGGCTGGTGGAAGGCGCCGATCAGGTTCTTGCCGGCGCGCGCGTTGATCCCGGTCTTGCCCCCGACCGACGAGTCGACCTGCGACAACAACGTGGTGGGAATCTGCACGAAGCCGCAGCCGCGCTTGAGGATCGCGGTGGCGAAGCCGACCAGATCGCCGATCACCCCGCCGCCCAGCGCCACGACATGATCGCCGCGCTCGACGCCGAGCGCGAGCAGCTCGTCGGTGAGCCGTTCGAGCGTCGCCCAGCTCTTCGAGCCTTCGCCCGAGGGGAGGACGATCTCGGCGTAACCAAGGCCCGCGGCGTCGAGCGCGGCGGTGAGCGTGGCGAGATGCGCGACGACATTGGCGTCGGCGACGATCACCACCGGGCGCGTGCCGACGATTGGCGCGAGCGCCTCGCCCGCGCGCGACAACAGCCCTGGTTCGATCCGCACGTCATAGCTGCGGTCGCCGAGCGCCACGGTCACGGTCGTCATTTGCTCAGGGCCTCCATGATCGCGCGCACCGTCATGTCGTGCGGGGTATTGGCGCTGGGGATGCGGAGATGCGCCAGCGCGTAGAGCGGGTTACGGACCGCGGCCAGCTCGCGCAGCACGGTCGCGGGGTCCTTGCCGCGCAGCAGCGGGCGGGTGTCGCGTCGCTTGACCCGCTCGGCAAGCACCTCGACCGGTGCGTCGAGCCAGATCGCGAGCGCATCGGAGAGGATCAGCGCGCGCGTCTCGTCGTTGACGAATGCCCCGCCGCCGGTCGCGATCACCTTGGGCCGGCCGTCTATCAGTCGCTGGATCACGCGGCGTTCGCCGTCGCGAAAATAGGCTTCACCATATTGCGCGAAGATATCGGGGATCGACATGCCTGCCGCCGCCTCGATCTCGGTATCAGCATCGACGAACGGCAGCGCGAGCCGCAGCGCCAGTCGCCGTCCGACCGTCGATTTGCCCGCGCCCATCAGCCCGACAAGCACGATCGGACGGCCGGTCCAGCGGGGCGGACGGCGCGACGGGCGGCGGGACGGGACGGGCGGGCTTTGCAACATCGTCCCTGCGGCTATACAGCGCGTTCCGTCCCCGGCAACAGCAGGCACGCAGCCCGCCGGGGCGCAAGTGACAGGTCGCGTGTGCAGGTTGGGAATTACATGACCCGGTTGATTGTCTCCGTCGTCGTGCTGCTGGTGATCGTGGTCGGCGCGCTGTTCTTCTTTGCGGGCCGTGCGACCGAGCAGCCGGTCACGCGTGTCGAGAAGGCGGTCGAGCTTGGCAATCTCGCCGGCTAAACGCGCCGCGCTGGCCGGCGTCGCGGCGCTCGGCCTTGCGGCGGCGGCGATCGCGCAGGACCGCCCCGAATCGCTGTTGCCGCCCGGCTTCGGCGAGGCCGCGCCTGCGCAGCCGCCCGCCGCGCAACCGAGCCCGGCTGCGACCGCACCGGCCAATGCGCCGCGCGTGCAGGCGACGACCCCGGCCGGCTCGTTGCCGCCGCTGCCGCCCTTGCCGTTCCCGTCGCCGACCGCGAGCCCGACGCCGGTCGCGACGCCGCGCTATGTGTTGCCGGCGTTCGCGCGGCGCTCGCTGACGGCGGTCGGGGCCGATCAGGGCTTCGTGGGTGAGGCGTTCGGGAGCGCGGATGGCCGCTATGTCGAGCGGCTGATGCGCTATCTGTCGGCGCCATTGCCGTCGCGGTGGCTGTCGATCGGCCTGCGGCGGCTGCTGGTGGCGAAGATCGACACGCCGTCGCGCGTCAACGGTGCCGACTTTGCCGCCGAACGCGCGTGGTTGTTGCTGCGGATGGGCGAATCGGTGTCGGCACGCGCGGTCGCGCAGTCGGTCGATAGCGACCGGGTCACGCCGAAGCTGCGTGAGGTGTGGATGCAGGCCGCGCTCGCGACCGGCGATCCGGCCGGGCTGTGTCCGCTGGCGGCGAGCGCGGGCGATAGCGAGCGGGCGTGGATCGTTGCGCGCGCGATGTGCGCCGGACTGACCGGGGCGGCGCGAACGCAACCGCTGATCGCCGATATTCGCCGCCGCCGCGTCGCCAGCGGGATCGATCTGGCACTGGCGCAAAAGGTGATGGGCGCGGGGCTCAACAGCCGACAGGCGGTGACGATCGAATGGGCGCCGGTGGTGCAGCTGACGGCGTGGCGGTTCGGGCTGGCGACCGCGACCGGGGTCGCGGTGCCCGACGAGCTGTACGGCACGGTCGGCCCGCAGGTGCGCGGCTGGCAGGCGCTGGCCCCGGCGACTCCGCTGGTGGATCGCGCGGCGGCTGCGGATCGCGCGGCTGCGCTGGGCGTGCTGTCGAGCGCGGCGGTGGTCGATCTCTATGCGGCGATCGCGGAGGGTAGTGATGCGCCCGCCGCGCTGTCTAACGCCGCCGCGACGCTGCGCGACGCCTATGTCGGCAACGATCGCGCGACGCGGATCGCGGCGATGGTCAAGCTGTGGGACGCGGCGGAGACACCCGAAACCCGCTATGCCCGGCTGGTGCTGACCGCGCGTGCCGCCGCGCGGCTGCCCGCCGCCGCCAACGAGGCGCAGGCCGATCGGCTGATCGCGTCGATGCTGTCCGCCGGGCTGGATCGCACCGCGCAGCGCTGGCAGGGTGCGGTGCCGGTCGGCAGCGACGGCTGGGCGATGCTGCTGCTCGCCGACCCGGATGCGATCACGCAATTGTCCGCATCGACGATCACCGATTATGCGCCGAAGGGCGGGCTGGCCGAGCGGAAGCGCCAGTTGTTGTTTGCGGGCATGGCGGGGCTGGGGCGGCTGCCCGCGGCGGCGGTCGACGACCTGTCGGGCAAGCTGGCGGTGCCGGTGGCGCAACGCAACGCCTGGACCAGCGCGCTGGAACGCGCCGCGGGCGAGGGGCAGGCGGGGACGGTGTTGCTGCTGGCAGCGGTCGGGATGCAGGCCGACGGCTGGGCGCATGTCCCGCCCGCGGCCCTGTTCCACATCGTCCGGGCGCTGCGCGCGGTCGGACTGGACGGCGAGGCGCGGATGATCGCGGCGGAGGCGATCGCGCGGCTGTGAGCGACGCCGGCGCGATCGATCGCTTTCTGGAGATGATGGCGGCGCAGGCGGGGGCGGCGCAGAATACGCTGGCCGCGTATCGCCGCGATCTGATGCTGGCGTCTGCGGCGCTCGATGGCGGGCTGGCGGTGGCGGACGGCGCGGCGCTGGAGCGGCTGGCGGATGGCTGGACGGAGCTTTCCAATGCGACGGTGGCCCGCAAGGCGGCGGCGCTGCGACGCTTCTTCGGGTTCCTGATCGACGAGGGTGATCGCGCCGACGATCCTTCGCCTTCGTTACCGCGACCCGGGACTCAGCGGCGGCTGCCGCGCACGCTCGATCACGGCGACGTCGACCGGCTGTTCGCCGCAATCGACACGCGGCTGGCGCGTGATCCGGTGATCCCGACCGACCTGCGGCTGTCGGCGCTGTTCGAATTGCTCTACGGATCGGGGCTGCGTGCGACCGAGCTGGTGTCGTTGCCGCGCGGCGCGATCCATCCCGACCGGCCGTTCCTGATCCTGAAGGGCAAGGGCGGGCGCGAGCGGCTGGTGCCGATCTCGGATCGCGCGCGTGCGGCGGTGGCGGCGTGGCGCGCGCATGTCGCGACCGACCGCGCGTTCCTGTTCCCCTCGGGGGCGACACATATCTCGCGCGTGCGGCTGTTCCAGCTGGTGCGCACGCTCGCCGCCGAGGCCGGGATCGCGCCCGAGAGGATCAGCCCGCACGTGCTGCGCCACGCCTTTGCGACGCACCTGCTGGAGGGCGGCGCAGACCTGCGCGCGCTGCAGACGATGCTCGGCCATGCCGATATCGCGACCACCGAAATCTATACCCATGTCGACAGCAGCCGGCTGGTCGAGCTGGTCAACGAGCGTCACCCGCTCGTTGACGCGTTGCGAAAGCGCGCCTAGCTGCGCCCGATGCGTATTTTCCTCGACTTCGAGAAGCCCATCGCCGAGCTGCAGGCGCGTATCGACGAACTGCGCGAGACCGGCGCCGAGGGCACCATCGACATTTCCGCCGAGATCGCCAAGCTGCAGGCGAAGTCGGACAAGCTGCTGAAGGACACGTTCGGCAAGCTGTCGCCGTGGCAGAAGACGCAGGTCGCGCGCCACCCCGAGCGGCCGCACTTCAAGCACTATGTCGCCGGATTGTTCGACGAGTTCGTGCCGCTGGCGGGCGACCGGGCGTTCGGTGACGATCAGGCGATCCTCGGTGGCTTCGCGACCTTCCGCGGGCAACGCGTGATGGTGCTGGGCCATGAGAAGGGCGACGATACCGCCAGCCGGCTGCGCCACAATTTCGGGATGGGCAAGCCGGAGGGCTATCGCAAGGCGATCCGCTTGCTGGAGATGGCCGATCGCTTCGGGCTGCCGGTGGTGACGCTGGTCGACACCTCGGGCGCGTTCCCGGGCATCCAGGCCGAGGAGCGCGGGCAGGCTGAGGCGATCGCGCGCTCGACCGAGGCGTGCCTCGCGCTTGGCGTGCCGATGGTGGCGGCGGTGGTCGGCGAGGGCGGCTCGGGCGGCGCGATCGCGCTGGCGAGCGGCAATCGCGTGCTGATGTTCGAGCATGCGGTCTATTCGGTGATTTCGCCCGAGGGCTGCGCCTCAATCCTGTGGCGCACCGCCGACAAGGCGCCGGACGCTGCCGAGGCGATGAAGGTGACGGCGCAGGACCTGAAGGCGCTGGGCGTGATCGACGCGATCGTTCCCGAGCCGCTGGGCGGCGCGCACCGCGACCGCGATGGCGCAATCCGCGCGCTGGGTGATTGCGTCGAGCGGATGCTGCGCGATCTGGCGCCGCTGACGCCTGACGCGCTGCGACAGGATCGTCGTGCGAAGTTCCTGAAGATGGGGCGGGTCGGTTAGTCGGTCTTCGTCGGCCGAGTCGTTGCCGTCCTTGCGGGTGTAGTAAAGCATCCCCGCCGTTCCGGTGCGGGACAAGGTTACCTCATCACGGCCGCCGTGATGCAAGTGTTAGCCTGATCGCTTGACGAGCAATAGAAAAAGGCGGCGGAACCAATGTTCCGCCGCCTCGCCGGTCAACGCCGGTCTGACCCTGTTACGGGTTAGCCATCTTCGTCTGAACGTTGGTGAAGGTGGTGTTCAGCTGCGTGCCGATACCCTTCATCGCCGCGATCGCGGCCACTGCGATCAGCGCAGCGATGAGGCCGTATTCGATCGCGGTCGCGCCCTTGCTGTTCTTCAGGAACGAGCGAATCTTCTGCATGTTGATCTCCACTAGGAACCCAAATTTCTGTACCCGCCGACGTCCCGTTCAGGTCCATCAAGAGTGGTTTTAGAAGGGCAGGGTTGATAAACGCTTAAGTGCTAACGTGTGTTTTCGTTCAGCACCTTAGCGGGTGTTCTGGAGATAGGCGTCGATTGACCCGAACAGGCCGGTCACCGGTTGGCCGACCGCCGACATGCCACCAATGGCCGTGAGCGCGATCATGGCGACGATCAGCCCGTATTCGACCGCCGTCGCGCCGCGCGTCTGCCGCACGAGCGCGTAAAGCGGGGCCGAGCGCGAGCGGGTGGATGGACGTGGCATGAGGGGCAGGATAGCGGCGACCGGTTAAAGAAGGATCGAAGCGCGATGCTGGTGGTGGCCGCGGCCCTGATCGACGACGCCGGGCGCTGTTTGATGCAGCAACGTCCGCACGACAAGCGGCATGGCGGGCTGTGGGAATTTCCCGGCGGCAAGGTCGAGCCCGGCGAGCATCCCGCCGCGGCGCTGGTGCGTGAGCTGGACGAGGAACTGGCGATCCGGGTTGCGGGCGAGGCGCTGGTGCCGGTGGGCTTCGCCACCGACATGCCGGTGACGATGCTGCTCTATCGATGTGCCGCGTGGCGCGGCACGCCGCGCGCGCTGGCGGCAGAAGCCTTGTGCTGGGACACACCGGCGGCGCTGGCGCGGCTGCCGATGCCGCCGGTCGACGTGCCGCTGCTGGCGGCGCTTGCCCGCGCCCTGGCGGACGGCTAGGCCCGACCATGCGATCAGGTGAGGGAATCCGGTAGGCGACGATCCGGAGCTGCCCCCGCAACTGTGACCGGCGAGCCGCTCGCCCCCGCGTGTGCCACTGGATCGTCCGCGATCCGGGAAGGCCGGGCGAACGGCGACGACCCGGGAGCCAGGAGACCTGCCCGATCGTGGTTGTCCTTCGCGCGGACGGGGTGTGCCGGGCGATCGGGAATTTTTCCCGCGCGACGACGATTGGGTCGGGTCGGCGTGGGGATGACGGATTGAGCGACAGATATTCTCGGGGCGTCCGTGTGGCGACGGCCGTGCTTGCCGTGTCGGTGTTGATCGGAGCGGCGCCGCCGCGTCCGCCGCGCGTGGTGTCGATCAACCCGTGTCTGGACGCGATGCTGATGCAGGTCGCCGATCCGGCGCAGATCGCCGCGGTCAGCCATTATTCGCACGATCCGCGCGCCACGTCCGTTTCGCTGGCCTGGGCGCGGCGCTTCCCGGCGACGTCGGGCACCGCCGAGGAAGTGGTGGCGCTGCGCCCCGATCTGGTGGTGGCGAGTGGGCACGTCGCGCCAGCCACCGCCGCCGCGCTGACGCGGATGCACATCCGGCTGCGTCAATTTGCGCTGCCCGACTCGATCGCGGAGAGCGCGCAGCAGGTGCGCGATCTTGCGGACGCGATTGGCCATCGGGCGCGCGGCGCTGTGCTGGCCGGGCGAATCGACCGCGCGGCGCGCGCCGATACGGTGCCGCCAGTCTCGGCGGTGATCTTCGGGCCGGGCGGGCTGGTGCCGGGGGCGGGGACGCTGCCCGACGAGATGCTGCGCCGCGCCGGTTTCCGCAACGTCAGCGCCGGCTATGGCCTGAAGCGCTGGGACGTGTTGCCGCTGGAATATCTGCTCGCCGATCCCCCGCGAGTCGTGCTGTCGGTCGCCGCCGCGCAAGGGGCGGGGGAGCGGATGGAGCGGCACCGCGCGTTGCGCCGGCTCGGCGCGCGCGTGACGATCGCGCCATTTGCGGGGCGGCTGATGAATTGCGGCGGGCCGACGATCATCGCCGGGATGGCACGGTTGCGGGCGGTGCGCGCGCAGGTGGCCGCACGATGACGCGCGTGACCATGCTGCTGGCGCTGGGCGTGCTGCTTGCCGCCGCGCTGTCGGTCGCGGCGGGGAAGGTGTGGGTGCCGCTGGACGCCTGGACCGCCGCCGACCCGCGCTCGATCATCATCGTCGAGCTGCGGCTGCCGCGCACGATCCTCGCACTCGCCGTCGGCGCGGCGCTGGGGATGTCGGGGGCGACCATGCAGGGCTATCTGCGCAACCCGCTCGCCGACCCCGGGCTGTTCGGCGTATCGTCGGGCGCGGCGTTCGGCGCGGTATGCTCGCTGTATTTCGGGTACGCGGCGCAGACGTGGCTGTTGCCGGGCTTTGCGCTGGCGGGCGCCGCGGTCACGATGGCGGCGCTGGCGCTGATCGCGGGGCGGTCCGGCAGCCTGATCCTGTTCACGTTGGCGGGGATGATCTTGACCAGCATCACCGGCTCGATGACCGCGCTGGCGCTCAGCCTCGCGCCGACGCCATTTGCGGCGTCGGAGATCATGACGTGGCTGATGGGCGCGCTGACCGACCGGAGCTGGAACGAGGTGATGGTGTCGGGGCCGCTGATCGCGATCGGGATGGCCGTGCTGGCGCGGACCGCGCGGTCGCTAGACGCGCTGACGCTCGGCGAACAAGCGGCGCGATCGATGGGAGTCGATCCACGGCGGCTGCAACTGGCGGTGATCGTCGGAGTGGCGTTGACGGTCGGCGCGTCGGTGGCGGCGGCGGGGGTGATCGGCTTCGTCGGGTTGATCGTGCCGCACCTCGTTCGCCCGTTCGCGGGGCATCGGCCGTCCGCGACCTTGCTGCCGGCAGCGCTGGGAGGGGCGTTGCTACTGACGCTGGCCGACAGCCTCGTGCGGCTGGCGCCGACGGTCAGCGAACTTCGACTCGGGATCGCAATGTCGATGCTGGGCGGGCCGTTCTTCCTCTACCTGCTGATTGCGATGCGGCGGCGGCTGGCATGAGCGTGCTGGTAGCAGAGGGCGTTTCGCTCACGCTGGGCGGCAAGACCGTCCTTCAATCGATCGACGCAGCGTTTGCGGGCGGGCGTGTGACCGCGCTGCTCGGGCCGAACGGTGCGGGTAAGAGCAGTCTGCTGGCGTGCCTCGCCGGGCTGCACGCGCCCGCCGCGGGGCGGGCGTCGCTGGACTCGGTCGACGTGCGGGCATTGTCGGCGCAGGCGCGAGCGCGGCGGATCGGCTTCCTGCCGCAGTCGGCGGACGTGCACTGGAACATCGACGTCGCGACGCTGGTCGCCCTGGGGCGGCTGCCGTGGCGCGGGCGCTGGGGTGAAACCAGCGAGGATCGCGCAGCGGTCGACGCGGCAATCGCGGCGACCGGCATGACCCCATTTGCGCGGCGCGGAGTCGAGCATCTGTCGGGTGGCGAGCGCGCGCGCGCGCTGCTGGCGCGGGTGCTGGCCGGACAGCCCGCATGGCTGCTCGCCGACGAGCCGCTCGCCAGCCTCGACCCCGCGCACCAGCTTGAGGTCGGCGCGCAGCTGCGCGCGGTCGCGGCGGGCAGCAGCGGGGTGGTGCTGGTGGTCCACGACCTGAACCTTGCCGCACGGCTCGCCGACGACGTCGTGCTGCTGCGCAATGGGCGTGTGGTCGCGGCCGGAGCGGCCGAAGATGTGCTGACCGCCGCACTGGTCGGCGAAACCTATGGGCTGACGGTGGAAACCGGCGTCACCGCCACCGGGCAGCGCTACATCGTTCCGATCGGGCGGCCCGCGTAACACGGGCCGCTGGAGGCGCGACCGGGAATCGAACCCGGGTGCAAGGATTTGCAGTCCTCTGCGTCACCACTCCGCCATCGCGCCTCGAGGCCGGTGAGGGCGCGCAGATGCGGGCGTGACGGCATGATGTCAAGCCGCCGATTGCAAAGTGTGTTCCGCGCGCGATACAAGCCCGATGACGCAACGTGTGTTGCATCGATAAAACAGCTATGCCACAGGACGGCTCATGACCCTCTCCGCCCCCGCTCTCCGGAATGACGATTTCACCGCGATGCGCCAGGCGATGGTCGCCAGCCAGTTGCGCACCACGCAGGTCAACGATCCGCGCATCGTCGCGGCGATGGCCGAGGTGCCGCGCGAACGATTCGTGCCCGCGCATGCCGCCGCGCTCGCCTATGTCGATCGTGCGGTCGATCTGGGGCAGGGGCGTGCGCTCAATACGCCGCTCGCCACCGCGCGATTGCTGGTGCAGGCGCGGCTCCAGCCGTCCGACCGCGTGCTGCTGATCGGTGCGGCGGCGGGCTATACCGCCGCGGTGCTGGCGTCGCTGGTCGCCGAGGTGGTCGCGGTGGAATCTTTGCCCGAACTGGCCGCGCATGCGCGCGAGGCGCTGGCGCAGACCCCGAACGTCACGTTGGTCGAGGGGCCGCTGGAGCACGGGGCTCCGGCCGGCGCGCCGTATGACGTGCTGATCGTCGATGGCGCGATCGAGGAACTGCCGTCGACGCTGGCGTCGCAGGTCGTCGATGGCGGGCGGATCGTCAGCGGGCTGGTCGATCGCGGAGTGTTCCGGCTCGCGGCGGGGACGCATCGCGGCGCGGCGACCGCGCTGGCGCCGTTCGCGGATATCGATTCGGTCAGGCTTCCCGGCTTCGCGCGTCCGCGCAGCTTCACCTTCTAAGGATCACGCCGTTGCGCCTTCGCTCGCCGTCGCTGCTGTCATCGGTTGCCGTTACGCTGGTGCTGGCCGGGGCGATCCCGGCCTCGGCGGAGACACTGCGCGAGGCGCTGGTGCGCGCCTATCGCGACAATCCGACGCTCAACGCGCAGCGTGCGGCGCAGCGTGCGAACGACGAGAACGTGCCGATCGCGCGGGCGCAGGGACGGCCGAGCGCATCGGCGCAGACCGGGCTGACCGACAATTTCCTGCGCGGCGGCAACAGCTTCACCACGCCAGAACGCCGGCTGGATGCGCAACTGGGCGTCACGGTGCCGCTGTATCAGGGCGGGCGCGTGCGCAACGGCGTGCTGGCGGCGGAGACGCGCGTCGAGGCCGGGCAGGCCAATCTGCGCGGGACCGAGGCGACGACCTTCACCGACGTGGTCAGCGCCTACAACAACGTGATCCGCGACGAGGCGATCGTCGGGCTCAACACGCAGAACGTCCGCGTGCTGGAGACCAATCTGCGCGCCAGCCGCGACCGGTTCGAGGTCGGCGACCTGACGCGCACCGACGTCGCGCAATCCGAGGCGCGGCTGAGCTTGGCGCGCGCGCAGCTCCAATCGGCGCAGGCGACGCTGATCTCCAGTCGCGAGAATTACGTGCGGCTGGTCGGGTCGCCGCCGGGGACGCTGGAGGCGCCGCCGGCGCTGCCGTCCTTTCCGGCGTCGGTTGACGGCGCGGTTGATATCGCGATGCAGGACAATCCGAACCTGATCGCGGCGCGGCGGGTGCGGGATGCGACCGATTACGATATTCGCGTCGCGCGTGCCAATCGTCGCCCTCAGGTGAGCGCGACGCTGGGGCAGAATTACTTCAACTTCCTCGGTTCTTTGGGGCAGGGCAGCGCGGCCGGGCTGGGCAGCGTGCAGACCGGCAATGCCACCAGCGCGGGCGTGACGCTCAGCCTGCCGCTATATCAGGGCGGGCGTCCGGGGGCGCTGGTGCGGCAGGCGCAGGAATTGCGCGGGCAGGCGATCGAACAGGCGACCGCGACCGAGCGACAGGTGATCGCCTCCGCACGCTCGGCCTATGCGGTGTGGCGCTCCTCGCTGGAGGTGATCGCGTCGAGCGAGGCGGCGGTCAACGCCAACAAGCTGAGCCTTGAGGGCGTACGCGCCGAGAACAGCGTCGGCACGCGTACCGTGCTCGACATCCTCAACGCCGAACAGGAATTGCTCAACAGCCAGGTGACGCTCGTTTCGGCGCGACGCGACGCCTATGTCGCGGGCTTCGCACTGCTGGCGGCGATGGGCCATGCCGAGGCGGAGGATCTGGGGCTGGACGGCGGGCCGCTGTACGATCCGACGATCCATTACGCCAAGGTGCGCGGCAAGCTGAACGACTTCGACGACGGGCAGCGCGCCGCGCCGGTGTCGCGCAGCACCGCCGACAGCCCTGCGCAGACCGCCGTCGTCACGCGTCCGCTCGATCCGCTGCTCGAAAGCAATGTTGACAGGACGCCTGCATTGACGACAGGTGTCGACACACCACGCCCGTGATGTGCGGCGCAGCGTTGTGAGGTTGACCCGATGGGGGATTTGAGCGGCGAGCCGTCGATGGAAGACATTCTCGCCTCGATCAAGCGGGTCATCAAGGAAGGTGAGGCGCCCGCGCCGCGTCGTACGCCACCGCCGGCGTTGCGCGACGAGGACGAGCCGACCCCCGACCAGATTCTCGAACTGAACGAGCCGCTTGCCGCGCCCGAGCCGGTGGCGCCGCCGCCGGCCTCGTTCGCGCCGCCGCGCGCCGCCGAGACGTTCGAGGAACGGGTGGCGCCGCCGGTCGCCTCTGCGCCAGCCCCAAGCGTCACGCCGGCTCCCGCTCCCGAACCTGAGCCAGTGGCAAGCACGCCGGCCCCGACGCCCACACCCGCGCCGGTCGCTGCGCCCGCGCCGCCGCTGGACGAGCCGCCGGTCGTGTCCGCGGCGACGGTGCAGGCGACACGCGGGGCGCTGGGCGCGCTGTCGAAGCTGATCGTCAAGCCCGAGCCCGACAGCGACGGGACGCTGGAGGGATTGGTGCGCGAGATGCTGCGCCCGATGCTAAGCGACTGGCTTGATCAGAATCTGCCGCATCTGGTCGAGCAGATGGTGGCGCGCGAGATCGCCAAGATCACCAAGCAGGGGTGACACTCGCCCAGTGTGAGTTACTTTCGTCATCCCGGACTTGATCCGGGATCCCGCTTTTTCTCAGTGGGAAAGAAGCGGGGCCCCGGATCAAGTCCGGGGCGACGAACAGAGGGGAGGTCGACCTACGTCAAGCCGCCGCGCCCCGCGCGATTGTCTCGCCCGCAACCTTCTGCTTTATCATCGCGCGCATGAAGATGCTGACCTCCGCGACTCTGTTCGCGCTTGCCGCCACCACCGCCGCGCCCGCCATCGCGCGGCAGCTGACCATCGACGACGTGACCACGCTCAGCCGCGTCGGCGCGCCCACCGTCTCGAAGGACGGGCGCTGGCTGGTCTGGGCGCAGCGTGAAACCGACGTGGCCGCCGATCGTGGACGCTACGACCTGTGGAAGCTCGACCTGACGCGCAAGGGCGCGACGCCGGTCAAGCTCGCCGCGGACCCGCAGCTGGATGAAAACGATCCGCAGCTGGTCGGCAACACCGTCTATTTTACCGCCGACGATGCGCTCTGGTCGGTGCCGGTGACCGGCGGAACGCCGCGACGGCTGACCGATTTCAAGGGCGGGTTCAACGGGTTCAAGGTCGCGCCGGCCGGCGACCGTATCCTGATCTGGGCGGATCGTCGCCCCGGCGCGCCGTCGCTGGAGCTGCCCGCCGAGAAGAAGGCAGCGAACGCCGGCAGCGGGCGCACCTACGACCAGTTGTTCGTGCGGCATTGGGATACATGGGCGGACGGCAATCGCTCGCAGTTGTTCGTACTGCCGCTGACCGCCGCGGGCGCGCGCGGCAACGGGCAGGCGCTTGCGCCGGCGCTGCTGGGGGATACGCCGTCCAAGCCGTTCGGCGGCGCGGAGGAAGTGACCTGGAGCCCGGATGGGCGCACCGTCTACTTCGCGCTGCGCGAGCCGGGCCGGATCGAGCCGCTGTCGACGAATCTCGACATCTTTTCGGTCCCCGCCGACGCCAGCGCCGCGCCGACCAACCTCACCGCCGCCAATCAGGCCACCGATACGCAGCCGGCAGTATCCCCCGACGGGCGCAAGCTGGCGTGGCTGGCGATGCGGCGCGCGGGCTATGAGGCGGATCGCTTCGTGGTGATGGTGCGCGATCTGGCGTTGGGGCAGACCGTGTCGCTGACCGAGCGCTGGGATCGCTCGCCGGGCTCGCTGCAATGGGCGCCCGACTCGCGGTCACTGTACGTCACCGCTGACGACACACAGGAAACGCCGCTGTTTCAGGTGGATGTCGCGCATGGGCAGGTCACGCGGCTAACCGGGGAGGGGCATGTCTCGGGCGTCGCGGTCGGCGCGCAGGGCGTGGTGGTGGCGATGAACAGCCTGACCGCGCCCGACGATTTCTATCGCGTCGGGCCGCAGCGCAGCATGGTGCGGCTGACGCAGGTGAACGCGGCGCGGCTGGCCGGGATCGACATGCCGACGGTCGAGCGGTTCAGCTTCAAGGGTGCGAACGGAGACACCGTCTGGGGCTATGCGGTGCATCCATACGGCGTCGGGGGCAAGGTTCCGGTCGCGTTTATGGTGCACGGCGGGCCGCAGGGATCAAGCAACAACAGTTGGTCGTACCGCTGGAACCCCGCGGTGTTCGCCGGTGCGGGTTACGGGCTGGTCGCGGTCGATTTCCACGGCTCGACCGGCTACGGTCAGGCATTCACCGACGCGATCCGCAACAATTGGGGCGGCTGGCCGCTCGAGGATCTGCAAAAGGGGCTTGCCGCCGCGACCACCAAATTCGCGTGGCTCGACGGCGACAATGCCTGCGCGCTCGGTGCGAGCTATGGCGGCTATATGATGAACTGGATCGAGGGGCGCTGGCCCGATCGCTTCAAGTGCATCGTCCAGCACGACGGCGTCTTCGATGCGCGCGCGATGGCCTATGAGACCGAGGAACTCTGGTTCGACGAATGGGAACATGGCGGGAAGGCCTATTTCCAAGACCCGCAGGCGTTCGAGAAGTGGAACCCGGTCAATTACGTCGACAAGTGGAAGACCCCGCAACTGGTGATCACCGGCGAGAAGGACTTTCGCATTCCCTATACGCAGGGACTGGCGGCGTTCACCGCGCTCCAGCGGCGCGACATTCCGTCGCGGCTGGTGGTGTTCCCGAATGAGAACCATTGGGTGCTGAAGCCCGCCAACTCGCGGCAATGGTATCGCGAGGTGCTGGGCTGGATGGATCGCTGGACGAAGGGCGCGCGATAGGATCGACCAACGTTTATTGAGCGTGCGCCCTCTTTCCGTCATCCCGGAGCAAGTCCGGGGCGACGAAGGGGTGCCGGTGCCGCTTCCTCGTAAGTGGAGCAAACTCTAAGCCGCGGAGAGGCGTGGGAAGAGTTCGCGCTCTTCCCACGCCAGCCGCGTCCGCATCCGCTGCTGCAGCTTGAGGACCGCTTTGGTATAATCGGCCCATTCGTCGGGGATACGCGATGGCGGCCATAGGCGGACGTGCGCGCTATATTCGGCGAGCAGCGCTTGCATGTCCGCTGCCAGCGCGGCGGCGAGCGGCGCGCCGGGCAGAGTCCGCCCGGTTTCATCGTCTTCGTCGGCACGGTGGCGGTGCAGCAGGTGCGAGAAGAGTACACGCTCGCGCAGCATTTCCGCCGCCACCGCATCGTGGCCACGCGTCAGCAGCGCGGAAAATCGCTGCATTGCTGCGCGGATCTCATCGTGATCATGCTGGAATCGCCCCATAATTCGCCCGCCCGTTACGCGGATGTCGGGTAAAGCGCGGGGGTTAAGCAAGTGTTGGCCGGTGGCCTTCTCAGCGCGGGAAGCTGTGGCTACAGACACGGACATGACCGAGCTTCCGAAGACCTTCGACCCCGCCGCCATCGAATCGAAATGGTATGCCCATTGGGAAGACAAGGGCTTGTTCCGCCCCGACCGACCCAACGCCGAGCCGTGGACGATCGTCAATCCGCCGCCCAACGTCACCGGCTCGCTGCACATCGGCCATGCGCTCGACAATACGTTGCAGGACATCCTGACGCGCCACGCGCGGCTGAAGGGCAAGGATGCCTTGTGGGTGGTCGGCACCGATCACGCGGGCATCGCGACGCAGATGGTGGTCGAGCGGCAGATGGCTGCGGCGGGCGAGAAGCGCACCGACCTGTCGCGCGAGGCGTTCGTCGACAAGGTGTGGGCGTGGAAGGCGGAGAGCGGCGGGCAGATCACGCGCCAGCTGCGCCGGCTCGGTTGTTCGATGGACTGGGCGAACGAGCGGTTCACGATGGACGAAGGCTTCAGCAAGGCGGTGCTGAAGGTGTTCGTCGATCTGCACGCGCGTGGGCTGCTGTACCGCGACAAGCGGCTGGTCAATTGGGACCCGGGCCTCGGCACTGCGATCAGCGATCTGGAGGTCGAAACGCGCGAGGTGCGCGGCAGCTTCTGGCACCTGCGCTATCCGCTCGCGGACGGATCGGGGCATATCGATGTCGCGACGACGCGGCCCGAGACGATGCTCGCCGATATGGCGATCGCGGTGCACCCCGAGGACGAGCGTTATCGCGCGCTGGTCGGGCAACAGGTGCGGTTGCCGATCACCGGGCGGCTGATCCCGATCGTCGCCGACGAGCACGCCGATCCGGCGCTCGGCTCGGGCGCGGTGAAGATCACGCCGGGGCATGATTTCAACGACTTCGAGGTCGGCCGCCGCGCCGGGATCGAGGCGCGCGACATGCTCAACATGCTCGATGCGCAGGCGCGGGTGGTGCAGACCGCCGATGGGCTGATCCCGGCGGAGTTCCTCGGGCTGACCACCGCCGAGGCGCGCAAGGCGGTCGTCGCGCGGCTGAAGGCCGAGGGCGTGCTGATCCCGCATGTCGACAAGGACGGCGTCGAGCATGACGCAGAGGCGCGGACGATCCAGACGCCGTATGGCGACCGCTCGGGCGTGGTGATCGAGCCGTGGCTGACCGACCAATGGTATGTCGATGCCGCGACGCTGGCGACGCCCGCGATCGAGGCGGTGCGCTCGGGCCAGATCAGGATCGTGCCGAAGACGTGGGAGAAGACGTTCTTCAACTGGATGGAGAACATCCAGCCGTGGTGCGTGTCGCGGCAATTGTGGTGGGGGCATCGGATTCCGGCTTGGTTCGCGGACGATGGCCGCATCTTTGTCGCTGAAAGTGCCGATGAGGCGCAGCGTCAGGCGGGCGAGGGCGTCGCGCTTCGGCAGGACGAGGACGTTCTTGATACGTGGTTCTCGAGCGCGCTGTGGCCGTTCGCGACCTTGGGTTGGCCGGATGCTGCCACAACTCCCTCTCCCCTGCGGGGAGAGGGTTGGGGTGAGGGGCCGGTGTCTCATGGAGAGGCCGGTCTCGGTGAGACCTCGACCCCTCACCCAAACCCTCTTCCCGGAGGGGAGAGGGCTTCCGGTCGCGCTCCCCAACTCCACGGCCGCTATCCCAATGACGTGCTGATCTCGGGCTTCGACATCCTGTTCTTCTGGGATGCGCGGATGATGATGCAGGGCATCGAGTTCATGGGCGATGTGCCGTTCAAGACGCTGTACCTGCACGGCCTCGTCCGCGCGGCGGATGGCGCGAAGATGTCGAAGTCGAAGGGCAATACCGTCGATCCGCTCGGGCTGATCGATGCCTATGGCGCGGACGCACTGCGCTTCTTCATGGCGGCGATGGAGAGCCAGGGCCGCGACATCAAGATGGATGAGAAGCGCGTCGAGGGCTATCGCAACTTCGCGACCAAGCTGTGGAACGCCAGCCGCTTCGCACAGGCGAACGGCATCGGCGGGTCGACGACGATCGAGCCGCCGCTGGCGGCGTTGGCGGTCAACAAGTGGATCGTCGCCGAGACGGTCGCGACGGTGCAGGCGGTCGACCTCGCGCTGGCCGACTATCGCTTCGATGCGGCGGCCAACGCGATCTACCAGTTCGTATGGAGCCGGTTCTGCGACTGGTATCTCGAACTGATTAAAGGTGCGATCGACGACGAGACGAAGGCGGTCGCGGGCTGGGTGCTCGACCAGATCCTGATCCTGCTCCACCCGTTCATGCCGTTCATCACCGAGGAACTGTGGCACGCGCTCGCCCCGCGGGAGCATGAGCTGATCGTCGCGCACTGGCCGATGGCGGATGCGCGCGCGCTCGATCCGGCGGCCACCGCGCAGATCGGGCGCGCGATCGAACTGGTCGAGGCGGTGCGCGGTGCGCGCGCCGAACTCAACGTGCCGCCGGGGACGAAGATTGCGCTGCACATGGGGACCGGCAGCGTGCCGGCGGAAATCGCGCCCTATGTCGAGCGGCTGGCGCGGGTGACGCTGACTGCGGGCGAGGCGCAGGGGGCGCGCGCGCCGATCCTGTGGGGCGCGGAAACGTTCGCGCTGGCGTTGGAGGGCGTGATCGACCTGGATGCCGAGCGGCAGCGATTGCAAAAGTCGCTGGCGGCGGCGGAGAAGGAGCGCGATGCGCTGGCCGGGCGGCTGGGCAACGCGAGCTTCGTCGAGCGCGCCAAGCCCGAAGCGGTCGAGAAGGCGCGCGCGGATCACGCCGAGAAGAGCGCGGATGCGGAGCGGTTCGCGGCGGCGCTGGCGCGATTGGGGTGAGGGTTCGTTCGTCGCCCCGGGCTTGACCCGGGGCCCCGCTATTGTGCGCGGCTCGTCAAGAAGAAGCGGGACCCCGGATCAAGTCCGGGGCGACGGGTAGTCCGTCTGGTGAACGCCGTGACGCAGACGTGACGCTCGTCAAATCTCATCTCGTCATTGCGAGCGTAGCGAAGCAATCCAGGGCCGGATCACGACGCTCTGGATTGCTTCGCTACGCTCGCAATGACGAAGGTGAGGGCGTGCCGGTCAATAACCGGTGATACGAGCGAGGCTTACGCCTGTACCGCGCCGAAATCCGAGCGCGTGCGGCGTTTACCGCCTTCGCCGCCGCGGTTGAGCGCCAGCCGGACGCGATCGAGCAGTTCGGAGCGGCGATAGGGCTTGCTCAGCACGTCGGTGGCGCGCGCACGCGGGCCGCCGACGACCAGCTCCTCGTTATAGCCGGTGGTCATCAGCACCGAGACCGCGGCGTCGCGCTCGACGATCGCGTCGGCGAGCATCAACCCGTTCATGCCGCCCGGCATCACGAGATCGGTGAACAGCAGGTCGAAGCGATCCTTGGGGTGGACCGCGTCGAACACCTTCAGCCCCGCCTCGGCGCTGATCGCGGTGGAGACGCGATAGCCGGCGCTTTCGAGGATTTCGCGCGCGATCGCCAGCACTTCGTCATTGTCCTCGACGACGAGGATATGCTCGGCGCCCTCGCGCGGGGCGCTGGTCGCGGCCTGGTCTTCGACCTGCTCGGAGTCGGGCTTGCGGTCCGCCTGCATGACCGGGAACAGCATCCGCACGAGCGTGCCCTTGCCGGGCGTGCTCTCGATTTCGAGCCGCCCGCCCGACTGGCGGACGAAGCCGCTGGCCATCGCCAGCCCCAGCCCGGTACCCTTGCCGGTGCCCCTGGTGGTGAAAAACGGTTCGGTGGCGCGTTCCAGCACCTCGGGGCTCATCCCCTCGCCAGTGTCCTCGACCTGCAACACGACGTAATCGCCGGAGGGCAGATCGTGCGCGGCGGCATCGCCGTTCAGGTGGCGGGGCAGGGTCGAAATCGTCACCAGCCCGCCGTTCGGCATCGCGTCGCGCGCGTTGTTGACAATGTTGAGCAGCGCCATTTCGAGCTGGTCGGGATCGATCACGACGTGCTGCAACCCGCGCCGCAGGCTGAGGTGAATGTCGACCTGCTTGTTGACCGAGCTTTCGATCAGTTCGCTGAACTCGGACACCAGATGCGTGAGGTTGAGCGGGCGCGGCTCCAGCCGGGTCTTGCGCGCAAAGGCGAGCAATTGCCGCGTCAGCTTAGCGCCGCGCTCTGCCGCGGATTGCGCGGCCGCGACATAGCGCTTTACGCGTTCGGGGTCCTTGGTGTGGGTGACCAGCTCCAGATTGCCGTTCACGACTTGCAGCAGGTTGTTGAAATCGTGCGCGAGCCCGGCGGTGAGCTGGCCGATCGACTCCATCTTCTGCGCCTGCCGGTAGGATTGCTCAGAATTGCGGCGGCGGGTGACGTCGAGCTGGCTGGCGAAGAAATATTGCAGCTTGCCCTGCGTGTCATAGACCGGGCCGATGAACACCGCGTTCCAGAACGGCGTGCCGTCGCGGCGATAGTTGAGCAGTTCGAGCGCGACCGACGAGCGGGTGCGCACCGCCTCGCGCATTTCGGCCACTGCGTTGCGATCGGTCTGCGCGCCTTGCAGGAAGCGGCAATTGCGTCCCAGCACCTCGTCTTCCTCGTAACCGGTGAGGTCGAGGAACGCCTTGTTGGCGAAAACGATCGGATTGTCGTCCTTGCTCGGATCGGTGAGCAGCATCGGCATCCGCGTCATCTCGATCGCGGCGAAGAACACCCCGCCGCGATCCTGGAGATTCGGGTCGGTGATGGTGCTCTCGCGCCAATGATGCAGCCCGGGCCGTTCGATCGGTTCGCTGGCGCCGACGTCCATCGTCCCCTTGGCGGGGCGACCCGCGGCAAGCCCGGTGGGATCGACATCGTCGTGCTGGTTCGGGTCGGACGGCTGCACGTTGTCGCTCATTCCTCGGCTGTTACGCAGCCCAACCATCCGGCGCAAGAATGGTCGCGCCGGATCATCGGGGGTAAGAAATGGCGCTCAGCGGGTCGGGACCGGCTCCGCGCCCGAGTAATCGTAAAAGCCGCGCCCGCTCTTCTTGCCGTACCAGCCGGCCTCGACATATTTTACCAGCAGCGGGGCGGGGCGGAACTTGGGATCGCCGGTGCCTTCGAACAGCACGCGGATGATCTCCAGACAGGTGTCGAGCCCGATGAAGTCGGCAAGCGTCAGCGGCCCCATTGGGTGATTGAGCCCGAGCTGGCAGGCGAGATCGATGTCGCGGATCGTCGCGACGCCCTCGCCAAGCGCGAAGATCGCCTCGTTGAGCATCGGCATCAGCACGCGGTTGACGATGAAGCCGGGTGCATCGTTCGCGCGCACCACCGCCTTGCCGAGCCGTTCGGCGAATTGCTCGATCGCGGCGACGGTCGAATCGGCGGTGGCGAGCCCGCGGATCACCTCGATCAGCCCCATTACCGGAACCGGATTGAAGAAGTGGACGCCGATGAAGCGCGCGGGGTCGGGCGCGGCCTGCGCCAACCGGGTGATCGGAATCGACGAGGTGTTCGAGGCGAGCAGCGCGTCGGGGCGCAGCACCGCACCGACATCGGCGAAGATCCGGCGCTTGATCTCCTCGCGCTCGGTCGCCGCCTCGATCACCAGATCGCAGGGGGCGAAGTCGCTGGCGCCGGCGACCGGCTCGATCCGCGCCAGCGTCGCGTCGCGCGCCGCCGCGTCGATCTGGCCCTTGTCGACCGCGCGCGCCAGCCGCTTGGCGATTCCCGCCTTGCCCGCCTCGGCGCGCGCCGCGTCCACGTCGCTGAGCAACACGCGATAGCCCGCCGCGGCGGACACCTGCGCGACCCCCGCGCCCATCTGCCCCGCGCCGATTACGCCGACCACTTGCATCTGCCATCTCCTATTCATGTTGGCGCGCCTTTAACCTGCCGCGGCGATGATGCGCCAGCGACAGGGGGCAGGGCGATGAAAAGAGTGGCGTTTGTGGCTGTGCTCGGGCTGGCCGCCTGTTCGCAGCAGCCCCGGCAAGCGCCACCGACGGCGACTCCGACTCCGACCGCCACGGCGCGTGCCGAGCCGGTTGCGGCTACCGATAGCGACGACCATGCGGTGCCCAAGCCGGGCGAGCAGAAGACGTTCCGCGACTGGACGGTGGCGTGCGACAATGTCGCGCGCTGTGCGATGGCGTCGCTCGGCACCGACGCCGATTTCCCGGCGGTGACGCTGCAGGTGGCGCGGGCCGCCGGGCCGGACGGTGCGATCGAGATCGCGCTGGCGATGCCGCAGGGTGACGGTGCCGCGCCCGCGACGTTGAAGATCGACGGCCGCGCCTTCGCAGTCGTTGGCGAGGGGCTGAGCGGTACGGCCGCAGAGGCGATCGCGCGGGCGCTGGCCAATGCCGCGACGATCGAGGCGCTCGACAAGGCTGGCAAGCGGCTTGGCACGATCTCCGCGGCAGGGGCGTCGGCGGCGTTGCGCTATATCGACGCGCAACAGGGGCGCGCGGAAACGGTGACCGCGCTGGTCGCGCGCGGTGACAAGCCGTCGGTGACGGTGCCGACGGCACGCGCCGCCCCCCGCGTCCGCGCGGTGGCATTCGAGGGCAAGGCGGCGACGCTTGCCCCCGCGTTGCTGGCCAAGATGCGACGGACCGCGGAGTGCGATCCGTCCTTCGCGGACCCCGAACCGCGCGCGCATGGATTAGCGGACGGCGCGACGCTGGTGCTGCTGCCCTGCTCGGCGGGCGCGTATAACGAGATCGACGCGCTGTTCGTCGTGCGCGACGGGAAGGCGACGCCGGCCAGGGTCGATGCGCCGTCCGGGTTTGAGGAAACGGGTGCCGACTCGCAGACCCCGGTCCACAGCGTCATCAACGGCGACGTGGATGGCGGCGTGTTGCGCAGCTATGCCAAAGGGCGCGGGCTCGGCGATTGCGGGGTGATGCAGTCCTTCGTGTGGGATGGCGCGCAATTGCGGCTGACCGAGCAGCGGTCGATGGGCGAATGCCGCGGCAACCCCGATTACCTGCCGGTGTGGCGGGCGCGGGTGGTGCGCGGGTGAGCGTCGCGCTGTTGGTGGCGGGGCAGGCCGCGGTCGCGATCGCGCCGGTCGACGCGGGCGACTGGCGCGTGTTCTGCGACTATCGCCAGCGCTGCGTCGCCTTGTCGCAGGTGCCCGACGGTGGCGATCCCGAGGCTTATCCGCTGGCGGTGCTGCGTCGCGACGGCGCGGTGGCGGCGGTCGACGTACCGATCCCCGCCACGGTCGCGGCGGGGGTGCGGATGACCGTGGCGATCGACGGGCGAACGGTCGCGCAATTGGTTGCGCCGGGTGGTGGAGCCGGATTGTCTTTGCCGTTGACCGGCAACCTCGCCGGCGCGTTGCGGCGCGGGCGGGCGCTGACGCTCGTGGAGCCGGATGGGCGCGTGCGGGTGCGAACGTCGTTGCGTGGACTGACCGCGGCGCTGACGACGATCCGCGAAGGCGCTGCGGTGCCGCCTGCGGCGACCGAGATCAGCGTCCCGCCGCTCGACGCCCGACCGCCGCGCACGCTGTCGCGCAAGCAGCTCGAGAAGCTGGTCGGCAAGCCGGCGAAGGGCTGCGCGACGGTCTATGCGCGCGGCTATCGGCTGGATGCGGGGCACAGTCTGCTCGAGGTGGTGTCGCCCTGTCGCGGGGCGGGCGCGTTGCCCTATGTCGTGCCGGACAGGGGGGATGCGCAGCCTGCCGTCGATCTGCCGGCGGCCGGCGCGTGGGAGCCGGGGCGGCATCGCTACGCGGTACTGCTGCCCGCCACGCCGGGGCGCGATTGCGGGGTGCGGCGCGAGTTCGTGTGGGACGGTGCGCGTTTCCGGCTCGCCGAGGAGCGCGTCGTCGCCGAGTGCCGCCGTGCGACCTATGAGGTTACGACCTATCGTGCGACGGTGCGCGGCGAACAGGACGGGAGGATCCTGACTTCGTCGCCCCGGACTTGATCCGGAGCCTCGCTTCTTCGTTACATAAGAACGAAGCGGGACGCCGGATCAAGTCCGGGAGGACGGTCGAGGAAGCGACCCACCAACGGCGATCCGGCCACTGGGCGGATTGCGCGCGCTGGTCGAGGGTGTAGCATGGTGCGATCAGCCACCGGCACCCCGCCGGGGCGTCTCCAATCGGATGTCACCCTGCCGATGATCGTTCGCACGCTGTCGCTCGCCGCCCTGCTGCTTTCCACCACCGCGCCTGCGCTGGCGCAGACCGACAAGACCACCACCACCGTCGAGAAGAAGCAGGAGGACGACAAGCAGCAGCAACCGCCGCTGCCCGCTGACAAGACGATCACGCAAACCGCGCGGATCGGCGGTCGCGCGATCACCTACAAGGCGACGGTCGGCACGATCCCGGTGCGCGACGAGAAGGGCAAGGAGATCGGGCAGGTGGTTTATACCGCCTACACCGTCCCCGGCAGCGATGCCGCGCGCCCCGTCACCTTCGCCTTCAATGGCGGGCCGGGCGCGGCGTCAGTGTATCTTAACATGGGCGCGGTCGGCCCGAAGCGCGTGCAATTCGGCGCGCAGGGCGACGCGCCGTCCGACGCCCCGATCGCGCGCGACAATCCCAATAGCTGGCTCGACATGACCGATCTGGTCTTCATCGATCCGATCGGCACCGGGTTCAGCCGCAGCCTGGTGGATGCCGATGCGACCAAGAAGGCGTTCTACGCCAACGATCCCGACATCAAATATCTGTCGAAGGTCGTGTACGACTGGCTGGTCAAGGAAGGCCGGCTGCGCTCGCCCAAGTACGTGATGGGCGAAAGCTATGGCGGCTATCGTGCGCCGCGCATCGCCTATGAGCTGCAGTCGCAGATCGGCGTCGGGATCAACGGGCTCATCATGGTGTCGCCCTATCTCGATCCCGCATCGGGCGACGGCGCGACCGCACTGTCGCCGCTGCCGTGGATGATCGACCTGCCGTCGATGGCCGCCGCCAATCTGGAGCGCAAGGGGCAGCTGACCCCCACCGCAATGGCCGAGGTCGAGGCCTATACGCGCGGCGATTTCGCGCGCGACCTGTTGCTGGGGCGTGCGAACACCGAGGCGGTGCAGCGCGTCGTCAGCAACGTCACGCGGCTGACCGGGCTCGATCCGGCGCTGGTGCAGCGGATGGGCGGGCGCGTCGACAGCCGGACGTTCCTGCGTGAAGTGCATCGCAACGATGCGACGATCGGCAGCATCTATGATTCGAACGTCACCGCCTTCGATCCCTTCCCGTGGTCGCCGCGGCAGGAATCGAACGATCCGCTGCTCGATTCACTGATCGCGCCGACCACCAGCGCGATGGTCGATTTCGTGACGCGCGAGGTCGGCTGGAAGACCGACGCGCGCTACAACGCGCTGTCCTATGCGGTGAATGCGGCGTGGGATCGCGGCCAGCCCGCCGACACGCCGGTCAGCGATCTGCGCAAGGCGATCGCCAACGATCCCAAGATGCGCGTGATGATCGTGCACGGCTGGGACGACCTGTCCTGCCCGTTCTTCGCGTCGCGGCTGATCGTCGACCAGATGCCGGCGTTCGGCGTTCAGGAGCGCGTGCAGCTGCGCGTCTACCCCGGCGGCCACATGTTCTACAGCCGCACGGATAGCGGCGCCTCGTTCAAGGCGGATGCGGCGGCGATGTATCGGTGAGGCTCGGGCCGAGACGGTCGAACGGTGCGTGGGGTACGTGCTTCGACAAGCTCGGCACGAACGGTGGGGATGGTCCGAGCGGATTATATCTCGATCGTCGCCCCGTACTTGATCCGGGGCCCCGCTTTCTTTCACCGCGTTGACGTTACTTCCGCCGTCATTGCGACCCCGGCGAAGGCCGGGGGAAGCAATCCAGGGCGTCCTGGTCCGGCTTTGGATTGCTTCGCTGCGCTCGCAATGACGAGCCCTTCTGGCACCTTCCCGCACTTGAGTTCGATCCACCCGTCTTCCGTCGTCACCCCGGCGAAAGCCGGGGCCCAGTTGGGAAGGCCAACGAGATAAGGCGCGACACCCATCATCAGCGTCCCCCAACTGGGCCCCGGCCTTTGCCGGGGTGACGCTTCAGCTTGAAGGGATCACACCTCACGGCCGGGCCGACGGCAAAGCCGCCGCCTCACGTCGAACGAGCGACTTCGCCGCTCGCCGGCCGATCCCGGCCTTGCGCGGGCTATTGCCCGCGCATCGCCGCTCGCGCGGCTAGGCCGGGATTTGCTGGCTGATGCAGTGGAAGCTGCCGCCGCCGGTCAGGATCGCATCGGCGCGCAGCCCCACCACCTCGCGGTCGGGGAACAGCGCGCGGATTGCGTCGACCCCGGCGTCGTCATATTCGCTGCCGTAGATCGGCACGATCACCGCGACGTTGCCGATGTAGAAGTTCATATAGCTGGCCGGCACGACCTGTTCGTCGCGCAGCACGCGGCCCGGTGATGGCACCTCGGCGACCTCGATCCCCATCGCACGCGCGCGGATCGCGGCATCCTGGAAGACCTGCCAGTTCGGATCGTTCTCCTCCGCGCGTGGCAGCGCCAGCCGGTTGGGCGCGACGAACCGCGCGAGATTGTCGACATGCCCGTCGGTATGGTCGTTGAGCAGGCCGTTGCCCAGCCACAGCACGCGCGTCAGCCCGAGGTCGGCCGCCAGCCGCTCCTCGATCTGCTCCTTCGACATTCGCGGATTGCGGTTCGGGTTGAGCAGGCATTGCTCGGTCGTCACCACCAGCCCGGTGCCGTCGCCGTCGATCGCGCCGCCTTCGAGGATCCAGTCGCACGGCACCACCGTCAGCCCGCGCGCGCGCCCGAGCCGCGCGCCGATGTCGTCATCGCCCTCCAGCTCGTACTTGCCGCCCCAGCCGTTGAAGCCGAAGTCGCGCGCCTTGCCGTCGCCGCCGAGGATCGGGGCGGTATCGCGCAACCAGATGTCGCCGAACGGCTCGATCACCACCTCCGCGAACGGGGCGCGTTCCCGCGCGTCGCTGGCGGCTTCCTCATCGGCGGCGACCAGCAACACCTGTTCGCCGCGCCCGTCGGCATGGACGGCACGCGCGAACGCGGTCACTTCGGCGCGTGCCTCGTCGAGATCGTCCTGCCACAATTCGGGATGGCTGGGATAACCGATCCAGACGGCGGCGTGCGGAGCCCATTCGGGCGGCGGAGTCTTGGTCATCGTCGTCCCTCTTACTTGGCAGCCGTGGCGCGGCTCTTGTCGCGAATCGCGCGGAATTCGTCGCCCGCGACCCAATTGGGCCAGGCGCTGCTTTCCGCCAGCGCGCGGCCGATCCCGTAATACAGCTGCACGTCCTTCACCGTGCCCGCCCAATCCCAGTTCGGATCGTACTCGTCCTTGGGGCCGTGGTAGCGATGCTCCTCATAGTCCTTCGCCGCCGCCGCGCCCGCGACCTTGCCGCCCGCGACCAGATCATCGCCGGCGTCGAAATAGATCATCGGCACGCCGCGCTTGGCGAGGCTGAAGTGATCGGAGCGATAATAGAAGCCCTTCTCGGGCGTCGGCTCGGCGCTGGCGACGCGGTTCTGCGTCTTGAGCGCGGCGGTCAGATAGGCGTCCAGCTCCGACTTGCCCTTGCCGACCACCACGACGTTCTTCGCCGGGCCGGCCATCGACAATGCGTCCATGTTGACGCCGCCGACCGTCTGGCTCAGCGGATAGACCGGGTTGGCGGCGTAATATTCGGAGCCGAGCAGCCCGCTTTCCTCGCCGGTGACCGCGACGAACACCTGGCTGCGCGGGGTCGGGCCGGCCTTCACGTTGGCTTCGGCGAGCGCGACCAGCGCGGCGGTGCCGGTCGCATTGTCGATCGCGCCGTTGCAGATGTCGTCGCCGTCGGGCGCCGCCTCGCAATGGCCGAGGTGATCCCAATGCGCGGAATACAGCACATAATCGTTCGGCCGCGTGGTGCCGGGCAGGATGCCGATCACGTTGCGCGACTGGTGACGGCGGACGTTTTCGTCGAACGACACCGAGGCGCGGACGCCGTTCAGCGGGCGCGCGCGGAAGCCCTTGCGCGCGGCGGCGGCGGCGAGCGCGTCGAAGTCCAGCCCCTCACGCTCGAACAGCTTGCGCGCCTGCGCCTCCTGCATCCAGCCGATCGCCGCGCTGTCCCCGGCATGATTGTCGGCGGCGTCGGCGACCTGCTGCGCGCCGGTCCAGCTCGACTGGACGACGTTCCAGCCATAGGCTGCGGGCTCGGTCTGGTGGACGATGATCGCCGCCGCCGCGCCCTGTCGCGCGGCCTCCTCGTACTTGTAGGTCCAGCGACCGTAATAGGTCATCGCGCGCCCGCCGAATGTGCCGGTCAGGCCGGGGGTGCGCCAGTCGGGATCGTTGATGAGGATCAGCACCGTCTTGCCGCGCACGTCGAGCCCGGCATAATCGTTCCAGCCCTTCTCGGGCGCGTTGATGCCGTAACCGACGAAGACGACCGGCGAATCCTTCACCTCTACCCGGGGCGTGATCCGCCACGTGCCGACCACCATGTCGGGTCCATAGGCAAGGCTGATCGGAGCGCCTGCGCCGGTGAACACCAGCGGCGAGACGTTTTTCGCGGTCAGCTCGACCAGCGGCACGTCCTGGTACCAGCTGCCCTTGTTGCCCGGCTTCAGCCCGGCGGCGGCGAAGCGCTTCGCCAGATAGGCGACGGTCTTCTCCTCGCCCGCGGTGCCCGGCGCGCGGCCCTCATAGGCGTCCGACGACAGCTCCTTGGTCACGTCCTTCAGCGTCTGCTCGGAAATCGGCGCGACCGGCGCGACGATCGTCTGCGCCGGAGCGACGCTCGCCAGCGCGAGGAGGGGCAAGGCGGCAAGACGCAAACGCATGAACGAGACTCCGCGGAAACAGGCCCGCCTTCTGCCAAGCGGCGCGGGCGCTGTCCACGCGTTGCGCGCGGCTCAGCCCGAGGTGAGGACGCAATAGGTCAGCAGCGGAATGCCGAACAGCAGGATGGCGAGCAACAGCCCGATCGCCAGCGCATTGCCGGTCGCTGGGCGGGCCGGCGCGACGTCGGGGAATGGGGAGGCGACGGGCAGACGTGGGGCATCGGGCGGCATCGGGTGATCGGTCATGGCAGGGCTTCCGCTGGCTCGGGAGCGCGGCGGCGAGAGGCACGCCGCGCCGGTCATGGCGAAGAGGTCCCGAGCCCGAGCGGCACGCCGCCGGACCCGGGCTAGCCGCGTGCGGCGAGCTGGCCTGCGTGGTCGCGAAAGCGCTGATGAAGAACAGCCGCGTTCATGCTGGAAATATGGCGCTTTTGCCGGGCAAGTCAATGTGACGGCTGGTGATTGCGGCGCCTCCCCGCCCGGGCTCAGTTTACCGGATCGCGCCGCCGCCCATCCCGAACCAGGTGTCGTCGAGCGCGTTCTGGACGAGCGTTTTCATGCGCTGGCTGGCGGTGTCGGCGTCCGCGGCGGCGATCGCGTCATAGACGAGGCGGTGCTCTGGCACGGGATCGCGGGGCAGCGCGCGCTTGCGCTGCTTGAAGCGCGTCGACCATTCGACGCCCGCCGCGATCCCCGAGCTGAGCGCGATCAACGCGTCATTGTCCGACGCGTTGAGGATCGTCTCGTGGAAGCGCCGGTCGGCGGCCAGCCCCTGTTCGTCGGCCAGCGTCAGCCGGTCCATGTCGTGCAGCGCCTGGTCCATGATCGCCAGATCCTCGTCGCTGCGCCGCTCGGCGGCCAGCCGCGCGGCGAACGGCTCGATCACCGCGCGCAGCTCGAACAGGCTGCGCAGCAGGCGCATGTCGGGCGTGCCCGAAAACGCCCAGGCGAGCACGTCGGGGTCGAGCATGTTCCAGCGTCCGCGCGGCAGGATGCGCGTGCCGGTCTTGGGCTTGCTCTCGACCAGCCCCTTGGCGATCAGCGCCTGCACCGCCTCGCGATACGCGCCGCGCGACACGCCCAGTTCGCTCGCATGCGCGACCTCGCCGGGCAGCGCCTGGCCTGGCTGGTAGTCGCCGGCGAGGATCGAGCGGCCCAGCGCCTGCAGCACCGCGCCGCGGATCCGCCGGCCCGACCCGCGCGGTTCGGGCCGGGGGTCAGTCGGGGAGAGCGTCATGCCTGCAAGCGGTAGAGACCCGCGCCATGCGGCGGCAGCGGCTGCACGAGCCGGTCGGTGATGGTGCCCAGCGCCGCGCCGCTCCACAGGTCGGTCGCGCGCACCGTGCCGGGCAGATCGAGCGCGCGCAGTGCGATGCCGACGTCGCGGGGTGCGTTGCCGGTGTTGAACAGCGCCACATACCGATCGCGCGGCGCGCCTTCGGGCTTCGCCGACCAGATCCGCACGCCATCGGCGACGAAGTGTGGCTGGTTGTCGGTCGAGGCCTGGTTGACCGCCAGCACCGCACGATTGGTCAGCAACGCGAGCGTCGGCGCATCGAGGTGGCGCAGGTCGCCGCCCATGATCAGCGGCGAGCGCGCGATCGACCACAAGGTCATCAGCGTCCGCTGCTCGTCAGGGGTGAACTTCGTGTCGCGCTTGCCGAGCGCGAGCCGGCCGAGCGGCAGCATGTCGGCATCGGGCCAAGCGCCGGGGCGGCGCCACGGGTTCCAGTTCTCCAGCCGGGTGAACTGCGCCTCCAGCATCCCCCAATCGTCCCAGAAATCGTCGGAGATGCGCCACATCTGCGCATGGCGGCGGACATGGTCGCCGCGGATCACCGGGGTTTCGCCGGGCGACAGGCTAAGCGTGATCGCGCGTCCGCTGTTGACGATCGCCTGATGCGCGGCCTCGATCTCGGGCGCATGCGCGTCATAGGGGCGGCTCATGTCGTCCATCTTGACGAAGTCGACGCCCCAGTCGGCATAGAGGCGGAAGATGCTGTCGTAATAGGCCTGTGCGCCCGGCTTCGTCATGTCGACGCCGTACATGTCGGGGTTCCACGAACAGATGCTGTTCGTGTCGGCGACGTCGGCGGCGCGGTACTTGGTGCCCAGGATCGGCAGGTTCTTCTTGACCGCCAGCCGCGGGATGCCGCGCATGACGTGGATGCCGAACTTCATCCCCATCGCGTGGATGTCGGCGGCGAGCTTCGTGAACCCCGATCCGTCGGCGCTCGACGGGAAGCGGTTTGGCGCGGGGATCACCCGGCCATAGCCGTCGAGCGCGGGCAGCGGATCGGCATTGTAGGTGTAGCTCGAGGCCTGCGGCTCATACCATTGGATGTCGACCGTGAAGACGTCGTAGCCGAACGGCAGCAGCCGGGCGCGCATGATCGCGGCGGTTTCGCGCGCCTGCGCCTCGGTGATCGTCGTCGCGAAACTGTTCCAGCTGTTCCAGCCCATCGGCGGCCGCGGCGCGAGCAGCGCGGTCGATACCGCAGCGCGCGCGCCCGGCGCGAGGGTCACGCCTGCTGCCGTCGCGCCGACAAGCGCCTGACGTCGATTGATTCCCGTCTTTGTCACGCCGTCCGCTCTCCCTCGCCACAGTTTCCGGTGTCGTAGATGGCCGAATCGGCCGTTGGAAGAGGGTACGAGCCCGGTGGCACTGGATGGGTCGGAGCGAACCGGCCGGTGGGGTGAGCGAAGGCGGCCGCGCTCGCTGCGGTGCCCGAAGCGTCGTCGATGCAACGACAGGCTATCATCGTCAGCGGGGCCAAAGCGCACCCGTAAGCGCGGCCGAATGTAGATCGTTTGCAAAGCACTGGAGCAGATCGATTATCCGTCTATGTTGGCGCTAACATTCCCTTCACATGTTCTGAACACCTGGAACGTGGCGCTACTGCCCTCGAATTCAGCTCCGCCACCAAATACTACAAAATGCTTTGTTTTGAGAAAAAGTAGGCTTATTGGGAGCGCTACCGACAAAGCGCTAAGCGCAGGTGGATTTTAAGGGGGGGATATGATTTCGTACCGTCATCACTCGCGCGCGCTTCGTCGTAGCGCATCGACGATCGCCCTGGCCGCGGTCGCGTTCGCCACATCGGCGCAGGCGCAGATCGAACCGCAGGGCACCGTCGGCACCACGCAGGAAGCCACCGGTGAGGACGCAGGAGCGGGCGACGTCGTCGTCACCGGCCGCCGCGCCGCATTGCAGGCCGCCGACGAGCGCAAGCGCCGCAGCGAAACGATCGTCGATTCGATCGTCGCCGACGACGCCGGCAAGCTCCCCGACAATTCGATCACCGAAGTGCTGCAGCGCGTCTCGGGCGTGTCGATCGTCCGCTTCGCCGCGCTGGGCGATCCCGATCACTATTCGGTGCAGGGCTCGGGCGTGCAGGTCCGCGGCCTGACCGGCGTCGCCTCGCGCCTGAACGGCCGCGAGATCTTCAGCGCGAACAACGGCCGCGCGATCCTGTGGAGCGACGTGACGCCCGAGCTGATGGCCGCAGTCGACGTCTACAAGGCGTCCACCGCCGATCTGATCGAAGGCGGCACCGGCGGGCAGATCGACCTGCGCACCAAGATGCCGTTCGACTTCAACGGCGACTGGCATGTCGCCGGCACCGGCGAGCTGAGCCTGGGCGACATGGCGAACAAGGCCGATCCGATGGGTTCGGTGCTGGTCACCAAGTCGTTCGACACCGGCATCGGACGGATTGGCGTGCTGGCGGACGTGGCGTACAGCCAGTTCAGCTCGCTGTCGCAGTTCATCCGTACCGAGCCCTATTTCAAGACGCGCATCAACTCGAACGATTACTATATCCCCGGCGGCTTTACGTACGGGGACGAGGCGTTCCAGTATCGCCGTTATGGTATCTACGGCGCGGTGCAATGGGCGCCGTCGGATTCGCTGACCTTCACCGGCAGCTTCTTCCAGTCGCGCTACAAGAGCACGTCGAGCGACTATGGCGCGCAGGTGTCGTCGCAGACGCTGGCGGTCGATCCGTCGACCAGCGAGTTCGACGAAAACGGGCTGTTGCTCAAGACCAACTCGTTGTTCAATCGCGACACTGGCACCTTCCAGCCGAGCAGCGGGCAGGTGAACAGCAGCGGCAATAAGGGCTACGTCACCAGCAACACTGTCACGCGCGACTATTCGCTTTCGTTCGCTTGGGCGCCTGATGACAGTCCGTTGTCGATCAAGGGCGCGCTGCAGCGCGTCGATTCCCAGCAGATCTACGACCGGATCGACATCTTCCGTGAGATCGGGTTTGGTCAGGGCTTCGGCATGGACCTGACAGGGGACTTGCCGCGCATCACGGTCGGGTCGTCGACGCAGGCGTCGTTCGCCGATCCGTCGAGCTATTTCTGGTCGGCCTCGATGCCGCACAATGAGGATAACAAGGGTCGGCTCGACACCGCGCAGCTCGACGCGGAATACAAGTTCGACGACAGCTTCTTCCGTTCGGTGAAGATCGGCGGTCGCGCTGCCAAGCGGACCGAACGTGATTTCTCGAACGGCTATAACTGGACCGCGCTGGGCCGTGGATGGAACGGGGACCCGCAGCTAACCTATGCCAATGCGGCACCCGGCGACATCTCGTACCACGCCTTCAACGACTTCTTCCGCGGCGAGACGACGCTGCCCGGCAATCTGATGTTCGCATCGGAAGCGTTGGCATCGCGGTACAACACCAACCGGACCGGGCTGGTGCAGTCGCCGCCGACCGGCTTCTGCGGCCCGGCGACCATCCCCGATCCCGCCAATCCGGGCGCGACGATCTCGAATCCGCAATGGTCGAACTGCTCGTCGTCGGGCGCGTTGCCGGCTGGTAGCGGCTACGGCGGCGCATCGGGTATCCGTCCGGTCCGTTTCGTCCTGCCCGACGACCGCGTTGACAATCAGACCCGCAATCTGGCGGCCTACGCGTTGCTGCGCTTCGGTCCACAGGGCGATGCGCCGGGTATCTCGGGCAACGTCGGCGTGCGCGTCGTCAACATCACGAACGAGGGCAGCGGCTACATTCGGCAGAACGGTACGACCTTCATCCGCAACGGCGCTACGGCAACGCTGACCAACGATGCCGTGCCGCGTGGCGGCAAGGCCGAGTTCACGCGCGTGCTGCCGTCGATCAATCTCGAATTCGCGCCATCCGAGCGGAGCAAGATTCGCGCGGGCTATAACATCACGCTCGATCTGCCGAGCTTCAACGCATTGCGCGCGTCGGGTACGGTCGGGGTGGCGACGACTCCGGCGAGCACCCCGGGCGGACTGCCGAATTTCACCAATTTCACGACGGAAACCGGCAATCCGTTATTGAAGCCGACGATGTCGAACAACTTCGACCTGTCGTTCGAATATTATCTGAAGCCCGGTACGGCGTTCCATATCGCGCCATTCTACAAGCGGTTGACCGATCTGCCGATCTTCTCGTTGACCCAGCGTCAGGTAAGCATCGTCTTCTCGGATGGCACTACCGAAGTCGCCAATATTGCGGCGTCCGACTATATCAACTCGCCGAAGGCGGCGACGATCAAGGGTGTCGAAGTAGGCGGCCGCTTCTTCCTCGATATGCTGCCGGGCTGGTTGAGCGGTTTTGGCTTTGACGGTAACTATACCTTCATCGACAGCAAGAATCCGGGCGACCTCTATCGCGACATCAACGGCGTCATCAAAAGTGACGCGCCGCTGGTGGGCTTGTCGAAGCACAACTTCAACGCCGCGCTATTGTACGAACGCAATCCAATCTCCTTCCGCGTCGCGTATTCGTGGCGCTCGCGCTACCTGCAGTCGACCAACAGCAACGGCACGAACCCGACGTACAATTACTTCACGGCGGCTAATACCTCGACGCCGATCCAGATCGCGCTTCCGGTCTATGGCGACAATTACGGGTCGCTCGACGCTGGTGTCCGCTTCAAGGTGACCGAGAACTTCTCGTTCGGTATTCAGGGCACCAACCTGACCGCCGCGACGCAGCGGACGGTGATGGGCGGCTATCCCGGCGGCGAACTGGTCGGGCGCAGCTGGTTCCAGGCGGATCGTCGGATCAGTACCGGCATCAACCTGTCGTTCTGATAGGATGCGCAGGCTCGCCCGGAGGGGCGGGCCTGCGAAGGAGTCGGTGATGAAGAAGCGCGTCCTGATCGTCGGTGGCGGGACCGCCGGCTGGCTCACCGCCGGCTATTTGGCGAAACGGCTGAGCGCGGACCTGCCCGGCGGGGCCGCGATCACGCTGATCGAATCGACCGACATCGGCATCTTGGGCGTGGGGGAGGGGACCTTCCCCACGATCCGCAACACGCTGGCGACGATCGGGATCAGCGAAGCCGATCTCGTCCGGCATTGCGGCGCGAGCTTCAAGCAGGGCGCAAAGTTCGCGCACTGGCGCTTCACCCCCGGCACGGCCGGGCCGGACCATTACACCCACCCGTTTCAGGTCGCCGAGGCGGCGAACGGCGTCGAGCTGTTGCCGTACTGGCTGCTCGGCCACGGCGGCGCCGACAATTGGGACGCGGTGTGCAGCCCGCAGAAAAAGGCCGCAGACGCGCACCGCGCGCCCAAGCTGCCCAGCCATCCCGACTATGTCGCGCCGCTCAATTACGCTTTCCATTTCGACGCGGTGGCGCTCGCCGCGCTACTGCGCGACAAGGCGGTGGCGAGCGGGGTGACGCATCTCGACGGGCGCGTCGACGACGTGACGGTCGGCGAGGATGGCGCGATCGCCGGGGTCGTCACCGATCGTCACGGCACGCTGACAGCCGATCTCTACATCGACTGTACCGGCTTCCGGGCCGAGCTGATCGGCAAGGCGCTGGGGATGCCGTACCGATCGTGCCGCGACGTGCTGTTCTGCGACACCGCGCTGGCGGTGCAGGTGCCGTATCGCGACGAGCGCGAGCCGATCGTCAGCTACACCGTCGCCACCGCGCAAGAGGCGGGGTGGATGTGGGACATCGGACTCGATCGCCGCCGCGGGGTCGGGCACGTCTATTCGTCGGCGCACACCGACGACGCGCGCGCGGCGGAATTGCTGCGCGCCTACACCGGGCAGGATCTGGAGCCGCGCAAGATCCGCTTCGAGGCTGGCTATCGTGAGGTCAACTGGCACCGCAACTGCGTCGCGATCGGACTGTCGAGCGGGTTCTTCGAACCGCTGGAGGCGACCGGGATCGTCTTTTCCGAAGTAGCGGCGGGGATGGTCGCGAACCTGTTCCCGTGGGGTGGCGATTACGAGACCTCCGCGCGACAGTTCAATGCAAACATGCTGAAGCGGTACCAGCGCGCACGCGACTTCATCAAATTGCATTATTGCATCACCGAACGGCGCGATTCCGATTTTTGGCGTGATAATATCGCGGCATCTTCGATCCCGGACAGCGTCCACGACATGCTGGAACGCTGGCGTTTCCGTCCCCCGACCGAGATCGACATGGACGCCAATGTCGACATCTTCACCGACGCCAGCTGGCAATATGTGTTGTACGGCATGGGCTGGAAAACGGATTTGTCCGCCCGCGCAGGTGCTTATCGCTACGCCGACGAGGCGCGGCGCGCGTTCGCGGAGGTCGAGCGGCAGGCGGCGTTTGCGGTTGCCAACCTGCCGAGCAACCGGCAACTGATTGATTACGCACGTGTTCGCGGGTTCGGCGCGGCGTGAAGCGGGTCGTCATCGTCGGGGGCGGCACCGCCGGATGGATGACCGCCGCGGTCCTCGCTCGGCTGACCGACGCGGGCATTTCGGTCACCTTGGTCGAGTCCGAAGAGATCGGAACGGTCGGCGTCGGCGAGGCGACGATCCCGTCGTTACACGACTATAATCAGCGACTTGGCATCGACGAAGACGCCTTCGTCCGAGCCACGGGCGCGACCTTCAAGCTCGGGATCGAGTTCGTCGACTGGCGGCGTATCGGCGAACGCTATCTGCACCCGTTCGGCACGTTCGGCCGCGACGTGCAGGGCGTCAAATTTCACCAGCTCTGGGCACGCGCGGACCGTGACGGCGACGGCGTGGGCGCGCTGGAGGACTATTGCCTGACCGCGGTCGCGGCGCGGCAGGCGCGCTTCACGCGACCCTCGCGCGACCCGGCGGCGGTGTTGTCGTCGCTGCGCTACGCCTTCCACTTCGACGCCGGGCTGTACGCGGCCTTTCTGCGCGACCGGGCGACCGGTGAGGGCGTGACCCGCATCGAGGGGCGGATCGGCACGGTCGAGCTGGCCCCCGAGCGCGGCGATATCGCGGCGGTCGTGCTGGCGGACGGGCGGCGGATCGCGGGCGACTTCTTCGTCGATTGCAGCGGGTTTCGCTCGCTGCTGCTCGGCGAGGCGCTGGGCGTGCCGTTCGTCAGCTGGCAGCACTGGCTGCCGTGCGACCGCGCGCTGGCGGTGCCGAGCGCCTCCACCACCCCGCTGTTGCCGTACACGCGCGCGACCGCCGAGTCCGCCGGATGGCGCTGGCGGATCCCGCTCCAGCATCGCGTCGGCAACGGCCATGTCTATGCCAGCGCGTTCGTCGACGACCAGCAGGCAGCGGACGCGCTGCTCGGCGGGCTCGACGGTGCGGCGCTAGGCGAGCCGCGCGCGCTGCGCTTCACCGCGGGCGTTCGCGAGCGGCTGTGGGAGCGGAATTGCGTTGCGATCGGACTGGCGGGCGGGTTCCTGGAACCGCTCGAATCGACCAGCATCCATCTGATCCAGTCAGGGATTGCGCGGTTGATGAGCCTGTTCCCCGGCGAGGCGCACGCCACCGTCGAACGCGACACCTATAACCGCCTGCTCGGTACCGAGTATCGCCAGATCCGCGACTTCATCATCCTCCATTATCACGCCACCGCGCGCGACGATTCACCCTTCTGGCAGCATTGCCGCACGATGACGCCGCCCGACACGCTCGCCGAGAAGCTGGCGCTGTGGCGCGAACGCGGGCGGGTGCTGCCCGAGCCGGGTGAATTGTTCACCGACGATAGCTGGGTCGCGGTGATGGCGGGGCAGGAGGCGCCGCCGCGCGCGCTCGATCCGCTGCTGGACGCGCTGCCCGCTGAGGAGGCGGGTCGGTTCCTCCGCCACCTGCGCGGCGTCATCGCGCAGACCGCGGCGGCAATGCCCGATCATGCCGCCTTCATCGCGCGGCATTGCGCCAGCGCCAGCCGGGGCTGACGATATGCGACGCTCGTTCCTGATCGCGCTGGCGATGCTCGCCTGCACGGGTGCCGCGCCGCCGGCGACGCCGTATCGTTGGCACAATGTCGTCGTCGGCGGGGGCGGGTTCGCGCCGGGGATCGTGTTCAGCCCGGTCGAGCAGGGGCTGGCCTATCTGCGCACCGACATGGGTGGCGCATATCGCTGGGACGCGCGCACTCGCCGCTGGCTGCCGTTGCAGGATGACGAGGCCGAGTCGAACTTCATGGGAATCGAGAGCATTGCGCCCGATCCTCATGACGCAGACGTCGTCTATTTGGCGGCTGGCATGTCGGCGCGTGGCCCGGCGGCGATCTTCCGCTCCGCTGACCGCGGCGCGCATTGGCGCAAGACGATCGTGCCGTTCGCGATGGGCGGCAACGAGGACGGACGCGGGCTGGGCGAGCGGCTAGCGATCGATCCGCATCATACCGCCACGCTGTTGTTCGGATCACGCCACGACGGCCTGTGGCGTAGCGACGATGCCGGCGCGCGCTGGACGAAGGTGGGCAGCTTCCCCTTGGCAGGGCTTGGACGGCCCGACCGGCCACGCATGACACACGGCGGGTTGTCGTTCGTGCTGTTCGACCCGACGCAGCGCGGGCGGATTTTCGTCGCCAGCGCCGACGCGGGCGAGCGGCACCTGTTCCGCTCCGACGACGGCGGCGCGCGGTGGCAGGCGGTGCCGGGTGGCCCGACGGCAGACCTGTTGCCGGTCAAGGGCGTGATCGGCGCCGACGGTGTGCTGACGCTTACCTATTGTGACGCGATCGGCCCCAACGGAATCACGCGTGGCGCAGTGTGGCGGTTCGATCCGCGCAGCGGCGCGTGGCGGGACGTCACGCCGCTGAAGGGCGCGGCAGTGGTGCCCGGCGGCTATATGGGCGTGGCGGTCGCCGCAAACGATCCGCGGGTGATCGCGGTCGCGACGGTCAACCGCTATCGCCCCGGCGATACGGTGTGGCGCTCGGCTGATGCCGGGCGGACGTGGCGCGAGTTGGCGCGCGACAGCGTCCGCGACGTCTCGGCCACGCCGTTCCTTGATTTCGACGGCAAGGCGAACTTCGGGCATTGGATTGCGGGGCTGGCGATCGACCCGTTCGACGCCGGTCACGCGGCCTATGTCACCGGCGCGACAATCTATGCCACCGACGATTTCGCTCAATCGCGTGCGATGCGCTGGGCGCCGTGGACGCGCGGGATCGAGCAGACTGCGATCATCACGTTCGTCAGCCCGACCGGCGGCGCGCCGCTGGTGTCCGGCTTCGGCGATCTCGGCGGGTTCCGGCATGACGACCTGACGCGCTCGCCCTCGCATGTGCATCGTAACCCGATGCTTACCAACACCAATTCGCTCGATTATGCCGGCACGGCGCCGCAGGTGTTGGTGCGCAGCGGCAACACGCACAAGCCGGTCGTGCCCGACACCTCGCTGGCGTGGTCGGGGGATGGCGGCGAGACGTGGCAGCCGTTGCGTGTGCCGGCGCAGGCCGGAGCGGGCGGGGCACCGTCGCGCGCGCAAACCGGGAGTGCGGCGATCACGGTTTCGGCGGATGGGGCCACCTTCCTGGTCGAGACCGAACAGCAATTGCTGACGCGCGATTGGGGGAAAAGCTGGATCACTGTCAGTGGTTTGCCGACCCCCGCGCGCGTAACCGCCGACAAGGAGGACGCGCGTCGTTTCTATGCGGTCGATGCGGACGGCGGGCGCGTCTTGCGTAGCGACGACGGTGGAGTGACGTTCCGTAAGGTTGGTGGCATTGGGTTGCCGGCCGATTTGTCCGGCGCGCGGGCGGTCGGGCGGGAGGCGGCCAACCCGCTGGTCGCGGTGCCGGGGCGCGCCGGTGCCTTGTGGTTGCTGGTCGGAACAGACCTTTATCGTTCTTCCGATGGCGGCGAGCATTGGGCGCGTGCCTCGCAAGGCATTGCCATCACGCGCTTTGGGCTCGGCAAGGGCGTGGCTGGCGCCGACGGGCCGGCGCTTTATGCGATCGGTTCAGTGGGCGCGCAGCGCGGCATCTATCGGTCGATCGATGGCGGTGCGCGCTGGACGCGGATCAACGACGACGCGCACCAATGGGGGTTGCGGCTGCGCGTCATCAGCGGTGATCCGCGTGTGTTTGGAAGGGTTTACGTCGGGAGCGACGGCCGCGGGATCATGTATGGCGACCCGGCCGGGCCCACGCCGTAAGCGGCCCGTCAGGGAACCAGTTTCTTGACCAGCGCGACCAGCTTGGCGGCGTCAAAAGGCTTTACAAGCCAACCAGTTGCGCCCGCCGACTTGGCGGTTTGGCGGAGGTCTTCCTGCGATTCCGTCGTCAGCAGGACGATCGGGGTGAAGGTCATCCCTGGGCGCTTGCGGACTTCCTTTACCAGATCGATGCCGCTCATCCCGTCCATGTTGAGGTCTGTCAAAATCATCCGTGGCATCAGACCGTTAGCGAGGTGATCCAGCGCGGCTTCGGCGCTGGGAGCCTCTTTCACGTCGAGGCCGGTGGGGCGCAGCGCGATCGAGACGCTCATGAGCATCGAGGGGGAATCGTCAACGATCAGGATCGTATCAGCCACAATAGGTCCTTCAAAATATCAGGCAGAAATGAGGTCGGGTGTCACGGCGGCGGCGATCAGCGCCGCAAGTAAAGGGTCCGGTGGCAAGCTGGACACGATCGGCCGCGTTGCCAGAATCACCTGCAACAACGCGCCGTGCATGCTGGTGCATTTGCCGAGCGCGACCTTGCCGCGCGGATGCTTGCGGAGGAACTCGACCAGCGCCAGCGCCTCCTCGACCGCGCAGCGCCCCTCGAAATGCGCATGGGTGCGCGCAAAGCGGATCGCCATCAGAACAGCTCCTTCAGATCGAGGACGAGCAGGACGCGCCCGTCGCCCAGCAGCGTGGTGCCGCAATAGCCGCCGACATCGGCGAGCAGCCCGGTCATCGGTTTCAGGATGACGTCCATCCCCTCGCGGAAATCGTCGATGACCAGGCCGATGGTGCGGCCCTCGACGCGGCACACCAGCACCGCCTCGCCGCGGCCGGGGTCGACCGCCGCGGGCTGGCCGCCGAGCAGCGCGGTCATGCGGATCAGCGGCACGACCTCGTCGCGCAGCACGAACACCTCGCGATGCTTGATCCGCTGGATCACGGTCGGGTCGAGCCGCGTCGTCTGAACGACATGATCGATCGGGATGCCGTACAGGCTGCCGCCGATGTCGACGACCATGATGCGGGTGACCGCCATGCTGAGCGGCATCGACAGCCGCGTGACGGTGCCGTGCCCGAGCTGCGAGCTGACCGAGACGCGGCCGCCCAGCTTCTGCACGGTGCTGAGCACCACATCCATTCCGACGCCGCGGCCCGACAGGTCGGACACCTCCGCCGCGGTCGAGAAGCCGGGGCGATAGATGAGGTTGATCGCCTCCTGATCCGACAGCGCGTCGGCCTGTTCGCGGGTGACCACGCCCTTGTCGACCGCGACGCTGCGGATGCGCGCCGGATCGATGCCGCGGCCGTCGTCGGCGATCTCGATCACGACGCAGTCATTGTCCTGCCACGCGCGCAGCCGCAGCGTGGCGACCGGCGGCTTGCCCGCCGCGACGCGCGTCGCTGGTTCCTCGATGCCATGATCGAGCGAGTTGCGGACGATGTGGAGCAAGGGATCGCCCAGCGCCTCGACGATCGTCTTGTCGGCGGCGGTGTCGGTGCCCTCCATGACCAGCTCGACCTGCTTGTCGAGGCGGCGCGCGATGTCGCGGACCAGCCGCGGGAAGCGTTCGAACACCTCGGCGACCGGCAGCATGCGGATCTGCATGATCGCGCCCTGCATCTCCTGCGTCAGCCGGTCGAGCGTCGCGAACTGCTCCTTGATCTCGCGACCCATTTCGCGCGAGCCGTGCACTTCCTCGGCACGGCGGGCGAGGAAGGGGAGTGCGTTCTTCTGGACGACCAGCTCGCCGATCAGGTTCATCAGCAGATCGATCTTGCCCTGATCGACCTTGAGCGTCTTGCTGGCTGGGCGCGGCTCGCCGGTGGCGGCGGGCGGGGGCGGTGCCGACGATTGCGGGGCAGGGTCGGCGGCGAGCAGCGGGACGACCGGCGCGGCGGGCGCCGTAGCGACGGGAGCGTCGTCGAGCCGCGCGAGGAAGGCGGCGACGGGGGCGCAATCCTCTTGTGCGATCGCCTCGGCCAGCGCGATCTCCCAATGATCGCGCAGGTCGTCCTGGCGCAGACTGCGCAGCAGGTTGCCGATCAGCGCGCCGGTCGAGCGCAGGCGCACCGCGTCATAGCCGCTGGCGATCACGCGAAGCTGGGTGCGGACGATGTGGCGACCGGCCTCGCCGAGCAGCGTCGCGGGTTCGGCGGGCGGCGTGTGCGGGGGTGGGGGCGGGGCCTCTGGCGCGGCGGCATCGGCGAGCGTGCGCAGTTCGACCGCGTCCAGCTCATAGGTCATCGCCTGTTCCACCGCCTCGCGCGAGGCGGTGGTGAGCGCGGTGAAGACCATGTTGCAGCGATAGGGATCGAAATCGTCGGTGGTCGCGCTCCACGGCGCGCGCGGGGCGACGGCGACCGCGAGCAGATCGGGCACGTCGCGGATCGCGGCGAGCGGATCGGTGCCGGTGTAGAAGCAGCCTTCGTCGGGGGTGTAGCGCACCGCCAGCACCGCCTCGCCACCGCGGGCGCGCGCCAGCAGCGCCTCACGTTCGGCCACGGGGAAGCCCGCCAGCCATTCGGCGGGTGCGGGGGCCAGCACGGCGTCGATCACCGCAACGACGGCTTCGGTGTCGCCAGCAAGCCGCGCGCGCAGCGCACCGGCGTGATGCGTGGCGATCCGGTCGGCATCGCCCGACAGCGTGCCGTCACGATCGAGCTGGTCGATGAACGCCCCGACCTGATCGAGACTGTCGAGCAACAGGTCGACGACGCCGGAATCGAGCGTCATCGCGCCGGTGCGCACCTGCTGGAGCACGTCCTCCCCGGCATGGACCAGCCGGGTGAGCGCGGGCGTGTCGAACAGCCCCGACGAGCCCTTCAGCGTGTGGACCGCGCGGAACACCTCGTTGATCGCGGTGGCGTCGGTGGGATCGCGCTCCAGCGTCAGCAGTCCGCTGGCGGACGTCTGCAACAGCTCGCGCGCCTCCTGCACGAACCGTTCGAGCAGGACGGCGTTCATCGCGCCATTTCCACGCCGGTCAGCATCTGCGCCGTTTCGGTCAGCAATGCGGGGTCGGCCGGCTTGACCATGTACAGGTTGGCGCCCGCCGAATAGGCGCGATCCGCGTCGCGCTCGCCGGCCTCGGTGCTGATCGTGATGATCGGGATGTCGTGCAGCGCGGGGTCGACCCGCACCTGCGCGATCATCTCATACCCGTCCATCTTGGGCATGTTGACGTCGACGATCAGCAGATCGAACGCGCCCATCAGCGCGCGCTCCAGCCCCTCGACGCCGTTCACCGCCTCCTCGACGCCGAAGCCGGCGGTCTCCAGCACGTCGCGATAGTAAAGCCGCGTGGTCATGCCGTCGTCGACCACCAGGACGCGCTTGCCGTTCACATGGGGCTTAGTCATTGTCCACGGGCCTTTGATAGAGAATGGTGGCGCCGAACTTGCGGGGCCGGAACATCGAGGAGATGCGGCTCATGCTCTCGGAATGGCCGAGGCAGATGTAGCCGCCGGGACGCAGGCTTTCGTACAGCGCCTCGACCGCCTGACGGCGTGAAGTGTCGTCGAAATAGATCAGCATGTTGCGGCAGAAGATCACGTCGAGATGGCGGAAGCGGCGCATCGGCAGCGGATCGGTGATGTTGACCACCGAGAAGTCGATCGAGCCGCGCAGCTCGGCACAGATGCGGAAATCCTCGCCGACCGGGGTGAAATAGCGGCGCTTCAGTGCCGGGGTCAGCCGGTGCAGCGAGCGCGCCGTGTAGAGCCCCTGCTTCGCCTCCGCGATCACCCGGCTGTCGATGTCCGAGGCGAGGATCTCGACCGAATATTCGTCCGCCTGCGCCCAGTTCTCGAGGATCTGCATCGCGATCGAATAGGGTTCCTCGCCCGTCGAGCACGGCATCGACCACAAGCGGATCGGATCGGAGGGCGAGCGCGTGCGTGCGATCTCCGGCAGCAGATGCTGCACCAGCGCGTCGAACTGATAATCCTCGCGATAGAAATAGGTCTCATTGACCGTCATCGCATTGACGAGGCTCTGCATCTCCTCGCCCGACGCCTGGAAGCGGACCATCGTGAAATAGTCGCGGAAGGTCGCGCTCCTGTTCGCGGACATGCGTTCCTGAAGCCGGCGCTCGACAAAATACGTCTTGTTCGCGCCGAACATGATCCCTGTCTTGCGATAGAAGAACTCGCAGAACCGGTCATAGTCCTCGCGCGGGATTGGCGGGGCGGGCGCGGGGTCGCCCGGGGCGGTGGCGACGCTCAGCATCCGCGGATCCTGCGAACCGCGACGCGCACGGCGAAGGCGATGAAGCTGTTGCCCGGGAACCGCGCCGGCACGGCCTCCAGCGCCGCGGCGGTGGCCGGGTCACCGATCTCGGCGAGCCCGTCGATCGCGGCGGCGCAGACGTTGACGTGGTCGTCGGCGAGCGCCTTCAACAGCCATTCGGCGGCGCGCGGGTGCGGCAGCACGCCCAGCATGTTGCCGGCGAAGATGCGTACGTCGCTGTCCGCGTCGGCGAGCAGCGCGTCGATATGCGGCGCGACCTCGTCGGGCATTTCGGCCAGCGCCTCGATCGCGGCATTGCGCAGCGCGGCGTCCTCGGTGCGCAGCAACGGCAGCAGCGCGGCGGCGATCGCGGGCGAGCGATGGCGGATCAGCGCGGCGAGGATCGCCTCGCGCACGCTGGCCGAGGTTTCCTCCGCCAGCCGGCGGCATAACGCGGCCTGACCGTCGGCGCTATCCTCCAGCCGGTGGACGGCGGCGCGGCGCGCGCTGGCGGTCGGCGCGGCAAGCGCGGCCTCCATTTCGGCCGGATCGGTGGCGTCGTGCACGACCAGATCGTCGTCGGCCGGGTGCGAGCGGGCCTTGATGAGCGGCATGGAAGTCCCTTTCAATTCAGCTTGCGCGCCGGAGCGATGCCGGGTTGAGCCATAGGGTGATCTGCGCGGCGATCGCGCCCGTCGGCAGCACCGCCGTCGCGCCGCCGCGGCGGATGAGTTCGTTGGGCATGCCGAAGACGGCGCAGGTGTCTTCGTTCTGCGCGATCGTGCGCGCACCTTGCCGCTTCAGCGTCGCCATCGCCTCCGCGCCGTCGTCGCCCATGCCGGTCAGCTGGACGCAGAGCAGGCGATCGACGGGCACATGCTCGGCGGCGCTCTCCACCAGCCGCGTGACGCTGGGGTGCCAGGCGTGCGCCTCGCTGGAGGGCACCGAGGTGACGAACAGCCCGCCGTTGCGGCGCACGACCAGCATGTCGGCATCCCCGCGCGCGATATGGATGGTGCCGGGCGTCAGGTCGGTCTGCGTCGTCACTTCCGACACGGACAGCGCGCACAATTTGTCGAGCCGGCGCGCGAAGACGCCGGTGAAGCTGCGCGGCATGTGCTGCGCCACGAGCACCGGCCACGGCAAGCCCGCGGGCAGGGCGGGCAGGATCTGTTCCAGCACATGCGGTCCGCCGGTCGACACGCCGATCAGCACGAGGCCGGGCGGGTCTTCGCCGATCCGCGCGGCGCGCGGTGCCGGACGCGCGGGGGCTGGTGTTACCGCACGCGGGCGGGGGGCGATCGGTGCCGGCGCGGGGGCGGCGAGCGCCCGGCCGCCGCGCCGGCCCGACTTGGCGGCCATGCGGATCTTGGCGATCAGCTCGGCCGCGACCTGTTCGATCGACAGCGAGATCGTGCCGCCCGGTTTCTGCACATAGTCCAGCGCGCCGAGGCTGAGCGCCTGCAACGTCGCCTCCGCGCCCGCCTCGGTGATCGACGAGACCATGATGACCGGGCGCGGGCTGCCGACCATGATCCGCGCCAGACAGGTGATCCCGTCCATTTGCGGCATGTTGACGTCGAGGGTGACGACGTGCGGGTCGAAACTGTCGACCAGCGTCAGCGCCTCCTCGCCGTTGCGCGCGGACTGGACCTCCAGCCCCCGCTCATCTTGCAGCAACTGGACGAGATGCCGGCGCATCAGCGCGGAATCGTCGACCACCAATACGCGGACCACGGACATTCTCGTCGTTCCTTCAGGCCGCCAGCCGCTCTTCGAAATGCGACAGCGCCTCGTCTTCCTCGGGCTCGACCAGGCAGGCCATGTCGAGCAGCAGGATCATGCGGCGCTGGTCGTGGAGGTTCGCCACCCCCTGCACCACGCGGCCGCGCTCGCCCGACAATTCGGGGGCGGGGGAGATGGCGGCGGTGGCGATGCGGCGCACCTCCGACACGCTGTCGACGATGAAGCCGGTGTCGCGGCCGTCGATCGTGAACACCATGATCCGCTGTCGATCCGAGCGTTCGACCTCGTCCAGCCCGAAGCGGCGGCGCTGGTCGATGACCGGCAGCACGGTGCCGCGCAGGTTGATGACGCCCTCGACGAACGCGGGCGAGCGCGGCACGCGGGTGAGCTGGTCGGGCACGCGCACGATCTCGCGCACCGCTTCGACCGGCACGCCATATTCCTCGTCCATCAGCCGGAACACGACGAATTGCGCGTCGTCGGCGATCTCGCCTGCCATGACCCTGTCCTCCTGTGTGGTATGCGCCGCGGCATCGTCGTCGCCGCGGACGGCGCGCAGCACGTCGAGATCGAACATCCCCTCCGCCGCCAGCACCGAGACGAGCCGGCGACCGTCCTCCAGCCGGCAGATCGCGCGGATGTCGCCGTGGCCACCCGACTGGCCGAGCGTCGACGGGACCGGCTCGACCAGCGCGCGGTTCACGCGCAGCACCGCCTTCACCATGTCCATGACCACGCCGACCGAGACGCGGTTGCGCTCGCCATCGGCGACCGAGACCACCACGACCTTGTTGGCGTCCGACAGCGCCTGGTCGTGCATCCCGAACAGCGCGCGCAGCGAGACGAGCGGCAGGATGCGGCTGCGCAGCGTCGTGACGCCCAGCACATGCCCCGGCGCGTTCGGCACCGGCGTGATCGCCTCGGGCAGCTGGACGATTTCCTGCACGTCGCCGATCGGGAAGGCATATTCCTGCCCGTCGACCATGAAGCTGACGAGCTGTTCCTCGTCCGCGACCTCCGACGGGGCGACCACGTCCGCGCCGGTTGCCAGCGGCACCGCGTCGGGCCGGGCGCCCGCGGCGGTGGCGGCGGCCACCTCGAAATTGCGGCCGATCGTGCGCGCGACGTCGATGATCATCACGATCGTCTTGCCGTCGGCGTCCTTGATCATGCCGGTCAGCAGATCGGTGTCGATCGTCGCCTTCACGCGGTCGACCGGTTCGACGCGGTCGGCGTCGACGGTGACGACATTGGCCATCCGGTCGACCATCAGCCCGACCGGCTGGCCCTGATCGAGCACCACGACGCGGCTGGCGTCGTCGACCTCGACCTCGGGCAGATTGAACAGCCGGCGCAGATCGAGCACCGGCAGCACCGTGCCGCGCAGGTTCGCCAGCCCGAGCAGCGCCGGGGGGCTGAGCGGCATCCGCACGACGTCGGGCACGCGGATGATTTCCTTCACTTCCGCGAGCGGCACCGCGAACATCTCGCCGGCGCTGTGGAAGATCACGAACTGGCGACCGGTGTCGTTTTCGTGAGCGTCCGGGGTCCGGGCGGCGGCCGGTGGATCGGCCGCCGCGACGGAGAGATTGGTCTTGGCCATGAGCGCACTCCTCGGCGCAGGAGGAAAAGGATCAGGCGGCCTGCAATTCGTCGGCCAGCGAGGCGATTTCCTCGATCGCCGCCGCCAGTTGCTCGGCCCCCTGCGCCTGCTCGCGCGCCGCGCCGCTCGCCTCGTTCGACGAATGCGTGGCCTGCTGCGCCGCCGCCGAGATCTGTTCGATCGCGACCTGCGTTTCCTGGAGCAGCCGGGCGATGTCCTCAGCCGCCGTGGCGATCGCGCCGTTGCCGCCGACCACGTCGCCCACATCCCGGGCGATCTGTTCCAGCCCGGCGACGATCGCGCGGTTCTTCTCGACCTCGCCCGAGGCGGAGTCGGCGATCTCCTGCAGGTCGCCGCGCACGCGCGCGATCGTGTCCTGGATCTCCTTCACCGTATCCTTGATGCGGTCGGCATTCTCCGCCGAGTCCCGCGCGAGGTTGCGGATGTCGGTGGAAACGACCGCGAAGCCCTTGCCGAACTCACCGGCACGTGCCGCCTCGACCGAGCCGCTGACCGCGAGCATGTTGGTCTGGATCGACACGGTGGTGATCGCGTCGACGATCTTGTCGATGCGACGGCTGACCTGTTCCAGCGCGGCGATCTGGTCGCGGCTGGCGCGGCCGGCGTCGACCGACTGCGCGACGCCGCTCATCAGCGCCTCGACCTGCGTCTTGTTCTCGACGAGCAGCGCAGCGATCGCGTTGCCCTTTTCCACGGCATTGTTGGCGAGCCGGGCGGCGGTCTGCGCATTGCCCTCGATCTGGTTGATCGCGGCGGCCGACTGCTGCGTGGCGGTCGACGCCTGCTGCGCGCCGCGATTGATCTGCTCCAGCGCGGTCGAGATCTGCGTCGAGGCGCGATTGATCTCCTCGACGGCGCTCGACAGTTCCTCGGCGGCCGAGGCGACTTCCTCGGCGCTCTTGCCGATGTTGGTGCTGTTCTTCAGCTCCTCGGCGATTTCCGACAATTCCTGCGCGGCCTGTTCGCACTGCTGGAGCGCGGCGGCCTGCTGCTCGATCGTCGTGTTCGATTCCTGGCAGGCGGCGCCCTGCTCCTCGGCGGCGGTGGCGATCACCTCGGCACCCTTCAGCGCCTCGTTGGCGGCGACGGCGGCGGTTTCCGCGCCCAGCGCGATTTCCTCACACCCACGCATGATGTCGGTCATGTCCGTGCGGATCTGATCGAGCTGCGCGGTGACGACCATGCCCTTTGCGACTTCGTTGCGCGCACTGGTGGCCGAATGATCGATCCCCTGCGCGACTTCCTTCACGTCCTGCTGGACCTGAACGATCAGTTCCTGAATGTCGCGGGCCGACTTCTCGCTGGTTTCGGCCAGCGTGCGGACCTCGTCGGCGACGACCGCGAAGCCCTTGCCATGCTGCCCGGCGCGCGCCGCCTCGATCGCGGCATTGAGCGCGAGCAGGTTGGTCTGGTCGGCGATCCGTGCGACCGCCTTGACGACTTCGCCGATCCCGGCGGCCTGACGATCGAGTTCCTCAACCATCTTGACCGAGCTTTCCTGCCGCTCGGACGCGCGCGAAATGGCGTTGATCGAGTTGGTGACGTCCACGCTGGTCTGCCCGATGAGGTCCGACAGCGTCTGCGTCAGCTTCAGCGAAGTGTCGGCACGCTCCCTGGCGTCCCGCAACAATCCGTCGGTCTGGCTGATCGACTTCATCGTCTGCTGCGCGGCGCTGGACGCCTGTTCGGCACCGACGCTGATCTGCTCGGAAGACTTGCGCAGTTCCTCGGCCGCCGACGACGCTTCGGTAATTCCCCCGGACAATTGCGTCGTTGCAGCGGCGATACGTTCGGCTGCCTTCTGCTGGCGTGCGAAGGTGCGTGCCTTTCGCTTCTCAGCTTCCGCCGTGACGCGCACCGCACGCGTCGCCGTTATGATCTCAGCGCTTTGTTCGTTCGTAACGCGACCGACAGAAGTTCGTTTCGCCAGTGCCATGATCAATTTCCCATCCCGCGATCTCAATTCACATCACGGCATGTCGGTGTTTTTTCTTGCGGAATTCTTAAGCTTAACCTCTTCAAACCTTTGCTTGATTGTTTCTGTAAATTCATTCTCCGGGAAAAAGTATGTCTTTGTAATGTGTTACGGATGAGGTTTGCAGAAGCTGCTGCCAGACCTCTTCATAAGGGCAAGAGTGCCTGAACTCGCAATTTCGACGATGATTTCAGGAGGTTGCATCGACAACATAAATAAATTCCGCTTCTTGGTAGTTGATGCCGATCAATAATCATTCGAATAGATGATCTATTCAATTACTTAGGTGCGATGCAGCAAAGCGCTGGTGTCAGTGCGGAGAGCGGACGAAGGGAGACGGGGTTCATCGTCCGCGTCCTTCGACCGGGCGGGACGGAATCAGCGGAACAGATTCGCTTTGGCGAGTTCGATCACCTCGTCCCCGCGGCCGCTGAGCACCGCGCGGGCGGCGTAGAGGCTGAACCCCTTGGCCTGTTCGGCCTGAATCCTGGGCGGCATGATGAGTTCGAGCCCTTCCGTCACCACGTCGATCAGCGCCGGGCCGTCATGCGCGAACGCCGCGCTCAGCGCCGCCTCAAGCGCATCGGAGCGGGTGACGCGCTCTCCGAAATAGCCCATTTCGCGCGCGATCGCGGCGAAGTCGGGGTTCTTGAGCGACACGTTGGCGTCGACATAGCCCGCCGCCTTCTGCTCCATCTCGACGAAGCCGAGCGTCGAATTGTTGAAGACGACGATCTTGATCGGCAAATCCATCTGCACCGCGGTCAGCATGTCGCCCATCAGCATCGCCAGCCCGCCATCGCCCGACAGCGACACCACCTGTCGTTCGGGAAAGGCACCCTGCACGCCGAGCGCCTGCGGCAGCGCATTGGCCATCGAGCCGTGGTTGAACGACCCGATCAGCCGCCGCTGTCCGTTCATCGTCAGATAGCGTGCCGCCCAGACCGCGGGCGTACCGACATCGGCGGTGAAGACCGCATCCTGCGCCGCCAGCCGATCGACCAGCGCGGCGACATATTGCGGATGCAGAGGCTTCTCGCCGTCGCGCGGGGTCGCGAGATCGTCGAGCCCCTTGCGTGCGTCGCGATAATGCGCGCGGGCCTTGTCGAGAAAACGGTCGTCGCGGTCGGGACGCACGAGGGCGGTCAGCCGGGTGGCGAACTCCTTCACGTCGGCAACGATGCCCAGATCGAGCGGCACGCGCCGGCCGAGCGCGCCGGGATCGCGGTCGACCTGAACGACCCGGGCCTTTTCGGGATAGAAGTTGCGATACGGAAAGTCGGTGCCGAGCATCAGCAGCGTGTCGCATTCCATCATCGCGTGATAGCCCGACGAAAAGCCGATCAGCCCGGTCATGCCGACGTCATAGGGATTGTCGTATTCGATCCATTCCTTGCCACGATAGGAGTGGACGATCGGCGCCTTCAGCGCGGCGGCGAGCGCCACCACCTCGTCATGCGCGCCCGCGGTGCCCGAGCCGCACAGCAGCGTCACCGCTTTCGACCCGTCGACCAGATCGGCGACCTGTCGCAGCGCGGCCTCGTCGGGCACCAGCCGCGGGGTCGCGAGCGCGGGGAAGGGGACGGCGCGGGTGTCCGGCGCCTTCTGGAGCGCGACGTCGCCGGGAATGACGAGCACCGCGACGCCGCGCTGGCCGATCGCGGTGCGGATCGCGCGGTGCAGCAGCTCAGGCATCTGTCGCGCGTCCTGCACCATCTCGCAGAAGTGACTGCATTCGCGGAACAGCTCGGTCGGATGCGTTTCCTGGAAATAGTTGAGCCCGATCTCGCTCGACGGGATGTGCGCGGCGATCGCAAGTACCGGGACGTGGTTGCGGTGGCAATCGTACAGCCCGTTGATGAGGTGCAGGTTGCCCGGCCCGCAGCTGCCGGCGCAGACCGCCAGCGCGCCGGTGGCGGCGGCCTCCGCCCCTGCCGCGAAGGCACCGGCTTCCTCGTTGCGGACGTGCATCCACGCGATCTCGCCCGAGCGGCGCATGCTGTCGTTGAAGGCGTTGAGGCTGTCGCCGGTCACGCCCCAGATCCGCTTCACCCCCGCTTCGACCAGCGTATCGTTCAGGAGGTCGGCGATCGTCTTGCTCATGGCATGTGGTCCGTGTTGTGGGGCGGGCGTTCGACCCGGATGCGAGCACAGAACGCCCGCACGTCCGGTTCGCTTCCCGTCAAAACGGACAAGCTGGCATGCAGGCGTTGCATGCGCGGGATGGCTGCTTGATCAACCCCTGCGCTCGGTCACAAGCCGCGCGTCAGTCGCGGATGGAGTAGCCATGACCAAAGCCCCTTGTGTCGCATGGCTGGCCGCCGTGTCGCTGATCGTCGCGGCGCCGGTGGCGGCGCAGAACGCGGCACCGCCGACGGCCGCGTTCGACGCGGCGAAGGGCTGGGCGTCGTTCGCGAAGCTGCTGCACGAGAATTACGGTTATTTCGCGCGTGCCGGCGTCGATGGCGACGCCATCCTTGCGACGTTCGCGGACCGGGCGAAGGCGGCGCGATCGGACAAGGACTTCATCGACGTCCTGCAATTGGTGGCGCACAATTTCGCCGATCCGCACTTTATCGTCGGGCCGCTGGATGCCGGCGACTGGTCGGTGTTTCCGACCGCGTCCGACATGACCGGGCGGTATGACGGCAAGGCGTTCCTGATCGCAGAGGTCCGCGCCGGCGGCGACGCGGCGGCCAAGGGGGTGCGGCCCGGCATGGCGATCGCGCGGATCGACGGGTTGTCGCCGCAGGCGGCGATCGCGGCGATCACCGGACGCGCCTTCGCGGATCTGAGCCCGGTGCAGATCGGGTTCGCACTCGACATGGCGCTGGCCGGGCATCGCCGGCAGGCGCGGGTGATCGAGGTGCGCGATGGCAGTCGTCGCCGTATCTACACGCTGGCCGCGGCGAACGCGCAGGCGGCGCGGATCGAGGACGGGCCGCTGCTGGAGACCGAGCGGCGCGGCACGCTCGGGATCATCCGCATCAACAATTCGCTCGGCAACCAGCAGTTGATCGGCGCCTTCTCAACGGCGCTCGCGTCACTGGCGGACAGCGAGGCAGTATTGATCGACCTGCGCAACACGCCCAGCGGCGGCAACACCAGCGTGGCGCGCGGGATCATGGGGCATTTCGTCGATCACGACCGCCCCTATCAGATGCACGTCATCCCGTATGAAACGCGCGTGCTGGGGCCGACGCGCAAGTTCGTCGAATATGTCGCGCCGTTCGGGCAGCGCTATACGGGCAAGGTGTATGTCGCTGGCGGTCACTGGACCGGCAGCATGGGCGAGGGGATGATGATCGGGTTCGACGCGATCGGCGCGACGACGGTGGGCACCGATCTCGCCCACCTGCTCGGTGCGTTGAGCAACGAGACGATCGAGGGCTCGGCCGCGCAGGTGGACATCGGGACCGAGCAGCTTTTCACCGTCACCGGGCTGCCGCGCGAGGCGTATCGCCCGCAGCTCTACCTGACGCAGGCGGAGCGCACGCTGGAGGGCGATCCGGTCCTCACCGCGATCGGGCGGTAGCGCCCGCTACGTCAGGAGTTCCGACAGGGTTTCGGCGAGTTCGCTGCTACGGAACGGTTTGGTGATGCGCGGCACCGACGGATCGATCCCCTCCGCCTCGGCATAGCCGGACACGATCAATGCCGGCAACGAGGGGCGAAGTTCGCCCAGCGCGACCACCAGTTGCGCACCGGTCATCCCCGGCATCAGATGATCGGTGACGAGCAGGTCGGGGGACAGTCCGTCGCGGACGAGCTGAAGCGCCGCTTCGCCCGACGCCGCCTCCACCACCTCGTAGCCGAGGTCGGACAGCATGTGCGCCGTGCTCATGCGCACCAGATCCTCGTCGTCGACGAGCAGCGCGACGCCGAGCGCGTCGCGATGCTCGACCGGTGGCGCGGGCCGGTGCTCGGCTTCGGGCAGGTCGTGGCCGACGCGCAGCCAGAGCGTGACCGTCGTGCCCTTGCCGATCGCGCTGTCGATCGTCAGCGCGCCGCCGAGCTGCGCCGCGAGACCGTGCACCATCGACAGACCCAGCCCGGTGCCCTTGCCGATCCCCTTGGTCGAGAAGAACGGCTCGACCGCGCGAGCGCGGGTGTCCTCGTCCATCCCGGTGCCGGTGTCGCGGACGCCGACGCACACATAATGTCCGCGCGTCAGCCCGGCCCGCGGTTCGCGGACGGATTCGCGGGTGACGGCGATCGTCAGCGTGCCGCCGTCCGGCATTGCGTCGCGCGCGTTCACCGCCAGGTTCAGCAACGCCATCTCGAGCTGGTTCGGATCGGCCTTCGCCGGGGGCAGATCGGGCGCTTCCTCGACCTTCAGCTCGATCGTCGGCCCCAGCGTCGACCCGATCAGGTCGAGCAAACCGCGGATGAGGTGCGGCACGTCGACCGCCATCGCCTGTAGCGGCTGGCGGCGCGCGAACGCCAGCAGGCGCTGGACCAGCGTTCGCGCGCGTTCGGCCGATTGCAGCGCGCCGTCGATCAGGCGCTGTTCCCGCTCCGAGCCGAGGCGCTTGCGGTGCAACAGGTCGAGCGACCCGACGATTGGGGTCAGCAGATTGTTGAAGTCATGCGCGACACCGCCGGTCAGGCTGCCCATCGCCTCCATCTTCTGGCTCTGCCGCAGCGCCTCCTGCGCCGCCTGAAGCTCGGCCTCGCGCGCCTTGGCGTGGCTCAGGTCGCGACCGACGGCGATGAAATTCTCGCCATCGGGCTCGGGCGCGACGGTCCATTCGATCCACTTCCAGCCGCCGTCGCGGGTGGCGATGCGGTTCTCGAAGCGGCTCGGCTGCCCGGTCTGCGCCATCGCCCCGATCGCAGCGAGGGTGGGCGCTTCGTCGTCGGCGTGCATAAAGGTCGCATAGCCGCGCGACAGCAGTTCCTCGCTGCTCCAGCCGAGCACCCACTGCCACGACGGGCTGACCGCCGACATCATCCCGCTATAGTCGGCGCGCGCGAGCATATCCTGCGACAGATTCCACAGCCGGTCGCGCTCGGCCGAGCGGGCGGCGACCTGTGACTCCAGCGTCTGGTTCATCTCCTGCAAGCGCAACTCGGCGTCGCGGCGGGCGGTGATGTCGTTGAACAGCACCGCGATCCGGTTGCTGCCCGGCCCGCCGATGCGGAAGGCATGGACGTCCCACCAGCGGGACAGCGCAGCGGAGCCTTCCTCGACACGCCCGGGAACGCCCGTCCGCGCGATCTCGCCATAGAAATCGAACCAATGCTGTTCGTGACCGGGCACGATCTCGCGTACCCGGCGGCCGTCGGGATGGAAGCCGGCCTGACGCTCGAACGCCGGGTTCGCCTCCACGAAGCGATAATCGATCGGCTGGCCGGCGTCGTCGAAGATCATGTCGATGATGCAGAAGCCGACTTCGATATTCTCGAACAGCGTGCGGTAACGCGCCTCGCTTTCCTGCAAGGCGATCAACCGCGCCCGTGCCTCATATTGCCGGCGGCGTGCGCGCACGGCGGAGCGCACGATGCTGATCAGCGTCGTGGGATGGAAGGGGCGTTCCAGAAAGGTGACATTGCCCAGCACCTCGAGGTGCCGGGCCGCCGCCGGATTGCGTTCCAGCCCGCCGCCGCTTCGCGTTAGCAGGATGAACGGCAGGTCGGACCATTCCTCCTGACTGGCCAGCCAGGCCGAGAGGGCGGACAGGTCGGCGGTCGCGATCGCTTCCTCGGTGAGGACGACCAGCGCAGCGCCGCGGTCAAGCTCGGCGACCAGATGCGCAAGCGAGGCGCAGATGGCGGTTGAGAGATGCGCCTCGGCCAGAATTTCGCTCGCCACCGCCGCGTCGCGACCGCGCGGGGCAAGGACGAGCGCCCGTTCCGAGACGGTCGTTCGCTTCACGCCCGTTCACCGTTCAGCAGGTCGCTGGTGGCGTGCAGGGTGGGCACGCCGCGCAGGACGCCCTGGAACTTCGTCAGCGGTTCGCCCAGCGTGATGCCGTCGCCGCCGATCCGGAATTCGCGGATCGTGTTCTCGTGCGGCCCGGTCCGCTTCTTCACGATCGAGATGGCGCGGCGCACCTGGCCCAGCGCCTCGAAATAGCGCAGCAGAATGACGGTATCGGCCAGATAGGTCACGTCGACCGGCGACTTCATGTCGCCGACCAGCCCGTGCTGCGCGACGCTGAGGAAGGTCGTCGCGCCCTGCCGGTTCAGATATTGCAGAAGCTCGTGCATGTGCAGGATCAACGCCTGCTCGCCCGGCATGGCCGCCTGATAGCCGTTCAGGCTGTCGATCACGACCGTCTTCGCGCCATATCCCTCGACGCAATGGCGCACATGGGAACAGAATTGGCCGGGCGACAATTCGGCGGCATCCACCTGTTTCAGCAACAATTTGCCGTCGTCGATCATCGCCTGAAGATCGACGCCGAGCCCCAGCGCGCGCTGGATCAACAGGCCGATCTCCTCGTCGAACACGAACATGGCGGCGCTTTCGCCGCGTGCGATCGCGGTCCGGATGAAGGTGAGCGCGATCGAGCTTTTACCCGTGCCAGCAGGGCCCAGCACCAGCACGCTCGACCCGCGTTCGATCCCGCCGCCCAGCAACTGGTTCAGCTCGGCCGACCCGGTCGTCACCACGTCGCGGGCAAAGCTGGTGTGATGTTCCGAGGAGATCAGCCGCGGATAGACATGGACCCCGCCGGTTTCGATCGTCGCATCGTGATAGCCGCCGCGAAAGCGCCGCCCGCGATATTTGATGATGCGAAGCCGCCGGCGCTCCGCGCCATATTCGGGCGCGAACTCCTCAAGCCGGATCACGCCGTGTGCCACCGAATGGACGGTCTTGTCATTGGTGTCGGTGGTGAGATCGTCGAGCATCAGCACCGTGGCGTTGCTCTTCGCGAAATAGTGTTTCAGCGCCAGGATCTGGCGCCGATACCGCAGCGAGCTTTGCGCGAGCAGCCGGATCTCGGACAGGCTGTCGATCACGACGCGTTCCGGCCTGATCCGCTCGAACGCCTCGAAGATGCGCTTCGTCGTCTCGCCAAGTTCCAGATCGGAGGAGTAGAGCAGACTTTGCTGCTGGTCGTCGTCGAGCAGATTTTCCGGCGGGATCAATTCGTACAGGTCGATCCCCGACAGGTCCCAGCCATGCGCCTTCGCCGTGGCGCGCAGCTCGTCCTCGGTTTCCGACAACGTGACGTAGAGGCAGCGTTCGCCAGCGGCCGCTCCGGTCACCAGAAATTTCACCGCGATGGTCGTCTTGCCGGTGCCGGGGCTGCCTTCGAGAAGGAACGTCCGTGCGCGTTCCAAGCCGCCGTTGAGGACATCGTCGAGACCGCTGGTGCCGGTGAAGGCATCGTCCGTCGCGAAAGAAGGCAATATTGTTCTCCCCCCAATGTGGCCGCCGGTGCGGCGCACGTCATCGCACCTGTAGACGGACGATGGGTGATTTTCCTTATCAGCGATCTAGGGGGGAGACAGGTTCCTGCAAGCGGGGATGGGGTGCGAGCAGTAGAAATCCAGGAGCGGCGTATTGCTCCAATTTCCGCTTGGCCTGCGCTGATGATTTCGTATACGATCTTCTGGATAGCGGGCGGCGACCGCCGACAAGAGTTAAGGGAGAGATGTCGCTCCTCATCGCTCGGGGATCGGTCGCCGAGCATTGCGAGAGGCGGACGGCATGGACGAATTGAAGAGCGGCGGGCGGGCAGCGGGCGATTTCGCTCCGGGTCGGCGCAAGGTGCTGGCCGGACTGGCGACCGGGCTCGGAATGCCGCTCGCGCCGCGGATCGCCGAGGCTGCGCCGGCGAGTGAGCCGGTCAATCTGGCCAAGGTCGCGAAGGCGAGCGGCGGGTTCGTGTCGGGGGATACGAGCTATGCCGCGCTGAACAATGGGGCCGAGCCGCAGAGTTCCGTCGATACCGCGCGCGGCGCCTACGGGACGTGGCCGCAGACCGGGGCGCAGTGGGTGGTCTATGAATGGGAGCAGCCGGTGTCGACCGACAGCGTCGACGTTTACTGGTGGCAGGACGGGCAGGGGATCGCGCTGCCGACCTCGGCGCAGCTGTCCTATTGGGACGGGAAGGCGTTCGTGCCGGTCCGCAACGCGCGCGGCGGCGGGGTGGCGGGGGATCGGTTCAACCGCACCACCTTCGATCGCGTCACCACGCAGAAGTTGAAGCTGGCGTTCGTCGGCGACGGGCAGAAGTCGGTCGGCGTGCTGCAATGGAAGGTCTATAATGCCGGGCCGGTTCCGGCCTTTGCGCCGGTGGTAGGCGCAGGCGTCGACCGGGCGGTGGTGGTCGGCGGACAGACCTATCTGGCCGGCAAGGCCGAGTGGCTGCAACGCCGTCCCGGCGATGCCGTCCGCTGGACGCAGGTGAGCGGGCCGGGCAAGGTGGTGTTCGCCGATGCCGGCGCGACGACCACGCGCGCGATGGTGACGCAGCCGGGCGATTATGTGCTGCGGTTGGCGGCGAGCGCGCAGGGCAAGACATCGGAGTCGACGCTGGCGTTGCACGCCGAAACGCCGCCGCCCGCCAAGCGGCTCGACGTCGTCTACACCACGCCCTACGCGATCCACAGTCCGCTGTGGAATGCGCGCGCCAAGGCGTTGATCGTCAACTGGATTCCGCATTGCATCGCCTATTGCGAGCGTACCGACCTGACCGATGGGCAGGGCGGGATCGACAATTTCATTGAAGCGGGCAAGGCGCTGCGCGGCGAGGCGCATGCGCCGCACAAGGGCTATGTCTTCTCCAACGCCTGGGTGCATCAGACGGTCGAATCGATGTGCATCGCGCTGATGGTCGATCCGCAGGGCGATGCCGAGATCGCGCAGGCCCAGGCGAAGATGCGGACGACGCTGGAGCGGTGGATTCCGATCATCCTCGCCGCGCAGGAGCGCGACGGGTATCTGCACACCGCCTACACGCTGGCCGATCGCCGCAACTGGCCCGAGCGCTGGTCGCCCGAGCATCGCGCCGATCATGAAGGTTACGTCGCCGGCTATTTCATCGAGTCCGCGATCAACCACCACACGCTGACCGGCGGGCGCGACCTGCGGCTGTACGATGCGGCCAAGAAGCTGGCGGATTGCTGGGTCGCGCATATCGGTCCGGGCAAGAAGCCGTGGTTCGACGGGCATCAGGAGATGGAACAGGCGCTGGTGCGCTTCGGGCGGTTCGTCAACGATGTCGAAGGTAACGGGCGTGGCGACGCGTACATCAAGCTGGCGCGCTTCCTGCTCGACTCGCGTGAGGGCGGGGCGGAGTACGACCAGAGCCATTTGCCGCCCGAGCAGCAATATGAGGCGGTCGGCCATGCGGTGCGCGCGGTCTATTTCTATTCCGGGATGGCCGACATTGCCGCCGAGACCGACGATCGCGATTACCAGAGCGCGGTGATGTCGCTCTGGGACAATATGGTGAACCGTAAGTATTACGTCACCGGCGGCGTGGGCAGCGGCGATACCTCCGAAGGGTTCGGGGGCAATTACGCGCTGCGCAACAATGCCTATTGCGAATCCTGTTCGAGCTGCGGGCTGATCTTCTTCCAGTACAAGCTGAACCTGGCGTATCACGACGCCAAATATGCCGATCTGTACGAGGAGACGATGTACAACGCGCTGCTCGGGGCGACCGATCTGGCGGGTACCAGCTTCTGCTACACCAATCCGTTGGTCGATACCGAACGCGCGCGCTGGCACACCTGCCCGTGCTGCGTCGGCAATATCCCGCGCACATTGCTGATGATGCCGACCTGGACCTATGTGAAGGGCAACGACGGGCTGTACGTCAATCTGTTCGTCGGCAGCCGCATCCAGGTCGGCGAGGTCGCGGGGACGCCGGTCGAGATGGTGCAGGAGACGGATTATCCGTGGAAGGGTGCGGTGGCGATCACCGTCAACCCGCAGGAGACGCGCCGCTTCGCGCTGCGCATCCGCGTGCCGCAGCGCAAGACCAGCGCGCTTTATCATGCCGAGCCGGCGGTGGGCGGGCTGCTGCGGCTCGCGGTCAACGGCAAGGCGGTGACGCCGCAGATCGAGAAGGGCTATGCGGTCATCACGCGAGAATGGCGCAAGGGCGACAAGGTCGAGCTGGAGCTGCCGCTGGCGGTACAGCGCGTCACCGCCGACGAGCGGATCGAGGCGACGCGCGGCAAGGTCGCGCTTCGATATGGGCCGCTGGTTTACAACGTCGAGAAGGCCGATCAGCGGCGGATCGATCAGCCGATCGGCAGCGGTGCGCTGGTGCCGGAATGGCGCGGCGACCTGCTGGGCGGGGTGGTGGCGATCCGCGGGCGTTGGGCGGATGGCTCGCCGCTGACCGCGATCCCGAATTATGCGCGGATGAACCGCACCGGCTGGGCGATCCCCGAATTTCCGGGCCGCTCGGACGTTCAATATGCGCCGGGCAGCGTGAGCGCGGGTGGTGCGCAGCAGACGGCTGCGCAGGTGCGGCGCCGGGAGCCGGCGCCGCATTCGCTGGTTTGGATTGCGCAGGGGCAGGCCTGAGATGCGCGCGATGAAGACGATCGGCCGTGCGCTGTTGCTCGCGGCGGCCGGCGTGGCGAGCGTCGCCGCGGCGCAGGCACCGGTCGACGACTATGCGGCGCGCGCGATCGGCGCGCCTCCCGCGGAATGGAAGCTCGATCCATTCTACAAACGCTATGTCGACGCGGTGGGTATACCGATCACGTCGTCGGCGGCGGTGCCCGATGCCGCGTTGCTGCGCGCGCGCGACATCGTGACCGAGATGCTGATCGAGCGGCCGGACGTGCGGCATGCGATGATCGCGCAGCATATCCGCGTCGCGATCCTCGGCGTGCAGGAGGGGACGGTCGACCTGCCCGAGCAGCGGGATTGGAAGAAGCCGACGCGTGACGATCCGCGGCTGACGATCTGCGAACGCAAACATTATGACGAGCGGATCGGGCGGCTGACCGATGCGCAATATTGGAACGGTCGCGCGCGCGGCACCGGCGGGCAGCTGATCAGCGCGGGAGCCGAGAATTTGCTCGGCATCCCCGGCGAGCGCTATTTCGGCGAGCATATCTTCGTCCACGAATTCTCGCACGGCATCCTGAGCGCGGTCGAGGTCGCCGATCCGGCGCTCTATGCGCGGGTCGAGCGCGCCTATGCAGCGGCGGCGGCGCGCGGCATGTGGAAGGGCGAATATGCGATGACCACGCTGCAGGAATATTGGGCGGAGGGCACGCAGACCTGGTTCAACTCGAACATGCAGGCGGTGGTCGACGGGCAGGTGATCCTGAACGATGCCGACCTGCTGCGCTATGATCCGGCGCTTTATAACGTGCTGTCGGAGGTTTATGGCAGCAACCACCATCTGTCGGGCGATGTCTTCTACATGCACCCGGCGCGGGTGCGGCCGGGCGCACCCGCGGGCGCGCCGCCGGTGGCGACCGCCGAGGTGTGTTGAGGCGGCTCTTTATGTGTCGGGAAGCCAGCGCAGCGGTTTGATCCCCGCTGGGGTCACGCGTCGACTTTGGTGAAGCACGTTCTGAACAGCCGACAAACGTTCAGCACTTGCTCACCGTCATCACCCCGGTTTTGATCGAGACTTCTGCGACACTCCATCCGTCATGCCGGACGTGTTCCGGCATCCACCGTTCCGCGAGCGCAGAAGCGGGCGCTCTTGCGGAGCAGTGGACCCCGGAACACGTCCGGGGTGACGACGTGTTGGGGGCCATCTTCTGGCGTTCGCAGAGGTTTCGACTTGAACCCGGGGCTCGCTTTTTACATCGCCCGTGGTGAAGAAGCGGTCCCCGGGTCGAGCCCAGGGCGACGACAGATGGCGCTGTACTTAACCCTTTGATGCGTCGCAGCCCTGTACGCCCGGCGGCTTCGTCTTTGCCGGCACCGCCCCGCGCGGGGCGAGCGCTTCCCATTCCTGCACCGCTACGCCGGCGTATTTGCCGGGGTGGCCGGAGGCATCGAACACCGCGCGCAGGCAGCGGGTGGTGATCGCCGGGAAGCGCACCGCCTGCCAGCCGTCGACGGCGGTGCCATAGCCGCTGGCGCCTGGCACCGGCTTCCACCCGCCTTGCCAAAATTCGAGATGCCAGGCGCGCGGCGGGGCGACGCCCTCGTCCGCGCCGACGGGATGATCGCCCCAGAAACGGATGCGGCTGCCGTCCAGCGTCACCGGCTTTGGCCAGCGATATTCGATCCATTGCTGCGGCGGGTTGTTCGGCGACCAGCTTCCCCACAGATCGGGCGGCAGCGGGTTATCCTTGACCACGCCATCGTTGAGCGACCTGATCCAATATTGCAGCGGGATCGGCTCGTTCGACGCCGCGGCGTGCGCGGCGAGCGCGATGTTGCGCGTCGGCGCGGCCGGGGGTTGCGGCCGGCGGGTCGGCGTGACGGGGCGAATCGCGGCGGGGGTGACGCTGTCGTCCCAGTCCATCCGGTCGATCGCGACGCTGCGGCGGAAATGCCCGCCGCCGACCGCATCGGCGGTATGGTAGGTGAGATACCATTGCCCCTTGAACTGGACCGCGCCGGAATGGTCGGTGGTCGAGCTGACCGGCGGCAGCACGGTGCCGCGATAGGTCCACGGGCCGAGCGGCGAGGGCGCGCTGCCGTACGCGATGCAGGCGTGATACACCGCGGGGGTGCAGGGCGAGTTCGGCCCGGCGTTGTTGCCTGCGTAGAGCATGTAATAGGTGCCCTTGCGCTTCATCAGCCACGGTGCCTCGAAGAAGCCGGTCAGCGTGTTCACGCTAATCGCCTGACCTTTCGGCGTCAGCATGTCCCGCGCCAGTTCGACGCCGCGCAACTGCCCGAACGTGCCCCAGTAGAGATAGACGCGCTTGTCGTCGTCGATCAGCACGGTGGGGTCGATATTCTGGATGTTGTTGGGAACGCCGACGCGCTGCGAGATGATCGGCCCGGACGGATGCGCGTCGCGCCACGGCCCGGTGATCCGGTCGGCGACCGCGACGCCGATCGCGAACCGGTCCTGCGCGTCGCTGTTCCGCTCCAGCACCGGCGCGTACATGTAGTAGCGGCCGTCGAGGCCCTTGACGATTTGCCCCGCATAGGCGCGGCCCGGTTCCGCCCAGGCGAACACGGCTTCAGGGCGCGCGATGGCAGGATAGTGCCGCCAGCGACCCGAGGCCGGGTCCTTCGTGGACAGCAACTGCCATTCGTTCATGATGAAGTCGTTGACGTTAGGCGCGGCCTCGTCGCGCCCGGCGAGGATCCACAAGGTGTCGCCGTCGACGAACGGCGCGGGGTCGGTCGAATAATAGCGGCCATCGGCCAGGATCGGATTGCCGGGCGCGACGACGGGGATGCCGTCCTGCGCGAGCAGCGCGGCGGGGACCGTGGCGAGTGCGGCTGCGATGATGAAACGGCTCACTTGGCGGCTCCCTTTTCGGCCAGCAGCCGTGCCCCGAACAGCGGGCCGGCGGTTTGCCCCTGATGCGGCACGACGCGGACGCGCAGCGACGTCTTGCCGCGTGTCAGCGCCTGCGGCAGCGGATAGTCCACATCGACAAAGCGGCCCGGTGCGCTGCCCTTGAGCAATTCGCTGGCGACCTTCACGTCGTCGACCAGAATGTCGAAGCCGCGATTGCTGTCGTCGCCCCAATAGGTCGCCTGCAGCACCAAGGGGCCGGGCCGCGCCTTGAGCGTGAACGCCATATAGCCGCCCGAGCGCACGTCGCGACCATTGCGGCCGCGATAGCTGACCGGCCACGATTGCTCGCTTTCGAGATTGTGGTCGCGTTCGGGCTGCATCTCGCCGAAGTGCATGACGTCGATCGAGCGCGCCGCAACATCCTGCTGGCGCGCCTGTTCGGCGCGGAAGGCGGCTTCCTCCTTGCGCCACTCGCCCTCGGTGAACTCGCGGAAATAGACGGCGCTGCGGCGCTCATACTGACGATAGAAGGGGACGAAGGTCAGGTCGCCGGGGCGGCCGACGCCCTTGGTGGCGAAGGTGCCCGCCGCGCCCGCGACCGGCGTGAAGGCGGCGAGGACGTTGTCGCCGACCAGCGCGGGCTCGACGCCCTGCCACGGCGTTTCGGCCGGGCCCATATCGGCGGCGAGCACCAGCGGGCCGCGCAGCACCGCGACCGGGCCGCCACCCTGCGCGTTCTCGGTCCGCAGCTCCAGCGGCAGCGTGATCGCGAGCGTGTCGCCGGCCTTCCAGCGGCGCTCGACAATCGCATAGCCGCCGGCATGGTCGACTGCGACCGGTTCGCCGTTGACGGTGACCTGCTCGCGGCCCGCCGCCCATGCGGGCACGCGCAGCGCGACCGGGAAGCGACCGCGCTTGCCGAGCGTCGCGAAGGTCAGCCGCGCCTCGGGCTCATAGGGGTAGCCGGTCGCCAGCGTCAGCGTCGCGGCGCGTGCGCGCCATTGCGCCTGCGCGGGGATGTAGAGGTTGACCAGCAACATGCCGTCGCCCTCCCAGAAGATCGAGTCGCCGTGCTTGGCGTGCGCCTCCATCCCGCTGCCGCCGCAGCAGACGAAACCTTCCTGACCGGCCGGCGCATGGTCGCGCGCCGCACCCGACAGCATCGGGGTGAAATAGGTGAAGCCACGCGTGCGCGGGTTGATCTGAGACAGCGTGTGGTTGAGGTGCGCGCGCTCGTAATAGTCGAAATAGCCGCCGTCGGGCGTCTGCGCGAACAGCTGCCGCGATAGTTTGAGCATGTTGTAGGTGTTGCAATGCTCGCAGGTCGCTTCGCTCAAATTGCGGGCGATGCGGTCCGGACCGAAGAAATATTCGCGATCGGCATTGCCGCCGATGACGTAGCTGTGGTGCTTCGTCACGCGGTCCCAGAAGAATTGCGACGCGGTGCGATAACGCTGGTCGCCGGTCAGCTCGTATAGCCGCGCGAGGCCGACCAGCTTGGGGACCTGCGTATTGGCGTGGAAGCCGGCGAGCTTGTCCTCCTGGTTCGCCAGCGGATCGAGCACCCGGCGATCGTAGATGCGTCGCGCGACTGCGAGCCAGCGGGGGTCCTTCGTGCGCGCGTAAAGCTCGGCATAGCTTTCGTTCAGCCCGCCATATTCGCAGCCCAGCACCTTCTGCATCTGTTCGTCATCGAGCGCGGCGAACACGCGTTCGAAATAGGTGGCGAGTCCGAGCACGACCGTCAGTGCCTGCGCATTGCCCCAGGCGGCATGGACGTCGAGCAGCCCGGCGAACAGCTTGTGCACCGTGTAGAGCGGCGACCATGACCCGTTGAGGTCGAACCCGCCCGAACGGATCTCGCCGCGCATCAGCTCGGGAAAGATTTCCTCGCCGTCGACGATCGCGGTTTCGCCCTTCCGCTTGCGGCCGAGCGCGCCGACATAGCCGGTGCCGCGCTTCGCCTGCGCCTCGGCGAGTTCGGCGACGATATAATCGGCGCGGCGGCGGCACTCGGCGTCGCCGGTCTGCTGATGCATGAGCACCAGTGCGGTGAGGTAATGGCCGAGCGTGTGGCCGGCGAGCGAGTCACTCTCCCAGCCGCCGTAGATCTCGCCCTTGGGCTGCAGCCCGGCATATTTGCGGAAATTGTGAAGCAGCCGGTCGGCGCTGAGTTCGAGCAGATAGGCGCGATCCGCCTCGACCGCCGTCGCGAAGTCGGAGGGGGCGAGCCGGACGTCGGAAAGCGGCAATGGCGCCGCGCGAGCCGGCAGACGGGCGGGGGAGGCGGCGTCGACCGCGCGCGGCAGGACGCTCGCCATCGCCACGGCGGCGCCTCCGGTCATCAGCGAGCGGCGGGTGAGGGCCGGCATCCAAAATCCTCCTATTGATCCATCCGCATTACTCGGACATAAAAACCGTATACGATATTTGCGAATTCGCAAATGATTCTGTCGGGAGAGTGGCGAAGGCAGCCTTGGCCCTTCCTCACGATCGTCGACCTAGGTGGAGAGGCAAGATGTACAGGTTCTCGATCGCAACGACCGTCATCGCAGCGGCGACCCTGTCTGCCTCGCCCGGGCTGGCGCGTCCGATCGCGCCGTCGCTGCCGGGAGCGGGCAAGACGTTGCGCGTGGCCTTCGATCGGCGCGACCCGCGCCCGGGTGTGCGGCTGATGGAGCTGACGCGGACGGGGCGTGGATGGGAAGGGCAGCTTACCTCCGACTGGTATGGGACGATGCCGATGCGCAACGTCGTGCGCCGCGGCGAGGCGATCAGCTTCGATATCCGCAACATCAACACCCCTGACGTGCCCGTGCGACGCTGGACCGCACGGTTGACCCCGGCGGGGGTGGTGCTGACCGGCGGAGTCTGGTTTTCGGAGGTGCGGCAGACCGGAAGGCCGGTCGGCGCGGCGCGCGCCGCCGCATTGGCGCATCATGCGGTACCGCTGCCGCCGCTCGGGACGATCGCGCCGGACGGACTCGCCGCGACGCCGCCGATGGGGTGGAGCAGCTGGAACAAATTCGCCGAGCGGATCGACGACAAGACCATCCGCGCGATCGCCGATGCGATGGTGTCCACGGGCTTGCGCGACGCCGGCTATCGCTACGTCAATATCGACGACGGCTGGCAGGGCGAGCGTGGCGCGGATGGCGAATTGCGCCCGAATGCCAAGTTCCCCGACATGAAGGCGCTGGCCGATTACGTCCACGCGCGCGGGCTGAAACTGGGGCTCTACAGCTCGCCGGGACTGAAGACCTGCGCGGGCTATACCGGCAGTTACGGCCATGTCGCGCAGGATGCGCGGACCTTCGCGCGTTGGGGCGTCGACTATCTCAAATACGATCTGTGCTCGGGCGAGTGGCAATATGACAGCGCCGATACCGTGCGCCGCAGCTATTACGAAATGGGGGCGGCGCTGAAGGCGACCGGGCGCGCGATCATTTATTCGCTGTGCGAATACGGGCGGTTCGACGTGGCGGAATGGGGGCGCGCGGTCGGCGGGCATCTGTGGCGGACGACCGGCGACATCACCGACGACTATGCCAAGATGAGCGAGATCGGGTTCGAGCGTAATCCACGCTTCGGCCATGCCGGGCCAGGCGGGTGGAACGATCCCGACATGCTCGAGATCGGCAACGGCGGGATGAGCGAAGACGAATATCGCACCCACATGACGTTATGGGCGATGTCGGCGGCGCCGCTCATGATGGGGCATGACCTGCGCGCGACGAGCCCGGCCGCGCTGACGCTGCTGTCCAACCGCGAGGCGATCGCGATCGATCAGGATTCCGCGGGCGTCCAGGGCAAGGCAGCGGTCGTATCCGGGCAGCAGGAAATCTGGACCAAGCGGCTGGCGGACGGCGGCATCGCGATTGCGCTGTTCAACCGCAGCGAGCAGCCTGCGGCGATGACGCTGACGCCGCAGGACGTCGGCCTCGCGCGCTTCGGCAAGCTGCGGGACGTGTGGCGGGCGGCCGATGTCGATCCAGCGACGCAGTCGTTCAGCGTTCCCGCGCACGGCACCGTTTTCCTGCGGGCGAACGGCGCCGGGTGATTCTGCCTCGATCCTGACGAGGAACCGTCCCATAAGCCAGTTGCGAGCGCGGTGCCGGCGGTATCGATGAAGCAATGGCCCACGAGCTTGGTCGTGCCGCCCGGCTCGTAGATCGAGCGCGCCTGGCCCGCCGCCAGAACCCACGTATGACGCGGCGGGTTGATAGCCTGCCACGCGGGATTGTCGTCTTGGGCGGTTTTGCGGTGCCGGCACAGGTGGCATGATAGGGCATGTAGCCGTCGTTCAGCGTCCATGCCGGCCCCATTCGGAAGGCCGGCGTCACCTCGACGCTGCGGCTCTGGCATCCACCCTGGCTAACGTATCGCGACACTTACGAAACCTGCAGTGTCGCGCGCGCCTGCGACGTGCCCGGCGTCGAACGCCTGCGCCATGCCGAGCCGAACCAGGCCGCGCGTTCCGACGCGCACCGACCACCCCAGCTCGAGGTCGCATTCGCGCGCGCGCGGCGTCAGGTCGACGCGCCGAACGGCTTCGCTGAGCGTGCCACCGATCAGATCGAACGACAGCGGCACCTTCGCCATCGCCGATGCGCGGTCGAGCCGCAACGGTGACGATACACCAAGGGTCGCGCGCCCGCCGAACAGCAAAGTGCTACCTTCGAGCATGAACGCGCTTCCGGTCAGCGGGCGATCGAGCCGGAGCAGCGCCGATCCGCCGCGCGGCGCGGTGCGGCTCGCGGTCAGGCGCGCAGTCAAGGCGATGCCCCGGATTGTGTGCGCGCCGCTCAGGGTCAGCAGCATCGTGCGCGCGCCCGCCGCACCGACACGCGCGCCGAGGAGCTGCGCGCGCTCATCGAGCAATGCCAATTCGGTGCCAAGGCCCGATGGAGTGTTCAGCGACACCCGGCGCAACTCGGCACGCCCGTCACGTGCGCGTCCGCCCGCCATCGTGGCGGACCAGCCCGCGCCCTCCCATGCCGCCGTGATGCCGCTCATTGCCGGCCCCCGCAACGTCCCGCCACGCAGGCCGTCGCCACCGTCGACCGAGACGTTCGCGGCGATCGTTGCGTGTGGACCGACCGTGATCGCCGCGGGGCGCATCGGTATGAAGCCCGCCCATGCGCCGGTCGCGGGCGTATCCGGCAGCCATGACGCGGTCAGCCCGCTGACGCGCAATCCGCCAGCGCTGCTGCGCACGCCTGCGCCGCGCAGCATGAAGTCGCGACCGTAGCGATCGATGATGGTCATCGCACCGACGCGACGCGCAAGATCCGGCGCACCGCCGAACGGTCCCGACAGCGACAGCGAGGTGAAGCGCGCGAGCACGGTCTGTGCGGCAACGAACGCGCTGGCGGGCGCCTGCGCCTGCATCGCGCGCGCGATGTCGAGCACGCCCGCGCCATAGATCTGGTCGACCCCGGGCGCGCCGCGATCGTCGGCGGTTTCGAGCAGAATCTGCGCGATCGCCGCGCCGCCGAGGCCCGGCCAGTAATGCCGGAGCAACGCCGCTGCGCCGGCCACCGCTGGCGCGGCGAAGCTGTTGCCGCTGACCGTCACGCCCGCGCCGTTCGCGTCGATGGCGCGGATCGCATTGCCCGCCGCGGCGAGCGTGCGGTCAGCGAGCGCACCGGGCGTGCCGTTTCCGGTGCGCGGGGTCCCACCGGCGTCGAGCGCGACTGCGTAGAGGAACCAGCGGGCATTGCCGCGATCGGTGCCGACCAGCGCCTGCGCGATCCCGCCGTCGTTGGCGTCGTCGCTGTTGGGGACCGCCTGCACGACGAGCCGGTCGGCGGCGCGCACATCGTCCATTGCGCCATGCAGGTCGGTGGCGAGCGCTCCGGTCGCTTCGCCATCGAGCGCGAGTACGCTCACGAACGCGCCCTTGCCGACGGCGTAGCGCAGTGCGGTGGGGACCAGGAACGCATTGGGCGCACTGCCTTCGGGCAAGGTGGAGCCGCGCGCCGACAGATCGGGCGCGACGATCTTGAGCGCGAGCAAGGTCGCCTCGGGCGCGACCCCCAGCACGCCCACGCCATCGCGCGCCGCCAGCGCGACCGCGGCGACCGCGCTGCCATGACCGACGCGATCGTCGATCGGATAAGGGGCGACCGTTTCGGGCGCGCAGGTGTCGCAGCGCGCGATGGTCTGCGCGAAGCCGGTGCTGTCGGCGGAGATGCGCCCGGCGAACTCGCTCGACGTGCGCGCGATGCCGCTGTCGATTACCGCGATCGTCACCCCGCGTCCGGTGATCCCGCGGTCGAGCGCCGCGGCGGTCCTGGCCAGCACCGCGGCACCCGACGCGCGATATTCGGCGCTGTCGGCGGCCGAAGCGACTGGCGTCGGAGAAGGGGCGGGCGAGGGGGATGGCGAGGGAGCAGGGACCGGGGGCGCGATGGTCCCAGATGAGACCACGCCCCCACCGCCGCCGCACGCCGCCAGCGCCAGTGCCGCAGCGATTGCCGTGGCGGGACGACCGGCGACGCGCGCGTGCATGTCAGGCGGTTGCCATAGCGGAGCGACGACGACGCAGCGCGACGCCGACCAGCGCGAAGCCGGCGAGCATCATCGCCCAGGTCTTCGGCTCGGGCACCGGTGCCGCGAAGTTGACGATCCGCGCCACCTGCGCGTCGGACAGCCCCTCGAGCCGCGGCGCGGCGAGCAACGCCTGGCCGGTGCTGGTCGCCAGCGCGACATCGTCGGCGGTCGGGCCGTTCACGTCGCGTGCGAGGAACGCATAGTTGAGCAGGCTGACGCTCTGCCCCGGCAACACGTTGAGCAGATAGCTGGCATTGTAGCGGTCCGGCGTGATCGCGGCCTTGCCGAGCCCGTTGTTGCCGGAAACGAGCGCGATCACCGCATCGTCGGTGCACGCGCCCGCGCCGTCGTCCTCGCACGACACGATCAGGCCGCCCTGATCGTAGCTGACCAGCTCGTCGCCGTCCGAACCGAGGTTGCCGAAGAAATTGACCGTCACGTTCGGGACGTTGCTGCCGTTGTTGGTGAACGTATCGAAGAAGCGGAAGGTGTTGCCGCTCAGCAGCTCGACCTGTCGCGTCAGCGCAAGCCCGCCAGTGCCGGTGTTGTACCACCCGAACGCATCGAACGTGTCCGCGCCGCCACCCCATACCGAGCCGAGCGCCTTGTTCGACGGCTGGACGTTGCCGCCCGGTCCGTTGTAGCTGGCGGCATAGCCGCTGCCGGTGAAAATGCCGGGCGAGGCGTCGAACTGCTGCGCCTCGGCGGTGCCGGCCGCGAGCAGGGCGCTCGCAGCGATCAGATAGAGTTTCATAGGTTTTGGGTCCGTAAGAAAGGGGAAGGGGCAGGCCGGATCGACAATCATCTGCTCCTCCTTCGTCGCCCCGGACTTGATCCGGGGCCCCGCTTCTTGTTGGCGAGCGTCGAAGAAGAAGCGGGATCCCGGATCAAGTCCGGGATGACGGAGGGGCGGTGCGATCGTCGCTACGACGCGCGGCGCGCGGTCAACCACTGGTCGGGCGTCAGCGGGCGCGGCACGAGGCGGACCTCGCCGATCCACCCGAAGAAGCCGTCCTTGCGCAGCCCGTCCCACCACGACGCGCCGAGGATCCACGGCTTGTCGAGCCCCTGCGAGCGCATCCCGATCTCTCCGATCACGTTGCGCAGCACCGGCGCGCCGTCGACGTACATGGTCGTCTCGCGCGTCTTGGGATCGCAGACGATCGCGACGTGATACCAGGTGTTGCGCATGATCTCGCCCGACCAGTTGGTCTGCGGGTAGGTGGCGTTGCTGGCGGGCACGACTTCCCACTGCACCTCGCGCAGCGACGAGATCGCGAACAGCACCGACGACGCCTGTCGGTCGCCGCCCTTGAACCCGGGCAGGTTGCCGCGATTGCCCACGCGGCCAAGGATATTGCCCCAGCGGTGGTTCTCGCGCGTCCAGTCGGGGTCGACCTTGATGAACGCCTCGACGGTATAGCCGTCCCAGAAGCTGCGGTTGTTGATCGCCGCGCCGACGTCGGTCGAGAAGCTGCTGTTGCGGACCGTCACCTTGTCGGTGTTGAGGAAGCGCACGCTGCCTGCCGCGGACGACAGATAATGTTTGTCGTCGGACCATACCACGTCCTCGACCTGCGCCGGTGCGACCAGCGGCACGCGCTTCATCGGGAATTGGCCGGTCGCGTCGGGCAGCACGTCGCCGACCTGCACGATCGCGCCTGCGACTCCGGCCGGGCGCCAGTGCGCGTAGGTGTCAGTCTGCTTGGGGTAATCGTCGGCGTCGCGCGGCGGAACGGGGGGCACGACGACCGGATCGGTGTAATTGGCGAGCAGCCGCGATTGCACCGCGGGCAGGATCGGCGCGCCGCTGGACGCCATCGCCGGCTTCCATCTGGTGAAGCCCGCGAAGCGCTTCTTGAAGTTCATCGCGATCGAGAATTGCTCGTTCGCCTCGGTCAGCACCGCGCGATCGAACTGGTTGAGCGTGTTCGCCGGCTTCTGCACCACCCACGGCGAGAAGGACATCACGTCGATCTTGTTGTTGGTGAAATCGAACTCGTACAGCCGCATCAGCGCGTTGCCGCCCTGATAGGCCATCTGGTAATCGACCACCATCTCCTCGACCGGATTGCCGAAATCGTTGGTCTTGGTCAGGTGCGCCGCGCCGTGGTGATGGCCGTTCAGCGTCATGAAGATCTGATCATTGTCGCGGATCAGCTTCTCCCACAGCATCTTGCCGTACTCGGTCTCGAGCGGGCTGATCGCGTCGACATCGATGTTGAGCAACTGGTGATTCGATAGGATCACCGGCAGCGTCGGATTGCGGCGGATCACGTCGCGCGCCCAGGCGATCCCGGCGTCCGAAATCCGCCACGACAGCGACAGCACCATGAAGGTGACGCCGAACTTCGTGAAGGTGTGATATTCGTGGAAGCCGCTGCCGTCGCGCTCGCGGAACGTCGATTGCTGCGCGGCGCGGCTGGTGGGGAACCATTGCAGATACGGCTCGGCCTTCAGGTCGCGCTGCGCATCGGTGCCCGACGCCTGATCCCACGCGCCGCGATACTCGTAATCGACCAGCACGTCATGATTGCCGGCGAGGATCGAATAGGGGATCTTCGCGTCTTCCAGCTTCTTCATCGCCGCATCGGCGACCTTCCACTGGTCGGGCTTGCCGACCTGGTCGACGACGTCGCCGAGGTGGATGACGAACGGGATGTTCGCCGCAGTCGCATTGTCGACGATCCACTGCGTCTGCGCGTTGAACGGCTCGCTGCCGTATTTGCGCATGAACTGGTTGTTCTCGGCCGCCGTGGCGTAGCGCGAGTAGAATTGCGTGTCGGGCAGCACCGCGATCGTGAAGCTGGTGGTCGCCAGCCCCGAGAAGCTCGCCGCGCCGCTTTGCGCGGTCAGTACGCCGGTGGAGCCCGTCGCGGTCCCGCTGGCCTGATCCGCGCCGCACCCGCTCAACATTCCCGCGCCCAATGGCAGCAGCGACAGGCCCATTGCGTTGCGAAGCACAGCCCGGCGGTCGGCGACGCGGCCTGCGCCGCGGTCGTCGTCGTTCGTCATCTCTCGAATCCCCTTTTGAAGCCGGTCCATCCAGCGTTGGGGCACGCTTTGGTCTTGTTTGGTGACGCGCTTGTTCCAGATTGGTTATGTTTTTGTTAACTCGTTTGCGGGGTGAGAAGATCGTTTCCGAATGGGACGGCCGCCGCTGACGGCCGTATGCGAGCGGCGCTTCAGACTAGATGCTTTTGCGGCGGCGCAATGACGATAGAGGCGGCCAGAACGAGGCCGTGATTTCGCCGATTGCAGTTGGTCACACTTGCAGGATCATCGCGGGCACCCCAACTATGCTGCAACGCACAATGATCGTTTGCGCGGCAGTCGCAGGCCGGTCTGTTGCTCCTCACTGCCGCAACGAGCACCGTCATGCGCCCGATTTCCGACACGATCGCTCGCCTTCGCAAACTGTCGCCGGCCGCGCTTGGCGCCGACGGTGGAAACAGCAATCTCACGCCGATGGAAGGTCGGGGCAGCAATCCCGGCGCCTTGCGCGCGCTGGTGCACGTGCCGGCCCATCTCCCCGCCCATGCCCCGTTGGTCGTTGTGCTGCACGGGTGCACGCAGACTGCGAAGGGCTACGATCACGGATCGGGCTGGTCCGAACTCGCCGAGCGGTTCGGCTTCGCGGTGTTGTTCCCGGAGCAGCAGCGGGCGAACAATCCCAATCTGTGTTTCAACTGGTTTTCGCCCGAGGACACGCGGCGTGGTAGCGGCGAGGTGGAGTCGATCCGGGAGATGGTCGTCGCCACGGTCGAGCGCCACGGTCTCGATCCCGCGCGGGTGTTCGTCACCGGCCTGTCGGCGGGCGGGGCGATGACCTCGGCGATGCTGGCGTGCCATCCCGAGCTTTTCGCCGGCGGGGCGATTATCGCGGGGCTGCCGTTCGGCACCGCCCGCGGGGTGCCAGAGGCGCTGGAGCGGATGCGCGGGCGCGGGCATGATCGCGCAAGCCTTGGCGAGCGGGTATTGGCGGCTTCGCCGCATCGTGGGCCGTGGCCTGTCGTGTCGGTCTGGCACGGCAACAGCGACCCGACGGTCGATGCGGTCAACGCCGCGATGATCGTCGACCAATGGCGCGGGCTTCACGGCGTCGGCGAACCGGATACGACCGAGCGGGTTGCGGGGCATCTCCACCGGACCTGGCGCGACGCCGCCGGCCGCGCGGTGATCGAGGAGTACGTGGTCGCGGGCATGGGACACGGCACTCCGCTGGCGACCCACGGCGATGAGGCTTGCGGATCGCCCGGGCCGCACATGCTCGACGCCGGCATCTCGTCCACCTACCGCATCGCGGCCGCATGGGGCATCGTTCCCGCGGTGGCGCCGCCCCGGCCGGTGGAGACGTCCGCCGCCGCGCCCGCGTCGCCGCCGCGCCTAGACCCGGCGGCGACGATCAGCGAGGCGCTGCGCGCGGCCGGGCTGATGAGGCAGTGAGGCTGCGCATCCGGCATCGCACCACCTACCGCTATGCTCGGCCCGTCCGCTTCCTCGACCATCACCTGCTGGTCACCCCACGGTCGAGCCGGGACGTGACCACGATCTCGTCGTCCGTGACGATCGACCCGGCCGCCGAGCTGGTCTGGAGCGAGGACGCCGCCGGCAACACCGCTGCGCTGGCGCTGATTCCCGGCCAGGCGTCGGCGCTGACGATCCTTGCCGAGCATAAGGTGCTCCACATCGGCGAGGCTTATCCGATCTTACGGCTTGAGTCGGCCGCGTACCGCCATCCGTTTGCCTACGCGCCCGGTGATCTGGCACTGTTCGGCCCCGCGCTGCTCAACCCCGAGGCAGAAGACGACGCGGCCGTGACAGCATGGCTCGCCGTTTTCCGCGCGACCGCACCCGACGACACGTTGATGCTGCTGAACGCGCTCAACGAGGCGGTCGGCACCGCCATTGCCTATCGCACCCGCGAGGAGGAAGGCACCCAGTCGCCATCCCGTACCCTCGCGCTGCGCAGCGGTTCGTGCCGCGACCTGGCGGCGCTGTTCCTCTGGGCGGTGCGGCGGCTGGGCTTCGCGGCACGGGCGACGTCGGGCTACCTGTTCGATCCCGGGAGCGTGGCGGGCGACGTCGGCGCAACCCATGCCTGGTGCGACGTCTTCCTCCCGGGGGCGGGCTGGATCGCCTTCGACCCTACCCAGCGCCGCATGGGCAGCGCCGGCCTGATCGCAACCGCAGTCGGCGTGACCAGCCAGGCGGTGCTGCCCGTCGTCGGCGGCTTTCTGGGCGATGCGGCCGATTTCGTGGGCATGGAGGCGAGCGTCGTCGTCGAGGCACTCGACGAGGACGCTCGCTAGGTCGGGCGGCTGAGCCTGAGAAGGGGGCTCGTCTGATCACTGGCCGGGGTCAGGCGAGCGCATGACCATGTGGGCGCCTGATTGCTGCCAGCCACCCCCTAGAAGCGGGCAGCCGGCCAAAAGAGCGGCCGTTACTCCATTGGCCCGGTCACTTGGGAAGCACCTTGCCGCCGATGACGCGGATCTCCGTGGCTATGCCCGGTGCACCGGTGCCTTGCTGCCCACCGCCGATCCACAGCGAATAGCGGCCGGGCGTGACGCGCATCACGCCCTTCGCATCGGCGAAGGCGAGGTCGCGCGGATCGAGCGTGAACCGCGCCTGCCGAGCCTCGCCGGGTGCGAGCCGCACGCGCTGGAAGCCCTTGAGCGACCGTTTCGGCAGATCGGGGCGGCCGACGGGCTGGACATAGAGCTGCGCCACCTCGTCACCCGCGACCGCGCCGGTATTGCGGATCGTTACCGCCACGCTGGTCGGTTGCCCGGCGCGGATCGTCGGGCGCACGTCCGTGCCCGAATAGGCGAACCGCGTATAGCTGAGCCCGTGGCCGAACGGATATTCAGGCGTTCCGTCGAAGTAGCGGTAGGTCCGGTTCTTCATCGAATAATCGGCAAACGCCGGAAGCTGATCGAGCGAGGCATAGAAGGTCACGGGCAGCCGCCCCGACGGGTTGATCGCCCCTGCCAGCACCTCACCGATCGCCTGACCTGCGGCCTCGCCGCCATACCAGGCCTGCACCACCGCCTTGGCCTGCGCGCCGGCCGCGCCATAGGTCAGCGCCGAGCCCGAGACGCCGACGATCGCCACCGGCTTGCCGGTCGCGACGAGCGCGTCGAGCAAGCGCTGCTGCACCGCGGGCAGCGCGATGGTGGTGCGATCGCCGCCTTCGAAGCCCGGCGCGTTGACCTTCATCTCCTCGCCTTCCAGCCCGGCGGTCAGCCCGACCATCGCGATGATCACGTCCGCGTGGGTCGCCGCCTTCACCGCCTCCTGCAACAAGGCTTCGGGTTGCGGCTTCCACGTCAGCGTCAGCCCAGCGCCCAGACGCGGCGAGTGGTGGGTGAAGGCGAGCCGGAACGCGCGCGGCTTGCCCGCCTCCATGCGGATCGGCGGCGTCGACAGGGGCACGCCGGTAAAGCATTTGGAGGTCGCGCGGACGTCCGGCTGCCCTTCGATGCTCAGCACATAGGTCTGCTGGTCCTCCGACCAGTCGCAGCGTCGATCGCCGATCTCGAAAACATAGTCGCCGCTGGCCGGCACCGTCAGCGTGCCGGCATATTCGGCGGAGAAGGCGGTCTTGTCGACTCCGGGGGCAGGCGCGATGCCGTTCCAGTCGTTGTCGATTTCGCGTTCGGTCCGCGTCGCGACCACCGGGCCGGCGAAGCCAATGCCGTTCCAGAAGCGCGCGGTGACGCCCTGCGTGCCGAACACGGTACGCGGTACGGTGACCGCGACCTGCTCGATAAACGGCGCGCCTTGCGCGAAGGTCACGCGCTCCGCGCCCAGCGCCGCCGCGATCCCGTCGACCGGCAACGCCTGCCCGACGGCGGTGCCCTTGTAATTGCCATTCAGCGCCTCGCGGCTAGCGGCGGCGGGGCCGACCACCAGCACGCGGCGCGCCGTTGCAGCGACCGGCAGCACGCCGTCGTTCTTCAGCAGAACGATCGACTCACGCGCCGCACGCAACGCCACTTCGCGATGCGCTGCACTGTGGTTTTCGGCGTCAGCGATCGAAGCGTAGGGCACGCGATCGGCCGGATCGAGCATCCCCAGCCGGATGCGCGCGGTCATCAGTCGCTTGACGGCGGTGTCCACGTCGCGTTCGGGAAGCAGCCCCTGGCGGACAGCGTTGGGGATAGCGAGATACTCGTCGCGGAAGTTGCAGCCGGTGTCCGTACCGGCCTTGACCGAGACCGCCGAGGCTTCCTCCCAGTTCTTCTGCGTCTTGTGGCCCGCAACGAAGTCGTCGATCGCGCCGCAATCCGACGTGATGAAGCCCTTGAACCCCCAGGCATCGCGGACGAAATCCTTGAGCAGCATCGTGCTGCCGCACGCCGGGCTGCCGTTGATGGCGTTATAGGCGCACATCAGCGAATAGGCCCCGCCCTCGGTGATCGTGCGGCGGAAGGCGGGAAGATAGGTTTCGGTCAGGTCCTGCGGCGCGACATCGACGTTGAAGGTGTGACGCAGCGGCTCGGGGCCGCTGTGGACGGCCAGATGCTTCGGGGTGGCGACGGTCAGGAAATAACGCGGATCGTCACCCTGCAATCCTTCCACGAACGCGGTGCCAAGCGTGCCGGTCAGATACGGGTCCTCGCCCAGCGTCTCCTGCCCGCGCCCCCAGCGCGGATCGCGGAAGATGTTGATATTGGGCGACCAGATCGTCAGCCCGAAATAGCGGTCGACGTTGCCCTCACGCTGCGCCTGATTATAGCGCGCGCGGGCCTCTGTGCCGATCACGCGACCTTCGGCCTTCAGCAGCTCCTTGTCCCAGGTCGCTGCCATGCCGATCGCCTGCGGAAACACCGTCGCCTCGCCGGCGCGCGCGAGGCCGTGCAGCCCCTCGTTCCACCAGTCATAGGCCGGCAGGTCGAGCCGCGGGATCGCCGGTGCAGCGTTCTGCATCTGCCGCGCCTTCTCCTCCAGCGTCATCCGCGAGACCAGATCCTCGGCGCGCTTCTCGATCGGCGCGTCCGGGTCCTTATAGACTTGCGCAATGGTCGCCGACGGCACGCTGAGCGTCACGCCGAGCAGCAGCGCCTTACGGAAGGAGCGGTGGTGGCTGAAGAATGCCATGATCAAATCCTTGATAAAGCTCGGGGGATCAGGATGCGGTCGACGGGGTGCCGACGTCCGCGCGAGGAGTTGCGGGAGAGTCATGGTGCACAGCGCCGGCACCCCCGGCGCACACACGGTTCTTCAAGGCGATCAGGCGCTGGACATTGTCGAGCGAGGCGAAGGCCGCGAAGGCGAGCGCGAGATACCCGGCTTCGTTGAGCTGTCCGAGCGTCGCGTCGTCGAGCGTCGCCAACCGCTCGCCATCGATCGCCCAGCAATCCTCGATCAGATAGCGCCGGTCGTCTTCGACGGTGACATCGATGCACACCGGCGTCAGCAAGCCCGCCTCGCTGAACGCGCGATACATCGCCGGGGCCATCTTCACGCCGGCGTGCAGGCACGACAACGCGTCGCGAACATGCGTGAGGTACGGCGCCTCGCCACCATAAGGCAGGAACAACGGCCATCCGCCAGGGTCGCCGACCCGCGGATCATCCAGCGCGACGCGGATCGTCGGTTCGGTCGTGTCGTCGGTCGCGACCCCGATCACGAACGGGCCGCGCCGCTGCACGGCGGGAACGTAGCGACCATCCGCCCAGCCGCTCCGTTCGAGAAAGAGGTTTTCGTCGCGATCCAGTCCGAGCAGCACGACGGCGGTCCACTGCGTCTCCGGGGCGAAGCGGAACAGGATCGGATAGTCGCGCTGCGCGGCGATGAACTCGGTCGGGACGACCAGCATCTGGTTGACCGCGTCGCCAAATGCCGCTTCATGGCGAACTGCGATGCGCAGTTCGCCATGATCGACTTGATTGAGAAGAACCGTGCTGCCCATCGCCTAGAAGCGCGTCCGCACGCCCAGCAGGAAGCGCCGGTCCAGTTCCTGCGCGTAGGCCAGGTTGTGGCTGGAGCGATTATAGGTGCGGATGTTTTCCTCGGTCAGGTTGATCCCCTCCAGCGACACCGACCAGTTGGGCGAGATGTCGTAGCTGACGTTCATGTCGAGCTGGCCGAACGGCTCGACGAACAGCGGATTGCGATCGCCGCCCTGGTTGGTCGCCTGCAGGAAGCGATCACGCCAATTGTAGGCCAGCCGCGCCGAGATGCCGTGCTTGTCGTAGATCAGCGTCGCGTTGGCGGTGTCGCTCAACCCCAGCAGCGCGAATTGATCGACGCTGGGGTTGGCGCCGACATCCACACCCACGTCACCGCGGACATAGGTGTAGGCCGCGGCCACGCCGATGCCGGTGTCGCCGAAGAAGTGCTGGAACGCCGCCTCGAACCCGTGGATCTTGCCTTCCCGATTGTTGATCGGGCGCGTGACGGAGAATTGGTACAGCGGATCGCTTGCGTTCGCGATGATGTCGACGGCCTTCAGCGTGTCGTCGATGAACGACTGGGTCAGCGCGCCGTTGACGCGATTGGCCTGGAACTGCTGCGTCGCGGCGGCGATGTTCCCCGTTTGCTGCAACAGCGCGGTCATCGTGAACAGGTTCACGTCGCTGATGTCGGCGCCGATCCCCTGCAACGCGGCCTTCGCCGTGCCGGACCGGGTGCCGGCCACGCCGCTGGCCGGGTCGCGCAGGCCGAACAAATTCTGGCTTGTCTGCCCCGTACCGACGAAGTTCTGGACGCGCTTGTCGAAGAACCCGAACGAGATGAAGCTCGACGGCTTGTAATACCATTCGAGCGAGACATCCACGTTGTCCGAAATCAGCGGCGAAAGATTGGCATTGCCGGTCGATCCCGGCGCGAAGCCGCCGACTGCCGTGGCGCGGCTCGGGATGCTGACCGAGCTGGCCGAGAACAGATTGCCGAAATCGGGGCGCGCGATCGTGCGGCTGAACGACACGCGTCCGATCAGGTTCTTCGCCATCTCGATCTGGAAATCCATCGATGGCAGCAGGTTCTCGTAGCTGCCCGTCTGCGTCACCAGCTGCTTCTGGTTCGAGACAGTCAGGGTGAAGTCATTGTCCGCCGTCCACATGATCGCCGCCGGCACCGCGACGATCGAGGAGGAGAAGACGTCGGTCTTTTCGTAGCGTAGCCCGGCGACCAGGGTTGCGGGGCGGTTGGCGAGATCCGCCTTCCACGTCACCTGCGCATAAGCGGCGGTGATCTTCTCGCGGACGCGATTGTCCTGCTGCCCGGTCGAGAAGATGTTGTTGCCGCGCGCGGCGTAGACGGGCGACATCGCGTTGATCAGCGCCGTGCCCGGCGCCCGGAATGCCACCAGCGACGCGCCGGCCGCTCCCGCATCGAAGTGGCGGAACTTGCAGGTCAGGCAGAACTCTTCGAGCAGCCCGGGTGCGGCGCGCTCGATATCGCCCGGATTGCTGACGCCCCAATCGCCGAGCACCTGCTGGCTGAAGTTGGCGCGTTGGGTGAGCGTCTGGTTGCGCATGTCGCCGCCGACGTCGAGGCGGCTGCCAGCTTCATCGAGCTGCCAGCCGAGATCCGCGCGGATTTCCTTGATCGACTGGCTCTGCGACGAACGGATGAAGCGCGACATCTGCGTGCCGACATCGCCGACGTCGAGCACGCCATTGCCGTTCCCGCGCAGCTTGTCGTTCAGCGTGATCGTCTGCACCGGGATATAGCCGGTGTAGGAGGCGGTCTGCGCCGCGACGACCGGCGCGGCGATCGTGGTGATGTTCGAGCTGTTGCCGTTCGGGTTGTCGGGCAGGCTGTCCGCCTTGCCCCAATGACCGTCGACCGACAGCGTCACGCGATCGGTCAGCTCCCACTTCATGTTGCCGCCATAATCCTGCAGGCGGTTCTTCAACGCGCGATCCTGTTGCGCGAAGCCGGCGTCCTTCACGCCCGAAATCGTCTCCTGCAGGAACTCGGTCGTGGCGACGACGGGGTTCTGGTCGAACGTCACCTGTGCGAAGGGGCGGTTGAACCAATTGCCCTGGTTGGTGCGCACGTCGCGCTGGCGATTTTGCGCGAACATCGCGTCGGCGGTGATCGTGACGGTTTGGATCGGCTTGAACTGCAGTGTGGCGGCGCCGTTGATCCGCTCGCGCTGACCCTCGGAATAGAAGAAGCTGCTGTCGTTGGGTACCGCGACCAACTGGCTGCCGTTCGCCGGCGCGTTGGTGATCTTGGTCTGCGAATTGATGAAGCCGTTGCCGGGATCGCGGAACTGGTCGTAGCTGCGGATATTCCAGTACGCCACCGTCGCACCGCGCGTCGTGAAGTTACGCTTCTGATAACTGCCGAACAGCGAGATGCCGACTGTACGGTCATCGTTGGTCCAGCTGGTGAGCCCCGACACTTCCGGCGTCACCTTGGCGGCATTGTCCAGCCGCAGGTCGGCGCTGGTGTCGTACAGCGCCTTCGCGCCGATCGTCCCGCTGAACCCCGTGTCCCGCGCCTCGATCGGGCGTCGCGTAATGACGTTGATCGCGGCGCCGATGCCTCCCGATGGCACCGCCGCACGTCCGGTCTTGTAGACCTCCAGCGTGTTGACGCCCTCCGATGCGAGATTGGAGAAATCGAACGATCGACTGGTGCCGGTCGCGAAATCGGCCCCGTCTCCCGCGCCAATCGCCCCGACGCTGGCGGAGGGCAGGGTCCGTCCGTTCAGCGTCACCAGATTGAAGCCAGGCCCGAAGCCGCGCACCGTCACTTGCGAACCTTCGCCGTTGACGCGGTCGATCGAGACGCCCGTCACGCGCTGCAGCGACTCGGCCAGGTTGGTGTCGGGGAATTTGCCGATGTCCTCGGCGCTGATCGCGTCGACCACGCCGTTCGAATTTCGCTTGATGCTGATCGCGCGATCAAGGCTGGCGCGCACGCCGGTGACGACGATGTCCTGCGCGGTTTCGGCATCGGTTTCGACGCCCTGCGCCGCTTCGGATGGCGCACCGGCCTGCGCCCCGGTGGCGGTCTGCGCCATTGCACACGGCGCCCCGATGGCCACCGCAATCACCGATGTCGAGCAGGCAAACGCCTCCCACATGCGAACGCGCATCTTCGTAATCCCCTCCTGGCGACCGGCCGATTCACCGATCGTTATTACCGGTAACACTGATACCGGTAACATGCAATGGTTGATTATTGACCTAAGGCACGAAAATCGCCGATGCGGGGCGAATGGCTGGCATCTCACGGAAACCCAAAAGCAACAGCGCCCGCCATCGCGGCGCTGCGACCATCGCCGACATCGCGGAAAAGGCAGGCGTTTCTAAAATGACGGTGTCGCGCGTGCTGAGCGCCCCGTTGACGGTACGCGAGGACACGCGCGAACGGGTGATGCGCATCATCACCGAGTTGCATTATACCCCGAACCGATCCGCGCGCATGCTGTCGGGCGCGCGCCAGCTGCGCTTCGGATTGCTGCACAACAATCCCCGCAGTTCATACATCATGGACTTTTTGATCAGCGCGATCGAGCAAGCCTCGCTGATGGACGTGCAACTGATCGCGCGCGGGTGCCGGCTGGGCGAAGACGATGCGGATGTGCTGAACAGCCTGATCAACAGCGGCATCGATGCGATCATCCTAACGCCGCCGCTTTGCGACTCGCTGCTCCTTCAGGAACTGGTTCGCGGCTGCGATCTGCCCGGACTGCTGGTGTCCACGAACGCGGGCGGGACGGAGATCTCGTCGGTGTTCATCGACGAACCCACCGCGGCGCGCGAGATGATCCAGCATCTGCTCGCGCTCGGGCACCGTCGCATAGGGTTCATCGCCGGCGAGCCGGCGCTCGCCGCAAGCTATGCGCGGCAGACCGGGTTCGTGGAGGCGCTCGACGCCGCGGGCGTTGCCCTGGATCCCGCCCTCATCGTGCAGGGCGATTTCACCTATCGCTCTGGGCTCCAGGCCGCGGACCGCCTTCTTGCATTGTCGGACCGCCCGACGGCGATCTTTGCGAGCAACGACGATATGGCCGCAGCGACGGTCATGACGGCGCGCCGGCTGGGGCTCGACGTACCGTCAGAACTTACCGTGTGCGGATTCGACGACAGCTGGATCGCCACGAGCACCTATCCCGAGTTGACGACCATCCGACAACCGATCGCAGATATGGCGGTCCACTGCGTTATGATGCTCGCCGATCTCGCAAAGGCATTCGAGGCGGGCAATCGGACAGCGAAGCATTTGATGATGTCGCATGAACTCATCGTTCGGGGCTCCGATGCTGTTGTCGCGCCAAAAGCCTGACGGAGCCTCGTGCTCTGCGATGCTGCCCCAGATCGCCCGCGTTTTCTTGACGACGCCGGCTCGTGCAGCATGGCAGGCTTTATCGGTTCCGGGCGGATAACTCACAATATCAGCTTCGCGCTCCAATGGTCCTTGCTCATTGTCCGCGATAGGCGCGTTGTGACCCGGCGCAGCGTAGATGGCTGCACAGATGACGGCGTTCGCGCGACCGCTTTCAGAAGGACGCGGTAAGAGGCGAGGGGGTGTCAGGTCAGCGAATATGACGGTGAGCAGCCTTAAATCCCTCTAATCTGCCCGATTGTCACAGAAATGTAGGTGCCCTCACCTAGCTGCGCTGCGGCAGGTAAGGGGTGGCTGTCAGCATCTGCATCGAGAACAGCGCGACACGTCATTGTGTCGCGATCGTGTACCTGCGCCCAGAAAAGGGCACTGATCGTGCAGGCCGTCGCCAATCTGGTCGATAACGCGCTCAAATACGGCACGGGCGGCGGCGAGGTGGTGCGGGAGGCCGCCCGGCGAGATAGGAAAATCCATATATGCGTCTGCGACCGGGCCGCCGGTATCCCGCCCGAGCGGCGAGAGGAGGCGGTTCGCCGCTCCGGCCGTCTGGACAGCGCGAGAAGCACGCCGGGCAGCGGCCTTGGCCTCGCGCTGGTGAAGGCGGTGGCCTCGCTCAACGGCGGCAGACTGCAACTCGAAGACAATGCGCCGGGGTTGCGCGCACGCCCTATCCTGGCGCGCCAGCCCGCCGCTAACGAATTTCTTTAAAATCAAGGACGAACACCATGATCAAGGCACTCCTGAACTGTCCGGGTCGACATCGCCACGCGACCCGTTTGCGCCCGTTCCGCGCCCTCTGCGCGCGGGTGGCGTGTCTTATGGCCGCCGCGATGATGGCGGGAAGTCCCGCCGCGGCGCAACGCGCTCACCGGGCTCAGCACCGGCCGGCCCATGCGCGCAACATCATCCTCTTCCTCGGCGATGCCGGTGGTCTGCCGACGATCAGCGCCGCCGGCATCCTGGCGCATGACAGGCCACAAGCGCTGTTCTTGCAAAGCATGCCGCATCTCGGCCTGTCCGACACCTCGTCCAGCAACCGCTGGGTGACCGACTCCGCGGCAGGGATGACCGCGATCATGACCGGGCGAAAGACCAACAACTCAATGGTGTCGGTCGTGCCCGACGGCAGCGGCGGCGGGGTTAAACCGGTCAAGACCCTGCTCGAATATGCGGAGGCGCATGGCCTCTCGACCGGCGTCGTGACCAACATGCCGATCTGGGATGCGACGCCCGCCGCCTGCTTCGCCCATGTCGCCTCGCGCAAGGACAAAGGCGACATTTTCCGTCAGATGCTCGCCCCGCGTTTTGGGAACGGCGTCGACATCCTGATCGGCAAGGGAAGGGCGGACGCCGAGGCCGCCTTCGCCGCGCGGCAGACCAGTCCCGAACACGCCTTTGCCGCAGCAGGCTATCGCTTCGGCAACGATCCCGCGCTCGTCGGCCAGCATGGCCGTGTCGCCGTGCTGCGCGATGCCGATTTCTCGCCGGTTTCCACCGTGGAAGCGACCGTCCGCCAGCTGGACCGCAACCCCAAGGGTTACTTCCTTATGGTGGAATGGGACATGCACACCCCCAATCCGCTAAAGGGGCTGCGCCACGCCGTGGAGATGGACGATCTGATCCGCCGGATCAGCGCGGTTGCGGGCAAGGATACGCTGATCCTTTTCACCGCCGACCATAGCTTTGGGTTGCGGATGAGCGGCGGTGATCGCGCAAGTCCCCTGGCCCGGCAGGTCGAAGCGGCAGCCGCCCAGCCCGGCGCGACCGTGGCATCCAACCCGGTGATCAGCGTCACCGACGATCATACCGGCGAGGAGGTCATCGCAACCGCATCGGGTCCCGGTGCCGAACGGCTGCACGGCTTCTTTCCCAATACCCGGCTGTTCGAGATCATGATGGCCGCCTTTGGCTGGACCGAGGATCGCTGAGCTGGAAGGTGGCGGCGGCCTTCCGGGGCCGCTCCTCCTCCTCGAACTGCTCGACGAGGTCCCGGCGCTCGACCGACACGCGGGCAGCAGCCGATCGCGCCCATCTCGCTCGGCCAAATGGCGGACTGCTACGGGGTGATGGCCGCCGCCTTTCTCCTGCTCAGCGACGCGGCCAGCGTCGTGATCGGGCCGAACTGGGCATCGCGGGCGGCATGCGCGAGGCGTCCCGAAAGCGCGTGGCGATTTTCGTCACAGCGGATCGCCGCCGTCGCCGAGCCGCTGGCGAAAGCCATGGAGGCTTGAATCGAGGAAGCGGCGGCAATCCTTCGCGAAATGCGAGTGATCGACATAGCCCGCCTCCCACAGCACCCGGCCGGCACCGCGCGTATCGGGAAGCAGGCGCCGCAGCACGCCCAGGAACCGCCGCAGCATCAGCAAGCGCTTGGGTGGCAGGCCGAACACCTGCAGGCAGATGGCCGACAATTGTCGCGGCGTGATGCCGAGCGTCGCGCAGACATCGCCCACGCCGGCGCGCGGGCTGGCGTCGATCAGCGCGATGATCTGCTGCGCCGTGCCATCGCGTGCGCGGCCGGCGGCACGTTGCGCGGCGAGCCACGGCGCGAACGCCGCCGCGGCGTCGACGCCGGAGTTCCAGGTGTTCGGCGTAGCATCCGGGTCGATGCTCGTCAGCGGCACGATGCGGTCGGTGAAGCGGGAGAGGTCGAGATTGGACAGCAGCGGCCAGGCGGTTGCGCGCAGCCGCAGCCCGAGCAGCGTCGCGTCGTCATGGTCAAGCTGCGCGATCCTGGTCGTCGGCCCGATGAACCCGATCCGCGGCAGCGGCGCGCTCGTCCGACGGCCGATCGTCAGCCGTGCGCCCGTTTCGCCACCGACCAGCACGTATAATCGTGGCCCGCCCGGCAACACGATCGTGCCGCGCCCGCCCGACATCGGCGTCCGCGCGACATAGCCGGCGACGAGGTCGTCGGGTGACGGGGAGGGCGCGCGCCGCCCGGGTATTGGCGATAATCTCTCCAATTGCGTCTCCGCAATGCGTTTCGCGAAGATACGTCGCCGGACGCCCGGCGGATGCGCCGCAGCGTCAGATCAGCGTCGCGGCAGATGGTCGTGGGTCGAGGCGCGGATCAGGTTGCTGAAGATCAGCCGGACCAGATCGACCTGCCGGTTGCTGCCGGTCTTGACGAAAACCTGTTTCAGATAACCGCGTGCGGTGCCGAGCTTGACGTGCAGCGCCTGCGCCGCGGCCGCCAGCGTCTGGCCCGACGCCAGCAGGCAGGTCAGCTCGGTTTCGACCCGCGACAGCCGGAACAGCTTGCATACCGGCTCGGCGAGCTGGTGGATGTCGAGCCCCGGATCGACGAAGAACAGCAGCGCCCCGTCGCCATGATCGTCCCCGTCCGCAGACCGCGGCATCGCCGCGAAGGAGGTGACCAGCGGCGGTCCGCTTTCCCGCCGCAGCATCAACAACGGCATCCGGTCGACGGCGCCGTCCGCGCCACTCTGCGCCAGCACATAGCCGATCGCAGCCGACAGCGCCGTGGCATCGCCGCGATCGGTCGCCTGCACCTGTCCGCGATGCTCGCGGATCCCGTCGTGTCGTTCCATCAGGTGCCGCGCTGTTTCGTTGGCGAAGGCGATATGCCCGTCACCCGACAGCAGCACGACGCCGATCGCCACCAGGTTCAGCCCGGTTTCGATCCCGACAGTGCGCCGCTGGGCCAGCCGCGCCGCTTCCCACAACCGGAAATAGGCCGCGACGCTGGGCCATTCGCGCCGGCAGTGCGCCTCGACCGCGCGCCGTGCCGCATCGTCGGCCGAACTGAAGATGAGATTGACGAATGTCCCGGGCTGCCCGGGCGTCCGCTGGACGGGTATCACCAGCGCCGCGGCGGGATAGGTGGTCGACACGCGGTCGCACCAGACCGGTTCGGGCGCATGATAGCCGCAACCGGATTCGATCCGATCGGCCACCTGCGCCAGCGCGGCGCCGGTGAGATCGTCCAGACCCTGCGATGCGAGACAGCGTGACGCGCCCTGATCGTGCGTACTCGTCAGCGCCCACGCCTCCGCCCCCAGCGTACTGGCGAAATGACCCGTGACCACCGCGACGTCGTCGCCGACCAAGATCGCGTCGTCGTACGTGTCGTGGAAGGTGACCCGCGCATCGCGCAACGGCGGCCACCCCTGAACAAAATGCCGCACGCTCCCGCCATCGTGCTCCGCCACCACACTGGCGCGCGCAATGGCCCCGCGGAAGAGCATGGGCAGATCCTTGTCTGCCAGCAATGCACTACCTCTCCACCTTCGGTTCCCGATTCCCTGCGTCGGGTTTCCCTCTTCTACGCCAACCGACCGTCACATCATTCGATCCGATGTATCCCATTTTGAGACAAGGGAAAAACCAGTCATTTGTACCCCCTCATTTGGGGGTGGCGGGCGCGGCCAAACGGGAGGAGCGGTCGCCCGCAAAGGGGGGGAATGGTGAATGGATGATTAACGGTATTTCCCGATTCGGCTCGGTCCGCAGGATTGCCGGGCTGGAAAACACCGCCGGCTGAACCGGCCAACAAGGGATGCCTCACCATGAAATCGCGTCTTCTGATCGCAGCGTCGATCCCAGTGCTGGCGTGGACCGCCCCCGTGTCCGCCCAGACCACCGAGCCCGGGAACACTTACACCACCACGAACACCAACACCGGCAACGCCGCCGGCAACGACGTGGCGAGCAGCGCTTACAACACGGACAATACCAACAGTTCCACGAACACCAACAGTTCGACCAACGACAGCAACAACACTGCCACCAACACGCAGACCGATTCGTCGGATCGTTCGTGGACCGACAACTCGAACCGATCGTCGACGGACAATTCGAACAATTCGCGGACCAACAACTCCACGAACGACAGCAACAACACCGCCACCTCGACGTGGACCGATCAATCGAACCGCTCGACCACCGACAATTCCAATAACTCGCGCACGAACACCACCACGAACACCGACAGCAGCGGCGCGTCGGGCGCGCAGGTGGCGGCCAATAACGGCAGCAGCGCGACCGACAGTCGCAATCAGTCGACCACCAACACGGACAATGCCGATCGGTCGATGACGGACAACTCGAATCGTTCGACGGCGACCACCACCAACACGACAAACTCATCGGCCAATGGCGCGCAGGTGGCGGCCAACAATGGCAGCACCGCAAGCGACAATCGTAATCAATCGGTGACCAACACCGACAACGCCGACCGGTCGTACACCTACAACGACAATGCCGATCGCTCGACCGTGAACAATGACAATTCCAACCGATCGACCACCAACACGTCGACCACCACCTCGGCGTCGGGCGCGCAGGTCGCGAACAATGGCGGTGGCTCGGCAACCGACAGCCGCGATCAGTCGAACAACTCGCGGATGACGACCACGAATACCGACAATTCGGCGAGCGGCGCACAGGTCGCGGCCAGCGGCGGCGGCAACGCCAGCGACAGTCGCAACCAGTCGACCACCACGAACACGACGACCACCTCGGCGTCGGGCGCCCAGGTCGCCTCGAACGGCAGCGGCTCGGCAACCGACAGCCGCAACCAGTCCACGACCGACAATTCGGACAATTCGAACCGCTCGCGGACCAGCTCGGCCAGCGGTGCACAGGTGGCGAACAACGGAAGTGGCTCCGCGACCGACAGCCGCAACCAATCGACCACCGACAATTCGGACAACTCGAACCGTTCGCGGACCAGCTCGGCCAGCGGCGCACAGGTCGCGGCGAACAATGGCGACGCCACCGACAGCCGCAACCAGTCGACCACCGACAATTCGGATAACTCTAACCGCTCGGTGACCAGCTCGGCCAACGGCGCGCAGGTTGCGGCCAACAATGGCGACGCCACGGACAGCCGCGATCAGTCGACCAACGACAATTCGGATCGCCGCAACACCGCCAGCAACTCGGGCCGCGGCTCGGTCGCGACCAATGGCGATGCCAGCTACGCCGACAGCTCGATGCGCAGCACCGGCATGGCGTCGGCGGGTACCGGCGCAGCCTCGACCTCGAATGTCTTCGGGGCCAGTGCAGTGGTCTCGTCGGCGACGCTCGCCAGCTACGTCACCGGCGTGCGGGTCGACTATAGCCAGACCCCGGGCGGCGCGACCAACTCGGTCAACAACAGCCTGACGACCGGCGACGGCGCGTTCCAGAACCTCGCCGGGCTGCAGTCGCTCAACATGAACACCGGCGCCGGCGCATCGCAGAATTCGGCGGTGAACGTCAGCGTCGCGGCCGGCACGATCAACCTCGGCGGCGGTCAATAAGGCCAAGGGGGCGGGGAGGGGTGGCGGTGCCGCCCCTCCTCCTTTTCTCTGATCGATCGGGAGATCGGGACATGCGTATCCTCTTCATCGGTCCGGCGCTGCTCGCCGCCGCCGTGCCGGTTTCGGCCGTTGCGCAGACCGCGCCGGCCGCGTCGCCGGTTCAGGCCAGTCCGTTCGGCGCCGCTGCACCGGTCGACAATGCGCAGCTCGGCGCGGTCACCGGCCAGTCGGATCTGTCGCAGGTGATCCGCGCGCAGAACACCAGCACGGTCAGCGGCAACAGCGTGAACGGCCATTCGGAAACAGGGACGATCAGCTTCGACCCCAATTCCTTCCAGAACCTCAACGGCCTGTCGTTGCTCAGCGCGAACACCGGAAACAATGTTTCCATCAATTCGTCGCTGAACGTGAACGTCGCGATCAACCAGTAACGATGCGCGCGCCGCTCCGCCTCGCCCGGTGGCTGCCGGCGGCGCTGCTGGCGACCGCCGGCTGTACCGCGATGCCGCTGCCCGAGGGCGGGAATGTCACCAACTTCTCGCCGACGCTCAATTTCGCCGTTCCCGTGACCAGCCTGATCGGGCGGCGGTTCGAGACGGTGGTGCGGCAGCAATATGATTTCAGCTGCGGATCGGCGGCGCTCGCGACGCTGCTGCGCTTCCATTACGACGATCCGCAGAACGAGCAGAGCGTGTTCCTCGGCATGTTCCGCGACGGCGATCAGGCGCAAATCCGACGGCTCGGCTTCTCGTTGCTCGATATGAAGCGCTACCTCGCGGCGCGCGGGATCGCCGCCGATGGCTTCAAGGTCAGCATCGCGCAGATCGCGCAGGCGGGCGTGCCCGGCATCGCGCTGATCGACTTCGACGGCTATCGCCACTTCGTCGTCGTGAAGGGGATCGACGATCAGACACTGCTGCTCGGCGATCCGTCGCTGGGCCTGCGTCGCGAGACGATCGGACGCTTCTCGAAACAATGGAATGGCGTGTTTTTCGTCATCAGCGGGCGCGACGCGGTCGGGCAATCGCATTTCAACATGCCCGTCGATCTGGCGCGCGCGCCGCGCGGGCGACCGTTCCTTTCCGCCGATCCGCTGGAAAGCGCGCAACTCGCGCTCACCCGCCCGCGTCTGGGAGAGTTCTGACATGCCGATCGCCTTGCTGATCGCCGCTTCATTGGTCGCTGCCCCAGACGTGCCCGCCGGCGACGCACCGGTGCGGGTTCCCGATCGCGAACTGGCGACGATGCGCGGCGGCCTGATGCTCCCCAACGGGCTGAACGTCGCGATCGGTATCGACATCCAGACGCGGATCGACGGCGTGCTGGCGCTGCACACGATCTTTTCCAGCGAGGCGCAGGGCGTGCGCGTCTTCACCGATGGGCGGACCAGCCCCAGTGAAGTGCCGGGCACCGTCACCGTGGAGACGGGCGACCCGAGCTGGCCGACCGTCTCGGTGTCGCGCACGCCGACCGGCACCACGGTGACGGCGCCCTCCAGCGACGCGCCCGCCAGCGTCAACATTGTTTCCGGCCCGATCACCGGCTGGCTCGACGCGTCTGGGCAGATCCCGGTACCGGTGGTCGCGAACGGTCCGGCGGTCGACGCCAGCTCGGGGAGCATCCGGCTGACCAGTGACGATCGCGGTAGCCAGGTGCAATTGCTGACGCCGACCACCGAGATCCGGCATCTGGTCGGGCAGGCGACTGGCGCGGTGATCTCGAACACCGGCAACGACCGCGTCATCGACACCGTCAGCACCGTCAACGTCAATCTGGTCGGGCTGCCCGCCGGGCTGATGAACGGGATGCTGCTGGTCAACCGGATTGCGACCGAGGCGGCCGGACCGCGCTGAGCTAATCGGGAAAGGGGACAATCATCGATGCGACCTGCGGCCTCCAGCGCGCTTCTCTCCCTCGGTCTGTTCGCCGCGCCCGCCGCGGCGCAGCAGCCGGTGTCGCCCGCAACCGCGGCGGTGCCGGCGGCGGCGGATGATCGCGACGAGCTGCGCCGCACGCTCGCGGTCGAGCGGCAGGCGCTGGACCGCCAGCAGCGCGCGCTCGACGAACAGCGCGCGCGGATCGACCGGCTGGAGGCGCGGCTATCGGGCGAGACGGCAACGCAGGTCGCGCAGACCGCCTTGCCGCCGGGCGGCGTACCGCTCCCGGCATCACCGCCGCCCGCGCCCCCGTCCGCCGGTACGCAGGTGCAGACTGTCGGCGAGGCGCCGTCCGACCAGCGGCAGGTGCAGGTCGCGGTGCTCTCCGAACAGGGCGGGATCATCACCAAGGCGGGGCGCGCGACTGTTGAGGTCAACTTCGAATATGCGCGCGCCGACCGCAATCAGGTGGTGTTCCGCGGCGTGCAAATTCCCGAGGCGGTGCTGATCGGTGTCTTCGACATCAACCAGAGTCGGCAGGACGTGCTGACCGTCGGTGCGGTCGGGCGGCTCGGGCTGACCAGCCGGCTGGAGATCAACGGGCGGCTGCCGTTCGTCTACCGCTCCGACAAGTCGGTGCTCGCCCCCGTCGCCAACCCGACCGAGCCGAACGCCGGGCAGCTCGATCGCCCGGTCAGCGGGGCGAACATCGGCGATATCGACTTCGGCCTCCGCTACCAATTCACAGACGGCAACAACGGCGCGCCGTATCTGATCGCGGGCGTGCAGGCGGTGGCACCAACCGGTACCGACCCGTTCCGTGTGCCGCGCGATGCGCTCGGCAATGCGCTGAAGGGCGCAACGGGCGCGGGATTCTGGGCGCTGACGCCGAACCTGACCGCAATTCTACCCAGCGATCCGGCGGTTTTGTTCGCGACCTTGGGCTACACGTACAACTTCGCGCGCACCATAAACCGCCAGATCGGCGCCGCTTTCATCGAACGCGTCGCACCGGGCAGCCAGCCCTCGGCGAGCGCAGGTATCGCTATCGCCTTGAATCCGCGCACGTCGATCAGCTTCGGCTATGCCCAGACATGGGCCTTGGGCACCAAGACGCGCATCCGCGCCCTCAATCAGACCACGCAGGCGCTCGGCGATCCGATGACCGCCGAGAGCCGCGACCTCCAGATCGGCCGGTTGCTGTTCGGCGTCAGCTATCGCACCTCCCCGACGACGACGCTCAACTGGAACGTCGAGGTCGGCGCCACCGACGATGCCGCCGACGTCCGCACCACGCTGCGCATCCCGTTCACCTTCAACGCTTATTGATGGGCGTTGGCGAACCAGATTTCACCGTCGATTCAAATGCACCGGCCGGCCATCACGGTAGTGTAGCGGAGGCAAGTGCCCCGTCCGCGTAAGCCAGCACTAGGGTTCAGGTACTTCAACTTGTCGCGCGAGGTGATCCGTCGTCCCATTGACGCACCGCGGATCATTCGCGCGTCGCACGATCGGGGGGGTGCGTCATGTTGTTGCCACGATGCAACGAAACCGTACCTCACGACACATCCATCGCAAAGTGGTTGATAAGTCTTATCAAAAGCGCTTCGCTCCCCGGCGCAGGGAGAGTAGCGCAACGACGTCGCCAGAATCAGTCGACGCTTCTCTCCCGGTGGGTCTGAAAAAACGCTCGGGAGAGGAATATGAGGTCGTGGTTGATGATGGCGGCGCTGGGCGCCGGATGCTCGCTGCCGACGATGGCGCTGGCGCAGGCGGCAGGGTCGACGCCCTATGCGCAGACGCCCCCGACCGATCAGGCACCCGCCGCTGATACGACCGCCGGGCCGCCGAACACCGCACCTGCCGGCGCGCCGCAAGCGCCCGCAACCGTCGCCGGCGAGCCCGCGGTCGGCGGCGACATCGTCGTCACCGGCATCCGCGCCAGCCTCAGTTCGTCCGCGCAGGTGAAGCGCAACGCCAACCAGATCGTCGATTCGATCACCGCGGTCGACGTCGGCAAATTCCCCGACGCGAACATCGCCGAGTCGCTGCAACGCATCACCGGCGTCGCGATCGACCGGTCGGGCGGCGAGGGGCAGTTCATCACCGTCCGCGGGCTGGGGCCGGAGTTCAACACCGTGCTGGTCAACGGCCGCGTCATGGCCACCGACAATGCCGGGCGCGAATTCTCGTTCGACGTCCTGTCGTCGAACATGATCCAGCGTACCGACGTCTTCAAGTCGCCGGTGCCCGAGCTGCAGGAAGGCGGGATCGGCGCGACGGTCAACATCATCACTGCCCGCCCGCTGGAGGGGCGCACCGGCCTCCACGCCGCGGCACAGATCGGCGGCATCTACGACCGCTCGCGCGAGAAGGTCACCCCCGATCTCGCGGGCACCGTGTCCTATGCCAATCCGGACAAGACGTTCGGCGTGCTGCTCGCCGGCTCCTATACGAAGCGCAAGAGCCAGACCGACCAGATCGCGATCGACGGCTGGATCAACGGCCGTCCCGACATCGTCCAGACGATCGGCGGCGTCCCGACGCTCATCACCGGCAACGATCCCCGCTATCCGGTGACCGGCAACGCCAACCTGCCGCAGAGCGTCTATTACCAGCGCGCGCAGGAAGAGCGCGAGCGCATCAACGTGTCCGGTGCGGTGCAGTTCAGGCCGACCGACAATCTCGAGATCACCGTCGACGGCATCTACTCGCGCTTCAATATCTCGGGCGTCACCCGCCGGCTCGATAACTTCATGGCCGCGCCGTATTTCGAGCCGACCTTCGACGGCAACAACACCGCGACCAGCCTGACGATGCTGGGCCGCGACTTCATCGCGCAGAACCCGCAGTTCCTGGCGGCGAACCCCGGGCTGACCAACAACGGCGTCAACGCCAAGGTCGACCACGTCTACAACACGACCAACCGGAAGTCGGACAGCTATCAGATCGGCGGCAACATCAAGTGGAACCCGACCGACAACGTCGAGCTGCGCTTCGATGCCTCGACAACCGGCGCCAACCGCACGTCGCCCAACGCCTATCTCGTCTATGGTGCGCTGCTGCCCTACAGCTACCAGTTCTCGCTCGACGGCGGAAAGGGTATTCCGGCGATCTCCTACGACAACAACGTCATCAACAACCCCGATCTGATGCGGCTGCACTATATGGGGATCGACGCCAATCGCACGCGCGATCGCGGCTCCGAATATCATTTCGACACCAAGTGGACCGTCGACAATTCGATCCTGCGCGCGGTCACGCTGGGCGGTTCGTATACCGAGCGGCGCAAGATCAACCGCCAGTTCAACAACAGCGATTCCAATTGCACCTATTGCGGCTATCAGGTGCCGATCGCGTCGGGACTGCTTCAGCCGTATGAATGGGGTGACCTGTTGGGCGGCGGGCAGAACATCCCGCCGTCGCTGTTCCAGGTCGATCCGGAAGCGTTCCTCGCCTATCTCAACGATCCCGCGACGCTGAACATTCCGTCGAACGGACGGACCGCCGCGCAGCAGGCGGCGTTCGCGGCGCAGGTGCAGGCGCTGCCCGGTGGCCCGTTCGGCGTGCGCGAGCAGCTGCGCGGCACCGTCAACGTTCAGGAGCGGCTGACCGCGGGCTATATCAGCATGCAGTTCGGCGGCGAACGCTGGACCGGCAACGCCGGCGTGCGCGTGATCCGCACGCAGGTGCTGTCCTCCGGCTTCGACACGCCGGTCACCGGCATCGCCAACACGCCGGGCGACGATACGCTGCAATATAGCTATGGCCCGGCGACCGCAATCGCGGTGCGCAGCAGCTACGTCAACGCCTTGCCCTCGGCCAATCTGAAGTACAACCTGACCGAGAAACTGATCGCGCGCGGCGCCTTCTCGCAGACGATCACGCGGCCGACGCTGACCGATCTGGGCGTCAACAACGATTACGGCGGGCGCATCGCGGTGCCGCTGTCGTCGGGCGGCAATCCGAGCCTGCTGCCGTTCCGCTCCACCAATTACGATCTGTCGCTGGAATGGTATCTGTCGCGCGTCAGCTACATTAGCGTCGGCGGCTTCTATAAGGACCTGTCGGACTTCCTCGAGCTGCAGACGCTGCCGGTCGAGCGGTTCGGACGGATCTATCAGGACACTCGCACGCGCAACGGGCAGAGCGGCAAGATCAAGGGCGTCGAGGTCGGCGGGCAATATTCGTTCGACGCGCTGGGCGGCTTCATCGGCGGCTTCGGCGTGACCGGCAACTATACCTATGTCGCCAGCAGCGCCGAACGCGACCAGACGCTTGCCGATTTCCAGTGCGGCTACAACGGCCTTTCGCCGCACTCGGCGAACGGCAGCGTCTTCTACGAGAAATACGGCCTTTCGGCGCGCGTGTCCTATAACTGGCGCTCCGATTATCTGCGCAACTGCCGCGACAGCCAGTCGCGCCCGCGCAACCGCTCGTCCTATGGGCAGCTCGACTTCAACGTTTCCTACGACTTCACGCCCAATTTCCAGGTCTATGTTCAGGGCGTGAATGTCACCAACCAGTTCATCGACGAATGGTCGGTGATCAAGGATCGTTATCTGTTGCAGCAGGAAACCGGTGCGCGGTACAATTTCGGTGTGCGCGCCAAATTCTAATGGACTGACCTCGCCGTCTGGTGCCCCGGTCCGACGGCGATGATCCGTTCGGGCGTGGCGCACCGGACGAGCGGGGCGGGGCGCCGATCGTGGCGGAAATGCGGGACGGCCACAAAGGGTAGCGAAGGCTGTCCCGCACTCTCACCCGACATGCATGGGGAACCGAACTCCACCCTCTTTCGGGGCGGGTTCGCTGGCTTCGATATGGCGCGAGGCTCTGCTTGCCCTGCGACGCTCCCGCGCGGCGACCGGCGTGCCCGTCGGGAGCAAGACCCGATCATCGGGTTGATGCCCGCTACGACCACGACAAGATCCGGGGGCACTTCATCCCCAAGCAAGCGAACCGATCCTGGATGCAGGCTCCACTTCATCTTCGGCATGAACATGTCCCGGCCAGGCGCGTGGACACTCCGGCCTGCCACCGTTTCGCAGGGGTGGCCCAAGGCGGCGGCGGTGTCGGCATCGGTGCTACGCGGACGAAGAGCGGTGCCGGCGATACGGTCGGTCATTGTTTCTCAAGGGCGGCGGGTGGGCCGGAGCCACCGCCGCCGCGTATTCAGGCTGCGAGGTCGAGGACGACCCGGCCCTCGATCTGGCCTCGGCGCATCCGGTCGAACACCTGGTTGACCTCGGCGAGTGGGGCGGTGGCGATGGTCGCCTTCACCTTGCCGTCGGCGGCGAAGGCGAGCGATTCCTGCAGGTCCAATCGGGTGCCGACGATCGATCCGCGCACCGTGATGCCGTTCAGCACCAACCCGAAGATATTGAGCGGAAAGTCGCCCGGCGGCAGGCCGTTGAGCGCCACCGTTCCGCCGCGCGCCATCATGCCGATAGCCTGGGCGAACGCCTTTTCGCTGACCGCAGTGACGAGTGCACCCTGCGCGCCGCCGCCGGTCTCGCGCCTGATCGCCGCCGCGGGGTCCGCCTCGGTGCGCGCATTGACCGTGACCTTTGCGCCTAGCCGCCGGGCAAGTTCCAGCTTTGCATCGTCGACATCGACCGCCGCGACGTTCAGTCCCATGGCGACCGCATATTGCACTGCCATATGCCCCAGCCCGCCGATGCCGGAGATGATGACCGTATCGCCCGGCTTGGTATCGGTCATCTTCAGCCCCTTGTAGACCGTCACCCCGGCGCACAGCACCGGCGCGATCTCTGTGAAGCCGATATTGGCGGGCAGATGGCCGACGAAATTGGGGTCGGCGATGACATAATCGGCAAAGCCGCCATTGACCGAATAGCCAGTGTTGAGCTGGCTCTCGCACAGCGTCTCCCACCCGCCCAGACAGTGTACGCAATGGCCGCACGCAGTGTAGAGCCAGGGCACACCGACCCGGTCGCCCTCCTTGATGTGTTTCACGCCCTTGCCGACCGCCGAGACATAGCCGACGCCCTCATGCCCCGGAATGAAGGGCGGCTTCGGCTTTATCGGCCAGTCGCCCTCGGCGGCGTGCAGGTCGGTATGGCAGACGCCCGATGCCTGGATCGCAACCTGGATCAAGCCGTCGCCGACCTCTGGCACGGGGACTTCGTCGATGGTCAGGGGCGCGCCGAATTTGCGAACGACGGCTGCCTTCATGGTCTTGGCCATGGAAACGTTCCTCTCGGATGATGATGGAGCGGGGATGTGCGTGATCGACCGCCCCCGCTTTGACGGGGATCAAAAGAAGCCGAGCTTCTTGGCCGAGTAGCTGACCAGCAGGTTCTTGGTCTGCTGATAATGGTCGAGCATCATGCGATGCGTCTCGCGCCCGATGCCCGACCGCTTGTAGCCGCCGAACGCCGCATGGGCCGGATAGGCGTGGTAGCAGTTGGTCCACACGCGGCCCGCCTGGATCGCGCGGCCCATGCGATAGGCGCGGGTGCCGTCGCGCGTCCACACGCCAGCGCCCAGGCCGTACAGCGTGTCATTGGCGATGCTGACGGCCTCCTCGTCGGTACCGAAGGTCGCAACCGAGACGACGGGGCCGAAAATCTCTTCCTGAAACACGCGCATCTTGTTGTTGCCGCTAAGCACGGTTGGCTTGACGTAATAGCCTTCCAAGCCTTCGGGCCGATTACGCGTGCCGCCGGTCAGCACCCGGGCACCCTCGTCGCGGCCGATGTCGAGATAGCCTAGGATCTTGTCCATCTGCTCCTGCGAGGCCTGTGCGCCGACCATGGTCGCGGGGTCGAGCGGATCGCCCTGGATCATCGCTTCGACTCGGGCGACCGCCTTTTCCATGAAGCGGTCGTAGATGGACTCATGCACCAGCGCGCGGCTGGGGCAGGTGCAAACCTCGCCCTGGTTGAGCGCGAACATGGCGAACCCCTCGATCGCCTTGTCGAAATAGTCGTCATCCTCGGCCGCGACATCGGCGAAGAAGATATTGGGGCTCTTGCCGCCCAGCTCCAGCGTGACCGGGATCAGGTTTTCGGACGCATAGGACATGATGAGCTGGCCGGTCGTCGTCTCGCCGGTAAAGGCGATCTTGGCGATGCGCGGGTTCTGCGCCAGCGGCTTGCCCGCCTCGATGCCGTACCCGTTGACGATGTTCAGCACGCCCCCGGGCAGCAGGTCGGCGATCAGTTCGGCCAACACCATGATCGAGGCGGGGGTCTGTTCGGCGGGCTTCAGCACCACGCAATTGCCCGCCGCCAGCGCGGGTGCGAGTTTCCAGCAGGCCATCAGCAGGGGGAAGTTCCACGGGATGATCTGCCCCACCACGCCCAGCGGTTCATGGAAGTGATAGGCGACCGTATCGTGGTCGATTTCCGAAATGCCGCCTTCCTGCGCGCGGATGCACCCCGCGAAATAACGGAAATGATCGATCGCCAGCGGCAGGTCGGCGGCGGTCGTCTCGCGGATCGGCTTGCCGTTGTCCCAGGTTTCGGCGGTGGCGAGCAGGGACAGGTTCTCCTCCATCCGATCGGCGATGCGGTGGAGGATCAGCGCGCGCTCGGCGACGCTGGTGCGGGCCCAGCCGTCCTTGGCCTTGTGCGCGGCGTCGAGCGCCAGTTCGACATCGGCGATCTGGCTTCGCGCGACCTGGCAGATGACCTGGCCGTCAATGGGCGATCGGTTGTCGAACCAGCGTCCATCGACCGGATCGACCCAGCGACCGCCAATGAAATTGGCATAACGCTGTTTGAACGGCGCGGTACGCGGCTTGATGGCTTCCTGGATCGTCACGGGCTCTCTCCTTGATCTGTTATGGGCCAAGGCTCTGCCTTTGCGACGCGCCGGACAAGCCGATCCGCGACGAACGATATGGGATGGAGTGGACTTTCGGGGGCCGAGGCGTAGCATCTGTCGCAAGGCGCGACGCCAAAGCCGCGCCAGTGTCGCAATGTGCGACAGTTGGAGAAGGATGCGGCGATGGACGGCGCCGGGGTAGAACAGGGGCGACACGCCTATTTCGACGAGGGGCGATTGCCGATCGAACGCGTGCGCCAGCCTGTGCTGCGCTCCTGGCTGCGCTGCACCGACATGGGATTGGTGCAAGGCCGGCTGCGCGGTGACGGGCCGCTGACTGACAGCGAACTGAATGCCCTGCGCCAGCGTCGCGAAAGGTTGCGGCGCCTATGCCGGCCGGAGATGGAGATGCTGGCAGGCGAGGCGCGCGAGACGGGCAGCGTGGTGATCCTGGCCGATGCCGATGGCATGATCCTGGACAGCATCGGCGACACCGGCTTCCTGTCGCGCGCGGCCCAGGTGGCGCTCCGGCCCGGTGTGTCGTGGACCGAGGCGAGCACCGGCACCAACGCGATCGGCACCGCTATCGCCGAGCGTCGCCCGATCGCCGTCCACGGCCTCGAGCATTTCTTCGCCGAACATGCGGTGTTGAGCTGCGCGGCGACGCCGATCCTCGATCCACGTGGTGCGATCGTCGGCGCTCTCGACATTTCGGGACCATCTGCCAACGGCCACGGTCATGCGCTGGGGCTGATCCGGTTGGCAGTCGATCAGATCGAGCATCGGCTGTTCCGCGACCGGTTTGCCGATTGCCGCGTGCTGCGGATGCATGACGATGCAGCGATGCTGGGCACCGCGCGCGAGGGTATATTGGTCTTCCGCGACGAGCGGCTGGTCGCCGCCAACCGGCGCGGGCTTTCGCTGGTCGGGCGCAGCTGGGAGGCGCTGGACGATGCGGCGCTTGGCGAATTGGTGGACATGAGGGAGCAGGCGTCGCGGGGCCGATTGCGCCTGACCAGCGGGACGACCCTGATCGGCGGCTGGGATGCCGAGGGGTGGGGCGGCGGCGTCGAGCTGTCCGTGGCCGCGCGCCCGCTGGCCGACGAGCGGGCCCAAGCGATCGACGCGGCGCTGGCGGCGCACGACGGCAATGTCTCGGCGGCGGCGCGGCAACTGGGCGTCCATCGCAGCACCATTCATCGGCATCTCGCCCGGCAGTGCTGAACGCGGTGGGGCGGCGCTTTGATCATCGTCAATGCTGAGGGCGCGTCCCTTCGTCAGCAAGGAGGCGAAGGAGAAGACCCGCGATGGATCGCAACCGGCTTCAAGGCAGCGTCGTGCCGTTCGCGCGGCGCTGGCACGTCATTCAGGAAATCGATCTTATTCGCTTGGTGCAGGAGCATCGCCGGCGGCTGGCGTTATGCGAGCAGGCAGAGGCGATGGCAGACGCCTTGCCCGATCGCCCAGACGCTCCGACCATGACGCTGTTCCTGCAGGCGCTCGAAACGCTGGTGACGCAGGGCGAGCAGACCGACGGCGTCTATCTGGAGGCGATGCTGTCCAACGGGCGGGCCGATCCGCTCACCGACACACTTCTCGACCACGTCCGGCACCGGCACAGGACCGATGCGGCGGCCGCGCGCGAACTGGTCGCAACGTTTGCCGAGGCGGATGCCTGCGCCGCACCTGAGACGCTTGGCTATATGCTGCGCAGTTTTTTCGTCGGATGCCGTCGCGCGATCGATTTCGAGCAACTGGTCATCATCGCGCTGGCTGGGCACCGGCTGACCCCGGAGGCGCGCGGCCTGCTGGTCGATGCGCTGACGAAAAGTCTGGTGGCCTAGGCGGCTTCGGCGCGCGCCGCCAGCGCCTCACGGTCGCTGATCGTGATGGCGCGGCCACCGGGCAGGCCGATCACGCCGCTCTGCTTCATCCGGGTCAGTTGGCGGCTGACCGTCTCGATCGTCATGCCCAGGACATCGGCAATCTGGCCGCGCGTCAGCGGCAGATCGAACGTCACCGGCCCGTCGCGGCTGGCCCGGCATCCGCTGGCCCCGGCCCGCGCCGCCATGTCGAGCAGGAAGCCGGCCAGTTTTTCCCCGGCCGACTTGCGCGCCAGCACCAGCATCCGCCCGCGCGCTTCGTTCAGCGATTCGAAGATTCGCTGGAGCAACAGGCGCTCCATGCGCTGATGATGCTCCAGCACCCGTTCGAAGGCGGCGCGCGGAAAGACGCACAACTCCGCCTCGGTCAGCGCGGTCAGAGTGAAGCCGACATCTCCCGCATAGGGCTGTCCGAAGAAGTCGGCGGGGTAGAGCAGGCCGACCGTCTGCTCCCGACCATCGGCGGTCGCGGCGACCAGCTTCAGCACGCCCGTCAGCAGGTTGCCGCAGATCACCGCCTCGTCACCCGCCCAGGCGACGGTCTGGCCACGCGCGATCTGGCGGCGCTGCCCGATGGCGTTCAAGGCGAGCAGCTCCTGGTCGTCCAGGCTGCCACACAAGGCCCGGTCGCGCACCGCGCAATCGGCACAGATGTCCTTCGGGATCATGGCCCTGCCGTATAACGCGGCCATGATCCCCTGTCGTGGGAAGTATTGTCTATCTGTCAGTGCCGCGGCGACACGTCATCCTCTTGCGGCAGATGGAATTCATGCCAGATGCCGTTGAGGATGCCGAAGCCGATCGCGAGACCGAGGCCAAGGACCCAGGAGAAATACCACATCGGCCGTTCCTTTTTCGTCAGTAGAAGTCGGGGTTGGTGCGGACCGCCTCCGCCGTCACGCGCCCGAACATCACCCGGTAGGCCCAGGCGGTGTAGGCGAGCACGATGGGGAGGAAGACGAGCGTGACGAAGAGCATGATGCCCAGCGTCTTCTGCGTGGACGAGGCGTTCCACACCGTCAGGCTGCTATGCGCATCGATGCTGGACGGCAGGATGAACGGAAACATCGAACAACCCACCGTGGCGATGATCCCCGTCGTGGCGAGCGACGATCCGGCAAAGGCCAGCGCCTCACGTCCCGAACGGATGCCGACCAGCGCCAGCGCCGCTCCGGCGAAGCCGAGCCCGGGCAGCGCCATCATCAACGGATAGGTCGCGTAATTGTCGAGCCATGCGCCGCCCGCTTGCTCCGTCGTCATGCGCAACGGATTGGACGGGCCGAACGGATCGACCGTCCCGACGATCCGGTAGCCGATATCGCCCCATGCGACGAAGGCGAAGCCAACCGCGAACAACAGGATCGAGGCGATCGCCGCCACCGTCCCGAATGCCCTTGCCCGGCCATGGACTGGACCATGCTCGACCTTGATCGACAGCCATGCCGCACCGTGCAGTACCAGCATTGCCACCGACAACAGCCCGCAGACCAGCGTGAAGGGCGTGAACAGCCCGAGCAAAGTGCCGTCGTAAAAGGCACGCAGGTCGCCATCCAAGCGGAAGGGGGCACCCAGCAGCACATTGCCGACCGCGACCCCGAAGACGAGGGCTGGCACCAGTCCCCCCACGAACAACGCCCAGTCCCAGCGGGTGCGCCAGGCCGGATCGGGCTTTTTCGAGCGATATTTGAACCCCACCGGCCGCAGGATCAGCGCGGCCAGCACCAGGAACATCGCGAGGTAGAAGCCCGAAAAGCTGACCGCATAGACGAACGGCCAGGCGGCGAAGATCGCACCGCCGCCCAGGATGAACCAGACCTGGTTTCCCTCCCAGGTCGGCCCGATGGAGTTGATGACCATCCGCCGCTCGGCATCGTTGCGCGCGACAAAGGGCAGGAGGGCCGCGACACCCAGGTCGAAGCCGTCGGTCAGCGCGAAGCCGATCAGCAGCACACCCAGCAGCGCCCACCAGATCAGGCGCAACACCACATAATCGAACATGTCTTGGGCCCCTTCAGGCGGTGATGGGAATGGCGGCGGGGATCGGGCCGGGGGAGGGCTGGTCCTCCCGCTCTTCCGGGCCGTGCGCAATGGCGGCGAGGATCAACCGAACCTCGATTACTGCCAGTACGCCGTAGATCACGGTAAAGCCCGCCAGCGTGGTCCATAGCGCAGCCCGCGACAGAGAGCTGGTCGCCAGGAAGGTCGGCAGCACGCCCTCGATCGCCCAGGGTTGGCGACCCAGCTCTGCGACCACCCAGCCCAGTTCAATCGCGATCCACGGCAGCGGGATCGCTGCCACTGCGAGGCGGAGGAACCAGCGCGAATCCATGTGCATCCGGAGCGAACATAAGGTGAAGGCGGCGGCAAAAAGCGCGATCATTCCAAAGCCGATCGCGGCCATGATGCGGAAGCTCCAGAAGAGCAGGCCGACATCGGGCACCGTGTCCCAGGCGGCCGCCTCGATCTGCTGCGGCGTCGCCGCGCGCGGATCGGCCATCTGGCGCTTCAGCAGCAGCGCATAGCCCAGGTCGCGCTTGTGTGCCTCGAACCGGGCGCGCTGGCCCACGTCCTGCGGGTTCGCCTTCAAGTGCTGGACCGCGTCATAGGCGATCACGCCCGACGCGATTCGTTCCTGCGCCTTCAGCACCAGCTCGGACATGCCGGTGACAGTGCCATCCAGGCTGCGCGTCGCGATCAGGCCGAGTAGCCAGGGGATCTCGACCTTGTACCGCGTCTCGCGCGCGACGGTGTCGGGATAGCCGAACAGGGTCAGGCCAGAAGGTCCGGGCTCGGTGTGCCAGACCGCCTCGATCGCGGCGAGCTTCATCTTCTGGTTGTCGGTCAGCGCATAGCCGCTCTCGTCGCCCAACACGACGACCGACAGCGACGAGGCGAGGCCGAACGCCGCCGCGACCGTCATCGACCGGCGCGCGACGGGCAGGAAGTGGTCCTTCAGCAGCCAGAAGGCCGACACGCCCAGCACCACGACCGAGGCGCAGACATAGCCCGCGCTGACGGTGTGGACGAATTTGGCCTGGGCGACGGGATTGAACAGCACCGCGCCGAAATCCGCGACCTCCATGCGCATCGTATCGGGATTGAAGCTCGCGCCAACCGGGTTTTGCATCCAGCCATTGGCGATCAGGATCCACAGCGCCGACAAATTGGTGCCCAGCGCGACCATGAAGGTGACGATCAGATGGCCGAGCTTCGACAGGCGATCCCAGCCGAAGAACATCAGCCCGACGAACGTCGCCTCCAGGAAGAACGCCATCAGCCCCTCGATCGCCAGCGGCGCACCGAAGATGTCGCCAACGTAATGCGAGAAGTAGGACCAGTTGGTGCCGAACTGGAACTCCATGGTCAGGCCCGTGGCGACGCCCAGCACGAAGTTGATGCCGAAGATCTTGCCCCAGAAGCGCGTGGTCACGCGCCATTCGGGACGGTTGGTCATGACATAGACCGATTCCATGATGACCAGCATCATCGACAGGCCCAGCGTCAACGGCACGAACAGAAAGTGATACAAGGCGGTGGCCGCGAATTGCAGCCGCGACAGGTCGACGACCCCGGGGTCCATAGCATGTCTCCATAAAAGGAGCCGCGCCCCGGCTCCTTGTCGGCCGACTCGGTAGGTCCGCTCCGCTGTGCCGCCATTGACCGCGGTCAAAGACTATGGAGGCGGTTGGGGCGACCGTCCCCGCATGACGACGATCGCCCATGCTTCCCCGACGCGTAAGGCACGAAACTTCTGGCTAAAGGATGCGGCCGGGCGGTGCGACAGCGTGGCGGGCCTGCTGCTCCTCGATACGCTGGCGGCGATCGGTTTCGCGGCGGGTGTCGCGGGCGGCGTGGCGGCGGTGGAGGGGCAGGGAACGGTGTTGCCCTGGGCCATGCTGATGCTCGGCACGGGGGCGTTGCGTGGGGTGTTCGCATCGCTGGCCTTGCGGCGGGGCGCCGTGAGGGCGGGAGTGGTCAAGCGGACGCTGCGGCTTCGTGCCGTTGCCGCAACGCTGCGTCGGAAGCCCGGTGATCCGATCGACAGCGGCCTGCTCGCCAGCCAGGCCGTCGATGCGGTCGAGGCGCTGGACGGCTATGTCGCGCGCTTTCTGCCTGCACGCCGCGCCGCCGCCATCGCGCCAATGCTGGTCCTCGCCGCGACCGCCTGCGCCAGCTGGGTGGCGGCGGTCATTCTCGCGGCCACCCTGCTGCCGTTCGTGGCCGCGATGATATTGGCGGGTGGCGCCGCGGCGGACGAGTCGCGGCGGCAATTCATCGCGCTGCACCGCTTGTCGGCCCGCTTTGCCGACCGGGTCCGCAGCTTGCCGATCGTGCTGGCCTTTCGGGCCGAGACACGCGAGACCGAGGCAATCGGCGCAGGCGCGCAGGAACTGGCCGAGCGGACCATGCGCGTCCTGCGGGTGGCGTTCCTGTCCTCCGCCGCGCTGGAGTTTTTCGCGGCGCTGTCGGTTGCGCTGGTCGCGGTTTATTGCGGTTTCGCGCTGCTGGGCCTGCTGCCTTTCGCTGCGCCCGAAACGCTGACCCTCGGCCGGGCCTTTTTCGTGCTGGCGCTTGCACCCGAATACTATGCGCCGATGCGCCGCCTCGCCGCGGCTTATCACGACAAGCAGGCGGCGGAGACGGCCGCCGATACGCTGATGCCCCTGGCCCAGCCGGAGCCTTTGCTCTCGGCCCAGGTTACCGCTCCGCTGGTCCTGCGCAATGTCGCTATCAAGTACCCGGGCAGCGACGCGGCGGCCGTTTCGAACCTGTCGTTGCGGATCGAAGCGGGCGAAATGGTGGCGCTGCTCGGCCCTTCGGGCAGCGGCAAGACTAGCGTCCTGCACCTGCTGCTGGGCTTCGCGCCGCTATCGGCGGGCACGGTGGAGGCTTGCGGCATCCCGCTGGTCTCGCTGGCGGGACAGGCGAGCTGGGCCGGCCAGCATCCCCTGCTGATCGCGGGCACGATCCGCGACAATCTGATGCTCGCTCATCCCCATGCGGATGATCTGGCCATCCAGCGCGCGGTGACGGCGGCGGGTTTGGGGCCGATGCTCGCGGCCCGGCCGCGTGGCCTCGACGCACCGCTCGATGCGCGGGGCAGCGGGCTGTCGGGGGGTGAGCGCCGGCGGCTCGCGCTCGCCCGAGCGCTGCTTACCCCTGCGCCCTTCCTGCTGCTCGACGAGCCGACCGCGCATCTGGACGACGCCGCCGAAGCCGCGCTGATCGCCACTATCGCGCGGGCTGCGAAAGGGCGCACGACGTTGATCGCCACGCACAGCCCTGCTCTGGCCGCCATCGCGACCCGCGTCGTTCATCTGGAACACACCGCATGACACTGCACAGGCTGATCGCCGCCGAACGTCGGCGGGAACGCCGCCGTCTGCGACAGGCGGGTGTCTGTGCCGCGGCGATTGCGATCGCCTCGGTGCTGCTGCTGGCCTTGTCGGGCTGGTTCCTGACCGCCGCCGCGTTGGCGGGCGGGGCGGGGATCGTCGCCGCGCAGGCGTTCAACTATATGCTGCCCTCCGCCATGATCCGGTTGCTGGCGATCGCGCGAACCGGCGCGCGTTATGGCGAGCGGCTGGCGAGCCATGGCGCGGCCTTCGGCGCGCTCGCCCGGCTGCGGCCTGCGCTCTATCGCGCGGTTACTGCCGCGCCGCCCTTTATAGCACTGGCGCTCGGCCGCGGCGAGGCGACAGCGCGGCTGATCGGCGATGTCGATGCGGTGGAATGGCGCTTCGTCCGTCTGTCGGGACCCTGGGGTGTCGCGGCGGCGTTGGTGTCGGGCGCGGTGCTAACGTCACTCGGTGGATGGCTGTCCATGGTCGCTACGCTGGCATGTGTCGGGGGAGCCCTCGGTCTGGCCCATGCCTGGGCGGACCAATTGGAACAGCCCGGCCGTGCGGTGCAAGAGGCGACGGGCGCGCTCCGCGAGGAAGTGGCGGCGATGGGCGGCGCGGCGGCCGAACTCCGGTGTTTCGCACTCGAGGATTGGGCGACCACCCGGATCGCGGCGGTGAGCGACCGCCTGGCCGAGGCGCAGGCACAGCAAGCGGCGGTGGCGGCGCGGTTCGAGGCGCTCCATGCGATCAGCGTCGCGCTGGCGGCAACATCGGCGCTGGTCCTGTCGGCGGGTGCCGGCGCGCCGATCGCGGCATTGGCGGCGCTGGCGGCAGCGATGACGGCCGATGCGACGGCGCCGATCCTGCGCGCGATGACCGAACGTGGGCGGCTTCGCGAGGCGGAAGCGCGGCTGGAAACGCTGTTCGCGGCGGCGGAAGAGCGCCCGGCTGCCGATGGGGCGTGCGACGCGAACCTGATCATCGACGGCACTTCGTTCGCACCGGGCTGGCGGATCGCGCTGACCGGGCCATCGGGCTGCGGCAAGACGACGTTGGTCGAGGGATTGCTGGCTCTCCGTCCGTTTTCACCCGGCCGGGTCATCATCGGAGGGCGGGATGCCGCCTCTCTCGCGCCCGCAACCTTGCGCGCGACCTTCGCCTGGGCTCCGCAGGACGCGGCGTTGATGGCGGGTACGGTCCGCGACAATCTGCGGCTGGCCGATGATCATGCCGGCGAGGACCGCCTGTGGCAGGCGTTGCGTGACGCCGCACTCGACGACGTGGTGCGCGCCTTGCCCGCGGGACTCGACACGTGGCTGGGCGAGGACGGGGCGCGATTGTCGGGGGGCGAGCGGCGGCGGCTGTCCCTGGCGCGCGCCTATCTGGCGGATGCGCCCTGGCTGCTACTCGACGAACCCGGCGAGGGGCTGGATGCGGCGGTGGCGGCGCAGGTCGCGCGGCGAATGGACGCGCGATTGAAGCGAACCGGGCAGGGAATGATCCTGATCAGCCACCGCCCGGTGCTCTCGGCCCTGTGCGATCGGCAATGGGTGGCCGATGGCGGAACCTGCCGATCCGCCGCCTGAGCCGCGATTCAGGCCCAGGCGTGCGCGGTTAAGCAGGCGCACGCCACGCAGCCCGGATATTGCGATCAGCCCGTCCTGCTGGAACGCGTTCATGTGACGGCTCACCGTCTCGACCAGTAGACCCAGCGCCTCCGCCATGGCAGCTCGCAACAGCGGCAGGCGGAACGCTTCGTCCCCTGCCACCTCAACCAACGCGCCATGTCGAGCAGCGACCCGACGGCCCGTGCTCCGGCTCACGCGCCAGCATCGGCATCCAGCGTCGAACCTCGGCCATGGTCGCCATCGTCCGGCGCAGCAGCAATCGGCCAGCCGGGGATGGCGGGCCGGTAGCGCCTGCAGCGCCGCGCGCGGTTGAACGCACAGATCGGACTCGCTCAACGCTGCGCCGCATCAACGAACCGGGCGGAAAGAAGCGCGCGGACGAAATCGCCGGAGTAGAGCAGCCCGACGATCTGAACGCCGCTATCTGCCTCTATGCACGACACCTTGAGCACGCCCGAGACGAGATTGGCGCAACCGCTAGCCGGATCGCCGTTCCAGCCGGATGCCTGTTCGGTACCCAATCGGCTACGACGACCAATCCGGTGAAGCGCGGCCAATGCCGCTTACTCAAGCCAGCCGTACGACGCCATGCGGCGTGCCACACCGGCGGCGCATCGCGGCGGCAGATCAGACGGCATGGCTGAAGCGCCTATCGTCCTCGCTGCGCCAGGCGTCAAAGGCAGCGGCGATGCTACGCGCATAGGGCCGTGCGTCTGCCGCCAGGCGCAGGCGATGGCCCTCCCAGCCGAGCAGTCCGACCAGCTCGAAGCGGGAAAGCCGGCTTCGGATGGCGTCCCGCTCGGGCAGGCCTCCGGTATCCGCGACTCCTTGGCACAGTATCCCGGCAATCGCCGCGCCGCGCCGCCGGTCGAGCGGCGTCCGACGGATACCACGCGCGGTCGCGAACCGACCGGTGCTGATCGCTTGGTGCCAATCGCCCGCCTTTTTGGCGTTCTGAAGCAGGCGGTCGGGAAACGCACTGATTGCGCTGGCACCCAGGCCGATCAGGATGTCGGCGGGGTCATCGGTGAAGCCCTGGAAATTGCGGCGTAGCGCGCCGCTTGCCGTCGCCAGCGCCAGCGGATCGTCCGGTTTGGCAAAGTGATCGAACCCGACCGCTTGATACCCCGCCGCCGTCAGGCGCTCAACCGAGCGGGCGGGGATCGTCGATCAGCGAAGTGACGAACAACGCTGCCGCTACGAGTGCGATACCCGCACGATGGTCGCGCCGGACGTCGGCAGGGGCGGCGACCAGCCCGATCAGCCATTTCGTACCGAAGGCACCGGCGACCGTACCCGCCATGTCGCTGTCAGCCGATCGTACGCGGTGACCAGCGCCGCCGCAAAGACCGCTTTGACGAGAAAACTGTATCTCACGTGACGCTCCTTTTTGCGCGGGCGTCGCATTTAGACGCCGACAAAGGACCGCCCGCGCAGCCTTCACGTGTGTTTGAAGGAGCACTTGTGCGGAATGGGTGCAACGAAATTGGCCGAAAGCGGGCATTCAGAAGTGACGAGTTCAGAGCTGCATCATCTATCTGCGGACCGGCTCATTGACAATTATTTGTTATACCATCAGCCTCACTCGATGAGCAAAGCTCTTTCTCGTGCAATCATGATTGTGAGTGCGTTGGCTTTCGCTGCGCCCGCGATCGCTCGACCGCTCACGCCTTTCGCCCGCGTCGTCGTTGAGTGGCGCGCCATGATCGAGCCAAGCGCCGCCACGGGCGTTCCCGACTATTCTCCCGCTGGGCTAAGGATCTTAGAACAAAGGCTAACGACCACCCGGGCAAGGCTGGCGGCAATTGACCGTCGTAATTTGACGCCCACCGATCAGATCAACGGAGATTTGATCGAAGCCGAAATGAACGGTCTCGACTTCCAGCTGCGCGTGCTCCGCCCGTGGGCACGTGATCCAGGCTATTACGCTACCGTCTGGTCCGAACAGAGTGACGTACCGGCGCACGAGGGGCCGAACGCTCCGGTGATTGACTTGTGGCGATACGCGTATCCACTGTCCGCGCCCGACTCGACACGGCTGTCGAAGCAACTCGCGGCGATCCCCGCGCTTCTTGACGCGGCGCGCGTCAATCTCGCTGGCAGCCAGGCGCACGATCTGTTTGCGTATGGCGCGCGCGCTTTTCACGATCAGGCGGACGTACTAGCGCAGCTCGAAGCCGGGACACTCGAGCTGCGGTCGCTTGAAGGTCGCCGTCGCGCTGATCTGTCAGGGGAGGGCCAGCGTCTACGCCCGGTGATCCGCGCCGCGCGGGTGGCCACCGAGAGGTTCGCCGCCTGGATCGAGGCAGAAGCGCCGCGGCGCACTGGTCCGTCGGGGATCGGACGCGCCGATTACGACTGGGCCGCGCGCCACGTCTATCTCTCTCCCTATGACTGGGCAGCGCAAGAGATCTTGCTCAAGCGCGAATTGTCGCGTGCTTGGGCGGGGCTTGCGTTGGAGGAAGTGCGCAATCGGACGCTGCCGCCGCTGGCGATGCCGCAGAGCGCAAACGCGTTCAATCAGGCGTCACTGGCCAAAGCCGAACGCTTCACGCAATTCCTGATCGATCGTGGCATGGTACCCGATCGTCCCTGGTATCGCGCCGCCATACCGGCTCAACTGGTAAAATGGCGCCCTCCCACGGAGCGCGACTTCTTCGGCCATGTCGTCGCGCAGGACCCACTGCCGCTCTACAGCCATTTCTATCACTGGATGGAGCTGGCCCGGATGGCGCACGAACCGCATCCTGATCCGGTCCGTCAGGGACCGTTGCCCTTCAACATCTGGCAGGATCGCTCCGAAGGTTTCGCCACCGCGATGGAGGAACTGGCGATGCAGGCCGGGCTCTACGACGATCTTCCGCGCGGGCGCGAACTGGTGTGGATCATGCTCGCCAACCGGGCCGCGCGCGGCCTCGCCTCGCTCTACGTACAGGACAATCGCATGACGCTGGCGGAGGCGGGGCGTTTCCACGCGCGCTGGACGCCGCGCGGCTGGTCCGACCCCGATAGCCGCCTCGTCGGCTTCGAGCAGCTCCTTTACCTGCGGCAGCCGGGTTACGGTGCGAGCTACATCGTCGGCAAGATCCAGCTCGACGACCTGCTTGCCCGCCAGTCCGAACGCGCCAGCCGCGCCGGCCGCCCGTTCGACGCCGCCGCCACGCTCGCCGCCCTTGCGCAACCGGGCATCATGCCGTTGTCGCTGGTCGAACGCGCGTTGGATGCCGAGGAACACGCCAACTAAGATTCGGGAAAGGCGGCCCGTAAAAGAGGTGCGCCCCCGATAACCGCAGCAGGAACAGGGAAAACGAACGACGAAGGGGACAGTCGACATGATCAGGAAAAGCCACAACGTGCGGCGGCACGCCATTATCGGCGTCGCGTGGTGCGCCATGCTGGCCGCGCTTCCGGCTGGTGCACAGACCGCCGCGGATCCGGCCAATGATCCGGGCGAGGGCGAGACGGTCGTCGTCACCGGTTCGCGCATCCGCCAGAACCCGCTCGCGCAAGCTGCGCCGATCACGTCGATCGAAGGCGCCGATATCGCGCGGACCGGGCTGTCGTCGATTGCCGATGTGTTGCAACGCCTGCCCGGCGCGGCGGGTGGCCTCAATTCGCGCTTCAATCGCTCGGGCAACAACGGAAACCCGCCCGATGGCGGTGGCGTGGGGGCTGGATCGTCGGAGATCGACCTGCGCTATCTCGGCAGCCGCCGGACGCTGGTGCTGGTCGATGGTTTGCGCTTCATCAATGGCAGCGCGGCCAGCGGCGTGCCCGGTGCGGTCGATCTCAATGCGATTCCCGACAGCATGATCGAGCGCGTCGAGGTGCTGCGCGACGGTGCATCGACCATCTACGGGTCCGATGCGATCGCCGGCGTCGTCAATATCATCACCAAGAAACGTCAGAACGGCTTCGTCACCTCGGTGCAGGGCGGCGCCTATCCGCAGGGTGACGGCGTCACGCAGAATTATCAGCTCAGCTGGGGCCATCGCGACGAGGAAGCGGGCATCTCGTTCGTGGCCGGCGCGAATTACATCAAGCAGGGTTCGGTGTTCGCGGGCGACCGCAGTCACTACGCCTTTCCAGATCCCGGCGCGACCGCCTGCACGACCAGTTGCAGCTCAGGCACCCCCAATGGCCGCTTCCTTATCAACAATCCGGTCACCGGCGCGGGGATGAACCTCACGCTGAAGTCGAACCCGCTGACCCGCCCACGCTTCGATCCCGCCGATCCGACGGGCGCGAGTAGCGATTTCAAGGCGTTCACGGTCGCCGATCGTTTCAACTTCCGCCCCTATAATTATCTGCTCACCCCGCAGGAACGGTTCGGCGCCTTCGTTAACTTCCAAGGCGATCTCGGAGAGAACGTCCGGCTGACGACGCGGATGATCTACAATCGTCGCACGTCGGACAATCAGGCGGCCCCGCTGCCGCTGTTCGTCGGCCCCGACGCGGGCAACGGCAATCTGCTCGACACGATTTCGATCGATGCCACCAACCCGTACAATCCTTTTGGCGTGACACTGGCGACGGGTAATGCCGGATTGCCGCGCAATTACGACTTTATCGGACGGCGCTTTGTCGAGAATGGCCCGCGGCATTACAGCCAGAAGGTCGAGACAATGTACGTCGGATCGACCCTCGACGGGAAGGTCCAGGTCGGCAACGGGACATGGTATTGGGACGCCAACGTCATCTATGCGGCAAACACGGCCAAGCAGGTGGTGCAGGGCAACGTCAACGCCGCCAATCTTGCGCGCGCGCTCGGTCCGGTCGCCGACTGCACCGGGGCATGCGTGCCGTTCAACATCTTCGGCGGCGAAGGCTCGATCACGCAGGCGATGATCGATTACGTCACCTTCCGCCAGCGTGACCGTAGCGAGCAGTCGATGGTGGACGCCACCCTCAACGTCACCGGTACGCTCTTTGAACTGCCGGCGGGGCCGCTTGGGCTGGCGGCCGGTTACGAATATCGTCGCCAGTCCGGCTCGTTCACTCCCGATCCGATCGTTGCCGCAGGGCTCGGCTCCGACATTCCCGCGCAGGCGACGCAGGGTAGCTTCGACGTCAACGAAGTTTACGGCGAACTGAGCATCCCCGTGCTCAAGGATGTGCCGTTCTTCCAGTTACTCGAAGGATCGTTCGCGGCGCGCTATTCGGATTATTCGACCAGCGGCAGCCGCACGACGATGAAGGCGGGCGTAAGCTGGAAGCCGATCGACGACCTGCGGCTGCGCGGCACATGGGCCCAAGGTTTCCGCGCCCCTTCCATTGGCGAGCTGTTCGGCACCCCGTCGCGCTTCGACGGCGGCGTGATCGATCCGTGTTCCGCAGACGCCAGCGGCACGTCGGCAACGGTGCGGCAGAATTGCGCCGCACAGGGCGTTCCTGCCGGCTACGTGCAGACCAATCAGCAGTTGCCGATCCTCACCGGCGGTAATCGCGCGCTGAAGGCGGAAACCTCGGAAAGCTGGATCGTCGGCGGCGTTTACAGCCCGTCGTGGGCCAGCGGCGTCGGTCGCCTGTCGCTCGAAGTCGATTATTACACGATCAAGGTCGACAATGCGATCTCGTCGATCGGCGCCGACGTTCTGCTCGCGAATTGCACGCAGACCAATGACCCGATCGCGTGCGGTGCGATCACGCGTTCCACGTCGGGCGCGATCACGCAGATTCGCGGGCTGCTCCAGAACATCGCCTCGCTCAAGAGCGAAGGTCTGGACGCGATCCTGACCTGGCGCTCGCCATCGGTCGGGACGGGGACGTTTGGCTTGCTATGGTCGAACAACTTCCTATTCGAATATTCGACCACGCTGCCGACGGCGACAGGTAGCCAGACCGTAAAGCGTCAGGGGACGGAGCGTGGCGATCAGGCGTATCCGCGCTTCAAGAGCAATGCCACGATCGACTGGTCCAGTCCGTCGTTCATGGCGTCGATCACCGGCCGCTATATCGGGCGGGTGATCGAGCCGGCGTATGACGACAACGTCATGAGCCCGACGCTTTATGTCGACGCGCAGATTGGCTGGACGCCGAGTATGTGGGACGATCGCATGACGCTGACGCTGGGCGTTAACAATATCCTCGGCAAGCGGGCGCCTGACTGCCTCAGCTGTGGCGGGTTTGATCCGACCACTTACGATCTGCCCGATCAGTTCGGTTATGCGCGGATCGCGGTGAAGTTCTGACAATAACGAGCGGGTGATCGCAGGATCACCCGCTCACTGGCTATGTCTGATGATAGACGATTTGATGTCATCGGCACGAGGCGGAAATGCCGCTTCTTTACGGACGATCAGCCGATATCAGATCGCTGTTGCAGGTGAGATGTGACATCGTTCGGTGCGGGTCTTCGAAACCAACAAAAGCCCGCAATTAGCGGGCTTTAGTTGCGTTTGTTCCAGCTGCAGAAGCCTGTTAAGTATTAACCAGGTGGCGGACTGCGGCGAAATGCTGCGTAGCCGATGCCGATAGCGAAGCTGCCTTGCTGCCGCGATAATGTTCGCACTTCCCTGTCGATACCGTTCCGAATGCAGCATCGATTGTCTCGCCTGCTTTATGCCGCAAGCTAAAAGGCAAAAAACTGAATGGACGTCTGAAGTTGGGAAGCGGAAAGGGGGGGGCGTATGTCCGGGTTTGGGGCAATGCGGCAGGAGAGGACGGCGGCCGCTCCCGACCAAAGCTGCCAGTGAAACGTTCCGAGACGGGGGGAGCAATCTTGGCGACTCCGGGGAGTGGGCACGAGTTCGCGTCGCGTGTCCAAGGCGACGCGAAGCCAGCCGCGTGGAGGCTCGCCCTACTTTCGACCTGTCCGGCCGAGCGCCTCCCGGAGCTCGCCCTCGTCGGTGCCGCTAGCGCGAAGGATGTTGGCTCGGCCTCGCATCAGTTTGCGCACCTAAAGGCACCATCATCGGCTTTACCACCTCGCGCGGCGACACGGCGGCGAACGGCAAGGGTTGCAAACGTGCGCATCCGTGACTTCGCCGCCCGAACCGGGAGGTGCGAGGCGACGAAGCGGAAGGCCATCCTTGATGTGATGCTGTTCAAAAAAAGAGGCGTCCCATTAGAGATGGAACGCCTTGAGGCACATGCTGCCGCCAGTAGGGGAAGGCGACGGCTTCGAGGAACGGCTTAGAGGCGGGCCCGTGCGGTCAGTGCGAAGGTGCGTGCAAAATAGGTGATCTCCTGCGGGAAGGTGTAATAACCCCAGAAGTTACGATCTCCCTTGCGGGTCAGGTTCGTGGCCTCAGCGCCTACAGAGAAATGCTCGTTGATGTCGTAGTTGATCGAGGCGTCGAGCCGCTGGGTCGGATCGGTGAATAGGTTGCGGTAGCGGTTATTCGGATCCAAGCTGTCAACCCGCTTGCTGCGCCAATTATAGGCCACGCGTGCATTCAGCCCGGCATGCTCGTAGAACACAGCAGCGTTAAACGCATATTTCGACTGCCAGAATTGCTGGCTCTCGTACCAATTCGTTGTCTTGGTTGCCTCATCGAAGATCGGATACTGAACCTTCGAATCAAAAAGCGTAAAGTTACCGTTCACCCCGACATATTTGAAGAGCCACGGCAGTATCGGCAGGAATGTCGTCCCCTGCAATTCGATGCCGCGATATTTGCTGCGGCCGCCGTTGTACGGACGCGTGACACGCACTGGCACAGTGTATCCAGGCAGCGACTCGTACCGGAAATCGTTGAAGATTGTTCCTTCCTCGCGCCAGTCAAATAATGCGACTGACAGCGATCCAGTCTTTCCAAAATACCATTCGAGCGAAGCGTCGATTTTTTCAGGTATACCGGTCGCAGCTTCGCATTGCCGCCGCTGCCCGCAGGATTGGTCGAAGTCGGGGAATCCAAGCTGACATGCGCATTAAGGTTGTCGAGGGCGGGCTTTTGCATGTCCTTGGTCCATGACACGCGGAGTTGCAGCCCATCGGTGATATGCCCGATCGCGTTGACGCTCGGCAGCACGTCCAACGTGTTGCCTCTGCCCTGCACCGGGTCGATGATGTCGTCGCCGTTCGGATTGGAAGTGTACTGGAAGGAGTTCATGACCGTTTTGGCGTGGACGACGCGGGCGCCGACGATGCCTTCAAAGGGGATCAGCAGCTTGAATTGATAATGAGCAAGGCCGTAAGCGGCGTAGCTCGTTTCAAAGCCATTTACCCTGTTATATGGTTCGACAACCGGCCAATCACCGACGGCGAAGTCCGGAAAGCGCTTCGCGATGAGCGGCCGAAGCGTACTCCAGACGCTTGTGATCGAGTTGGCGTCACCGATCATCCAACTCATGTCGTCGCCCGAGCCCTGTAGTGCAGTGCTGATCGGAACCAGCTTATAGCCACTCAGCGTGGAGATCGGGATCCCGAGCGACTCATCCGTTCCGCGATCCGCATAGCTGCTGCGGAATGAGCGCTTGGCCCGACGTCCGCCGAACTTGAAAAAGTCGAGTAGTGGCCAACCGGTCTGAAGCTGTAAATCGAACTTGATCTCGCGCTCCGTGCTGCCGGACCACCAGCGGCTTTGAGTCACCCGTGCCACGTTCGAATAGTTCGCCGGATCGCTCAGGTCGATACCGCGAAGCGTGACCGCGACGCCTCCGCGCGGATCCTTGTCGGTGTTGAACACCATGTCGTAGATCGGGTTGTTGGCGAATTGTATCTTGTGGTAGATTTGATCCACCTTGTAATCGGAAACCGCATAGTTGTGAGAGACGATCAGATGCGCGACGTCATCGGAATATTCGATCGTCTGCTTAGCCGACTTATTGTTCCAAGTGGCGTCGGCGTAATTTTTCCCCGGCCCGAGCGGCTGACGCGTCTCGACCGTCAATGACGAGATTGACCGACCGTCCGAACCGATCACGAGATTCGTGAGTCGAGGCGCCGGATACGCCGAAAAGGTATCACGCACTGGAAACCCAAAATCGTCGTCGTAGTTGGGACGATCTGCGCGACTGATCGCGAAGTCGCTGCTGAAGCTCCAATGATCGTCGGGACGCCACTGGATTGAGGTGTTGAAGGAATCCCGTTGATTATAGCCGGCGCGAGCAAAGAAATTTGAGCTCGAAGGGACATAAAGGTTCGCGGGTGTCGTTGTCGGCTCGACGATTTGTCGCGGCGAGCGTAGCTGCACAGGATTGGAGTTTCCACGCATCGATTCATTATAACGAACGTAATTGTGCGATCCGCTTAGCACGAGCCCGAATTTGCCGAGACCGGTATCGGTATTATAGCTGACCACACCGCTGACGAACGGATTGATTTTCTTGACTTGGTCCGAATAATCCCCGCGGGTGTTTAGAGCGACCGTCCATCCGCTCTTGAAGTAGGTCGGCTTGCGCAGCGTCAGGTTGACGACGCCGGACTTGCTGCCTTCAATCTGGTCGGGCGTGCGCGTCTTGTAGACTTGGATACCGGAGACGAGATCGGCTGGCATATCAGCAAGATTGGTAGTTCGGTTGATCCCAGAGAAGGTCGGCGTACCGTCGACTGTTGTCATCACGCCGTACAGGCCACGGATCGAGAAGTCCCCGCCTTCGCCGCGCGTGCGGTCCATGATGATTCCGGGAACGCGCTGCAACGCGTCGACCACGTTCTTATCGGGTAGCTTGCCAATGTCGTCCGCGGTGATGACATCGACGATCTGCGCGGCGCGCCGCTTCTGGTCGCGAGACTTCGCGAGCGAAGCACGTAGACCGCGCACGACGATGTCCTGAGCGTCGGCATCTGGTTTATCCGAGTCGACAGTAGTGGAAACTGCGGTCGGTTTGGCCCCAGCATCCACACGAAGCGCGTCAGTGGCCTGCGAATCCTGCGCACGAGCCTGCGTGGCGACAACTAGCGACACCGCAAGCGACGTCATGGCCGCGCTATTCAATAATTTAGACGATCGAACGTTCATCAGTCCTCCCCCTCTTTTCGATTGTGGCTGCTCCGCCCCGACGTGAGCACAACCGTGCGTATCAGCCTTGCCAAGCTGCCACAATATAAATTATAGCCCACATATTGAGTTTGTGAATGCTTGAAGTCAGGATGGCCAGCCGGTCAGGGGAGGGTTCCAATCCTGCGGACTCGCCGCCCTAAAACGGTTGAGGCCGTCCGGATGGCGTCGGGAAAAATGAACTGCGCTTTCAAGCAGGCGCAACAAGGAGGGGGTAAGTGATGACAGATGATATCGGTGCCGGAATCAAGGTGACGGGCGCGCACGTTCCTCAAGTGCCTCGCCGCCATCTTCTGGCCGGTGGCCTCGTCGGGGCGGCCGTTCTTTCGATGGCGACCAACACGGCGGTCGCGCAAACTCAGGGCGCAGGATCATTGTCCAGCGAGGCGGCCAACAGCCTGAATTTTGCGTTGAACCTCGAATATCTCCTCAATCAATATTATCGAATGGGGGTTTTGGGAATTAAGTCGTTGGAGGCGGCCCGAACCAGCGGCACGGGCACGCCGGGGTTGCCGACCGGCGGTCGCCAGGTCAAATTCGCCGCCGGCAGCACGATCAAACCGATTGTGACGGAAATTATTTACCAGCAGGGCGGTCATATCGATTTGCTCCGCGCAATCCTGAAAACTGATATTGTATCGCAGCCAGCGATGAACCTCGCAGGCGATGAGACGGGTGCGTTCACGCAGTTCGCACGCTACGCTGGGATAGTCGGCGCAGCAGAGAACTTTGATCCCTATGCGTCAGATTTGAACTTCCTGGTTGGCGGTTATATTATCGGCGAGGAGATGCACCGTGTATTGCGCAGCATCCTTCCCGGCATATCTGATGCGATGCTGCTTGAACCATTGACTGGTCTGTTCGGCACGCACAGCTATTATTCCGGGATTCTGCGCGAGGCCCTGCTCCGCTCGGCGCAGACCACGCCGGCCGTGCTCGACTGGGTTGACAAGATTGCGGCAGCCTTCAACACTCTGTCCGGTCAAACGATTGCGACCGGCATCCGGGCGACGAGCGTCAACGGCGTAACGGTGGCCAGCCACGCGTCGCTGGACGTCAGTGGCTCAGTCGCGGCGCGTTCGCCCGCGCAGACGCTGAACATCTTCTACATCAAACGCGGCGTGGCGACGTCCGGGGGCTTCTTCCCGGCCGGGGTCAATGGCGCCATCAAGAATAGCGCCGCCTGAGCGCCTGGGGAGGGGAAGGATTATGATCGATAAGGATGACATCGCGGAGCGCGCGCATGCGCGTCGCGCCTTTCTGAGATATTGCGGCGGCGCGGCCACGGTCGGCTCGCTGGTGATGTTGGCCGGTTGCGGAAGTGATAAATATGGCGCGGAGGCGGTGCAGGGGACGCCCGCGCCGGCGCCTACGGCAGCGCCGAGCTATACAGCAACCGACACCGACTACCTCAATTTTCTGCTGCAAATCCAGTATTTGACGGCCGGCTTCTTCTGGCGCTCGGCGTTCGGTGGATCGATTGCGTCCTCGCTGGTGACAGGGGCGGGAAGTGCCGGCGCTATTGCCGGCGGCGCGCAGGTACAGTTCGCCGACGATTTGTTTATGCAGGGATTGCGTGAAGTAGCGCTTGCCGAGGTCGCGCGTTTGGAACGGCTGCGCTCGCTGATCGGGGCGAGCGTCACGGCGCAGCCTGCAATCAGTATCGCCGGGGGAAGCGGCAGTCCCTTCGACGCCATTGCGTCGCGCGACGCTTTTCCCAGCGGTACGCCCTTTGACCCCTATGCGTCGCTTGAAAACTATCTGCTTGGCGCCAGTGCGCTCAGCTATCTCTGCACCTCGGCCGCGCGGGGCATTGTGTTCCGGCTGAACAGTGCCGGCAATCGCGATGCGATCCTTGCGATTCTTGGCGGAAAGGCGTATGCCGACACCTTCTTCCGGCTTGCCTTGTGGCGCGCCGGGCTCAGCAAGAGCGCGCTCTACGACACCGAGAACAAGATGGTGCTCGCGCGCAACAAGCTGAACGGCGGTGACGGCACTTATCTGCTGGCGAATTACGAATGCGGGGTAGGAAGCGCTGCATCGCCAACCATCGTTGTGCTCGACAACGTTCCCAACAATGCGAATTATGGAGCTCTGCTGGCCAGAACTCCCGACCTGGTGCTTAACATCGCCTATGCGTCGAAAACGGCGGTAACCAGCGGCGGCTTCTTCCCCGGCGGGGTGAACGGCACCATCAAATACAGTAACGCCGTAAGTTAGTCGAGTTTCATCGGCGGGGCGCGATTGCCCCGCCGATTTGACCTATGGCAAGCTATTGCAGGTCAACGGACGCGCTTCCGTCCAACGGTAACGCCGCGCCGGTGACGCGGCGCACGAGATCGGAAGGTGATTGGCCTGACGTGCTCCGTCAAAGCAAATGCACCTGCTGGTAATCGGTTGAGGGTAGCGTAGGTAGGGTAGGGCGCGCTCATGAGTTCGTCTGCGCGAGCCGACCTCGCCGTTTCGCTCTTTCACTCGTCGCCGGAGGTGATACGGCTAGTAGTGCTGAAGTACCTGCGATTTGCGCTGAGACTGCGAAAGTGTAGAGGCTCTGCTGTGAGATCGCGGGATAGACATCTGCCACGAGATAGGCCGGTTGGTGAAAGTAGTTCGGTCCGCTGTTCGTCAGGAACATCCTCCGCCAGCGGGTAGGCCGGACGCGATTTTTGTCACTGCTCTGGCACAATGACGAGATGTACGTGGAGCTGAATGGCGAGATGGTCCACCTCTAGCGCGGGGCCATGAAGGAGAGTTGCTGGGAAGCTACGTTTTCCGGACTTGCGTGCCTTCATGGAGGAGGCGCTGACGCGTCACGGCTAATCCGACGCAATCACTATCGATGGCCTGCGAAGCTGCGGGCTGCATAAACGAGCTCGGCGACACCTGACTTGAGTAAACAGGCCTTGCGGCATCGCTCGTCTCAGCATGGCGGGCTGGCTATCTTACCGATGGCATGATTTTGGGGAGCAGGTCACCCAAATGCTTGCTCAAGGGCCCAGTGGCTACAATGCCAACCGTCACGCCTCTCACGAACTCGCTCTCACTCTGTCATGTCAGACGAAGGACCACACGGTCCGCTTGAAGCAAATCCTGCCGCTTGAGGCGCCGGCCCGGACGGCAGGAAATTCTCAATTTAGGCCGCTTGAGGATTCAAGGTCAGCTGCTCGGAAGCAGTAGAATTAGAAGTCAGCCATCGTGAAGCGTGGGGAAACTGCCGAGTGTCCGCAATTGGTCTTCTGAGCCGCATGCTGCCGAACAGCCAGCGATAACTTCCTACCGTGTGTCATCGGCTAACCAAGCTTCGACTTCTGGGTTACAGCCTCCCGCATCGATCCAGTTTAGGCGTTCCCGTCGTGGGCAGAGCGGGACACCCGTACCAGCGTTGTGCCACGCAAAGCGGCCGCTTTTCTATGAATTAGCTGGGGATCGCGGCCACGTGATTCCACGTGACACAACATCTGCAAGCTACGTCAAGCATTTCGCTTGGTGACCCCTACGGGAATCGAACCCGTGCTTCAGCCGTGAAAGGGCCGCGTCCTAACCGCTAGACGAAGGGGCCTCGTTGCGGTGCCGAGCCGCCTAGGCGGATTGTGTCGGGCGGTCAAGCGTCTCGCGCGATCAATTTGCCCAGGCGGCGTCGTCGAGGTGCAGTTCCGCCACGTCGCGCCCGCTCCAGTCGTCGCGTTTGGCGCGGCCGGCCAGCCACAGCCGCCGCGTCGGGCCCGCCGCGAGCAGCGCTTGCCCCAAAGCGGTGTCGGCGGCGCGGAACGCCATCGCCTTGAGGCTGCGGCCGTCGTCACCGGCCACGATCGCGCGGACATGGCCGTTGCCGACCACATCGACCTTCACCGCGCGCACCGGGCCGACCGCAACGCGCGGCGCGGGCCAGCCGGTGCCATAGGGCCCACCGGCCTCCAGCGCGTCGACCAGCGACGGCGTCACGCCGCCGGGCGCCACCACCGAATCGAACAGCAGCGCGCGCGCCGCCATCGCCGCCGCGACCGCACCGGACAAACGGGCGTCGAGCCAGTCGGCGAACGCGCTCACCTGATCTGCGGCGATCGTCAGCCCCGCCGCCATCGCATGGCCGCCGCCCGCGATCAGCAAGCCCTGTTCGCGCGCCGCCAGCACCGCCGCGCCGAGATCGACCCCGGTGATCGACCGGCCCGAGCCCTTGCCGATGCCCTCCTCGTCGAGCGCGATCACGATCGCGGGGCGGCCGAGCTTTTCCTTGAGCCGCCCGGCGACGATCCCGATCACGCCCGGGTGCCAGCCTGCGCCCGCGACCACGCACACCGCGCGGTCGTGGCACAGCATCGCCTCCGCGCCCTCCTGCACCATTGCCTCGATCGCGCGGCGTTCCTCGTTAAGCCGGTCGAGTTCGGTGGCGATCGCGCGTGCCTCGACCGGGTCGGTGGTGGTGAGCAGCCGCACGCCGAGATCGGCGCGCCCGACGCGCCCGCCGGCATTGATCCGCGGCCCCAGCGCAAAGCCGAGATCGCTCGCGGTCGGTGCACGCGTCAGCCGCGCCGCCTCGGCCAGTGCGGTCAGCCCGACGTTGCGCCGCTGCGCCATCACCTTGAGCCCCTGCGCGACGAACGCGCGGTTGAGCCCGCGCAATTGCGCGACGTCCGCGACCGTGCCCAGCGCCACCAGATCGAGCAGGTCGAGCAGCTTCGGCTCAGCGCGCCCCGCGAAATAGCCGCGCGTCCGCAACGTGCGCAGCAGCGCCGCGCCGAGCAGGAAGCACACGCCGACCGCGGCGAGATGCCCGTGCAGCGCGCCATCGCCCTCGTCGCGGCGGTTGGGGTTCACGACCGCGACCGCGCGCGGCAGCTGCGTCGCGCATTGGTGGTGGTCGGCGACGATCACGTCGCAGCGCGCCGCGTCGAGCGCCTCGAACGCCTGCGCACCGCAATCGACGGTGACGATCAACGTCGCGCCCTCGTCGGCCAGCCGGGTCAGCGCGGCGGCGTTGGGGCCATAGCCTTCGGTCAGCCGGTCGGGAATATAGACGCGCGCCTCGCGCCCCAGCGCACGCAGCAACAGCACCAGCAGCGCCGAAGAGGTCGCGCCATCGACGTCGTAATCGCCGAAGATCGCGATCGATTCCCCGCGTTCCACGGCGTCGGCAAGCCGTGCGGCGGCGGTGTCCATGTCGCGGAAGATCGACGGATCGGGCATGAAGCTGCGGATCGACGGCAGCTTGTGCGCATCGAGTGCGTCGCGCGGGCAACCGCGCGCGAGCAGCAATTGGGTGAGCAGATCGTCAGGCGCGAACCCGTCGCGCTGGTCGTCGGCCAGCGCACGCCAGCGCCAGGGCTGGCCGAGGATCGAGCGCTCGACATCGAGGACATGGCGCATCCCGCGCGCTGTAGCCGACCGGGGGCGTGCCGTCACGCGACAAGAAAAGTGGAATGAGATATTGTAACATCAGCGCGATCCGCCTAACTTGCTGGCATGACGGCCCGCAACCTCACGGATGACAGCAAGATCGGCCGGCTGGACCGCGTCGCGATGTGGTTGTCGGCGGCGTGCGTCGTACACTGCCTTGCGACCGCGATCCTCGTTGCGGTGCTGTCGACCGCCGGCGGGATTCTCGGCAGCCCGGTGATTCACGAAACCGGGCTGGTGCTGGCCATCGCGCTCGGCTGCGTCGCCTTCGGGCGCGGAATCGTCGCGCATCGTCGCGTGCTGCCGATTTTGCTCGGCGCGACCGGACTGTCGCTGATGATGGCCGCGCTGGTCGTCGCTCATGCCGGCGGGCACCTGGTCGAATCGGCGCTGACGATCGTCGGGGTCGCGGTCCTCGCGGCGGGACATGCGGTCAACCGGCACGCGCACCGCTAGAGCGGGGCAACGTTTCGATCGGCGTTTTCGCTCCGTCGCCCCGGACTTGATCCGGGGCCCCGCTTTTCTGCTACCGGGGTAGGAAGCGGGATCCCGGATCAAGTCCGGGATGACCGTTTTAGGCCGGTGACCAACACCCCTCGACCCGCGCCCGAACTTGCCGCGGCCCGGTGCGACGCCTAGATCGCATTCATGGCGCGACATGCACATCACGAACCGCACGGCGACGACCTGCTTGCCGCGGCCAAGGCGACGCTGGAGCGCTCGGGCGAGCAATGGACCGCGATGCGCGCCAACGTCTATGCGGCGCTTTCCGGGTTCGCGAAACCCGCCTCGGCCTATGACATCGCGGAAGCACTATCACGCAGCGAGGGGCGGCGGATTGCGGCCAACAGCATCTATCGCATCCTCGATCTGTTCGTGACCGCCAATCTCGCGCTGCGTGTCGAAAGCGCCAACGCCTATGTCGCCAACGCGCATCCCGGCTGTCGCCATGATTGCATCTTCCTCGTCTGCGATGGCTGCGGGAACACGACGCATTTCGACGACGATTCGCTCACCGGCGGATTACGCGCCGCCGCCGGTGCCGCGGGGTTCGTGGCGGAGCGGCCGGTGGTGGAGGTGCGCGGGCGCTGCGCCGACTGTGCCGCGACGGCACGCGCGCAAAGCGGGCAATCGACACACTGATCCTGCTCAGCTATTCGGGTCAGATGGTTGAAGTCCCGAACACGCCGTTGCTCGACACCGTCGATACACCCGCCGATCTCCGCCGACTGAAGCCGGAACAGCTACGCCAGCTCGCCGACGAGCTGCGTCAGGAGACGATCTCGGCGGTCGGCGTCACCGGCGGCCATCTCGGTTCGGGGCTGGGGGTGGTCGAACTGACCGTCGCGATTCATTATGTCTTCGACACCCCGACCGACCGTCTTATCTGGGACGTCGGCCACCAATGCTATCCGCACAAGATCCTCACCGGTCGACGCGACCGTATCCGCACGCTGCGGCAGGGCGGAGGGCTGTCGGGTTTCACCAAGCGCAGCGAGAGCGAATACGATCCGTTCGGCGCGGCGCACAGCTCGACCTCGATTTCCGCGGCGCTGGGCTTCGCGACCGCCAGCAAGCTCGCCGACAAGCCCGGCAAGGGCATTGCGGTGATCGGCGACGGAGCGATGTCGGCGGGCATGGCCTATGAGGCGATGAACAATGCCGAGGCGGCGGGCAACCGGCTGGTCGTGATCCTCAACGATAACGACATGTCGATCGCGCCGCCCGTCGGCGGGCTCTCGGCCTATCTGTCGCGGATGGTGTCGAGCCGCGAGTTCCTGGGCGTGCGCGAGATCATGAAGCGCGTCGCCAAGCGGTTGCCGCGCCGCTTGCAATCGGCCGCGCGCAAGACCGATGAATATGCGCGCGGGCTGACGATGGGCGGCACGCTGTTCGAGGAGCTGGGCTTCTATTATGTCGGCCCGATCGACGGGCATAACCTCGACCATCTGATCCCGGTGCTCGAGAACGTCCGCGATGCCGAGGAGGGGCCGATCCTCGTCCATGTCGTGACGAAGAAGGGCAAGGGCTATGCCCCGGCCGAGAACGCCGCCGACAAATATCACGGCGTCCAGAAGTTCGACGTCATCACCGGTGCGCAGGCCAAGGCGCCGCCGGGACCGCCGGCGTATCAGAACGTTTTCGGCGAGGCGCTGAGCAAGGCCGCCGACACCGACGACCGGATCTGCGCGATCACCGCCGCGATGCCGTCGGGCACCGGGCTCGACCGGTTCGCGGCGACGCATCCGGAACGCTTCTTCGACGTCGGCATCGCCGAGCAGCACGCGGTCACCTTCGCCGCCGGGCTGGCGGCGCAGGGGATGCGCCCGTTCTGCGCGATCTATTCGACCTTCCTCCAGCGCGCCTACGATCAGGTCGTCCACGACGTCGCGATCCAGAATCTGCCGGTGCGCTTCGCGATCGACCGCGCCGGGCTGGTCGGCGCGGACGGCGCGACCCATGCGGGCAGCTTCGACGTCACCTATCTGGCGACGCTTCCCAATTTCGTCGTGATGGCCGCCGCTGACGAGGCCGAGCTGGTCCATATGGTCCAGACCTGCATCGAACATGACTCGGGTCCGATCGCGGTGCGTTATCCGCGCGGCAACGGCACTGGCGTCGCGCTGCCCGACACGCCCAAGGCACTGGAGATCGGCAAGGGCCGCATCGTCCGTGAGGGCAAGAAGGTCGCCATCCTGTCGCTCGGCACCCGGCTGACGGAAGCGCTCAAGGCCGCCGACACGCTCGACGCCAAGGGATTGAGCACGACCGTCGCCGATCTGCGCTTCGCCAAGCCGCTCGATGAGGCGTTGATCCGCCGCCTGCTCACCTCGCACGAGGTGGCGATCACGATCGAGGAGAATGCGATCGGGGGGCTCGGCGCGCATGTGCTGACGATGGCCTCGGACGAGGGGCTGACCGATGCGGGGCTGCGCATCCGCACGATGCGCTTGCCTGATCTGTTCCAGGATCAGGACAAGCCCGAGGTGCAATATGCGCAGGCACGGCTCGACGCCGATGCGATCGTCGACACGGTGCTCAAGGCGCTGCGCTACAACGAAGCGGGCGTCATCGCGCGCGCGTGACCGGCTGGCAGAAGGTCGCCGCGCTGACGGCGTTCTACGTCATCGGCATGTTGTGGGTGAACTGGACGATGGTCCGTCGCGTCCGCGGTGCCGTCGCGGCGCGCGCAGCATGGACTGCCGAGGATTTCGACGCGGTGTTCGCCGACCTCGATCCGCGCCTTGCCCCCGCGGTGCGCGCGGCGATCGCGCCGTGGTATGGGGAGGGGGTGGTGCCGCGCCCCGAGGACACGCTCAAACGCTTCTTGAAAATGGACCGCGGCGAGGTGGACGACCTCGTCACGAACGCCGCAGCGCGCGCCGACCTGCCGCCGCCCGGTCCTGCGCTCCCCGACCTGCCCGACGTCGCGGCGGTGGTCCGTTACCTATCGTCATTGCGAGCGTAGCGAAGCAATCCAGAGCCGGACCAGGACGCCCTGGATTGCTTCGCTACGCTCGCAATGACCACCCACACCCCCGACCATAATCCCGCTTGCGCAATCATCAGACAAGCCCTACGTTGAACGTGTTAAACGGAGGGGCAGGTGCTCGGCGTCAGGCTCGATACGGAACTCGAAGAACGGCTCGCCAATGTCGCGCGCACGCAGGGGCGCAGCAAGAGCGATATCGCGCGTGAAGCGGTGCGCCGCTACGTCGAACTTCACGACGAGGCGTTCCGCCGCGAGGCGCGCCGCCAGTCGCAACGCGCCTCGCGCCGCGACACCCATGAGGATTACGCCTTCTGGGAACAGGCCGAGCGCGAGGATGCCGCATGGCGGTGAGTGACACCCCCGAGATCCGCCACGGCGCGATCGTGCTGGTCGATGCGCCCGACGGCGCAAGCGGCGGTCCGCGCGCGTGCGTCGTCGTGCAGGCGGATCTATTCAACGAAAGTCACGCGACCGTCACGCTCTGCCCGTTGACGACCGTCGTCGGCGGCGAGGTGCTGTTCCGCGTCACGATCTCGCCGCAGGAACATACGGGCCTCACCGTCGAGTGCGAGGTGCAGGTCGACCGCATCACCAGCATCCGCCGTCATCGCATCGTCAAGGTGATCGGCCATGCCTCCGCCACCCGCATGGAGCAGGTCGATCAGGCGCTGCGCCGCTGGCTCGCTTTGTAGATCAACAGGACAGGAAGAAACCATGACGCCGATCGTGAAGTCGATTCTGGACAAGTACGAAGCCACCAGCCCGGCGGTGAAGGCCAATCTCGCGCGCATCCTGATGCAGGGGAAGCTGGGCGGCACCGGCAAGCTCATCATCCTGCCGGTCGATCAGGGTTTCGAGCATGGCCCGGCGCGCAGCTTCGCGGTCAATCCGCCGGCCTATGACCCGCATTACCATTACCAGCTCGCGATCGACGCCGGGCTGTCGGCCTATGCCGCGCCGCTCGGCGCGCTAGAGGCGGGGGCCGACACGTTCGCGGGTCAGATCCCGACGATCCTGAAGGTCAACAGTTCGAACAGCTGGGCGACGCAGATCGCGCAGGCGCAGACCGGCAGCGTCGAGGACGCGCTGCGGCTCGGCTGCGCGGCGATCGGCTTCACCATCTATCCCGGCGCCGACGACATTTTCGCGTCGATGGAGCAGATCCGCGCGCTGCGCGAGGAAGCCGCGGCCGCAGGCCTCGCGACCGTCATCTGGAGCTATCCGCGCGGCGGCAAGCTGTCGAAGGACGGCGAACTCGCGCTCGACGTCGGCGCCTATGCCGCGCACATGGCGGCGCTGCTTGGCGCGCACATCATCAAGGTGAAGCTGCCCAGCGCGCACATCGAACAGCCCGAGGCGCAGAAGAGCTACGAGGGCACCGACTGGTCGAACCAGGCCGATCGCGTCCGCCACGTCGTCCAGTCGAGCTTCGCGGGCCGCCGGATCGTCGTCTTCTCGGGCGGCGCGGCCAAGGGCACCGACGCGGTCTATCAGGACGCGCGCGACATCCTCGCGGGCGGCGGCAACGGCTCGATCATCGGCCGCAACACCTTCCAGCGCGAGCGCGGCGAGGCGCTGGCGATGCTCGACAAGCTGGTGTCGATCTACAAGGGCGAAGAATAGGCGCCGATGCGCGCCGCCTTCTCCTATCATCGTGCGATCGCACCGATGATGTGGATGCTGGTGGCGCTGATGGCGGTGGAGATGCTGGTCGTCCACGCGCTGCCTTCTGGTGGCCGCGCGTGGCGCTGGTGCTGACCTTGGTGTCGCTCGGGACGATGGCGTGGCTGGTCCGCGCGATCCGCTCGTTCCAGCACCTGCCCGTGCTGATCGACGGCGACCGGCTGGTGCTGCGCGCCGGCCGGTTGCGCAGCGTGACGGTAGAGCGTGCGCGCATCGCCGGGTTGCGGGCGACCGAGTGGACCCATGCCGAGACGCGCGCACGCGAGGTGCTCAACCTCGCGCTCATCGCGTTTCCGAACGTCTGGATCGATCTCGCCGAGCCGTTGGCGACCGGCCGCCGCCGCCGCATCGTTGCGGTCGCGCATCGCCTCGACGATCCGGCGGGGTTCGCTGCGGCGTTGTCCTCGCAGCCATAGCCCGCTAACCGACGCGCATGACTGAAGACCCGCTCGGCCCGCTCGACCCCGATTTCGGCGCCAACTTCAAGCGCGACGACCGCCGCCCGCCGTGCCAGTTGTATCTGATCTCGCCCCTCGACGTAACCGGCACCTTCGCCGACCGGCTGAAGAACGCGCTCGACGCCGCGCCGGTCGCCGCCTTCCAGTTCCGCGTGAAAGACGTCGACCAGCACACCGCCGCCCGCCTTGCCGAGCCGCTCCAGCGGATCTGCGCCGATCGCGAGGTGGCGTTCATCGTCAACGATTCGGTCAGCCTCGCCAAGCGGCTCGGCGCGGACGGCGTGCATCTCGGGCAGGAGGACGGCGACCCGCGCGAGGCGCGCGACGCGCTCGGCCCGGCGGTGCAGATCGGCGTCACCTGTCACGACAGCCGCCATCTCGCGATGGAGGCCGGGGAGGCGAGCGCCGACTATGTCGCGTTCGGCAGCTTTTATCCGACCACCACCAAGGACGTGAAGCATCATCCCGAGCCGGTGATCCTGTCGTGGTGGCACGCCTTGTTCGAGCTGCCTTCGGTCGCGATCGGCGGGATCACCCCCGACAATGCCGCGCCGCTGATCGCCGCCGGTGCCGACTTCATCGCCGCGAGCCATGCGGTGTGGGGCGGGGACGAGGCAGCCGCGATCCGCGCCTTCGATGCGGTGCTGAAGCGATAAACGCTTCCCCGTCGTCATTGCGAGCGTAGCGAAGCAATGACGAGGATGCAGGGACCCGCACGCCCCGATCCGCGTTGTTACGGCACCGAAATACGAGAGGTGCCCGTGAAGCGTATCGCCCCCGTCGTCGCCAGCCTCATCGGCCTGACGCTCACCGCCGCCGCCCCGGCGCAGAACGGCGCGACCCCACCGCTCGACCCGGCGGTGCTGCGGATGCAGGTTGTGCTCGACAAGCTCGGCTTCGGCCCCGGCGTGATCGACGGGCGCGGCGGGCAGTCGCTCACCAATGCGCTGAAAGGTTTTCAGGAGAGCCGTGGCTTCACGGTCACCGGCAAGCCTGATCGCGCCACGCTCGACGCGCTGCGCCGCTTCGGCAACGTCCAGCCGACGATGCAGGTGACGCTCGACGCCGCCGCGATGCGCGGGCCGTATGTGCCGCAGATGCCGGAAGATTATGCGGAAAAGGCCAAGCTGCCGTCGATGGCGTACAGCCGTCCGCTCGAAAAGCTCGCCGAACGCTTCCACACCACGCCCAAGGTTCTGGCCGAGCTGAACCCCGGCGTCACCACGATCGGCGTCGGCACGAAGATCACCGTGCCCAACACCTTCCCGACCTCGCGCGCCTATCCCGCCGACGCGACGCCGGCATGGCGCGCGACGCTCGCCTCGCTCAACGTCGAGGCCGCGGTGCCGAAGGCGGCGAAGATCGTCGTCGACAAGTCCGACGGCATCCTGCGCGTGCTCGACGGCAACGGCCATCTGGTCGCGCAATATACCGCGACGATCGGCTCGTCGCGCGATCCGCTGCCGCTCGGCAACTGGAAGGTGCTGCACGTCTCGCCCAATCCCGACTGGAAGATGAACCCGAAAATTCTCAAGGGCGTGCCCGACAGCAAGCAGGCGCAGATCATCCCGCCCGGCCCGAACAATCCGGTCGGCGTGGTGTGGATCGATCTCAGCAAGGAACATTACGGCATCCACGGCACCAGCGAGCCCGAGCAGATCGGCCGTGCGCAGTCGAACGGCTGCGTGCGCCTGACCAACTGGGATGCGGCGCGCGTGGCGTTGATGGTGAAGGGGGGAACCCCGGTGCTGTTCCAGGCCTGACATGACCAAGCTCGGCTGGTCGATCCTCGCGATCATCCTGCTGCTCGGGGCGGGTTTCGCGTCGATGGTGTCGATCGGGTCGCGCACACCCGTCGCCGCGCCGACGCCGCTCTCTGCGGAGTCCGCGCCGCCGACGACAAGCGGCGGTCGGTTGCTGGTCCCGGTCGCCGGCGTGACGCGCGACGCCTTGGTCGACACCTTCGGCCAGCCGCGTGACGGCGGCGCACGCCATCACGAGGCGATCGACATCATGGCGCCACGCGGCACGCCGGTGGTCGCCGCCGCCGATGGCCGCGTCGACAAATTGTTCGACAGCGCCGCGGGCGGCCGCACGATCTACGTCCGCTCTACCGACGGCGCGACCATGTATTATTACGCGCATCTCGACGGTTACCGCGACGGGCTGACCGAAGGGCAGGTGGTCCGCCGTGGCGAGCCGATCGCGACGGTCGGCGCGACCGGCAACGCCGACGCCGCCGCGCCGCACCTCCATTTCTCGGTCTTGCGCACCACGCCGACGCAGGGCTGGTCCGAAGGGCAGGCGATCGATCCCTTTCCGCTTCTTGCCGAAACGCGCGCCAACCGCTAAGCCGCCGCGATCGGCGCCCGCGGATTACCGCCGGCGCCGCGGCTCTTTTTACACAGGCGAAGCCCCATGAAGATCAGCGGCGTGGACATCCGTCCCGGCAACATCATCGAGTACGAAGGCGGCATCTGGCGCGCGGTCAAGATCCAGCACACGCAGCCCGGCAAGGGCGGCGCGTACATGCAGGTCGAGCTGAAGAACCTGCGCGACGGTCGCAAGAACAACGTCCGCTTCCGTTCTGCCGAGACGGTCGAGCGCGTCCGCCTCGACACCAAGGACTTCCAGTTCCTGTTTGCCGAGGGCGATGGGCTGGTCTTCATGGACAAGGAAACCTACGATCAGGTGACGCTGCCGCGCGACCTGCTCGGCGACGCCGCCGCCTTCCTGCAGGACGGCATGGATGTCGTCATGGAGCTTCATGACGAAGAGCCGATCAGCGTGCAGCTGCCCGACACGATCGAGGCGACGATCGTCGAGGCCGATGCGGTGGTGAAGGGGCAGACCGCCTCGTCGAGCTACAAGCCCGCGATCCTCGACAACGGCGTCCGCGTGATGGTGCCGCCGCATATTTCGAGCGGCACGCGGATCGTCGTCGACGTTTATGAGCAAACGTACGTTCGGCGCGCCGACTGAGACGAATAGCGAGAGCTATTCGCACAGGCGGCCGCCCGGCCGGCGCGCGACGCGCGTCCGACGACGCGGGCTTTGCGGAAACTCCCTCTCCCCTTGAGGAGAGGGCCGGGGTGAGGGGTAGCGTGCTCGCGATACGGCAGCCGCACCCAAAGCGGAAACCGTACCACCCGGACACTAACCCACCCCCATCCCCTCCCTTGAAAGGGAGGGGGGAGACTGAAAATGCCATCCCATTCCGGCCTGTTCACCGTCATCGAACGCGCGGCACGCAAGGCCGCGCCGCGGCTGCGTCGCGACTTCAACGAGGTTCAGCACCTTCAGGTCAGCCGCAAGGGCCCGGCCGATTTCGTCAGCCAGGCCGATCAGCGCTGCGAGCGGACGCTGTACGACGAACTGTCGAAGGCGCGCCCCGACTGGGGCTTTGTCATGGAAGAAGGTGGCACGATCGAGGGCGATCCGAACAAGCCGCGCTTCATCATCGATCCGCTCGACGGCACGTCGAACTTCCTCCACGGCATCCCGCACTTCTGCATCTCGATCGCGGTCGAGGAGCCGATGCCCAACGGCAAGCGCGAGATCACGACCGCGCTCGTCTACCAACCGCTGACCGACGAAAGCTTCTGGGCCGAAAAGGGCCGCGGCGCGTGGTTGCAGGACCAGCGGTTGCGCGTGTCGTCGCGGCGTGAAACGTCGGAGGCGCTGATCGCCACCGGCATCCCGTTCATGGGGCATGGCGATTTCGTGCAATGGACGCGCATCTTCGGCGCGGTCGCGCCGCAGGTCGCGGGCATTCGCCGCCTCGGCGCAGCGGCGCTCGACCTCGCTTGGGTCGCGGCCGGGCGGTTCGACGGCTATTGGGAAAGCGACCTGAAGCTGTGGGACGTTGCGGCGGGAATGCTGCTGGTCAAGGAAGCCGGCGGCTACGTCACCGACTTCCGCGGCGGCGACCGCGCGATCGAACGCAACGAATTCCTCGCGGCGAACGACGCGCTGCACAACAAGCTGCACAAGATGGTTGCGCAAGCGCTGCGCTGACCTTCCCGTCATTGCGAGTGTAGCGAAGCAATCCAGGGCGTCCTGATCCGGCTCTGGATTGCTTCGCTCCGCTCGCAATGACGCTGGTCGCCTGCGACCAAAAAGAGACGCTGACACCCTCTACCGTCGCCCCGGACCTGATCCGGGGCCGCGCTTCTTCTCGCACCATAAGGAGGAAGAAGCGGGATCCCGGCTCAAGCCCGGGATGACGAACCGCAAAACCTATCCCCGCGGCAACGTAATCGTCGCCACCAACCCGCCGCCCTCCCGAGCGGCCAGCACGATCCGCCCGCCGGCTTCCTCGACGATCGCCCGCGCCAGCGCGAGCCCCAATCCGATTCCCCCGGTATGCCGGTTGCGCGAGCTTTCAAGCCGGAAGAACGGATCGAACACCTGATCCAGCCGCTCGGGCGGGATGCCCGGCCCGCGATCCGCGACCATGATCGCCGCGCCGCGCGCGTCCGACGCCAGCGACACCTCTGCCGCGCCGGCATATTTCACCGCATTCTCGATCAGGTTGCGCACCGCGCGCCGGATCAGCGACGGGCGCAGGCGCATCCGCAACCGGTCGGCTTCCTCGAACGTCACCGCCTCGCCCAGATCGCGGAAATCCTCGACCACCGCATCGACCAGGGCGGCGAGATCGACCTCGGTTTCCGGCTCGCTCGGCCGACCCAGCCGCGCCAGCGACAGGATGTCGTCGAGCGTGCGGTTCATCTCCGCGATCGTGTCCGCCATCCGCAGGCGATCCTGATCGTCCTCGACCGACTCGATCCGCACGCGCAGCGCGGCAAGCGGCGTCCGCAGGTCGTGCCCGATCGCGCCGAGCATCCGGTCCTTTTCATCGAGCATCGCAGTGACGCGCAGCCGCAGCGCGTTGAATGCCGCGATCACCGCGCACACATCGGGCGGGCCGCTCTCCTCCAGCGGCTCGGGCTTTGCGGTCGGCGTATATCCGCGTGCCGCCGCCGCCAGCTCCCGCAGCGGACGCGAGATCCGTCGGGCGACCCACAGCACCGGCGCCAGCACCACGACATACAGGATCAACGTCTGTCCCAGCAGCCGCCAGAACAGCCGCAGGTCGTCGCGCGGCAGCCCGCCCGCCAGCGCCATCCAGCGCCCGTCGGTGCGCTTCACCGCGATGACGATCGAGTCGCGCGGGCCGTCGTCACGCGCTGCACGCGCCGCCATCCGCCGCTCGAACCGGCTGAGCGGGATGCGATATTGCCACGGCTTCGCGATCGCGACATCGACCGCCGCGACCCGGACGCCCATGTCGGCGAGCTGGCTCGTCAACTCGCGCGCTACCGCGGGCTGTGCGACCATCGCGCGCGTGATCGGGTCTTGCGGGACCAGCCGGACGCGTCCGCGATCGGCGACCACCGGTCGCCCGGCAGCTTCCTGATCCAGCGCATCGGCGATGCGATAGGCGGCGGGCCGCGTGATCTGCGCCATCCGCACCGCGCCGCGCTCGCGCAGCAGCAGCGCCAGGTTGATCGCCTGCGCCATGAACAGCGCCAGCGCGACCAGCAACGCCATCTGCCCCGCCAGGCTGCGCGGCCACGGCATCCGCCACTTCACAGCCGCGTCACATCCGTCGACAGTGCATAGCCGCCGCCCCACACCGTCTTGATGATCTCGGGGTTTTTGGGGTCGGGCTCGATCTTGCGGCGCAGGCGGCTGACCTGATTGTCGATCGCGCGATCGAATGCGGCGGCTTCGCGTCCCTGCGTCAGGTCGAGTAGCTGATCACGGGTCAAAACCTGCCGCGGACGCTGTACCAGCGCCAGAAGCAGGTTGTATTCTCCGGTCGACAGCGGCACCGACACGCCCTCGCGGTCGACCAAAGCGCGCTCGCCGGTCTTCAGCACCCAGCCGGCAAAGGCATAGGAGCCGCTCTCCGGCGCATGGTGCCGCACCCCGCCGCCACCCGCGGTACGCCGCAGCACCGTCTTGATCCGTGCCGCCAGTTCGCGCGGGGAGAAGGGCTTAACGACATAATCGTCCGCGCCCATCTCCAGCCCGACGATCCGGTCGGTCTCCTCGCTCTTCGCGGTCAGCAGGATCACCGGCGTCTCGCCGGTCGCGCGGACATGGCGGCACAGCGACAGCCCGTCCTCCCCCGGCATCATTATGTCGAGCACGATCAGGTCGATCGCATAGGCCGCCAGCCGCGTCCGCGCGGCCTCCGCATCACCCGCCTGGGTGACGCGAAAGCCCTGCTTCGTCAGATAGCTGGCCAATGGCTCGCGGATCGACCGCTCGTCATCGACCAGCAGGAGGTGCGGCATTTCGCCCATGATCATGGCACCTGACACAATCGTCGTTCTGCGGGAAGAGGTCAGCCGGTCGGCGCGGCATCGTCGGCCGGCGGCATGTCGCCACCGTGCGGGCGATCGTGCCCGACGCGGCGGGCGCGCATCATCAGCACCATCGCCTCGCGCTCCTTGGCGTCGATCCGGCCGTCATGATTGGTGTCGATCCGGTCGAAGCGCTCAAGCGCGCGGTCGCGGAACGCGGCCTGCGTCTGCTCCATGTCGCGCCGCGGACGGCGATCGGCCCCACCCGCGCGGTCGCCGGGCGGCGGCGCACGGCGTTGCTCGCGCCACGCGTGCCGTTCGTCGCGGGTCAGCTTGCCGTCGTGGTTGGCGTCCATTGCCGCGAACCTTCGGTCGGCATCGGCGGCAGCCTCGTCGCGCGTCACCACACGGTCGCCGTCGCCATCGGCGTCCGGGGTTTGCATAGGCGCGGGCGGAGGCGGCGGGGTTTGCGCCTGTACGCTGGCGGCACCGAGCCCGCCCAGCATCGCAGCGCCCAGCGCAGCGGCGGTCATCCACGTCTTCATCGCATTTCCCCTTCAGCCGAAACGGGCGAGCAGCGCCCCGGCCAACGCGTTGTGCGGCCGGGGCGTCGCGGGAACATGTCGGGCGCGGGGGGAAACTGTCGCGACTTGTATCAATCGCGCCGCCAAGGATTACTTGGGCGGCGCGATCGCCTTGCCGCGTTCGTAGGCGCGCGCCACCGCCGGGCGCGCCGCGACCGTCGCATGCCAACGTGCGACATTGGGGAAGTTCGCCATGTCCTGCCCCTGCGCTTCGGGGAGAATCCACGGATGGCAGGCCATGTCGGCGACCGTGAAGTCCTCGCCGGTCACGAACGTCCGCCCATCGAGCTGCCGGTCGAGCACGCCGTACAGGCGCGCGGTCTCCTTGACGTAGCGGTCGATCGCATACGGCACCTTCTCGGGGGCGAAGCGCGTGAAATGGTGGTTCTGCCCGAGCATCGGGCCAAGCCCGCCCATCTGCCACATCAGCCATTGCAGCACGTCGACATGCGCACGCGGATCGCGCCCGCCGAACGATCGGGTCTTGTGCGCCAGGTAGAGCAGGATCGCCCCGCTCTCGAACACGCTGATCGGCGCACCGCCGTCGGTGGGGGCGTGGTCGACGATCGCCGGCATCCGGTTGTTGGGCGAAATCGCCAGGAATTCGGGCCTGAACTGCTCGCCGGCCCCGATGTTAACGGGGAGGATCCGATGCTCGAGCCCCGCTTCCTCAAGGAAGATCAGCACTTTGTGCCCGTTCGGGGTCGGCCAGTAATGAAGGTCGATCATGGCTTGCAACTCCTGTGTGCGGCGCCACGCTTATCGCACCGGCGCTTCGGTGCGTTCCTCAAACCGCGCCGAAACGATGCTGAAAAGCGACACAAGCTTGCAGCGCCGCAACAAAAGATTATGAACCTGCGGCAAGCAGTTGCTGGGGGGCGACGTGACGGGGAAAGACAACGGGGCGGCAATGGTCGACGTGCGCTATGTTCCGCCTGGCGAGCGGCTGGCGCGCTATGTGACCGGTTATCATCGGTTCGCCGCGCCGGTCTGCCCGACGCGCGAGATGCGTGACGCCTTTTTCCCCAGCGTCGCGACGATCCGCGTCTCGCTGCACAACAGCCCGTCGTGGTCGCTGAAACTGGGTAGCCGCCATATCGATCCGATGCCTGCGGTCGCGCTGACCGGCCCCACCAGCTATGCCGGCTATCTCACCTGCCACGGGGGCGAACTGGTCGGGGTCGGCCTGTTGCCGCTCGGCTGGGCGCAGATTTTCGGCGGTGATGTCTCGCGCTACGCCAATCGCGTCATCGCGCTCGAGGAGATCGATCCCGGCGCAAACATGCTGCACGAGGCGCTGGAGGGCGATCAGCCGTTCCACGTGGCGTTCGAATCGTGGCTGGAGGCGCGGCTCGACCGGCGCCCGCCCGCCGATCCCCGCATCGAAATCCTGTGCGAGATGCTGCGCGACCCCGCCACGACGCGAATCGAGATGGTGGCGGAGGCGCTCGATATGTCGCCCCGCGCGCTGGCGGCTCTGACGCGCTTCAACTTCGGCTTCACGCCAAAGCTGCTGCTGCGCCGTACACGCTTCCTGCGCGCGGTGACGACGGTGCTGACCGACCCCGAGGGTGGCCCGGCGGCGCTGGAGGCGGCGGGCTATTGGGACCGGTCGCACTTCCTGCGCGACAGCCATCTGTTCCTCGGCTGCTCGGTGCGCGAGTTCACTCGCCGCCGTGGTCCGCACAATCAGGTCGCGATCATGGCGCGCGTTCAGGCATTCGGTACGCCGGTGTAGCAAGCACTTCCGTCATTGCGAGCGTAGCGACGCAATCCAGCGCCGGATCAGGACACCCTGGATTGCTTCGCTACGCTCGCAATGACGACGTGGCTCACCCCGCCAGCGCGCGGTCGTCGAACATCCCGAACATCAATGTGGAGGCATAGAAGCGGATCGCACGGTCGCGATCCATGCTCCACGCCCATTTGCGCATGTCGAATGCGGCGTTGAGCATCCCCATTAGCGCCTGCGACGCGATCAGGCTGTCGACCGGCCGCACCGTGCCCTCGGCGATTCCGTCCATCATCGTCCCCGCGAAGCGCCGCGCGATCCGGGTCGAGCGGTCGATCATCTGCTGCCGCTCGCCCGCCGGCAGGCCGCTGAGCGCGGTGGTGCGCAACAGTGATTCGCGCTCCGAGAATTGCACCGCCACCAGCGTTGCGACCGTATCGCACAGCCGCTGCCAATGCGTCCCACCGCGCTCGTCGGCGAGCCGCTGCGCCGCTGCGATCGTGTCGAAGCTGCGGCGATAGCAGGCGACGACCAGATCGTCCTTCGCATCGAGATGGTGGTAGAAGCTGCCCTTGGTGACGTTCAGCTCCGACGCGATCCGCTGCACCGAGGCCCCGCGATACCCCAGCTCGTTGATCAGCCGCGTCGCCGCCAGCAGGAACGCCTCCCGCCCCGGCACCGGATCGTCGTGCGGCAGCGCGACCGCCGCCGGTGCCCAGTGCGCACCATCCACCGCCAGCCCGTCGCGCAGCAACGCGATCAACCGCGCCGCCGCGCGGGGATATTGATCGACCTCGTAGCGCGGCAGCCATAACGGCAGCCAGAAGATGTTCTCCAGCAACACATGCGCCCGCGCGCCAGCCAGATCGGTCGCCTCGCGCGACAATCCGCTGCCCCACAGCGCGCGTGTCCGGCGGAACACCTCGCGCCAGCGGTTCATCAACGTCGCGCGCATTGGCTCGTCCATCGCGCGCAGGTCGGACAGCACCGCCAGCGCGCGTTCCTCGCCGCGCTCGATCCGCATCAGCCGCTCGACGTTCAGCGTCACCATGCGCGCGACCCGCGCCTGCGGCGTCGCCTCGCGCGCGGCATCGTCGAGCATCGCCATCAGGCTGTCGAGCGTCTGCTCGAACGCGGCGGCGGCCAGTTCCTCCTTGCGCTTGAAATAGTAGGTCACGCTGGTCGTGTTCAGCCCAACGCGGCGCGCGACATCGGCGAAGGTCATCCCCTTCGCGCTCTGTTCGTTGATCGCATCGGCGGCGGCGGCGAGGATCGCCTGACGCTTCTCGCGAAAGCGCCGCGTGCTGCCGGTCTCTTCGATTGTCATTTCCCCCATGACGTAGCGTTAGCATGGTCCGTTTCGAAGATGCAGTCCTTTTTCTCGCAAGGCGTGAGCGGCGCGATCTGCAGCTTTACCGAACATCGGGTATGGCCTACATCACGCAACTGACAGCCACGGAGAGGAAGCGCGGTGGATTTTACCCTGAGCGAGCGCGAGACGCATTTCCGCGATCGGGTACGCGATTTCATCGCCCGCGAGATCGCGCCGCGCCGCGCCGAGCACGACCGCCAGCATCATGACGGCGATCCGTGGAAGGTGCTGCCCGTGATCGAGGACGTGAAGGCGCGGGCGAAGGCCGCCGGGCTGTGGAATTTCTTCATGCCCCCGCACTCGGGACAAACCCATGTCGACGACACGTTCGCGTTCGAGGGCACGCAGCTGTCGAACCTCGAATATGCGCTCTGCGCCGAGGAGATGGGCCGCATCGACTGGGCGAGCGAATGCTTCAACTGCTCCGCCCCCGATACCGGCAACATGGAGGTGCTGCACCGCTACGGCACGCTGGCGCAAAAGGAGGAATGGCTGCGTCCGTTGATGAACGGCGAGATCCGCTCGGTCTTTCTGATGACCGAGCCCTCCGTCGCCTCCTCCGACGCGACGAATATCGAGACGCGCATCGATCGCGACGGCGACCATTATGTCATCAACGGCCGCAAATGGTGGTCGTCGGGGATCGGCGACCCGCGGTGCCGGATCGGCATCCTGATGGGCAAGACCGACACCGGCGCGGCGCGGCATAAGCAACAAAGCATGGTGCTGGTCCCGCTCGACACGCCGGGCGTGCGGATCGAGCGGATGCTCTCGGTGTACGGCTACGATCACGCCCCGCACGGCCATGGCGAGGTCAGCTTTACCGACGTGCGCGTGCCGATCGAGAACATGCTGCTCGGCGAGGGCAGAGGGTTCGAGATCGCGCAGGGGCGGCTCGGGCCGGGGCGCATCCACCATTGTATGCGCACGATCGGCGTCGCCGAAAGCGCGATCGAGGCGATGGCGCGCCGGCTCGTCACCCGCACCGCGTTCGGCAAGCGCATTGCCGATCACAGCGTCTGGGAGGAACGGATCGCCCGCGCGCGGATCGACATCGAGATGACGCGACTGCTCTGCCTCAAGGCCGCCGACATGATGGACAAGGCCGGCAACAAGGCCGCGCAACAGGAAATCGCGATGATCAAGGTCCAGGCGCCAAACATGGCGCTGCGCATCCTTGACGATGCGGTGCAGGCGCATGGCGGCGCGGGCGTGTCGAGCGACTTCGATCTCGCGCACGCCTGGGCGTCGATGCGGACGCTGCGCTTTGCCGACGGCCCCGACGAAGTCCACGCCCGCGCGATCGCGCGGCACGAGTTCGGCAAATACGCATGAGCGACCTCAATACCGCGTGGCTCGGCGACTGGTTGGCCGCGCACGTCCCCGGTGCCGGGGCGATCACCGGGGAGCAGCGGCTGGAGGGCGGGCAGTCCAACCCGACCTATCGCATCGATACCGCCCACGGCAGTTACGTGCTGCGCCGCAAGCCGGTCGGCGCGCTGTTGCCGTCGGCGCATCAGGTCGACCGCGAATATCGCGTGATCGCCGCGCTTTATCCCACCGGGTTCCCGGTGCCGCGCCCCTATGGCCTGTGCATGGACGATGCCGTGATCGGCTCGGCCTTTTACGTCATGGCGATGGTCGAGGGGCGGACGATCTGGGACGGGACGATGCCCGATCTCACCCCCGATCAGCGCCGCGCGCATTACGAGGCGATGGTCGACACGCTCGCCGATCTCCACAACACCGACCATGTCGCGATCGGGCTCGAGGATTACGGCCGCCCCGGCAATTATTTCGAGCGACAGGTCGCGCGCTGGACGAAACAATATCGCGGCGCCCAAACCGAGCCGATGCCGGCGATGGAACGGCTGATCGACTTCCTGCCGCGCACAGTCCCCGCGCAGGAGCGGACCAGCATCGTCCACGGCGACTATCGCGTCGATAACCTCCGCTTCGCGCCCGGCACCGAGCCGCGCGTCGCGGCGGTGCTCGACTGGGAATTGTCGACGCTCGGCGATCCAGTCGCCGATCTCACCTATTTCCTGATGAGCTGGGTCACCGAACCTGAAGGCCGCTCGGGCGTGCTCGGCTGCACCGGCGCGGCGACCGGCATCCCCGAAATGACCGAGATGCTGGAGCGCTATTGCGCGCGCACCGGGCGCAGCGCACCGATCGCGCTCGACTGGTATTTCGCGTTCAACCTCTTTCGCCTCGCCGGGATCGTGCAGGGCATCAAGAAGCGGATCGTCACCGGCACCGCCGCCAATCCGCGCGCGCACGAGACGGCGGCGCGGATGGGCGGGCTGGTCGACGCCGCATGGCATTTCGCCGAGCGGGCAGGGGCATGATGCGCTTCGCGGGCAAGTCGATCGTCGTCACCGGCGCCGGCTCGGGGATCGGTCGCGCGGCGGCCTTGCTGTTCGCGGCCGAGGGCGGGCAGGTGGTCGCCGCCGACATCACCGATCAGGCAGAGGAGACGGCGCAGACGATCGTCGCCGCGGGTGGCGTGGCGACGGCGATCCGCATGGATGCCGGCGACGAAGGCGATGTCGCGCGCACCGTCGCCCTCGCGGTCGATCGCTTTGGTGGCCTCGATGTGATGTTCGCCAACGCCGGCATCTCGGGCGGGATGGCGAACATCTTCGATACGGACGTCGCGTTGTTCGCCGAGGTGCTGCGCGTCAACCTGATCGGCCCGTGGCTGGCGGTGAAGCACGCCGCGCCGTTGATCGCGGCGCGCGGCGGCGGCGCGATCGTGCTGACCGCCAGCGTCGCCGGGCTGCGCTCGGGCGCCGGCTCGCCGGCTTATTCGGCATCCAAGGCCGGTGTCATCAACCTCGCGACGACAGCCGCGCAGCAACTGTCGGGCTCGGGCGTCCGCGTGAACGCGCTGTGCCCCGGGCTCACCGAAACCGGCATGACCCAACCGACCTTCGATTACGCCCGCGAGGCCGGCAAGCTGGACCGCATCGGCCGCCTCAATCCCCTACGCCGCGGCGCCAAGGCGGAGGAACTGGCGCGCGTGGCGCTGTTCCTCGCCAGCGACGACGCCAGCTACGTCAACGGCCAGGCGCTCGCAGCCGACGGCGGCCTGTCGTCGAGCCATCCGGTAACGCGACAGGACTACGGCAAGACCGCGGTCTAGGCGGAACGCCCGCAGCTAACCTGTGTTGACCCTCCATCCACAGGAGAGTCGCCCGATGCCCGTCCCCGTCCGCTACACCCCCGACATCGAGCAGCCGCAGCCCGACGAGGCCGCAACGATCGCCCAGCTCAACGAACAATTCGACATCGTCCTCGACACCACCGCACGGGATTACGGCCATGCCGTCCGCGCGGTCCATGCCAAGGCGCACGCGATCCTCGAAGGCACGCTGACGATCGACGCCGATCTCCCGCCCGAGCTGGCGCAGGGCCTGTTCGCCACACCCGGCGAGCACAAGGTGCTGATGCGCTTCTCCACCAACCCCGGCGACATCCTCGACGACGCGATCTCGCTCCCGCGCGGCCTCGCGATCAAGGTCTTCGACGTCGACGGCGAGCGGCTGCCCGGCGCGGAGGGCCGTTCGCAGGACTTCATCATGGTCAACGCCACCGCGTTCCAGGCCAAAACCGCCGACAAGTTCCTCGGCAACCTCAAGCTGCTGGCACGCACCACCGACAAGGCGGAAGGCGGCAAGAAAGCGCTGTCCGCGGTTTTGCGCGGGGTGAGCAGCGCGCTGGGCGCGGTCGGGATCGAAAGCGCGACGATCAACACGCTCGGCGGCGCGCCGAACGTCGATCCGGTCGGCGAAACCTATTACAGCGCCACCCCGTTCCGCTACGGCGACCATATCGCCAAGTTCAGCCTCGCGCCCCTCGCCCCCGGCCTGACCGAGCGCACCGGCGCGATCATCGACACCGCGGGCGACCGCGACGCGATCCGCCACACCGTCCGCGACGAGCTACGCTCGATCCCCGGCGAATGGGAGTTCCGCGTCCAGCTCGCCCGCGATCTCGCCCGCCAGCCGGTCGAGGACGCGACGGTCGAATGGGACGAGGCGGAGGCGCCCTTCGTCCGCGTCGCCACGATCCGCACCGATGCGCAGGACAGCTGGGACGAATCGCGGGTCGAACAGGTCAACGACCACCTACGCTTCAGCGTCTGGACCGGCCTCGCCGCGCATCAGCCGCTCGGCAACATCAACCGCGCGCGCCGCGACACCTATCGCCACTCGGCGGACTATCGCCAGCGCGTCAACCGCTGCCCGATCCAAGAGCCCGGCTGAGCCTCAGCCGCGCATGCGCGCCAGCCCCTCCTGCGCGACGCTCGCCACCAGCCGCCCGTCGGCGGTGAAGATCCGGCCGCGGTTCATGCCGCGGCCATGCCCCGCCCACGGACTGTCCATCGTGTAGAGCAGCCAATCGTCGGTGCGCGCCGGCTCGTGCAGCCACAGCGCATGATCGAGGCTGGCGGTCTGCATCCCCGGCGTGATCCACGTCACGCCATGCGGCAACATGCACGTCCCCAGCAGCATCATGTCGCTGGCATAGGCGAGCACCGCGCGGTGCATCGCCGGATCGTCGCCGACTGGGGCCACCGCGCGGAACCAGTAATGATGCACCGGCGGGGCAGGGGTAGGCTCGGTCCAGTGCCGCGGCGTCACCGGGCGATATTCGATCGCGCGCGGGCGGAGCAATTGCTCGCGCAGCTGCGGCGGTATCCTGTCCGCCACCGCCGCGCGCAGCGTCTGTTCGTCCTGCAACGCCTCCGGCGGCGGCACGTCGGGCATCGCATCCTGATGCGACAGCCCTTCCTCGGGACGCTGGAACGACGCGGCCATATTGAGGATCGGCGTGCCCTTCTGCATCGCGATCACGCGCCGCGTCGCAAAGCTGCGCCCCTCGAAATCGCGCACCACGCGATAGATGATCGGATGCTCCTCCGATCCGGCGCGCATGAAATAGGCGTGCAGCGAATGCGCGACCTTGTCGGTCTCGCCCGCCGAGCGCTGCGCCGCCTGCAGCGCCTGCGCGATCACCTGCCCGCCGAACACGCGCCCGACCCCGCCGGTCGAGCGCCGCCCGCGATACAGATCGGTATCGATCTCCTCGACGTCGAGCAGATCGACCAGATCGGCCACCAGCGCCGCAGGGGAGGGCGCGTCGCTCAATAGCCGCGCCCGCGCGCCACGCGATCGGCGTGGAAGTTCGCATCGCCGAACATCTCGGCGAGCACCCGCGCGCGCTTCATGAAGAAGCCGATGTCATATTCGTCGGTCATGCCGATTCCGCCGTGCATCTGCACGCCTTCCTGCACCGACAGCGTCGTGGCAAGCCCCGTCATCGCCTTGGCCACCGACACCGCCTGATCCGCCGCGACATCGCCCGCGTCCAGCAACTGCTGCGCCTTCAGCACCGCCGCGCGCGCCACTTCCATTTCGGCATAGAGATGCGCGGCACGATGTTGCAGCGCCTGGAAGCTGCCGATCAGCGCGCCGAACTGCTTGCGCTGCTTCAGATACGCCACCGTCATGTCCATCGCGCCACCGCCGACGCCGAGCAGCTCCGCCGACGCCCCGGTCCGCCCCGCGCGCAGCAGCCGGTCGAGCGGCGCGCGCCCGCCATCGACCTCGCCGATCACCGCATCCGCATCGACCGCCACCCCCTCGAAGGTCAGCCGCGCCGCGATGCTGCTGTCGGCGAGCCGCTCGGGCGTCGCGGTGAGACCGGCCGCATCGGCGGGCACCGCGAACAGCGTCACGCCCTCGGCATCGTCGTCGCCGTCGGCGGTCCGCGCCGCGACGATCAGCAGGTCGGCGACATGGCCGTGCGTTACGAACTGCTTGGCGCCGCTCAGGCGGAAGCCGTTGCCCGCGCGCTCCGCGCGCAACGCGACCCGGTCCCGATGCTTCGGCCCCTCGTCGATCGCCAGCGCCGCGATTGTCTCGCCCGACAGGATGCCGGGAAACCAGCGCGCCGCCTGCGCCGTGCCGTCGAGCGCCGCCACCGCTGCCACCGCCGTGGTGAGGAACGGCGAGGGCGACAGGTTGCGCCCGATCTCCTCCAGCACCACTCCGGCCTCGACATGCCCGAGCCCGAGCCCGCCGGCATCCTCGCCGATCAGGATGCCGGTGAAGCCCATCTCGGCGAACTGCTTCCACAGCGCGCGATCGAACCCGGTCTTGTCGTCGGCATCGCGCAACCGTCGCAGGTGCGCAACCGGCGCATTCTCACTGACGAAATCACGCGCGGTATCGCGCAGCATCGTCTGCTCGTCATTCAGGAAAAGCGGCATCGCATCCTCCGTTCAGGCCCATGTGGGAGGGCTCTATCGTCTACATACCCGTCGTCCCGGGCTCGACCCGGGACCCCGCTTCCTTTCCGCTGCGGCTGAAAGGAAGCGGGACCCCGGATCAAGTCCGGGGCGACGAAGGAAATGCGCGTGACGTCTCCATCAGGATCGACCGCCCCACCTCCACCGTCGCCCCTGCGCAGGCAGGGGCCCATGTCTCTGTCGTGTGCCGGATCATCTGACACACGCACCGCACTCGCCCACAGCCACCGCTGCACTTCCATTCGGCAGCCATGGGCCCCTGCCTGCGCAGGGGCGACGATCACCCCGGCAATTCCAGAACCCGCTTCGCCACGATGTTGAGCTGGATCTCGCTCGTCCCGCCCTCGATCGAATTCGCCTTGGTCCGCAGCCACGCCCGCGCTGCGCGCCCGCCGCCCGAGCGCTCGCTTTCCCACTCGGCCGCATCCGACCCGCCCGCCGCCATCGCCAGCTCGTGGCGCGCCTTGTTCAGCTCGGTGCCGTAATATTTCATCATGCTCGGCTGCGCGGGATGCGCCTGTCCGGCCTTCAGTTCGTCGATGAACCGCTCGCTCTGCGCCGCGAACGCCAGCGCGCGCACCTCGTACAACGCGATCTGCGCGCGCAACAACGGATCGGCGAGCCGCCCCTCGGCATCGACCCCGACCGTCGCCAGCGCGCCCTCGACCAAAGCATCGCCGCCACCCGACAGTCCCATGCCCGAAATCATCTCGCGCTCATGCCCGAGCAGGTACTTCGCAACGTCCCAGCCCTTGTTCAGCTCGCCGACCAGATTGGCCTTGGGCACCTTAACATCGTCGAAGAACGTCTCGCAGAACGGCGAATAACCACTGATCAGCAGGATCGGCTTGGTCGACACGCCGGGCGAGGCCATGTCGAACAGCACGAAGCTGATCCCGCCCTGCTTGGTCGTCTTATCGGTGCGCACCAGACAGAAGATCCAGTCGGCCTGATCGGCGTAGCTGGTCCACACCTTCTGCCCGTTGACGACGAAATGGTCGCCGGCATCCTCGGCGCTGGTCGCAAGGCTCGCGAGGTCGGACCCGGCATTGGGTTCCGAATAGCCCTGACACCAGCGGATCTCGCCGCGCGCGATTCGGGGTAGATGCTCCAGCTTCTGCGCTTCGGTCCCGTATTTCAGCAGCGCCGGCCCGAGCATCGAGATGCCGAAGCTGTTGAGCGGATTGCGCGCCTTGATCCGCGCCATTTCCTCGCGCAGCACCTTGGTTTCCGCCGCGCTCAGCCCGCCGCCGCCATACTCCTTCGGCCAGTCGGGCACCGTCCAGCCGCGTGCCGCCATCCGGTCGAGCCACGTCTTCTGCGGCGCGGTCAGCCGCGACTGGTCGCGCCCGCCCCACACCACGTCCTTTTCGGACACGATCGGCGCGCGCATTTCGGGCGGGCAGTTCGCGTCCAGCCACGCACGGGTTTCTTCGCGAAAGGTGTCGAGATCGCTCACTTGAACGCCTCCCCGGTCTTGAGCCCCTTGGCGACCGGGAAGCCATAACGCTCGAGCCCGGCGACCACCTTGTCGGCACCCTCGCTCTGCGCCCAGAACATCGGCCCGCCGCGATAGACCGGCCAACCATAGCCATAGACCCACACGACATCGACGTCGGACGCGCGCTGCGCCATGCCTTCCTCAAGGATCAGCGCGCCTTCATTGACCATCGTGTAGAGCGTGCGCGCGACGATCTCCTCGTCGCTGATGTCGCGCGGGGTCGCGCCCTCCTTGGCGCGGAATTCGTCGATGATCTCCGCCACGCGCTGCGACGGCGTCGGGTTCCGCTTTTCGTCATAATCGTAGAAGCCCGCGCCCTTCTTCTGCCCCCAACGCCCCTCGGCGGCGAGCGCGTCGCGGATGTTCTCGATTCGGCTGGGATCGCGATGCCAGCCGATATCGACCCCGGCGAGATCGGCCATCTGGAACGGCCCCATCGGCATCCCGAACGCGACGTGCACGCGGTCGATCTGCTCGGGCGTCGCGCCTTCCATCAACAGCTTGTTGGCCTCGACCTGCCGCGGCATCAGCATCCGGTTGCCGATGAACCCGTCGCACACGCCCGCGACCACCGCGACCTTGCGGATCTTCTTGGCCAGCGCCATCACCGTCGATAGCACGTCGGGCGCGGTCTGCCTGCCGCGCACCACCTCCAGCAATTTCATGACGTTCGCCGGCGAGAAGAAGTGCATCCCCAGCACGTCGCCGGGCCGCTTCGTCACCGCGGCGATCTCGTCGATGTTGAGATAGCTGGTGTTGCTCGCCAGGATCGCGCCCGGCTTGGCGATCGCGTCGAGCTTGGTGAAGATGTCCTTCTTTACGCTCATGTCCTCATAGACGGCCTCGATGATGAGGTCGCAATCCGCGAGGTCGTCGAGCGACAGGGTAGGGGATAGCAGCGCCATCGCCTTGTCGGGCGCGTCGGCGGGCAGCCGGCCCTTGGCGGCGCTCGCCTCGTAATTGCGGCGCATCACCCCGGTGCCGCGGTCGAGCGCTTCCTGTTGCATCTCGACGATCGTCACCGGCACGCCCGCCGACAGGAAGTTCATCGCGATCCCACCGCCCATCGTGCCTGCGCCGATCACGCCGACGCGGCCGATCGCGCGCAGCGCGGTGGCGGGATCGATGTCGTCGATCTTGGCGGCCTTGCGCTCGGCGAAGAACAGATGCCGCTGCGCCGCCGATTGATTGCCGTTCATCAACGCCATAAATTGTTCGCGCTCGACCGCCAGCCCGTCCTCGAACGGCCGTTCGGCCGCCGCGACGACGCAGGTGATGCACGCCTCGGGCGCATCGAACCCGCGCAGCTTGCGCCCGTGCGTCTTGCGGAACGTCTCGACCGCCGCCGGATCGGGGGCAACGACACGGTCGCGAACGCGCGGGATCGGGCGCGTGCCCGCTACCTCGCGCGCGAAGGCGAGGGCGTCGGCGGCCAGCGTGTCCTCGCCGACCACCTTGTCGACCAGCCCCATGTCCGCCGCGGCTTTCGCGGACACCGGGTTACCGAGGACGATCATCTCCAGCGCAGCCTTGACCCCCACCAGCCGCGGCAGCCGCTGCGTCCCGCCCGCGCCGGGCAGCAGCCCCAGCTTCACTTCGGGGGTGCCCAGCTTGGCGGAGGGGACGGCGACCCGATAATGACACCCCAGCGCCACCTCGCACCCGCCGCCCAGCGCGGTGCCGTGGATCGCGGCGATGACGGGCTTCGGGCTTGCTTCGATCAGGTCCACCAGCGTCGGCAGCGGAATGCCCTGCAGAGGCTTGCCGAATTCGCTGATATCGGCCCCCGCGAAGAAGGTCCGCCCGTCGCAGCGAAGCACGATCGCGGTGATGCTCGAATCTGCGACACCCGCCTTCACCGCGGCCTCAAGACCGTCGCGCACTGCCGCACCAAGCGCGTTCACGGGCGGCGAGTCGCTGGTAATTTGGAGGATATCGCCGTCCCGCTCGACGCGGATCGGTCCCGACTGCTCGATGCTCTGCGACGTCATGATCGGCGACTCTCCTGCGTTCGGGCATACCGTTATTTCGAATCGGTGTTCTGTCTATCGCGCGGGTGGAGGGAAACGCAATCGGCCTTCTGCGAACCGCGACGACGATCGCGTGGCATTACTTGCTCTTGGCAGGGTGCCTCCGGGCCGGGCTTGTCCCCACGACGCTTCCCCGCCTAATCCTGCTGCTCGAAAAGAGACGAACGGGGACGGCAACTCGATGCGCGTGACGAAGGACTTTCTACGCGGGCGTGGCCGCAACGGACTGACGCAGGCCGAAAAAGACGTGCTCGAAGGCGCGGTCGAGCGGATCGAGCACCTGCCCGCACGCCGCATTGTCACGCGCCGGGGTGAGCCGGTGACGAACAGCACGTTGCTGCTCGACGGCGTGATGTGTCGCTATATGGATGCACGCGACGGCTTCCGGCAGTTGGTGGCGTTGCAGCTGACCGGCGATTTCGTCGATCTGCACGGATATCCGTTGCGCCGCCTCGACCACGACGTCGGTACGCTGACCGAAGCGCGCGTCGCGATCATCCCGCATGCGCGCATCGACAAGATCCTGATCGACCACCCGCATCTGGCACGGCTGCTCTGGCGCTCAACCCTGCTCGACGCCGCACTGCACCGGGAGTGGATTTTCCGCATCGGTCGGCTCGATGCAGCGGGGCGGCTCGCGCATTTCCTGCTTGAAACCTATCATCGCCTGCGCGCCGTCGGGGCCGCGGATGGCAACGCCTTCGATTTCGCGCTCACGCAGCAGGATCTCGGCGAGGCGCTGGGGCTTACCAGCGTGCACGTTAACCGCATGCTGCGGCGCCTGCGCGAGGGCGGGATGGCTGAATTTGCGCGCGGCGTGGTGCGGATTACCGATCACGACCGGCTTGCCCGTTTGGGCGAGTTCGATCCCGACTATCTGTACCTCGAAACGGGCACCTGGAACCGCGACGATTGATCCGAACGCGAAGGCGCTTGGCCGCGGATGGTAAATGGCCGTAGGTGACGGATATGTCCGATCAGCCCTCGTCCGCCGAGCCCTTCATCCCGGCACCCACCGCGGCCGTAATCGACCCGCCGATGCGGCGCGACCGCCTGCTCGCCGGCCTGACGCTGACGGCCGGAATCGGGCTGATGCTCGGACTGCCGTTCGCGTTGCAGGCGGGGGCGGAGTTCTTCATGCCGACCGCGATCGCGCTGGTCGTGTCGCTGGCGCTGATCCCGCTGCTCGAATGGCTGGAGCGGCGGCGGCTACCGTCGCCGATCGCGGCGCTATTCTGCGTGATCCTGTTCCTGGTGATCGCCAATGTCGCGCTGGCGGCGATCGTCGTTCCGGCAACCGAATTCTTCCGACTGCTGCCCAGCCGCATCCACCGCATCCAGGCGAACCTCGCCCCGATCCTCGATCTTTATTCCAGCCTCGAGCGCTACGCGAACCGCACGCTGCGCCAGATCGCGACGACACCGGTCAAGCCCTCGGCGACCGCCGCGGTCGCACCGCCCAGCTCGATCGTCGAGCTGGCCGCTACCTCGGCACCAGCCGTGATCGTTCAGACGTTCTATGCGATTCTTGTCGCCTTCTTCTTCCTGTCTGGCTGGACCCGGATGCGCGAGCGGATGATTACCGGCCGGGCCAGCTTCGGCGGCGCAATGACGACCGCGCGCGTCTTGCAGGAGATGGTCGACGCGGTCTCGTCGTATCTCGGTACGATCACGATCATCAACATTGCGCTTGGCGCCGTTGTCGCGGGGGCGCTCCATCTGCTCGGCATGCCGTTCCCGCTGATGTGGGGCGGGATCGTGACGCTGCTCAACTACGTGCCGTATTTCGGTCCGGTCGTCGCGGCGCTGCTGCTCGCGATCGGCGGGCTGATGACCTTCTCCGACGTCTGGACCGCGCTGTCGGCGCCCGCGATCATGTACGGCGCGCATCTGATCGAGGCAAATGTCGTGACCCCGCTGATCGTCGGGCACCGGTTGACGATCAATCCGGTCATGATCCTCATCTCGATCAGCTTCTGGGGCTGGGTATGGGGCACGGTCGGCGCATTGCTGGCGGTGCCGATCCTCATCATCGTCCAGACGATCCTGTCCGCCGCGGGCCGCCCCGACATTGCCGGTTTCCTCTTCGAAGACGGCACGCTGATGCGCGGACAGGAGGAGCAGATCGCCGTCGTCGAAAAAGTCGCCGATAGTCGTTGACAGGGTAAGGCGTGCCGCCTAGTTGGCGCGCCTCACGCTTCTACAAGCGGGTGTAGCTCAGTTGGTTAGAGCGCCGGCCTGTCACGCCGGAGGTCGCGGGTTCGAGCCCCGTCACTCGCGCCATCCCTCTCGGGATTGGCGTATCGTTGTCGTGAGATGACGCGAAACATGCGGTTCGAGGGCGATGCGCCTTGTCGATGCATGGAACGCGTACAGGAATGCGGGTGTAGCTCAGTTGGTTAGAGCGCCGGCCTGTCACGCCGGAGGTCGCGGGTTCGAGCCCCGTCACTCGCGCCACTTGTCAGTGGCTTGAAACTCAGCGCCAGCGACCTGTCTCCATCCAGCGGAGCAATGGCTTCAGCGGTGCGATCCAGATGATCCCGGTCACGACGTAGAACAGCAATTGCACCGTACCGTGCCAGCGGCCGATCGTCGCGGACAGCGAGGCGATGCCGACGCACCATACCAGAATTAGCAAAAGGATGATCAGCATCCCGGCGGGCTTGCGCCATGAAGGTGTCATGCAGTGATCCACTCCAGTTCGGTCGCGACGGCGTGTAGCGGCACGTCCCACGGATCGGCGGTCAGTCCATCGATCAACTGGACGCTCCACGCCACACCAATCCGCCATGCCTGCGGGAAGCTCTCGAACGCACGATCATAATGCCCCGCGCCCTGACCGAGCCGGTTAAGCGCGCGGTCGAACGCGACCAGCGGGGTCAGTACCACATCAGGCGCGACCGGCGCGCCGTCATGTACGGGCTGGCGAAGGCCGAAGGGGCCGCTCTGCAAGGGGCTGCGCGGCGACCAGCGCAGGAACGAGAGCGGCGTCGCCCGATCGACGACGTGCGGCAGTGCAAGCGTGCACCCGGCGGCCAGCGCGGCTTGCTCCAGCGGGGCGGGATCGGCCTCACCGCTGATCGGCACGTAGCTGGCCACGATCATGCCGGGCGTCAGCAATGCCAAGAATCGAGCATCGACCCGGATCGGCGGATGCGGCGCGGCGACGAAGGCGGCGCGGGCGGCACGCGCCGCGGCGCGCAAGCTGGTCTTGTCGCTCATCGGATTACATCGGACCGCAAAGGGGGGCGGGTGGCGGGACCGCCGTGGTCGTTTGCCGGATTATCCACTGACGCCCAGTACGTCAGGTGGGGATCATGTGCGTCGGGCCAGGGCCCGGGCAGGGACAACCCCCTTGGATGATGAATAGCCTCAGGGATTTCTCTAGGCTCGTACCGGGCAGAACCCGCCGTCACCAACCTAGGCGCTCGGCAGCGTTTGCTCAAGGGCCGCGGCGATCGATTCGAGGCGTTCGGACAATTGATCGAGCGCCACGCCTTCGGGTGTCTCGGGCGGCGGCGCGTTGCGCGCGTCGATCAGCGCATCGGCGACCATTAGGGCGGCGAGCAGCATCTGGCGGTTGGTGCCGCCAGCCCCGGCGGCGCGACGCGCCATTTCCCAGCGCTCGTCGATCAGCGCGGCGGCCTCCTGCAACCGCGCCTCGCCACCATCGCGGCAGGCCAGATCGTAGTTGGTGTCGCCGATGCGCAGCGTGACGATCGCCATCAGCCCTTCACCTCCGGCTCGGCGCTATTGGCGATGATCGTGTCGAGCGCGGCGACGGCCTGAGCCATCGTCGCCTTCAGCGTGGCGTGCCGCCGCTCCAGCAGCGCGTCGGCGGCGCGCCGCGCGGCGATCGCGTTTTCGACGCGGGTGATGGCGGCGTCCAGCCGGGCGATCGCGGGATTGTCCATAATGGCGAAGCGATAGGATCGCGCGCGCGGCGCGACAAGTAGCTTGCGCGGCGGATGGTCTCTGCAGCGGGGCGGTTGACGGGTGCGCATCCACCTGCGCAAAAGCCGCCGCATCTGGACGGAATTGGCGGAGGATTGACGATGACGAAGGTTGCGATCAACGGCTTCGGGCGCATCGGTCGGCTGGTGGCGCGTGCATTGCTGGAGCGCGGCAGCGAGCTGGAGCTGGTGGCGATCAACGATCTGGCCGACACCAAATCCAATGCGTGGCTGTTCAGCCGCGACAGCGTCCACGGCAAGTACGCCGGCACCGTCGAGGCCGACGGGCAGGACTTGGTGATCGACGGCAAGCGCATCCGCGTCACCGCCGAGCGCGATCCCGCTAATCTGCCGCACAAGGAACTGGGCGTCGACATCGTGCTGGAATGCACAGGCTTCTTCACCGACCGCGCCAGCGCGCAGAAGCATATCGATGCGGGCGCGAAGAAGGTGCTGATCTCCGCACCCGCAAAGGGCGTCGACATCACCGTCGTCTACGGCGTCAACGACGACAAGCTGGAGGCGGGGCACACGATCGTCTCAAACGCGTCGTGCACCACCAACTGCCTCGCGCCGGTCGCCAAGGTGCTGAACGATGCATTGGGCATCGAACGCGGTCTGATGACCACGATCCATGCCTATACCAACGACCAGAAGATCCTCGACCAGATCCACCCGGACCTGCGTCGTGCGCGGGCGGCGGCGATGAGCATGATCCCGACCACGACCGGCGCGGCGCGTGCGGTGGGCGAGGTGCTGCCGGAGCTGAAGGGCAAGCTGGACGGTTCGGCGGTGCGCGTGCCGGTGCCGGATGGCAGCCTGGTCGACCTGACCTTCATGCCGGGGCGCGAGACGACCAAGGAGGAGGTCAATGGGCTGCTCAAGGCGGCGGCGGACGGCCCGATGAAGGGTGTGCTGCACTTCTCCGACGAGCCGTTGGTGTCGATCGATATCGTCCACACGCCGTACTCGTCGACGGTCGACAGCCTCGAGACCGCGGTGCTCGACGGCAAGCTGGTGCGCGTCGTCAGCTGGTACGACAACGAGTGGGGCTTCTCGAACCGCATGGTCGACACCGCCTCGGTGATGGCCAAGCTCGGCTGATCGCGGGAGGCGCGCGGATGACGGGAGTGTTGCTCGGGATCGCGCGACACGCCCGGTCGCGCGCGCCGATGGAGCTGGTTGATCATGTCGAGGTCACCGTGGAGGGCGGCATCCATGGTGACTTCCGCGGTGCGATGCGCGGCAAGCCCTACAAGCGGCAGGTCACGCTGATCGAACGCGGCGACTGGGCCGCAGCGATGGCGGAGGTCGGGCATACGATCGGCTGGGAAGAGCGCCGCGCCAATTTGCTGGTCGACGGGCTCGACCTGCCGCAGACCGCTGGCGTCCGCGTGCGGATCGGTGCCGACGTCGTGCTCGAGATTACGCGCGAATGCGATCCGTGCGAGAGGATGGAAGCGCTGGCCGAGGGGCTGCGCGCCGCGATGACGCCCGACTGGCGCGGCGGCGCGTGCGCGATGGTGATACACGGCGGCCGGATCGCGGTCGGCGACGAGATCAGGATGGAGGAAGCATGACCAAGTCGTTCCGCACGCTCGACGATATCGGCGACGTCACGGGCAAGCGCGTGCTGGTCCGGGAGGATCTGAACGTCCCGCTTCACGATGGGCAAGTCAGCGACGACACCCGGTTGCGTGCGACGGTGGCGACCGTCGCGGAGCTGGCCGACAAGGGCGCGATCGTGCTGGTGCTGGCGCATTTCGGCCGGCCGAAGGGGGTGCCCTCGCCCGAGCTGTCGCTGGCGCAGATCGTCAAGCCCTATGAGGCGGTGCTGGGTCGTCCCGTGCGCTACATCGATTGGGAAGGCGCGGCTTACGCGATCGCCACGCTCCAGCCCGGCGACATCGGCGTGCTGGAGAATACGCGCTTCTTCGGCGGCGAGGAGAAGAACGATCCGGCGGTGGTCGAGCGGTTCGCGGCGCTGGGCGACCTGTACGTCAACGACGCCTTCTCCGCCGCGCACCGCGCGCACGCCTCGACCGAGGGGCTGGCGCACCGGCTGCCGGCCTTCGCCGGTCGTGCGATGGAGGCGGAGCTGGACGCACTCGAAAAGGCGCTGGGCAAGCCGGAGCATCCGGTGGCCGCGGTGGTGGGCGGCGCGAAGGTGTCGACCAAGCTGGCGGTGCTCAAGCATCTGGTTACGCGCGTCGATCACCTGATCATCGGCGGCGGCATGGCCAATACCTTCCTCGCGGCGCGCGGCGTCGATGTTGGCAAGAGCCTGTGCGAGCATGAGCTGACCGGCACCGCCGACGAGATCTTCGACGCTGCCGAACAGGCCGGCTGCACGATCCACCTGCCGTATGACGTTGTCGTCGCCAAGGAATTCAAGCCGAACCCAGCGACGCGCACCGTCAATGTTCACGAAGTTGCCGCAGACGAGATGATTCTCGACGTCGGCCCGGCTGCGACCGAGTCGCTGGGCGACGTGCTCAAGAATTGCCGCACGCTGGTCTGGAACGGGCCGCTGGGTGCGTTCGAGACGCCGCCGTTCGATACCGCAACGGTGGCGCTGGCACGGACCGCGGCGGCGTTGACCAAGGAAGGCGGGCTGGTGTCGGTCGCGGGCGGCGGGGACACCGTTGCCGCGCTCAATCAGGCGGGTGCGGGCGATTCCTTCACCTTCGTCTCAACTGCCGGGGGCGCGTTCCTGGAGTGGATGGAAGGCCGCGAATTGCCGGGGGTCGCTGCGCTCACGCGCTGAGTGCTTACCGTCGCCCTGCAGTTGATGCGGGGCCCGCTTCGGTCTGAAGTACCGGCAATAAAGCGGGCCCCGGGTCAAGTCCGGGGCGACGAAGTGATTGTTGGCGGTTCTGCTAGACCGTCAGGCGTGCAGGGGACGCTGGTCGCCGGTGCCGCGCGAGAGGATCGCGCGCGCGTCGCCCGGCGAGCGGACCTCGCCATGCGGGCCGCCCGCCGCCGCGAGCACCCGGTCGAGCAATTCCAGCCCCTCCGGCCATTGACCCAGCCCGCTGGCGGCGTTGAGGTGCCCGTACGCGCCATAGTCGATGAAATGGCTGCCCCAATCGACCGCCATGCTGTGCGCGCGTTCGATCGACACCCACGGATCGTCGCTGGAGGCGACAAGGATAGAGGGGAAGGGCAGGGCGATCTTCGGCGCGGGGGCGAAGGGGGCCAGTTCGCTCGCCACGCCGGCGCGATCGACATCGGCCGGCGCCACCAGCAACGCGCCCGCGACCGGCCAGCCATAGGGCTGCGGGCTCATCGAGGCCCACCACGCGATCGCGATGCAGCCCAGACTATGGCCGACGAGGATCACCGGTGCGCGGGCCGACGCGACCGCCTGATCGATCTTGGTGACCCAGGTGTTGCGATGCGGACGGTCCCACATTCCCAATTCGATGCGTGCCGTATCGGGGCGGCTGCGCTCCCATAACGTCTGCCAATGTGCAGGGCCCGATCCGCCAAGCCCGGGAACGGTCAGCACGGTCGGCTGCACCGACAGATCGTAGTTGGCATGTCCCATGACGTACCTCCTGTTGCGTGCAATCGGGGCGAGGCCGCGGCCCAGTCTAGGGGTCGGGCGTGCCGCGGCCTCGATTGCACAGGTAATCCCTATTAAGCCGATAGGCAATCGTGCACTGCAGCAATCGGCATGGGGCGAGCGGCTGATGCGACGGAGCGTTGCCGATGCTTGCGGCCCGCCGCGGCGCGCGCGATAGCGTCGGGCATGTCAGCGCCAACCAAACAGCGGGTCGATCAGTTGCTGGTCGATCGCGGGCTCGTCGAGTCGCGCACCCGCGCGCAGGCACTGGTGATGGCCGGGCTGGTGTTCGCGGGCGACCGCAAGATCGAGAAGCCGGGGCAGCCGGTTGCCATCGATACCCTCCTGGATGTTCGCGGGCGCGATCATCCGTGGGTGTCGCGTGGCGGGATCAAGTTGGCGCACGGACTCGACCATTTCGGCTGGACCGTCGCCGACGCGGTGGCGATCGACGTCGGGTCGTCGACCGGCGGCTTCACCGACGCGCTGCTCACGCGCGGCGCGGCACGCGTATACGCGGTCGACAGCGGCACCAACCAGCTCGCGTGGAAGCTGCGGCAGGACGCGCGCGTGATCGTCCACGAGCAGACCAGCGCGCGCATCCTCACCGCCACGCACATCCCGGAGCCGATCGATCTGGTCGTATGCGACGCCAGCTTCATCGGGCTCGCCAAGGTGCTGGAGGTACCGCTCGGCTTCGTCCGCGACGGCGGGCGGGCGCTGGTGCTGGTCAAGCCGCAGTTCGAGGCCGGGCGCACCGAGGTGGGCAAGGGCGGAGTAGTCCGCGATCCCGCGATCCACGCGCGGGTGTGCGGCGAGGTGTCCGACTGGTTCGTTGCGGGCGGCTGGCGGGTCGAAGGCGTGACCGAAAGCCCGATCACCGGGCCCGAAGGGAATGTCGAATTCCTCCTCGCGGCGCACCGCGGATGAACCCGTCGCGCGGTGATGCGCTTTGCGGCATGTTGGTGTGGGACCGCATGGCGAAGGAGTGAGCATGGGCGAGCTGGCATCGAGAGAACAATTGCGGGCGTCGTTCCTTCGTTATGCGGTGGTGACGGTCCCGGCGGTGCTGCTGCTCGGCTTTCTTTCGGGGCGCACCGTGCCGTCGGGCGATCAGAACGGCTGGTATGCGGTGCTTGCCAAGCCCGAGCTGACGCCGCCGGGCTGGACATTCCCGGTCGTCTGGTCGCTGCTCTACGTCATGCTCGGACTTGCGCTGGCATTGGTGCTCAGCGCACGCGGGGCGCGGCTGCGCGGGCTCGGCATTGCCTTGTTCATCGCGCAACTGGCGGGCAATCTCGCGTGGACACCCTTGTTCTTCGGCGCGCACCGTGTCGCGGCGGCGTTCCTGTTGATCGTCGCGATCCTCGGTCTGTCGATCCTCACCACCATCGTCTTCGCGCAGATCCGTCGCCCCGCGGCATGGCTGATGGTGCCGTATATGGCGTGGCTGTGCATCGCCGGCGCGCTCAACTGGCAGATCGGCCAGCTCAACCCGGATGCGGAACGGGTTGTGCAAGCGCCCGCGGCATCCCAAGTGATCCGCTGACCCTTTTGCTCTCGCAGGACGATTCGCCATGCAATCCGAAAATCCTCTGTTCGGCGACGTCGCCAAGCTGTTCAACGGCGCCGCCGGGACGATCGCTGGCATGGGCCGCGAGGCCGAGGCCAATGCGCGCGCCCGCGCCCGCGAATGGATCGGCGGGCTGGACTTCATCGCGCGCGAGGAGTTCGAGGTGGTGAAGGCGATGGCGGTTGCCGCGCGTGACGAGAATGACGCGCTGCGCGCGCGGATCGAGAAGCTCGAGGCGGCGCTCGCCGCGCGCCCGACCGTCTGACCCGACGCCTGCCGAAACTGCTGCCGGGGATGACGCGCGACCACGGTCGTGCGATAAGATCATGATGCTTGACGAAGCCGACCAATATTCCGAGCCCGAAGCGCCGCTCGACATGCTGGAATCCTATTTCCTCGCACACGGTTGGCCGTGCGAACGGAACGAGGACGAGATCACCGCGACGGTGAAGGGCAGCTGGACCGAATATGAACTCCGCGCGCTGTGGCGCGAGGAGGATGGCGTGGTGCAGTTGCTGGCGTTCCCGGACGTGAAGGTCGCCGAGGGGCGGCGCGGCAAGATCTATGAGACGCTGGGGCTCATCAACGAGCAATTGTGGCTCGGCCATTTCGAGATGTGGTCGTCGAGCGGGATCCTCCTTTATCGCTGTGCGACCGCGATCGAGACGCGCGAGGGCGAGGCGACGATGTCGCTGACGACCGCCGATCTGCTGATCGATTCGGCGATCGACGAGTGCGAGCGCTTCTATCCCGTGTTCCAGTTCGTGCTGTGGGGCGGCAAGTCCCCGGCCGAGGCGATCGCCGCGGCGATGGTCGAAACGCAGGGCGAGGCCTGACGCGGCGATGCGGTTGTGGATGATCGGGTGCGGCAACATGGCCTCGGCGATGTTGCACCGCTGGCTGGAGAGCGGCGTGGTCGCCGCGGCGGACGTCGACGTCGTCAACCGGCACGACCGCGCGCTGCCGGGCCATGTTCGGCAGGCGCGGACCTTGCCCGATGGCCCGCCGCCCGACGTGGTCGTGCTGGGGATCAAGCCGCAGCAACTCGATGAGGTCGCCGCGGTGCACCGGGAGCGGGTGCGGGAAGCGCCGCTACTCGTGTCGATGCTCGCCGGCCCCGATCCCGCGCGACTGTCGGCCGCATTTCCGGGGCCGGTCGCGATCCAGACGATGCCGAACCTGCCGGTCGAGTTGGGGCGGGGGGTGGTCGCGATCCACGCGCCCGAAGCGCCGGCCGCGGCGCACGCGACGGTCGACCGGCTGATGGCGCCGCTCGGGCTGGTCGAGTGGTTCGACGATGCGGCTCGCTTCGCTGCCGCGGGGGCGCTGTCCGGCTGTGGGCCGGCGTTCCTGTTTCGCTTCGTCGATGCGATGGCGGCGGGCGGCGTCGCGATCGGGCTCGATCCGGCGCAGGCGGCGGCGGTGGCGCTCGCGACCGTCGAGGGCGCGGCGGCGATGGTGGCGGCGAGCGACCGCTCACCGGCGGCGCTGGCCGATGCGGTGGCGAGTCCCGGCGGGATGACTCGCGCGGGGTTGAATGTGCTTGATGAGGCGGGCGGGCTGGTGCCGTTACTGGAGCGGACGCTATCGGCTTCGGCGATGCGCGGTGCGGAAATGGCGAAGGGGTAGGGGCTTTTCGCTGCTCCGCTAGAGCAGATCCGAAGCTGTGCGCGCAGGATGCTGACCCGTCATTGCGAGCGCAGCGAAGCAATCCAGAGCCGGATCAGGACGCCCTGGATTGCTTCCCCCGGCCTTCGCCGGGGTCGCAACGACGAACTGCGGGTGGATTACTTACCCGCGCAGCCCCTCGACGCGTGCGATCTCGTCGTCGGGGATCAATCCCTCCAGCACAGCCCAGAACCCCGTCACCGCGCCCTGTCCGGCGCGCGAATAGGCCGCCGACAATTTCTCGCGCAGCGCTTCGTACAGGCTGCCTTCCAGCTCCACCCCCTCGGGCGTCAACCGCAACAGCCGCTGCCGCCGGTCGCGGTCGCCCGCGCGCGTCTCCACCAGCCCGCGCTCCATCAGCTCGTTGAGCACGCGCCCTAGCGACTGTTTGGTGATCGCCAGCAGCGCCAGCAGGTCGCTGACCGGCATGTCGGGCTTACGCGCGATGAAATAGAGCGCGCGGTGGTGCGCGCGGCCCAATCCCTGCCGCGCGAGCCCGCGATCGATCGAGCGCGTGATGTGCGCATTGCCGAAGTACAGCAGCTCCAGCCCGCGACGAATCTCGGTTTCGCGCAGGAAAAGCGGCGAGGCGGAATGCGTTGAGGCAGCCATGTTGACCCGCTTTGCCATCGGCCCTAGGCCGCTGCAACCCCGGTGCGTCGACCAATGGTCGCGTGCCTGCGATCTCTGGAGGTCCTGTGAACTTCGCGTTCGAACCGCATCCGTCGCCTGTTTCCGCCAATGAGCGCGCCGCGCGGCTGGTCGATCCCGGATTCGGGCGCGTGTTCACCGATCACATGGCGGTGCTGCATTATTCGGAAGGGCGCGGCTGGCACGACGGTCGGATTTCGCAGCGGATGCCGCTGACGATGGACCCGGCCTCGTCGGTGCTCCATTACGCGCAGGAGATTTTCGAGGGGCTGAAGGCGTATCGGCTTGAGGACGGCGGGCTGGCGCTGTTCCGTCCCGAGGCGAATGCCCGCCGCTTCAACGCCTCGGCGCAGCGGATGGCGATGCCCGATCTGCCCGAGGAGCTGTTCCTCGAATCGGTCGAGCAGCTGGTGCTGACCGAGCGCGAGTGGATGCCGACCGTCGAGGGCGGCTCGCTGTACCTGCGTCCGTTCATGATCGCGTCCGAAGCGTTTCTCGGCGTGAAGCCGTCGGCTGAATATCTCTATATGGTGCTCGCCTCGTCGGTAGGCGCCTATTGGAAGGGCGGCGCGCGTGCGGTGTCGCTGTGGGTCAGCCACGACTATACGCGCGCGGCACCGGGCGGCACCGGCGCGGCGAAATGCGGCGGCAATTACGCCACCAGCCTGATCGCGCAGCAGGAGGCGATCCGTCGCGGCTATGATCAGGTCGTGTTCCTCGACGCGGCCGAGCGGCGCTGGATCGAGGAACTGGGCGGCATGAACATCTTCTTCGTGTTCGCGGATGGCTCCCTGCGTACCCCGCCGCTTACGGGCACGATCCTGCCCGGCATCACGCGCGATTCGATCCTGCAGATCGCGCGCGATCAGGGGCTGGTGGTGCACGAAGAGCCCTATGCGATCGAGGACTGGCGCGCCGATGCCGCCAGCGGCCGGCTGGTCGAGAGCTTCGCGTGCGGCACCGCCGCAGTGGTGACACCGATCGGTCGCGTCGCCGGGCCGGATTACGCGTTCACGATCGGCAGCGGCGGCACCGGGCAGCTCACCGCGCACTTTCTCGAGCGGCTGAGCGCGATCCAGCGCGGCCGTGCCGAAGATTCGCACGGCTGGTTGCATCGTATCGGTTGAGCTTTGCCGCGCGCCCGGCTAAGGCGCGCGGCTCGTTGGGGCGTCGCCAAGCGGTAAGGCACCGGTTTTTGGTACCGGCATTCGCAGGTTCGAATCCTGCCGCCCCAGCCAGTTTTCGAAAAACGTGGTTTTACAACGGCTTATGGGCTCAATCGCCTGCCTTGTGGGGCAGGTGTGTGGGGCAGGTTTGTGTGGCCTCACAGTCCAAGAGTCAGCATACACACTGACGTCTCACGCGGTACCCATTCGTCTTGTACGACCGAACGCCCCTCAGGTACGCAGCGGGGGCTGATCGGTGGCCCTTGGCTGGGCCATTGGCTTCCACGATAGGGAACACGCATTGAACCACCAGGCATTGTCGGCTTTCATCTGGTCTGTCGCGGACTTGCTGCGCGGCGACTACAAGCCGGCCGACTACGGCTCCGTCATCCTCCCCTTCACGGTCCTGCGGCGCCTCGACTGCGTTTTGGAGCCAACCAAGACGGCCGTGCTGGCCGAACTGGAGCTGCGGGAGAAGTCCGGCCTGAACCCGGAGCCGTTCCTGCGCCGCAAGGCCGAGACGAACTTCTTCAACACCTCGCCGATGGACCTCCAGAAGCTGCTGGGGGACCCGGACAATATCGCCGCGAACTTGACGTCCTACGTCCAGGGCTTCTCGGAAGAGGTGCGGGACATCTTCGAGAGGTTCGAGTTCCACAACCAGATCGACAAGCTCGCCCGCGCCAAGCTGCTGTTCCTGGTCACCGAGAAATTCGCCGGGATCGACCTGCACCCGGACAAGGTGCCGAACAGCCAGATGGGGCTGGTGTTTGAGGAGCTGATCCGCAAGTTCGCCGAGGCCTCGAACGAAACCGCAGGCGATCACTTCACGCCGCGTGAGGTGATCAACCTGATGGTCAACCTGATCTTCGTCGAGGATGACGCGGCGCTGTCCAAGCCCGGCGTGGTACGGACGATCTACGATCCCACCGCAGGCACCGGAGGGATGCTCTCGGTTGCCGAAGAGCGTCTGGCGGAGCTGAACCCCGGCGCCCGTCTGACCATCTCGGGCCAGGAGCTCAACCCGGAGTCCTATGCGATCTGCAAGGCGGACATGCTCATCAAGGGGCAGAGCGTCTCCAACATCGCTTTCGGGAACACGCTGTCTGAGGACGGGCACCCCGGCAAGACCTTCGACTACATGCTGGCCAACCCCCCGTTTGGCGTCGAGTGGAAGAAGGTCGAGAAGGAAGTCCGCCGCGAGCATGAGCAGCAGGGCTTCAATGGGCGCTTCGGCCCCGGCCTGCCCCGCGTCTCGGACGGCTCGATGCTGTTCCTGCTCCACATGTTGGCGAAGATGCGCCCGGCGACCGAGGGCGGCTGCCGGTTCGGCATCGTCCTCAACGGCTCTCCGCTGTTCACCGGCGGCGCGGGCAGCGGCGAGAGCGAGATCCGGCGCTACGTGCTGGAGAACGACCTGGTCGAAGCCATCATCGCGCTACCGACCGACATGTTTTTCAACACCGGCATCGCGACCTATCTCTGGATCGTCTCGAACCGGAAGCCGGCCGGCCGCAAGGGGCTGGTCCAGCTGATCGATGGCTCCAGCTTCTGGCGCAAGATGCGCAAGTCGCTCGGCTCCAAGCGCAAGGAGCTGGGCGGGGAGCATATCAGGCAGATCACCGAGCTGTTCGGCCGCGCGGAAGCCGCTGATATTGCCACCGTGCTCGATGCCGAAGGCAAGGAAGTGGCGCGCGAGATCGTGTGGGCCGGTGAGAAGGCACCGGAGGCACCGCAGGGCGGCAAGGTGAAGCTGGCGCCGCTCTCCCGCATCTTCCCCAACAGCACCTTCGGCTACCGCGCGATCACGGTGGAGCGTCCGCTGCGTGACGCGGCGGGCAAGATCATCCTGGGCGAGCGCGGCAAGAACAAGGGCAAGCCGCAGGCGGACAGCGCCCTGCGTGATACCGAGAACGTGCCGCTGGCCGAGGACGTCGACGCCTATTTCAAGCGCGAGGTGCTGCCGCACGCGCCAGATGCGTGGATCGACGAGAGCAAGACCAAGGTCGGCTATGAGGTGCCGTTCAATCGCCAGTTCTACGTCTTCAAGCCTCCAAGGCCATTGGCGGAGATCGACGCCGACTTGAAGCAGGTGACAGACCGAATTAAGACCATGATCGAGGGGCTTGCGGCGTGAACGATGAGTCTTTCGTGGCTGCGGTGACGGCGATGGTCGAGGCGCACCCTTCCATTTGGCCAAGCGGTGATCGACATCCCGCGCATTGCCACCTCTACGTTACTAAGAGCGGGATTCCAATGGCCACGGAGCCCCAGCGAAAAACGGTGGCGAACATCTGGGTGCGGGCGGACAGCGTTCGGCGAAACCTTCTGCGCGACTGCGAAGACGCATATTTCGATCACTCGACCTTTGATCAGAGCAAGCCGAACCATAATCTCTTCCGCGAGCCTGGCTTCAAGAACACTGACCTGATCCGCTATCAGCCCAAGAACCTTTGGGAGGCAGCGCGGATCATAGCTGAAGTTGCGGGCATCGCGGCATGAGCTTCCCCCGCTATCCTAGCTACCGCGAGAGCGGGATCGATTGGTTCGGCACCATCCCCGCCCATTGGGGACTGGAGCGGCTCAGGCACCTTGTGACCTTGAATCCGTCCAAATCGGAAGTTGCGAGCCTGCCGGATGGCAGGGAAGTGACATTCCTACCCATGGAGGCCATCGGTGAGACGGGCAAAATCGATGTCACCCGCACGCGCCCCTTCGCGGAGCTGAAGAACGGCTACACCTACTTTGCTGACGGTGATTTGGTGTTCGCGAAGGTGACGCCCTGCTTCGAGAACGGCAAAGGTGCGCTGATCGAAGGATTGCTCGGTGGGTTCGGGTTCGGGACGACAGAGCTTACGGTTCTGCGCCCTCATGTGGCGGCGGATGCTCAGTTCCTTCACTGGCTGATCTTTTCAGATCTCTTCCGAGGCCCAGGTTCGGGAGAGATGCTCGGCGCAGGCGGGCTCAAACGCGTCCCCGATGGTTTCGTCGCTGACTTCCCGGTCCCATGGCCTTCAGCCTCGGAGCGGCAGACCATCTCCGCGTTCCTCGACCGCGAGACAGCCAAGATTGATGCGCTGGTGGAGGAGCAGCGGCGGCTCATCGAGCTGCTCAAGGAGAAGCGTCAGGCCGTCATCTCCCACGCGGTTACCAAGGGCCTGAACCCCAATGCGCCAACAAAGACATCCGGCGTGGCATGGCTGGGCCATGTACCGGCTCATTGGGAGGTTAAGCCAATTGGCAGCCTTCTCCGGCAGCCACCATGCTACGGAGTGCTCGTCCCAGACTTTGCTGCCGGCGGTATTCCGATGCTACGCATCACTGACATGACTGAAGGAAGAGCAGAACGCGGCGAACTCGTGACAATTTCGACACAGCTGTCGGACCAATATCAGCGCACAATAGTCGCTGAGGGAGATTTGTTGCTTTCGGTTGTGGGTACGATTGGGGAGAGCCTTATCGTCAACCGGGAACTTGCCGGTGTAAATCTTTCTCGAGCGGTCGCAAGGATGCAAACCAACGAGAGCATTACCGCCCCTTATCTCAGATGGATTCTCAGGAGTTCACTGTTCAGTCACTTCGTCGATATGGTCTGTGTTGGAACAGCGCAGCGCGTGCTCAATATGGGAGCCCTTTCTTCAATGCGAATCCCTGTTCCGCCACACAAAGAACAGACTGAAATTACTGAGGATCTTGTCGCAGAAACTACAAAGTTGGAGGCTTTGATTATGGAGGCGAGCTCGGCGGCGGATTTGTTGCTAGAACGCCGTTCCGCCCTTATCTCCGCCGCCGTGACCGGCAAGATCGACGTGCACAGCGCGTCGCTCCAACAGGCCCAGGCCGCATGACAAGTACCGTTGGGCGCTCTTTGGAGCTCTACTACATTGACGGCCGGCCCGACGGCATGCTGACAGCCGAGCTATTCAACTGGACCGGCCACGTCCTGATGGCGCCGCGCACCCAGATCGCCGAGGCGCTAGCGCGACCGGAGGCGAGCTATGCCGGGGTCTACCTGCTGATCGGCGAGCAGGAGGGCGAACTACGCGCCTATGTCGGCGAGGGCGAGGACATCTCCGCCCGCATCCGCAGCCACGATGTCCGCAAGGAATGGTGGACGAGCGCGGTCCTGATCACCGCAGCCGCCAACAAGCTCAACAAGGCCCATGTCCGCTATCTGGAGGCCCGGCTGATTGCCGAGGCACGGGCTATCGGCCGCGTGCCGCTCGACAACGGCACCAGCCCCGTACCGGCTGCGCTAAGCGAAGCTGACGTGGCGAAGATGGAGGCGTTCCTGGAGAACCTCTTCATCGTCCTTCCCGCGGTCCGGGTGGACATGTTCATCAGGCGTACCCGGCCTGCAACGAGGACATCGACTCCTGACATCGTGCTTCCCGCCAGCACGATTGCCGACGCTATGGCCCCCAACCCTCGTTTCGTCCTGGAGACGCGCAAACATGGTCTGCGCGCTTCCGCAGTCCTGCAAGATGGCGAGTTCATCGTGGAAGCGGGATCAATCGCGCGGGGCAGCTGGGTTGGGCCAGCGTCACACAACTACGCCGATCTCCATGCCGAGCTTATCCGTAGCGGAGTGCTCTCACCCGAGGGCGATCACCGCCGCTTTGCGGAAGACTATGCGTTCCGGAGCCCTAGCGCCGCTGCTGCGGCGGTGAATGGACGTCCGTCCAACGGGCAAGTTGAGTGGAAGACCGATCCCGGCGGGTTCACCTATCGCGATTGGGAGCAGAGCCAGCTGCAAGCGTCGAGAGGGTCTCAGCCATGAACCGCCTCCACCAGGAGATCAGCTTCGAGAGCGAGGTCTGCACCATCCTCGCGTCCAAGGGCTGGCTGTATCAGGCCGGCGACGCGCAGGCCTATGACCGCAAGCGCGCGCTGTTCCCGGCCGATCTGGTCGCCTGGATACAGGAGACTCAGCCAAAGGCGTGGGAGAGCCTGACGAAGCTCCACGGCGCCTCAGCGGAGCCGCTACTGTTAGACCGTGTGCGCAAGTCGCTGGACGACCGCGGGACGCTCGACGTGCTGCGCAACGGCGTCGACACCATCGGCGTGCGCGGCACGATCCAGCTCGCCCAGTTCAAGCCGGCAATGGGCATGAACCCGGATATCGTCGCCCGCTACAGCGCCAATCGGCTGCGGGTGGTGCGCCAGGTACGCTACAGCCTGGCCAACGAGAATTGCATCGACCTGGTCCTGTTCCTCAACGGCCTCCCCGTCGCGACGGTAGAGCTGAAGACCGATTTCACTCAGTCGGTGCAGGACGCAGTCGACCAATATAAGCACGACCGGCTACCGCAGCAGAAGGGGCACGAACGCGAACCGCTGCTGAGCTTCCCGTCGGGCGCGCTGGTGCACTTCGCCGTTTCGAACCGCGAAGTGATGATGACGACCAAGCTGGCAGGGCCGGCCACGCACTTCCTGCCTTTCAACCAGGGCGATCATGGCGGCAAGGGCAACCCCGCGCAGCCCTTCGGCCACGCCACGTCGTACCTGTGGGAGCAGGTTTGGCAGCGCGACAGCTGGCTGGAGCTGCTGGGCCGCTACCTCGTTACCCAGCGCGACGACAAGAAGGCCATTCGGTCGATCATCTTCCCGCGCTATCACCAGCTCGACGTGACGCGGAAGCTCCAGACCGCGATCCTTCAGGAGGGCGTCGGCGCCAAGTACCTGGTCCAGCATTCGGCGGGATCGGGCAAGACCAACTCCATCGCCTGGGCCGCGCACTTTCTCTCCGAGCTCCACGATGCGAACGACGAGAAGCTATTCTCGACGGTGATCGTCGTGTCCGACCGACGGGTGATCGACGGGCAGCTTCAGGACGCCCTATTCGATTTCCAGCGGACCACGGGCGTCGTCGAGACGATCAAGAGCGAGAGCGGCAGCAAGAGCGCGCAGCTGGCCGACGCGCTGAAGGCCGGCAAGAAGATCATCGTCTGCACCATCCAGACCTTTCCCTTCGCGCTCCAGGCGGTGCGGGATCTGGCGGCGACCGACGGCAAGCGCTTCGCGGTCATCGCCGACGAGGCGCACAGCTCGCAAACGGGCGAGGCAGCGGCGAAGCTCAAGGAAGTGCTCTCGCCAGAGGAGATTGCAGAGCTCCAGGACGGCGGCGAGATCGACACCGAAGACCTGCTGGCGGCGCAGATGGCGGCGCGGGCGAGCGATACCGGCGTGACCTACGTCGCCTTTACGGCAACCCCGAAGGCGAAGACGCTCCAGCTCTTCGGGCGAGTGAAGCAACCGGGCGGCCTGCCGGAGCCGTTCCACGTCTACTCGATGCGGCAGGCCATCGAGGAGGGCTTCATCCTCGACGTGCTCAAGAACTACACGCCCTACAAGCTGGCGTTCCGCCTGGCGCACGACGGCAAGGAGTTGGAGGACACCGAGGTCGAGCGTTCGGCAGCGACGAAGGGGATCATGCAGTGGGTAAGCCTGCACCCCTATAACATCGCGCAGAAGGTCCAGATCGTCGTCGAGCACTTCCGCGAGAACGTGCAGCCCCTTCTCGACGGCAAGGCCAAGGCCATGGTGGTGCTGGCGAGCCGCAAGGAAGCGGTTCGGTGGAAGCTCGCCATCGACCGCTATATCAAGGGCAAGGGCTACCCGCTGGGCACGCTCGTCGCCTTCTCGGGCGAGGTGAACGATCCCGATTCGTCGCCGGAGCCGCTGAGCGAGGTGAGCAAGGAGCTCAACCCGAACCTGAAGGGCCGCGACATTCGCGACGCCTTCAAGGCCACCGACTATCACCTGCTGCTCGTGGCGAACAAATTCCAGACCGGGTTCGACCAGCCGCTGCTGTGCGGCATGTATGTTGACCGGCGCCTGGCGGGCGTACAGGCGGTGCAGACGCTGTCGCGCCTCAACCGCGCCCATCCGGGCAAGGACACGACCTACATTCTCGATTTCGTGAACAGCTCCCAGGAGGTGCTGGCCGCGTTCCGGACCTATTATGAGACGGCAGAGCTCGAAGGCGTCACCGATGCCAACCTCGTCTACGACATGCGTGCCAAGCTGGATGCTGGCGGCTGGTATGACAGCTTCGAAGTGGACCGCGTGGCGGCCGTCGCGATGGACCCGAAGTCCACCCAGGGGGATCTTGCGGGGGCGCTGGGGCCGGTCGCGGATCGCCTGCTGAAGCGCTTCGCCGCAGCCAAGGCCGCCAAGGAGGCTGCTGACGCGCTTGAGGACGAGAAGGCTGCGCAGACGGCAAGCGACGAGATGGGCACGCTGACGCTCTTCAAGACCGACGCGCAGACGTTCATCCGGATCTACACCTTCCTCAGCCAGATGTTCGACTACGGCAACACGGACATCGAGAAGCGCTTCCTGTTCTTCAAATACCTCGTGCGGCTGCTCGATTTTGGGCGAGAGCGCGTGGCGGTGGACGTCTCACAGCTGCAGCTCACGCACCACGCACTGAAGAAGATGGACAAGCAGCCGATGCTGATGGGCGGCGAGGCCCCAAAGATTCCGCCGATGGGCGAGGCCGGCTCCGGTTCGATCCAGGAGAGGCAGAAGGCGCTCCTCCGCGAGATCATCCAGCGCGTGAACGACCTGTTCGATGGCGAGCTGACCGACGGCGATCAGCTCGTCTACGTGAACGAGGTGATCAAGGGGAAGCTGCTGGAGTCCGACGAACTCGCCATGCAAGCGATGAACAACAGCAAGGCGCAGTTCGCTGCCTCGCCGACGCTGGACAACGAGCTCCTGAGCGCGATCATCGACGCGCTCGACGCGCACCAGAAGATGAGCCAGCAAGCGCTGGGCTCGGACAAGGTGCGCGCGGGGCTGAAGGACATCCTACTGGGCCCTGGGCAGCTCTATGAGGCACTGCGGAAGGGCGAAGGCCGCGTCGAAGAGGAAATAGCCGCCGGTTGATCCACCTTATCGGACGGCCAAGCATCTAGGACGACTACCATCATCACCGACGTTGATCTGATCGAGATCCAGCAGGACCTTGAAGACGAATCCCGAGCGCTCGGGAAGGCGCGCTATCGGAACAAGCGCAACGCACATTGGGTCGACGCAATCGGCCCCCAACACGATGAGGCGGCGCTACCACCTGGCCGGGCGATGCTCAGGCGGACGCTCAAGCCGACCGCAGACGCAATCCGCGCCTTCTTGACGGACGCGAGGGCGGGTCGAGCAGGACGGCGACACGCAGCCTTTGATCTCCTCGACCAAGCGCAAGCAGAGCCGGAGCCCCTGGCCTACCTCACCCTGCGCTGCGCCATCCAGGCAGGAGCCCGCGAAGTTCGCGCTCAGGGTGTGGCGAAGGCCATCGGAAATGCGGTGCTCGACCATCTTCGAGCCGAGGAGTTCGCCCGGCTCAACCCAGAGGGCGCAGAGGGGCTGCAAAAGAGCCTCGCGGCGCGCGCAACGGTAAGCCAGAAGCGCCAGCGGGCCATCGAAGCGATACAGGATGCCGAGGGCGTCGCGCTCAACTGGTCCCAGCACGAATTGGTGACGGTCGGGCTCAAGCTGATCGAACTCGCCATAGAGGCCACCGGCCTGTTCGAGCTGAAACTGATTCAGACCAATGTCGACAAGCAAATCCGCCGCGAACGTAGGCTGTGCCTCACGGACACGATGCACGACTGGCTCGAAACGCAGCACGAGCGCTGCGAGCTGCTGGACCCGATCCCTCTACCGATGGTGGTTCCGCCTTGTCCGTGGACGACCCCGAGCGACGGCGGATACCTCACGCCGCCCATTGGGACGCGGCTAGTAGGATCGCACAGCCGAGCCTACGGCGACGAACTCAGCAGCGTCGATATGCCTATCGTCTATCGGGCCGTGAACGCAGTGCAGGCGACTGGCTGGCGTGTGAACCGGCCGCTGCTGGAGGTCTTGGAACGCCTCGAGACCGAGGGCGGCGCCCTGGCCGGCGTTCCACCGCGCGATCCAGAGCCGATCCCGGCGCGCCCTTTGGGAGAGGACGAGCCCGAGGCAGTCGAGCGCTGGAAGCGGGATGCCGCGAAGGTTCATGCACGCAACGCAGCCGGACGTGGCAAACGTCTGGCGCTGGCCCAACAGCTCTGGGTCGCACGAAAGCTGGCCGACTTCCCTGCCATCTACTTCCCGCACGATCTCGATTTCCGGGGGCGCGTTTATCCGGTCCCGCAGGGCGGCCCTCACCCGCAGGCAGGCGACATCGGTCGCTCCCTGATCGAGTTCGCTCGTGGGAAGCCGCTGGGGCCCTCGGGTGCGCGCTGGCTCGCGATCCACGTCGCTAATGTGTTCGGAATCGACAAGCTCCGCTTCGAGGAGCGTATCGCCTGGGTCGAGCAGCACCGGGCGGAAATCCTCGACAGCGCCAGCGACCCGTTGGACGGCGCCCGCTTCTGGACGACCGCAGACAAGCCTTGGGCGGCGCTCGCCGCATGCTTTGAATGGGCGGGCTATCTCCAGCATGGCGAAGCATTCGTCTCGCACCTGCCAATCGCCATCGATGGGTCGAACTCCGGCCTCCAGCATCTCACGGCGTTGCTTCGGGACGCCCAGGCGGCTCCGCACGTAAATCTGACGCCCAGTGACAGCCCAGGCGACATCTACGCACTCGTCGCGGCAAAAGCGCAGGTGATGGCCGATGCCTCGCGGGACCCCGGCGCGGCTCCTTGGAAAGACGGCAAGATCACGCGCGGGATAGTGAAGCGACCCTGCATGACCTACGTCTATTCCGCGACGGCGCGCGGGATGGGCGACCAGATCAGAGCCGAGCTGGCCCGCCTCGACGAAGCCGCAGCCAGCAACGGCCAGCCGCCCCACCTCGGAGGCGCGGACAACTTCGCATCGGCGACGTGGCTCGCGACGCGGCTCTATTGCCTGATCGGTGATACAGTGCCCGCAGCTCGCGCCGCGATGGAGTGGCTCAAAGCGGCAGCCAAGGCGATCAGCGCGCTCGACCTGCCGCTGTGGTGGACGACGCCGGCTGGCCTGCCTGTCCTGCAGCGATATCCGAACACGAAGGCAGGACGCATCGAGACGACGTTTCGCGGCAAGCGGCTGCAGCTCCAGATCGCGGAGGAAGCGGGAGCCCGAACACTCGCCGAATGGATCGATGAGAAGCGCGTTCCGACAACGGACGGTCGGCAGGCACAGGCGGGGATCGCTCCCAACTTCGTTCATTCGCTCGACGCCGCACACCTCATGCTCACAGTCGTGGCGGCGCATGACGCAGGAATTTGCGACCTGGCGGTGATTCACGACAGCTTCGGCACCCATGCTGCTGACACGGACCGCCTCGCGGCGATCCTGCGTGAGACGTTCGTCGCCATGTACGAGGCCGATCCGCTGGCGCGGTTCAGGGCCGCGTTGTTGGAGCAGTTGGAACCGCACACCAAACTGATTGCCACTCTGCCGCCGCTACCCGCCGTCGGTGAACTCGACCTCCAGACCGTGCGAGGGGCGACGTACATGTTCGCATGATCGCCGGCCGACCCATTTCCCCTTTTTAGTAGTGTGAGCGCTCAGGTGACCTAGGCGCGTGGCCTGGGGGCAGTGGTCGAATGGTTCTGGCTCAAAAATCCGAAGCGCCATAGCGAGGATGGACCGTCGCCACCGCCCCCCCTTACCCCCTCCTCCACGATTGCCTGCCTCCGCAATCACCAACCATTGCTGGGCTCTGAAACTGGTGGCGGTGAGGCGTGAGCGGCCAGCGCTCAGCATGCCTAGGAGCGTCGAAGGACAGGCGAACTCGCCACCACCCGAAAGCCACAACCTCGGTCGGCCCTTCGCATGGTGGTGTCCCAGTCGGGTATACTTGGATCGAACACCGGCATCGAACAGCACATCCGTCCCAATAGGGTTGACATTTGATTTTAGGACACGCATTCAGGCATGGTCTAGAACCTAATGGGACACTTCGATGACCTCTAAGACCTACGGGTACGGTCGCGTCAGCACCGACGATCAGGACTGCAGCATCCAGGAAGCGGCACTCTACGCCGCTGGCTGCGACATCGTTCGCAGTGAGAAGATGAGCGGTACCACAACGGAGGGCCGGAAGGAGTTGGAGACCCTGCTCGACTTCATCCGCTCTGGTGACACCTTGATGGTCACGCGCATCGACCGTCTAGCCCGATCAGTGGCGGACCTTGAGAAGATCGTCGGAGTTCTGAAGGAGCGCGGAGCCTTCCTGCGAGCGACCGAACAGCCCATCGACACGTCCACGCCCGCAGGCGTCGCCTTTCTCCAGATGCTCGCGGTGTTCGCGCAGTTCGAGACGGCGATCCGCCGCGAACGCCAGATGGAGGGCATCGCAAAGGCGAAGGAGGCGGGGGCCTACAAGGGGCGCAAGCCATCGGTTCCAGTCGAGGAGGTTCGCCGCCTGAGGGCCGAAGGTGTCCGTCCAGCTGACATTGCAAGACGCCTCAAGATCGGCCGAGGGAGTGTCTACCGCGCGCTTGAGGGCGCCGCGTAGGTTTGACCGTCCGTCTTCCTGTGCCTGCTTTTTTGCGAGCTCGCGTTTTGGGTAATCGAGGTGATCATGAGGGGTTTTGAGAAGCGTCAGGCCGAGCGTGAGGCGCAGAAGGAGCGTGAGGCGGAGGAGTGGCGCAGCGTTCGAGCGAAGTTCCGGCAGAAGCTGGAAGGGGCCGGCGCGCAGCTTGATCCTCTGTTCGTTGAGGTACGAGCGCATAGCCCAAGTTCAGACGGCGAGTGGTTCACTTGGTGGCTGCGGGATGAGGTTGTCGGCAACACGGTCAAAGTGCAGAATGCCATCGCGGCGAACTTCATCACCCATGTAACACTTCATTCCGGCCGAATGGCTGCGCCCGGCGAGAGTGGAACTGCTCGCATGTGGCTTGATGCAGAAAGGGCGGGCAGCGGAGAACTCGATGCGGCTCTCATGCTCACTGCAATGAGGGCGACCGAGACGGTGCCGGAATTACGTTGGGGCAAAGCGGTCTCTACATATCGAGAGAAGCTCTTCCGCTGGTCATGGGATACGCTGAAAGCTGCGGCAATTGACCCATACACTCTTTCCAGCAGGTGGTTCCTGCCTCGCCTACTGCAAACGGACCGAGAGGCTCGCGACGAGGGAGAACTGGTGGATCTCATCGCCGCCAACCTGGCGTCCTTCCTTCTTGAATGGACACCAGTTCGCATCGAGGTAATCTATAGCGCTGCGGAGGCGTCTGCAGGGGAATCGTCCTGGCACTGTGCGGGCTTCATCGATCCCGCCTGATCGGCAAGCTTGGAGGCGCTCTATCGCCGCCCCGTTACGAGCGTCCTCCCGCCAGTGTGGCGCATATAAGGCCCCTCGGCGAGAATGATCGATGCCTGCGGATGTGGTTAGTCAGCTACGCCCGGATATTTCAGCATAGAGACGATCTGTGCCCGGCGCTGGATCGATACGCCACGCCCGTACACACCAAAGGTGATGCCCTTCTTTTCGTGACCAACGATCTGGGCAACCTCGGTTTCAGGTACGCTCGCCGCCTCCCACTGCGCCACCGCGTTCTTTCTGAAGGAATGAAATGCCGCCTGCCGGTCAGCAAATCCCAGCGACTGCTTGAACCGGGTGAATTCCTTCCCGGCATCAGCACCCGCCTTCTTCCCCGGTCCTTCGGGATTGAAGCCGGGCCAGAGGCGGTCTTTTGGCTTCCCTCGCGTCCGCGAGACCAACCACGATAGGCTCGGGTGAACGGGCACCTGCCGGTTACCCGCAGGCGTCTTCGCGTCCCTCACATCGAATACATCGATGCCGTCGACCTTCTTTAGGTTCGCCCACGTCAGGCTCGCAATCTCATCCAGACGCATTCCACTGAACAGGGCAACCAGCATCACCTCCCGCAAGTCGGATCGCTTTGGACCGGGGTTCAGCAGGCGCTCAAGTTCCTCGGGCTCCCAGGGACGGTATCCCTTAACGTTGACCCCGGCGCGCAGACGGGTGCGATGACCGCTGAAGGGGTTCCGGCCCTCGGCGTAGCCGCGTTCGCTTGCCCATTCCCATAGCGCCTGAAGGGTCGCGGCGTGGCGGTTACGCGTTGCGTCCGACAGGCCTTTGTCCCGGCCGCCAAAGGCGTCCTGAAGGTCGTCCCACGTCATGGCCCGTGCTGCCGAGGAACGTGCCCACGCGCTGTCGAGGTGGCGCAAGGCGTCCATGAACCGCGCCGCGTCCGGGCGGCCAATACCGCGAATGGGCTTATCCCGCCAATAGCCCGCGAACAGCGCGAAGGTGGCGCGCTTCTGCTGCTCGGTGTTGCTTTCCTTCAGGCCCGTCTGAGTCTTCCACAGCTTCATGTAGTCGCTAGCAAGCTGGCTGAACGACGGTTCGAACTCATGCCGCACGTCAGGCTTGCGGCCAAGGAGGGTCGTTCGTGCGTCATGGAGAGCTGCCAATCTCGCAGCCGCTTCAGGGGACGGCTCCTCCTCATGGGGCGTGGCCTCGGCAATCTTCTCAATCTCGTAATCGATACCCGCATCAACGGGCTCTTGTCCGATGGTGTGAACTTGAAAGCGGCCCGCCGCCGCCGCTTGTAGGGTGTCCTCGTACACGCGCCGCAGGGTCGAACGAGCGTCCTGCGCCAGCCCCTCACGCTCTGCCCACTGTACCCTTAAGGCGTTCTCCCATTGGTCAGCCTCGATCTGGGCGAGCTTGCGGCTGGTGGCCTTCAGCGTGCGATACAGAAACTCCCGGTCGTCATGGTGCGGGCGGTGAGCTAGGGGGATGCGGACCTTCGCCTCGAAGCGATTGTGACGTGGGCGGATGGCGGCCATGAGGGGTCCTGAAGGAGCGTGTGGGGCAGGTTTGTGGGGCAGCTCTGTGGGGCGCAACCCCGCAGAAAACAATCATTTCTTGCAAATTCAGGTGCTTGAGAACCCCTCTGCTCCGCCTCCTGCCGCCCCAGCCATCTGCCTGAAATCCCAGCCAATTGGCTGCTAAGTGTTTGAAGATGCTGGCTGACTATCAGGGTCGGCCGTTGGCACCTGCACAATTGTGCATCGGATTGTGCCAATGCGCTGGCCGGGAAGGCCGCGGTTTTGGACTGTCTTCAACATGTATATCGGCGCGGACACATTTTCTGGTGGCGCCGAATTCACCGTTTATTGGATAATAGCACCCTAGATGTCCGGCTGTCGCTGCGGACCACCGACCGGAAGGCAGCGCGCAACATGGGGGCGGCGCTCACGGCGGTGACGCCGAGGGTGCTGGAGATGCTCGACAGGCGGGCCAAGCAGAATACCGGTATCACCGAGCAGGAGCTCCAGACGATCGCCAAGGCGATGTACGAGGAGCGGCTGGCGGAGGTATGCACCCTGCAGCGATCGACGCCGTACGATGTCGAGGACCACTCGGCCGCCAATCTGGCGTTCGTCGACTATTTCGAGCGCCTGAAAAACCAGGGCGGTCGCATGTCCTTCCTGCCGGCCGAAGAGCGGAAGTTGGAGGCGGAGGGCTGGAGCGCGCAGCGGATCGCCGACCTGCGCAGGATCATCGCCATGCGGGAGGAGCAAGGGATCGACCCGATCCGGCAGGACGAGATCGATCGCCATCTTGCCGCCGCCGGTTTCGCGGTCGATGACCGGCTGCGCTGGATGCTGGAGCTAGCCCTCTATCCGGCCTACCGCGACGCCTATGCCGCCGCAGAGGCGCAGCTTCGAAGTGCGGCCACGCCCAGGACGGTGACGCCTGGCAATTCGGCCACGCCTGCACCGGCGCAGCCGTCGCCTTTGCCCGTCGCTGGCGTTCATCCTGCGCCGGTCGGTACGGCTCCGGGGGTGCCAGAGGACTGGCTGCATTGCACCGCCGTCGAGGCGGCGGAACGGATGATCGCCACAACGCCCCGCCTGCTGGAGCATCGCAAGGGCGGCAAGCGGGAGAAGGATAGCGTCGGCGAGCAGACGCTACGCCAGATCCGCTGGGCCGCCGTGCTGCTGCAGAAGTCCCTGCCCCCTGGAACGCCGATGTGGCGAGTTACCAAGGCGGACATCGTCAAGCTCGACAAATGGTTCGATCAGCTCTCCGTCAACTTCGGCAAGGCGGCTGGCGACCACGACCTCGGGCAAAGCCTGGAACAGGCCGCAGCCGTGTTCGCCGATCGGGTCGAGAATGGCGATGTGCCCATGGATCAGATCGGCTTGTCCACCGGGACCGCCAACAAGCATTTCAACAAGCTGGGCCAGATCCACAGCTTCACGCGCAAGGCGGTCCCCATCGCCGAGCCGATCGACTTCGGTGAGTTCACGGCTCCGATCGACAAGGACGAACGCGAGGCGCGGCTGCGCTATACACGTGAGCAGGGCGAGGCGATCTTCCGCCTGCCGCCATGGACCGGCTGCGTCGGCGTCGAGGAGCGACTGAAGCCCGGCCCGAAGGTCATCCACGACGGCCTGTACTACCTGCTGCTACTGGTCTGGTACACCGGCGCGCGCCGCGAGGAATTGGCCAAGCTGATGCTCGACGATGTCGAGGAGCGGCATGGCATCGACTATCTGCTGATCCGCCCGACCATCACCGGGCGGATCAAGAACAAGTCTGCCCGGCGCGTGATCGTCATTGCCGACGAACTGATCCGGCTTGGCTTCCTGCGCTATGTCAAGGCGATGCGCGCGGCCGGGGAGCAACTGCTGTTCCCCGAATTCGTGCCCGGCGGCGATACCAAGCGGAAGCTGGGCGACGTCTTCTACAAGCTGTGGTGGATCTATATCGCGCCGAGCGTGCCCGACCGGAAGCGCGGTCAGGCGATGCACTCCCCCCGCCATACCGTCTCGGACGAGCTGAAGGACCAGGAGGTTTTCATCGAGTTCCGCAACGATCTGCTCGGCCATAAGGGGACCGGTGGCGAGGGCATGACCCGCTATCCGGGCCGTGCCTCGCTCGAGAAGCTCAAGGCTACGGTAGCGAAGATCTCGATCGTGACCGGCCATCTGTCCGACCAGCGGACCATCTGCCTTCTGCCGCAGAAACTGCGGCAGGCGCGCCCGACGCGCGCGAAGGGGGACCGCCCATGACGCGCCCCAAGCCCGACCGGCGGCCTGGGCAAGTCAGAAGAAGGAGGGTGCGCACCCAGGTGAGAAGGAGCACGCGCTCCGGCTCTCGCCTGCGCGCTGAAGAAGGAGGAAATAGGGTAGCAGGATGGGTGGTGTATGACACCACCGGCCGCGCAGCGGGGCCTGCTCCGCGCCGACGGCTTGTCGCAGGAGAAACGGCGTGAGCCAGAATGACGCGGGCCGAGCTCCTCGGAAGGCGCGCGGCAAGCGTCCGCCGAGGAAGGATTCCGGCGACCGCATCGTCTTCCGGGTGACTGCCGAGGAGCGGCAGCGCTTGATCAGCGAGGCCGGCGAAGTGGGAATTTCCACCTACGTTCGCGCCCGTCTGTTCGGTGGCGGCGTGCGCAATCGTGATGCCCTGCGCAAGATCGCAGCGCTGCACGTCGCGGGTCGCCGCGTCCAGAAGCTGGCCGAGACGCACGATGTCGACGAGTTCGTGATCGCCACGACGCTCGGCGACGTGTGCACCGCGATCCTTGGGTTGGTCTACGAATTGGACGATGTGGTGGATGGCGATGAAAAGGCCGACGCCCCGTGATCGTGAAACGCATCCCGGCGCGCCCGGCCGGGCGCAATGCTACCACGGAGCGGGCGAGGCATGCCCGCAACCTCGTCGACTATCTCCGGCAGCCCGAGAAGCAGAGCGAGGAGAAGGATTATCAGGTCGCCTATATGCTGAGCGAGAAGCTCGGTGGCACGAAAGGCGAGCGCCTGTTCCATATCGGTGGTCGCAACTTCGTCAGCACCGCCATCGAGGGGCAACGCGTCGAGATGATCGCCGTTGCGCAGGCGGCAACCCGCACTCCCAATCCCATCGACCACTGGCTGCTGAGTTGGCGTGAGGGCGAGTTGCCGACGCCCGCCGAGATCGACGAAGCGGTCGGCATGTTCCTCGGGCATCTCGGCGTCAGCGACCAGCCGTGCATCTATGCTTGCCATGGCGACACCGACAATCGTCACGTCCATATCGCGCTCAACCGCTATGATCCGCTTGCCCGGCGGATGATCGAGATCAACGACGGCTTCACGCTCGAGGCAGCGCATCAGGCGGTTGCCCTGATCGTCGATCGGTTCGGCTGGCAGGCCGAAGCCGATGCTCGCTATCAGGTGGTCGATGGTCGGATGGTGATGAGTGCCGGGGCAGCGGCGCGCGTCGATGCGGATCGGAAACCGATCTCGCAGAAGGCCGCGGCGTTCGAAACCCGGACGGGCTATCGTTCCGCGCACCGCATCGCCCAGGAGGAAGCCGTGCCCCTGATCCGGGCGGCGCGATCGTGGGACGCGTTGCATCGCTCGCTCGCCGAGGTTGGTATCAGCTATGACACCATCGGGACGAACGGCGTAATCCTGTCGGTTGGAAACGAGAAGGTACGAGCATCGGCCGTCGATCGGTCGATTACCCTCGTGCGCTTGGAAAAGCGCCTTGGGGACTTCGTCCCGCGGGCGGCCGCTGTGGAAATCGCGGCCCGTGACGCGAAGGGGAATCGGCTAGCGAAGGCCTTCAGGGCTGATGAATATCGCGGCGAGCTCGAGCGGTGGAAAAGGTGGCAGAAAGCCAAGCGAGACGCCGCATCGTCAGAGCATGCCACCGATCGTGCACGCGCGGCTGCCCTCGCCAGGCAAAAGGCGCCCAAACGGCCCGCTCCAAATCTGGAAAGCTGGTATTATGAGCAGGGGGAAGGTGCCTTTGCCAAAGCGTGGCGTCAGCGCCATAGCGCAAGGGCGTTCCCCAGTTTCGGAGTGGGGAGCTGCAAGCGCCCGGCCGATCTGCCGTCGATCGATGGATTTCATGCCTATCCCTGCTCGGACGGCGTCCGCTACGCCCGGAAAGCCGATGGTCCCACGGCCTTCCTCGACAGGGGTGAGGCAATCGACGTGATCGCACGGGACGAGGCGGCCATGCGCGCTGCGTTTCGTCTTGCCGTTCAAAAATCGGACGGCCGCGTGATTGTGACGGGCGATCACGAATTTCGTGAGCGGACCTACGCCATGGCCGTAAGACATGGCCTCGCCGATGCACTGGCGGACCCCGATCTGGCGGAGCGGTGGCGTGCGCTTCAGCAGTCACTCCCGCGACCAGATGATGCTCTCGCTGAGCGAGTTGCCCTACCGGCCGCTGCTGCGGTTGGTCCATCGCTTTCGCCCCTCCCGCCGGCGCTACCGGTCCAAGGTGCGAAGGACGATGTGCCTGCAAGCCCGGTCGAGTCTGTTGTGGCGGCATCACCATCGGTGAACGTGATCAAATGACCGATGCCCGTCGCGAAAGCAACGGCGATGCCTGAGCCCGTACCGCATGCAAAGGTGCTTCCACTGGCATCGACTGAGCCGGACTTGGCGCTGCCCGTGGTGGACCAAAGAAAGCGCCGAAAAGCGCGTGATGCGAACCCACCCCGCCTGAGCAAAGGTCCGAACGATATAGACTTTCCACCCGGTTTTCCGCCTCGCGGACGGGAGGCCGGGCGCTAGTAGAGCGCCCGATGCAGAAGAAGCGAAGCAGGAGTGCGCCTTGGCGGCTGTACCGTCAGGGTGAAAAAGAAGGCGACGCGTGTGCAGCCCACGCCGCCGGAGTGACAAAGACAATGAAGACCAAGAATGCGGCTGTGGTACCTTGGCACAGCCCGGCCGAGGTCATGGACATGATCTATGACGTGCGCGAACCCGGCTGTGAGGCCGTCGGCTATGCGCTGCTGCGCCCGCGATCCCGGCAGAGCGTCAACCACGTCATGGCGGTGTTCGGCAGCAAGCTGGCGCCGTTCAAACCGGAAGCCGATGCGCCGCGGACATCGTGCGGTCTGCCCGTCACGGCCCGCGATCATCGGCTGATCCTGGCGCAGGGGGCGCCCGATACCCCGCTGTGGCGGCTGTTGGAGGATTATGATGCGAACGTCCGGCCGCATCAGCGGCTGCTCGCCGCGATCCTGACCATCAAAGGCGAGTATGACATGCCTTCGCATGACCTGCTCGACATGGCGTCGGCCTATGCGGCGGTTCATCTGGCAGGCGGTCGTCGCCTGTCGACGATGGCAGTGCTGCACGTGCCCGGTGACGGACTCAGCACCGCCCGGCAGCATGTTCACCTCTGCGTGTTGGCGCGGCAGCATCTGCCGAGCGGATGGGCCGGCGAGCATCCCGATCTCGTCGACACGGCCCATCAACTCTGGGCGGACGAGATCAGTGCCTTCCGCACGGGATGGTGCAGGATCACGGCGGCGGCCTGAGCGGCACGGGGCGGCATCGGCCGCCCCGTATGACACAGGATCAGCGGCCGTCGATCACGTCGGACCAGCTCAGATCGAAGCGGGCGAGGTACTTGCGCAATCGATCGGCGTCATTGGTCGACCTACGCTGGCGGCGAGAGGCGGCGAAAAGGGTCCGGCCAGCGTCGGACAACGAGCGGCTGGCCCAACATGTCGCGACGACATGCGCCAGTTGGACCCGATCGAACGGGTCCAGCGCCTCTAACTGCTCGGTTGACAGCAGATCGGCCAGTGCATCGGGCGCGTCCGCCCCGCCCGTCCAAAGGCGCTTGAGCCGCGCGATCTCGGCGGTGACGCAGTCGACGTTGATCCGTCCCGACGGACTGAAGGTCGCCATTCGGGTGACGCTGGCGGCGAGGTCGCGGAAGTTACCTGGCCAGCGTGCCTCGGCACTGGTCGCGAAGCCGAGATAACGGTCGCGCGCTTCCTTGTTGAAGGTGATGCGGTCGCCTTCGCGCTCGGCATGGCGGTCGAGTTCATAGTCGAGATTGGGCGCGATATCCTCGCGGCGCTCGGCAAGGCCGGGCAGCGCGAAGGTCCAGAGATTGAGTCGCGCATACAGGTCGTCGCGGAACGTCCCCGCCGCCACGCAGGCGGCAAGGTCGCAGTTGGTGCCGGCGATCAGCTGGAAGTCGCTGTCGACTTCGCGGTCGGCGCCCACGGGGAGGAAGCGCTTGTCCTCGATCGCACGCAGGATCATCGCCTGTTCGTCAAGGCCGAGTTCGCCGATCTCGTCGAGGAACAGCACGCCGGTGTCCGCCGTGCGCAACAGCCCGGCACGGTCCGCAGCGGCGCCGGTGAAGGCGCCCTTGCGGTGGCCGAACAAGGCCGACATGGCGCTATCACCCTTCAACGTCGCGCAGTTCACCTCGACCAGCGGCCCCTTCACCTGTCGCTTGACCCGTTTCAACTCATAGATGCGCCGGGCGAGCTGGCTCTTGCCCGCGCCGGTCGGTCCCATCAGCAGCAAGGGCGCGCGGCTGCGGACCGCGACCTGCTCGATCTCGTCGATCATCGCGTTGAAGGCGGCGTTGCTGGTGTCGATGCCCGATTTCAGGAAGCTGGTGCTCTCGGCGCTGTCGGCGGCGAAGCGTGTGGCGATGCTGTCATAACGCGACAGGTCGAGGTCGATGATGTTCCACGTCCCCGCCGCGCCGCCAGACCCACGGGCGGGCTGTGTCTGGAGTAGGCGACCCGGCAGATAATGTGCCTCGGTCAGCAGGAACAGGCAGATCTGCGCGACGTGCGTGCCGGTCGTGATGTGGACGAGATAGTCTTCCGCATCCGGATCGAACGGATAGGCCCGCGCGAAGTCGAGCAGCTTTCCATAGACCTCCTCGAAGTCCCATGGGTCGGCGAAGTCCATCACCTGCATCTCGACCCGCGTTTCCGGCGACACGGAGGCGATGTCGAGCGCTACGAATGCGGCAAGGCGCGCATGCTGGGTCCCGTGGATCAGGACGAGCCGGTCGACCCGCAAGTCTTCGTGCATGGTGAGGCCGACCGTCGGCCGCCATCGGCTCCACCGCCCGGCGTCGAACTTAGCGGCATCGAGCGTCGAGCCGAGAAAACCGATAGCGACAGTGGGCTTCATTTCGATACGATAAGATAAACTACGATCCTTGTCGATCGTATCTGCTCGGAGTGTGGACCAACCTGCTCATGATCGAGGTGTCAGGAGAAGCGTATGTTACGAGGTAGATAACCAGTTTCTCGACTGTCGGGCGGCATTTGGCACGCTCCTCGCAAAGCCATGTTCGTCGGATCGCATGGTATCGAACGGTCCGACACGCGGCAGAGGCGGCCGGAATAGGCCGGCCGCCTCAAAGGTAAGTCCGAGGAGTTAGACGATGACCGCCACCGCTTACGAATACACCGAGGTCCCTGGTGGCGTGCCGATCAAGGCCTGGACGCGGGGCGTTCCCGTTGAGGACGGCGCGCGGGCGCAATTGGCGCGGGCGGCGCAGATGCCGTTCATCTTCAAGCATGTCGCCGCCATGCCCGACGTCCATATCGGAATCGGCGCGACCGTGGGTTCGGTGATCCCGACCAAGGGCGCGGTCATTCCGGCGGCGGTCGGGGTCGATATCGGCTGCGGCATGATGGCGGCGCGCACCTCGCTGATGGCGAGCGACCTGCCCGACCATCTCGAGGGTGTCCGCTCGGCGATCGAGCAGGCGGTGCCGCACGGTCGCAGCGTCGGCCGGGGCAAGCGCGACAATGGCAGCTGGGGCAGCCCGCCGCCTGCGATCGTGTCGGCGTGGGCGACGCTGGTCCAGCGCTTCGACCGGATCTGCGAGAAGCACCCACGGCTCAAGAACACGAACAACCTCGTGCATCTGGGGACGCTGGGCACCGGCAACCACTTCATCGAACTGTGCCTCGACGAAGAGGCGCAGGTGTGGGTGATGCTGCACTCGGGGTCGCGTGGCGTCGGCAATGCCATCGGCACCTTCTTCATCGAGCTGGCCAAGCAGGACATGCGCAAATGGCACCTGAACCTGCCCGATGAGGATCTGGCGTACTTCCCGGAAGGGACCGATCATTTCGACGATTATGTCGAGGCGGTCGGCTGGGCGCAGGATTATGCGGCGCTCAACCGGCGGATGATGATGACCAACGTCATCGCCGCGATGCGCAAGGTCATCGCCAAGCCGTTCGAGGCGGAGTTGGAGGCGGTCAATTGCCACCACAATTACGTCACGCGTGAAAACCACTTCGGCGAGAACGTGCTGGTGACCCGCAAGGGCGCGGTGCGCGCGGCGAAGGGCGTGATGGGGATCATCCCCGGATCGATGGGCGCCAAGTCGTTCATCGTCCGCGGCCTTGGCAACCCGGACTCGTTCGATAGCTGCAGCCACGGCGCGGGCCGGGTGATGAGCCGAACGGCGGCCAAGAAGCTGGTGACGCTGGACGAGCATATCGCCGATACGGCGGGCGTCGAATGCCGGAAGGACGAAGGCGTGATCGACGAGACGCCCAAGGCCTATAAGCCGATCGAAGCCGTGATGGCCGCCCAGGCCGATCTGGTGGAGATCGTCCATACGTTGAAACAGGTGGTGTGCGTCAAAGGGTGAAGCGGGAGACAGCGACAGGCCGGGGGCCTGTTGCCCCGCTTCACCGGCCGCCAAGGCGGCCGTGGACGACGCACACCACTGGTCAGAGTGAATATCATGATCGAGATTGATGGCAGCGAGGGCGAAGGCGGCGGACAGGTCGTACGCAATGCGTGCGCGCTGTCGCTTGTTACCGGGGAGCCGGTCCGCATCACGAATGTCCGCGCCAGGCGGTCGAAGCCGGGGCTAATGCGCCAGCACGTCACCGCGATCGAGGCGGCGTGCGCGATCGGCAGCGCGACGTGCGAGGGGCTGGTCGTCGGGTCGTCCGACCTGACCTTTCGTCCCGGCCGGGTAAAGGCTGGCGACTATCGATTTTCGGTCGGAACGGCGGGGTCGACGGGGCTGGTGTTGCAGACGGTCCTCATGCCGCTGCTGCTCGCCGACGCTCCGTCGCGGCTGGTGCTGGAGGGCGGCACCCACAACATGCTGGCCCCGCCGTTCGAGTTCATCGAGCGCTGCTTCCTTCCGATCGTCCGGCGGATGGGCGGGCAGGTGGAGGCACGGCTTATCCGTCACGGCTTCTACCCGCGCGGCGGCGGGCGGATCGAGGTGGATATCACCCCCGGCCCGCTCCGGTCGGTCGAGTACATTGCGCGGGGCGAGGCGCTCGGCGTTTCCGCCTGCGCCTTGTTCGCCGGATTGCCCATGTCAATCGCCGAGCGGGAGATCGCACTGGTTCGCAAGGCGCTCGGCTGGTTGGAGCGCGAATGCTTCATGCGGGAATTGCCGGCTGATCAGGGCCCGGGCAACATCCTGTTGCTGGAAGCACAGTTCGAGCATGTCACCGAGATTGTGAGCGGCTTTGCGCAACTGGGCGTGACGGCGGAGCGGGTCGCGAAGAAGGCAGTGGGGCGGATGCGCGGCTATCTGGCGTGCGAGGCCTTTGCCGGACCGTATCTCGCCGACCAGTTGCTGTTGCCGATGGCCTTGGCGGGCGGCGGCGTGTTCACCACCGTCAAGCCGAGCGAGCATGCCCGCACGGCGGCGATGGTGATCGAGTGCTTCACAGGGCGACGCACCCGGTTCGAGCAGCAGGCGGGAGGGGCGCATGCCGTGACGATCGCCTGACGGATTGCGAGCGTAACGACTTTCTGCTATATGCCCCGCGAGCCCGCACCAACTGCGCGGGCCATACGGAGACATGCTGTGTTCGACCTTGCCGCCTATTGCGGTGCACGGGTCGGCGGTCTCCGGCCTTTCGCGTAAACGTCCCACGACGTTGGCGGCGGGCCGGCATCCGCCCCCGCCGCACCTCACCCATTCGACAGGAATGACGTCGACGCGCGCCTCTGCGCCGTCGGCCTGAGAGACTCGTGGATACGACATGGACGAACTGGATATCGTTCGGGGCCTGATGCTCCGGACGGCGGGCGCGTTGCCCGCCACGGCACCGCTCGCCAAGGCGCTGCTGGAATGGGCGGAGCCGCATCGGCCCTGGCTGCTGCCCGACGTGGAAGGCGAATGGAACTGGGAAGGCTTACTCGCCGGTCTGGCTGCTCCGCGTGGGGAGCCGGTGCGGGCGGAGGCGCTCAAACTCGCGGGTACGCTGGCGCGGTTGCTAGGATTGTCGCCGATCGATGCGGCGCTGCTGCGCCTGATGGTCGCGTGCGACCGACTGCCGCGCATCGGTGTTTTGACGCGCTTGCTCAGTCGCCATGGGCATGACCTGCCGCAACTCCTCGGCGAAATGGCCGGTGCCAGCGCCGAGGATGCCGAACGTGCGGCACGCCGAGGAGCGGTCACGCGGATTGGCCTCGCCTGTTTCACTGCGACGCGCGAGAATGAGGCGGATGTCGAGATCCGCTGGACCTTGCAACGTCTGCTCGACCGTGCTCCGGCGAGCGAGGAGGCCATGCTCGACACTTTGGTCGGTCGGCGGCAGGCGGCAACGCTGGGGCTCGACGCCTTTGCGCATCTCGAACCGATCGACTTCCTCGTCCGCCTGCTTCGCGGTGCGCTGGGCGAGGCGGCGGCGGGGGTCAACATCCTGATCTACGGCCCGCCCGGCACCGGGAAGACCGAACTGGCACGTACGCTGGCGGCTGCGGCAGGCGCGGTGCTTCACGGCGTCGGCGAGGCGGACGAGGACGGCGAGGAACCCGGCCGGTGGGACCGCGTCGCGGCGCTCGCCCTGGCGCAGCGTCTGCTCGGCGGGCGGGAGACGGCGGTGCTGCTGTTCGACGAGATGGAGGACCTGATCGGCGATGCCAGCCCGTCCGCGGGTGGCGACTGGTTCAGTCGGCGCGAGGGCAGCAAGGTCTTCGTCAACCGGCTGCTGGAGGCCAATCCGGTGCCGGTGATCTGGACGACCAACGCGATCGGCAATGTCGATGCGGCGATCCTGCGGCGGATGAGCTTCGTGCTGCGGCTCGACCTGCCGTCGCGCGCGGCGGCGGCGGCGATGCTCGACCGGGTGGCGCGGGAGGAGCAGGTGACGCCCGGTCCGGGCTATTCCACCCTGCTCGACGCCGCGCCGGAAGCGGCGACCGTCCTGCGCATGGCCGCGCGTGCGGGTAAGCTGGCGGGCGAGACGGATGGCGGCACCGTCGCAGCCGAGGCATTGGTGTGCGCGTTGCGTGGCGGCACGTTGCCGCCCCCTGGCCCAGCGGCGTTCGATCTCGACCTGTTCGAAACCGATCGGCCGGTCGACCGCCTGTTCGCGGCCATGGCAGATGGCGGGGCAAGCGACGTGTCGCTGCTGCTGACGGGGCCGCCTGGCACCGGCAAGACGGCATTTGCACATCATCTCGCACGGGCGCTCGACCGGCCGCTGCTGGTCAAGCGTGCATCCGACCTGCTGTCCAAATGGGTCGGCGAGACCGAGGCGCAGATCGCCAACGCCTTTGCCGAGGCGCGGCGGCGGGAGGTCGTGCTGTTGTTCGACGAGGCGGACTCGCTGCTGTTCGACCGCAGTACGGCGCGAACCAGTTGGGAAGTGGGACAGGTCAATGAACTGCTGACGTGGCTCGACCTGCATCCGTTGCCGGTCGTCGCGGCGACGAACCATGAGGCGGGGCTGGACCCGGCGACATTGCGGCGGTTCGTCTTTAAACTCCGGCTGAAACCGCTCGGGGCAGAGCGCGCCGCCGCCGCCTTCCTGCGTTTTTTCGGAGAGCCCGCCCCGACATGCCTTGGCATGGTAGAGGGGCTGACTCCCGGCGACTTCGCGGTGGTCGCGCGCCAGTTGCGTCACTGGCCAGCGGCGGATGCGCTGGAACTGGTTGAACGGCTGCGCGCGGAGGTAGCCGTGAAGCCTGGCCAATCGGTGCGACTTGGCTTTTGATCCGATGGACGGGGTGGCTGCTGCCACCCCGTCCATCGTCAGAATGCTGCCTTATCGGTTTTCGGCGCGCGGGCCAGCACGGCGGCCTCGAACGCCTGCTTGAGGCGGCGATCCGCATCGGTGCCCGCTTCCAGGATGATGGAATTGGTGCCCATGGCGGTGCTGCTCCGCAGCGTCGGCCACGCCGTATCGAGTTCGCCACCGGTATAGGTCATGCCGCAGATCTTCGCCGCCTGCGGCGCACACCAGTGCCAGGTAAGCCCCTGATCCTTCACCGCATCGGGCTTGCCATACTTGGCGGAGAGCTGTGCCTTCATCGCCGCTTCGCCCATCGTGGTGCCTGGGATGGTGACCTCGACGCGCGACACGCTGTCGCCCCCGGCGATTTGGGCGAACTGGATGTCGGCACGCTCCTGGTGTGGTCCCATGGCAATGATTTCGGCGATCCCGGCATAGGTTGGATTGGGTGCCGCCGTACCCTTGCGGTTCGCCACTTCCACCGCGACGCGCTGGGCGAAGGACGCGGTCTTGCGCGTCTCGGTCACCCTGTATCCGGCCTGCTGCAGGGCTGCCTTCACCTGCTGCGGCGTGTCGCCGAGCCGAATGCCAGCCACGTCCATGGTTGCCGGATCGGCGGCATAGGCGGGTGCGGCGAAGGTGAGCAGTCCGGCTGCAACCGCTGCGAATATCATTCTGTCGTACATGGCTATGTCCTTGTGGTGATGCGGGATCAGCGGAGGGTCAGGCTGAGGAAGCCGGCGGTGTCCTGCTCGCCGGCGACGTGCCCGGCGTCGAAGGCATGGGCGACGCCGAGCCGCAGCGAGGAGGTGGGCGACAGCGCAGCCAACCAGCCGAGCTCGACATCCATCTCGCGTGCGGTCGGTGTCAGGTCGACGCTGGTAAGACGGGTGGCGAGCACGCCAGTTATCAGGTCGTAGGTGATGGGCGCCTCGACCACTGCGCGGGCGCGCTCGAGCCGGAGCGGCGAGGACAAGCCAAGCGTCACGGTGCCGCCGCCGAGGCGATGCGCGGCGTCGAGCGCGAACGCCGTCCCGGTCATCGGCCCGGTAAAGCGCAGCATGTCCGATCCGCCATAGACCCGGGTGGTGGCGGCCGTGGCCCGTGTCGACAGCAGCACGCCAGCAACGGTTCGGCTGGCGGTCAGCGTGGCCAGCGTCGTCCGGCTGCCGGAGAGGGCAAAGCCAGCGGGGCCGCGCAAGCCCAGCACCTGACCGCGTTCAGTCAGGTCGGACAGTTCGACACCGAGGCCCATCGGCGATGCGAAAGTGACGCTGCGCAAAGCAGAGCGGCCGTCGCGCGATGCGCCGGAAGCAAAGCCTGCCGACCAACCGTCGCCACTCCACGACGATGACGTACCGACCGGCGCGGCGACGACACCGCGCAGGGCAGAACCGGCGATGCCCGCACCTTGCCCGATCCCGACATTGGCGCTGAAGCTGACGGTCTGGCCTGCGGCAGGCGAGAAGGTGAAGGTGGCCGGGCGGCCGGAACGCGCCGCGGCCCATGGTCCGGTGGCGGCGGAGGTGAAACCGAGCTTGGGGTCGTTGGCCGTGGTGGCCAGCCACGGCGGATCGATCGTCCCCAGCATCGCGCCTGCCAGCAACCCCGATCCCCGGCTGCATGGTGCGGCGCTGCTGGTCATGGCGAAGTCACGGCCATAGCGGTCGAACACCGTCATGCGGGTCACGGCATCGGATAGCTGCCCGCCGCTCCCGAAGGGGGCCGACAGGCTGAGCGAGGAATAGCGCGCCAGCACCATGTCGGCGGCGGTAAAGGCGCTGGCCGGTGCCTGCGCCTTCATCGCCGCCTCGATGTTGAGCAGACCGGCACCGAAGATTTGGTCGGCACCCTTGTCGCCGAGGTCGGTGGCGGTATCGAGCAGGATGCGCGAGATCGCCTTGCCGCCGAGTTGCGGCCAGTATTGCTTGAGCAGCGCGGCCGCCCCGGCGATGGCGGGGGCGGCGAAGCTGTTGCCGGTGACGGTGGTCAGTTGCCCGTCCTTGCCGACGACGCTGACGTCCGTCGCGACCACCGCCAGCGTGCGGTCGGCGAGATCACCGGGCAGGCCATTGCCGCTGGGCGGTCGCAGCGCACTGTCGACGCGGATGCCGAACAAGAAATTGTTCTTGTTTTCCAGATTGCTGCCAACGAAATTGCGGGTGATGGTGCCTAATGCTGCACTCTTGTCGTCGACAAAGTTCGAGACGGACTGGACGAGCAGCCGGTCGGCTTTAACGACGCCGTCCATGGCGTTGCGTTGGTCGGTCGCCGCCTGACCGGCTGCCCCGCCGTTCAGGCTCATCGAGATGACGAACGCCCCTTTCTCCACCGCATAGGCGATGGCCGCGGCGATGTTCATCGGATTAGCGCTGTCCGCCTCCTTGATGACGGAGGTCGCGGTGACGCCTTCGAGATCGGGGGCGGCGATCTTGAGGGCGAGTAGTGTGGCGTCATAGGCGACGCCGTGCACGCCCGAGCCGTTTTTCGCGGCGAGCGCGACTGAGGCGACCTCGGTGCCATGGCCCTGTACATCGTCCAGCGGGAAGGTCACCGTCTCCGGCGCACAGGTGGCGCAGCGCGCGATCTTGCTTTCGAACGTTTTGCTGTCGGGCGAGATACGGCCGGCGAACTCGGCGCTGGTGGTGGCGATCCCGGTATCGATGACAGCGATGGTCATGCCCTTGCCAGTGATGCCCTTGTCATAGGCATAGGCGGCCTTCGCGCCGACCACAGCGCCAGACGCCTCGTACTCGGCGCTATCGGCAGCGCTGGGCGGCGGGGTCGGTGTGGGTGATGGCGTCGGTGTCGGGCTCGGCGTCGGCGTGGGTGCAGGCGTCGGGATCGACCCTGACGAAGCGACGCCGCCACCTCCACCGCCACAGGCCGCGAGCAGCATGGCTGCTGAAATCACCGATGGTGTTTGAAATGTTTTCCGCCACTGGCGGCTGTGTCCCGCAACCATACGCACCCCCGTGTCGGGCGATGCATCGGCTTCCCCAGCCGGCGGCACCGCCCCGTGAAACGAGGCGATGCCGGCCCGAAAGCCGGAAGTTGAGAACTCGCGATTAGACGAGCGCGCACGCCTTTGGACCCGAAGGCCTTGGACATACGCGTGCGCCTCCCGGCCGAAACTGGTTCGGGCCGGGCATTCGGCTACTAATCGCGGGGTTCTCACGCCCCGGTCCGCCTGCTGGCGAACGTGGCTGGTGTAGGCCGGACCGGTTAACGAACCAAGTCCTGCCGTGCAGGAATGACGTTCGGGTTGCTGCAACATGCGGCAAGCTGGGCTGCTTCCGCCTGAACAATCTGACGCATTTCTAGATGCTTACTCTCTCCGGCAGCGACAATCTGCTGGAGGAAAGAAAATGAAGCGCCGCCGCTTTCCGTTGATGTTCCGCGTGAGCGCCGTCTTGCTGCTGACCGCTCTGATCGCCGGACAATGGTGGCAACGCCAGCCCGCCGGCAGCATCGCTGGCTGGGTGCTGGCCATCGCCGAGGTGTATTGCCCGGCCGCCGCCATCCACCGCTCCGGCACCATCGCGGATAGCGCCCGCACATTCGATAGCTGGGGCTATGCCGTGATCGGCAACGCCATCTTTCGCGATGGCCGCGACCGCTGCCGCGTGAGGAAGGGAAGATTGGCCGGGGCCGAGCGAAGCCCTGACGAGAGATGAAAATCGAAGGGGCCTGAACCGGACCAGCCGGTCCGGGGATCACGCTTATCCTGAAAAGGCTCCATGTCCTCCATGATCCACGATGTTTTGCCGACCGCCTCGGTCGCGTTGATGAACTATGTCCTCGGCGAACTCCGCTGCGACGAACCGGCGCCGCTCTTCGGCAACTCCGGCCTGCCCGGGGCGGTCGAATGCCTCGACCATAACGTCATCATCGCGATGACCCCCGTCACCGAGCCGTTGTTCGATCAGGCGCTGCTGCGCTGTGCCGCCACGCGGCGTCGCGATACGCTGTTGATTCGGCACGGTTTCCACCCCGAGACGATCGACCCCGTCCGCGTCGATGTCGCGCTGCGCTCGATCACCGGACCGCTGCTGCTCACCGACCTCAGTTTCTTTCGCGACCGCGACCAAGGCCTGCATCTGGTGCCCGCTCGTGGCGGACTGTCGGTGAAGCTCGGCCGCCACGGGGTCGAGATCGGCACCCGGCTGCCCTGGAACTGCCTGTGGGACCGCGCTGCCGGGCTGGAGTGCGCCGCCGCCCAGATCGTGCGCGCCTGCCGGAGCGAGAACCAGATTTGAGATGAACGAGACGATGAACGGCCCCGATGCGGGGATGAAACAGGGAGATAGAATGATGACCAACACGATCTTCGAAGCCGCCGTCACCCGCGCCATCGTCAAGCTGCTGCTCGGCAACCGCAAGCTCAAGCCCGGCGTCGTCATCACCGGCGGCGATGCGCTCGGCATCGAGGACAAGATCGAGGTGGGCCGCCATGCCGTGGAAACCAGTTCCGATCTGCTGCACCTCGAATTTCGCAACCGTCCGACCCCGGCGCTGACCGGGATCGCGCTGTTCCTGCCGCGCGATGGTCGCTGCCACATCCAGAGCGGTTGTCACTTGTGGCTGTCGAAGGCGGGCAACCGGGGGCTGATCCTGCCGCAGGCGCATGTGCGTGGCCATTTCCGCCTCGCGCCGCGCGAGATCGTGCATATCGACGGCAAGCCCGCCGACGATCTGAGCGACGGCATCGAACGCGCCAGCGCCTGGCTGACCCGGCAGGTCATGCGGCCCAATGTCCAGTATGATGACGCCCAGTGCACGCTGCGGGCGCAGGCAGCCTGACTGATCCGGGTCGAGCTCTATCACCCTATACGGACGAGCCAGCGAATTCGGACAGCCGCGGATATATTTTCGCCGTCTGTGTCCGAATACGCCGTCTTGCCCGTATAGGGAATGAGAAAGCCCTTTCTTCCCTCGGAGCAGCGGTCGTTGTGAGCGCTGGCCGACGGTTGGTGTAAGGGCACACGTTGCATTCGGCTATTTCGATGCGCGCCCGTCCGCTAACCGAACAGCGGCTTCAGGGGATTGCCGATGAGGCCGCTGACCATTGCCGCCTGGATGCGGGTGGCTGGCCAAAGCTTCGACAACGGCCCGACGATGCGATCGCGCACGAACGGGATCGCCCGGCTGTCGGACTGGTAGACCGGGGTGAACAGCGCGGTCAGCGCCTGGTACAGGTGGACATGCCGCCGGCGCATCGCGATCGCCGAACCGAGTGCCGCCGCGACATCCGGTGATCGCCGCAACGCCAGCGCCAGGGCATAGGCATCGAGCAACGCCATATTCGCGCCCTGGCCCAATTGCGGGCTGGCCGAATGCCAGGCGTCGCCGATGTGGATCATGCCCGTCTCCGCGGGCGTCGATAACGTGCGGTGCGCATAATGGGCGAAGGTGAGTTGATCGGCCGATCGGATCTGGTCGAGCAATCCTCGCGTTGCTGGCCATAGTGCGGATACCTCGGCCTTCCAGACGTCGAGCCCGGCCATCCTCCAATCTGGCAGCCGATCCGCGCGCAACGACCAAAACAGCGCGGCCTGTTGGCGTGGGGCGCCGGGAAACCGCCCGATGGGCAGGACGCCAACCATCACGCTCGCGCGCCGATAGCGCTGTTCAAGTGCGCCGGGATCGAAACCGGCATCGGCGGGCCAGTCCAACGTGCCCCAGAGCGCACCATAGGCCAGTTTGCGACCGCAGGGTGGCGCCAGTGGCGTCCGTGTGCCGAGCGCGTCGACGATCAGGTCGAATGGCCCGACGCGGCGACCGCCCTCCAGCAGCAGGAAGCGGCGGTCGTCTGCTGCCATCTCGCTTCCCGTCACCCCGCAGCCGGTTTCGATCGCGATCCGCTCGGCACCGACGGCTTCGTGCAGCACGGCGAACAAGGTTGCGCGGTGGACGCCGATGCCAAACCCTGCGCCTTTGCCGAGCGCGGCATAGCGGACGTCGAGGACGACCCGGCCGCTGCTTCCCGCCTCGCCGTGGAGGCGATCGATGCGCGCACCGTGGTCGAGCAGCGCGTCGGCCAGCCCGAGTTCGCGCAGGACGGCAAAGCCTGTTGGCTGGATCATCAGCCCCGATCCCACCGGGCGGGGCGCATCGAACCGCTCGAACAGCGTGACATGGTGGCCGTCGCGATGCAGTAGCAACGCCGTGGCGAGACCCGCCGGGCCACAGCCCGCTATGGCGATATGAAGACGCTGCATCGCGCCGGCCTAACCGGGCTCGGGCGTGGCGGCATCCTCTTTGATGCTGCTGACGGCCACGGACCGCTCGATGCCGATCGCGTTCAGGAAGCGAGCGTCGTGGCTGACCACGAGCAGCGCCCCGTCGAACCCTTGCAGCGCGCGTTCCAGAACCTCGATCGACTCGATATCGAGATGGTTGGTCGGCTCGTCGAGGATCAGCAGCCAAGGCGGCTGCGGTCCGGAGAGCGCGGCGGCCAATCCTGCCCGCAGCCGCTCCCCACCCGACAGCGTGCCGACGAGCCGCTGGGCATCACGGTTGCGAAAGGCGAAGCGCGCGCAGGCGGCATGGACCGCCTCTTCGTCCAGCGTGGGGTGGAGGCGGCGCAGGTTGCCGATGATGGTGTCGGCGGCGTCGAGCAGGCCGATATGCTGGTCGAGCATGGCGATCCGATCGGCGCGTCGGCGAACCGTACCGCTGGCCGGCGCGATGGCGCCCTTGGCGAGGCGGAGCAGGGTCGATTTGCCGGCGCCGTTGCGGCCGATCAGCGCGACACGCTCGGCGCCGCGAATGGTCAGGGACCAGGGTCCGAAATGTCGGTCGCCATATGCGACGGTCGCTTGCTCGATCGCGAGCACCTCCGCCTGTGACGGCAGACCGGTGGCCGGTAGATCGATCGTCAGCGGCGTCAGCACCTCGACCCGCGTCTGTGCAGCGTCGCGGGCTTGCACAGCCTCCTTGATCTGTCGTTCGGCGAGGCGGCGGGCCTGTCCCCCGCTGTTCTCCGCGCGCTCGGCGCGGGCACCGAGCAGGAGCTTCGGCTCCGATCCCTTGGCAGCAAAGGTGCGCCCGGCCTTGTCGCGTCGGTCCTTGGCCTCGCGCGCGGACTGAGCGGTCAGGCGGGTGGTGCGAAGGGCGGCATCGGTGCGGGTCTGTTCGGCCTCCGCACGGGACCTTTCGGCATCGCGCGCCGCTGCGAAGGCCGACCAGCCGCCGACGACGATGCGATTGCCGATCGGGCTGAGTTCGACGATGCGGTCCATGGTTCCGAGCAGCGCGCGATCATGGCTGGCAACCAAAAGGCCGCCACGCCAGCCTGCGATCCAGCGTTCGATGGCGGTTCGGCCTTCGGCGTCGAGATTGTTGGTCGGTTCGTCGAGCAGCAACAGGTCGGGCTTGGCGATCGCCAGCCGGGCCATGCCGACCCGCGTCCGCTCGCCGCCGGACAGGCTTCCCATCGGGCGCTCCAGGGCGATGCCGCCGAGGCCGACATCGGCGAGCGCGGCATCGATCGCCGCCGGCAGTGTCCAGTCAGCGGCGTCGAAGTCTGCCGCGGTGCCATCCCCGGCTTCGATCCTTGCCAAGATCGACAGCGAGCGGTGGACACCGAGTGCCTCGGCGACGCTATCCCCGTCATGCCACAGCTGGGCAAGCCGGTCGACCGTGCCCGCGCGGTGGGCCGTGCCGGACAAGGGAAGCGCTTCGCCCGCAATGATGTGCAGCAGCGTCGACTTGCCGGATCCGTTGCGCCCGACCAAGCCGATGCGCTCGGCACCGACCGACAAGGTCAGATCATGGAAGAGCGGTCGGCCGTCAGGCGTGGCGGCGGAAAGGTTGGAGAGAGTGAGGAAGTTCGACATGAACACCGTGGCGGACGGAAAGGGCAGGGCGGGTGGCGCTGATCTTCCGGTCGTTCATGGTCGTGGCTCCTTCGGTCTCGCCACTGGTATAGCCGATGGCGGCCCCCACGTCACCCGCCGTCAGAGACAGCCGAGGCTCGCCAGCGCCACCCGCACTGCGTCGTCCAGCGGCGTACGGGGTTCCTGCCCGAGTTCCGCCACCAGCCGATCGTTCGCCAGACGCACCGGCTGCTCCCAGAGATAGCGCATTTCCGTCAACTCGCGTGGCGTCGTGGCGAACAGCGCGGCCAGGCGAAGCTGCCACCAGGGCAGGGGGCGGATCGGCACGGCCGGATCGCCGAGCACGCGGGCGATCGCCTCGACCATCCGGCGGCCGTCCGGATCCCAATGACCGTCCATGTGGAAACGCGCAAAGGCCGGCAGGTCGGGTTGGTCGAGCAACCGCGCCATCGTCTCGGCGACGTCGGGGAGGTACGCCCATTGATGACCCACGCCGCGCTTTCCGGGATTACGGATCACGCGGGGCCGGGAGCCGGGCGTGATCAGTCCCTGGCCGAACCAGTTGTTCGCGGCGCCCGGGCCGAAATAATCCCCCGCGCGGACGATCAGAACCTTGGCATCGCCCGTGTCTGCCGCAGCTTCCAGGCGTCGTTCCAATTCGACGCGGATCGCGCCCTTGCGACTGCGGGGATGCTGGGGGGCATCCTCGGTGATCGACGGAAAGGCATCGGCGCCGAAATTATAGACCGTCGCCGGCAGCACGATCCGCCCGCCGCTCGCCTTCGCCGCCGCCAGCGTGCTGTCGAGCATCGGCAGGACCAGCTTTCCCCAGTCGCGATAGCCCGGCGGGTTCACGGCATGGACGATGACGTCCGCCCCTGTCGCTGCGGCAATCACGCCAGCCGGGTCCAGCGCATCGCCCCTCACGCCTATGCATCCCTCGGGCAGGCGCGCGGTATCGCTTCGGGTCAGTGCCCGGATGGTCCAGTTGCCTGCGAGCAGTCGCCGGGCCATCGCCCCGCCAATCCCTCCGTTGGCACCCAGAATTAGTGCTGTTCGCTGTGTCATCATCGTCTCCATCGTGACAACGACGATGATGATGGCAGTTCAGTGAAACGAAAATTGCTGAAAACCGGCAAGCCACTATACGTAAATCTATGAGCAACGAACCAAGCTGGGATGTCTATCGAAGTTTCGCCGTCGTACTGCGCGAGGGATCCTTGTCCGGTGCGGCTAGGGCGCTCGGCATGACGCAGCCGAGCATCGCCCGCCATATCGATGCGCTTGAACGAGCGGTCGATGGCACGCTGTTCGTTCGCACTCAGCGAGGGCTGTCGCCGACCGATCATGCGCTGTCGCTTCGCCCCCATGCCGATGCGCTGGTGGCCGCCGCGGCGGCGCTACGGCGATCGGGCAGCGGCGGTCCGGATGCCGTATCCGGCGTCGTGCGGATCAGCGCCAGCCATGCAGTCGGCGTCATGCACCTGCCGCCGATCCTGACGGATCTCCGCCGGGCGCATCCCGAGCTGACGATCGAATTGTCGCTGTCTGATCAGCCCGACGATCTGCTTCAACGCCATGCCGACATCGCGGTGCGGATGTTCGAGCCGACCCAGAAAGCGTTGGTTGCCCGCCACGTCGGGGATGTTCGTCTCGGTTTCCACGCACGCCGCGATTATCTCGACCGGCGCGGCGTGCCGAACACATTGGCCGATCTGTCCGGCCACGACCTGATTGGCTTCGACACCGAGACGGATTTCATCCGCGCGGCCATGCGGCACCTGCCAAGTATCGACCGGTCCGCGTTCGCCTTGCGGGTCGACAGCGATGCGGCACAGTTCGCGGCTATCCAGGCGGGGTTCGGGATCGGTATTTGCCAGACTGTCGTCGCAGAGCGTGATCCGGCGCTTGTGCGGATTTTGGTCGATGCGCTGGATCTGCCGCTGCCTATATGGATCGTGATGCATGAGGATCTGAAGCGCATCAGGCGATGCCGTGTAGTGTTCGATATGTTGGCGAAGGCCTTTATGCGCTGACCCCGATCTAACCTTTTGATCCAGTCGTTGGGGTTGGTGAGGCAGGCATGTCGTCGGATCTGGGTGGAGAGCTGCCGGTCCGCTTTCGGGCAACCAGATGGCGTAAGGGGACGTTCGTTCATGAAGCTCGCAACGGCAGCTAGGTCCGCATCCGTCAGGCCGGTCAGGGCGCTGATGTCGGCGGCGAGCGGCTCTCCCGGATCCTGCCGCCACTCGAACGCCTCGTCGATGGTGGTGATCACGCCATCGGCGTCGTAGCGGAAGCGGCGGATGGCGAGTTCGATCACCTACCCGGTGTCTTGGTCGAGTCCGGTTGTCTCGACGTCGATCGCGACGCCCACGTGAAGTCCGCGACCGACACCAACGCCGGTCGGGCCTTCGAGCAGGCGTAGCGGATGCAGGACGCGCACGTTCGCGTCGCCGGCCGCTGCGATGCGGTCGACCTCGGCACGCAAGGTCATGTGTCTCTCCTGAACTCGGATCGGGCCAGTGAGCGGCGGTGCGGAGCGACGCCCTCAACCCCAGCGCTTCGCAGCTGCTCGACGGCATTCCGTTCGAGGAGAGTGTCAGGAAGAAGCGCTATCCGGTGCATCGGATGCTCGAGCGCGCCGCCGCAGGGGTCACCACTTTCGACCTGACACGCCGCTCGTCCCGGCCATCCACGTCGCCGATGTCCTGATCCGAAACGGCGTGCCGCAGATCGCTCCCGGGCTGTGGAAGAGGAAGCCGGCCGAAAAACTCCTGCTCCTGCCCCCGGTTACGACGCGGGTACCGACCTAAGTTCGGCGGCGGCCCCTTTTTGGCACTCCTTCGTAGCGGAAATTTGAGTGCTGCCGCACCTCCACGGCCTGTTGGGAACAAACGCAGTCCTGAACTTTGGAGGCACTTGGTCTAAAGAGCGTCTATAAATCCCGTAGGCATCGAAGCTGCTGTTGCGGGCATTATTTGAGCGTCAGGCACGTCAATTAGTAGCGCCGCCGCGCAAGGGTGATCGCTCAGCTGTCATGGCATTTAAACGAAGTACTGTCGCTGCATAAAGGTTGTATTAACCAGTGCGTGCGATTGCGTCGGGGGCGCCGCCGTCTGGGGGGATCATGCGCATCGTTCGATTTGTAATTGCGCGTGGCCTATGGGCGGTGGCGTTCGTCGGCAGCGCGGGATCCGCTGTCGCGCAGGAGCGGCCCAACACACCCGACAGCCTGCCGAGCCGCGAACAAATCCAGCAGCCAATCCCCGACGCCCGCACCGGCGATGCCACGCAGGTGCGCGTCGACGCATCGGGCGTAGCCGAGGCGGCGTTGTGCCCGCTCGACACCTCGCCGTTGCGCACGACCTTGACCACGGTGGCGTTCGTCGCCGCGGACGAGCGCCCGCTGCCCGAGGAGATCACCGCAGTGCTGGCTGGGGTCGGCACTGGCGCGCCGGGCGAGCAGCCGATTGGAGTCGTCTGTCGGGTCCGCGACCGCGCGACTGCTGCGCTGCGCGCGGCGGGTTACGTCGCGTTGGTGCAGGTGCCGCCGCAGGAGCTGGCCGGCGGAAAGCTGACGCTTAGCGTGGTGCTGGCGCACATCACCGAGGTGGGCGTGCGCGGCGATGTCGGGCCTAATCGCGCTGCATTGCTTGCACGAATCGCGCAATTGCAGAAGCTCGACCCGCTTAACGAGCGCGCCGCCGAGCGTATCCTGTTGTTGGCGGGTGACATTCCGGGACTCGATGTCCAGCTGGCGCTGCGCCCCGCCGGCACCGTGCCGGGGGCGGTGATCGGCGACCTGACGATCGTGCGGCGGCGCTTCGCGCTGCTCGCCAACATCCAGAACTATGGCTCGCGGCAGATCGGGCGCGAGATCGGCTATGCGCGCGCCGAGGGGTACGGGCTGCTGACCGCTAGCGACACCGCCTATGTCGGCGTGTCCTCCACGATCGGATCGGACGAGCAACTGGTCGGGCAGGTCGGGTGGCTGACCGGCGTCGGCAGCCAAGGCACGACGTTCGGGCTGCGCGCGAATTACGCGCTGTCGCGGCCCGACCTGGGGCAGCTCGACCTGCGTTCCAACTCGCTGATCGCGGGGTTCGACGTGACGGTCCCGGTGATCCGGTCGCTGTCGCGCAACCTGACGCTGGGCACCGGCGCCGAGCTGATCGAACAGCACACGCGCATCTATGCGCGCGATACGTCGAGTCCGCTGAACCGCGACAAGCTGCGCGTGCTGTTCGTGCGGGGTGCGGGCAGCGTGCGTGCGCGCCAGCCCGATGGCAGCGAATGGGGCTCGCTGGCGGGCACGCTGGAGTTGCGGCGCGGGTTGTCGCTGTTCGATGCGACGAGGCGCGGCGAGACGCGCAGCGGCTACGGCTATACGCCGTCGCGGTTCGGGGCGAACCCGCAGGCGCTGGTGATCCGCGGGACGCTGGACGGCGTGGTGCGCAGCGGCGCGATTTCGGTGGCGAGTGCGGCGCGCGGGCAATGGGCGAGGAACGCGCTTCTCAATTTCGAGGAATTCTCGGTCGGCAGCCTGTCGATCGGGCGCGGCTACGATCCCGGTGCCAACAGCGGCGACCGCGCGGTGGGCGTGCAGAACGAGGTGCGCGTCGACCTGCCCGCCACGTCGCGCGCACCGGTACAGGTGTTCGCGTTCAACGACACCGTCTGGCTGTGGAACCTCGACTGCAACACCACCGAGGCGCAGCGGCGTTTGCGGTCGTACGGCGCGGGGGTGCGCGTGACGCTGCCGGGGCGTGCGGTGCTGGAGGTTGGCTATGCGCGCCCGCTGGACCGCGCGCTGTCGTTCGACAAGGCGCGGCCGCCGGGGCGGCTGATGATATCGCTGACCGCGCAATTTGCGCCGCAGGCACGCTAAGATGACATCCGGGGGGCGAGCATGCGAAAGATGAACCTGCGACGGGCACTGACCCTGACCACCGCGCTGAACGGCGCGCTGCTGGTCGCGGGCGCGCAGGCGCAGACCGGCGTCACGCTGTCCGACATCGCCAGCCACAGCGGCACCACCACGCCGACGATCTCCGCCGACAACACCCGGATCGACGTCGGCGTCAGCAGCGCGGGCGGGGCGGTGGTGGAATGGAACCGCTTCGACATTCCGCTGGGCAATACGATCGCCTTCAATGACGCGACGGCAACGCCGGGCACGCTGCCGCTGGCGGTGCTCAACCGCGTGACCGGCAACGTCGGCAATCCGTCGGTCATCAACGGCGCGCTGAAATCCGACGCGAACATCGCGGTCTATTTGGTCAATCCGTCGGGGATCACCTTCGGCCCGACAGGCGCGGTCAATGTCGGCGCGCTGATCGCCAGCGCGATCGACCTGCCCGACACCGCCTTCGATGCGACGGGCGCCAGCAACCGCTTCCGCCTGGAAACCGGCGGCACCGCGGGCAGGATCACCGTGTCGCCGCGCGCGACGCTGACCACCACCGGCACCAAGGTGGTCGGGGGCACGGCGCTCAGCAACCTCGTCCTGATCGGCGCCAGCGTGCAGGTGCCCACCGCGACGGGTAGCGATCTGCCCGCGACGCTGAAGGCAAGCGGCGACGTCGCGCTGGTGGCGTCGCACGACGTGACGGTCGCCACCAGCCTGGGCAGCCCGTTGTCGATCACGATCGCCAAGGGCACGACCGTGGCCGGGGCGTTCAGCGTCGACGGCACGATCGAGGGACGCAACGTCACGCTGGCGCTCGCCACGCAAGGCGCGCTGACCGACCAGTTGCTGTCGGTGAAGGGCGATTTGACCGCGACCGGCGCGACCGCGACCGACCGCGGCATAGTGCTGAGCGCCGGTGCGCCGTCGGGCGAGGCGAGCAATCCCGCCGTGACCTATGCCGCGGGCGCGACCGCGACCGACGTGCAGCGCAACACCGCGCTGTCGAGCGCCGCGGCGCTACGCGGCGCGCGCGCCGTGCGCGCGATCGCGGGCGGCGCGGTGACCGTCGCGGGCTCCGTCCTGTCGCAGGGTGCCGACTATATCGCGCGCGGATCGAGCGTGACGCTGGGCACCGCCAACACGACGGTGGCGCAGCAGGTGTTCGGCAAAATCGACGTGACCGCGACCGGCGCGATCACCGGGCTGGGCGACCTGCGGCTCACGTCGAACCGCGCCGAGCTCGGCTATGATGCAGCGATCAGCCGCGGGATCTTCATGGACGGCGCCAGCATCGCGCTGGGCAGTGCGCGGCTGACGACCGGTGTGCCCGCACCGGAGTCCTATGCGGTGCAGGTGCGCAGCGCCGGGTCGATCGCACTGGGTCAGGTCGCGGCGTTCGGCATCACCGCGGCGGACGCCAATCACACGGTGGCGCAGGGCACCACGCTGAACGTTTTGGGCGACCTGACGATCGGTTCGGCGACGCTGGACGCCGCGACGTTCGACGTCGCCGGCAATCTGACGATCGACTCGCTGGCGACGCGCGGCACCGCGGCGCTGTCGACCTCGGCCGGCGGAAACGTCGCGATCGGCGCGCGGTCGCTCGGCGCGGGGGCGGGGGCGGTGACGACGAGCGCGGGGGCGGTGACAATCGATGCTGCGGGCGACGCGACGGTCGCGGCCAGCGTCGATGCCGCGGACACTTATACCGTCACCGGCCGCAACGTGACGCTGGGCGGGGCGACGGCGGTGACGCAGGTATCGCAGGGCGGTGCGGTGACCATTACCGCCGACGCGGGCACGATCACGACCGGCAGCGCCGCGGTGACGTTGCAGACCGTCGTTGCGCAACCCCTGACGGTGACGACCGCGACCGCCCCCAACGACGGGGAAATCGTGCTGGGCCGGGCGACGTTGCTGGGCGGAGGCGCGGTCGACATAAGCTCCGCCCCGACGGCGACCGCGGTGACGCTGGGCGACGTGACCGCGACGGGCGCGCTGACGATCGACAGCGCGGGCGGCGGCCTGACCACGGGCGCCTTGTCGGCAAGCAGCGCGACGCTGAGCGCCCCGGACGACATCGTAGCGGCCAGCGTGACCGGAACGAGCGGCGCGGTGTCGATCACCGGCACCGGCGATGTGCGCGTAGCGGGCGCGATCGCGGCGGGCGGCGTCCTGACGGTCGATCGATCGGGAACGCTGCGGGCCGCGTCGCTGTCGGGGACCGGCGGCATCGCGATCGGGCAGAACGTGCGCGGCGCGGCGCTGACCGTGACGGGCACGACGAGTGCCGGCACCGGTGGCGCGGTTGCGATCTCGAGCAACGGTGCGCAAAGCTATGGCGGTGCGATCACCGCCGGAGGGGCGGCGACGCTCGACACCAATGCGGCGCTGCAACTGGCGACGTTGAACGCCGCTGGGCGCGTCCAGTTGAGGGGCGACGGCATCGGCGCAACGTCGGTGACGCAGACGGCCGGAGCGGCGCTGACGATCGCCGGGCGTGGTACCGGTGCCGTGACATTGGGCACCCTCGCTTCGAACGACGCCGTCGTGGTCAGCGGGCCGACCGCGGTCAGCGTGACCGGCGCGGTCACCGCAGGCGCCGATTATACGGTGACCGGCGCGGGCGTGACCCTGGGCGGCGTGACCGGCGCGGTGCAACGCGCGCGACGGGCGGTGACGGTGACCGCGCGCACCGGTAATGTGCTGGCGCGCGACGGAGTGCTGCTGCGCGCGAACGACCTGGGCACCGGCACCGATGCGCTGACGATCCAGACGCTGGGCGCAGGCGCGCGCACGATCGACACCGTCGCGGCGAGGCTGGCGGGCGGGACATCGCAACAAAGCGTCGTGCGGATCCTGTCGGCGGATGCCGGGGGGGTGGTGCGGCTGGGCACCGTCACAGCGCTGGCGTTGCAGGGCGACCGTGCGGGCGGCGGCTTCGCAGACACGATCACACGCAGCGGCACGATCGGGCTCGGCTCCTTGTCGCTGTCGCGCGGGCTAACGGCGCGCAGCACCGGTGCCGGGCTGACGACGAGCGGCATACAGATCGTAACCGCGGGCGCGCCGCTGTCGCTGGACGCCGCGACCACGATTGCTGGGGCGGACGCGGTGGTCAGCGCGGACGGGCCGACCAGCTTGACCAGCAACGGCGCGATCGTGTTGGGCGCTATCACCAGCCGCAACGCGGCGACGACGGTGACGACCAACGCCGGCACGCTGAACGCCGGATCGGTTTCGGCGGGAACAGCCTTGTCGATCGCGACCGGCGCGGGTGCGGCGTCGGTCGACACGATCAGCGGCGGCAGCGTGGCGGTGACCGCCGCGACGCTGGCCGGGCGCGGCACGGGCGCACGCACCGCGCTGACCTCGGCGGGCGCGGCGACGCTGACGCTCGGCGACGGCCTGCTGGGCGCGCTGCAGGCCGGCACGCTGACCGCGACGGCAAGCACGCTGGACGTGACGTCGGCGACGACGACCGGCGGCGCGTTGTTGGTGACGACGACGGGCACGCTGGACGCCGGGTCGCTGACCGCGGCGAACGGGCTGACGGTGGATGCGGCGGCAGTGCGGCTCGACAGCGGCGTCGGGGGCATCGGGGACGTCACGATCGACGCGGGCTCGCTGGCGGGGCGCGGCGCCGACGGGCGGACCGACCTTAGCGCCGGTGGCGTGCTGGCGCTGACGCTGGGAGGGACCGGAGCGCTCGGCACGGTGAGCGGCGCGGCGATCAACGCGACCGCGACGACGCTGGACGTGACGAGCGCGACGACGACGAGTGGCGATCTGACCCTCAGGATCACGGAAACGCTGACCGCCGGAAATCTCGAGGCGGCGGGCGCGCTGACGGTGGAGTCGGCGAGCGTGTCGCTGGGCCGCGGGATCGCCGCCGGGGCTATGACGATCCGCGCAGGGTCGCTGGCGGGCATCGGGATCGGCGGGCGGACCAGCCTGTTCGCGGACGGTGCGCTGACGCTGGCGCTGGGTACGGGGCGCCTCGACTCGGCGAGCGGCGCGACGATCGATGCGACCGCGACGACGCTGGACGTGAGCGATTTCCTAACGGCGACGGTAAGCGGCTTGTCGGTGACGACGGGGCAGCTGAACGCCGGATCGCTGCAGGCCGCGACCGCTCTGACGGTGGATGCGGCGGACGTGCTGCTGGGCAACGGCGGTGCCGGTGCGGATATCACGATCAGCGCGGGGTCACTGTCCGGACCGCTGTCCGGATCGGGCATGGGCGGGCGCACGGACCTGAACGCGGGCGGCGATGTGGCGCTGGCGCTGGGGAGGGGCGCGATCGGTACGGTTACCGGCGCGACGATCGACGCGAAGGCGACGACGCTTGACGTGGCGCAGGTGGTCGCGACCGGAGGTGCGGCGACGCTGACCACCAGCGGTGCAACGACGCTGGGTGGGGCGCAGGCGGCGGGCGCGGTGACGGTGCAGGCCGGCGGTGCGGCGCAGGTGCGCGGCGCGGTGACGGCGGGCGGCGACTATGAGGTGAGCGGGCGCGGCGTGACGCTGGGCGACGGCGCGGCGCTGGTGGTGCAGCGTGCCGATGGCGCGGTCGCGATCCGCGCGGCCGATGGCGACATCGTCGGCGGCCTCGGCACGACGCTGCGCGCGAACGCCGACGGCACCGGGGCCGAGCAACTGCTGCTGGCGACCAGCGGCAACAGCGCGGGGGCGATCGCGCTGCGTGGGGCGGTGCAGGCCGGCGCGACGCGCGCGGCGGGCTCCGCCTTGGTGGTACGCTCGCGCACCGTGGGGAACGCGGTCACGCTGGGCGATGTCGTGTCGGGCGAGCTGCTGGGCGCGGTGGGGGCAAGTGCCGCACCGACGACCGGCATCGTGCGCGACGCGGCGGTGTCGGTCGGTGCGGTCGACCTCGGCGGCGCCTTGCTGCTCGACAGCGGCGCGGGCGTGGGTACCGGCGCGGCGTCCGCGACCACTATCACGCTGCGTAGCGCGGGCGGGACGCAGGCGGCGGCGTTGACCGCGCGGAATGGTGCGGTGACGCTGGCCGGGGCGGGCGGCGCGCAGGTGACGGGCGCGATCGTCGCGGCGGGTGACCTGACCGTCGCGCAGGCCGGCACACTGACGCTGGGCAGCGTCGCGGCGCAGAATGTCGCGATCGGCACGGGCGGCGTCCTGCCCACGACGGTGACGCTGACCGGCGGCCTGACCGCACGCGGCACGCTGGCGGTGCGCAGCACGGCGGGGCAATCCTATGGCGGCGATGTGGGGGCGGCGGGCGCGGCGACGCTGGCGGGCAGCGCGCTGGCGTTGCGCGACCTCACCGGCGCGGCGGACGTGACACTGACCGCGGCGAGCGGCGACCTGACCGGCGGGTCCGTCAGCGTGGGCGGGGTGGCGACGTTGGACGCCGGTGCCATCGTGGCGTTGACGCGGCTGGCGGCGATCGGCGCGGGCGTCGCGCGCGGGGCGAGCGTCAGGCTCGACAGCGCGGCGAGCCGTGACGCGGGTATGACGCTGATCGCGCGCGATGGGGCGCTGGCCGCGCGGCAAGTGACTGCGGGCACCGATATCTCGCTGGCTGCCGGCGGCGCGCTGGCGCTGGATACGGCGAGCGCCGCGCGCGACCTGACGGTGGTGGATGCGGCCGGCCTGGGCGCGCGCGGGGAGGGCGTGCTTTCGAAACTGACGGCGGGGCGCGACCTCTCGCTGACGGTGCGGGGCGCGATCCAGGCCGGAGAGGTCACCGCCGGGCGCGACCTGCGTTCGGTCGCCGGATCGCTGGACGCGACGCGGACGATCGCGGGCGGCGCGCTAACGCTCGACAGCGATGGTGCGCTGACGGTGACCGAGGCGTCGGCCAGTGGCTCGGTCGCGGTGGTCGGGGGGATCGTGGCGCTGGGGTCGACGACCGGCGCTGCGCTGACCCTCACGAGCACGAGCGGCGTTCTGTCGCTGGGAGTCGCGCGCGGCAGCGGCGACGTCGCGATCGACGCCAGCGGTGCCGCGACCGCCGGGACCGTTGCGGGCGGCGCCGTGCGCGTGACCGCGGGTGGCGCGGCGGGGCTCGGCACGCTGACCACCGACACGCTGGCGGTGGATGCGGACGCGATCACGCTCGGCACCGCGACGGCGGCGCGCGACGTCACGCTGCGGGCGACGCGCGGCCTGAACGCGGAAGCGATCGTCAGCCGCGGCGGCGCGCTGGTGGCGGAGGCGGGAGGCGCCGCGGCGCTCCAGTCGATCGTGACGGCCGGTGTGGCGACGATCGGTGGCGCGGGCGTGACGCTCGGGACGGTGCGGGCCGGGTCGCTCGATGCGACGGCGCGCGGGGGTGCTCTCGGCGTCAACGATGCCGCGACCGCGGGTGCGCTGACGCTGGCGGCCACGTCGGACGTGACCGCGCGGTTGCTCGACAGCGGCAGTACGCTGGCGGTGGATGGCGGCGGTGCGGTGCAGGTGGCGAACGCGACGAGCGCGGGTGCGACGACGATCGCGGGGCGCGGGATTGCGGTGACGACGCTGCATAGCGCGGCGCTGACGATGACCGCGCGAGCGGGGGCGCTATCGGTCGACGACGCGCTGGTCGCGGGCGACGCCGCGCTGACCGCAACGGACGCGGTCGACGTGCGGCAGGCGGTAAGCAGCAATGGGGCACTGGCGATCGATGCGGGCGGCGCGCTGCAGGTCAGCGCAGCGGCGACCCGCGTGCCGGCGTTCGACCCCGGCAGCGGTGCGACGGTATCGGCGGGGGGCCTTTCGGTCGTGGCGGGCGGTGGGCTCGATGGGGCGACCGCGCAGGTCGTGGCCGACCCGACGCTTGGTGCGGGCAATGCGCTGCGGGCCGGCGACGGCACGGTGGGCAGTGCGGCGACGATCAACGGTGCCGGCACGGTGGCGCTGGGCCAGTTCGCGGCCGGGAATACGCTGGTGGTCAATGCCGGCAGCGACGCCACGCTGGGGACGGTATCAGCGCGCGATGTGGTCGTGCGGTCGAGAGGCGCGCAACGCGTCGCCAGCCTGACCGCGACCGGCAGCGCGACACTGGATGCGCGCGGCGCGCTGAGCGTGGCGGATGCGACGATCGGCGGGGCCGCTGAGCTGTCCACCGCGCAGGGGGCGACGATCGGACAAATCGCCGCGACCGAGGCGCTGGCGATCACGGCCGGCGGGGGCGCGACGCTCGACCGCGGGTCGGGCGCACAGGCGACGGTAGCGGCCGGCGACACGCTGGGTATCGGGACTCTGGCGACGGCGGGCGACGCGACGCTGCGCGCGGGCGGCGACCTGGGAGTGAGCGATGCGACGGTCGGCGGGGCGGCGACCCTGACCGCCGGACGCGCGGCCACACTGGGCCGGGTCGCGGCGACGGGTGCGCTGTCGCTCGAGACGGGCGGGAGCGCGACGCTCGACACGGTCGACGCCGCGGCGATCGGCGTCCAGTCGGGCGGCGCGGCCACGATCGGCACGCTGGCCGCGCGCGGGGCGGCACGCGTCGTTGCCGGTGGGGCCCTGTCGGCGCGCACCTGGGATGCCACGGGGTACAGCGAGCTGCACGGGCAAGGCGTCGCGGTCGATACGGTGCGCACGCAAGGCGCGCTGGCAGCGATGGCGAGCGCGGGCGACCTGTCGCTCGGCACCCTGCGGGCCGCCGCGACGACGCTGCGCGCCAGCGGCACTGCCCGGCTGACCGGCGCGGTGACCGCCGCGGGTACGCACGACGTGCGCGCTGGCGCGATCGTGCTGGGCGGCGACGGTGCGGTGGCGCAGGGCGCGGGCGGCATCGCGCTGACCGCGACGCAAGGCGCGGTCGCGTCGCGCGGCGCCCTGGCGCTGACCGCGGGCAGCGGCGGGCTGTCGATCGCGGCGGAGAGCAGCGGCGGCGCGGTCGATTTGGCCCCCGCGACCACGCTGACCAGCGGCGGCGCGCTCGCGATCACCACCACCGGCGTCGCGCGGCTCGGCAGCGTCTCCAACCCGACGCGCACCGTGGCGATCCGCGCGGGCGACCTCGCGCTGGCCGCACCGGTCGTCGCCGGGGAGGTGGCGATCACCGGCTATGACGCCAGCCGGGGCATGCGACTGGGCGACGCGCCCGGCGACAATGCCACCGAATATGGCACGGCCGCCGCGCGGCTAAACCTGAGCGGCGCCGAATTCGCCTTGGTCGATGCGGCGCGGGTCGTGGTGGACGCCGGGCAGGGCGCGGTGACGCTCGGTGCGCTCGCGCTGAAGCCCGCGACCGGCGCGACCACCTTCGCGCTCCGCACGCGCGGGCGGATCGACGTGCTCGGGCGCTTCGTGGCGGACGGATCGCCCCCCACGCGGACGATCGTACTGGGCGGCGGCAGCGACGCGGCGACGCGCGCCACGCAGCTGCGCGTCGCGACGACCTCGGGCGCGGGCGGGCGATTGCTGGTCGGCGACGCGACGCTTGATCTGCGCGCCGATGCGATCGGGGTCGGGCTGGACGACGGGTTCCTGCGCGAGTTAGGGCTGACCGCGGGCGGCGCTCCGATCGCGCCGGGCACCGCCGCCTCGACCTATGTCGCGCAGTCGACGTCGGCGCTGTACAATGCGGCGCGCTTCGGGGCGCAGGGCATTTATGCCGACCGCACGACGGTGCGCGCCGGGCGGGTGATCGTCCGCTACGGCGGGTTCGCATTGTTCCAGAATACCGGCCTGTCGGGCACGACCGATGGCGTGGTGATCGGCGGCACGGCTCCGGGCCAGTCGGCGGGGATGGGCGCGTTGCAGCTTTATGTCGCCGCGCCCGCCAATACGGTCGCGCTGTTCGGCACGATCGACGGGATCGGCGGTACCGCGACCTCGCTGCTGAGGACTGACACGCTGGTCGTCGGCGACGGCGTGGCGCGCGCGGACAGCCGCGCCAACGGCTGTCTGATCGGTGCCGCGGGGGGCGGGTGCCTGTCCGCGTCGCTGGCGCTACCCGTGCTCAACATCTTCGATTCGAGCCGCATCGACGTGTTCCGCGCCGGCGACGACCTGACGCTGCCGTTCGATCCGCTCATCAGCACCAGCAACGAGGCGCTGTTCAGCGACATTGCCGAAACCGCGGTCTGCACCAACAGCGGGCTGACCAGTCCCGAGGAAGTGTCCCGGACCGAGCGCGCCGCCTGTACGCCGGCGGGGAGGCCGTGACGATGCGCCGCGCAATCGAAATGCTGATGCTGGTCGCGGCGCTGCTGCCCGCCCCCGCCGCGATGGCGGCCGCGCCGGTGCGGATCCAGGAGAGCGCCGCCTTGCCCGACGCTTCGTGCTGGGCCGCGACGCGACCGGCGAGCCGTGCGTGGCGGCGCTCAACTGGCGCGACGCGCGCGTCGGCGACGTGTTCGATCGCGCCTGGTCGATCACCTGCCGCGGCGTCGCGGCCACCCGCCTGGCCGATCTCGGCGATCACGATTGTCTCGGTCACACCAATGCGTCGCTGGCAGGAACGACATCATGGGCGTTCGGCAAAGACGGAACGATCAAGGTGCCGATCTCGGGATCGATGTGTTGCGACAATGGGCGAGGCCCTGGTTCGCGCCGCCATCGCGGGCCAGGGGCTGGTCTATGGGCCACGCTTCATTGCGACGGAGGCGCTGCGAGCCGGTCAGCTTGTCGAGCTTGAACTCGACGAGCCGCCCATGACGCTGGGCGCGGCTTATGCCATCACTCATCCGACCAGGCGGCCCGCCGCCAAGACGCGGGCGTGGATCGATTTCCTGGCGCAAACACTGCCGGCTCTTGGCGCGGATTGGTGAAATGCCATGGCGGGAGATGGCGTCGAATGTGCTGAAACACCATCGTTTGCGGGCGGCCGACGAACAGCGACGGCCGGCTAAATCGCTTCCTGTCATGCGCTAGCACAATTAGGTCGACGAGGTGGGCTATTCGCCTGAACGAACGACTGCTTTTGGAAAGCCTTTAAACCGCGCCGAGTGGCCGCAATTGGGTCATCAATCTTGTTCGTGGACAAGCCTCTTCGACACAGATGTCGATTTGACAGCAAGCCGCGCCTTGACCCGCTCGGCTGCCTCCATCACGCGCAGAACGTTGCCGCCGGCCAGCTTGGCGACGTCTGCATCGGACCAGCCGCGGCGCATCAACTCGGCCAGCAGCGCTGGATAGGTCGACACGTCTCCGAGCCCCCTGGGCAGCGTCTCGCCGACGCCGTCGAAGTCGGAGCCGATCCCGACATGGTCGACACCGGCAACCTTGGCGACATGGACGATATGGTCCGCCACCTCGGCGAGCGTCACGTTGGGGGCCGGATGGGCGCGGAGCCAGGCAGCGTAATCCGCCGCCGCCTTGTCCGGCTGGCCGATATCCAGCCCGTTGTACGGCGGTGAGTTGAGCCGCGCCTTCTCCGCCAGCGAGTCGGCGGACCAGCGACGATAGGCGTCGGAGACATAACCGGGCGCATAGTCCACCATCACCACGCCGCCGTTGCGCGCCACCAGCCGCAGCACGTCGTCCGAGACGTTGCGCGGGTGGTCATTGAGCGCGCGCGCGCCGGAGTGCGAGAAGATCACCGGTGCCTGCGTTACCGCCAGCGCGTCCCGCATCACCTTCTCGCTGACGTGCGACAGGTCGACGAGCATGCCGAGCCGGTTGAGTTCGAGCACCACGGTGCGTCCGAAGGCGGTGAGCCCGCCGTACCGCGGGTCGTCGGTGGCGGAATCGGCCCAGTCGATCGTGCGCGAGTGGGTGAGGGTGAGATAGCCTGCACCTAATGCGGCATAGGCCCGCAGCACCGAGAGGCTACCGTCGATCTGGCCGCCGCCTTCGACCCCGATCAGGCACGCGATCCGCCCGGCGGCATGCGCGCGACGCACGTCGGCGGCGGTGCGCGCAAGCGCGAACGTGTCGGGGTACCGGTCCGGCAGCGAGCGGACCAGATCGATCTGCTCAAGCGTCTGCTCCACCTGCTCCTTGCCGGGCAGGTCGGGGGACACCCATACCGACCAGAATTGCCCGCCGACACCGCCGCGCCGCAGCCGCGCTATATCGGTGTTATAGGCCGGCCGGCGCGCGCCCAGATCGCGCAGGTTTATCGTCCAGCGCGTCTCGCCCTCGCGCTCGCGCAACGCTTCAGGCCAATCGTTGTGACCGTCGATCAGCGGCGTGAGCTTGAGCACGTGCGCCACCCGCGCGTTAACATCCTGCGCCGCGGCCGGCGTGGCCACGAGCAGCGCGACCATGGCGAGCATCACCGCCTTCATCGCACCCGCCCGCTGCGGCGCGACGTGGCGGGTGGGTCATTTTCGTTTTCCGCGCCAACGCCACCCTGGCCATGGTGCAGCATCAGCAGCGATTGCATCAACTCTTCCTCGGCGCTCGACATCACCGCCAGCACCTCGGCTTCCTCGCAGCCGGTCGCGGCGAGATAGGCATGGCCCATGCTCGAATCGATATAGATCGCCTGACCGAGCTCCAGCGTGACCGGATCGTAGAATTCGGTCTGCACCTCGACCCGACCGCTCAGCACGTACAGGAACTCCTCGCCCGAGTGGCGCACCAGCTCGCCGAACTGTTCGGCCGAGCGCGCGCGAATCTTGGTGATCACCGGGATCATCCGCTTCCGTCGCAGCTCGGTGCAGAGATAATAATAATCGTAGTTGGAAGTTTCGACCCGCACCGATTGCGCCACGTCGCCAATACTGCGCCGTGCCGTCACCGGCTGTGTCGATTCTTCGCTCTCCTCGGCGAACAGGTCGGTCATGCGCATTCCGAGCCGCCGCGCCAGCGTCTGCAACTTGTCGTAGGTGAGCGTCAGCCGGTCGTGCTCGATCTTGGATAGGGTCGAGACCGGGATTCCGGACTTGGCGCTCATTTCCTTGAGCGTCCAGCTCTCGCGCGCGCGAAGCCCCTTCAGGAGCGCGCCCAAGGTTGGCGGCGATGTCGGCACGGCGGCGTCCTCCATGAGGCATTGACGAAGCGCCTAAACAGGATAACGTTGTCCTGATCAGGAGAGTGTCTGAGAATAACGATAAGCGGAGGCGCCGGCAATGGGGATGAGACGGATGCTCGCGTGGCTGTCAGCGGCGATCGGCGCGGCGGCGGTCGCCGCACTCGCGCCGGCACAGGCGCCGACGAAGCCGGGCGCCCCGACGGTGGCGCAGGCGGCTGCGCCCGCAGCACCGGCAGCGTCGACCGGTCCCCGCGCGCTGACTGGTGATGACGTCACCGCCTGGCTCGATGGCTACATGCCCTACGCGCTGCACAGCGGCGATATCGCGGGCGCGGTGGTGACGGTGGTGCGCGACGGCCGGGTGATCGCGGCGCGCGGCTACGGCTATGCCGACATCGCGAAGCGTCGCCCGGTCGATCCTAGCCTGACCTTGTTCCGCCCCGGCTCGGTGTCGAAGCTCGTTACCTGGACGGCGGTGATGCAACAGGTCGAGGCGGGCAGGCTCGACCTCGACGCCGACGTCAACCGCTACCTCGACTTCACCATCCCTGCGTACCGCGGCCAGCCGATCACGCTGCGCCAGATCATGACCCACACCGCCGGATTCGAGGAAGCGAACAAGAAGCTGATCACCTACGACGCGCACGACGTCGAACCGATCGGCGCCTATCTGAAGCGCCACGTACCCGCGCGGGTCCATGCGCCGGGCACGACCCCGGCCTATTCCAACTGGGCGACGACGCTGGCGGGCTATATCGTCGAGCGCGTCAGCGGCATGCCGTTCGATGATTATGTCGAGCAGCGCATCTTCCGCCCGCTCGACATGCGCACCGCGAGCTTCCGCCAGCCGCTGCCGCCGCGGTTGCGTGCGCTGGTGGCGAAGGGCTATCCACTCGCTTCGGGCGAGCCCAAGCCGTTCGAGATCGTTGTGCCCGGCCCGGCGGGATCGCTGTCCGCCTCCGGGCTGGACATGGCCAAGTTCATGATCGCGCACCTCGACGTTGGGCGCGGCGTGCTGCGCCCCGAAACGGCGGCGCTGATGCACGGCAGTCCGCTCGCCAAGGTGAACCCGCGCTCGCTGATCCCGCCGCTCAACCGCATGGAGCTGGGCTTCTTCGAGACCAACATCAACGGTCGCCGCGTGATCGCGCACCTCGGCGACACCAACCAAATGCATACCTCGCTCCACCTCTTTTTGGCGGAGCGCACCGGGCTGTACGTCTCATTCAACTCGGCCGGCCGCGATGGCGCGGCGCATGTCGCGCGCGGGCAGCTGTTTCAGGATTTCGCCGACCGCTACTTCCCCGGGGCGACGCTCCCGGCGGGCCGCGTCGATGCGGCCACTGCGCGCCGGCACGCCGCGGCGCTCGCAGGGCATTGGCAGGTCAGCCGCGCGTCCTTCACCAACTTCGTCGACATCGCCAATCTGTTCGGTCAGGCGGAGGTAGGAGCCGACGCGCAGGGCAGGCTGGTCATCCCGTCGGTGAAGGGCGCCAACGGCGTGCCGATCGCCTGGGTCGAGGTCGCGCCCTATGTCTGGCGCGACCCGGCCGGCCACGACCGGCTGGCGGCGCAGCTGGTCGACGGGCAGCCGGTGCGGTGGAGCTTCGACCTCGTCTCGCCCTTCATGGTGTGGGACCGCGTGCCCGCCCATCGCAACGCCGCCTGGCTGCTGCCGGCACTCTATGCCAGCCTCGCGGTGCTGCTGCTGACCGCGCTGTACTGGCCGGCGAACTGGTATCTGCGCCGCCGCTACCAGGGCATCGCGCCGCTCGCCGGAGTGTCGCTGCGCGCGGCGCGTGCGGCGCGGGTGATGGCGCTGGCGGCGCTGCTCGTGCTGGGCGGCTGGTTCTGGCTGATCTCGGTGCTGTTCGGGGACTCTGCGCCCGGCGACGGCTGGCTGACGCTCCTGCAACTCGCCAGCATCGTCGTGTTCGTCGGCGCGGTCGGCGTCGCGGGCTGGAACACCCTTGTGACGGTGCGTGATAACCGGCCGTGGACGCGCAAGCTATGGGCGGTGCTGCTGTTGCTCGCCACGCTGGTGGTGCTGTGGGTTGCCGCGGCCTTCCACCTGCTCGCGCTGACGGTGCATTACTGATGCTGCGGCTCTCCACCGACGCCGCGACGCTGCGGCTGGCGCAGCCGTTCCGCATCTCGGGCTATGTCTTCGAGACCGCCGAGGTGCTGGTCGTCACGCTTGACGACGGCACGCACCGGGGACGCGGTGAGGGCGCGGGGGCTTATTACCTCGGCGATAATCTGACGAAGATGCTCGCCGACGTGGCCGCGGCGCGCGCGGCGATCGAGGTGGGGCCGACGCGCGAGCAGCTGCGCGCGCTGATGCCCGCAGGCGGGGCGCGCAACGCGGTCGACGCCGCTTTGTGGGAGCTGGAGGCACGGCGCTGCGGCACGCCGGTATGGCAGCTCGCCGGGCTGGCCGAGCCGCCGCCCCCGATCGTCACCACCTTCACCGTCAGTGCGGACACGCCCGAGGCGATGGCGGCGGTGGCGCGCGGTTACGCGCGGGCGCGCTCGATCAAGGTGAAGCTTACCGGCGAGCTGGCGCTGGACCTCGCGCGCGTCGCAGCGATCCGCGCCGCGCGCCCCGATGTGTGGCTCGGCGTCGACGGCAATCAGGGCTTCGCGCGCGGCGAACTCGACGCACTGGTCGCGGGCCTGCTGCCGCACGGCGTGTCGCTGCTCGAGCAGCCACTCGCGCGCGGCGCGGAGGCCGAACTCGACGGCTATCGCTCCGCCATCGCCATCGCCGGTGACGAGAGCCTGCTGACGCTCGACGACGTCGCGGGCGCCAAGGGCCGGTTCGACGTCGTCAACATCAAGCTCGACAAGTGCGGCGGGCTTACCGAGGGGCTGCTGATGGCGGCCGCGGCGCGCCGGCTTGGGCTGGGCGTCATGGTGGGGACGATGATCGGCACCAGCCTCGCCACCGCGCCCGGCTTCGTGCTGGGCCAGCTCGCCGACCTCGTCGACCTCGATGGCCCAACTTTCCTGGCCGAGGACCGCGTGCCGAGCGTCCGCTACGACGATGGCCTGCTCCACGCCGGCCCGGAGGTATGGGGCGGGTGAGCGCCGCCGTGCCGGCAGCACGGACGTGGTTCGGTCAGCCGCGCGGGCTAACCGTGCTGTTCCTCACGAACATGTGGGAGCAATTCTCCTACTATGGAATGCGTGCGCTGCTGGTCTATTACATGACCAAGCAGTTGATGCTGGGGCAGGCACAGGCGTCGCTGGTCTATGGCGTCTATACCGCCTGTGCCTATTTCACCCCGATCGTCGGCGGCTTGATCGCCGACCGGCTGCTCGGCAAGCGGCGCGCGATCGTGGTGGGCGGCTCAATCATGGCGCTCGGCCATTTCATGATGACGTTCGAACCGCTGTTCTACGTCGCGCTGGTGACGATTGCGATTGGCAACGGGCTGTTCCTACCGAGCCTGCCGAGCCAGATCGACGACCTTTACGAACCCGGCGACCCTCGCGTCGGCTGGGCGTACAACGTCTATTACGTCGGGGTGAATATCGGCGGCTTCCTCGCGCCATTGCTGTGCGGGACGCTGGGCGAGCTGTACGGCTGGCATTACGGCTTCGGCGCGGCCGGCGTCGGCATGGTGGCGGGGCTGGGTATCTATTTGTGGGGGCAGCACCACCTGCCCGCAACAGCGCGCGCTGCGCCCGCGACCCGTACCGCACCGCGCGGCCGGTTCACGCGTGAGGTGGCGCTGCTGCTGGTCGCGGTGGCGCTGTGCGTCACTGTCTTCCGTGCAGCCTATGAGCAGGTCGGCAACACCGTGGCACTGTGGGCCGATACGGGCGTCGACCGTCGCGCCGGCGATGCGATCGTGCCGATGACCTGGTTCCAGTCGCTCAACCCGTTGTTCGTGATGGCGCTGACCCCGCCGCTGCTGGCGCGCTGGCGGCGTCGATCGGCGCGTGGCGGCGCGGAGCGGCCGGTGCGTCGGATGGCGGTGGGGGCGCTGATCGTCGCGGGTGCCTATCTTCTGCTCGCTGCGCTGGCGGCGCGGGATGGCGCATCGCACTGGCTATGGCTTGCGCTGTTCTTCGCGCTGCTCACCATCGGCGAGCTGCATATCCTGCCGACCGGGCTGGGGCTGTTCGCGCGGCTCGCACCAACAGGGCTGGGCGCGACGACCGTGGCAGCCTGGTACCTCGCCACCTTCGCCGGCAGCCTCGCCGCGGGGCTGGTCGGCACCACCTGGACTGCTTTGGGTCACGGGGCCTTCTTCCTGCTGCTCGCCGGGCTTGCCGCGCTTGCCGCCGCGCTGCTGGCGGCGATCGACCCGGCATCTCTGGCAGTAATCAGAACAGGCGAGCGACGCTGAATTTTGTTGACTATTCTCCGATCAGGACATTAGCATCCTGATTAGCAATATTATGGGGGAAGCGATGAGGGATATTCGTCGTAGCGCGTCGGTCGCGAGTGCGCTCGCGCTCTTCCTCGGTGGAGCCGCGGCGGCACAACAGGTGCCGCCAGACGCCGCGCCGCCCGAGCGCGAGGCCGCGCAGATCGGCGACATCATCGTCACAGCACAGAAGCGCGAGCAGCTGCTGTCCGACGTGCCGCAGTCGATCTCGGTCCTCGGCGGCGAGGCGCTGGAGCAGCGCCAGGCCCGCACCATCGCCGATTATGCCGCGCTGGTCCCGGGCCTGTCGTTCGAATCGGGCAATCCCGGCCAGACCCGCGTCGTGTTGCGCGGCATCAACGCCGGCGGCGCCAGTCCGACCGTCGCAGTCTATCTCGACGACACGCCGTTCGGATCGAGCACCGGCCAGACCAACGGCGCGACCCTAGCGGGAGACTTCAATACGTTCGACATCGAGCGGCTGGAAGTGCTGCGCGGCCCGCAGGGTACGCTGTACGGCGCCAACTCGCTTGGCGGCGTCGTCAAATATGTCACCGTCGCCCCCAAGCTGGGCGAGTGGGAGGCGCGCGGGCAAGGCGGCGTCGAGATGGTGCGCAACGGCGATACCGGCTATTACGGCAACGCGGTGGTCAACGTGCCGCTTGGCGACGCCGTGGCGCTGCGCGCGAGCGGCTTCTACCGCAGCACAGCGGGCTATATCGACGCGATCGGCATCGCCGACCGGGACGTCAACCGCGCGCGCAGCTATGGCGGTCGTGCCTCGCTGCTGCTCAAACCGGTCGACCGGCTGTCGTTGCGGCTCACCGCGGTAGTGCAGAATATCAACGTCGACTCCCGCAACGCCTTCGACGCCGACCCGGCGACGCTGCGCCCTATCACCGCCGACCCCTTTACCGGTGCCGGCACCGGCGGGCGCGAGGTCCGCTACCAGCTCTTTCCCGATCGCAACGAGGTGAGCTACCGCCTGTACACCGGCACGCTCGACTATGACCTCGGCTTCGCGAGCTTCAACTCGGTCACCAGCTACAGCCGACAGGTGGCGACCGACCGCAGCGACGTCTCGTACAATGACCTGGGCGGGATTACGCTGGCGCAATATGCGTCCTCGGCGATCTATGGCGTCCCGGCCGACGCTTATGGCATCTTCTACCCCAATCGCTCGACGCAGAAGAAATTCACGCAGGAACTTCGGCTGGCCTCCAGCGGGTCGAAGACGCTCGAGTGGCTGATCGGCGGCTATTACACGCGCGAGCCGGGGCAGCTGTACCAGCGCTATTATCCGTTCGACACCGCGACCGGCCGCCCGATCACCCCGGTGCCGGTGATCCCCGGCTTTAATGGCCTCGTGCTGGCGCAGCTCGACTCGACCTACAAGGAATATGCCGGGTTCGGCAGCGCGACGCTGCACCTCGGCGACAAGTTCGACCTTACCGCGGGCGGGCGCTACAGCCACAACGATCAGCGCACCACGCAGACGCTCGACGGCGCGCTGTTCGGTGGCCCGTCGCAGAGCCGCGCGACCTCGAAGGAGGGGGTGTTCACCTGGTCGGTGTCGCCGCGCTATGAGTTTGCGCCGCATAGCGCGGTCTATGCGCGGGTTGCGAAAGGCTACCGGCCCGGCGGCCCCAACGTGGTGCCCCCCGGCGCCGGCGCCGACTATCCCTTGCAGACCGACGCCGACACTCTGATGAGCTACGAGGCGGGTATCCGCGCCGAGACTGCCGACCGGACCTTCGGCATCGACCTGTCGGGCTATTATCTCGATTGGGACAAGACGCTGATCGTCGCGACCTTCCAGACCGACGCGGGCCCGATCTCGGCTGACGCCAACGGCAAGGGCGCGCGCAGCTACGGCGTCGAGGCGACCGCGACGCTGCGCCCGACACGCGGCTTCACCGTCACCACCACCGTCGCCTACAATCACACGCGGTTGCGCGGCGACACTTCCAATGGCGGGCGCGACGGCGACCAGCTGCCGTTCGCGCCGACCTGGAACGCCAACGTCTCGGCCGACTATAGCTGGGACTGGGACGGCACGCGGCCCTATGTCGGCGTCGACGTCTCGGCCGTGAGCGACCGGCTTGGCAACTTCAACACGGCCTATCGCGACCTGTTCGGCCAGCGCATCACCTTCGACGGCTATGCCACTGCCAGCCTGCGCGCGGGCGTGTCGCTCGGGCGGTTCGATCTGTCGGTCTATGCGCGCAACATCGGCGATTCGCGCGGTCTCGTTTCGGCGGGGACGTTCCCGACGCGCCCGAACGGTGCGATCGAGGTGAGCCCGATCCAGCCGCGCACGATCGGCGCGACGCTGGGCGTCGGGTTCTGACCGTGCGCGACGCCTCCGCTTCTCCCCCCCGCGCCGGGGTGCACGCACTCGCGGCACCGTACCTGCTGTTCCTCGGCGATGCGACCGAGCGCGGCTTTGCCAAGACCGCGCTGGGGCTGCGCGACTGGGCCGCCGACAAGTGCCTCGCCGAACACGCGCTTCCCGCCGCGACCATTTCAGCCGGCCTGCCGCCGATGACCCCGGAAGCCGCCGCGGCGGCAGGGGCGCGCTCGATGGTGATCGGCGTGGCAAATCGGGGTGGCGTGATCCCCGCGGCGTGGATGCCCGAGTTGCTCGCCGCCATCGCGGCGGGGCTCGACCTCGTCGCCGGGCTGCATACCCGGCTCGGCGACATTCCCGCGCTGCGCGACGCCGCATTGCGCGCGGGCACACGGCTGATCGACGTGCGCGAGCCACCGTCCGCCTTGCCCATCGCCACCGGCGCACGGCGAACCGGGCGGCGGTTGCTGACCGTTGGCACAGATTGCGCGCTTGGCAAGAAATACACCGCACTTGCGATCGCACGCGGGCTTCACGCGCGCGGGCAGGATGTGGCGTTCCGGGCCAGCGGACAGACCGGCATCATGATCGCGGGCGAAGGAATCGCGATTGATGCGGTGGTCGCCGACTTCGCCGCTGGCGCCGCCGAACTGCTCAGCCCCGACGCCAGTCCGACGCACCTCGACGTGATTGAGGGACAGGGCTCGCTGTTTCATCCCTCCTACGCCGCGGTGTCGCTGGCGCTGCTTCACGGCAGCCAGCCCGACCTGTTCGTCGTCTGCCACCAGCCGACGCGCGCGCAGATCCTCGGCTCGCCGGGTTATCGCGTCCCATTGATCGAGGCGGTGATCCAGCAGACGATCGCGGTCGGGCGGCTGACCAACCCCGCGATCCGCTGCGCCGGTGTCAGCCTCAATACCGCCGGCATGACGGAAGGGGAGGGAGCGACGGAGATCGCGCGCACGGCGGAACGGCTCGGCCTGCCCACGGCCGACCCGATCCGCGGCGGTGACGCCTTCGAGCGGCTGCTCGACGCATGCGCGGCCTGAGCCCCGCCGCAGCCGACCGCTTCCGGCGGTTCGTGCTGCCCGGGCTCGCCTTCAAGGCTGTGGTCATCGGGGGCGGTTATGCCACCGGGCGCGAGTTGGCCGAGTTCTTCCTGCCGGCGGGCCCGTGGGGCGGGGTGCTGGCGATGGCGCTTGCGACGCTGGTCTGGGGCGTGGTCGCCGCCGCCACCTTCCGGCTCGCGCACGCGGTCGGCGCGCGCGACTATCGCACCTTCTTCCAGGCGCTGCTCGGTCGCTACTGGATGCTGTTCGAGGGCGCTTACGCGCTCTTCGTCGTCGTCGTGCTTGCGGTCTTCGGTGCCGCGGCGGGGGAGATCGGCGCGGCGACACTGGGGCTGCCGCCGCTGGCGGGCACGCTGGCACTGCTCGTCGGCATTACCGCCTGCGTCGCTTGGGGCAATGCCGGGGTGGAGCGCGTTTTCCTCTGGGTCTCGGTGCTGCTCTACGCCACCTACGCGCTGTTCCTGCTGCTCGCGCTGACGAGCATGGGCGATCGGATCGCCGATACCTTCGCCGCGGCGGAGCCGCAGTCGCCGGGCTGGGCGCTCGGCGGCCTGACCTATGCAGGGTACAATATCGTCGGCGCGGTGATCGTGTTGCCAGTGACGCGCCACTTCCGCTCGGGCCGCGACGCGGTGATCGCGGGCGTGCTCGCGGCACCGCTGGCGATGCTGCCCGCGCTGCTGTTCTTCGTCACCATGGCCGCCTTCCTGCCTGACATCGCCGTGGCGGTGCTGCCGTCGGACTATATCCTCACGCGGCTCGGCCACCCGCTGTTTCACCTCGGCTTCCAGCTGATGATCTTCGCCGCGCTGCTGGAGAGCGGCACCGGCGCGGTGCACGCGGTGAACGAGCGGGTCGCGCGCGCGCGTGGCCGCGAGACGCTGTCGCCCGCGGCGCGGGCGCTGCTTGCGCTGGCGCTGCTCGCGCCGTGCATGCTGCTCGCCGAACGCATCGGGCTCGTCGGGCTGATCGCGGGCGGTTACCGGCTGCTCGCGGCGCTGCTGATCCTGATCTACGTCGTGCCGGTGCTGCTGCTCACTCTGATGGGGCGCGGCGTACCGGCGGAGCCGGAGCCGATCGTATGAGATACGCCGCACCCATGCTGCTCGCCGCGCTGATCGCCGCGCCCGCCTCCGCCGCGCCGCCCAAGGGCTTCGACGCGCGGGTCGAGCGGTTGATGCGCGCGTCGGGCACGCCGGGCATGGCGGTGGCGATCGTCGAGGACGGCAAGGTCACGCTCGCCAAGGGCTATGGAGTGCGGCGGCAGGGCGCGGCCGAGCGGGTCGACGCCGACACCGCCTTCCTGATCGGCTCGACCGCCAAGGCGATGACCGCGGCGGCGATCGCGACACTGGTGGACGCGGGCAAGCTCGGCTGGGACGATCGCGTCGTCGACCATCTTCCCGGCTTCCAGATGTACGACGCCTGGGTCACGCGCGAGATGACGGTGCGCGACCTGCTGGTGCATCGCAGCGGCCTTGGCCTGGGAGCAGGCGACCTGCTGTACGTGCCGCGCGGCAGCTATTCGCGTGCCGAGATCGTGCGGCGGCTGCGCTACATCGCGCCTGCGACCAGCTTTCGCAGCGGCTATGCCTATGACAACATCCTCTACACCGTCGCGGGGCAGCTGATCGAAGGGGTCAGCGGGCAGCGCTGGGAGGAGTATGTTCGGGCGAACGTCCTTCAACCCAGCGGCATGGCCGGGGCAACAGGGGAGCTGGCGAAGTTCTGGGCGATGGCCAATCGGGCTATGCCGCATGCGCGGTTCGGCGGGATCGTGCGCGGTACCGGCGAAATGCGCGTGCTTGATGAGCGCGATCAATTGCCGCAGGCGGCAGCGCCCGCCGGGCTGATCGCAGCGAGCGCCACCGACATGGCGCGCTGGCTACGGGTCCAGCTGAGTGGCGGTGTCGGGGCGGACGGCACGCGAGTCTTCTCGGCCGCGGCGGGGCGGGAGATGTGGACGCCGGTGACGCCGATCCCGATCACGCCGCTGCCAGAGCCGGTCGCCGCGACCACCCCGACCTTCGACGCTTATGCGCTCGGCTGGGAGGTGCGCGACTATCGCGGCGAGCGGATCGTGTGGCACGCCGGGGGTCTGTTCGGCATGACCTCGGTGGTGGTGCTGATCCCCGCGCGCCATGTCGGCTTCGCGATCGAGCTGAACAGCGAGGAAGCCGCGCCGCGGCACGGGTTGATGTGGGAGCTGATCGACCATTATCTCGGGGTGAAGCGGCAGGACTGGCCGGCGCGCTTCACGCAATATCGCGCGCAGCGGATCGCCGCGGCGGAGGCGGCGGTGCGCGCCAAGGCGGCGCCCCCAGCGAAGGCCGGGCCGTCGCTGTCGCTGGCACGCTACGCCGGGCGCTACGTCGATCGCTGGTACGGCGCGATCGAGATCGGTAGCGACGCCGCCGGGCTGACGGTGCGCTTCGTGCCCACCCCGCGCATGGCGGGGCGGCTCGACCACTATGAATATGACACGTTCGTCGCGCGCTTCGACGATCCGGCGATCGAGCCGGCCTATCTCACCTTCGCGCTCGACGCCGCGGGCAAGGTGGCGCGCGTGACGGCGCAGCCGGTGTCACCGATCGCCGATTTCAGCTTCGACTACGCCGACCTGCTGTTCGAGCCCGAGCCCGTGAGGTGAGAGGATGACGATGAAGACGCTTCTGCTGGCGCTCCTCCCTGCGCTGCTGGTCGCCGCGACGCCGGCGCAACGCCCGCCCGTCGCACCGCCCGCGGCACCCGCCGGGGGCGCCATCCCGGCGCCCGCCCGGCCCGCGACCACGCCGCCGCTCACCGACGCGGACGTCGGTGCCTGGCTCGATGGCTTTATGCCCGCCGCGCTTCAGGCCGGGAAGATCGCGGGCGCGCAGGTGGCGGTCGTCAAGGACGGCGCGATCCTGCTCGAGAAAGGCTATGGCTATGCAGACGTCGCCGCCAGGACGCCGATGGACCCGCGCCGCTCGCTGACGCGGATCGGCTCGACGTCGAAGCTGCTCACCTGGACCGCGGTGATGCAGCTGGTGGAAGCGGGCAAGATCGACCTCAACGCAGACGTCAATCGCTACCTCGACTTCCGCATCACGCCGCCCGGGCGAGCGGTGACGATCAACGATCTGATGCAGCATCGCGGCGGCTTCGAGGAGGGACTCAAGGACCTGCTCGCCAGCGATCCGAAGCTGCTCAAGACGACCGAGCGCTATCTCAAGGAGAATACCCGCCCGTTCCTGTTCAGGCCGGGCGAGACGCCGGCCTATTCCAATTACGGCGTCGCGCTGGCGGGCTATATCGTCCAGCGCGTGTCGGGCGAGCCGTTCGAGGCTTATGTCGCGCGCCATATCACCGGCCCGCTGGGCATGGCGCACACCACCTTCGTCCAGCCGTTGCCGCCCGCGCTCGCGCCGCTCGCGGCAAAGGGCTATGACACCAGCGACGGTCCGCCGCACGCTTATGAGCTGGTCGGCACCGCGCCCGCGGGCAGTGTCGCCTCCACCGCGGACGACATGGCGAGCTTCATGCTCGCGCATCTGGGTGGCGGCAGCTACGGCGGGGCGCGCATCCTGCGGCCCGAAACGGTCGCGTTCATGCACCGCCCGCCGACGCCGCCCGCCCCGGGCTTCGACACGATGGCGCACGGCTTCTTCTGGATGCGACGCAACGGCACGACCGTGATCGGCCACGGCGGCGACACGATCGTCTTCCACACCGATCTGGCCCTGCTGCCCGAGAAGAACGTCGGTCTGTTCATGAGCTTTAGCAGCCGCGGCGAGCGCGACGCGGTTTATGGCGTGCGCGAGCGGCTGTTCGATCTCTTCATGGACCGCTACTTCCCAGCGCAGCCCGCGCCGCTGCCGGCCGCGATCGCAAACGCCGCGGCCGACGCGCGCGCGCTGGCGGGCCATTACGAGAGCTCGCGCCGCGTCGAAACCGGCTTCATCAGCCTGTTCTACCTGCTCCAGCAGGACGTGGTCAGCGCCAACGATGACGGCACGATCAGCGTCTCCTCGATCGAGGGCAAACGCTTCCGCGAGATCGCACCCGGCCTGTGGCGCGCCATCGACGGCACGCGGCTGCTGCGCGTGACCGAGCTGTGCGGGCGCCGCACCATCGTCGACAGCCAGAACCCGGTGGGCGTGCTCCAGGCGGTGCCGGCGGCGCGGAACTCGACGATCTTCCAGTCGATCGCGGGCCTGTCGTTGCTCGTGCTGTTGTTGACCGCGATCGTCTGGCCCGCCGGCTGGTGGATCCGTCGCCGCTACGCCGCGCCGCCGGTAGCGCCCGGGCGCGCCGCGCGTGCGCGGCTGCTGGTACGCGTCGCCGCCATCGCGGACCTCGCCTATGTCGCAGGCTGGTACACCGTCGTCGTGCCGATCTTGAGCCAGCAGGTCGACGCCTATAATGCCACGCTCGACGGCACGATCCGGCTGCTTCAGGTGGCCGCGGTGATCCCGATCGCGGCGGCGCTGGTCGGCGCGTGGAACATGGTGGAGGCGTTCCGCGGCGCTTCCGACTGGGGCGTGCGGCTGCGCGCCGCGCTGGTCGCGCTGGCATTCCTCGGGCTGCTGTGGGTCGCCGCGATGGCGCATCTGATCGGCTGGAGCCTCAACTACTGAGCGTGGCACTTTCAACCATCACAAGGGCGCGCATTTTGGCGAGGAGCAGCTCGGCGACACCATCGTCCAGCCCGCTTACCGCGACGCCGATGCGATACGTGTCGCCGTCGCGTTCCACCGACGCCGCGTCGAACGCGATCGAGCGCAGCGCGAGCAGGTTGAGCACGCGCAGCGGCAGGTCGGGCGAGGCGTCACCGGCGACGAGGAAGTGGACGGTCATGCGGATGGGCCTTCGTCAGATCGAGGGCGCGAAGGATGACAGCGGCGCGGCGGAAAAGGTCTCCCCATCCGCGCCACTAAAGTTAAGTTCGGGCATGACTTACCCGAAACGTGCCGGAGCGCGGTACGAATGACCCCGCTCGACGAATATGAGCGCCGCATCCTCCGAGAGTTGCAGCGCGACGGGCAGCAGACTGTCGCCGAGATTGCCGCCAAGGTCGGCCTGTCCGCCTCGCCGTGCTGGCGCCGAATCGACCGGCTCGAGCGCGAGGGCGTGATTCGCGGCCGCGTCGCGCTGGTGGACCGACGCAAGGTCGGGCTCAGCGCGCATATCTTCGCGCAGGTGCGGCTCAACGCGCACGGCCGCGCCAACCTCGACGAGTTCGCCGCGGCGATCCGCGGCTTCCCCGAGGTGCTCGACGCCTATGTGCTGATGGGCACGACCGACTTCATGCTGCGCATCGTCGCGCGCGACATCGATGCTTATGAGCGCTTCTTCTTCGACAAGCTGAGCCGCCTGCCTGGCGTGCAGGAGATCACCTCCACCGTCGCGCTGTCCGAGATCAAGTCCACGTCCGAGCTGCCGATCTGACCCGCCCCCGCTGAGGAGCCGCCATGAAGCGCCTGATACCGCTCGCCGCCCTGTTGCTCGCGCCGCTCCCGCTCGCGGGCGCCGCGTCGCCGCCGCGCTACGACGTCGTGATCCGCGGCGGCACGATCTACGACGGCTCGGGCGGCGCGCCTTACGTCGGCGACGTCGCCGTCTCTGGCGACCGGATCGCGGCGGTGGCGCCACACGTTGACGGGCGCGGCGCGACCGAGCTGGAAGCGCGCGGCAAGGCGGTGTCCCCCGGCTTCGTCAACATGCTCGCGCATCCCGAGGAGAGCCTGCTGGTCGATGGTCGCGCGCTGTCCGATCTGGCGCAGGGGGTCACGTTGGAGGTGTTGGGCGAGTTCTCGATGGGGCCGCTCAGCCCGGCGATGAAACGCGACATAATCAGCAAACAGGGCGACCTGCGCTATCCCGTCAGGTGGACGACGCTGGGTGGCTATCTCGCCGTGCTGTCGCGCCGCGCGATCGCGCCGAACGTCGCCTCGTTCGTCGGCGCGGGAACCGTGCGCGAGGCGGTGCTCGGTGCCGACGACCTTCAGCCGACACTAGTGCAGCTCGAGCAGATGCGCGGGCTGGTGCGCGCGGCGATGGAGCAGGGCGCGCTCGGGTTGACCGACATGCTGATCTACACGCCCGCCACCTTCGCCAGGACGCCCGAATTGATCGCGCTCGCGGAAGTGTCGGCGGCATGCGGTGGGATCTACACCGTCCATATGCGTAGCGAAGGCGATCGGCTGGAAGAGGGTGTCGAGGAGACGATCGCGATCGCCGAGGCCTCCGGCGCACCCGCCGAAATCTATCATTTCAAACAGGCCGGTCGCGACAATTGGGGCAAGATCGACCGCGTGATCGCGGCGATCGATGCGGCACGCGCACGCGGCGTGCGGATTTCTGCGAACATGTACACCTACACCGCCGGCGCGACCGGGCTCGACGCGGCGATGCCGCCGTGGGTGCAGGCCGGCGGGCTCGGCGCGTGGATAGCGCGACTGAAGGACCCGGCGACGCGCGCGAAGGTCGCCGCGGAGATGCGTGACCCGCACCCTCCGACGTGGGAAAACCTGCTGGCGGGCGCCGGCGCGGACGGGACGCTGCTGCTCGGCTTCAAGAACCCCACGCTCAAGCCGCTCGCCGGCAAGACGCTGGCGGCCGTGGCGCGCGACCGTGGCCGCTCGCCCGAGGAGACCGCGATGGACCTGGTGGTGGAGGACGGCTCGCGCGTCGGCATCGCCTATTTCCTGATGAACGAGGAAAATGTGCGTAAGGGCATCCGCCAGCCGTGGATGAGCTTCGGCTCGGACGAGGCCGCACCCGCGCCGGAGGGCGTGTTCCTGCGCACCCGCGATCACCCGCGCGCCTACGGCAATTTCGCGCGTGTGCTGGGCCATTATGTTCGCGACACGCACGACCTCACGCTCGCAGAGGCGGTGCGTCGGCTGACCAGCCTGCCCACCGACAATCTCGCCATCGCGGATCGCGGCCGTCTGCGCGCGGGCCTTTACGCCGACGTGGTGGTGTTCGACCCGAAAACGATCGCCGACCGGGCGACCTATGAGCGCCCCGCGCAGCTCGCCACCGGGGTGAGCGACGTGCTGGTGAACGGGCGAGTCGCGTTGCGCGATGGTCGTCCGACCGGTGCCCACACCGGGCGCGTGGTGCGCGGCCGCGCGTACCGGGACGGCGCGCTAGGCGGATGTCGAGCGAATGCCAAGGATTGGAACTGGCGGTAATACGGCTCTAACGCGTAGGTACGCTGGGTTGTGATGCGACGGAGACTGGCCTTCAGCAAGCCGCTCGGGCGGATGAACGAACGTCCGCTACCGTGAAGCGCGGTTAGAGGTTTGAACGTCCGCAACTGGTCGAAATAGCCGAAATCACAGACCCGAGCCGTAGTTCGACCCCGGGTGATATCGCCGCTCTACATGCCCCGCGAGCTCGTCTGTGTGGAAGTAAACCGGACGCAATCGGCCTGTCGCGTAGCGGTCGATCTGGTCCGCAAAATGCGGCGACGCCGGATTGCCGCTTTGTCCCCCGGCCATGACCGCGCTCGCCTTCACCCGCGGGCCGAAATCCACGACCGCGACGAAGCTGTTTCCGCTGGTGCCGTAATAGCGTTTGGTGCCCGGCCAGGCTTTGGCGCCGAATGATGCAAGGCTGCCCCACTGCGCCGAGGTGAAAGGGACAGCAGTCGAAGGCCGCGCATCGTCGAAGTGCGGCTGTAATGCGTCATCCAGCCGCTGGAAGCGATTGATCATGCGCCACGGTGTTCGCCAGGTGCCGAAGTCGCGCGACAGGCGGGCGGTGGCGGCCTCCAGCGCGGCAAGCCGGGTGGCTGCGTCGACGCGCGTGGCGATATAGTCCGGCACGTTCATCCGCTCCGCCTGCGCGAAGCTGCCGACATCGCGCCAGAGCTGATCGCCCCAGAAAACCGCGAGGCTGGTGGCGATAGAATCGTAGCTCCAGCGATAGTCCCAGCGCGACAGCGCCGCGATCGGCTCGGCCAGTGCGCGCCGCCTCGGGTCCGTTGTCGGCAGAGACTGCCACGCCGAAACCAGCCCCGGCACCAGCCGCGCGAATGCGGGTAGATACGGATCGTGGGCGGCGGCGCGCAGCCGCTCCGGCGTCCAGCCGCGCTTGCCCGTCAGCAACAGGTTGGCATGCTCGCCGCGGGCGTTGCCGCCGACCTGATCCATGTAGCGCGGGTAATCTCTCGCCTTCGGGCTGTCAGGGCCGGCGGCGCTCCACGGCCAGTCATTGGTATTGTGTGCCCAGCCCACGCGCGGATTGATTACGCTGGGCAACGTCGAAAGCGCGTGCAGGCCGCGCCAGTCGGTCGTTGGATCGCTGCCGTCCACCGGGCGCGTATAGTCGAAGCGATCGTCACGGACCGGCATGAACTGCGGCATCAGGAACGCAATTTCGCCCTTGTCGTCAGCGAACAGCGTGTCGTTCGACGAATTAGCCCTGCGTTCGGCGATCTTGAGATAAGCGGCAAGGTCGGTCGCCTTGGTGCGCAGCCAGCTCTGTTCGAGTGCCAGGATCGGCCGCCACATCAGCGCCGTCGCGATCCAGCGACCGTCCTTTGCCGCCACGATCGGGCCATGATGGGTTCGCCACGTGGTAAAGCGGCGCTCGCCCATGCTGCCATCGGAATTGCGGAAGCGGATCGTGACCCTGCCGGCCGTGACCGGTCGAAGCTCTCTGCCATAGCGATAGATCCAGTTGCCTCCGCGCTGGCTCACGGCCTCTGCGAACTCGTCGACGTTGTCGACGGTAGATGAGGTATGCATCCAGCCGGCATGCGCATTGAAGCCCTGGTAGACGAAGAACTGTCCCCAGGTGCTGGCACCGTACGCGTTCAGGCCCTCATCGCTCGATACCTGCGCCTCGGAACGAAAATAGAAGCTGGTGTGCGGATTGATCAGCAGCAGCGCGTGGCCATCACGCGTCAGCTTGGGCGCGATCGCGATCCCGTTCGAACCGGACGGCTCGCGCGGGATCGCGCCACGCTCTTCGGGGGTCGGCGGGGTTGGTTGACCGTAGAAGGTCTTCAGGTCGGACAGCGAAATCCGCTCGATGTCGCCGCCGATACTGCCCTCGGTGAAGCTCAACGCCATCCATGGCTCGAAGCGTGTGATCACGCGTGGCTTCATCCCGGAATGCGTCGCCAAGTAGTAGTTGAGCCCGTCTGCCCAGGCGTCCATCAACGCGCGCAGCCATGCGGGGCTGGCAGCATATTGCGCGCGCAGGTCAGCCGGATCGACGAACAGCCGCTGGCGCAGATCGGCCCAGACCGCTTCCTCGCCGTCCGCCTCGGCCGTCCGCCCGAGCGCGGTCAGGTAATTCGCCTCCACGCGCGCGAAATCATCCTCGGCCTGCGCGTAGGACATGCCGAACACCGCATCGGCGTCGCTTCGTCCGTGAATATGCGGGATGCCCCAATCGTCGCGCGTGATCGTCACCCGCGCCGCTTCCGTTTGCCAGCGACGGGGCTCCGTTTCGGGCGCGGTGGCCGCCGAGGTCAGCATCATCGCTAGGCAGAGCGGATTGCGCATACGTTGCAGAAGCCTATCCATGACGCGGTCTAGGACGGGGTGAAAGCAATGGCCATGCGCTGGCTGACGATCGCGGCGATGCTGCTGCTGTGCGGGGCGAACGCGTCGTCGCCGGAAACCGCGCCGGCTGCTGCGCCGATCGTGCTGCGACCGGCCCGGGTGTTCGACGGGGTGGATGGCAAGGTCCATAGCGGCTGGCAGGTGCTGGTGCGTGGCGACCGCATCGTGGCGGTCGGCCCCGATCTTGTGATCCCGGCGGGTGCCCGTGTCATCGAGCTTGCCGGCGACACGCTGATGCCCGGGATGATCGAAGGGCATGGTCACCTCTTCCTCCACCCCTACGACGAGGCGAGCTGGGACGATCAGGTTCTTCACGAGCCGCTCGCGCTGCGGACCGCGCGCGCGGTCGCCAATGCGCGCGCGACGCTGCGCGCCGGCTTTACCAGTGCGCGTGATCTGGGCACGGAGGGCGCCGGCTATGCGGATGTCGGCCTGAGGCAGGCAATCGATCAGGGGATCGTCGAGGGGCCGAGGCTGAGCGTCGCCACGCGCGCGATCGTCGCGCTCGGTGCCTATGGTCCCAAAGGTTTCGAGCCCGGCGTCGCGATCCCGCAGGGCGCGGAAGAGGTGTCGGGTACCGAGCAGATGGTCGCCGCGGTCCGGCGGCAGATCGCCGCTGGTGCCGATTGGGTGAAGCTCTATGCGGATTATCGCTGGCGCGCCGGAGAGGACGCGCGGGCGACGCTCAGCATCGAGGAGATCAAGGCCGCGGTGGCGGCGGCGCATGATGCCGGGCGGCCGGTCGCGGTGCATGCCTCGACCGCCGTGGGCATGCGTCGCGCGGTGGAAGCGGGCGTCGATACGATCGAACATGGTTATGATGGCACGCCCGCGATCTTTGCGGCGATGGCGTCGAAAGGCATTGCATTATGCGCGACGCTCGCCGCTGCGGACGCAAGTGCCCGCTACCGAGGATGGAACGGGGCGGAGCCAGCGCCGGCCGCCGTACGCGCCAGCCGGCAGAGCTTTCGCCGGGCGCTCGGGGCCGGTGTGCCGATCTGCATGGGGGGCGATGTCGGGGTTTTCACGCATGGCACCAACGTCCGCGAGCTGGAGCTGATGGTCGCGACGGGCATGACGCCGTCGCAGGCCTTGGTTGCGGCGACCTCCGGCAACGCACGCTGGATGCGGATCGGCGATCGGCTCGGATCGGTAAGGCCCGGCATGCTCGCCGATCTGATCGCCGTTGCCGGTGATCCGACGACTGACGTCGCTGCGCTGCGTGCCGTCCGGCTCGTTCTCAAGAACGGCGAACTTGTCGCGCCCTGATCCTTCACTGCTGATCGACGCGCATCGCCCCGGATCCGCCACGGCAGCGCTTATTCCGTCACGCGCCTGACGAAGGCTGACACATCCGCCAATACCGGCGCACGCCCCCGGAAGGGGCGGGCGAGCGCGAGCAGGATGCCGACGTGACCAAGCTTCGAATAGGCGCGGACCTCTTCAGGCACGCTGCCCGCCCGCAGTTTTGCTGCCAGCGCCCGGCTGTTGCGCGGTTGCACGACGGTGTCCTCGGTGCCGTACAGCAGCAGCGCCGCCGGGTCGCCCGCACCAGCCCATTTGACGGGCTGCGTATCGGAGGGGTCAGGCCAGCGTCCGAACGCCGCGCGGCTCGCGGCGACGTCGAAGGGAGCAAAATCATAGGGTCCGGCGAGCCCGACGAGGCCCCTCACCGCCGCACGTTCGTCGCCGAGCCAACGCGGATCGACCGCCAGCATCGCCGCAATATAGGCGCCGGCGGAATGCCCCATCAGCACCACCGCCTTGCCGTTGCCGCCGTGCTCGCCGGCGTGCGCGACCGTCCATCGCACCGCCGCTGCGCCATCCTCGACGAACGCGGGATATCGGACCGCGGGGACCAGGCGATAGTCCGGCACGATCGTGACGAACCCCTGCGCGGCGAGCGCCCGGCCGACGAATGCGTAGCCCGCGCGCGTGCCGCTGTTCCAGCTTCCGCCGTAGAAGAAAACCACCACCGGGCGAGGTCGCGTCGACGAGGCACGCGGCGCGTAGACATCGAGGCGCTGGCGTGGGTCGGGGCCGTAAGTAACGTCCCGCGCCACGCGAAGGCCGCCTCGGTCCTTCGGGACCAATGCGTCGAAGGTGGTCAACGGCGAGCAGGCTGCGACAAGCGCGCCGAGCAGCACGGCCATGCGTGCGCGAGCAGTAGGGCGGCTCATGCGCCGGCGCGCGCGGCAGCGTAGGACAAGGCGTCGTCACGCACCTTTCGCCACAGGTCGCATTCCGCCTTCGCATCGGCCAGCGCGCGGTGCGCGGGAGCGTCGCTCTTGGTCGCATTCACGCGCGCGACAAGGTCGCGGACCGTCGTCGTCAGCCCGTTTGCCGGAACGACCTCGCGCAGGATTGCGGCCGCGGTTTCGCATAGCGCCACGTCGGTGTCCTGCAGACGCAGGGCATGGCGGGGAAGGGCTGCGGCCCGCAGCACCGCGCTCATCCACTTGCCGTCCCATGACGGCGCGCTGGCGAAAAGCGCATGGTCGGACAGCGCTTCCACCATCCGGCCCGCGACAATCTCGTGCGCGGTGCCCTCGTGGACCAACGTCTCGCGCGCGATCCCATGGATTCGTTCGGCGTCCGGGTCCCAGTCGCTCCAGCCGGGTGCCGGCGCGATCAGATAGCTTTCGCATCGGCCGTCTTCGAACACCCACGCCACCTCGATCGGATAGCTTCGATCCGCCAGCGAAGAGGCTTCGAAGTCGAGGAACACGTTCACTGGCCTTTCTCCAAGTTCGCATACGACTCCGCATAGCCGGTATTTCGCGCCATATGGCGGTTCAGGTCCGGCGTTCCGTCGGTCCACCAAACCGGCCCACGCTCACCGAGCCCGACCTTGGCGGCATCGACGCGCTCGCGCGCTTGTCGGAGCAACGCTTTGTCGTCGCTCCGCAACGCAACCCGCACGGCGCGGCGGGCGGACATGAGCTCGTCGACCAGCGCCTGTCGCAGGTGCGGCGCGAGCGACGGATTGCTCCGGCGCCATAACCGCCCGCGCACGATGATGTAGCGCGCGTCGGGCGTGGTGAGGGGCGCGTTTATGCCCGCCGCCACCGCAGCACACCCAAAACAGCCAGCCCGGCCGTGGCTAAGACGCCGACCGCCGCTGCCTTGCGCCGCCGGTCGGGATGACGTCGACCGCCCTCGATCCCGCTGACGCTCGCGGGCGGGTCGAACAGCGCGCCGCTACTGTCCAAACGGGCCTCCGCCTTGTCGCTCCAGCGATCCATGAACCCGTTCATCATCGCTGCCGAAAGGTTCGGGACAAAGAACTGGCCGAGCTTCATGGCTATGGCAGGCGCGCCGACCACCGTGGTGCTCCGCGGATGATCGGCAAGCCGGACAACCGCCTTGGCCACCGTCTCCGGCGCCAGCGCGCCGGGCGGAAGCGACAGCTTCGCGCCCGTGTAATTGGCGGCATGGTCGATGCCGGGTGTATCGACGAAGGTCGGGTATACGTCGCAGACGTGGATGCGCGGGTGCTTCGACAATTCGCCGCGGAGCGCCTCGCTGAAGCCGCGCAGCCCGAACTTGCTGGCGGCATAGGCTGCCGCATAGGGCGTCGCGACGAAACCGCCGACCGAAATCATGTTGACGAACGTACCATGATCCTGCGCAAGGAAGATCGGCAACACCGCGTGCGCATCGTTCATGTGCCCGATGAGGTTGGCGGCGACGACCTGCGCATGATCCTCGATGGGCACGTCTTGATAGCGGCCGACGACGCCGACGCCGACGTTGCTGAACCATAGGTCGATGCCGCCGAGAAGGTCGCGCGCCGCTGAAGCAAGTTGCGCGACGGCGCCGGCATCGGTCACGTCGACGGTCTGCACCTGCGCCTCGCCACCCGCCGCCCGGCAGCGCGCGGCGATATCCTCCAGCCCGGCGGCACCCCGCGCGGCGAGCACCAGATGCGCCCCGTGCCGGGCGAAGGCGAGAGCGGTCGCTGCGCCGATCCCGCTTGATGCGCCGGTGATGACCACCCGCGTCGCTGCCGCTCTGCCTGTCATACTTGCCGCCTCGTTCCACTCGACAGGAGCCCGACGATCCAAGGACGTGGTCGTTCCGACCGGCGCAATCAGGTGAGCGGGGCGGGCTGGCGACCGAGCGCCGAGATGATCGCGGGCAGGAGATGCGCGACGACCAGCTCGATCGCGCGCGCGTTGGGGTGGAGGCCGTCTGGGAGAGTCAGCCGCGGGTGGCCCATGACGCCGGGCGGGAAGAATGGGGCGTGATCGGCGCCATGGCGCGCCGTGAGATCGGCGTACATGCCGTCGTATGACGGGGCATGGGCGCGCAGGAACGGCGGCACCTCGAAGGAGGTCAGGAAAGTCGCAATGCCGCACGACGTCAAGGTGCCGAGAATGTCGGCCAGGTTCGCCCTGGTGCGTGCAGGGGCAACACCGCGCAGCAGGTCGTTCGCGCCGAGTTCGACAATGGCGAGATCGGGTTTGCACGCAAGGCCGCTCAACACGCGCGGCAGGCGGCGGAGCGCGTCGGCGGTGGTATCCCCCGACACGCCGGCGTTGTGCACGGTCGCGCCCGGGTGACGGTTGCGCAGCGCCTGTTCGAGCTTTGCTGCAAACGAGGCGCGTGTCGGCAGGCCATAGCCGGCAGTCAGGCTGTCTCCGAGCGCGAGCACGCAGGGCGTCGAATTGGTGGGCATCGCGCGTATATATGATCGCCGCCTCAGAGATCAGCACGGCACCGGAGGCATCACTCGTCAGACCTGCAAGCCACCGGCGATAAGCGTGCGCGCGGCACCGTACTAACATACAAAAGAAGACGAACAAGCATCGGGAAGGGGAAAACGATTTCAGGGCTTGATGACTGCTTGTGGGTCTTCAAAGCCGCTCGCGCGCGATGACGAGCAATGGCCTGGTTGCCAGGTCATCACGCTCAAGGGCGCGGAATCAACATCTGCCATGAAACGGTGCGGCTGTGGTGGAACAGGTTCGGACCGCTGTTCGCAGGCGAGGTGCGCCGTCAGCGGGTGAGCCGGATGCGAGGATTCCGGCACTGGCGCTGGCGCCTGGACGAGATATACGTGAAGCTGAACGGCGAGATGGTCTACCTGTGGAGAGCGGTCGACCATGAGGGAGAAATCCTCGAGAGTTATGTCACTCGCACCAGAGACAAGGATGCGGCACTTCGCTTCATGAAGAAGGCGCTCAAGCGGCATGGCTCACCTGAGGCAATCACCACCGATGGCTTGCGCTCTTACGGCGCTGCGATGAACGAGTTCGACAATCGGGGCAAACAGGAGGTCGGCCGGTGGGCGAATAACCGGGTGGAGAACAGCCATCTGCCATTCCGACGACGGGAGCGGGCGATGCAGCGCTTCCGGCAGATGAAGGCGCTACAGAAGTTCGCCTCCGTCCACGCCAACGTCCACAACCACTTCAGCCTCGAGCGCTATCTCACGGACTGACAGACCTATCGGGAGCGACGCTCTGCCGCGCTGGCGGAGTGGCAGGCACTCGTCAGCTGAACGTCGCCGTTAAAGACCGAGGTGCATCGAGTAGAGCGCGGTTCGCATTACACTGACAGCACCGATCGTGGCTCTCACCCCGTTACGCGGGCTATACCGGTTGAGCTCGGGACTGGGTGCTCTTCTATCTGTCAAACTGCTCCGGCGATAACGGCGCCGTGGGATCAGCGACCGCATGCTCTGAATCTTGGCGCGGTTCGAATGCGACCACCCACTGCGGGTAGCCGTTTGGGGACATGACGATGTCAGCGTGGCCGACAGGGTCGTTGCCAGTTTCGATCCAGCCAGCCCCTTTGCAACAGTCGCAGACTGCTCGCTTGCACCGGAAACTCACGAGATCGATCTCGGTGTTCCACTGCCCGTGTCCCTTGCAGATCGGGCACTTGGCATCGAGCGTTCCATTCCGCGGCTGCAGCGGGATGATGTCGAACGCGTGAGGGCTGTTTGGACCGTCGCAATGGACGACGTTGGTGGCATGGGCGATCAGTCTTCTCCTTGGTCGAGTATCTAGTCGCGCTGTTGCCTTCTGTGACCCGAGCGACGCGGCGGCACGACGCCCAGATCGTCAAATGAAAGATCGCTGCCCTTGGCAATTTGAGCATGATGCTCGGCCGCGCGAATGTGGATCGCGCGTACCTCCTCGATGGGCGAAGCGACGGCGAGTGCGATCTGCTGCCGCATGACTTCGCGGGGATCGTCGATGAAGGCGCCGTCGGGCATAACGCAGATCCTCAGTGGCGCAGGTGATCCACAACATATGGGGTAATTACTCGATTGAGCCGGCGATGTCGGCGATGTCCCTGTCGGACAGGCCTTCGTCTTCATTCCTGAGAAAGTGGACCAGTTCGCTGACCTCCGCAGGTCCATACGTCAGTGGGAGATCATCCATCTTGATCGCAGCCGACGATCGAGCTTCGTCAGACAGGCCGCGGACTATGTCGGCGCATTCGGCCAGCGTGCCCTTGCCTAGCACCTCAGCGCCTCCCTCATCTCCGTAAATCGTGGCAGGCTCGCTTAGCGGGTAGGTCGTCATGGCTGTCCTCTTCGTAGCAATAACAGTCTACAAGCGAAGAAGGCGCAGGTTGCATCGATCTTGGCATGAACGGGGTTAGCCGATGCTCTCAATAGCCTCTCGGATCTCATCTGACTGCGTCATGGTCACTACGGTCTCGGGCCGAGCATGCTGCTCACGTATCTCGCTCGGCGATCGGCCAAATGCCTTGCGGAAGCTGCGCACCAGAGCGGCCTGATCGCGGAACCCGTAGCGCCTGGCAATCTCGGCAAGGGTGCTTGTGTTAAGAGGGTTGCACATCGCACGGTGCGCAGCGCGCAACCGGCGCCTGCGATCGTACGCCAGCAGGCCGCCGTCGCGCTCGAACAACCTGTACAGGGCTGATCGCGAGATCGTCAGTGCGGCGGTGGCTTCGGTAACGGAAAGCGACCCCGGCGGCTGTGTCGCGACATAGGCCTTTGCCTTGGCCAGCAACGACAATTGGTCACCGTGCCTGCCCACTCCTGCACGCAGCAACGCCGCTGCGGCAAGGTCGCGCAGGATCGTTGCGTAAAGCGGCGCGCTGCTCGCCACCGCCGCAGGAAAGAAGCGGATCAGGTCCATCGCCACGTCTCGCAGCAGATCAAGTTCGGGAACCGGGACAAGCGCTCGCTGGATGTTCACAGGGCCCACCACCTCCTCCAAGAAGTCACGGGAAAAATAGAGGATCAAGCAGCGCATGCGGGTTGATGTCGCGGTACTGGGCTGTCCATAGTCGCGGACGAACGAGACGGGCGCTTCCAAGTCCATCGTCACGCCACCAGCTTCGAAGGTGATTGCGCCCTCGATCAGTTGAACGAGCTGAATATAGTCTGCCTCGACTGCATTGACCAACGCTTGATCACGTACCGCCACGAACGGATCAATGTCGACCAGCGTGATTTGCAGTCCGCCGAGGCTCCACAGGTCACCACGCGCGAGAAAAGGCCCCGGTGCAACCTGTCGCAGCCGCGCGCCGCGCGAATGCGCGGCCCAGTACGCGAATTGCTCGGCCTCGGGCAGGGTCGATGTATCCATGACGATCTTTGGAATGGAGCTGCGCGAATCGATGGGCATTGCAGATCCAAGAAAGTTGATCGTCGAGCACTCTGTCTCCCACGCGAAGGCTTCACGCAAGTCGCGGATTGGGGCGGCAAAGAGGGAATGAGCCGGGTTTCTAAGGGCCATCGCCTCGACCTGGCTCACCTGGCAAACCTGGAATCCCGTGGATGGATGCCGCGCGTCCCAACCATCTAAATTCCCCGCGACCTGCCATACGCAGTCCCTTAACGGTCGAGCCATCTGGAGCGAGGGCGACGGCGAGCATCACGCGGCCGATGAATTAGGTCTCAGGAACAAGTCACGTGGGGAACAGATATATGGTGAAGAAAATCGGCAAGGCAGTGCTTGTGCTTTGTCTTGGTGTGTTAGCGCTTCCGGCGCAGGCTGCCGTCTTCGACTGGAAGATCACGGGGGGATTCTCCGGGTCTGGCACGCTGACGGCAACCGATCAGCCCTACGCTTATAATATCGACGAGCCCCCGACCGGCCAAAGCGTTCCAGGCTATCTCGTAACTTCGATGACCGGCAAATTCGGCGGCCTATCCGTTTCACTTGTAGCAGCAGATCCGGAGAAAGGGCCGTACTTCGCGTCGAATTTAATTTATCCTACTGGCACGAAACCGATGATTGATGAGAACGGTTTGCTTTTTAAGACTGCCACACGAACATATAACCTGTTCGCAAGCCGAACCTGCGGCGGAGATACTAGCGGTTGTAGCATGATCCCACTGATTGGTTATCCGGGTATTTCTGGGGGTAGCAAGCAGGTCGCTGTCACGATCACGGCAGTGAAGTCTGCAGTTCCGGAGTCCGCAACTTGGGTGATGATGATCCTCGGCTTTGGTGTTGTAGGATACGCAATGCGTCGCAAGCCCGCATTGCAGCTCGTCTGATCCTATCGTTGATCGTGTAGGCGAAAGCCGGGGAGTCATCCTACGGCCTTTCGCGTGCTTGGTGCAGTCTGCCCCATCTTCACGAGGCGAATGTTCACTTGCAGATGGGTCAGTCGAATAGCGAGCCAAGGCTATCGTGGTTCATGCCCACAGAGACATCAGATTCGGCCTTCATCAACTGCGACGGGAAGGGCTTGGCGAGCGAGACAGCGTCGTCAAACAAGTGCGTCAGCCAACGCTCCTCATCTTCCTCGTCTAGCAGCACCGGCATGGCTTTAGGGTGGATCGGTGCCACCAGCGGGTTGGGATCGGTCGTCAGGAACGGAAATACTGCGCCGCCCTCGACCCGCCGCCACACGCCTGCGAAGCTGACGATCGGCTGGCTGGGTACGTCAAACCAGAACAGCGGGCGCTCGCCGGTCGGGCCGGGACCGTACTCGCTGAAGCTGGTGAATGGGACGAGGCACCGCCGCTCGGGGTTTGCCAGCGCCGACTTCCAGAACGGCGACGTGTAGTTCCTGACGTTCGTCACTTTCGTGTCGAGCAGCATGGGCTCGCCGGTCACCTTGTCGATGCGCTTGCCCGGCACCTTCCGCGGGAAGCCCCAGCGCATGACGTCGAGCGTGCGGGCGCCGTCCTTCTGGCGCCCGACGTAGGCCGGCTTGTCGGGGAATAGCTCAGGCGGCGGGATCGTGTGATCGGGCGGAAAAGGTGCTTCAATGCCGTAGCGGGCGGCCAGTGCAATCTGCGCCTCGGTCATGCGGTAGCGGTTGCACATGCGTCTGTCAGGCCCTCTCAACCATAGCTGTCAGAGCGGAAGCTTGTTCACTAGAGCAATCACTGAAATGTGTCAGATTAACCACACCTGCGGATATAAAGCTTCTTTTGGCTTCGCAGGAGCTTTAACAATCTTGCACCGACCCTCCGTCGGCGTTCATCCTTGAGTGAGGTGCTCACGTAAGCGCTTCAAACAGGGAACCATATGCGGCAGCTTCTTGCTCAACGTACCAGCTTTATCGCGCTCATCGTCGCGGCGGTCTCCCCAACTGGTGCGCATGCGCAAGCAGCTCCCGAACAGGCTGCAACAGAAACAGCTGCCGCTGAAGGTGGTGACATCGTCGTCACCGGCTCGCGCATCCGTCGCGATCCGCTCGACAATCCCTCACCAGTCGTGACGATCGACGAGGCGGCAATAGGGAAAACCGGCCTGTCGTCGGTTGCCGACGTGTTGCAGCGTCTGCCTGCGTCGTCGGGCGGGCTTAACAGCAAGTTCAACAACTCCGGCAATCTGGGCAATCCGCCGGATGGCGGCGGCGTTGGCGCTGGGTCGGCTGCGATCGACCTGCGCTACCTCGGCGCCAAGCGCACGCTCGTCTTGGTCGACGGGCTTCGCTACGTGAATGGCGCCAGCGCGAGCGGCATTCCCGGCACAGTCGACCTTAACTCGATCCCCGACGTAATGATCCAGCGCATCGAGGTGCTGCAATCCGCTGCCTCAGCGCTGTACGGTTCGGACGCGATTGGCGGCGTGGTCAACATCATTACCCGTTCCGGGCAGAATGGCTTTCGCGCTCAGGCGCAATACGGGCAGTACCTCCGCGAGAACGATGGTGGCACGCAGAACTACCAGTTGAGTTGGGGTGGCGGCAGCGACCGTATCCATCTCGACCTCGGCGGCTATTACACCAAACAGGACCCAGTCAGCGCCCGCGACCGCACCATCTCGCAATTTCCCAATCCGGGCCAGACGAGCTGCACCGACGCGATCGGCGGGTGCTCGGGGGCCGCGCTTAACGGACGTGTCGTCTTTGCACCGGGCAATCCCTCGCTCCCAGCCGGCGGCACGATCACCGTGCGGAACGCTCCCCTCAATGGTCGCGGCGTGTACGATCCGACGTTGGTCGGCGGCGACTTCCGCGCCTTCACCACGGCGGATCGCTTCAACTTCGCGCCGTATAATTATTTTCTGACACCGAATGAGCGCTACGGCGCCTTCATCAACTCGCGCGCCGAGTTTTCTGAGCTGTTCAACGTTCGCGTGAAAGCCAGCTGGGCGCATCGCCAGTCCCAGAATCAGGCGGCGTTCCTCCCCCTCAACCTCGGTCCTGACGCGGGAAATGGCAATCTGCTCGACACGATCTCGATCGACGCCACCAACCCGTACAATCCGTTCGGCATCACGCTAAATTCAGGCACTAACGGTCAGCCGGCTACCTATTCGCTGATCGGACGACGCCTGATTGAGGCGGGGCAACGCACCTACAGCCAGACCGTCGACACGTTCAGCGTCACTGGTACGATCGACGGCAAGTTCCAGCTGTTCGGCCGCAATTGGTACTACGACGCCAATGCTGTGCTTGGCGTGAACGACGCGCATCAGCTGTTCACGGGCAATCTGAACGCCGCTCGGCTGGCGCAGGCGCTCGGTCCGGTCGGTCAGTGCACTGGCGAGTGCGTACCATTCAACATCTTCGGCGGACAGGGATCGATTACGCCGGCGATGCTGGCCTTCGTCGGCTTCGATGAGCGCTCCCGCAGCTCGCAGCAGCTGCGCGATTACACCTTCAATCTGTCGGGCGAACTGTTCGATCTGCCAGGCGGTCCGGTCGGCATCGCGGCCGGTTATGAGCATCGCTACCAGCAGGGTAGCTTCACCCCAGATCCTATCATCCAGGCTGGCTTGGGCGCAGACATCCCGGCGCAGGCGGCCTCCGGCAGCTTCGACGTCGACGAAGTCTACGGCGAACTGCGCTTGCCGCTGATCCGGGATGTGCCGCTTCTGCGATTGCTGGAATTGAACGGCGCGGTGCGCCACTCCAACTTCTCGATCTCTGGCAGCAACACCTCGCTGACTGGCGGCGTGTTGTGGAAACCGGTTTCTGACCTGCTGCTGCGTGGCCAGTATGCCGAAAGTTACCGCGCGCCTTCGATCGGCGAGCTGTTCGGCGCCCAATCGCGCTTCGATGCGAACCTCGACGATCCGTGCACGAGCGCGGCGGGCGGCTTGTTCCAGAGCAATCCAACGGTGCGCGCGAACTGCATTGCCAACGGCGTCCCTACGAACGGAAGCTATGTGGAGCCTCAGGGCGGTCAGATCAGCGTCCTGACCGGCGGCAACCGCGATCTCGCTCCTGAGACGGCGAAGACGTGGCTGTTCGGCGGCGTATACAGCCCCGCGTGGGCGCGCGAGGGCTTTGCGAGCGCGCTCAGCCTCGAAGTCAATTACTACAACATCAAGGTGAGTGGCGCGATCGCGTCGATCCCGGCCAACGTGCTCCTGAACCGCTGCGCACAGAGCGGTGACTCGCTGTCGTGCGCCGCAGTACAACGGACGCCGAACGGGTTCATCTCAGCAATCAATGGCTTGTTGCTGAACACCGGTGGGATACAGACCCGCGGTGTCGACGCGACGTTCAATCTGCGTACCCGCCAGACGGGTGCGGGTTCCTTCGGATTGTCGGTCAGCGGCAACTACCTGCTGGCCTATAAGGAGATCGTGCCGGCCACCACCGGCACCACCACGATCAACTTCACCGGCACCGAGCGGGGGAGCCCAGATCAGGCCTATCCGCATTTCAAGGGGCAGGCGACGATCGATTGGGACATCGGCCCGGTCGCGGCGGCGTTCACCGGCCGCTACATCGACAACATCATCGAAAGCCAGAATGGCCGGGCGATGGACCGTCGGTTTTACGGCGACGTGCAACTGATGTTCCGGCCAAGCTGGGTCGGAGACCGCGTGGGCCTGACGCTGGGCATCAACAACGTCTTCGACACTGATCCGCCTGCATGCTTCTCATGCAGCCTCAACAACTACGATCCGACCACATATGATGTGCCAGGCCGCTTCGGATACGCACGGGTAAGCTACGGCTTCTGAAGTTGGTGGGGTGGGCACTTGCGGGGGTGCCCACCCACAATGCCTTCATCACTACAGGCATGTTGCCTAAGGTCGATTAGGTTCATCGACTTCAGCCCCCTGTTCGATCAGGCGCTGCGCAATCCAGCGATATGGTAGGTGACGGCATCGTCAAACCAAATGCACCTACTGGTAAACGGGTGAGTGTGAGGTAGGGCAGGGACATGCCCCGCACCCGCAAGCCAGCCTCGCCGTTCCGCTACTCCAACTCCTCGCCTGAGGTGATCCGGCTGGTGGTGCTGATGTATGTGCGCTTCCCGCTGAGCCTGCGGAACGTCGAGGATCTGCTGTTCGAGCGCGGGATCGACATCTGCCATGAGACGGTCAGGCTGTGGTGGAACAGGTTCGGACCGTTGTTCGCGGGAGACATTCGCCGCCAGCGGGTGAGCCGGATGCGCGGCTTTCGTCACTGGCGCTGGCACCTGGACGGGTACCGTCAAACCAAATGCACCGGCTGGTAATAGGGTGATCGTGGGGTAGGGCAGGGCATGCCTCGTCCGCGCAAGCCAGCCTCTCCGTTCCGCTACTTCAACTCGTCGCCGGAGGTGATCCGGCTGGTAGTGCTGATGTACGTGCGGTTTCCGTTGAGCCTGCGGAATGTAGAAGACCTGCTGTTCGAGCGTGGGATCGACATCTGCCACGAGACCGTGCGGCTGTGGTGGAACAGATTTGGTCCGCTGTTCGCCGGTGACATCGGCCGCCAGCGGGTCAGCCGGATGCGCGGCTTTCGTCACTGGCGCTGGCACCTGGATGAGATGTACGTGAAGCTGAACGGCGAGATGGTCTACCTGTGGCGGGCGGTGGATCACGAGGGTGAGGTACTGGAAAGCTACGTCACGCGCACCCGCGACAAGGCTGCGGCACTCGCGTTTATGAAGAAGGCGATGAAGCGCCACGGCTCACCCGAGGCCATCACCACCGATGGTCTGCGCAGCTATCGTGCCGCCATGAACGAGCTAGGCAACGCCGAGAAGCAGGAGGTGGGCCGCTGGGCGAACAATCGGGTGGAGAACAGCCATCTGCCATTTCGACGACGGGAGCGAGCGATGTTGCGGTTCCGGCAGATGAAGACGCTGCAGAAGTTCGCATCCGTCCACGCCAACGTCCATAACCACTTCAGCCTGGAGCGCCACCTCATCGATCGACAGACTTACCGGGAACGACGCTCCGCCGCACTGGCGGAGTGGCAGACGCTCGTCAGCTGAACGTTGCCGTCAAAGATCGACATGCATCGTGTGGAGAGCGGTTCGCATTGGACTGACAGCACCTGTACGTGCGCTTTTCGCTGAGCTGCGGAACATCGAGGATTTGCTGTTCGAGCGCAGGATCGACATCTGCCACGAGACGGTCAGGCTATGGTGGAACAAGTTCGGTCCGCTGTTCGCCAGCGGCATTCGCCGCCAGCGGGTGAGCCGCATGGGCGGTTTTCGTCACTGGCGCTGGCACTTGGACGAAATGTACGTGAAGCTAAACGGTGAGATGGTCTGCCTGTGCCGAGCGGTCGACCATGAGGGTGAGGTGCTGGAAAGCTACGTTACTAAACCCGCGACAAGGCAGCCGCACTCGCGTTCATGAAGATGGCGCTGAAGCACCACGGGTCTCCCGAGGCAATTACGACTGATGGTCTGCGAAGCTACCGTGCCGCGATGAAAGAGCTCGGGAATGCCGAGAAGCAGGAGGTAGGCCGCTGGGCGAACAACCGGGTGGAGAACAGCCACTTGCCGTTCCGACGAAGGGAGCGGGCAATGTTGCGGTTCCGGCAGATGAATACGCTGCAGAAGTTCGCAGCTATCCACGCCAACGTCCACAATCACTTCAGCCTGGAACGCCACCTCATCGACCGACAAAACTACCGTAACGACGCTCAGCTGCACTGGCGGAGTGGCAGGCGCTTGTCAGCTGAACGTCGCCGTCAAAAGGCCGATTTGCATCGACTGGAGAGCGGTTCGCATTAGACTGACAGCACCCGGCGCACCTGCTGAAACCCAACTCCGTGCGCCAGCGGCCGCTTCCCTCCAGGTCAGACATCGGATCATCGATCCTAGTATCCGATAACCCGCCATCTTCCGGATGAACGAACGGCGGGAAACGGGACGAGGGAGGGCGGCCTCGGATGTCTGGTTCTGGGTCTCAGTGGAAGCGCTCACCTCGACTGAGCTGCTCGAGGATCTGCTCCATCCTGCGTGCGCGCGTCTCCGGCCGTTTGGCTGTCTGCAGGCGGTAGTAGATCGGGTACAGGTTCTTGCGGTCGAGCGTCCGGAAGAACGCTTCGGCCTCGGGCAGGGACGCTAGCGCGTCTAGGAAGTCCTGCGGTATGACCATGGTAGCCGAGCCCTCGTAGGCGGCATCCCAACGTCCATCAGCGCGCGCGGCCTCGACATGGGCGAGTCCGGCGGGGGTCATGCGCCCTTCAGCGATCAGCCGATCGGCATGTTCACGGTTCTTCGTTGACCAACTCGATCCCGCCCGGCGCGGCGTCAGACGCTGGAGGTAGGAGCGCCCGTCGCCGGAACGCTTCAAGCCGTCTATCCAGCCGAAGCGGATCGCCTCTACGACGCAGTCGGACCACGTGACCGAGCGCTGGCCAGATCCCGCCTTGTAGATGCGAACCCAGAGCTCCCCACTGTCCGCGTGGTGCTCAGCAAGCCAACAAGCCAGATCCTTAGAGCTTTGGAACTCGAGAGCATGGGCTGGTAGATTGGTCATCACCAGAAGCTAACGAAGGCGTATGCCGCTGAGAAGTGACATGGAAATCTCTCCCGATATCGCGGTCAACTGATTGACGTAGGCGGGGGTCACATGAACAAACGGCGGCTCTGGGGAAGCGTGCAGCTGCCGCTAAATGGCGTGTGTTGGGTCGTCACAGCCTTGAAGCCGCACTCTGCTAAGCAGACTTGACGCTCGAATCGTAAGATGGGCCGTCGGTGATGGCCCGCGCTAGAGACCAATCTGTTTAAGTGCGCCGGCTAGTTCTTCATCCACGATCGAGGCACCGCCTTTCGGCGTGATCCGGTTCAGTGCGGTGCGCAACGGGTCTGCGCCATCTGCAAAGTTTTGTGCCGTCTCTCGCGTTGGGCGTTGGTCCGGCAGGAGCTGCTTTCGCCGAGCAGCAATGCCCATTTTGGCCTCCTCGCCAGCGAGCATCGCGAGGGCTAATCTGAGCCCGTCGCGTCGACCGTGCGAATAGTCGTTGGTGCTGCCGCTGCGCTTGTCTTTCGCATCAAAGCTGAACGCGTGACGCCCGCTCGAGTGGCATGCGACCGTGACGTCGACGTGCGCGCAGGCTTGCGCCAATCGCGCCAAAGCCCAGGATCATCGTCAGCCATGTCGACGGCTCCGGCACCGCCCCTGCACTGGTCGCGGGCGTGAACCCGTTGTTGTAGGTCAGGACCGGCATCGCCGGCGGCGGACCAGGGAGGGGATCGCTCGCCAGGTTGACGGCGAAGCCCGCGGTATAGGGGACGTAATCGTCGTTGATCGCGTCGCGCGGCGGATAGACAGGCACGCTGGTCGGGCCACCGAGCGCCATCCGCGCGTTTGAGCCGCCGCCGTTCGTCCGGGGATCACCAAAGACGACCTGCACGCCCGAACAGGCGGTCAGATCAAGGCACGAGTCGAAGGTTCCAGCATAATAGGTCGCCTCATAGATGACAGTCGTACGCTGCCCGGCACCAAGAAGGCCGAGACCGAGGTTGAGGTTGGTCGCGCCCCAATCGAGCACCGTCCAATTGTCCTCGCGGATCACGTTGGTCAGGCCGTTGAAGGCGACGCCGTCCGACGTTGTTACCGCGATCTGGCGGTCGTTGACGACGCCCGACGCGCTGTACAGCGTTCGCCCGTTTGCGGTGTTCGGGTCCTGCCTGACCGAGAAGTCGAACCCGGCCTCTCCGAAGCTGCTCTGCCCAAGCTTGGCGAGATGGCCCGGCGTGATGAGCGAATCGAAGCGGAGATCGACCGCCTCCGCGCTATCGTTCAAAATGTCGAAGGTGATCCGCGTGCTGGATCCGACGGCGCACATGCCGACGCAAAAGTTGTTGTGCAGAAAGAAAAATCCGCCGTCCGCTTCATTGGCGTAACCGGTGAATTGCAAACCGGTCTGCGTGTAGCCGTCGAGGCTGCCCGCGGCATTAAAGAAGGTGAAATGCTGCCCCTCGTTGCCGGAGGTCGCGTCGGTGCTGTCCAGAGAGGCGCGCCCGCTGTCCTGCACGAAATAGCCGAAAGCGTTGCTGGCGATCGCGCGTTCGACGACGACAGCGGCGCGCGCCGGCGTCGCAGCCGGCAAGGCGACAGCCGTCGCCAACAGCAGAATCTTGCCTGTCTTCACCATGATCACCCCCAAGATGGTTAAAGGTTGTAAAGGGTTGTTCTTGAAATTCATTGGAAATTATTCCCTTTTGGGCGGTGCGCAATCGCTGCGCGATCGCGAGGCGCGGTCGTCGGGAGCGAGGCGGACGCGCAAGGCGATGGCGAGGTCGCACTGCCACGCGGCCGCTTGCTGGCGACCCGCGCCCGCGAAGATGCGCGCACGCAATGCGAGCAGTTCCGCTTGATCGGGGTCGTTGGGGCCATAGCTGGCGTCGTAGATCGCCTTGACCCGATCGGCACGCGCGAGCGCGGCATCCGGCCGACCGGCGGCAGCCTCGGCCTCGGCGGTGTAGAAATCCACGTCGCCGACCGACGAGTTGGTGGGACCGTACAATCTAACCGTCAGCGCGCGTGCGTCCGCCAGCGCCGCGAGTGCCTGATCCGTCTGGCCGGCCGCGGTCAGGATACGCCCCTGCATGACCAACGCGTCGCGGAAGATCGGATGATCCGGTTCGAGTACGCGTCGATAGATCGCCATCGCCGCCTCGATCCGCCGCTCGGCTGACGGAAGCCGACCACCTTCGAAGTCCGACAGCGCACGGTTCCTGATCGCGCTGGCGGTCGAGACATGGTTCAAGCCGAACTTGGCAATGAAATTGCGGGTCGCAGCAGCATAGATGCGATCCGCCTCCGCAAGCCGATGCAGCCGGAGAAGCGACGTTGCCTGATCAAGCTGGGTTGTGCCGATCTCCCCTCTATAATCGCCGTCAAGGAGCGCATAGCGTCTGCCCGCCTCGCCGAGCAGCGTCGCCGAACGCGCGTAATCACCGGTCAGGACGGCGGCACGTCCACGCCAATCCGCAACTTTGGCATCGAGCAGTTTGGCATCGGCATCGCGTGGTCTGTAGCTCGCCTGGGCGGCATCGATCGCCCGTTCAGTTGCTAGCGCGTCCCGACGAATATAGGCGAGGCGGGCCAGTTCCAGCTGGATGCGGGCGCGCTCCGCGCCGGTCGGGGGCAAGCGCGACAAGGCAAGTTGAAGATCGTGCGACGATTGCGTGGCGAGGCCGAGATTGGCGTAGATTTCGCCCGTCGCCCGCAACAGCCGCGCGCTTACCGCCGGCTCGTCGTCAAGGTCGACCGCCGCGCGGCGGCTGGCGCGTTGCAGGATGGTCAACGCCGTGATCGTGCGCGGATTTTCGGTCGCGGGATTGGCGATCTCGAAGGTGCCGATGAGGAATTGCAGGCTTCGGTCGGCGAGGCGTTGCTGCCGCTCCGCCACGCGCCGCTGCGCTTCGGCATAGACCGCGAGCCCGATCGTCACCACGGCGATCGCCGACGAAACCAGCGCGACCGCGATCAGCTTGCGCTGTCGCCGCGTGGCGTCGCGGCGGGCAAGCGCGTCGAGGGGAACCCCTGCGATCCCCGCCACCAGCTTGAGCAGCGCGAGACGACGTCCGTCCTTGCCCGGCCGCAGGTCGGCGGCGATCGGCTCGGCTGGCTCGGTGCCCAACGTGCCGTCGGGCGCGAGCTTGAAGTGCAGAGCCGGGGGAAAGCATTCGTCATCACCGGCATTGGGTTCGCCCGCCACGATCACGGCGAGCGTCCGATGCTCGCCATGGGTGCGCTTGAACGCGAGGATTTCCTCGTTCACCCAGTGCGAACGCGCTGCCTTGGGGCTGCACATCACGATCTGGAAGCGCGATTCGGCAAGCGCCCCGCGCAGCTCGATGCCGAGATCACCGCTGGCGGGAAGTTCGTCGCGGTCGCGAAACACCGGCGGCAGCTTGCGCGACACCGGACCGAACGGCGACGCCTTGCCGATCAGCGATCGCGGGATGCGATAGCCTTCCAGCGCGCGATGCAGCCATCGCGCGACCTTGTCGTCGGAATGACTGTAGCTGATGAAAGCGGCGTAGCGGCTCACGAATCGCCCCTGCGAAGCGGAGCGCCCCCGCCGCCCCGGCGTGACGTTCGGTCGCTTTGTGAGGTTTCGCAAGGGTTTAGAATATTTCGGGCTTCGCGAGCGACGAGGCGATCGACGCGGCACATCGATCGCGTGACCGCCGGCAAATGTCGCGTGACACTTGGCGGCGGCGGAGGACGCTTCTACCGTTAACCACGCGGAATCGGGGGGCGAGATGCGAAAGCTGGACGTGCATGAAGCGGTGGGCGCCGGGGCGCGTAGGTCACCGGAGGTGGTTCGGCACGCCACAGCCCGGCGGGCGGCGCGACGATGACCGATGAGGCTGGCTCCGCGGACGGAGCGCCGATCGCGATCGGGATCACCGGCCATCGGTTGGCGCGGCTCAGCGATGTGGATCTTGCGGCGCTGCGCGCGCGCATCGATGCGGTGCTGTCCGCGATCGCGGGGGCTGCGCCGACGAGCCGCTTTCGTCTGGTGGGCAGCCTGGCCGAAGGCGCCGACATGATGGCGACGGATGCGGCACTCGCACGTGGGTGGCAGGTCGATACGGTGCTGCCCTTCCATGCCGAGGAATATGCCCGCGACTTCGATGAGTCCGCCGCCATCGGGCTGCGCTCGCGGATCGACGCGTCGACCAACGTCTTGGAACTGCCCGGACGGCGCGACGAAGCCGGCGGGGAAGCCGCCGCCTATGAGCGCGCGGGCCGGGTCGTCCTGACCCAGAGTGACCTTTTGCTGGCGGTGTGGGACGGCGAGCCTGCGCGCGGGCGCGGCGGGGCGGCGCAGATCGTTGCCGAAGCCGTCGCCCATGCGATCCCGGTGCTGGTCCTCGACCCTGATCCCGCGCGAGAGGCGGTTCTGTTGTGGAGCGGGCTCAACGCGCATGAGTCCGGCCCCGAGGCGGTCGACACGGTCGCGAAGGGTAACGTCGCGGATTTGCCGATGCTGATGGCGCGGCTGGGCGGCGCCGACACGGGAGCTGCGGCGGGCGCGAAGACCAGAAGGCGACGGACGGTATTCGATGCGCCGCCGCTGTTCGCGATAGCCTATCCTTTGTTACTCGCGATGACCGGTGTCCGGGCATTCCGCCGTGCCGACCTGCGGCGGCCGTGCCCGACGCCGCGGGTGCCGAGCACCGCGCCGACCCTGTCGCTCCAGTCGCGCATCGATACGCAGCTCTGGCCAAAATTCGATACGGCGGATTGCAAGGCCAGCCTTGCGTCGCAGCTGTTTCGCAGTGCCTTCGTCAGCAGCTTCGGACTTGCGTCGTTTGCCGTCATCCTCGCGCTGCTCGGGCTCGTCGTGCCGGTCGGCGCGAAGCCGGTGCTTGCTGCCGGCGAGTTCGCGTCGATCGCGATGATCCTGATCATCACGCGGTGGGGATCACGTGCACGGTGGCACGATCGCTGGCTGGATCACCGGACGCTGGCCGAGGAGCTTCGCTGCCTCGCGGTCTCGGCTCCGCTCGGGGATTTGTTCCTGCGTGGTGCGCGAGCGGCGGGGAGCGACGCCGCCGGACGCAAACGGCGCGACATCGCGCGACGGATCGGCCTGCCGTCGGCGCGCGTCGATGCGGCCTATCTCGGCGAGGCACATGCAAGCCTAGCGGCGTTGCTCGACGACCAGATCGGCTACGTCCGGCGCGAGAGTGGGCGGATGCACCAGCTGGAGCACCGGCTGCATCGCCTTGGCGGCACGTTGTTCGCGATCACCGCGCTGATCTGTGCGGTCGTGCTGGGGATCGAGATGGTGTGGACCTTCTTCAGCCATGGCGAAGCGGGATCGCACCACAGCCTGCCGCTTGGCGTGACGGTGGTCAGCGCCGCGCTGCCCGCGATGGGTGCCGCCATCTATGGTATTCGGATGCAGGGAGACTTCGCCGGATCGGCCGAGCGTAACGCGGCGCTGGCCAGCCATCTGGTCGAGCTGCGCCGGATCGTTCAGGACGAGCCGCCGGGGTTCGACGGGCTTCGCCGCATGATCCGGCGGACCGCCGAACTTCTTACCGCCGACGTCTCGCAATGGGCGCGCTCCACGAGGGCGAGGCCGCTTAGCCTGCCGGGATAACGATGCCAGGCGACGCTGGCGCATCTGCCGTGCGCGGTGCCGATCCGGTTAGTGCTGGTTCGACAGGTTCTTAATGTGCACGCCTGACGGTGAGTCCGTAGCCACAGCATCATGAAACGATGACAGTGCGCCATGCCGCCAAGCGATCTCAAGCATGGAACAAGCGGCCCGATTTGGCAGGAGGGCAGGCCGGTGCGGTGAGCGCCTTTACGTCTTTTCCAGGGAGTGTGACGAAAGGGCCAAATCAATCTGCGACGTCGATGGCGAGCGTCTTGATGATGAGCGGTCGCGCTGCGGCGAGGTCGCGCGCGGCCACGCCAAAAGCCTTGAAGTGATCCGAAGCCATGTGCGCCGCAACGGCGGCATCATCGACATAGAGCTCATTGAAAAAGTAACGTTGTTCGCCCTCGGTTTCGCGCCACAGGTCATAGTGCAGCACGCCAGCCTCAGCGCGTGAAGCGGCGACGCAGACCCTGGCCGCTTCGACGAAGGCGTGTTCCTGTCCGGGCTTCACCGATACAAAAGCAACTATCTTCACCGACATCGTCGATCTCCCGATCCAAGATTGCTGGGTGGACACATTTGTTGACGACATCAACCCGCCCCGATCGATGTGAAAGCCATTCGGTGTCTCGTGGCATTGCAGCAACATGAATGGACGACCGCTTCCGGGAAGCTCCAATGGAGCCACGAATGACCGCTTGTGGGTCTTCGGGCATGAGCGCCGTTTATGCGACCAATCTACAAGGTATGCAGGTAAACGCCGCCCGGTTCCGACAGAACACCAGCTCTGCCGAAAAGCTGGACGGCGTTCACTCGTGCCGGCTAGTGCCCCGAGCCAGGCTGAGCATCTCTCAGTGGAGCATGGATGCGCGCAAATGTGGCCGGCGGGAGCTTGCTCTCCGCACGATCGTAGGTGAGGAGGCCATTGATCTCGCCTTCGACATCGGTGGTCTGGGTGTAGACCGCCGCACTCAGGCCGATCTCGCGCGCTTGACGGATCACCTCTGCGTACTTCCGCTGATAGCGCGCCTCGTAGTCCGCCTTGTCCTTGGCGGTCTGATACCCCCAGTTCTTCGCCGGGAACCAGAGGTGTCCGGGTACGGGCAAGCCGATACCACCGAACTCGCCGATCACGATCGCCCGATGCGCCTGGTAGGTCGGGGCTCTGGGCACGTCTTCGTAGGTGTGGATGTCGTAAATGTCTGACCCGGCATCGCCCGTGTCCAGCCAGCCCGACACCTTGTTGACCAGACGAGAGGGATCCAGATCATGGACCATCTTGGCGAGGCGCGTTGACGCATACTGACCCCAGCCCTCGTTGTTGACGACCCATGTGACGATCGACGGGTGATTGCGCAGGTCCGCAACCATTCGCGTCAACTCGTATTCGAACTCATTGATGGTCTCCTGCGGCATCACCGCCTCTGCCTGTGACGAGGGGCGCACGAATTGGTCGAGGCTTTCGTCCTCCGCGCCCGACGGCATATCCTGCCATATCAGGATGCCCATCCGGTCGGCCTCATAATAGTATTGTGCCGGTTCGACCTTGATGTGCTTGCGAAGCATGTTGAAGCCCGACTTTTTGAGATAGTCGATCTCGAAGCGGATCGCCTCCTCGGAGGGAGGGGTGAGCAGCCCGTCAGGCCACCAACCCTGATCAAGCGTACCGTTCTGGAAGAGCGGCCTGTTGTTGAGCATCATGACAGGCTGACCAGGGATCGTGCCGATCCCGATCGAGCTCTTGCGCATCGCGAAATAAGCATCGACGGTGTCGCGCGGAGCGCCCTGTACCACGGCGTCGCGATATGCCGCCGCCTCCTGCGCGGTCAGGATCTTGTCGCCCCGTTCACGATGCGGGCTGTTGTCCGGGCCGACATAGGGGCTCTTCACCTTCACCAATTCGACTTTCAGATCGTAGAGGAAGGGGTTCTCCGGGGACCATAGCTGCGCGTTCGGGATCGGCAGCGTCGCCGCTCGATTGCCACGCACCAACGTCGTCGCGATCGCTCGTCCCTTTTGCAATGCGGTGATCCGGACCGCGTCGTCGTCCGCCGCGCTGCGGTTCAATGCGACATCGACGGACAGTGTGCCGCGGTCGATATCGGGCGTGATCTTCATGTCTTCGACATGCAGCGCGGGCACCGGTTCCAGCCATGCCGTCTGCCAGATGCCGGTGACCGGCGTGTACCAGATGCTGTTCGGCTTCAGTACTTGCTTGCCGCGCGGCTGCGCGCCCGTGGAGGTGGGATCGGTGACCTGCACGACCAGCTCGTTTGAACCGGCCTTGAGGTAGTCGGTCACATCAAGGCTAAATGCATCAGACCCGCCGCGATGCGATCCGACGACACCACCGTTCACTGAGATCGTGGCCTCGTAGTCGACCGCGCCAAAGTGTAGGAGCACGCGCTGACCGCCCCAGTCGGCAGGGACCTCGAAGCTGCGACGATACCAAAGTCGGTCGTCAGGGGTGACCGGCCGTGCAACCCCCGACAGTCGCGATTCAACGGCGAAGGGTACCAGAATGCGACCGTCCATCTGAGTTGGCTGAGCGGCGGCCTTGGGCCTGACGGCGTACTCCCACATGCCATTAAGATTTTGCCACTTAGCGCGCTTCATTTGCGGTCTAGGATAGCTCCGCCATGCGTTGTCCGGCGTGACGGCCCGCCCCCAGCGGGTGGTAAGATCGCTGGTGTAGATCCTGGCTGTCGGAGTTGAGGGCATCGTCTGCGCAGCAGTCAACGGTCCTACCGATGTTCCAGCCAACGCTGCAGTTACGATCGCGAGCTTCCTCATATCATTCCTCTCTTTTTACGCTTTTCGAAGTTTCGCGTCCGATTGAAATAACCTTAGATCAGATTGAACGAACATGGGACCATTGCGAGAGTGAGCTGCCTCAATTGGCGATGACGAGAAGGATGGTAGCTGTTTTTCCTCACGCTGAAGGAACCCAGACGTCTGCCTTCATTGTCACAGGACCAAACCTCAGTGCCGAAGCGCCACCTCATTGCGAGCACCACTGCCGTGCAGCGGCTTAGTGCAAATTTTTGCGGATCCAAGTTCTGGCACCTTCACGGATGGCTGTCGTTTTGCTGTTCCCTCTGGTTGGACTCAAGTAGACCTGTGAATTCCGCTTCGGGAATGTGCGTGTTTGAATCACGCGTTGAAGTCAGGTCGTTTCAACAAGAAGGCGTACGATTGCTGCGGCTACTGCGGCATGTCCCGCAGCCGTCGGGTGCCACGACGTTCCAACTGCCGGGCGCCCGACTGCATAGGGCTGGGCCGCACAGGAATCGTGCCCGCGCGACAGCGCTCCGGCGCGCAGCAGCGTCGCGTGCTCGCGTCGTGTAATTTCGGCGGTCACTCGTGCGAGGCGGCGGAAGGTCGCGCGCGCGCTCGCGAGCGCTGTCGCGTCATAGGGGATGGAGGCGCAGGGTCGCGTTGGAAGCATGTCGAGATAATCGACTACGATGAGCCTGGCGCTCGGCGCCCGGCGCCGCACTTCCCATGCCACCTCGGCGAAATTGCGTTCAAGGCGGGTCCATTCCGTCGCGGTCGGAGCAGGGGGGCGACCGCAACGCACGGCTGCCCCATTGCGCCTGACTGCACACTCGGCGCGGGCGAGATCGCCGACGAGATGCACGTCGTTGCCCCCGATTGTTACCGTCACCAACTTGGTCGTCGGGGTGAGGCGGTCGAGTTGCGCGGGTAACTCGTCCCAGGCGTGAAGCAGATGCTCGGTGGTGGCGCCGCCGCAGCTCGCGTCGACGAGGTCGAGGTGGAGCCGCGCAGCAACCAGTCGGGGGTAGTTGTTGACCGTCTGGCCACAGCGTACCGGCGCCGACGGGGCGAGCGGCCCGATGCCCGCGCCAGCCGCATAGGAACTGCCGAGTGCCACATAGGTCGAGCCCTCGGGCAGCGCGCCGGGGGCGGCGGCGAGCGCGAGCAGCGCAACGGCGCCGCGCATCAGTACAGCGATGCCCAATCAGCCGGCCGCCACGCCGACACAGATTCCACCTGTACGAGCGCGGCAGTGTCGATCAACTCGGCGCGGCGGCCCGCGAACTGGACGAGCCCGGCGGCGTTGCGTCGGCGGCGCCACATGCGGTCCGCGTAGCCGCGCATCGCGTCGAGGTCGCGGCGGTCGCGCGTCGCGTCGGCGAGCAGCAGCAGGTTCTTGAAATAGATTGCATTGAAGGGCGGCGGCTGATCGTCGACCTGTTCGCTCTTGACGAGCTGCTCACGGCTCGCCTCGGCGATGCGACGCGCCTCGACGAGGTAGAGCGCCTCACCGGTGGCGCGCCACAGCAGCACGTTGACGCCTACCGGTACGCCCTGGTTGTAGCTCCACACGCGCGGCTCGATCGTGCCGTCACGCTTGATATGATCGGCGTAGAGGCCGTCGCGGCGCTGCAGCGTCGCGTTAGTCCAGCGATAGTAGCGCAACGCGTCGTCGAGATAGGCGCGCTCGCGCGTGATCAGGTACAGCCGCACGCCGAGCTCGGCCGCGGGCATGTTCGACACGGTGTTGCGGTCGCCGTTGTCGCTTTTCTGCGTCCACACCACCCCGCCGGGCGCGGGCAGTCCCTTCTCCTCGGACCAGCCCGAGCGGATCAGCGCGAAGATCGCGCGCGCGCGGCGCAGCGACTCGGCGTCGCGGCGGAAGAGATGGTGCTGCACCTCGGCGAGCCCCACCCACATGTTGTCGTCGTAATAGAGGTCGTCGCCGTGGCCGAGCGGCGCCACCACCTTGGCGAGGTGACCGGCGACCCCGGTGGTCGAGGTCGTCGACCAGTAACGCTGTTGCGCCGCGCGCACCTTGGCGAGCGCGGGTACGAAGCGTCGCCCCGCGGCTCCCGGCATCATCGCGAGGTCGAGGAGCGCGACATGCGCCTGCGAGAAGGGCCACTCGGTCGAGTAACGTTCGTCGCCGGGTCGGGGCGGGTGGTACTCGCGGTAGAGCCCGGTGCCGTCGCCGACCGCGAAGGCCTTCTCCAGCGCCGCGTGCCAGGCGAGCGCGCGCGCGCTGGGGGCGGGGGCAGATACGGGCGCCGCCGTCCCGCGCGCGCCGGCGAGCGCCAGCGCGCCGCCGACGAACGCTCGGCGCGTGGGTCGCGCCGCCATCAGAAGCGGAACCGCGCGCCGAGCGCGAAGACACGGCTCTCATAGCGGACGTCGCGCGGGTAGCTCGCGTTGGCCAGCCCCGGTACCGCGCGCAGCGCACGATAGGGCGAGCCGGTGATGTTGCTGACGTCGAAGGTCAGCGTCACCGCCTCGATCGCGGCGACTGACAGCGAGAAGTCCAGCCGCTCGATCGGGCGGTTGAACTCGGCGCCGATCAGCTGGCCGGCGTTGTCGGTGGCGAAGAAGTTGGTCACGCGAGAGCGCCAATTGTAAGCCAATCGCGCTGACACCGGACCCTTCTCGTAGATCCCGACCGCGTTGTAGCTCCACTTCGACACGCCTGGAATGTCGCTGTCCTGCCCGGTGTCGCCGAGCACCAGCGGCAGTGCCTGCGACGCGTCGATGTAGGTGGCGTTGAGTTGGGTGCCGAAGCCGCTCAGCACGCCGGGCAGGAAGTCGAAGAAGGTCTGGAACGCCACTTCCGCCCCCTGCAAGCGGCCCTTGCCGCCGTTCTCGGGCCGGTTGACCGTCACGAGCGTGGGATAGCCAAGGTCGACCTGGCTGTTAAGATTGGTGATGAAGCCCTGCACGTCGCGGCGGAAGATCGCCCCGGTTAGCGACCCGGTCTTGGAAAAATACCATTCCAACGACGCGTCATAGTTGGTCGACAGGATCGGCTGGAGGTTGATGTTGCCGCTGCTCCCGGTGATCAGCGAAGCGCCGGGGTTCGCGATCGTTGTCGCTGGGTTAAGCTGGTTGTACTCGGGCCGGGTACGCGTCTCGGTCGCCGAGAGGCGCAGCTGGAGCTGATCGGTGAACTTGGCGCGGAATGAGGCGCTGGGAAGTACGTCGACATAGTTCTGCCGCGACGTGGTTGTCTCAAGCAAGCCGCCGACCAGCGCATTGCCGGTCAGCTGCGCCTTGGTGTTGACGATCCTTGCGCCGACCACGCCGTCGATCGGCACGCCGCCCAAGTCGAAGCCGTAGTGGAACTGGCCGTAAACGGCGTAGGACTTCTCCAACGCGTCAAGCCGCTCGTTCTGGACGTAGGCGGGGATGTCGGAGTTCCACAGCGCTCGCTCAGTCAGCGCGGCGGGGGTGCCGATCTGCTCCAGCCCGCTGCGGGCGAGATCGCGCAACGCCTCGATATTGTCGACGATTCCTGAACGGGTCGGCGCGTACCATTGGCTTAGCCCAGGAGCCTGACCGCCGCGAAAGCCGCGGTCGATCGGCGTGCCGGTGTCACCGCCGGGAATGTCGGAAAGGCGCAGGCGGAGCGGGCGCAGCGTGGCGTAGCGGCCGCCGCTCTGCAGGCGCGCGTCGCGATCGGTCAGGCGGAATCCGAAATCGAGCTGGGTGATCACGGGTAGTTCGGTGTCGAGCTTGAGGTCGACGCGCCACTGGATGCCCTTGCCCGTCGCCAGCGAGCGGCGGTCGTAGATGCCGCGCAGGATATAGCTGTTGGGATCGTTGGCGGCGAAGCCGGGCAGACCGAACTGGGCGCCACCGTCCTGACCGCCGATGTCAAAGACGAGGTTGGCGGACTGTGCGGTCGCCGGTGCGAAGTCGATGTTATAGTCGGTATATTCGGCCTTGGAGTCGGTGTAGGCGAAATCCGTCGTCAGCGTTGCGCGGCCTGTCTTCCACGATCCGCCGATCGCGCCCTGATAGGCGTTGGTGCGCCCCGCGCGCGTGCTGCGCGAGAAGTCGATGCCCCGGCCGTTGGCGAAATCCGGGGTGACGGTGACGCTCTCGAGTGTCCCCGGCTCAGCGACATTCCGTAGGATGTTGCTCAGCGCCGGATTGTCGGCGACCAGGTTGAAGCCCGCAAAGTCGTTGGCCACGTCCGTCCGTGCGCCTTGGAAGAGGCCATCGACGTAGAATTCGAGGTTGGGGGCGGGCCGCCACTGAAGCGTGCCGTTGACCGACGGCCGCCAGCGCTTGCCGCGATCGTAATAGACGCCGGCGCTCTCGGGCAGCACGAAGTCGCGCGCGCCGTCCACCAGCTGGTTCGCGCCCGGGCTGACGATGTTGCCGTTGATGTAGCGCGACGAGGTCAAATAGTGGAGCTGGGTGTAGGACACGTTGACCAGCGCGCCCAGCTCTCCGATTGCGGTGTCCCAGCGGTCGGTCACCAGCACGTTGAAGTTAGGGTCGTACTTGCGCGCCTGGTCGCCGTAGGTACCGCGCACCGCGCCTGCGATCTGGAAGCCGTCAAAGTCAAACGGGCGGCGCGAGCGCACGTTGATCAGGCCGGCAATGCCGCCCTCGATCAGATCGGCGCTCGTGGTCTTGTACACCTCCAGTCCGGCAAGCGCGCCAGCGGGGAAATCCTGCAGCGCGACGTTGCGCAGCTCGGCGGTGAACATCTCGCGGCCGTTGTAGGTCGTGGTGAGATTGGGCAGGCCGCGCACCTGCACGCCGCCGGCCTCGTCGCTGCTGCGGTTGACCTGCACGCCGGTGATCCGCGCCAAAGCCTCTGAGGCGTTGTTGTCGGGCAGCTTGCCGATGTCCTCGGCGACCACCGCGTCGACGATCTGGTCGGAGTCACGCTTGAGCGCCTGTGCGGTTTGGAGGCTGCGGCGTAGCCCGGTGACGACGATGTCGTCCGAGCTCGGCGCCGCGGCGACCGCGCCGTCCGCCGCGGCCGGCGGCCCGGCCTCAACCGGCGCCTGGCCCTGCGGCACCGCGGGCGGCGCCTCCTGCGCCACGGCCGCGGCCGGCCATAGCGAGGTTGCAGCGAGCGCGAGTGCGGAGGTCCGCGCGAGCTGGTTCAACTGAATCATCATTATCCTCCCCTGCTTTCTTGTCGTTGCTATCGTCTTATTGATCAGTCGGGCGCACCCAGGCGCGCATCACCGCGCAGGCAGCGCCCGGCGGTCCAAGCGAGCGCAGCCGGTAGCGGCCGAGCGCCGCCGGAATGACGAAGGTCTCGGCATAATGTACCTCGAATGGCGCGAACGCTTCGCTCGGGCTCTCCACTACCGCCGCGGCACCGGCGACGAGATTGAGGACGTTGAGCGTGCCTGCTGTGTCCAGCTCGACGCTCGTCTCGAACCAGGCGCGCTCTGTCTCGATGAACTCGAGCGGGTGGAGCCCGGTGCGCTCGCGGCGCCAGTCGCTCCCGTGCGTGACCGGGGTAAGCTGGTTCACCAGCTCGGTGCGCGTCACCGCTTCGCGCCGCGTCCAGTCGATGTTGGCGAGGCCGTGCTCGAGGTGGATCGGGCGCGGGCGACCGTCGAGCCCGAGGCGGCCCCAGTCCCACAGCTTAAAGGTGAAGATGTATGGCGTGGCGCTGATCTCGAGCACCATCGCGTCGCGCCCGGAGCAGTGGACGGTGCCGGCAGGGATGAGAAAATGGTCGTGCGCCCGCGCGGGCACGCGGTTGACCACAGCGTCGACGTCCGGCGCGAGCCCACCCGCTTGTGCCGCGGTGAGCGCGGCGGCGACGGCGTCGGGCTCGGCCGCGTCGGTAAGCCCGAGATAGACGCAGGCGTCGGCGCCCGCGTCGAGCAGGTAATAGCTCTCGTCCTGGGTGTAGGCCAGGCCGAAGGCAGCTCGCGCATAGTCGGCGCGCGGGTGGACCTGGAGCGAGAGGTTGCCCCCTTCCATCGTGTCAAGCAGATCGAAGCGGATCGGGAATTCGGCACCGAAGCGCGCGACTATGTCGGCGCCGAGCAGTGCGTCAGGGCGGAGGCGCACGAGGTCGAGCGCAGGGAGCTCGAAAGCCTCCTCGCCGAAGCCGAGCAGCAGGCTGTTCTCCTCGGGGACGCAGTCGAAGCACCAGGCATAATTGGGTGGGCCCTCGGGCAGGTCGAAGGTACGCCGCATCCACTGCCCGCCCCACGGTCCGGCGTCGAAGAAGGGCACAACGCGGAACGGGCGCGCGGCAACCTCGTCGAGCGCGCAATGGTAGGTCGAACCCGCGATCATCCGCGGCACCGACCCATTCGCCTCCATGACAAAGTCGGCTTCGGAAAGCAGCGTATATTTGACCGTGTCACCGACCCGCCAATCGACGAAGAAGGCGCGGCGGTAGAGCTCTGCCGCGCGCGCTCCGCGGTCGCTCCCGCCCAGATTGGCGATCTCGCCGCGGCGTTGGCGCTGCTGGAGCTCCCAGCGCGCCATGGCGACATAGACCAGCAGGTCGCGCGCGGGCAGGACGGTCGCGGCGCCCGGGCCGACGAGGACCGTGCGACGCCCCGGCACGCGCCCCGCGCGCCACGCCGCGACCTTCGCCCCGTCAAGGAAGTCGGCAATGCCGACGGACGGGAAGCGAGCGAAAACCGGATCGTCGCCGAGCAACGCGTCGATCTCCGCGTCGATCACCTTGGGATCGCGGAACAGCACGGCGGTGTCGACCACGTCCGCCTCGGGCCAGGCCCCGCGCAGCACCGCGACGATCGCCCCGACGGGCGCGCCGGGATAGCATTCTACGCAGAGATCGCCCGCAGCGGCGAGGTGCGGCAGGATGACGTCCCACCCGAGCATGCAGGCATCCGCCGCGTCATCGACGCGAACGACCGGCCACTTGTCATAGTTGGTCACGATGGGTCTCCCACAGCGGTGTGGCGGCGAGCAGCGCGGCTTCAGCGCCGAGCGCGCCGCGAAGCACCAGCGGCGGTTCGCCTAGGCACCAGGCGTGGTGCCGCAGATGCGCCTGAATAAATGGCACCACCTCCGGTGCCGCGGCGGCCCCTCCTGTGACCAGCACGCGTGTTGCGTCATAAGCGTGGACCAGGTTGAGCGCGGCCGCCGCCCAGGCGGCCAGGCAGCCGCCGCGCACCGCGACTGCACCCTCGTCCCCGCCGCGTGCAAGGTCGAACACCGCCTTAAGGTTGGTCGCGGCGAGGTCGTGGAGCGCGCCGCGCCGCGGCAGGGCCGCAATCAGTCGCGGCAGCGCCCAGCTCGACGCCAGCGCCTCGGCGCAGCCGACATTGCCGCAGAGGCAAGTCGGGCCGTCGATCGCAACGGTAAGATGGCCGCCGAGCACCGAGGCATGCCCGCTGCGCCCGCGCACCACCGCGCCTTGCATCAGCGCGGCCGACCCGATCCCGGTGCCAAGGCTGAGAAGCACCGCGTCGTCGGCATCACGGAGCGCGCCGTAATGATGCTCACCAAGCAGCGCCATGCGGCCGTCGACCTCAAGTCGCACTGGGAGGCTCAGCCGCTCGCTCGCCCAACCGGAGAAATCGAAGCCGACCGCGTCTTCGAACTTGCCCGCCGGGGTTGAGACCACGCGCCCGGAGCGCGGGTCGACCAGGCCGGGGAAAGCGATCGAAACGCCCGCGGCGAGTTCGCTCCCGTGCAGCGCCGTCAGATGTGCCTCCAGCACTGGCAGCACGGCTGCCAACGTGGTCGGCGCAGCGAGCCGGATCTCGCGTCGGCCCTCGATCGTGCCGCTGCGCACGCGCGCGCAAGCGATATGAGAGCCGCCGACGTCGACCGCGAGATAAGCGGTCATCGCACCGGCTCCGCGTGGCCGCGCATCTGTCGCTCGATTTGCTCTAGTGATGCGCCCCGTGTTTCAGGGAACCAGCGGAACACCAGCAAGCACTGCGCTGCCATGCATGCCGCAAAAAACATGAAGGGTGCAGCCGGCGACGAAGAGGCAGCGACAGGAAAGATCGCGGCGACCAGGGCGTCGAACAACCATATCGTGCCTGCGCCTAGGGCCTGGCCTGCGGCGCGCGCGTGGGCCGGAAAGATCTCGCTTAGGTACACCCAGATCACCGCGCCTTGCGAGGTAGCGAAGGCGGCGATGAAGCCGACCAGCACCGCCAGCATCAGCGCGCGCGGCAGGAGGCCGAGCATGATCGCGGTCGCCGCGAGCAGCAACATCGCCATTGCGGCGCTGCCGACAAGGAGAAGGGGGCGGCGGCCCAGCCGGTCGATCAGCGCCATGCCAATTAGCGTGAAAACAAGGTTGGACGCACCGACCGCGATTGCCTGTAGGTCAGCAGAGACCTGGCGGAACCCGGCCGCCGCGAAGATGTCGTTCAGATAATAGAGTATGGCGTTGATGCCGGTGAGCTGATTGAGCGCACCCAGAACGATCGCGAGGATCAATGGCCGCGGCGCCTCGCGCCATAGCGACGCCAGCGACACTGCCCGGACCGTTGGGACAGGGGGGACATCCACCGCAGTGTCGCCGTGGAGCAGCAGCGCTGCGATCGCAGCCTCATCGCGGCGACCGCGCAGCATCAACCAGCGCGGGCTGTCGGGCACCGCGACGAGCAACAACTGGAACAGTGCGGCAGGAATAGCGGTAAGGCCAAGCTTCCACCGCCACGCCGTCGCCGCGTCCGCCAGCAACGCGCCTACTGCGGCGTTGCTGGCGTAGGCAAGCAGGATGCCAGTGACGATACTGACTTGGAAGGTGCCGACGATGGCGCCGCGGTGCGCGGGAGGAGCCACCTCCGCGAGATAGACCGGCGCGAGCACCGACGAGGCGCCGATCGCGACGCCGGCCATGACGCGGAACAGGATCAGCGCACCCCAGTCCCACGCCAATGCACAACCAAGGCCCGAGACGAGGTAGAGCGCGGCGGCGAGCCGCAGCCCGGCGCGCGCGCCGCGACGGTCGCCGTATACGCCTGCCACCGCGGCGCCGACCATCGTGCCGAGCAGCGCGGACGATACCGTCGCGCCGAGCGCAGCGGGCGAAAGGCCGAACTGCGCGCGCAACGCGGTAGTAACGCCGGCGATCACCGCAGTGTCAAAGCCGAAGAGCAGCCCGGAGAGCGAGATCACGAAAGCGGAGAACAATAGGCGCGGTCGCAGCGCTACTCTGCTCATGGCACGCTCCTCCCCAACCAGGAGCGACGCGGTGCGATCGCGACGCCCTCTCCCTCCTGCCTCGCCGTGTCGCGCTTTGTGTCACCCCTTTTAGGGGCGCGCCGCGATCGGGGCAGTGACGGACCTTTCCTCCGAAGCAGCGTAGGCGTCAAATAAAAAAAGAAAGTAGGTGGAAGTTTAAATTAGGCGGGTGATTGTGCGTGACGCTCGCGCTGTTTACCAATGAAAGCTCCCCGAGCCCCGGAACCGATTTTTGGAGACACTGCTTGCCCCTGCCATCTCATGCGACGGGAGCGAACGGGGCGGACCAGCGCGCGCTGCACGGCACCAACCCGGCGCGCGCGGGAGAGCGCAACGAGCGCCTCGTTCTCGAGGCGATCCTTCGTGCGGGCGAGTCGACGCGGCTCCAGCTGGCGGAGCAGACCGGCCTGTCACCTGCGGCGATCGCGAACATAACCCAGCGGCTCTCGGATCGAGGTTTCGTGTTCGAGAAGGGGAGGCGCACCGGCGTGCGCGGCATGCCCGCGATCCGGTTCGCGGTGAACCCCGATGGCTGTTTCAGCTACGGCGTCAACATCGACCGAGACCATGTCACGTTCGTCGCGCTCGATCTCACCGGCGCGGTGCGTGCGCGCTACACGCAGGAGATCGACTTCGCTGCGCCCCGGACCGTCACCGCCTTCATCGGCGACGCCATCGCCACGTTATCGACTGAAGGACTCATCGAGCGCGACCGTGTGCTCGGCATGGGCGTTGCGCTGCCGGGCGGGCTGGGGCACGTCGACTTGCCCGGCCTGCCGAGCGCCTACGCCGAGTGGGACAGCGTCGACCTGCCCACGCTTCTCGCGCCGCTCGGCACATGGCCGATCATCCCCGAGAACGACGCGGCCGCGGCGGCGATCGGCGAGGCACGCTTCGGCAGCGGGCTGACGCACCGAAGCTTCTTCTACGTTCTGCTCTCCGCAGGGCTGGGTGGCGGCATGGTCGTGGCCGGCAACTACCACCCCGGTTCGACCGGCCGCGCCGGGCGGATCGGCTTCCTGAACGACCGCTGCGGCGCGCCCCTCCAGTCTGTCGTTTCGCTTTTGGCGCTCAAGGCCGATCTCGCCGCGCACGGTATCGCGCCGATCGCGCCTGCTAAATTGGCGAGCGCCGATGCCGCGGCGGGAGCGGTGATCCGGAACTGGATCGAGCGCGCCGCGGCGGCGCTGGCAGGGCCAATCGCCACCATCAGCTGTCTGATCGATCCCGGGGCGATCGTAATCGGCGGACGGCTGCCGGTGCCGCTGATCGACGAACTCGCCGAAGCGATCGAGCGCCACCGCGACGCGGTGGACGATCCGGTAGTGCCCGCCGCGCCCGTGCTGACCGCGCAGCTCGCCGCCGATGCACCCGCGGTCGGCGCAGCGATCCTGCCCTTCAACGATCTCGTCTTCCTCTCCGCTAACGACTGAGTCGCGCGCCTCAGAAGCGCTCGGCGAGCAGCTGCGGGTAGCGCGCGGCAACCGCGCCGATCATCTGCCCGAACATGCCGTTCACCCAGGCGAACCAGGCACGCGTAAAGCGCGCCGGATCATCCTTGTGGAAGGATTCATGCATAAAGCCGGTGCCGGCGTGGGTAGCCTTGAGCGTGCGCAGGCATCCGCGCACCACGCCCTCATCGCGCGTCACCATCGCGCGAGCGATGATCGCCATCGGCCACACCTTGTCGAGCCCCATGTGCGGGCTGCCGATGCCGCTTGCAGCGCTGCCCTGCACGAAGAAGGGATTACGCGGGCTCCACGCCAGCGCGGCGGTGCGTTGGTAGAGAGGGTCGTCGACCGACGCCGCCTCAATCAGCGGGAGACCGTACAGGCTGGGGATGCCCGCGTCGTCGGCGAACAGCCAGTTGCCGTATCCGTCCACTTCATAGGCCCAGACCTGCCCGCCTCGTCCGTCGGGCACGATCGCGTGTTTGCGGAGCGCCGCCTCAACCTCGTTCGCCAACGCCTCCGCGTCCCGCGCGGCGGCGACGTCGCCGCGCGCCTCGCGGTGAACGCGCGCGATTTGGCGCAGGCTCGACACCGCGAACAAATTGGCGGGTACGAGAAAGGGGTAAACGCAGGCGTCATCGGAGGGGCGGAAGGCTGAGTGGATCAGCCCAACCTTGTTCGAGGGTGGGCCATAGCCGTCGAGCATCAGGCTGTCGGTCGGGATCTTGGTGAGCCGCTGATATCGGTACGGGCCAGGCGAATCCTTGCGCTGCTGAACGCGTAACGTGTCGACGATCAGCGCGGCGGAGCGGCGCCACAGCTCGTCGAACGGCGCGCGGTCGCGGGTAGTCGCCCAATAATCGTGCGCAAGCCGCATCGGGTAGCAGAGCGAGTCGATCTCCCATTTGCGCTGCGCCACGCCGGGCCGCATCTCGGTGTCATCTAGGGTGGCAGAATCAAGGTTGGATCGCGCGCCGGGATCGCGCACGAAAGCATTAGCATAAGGATCGATCAGGATGCAGCGCGCCTGCCGCTGGATCAGCCCGTGTAGCATCTCACGCAGTCGCCGGTCACTTCGGGCCAGATGGAGATAGGGCTCAACCTGCACCGCGCTGTCACGCAACCACATCGCGTCGATATCACCGGTAATCACAAACGTATCGGGCTTGTCGTCGATCGTGCCGGTGAAAACGGTGGTATCAAGCGTGTTGGGGTAGCAGTTCTCGAACATCCACGCGAGTTCCGGGTCGGCGATCCGCGCCTTGATACGACTGAGCTCGCGCTCCACCGCGGCGCTGACAAACCGGCGCTTCGCCAACGGCGGACGCTGGCTGCTAAAGTTGACCGGAACGGCGGCGGGAAGGGGTGTGCTCACCGTCAGCGCGGCAGCGCCTTTCACTACGGCGCGTCGCGTCGGATGCATGTCTCTCTCCTATGCCGCCTTATGATGCAACGATCGGCCTGTGGGGGTGCGATATGGCACGAGGCCAGAAACGCAACAATAAAAAAGAAAGTAGGTGGAATATTGCGAAGGAACTACGCTAGTGCTTTCGAGGACGGCGCGCGCCGATGTAGCGGGCGTCGGCAGACGAGAGGGTGAAGCATGGACGATCGACACGGCACCGGGCCAAGTGGAATGACGAGCATCGGCCGGCGTACCCTCTTGGCCGCCCCTGCCACACTCGCCACTCTCGCCACTCTCCCCGCCTGGGCGGCGACACCGGTGCGGCCATCCAAGCGGCCGCCGCCATCAGAGCGGCGCTTCCACAGCGCCGCGGTCGAGCGCGAAATCGTGCGCGTAAAGCGGCTGATCGCAGACCCCAAGCTCGCGTGGATGTTCGAGAATTGCTATCCGAACACGCTCGACACGACAGTGCTAACGGTTACCGACGACGATGCCTTCGTCATCACCGGCGATATTCCGTGCCTATGGCTGCGCGATTCTTCGGCGCAATTGCGGCCTTACCTCCATCTCGCAGCCAGCGACCCGGCGCTGACCAAGCTATTTCGCGGGCTGATCGCGCGGCAGGCGCGCTGCGTCCTGATCGATCCATATGCCAACGCCTTCCTGCAGGATCCGACCGCGCGCACCGACTTGGACTCGTCACAGCACGACCAGACGGAAATGAAGCCCGGAGTAGCGGAGCGGAAGTGGGAGGTGGACTCGCTTTGCTACGTCCTCCGGCTCGCGTCGAGTTATTGGCGGGCGACCAAGGACCGAGCCCCCTTCACCGCGGAGTGGGCACAGTCGGCGCGCGCCATTGTCCGCACCTTCCGTGAGCAGCAGCGCCGAGACGACTCTGGCTCATACCGCTTCCAGCGCAGCAGTGTGCAGCCTACCGAAACGCAGCTTTGGAGCATCGGCAATCCCACGCGGAAGGTAGGCCTGATCCACTCGAGCTTTCGCCCATCCGACGATGCGACGATCCTGCCGTTCCTGATCCCAGCCAACATCTTCGCCGCGCGCACGCTACGTGAACTAGCCGTGGTCGCGACTGAGGCGCGCGGCGACACCGCGCTCGCTACTGACGCCGCCGCGCTGGCGGCGGAGATCGAGGCTGCACTCGCTGCGCACGGCCGCATGCGGCTGGCGGACGGGAGCGAGGTCTGGGCATTCGAGGTCGACGGCTTCGGCAATGCGCTCTTCATGGACGATTGCTGCGAGCTGTCGCTCTCGGGTCTCGCTTTCCTCGGCTGCGCCGCGCCTGACGATCCGCTGTGGCGCCATACCGAAGCGGCGGCGTGGAGCGAGCGTAACCCATGGTTCGTCCGCGGCCGCGCCGGCGAGGGGTTGGGCGGACCGCATGCAGGCTTCGACCTGATCTGGCCGATGGCGACGCTGGTTCGCGCCGCCTCCAGCGGCGACGATGCGCTGATCCGCGCCTGCCTCAAGTCTATCCGCGACACTGACGCGGATACCGGCTTCATCCACGAGACATTCCATAAGGATGATCCAACACGCTTCACCCGCCCATGGTTTGCTTGGGCTAACGGACTTCTAGGAGAGTTGATAGTGTCTCTTGCACGAGACAAGCCGTTAACTATACGACAACCGCTCTGAGTGATGGAGCGCATTCGACCCGCCATAGTACGCCTTGCTCGCTCTTGCCGAATTCCATCGCAAGCCGAGCAAGCGGCTGGCTTCGAGTTTTGGGAAGTGGCTCCGAATGGCCGCTTGTGGATCGACAAAGACGATCTGAGCACGATGCCCGTGTAGGTTCATCTACGCACAATGGTGCTTACAAGCGGCAAACTGCGGCGAGTAGACGCGGACATCAACCTGAGGAACGGCGGTTTGGGCCGTCTCTCGGGCTGCTCTGCTGCCAGCATGAACGAACGGCAGAAGTCGGGGGTGCGGAAACTGGCCGCGAATGACCGATTGTGGGTCACTTAAGCCTGAGTCACCCGTTCGTGTGTGCCGTTTGCTCTGCTTCGATGGGGTTAGTGGCACCCAGCTTGGACGCTGTATCTGATAGGTAGTTTCTGATGATGCCTTGGAGAAAGGTTTCGGTGGTGGACAGTTTCCTTGTTCAACAATCCTTCTTCGGCCATTCGCGGCAGGTCTAGGCTGATTGGCGCGGCGCTGGCACCAATTCCCGTGACCGTCTCGGCTAACTCCTTTTTGCGACCCCCGACAACGTATCCGAGTCAGATTTCAAGACGAAGCGAAGCCCGCACTGTCCGCGGTGCACCGGGATAGATCCACAGGGCGCTGTACGAGCTGGCAGCATAGCGCTGATCGAGCAGGTTGTCGGCTTCGAGGCGAAAGCGAACCCCCTCGACAAGCGGCGCTTCGATCGCCGCCTTTACCTTCACATATTCGGGCAGCAGCACCGGATTGGCAGTGAGCGATCCCGCCCGATCACCGATATAGGCGACGGCGGCCGAAGGGTTGATGCGCAACCAACGCTCGCCGTAGAAAAAGCGATAGCCTTTCACGCCTGCGCTGACCCGGTGCCGGCCGATCTGTCCGGCGAGCTCAAAGCGGGCTGACAGATCATCGACGCTGAAGTCACGTGATCGGCGCTGTCGCCATAAGGCGTTCCCGACGATGCGCGACTGGTCGGCGGATAGGCCCTTCAGCGTTCCCGTCCGCCAGACCAAACCGCCGTTTAGCGTCCAGCTTCCGCCGAGCTCCGCCAGACCGGTCACCTGATGCTGGTCCTGTCGTGATTTGGTGATGCCGTTCGATGGTTCACCGTAATAGCTCGAAAGCGGCAACGCGTTGGCATCGCCGTCGATCACCGGAATGCCACGGTCGAACGGCGTGTCGTACTGGTTGAACTCGCCGGTGACCGGCGGGTGCTGAGCGGCATCGTCTTCGTCAACCGCAACGGAAAGCGTTGGCGCGAAGCTCCGAGCGCCTATGGCGCCCACAAGACGCTGTACAACCGGTGGAAGCGCTGGGGCGAGCGTGGTGTGTTCACGCGCATGATGGAGGGGCCGGCTGCAGACGATGCCGACCCAAGACCGTCATGATCGACGCGACTTACCTCAAGGCGCACCGCACGGCATCGAGCCTGCGGGTTAAAAAGGGGATGTCGGTCGCCTGATCGGGCGAATCAAAGGCCGCATGAACACCAAGGCTCTCCTGAGCTTGTCGAAGGGCTCCATGCCGTCGCCAATGCGAACGGCCGCCCCTTGAGCTTCTTCATGACGGTCGGCCAAGTCAGCGATTACACCAGCGCGGCAGCACTGCTCGATGACATGCTCAAGACGCAGTGGCTGCTCGGCGACTGCGGCTACGACGCCGACTGGTTCAGGGACGCCCTCCAGGCCAAAGGCATTCAGCCCTGCATCCCGGGCGGCCGCAGGTCGCGCACGAGCCGGTCCGGTACGACAAGCGCCGATATCAGCGCCGCAGCCGCATCGAGATCATGTTCGGCCGTCTCAATGATTGGCGCCGGATCGCCACCCGCTACGACCGCTGCCCGACTGCCTTCTTCTCCGCCGTCGCACTCGCGGCCACTGTCATTTTCTGGCTATGATCAACAGTCCTGACCCTAGAGGATCGGCGGAGTCGTTAATGTCACTGGCCTTTCGCGATCGGCCATCCGTCGGCGCCCCATTCCAACGCAACTATGCGCAGTGTCGGCACCCCGCTCTTTTCGCGATCGTACGCGTGATAAACGAGGAAGTCGGTTCCATCACGGTCACGCAAATGACCTGCGTGGCCCGGACCACGGAAACGCTGCTCTTCCCGCAAGTCGGCGCGTAGCAGCATAGTGCCGCCCCCTTGCAGCATCGCGCTGCCATCTTTGCCAACATACGGGCCTTCGATCGCCTTGGAACGGCCGACCACCGTGTAATAGGTGCTGTTCACGCCCTTGCAGCAGTAATCATAGGAGGCGAGCAGCCAGTAATAGCCGCCGTGCGCGAAGATATAGGGCGCCTCGATGATCGAGGGCGCGCCGGCCGGCACCTTGCGCGACGCGATGGCGCGCGGCCGTTCGGCGGGGTGTAGCAGCTTGCCGGTCGTGGGATCGAGCCGGAACAGCTTGAGCCCGCTCCAGAAGCTGCCGAGCGACAGCCAGTGGCGCCCCTGCGCATCGGCGACGAACGCGGCGTCGATCGCGTTGAAATCGTCCTTCACGTCCGACATCACGACCAGCCCCTCGTCGCGCCAGCCGTAGCCGGGCTTGGAGGGGTCGAGCGTGGCGCTGGTCGCCAGCCCGATCGCCGAGCGGTTCGAGCCGAACGTCGACACCGCATAATACAGCCGGTAGCGGCCGTTGACGTAGCTGATGTCGGGCGCCCACATGTTCTTGGCGCCAGGGATCGCCTTTGTCGCCCACTCGGGCAGCCGCTCGAACGGTGCGCGCCCGCGGGTCCAGGTCACGAGGTCGCGCGAGGTGCGCGACGACAGGATGCGCTGCCCGCCCTCGCCGATCCCGGTCGAGAAGACGTAATAGACGTCGCCCTCTCGGATGACGACCGGATCGTGGACCGGCGCGATGTCGCCCACAAGTCGCGCGTTGAAGCCGCCCGCCGGTGCCGCGGCGGGCGTGTCCTGCGGCGCCGCCTCCGCGAGCGGCGCCGATGCCGCCGCGATGGCCAGCGCAGTGAGGAGCAGAGGCATGGTCGTCCCTCTCGTCAGATTCCGGGCACCGGCGCCGTGTCTCAGAACTTGACGCGCGCGCCGATCTGCACCGTGCGGTCGTAGGTGCGGGTGTCGCGCGGCGAATCGTAATAGACGCCGTTAAGCGAGTTCAGCCCGCGGAAGCGATCCTGATAGACGTCGTCGAGGATGTTCGTCGCATCGAACGTCAGCGTTAGCCAGTCCGTCGGCGAAAAGCTCCCCGAAAAGTCGAGCCGCGCGACCGGCTCGGCCAGGATCGTGCTCGCCTGCACCCCGCCCGAATTGTAGCTGTCGACGTAGCTCGACCGCCAGTTGTACGCCAAGCGCGCGGACACGCCGCCCTTCTCGTAGATCGCGACCGCATTGTACGACCATTTCGAGACGTTGACGATCCGCTGCCGCCCGCCGTTGATCGGATCGTCGGTCTTGCCCTCAGTGAAGGTGCCGTTGAGTTGCACGCCCAGCCCACTGAACGCGCCTGGCAGGAAGTCGAAGAACTGCTGATAGGCGACTTCGGCGCCTGCCAGGAAGCCGTCGCCCGCGTTGCGCGGCCGGCTGACGAGATATGATCCGCCGAAGTTCTCCGGCTGCGAGTAGGTCTGGATGTACCCAGACAGGTCGCGGTAGAAACCGGCCGCGGTCAGCGACGTGCTCGGCGCGATGTACCATTCCAGCGACGCATCATACGCCGATGACTTGATCGGCTGGAGCCCCGGGTTCCCGCCGCTGCCGGTGCCGATATATTGCTGCGTCCCCGTGCTGCCGCTGGGCACCAGCGTAACCAGCGGGTTCAGCTGCGCGAATTCGGGCCGGGTGATCGTCCGCCCCGCCGCGGCGCGCGCGAACAATTTGTCGGTGAGCCCGAGCCGCGCGTTGATACTGGGCAGGACGTTAAGATAGTTTTGCCGGCTCGACACGTTGTTTCCGTTGAGTTGCTCAACCGTGTTGACCACGCGGGCGCCGATCACGCCGTCGAGCGGCATTCCCCCGATGTCGAAGCGATACCCCGCCTGGCTATAGAAGGCATAGGTGTCTTCGGTGTTGAAGAAGGCCAGGTTCGGCTCATAGGGTCGCGGCCCCGCTGGCTGACCGAACAGGGCGCGGATCTGGTCGGTGTTGTTAAGTAGGAAGTCGGTGTCGGCGGTGATGAATCGGTCGACGCCTAGGCGCCCCTTCACGAGCCCGCTCGGCGACAGGCTCGCGAAGTTCGGAATCGACGTCAGCGGCGCACCGGCCGCGGTCGGGAACGCCAGCGGGATCGATGCCGTCGCCTGCGACTCGACCGTACGGTGCGTATAGCGCGTGCCGATTTTCAGCATCTGAATCACGCCGCTGTCGGGCTTGATCGTCAGGTCGTTGCGCCACGCCACCTGCTCGCTGGTGTCCAGCCCGTTGTTATCGAACAGCGTCCGAATCGTGTAGATGCTGGGATCGGTCAGGTCGACGCCAGTCAGCCCGACGCGGGGCGTGCCGCCGACGTCATAGTCGATGTCGAGCCGCGGCACGTTGAAGGACGTGTCAAGGATCGCGTTGCGGTTGGGCACCTTGCTGTAGTTATAAGTTATTTCGGTGTTCAGCACCGCTTGGCCCAGTGTCCACTTGCCGCCGACGACCGCCTGGTAATTGTCCGTACGGTTGCGGAACGCCTGCTTGCTGGTCAGCGTGTAGGCGTTGGTCGTGCTGCTGCTGTCGGCAAGAATCGGATAGGTGGCGTTCGGCGTCACCTGAGTCAGCGTGCCCGCCTTGGGCAGGCCGATGAAGAAATCGACCGCGATCTGGTTCTCGTAGCGGGTGAACACGCCGTCGGCGTAGAATTCGACTTCCGCCGACGGCCGCCACTGGAACGAGGCGTTCAGCGCGGTTCGGCGCCGGTCGCCCGCGGTATAGAGCCCACCGACGGTGTCGGGGGTCGCCACCGGCGTGCCCGACGACACGAAGTCGAACGCGGTCTGATCCTGATAGAGGCGCTTGTTATAGGACCCGGCGAGCAGCAGGCCCATCTCACCCATGCCAGTTTCCCAGCGATCGCTGACCAGCGCCGATCCAATATAGCCCCATTTGTCGGACTGGTCGCTGTACACCGCGCGCCCGCTGGCGGCGATCTGGCGTCCGGCGAAGTCGAACGGCCGGCGCAGCCGCACGTCGATCAACCCGGCCACTCCGCCCTCGACCAGGTCGGGTGTGCTGGTCTTATAGACGTCGACGCCCGCGATCAGCTCGGCCGGGATATCTTGCAAGGAGAAGCCGCGCCCGACGCCGGTGAACGCCTCGCGCCCGTTCAGCACCGTGGCGACGTTCGGCAGGCCGCGGATCAGCACGCCGGTTGCTTCGCCGGCGCCGCGCGTCACTTGTACGCCGGTCACACGCTGGAGTGCGTCGGCAACTGTGTTGTCGGGCAATTTTCCAATATCTTCGGCGACAATCGAGTCTACGATCTGCGTCGCGTTACGCTTCAGCGCCTGTGCGGACGCTAGACTGGCGCGAACGCCGGTCACGACGATGTCGTCAGCGGCCGTTCCGCTCTCAGGCGGTGTCGCCTCCACTGTGGTCGTGGCGTCGGCGCCAGTGTTGGCGTCCTGCTTCGCGGGGGTGATGGCTTGCACTGCTCCGCTGCGCGAAGCCGGCGTGCCGCTTGCGTTCTGCGCCGTGGAGGGCTGCGCCAGCAACAGGACTGCTAGGATTGACATAGAAGCGCCTGAGCGCACAAACCGCTGGTACAGCATGAACCTCTCCACGCGGGAATTTCCGCTTATTAGTCCGACATTAGTCACGACTTCGCGGGGGTGAAACTCACAAAGGCTGACCTCCTAAAGATAATTCATGACCGTGTCGGACAAGTCACACCGCGGCCGTAGGTTGGAAAAAATGCTCTCCTCGATGGCGTTGGGGAAATGAGCAACGATAGCGCGAACTCGTTGCTGAAGATGCCGTAGACGGCCGCTGCCGGCTGCTCTTCGGCCGCGAACTGCGCTGGGAACAGCGCTCGAACGACCTGTCACCGCGACTTGCAATGGACGGCGTAGGAGGGCAATCGGCCCTCGTCAGGATGGTACGATGGTCACGTTGCCCGCCTCATCAGGAGCGGCAGCGCTTCTGACCATCGCAGATCGCCAAGCTATGCGGCTAATGATCGTTGGTGGAGATTGCTGGACGCACGTTATGCACCTGCTGATGGCGTGCCAGGTACTGTCGAGCCAACGTACCGGCTCGCTCGAGAGCCGCGCAGGGTTGGTGTTTTCGCTCGCCTGAGCTACGCTGGCTCCGCTGTCAGTGCTGCGAGCTTGCTTGGTATTTCCCGAGGTCGGCCCGCGTTTGCCTGCCAAACAGCAGGCAGACGGGCAAGAAGCTCGCCTTCAATTGGCCATGTGCAGTTGTTTTGACAGCACCCCGGGCAGGCCTGCGCGCAGTTCGATCAGCAGCATAGCCGTTACCTGCGTCACCCTGGAGCCCGCGCGACAACCCGCAAGCCAGAGCAGTCCCGCGGCAACCGCCAGCAGCCCGGTCGCCGAAGCTGGCGTGCGCAAGAGGCCCAGCCAGACTATGGCTTTGGTGGCCATCCATACAGACCTACCGGGGACTCGGGTGCGACGCGCTTAACAACCCGGTAACAGCTTCCCTGTTAGCGGCCCTTCCGCAGCGCTCGACCGATTTCTGGCCGGGTAGATGACGACGAATGTCGCGCCTGCAAAAAGAAGGGGTCATCTTCGTGAATACGACAAATGCCGCTTATGGTATGTTCCGAACGGGCATATCCGGACTCGCCCTAGCCTGTGCGATGATCGCCCCCGCGCATGGTCAGGAAACTGCGGCGACGCCGGCGAGCGACTACGCCACCCAGACCGACACGCCGATCGCCGCCACCGCTGCCGATGCGCCTGCCGCCGCGCCGGCCGAGCCGGCACAGGGCGCGACCGTTGTCGTCACCGGCACGCTCTTCCGTGATTCGAACGCGACGTCAATCTCGCCGGTGACGGTGCTCGGCTCGGCGACGCTCGAACGCGCCAACATCACCACGGCGCAGGACGCGATCCGCTCGGTCTCTGCCGACAGCGCCGGGTCGATCTCGACCGGCTTCCGCAACGGCTTTTCGGCCGGCGGCGCGGCGGTGTCGCTGCGCGGTCTGGGCGTGTCGTCGACGGTGGTGCTGATCGACGGCCTGCGCTCGGCCAATTTCCCGCTGAACGACGACGGCCACAATGCCTATGTCGACCTGAATTCTATCCCGTTCAGCACGATCGACCGGATCGAAGTACTGAAGGACGGCGCGTCCTCCACCTATGGCGCCGATGCGATCGGCGGCGTCGTGAATCTGATCAGCAAGAAGAACGTGCAGGGCGTGCAGGGCTCGGTGCAGGGCGGCACGACCGAGAAGGCTGATGGTTCGCACTACCGCGCCACGCTGACTGCCGGCTTCGGCGACTATCCAAGCCAAGGCTTCAACTTCTACCTGAACGGCGAATATACCTACGACGGGTATATCACGAACAATGCGCGCGGTTATCCGTTCAACACGCTCGACCTGCGCGCCAGCGGGTTGACCGACCGCAACCGCAACGACGATTCGCTGACGACGCCGAACCCGCAGGCGGTGGTGACGCAGGTGCGCCAGACCGACCTCAACAACCCGCTCGCCGGGCAGGTCGGCGCACCGCTGACGAACCGCTACCAGCTGCTGGATCCGAATTCGTGCCCATACGGCACGTTCACCGTCACCTCGGGCGCGGCGCAGGGCACCGGCTGTTCGCACAACCTGCCCGCCGAGTATTTCATCCTCCAGCCGCGCCAGCAGCGGTATTCGACGACCGGCCGCCTGACCGTGCGGCTCAGCGACAATCTGGAGGCGTTCGCCAGCGGCAGCTATTCGCATTCCGAGGTCAGCATCGTCGGCGCGCCACAGGGCATCCGCCAGACGCAGCCGTTCGGTGGATCGGCCGCGCTCGCATCGAGCAGCCCGGGGATCGTGCTGCCGGTCTATATCTGCGCGGCGGGCGTCAATTGCGCCACCGCGGCGGATCGCCGGCTCAACCCGAACAACCCGTATGCCGCCGCCAATGCGAACACCCCGGCGAACGGCGCGGCGCGCATCTATTACCTGTTCGGCGACATCCCGGCGGGCAGCGACCGCTACGTCGACGTGTTCCGCACCACCGCCGGTATCTCGGGCGACCTCGGCAACGGGTTCAAGTTCCGTCTGAACGGCGTCTATGCGCGCGACAATTTCAGCGTCACGCAGCGCGGCTTCATCAACATCCAGGGCCTGCTGAACGCGATCAACACCGGCGCGTACAATTTCGTCGATCCGTCGCAGAACAGCGCGGCGGTGCGCAACCAGATCTCGCCCGAACGCACCACGCCGTCCTATTCGACGGTCGCGACGATCGGCGGTTCGCTCATCAAGTCGCTGATGGAGCTGCGCGGCGGCGACCTGAATGTCGGGGCGGGTTTTCAGATCCGTCGCGAGACGCTGATGAACCGCAACCAGAATGCGGACCTCAGCTATTACGCGCTCAACACCTCCTCGGCGCAGGGTCGCCAGACCGTGACCGCGGGCTTCTTCGAGATCGACGCACCGGTGCTGGAGCAGCTCGACCTCAACGTGTCGGGCCGGTACGATCATTATTCGCAGGGCTACAGCCACTTCTCGCCGAAGGTCGGGCTGAAGTTCACGCCGACGCCGGCGCTGTCGCTGCGCACGACCTATTCGCAGGGCTTCCGCGCGCCGACCTTCGCCGAATACAATCCCGCGAGCAGCTATTCGGGCTTCTCGTCCTTCACCCCGAATGCGGCCTTCATCGCCGCGCACCCGGGCAATGCCGCCTACACCAGCACGTACAACATCGGCAGCGGCGCGACCGGCAACCCGGACATCAAGCCGGAGGTGTCGCGCAGCTTCACCGCCGGTGCGATCCTGAAGCCGACGCGCTGGTTCCACCTGACCGCCGACTATTACAACATCAAGAAGTCGGCACTGATCGTCAGCGGCCCGCTGCGCGCGGCGGCCATCGACGCCTATTACAGCAAGAGCAACGCGACCGACGGCTGCGCGGCACTGGCGGCGGTCGGCCCAGGCTACAAGTGCAACGTCGTCGACGCGCCCGATCCGTCGAACCCGAATGCGTTGCCGCGCCTGCTGGTGTTCGACGTGCCCTACGTCAACGCCAACTACCAGGTCAGCTCGGGCATCGACATGCAGGCGACCGCCAACGTCAAGCTGCGCGACGACGTCCGCTTCATCAGCCGCGTCGACGTGACCCGCGTGCTGCGGCTCGATCTGGTCACGCCGGAGGGCGTGGTGCAGAAATATGCCGGGACGCTCGGGCCGTACGAGCTGTCGTCGGGTGGCGGCACGCCGCGCATCCGCGGCAACTGGCAGAACGCGCTGGAAGTGGGCAACTTCTCGCTCACTGCGACCACCTATTACGTCGGTCGTATCAAGCAGGTCGCGGCGGACCGGATCACGCCGGTGAACGGCGAGATCGACCTGTCATGCAAGAACACGCTGGCGCCGATCGTCGCCGGCAGCGACCCCGGCAATCACTGCTACATCCGTCCGTTCATCTACACCGATCTGAATGTTGCGCTGCGCGTGAACGATGACTTCCGGTTCTTCTTCAACGTTCAGAACCTGACCAATGCGCGCGCACCACTCGCATCGGCGGCCTACACCAGCAACCCGAACTATCTGAGCAGTTGGCATTACGCCGGCCTCGTCGGCCGCAACTTCAGCGCGGGCGCGAGCTTCAACTTCTGAAATTAGATAAGGATTCGTGTGCTGCGTAGAAGCCATATTCCCGCAGCACACAAACTTTTACTAGGGCTGAGACCGGCTCCGTCAAACCAAATGCACCTGCTGGTAATCGGGTGATGGTGAGGTAGGGCGGGGGCATGTCCCGCCCGCGCAAGCCAGTCTCGCCGTTCCGCTACTTCAACTCCTCGCCGGAGGTGATCCGGCTGGTAGTGCTGATGTACGTGCGCTTCCCGCTGAGCCTGCGGAATGTAGAGGATCTGCTGTTCGAGCGCGGGGTCGACATCTGCCATGAGACGGTGCGGTTGTGGTGGAACAGGTTTGGTCCGCTGTTTGCCGGTGACATCCGCCGTCAGCGGGTAAGCCGGATGCGCGGTTTTCGTCACTGGCGCTGGCATCTGGATGAGATGTACGTGAAGCTGAATGGAGAGATGGTCTACCTCTGGCGCGCGGTCGATCATGAAGGCGAGGTGCTGGAAAGCTACGTCACCCGCACCCGCGACAAGGCTGCCGCACTCGCGTTCATGAAGAAGGCGCTGAAGCGCCACGGCTCACCCGAGGCGATTACCACCGATGGTCTGCGCAGCTACCGTGCCGCCATGAACGAGCTCGGCAATGCCGAGAAGCAGGAGGTGGGCCGCTGGGCGAACAATCGGGTGGAGAACAGCCATCTGCCATTCCGACGACGGGAGCGAGCGATGTTGCGGTTCCGGCAGATGAAGACGCTGCAGAAGTTCGCATCCGTCCACGCCAACGTCCACAACCACTTCAGCCTGGAACGCCACCTCATCGACCGACAGACTTACCGGGAAAGACGCTCCGCCGCGCTGGCGGAGTGGCAGGCGCTTGTCAGCTGAACACCGCCGTCAAAGACCGAATTGCATCGTGTAGAGAGCGGTTCGCTTTAGACTGACAGCACCGTTGGATGGCCATCGAAGCTGAGGATTGATGGAGGCTCGGTGCGACGCAGACCGTCCGTTCGCGTGGACAGTTGGCATCGCGGGGGGCTAGATAATTAGAGGGCTTCGTCAAACCAAATGCACCTGGTGGTAAGGAGGCAGGGTAGTGGCGTCCCCATGCCCCGCCGGCGGAAACCTGCTTGGCCGTTCCGCTACTTTACTCCTTGCCGGAGCTGATCCGGCTGGTGATGCTGACGTACATGCGCTTCCCGCTGTCATCGCGGAATGTGGAAGACCCGCTGTTCGAGCGCGGAATTGATATCTGCCATGAGACGGTAAGGCTCTGGTGGAACAGGTTCGGCCCGTTGTTCGCCGGTGACGTCTGGTGTGCATTCGAGCGGCGCTGCAGGGCAATCGCGAACCGATGAATGAGTGTCCGGAGTTGGGAAGCGCAGGAAGAGGGCTGAGCGTCCATAAGTGGGTCGTTCTCACTAGTTACGATAACCGCTTGCACAGACAACATAAGCGCCTAGACGACGTCATCCCCGGGGGGCCGCTGACGCGCGGCTGAGATGTGGGCAGCAGCCCGTGACCCGCTGAACCTGATCCGGGTCATACCGGCGTAGGGAGGGTCGCGGCTCCGTCGTCCCTCCGTGTGGAGTGGGCCCGAGACGATGCCGGCTATGATTTCGCGTCCTCCCATGATGATCCGGTGCAGCACCGCGGCGCTGGCGGCGGGCTTTATGGCTTGGCCCGCTGCCGCCCCGGCGCAACAGGCCACCGGGCTCGCAAATGATATTCGCGTCGTCGGCCACCGCGATCCCGAAGGCCTGCTGCCCGACCAGACCGAGCCGAAGGCGGTCAGTGCGATCTCCTCCGAGTTCATCGTCAAACAGGCCCCGACGCTCAACGCGTTCCAACTCGTCAACCTGCTGCCCGGTGCGAACGTCGCCTCCAGCGACCCCTATGGCCTGTCGACGAGTTCGAGCCTGACGCTACGGGGATTGGGGCAGGACCAGATCGGCGTGCTGCTGGAGGGCGCACCGCAGAACGACATCGGTTATTACTATGCCTATCCGTCGCAGTTCGCCGATCCCGGCAACGTGCGACAGATCGCGCTGGCGCCGGGATCGGTCGATCTCGATTCGCCGACGGTCACCGGGGCGGGCGGGCTGTTGTCGCTGACGCTCGACGATCCGAAGGCGACGCGGCGGGCGCTGGTCGATCTGTCGCTCGGGTCCTATGCGTTGCGCCGCGTGTTCGCCCGGGTCGACACGGGAACGATCGGCACGACGGGGCTGAAGGCGTTCCTGTCCTATTCGAACACCCGCGCCGATAATTGGCGCGGGGCCGGCTACGACACCCGCCAGCATGTCGACGCCAAGCTGCTGCGCGAATGGGGGGACGGCAACCGCGCCAGCCTGGCGCTGTCCTACAACGACGCCAATTCGGCGAGCTATCCCAGCCCGACACTGGCCGAGTGGCAGGCCCAGGGCCGCGCGTTCAACTATGATGCGCAATACTCCGCCGGGAACACCAATTACTGGCAGCTCTATCGGGCGCCGTTCCGCAACCTCTACGCCTCCGCGCCGGTGCATATCATGCTGACTGACCGGCTGACGCTCGACACCACCACCTATCTTCAGTTCGGCTATGGCAATTCGCCCTATGGCTCGCAGCTCGCCACCACCGGCAACTTCCTGGGCAACGAGGAACTGACGCAGCCGATCGCCCTGCCCGGCGCGGTCGATGGGGTCGCGACGGTCTTGGGCAACTACACCGGCGACCAGATGCGCACGGGCAATGTCAGCAAGCTGACGGTGCAGGCGGGCATTCACCGGATCACCGCCGGGCTGTGGTTCGATTATGGCACCGACCGCGTTACGCAGACCTACACCGCGGTCGATGGCGACGGCCGACCGGCGGACCGGTGGGGATATCGCAGCAAGGCGATCCGCACCGCCGATGGCCGCCTGCTCGCCTATGAGAACCAGCGCACCGTGACCGTGACGAAGGCCGTCTTCCTCGCCGACCGGATCGCGCTGGGTCCGCGCCTGACGATCGATGTCGGCATCAAGGGCGTCGGGCTGCTGCGCAACGGCCGCAACTACCTGCCCGGGCCGCAGAGCCGCGTCCGCCGCGACAGCGTCATCCCCCTGCCACGCGCCGCGGTCCATTATGCGCTGGACGACCGCCAGCAGATCTTCGCCAACATCACGACCAATTTCCGGACGCCTAACGAGTTCACGCTGTACGACAGCTATGTCGGCGGGGTCGTGGCGACCCGCGGCACCGATGCGCTGAAAAACGAATATTCGGTGTCGCAGGAACTGGGCTATCGCTACATCGGCCCCAATCTGTCGGGATCGATCACCGGCTTCCACTACACGTTCCGCAACCGCCAGCTGGCGACCGTGGTCGATGCCGGCGGCGCGCAGGTCAACTCGACGCTGAACGTGGGTGGGCAGACCTCCTACGGGGTCGATGCCGAGATCGACTATCGCCCGGCCCATGGCGTCAGCGTCTATATCTCGGGCGAGTATCTGCGCGCGCGGATCGACGACGATCTGCCGGTCGGCGCAGATTTTTTGCCGACGCGGGGCAAGCGTGCGGTGTCGAGCCCGGTGGTGCAGATCGGTGGGGGTGGCACGTACGATGACGGCCGCCTGTTCGGCAGCATCGCCGGCAAATATGTCGGGCGCCAATATGCGACGTTCATGAACGACGAGAGCATCAAGGGTTACGCGACGCTGGACGTCGCCATCGGCCTGCACATGGCGGACTGGTTCGGCGGCAAGCGCACCGACCTGCGCGTCAACGCGATCAACGTGACCGACCCGCATGTCCTGGCGGGCGTCCAGGCGGTCAGCACCAATGCAGGCGATGTCATCGGCCGACGCGGTACGGTCGTCGCCGGCTATGCGCCGGCTTATTATGTCGGCAGCGGCGCCGCGGTCGTTGCGACCGTGTCGCGCGGCTTCTGATCATGGGTGGGGCGGACAACGCGACGACCGGTCACCGCGTGCATGGCATGGGCCTCGCCATGGCGGCACCGACCTGGCCCGCGATCACGGAAGGCGAGGCGGCGGCCGTGCTGGCCCGCTTTCCGGCCGCCACCCCGATCGCGGCGCCGCGCTGGCATTCACCGCGCCCGTTCTCGGCCGCGACGCTGATCGACACGACGGACGGTGCGCTGATCCTGAAGCGGCACGATCGCCGGGTCCGCACGGTCGCGGGACTGGCGGAGGAACATCGCTTCATCGCCCATCTCGCCGGGGCGGGGACTCCGGTTTCCGACGTCATGCGAACCGCCGATGGGGCCAGCGCGGTCGCGGTGGGCGAATGGACCTATGAACTCCATCGCCAGGGGCCGGGGGACGATGCTTATCGCGACCGGCCGTCATGGACGCCGTTCCAGTCCCACGCTCATGCCCATGCCGCCGGCGTCGCGCTGGCGCGACTGCATCATGCATCATCCGGCTTCGATGCGCCGGTCCGCGTCCCGCAGCCGCTCGTCGCCAGCCTCGGGATCCTGTCCGCGACCGCTCCGCTGATCGCGGCCGAAGCCTATGTCGAGGCGAGGCCGGCTCTGGCCGCATTTCTGGCGGGGCGGCCGTGGCGGCGCCGGCTGTCGTCGCTTTTCGCCGCATTGGGCGATGGCCTGGCGCAGCGCATCGCCGATCGGCAGCCGCTATGGACGCATAACGACTGGCATCCTTCCAATCTCCTCTGGTCCGCGGATGGCATGGTCGCGACCGTGTTCGACTTCGGCCTGGCCGATCGCACCTGCGCCGTGCATGATCTGGTGATCGCGATCGAGCGGACCGCGGTAGCATGGCTGGAACTCGGGCAGGGGCGGGACGATACCATCGCGGACCCCGGAGCCGCGCGGTCGCTGATCGCCGGCTATGCGACGATCCGCCCGCTGGACCGGGATGAGATCGACACGGTCATCAGGCTGCTGCCGCTGGTGCATGTCGAATTCGCCTTGTCCGAAATCGACTATTTCGCCGGGATCGTTGGTGATCTCGACGCGGCATCGCTGGCTTGGGAGGGGTATCTCCTCGGCCACGCAGACTGGTTCCTCTCGGCGTCGGGGCAGGCTTTCCTCTCTCACCTTCGCGTCGATCGCCGCGTTTGATGTCGCCACTAGAGATCGCCGCGGTCGCAACCAGCTTTCTGGCGATCTGGCTGACGGCGCGGCGCAACCTGCTGTGCTGGCCGCTGAACCTCATCGCCTGTGCATTGTACTTCAAGCTGTTTCTTGATGTGCGCCTCTATGCGGACATGGTGCTGCAGGCGTTGTTCGGGATCGGCATCCTCTATGGCTGGATCGTCTGGCGCCGCGACCGGCACGATACCGGCGAGGTGGTCGTGATGCCGCTGCGGCGTTTGTGGGCCTTGGCTGGCTTGACCGCTGGCCTGCTTGGTGGGCTTGCGATCGGGTGGTTCACCAGTCGCCATACCAACGCGGCGCTACCATGGTTGGACGCGATGCTCAGCAGCTTCAGCCTTGTCGCGCAATATTGGACGGCCCGCCGTCACCGCGAGAGCTGGCTGCTCTGGATCGCGGTAGACGTCGTGTATGTCGGGATGTTCGTTCTGAAGGGACTGATCCTGACTGCGGGCCTCTATGCGGTGATGATCGGCCTAGCCGTAATGGGCTACCGGGAGTGGCAGCAGATACGACGTTAGCTGTCGAACGGTTGCTGTTAAAAGCCGCTCATCCGCTGTGATGCAGGTTACGACATCCACAGCAGACGCGCTGGATGCAAAAAGTGGTCATAACCCGGAGATGAACGAACGGCCGAAGTTAGGCAGCGGAAAAGGGGGCGCGAACGTCTGGTTGTGGGTCGTCGCGGCCGCAAGTCTGCCGGACAGGTCGCGCTGCATACTCTCCTAGTTCAGCTCGCTTCCAGCGCCTCAACGCGGACTTTTCAGCGAGCGACCGGTTGGGCGCGAGCCGCGACTAAGAAGGCGAGGTCCCAAACGATCACACCACCCGCAGCGCGATGCTCTTCCTCTATCCGCTCCGCCAGCGTGTCCGGGTCGATCTGCTCCACGGTCGCAATACCTCGCTCGACTATTCGCGGCAGCATCGCCTGCGTGAGTGTTGGCAGGAAGGAGGGCTGGTTGGGATTGATCAGGATGGCCTCGCCGCGCGCCTCCTCAACCGAAAGCCCCAATTGCTGCATCAGTTCGGCGAGCCGTAGCGCTAACCCCACATCCCCTCCTTCTGCTGCAACTGTGCTCCAGTTCCAGTCATAAAGCTGGCGGTGCAACGCGAGGTGCCCAAGTCCTGCGGGAAGGGCGGTGCGTGCATGTTCCTGAAATGCCAAAACGGCATTCGGATTGGCCATCGTCGCTAGCCGCTCCAGTGCCTTGGCGGCATCGGGTAGGTACATCAGAACGCGACGGCCGACGATCGCGTCAAAACGGCCGAGATCGGGCAAGTCACCCGAAAGATCGACCGCGCGATATTGGATGTGCGCGACACCCAAGTCCGTGTCGGTCGCTTGCGCTACCGCCAGCGCCTGTTCGCTCCGGTCGATCGCCACGACTTCGCCGCTTGGCCCGGCAAGCCCGGCCACAAACCGACTGAGGTCACCATTGCCGCAACCGACATCGAGTACCCGCGCACCGGGAGTTATGCCGATGTCGCCGAAGAAGCGGGCGCTGGGAGCATTGGCCGGGTTGGGAGGGGAGCGCAGAGGTGAGTGAGACATTGTCTTATGATACAGATGGTTGCACGCGTGCCTAGTGCAGCTGTCCAGCGAGTTCGGACAATCGCGGACAAGACGCGGGTCGGCAGACCTATCTCTTGATGCGATGAACGAGTGTCCGACGTTGGTGAACAGAAAAGGGAGCTTGAACGTCCGGCAGTGGGTCGGTGTCCGTGTGGCTGACCGATAGCAGCTGGAAGCCTGCCCCCCTTTGCGCAAACTAAAGCGAACACCATCTTGGAAGGCATGGATAATCTCGAAGACCTGGGTCTGGTAGACGATGACGACATCGTCCTGGACGAAGCCGCGCTCGCGCTGGCGCTACTCGATCACGACAAGATCGACATTGGCCCATATGAGGACGTGCTTTCTGACATTGCATCGCGGCTCGACGGGGTAGGTGCCGGTGTTGTCGATCCTTCGGAGCGTGCTGGCTGCCTCGCACAGGTCCTTGCCGAGGAGTTCGGCTTTTCAGGTGACGCGGAGACGTACGACGATCCTGACAATGCCGACTTGATCCGCGTTATCGACCGTCTGCGCGGTCTGCCGATCAGCCTGTCGATCCTGTACGTTGCCGCGGCTCGACGCATCGGCTGGGCTGCCGAGATACTTAACGTGCCAGGACATGTGCTAGTCATGGTCGGGCATGAGGCTAAACCTGTCATCATCGATCCCTTCCGCGGGGGCGCTGTCGTTGGTGTCGAACAGATCACCGCGTTGCTGGCCTCGGCAAAAGGCGGCGCCTCGGCCGCAGTGCGGCACGTAGCGACCATGGAGAACCGGGCGATTCTTGTTCGGCTGCTGCTCAATCAGGCAACCCGGGCAGAGAAAGCTGGCAAAGGTCGGCGGGCACTGGTGCTTTACAGCCGGATGACGTCGATTGCGCCCAACTATCCCCATCCCTGGTGGGAGCGTGCCCGACTGGAACTCATCGACAATGACGTAACCGCCGCTCGCGCCAGCCTTACCGCGATGCTCGAAATCACGCGTGAGCCAGATTTACGAGAACGAGTGACCGGCATGCTGAATGCGCTTGTCGCAGGATAGAGGCCTACCAGTTTCGTTGCCATTCGAGTGCGATTCTCAGCTGGCGGGCGACGATCAAGCGCAAACGGGGCAAAGCCGGTACGCTGAACGAACGGCAGACCCGAAACGCGTTGATGCGCCTTGTACTTGTCCGGGACCTTGGTGAGGATGCGCATCAAAACCGCGGAGTAGCCATCATGCGTCGTCGAACTTTTCTTGCCGCCGTGCCGGGGGCGGCGCTTTTGCCAGGTTCGGTTATCGCGGAACCACAGCAGGGTAGAACGCGTGTATCCGGTGGGCAGGGCGCGCCCGGCCCGGGGCAGGGCGGCGCACCGCAGCCGGCGACGGCTGACCATCCGAAACGCTGGGCGGCCGGGGCCGATCGCTTTGTGCGGCCCGACGTCACCGCCGGCGACCGGCCGGTCGGCGCGAGCTTCGCGTCGCGGACGGCGGCCTATGGCCTCAACGGGGCGGCGGGGACCGCGCATCCGCTGGCGACGCAGGCCGGTATCGACATCTTGCGGCGGGGCGGGTCGGCGGTGGATGCAGCGATCGCGATAAACGCCTGCCTGGGTTTCCTCGAGCCCACCTCCAGCGGCATCGGCGGAGATGCCTATGCGATGATCTGGGATCCGAAGACGCGCAAGGTCGTCGGGCTGGCGGGATCGGGCGCATCGCCGCGAAGCCTCAGCCTGGAAACGGTGCGGTCGCGCGCCCGCGCGGGCGCGCTGCCCCCGCTGGGCGCGGTCACCGTATCGGTGCCCGGTGCGGTCGATGCGTGGTGGACCATGCATCAACGCTATGGCCGACTCCCCTGGGCGGAGTTGTTCGAACCGGCGATCACCCATGCCGAGGCGGGAGCGCCCGTGCCCGACATCATCGCCTATTATATCCGGCGCAGCATGACCGCGTTCCGCCGGCCGGGCAACGGCATCGAGGAGACGGCGAACGCGCTGCGGACCTATGGCCTTGCCGACGGCAAGGGACCGGCAACGGGGCAGGTGTTTCGAAATCCCGACCTCGCGCGCACCTATCGCGCCATTGCGAAAGGCGGACGCGATGCCTTCTACGCCGGCGACATCGCGCGCGTCATCGATCGTTACTTCAAGCGTATCGGAGGCTGGCTTCGGTACGAGGATCTTGCCGCGCATCGCTCCGAATGGGTCGAACCGCACCGAACGGGCTATCGCGGCGTGGATGTGCACGCGCTTGGCGCGAACACGCAGGGCATCGCTACGCTGCAAATGCTCAACATCCTCGAGACCTTCGATCTGGGCGATGCCGGCTTCCAGTCGCCATTTTCGATTCATCTGCAGGCGGAGGCGAAGCGGCTCGCTTACGAAGACCGCGCGCGCTTCTACGCCGACCCGCATTTCAGCAAGGTGCCGGTCGAATGGCTGATCTCGAAGGAATATGCGCAGGCACGGGCGAAACTGATCCGGCCCGGGCGTATCCTCGATCCCGTCTATCCGGGGCAGGCACCGAGCCACGGCGACACCACCTATTTCAGCTGTGCCGACAAGGACGGCATGATGGTGTCGATGATCCAGTCGAACTTCCGCGGCATGGGGTCTGGACTGGTTGCCGACGGATTGGGCTTCATGTTCCAGGATCGTGGGCAACTGTTCAGCTTGAAGGATGGCCATCCCAATATCTATGCGCCCGGCAAGCGACCGTTCCAGACGATCATTCCCGGCTTCGCCACACGCGGGGGCGATCCGTGGATGAGCTTCGGCGTGATGGGCGGGGATATGCAACCGCAGGGGCAGACGCAGATCATCGTCAACCGTGTCGACTATGGTCTTGAAATCCAGTCTGCGGGCGATGCGCCGCGCTGGCACCATGAGGGCTCGTCGCAATCGATGGGAGAGGACGCGGCCGGACTGGGCCCACGTGGCCTGCTGCGGCTGGAGACTGGCGTGCCGATGGCGACGCGGCAGCGGCTTGTCGACATCGGCTGGACGATCGGCGAGCCCGATGGCGGCTTCGGCCGCTACGAATGCGTGGAGCATCGCATGGACGGCGCGACCCGCGTCTATGCCGCGGCGAGCGAAATGCGCGCCGACGGCTGTGCGCTGGCCTATTGAGGAGACGCTGCGCAAGTGGTGTTCACGAAGCGGTAACACGCCAGGCGAGGGGCGCGTGGCGCTAGGGCAGCGCTGCGGCGACATCGGCGGCAAAGCGCGCGATGTCGAAACGGGCTGCGCCAGGATCCTCGCCGCGTCTCACGATCACCAGACGTTGCGCAGGGATAACCATCACATATTGCCCGCGATTACCCTGTGCGGCAAAAGTGCCCACCGGCAGCCCCTGTCGGGGGCCGAACAGCCACATCGTCGCGCCATAACCGGGGCCGCTCGGCGGCTGGGGGCCGCTCGGCGTCGTCATGGTGCCTAACCAGCCCGCCGGCAGCAGGCGCTGGCCCGTCCAGACGCCGTCCTGGGACCAGAATAATCCAAGCCGCGCGAGGTCGCGGGCGGTCGACCACACTTGGCTGGAGAGGACATAATTGCCGTGCCAATCCGTCTCCGCGACCGTATGCGCCATGCCGAGCTCGCCGAACAACTTGTTCGGCCACGTGCGATACCGGTCCTCGCCAATCCGCTGCCGTGTGGCATAGACTGCGAGAAGGATGTCGTTGTTCGCATAGCGAAAGCGTGTGCCGGGCTGGGCCTCCAGAGGCCAGGACACCGCTTGCTCATCTACGGCCGTGCCGCCGAAATAGATCGCGTCGGTGCGGTTGCCCGCGGTGTCGCTATGAAGGCCTGACGCCATACGCAGAAGGTTGTCGAGCGTGATCGATTGTCGCGGGTCACCGGCGCTCCACTGCGGCACAACGGCTGGCCCTTGGAGCGCCCCGGCATCGACAAGGCCTATCAGCGTTCCGGCGATCGACTTGCCGACCGACCAGGTCCTGTTCGAAACGTACGGCCCAAAGCCGCTGCCATAGCGTTCTGCAACGATTTTGCCGTCCTTCACGACGATCACGCCGACCGTCTTCGTGCCAGCGCCATAGCCACCGGCGAACGCTTTGCCGACGGCTCCGGTCAGCAGCGCGGAAGGGCGCGCCGCGATGCCGGCATCGCCCTGCGGCCATGGGCGGGGATCCGCCTTCGCGATCGGTGGCGGTGCTGCCGACGCCTTGCCCGCCGGCGCCTTGCTGCCGATCGGCAGCGTCACGCAGCCACGGCCATCGCGCCAGATCGCGTATCGCGGTTGCAGCGCGGGGTCGAAGGCGACGGCAACGGACCCATGCGCGCGGTCGATCTGCGCGGTGAGCGTCGGCACGATCTTGTCATATTCGGGATAGATGCCGGTCAGTTCGTCGGCATCGATCTGCGCCGGGGTCCGACCGGCGTTGAAGAGGCCCGAGCAATAGAGTGCGGCCTTCTAGCCGGCCGCCACCGCGCGTGGGTAGGTGCCGGCCGAAGGCTGGGCGACGATCTGGGCGTTCGCGGGACCTGCCAGGAGCAGGGCGAGGACGACTAACTTTGATATCCGCATCGTCGCATCATTCCATTACCCCCCGGCTACGACAATCCACTTATCTGGAGCGCGCCGTTCAGCGTCCCCCTGTCGAGGGAATTTCTGTGGCAAGGAATAGGCAGTATGCCAGGATGATGGCCGCCCATATTCTGTACAGCTTTCGTCGTTGTCCGTTCGCGATGAGGGCGCGATTGGCACTGGGCATCGGTGGTGTGCGCCATGAGCTTCGGGAGGTCAGGCTTTCCGACAAGCCTGCGGAACTGCTCGCCGCGTCGCCCAAGGGCACAGTGCCGGTGCTTGTGACGGCAGAAGGTGTCGTGCTCGACGAGAGCCTCGCGATCATGCGTTGGGCGCTGCGTATTCGGGACCCGGAAGATTGGCTCGCTCGTGACGATCCCGCGCTGATCGCAGCCAATGACGAAGTGTTCAAGCACCACCTCGACCGATACAAATATTCTGATCGCTATGGCTCGGACCCAACCCGGCATCGTGATCTCGGCTTCGAGTTTCTACAAGATCTGGAGATGCGGATCGGGGTTGGCGGTCAACTCGGCGGCACAAAGGCGGGTCTGACGGATGCCGCCATCATGCCTTTCGTAAGGCAGTTCGCCGGGGTCGATCGAGCGTGGTTCGACGACTTGTTTTTGCCACGGCTGAAGCCATGGCTCGCCGATCATCTCGCTTCCAATCTCTTCGGAGGGATCATGCACAAGGTTTCGCCCTGGTCTCCGGACGGGCCGCCGATCGTCATCGAAGAGCTGACAAATGCGGATCGATGATGTGATGCTAGCTGAGCAAACAGCGGCCAGGCTGCAATTAACGTGCGTCCGCTTTCAGGAGGGAGCCGCACGCCGTTGAATGGCCGACGTTGGGTCTCGGCCACCTCAGCGGCCTGCTGGTGAGCATCCGTACGGACGATACCCCACTTAGACCGGAAGAGGTAATCCCTGGCACCTAGCGGTCGTTCGATATAGTGTTGACCGCCCCACAAAGTTACGGCGCGCTCCCTCACTCCGCATCCGTCCACTCGACGAATTCAAGCGGAGTGAGAGAGCCTTGGTGGTAAGCGATCAGCAGCGTGGTGTTGACTTGGCCAGATCCATTTCCTTTAGAATACGCCCGGCCTCATGCGGCTCGGACCGCAGATATTGTGGTGGTGCATCCACCGATGCGCCGAGAGCAGCAGCCGCATGCCAAGGCCAGCGCGGGTCCCACAGCACGCCGCGCGCAATCGCGATCGCGTCCGCATCGCCATCCTGAAGGATAGCCTCAGCCTGATGCGGGTCGGTGATGAGACCGACCGCTATGACCGGCATCGACACGGCCTGCTTCACCACCTTCGCGAGCGGCACCTGGTAGGATGGACCGACCAGAATTTTCTGGCGAGGGTCAAGTCCCCCGCTGGACACATGGATCGCGGCACATCCGCGGGCTTCGAGTTCTGCCGCAAAGATCGCGGTCTCGTCCACCGTCCAGCCGCCTTCGACCCAGTCCGTGCCCGAGACGCGAACCGTCACCGGCTTGTCGGCCGGGAAGGCCGCGCGCACGGCATCGAACACTTCGAGCGGGAAGCGCATCCGATTGGCAAGATCGCCGCCATATTCATCCTCGCGCGTGTTGGAGAGGGGCGAGAGGAATTCGTGCAGGAGATAGCCATGTGCGGCATGGATCTGGATCGAGTCCAGACCGATCCGGGCGGCGCGCCGTGCCGCATCGGCAAAGGCATCGCGGATACGCGCAAGGCCATCGCGATCGAGCGCGCGCGGTGGATGCTCGTCTGGTTCGAACGGCAGGGCGCTCGGCGCAAGGGTCTGCCAGCCATGTTCGGCATCGGGCGCGATCTGAGCGCCTCCATGCCAGGGCTTTGCCGTACTCGCCTTGCGTCCGGCATGGGCGAGCTGGATCATCAACGGCATGTCGGACCAACGGCGCACGCCATCGACGACGCGCTGCATCGCCGCTTCGGTGGCATCATCCCACAATCCGACATCGCCATAGGTGATGCGCCCCTCGGTCGTAACCGCCGTCGCCTCGATCGTCAGAGCGGCCGCGCCCGACATGGCCAGCTGACCAAGATGGATCAGGTGCCAGTCGGTCATCGCACCGTCTTCGGCCGAATACTGGCACATGGGCGCAATCACGATGCGGTTGCTCAGCGACAGGCCGCCCACGTCCAGGGGTTCGAAAAGCTTGGCCATTACCATTCTCCTACGTTGGGCATCGAAGCCCATGGTTCGGCAGGAGCCTTGTGTTCGCCCTGCTGGAGCAGTTCGATCGAGATACCTTCGGGCGAGCGGACGAACGCCATATGTCCGTCACGCGGCGGGCGATTGATCGTCACCCCGCCGGCCTGCAGCCTTGCGCAGGTCTCGTAAATGTCCTCGACGCGGTAGGCGAGGTGGCCGAAGTTGCGGCCACCCGTGTAGGTCTCGGCCGGGCTGCCATCCTCGGGCGGCCAGTTATAGGTCAATTCGACCTCCGCCTGGCCGGGCTTGCCCTCGCCGCGATGATCCTCGTCAGCCGCGAGGAAGATAAGGGTGAAGCGCCCCTGCTCGTTTTCGATCCGCCGGGTTTCCTTGAGGCCCAGCAGCTCGAAGAAGCGAATCGTCGCCTGCGGGTCGGCAACCCGCAGCATGGTGTGGAGATAGCGCATGATCAGGCCCGCTTTGCCGTGAGGGCTTCCATGACCAGCTCCGCGGTGCGCGTAGCCGAAGCGGGGTTCTGTCCGGTCACCAGATTGCCGTCGCGCAGAGCGAAGGGCTGGAAATCGGGGCCGCCCTCATGATGCGCGCCCAGCTCCTTCATGCGGGTTTCGAGCAGGAACGGCACGGCCTGATCGAGGCCCACTGCGCGTTCCTCGCTGTCGGTGAAGGCGGAAACCCGGCGTCCCGCCACGAACGGCGTGCCATCGGGCTTCTTCGCGGAAACAAGTCCGGCGGGACCGTGGCAGACGGCGGCCACGATCTTGCCTTCGCGGTCGAACCGCTCGACCAGTCGCGCAAGGTCTTCGTTGCCGGGATAGTCGAACATCGTACCGTGCCCGCCGGGCAGGAACACCGCGTCGTAACCCGAAATGTCGATGCCGGTGAAAACGGGCGTGTCGGCGACCTCCGCCTTCAGCGCCTCATCCTTCAGATAGCGCTCGACCGATGCATCATTCTCGCCATCGGCGTTGACGCTGCGCTGGTCGACCGGGATCGCGCCGCCCTTGATCGAGGCCAAGGTCACGTCGGCGCCCGCATCGCGGAAGGCGTAGTAGGGTGTGGTCAGTTCTTCGAGCCAGACGCCAGTCGGCTCGGTGCCGGGCGTCATGCGGTCGGCTGACGTGGCGATCATAAGAATGCGTGTCATCGGCTTGGCTCCTTTGCGTGCCGGATCGTGGAGGCGGGCGAGTGACGATGCCGTCGCGGCGATGGCCGGCACCAAAGCCCGTCAGGATCGAGCATCGATCATGCGTCTGTTCGATCCGTCGATGCTGGATCAGATAGGCGTCACCGCTCATCATGAAACCCAACGGGAATGGCCGTCATCCATAAATCAGTTTATGGAAACATAATGTCTCTTCCACAGATGCGCACCTTCATCGAAGTCTATCGCCGTCGGTCATTGAGCGACGCAGCGCGCGCGCTCGGCATCACGCAGCCTGCGGCGTCCCAGCACATCGCCTCGCTCGAGGCGCAACTCGGCCATCCGCTTTTCGATCGCCATTCGCGCGGCGTCCGTCCCACGGCGATCGCGGACGATTTCGCCGCTTCAATTGGTGGCAGCCTCGACCGGGCCGAAGCCGCATTGGCATCGGCACGGGCGCGGTCGGTTCAAATGTCCGGGACGGTGCATATTGCCGCGCCATCCGACCTTCTCGGCGAAATGATCACGCCAAGACTGGGGCCGCTTCTCAACGCCGGGCTGGATCTGCGCCTGCATATTGGTGGGCGCGAAGCCCTTTATGCCATGCTGCTTGATGACAAGGTGCACCTCTGCATCACGGCATCCCGGCCCGCGGATGCACGGCTTGCCTATCAGGAGATCGGCTCGGAAGACCTGCGAGCTGTGGCCGCGCCCGTCGTAGCCGAGCAAATGGCGCGCATGCCGCTCAGTGAAGCGCTTAATACGGTGCCTTATCTTGCCTATGACCTCGACCGGCCATTGGTACGCAACTGGCTGGAGGCGAACCAGATCGAGGTAGCGCGGCTTCCGGCCCTGACCGCACCGGATTTGCGCGTCCTGCGCTCTGGCCTATGCGCGGGATTGGGCTGGACGGTTCTACCCGGCTATCTCACCAGGGCCGAACGTACGGCCTGCACCCTTGTCGAAACTGCAGCGCCTATCCGCGTGCCGACCAACGCATACTATCTTGTCTGGGCCAAATCCTCCTTGCGCCACCCCCGCGTTGCCTTGGCGCGCGATGCGCTGATCGGAGCATTGAGGGCGTGAGCGGTCTGGCTGACTGATCCCGGTGCGCTCGGTACACAGAGACGAACGATTGGCCAGCTCTTGGAAGCGGAAAGAGGGATGCGAACGGCCGACTTCGGGCCAGGCTGATCCAGAAGCGATGGGTGCGATGCTCGTCGAGTCAGGCCCAACGGCCTGCCAGTCAATCGCGCTCACGCCCCCAGCCGTCACGCTCAGCGAATAGCTTCTGCATTACGACCATATTGTCGGTGCCCCACTGGCATAACGGCTCGAGCGCGCGGGCGAGACTCTGGCCGAGTTCGGTCAGCGTGTAGTCGACCCGCGGAGGCACTTCCTTGTAGTCGTTCCTGCGCAGGACGCCGTCCGCCTCAAGTTCCTTGAGTTGCTGGATCAGCACCTTGTCACTGACGTCGCGGATGGCGCGCTTTAATTCCCCATAGCGGGTGGGCCCACGTAGCAAAAAGTACAGGATAAGCGGCTTCCACTTTCCCGATATGACCTTGAGCGTGGCGTCTAGCCCGCAGGTGAAGGCAGGCGCGATGGGCGCGATAACGGCATCGTCGACCAGTGGCATTTCAGACATTATAGGTACTTACTAAAAGGTGCATACTTGTCCTTAGGTAGGCTGCAAGCCAACTGCGTGCAACCAATGAATGGAGGCACTTATGGCCAGACTGAATGGGAAGATCGCTGTTATTACCGGGGGTGGCACGGGGATTGGCTTGGCGTCAGCGAAGCGGTTCATCGCCGAAGGGGCGTTCGTGTACCTGTTCGGACGTAGGGCGGAGAAGCTGGAAGCTGCAGTGGCGGCGCTCGGCGGCAATGCGCGGGCGGTTCCGGGATCGGTTGCCGATGCTGGCGATCTTGACCGGCTGTACGACACGGTGAAGCAGGAGCAGGGCAAGCTCGACATCTTGTTCGCCAATGCCGGCACGGGGGCATTGGCGCCCTTGTCCGAGATCACGTCCGCCCATGTCGATGCGACGTTCGACGTCAATGTGAAGGGAACGATCTTCACGGTTCAAAAAGGTCTGAAACTGATGGAGGCCGGCGGTTCGGTCATCCTTACCGGCTCGACCACGGGCGTCATGGGGACGCCGGCATTCAGCGTCTATAGCGCCTCCAAGGCGGCGGTCCGCAATCTGGCACGCAGTTGGGCGCAGGATCTGCGGGGCACGGGTATCCGGGTCAACGTCTTGTCACCAGGCCCGACCTTGACCGAGCTTGCCGCCGAGGTCGTTGGCCGTGATGCCATGATCGAAATGGGGGCGACGACGCCAATCGGACATGTCGGCGAGCCGTCAGAAGTCGCGGCCGCTGCTGCATTCCTGGCATCATCGGACAGCAGCTTCATGACGGGCAGCGAGCTGTTTACCGACGGTGGCCTAGCGCAGATTTGACAAGGTGCTCCAGCCGGCTTGAGGTCGGCTGGAACCATCAAATTACCTCGTGCCGCACCGATCGCAGCCGCGACCTTCCGATCACCGCGCTATGCGATGACGATGCTGGAAGGTCGACATGAACGAATGGCAAAAGTTCGGAAGCGGGGAATGGATCGTAGATGTCTGCTTCTGGGTCTTCACGCATTCTCTGCCTGAACGCCGTGTTTGCCTTCCAGCTTCATGATTGGCCTCTCACTATGATCGGCACTGGCGTTCCAGCTTAGGCTGGAATGTCTCGGATGTCGGCAGTGTTCGCGGCGGTGATGCCGTTTTCGCGGTGGCGAAAATTGCTGAGTGCCTGGTAGACTTGCATGCGCGCGCGCATCACGCCGCCAAGGGGGCGATGGGCCTCCAGGCTATGGGCCGGACGGAACGTCATCACCTCGTCAAAGTAGTGGACGCGGTTGGAACCATAGGCTGACTGTCGCGGCAGCCGGATCGTGGCGATGGTGCGATACGGGCTCTCACTCGTCGGCCAGTCAACGGAGGTGTCCTCGATGGGCTGCGTCTCGGTATCGGTCCAAAGCTGCGCCCGCAACTCGAACACCGCATCCTTGCCCTCGAAGTAATCGACCGCGGCATGGCGGAAGCCATCCTCATCTTGATGCGGATCGAGCTGCCAATCGGCGAGCGCCCGTTGCCCGGCGGCCACAGGAAAGGCCCCGATCTTGGCCACGTGGTCGCCGAAGCGAACCGGGCACTGGCTGAAATATTCTTCGACCAGCGGGTGGCTGAAGGGATGGCCATAGAAGTCCAGCGTCGGACTTGGACCCGCACCAACCGCGTTCAGCACCTTATTAATGTTGCGGGCGACAGAGGCGGCCGCACTCTTCACGCCCTCGGGCATGGGAACCGCCAAGCCTATCTTCTTGGCTTGCGAGAGAAAGCCCGCAGCGGTGCCCGCCGGGAAGGTCGTACCGCTGGCGAGGACGAAGTCCTGCGTCGGCGCGTTATGGCCAGGCAATTTCGCGCCCTCGACGCCGAACACCTTGATCGACATGCCGCGATGCGTCGAGACGCGATCGCCGAGCTTTTCACCGGGTCCTTGCGCGAAGCGGACGGCGACGTCGAACGTGCCCGGCTCCGCGAAGAGGCCTTGGGCGAGTTCGGACGGCAACCCAGGCGCGACGATGAGCTTGCCGATCACGCAAGCCGTGCTCTTGGCATGGCTCGCCCGTACCGCGTGCCCGTCACGCTTCTCGACCGTCTGGCTTTCCTGGGTCATGCCTTGGATGATGCCGTCGATGCTTTTCTGTTCGTCGGGCTCTCGTATTTCGATGTCGGGCGAATAGCGCAGATAGGTCATGGGATGTCCGATCACTTGGCGGGCGCGAAGGAGAACATTTGGGTCTTAATCGACGGCGGTGCGCCGGGCGTGAACCAATTGGTGTCCTGGATATGGCTGGCGGTGACGTACATCGTCCCGTCGCGCCCTTCGGAGAAGGTGTCGGGCCAGCGCAGCCGCCGGTCGGTGAGCACCGTCTCGACGGTCGCGCCGTTCAGCCGCTTGATCGCATAGTCGGTCGGCGAGGTGAGATAGAGCACGCCCGCCTTGCTCATCCACAGGCCATCGGCGACGTGGGTCTGCGCGACCGTCCTGACCGCTGCCGCTCGGTCGGCCTCGCTGACCTCCGATCGCAGCTTGGCGGTGTCGATCGCGTACAGTGTCTTGCCGGTCAGCGCCTGATAATAGAGCGTCTTGCCGTCCTTGGAGATGGCGATGCCATCGGCGGCGAAGGCGGGTTGGCGGCCATCGGGGCGGACGAGCGGCTTGCCGTCGAGCGTGACCTTCACCGTCTTGTCGATCTGGGTGGAGGCGTGCCCGTCGAGCGCGCGGTGGCTCTTGCCGCTCTCCAGGTCGACAACGATGATCGCGCCGCGCGTGCCGCTGTCGGTGATGTAGCCGGTCTTGCCGTCGGGCGAGAAGCGGATGTCGTTGAGGTAGGTGCCCTGCAACGCCACGTCGCCGGGGACCAGGATCGTCTTCGTCACCGTGTTCGATGCCAGATCGATGCGGACGAGCTTGGGTGCCCCTTCGAGGATTTTCTCGTTGCCGGGCGCGCCAGGATCGAGGACCCAGAGATTACCGTGGCCGTCGGGCACGATCGACTGCACGCAGACGAAATAGTCGCCGACCGGCAGTTCGTTGGCGCGGGCGTTGCGCCAGCTGTTCCACTTGGCGTCGGGATAGGGACGCAAGCTGCCGTCCTTCATCACCTCGGCAACCGAGATGGGCGCGTCGTCGGTCCAGCGGGGGAAATTGACGAAGCGCCGGCCATCCTCAGTTACGGCGATGCCGGTAACCTGATGATCAAACTGCGCCACTTGGGTCAGCTGCGAGCTGCGCCCTTGCGCGTGGGCAACGCCGGCTGCAGCAGCGGCGACCAGGCCGATGGCGGCGATCCCGGCGGCATAGGGGGCGGCTTTCTTCATGGTCAGGCTCCTGTCGATTGTATCGGTGAGCGCGGCAGGGTCGCCGGCGAAGAGGTTAAGGAGGTGGCGCACCACCGCTTGCGGGTTCTCCCGCTGCGGAAAATGGCCGACCCCGGTCATGGTGATGCGCGCGAACGGCCCGGCGAATTTCGCTTGCACGTCCTTCGCGGTCGAGGGCGGGTTCACGCCGTCGGCATCGCCGTGGATGTAGAGCGTTGGCAGCGACAACGTATTGGTCGCCTTGACCTTGTCCTCCAGCCAGACGCTTCGTGGATCAGGCTCCGCTTCGCCCCAGCGCGCGCGATAGCTGTGGAGCGTCACGTCGGCCCAGTCGGGATTGTCGAACGACCGGGCGACACGGTCGAACGTGGCCTCGTCGAACCATCCCGGTGGCGACCAGTTGACCCAATGCAGATGGGTGAACCCGCGCCGGTCTGCACGTACCGCCTCCGCCCCGCGCGCGGTCGCCATGAACCAGTGATACCATTGCCGCTGGGTCTGCTCGAATGGTGGCGTCGGCATGCCGCCGAGCCGGGGCGGGGTCGACAGCATCGCCATCCGCTCCACCCGATCGGGCCACCCGACGGCCAAGGCCTCGGCGGTGTTTGATCCCCAGTCGTGTCCGGCGACCATGAAGCGGTCGATGCCGAGTGCGTCGAGCAGCGCGATCATGTCGATCGCGAGTATCGCACTGTTGCCGGTTCGCAGGGCGTCGTCGTTGTGGAAGCGCGTGGCACCGAACCCACGCAACTTCGGGACGATGACGCGGAACCCTTCCGCGGCCAGCGCGGGTGCCACCTGATCCCATGTCGACGCGTCATCCGGCCAGCCGTGGATGAGGAGCAACGGCTGCCCCTGCTCCGCGCCGTAAAGCGACACCTCCAAGTTCAGGTCGCCAGTGGTAATCATCGGCATTCGTCAGCCTCCTGGCGGTCCAATCTTTTGCGTGCGGGGGTGAACCCTGCGGCTTCATCAATGCTTTGGATGCACCGACAGGACCACGGTCAGAACGGCCAGCGCCCCGTTAATCTCCGCGCCGACCTGCCAACGTTCAGCGTCTTAGGATTGCACGCCACCTTCGCCCGTCAGGCACGACCGCCAGCAGGCTCGTGGTAGGGGCAGCCGTTCACGCGAACCCGAAAATCGGCGGAGTGTCGGTAGGTCTCGTTGCGGGCCCGGTTGATGTTCCCGAGCGGCCGGTGTGCGGCGAGCCCGGTCCAGATCGAGAAGCGCATCTCCTCGTTGATCTGCTGGAACTTGTCCTCGCTCAGGCTGTCCTGCTTGGCCGCTCGAATGGTCGCCACGGCCTGGAAGGGCGCCTCGTCCTGCTTCCACTCGACGGTCGGATCTTCGACCGGTTGCTGCTGGAGGTCGCGACAGAGTTGGACCCGCACCTCCCATTCCATCTCAAGCACCTGTGCCTCTGTCCGGATGACGTCGCGCAGCGCATCGGGGCGGGTGCTGGCATCGATCGTCGTGCCGGTCTGATCGGTGAGATCCTTCGACACCGGGAAGACAGCGAATTTGGCGATATAGTCACCATAGCGGAACGGCGTGACGCTGAAGTAGGTCTCGCCGAGCGGATCGGAGTTGGGTGCGCCGCCGAGCGTCTGCACCTTTGGGCTCTCGATACCGACTGCGCTCAGCACGGTGTTCACGCCGCGCAGCACTTTCGACATTGCCTCCTTGGTACCCTCGAGCTTGTCGGTGGTGCCGGCCAGGAGCTTGAGGTTGCCCAGGAACTGGTCGGCGGTTTTGTTCTGGAAGACCGGACCGTTGACCATGACGAAGTCCTGCGTCCGTCCGTCGGCACCGGGCAGGCGTTCGCCTTCGACGTCCATGACCTTCAGCGCCAAACCGCGCGGCAGGCTGATGGTGTCGGGCAGGATGTCGCCCGCGTTGGTCGAGAAGCGCATGACGACCTTGTGCTCGCCCGGGGTGGCGAACAGGCCTTGGACCAGCTCGGGGGGAAGTCCGTCATTGACGGTCAGCACCCCCTCAAGGAAGCCGTGCGCCTTGGCATGGACCGAACGGACCGCGTGACCGTGATCCTCCGCTGTCGTCTTGAGGATCTTGTCGAACGTCTCATTGAGCTTCGTGATCGTCTCGGCTTCGTCGGGTTTCACATCCTCCACGTCGGGAGTATAAAGGACGGGGGTCTGGGTCATGGTCGTTGGTCCTCTCCGGCAAGGAGGCGGCGGCTAGACGCCGCCGCCGTCACGCTCAGCGGCGGCCCGCAGGCGCCTCGAACGCTGTTTTCAGTCGTGCGACAGCGAGATCATTCGCCTGCTTCGCGCCGTTCACGACCTTGGCCATGCCGAAGAACTCATGGGTCACGCCCGGGAAGGTCTTCTGCTCGACCTTGTCACCGGCCGCCCGCATCGCGGCCGCGAGCGTCTCGCCATCCGAGCGCAGCGGATCGATCTGCGCGTTGATGATCGTCGTCGGCGGCAGACCACGCAGGTTGGCGGCGACCAAATTAAGACGCGGATCCTGCGCATCGGCCTTGCTCGCCTGATAGTAGTAGCCGAACCACGGCAGCATCGCGGTGTTCAGCGGCTTCGCGTTCGCCGAATCCTTCCGCGAGGGCAGCGTCATGCTGCTGTTCGCGATCGGATAGACCGAGACGATGTGTCGCGGCAGCGTCAGTCGGTTGTCGCGCGCGTAGATCGCGGTCGCGACCGCAAGGTTGCCGCCGGCGCTCTCGCCGACCGTGGCGATCTGTGCGGGATCGCCGCCCCAGCTCGCCGCATTTTGCAGCGTCCAGCGATAGGCAGCGGCCGCATCGTCATGCTGTGCCGGGAACTTGAACTCGGGTGCGTGACGATACTCGACCGAGACGACGATCGCGTTGAGCGCCTTGGCCATGGCACGCGGCGCGGCATCGTAGGTATCGACGTCGGCGATAACCCAGCCGCCGCCGTGATAATAGACGATGACCGGCATCGGCTTGCCACCGGCTGGCGCACGGGCCGGCTTGTAGATGCGCGCGAATTGCTTGGGGTCGCTGCCGTAAGGCAGGTCCCGCGTCGTGACCGACGGATCAGGCGCGGTCGACATACCTTTCTTCTGCATCGCCGCCTTGGCTCCGTCCGCAGCCGAGGGCTGCATACGGGCTTCCGCAGGCGTGAGCGTCTCGATCGGCTTGCCGCCGAGCGACGCGAGCGCGTCCAGGACCGACTGCATGTCGGGTGCGGCCTTCGGGGGCTGCACTGATGTCGCAGGAGGCGGTGGCGGAGGAGGTGCAGTGATCGAGCGGGCTGACTGGGCCAGAGCCGGAACGCCCGCGATCGCGGTCGACGCGGCGATCAGCATGGAGATGGTTCTGCGCAAATATTCCTCCTGTAACTATCCGTTTCCCAACCATTGGGCGACCTTCAGCGTTTCGGTACGAAAGTAGACCCAAGCGTTTGGGCAGCGAGGTTGGGCAGTATGGGCGGCGGAATGGATGATATGGCTTCGATGGTGGATGGGACGCGCAGGTCCAACGCGCTGCTCTGTGAGGCGAATGCGCTGCTGCGTCTTTTGAACGACGCTGACCGCGCCGCCCTCACGCCACATCTGGAACTGGTGCCGTTTCGCAACGGCGACATGATCGCACGCGCCGGCGATGCGGCCGACAGCATCTGCTTCCCGTTGACCGGGATCGCTGCGATACTCGACTCGCTCGAGGGCGACCGCCGCTACGCGGTCGCGCTGGTCGGAAGCGAAGGGTTCATCGGTTGGCAGTTGTTGCTTGGCAACGGGCGCTGGTCGCATGACGTGGTGATGAGGGCCGAACACGGCACGGCGATGCGGCTGTCGGCTGCGGCGTTGAACGAGATACTGGCCGAACGTCCGGCGATCCGAACCGTCCTGCTCCGCTTCGTCGACGTGGTCATGACCCAGATGTCGAGGACTATCGTCTCGTCCCTCGCGCACTCGATCGAGCGGCGGATGGCACGCTGGATCCTGCTCTACCACGATCGTGTGCGGGAGGACGACATCTGCATGACGCACGAGGAGTTCAGGCTCATGCTCGGCGTCCGTCGCAGCAGCGTCACCGACGCCCTGCACAAGCTTGAAGAGGATGAGGCTGTCCGCTCCGTACGCGGGCGCGTGATCGTACGCGACAGGGAGCGGCTGCTGCTGCTCGCTGGCGACACATACGGGTTCGCCGAGGCGGAGTATCGGCGCCTACTCGGCCTCTGATCCTAAGATGCGTAGACGATGGCGCCTAGGGCGACCTCAGTGGCTGCTCGAACAGTCCGCATCGCCATCGGTTCGTCCTCAAAATCGGACGAGCAGTGGAGATTGAGATGAACGAATGACCGCAGCTGGGAAGCGATAAATATGTCGCGAATGGCCGGGATTGGGTCGTTGCGGCAGGGCAGGCGACCGGAAACGCACGGCGTCATTGACCTCGTAGATGTGCACGGCAGGCAGTTCGTGGCGGATGATCCGGTCGGAGAGGATGTTCCCAAGGCGGATGCCAGTCTGCGTGGAGTCGGCAGTTCCGAACTCGAACGCCCGGAGAGCGCCTTCGTCCTTGACCTCGGGCCGCTGGGCGGCGACGCTACGATTATGGCCCGTTGGGTCCGGCCGTCCCAAAGCTGGTCGCAGTGGAAGGCAAAACCCAATCCAAGGAGGGAGCTGTGGCGATCAATGCGCTCGCTGCCGGGGGCGCGCCCGGCATCATCAGCGAGAAGACCGTCGAGCTGAACCTGTCGATCGAGTTCGCGAATTTCCTCTACTCGCAGCACGGGCGGCCCGCCTTCGCCTGGGGGCCGACTCTTCGCCAAGAGGCGCGCTGGGCTTCGACGCGGCCTACGGGATCAACGGCCGCTTCATCTACGTGCAATTCAAGCGCGCACATGACGAGGCGCCAGGACACCGTTTCGAGCTTAACCGGACCGCAAATCGCGACCAACACCGTAAGCTGCAGCTGCTCGAGGCGAGCGGGGTGGCGGTCCGCTACGGGCTACCCCGCTTCACGTCGTTGCAGCACATCCAGAACTACCGTCGAGGTCTCCTCGTGCCGCCGCACACCGCCTGGATCCGCCCATCTCAGATTGCTATGCCCAACGGGGGCGTCGGACATCACGACCTTCACATACATCCGACCCGCCGCTGGCTGACGTCGGAACCTGTCGAGCTCGGCGCGGAGGATGAGAACCCGTTCCTGGGCGACCTTGGGCAGTTCACCTCATTCGAGGACAGAGACGCTGAGCGCTGGGCCGCGGTTTTCGAGAAGGTTTTCGGTGAGGACGACGAGGCCACGGCTGGCGCGGCGATCATTTTCGTTCCGAGATAAGGGACTTCGCGCGGCGGTGGCGACGGAATCACAGGTGATCGCGTCTCTCTTGCTTAGCCGAGTGTGCATCCCTGAGATGAACGAACGTCTAGTGTCAGGAAGCAGCAATTCATTCCTGAACGGCAGATTATGGGTCAACGATGCCTGTACAAGCCATCGCAACAGGTCCCGCTTCGTCAGGCCTCCTTATCTGTCGAGCTTTCCGAAGCGCGGCCTCAAGGGACTGATCCGTGGCGCCAAAACCTTCAGGCGGGTCGGCTGGCGCGGAGGCTTTGGCGGTCGGCCGATCTTGTACGCCGCCTCGCCTGCCTCAGTGATGCGGTAGCCCATCTGCCGACCAACCGCCCCTTCGGGAACCTCCTCTATCCAGCCTTCGGCAAGCATTCTCGCGATGGTTCCTTCTCCGGCAGGATGAAGACCACCTCGACTTTCTATCAACCCTCCTGAAAGCGTGCGCAGGGCGTCGAACTCACGCTTAGTCAGGTCGCCTGTTGCAGCTTTTCTCTTCATTGACCCTGCTAGCTTGCCATCGGGAACTGACGCCGAAGCGGAACGAGGATGTCTTCGATCAAAGCGGTACGATCAAGGCCGAGCGCTGCTCGACGGATCGTAAGGGTGATCGGTGGGCGTTCCCTCATACCACCATGCCCCATCTGGACTGAATTAGGGTTCGACGCATGCTGGGCGCGCGTTCGCCATCCACGGTGTTCAACACCAGACAGGCGGACCATTACGATAAGATTCGTTAGCCGTTGCGTGCGGTCGACGCGATCGATGACACCCGCTGCAAAGTCGAGCGCAGTACCGAGCCGCTCCTGCACCACCTCCTCGACGATGACCATGCCGCTCATTGCATCAAAGCCTCGCCCAAGAGGACGCGGTTCGTCCAGCGGCAGTCGCAGCGAAACTGAACCCTGCTCGGTAAGGCGAATGGATGCTCCACGCTCCTGACGCAAGACGAGATCAGAGCCGTCAAGTTCGCTGGCGGTGCCGAGCATCCGGTCGAACAGCCGACTATCGCCGTAGAGTGCAGACTGCTCTAGCTGCTCGGCGAGAACTGGCGCCCCGAGTTCCGCTGGCCGCAGGATGCGCTGGCGCGGGCCGCCGACCACAACGAGGTCGAGCATTGCCGATGTCACCTGGTTCTTATTTTCCGGCGCGAGCATGGCCGTGGCACGCACAGACATTTCGTGCTCGTCGACGGGAGCTGTGGCGTTCGCCAGGGTCACGTCGTGTAGCGCGCGCGTCACCCCGTCTTGCAAGTCGTCCACATCAACGAAGCCGCCGCGAAAGAGTCCACCTTCCCAAGCCTGAACTTCGGCAATGAAAGCGGCCTGCTCTGGCCCGGGAGAAATGCCTTGCTGCACAAACGCAAGGACTGGCTTCGTTTCCCGCGCTTCGCGATATTCTTGGTGTGTTGCAGAAAGGGATGAGCCCGGAGGCACAAAGCCGTAGTGCTCGCCAAGGATCAGGACGACAATGTCCGATCCGCGCAGCCCCTGAAGACAGGCGATCTGTGGAGAGCTTGGCTGGGCACCGAAGTCCTCGGCCATTACCGGTTCGTGGCGCAGGGTAATTACTGCGCGACGAGCTGCCGCGCGCTGGGGCTCAAAGTCTGAAATTAGCGAGCTGATGAAAATCCGCATGAACTGAGATTAGGCGACCATAACCGATCGTCCATGATGGATTTCTGCTGTGGCGCATGATCCGTCAAAAGATGCACATCGATATATCCGAACGAACGTCCGAAAATGGAGTTTGCCGCGCTCGCGCTGAGGGGCGGCTTATGGGTCATTCTGCTTGTGCGGTGACAAACGCCAGCGGAGCGCCTCATTCGGCGCAACCACCGCGATGAATAATTGCTAGCGTCGGTCAAAATCAGAGGGCGATTCCTGCCGAAGGGGCGGTGTGCAGCCGTTCGATGTCCTGGCGCGGCGGTGCGCCGAACAGGCGGCGATATTCGCGGCTGAACTGCGACGGGCTTTCATAGCCGACCGCGAAGCCTGCCGTGCCCGCCGTGGCGCCGCCGACCAGCATCAGCCGGCGCGCTTCCTGCAGGCGCAATTGCTTTTGATATTCGAGCGGGGTCATGCGCGTGATCGCCTTAAAATGCGCATGGAGCGAGGAGGGGCTCATGCCCGCCTCGGCGGCGACCTCGTCGATGCGGATCGGCGCGTCGAACCGGCGACGGATCACGGCGATGGCGCGGCTGATCTGGTTGAGGTGACTACCTGCTGTCACGAGGTGGCGAAGCATCGGTCCGTGCGGTCCCGTGAGCAGCCGGTAGAGGATTTCCCGCTCGATCAGGGGCGCCAGGGCGCGGATCGTGTCCGGCCGGTCGAGCAGTCCGACCAGCCGGCATGCGGCGTCGATCAGGTCGGGGTCGCTGGGATAGACGCCTAGAACCGGCAGGTCGGTGTGCGGCACAGCGCCGCCCTCCGCCACCATCAGGTCGGACAGCATCGCGGGATCGAGGTCGATCTTGCAGCAGAGATACGGGCGATCGGGGCTGGCATCGATCACGTGGCCGACCAGCGGGAGGTCGACGGAGACCAGGAGATGATGCGCGGCGTCGTAGACGACGCTATGGTCGCCGATCGAGACGCGCTTCGATCCCTGGGCTATCAGGCAAAGCGATGCCTCGTAGACAGCCGGCGTCGGGGTGCTCGGTTGATCGGCCCGGATCAGTGACACATGCGGCATCGCAGTCGCGCAAATACCTGATCCGGTGACATGACGATCGATGACGGCAGCAAGTTCGGTGATCCGGTCCATGCCGACCGTCATCCGTCAGCCCGTCGACATGCGCAAGCGAGTAGAGCGGGTTCTGGAGGATCATGCAAAGCGTCTGGACGATCGCTCTACCGCTGCCCGACGCTGCGGCATCATCTTGCTGGCTGTCACTTCAAGGCAAGGATAGCACCATGACAGCCAGCATCGACAAGGTCGTCCTCATCACCGGGGCTTCTAGCGGAATCGGCGAGGCGACGGCGCGCGAACTGACAGCGACCGGCGCGCGCCTCTTCATCGGCGCGCGGCGCGGGGATCGTTTGCAGGCACTGGCGGAGGAACTGGGCGAAACCGTCGCGTGGCGAACGCTCGACGTGACGGACGGCACCGACTTCGACGCCTTCGTGGAAGCCGCAGAGGCGCGGTTCGGGCGCGTCGATGTGCTGGTCAACAATGCCGGCGTGATGCCGCTGTCGCCGCTCGCCGCGCTGAAGCGGGACGAGTGGAAACGGATGGTCGACGTCAATATCCACGGCGTCCTCAACGGCATCGCGGCGGTGTTGCCCCGGTTCGTGGCGCAAAAGGGCGGCCATATCGTCAACGTTGCCTCGGTCGCTGCGCACATGGTGATGCCCACCGCTGCGGTCTATTGCGGCACCAAGCACGCGGTGCGCGCCATCACCGAGGGGTTGCGGCAGGAGCATGACGAGATCCGGTCGACGCTGATCTCTCCGGGTGTCGTCGCAACCGAACTGGGCCACGACATCACCGATCCAGCAGTGGCCACGGCGCTGACGGGATGGCGGAAGAAGGCGCTGACCCCGGATGCGATCGCGCGGGCGGTTCGCTACGCGTTGGAACAGCCCGAGGGTGTCGACATCAACGAGGTCATAGTCCGCCCGACTGCCGCGGACATGTAAAGCCATCGGCGTGCCGGCTCTTGCGGCCGGCACGCCGATGCTACCCGTCAGGCCGTCGCACCGCCATCGATGTTGAGCGTGGTGCCGGTGATGTAGCTCGCATCCGGCCCAGCGAGGAAGACGACGGCACCTGCAATCTCCTCGACCTTGCCGTAGCGGCCGAGCGGGATCGCTTGCAGCACCTGTCCGGCGAATTCGCTATCCGCGGGGTTCATGTCGGTGTCGATCGGGCCCGGCTGCACGGTGTTGACCAGGATGTTGCGCGGCGCGAGGTCCTTGGCCCAGCCGCGTGCCAGCGCTGCCACGGCGGCCTTGGTCGCGCTGTAGACCGTGGTCGCGGGGAAGGCCATCTCGCCCGAGATGCTACCGATCAGGATGATGCGGCCGCCGTCGCGGAGATGCGGCAGGGCGGCGCGGGTGCCGACGTGGAGGCCCTTCACGTTGACGCCGAACTGGCGGTCGTAGGTTTCGTCGGTGTCCTCTGCGACCGTGGAGAATTCGGCCACCCCGGCATTGTGGACCAGGATGTCGATCCCGCCCAGGGCCGCGGCGGCCTGCTCGACGCCGGCACGCTGCGAGGCCGAATCGGCGGCATCGGCCTGGAAGGCGAAAGCGGTGCCGCCCGCGCTCTCGATCGCCGCCACGGTGGCGTCGGCTGCGGCCTTGTTGCCCGCGTAAGTGATCGCCACGGTGGCGCCATCGGCCGCGAGGCGCTTGGCGATTGCCGAGCCGATGCCGCGCGATCCGCCGGTGACGAGCGCTGTCTTGCGTGCGAGGGACATGTGCATTCTCCAAAATCAGGCCCGCGATCACGGCATCGTGCGCTGTCGGCAGGCAGAAAATGGGGTGACGCTTCAACAGTTCAATAAAACCGAATTATTAAATTAACTGTTGTCCCCTATATCTGGCGCATGCCCCGCTTCACCCACCCCCGGCTGGAAGACGTTCCGCTCGATCTGGCGCTGCATGCGCTGGCCGATTCCAATCGGCTGGCCATGGTGGCGCGGCTTGCCGCGACCGAGCGGCTGAGCTGCACCGATGCCGCGCCGTGCGAGTCCATCCCGAAAAGCACGCTGTCCAACCACTTGAAGCTGCTGCGCGGGGCGGGACTGATCGAGACGACCCAGGCCGGGCGCGAGATGATCAACACGCTGCGCCGCGCCGAATTCGACCGGCGCTTTCCCGGCCTGCTTGACGCGGTGCTCGCCAACCGACCGGCCTGATTACCCGCCGATCGCATTGAGTTCGGCCACTGCATCCTCGGGCAGCGTCAGCGATGCCGCAGCGAGGTTCTCGTGGAGATGCGCGACCGACGAGGTGCCCGGGATGAGCAGGATGTTGGGCGAGCGCTGGAGCAGCCAGGCGAGCGCCACCTGCATCGGCGTGGCCTTGAGTCGTTCCGCCACGTCGGAGAGCGCCGCCGACTGGAGCGGGCTGAATCCGCCAAGCGGGAAGAAGGGAACATAGGCGATGCCCTCCGCTGCCAGCGCGTCGATAAAGGCATCGTCGTCGCGATGGGCGAGGTTGTACTGGTTCTGGACGCCAATGATCTCGGCGATGTCGCGGGCTTCCTCGAACTGCGTCGGCGTCACGTTGCTCAGCCCGATATGGCGCACCAGCCCCTGGCGCTGGAGATCCGCCACCGCTTTCAGTGGCGCGGCGAGGGATCCCTCGGCGGGCCCGTGGACATCGAACATCAGGCGCAGATTGACGACGTCGAGCGTCTCCAGCCCGAGGTTCGTCAGATTGTCCTCGACCGCGCGGGCCAGTTCGTCCGCCGCGAATGCGGGCAGCCAGGATGCATCGTCACCACGCCGCGCACCGATCTTGGTCACGATCAGCAGGTCGTCAGGGTAGGGGGACAGTGCTTCGCGGATCAGCCGGTTGGTGATATGCGGGCCATAGAAGTCGCTGGTGTCGATGTGGTTGACGCCAGCATCGACAGCGGCGCGAAGTACGGCGAGCGCCGCATCATGGTCGCGCGGCGGGCCGAACACGCCGGGCCCGGCGAGCTGCATCGCGCCATAGCCGAGCCGCTTCACGGCGCGTCTGGCGAAGGAATAGGTGCTTGCCTGGTCGATCGTCATTTTTGTTCTCCTGTGCTGGCCCCCAGATATGGCTTGCGGATCATCGCGATAAGCCGGAGTGATCCGCACGGGCTGTACGGAAAACAGAACAATGAAGGCGGACCTTGCCGATCTCAACGCGTTCCTGGCGGTCGCACAGGCCCGCGGATTTCGCGACGCAGCCCGAACCACAGGATCGAGTGCCTCGACGCTCAGCGAAGCGGTACGGCGGCTGGAGGCGCGGCTCGGCGTCCGCCTGCTCCATCGCACCACCCGCAGCGTCGTGCCGACCGAGGCGGGGATGCGGTTGATCGAGCGGCTGGCACCGGCGCTGGGCGAGGTGGAGGCGGCGCTCGACGTCGTGAACCTGTTCCGCGACACACCGGCCGGCACGCTCAAGCTAAATGTGCCGGTCAGCGCGGCGCGGCTGGTCTTGCCGGCGATCCTGCCCGGCTTCCTCGCCGCCTATCCCGACATTCAGGTCGAGATCATGGCCGAGGACATCCTCGTCGACATGGTAGCCTCCGGTTGCGATGCGGGCATTCGCTATGACGAACGGCTGGAGCAGGACATGATCGCGGTGCCGATCGGTCCGCGGGTTCAGCGTTTCGCGACCGCCGCGGCGCCGGCCTATCTTGAGGCGCGCGGCCGGCCGGCGCACCCGCGCGACCTGCTCGATCACGCCTGCCTGCGCGGCCGCTTCACCAGCGGCGTGCTGACCAGCCCCTGGGAGTTCGAGCGCGACGGCGAGATCGTGCGGATCGAGCCGCAAGGCCCGCTCATCGCGAGCGTCGCTGGCGCGGTGGATCTGTTGGTAGATGTCGCGGTGGCGGGCGGCGGGATCATCCATCTGTTCGAGGACTGGCTGGTGCCCGCACTGGGCAGCGGTGCCCTGGAACCGGTGCTGCCCGACTGGTGGCAGCCTTTTTCCGGTCCGTTCCTCTATTATTCCGGCCGCCGCTTGGTACCGCCGCCGCTGCGCGCGTTCCTCGACTTCATCCGCGGTTAGAGCATCGCAAGCGGCTCGGGGCCGCGCGGCGGCGGAAACAGCTCGTCGAGCCGCCGCAGATCGCCCTCAGACAGCTTGAGGTCCAGTGCGGCGCGATTGTCCCGCACATGCGCGACCGAACCGGCCTTGGGGATGGGGAGGATGCCGGGCCGCGCCAGCAGCCAGGCGAGCGCGAGTTGCGCCGGGCTCACGGCGTGTTCGGCGGCCATGGCGGCGAGACCGGGATGCGCCACCAGGCACCCCTGTTCGACCGGGCTATAGGCCATGACCGGCATGTGGTGCCGCGCCGTCCATGGGATCAGGTCATATTCCGGACCGCGCCGTGTCAGGTTGTAGAGGATCTGGTCGGTCTGGCACGCCGTGCCGCCACTCGCGACGAGTTCGTCCATATCGCCGGTGTCGAGGTTGCTGACGCCCCAGCGCAGGATCTTGCCCGCCGCAACCAGCCGCTCCATCGCCTCAACCGTCTCGGCCAGCGGCACGCGTCCACGCCAATGCAGCAGGTATAGGTCGAGCCGATCGGTCCCGAGCCGTTCGAGGCTCGCCTCGCACGCCCGGGGCAGCCGGTCGCGTGAGGCATTCTGCGGATAGGCCTTGCTGACGAGCAACACCTCGTCGCGCATGCTTGCAATAGCTTCGCCGACGAGGCGTTCGGACTCGCCGTCGGCATACATCTCGGCGGTGTCGATCAGGGTAAGGCCGAGCGACAGCCCCTCGCGCAGCGCGGCGATCTCGTCCGATCGGCGGGCTGGGTCTTCCGCCATCATCCAGGTGCCCTGGCCAAGCGCGGGGACGGTCGTACCGTCCGGAAAGCGGATCGTCTTCATGCGGCGATTAACGTTCGACCCAGTGCATCGGGCCAACTTCCGGTTCGTGCCGCCGCGCGCAGCCGTTGCGGCTCAGCCAAGTCAGGCGACCGTGACTCCCTTCCAAAAGGCGATGCGTCCGCGGATATTCTCGGCTTCGACCTTGGGATCGGGGTAATACCAGGCGGCGTCGGGATTGTCGGCGCCCGCGACGTGCAGGCTGTAATAATGCGCCGTTCCCTTCCACGGGCAGACCGTTGTCGTGCTGCTCGGTCGCAAAAGCGCGGTGTCTACGCTCTGCTTGGGGAAATAGTGGTTGCCCTCGACGATGACCGTATCGTCGCTATCGGCGATCCGTACGCCGTTCCATCGTGCTTCCACCATCATGCGTCTCCTGACGCCGATGGACGTCGGTATCCGGTCCACGTCCGTCAAGATCATGCCTGGGGACATTCAATGGGGCGGTGTCAAACAATGGAGCGGTGTCAAAGCAGACCGATCCTGTTAACGGACCGCTATGCTGAAAACCCGCATGAAGCGCATCGCCGCCAGGACGGAACACGAGCTTCAGCGCCTCGCTGCCATCGAGGCGGCGGTGGCCGCGTTGGGCGATGAGGATCTGCTCGACTTCGCCGACATCTTCGCCGCGGGCGATCAGACGCCGCTGCGTGTCATGGCGGAGGATCAGATGCGTCGGCGCGGCCTCAGCCTGTGAGGAAAATGCCGTCCCGCTTCCGGCGTCTCGATGGGGCACTGGCCGACCTGCCGTTCGAAGAGCCGATGCTGCTCACCGAGCTCGACGGTTTCCTGACCGGGCTTATCGTCTGTCCCGAGCCGATCCCTACGAATGAGTGGATGACGGTCATATGGGGCGTCGAGGGCGATGGCGTTCCGCCCTTCGACGATCCCCTCGACGTACAATGGTTCGTCAAAGCGGTCGCGGCGCGCCGTGACGAGATCGCGCGCGACCTGTCCCGCGGCAAGTTGCAGCCGATCCTCGACGTCGACGAGCGGGATGGCGAGGTCCTGTGGGAATATTGGATCGACGGATTTTCTGACGCGGTCGCATTGCGCCCGGACGCGTGGGACGCGGCGGCGGCCAATGCCGGATGGGCCGATCCATGGCACCGCCTGCTGGCACTGATCGCGATCGCGCGGGGCGAAAGCGAGCTCGACAGCGTCGAGATCAACGCCTTCCAGGACCGTGCGGTGTCCGAGCTGACAGACACGGTCCAGCGCCTCTACGCGGCCCGGGCAGGCGGCGGCGAGGCGAAGCCGATTGCCGTGGATGCGATTGTGGGGGCAAAGATCGGCCGCAACGATCCGTGTCCTTGCGGATCGGGTAAGAAGTACAAGCATTGCTGCGCTTGACCGGAGCCATCGACCCGGCCGGCGTTCTCTTCTGATCCTCGCCGCACCAGATCGACCAAGCGCTGCCCGTCCATGATAGGGACGGGCAACACGGGCGCGCCACGATACGAGGCGCTCGATTATTTCGGAAAATGAATCCCGCACAGCTTGTTGCCGTCGGGGTCGCGAAAATAGGCGAGCTCGATCGTACCCATGGACGCAGTCTGACGCGGGCCGGGCGGAGCTTCGATCGAGGTGCCGCCATTGGCGATCGCCGTATCGTGAAGCTGCTTCACCTGCTCGGGCGAGTCGCATGAAAAGGCGACCGTGCTGCCATTCGCGACAGTCGCCGGTTCGTCGTTGATCGGCTGGCTAACGATGAAGTTGGTCCCGTTGCCGTTATTGTAGATGAGCCGGACATGGCCGCTGTCGGCTATATTCCGCGCCGGTTCGCCGACGCCGAGCGTGCCCAGCACCTCGTCGTAAAAGCGCTTCGATCGTTCAATGTCGTTCGATCCGACCATCGTGTGAAACAGCACGTCATTCTCTCCTGTTCAGGGCATTTCTCAAACGGACACAAACCCCGTCCGGGGCACGCGGTTGCTAGGCGCGGTTATCCAGTTCTGGCACGCCACTGCTGCGATCGGCATAGGCGGCGAGGAACGTTGGGCGGCGCTGCCACCGCTGCCAGAACGCATCGATATGTTCATAGCGCTCGTCGAGCGGCATCGCGTTCACCTCGAACTTGGAAAAGGCGATAGCAGTCGCCAGCGTGATGTCCCCAAAGGTCGGCTCCGCACCGCCGAGCAGCCAGTCGCGGCCATCGGCCAGATGCCGGTCGACTAGCGTGGTATGCGCCAGCGCTTCCTTGCGGCAATGCTCGCCCCATGCCGGGTTCGAGGTCAGTTCGAGCTTGGGTCCGAGTCCCTGGTGCAGGACGTGGAACGCGGTGGTGATGCGGTAGAGGATGTGCACCCAGATGCGATTGTCCCACATGGCGTCGAGCCCTTGCTCCTCGGCCGTCTCGCCCATGATCCGGCGCCCCGGAAATGCCTGGTCGAGATAACGCGCGACGGCGGCAGTTTCCGAGATGAAGCTGCCATCGGCCAATTCAAGCGTCGGGGTTTCACCCCATGGGTTCATCTTCAGGTGTTTCCACTGCCGCTGCTCGCCCATCGGCGACATATTGTAGACCTGCTCGTCGAAACGGTCGGCAATGCCTTTCTCGTGCAGGAAGATGCGCAGGCGCTGGGGATTGGGGAACGCCGAGGGAGAGGTGAACAGGCGGAGCTTCGTGGCCGGCGGCGGCGGGGATTGCGAGATCATAGTTTGACCTACCAAGTGATCGGTAGGCCGGCAAGTGCGCGCTTGCGTGATGGGCGTCAAGGTCTATCTACCACTTGGTCGGGTTGGCGAGACGGGTGGAGCAGTGGCGGTTTCAACATCCAGGGAAGCGGTGCTGGCCGCCGCACGGCGGACTGCGATGGCGCGTGGCTATAACGGCCTCAACTTCCGTGACATCGCGGCTGAAGTCGGGATCAAGGCGCCCAGCATCCATCATCATTTCGCAACCAAGGCCGATCTCGGCGCGGCGGTGGCACGGCGCTATTGGGAAGACACGGTCGCGCAACTCGATGCGATCGAGGACGAAGCTTCCGACCCGCTTGCCGCACTACGCCGCTACCCTGAGATTTTCCGAGCCTCGCTGTCGAACGACAACCGCATCTGCCTGTCCAGCTTCATGGCGGCGGAATATGACGATCTTCCCGATCCAGTGAAGGCCGAGGTGCAATGCTTCGCCGAGGTCAACGTCGCGTGGCTCGGCAAGCTGCTCGTCGATGCCAAGGTCGTCGAAGCGGGTGAAGGCGAAGCGAGGGCAAAGGCAATCTATGCAGCGGTCGCCGGCGCACAGCTCTTCGCAAGGGGCCGATCGGACATCGCACTCTTCGACACGATGATCGCCAGCTACCGCACGGTTGGGCTCTTGCCGGCTTAGGCGCCGGGACGAACCGCTGAACTTTAAACCGCGCTTCGGTCCGCTTGCCTCGCTGTTTCGGCCAGGAAGGACCAGCCGTCGACGGACAAGCCTTCCTGCATGCACCACTGCGCCGACACGTCTCTTGCTGGCGCCCAATACCGTCCAAATCGCAATTGAAAATTGTGCCAATGCACTGTAGCAATGGGCTGTGCAGGCGGTGCCTGCACGCTGGTGGAATCAAATACTTAGCTCGCAGATGCGTCGGGATGGGAATCCTGCCGCCCCAGCCAGTCCGATTTTCCAGGATGTTCCACGGCATCGCAGAGGATCCACAAAATCATTGGTTGGTCAGCTACTTGGTGCTGGCTTGCCTCTGGGGACGCTCCACGGGCGACCGTTGCAGCCCAACCCAACTGCTGGTCCGTTTGCTGGTAGCTTCACCAGCCATACCAGCAGATTCTGGCGTCGCGGGATTCGAACCTGTTTCGGAGGCTCGACGTATCAACATCGCGATAAAATCGCTTTAGACCGCCGATCGCCCTTACAAGCGCTCGGACAGCGGGAGCCTGTTCATCCATGTCCAGCCGAACGGTGGCAAACTGTAGCGGTTCTGCTACCTTTTCGGCACATCATGGACGGTAGAATAGGCACTGCTTCGCAGAACTCGTGCTGGTCCAGTATCCAACCAAGTGGCTGTCGTAGTGGACCAAACTTCAAGCGTTTTGGCGATGTTGTTCCACGTGGCCGCGTCAGACCGGAACGCTGCTTGTGAGTGGTCGCGGGTCGGGTTGGTCGATCATCGCGCCATAGCGCGCCTCGGAACGGCAGCTTGCGAGCGCTCGGGATCTACGCTGGCGTTGTTTAGCGGTGATCGACCAGTAGCGCGAATAACTGATCCAGATTGTGCTGGGCGTCCTGCACGACCGGGTTATCCGCGTTGCCCGCCAGCAACAGCGGCTTGCTCATGATGTCGTGCAGCCCCTCTGTCTCGACGTCGGTCAGCAGGTTCCGCTTCCGCAGCACGATGGCCAAGCTCAGGATCCCGTTGAACGCTGCCACGTCGAGCGCTTGCTGGGCTTCCAGTAACTGCTGCGCGGTCAGATCATGTTCCTGCTGCGTCATGCGAGCCTCATTGGTTGCGGGGCACGCCCCCGCTCATATGAACACTTTGCGCATGTCATCCGCGGGAGGCTGGGACGAATTCACTTGGAAGCGAACTGTCCGGCCTCTGCACCGAATTGCTGCTTGGCGTGCGCACGGGCGGCAACGGCGCTCTTGAACATCTCGGGCTGCAGGGTGGATGTTACGATCGGGTAGTTCTGCGAATTGTAGCGCGTGTCGCGGATGGTGATTCGAAACTGGCCGTCCGCGTCTTTGGCGATCAGAAATGGTGCGACGAGTTTTCTGGACATAACAGCCTTTCATAGCCGGCGGAGCCTGCCACCGCTCTAGGCGTCACGTAGCCGAGCGGCCTGGTAGAACAATTTGGGTATGCGCGAGCCGAGAAAGCGGCGGATGCGAAGCACCCGCCGCAGACTGTCAGGCGTCCTGCAGGTTCACAGCAGATGTCTTGCCACGACGATCGGTCTCGAGCTCGTAGGACACGCGCTGGTCCTTGTTGAGCGTCGTCATGCCCGCGCGCTCTACGGCCGAGATGTGGACGAAAGCGTCGCCGTTGCCGTTTTCCGGCGCGATGAAGCCATAACCCTTGTCATTGTTAAAGAATTTTACGGTGCCAGTGATCATGAGAATTTCCTTGTCCCACGGGTGTCGGGCATGCGCCAAAGCGGCACATCCCGGCGTCTTGAAGCTAGAAAGGACAAAGGGAAGAGCCGAAGCGGCCCATCATCCGTCGCAGGCGACGTTCAGCAATTCCAATATAGAGCTGCTTATAGAATATGCAAGTTCCGCGAAACAGCGCTCCGTAATTCGGAGGGCAATCAGGCGTGGCTTTAGATTGCTTCCTAAGCTCTGGCGGCCCCCAAGAGATTCGGTAATCATTCGAGCGCCAACGATGATCGATCAAGGGAGCCGTCGCAGCAGCACCTCCCGGCGGCGAGTGAACGCTTCGTCACTGCACGGTCGATCTCACAGATCGTGGAGGGGCACCGTCAAGACGTCTTGCGACGGCTTGGTATCGCATCTTGCTGTAACATGCAGACAGGATTTTGACGCCAAACGGCCGGAGCTGCGCAGGCAGCCCCGGCTCGCTTGGGTTCGCGTGCCCTCAGTACGATGATACGGGGGAGCGGCGCGAGTTGTGGCCACCGTTCCGGTAGAGAACGTCGGCGATCTCGTCGGACGAGATGCCGCCCGCGTTCGCATCGACAGTCACGAGCACGCCGCCGTTGCCTAGACGACTGCCGTAGTAGTCGGCGTCGTCCGGGTCGATCCCGTGCTTTCCGAGAGTCTCGTTCAGCGTGCCCGCGGCCGCGCCTGCAGCGGCACCGATCGCCATCGCCCCCGGGACGGCCGAGGCGGCGATCGCGCCGGCGGCAACTAGCGGACCTACGCCCGGGATAGCCAGCGCCGCGACACCGAGGCCCGCGCCAAGGGCACCCCCGCCCAGGATACCGCGTGCGACGCTGCCGTGTTCCTCGTCGACGACGTCACCGGCGACGTCCGCAGTGGTCATGGTGCCGCCGCGCTGGGTGACGACCGACAGGGCCTGGTCGGGCACGCCCGCGTGTCGAAGCTCGCCGACGGCGCGCTGCGCCTCGGCCTGCGTGTCGAAGATGGCCGAAGCCGTCTGCGTGTTCATGCTTGTCTCTCCTTTGTTCAACGAACCGCGCCGCGGCGAAAGAGGTTGATAATTGCGAGCAGCACGATCGCGCCGAGAAGCGAGACAACCACCGACTGGATGCTAATCTCGCCGCTGGTAATTGGCGCGCCGCCGATCAGCGGGGTGACGACGAAGCCGGCGATCACGGCACCGATGATCCCCACGACGATGTTGAGGAAGATGCCCTGCTGGCCATCGGTTCGCATGATCATGCTGGCGACCCAGCCGATCAGGCCGCCGACGATGAGAAGAATGATGAGGCCCATGGCCGTCCTTCCGTGTGGTGAATGATATGGCTACAACGGAGCGTCATCAGGGATGTTCAAAAAGGCGGGGCCCAGCGCAGCAAGCACCTAGTGCGTCAGCACCAGTATGCTTAGTATCACTCGTGGGAACGTGGGCCCTGGGTCCCGGGTTGAGCCCGCATGACCGTCACCCGTACCTCCACGTCCCAGCAGCCCACGTTGCGTCACCTGGAGCAACTCATGGCGCAACTGCTCGACGGTGTGATCCTGCTCGACCCCACCGGTATAATCCTGAGTGCCAACGCCGCCGCGCTTGCGATGCATGGCGTCACAACCATGGAGGAGCTGGGCACCAGCGCGGAAGATTATGCCCGACGCTTCACGCTGTGGACGCGCGATCATCACCGGCTGAAGCACCGGGACTATCCGCTGTTCAAGGTTCTGGCCGGCGAGAGCATCCCTGATATGGTGGTGGAGGTTGCGCCAGCCGGCGAGGACGAGGCGCGCTGGATGCATCAGGTGCGCGACGTCACTATGGACGTCGATGGCGGTGAGCCGGACTACCTGGCGGTGGTGCTCAGCGACGTGTCCGGGCAATATGATGCAGAGGCGCGATTCAGCGCCATGTTCCGGGCGAATCCTGCGCCTGCCATTATCGTCCGACAGCACGACATGAGGGTCGCCGCCGCAAACCCCGGCTTCGTTTCGCTGACAGGCTTCATGCCGGAGCAGCTCGTAGGGCGATCGCTGTTCGGCCTCGACCTGCTCGGCTGCTTGCCCGATCGCGCGGCCGTGCGACGGCAGATGGAAGCGGGCGAGGTCGTGCCTCAAACCGATGCAGAGCTGCTGGTGGCCGACGGATCGAGGCGGCTGGTGCTCTTTGCCGGCCAGCCGATCGACGTCACCGATGAGGATGTATTGCTTCTCACCTTTGCCGATCTTCAACCCAGGCGCGAGGCCGAGCAGTCGCTCGCCGCCAGTGAGCGCCACCTGCAGGCCGTGTTCGAGATGGCGCCGGTCGCCATGGCGATCACCCGCGATGGGAATCACCGCATCGTCAGCGTCAACGCCGCGTTCCGCGAACTGAGCGGTTACGACGATGCGGCAGCTCTGGACCACACCGCGGACGAGCTTGGATTGTGGGACGACGCGGAGCAGTGCGCGGCGACAGAAAGGAAGGTGGCGGAGCAGGGATCGGTTCGCGCCTGCGAAGCTTGCCTGGTGTCCCGGTCCAAGGTGCCAGTGGATTGCCTGATCTCCGCCGAGACGATCAACGTCCATGGCAGTCCCTGCGTTCTGTGGGTCTATCAGGATGTGACGGAGCGTCGCAGGAGCGACGCCGAACTCGGCGCGGCGATCGACGAGGTGCTGAAGGACGCGAGCTGGCTCAGCCGCTCGATCCTGGACAGGCTGGCGACGCTGCGCAAGCCGGCACCGCATCCGGCACCCGTCGAGCTTAGCCCACGCGAGCGGGAGATCCTGGACCTGATCTGCAACGATCTCGACGATGCGGCCATAGCAGATCGCCTTTCGATCTCACGTAACACCGTACGCAATCATGTTGCGCGCATCTACGCCAAGATCGGTACCAGTCGCCGGAGCGGAGCCGTCGTCTGGGGTCGCGAGCGGGGCATGGGCTCCAAGCGCGATTAAGCGGGCGACCAGACCCAAGCGATTCCGCTGTCGATGTGAACGAAAGACCGCTTTGTGGATACGGCGCTCGGCCCGCTAATGGCGCGGTGTCACGCGAATAGGCGGCGGCGAGTGCGGCACTCCGATCGGTACAGCCGTCGAACAGCAGGCAGATGTGCGCTGACCGGTCTAGGGGTACAGGGAGACTTTCCAATGCCTCGAACAACTTCGGCAGGCGCGCCGCCTCGTCACGAGCGGGCACGCAGATCGCGAGGTTGGGCGTGCATCGTCGGCCCCCGCAACGTGGCTCAAACGGCGATCTCGCCTTCGTCGCTGCCGTCCCAATAGCGGATGACATCCGCTCGGACGACGATCATGACGACGCCGGGGGTGTCGATCCCATCCGGGAAATAGCGGTCGAGGTCCTTGGTCCAATGCGCCTCGAATTGCGCCTTGTCCTCGATCAGCGCCGCCTGTCCCTCGACCGCGACGAACAGCGGCGGACCGCCGAGCATCCCGGCGGCACCGGTGTAGCTCAGCGTCACCGCGGGGTCATCGCGGATGTCGGAGATCTTGCGTGAATCGTCGTAGGCGAAGAAATAGCTGTCACCCCGGTACTCGACGTCGCCGTTGTTGCTCATGGGCCGCGCCGTGAGCGCGCCAGCGGAGGAACGCGTGGCCAGCATGGCAAAATCGAGCTTCGCCATCTTCCGCGATAGTTCGTGCAACGTCAGCTCAGTCATGTGGCCCTCCGCGACCGGCGATGTACGCGTCGGCGATCATCGCCAACTCACTGTTTCGCTTAGGCCTTCTCAACGAGGCATGACGGATGTGGTTCATTGGTCTTAGCGGCATATCAACATCGTCGTTGACGGGGGCGTGACTGCGCCGGATCGTCGGGAACATAGACGCTCTCGAGAGTTGCTCGATAAAGAGGATATGCTCGTGACCGACACACAGACGCTGCGTCCGACCGGGGTGCCGGAGGCGCTCGTCGCACCGCTGCCCGGAAGAGGGGACCAGGTCGAGATGCGCGCGCATCTTCTGGGCACGCGTATCGATATGCGCGCGCTCGCCGGTTTCGGCGATCCCGAGACGGTCGAGCTGAAGGGGGCAGGCGCGTTTGTCTTCCGCTACGGCGCCGTCGTCCTTGTCGGCGCAACGCCTGCGGAGGAGGCGCTGATCCTTGCGCAAGTCGCGCCACACGCCGTCGATCCGCCGGCGACCCCGGAGATTGAGACTGCCCGCATCGAACTGCGTGACGAAGGTGAGGAAACCGTATCCGCCGACGGACGTATCCGGCTGCGAGAAGCAACGCCAGAGCGGCTGCTGCTCGCAGCCACTGTTCTCGCGCGCTCCGTGGTCCTCGCGCGTGACGAGATGCGCATCGAGGACGCGTTCGACCGGATCGAGCCACTTCTCACCGACATGCGGGAGCATGGCCGCGCCCATCTTCCCATCCGTCAGATCATGCGCCAGATCGGCAGCGTCCTCTCCGCTCAGCACCGCGTCGTCGGACGCGCGCGGATCGGCGAGAAGCCGGATCTGCTCTGGGAGCATCCGGAGCTCGACCGTCTTTATGGACGCCTCGAAGCCGAATATGAGCTGGGCGATCGCACGCGCACCATCGAGCGCAAGCTCGAGATGCTCGGCGATTCAGCCGAGTGGTTGCTGGACTTGGTGCAGGACAAACGCTCGTTGCGTCTTGAATTGTCCGTAATTGGGCTCATCGCTTTTGAGGTGGCCATCGGCCTGTACGAGATTGCGTTTCGTTACCCACACTAGCGCTGGCATCAGTAGTTTTTACGTCGCGGATAAACGGACGTCCGGAGTTGAGAAGCGCTCTCCGCACCATGAGCGTCCGAGGCCGAGTTGCTGCAGCCTCGAAGCCGCACTTCGCCAAGTAGACGAGACTTGGATCGTGGGACAGGCAGTCGGTGATGATCCGGCTAGAGACCAATCTCTTTCAGCGCGCCGGCTAGTTCCTCATCCACAATCGACACATCGCCTTTCGGCGTGATCCGGTTCAGTGCGGTGCGCAATCGGGTCTGTGCGACCTGCAACGTTTTGTGCCGTACCTCGCGTGTGGCGTTGGTCCGCCAAGAACTGCTTTCGCCGAGCAGCGATGCCCATTTAGCCTCCTCGGCAGCCAGCACCGCGAGAGCCAATCTGAGTCCGTCGCGTCGACCGTGCGAGTATTCGTCGGAGGCGCCGCTGCCCTTGTTCTTCCGCATGAAAGCTGAACGCCTGACGCCCGCTAGAGTGGCACGAGATCATGCTCCGCTACCTCTGGTCGTGCATGGGCATGCGGGCAAGGAGCTGGATATGAAGGAGACGAGGCAAACCGGGGAGCAGATCGCGGCCAAATGAGCGCCGGAAGCTGGCCCTCGCCTTGGATGAGAAGCCGGCCGACCCTCAGGAACAAGGCCACTCTCCCGCCGAGTAGCGGGAGAACCGGGAACACGGCTGCGGCGAGCGCGTGCGGTTGGTCGGTTTCGACAGAGTCCATGGGAGCGAGGGGGTTCACGCTCGACTAATAACGTCGTGTTTGAAGTTGCAGGGCAGGTCGAGCGATTACGTGACGCAATGAGCCTCGGGTCGCCCGGTTATCGACAACACGGATATCGCCGCGCTGTTTGAGTGGTTGCGCCTTCGCGCCGCCACCCGCTGCGATCGCTACCCACGATCTTCTCCGCCGTTGCTCTCGCTGCTGGCGGGCACCATGCTCGAAAATACGGTGCTGAAGGAAGTCGCGAGGAAGAACGCGTGAAGCGTAAGCGAGCTTTGGGCATGCATCACCTTCGACAGGATGCGCGTGCGTTAGCCGCCCGGCGTCGTGATGACGGCGCTATGTTAGCGGCACCGCCCGCCCAATAGATGGAGCCGAAGAACGCCGCGGCATTGCTGTCGCGGCGTCTTTCCTTTCGACCGTGTCGCTCTGCGGTCAGGCCATGTGCAGCTGGCTGTGCAGGTCCAGCGCGAAGCGGCTCCACTGATTGACATGCTCGAACACCGGCTCGACCGCGACGTCGCCGGTGTCGAACCCGGCGGTGGTGGCCGCAGGCGCCGCCGGGGCGGGGGCGGGGGCGGGGGCGGGGGCGGGGGCGGGAAGGTCGTGCCACGCGTCGACCAGCGGGCTGCCGGAGGTCTGGGCAGCCGTGTCGGGGCCGATCGTCACGGCCGCCGAGTCGAACCCGTCAGTCGGCGCGCTAAGGTCCGGCACGGCGTTCGAGAGCGGCAGGATGCCGTTCATCGACTCGCTCGGCGCGGCCGCGCCGCCCTTCGGATCGAACGGGACGATGACATAGGGGGTGAAGATGCCGTCGCCGTCGACGCGATAGAAGTTGTCGGCGGTGAAATCCTCGACCTTGGTATGTTCGAAGGTCATCATCGTGCGCCACTGGAAGTAGGTGCCGCCGCGATCCATGTCGACCTGCAGCAACACGTTCTCGCCGTCCTGAACCAGCTTCATCTGGCCGATCGAGAACGGATTGACCCCGGTGTACCATCCGCCGAGGATGCGCGTCAGGTCGATCTTGTCGCCACCGGCGCCCGTCTCGAAATCATGGACGATATTCACGCGGTCCATTTCGCCGACGAAATTGTCGACGTAGAGGAACGACAGGATGTCGCGTCCGGCGCCCAGCGTGACTTCGAGGGTCGAGGGGTTGAGCCCGCCGACGCCAATCGCGACGATGTCGTCGCCCGCACCCGCATCGACATAGCCCGTCTTCTGACCGGAGATGTTGATCCGGTCGTCGCCGTCGCCACCGATCAGCGTCACGGTGTCCGTCTGGCGATAGAAGCGTGGGAACGTGAAGCGGTTGTAGACGGGAATCGAGAAATATTCGACGAGATCGTCGCCCGAGCCGCCGTCGATCAGCACCGTCTGCGCCGGCTGGCCATAGGTGCGCGCGATCCCAAGGATATCGTCGCCGCCCATGCCGTAGATGCGATCGTCGCCGCCCACGCCATCGCGGATCAGATTGGCGCCGTCATTGCCGTAGATCGTGTCGCTGAAGGCGCTGGCGGTGACGTTCTCGAAATTGCTGATAGTGTCGATCCCGGCGCCGCCGGTATCCTGCGCATCGGTGCGTCGCAGGTCGACCGTCACGCCCGACGTCGCGCCGGCATAGCTGATGGTATCGACGCCGACGCCGCCGTCCAGCCAGTCGTCGCCCGCGCCGCCATTGACGATATCGTCGCCGGCACCCGCCGCAAGGTGATCGTTGCCCGCGCCGCCTTGCAGCACATCATAGCCGGCACCGGTTTCCACCCAGTCGTTCCCGACGCCGCCATAGAAGCGGAGCGTCTCGACGCTGGTGACCGATCCATGCTCCACGCCGTCGGCATAGACCACGTTCCGGGCCTGCGTATCGTGCATGTCGAGGCGGATCGCCTCCTTGCGGCCGTCGTAATAGAGGACGCCCAGATCGTTGCCCTCGCCGCCATCGAGCGTGTCGAACCCGCCGTCCATCAGGATCAGGCCCTGGATCCTGAAGTTGTTGCCGGCCTGCACCACCCGCGCAGACCCGCCGATCAGGATATCGTTGCCCGACCCGCCGATCAGTGTGTCATCGCCTTCGCCGCCGATCAGCCTGTCCGCACCACGGCCGCCGATCAGCGTGTCGTTGTTTGATGCAGCGAGCGCGGTGGTGATCAGCCCGGTTTCGTCGCCGATCAGCATGTCGTCGCCGTCGCCGCCTTCCAGCCGATCGTCACCCTGACCGCCGACCAGCGCGTCGACATCGCTGCCGCCGCCCAGACGATTGGCGCCGGCGGTGCCCATCAGCACGTTGCCGTAATTGCCGCCGACGATGTTCTCGATCCCGTCGAAGGTGTCGGAGCCGCCGCCCACGGTATCCTGCTGCGCCGCGTTCGTCAGGTCGACCCGCAGCAGACGGGTGGTGTTCGAATAGTCGACCGTGTCGCTGCCGCCGCGCCCGACGTACAGGTCGTCACCACCGGCATCGTAGAAGACGTTGTCCCCGGCGTTGCCGAAGAAGCTGTCGTTTCCGGCCCCGCCGCGCAGATTCTCGATATTGAGTAGCCAGTCGGTTCCCTCGCCGGTGTCATATCGGTCGAAGCGCGCCAGATCGACGTAATGGTTGACCGCGGCGCTGAACACCGCGGTGTCGTTGCCCTCGCCACCGTCGATGATGTCGTCGCCGAAACCGCCCTCCAGCGTATCCGCACCGCCGCCACCGACGAGCATGTCCGCGCCCTCGCGGCCGCTCAGCGTGTTGTTGCCTTCATCGCCGATCAGCATGTCGTCGCCCCGACCGCCTTCGACCGCCTCGACGTTGGTGAAGGTGGCGAGCATCGCACCATAATTCGACATGACCCGGCCGCTGCCGCCACCGGTCAGCATCGCGGAAATGCCCTCGGCATGGGTGTTGAAGCTGAGCGTATCGAAGCCGGCGCCACCGTCGATCGTGTCGGTGCCGTTCGACTGGCCGTTGGCGCTGTCCACGATCACGTCGTCGCCCGCGCCGCCGTTGATCCGGTTGGCGCCTGCGTTGCCGGTCAGCCTGTCGTTGCCGGCGCTGCCGAGAATATCCTCGAAGCCGGTCGCGATCACCGATGAGCCCGGCTGAAGGAACTGGTCGCTGCCCTGTGCGGCCAGGCTGAAGGACACGCCGCGATCCAGCCCCGCGAACGAGATCGTATCACGCCCGGCGCCACCGTTCAGACGGTCGTGCCCGCCGCCGCCGGCGATGACGTTGTTGCCGGCCGTACCGGTCAGGACGTCGTTGAAGTGCGAGCCGATCAGGTTCTCGATCCCGCTGATCGTGTCGATCCCCGAGCCGCCGGTATTCTGCGCCTTGGCCACGTTCAGGTCGACGGTCACCCCGGCGCGGGCCTTGGCATAGGACAGGGTGTCCACGCCCGCGCCGCCCGCGATCAGGTCGTCGCCGGTCGCCGCGACGATCAGGTCGTCACCATCGCCGCCGTAGAAGCGCCCCGAGCCTGCTGCCGTGACCTTGGCGTCGACCGCCGCATTCTCCAGCGAGACGTTCAGGATATAGGGCATGTCGCGCGGGAAACCGCCCACCTCGTCGACTTCCGTCCCGTCGGCCGTATAGTTGCGGTACACACCGCCGACGCGCACGTAGAAGACGCCATCGGAGGGGATGAGCGCCTCCAGCCACGGCGCGCCACCCGAACGGCTGCCGGCGTCGGTGCGGTCGACGCCGTAATTGCCCGCGAGCACGTTGCCTTGCGCGTCCAGCAGTTCGATGCCCGTCCAGTCGGGGGGCACGTTGTCGAGATCGAGGATCAGCTTCGACCCGCCGATGGCGGTGAAGCTGTAATAGTCCGCGCCGCCGCCGGGGCCGTTCGCCTGCACCGTCGCATGCGGAAGGACGGTGGACTGCGTGACAAGGTTCGCGTGAACCAGATCGAACGAGCCGTCCAGGTTCAGCGCTGCTTCGGCGTACTGGTTGTTCCAGGGTGTGGTTTCGATCAGGTCGGGACGATCGGTATAGACGATCGTGTCGCTGGCGCCGACCAGCGTATCGTTACCGGCGCCGCCGTTCAGATAGTCGCTCCCGCCGGTACCGCCCGAAAGGAAATTGTCCGAACGGTCGCCGATCAGCGTATCGTTGAACGCGGTGCCGATCGCGCCCTCGACCTGACGCAGCACGTCGCGATCGTCACCATTCGCGACGATGATGTCGGCGGTGTTGTTGTTGAAGGTGATGCTGATCGCGGACTTGGCATCTGAAAAATCTGCGACGTCGTTGCCCGCGCCGCCGATCAGCATATCGCTGCCCGCGCCACCAGCCAGCAGATCGTCGCCCGCGCCGCCTTCCAGCCGGTTGTTGGCCTGGTTGCCGACGATCCGGTCGTTTCCGCTGCCGCCGATCGCATTCTCGATCAGCGAGGCCGTGTTGCCGTGATACATCAGCGCATTGGCGACGTTGCCGATCATCGGGGCATCGCCGTCCACATACGCGAGCGCGTTGGCCACCTGCGCGCTCGACAGCGTCGAGAACTCACCCGGGCGCAGATCGATCGACAGGTTGCCGGTGTAGTTGCTGAAATCATAGGTGTCGTTGCCGCCGCCGTCCCAGACGGTTTCCAGCACCTTGTTGCCGGCGGGTGCGTCGCGCCAGACGCCGTTCACCGACAGCGCCCCGGTATTCGGGTCCCAACGGTAGACGGTGTCGCCGGCGTTGGTCGTGTAGTTGGCGCCATAAAGATATTGAAGCGCGGCGATGTCGTACATCATGTACGTCTGCGCCTGGTTCTGCTGATCGCCGTTGAAGACCGACGAGGTGTTGGGCGAGGTCGTGTACGACATGATCGACCACGGTTGTCCGTCGCGATCATATTCCAGCGCGCGGGTGCCGTGGAACGCTTCGTCGAGACCGAAGAACGAGCCGAGATCTTCGTCGGTATAGTCCGAATGGCCATGCTTGAGGCCGAGCGTGTGCCCGATCTCGTGCATGATCGTGACGAAGCCCCAGTTGCCGCGTTGCGGCGTCTCGTAATAAGGTTGGGCGGTGCGGCCGAACCAGATGTCGCCGCCGAGATTTTCGGTGGTGTGCGGAAAATAGCCCATCGCCGACCCGACGTTGGCCGCCGCCGTCGACGACAGGCGGAACGTCGGACGCTCGGGGCCGTCGGCCGCCACCTCGACGAATTTCAGCCCGGTGTAGCCCGAAACGAGATCGAACGCCTGCCGCGCCGCCGCCTTCTGCGCGTCGTTGAATGGCAGGTGCAGGGTGTTCTCCCCCGAATCGTAATTGGCGCCGTAGACGCTGCCGCTGCCAGGGAACGAGAAGGTCAGCGTGGTCGCGGTCCAGCGCGAGCCGATCAGGACCGCGTCGATGTTCCGGTCGCCGCTGTAGTAGTAGAAGCCTTGGTCCGAATAGTGCTGGGTGATCATTTCCGCGCCGCTGCGGGCGATCGCCGCGTCGCTCGTGACATGCGGTGTGACCGCACCGCTGCCCGCCATCGCCGCGCAGAAGGCGCAGCCGCATCCCGCAACCGCACCGGTATCGCCGGCCGTGCCGAACGAGAACAGATTGTCTGTGATCGTAACGCTGCTCATGAAGCCCCCGCCTGCAAAACAGATGATCGGCGCTCTGACCGACCTGTTAGTGTTAGTTTGTAATAAGGCCGGGGCGGTGTCAAACGAGTGTTGCTAAATATAATATGATATTGATGTATAGGCGAACTATATTGGTGCATCGCGGTGAGCGTCGGCAGCAATGCATGCGCAGCGATGGCTGTTATAAGGCATCTTCTTTGAATTCGCAGCATCGGCACTGCATGGATTGGCGTTCACGTTGAAGGGTTTAGGGACCGCTCGTGCCGGTCGCGTCACTTCTCCAGCTTCCGCTGGCGCTTCTTCAAACGGCGGTTTTCGGGGTGTCGTTAGCGCAGGGTCGAGCTTTGGGCAGACCGCCGGATCTCAGGACCGCTCAAGGCCCGAGTTTGTCGCGCTGCCCGTCGGCCAGTCAAATCAAGTATAGCAACGCAGCGGACTGATGAAGGCGGCGGCGGCGAGGTACTCCGCGTCGCCACCGGCTCGCTCATTGCAGATTGACGAAGGCGCCACCGTCCACCAGCAGCGCCGCGCCGGTGACGTAGCGCGCGAGGTCGGACGCCAGAAAGACGATCGGGCCGGCAAGGTCTTCGGGCTCGCCGAGCCGGCCGAGCGGGATGCGGCTCGCCATCCGCTCCCGCTTATCGGGATCGGACAGGTCGTCCTTGTTGATGTCGGTGAGGATCGTGCCCGGCAGCACCGAGTTGCAACGGATGCCGTGCCGCCCCAGCGCGATCGCCGCCGATTGCATCAGCGAGTGCACCCCCGCCTTGGTGGGCGTATAGTGCGTCTGATACTCGCCGCCGACCAGCGCCGAGATCGACGACACTGCGACGATCGCGCCGCCGTTGCCTTGGCGGACCATCTGGTTGGCGGCGGCCTGCACCATATAGAAGGCGCCATGCAGGTTCACGCGCAGCGTGCGTTCGAGCATTTCTGCGGGCATGTCGAGGAAGGCGTGAAAGGGGCAGATGCCGGCGTTGCTGACGAAGACGTCGACGCCACCCAACGCCTCGGCCGCGCCGGTGACGAACGCGGTGGCGCTTGCGGGCGCGGCGACATCGCCCTCGACGGCAACCGCCTGTCGGCCCAGATCGCGGATCGTCGCAACGACCGAGTCGGCGTGCACGTGATCGTCGAAGTGGTTGATCGCCACATCGGCACCCTGACGGGCGGCTTCGATGGCGGCCGCACGCCCGATCCCGCGCGATCCGCCTGTGATCAGAACGCGTTTTCCTTCCAGCAACATATTCCATCCCCCTGTCGCGTGTTCCGCGGGTCCCCGCGGCTCCATGGCAATTCGGCGCGGTTCGATTGACGAGATCATTTCCATTTTATAAGCAGCAAATTCATCATGTGGCAAAACAATCTAGGGCGCGGGCCCGGTGTTGTTGATCGGGGAGGGTGGGCGATGGGACTGTCGAAGATCAAGCACGTCCGCGCATTCACCGCGTCAGGCGGAGGCGCGGACTATCACGATCAGCAGGGCGCGCACTGGATCGACGATCATATCGCGACTCCGATGAGCCGCTATCCCGAATATCGCCAGTCGCGGCGTTCGTTCGGCATCAACGTGCTCGGCACGTTGGTGGTGGAGATCGAGGCGGAGGACGGCACGGTCGGCTTCGCGGTGACGACCGGCGGCGAGCCGGCCTGCTATATCGTCGAGAAGCATCTCGCGCGCTTCCTCGAGGGGCGCGACCCGGTCGAGGTCGAGAAGATGTGGGACCAGATGTATTTTTCGACGCAATATTACGGGCGCAAGGGGCTGGTCATCAATGCGATTTCCGGCGTCGACCTCGCGCTGTGGGATCTGCTGGGCAAGTTGCGCGGCGAGCCGGTGTGCCATTTGCTCGGCGGCGCGGTGCGCGACGAGCTGCAATTCTATGCGACCGGCGCGCGGCCGGACATCGCGCGCGAGCTGGGCTTCATCGGTGGCAAGCTGCCGCTCCACCACGGTCCGGCCGAGGGGCTGGAGGGTCTGGAGAAGAACATCGCCTTGCTCGCCGACATGCGCGGCAAGTGCGGCGACGATTTCTGGCTGATGTACGATTGCTGGATGAGCCTGGACGTCGATTATGCGACGCGACTGGCGCAGCGTGCGTGGGACGAATGCGGGCTGAAGTGGATCGAGGAGGCGCTGAGCCCCGACGATTACTGGGGCTATGCACAGCTGAAGAAGAATGCGCCGCGCGGCTTGCTGGTGACGACCGGCGAGCATGAGGCGACGCGCTGGGGCTTCCGGATGCTGCTCGACATGGAATGTTGCGACATCATCCAGCCCGATGTCGGCTGGTGCGGCGGCATCACCGAACTCATCAAGATCGCGAACTATGCCGACACGCGCGGTGCGATGGTCATTCCGCACGGCTCGTCGGTGTACAGCTATCATTTCGTGGTGACGCGCCACAATTCGCCGTTCGCCGAATTCCTGATGATGCATCCCGGGCCGACCGAAGTGGTGCCGATGTTCGCGCCGCAACTGCTGGGCGAGCCGGTGCCGGTGAACGGCCGCATCCGTGCGTCGGCGCTCGATCGCCCCGGCTTCGGGGTCGACCTGAATCCCGACGTTCCGCTTCACCGTCCCTATACCCATTGAGGACTTGCCGATGAAATTCTGTCGTTTCGGCGCGAAGGGCGCCGAACAGCCCGGCGTGATCGACGCACAGGGCCGCGTGCGCGACCTGTCCGCGCAGGTGCCGGACCTGACCGTCGACCGGCTCGCACAACTCGCCACGATCGATCCCGAGACGCTGCCGCTCGCACCCGAGGGCGCGCGCTATGGCGTGCCGGTGGCGGGCGTCGGCAAGATTGTCGCGATCGGGCTCAACTATCGCGACCATGCGATCGAATCGAACCTGCCGATCCCGACCGAGCCGATGATGTTCATGAAGGCGGTCACCAGCCTCTCCGGCCCCAATGACGACGTGATGCTGCCCGAGGGCGCGACGCACGGCGACTGGGAGGTCGAGCTGGGCGTCGTGATCGGGCAAACGTGCCGCTATGTCGCGGAAGCCGACGCGCTCGATCATGTCGCGGGCTACGTGCTCGCCAACGACGTGTCGGAACGCTTCAACCAGAAGGAGCGCGGCACGCAATGGTCGAAGGGCAAGGGCCACGATACCTTCTGCCCGGTCGGCCCGTGGCTGGTGACGCCCGACGAGATCGGCAATCCGCAGGCGCTCGACATGCAGCTCGACGTGAACGGCACGCGGATGCAGACCGGCAACACGCGCACGATGATCTTCGGCGTCGCCGAGCTGATCGCCTATGTAAGCCGCTTCGTCACGCTGCTGCCCGGCGATCTCCTGATCACCGGCACGCCGCCGGGGGTGGGCGAGGGCAAGAAGCCCGAGAAGATCTTCCTGAAGCCCGGCGACGTCATGGAACTGGCGATCGACGGCTTGGGTGCGCAGCGCCAGCAGGTCGTCGCGTTCGACCGCGCGAGGCTGGGATGACCGGATTCACCGGGCGGTTCGACGGGCGGGCGGCGATCGTCACCGGGGGTGCGTCGGGGCTGGGCCACGCCACCGCCGAACGGATCGTGCGCGAGGGCGGGCGCGTCTGCCTGTGGGATCGCGAGGAGGAGGCGCTGGCCGAAGCGGCCGCGGCGATCGGCGCGGCGGGCACCTGCGCGATCGACGTCGCGGACGCAGGCGCCGTCGCCGCCGCGGCGCAGGAAAGCGCCGCGCTGCTGGGGAAGGTGGATATCCTCATCTGTTCGGCGGGGATCACCGGCGCGACCGCCCCGGTTGAATCCTATCCGCTCGACAGCTGGCAGCGCGTGATCGAGGTCAACCTGAACGGCCTGTTCTATTGCTGTCGCGCGATCGTGCCGTACATGCTGGCGAACGGCTACGGCCGGATCGTCAACATTGCCTCGGTCGCCGGCAAGGAGGGCAATCCGTTCGCCTCGGCCTATTCGGCGTCGAAGGCGGGGGTGCTCGGCTTCACCAAGTCGCTGGGCAAGGAGGTCGCGGAGAAGGGGATCATCGTTAACGCGCTGACCCCGGCGACCTTCGAAAGCCCGATCCTCGCGCAGCTGCCGCAGAGCCAGGTCGATTATATGAAGGGCAAGATCCCGATGGGTCGGCTCGGCGAGGTCACCGAATCGGCGGCGATGGTGTGCTTCATGGCCTCGACGGAGTGCAGCTTCACCACCGCCGCGACGTTTGACACCTCGGGCGGGCGAACGACCTACTGATGCGCGAGCCCTCGCATTCGACGGCAGGCGCGCCGCGCGGCGGAGAGGCCGCGGCGCGCGTGCCGTTCGTCGATGCGCATATCCATCTCTGGGATCTCGAGCGGCTGCGCTATTCGTGGCTGATGCCGCCGTTCGCCGACGACGGGCCGAACGGCAGCGTCGCGGCCATCGCGCGGACCTTCACGATCGCCGATTACCGGGCGCAGGCGGCGCGGTGGAACATGGTGGGCGCGGTGCATGTCGATGCCGGCGCCGACCCGGCGCAGGCGCTCGACGAAACCCGGTGGCTGGAGGCGGTCACCGACGCGGACGGGCTGCCGACCGCGATCGTCGCCTTCGCGCCGCTCGACGATCCGCAGATCGAGCGGCTGCTGGAGGCACAGGCCGCGCATCCGCACGTGCGCGGCATCCGGCAGATCGTCAACTGGCACCCCGATCCGCGGCGCAGCTATCAGCCGCACGACCTGACGCAATCGCCCGCGTGGCAGGCGGGGTTCGCGCGGCTGGCGCGGCACGGGCTGTCGTTCGACCTGCAATGTTATCCCGGTCAGATGCCCGGACTGGCCACGCTGATCGCACGGCACCCGGACGTGACGGTCGTCCTCAACCATCTCGGGATGCCGGTGCTGTCTGACCCGGACGGGCTGGCGCAGTGGCGCGCGGGCGTGCGGCGGCTGGCCGCCTTGCCGAACGTCGCGATCAAGCTGTCGGGGCTTGGCTTCGTCGATCGCCACTGGACCGACACGCTGGTGCGCCCGCTGCTGGCGGAGGCGATCGACCTGTTCGGCCCGGCGCGCTGCCTGATCGCGAGCGACACGCCGACCGACACATTGTTCGCGCCCTTCGACCGCTGTCTGGACGTACTCGCCGCTGCGACCGCTGCCTTTTCGGAGGACGAGCGGCGCGCGATGTGGGGCCGCAATGCCGATCGTCTCTATCGCCTTGGGCTGGGTCCGCGGCTCGATACCATCATCTGAACCCGGAGCACCCCGATGCCCAATCCCCTGATCGGCGTCTTCTACCATTGGCTGGGCGGGCTGTCTTCGGCCAGCTTCTACGTCCCCTATCGCGGCGTGCGCGGCTGGAACTGGGAAGTGCTGTGGCTGACCGGCGGGCTGTTCTCGTGGCTGGTCGCGCCGTGGCTGTTCGCGGGGGTGATGACGCACGACCTGACCGGCGTGCTGGCCCAGGTGCCTGCGCACACCGCGGGGCTGTGCGTTCTGTTCGGGGCGCTCTGGGGCTTCGGCGGGCTGACCTATGGGCTGACGATGCGTTATCTGGGGCTGTCGCTGGGGATGGCGGTGGTGCTGGGGCTATGCACCGTCTTCGGGACGCTCATTCCGCCGATCGTTCAGGGCGAGTTCTCTGCGAAGTTGCTCGACACGACCAGCGGGCGGGTCATTCTGGGCGGGCTGTTGGTGACGCTCGCGGGGATCGTCGTGGTCGCGGCGGCGGGCGCGCGAAAGAATGCCGCGCCGGGTGGCTCGGAAACGGCGGATGCGGTGGCGGAGTTCGACTTCCGCAAGGGCGTCGGCGTGGCAATCTTCTCGGGCATCATGTCATCGTGCTTCGCGTTCGGGCTGTTCGCGGGTGAGCCTGTCAGGGCGCTGTCCGCGGCGGCGGGAACGGGGCCGCTGTGGACGGGGCTGCCGGTGTTGTGCCTCGTCATGTTCGGCGGTCTGCTTACGAACGCGCTCTGGTGCGCGGCGCTGATCGTGCGGCATCACTCGGCCGGGCAATGGCTCGGGCGGGCCGGCGCCGCGACGGCTGAGCGCCCGGCGCTCGCGCGCAACTACCTGCTCGCCGGGCTGGGCGGGACTTTGTGGTACTTCCAGTTCTTCTTCTACACGATGGGCGAGAGCCAGATGGGCCGGCTCGGCTTCTCGTCGTGGACGCTGCACATGGCGTCGATCATCATCTTTGGCACGCTGTGGGGATTTGCGTTCCGCGAATGGCGCGGCACGCCGCGTGCGGTGCAAGCCACCGTATGGGCAGGCATCGCCCTGCTGGTCGGTGCCACCATCGTCATCGGATACGGCAACAGTCTGGCGTAGCGAAGCGCGACCCAAGCGTCGCCGATCGCCCGGGTCGTTCGACAGGGCAGGAGGGCTCATCATGCTGCTGAGGGAGGCCGTCGTCACCCATGCCGCGTCTCGCTGCTTGGCATGACGCTTAACCGCAGAACGTTGCGCTATCGATCCGCGGCTCGACTTGCCCGCCTACGAGGGGCTGCCCGGCCTCGCGCGCGCCGGCGATGCGACGCAGGCGATCGGCATGGCAGCGATCCGGGGCAAGGAGCTTCTAAAGGCCGAGGGCCGGGTGACCGGCACGCTCGCTACCGCATTTTTGGAGGAATTGCAGGGTGACGATCCGCGCTATTTCCTGACCGTCGCCACCCCGCAGCATCTGGCCGTTCACAGCTTCTACGTCGATGTCGCGCCGCATCTCCGACGACGTAAGCCCCGCATACTTCCTGTGCCACCCGTAGAACGTCGCCTCGCTAAGCCGCGCTCGGTGCCGCACGCAAGACGCCTGGCATTCGCTCCTAAGCGCAAGTCCTGATGGCGGCGCGGCATGCGGCTGGACGGCTTGCACGACGCGCCCCATGCCCCCGGCGCACAAGCTAGCGCAGCGGGGGGGCGATACTAACCTTGATCCAAGTCTCGCCTGCCGGGCACCTAGAAAGTGGCCCGGACACCAAGCGCATAGCGCGGGCCGTATGTCTCGTAGGTGATGACCCGTTCAGAGAAGACGGAGTAGTTAAAGGTCTTCTCGTTGAAGATATTCAGCCCCTGCGCAAACAGCGTCACGTTGGGGGTCAGCGCATAATTGATGCTCGCATCCGCAATGCCATAGGCCGCGACATTAACCGGTTGTCCGCGATTGCCGCGCTCGGTCAACTCGTACGAACCGCGGTAATTGTAGGCGAGCCGCATCTGCAGCGGCCCCTTTTCGTAGAAGCCGACCACGTTGTAGGTGTTGCCCTCTTCGCCGACGAGGCTGGCATTGCCCTGTACGCCCAGGCCGTCGAACGGCGCGGGCAGGCCGCTGAACGTGTACTGGCCGGAGAATTCCACGCCCCGGATGCGGTCGTTGCCGATGTTTTCCGGCCGTGTACGCCGGAAATCCAGCCCGAGGATCTGGATATTGGTGGTGACCGACTCCGTCAGGTTCCGCAGGTCCTTCTGGAACCCGGCGACACTCAAATAGCTGGCGCGATCGATGTACCAGGTCAGCGCGACGTCATAGTTCCAGCCGATCAGCGGCAACAGCCCGGGGTTGCCATCGGTGATGGCGCGCTCGCGCGGACGCGGGTTGATGTTGCGGATGAGCAGCAGGTCGCTGAGCGTCGGGCGCGTCAGCGTCCGCGCCACCGCCGCCTGGAAGATGACGTCCTGAACGACGTCGATCTTGGCATTCGCGCTGGGCAGGAACTGGCCGTAATTGCCCTTTTCCTCCAGCGGCTGCGCCGGCGAGAGGTTGACGACCGGATCGAGCCCCGGGCCCGGCTGGTCGATGCTGAGGATTTCCTGCCCGAAGCCGGTCGAGGTGACGTTGGTTCTGGTCCAGCGCAGCCCGACATTGCCCGACCAGTTGCGCGAGCCCAGCTCGCCGCCGAACGACCCCTGGACAAAGGCGCTGATCGTCTTTTCCCGCGCGGTGCCGCTGTTGCTGGGCACCAGCACGACGTCGAGCGTGCCGCCGTTCGCCGCCAGCGCGGCGCGGGTCACGGTGGGATCGCGCGTCTGGTTGATGGCGGCATCGGTCAACAGATAGGCTGCGACGTCGCCCGCGGCATAGGCGGGGAAGCCATTGGGGAACATGTCGATGCCGAGGAAGTCACGCGCATCGGCCGACTTGCCGAACAGATTCTGCGGGACGCGGACGCCGCCGAAGACGCTTTGCAGCGCATCGGGCGTCTTGGTCGACTCGCGCCCCTTCGTCCGGTCCGAATAGTTCAGGCCGGCGCTGACGCCGCGCAGCAGGCCGCCCGCGCTTTCGTATTTGGCCTGCGTGTTGACCTGAAAGATTTCGTCGTCGACGCTCACCCCCTCGTAGGTGATGTAGCCCAGACGCGCGTTCGACGTGTCGGTGAAATCGCCGAGATTGCTGTAGACCGGCAGCCCCTTCGAGCTGAGGCTGAACTGCGTCGCGGCGGGCGAGTAATTGGCGCCGGACAGGTTCGATTCAAACCACGCCTGATTGCCGCCGGTGTCATCGGATGCGCGCGACCACGACACGTCGACGAACCCCGAGAACCCGTTGCCGGGCTTCCACTCCAGATTGCCGCCGACCTGATAGGTCTGCGCGAGACGCGGGCGGATTTGGTTGGTGATGAACGGGCCGGACGCAATCCCGGTGTAGCTGGTGATGGTGTTGTTCGCGTCGACCGTCGCGGCGGTGATGTCGCCCGGACCGCCATAGACGAAGAACACCTTGTTGTCGTCGTTGACGTCGAGTTTCGAATATAGCCCGTCGACCGTCAGCAGCAATGTGCTGGACGGGCGCCACTGGAGCGTGCCGATCCCGGAGAACCGCTTGCGCGAGGTGCTGTTGACGCCATATTCGACATAGGTCGGCAGCGACACGCCGGTGAATTCGTTCCGGCCATCCTTGTTGAGATCGAGGCTCTGGTTCGCCTCCCACCCGTCCGTGAAGATGCGCTGCCCGGCGATCTTGCGATCGAGATAGGAGAAGGCGGCCAGCACGCCGAACGTGTCGTCGGCGAAGGTCGTGCTGAACAGCCCCGACGCCTGTGGCGACACCTGACCGCGCAGCTTGTCGTAATTGCCCTGCACGGACAGCACCGCGCGGGTCTTGCCAAAGTCGAATGGCCGCGCGGTGTACATGTCCACCGTGGAGGCGATGCCGCCCTCGAATTGCGCCGCGGTCGGCGTCTTCGATACGTCGACCCGGTTGATCAGCTCGGCAGGCAGGATGTCGAAGGAGAATTCGCGCCCCTGGTTCTCGGTCGCCAGCACGCGGCCGTTGTACAGCGCGGTGCTGAACGCCGGACCCAGACCACGGACGGTGATGAACTGACCCTCGCCATTGTCGCGCGAGATGGTGACGCCGGGAATGCGCTGAATGGCCTCGGCGATGTTCTGGTCGGGCAGCTTTCCGATGTCATCGGCAACGATCGAGTCGACGATGTTGGGGGCGGCGCGCTTGATGTCGGTCGCGCGGCGAAGACTTTCGCGCAGACCGGTAACGACGATGTCCTCGGCACCTGCGTCAGTCGATAGCGTTGCGGGCTCGGTCTGGTCCGCCGCGGCTGGTTGATCCTTGATCCGGGCGTCTTCCGGCCCGGCGCGACGCTCCTGCGCCAGCGCGCCGCTCGTACCAACCGCGACGAAGATCGTCGCCAACGCCGTCATGCACGCGCGTGACCAAGCCTTTGCCATCCTGCCCTCTCCCATATGCTGTCCGGCCCATCTTGAGTGAGCGTCAGACGTAATTATGAAGTTTGTTTAACGATCAACCTGCCGCCGGGCAATGGCTTTCCCGGCACCATCGAACAACAAAGCGCGCGCTGGATCGGCGAAGAGCGACAGGGTGCCGGGCACCGCGACCGCATGGTGTCCGTCGAACTTGGCGCGAAACTCGCCCGCGCCCGGGATCGTGCCGTAGACGAAGGTCGAATGACCCAGCGCCTCGACCGCATCGGCGCGCAACTCAAGCGCGATCCACCCGGCATTGGCCGTCAGGCCGAGATGTTCGGGTCGCAGGCCGACCGTCAGCCGGTCGCCCGCCGCAACCCTGTCCGCCGCCGCCACGAAGCGCGTCCCGCCCGTCAGTTCGATCAGCGCTTCGGCGCCGTCTTTGCTCAGTACGGTGGCGTCGAGCAGGTTGATGCGCGGGCTGCCGATGAAGCCGGCGGTGAAGACGTTCGCCGGGTGATGATAGACGTCGAGCGGCGTGCCCACCTGCGCGATTTGGCCGCGATCCAGCACGACCAGCCTGTCGGCCAACGTCATCGCCTCCACCTGATCGTGGGTGACGTAGATCATGGTGGCGCCCAGCCGCTTGTGCAGACTGGCGAGTTCATGCCGCATCCGGACGCGCAGGTCGGCGTCGAGGTTCGACAGCGGTTCGTCGAACAGGAACAGCGCGGGCTCGCGGACGATCGCGCGGCCGATCGCGACGCGCTGTCGCTGCCCCCCCGATAGTTGCGCAGGCAGGCGATCGAGCAGCGCGTCGAGTTCGAGGATCGCTGCCGCATGGGCGACTTGTCGCGCGATCTCGTCACGCGGCGTGCGCATGTTGCGGAGGCCGAAGCTGAGGTTCTCGCGCACCGTCATGTGTGGATAGAGCGCGTAGGACTGGAACACCATCGCGACCCCGCGCGACGCCGCGGGAACGCGGGTGACGTCGCGGTCGCCAATGCGGATGGTCCCGGCGCTGACGTCCTCCAGCCCGGCGATCATGCGCAGAACGGTGGACTTGCCGCAGCCGGACGAGCCGACCAGCACGACGAACTCGCCGTCCGCGATCTCCAGATCGATGCCGCGGATCGTGTCCACGCCGCCATAGGATTTGCGAAGGTCGGAAAGGGTGAGGGCGCTCATTGCTTGCCCGCCTCCGGTGCCGCGCCGCTGGTGTCGCCGACGACGAACTCGGCCTCGATCGCGATTGAAGTCGTTCCCTCCTTGTCGGGGCACAGCAGGATTTCGGCCGCGCGCCGGCCCTTTTCGCAGGCGTTCTGGCGAACGGTGGTGAGCCGCTGTCCCGGCGACATGCCGCCCGGCGGATCGATGCCGTCGAAGCCGGTGACCGAAAGCGTGCCGGGCACCTGCCGGCCGATGCTTGCAGCGCCCGCGAGTGCGCCATAGGCCAGCCGGTCGGAGAAGCAGACCAGCGCGGTTAATTCCGGCCGACACCGTAGCAGCCACGCGGCGGCGCGCTGTCCGCCGTCCTCGCAATTGGTGGTTTCGCAGACCAGCACGGCGCTGCGCGGGACGCCGGCCGCGTCCACGGCGTCGCGGCATCCCTCCATCCGTTCATGCACGACGTAGCTTTCATCCGAGAAGTCGTCTTCGAGCGAGCGGATCTCGCCGGTGCCTTCCTCGCGTGGAAAGGTCACGATGGCGAGATGCCGGTGCCCGAGCGCGAGCAGATGCGCCACCACGGCCTGCATCGCCGCGCGATCGTTGGTCAGGACGCTCGAAAGCTCGGGTGCGTCAAAGTCGACCACCACCGTCGGCAATCCGCGCGCCAGCGCCTGCCGGATGGTGGGGTGACTGCGATAGGGCGCGTTGAGGATGAAGCCGTCGACAATCGCGGCAAGCTGGTCGCGTTGTTCCGGTCGCTTGTTCTGCAGCGGGATCAGGACGATGTTCGCACCTTCTTCCTCGCACACCGACGAGATGCCACGGAGGAAGGCGATGTCGTGCGGATCGGTGAAGGCGTAGCTCAACTGGTCGTTGAACAGCACGCCGATTGCGCCGCAGCGCCCGGTGCGCAGCGACCGCGCCGCCGGGTTCGGCCCCTCGTAATTCACCGACCTCGCGTGGGCGATGATGCGGTCGCGCAGCGCCTTCGACACTTTCGCGGGGTTGTTATAGGCGTTCGACACCGACGTGTGCGTGACGCCCAGATCAGACGCGATCGACTTCAATGTGGCCCGTTTCGCCCGCGCCATAATCCTCTCCCGCGGTTCCGCCGCCGTTTGCCGGTCCTTAGCGGTCCGGGTTGACACCTACAACCGCCGATGTTTATCGATAAACCCAGCCGTCGGGAAGATCGGCATCTGGGAGGTGGATCGCACCCGTGACAAGCCTGCGCAGGACTCTGTTCGGCATTGCCGGCACGCTCGTGGCGACCGCATCTCTGCCCGCGCACGCCTTGTCGCAAGCGGCAGCGGTCGACGTCCGCGCAATATCATCGGCCAGGCAAACGGTCGATCTCGCCCATTTCGATCATTTGTTTGCCGAGGCTGTGGTTGGTGGCGAGCGGGTAGGGGTGCTGCGCATCTATAGCGAGGCGCCCGACTACCGCTTCGCGATCGAGCCGAACGAAGGCTACGCCTGTGTCGACGATGTCGCCCGCGGCATCGTGCTGCTGGCGGCAATGCCTAAACTGACGCCGTCACGCGCCCGGCAACTCGACCTCATGACCCGCTTCGTGCTGAAGATGCAGGCCGACAACGGCTATTTCCATAACTTCATCTGGGCCGGCGGGAGGATCAATCGCGAGTACCGGACTTCGCTGGCCGAGCTGAACTGGTGGTCCCTGCGCGCGCTTTGGGGGCTGGAGGCGGCGCTGCGGAAGTTGCCGGCGACGTCCGAGACGGCGCGTCGCACTCGGGCAGCGGCGGATCGATTGGTCGAGAACCTGAAGCGCGACTTGCCGGTCCATCGTGCGGGGACGGCCAGTGTCGCAGGCATCGCCACGCCCGACTGGCTGCCGTTCGGCTCCGGCGCAGACGCTGCCTCGACTGCGCTGCTCGGATTGATGCCGCATTATCGGCGGACCCGCGACGCGGGCACGCGCGCCTTGATCGAACGGACCGGCGAGGGGCTCGTCGCGATGCAGGCGGGCGACAAGCAGAGCTTTCCGTACGGCGCGCATCTCAGCTGGCGAAACCAATGGCACGCGTGGGGCAATGCGCAGGCCTATGCCTTGCTTCGCGCCGGTGCGTTGCTCGGGCGACGGGATTTCACACGGAGCGCGCTCGCCGAGATCGACGGTTTCTACCCGCACCTGCTCCGCAGTGGCATGATGTCGAGCTTCGCGCTGCGGCGAACGGGCGAGCGGCTGGAGGCGTATGACGTCGCACGCTTCCCCCAGATCGCCTATGGCATCAGCCCGATGGTGCTGGCCGCGGACGAGGCGTATCGCGCGACGGGTGAGGCCCGCTACCGCGATCTCGCCCACCGGCTTTCGGCATGGTTCGCGGGCGACAATGCCGCGCGCCAGCGGATGTACGACCCGGCGACCGGCCGCACCTACGACGGGATCGTCGACGCGACGAAGGTCAATAGGAACGCCGGGGCGGAATCGACGGTCGAGACGCTGCTCGCGCTCACCGCGGTGCAGGGTGCGCCGCTGCCGTGACCGCACGGCGCGACCTGCTCCGTTATGGCGCGGCGGCGCTGCTGGCCGGCTGTACGCCGCGGGCGAGCGAACGGGCCGCCGATCGCATCCGGTTGTGGGTCGGGCCGAACGCGGCGGAGGAAGGCTTCTGGAAGATCGCGGTGGCGCGCTGGAACGCCCTCGGCCGCGGCCTGCCGGTGACCTTCACCACCATCCCGACCGCGGGGAATTCCGAGGACACGGTCCTGTCGGCGCTGGTCGCCGGAACCGAGCCCGATCTGTCGACCAACATCTTCTCCGGCTTCGCGGTGCAGCTTGCGACACTCGGGCAGGTCGAGGATCTGGCCGCGCTGCCGGGCTATGCCGAACTGGTCGAACGCCGTCACATGAGCGCCATCATGCCCGGCTGGACGCAGAATGGCCGCGTCTTCGCGCTGCCGATCTATTCGAGCCCGACGTTGCTGTGGTGGCGCGCCGATCTGCTGGAGGCGCACGGCCTGTCCGCGCCACCCCGGACCTATGACGAGGTCTACGCCTTCTCCGACCGCTACGGACGCGCAAAGGGTCAGTCGCGCTACGGCATGCAGGTGATCGCGGGGCGCTCGTGGCAGGACCGCTGGTTTGACTTCATCTCCTTCTACTACGCCGCGTCGCGCGGGCAGCCGTACCTGAACGGTGCGCGCGCGCTCTATGCGAACCCGGCCGGGCTTCAGGTCGCGACCTTCATCGGCCGCATGTTCCGCGAACGCTGGACCGCGATGGACTTCGACGCGGAGGAGCCGCTCGTCACCGGCCTCGCCGCGGGGGCGGTGCGCGGGCCGTGGGACGTCGAGCGCTTCGCCAACATCTATCCCGACACGCTGGCGCGGATCGTCGTCGGGCCGATGATCGCCGCCACACCCACCACCGGGCCGGCCTCGACGTTCTCGGACAGCAAGGGCGTGGTCGTCTTCCGGAACAGCCGGGTCAAACGCGAGGCGTTCGACTTTCTCGCCTGGGTGCTGGGCGACGAAGCGCTCAACCTGCTCTGGCTCGAGCGGACGGGGCTTTCCCCGGCACGCGGCGACCTGCTTCAAAACCCGCGCTTCGCCGGCTATTATCGCGCAAGCGCCATCGGCCGCGCCTATGCGGAGCATGTCGTGAGCGCACGTCCCCCGGCCTTGTCCGAGTACACGATCGACGTGCAGAAGATCATGGGATCGCAATTGATCGAACCGCTGATGACCGGTCAGCAGCCGCCGCGCGCCGCGCTGACCGCCGCCGTCCAGCGGACCGATGACATGCTGGAGGCGCAGGCATGATCCGCTGGCTGAACGGTGGGCGCGGGCTGTCGCGCGAGGCGATCGTCGGTCTTTCGCTCGTCAGCGTCTATCTCGTCTTCACCGCCTTGTTCTGGGCCTATCCGTTCTTCTGGCTGGCCAAATTGTCGGTCACGCAGTGGCGGTTCTTCGACGAGCCGACGTTTGTCGGTGTGCGCAATTTCGTTCGCGCGGTGCAAGACCCGCAATTCCTGGGCGCGCTGTGGAACGTGGTCCGCTTCCTGGCGCTGTACCTGCCGATCGCGTTCGGCGGCGCGCTGCTGGTCGCGTTCGGGTTGCAGCATGTCGGGCGGGGGAGGGCGTTCGTGGCGCTGTGCTTCCTGCTCTCCAATGTGTCGTCCGGGGTCGCGCTATCGCTGGTCTTCCTCAAGATCTTCAGTTCGACCGGGCCGCTCAACAACTCGCTCTACGCCGCGATCGGCGTCCGTATCCCGTGGACCAACGAGCCGACGCTGGCGATGCTGGCAATCGCGCTGGTCGTCGCGTGGAAGTTCGTCGGCTATTACGGGCTGATCGTCTATTCGGGGCTGCTGACCGTCCCGCGCGAGCTTTACGACGCCGCGCGGCTCGATCATGCCGGGCGGTGGACGCGGCTCGTCCGCATCACGCTGCCGATGCTCAACCCGCAATTGATGATGGTGCTGACCTTCGCGATCCTGGTCGCGTTCGGGCTGTTTACCGAGCCGTATTTGATCACTGGCGGCGGCCCCGCCGACAGCACCGCGACGCCGCAGATGATCATCTACGAAACCGCCTTCCGGCGTCTGCAACCCAGCCACGCGGCGACCATGAGCATCATCATTTCGCTCGGCTCATACCTGTTGGTGGTGCTGGCGCGGCGGTTGTTCGAGAAGAAGGTGGTGATCGCATGAGGACGCGGCTGTCGGCCCTGCTCCGTTCCAAGACGCCCGGCGGCTGGCTGGTGACGATCGCCATCTACGCGCTTGCGCTCACCTGGCTCTATCCCTTCGCGTGGATGGTGACCGCGTCGCTGAAGCCGACCGCGCAGATCTACACCACCGGCCTGTTCGCGGGGAACTGGACGCTCGACAACTTTCGCTTCCTGTTGGCGACTGCCGACAAGCTCGACCGGCCGTTCCTCGCTGCGCTGGGGATCTCGGCGCTGGTGACCGTGAGCGTGACAGCGTCGGTGCTGGTCACCTCCGCGTTCATCGCCTTCGCGCTGGCACGGCTGCGCTTCCCCGGGCGCAAGCTGTTCGGCGACTTCCTGCTGCTCCAGATGGTCATCCCGACCACGATGTTCATCCTGCCGCTGTTCGTGCTGGTGAAGGAACTGGGGCTGCTCAACTCGCTGGCGGCGTTGGTCCTCCCGTTCATGATGTCCGGTTGGGGCATCTACATGATGTCGCAGTCGTTCCGGTCGATGCCCGAGGAATATTTCGACGCAGCGCGGCTCGATCGCGCCAGCCTGTGGCAGACGGTGACGAAGGTCGTCATGCCGCTCAACACCTCGATCATCGCGATCGTGGCGCTGTTCACCTTCACCGGCACATGGGACAATTTCCTGTGGCCGCTGATCGCGATTTCCGAAGCCGATCGGATGCCGCTGTCCGTGCTGCTGGCGACGTTCAGCAAGCAATATGGCGGCTATGCCGGGCCCGTGATGGCGGGTGCGGTGTTACAGACGTTGCCGCTCGCCGTGCTGTTCCTCCTTTTCCGCCGCCAGTTCCTCCAAGGCATGGCGCTGAGCCTGAAGTGAGTGTCATGACCTTTGATACCCCATCCGATCTGCTGAAGCGCTCGCCGGCCAATCCGCTGATCGCGCCGGAGCAGGTGCGGCCGAGCCGGCCCGACTGGCGGGTCGACTGTGCCTTCAATGCCGGCGTCGTGCAGGTCGGGGACGAGACGATCATGCTGGTGCGCATCGCGGAGAGCGTCGCTGGCGCTGCGCCGGGCGAGCTGCGCGTGCCGCTGCTGACCGAAGAGGGCGACGGTTGGCGGTGCACCGTCGAGAACCTCCGCCTCGACGATCCGGCCTATGACTTCGCCGATCCGCGCATGGCTGTGCTGCGGGCAGACCCGGCGCAGGTGTATCTCACCTCCATGTCGCACCTGCGCCTCGCGCGGAGTACGAACGGGATCGACTTCACGATCGACGACGAGCCCTTTCTGTTTCCGTCCACGCGCTACGAGCGGTTCGGGTGCGAGGACGCGCGGATCACCGCCATCGAGGGGCGCTACTACATCAACTATACCGCGGTGTCCGATCTCGGCATCGCCACCGGGCTGGCGGTGACCGACGATTTCCAAGGCATTGAGCGGCTCGGCCTCATCTTTTCGCCCGACAATCGCGACGTGTGCCTGTTCCCGCGCCGGATCGGCGGCGACTATTGGTGCCTCCACCGGCCGGCGCCGCGGCATCTTGGCAAACCGGAAATCTGGATCGCGCGCTCGCCCGATCTTCTGCACTGGGGACGGCATGAGCGGCTCGCCGGGGCGGTCGCCGGCGGTTGGGAGGCGAGCAAGATCGGCGGTGGCGCGCCGATGCTGGAAACGACCAAGGGCTGGCTCCAGATCTACCACGGGGTCGATGCGCAGCAGCGCTACAGCCTGGGCGCGCTGCTCCTTGATCTGGACGACCCGCGGATCGTTCGCGCTCGGCTCGACCGGCCGCTCGCCCGACCGGCCGAACCATACGAACTGGCCGGCTTCTTCGACAATGTCCTCTTCACCTGTGGCGCGACGATCAGGGGGGAGGATTTGTACGTCTATTACGGCGCGGCCGACCGCGTGATGGCGCTGGGCACCGTGACTTTGCACGAGCTGTTGGCAGCGATGGGCGTGTGACGCCAGAGCATACGGGATTTCAGGAGATCGTTGTGACTCGCGAGAGCATCATTCGCGTCAAAACGCTGGCCGACGCCTTTGCCGCCGATACGGCGGGCCAGGCACCGGCGACAGGCAAACTACGCTTCACCGGGGTGGGGGAGTGCGATGTCTACAATATTTCTGCGCCCTTCCACTCTGCCGGCCGGCGCGTGATCGCGGGGCGGGTGGAGCCGCGCGATAGCGAGGAGTCCACGACCGTCTTCTTCGAAGAGAAGGACGGCATATGGTGCCCGATCGAGGGTGCACCGCGCTTCCAGCTACAGGACCCGTTCGTCACCGAGATCGCCGGCGAGCTGGTGTTCGGCGGCGTGGCGGTTGACTTGCGGCCGGCGCAGCCGATCTGGCACACCGTCTTCTACCGCGGTACGGACGTCTTCGACCTTCGCCTGTTCTTCGCCGGGCCGATCGGGATGAAGGACATACGGCTGTGCGAACTGGCCGACGGGCGGGTCGCGATCTTCACGCGGCCGCGCGGCGATAAGGGCGGCCGCGGGACGATCGGCTACACCGAAGTCGCGGGGCTGGACGCGCTGACCATCGACGCGATCGAGGCGGCGCCGATGCTCGACGACATGTTCCACCCGCTCGATTGGGGCGGCGCGAACGAGGCGCATCTGCTGGCATCGGGCGAGATCGGCGTGATCGCACATGCCGCCTATTTCGAGCAGGACATCCTCTACGGCAAGCGGCGTTACTATGCTGTATCGTTCATCTTCGATCCCGCGACGCGCCGGTGGCGCGACTATCGGATCATCGCCGCGCGTGATCAGTTCGCGGCAGGCCCGGCCAAGCGCCCGGACCTGATCGACGTCGTGTTCTCGTCCGGGATTGAACATGTCGATGGCACGACGCGGCTCTACGCCGGCACGTCGGACGCGGAAGCGCAATGGGTCGAGATCGCGTATCCGTTCGACGTCGACTTGCACCAATCGGCGGCTACGTTTTGTATGCTCGGCGCTTAAGGAACCACCGCGTTGCGCTCCCTCTGCTTCCGCACGATAATGATGCCGGGAACCCGCGCGAGTGCCTCGGGCACATTATCGTCCGGTAGCTTGCCCGCGTCTTCCGAAAAGATGCTGTGACGATCACTGGAGTTGCGCTTGCGAGCCGTGCGGATTAATTGGGCCGCGAATGCCGGCAACAATAATATCCCGGCCGTCTGCGCCTCGATAGATACCCGTGTCGGTCCGCCACTGTTGCGCGCGCTTGATCGTTTCTCCCCGCCTACTCTCCGCCCGTCGCCCCGCGCGGCTCTGCTTGAGCGCCTGCACAGTTGCATATGCGGCATTCGTATCGACGCTTTGGTGAGCGGGCAGCGATGGCTGGCAAGGTCCAGAACCCGCTGAGGCGGGCGTCGCCGCGACAAAAGTCCGCTTGTGGATTTGCCTCTGCGCCGGCGTCTCGGCCACTGTAGGAAACTGGCGACGCTGTCGGCATCGCCAGTCCCGGTCTCTTGGTGCGGCCCCACGTCCACGATCGTAGCAGTAGAAAGCGGCCTGGATGTGACCGCCGCGATCAGGCGATGAACAGGCTCGTCTGATGCAGGCTCCCGGCGTCGAACCCGGTCGTCCACACCGCCGGCTCGGCATGGGCGAAGCCGCTGTCCAGGGTCGGTGCGGCGGTCTTGGCCGGGGCGTTCATGCCGTAGACGAACATGCCGTCCTTTTCCTCGATCAGGTAGAGCGCCTTGATCTTGATGTTCTCGAAGGTGATGCGGTCGCCGTTCAGGCGATCGTCGAGCCGCAGCATGCTGCTGACCCCATAATTCTCGAAGACCTGCAGCTCGATCTTGCCGTCGCCGTCGGGATCGGCCAGCTTCTGGTTGAAGGCGAGGCGATCGCGTGCCTCGAAGTTGCGGATGCTGTCGCGCCCGGTGTCTTCCGCCATGTTGAAGACGAACGTGTCGGCGCCGGCACCCCCGTCGAGGATGTCGTTGCCCTGTCCACCGCTGATGATGTCATCGCCATCCATGCCGAGGATACGATCGTTGCCACGCATGCCATACATCTTGTTGGCGCGTGAGCTGCCGATCAGATAGTCGTTGCCGTCACCCGACACGACATTTTCGATGCTCCCGTTCATCAGGGTCAGCGCGCCGGGATTGTCGCCCTAGCCGGGATTGCCGAAATAGACCTTGCCGCCCGAAAGGTTCAGTTCGACCCGGTCGGTCAACGCGGCCATGTCCAGCCAGTCCTCGCCACCGTTGTTGTCGAGCAACTGCGTCCGGCCCGACTGGCCATCGATCGCGGCCATCGTCACGGATTCCTGCGTGTAGTGATAGACGTTGTTGCGCGTCAGCTCGCTGCCCGAGAATTCGAGCCGCATGTCCTTGACGATCGAGACGAGCCCCGGCGTCACATCCTCGAAGGTGATCGTCCAGTTGCCGCCCGACGATTCCCCGCGGAAGCCGGCGAAGCCGACCGCTTCGGTGATGAGCGTGTTGTTTTCGCCATAGGCGTAGCCGATCCCGTCGAGCGTCGATTGGTACGTAGTGCCGTCGGGCGACCGGATCGTGATGCGGAAGGCGGCGGAATAGTCGAAGTCGTCGTAGCCGTTCGCCTGCGTCGTATAGGTGAAGCGAAGGTCGAGATGCTCGATATCGACATCCTTGCCGACGCCGATGTTGAAGACCATCGGCTTGGTCAGAATGCCGCCGTTGCTATATTCCGCATCGGCGATGATGCGATTGAAGGTGCCGCCGGCCGTATAGACCTTTTCGTTCGCCGAGGTCTTCGCCGCACCGAACAACGACCAGACTTCGGCCATCCGCACCGCGCTGAACGCGTCGACCGCGCCATAGCCGTAATCGGTGCTGAAGTGGTAACCGCCGCCGTTGATGCGGGCGGCGCTGCCATCGCCGGTCAGGTGGAACCGGTCTTCGTTCAGATAGTAGCGCGTGCCGTTGTAGGTGAGGGCGGTTTCGCCAGTGCTGAAATCGACCGGCATCACCGCGGAGGTGGCGAGGATGTTCTTGACGTCGCGCCAGCCGAGACTGGCGTTCGCGTCGAGCATTAGCCCGATCACACCGCTCAGGATCGGTGCCGACGCCGAGGTGCCGCCGAAGCCATCGGTATAGTCGAGCTTGCCGCTGGGGTCGTCCTGGATGTTATAGCCTTCCTTGCCCTTCAGATCGGTGGTCCAGATGCCGCTGCCGCCCAATTCGGCATAGTCCCCGGACGGGGCGCTGATCAGCAGATGGGCGCCGCGGGTCGAATAGGAGGTCGCATTCCCATCGGTCTGCCGATAGGCCGCGACCGCGATGACGTGCCGGTCGGTGCTGGCTGAGTCCAGTGCGCCGTCGACGGCGTAGAGGTTTGCGGTGCTGTTGCGGACCATGCCGTAATTGCCCGCCGACTTGACGACGAGCGTGCCCAACCCGTCGCGCCCTTCGTCCGTGGCCATCTTGAATGCCTGGGCCAGCCCATAGGCAAACGAGCCTTCGTAAAGCCGGTTGTCGTTGGGTCCGTGCGACGGCGTGCTGGGACCCCAGCTATTGTTGACGACGTCGAAGTCCTTCCACTGCGCGATCGCATCGAAGAAGGGGGCGTTGTTCTCGGCGTTGATGTAGATCCCTTCCTTGCGGCCGCCGCCTGAGTAGGGATCGAAGATGTTCACGCCGGTGATCGTCGCATTGTACGCCACGCCGATCGTGTCGTCGCCGTCGCGACCCGCCGCGATCAGACCCGCGACCGCGGTGCCATGCGGCCCCGAGAGCGGCGTGTAATCGCCGTCATAGGTCTTGCCGCCGACCACCACTTCCTTGCTGGCGTCATAGCGGTCGCCCCATGCGTCGAGCCGCTTGTCGATCCCCGAGTCATAGATGCCGAAGCTGACGCCGCTGCCATCGAAGTCCTGCCAGACCTTCATCATGTCGCCCAGGTAGCCCAGGTGCCATTGCTTGGCGGCGATCGGATCCTCGATGCCCGCCGCGATCGCACGGTTGTTGGCCGCGGCGCGTAGCGCCAGCGGGCTGTAGCTGGGCGCCGTCGGCCCTTGCAGCGCGGTGCTCTCTGCCAGGAAGGTCGACATGCCCCCGGCGGCGTAGCCGCTGGTCTGGCCCGGGAAGTCCTGCAACGCGGTGGTGAAGCCGACGGACACGTCGTGCGCCTTGCCGATGCCCGTCTGGAACGGCGTATCGGCGCTGCGGACGGAAGCGAGCAGATCGTCGGTCAAGGCGGTGACAGGTCGTGAAGAGACGGCCATGATGAGGTTCCTTCCCGGATCGACAGGCACGCGCAGGCGCTCGACGCGCGGCAACAGCCCGCACGATGCGACGGCCCCCGTGGCCGGTCGTATGGTGTCGCTCGTTCCCCCGTGGCATCGAGCGTCTGCCGGTCATGATGGTGTAACACCGGTTAACTTTGCAACCGGTGCCGTGGTCTAACGCGGTTATACCTTGGTATAATCGCCAGCGTCTGTACTCACTCGGGCAGCAGCAGGCGGAAGGTGGTGCCACCGCCGGCGGCGGGCGGGTCGACGCTGATCGTGCCGCCAATCGTCTGCGCCAGCGCATGGGTGATGGCGAGTCCCAGGCCCGATCCGCGCCGCCCGTTGAGCGGGCGCGCGACCGAGGCGAAGCGGCGGAACGGCGCCGCGCGCACCTCGGGCGACAGGCCCGCCCCGGTATCGGCCACCGTCAGCTGATACTGCCCGTGGCCGTACGCCAGCGATAACGTCACCCGCCCGCCGCGCGGCGTGAAGCGCAGCGCATTGTCGATCAGGTTGGTCACGATCCGCCGCACGGCTGCCGCGTCGACAGCGACCTCCGCAGGGACGAGATGCGCGGTCAGCGTGACGCCATATGCCTCCGCCTCCGCCGACAGCATCGCCACCACCTCCCGCAACAGCGCGGCGAGATCGTGGCGCGCGATCGCGGGCGGGGTTAGCCCGGCCTCCAGCCGTTCGAGCGCGAGCACGTCGTCGAGCAGGCGCGAGATCGTCATGCACCCGCTTTCAATCGCGGCCGCGGCGCGGTCGAGCGCCGGCTGCGCGCCGACCGTCCGGCGCACGATCGAGGCGTTCAGCGCGATCGCGCCGAGCGGGGAGCGCAATTCGTGCATCAGGTCGGTCAGCCCGGTCGCGCGCGCCTGCTCGCGGACGAAGGCAGCTTCGCGACGCTGGTGGTGCAATGCCTCGATCAGCGCGGCGCGCGCGGCGTAGACGACGAGGATCGTCAGCGCCATGATCCCGGCGGGTAGCGCGTTGCCGGGCAGCGAACAGGCGACGATGAACGACAGGGCGACGATCAGGATCGTCACCGCCAGCGGCACGAGCCGCGCGAGCAGCACCCGCCGGTATTCGGGCGCGTTGCCGTGATCGCCACCGGGGGTCGCCCGTCCGATCAGCCAGAGATAGGCAAGGAACGGCAGGTCGCCGTAGGCGAAGACCGGCGCGTCCATCCCCAGCCAGCCATGTTCGATCAGTTCGCGGCTCGAGATGCCGACGACGGCATAGGCCAACAGGGTGACGAACAACGCGCGCGACATGCGGCGCAACGGCCGCGCCGGGTTGCCGATCACGCTGAGCCCGGCAAAAAGCGCCATCGCGACATAGCCGAGGTACAGGAACGTGTTGTCCGGCCCTTTCGGATCGGCATCGAACAGGTCCGGCCACGACAGGATCGTCATCAGCACCGCGAAGGCGAGCGAGAAGATCGCATCGAGCCAGCGCAGCCGGCGATCGTCGTCCGGCGCGGCGAGCGGCATCAGCGCGAAGACCAGCACCGCCAGTCGTGCCTCCGACAAGCCCTTAGCCAGCAACTGATCGTGGCGCAGCAGGCTGTCCTGCACCGCATTCGCGATCCACTGCGCGGCCCATAGCAGCCAGGCGAGGCCGCCCGCCTGCCACCGCCAGCGATCGGGAACGCCGACCGCGGGGGTCAGTCGGATCGTGCGGGCGGCGCACAGGATCGCCAGCAGCGCCATGCCGGCCGAGATGGTGTCGACGAACGGCTCGGCCCATGACGCGGCGAGCAGTTGCGCCACCACGATCGCGACGCCGGCGACCATCCACGGATCGGAACGCGCGACCTTCGCCACGCGGATCAGCAAAGACCGTGGCGCTCGGCCAGCCGCGTCAGGGCCGGCAGCGAGGCGGCGCGCATCTTGCGCATGATGCCGGCGCGGATCACCTTGACCATCGCCTCGCTCAGCCCCAGCCGCGCCGCGATCAGCTTATTGGGTTCGCCGTGCGTCATCTCGGTCATGATCTGCTGCTCGCGCGGGGTCAGTTCGTCGAACGCGGCGCGCGCCGCCAGACCTTCGATCCGCCGCGGATGGGCGGCGCGCTCGTTGTGCATCGCATCGCTGACCGCATCCAGCAAATCCTGATCGCGGAATGGCTTGGTCAGGAACGTGAAGGCGCCTTGCCGCATCGCTTTCACGCTGAGCGCGACATCGGCATAGCCTGAGATCATGATGACCGGCAGCGCGATCGCTGCTTCGGTCAGGCGGCGCTGGAAGGCGAGGCCGTCGACCTCCGGCATCCGAACGTCCATGACAATGCATCCGGCATGGGATCGGCTCAGGTCGGCCAGCAGCGCGATACCGTTCGGATAGGCGCGGACCTGATGCCCGCACATTTCGAGCAAGGTTCTGATCGCCTCGCGCATGTCGTCGTCATCCTCGACGACGAAGACGCAAAATGAGCCGCCGCTGTCACCATTCGCCATGCCACCGATCCTGCTACCCTCGACGAAATATCGGTGGATTGCCGACGAGTCACGCAGCGGCGACCAACGCGGTTTCGCGGATGGGGAAAGCGGCATCGTAGCGAGGGCAGGGGGCACGTGCCGAGCGCTGGCCAACTTTATGCTAATCTATTGACCTAAAATCGGATGCGACACGGCAAGCGAGGCCCCGTCAGGACAGTCGTCGCCGAAAAGCTGCCGGCGTTACATGGCCGGTTCCTTTTTCATGCTGCCAGGCGGGCGTGTTGGGGCGAGGCGGTGTTCGGATCGACGATAAAGCGGGAAACCCGGCGTGAGAGTTCGTCGGCTTCGCTCGCAAGGCTGCGTGCGGCGGCGGTGGCTTCTTCGACCATCGCCGCATTCTGCTGCGTCATATTGTCCATCTCGCCGACGGCGGTGTTGACCTGCTGCAGCCCGATCGCTTGCTGCTCGGCCGCGGCGCTGATGCCTGACATCAGCGAGCTTATCTCGCTGATCCGGCTGTTGATCGTCTGCAAGGCCGCGCCGGCTTCGGCCACCAATCCGACCCCGAGGTCGACCTGCTCGGTCGAGGTGGTGATCTTCGCCTTGACGTCCTTCGCCGCGTCGGCGGAGCGTTGCGCCAGCGCGCGCACCTCCGAGGCGACAACCGCAAAGCCCTTGCCGGCGTCGCCCGCGCGTGCCGCCTCTACCCCGGCGTTGAGCGCCAGAAGGTTGGTCTGGAAGGCAATGGCATCAATCACGCTGATGATTTCGCCGATCTCGCCGGACGAACGCTCGATGCCGCTCATCGCTTCCACGGCGCGACGCACCACGTCGCCGGAGACCGCCGCCTCGCGGCTCGCCGCGGACACGATCTTGTCCGCCTCGACCGCATCGTTCGCCGTCCGACGTACCGTGCTGGTGATCTCCTCCATCGCGGCGGCGGTTTCCTCGAGGCTGGCGGCCTGCTGCTCGGTGCGCTGCGAAAGATCGTCGGACGCGGATCGAATGTCGGAGGCGCCGCTGTCTATGTCTCTGGAAGCCCGCATGACCGCGGACATGACCTGCGCCATCGACTCGATCGCGCGATTGAAGTCGACCTCCAGACGCGAGAACGCTGTAGGGAAGCCGGAGAAGCGCGTGGTGAGATCGGCGTCGGCGAGCCGCTGCAGACCGGCCGCCACTTCGTCCATCACGGCTTGCCGTTCCCGGTCGTCGCGCTGCTTCTCGACCGCGGCGTTGCGGAATACGAGCACCGCCTTCGCGATGTGGCCGATCTCGTCGCTCCGGTCGGTGCTGGGCACGTCGACATCGGTACGACCCTCGGCCATGTCCGCCATCACCCTGGCCATCCTGACGACCGGTTGCGCCATCGATCGCGACAGAAGCCAGCCGAGGCCACCGGCGAGCGTCGCGGCAAAGAGCCCCCCGAGCCCGAGCGCCAGCTTGACCATCCATTCCGCATGCTGTTGCTCGGCATCCTGCCGCGCGACCCACGCCTCCTGCGCTTCCTGGATCTCTTTGTGGATCTTACGCATCGCGCCCAGTTGCTTGGCGCCCGCCAGTTCGCGGGCATATTCTCGCGTTGCCGGATTGTCGTAGGCGGAAAGTGTCGGAGCGACCTTCGACCTCTGCCATTCAGCCACGGCCGCAAGGTAGGCGTTCACGCGCTTGATCTGGTCCGATCGCGGCGCACTCTGCTTCAGCTTCGCCGCGGCGTCGATGATCGCCTGTCGATTCTCCTCATGCGTTTCGAGGAACGCCTGCTTGCCCAGCAGCACATACCCCCGCACGGCGCTTTGCCCCTCGACGACCCCGGTGAGCATGTCGTCGGCATGATCGGATGCGAGCTTTGCCTGGTCTCGCTGCACGGCGACCTCGTGCAGTCGCATGACATTCACGAACACGACGGCACTAACGATCGTAAAAGTCGCCACCAAGGAGCCGAACGCCAAAGCGAGCTTACGTGGGATGGCGAGATTGGCAAAAGTCATGTTTTTTCCTTGGCTTGCGCATCAGCGAATTAGCCCGGCATGAGTTAAGCCTCGTTTAAGGTAATCGTCGGCCAATCACGGCATGGGCGGCATCGTGATCCGGTCGATTTAGGGGGCGAAGCGCGGGCGCAGCAGCACGTCGGGCCATACCTGCGAGGCATAGGTCTTGCCGTGCGAGTTCGGCTGTCCGTCGCCCGGGCTGCGCACCGTGTCGCGCCCGGCACGATGCAGCACAGGCGAGACAGCAACAGCCACACTGTCGGATATCGCCTGACACGAAGAAGGCGGCGACGATTGAGCCGATGAACCCGCCGGTCGTCGCAACACTGGCCCTCAATCTAAATGCTCTGATTTATCGCTGGCAGGCGAATTAGTTTTAATTATGGAAGATAAGGGCTAAACGATTACACAAGCATTCAGATGCATTGGCCATTGCAATTTCAACTGCGAACAAGTCACAAGGTCGATCAGCAGCATGCCGAGATTCATCGAGCTTAGGCTTGACTTGGTACGACGATATTCGGTTCGCCAAAGCGTCTCATCTATTGTTGCTTGGCGGGACTTGCGTCGCGCCAGATCCAGCGGAGGGCATCGGCAAGCAGGGAACCTGCGTCCGCATCCGAGTGCGCCCCGTCGGTCCAAACGTGATTGATGTCGTAGCGAGGCCCCGCTTTGCCTTGTGCTTCAGTGTGCTCGTTCGCCCATTCGAGCGCCTTCAGCATCTGTTGGTTCGCGAGGAACCAGTTGCCGTGTTCGTTGTCGAGATCGTTGCGACCGTCCTGCAGGAAAATGCGTAACGGCTTGATCGGCGACTTTCGTATCAGGCCAGGATATGTGTCGCCGCCGTAGGTCAATGGCGTGCCGTCCCGCCCCAATGTCAGACCAATCGACGTGTAGCTTCCGATAAAGCTCAGGACGTTCCCGAACGCATCGGGATGGCGCCACGCTACGGTCCACGCCGCCATTGCGCCGCTGGACGTCCCGCCAATTGCGCGACGCCTTGGATCATTTGTAAAGCGCCAGTGTTTTGCGACGGTCGGCAGTAATTCATTTAGCGTCAATCGTGCATAATCATCTGAAAGCGAGTCATACTCTTCGACCCGGTGATCAGGATTGTTCATCCCGAGATCGGCGGGGTAATGGTCGGCCCGATGACCGGGGGTCACGAAGATGCCCAGCGTCGATGGTAGGGCGCGCTGGCGGATCAGTTCGTCCAGCACCGCCGGCACCCGGAGGGTTCCGCTCGGGTTCACCGCTCGCTGCCCGTCTTGGAAAAGCAGCAGGTTCGGCGGTTGCGCAGGGTCGTAGTCTGCTGGAACATACACCCAGTAGCGCCGCACCGTGCCGGGATAGATGCGTGATCGAAGTTCGAAAGGGCCCTGAAGCTGCGACGACGCGTGTTTCGAGACCGTTTTCGGGGGCGGCGAAGCAGCGCCGGTGCCACTCGCACCGACCATAATAATGGCTGCCACGATTAGGGCTATGCGCATGCTCTCTCCTGATTGTCTTTCACCTGAATTCTTATCGCGAACGGCCGGGCAACGCCCACAATCCTACCTACCTCGATAGTCTTCTTCCAGTTCCTCGATGTCGACGACGCGATGTTCACGGGCACTCACTTCTGCGGCAACTCCGATCTGAACAGCCCGTAGCCCGTCCAAAGCCGTTACTTGCACTTCTCCTTCGCCGCGCACCGCTTGCGCGAAGGCAAGATGTTGAAAGTAGGTGGCGCCTTCGTGGCTGCCGGCGGCGTGGGCGGTGGGGTCGATCGCGATGCGCGTGCGTTCGACGCGCTTATCGTTCTGGAAGCCGACGCGGGGGCTAAATACCAGTTCTCCGGGCGGAATCAGGACGTCGAGGCGGGCTTTGTCGCCAGTGGCGCTCATTTCTTCCTGATGTTCGGCACCGTCGGCGAACATGGAGAGGTCGAGCATTGCGCGGACTCCGTTGGCGAAGTCGACGGTGGTGAAGCTGTTGTCGATGATATCGGGGCGCTTTCCGTCATATCGTTCGTCGAGATGGTTCACGTCCGTCGCACCGGAACAATAGACGCGTACCGCTTCGGAGCCGATAATAAGGCGCATCAGATCGAAGAAGTGACAGCATTTCTCGACCATCGTGCCACCCGTGTTGCACGAAAAGCGGTTCCAGTCGCCGACTTTGGGCAAAAACGGAAAGCGATGCTCGCGGATCGACAACATGCGCAAATTGCCGACCCGCCCGGCATGAACCTGTTCGATGAACGCGGCAGCGGGGGGCATGAAGCGATATTCCATCCCGGTCCAGAATGGGCGCGGATGCGCCGCGGCCCGCTCGACGATCCAGCGGGCGTCGGCCAGCGTGGTGGCGAGCGGCTTTTCGCAGAGGATCGCGGCGTCCATCCCGAACAGCGGGTCAAGCACGGCACGGTGGGTGTGGTTGGGCGAGGCGACGACGATCGCATCGACCCGCGCCGTACGTGCGAATGTAGCGACATCGTCGAAGCTTTCGACCGCGCCGCCGCGGTCGCCAAGTGCTTCCCGCGCCCAGTCGAGCGAGGTGGCGACCGGGTCGACGATCGCGACGACCTCGGCATCGGGGAGCAGCGCGATGTTGCGCAGGTGCTCGACCCCCATCATGCCCGTGCCCACCACGCCATACCGGATTTTTGCCGTCATCGTCGGTCCTTGCCTTCGCTTCTGCGTCGCGCTTTCCTGCCGTTCACCATTGTTCGACAAGAGGGCAAAGCTTTGCGGGGGCAAAGCCGCGACATCTGGCGAGCGCCCTCACGTGCTGGCATGAGCCTCGCCGGACAGGTTGATGGAGAGCAATGCCGTGACGACGACCCCGGGGCCTTGCGAGATCAGCTGGTTCTCCGCGCTGTGCGACGACGATTATGAGTTTCTGGGCGTTCCCGATCCGGCGTTGCAGTCAACTTGGGAGCATTGCCGCGACATCGTCGTGCAGGCGGAGAGCGCGGGCTACGACAATTGCCTGTTGCCGTCGGGCTATGCGCTGGGGATCGACACGACCGCCTTCGCCGCGGGCGTCGCGCCGCTGCTGCGGCGGATGCGGCTGTTGATGGCGGTGCGGATTGGCGAAAGCTGGCCGCCGCAGCTGGCGCGGCAGATCGCGACGATCGACCGGATGCTCGGCGGGCGGTTGACCGTCAACATCATTTCCAGCGACCTGCCCGGCGAGACGCTGGACAGCGCGCCGCGCTATGCGCGTACCGTCGAAGCGATGCACATCCTGCGCACCTTGCTGGACGGCAAACCGCTGGATCATGACGGCGAGTTCTGGAAGCTCAAGCTCGATCCCCCGCGCGTGACGACGCTGTCGGGGCGGTGCCCGTCCTTCTATTTCGGCGGGCTGTCCGAGGCGGCGCGCGAGGCGGCGGCGAAGGGCGCGGACGTGTATCTGATGTGGCCCGACACGATGGATGGTGTGCAGTCGATCGTCGCCGACCTGCGCGCGCGCGCCACGAAGCATGGCCGCACTCTGCGCTTCGGCTATCGTGTGCATGTCGTGGTGCGCGAGACCGAGGCTGAGGCCCGGGCGGCGGCGGAGCGGCTGCTGTCGAAGCTGGACGATGCGACCGGGGCCGCGATCCGGGCGCGATCGCTCGACTCGCAATCGGCGGGGGTTCGGCGGCAGGCTGAGCTGCGCGAGGGAGCCGACGACGGCTATGCCGAGGCAAACCTGTGGACCGGCATCGGTCGCGCGCGATCGGGCTGCGGTGCGGCGATCGTCGGCGATCCCGATCAGGTGCTCGCCAAGTTGCAGGCGTATCGCGCCGCCGGGATCGATGCCTTCATCCTGTCCGGCTATCCGCATGCCGCCGAGGCCGATCTGTTCGCGCGCCACGTTCTGCCGCGGATCGACCATGCGCCTTTGGTGCTGTGAGCGAGCTGGCGGCGCGATGGCGAATGTTGTTCGCGTTCACGGTCTCCCTGCGGCCGTGCTGATCGCATGAGAAGCGTCTCGCAGTTGAGCGCGCGGCACCGTGGCGTGCTGTTCGCTCTGGTGATCACCGCCGGCGTGCTCAATCTGGTCGACCGACAGGTCATCGCGGTGCTGAAGCCGGTGATTGCCGTCGATCTCGGCTGGAGCGACGACGATTACGGGACGCTGGCGGCATGGTTCCAGGGCGGGGCGGCGGTTGGCTTCCTGTTCAGCGGCTGGATCGCCGACCGGCTTGGCGTGCGCTGGGCCAATCCGGTCGGTGTCGCGGCGTGGAGCGTCGCGGCGTTGCTGCACGGCTGGGCACGCTCGATGACCGAGTTCATCGCGGTGCGCGTCGCGCTGGGTGCGACCGAAGCGATGGGAACGCCGACCGGTATCAAGACGATCGCCGCGGTGCTACCACCGCGGTGGCGTTCGACCGGGTTCGGCGCGGGCAATGCCGCCAACAGCCTCGGCGCGATCCTCGCCCCGCTCGCGATCCCGCTGCTCGGCCTGTGGCTGGGGTGGCGCGGGACGTTCGTGGCGGTCGGCATCGCGGGGTTGCTATGGGCTCTGGCGTGGCTGATTGCGGCGCGCGGGATTGCCTTTGCCGCGCCGAAGGTCGCCGATACCGCGTCGCCGGTGCCCTCGGTACCGATGCTGCGCGACCGGCGAACCTGGGCGATCGCGGGCGCCAAACTGCTGTCCGACGCGACATGGTGGTTGTTGCTGTTCTGGCTGCCGGACTTCTTCCACCGCCAGTTCGGGCTGTCGGGGGTTGCGCTCGGCATGCCGCTTGCGCTGGCTTACGGCGGAGCGGCAATCGGCTCTTTGCTGGGCGGGGTGATACCCACGCGGTTGCTGGGGCGCGGCGCATCGCTGAACCGTGTGCGCAAGGGCGTGCTGCTGGGCGCGGCACTGGCGGTGATGCCGATCCCGCTCGCGCTGCTGACGGACAATTATCCGATCGCGGTGTCGCTGATGGCGCTGGCGCTGGCAGGGCATCAGGCGTTTTCGACCAACGTCTTCGCGATGATCGCCGATATTACGCCGCAGGCGCGCGTGGGGCGCGTCACCGCGTTCGGATCGTTCTGCGGCAATATGGGTGGGGTGGCGATCGCCAAGATCGCCGGGCTGACGCTGGCGGCGGGGCTGGGGTATCTGCCGCTGCTGGTGTTCGCCAGCGTCGCCTATCTGGCGGCATGGGGGTGGATCCAGGTGTTGTTGCCACGGCTGACGCCAGTGGAGGCGGAGCGGTAGAACCGGTCGATCGTGGTTCATTCCGTCATCCTGGACTTGATCCGGGATCTCGCTTCTTCCTTCCTTCGGCAGGAAGCGGGGCCCCGGATCAAGTCCGGGGCGACGGAATGGGGTACGCTCCGCTTCGCTTTGTTCGCGCTGCGCGTGTCCGGTGACAATCGACCCTAAAGCCGGCCTGTGTCCGTGCGATACGGTTCTTTATACCCGATCTATGAACTAGGCTTTAGCGTTCGCCGCGATCTGAAAGGGGACCCGATGATCGATCGACGCCTGCCTGTGCTGCTTGCTACTACTGCTCTCTCGCTGTTCGCCACGCCCGCCACCGCACAGGATGCGCCCGCGCCGCAGGACTCAACTTCAACAGCGGCGCCCGCCACCCCGCCGGCAGGCGAGGGCGAGGTCGTCGTCACCGCGCGCTTCCGTAACGAATCGCTCCAGCAGGTGCCGATCGCGATCACGGCCGTCGACGGAAAGTCGCTGGCAGAGCGGCAGTTGAACAATCTCGAGCGGATCGCGGCATCGATCCCGTCGGTCGGTTTCCGCAGCGGGGCGTCGAACAAGGACCGTACCGTGTTCATCCGCGGCATCGGTACGATCACCACCTCGCCCGGCGTCGAGCCGTCGGTGTCGACGGTGCTGGACGGCGTGGTGCTGACGCGCCCCGGCCAGTCGACGCTGGATCTGGGCGAGGTCGAGCGGATCGAGGTGTTGCGCGGCCCGCAGGGAACGCTGTTCGGAAAGAACGCCTCGGCGGGCGTCGTCAACATCGTTACGCGCAATCCGACCGACGAGTTCCACGCGTTCGGCGAGGCGGGGGCGACCACCGATCAGGAATATCGCATCAAGGCCGGCGTGTCGGGCGCGATCGTGCCGGGCAAGGTGCAGGCGCTGATCGGCGGGCTCTACAGCGACTTCGACGGCAATCTGCGCAACGTCGTGACCGGACATGACGCCAATGGCTCGCGGCGCTACGGCGCGCGCGGCAAGTTGGTGGTTACGCCGTTCGATGCGCTGAAGCTGACCGCGATCGGCGATTATCTCAACACGCGCGAGACGGTGGCGGGCGTCTATCAGTCGACGCAGCAGATCGCCTATCCGACGCGCGCGATCACCAGTTCCGCGCCGCTTGGCGCCGCGCTGGCGTCGCAGGGGATCGTAGCGGGGCCGGGTAATCGCCGGCTGGGGACGAACCTCGATACCAACGTCCGCGACGAGAATTACGGCGGATCGCTGACCGCCGACCTGTCGCTGGGCGACTATCACCTGACGTCGATCAGCGCGTGGCGGCAATGGCTGAACCACCAGCAGCAGGATTATGACCAGCTGGCGCAGCTGACCACGACCTTCCCGTCGGGTGTGGACGACGGCAGCGTCGACAGCCGGCAATTTTCGCAGGAACTGCGGCTGACGTCGCCGCGCGGCGGGCTGATCGATTACGTGCTCGGTGCCTATTACCTGCGCGCGCAGACCGACGAGCGTTATCAGCGCGCGTTGACGACGCTGGCGGGAACGACGCAGACCTCCACCACGGGCATCGCGAACTACGGCGTTACCAACCACAATTATGCGCTGTTCGGCGAGGCGAACGTCAATTTCACCGAGCATTTCCGCGCGATCGCGGGCTATCGATCGACGTGGGACTCGCTCGATTTCCATCACGTCCGCACGTCGAGCAACGACCCGACCAACAGCGGTGCGGCGTCGCTCGATCGCCCCGGTATCCGCGCGTACCACAATGCCGCGGGCAGCACCGATGCGCGTGGCGACAGCTATCGCCTTGGGGTGCAGCTTGACCTCGGTGAGCATGCGCAGACGTACTTCACCTATTCGCGCGGCTATAAGGGGCCGGCGTACAACGTCTATTTCAACATGCGCTCGCTCAACGCGACGACGCTGCTCGACGAGGTACCGCTGAGCCCGGAGACGTCGAACTCCTATGAGGGCGGGATCAAGGGCAGCACCGCGAACCGCGCGCTGAGCTATGCGGTGGCGGTCTATACCACCGACTTCGATGGCTATCAGGCGAATTTCACGGATTCGGTCGGCGGCGCGCCGGTGACGCGGCTCATCAATGCCGGGTCGGTGCGGTCGCGCGGGGTCGAGGCGGACGTGACGTTGCGCCCCGTGCAGGGCCTGACCTTCGACCTGTCGGGCGCCTATACCGATGCGACGGTGCGCGACTTCAACTGCCCGGTCGGCGCGCCGGTCAGCTGCAACATCAATGGCCAGCCGCTGCCCTATGCGCCCAAGGTGCGGCTGTTCGAGAATGCGACCTACCGCTTCGCCTTGTCCGACGCCCTGTCGCTGGAACTGCAAAGCGACGTGACGTTCAGCAGCAAGGTGCAATATTCGCTGGCGCAGACCCCGAATACGGTCCAGCCGGCCTATGCGATCTGGAACGCCAGCGTCGCGCTGCTCCATCCCGGCGACGGATGGCAGCTGCGCGCTTACGTCAAGAACATCACCGACACGCCCTATGCCAGCTTCCTGACCAACGGCACGTTCGCGGGGACGGTGCGGTTCGTGCCGCGCGACGATAAGCGCTATGCCGGGCTGTTGCTGCGCAAGGATTTCTGACGATGAGCGAGGAGACGACGCGCCGCGGGGTGCTGCTGGCCGGGACCGGCGGTGCATTCGGGCTCTATTCGATGGCGGCGGGCGCGGCGGCGGCGCCGCGCCGCTCGCGGCGGTTGGCGAGACTGCCGGGCGTGAAGCCGCGCAACATCCTTGTCGTGCTGACCGACGATCATCGCTACGACGCGATGGGGTTCATGAAGGCACAGGATTTCGGCGACACGCCGACGCTGGACCGGCTGGCGCGCGAGGGCACGCATTTCCACAACGCCTTCGTCACCACGGCGCTGTGTTCGCCGAGCCGCGCGTCGATCTTCACCGGGCTGTACGCGCACCAGCATAAGGTGGTCGACAACAACCATCCGATCCCGCCGGGGCTGGTCTTCTATCCCGAGTATCTGCAGGCCGCCGGCTACGACACCGCGTTCATCGGCAAATGGCATATGGGCGACGAGGGCGACGCGCCGCAGCCCGGCTTCGACCATTGGGTGAGCTTCAAGGGGCAGGGGAGCTATCTACCAAGCGCCGACGGGCTGAACGTCGACGGGCGGCGCGTGCCGCAGAAGGGCTATATCACCGACGAGTTGACCGATTACGCGATCGACTGGATCGGCAAGCGCCCCGCGGGGCGTCCGTGGATGATGCATCTGGCGCACAAAGCGGTGCATTCCGAATTCATCCCGGCCGAACGCCACAAGGGGCGGTACGACAAGGAAACCTTCCGCTATCCGGCGTCGATGCAGCCGGGCGCGCCGGGGCGGCCGATGTGGGTCGAGAACCAGCGCAACAGCTGGCACGGGGTCGGCTTTCCGTATCACGGCACGCTCGACATCGGCGATTACTACAAGCGCTACATGGAGACGCTGCTGGCGGTCGACGAGGGGCTGGCGCGGATCATGGATCTGCTGGAGAAGCGCGGCGAGCTGGACGACACACTGATCCTGTATCTCGGCGACAATGGCTTCATGTTCGGGGAGCATGGCCTTATCGACAAGCGCACCGCTTACGAGGAATCGATGCGCATTCCGATGCTCGCGCGATGTCCGGCGCTGTTCCCGGCGGGGAGTGTCGTCGAGCAGGTGGTGGCGAATATCGATATCGCACCGACCTTGCTGGCGGCGGCAGGGCTGCGCGCGCCTGCGGGCATGGCCGGGAGCAACGCGCTCCCGCTGGCGCGCGACGCGCATGCGCCGTGGCGGCAGGAATTGCTGTACGAATATTATTGGGAGCGCAATTTCCCGCAGACGCCGACCGTCCATGCGCTGCGTGAGGATCGCTACAAATACATGCACTTCCACGGCATCTGGGACATCGACGAGTTGTACGATCTCGCCGAGGACCCGCACGAGACCAACAACCTGATCGCGCGTCCCGGGCACGAGGAACTGGCCGAGCGGATGAGCGGCAAATTGTTTGCGCTGCTGGAAAAGACCGATGGTATGGCGATCCCGCTCAGCGCCGACGCGGGAGTTCGCAATGCGCTGCGCGATCCGGCGGGGCCGGCGCAAGCGCCATTTCCCGCGCTGTTGCAGCGTCCACGGTAAGCGCCGCGCCATGCCGCCGACTTCGCCGAGCCATTACATTGTTTCGGAGAAGCGCCAACAGGATCGAACCGGCGTGTCACGCGTCCGGACGCCGAACCGTGACGAGATCGTCACGCTTGCACCGCGAAGGTTCGACGGCAACATCGGCGGCGCGGAATCGCCCAGGAAAAAGGAACATCGTCCATGAAGACAGCGATCGTCACCGGCGCGACATCGGGCATCGGTCGCGCGACCACGAAGGCGCTGGTCGATGCGGGATGGCAGGTGATCGCCACCGGACGCCGCGCGGACCGGCTGGCGGCGCTGACCGAGGAACATGGCGAGCGGGTGCACGCCGCGCCGTTCGACGTCCGCGACGATGCCGCGCGCGACGCCGCGCTCGACGCGCTGCCCGAGCACTTCCGCGGCATCGATCTTCTGGTGAACAATGCAGGCCTCGCGCTCGGCACCGTTCCGGCGCAGAAGGCCGATCTCGCGCAGTGGCGCACGATGATCGACACCAACGTCACCGCGCTCGTCGCGATCACGCACCGCCTGCTGCCCGCGATCATCGCGCGCAAGGGCGCGATCGTGAACATCGGGTCGGTGGCGGGCAGCTATCCCTACACCGGCGGCAACGTCTACGGCGGCACCAAGGCGTTCGTGGAACAGTTTTCGCTGAACCTTCGGTCCGATCTTCACGGGACCGGGGTTCGGGTCAGCACCATCGAGCCGGGCATGGTGGAAACCGAATTCACGCTGGTGCGCACCGGCGGCGACCAGCAGGCGTCCGACACGCTGTACGGGGGCTCCTCGCCGATGACCGCCGACGATATCGCCGCCACCATATTGTGGATTGCGACGCTGCCGCCGCATCTGAACATCAATCGGCTTGAGTTGATGCCGGTGAGCCAGTCCTTCGCCGGATTTCAGGTGGCGCGCGGCGGCTGAGCGCGGCGGCGCGATCGATGGGTGAAATTGGGGACGGTCGAGTGGCTCAGAAGTTCGCCACGTCGACCGCCCCGCGCCGATCGAAGCGCGCGAGGTCATAGGGGCGCGGAGCGACGATCGGCTGCTGCCCGGTCGCCATGTCCGCCAGCAGGTGCCCGGCGCCCGGCCCGACGCCGAAGCCGTGGCCGCTGAAGCCCGCCGCCAGGATGAACCCGGGCAGGGCGGGCACTTCGCTCATCGTCGCGACGCCGTCGGGGGTGCTGTCGATATAGCCGGCCCAGCGGCCGACGACCGGCACGTCCGCCAGCGCCGGGAAGAGATCGATGGCCCGCTTCAGCGTCAGGCGTAGCGCCGCCATGTCCGGGGTGGGATCGAGGATGCGCCTCTGCTCCATCGGCGTCGGCTGGTCGAGGCGCCAGCGCCGCACGCCTTCGTGCCCGGCGCGCATCGCCTGCAAGCCGCCGGGGGCGAGGCTGCGCCATCGCTTGAGGAACATCGGCAGGAACTCGCGATTGAACCGCACGAATTGCGCGGTCGGATCGACCCGCGCCCGTCCGCTGATCGAGAGCGAGTGAACTCCTTCGCCACGCCGCGTGATCGACACCGCCGCGGTATGGAGCGCGTCGGGCAGCGGCAGGTGCCCGCTGGCGACCGCCATGATCGACTGGCGCACCGCCGCTTGCGGAAAGCGGATGCCGAGTTGATGGCAGAAGGACGATGCCCATGCGCCGCCCGACAGGATAGCGATCTTCGTGCGGATCGTGCCTTTTTCGGTGACGACGCCGCTGACCGCGCCGCCGCTCGTCTCGATCCCGCGCGCCGCGCACCCCTGATGAACGGTGCCGCCGCGGGCCATCAGCGCTGCCGCCGCTGCGGGGGCCGCCAGCCCGGGATCGGCGATGCCGTCGGTGGGCGAGAAGACGCCACCCCGCCATGCGCGGCCCGAAAAGGCCGCGCGCGCGGTCGCCTCCGCGCCGGTCAGCATGTGCGTTTCGACGCCGACCGATCGCGCGAACTCGCCCCAGCGCGCCCAGCCGGCCAGCTCCGCCTCACTGTCGCTGAGATAGAGCAGGCCGCAGCGGCGGAAGCCGGTCCGTTCGCCAGTGTCGGCCTCGAACTTCTCCCACAGGTCGAGGCTCTTGGTGGAGATCGGCAGCTCGCGCGCATCGCGGTTCTGCTGGCGGCACCAGCCCCAGTTGCGGCTCGATTGCTCGCCGCCGACGACGCCCTTTTCGACCAGCGCGACCTTCAGCCCGCGTTCGGCCAGATAATAGGCCGCGAAGCTGCCGATGATCCCGGCGCCAATAACCACGGCGTCGGCCTCGGCGGGAAGGGTGGGGGAGCCGGCGAGGATGCGCAGCGGTGCGGGCATGATCGAGGAAACTCGTGTGAGAGGAGGCGGCGGTCAGGCGAAGCCGAGGATGGCCTTGGTTTCGAGGAATTCTTCCAACCCGAAGACGCCATATTCGCGGCCGTTGCCCGATCGCTTGTAGCCGCCGAACGGCGCGTGCGGGTCCCAGGCGGGATGGTTGATGTGCACCTGCCCGGTGCGGATGCGGCGCGCGACGGCGCGGGCGAGGTCGGTGCCCTGCACATGCCCGCCGAGCCCGAAGACGGTGTCGTTGGCGATCGCCACCGCCTCGTCGACATCGTCATAGGGCAGGATCGCGAGCACCGGGCCGAATATCTCTTCCTGCGCGATCCGCATGGCGGTGGCGACATCGGAGAAGATCGTCGGCCGCACGAAATAGCCGCGTTCGTGCCCGTCGGGGCGACCCGGTCCCCCGCAAAGCAACGTCGCGCCCTCGGCAATGCCGGCGGCGATCATCGCCTGCACACGCGCATATTGCGCGGCGTTGGCGATCGGGCCGAGCATCGTCGTCTCGTTCGCGGGATCGCCGACCACGATCGTTGCTGCGGTTTCGCGCGCGAGCGTCTCCACCTCGGCGAGCCGCGCGCGGGGGACGATCATCCGCGTCGGCGCGCTGCACGACTGGCCGACGTTGCGGAACGCCGTCATCACCCCCAGCGGGACGACCCGCGCGAAGTCCGCATCGGGCAGGAGGATGTTGGGCGATTTGCCGCCCAGCTCCTGCGTGACGCGCTTGACGGTGGGCGCGGCCGCCTGCGCGACCAGCACGCCCGCGCGGTTCGATCCGGTGATCGAGATCATGTCGACATCGGGGTGCGCCGCCATCGCCGCGCCGATTTCCGGACCGGTGCCGTTGACCAGATTGAAGACACCGGCCGGCACCCCGGCGTCGTGGACGATCCGCGCGAACAGCAACGCGCTGAGCGGTGACAATTCGCTCGGCTTCAGCACGACGGTGCAGCCCGCCGCCAGCGCCGGTGCGACCTTGGCGGTGATCTGGTACAGCGGCCAGTTCCACGGCGTGATCAGCGCGCAGACCCCGATCGGCTCGCGCACGATCGCGGTCGAACCCTGCATCGTCAAAAAGGGATAATCGGCGAGCAGGTCGGCCGCGACGCGGACATGCGCGGCGGCGAGCGGGACGTGCGCGGTGCGCGCATGAGTGATGGTCGCGCCCATCTCCTGCGTCAGTACGCGGGCCAGCGGCTCAGCCCGGTCGAGGATCAGCGCGTGGATCCGCTCGAGCATCGCCTGGCGCTCGGCGACCGGCGTAGCGGCGAACGCCGGGAACGCCGCCTTCGCCGCAGCGACGGCGCGGTCGAGATCGGCGCTCGTCCCCGCCGCCACCTGCGCGATCTCGGCTTCGGTGGTCGGGTCGACCACCGGCAGCGTCGTGGTGCCCGACGCTTCCTGCCACCCGCCGTCGATATAAAGCCCTTGCCGCACGGCGCCGTCGATCATCGAACGAGATCCTGATAGCGATAGTAGGCGCCGACGATCGGCAGGAACCACGGGCGGCCGAAATAGCCGGGGATCGCCGGCCAGTCGAAGTCGCGCCACGGGTTCAGCTCGGCACGGCCATCCAGCACCTCGGCCATGATCGCGCCCATATAGGTCGACATTTGCGTGCCGTGGCCGCTGTAACCTATTGAATAGAAAAGGCCGTCGCGTTCGCCGGCGCGGGGCAGGCGGTCCTTCGTCATGTCGACCATGCCGCCCCAGCAATAATCGATCCGCGTATCGGCCAGTTCGGGGAACACCTCGACCATCGTCCGGCGCAGGATCGCGCCGCTGCGTGCATCCGAGGCGGCATCGGAGCGGCTGGAGAACCGCGCCCGGCCGCCAAATAGCAGGCGATTATCGGGCGTGGTGCGGAAATAGGCGACGAAATTCTTCGTATCGGTGGTCATCCGTCGCCGCGGGGTCAAACGATCGAGCAAGTCGGTCGGCAACGGTTCGGTCGCGATCAAATAGGCGCCGACCGGGATGACGCGCCGCCGGATCCAGCCGAGCGGCCCGACGCGCGACGTGCCCGTCGCCAGCAGCACCTGCTTTGCGCGGATCGCACCCTTCGGCGTGACCACCTCGTGCACCTGACCGGACAGCCGGCGTAACCCGGTGACGGGATTGTTCTCGTGGATGACCGCGCCGTGGCGGGCCGCGGCCTCGGCCATGCCCTGGCCGAAGCGGCCCATATGGAGCCCGGCGCCCTTTTCGTAGATCAGCCCGCCGAAATAGCGGTCGGACCCGATTTCGTCGCGCAGGTCGGCACGGGTGACGATCCGCGTATCGGGATCGACTTCGCGCGCCAGCAATTCCTGCGAACGGACCAGCTTGTCGAAATGCGCGGGCTTGGCGGCCAGTTTCAGCTTGCCGACGCGGCGGAAATCGCAGTCGATCCCCTCCTGCGCGATGATCGCCTCGACCTTGTCCACCCCGGCGTCGAACGCGCGGTACAGCAGGTTCGCGCGCTCGGTGCCCAGCCGCGCGCACATGCCGCCGTAATCCTGCGCGAAGCCGTTGTTGCACATGCCGCCGTTGCGCCCGGAGGCGGCATTGGCGACCTTGCCCGCCTCCAGCACGACGACCTTCGCGCCCTTTTTCGCCAGCGCAAGCGCCGCCGACAGCCCGGTGAAGCCCGCACCGACGACCACCACGTCGGCCTCGCCCTGCGGCCCGGCGTCGATCCCGGCGGCGAACGGCGTCGCGGTGTCGATCCAGTAGGATTGCATCTTCATGCGCGAGTTACCGCGATCGCATCGACCTCGACCAGATAGCCGTAGCGAAGCTCGGGAACCGGCACGACGGTGCGCGCCGGTCGCGCGTCGCCCAGCAACTCGGCATAGACGGCATTGAAGCGCGGCCAATTCTCGACCCCGACGATATAGGCGGTGACCTTCAGGATGTCGTGCGGCCCCGCGCCGCCGGCCGCGACCGCCGCCAGCATGTTCGACAGCGCCTGGCGCGCCTGATCCTCGAACGGCAGGTCGGCGGTGTGCGTGCCGTCGGCGCGCGCGCCGAGCTGCCCCGAAGTCAGGATCAGCCCGCCGTGCCGGACGGCGTGACTGTAGTGCCCGGCGGGCGGCGCGAGCCCGGCGGGGGCGATCCGTTCGATAGCGTCCGTCATCGTCACCACCCGCGCATCCGCGGCCACGTCGCGATCACGTCGCGCCCGCCGCTGTCCACCACCCGATAGGCATCGTGCTGTCCGCCCGTCGCACAGGCGTGATTGGGCAGGATCCGCACCCGCGTGCCAATCGGCAGCATGGGCAGGGTAGCGTCGCTGCCCGGCCGAACGGTGACGATGCCATGTTCCTGGCTGGCGTCCGCGACGATCAGGTCACCGTAGGGCGTGCCGTCGATATCGCACACCAGCCCATATCCCTGATCGACCGGATGCCGCTGCGTCCCGCGATCGCGCGACATCGCCATCCAGCCGGCATCGACGAGGATCCAGCCCTTGTCGGCGCGGTGGCCGACCACCGTCGCCAGTACCGACACCGCAATATCGTCGACCGCGCAGACGCCGATGCCGTGCATGACGAGATCGAAGAACATGAACACTCCGGCGCGTACCTCGGTAACGCCGTCGAGCATGCGCGCGAAATGCGCGGTGGGCGTCGAGCCGACGCTGACCACCGGCGCGGCGAAACCGCGGGCGCGCAGTCGGCCCGCCGCCGCGACCGCTGCGGCGCGCTCCTGCTCGGCCGCCTCGGGCAGACCGACGCCGCCGCGGCAGGCATAGGATTCGCCGGCATGGGTCAGCACGCCGCGCACTTCGATCCCGCCCGCGCGCAACGCCTCGGCGATCGCGATCACCACCGCATCGTCGGGCAGCAGGCCACCCCGATGACCGTCGCAGTCGATCTCGATCAGCACGGCCGGCATTGCGATCCCGTCGCGCGCCGCCGCGCCGAGCGCCTGCGCCTGTTCGACGGTGTCGATCAGCACCGTCACATCGACACCACCGGCCACCAACGCGCCGACGCGGGCGATCTTGTCGGGGGCGAGGCCGACCGCGTAGGTGATGTCGGTTGCGCCGGCCGCGGCGAAATATTCTGCCTCCGCCAGCGTCGACACGGTGATCGGGCCCCAGCCGTCGGGGAACAGCCGCCGCGCGACGTCGACCGACTTGGCGGTCTTCAAATGCGGACGGAACGCCACGCCGAGATCGGTCAGATGCGCGCGCAACCGGGTGACGTTGCGATCGACGCGCGCGACGTCGAGGATCAGCGCGGGCGTGGCGATCGCATCCAGCGTCGTCCCCGGCATCAGAAATACTTCAGCCAGGTAATGTCGCGCCGCCGCTTCTTCAGGCGCGAGAACCATACCGTCGGGATGTACAGCGGCACGATCAGCGCGACGTACCACAGCAGCACCCAGCCATAGTTGCCGACGCCGAACACCGTCCCCTGGTTCGGCCCGAAGATCGCCAGCGCGCCGTGATACAGGATGCGCAGCATGGTGAGGTGGAACAGGTAGAAGAACATCGGCGCGGCGCCGAACACCGCCAGCGCGGGCGTGATCCGCGCGTCGCGGAACCGCTCGCACGCCACCAGCAACAACACGCCCGTGCCGAGCGTCGGCAGCAGGAACAGCAGCGAGGGTGGGTATTTGGTCATCGACAGGAAGCTCATGACCGTCCGCACCGGGCTGTCCGCGACGACGAACCACGGCTTGTCCCCGTAGACGTTGATCGCGCGCAGCGCGACGAACGCCAGCAGCATGGCGACACCCAGTCGCAGCAAGCGACGTTGCCGCGTGCGGATGTCCACATTTGGCAGGAACCACGGTCCGATCCCGTAGCCGAGCAGGATCACCCCGATCCAGGCGAGCACCGGATAAGTGGTCTTCAAGGTCAGCCCGATCGGCAGCACGATCGCGTCGCGCTGATGCAGCAATGCCCAAGGGATGAACAGCGGATCGCCGGGCTGAAAGCGGATCGGATCGAGCAGGTTGTGCCCGCACACGATGACCAGCCCGATCGCGATCAGCACCCGGTGCGGCAAGCGGATCAGCGCGGCGAGCACGATCATGCACACGCCGATGCACCAGATCACCTGCAACCACAGCGTCGGCGTCGTGATCCCCCAGTACAGCTCCGAGAGGTAGAGGACATCGAACGCCATCAGGATGAGGCCGCGGGTCAGCAGATAATGCGTCGTCTCGGCAAGCGTGTGGTTGGCGCGATACAGATAGACGCCCAGACCGGTCAGCGCGACGAACACCGGCGCGCAGATGCTAACTAGCAGCCGCGCGATCAGCAACGCCACCGGCGCGGTGTGCGCGTCGATCGGATCGGCCACCGGCACATGCAGGAACCACGTCTCCCGGACGTGATCCAGCAGCATGACGACCATCACCAACCCACGCAGCGCATCGATGCTCTGCAAGCGCGGCCGCGTCGCGGCGGCCGGCGTGGCGGAAGCGCGCCCGGTCGTTATCGGCGTGGCGGCGATAGTTGCGCCCATATTTGGTCCCCTGCTCGACGATCGGTGCCGACCCTGTTCTTATGATGCTGAACCCGTGGCAACATCGGCCGTATCACGCCTTTGCCGCACGAAGTCATGCGGCGGAAGCGTGCGGCGGCGATACAAGCTGCCGCATGGTCGATCCCGGCGTTTGATCCACGCGGCTTGCCGGGGGTGGCGCTTCAGCAGGGACGGATCACATTCTCGAGCGTGATAACGTCAACTCGATCCGTCATTGCGAGCGTAGCGAAGCAATCCAGCGCCGGACCAGGACGTCCTGGATTGCTTCGCTACGCTCGCAATGACGAACCATATTACGCACCTTACGTCATCATGATCGAGGCGGGTCGCTTCCGTCGCGCCATCCGGCTCATCGCCGCGGTGATCGCGGGCAGCACCAGCAGGGTCAGCGCGGTGGAGGTGATCAGCCCGCCGATCACCACGGTGGCCAGCGGGCGCTGGACCTCCGCGCCGGTGCCGGTCGCCAGCGCCATCGGCACGAAGCCGAGGCTCGCCACCAGCGCGGTCATGAGGACCGGGCGGACGCGCTCCATCGCGCCGCCGACGATCGCGGCATCCTCTTCCTCGCCATCGTCGCGGCGTTTGCGGATCGCGCTCATCATCACCAGTCCGTTGAGCACCGCGACCCCCGACAGCGCGATGAACCCGACCGCGGCGGTGATCGAGAAGGGGATGCCACGCAGCAGCAACGCGAATACGCCGCCCGCCAGCGCCATCGGCACCGCGCTGAACACGATCGCCGCCGGCACCCATCCGCCAAGGGCGAGATACAGCAGCGCGAAGATACCGACGAAGCAGATCGGCACGACGATCAGCAACCGCGTGCGCGCCGATTGCAGGCTCTCGAACGTGCCGCCCCAGTCGACGTACATGCCCGGCGGCAATTTCAGCCGCCCGACCTTGTCCTGCGCCTTCGCGACGAACCCGCCTAGATCGCGCCCGCGGACGTTGGTCTGCACGACGACCATCCGCTTGCCGTTCTCGCGGCTGATCTGGTTCAGCCCCTCGGTATAGCGGAATCGCGCCACCTCGCGCAGCGGGATCGAGCGTGCGGCTTGGCCCGGTTCGGCGGGGAGCATCACCGGGATCGCGCCCAGCGCCTCGATATCGTCACGTTGCGCATCGGGCAGCCGCACGACGACGTCGAAGCGGCGATCCCCCTCGAACAGCACGCCCGCCGCGCGCCCGCCCAGCGCGGCGGCGACGGTGCTGGCCACCTCCTCGACCGGCAGGCCGTAGCGCCCCGCCGCCTGTCGATCGACCTGGATGTCGAAGGTCGGCGCGCCATCGGTCTGTTCGGCCTGCACGTCCGCCGATCCGGGGATGCGGCGCAGCGTATCGGCGATCCGCGCCGCCTCCTGCGTCATCGCTTCCAGATCGTCGCCGTACAATTTGATCGCCACGTCGGAGCGGACGCCTGCGATCAGCTCGTTGAAGCGCATCTGGATCGGCATCTGGATCTCGGTCCGGTTGCCGATCAGCGGCTTCATCCGCGCCTCGATCCGCGCCAGCACGTCGGCCTTGCTGTCGACGCCGGCCGGCCATTCGCTCTGCGGCTTGGGTATGACATAGGTGTCGGAGGCGTTGGGCGGCATCGGATCGGTGCCGAGATCGGCGTTGCCGTTCTTCGAGAAGACCAACGCTACCTCAGGCAGCGATTTCAGCGCATCCTCGATCCGCAATTGCATTTGCGTCGACTGATCGATCGATGCGGAGGGGATGCGGAAATTGGTGACGGTGATGTCCTTTTCGTCGAGCTGCGGGATGAATTCCTCCCCCAGCGCGCCGAACAGCAGCACCGCGGCAAGGAACACGCCCGCACCCGCGGCGATGAACGGCGCCGGCCGCGCCACCGCGCGCACCAGCAGCGGTGCGTAGCGCGCCTTGAACCAGCGGATCGGCCTGACCTCGGTCTCGCTGACCTTGCCGGTGATGACCAGCGCGATCATCGCCGGCACGAAGGTCAGCGACAGCACGAAGGCGGACGCCAGCGCCACCATCAGCGTGATCGCCATCGGCGCGAAGGTCTTGCCCTCCACGCCCTGAAAGGTCAGCAACGGCACAAAGACGAGGAAGATGATCGCCTGTCCATAGACGGTCGGCTTCACCATCTCCTGCGCGGCGAGGGTGGTCTCCTCCATCCGCTCGGGCCGGGTCAGCAGCCGGCCCTGATGTTCCTGCCGCTCGGCCAGCCGGCGCAGCGCATTTTCGACAATGATGACCGCGCCGTCGACGATCAGCCCGAAATCGAGCGCGCCCAGGCTCATCAGATTGCCCGATACGCCCAGCGCGTTCATCCCCGATGCGGTCATCAGCATCGTGATCGGGATCACCGCCGCGGTGATGAGCGCGGCGCGCACGTTCCCCAGCAGCAGGAACAGCACCACGATCACCAGCAACGCGCCTTCGATCAGGTTCTTCTCGACCGTCGCGATCGTCGCGTTGACCAGCTTGGAGCGGTTATAGACTGGCTCCGCCATCACGTCGGGCGGCAAGGCGCGGTTGATCTCGACCAGCTTGTCGGCGACGCGCGTCGCGACGATGCGGCTGTTCTCGCCGGTGAGCATCAGGATCGTCGAGATCACCGCCTCCGATCCCATGAGGCTGCCCGATCCGGTGCGCACCGTGCCGCCGATCACCACCTGCCCAACGTCGCGGACGCGCACCGGATTGCCGCCGCGGGTCGCGACCACCGCGTCCTCGATGTCCGACACCGATTTCAGCCGCGCGTCGGCGCGCACCAGAAAGCTCTCGCCCGCGCGGCGGATGTAGTTCGACCCGGCGGACAGGTTGGCGCGTTCCAGCGCGTCGGCCAGTTCGGTGACCGACAGGCCATAGGTCGCCAGCGCGTTCAGATTGGGCTCGACGACATATTGCTTCACATAGCCGCCGTTGGAATCGACCCCGGCGACGCCGTCGACCGCGCGCATCTGCGGGCGGATGATCCAGTCCTGCACGGTGCGCAGATAGGCGGCCTTCTCCAGCTCGGTGCGCAGCCGCTCGCCCTCCGGGGTCAGGTAGCTGCCGTCGGGCTGCCAGCCAGCCTTGCCGGGGCGATGCTCGTCGCCCTTGCCGTCGGGATGGCGGAACGCGACCGAATACATGAAGATTTCGCCCAGCCCGGTGGCGAGCGGGCTGAGCCGCGGCTGGATGTTCGCGGGCAGCGCGTCGCGCGCCTGCGCCAGCCGCTCGGTCACCTGCGCGCGCGCGAAATAGATGTCAGTCGCGTCGGTGAACACCGCCGTCACTTGGCTGAAGCCGTTGCGCGACAGCGATCGCGTCATCTCCAGCCCCGGAATGCCGGCCAGCGCGGTTTCGACCGGGAAGGTGACCTGCTTCTCGATGTCGACCGGGCCCAGCGTCGGGGCGAAGGTGCTGATCTGCACTTGGCGGTTGGTCACGTCGGGCACCGCGTCGATCGGCAATCTGGTGATCTGCCACGCGCCGAACGCGATGACGCACAGCGTGAGGAAGGCGACGATCCAGCGGCCGCGGACCGATGCGCCGATGATGCGGGCGATCATTCCTCGCCCCCTTCGTTCTTGCCGAGTTCGGCCTTCAGCAGAAAGGCATTGTCGGTGGCGATCACCGTGCCGGCGCGCAGGCCGCTGGTGATCGCGACCATCCCGCCGCTGCGCCCGCCGGCCTGCACCGGCTGCGCACGGAAGCCGGCGGCGGTGCGGACGAAGACGACGCTCTGGTCGCCGATCGTCTGCACCGCCTCCTGCGGCACCATCACGCCGTCGTGGCGCGCGCCGCCGCTGGCGAAGATCCGCGCCTGCACCGACTGACCCGGCGCCAGCGTGCTGCCGCCGCCGGTCGGCACGATCACCACCGTCGCCGCGCGCGTTTCGGGGTCGACCACGCCGGTCGCCGAGCGGACCCGCCCGGCCACGACGCGGCCGTCGTTGGTGGTCAGCTCCACCCGGTCGCCATCGCGCACCCGGCCGGCATCGACAGGCGGCAGGCTGGCGGTGATCTGCACGCGGCGCGGATCGGCGACGCGGAACAGCTCTGTCTCGGCGGCGACATATTGGCCGAGGTGCGCGGGGGCCGCGGTGATCCGCCCGCCGATCGGGGCGACGACCGCCACCGATCGTCCGTCGCGCGTGACGCGCGCGGCCCCGGCGGCGGCGCTGGCGCGTCCCGCCTCGGCCTGCGCCATCGCCAGATTGGCCTGCGCGGCCTCGACATCGGCGCGCGGGCTGACGCCTTGCGCGAGCAAGCCGCGTTCGCGCGCCAGTTGCCGCGCGGCGAGCGTCACGCGCGCGGCGGCGGCGCTGCGATCCGCCGCGATCGTCGAGGCGTCGCGGCTTTCGACCAGCGCGATCGTCTCGCCGGCTCCCACGCTGTCGCCGATCCGCTTCAGAATGCGCGTGACGGTGCCCGCGGCGCGGGCGGTGAGCACCGCCTCCGCATCGGGCGTGGCGGCGACGGTCGCGGCGGCGGGCACGGCGGCGTCGAGTTCTCCCGACGCGGCGGGCGCGACCGCGATCCCGGAGGCGGCGATCCCTTGCGCGGTGATCGCGACGGCGTTGTCGGGCGCCTTGGCTTCCTCGACCGGGCGCTCGGGCGCGGGCGGGGCGGGGGTGGTCAGGCGCGCGGCGCCGAACCCGAGCGCGGCGGCGGCGACCAGTCCGATCGCGGCGCCGGCATACAGGCGGTTCTTGTCGTTCATTGGACCGGTTCTCCGGTAATCGTGGTGCCCGACAAACGGGCGAGAGTGGCGCGTGCCTCCAGCCGGGCGGCGGCGGCGTCGAGCACGACCCCGCGCGCCGCACCCAGCCCGTGGCGGGCGTTCAGCAGTTCGATCAGCGGCGACTTGCCGGCCTCGTAAGCGACCCTTGCCAGCCGGTAGGTTTCCTCCGCAGTCGCCATCGTCCGCTTCGCCGCGGCAGCGCGCCGGTCGGTGGCGTCGACCAGCCCCTGCGCGGCGCGCGTCTGCGCCTGCGCCTCCAGCCGCGCGGCAGCGGCGCGTGCCTCGGCAGCGCGGAGCTCGGCCTGCGCAGCGGCGATGTTGCCGCGGTTGCGATCGAAGACGTGCAGCGGCAACGACACGCCCGCGACCAGCGCGGTGGCATTGTCGGCCTCCAGCCGCCGCACCCCGATCTGCGCGTTGAGATCGGGCACTGCGCGGGTCCGCTCCACCACTACGCGTTGCGCGGCAGCCTCGCGGCGGGCCTCCGCGGCGCGGTAGCCGGCCTCCTGCATCGGATCGAGCGGCCCGGTGCGCGGACGCGCGTCGAGCCGGTCGAGCAAAGATTCCGACAGCGCGGTCCAGCTCGTCTCCGATCCCGCGAGCGCGGACAGGTGCGCCAGCGCGGCGACGCTTTCCGCTTTGGCCTGTTCCAGCATCGCCTGCATCGCATCGACTTCGGTTTCGGCCTGCAATTGCCGCAGCCGCGCCTCCTTGCCGGCGCTGACCAGCGCACGCGCGACCGACAGGACGGCGGTGGATTCCTCGACCTCGTCCTGCGCCAGCGCGATGCGGCCGATCGCAACCTCTGCCGCACCGTAAGCGCGCGCGAGATCATAGGCATAGGCGAGCCGCCCCGCGTGGCCCGACGCCTGCGCCGCCGCGATGCCTGCGCGCCCCGCGGCGATCCGTGCTGCGCGTTTGCCGCCCAACTCGATTGGCTGGTTGAGTTGCAGCGTCGTCTCCGTGCGCGCGAACCCGCCATAGGGGGACGAGCCGCCGAAATTCTCCCCATAGACGCTGATCGTCGGATTGGGGCGCACGCCACCCTGCGCGGCCAAGCCCTCGGCCTGCGCGACGTCCGCCTCCAGCGCCGTCACCCGCGGCGTTTCCGCCGCGCGGCGCAGCAGTTGCGCAAAGGGCGGGGCGGGGTCCGCCGCCGCCGTGCCGGCCAGCGCAAGCGCCGCCAGCGTGCCGGCCAGCGCAAACCCGCGCCGGCCCGTAAAACCGTTCATGTCGATTGTCCTGCCCGAGTGAACCGGCGCGCCGTCACGCGGCGCGCGCCGGCTCAGCCGCGGGGCGGGCGCAACAGCGACGCGTCGGTCAGCCCCGGCCCGAAGATCGCGACGCCCGGGGTCCACGCCACTTGCGTTTCGAGCGGCGGCGTCGGCGTTACGGCATCGTTCGGGATCGCGATGCCATGTCCGGTCGCATGCGCGGCGAGATGCACCGCACCATCGGGATCGCGACGGATGTCGTCGATCCGGTCGTGGCGCACCGATGCGGCATGGATCGGATCGTCGGCGTGGAAGGTGGCGCCATCCCAGCCCGACAGCGCGGCCACCCCCAGCATCGCAAGCAATGCCAGCAGCGCCGCCATGAGGGCGGATCGGGATCGACGCGCGGTCACGAGCGACAGACTAAAGGATGTGCGGCGGTGCAGCAAGGCAGATGGCGCCATCAATAGCCCGCCTGTCGATCGACGACGCCGGTCAGCGCGTCACCGCGTCGGTGGCGCAGGATCTGCTCGGCGATCGCCGCCGCGCCGCCGCTCACGTCGGTCGTCCCGGCGATGTGCGGCGTCAGCAGGACACGGGGATGCTGCCAGAAGGGATGCCCGGCAGGCAGCGGCTCCCGCGAGGTCACGTCGAGGATCGCGCCGCCGACGTGCCCGCTGTCGAGCGCCAACAGCAGCGCGGCTTCGTCGACATGCCCGCCGCGCCCGATGTTCACGAGCCCTGCGCCGCGCGGCAGCCGGGCGAGCGTCGCCGCGCCGATGATGCCGCGCGTCGCGTCCGTCAGCGGGAGCACGTTCACCAGAATGTCGGTGCGCGCGAGGAACGCCGCGAGCGTCGCGTCACCCGCAAAGGTTTCGACGCCGTCGATGCTGCGGGGCGATCGGCTCCAGCCCGCCACCGCGAAGTCGAACGAGGCGAGCCGCGCGGCCACCGCGCCGCCGATCGCGCCCAGCCCGAAGATGCCGATGCGACGCGCCGGGGTCGCCGTGACCGGGTCGGCGTCGCCCCACGCTCCCTGCCGCTGTTGCGCGATATGCCCCAACATCCCGCGATGCAGTGCCAGTACCGCGAAGACGGCATATTCCTCCATCCCGCGCACCAGCCCCGGCTCGATCATCCGCACCACCGGTACGTGCGCGGGGACGTCCGACAGATCGAGATGGTCCACGCCCGCGCCGACCGAGAAGACGACCTCCAGATGCGGCAGCGATGCCAGCAGGCCGGCGGGCGGGGCCCAGGCCGCGACGTAGCGGATCGCGGCCGGGTCGCCGACGTCGGGCCATTGTCGGACGATCAGGCCCGACACCAGCGTGGGCAGCAGTTCCTGCCACCGCGCGCCGCGCGCCGGGCTGCCGACGTGCAGCAGAACCTCGGGGGCCTGACCGGTCAGAACGTATAGCCCGCGCGCAGCATGAACTGGCGGGGCGCGCCCGGCGCGATCCACAGCCGCGAATAGGAGCTGGCGAAATATTCCTTGTCGAAGACGTTGGTCACTTCGCCCGACAGCTTGATGTGCTCGGTCGGCGAGATCGACGCCATGATGCGCGTCAGCGTATAGGATGGCAGGTAGAAGAACGAGCCGTCCGCGAACTTGAACCCGGTTTCGCCCAGCCGCTTGCCGACGTAATTGACGCCCGCGCCCAGCGTCACCGCCGCGCCGCCCAGATCGAAATCCTTGAACAGCAACGCGCTGCCGCTGTGCGGCGCGATGTTGATGAGCGGATCGCCCTTGCGCAGCGAGAAGCCGAAATTGGGGTCGAGCGCATCCATCGCCACTTCGGCGTCGATGTAGGAATAATTCAGCTGCACGCGGAAGTCGGCGGGCAGCTTGCCCGACATCTCGAATTCGATGCCCTTGCTGCGCGCCTTGCCGACGGCGAGCGAGAAGCCGGAATTGACCGGATCGGCGCTGAGCACGTTGGTCTTGTCGGTCTTGAACCCGGCCAGCGTGCCGGTCAGATGCCCGTCGAGCAGCGCCACCTTGACGCCGACCTCATAGGATTTGGTCTGTTCGGGGGTGAACGGGTCGTTGGTGAACGACGTGCCGGTGTTCGGGCGGAAGCCCTCGCCGTAATTGGCGTAGAACGACACCGCGTCCGACGCGACGAAGGCGATGCCGACCTGCGGATTGACGGCGGTCTTCTGCTGCCCGGTACGGGTGGCGTTGATGCGATTGTCGATGATCTGCTCGAAATCGTCGTAGCGGACCCCGGCGCGCAGCTTCAGCTGATCGGTGACGTCGATCTGGTCCTGCACGTACAGGCCGTAGGAATATTGGCGTTCCGTGTAGTTCTGGAAGGTGACCGTCGTCGGCAATTTGCCATAGGCGGGTGCGAAGATGTTGATGCTGTTGCCGATCGTCGCGCTCGTCTGCGCGGCGATCGCTGGGGGACGGTAGCGTCCCTGGATCACCGTCATCTCGAAATCGTCCCAGTCGGCGCCCACGATCATGTGGTGCGTCATCCCGAACGTCTCGAACTTTCCGCTCAGCTCGCCCCGGACGGTCAGGTCGGTGGTGCTGTAATCGCGCCGGCGCCGGATGCGCGAAAGCGTTTGCCCGTCGCTGTAGATCTTCTGGCGGCCGGCGGCCAGTTCGGCCTCGCTGGACAAGCCCTTGAACTCGGTGTCGCGGTAGCCGACGCCCAGGATCAGCGACCAGGCGTCGCTGAAATCGTGCTGCAACTGCGCCTGATGCCCCAGCGCACGGATGCGGATCGGGCCGTCGCCGGGCTCGCCGAGGAAGCGCGTGCGCGGGATCGTCTTCAGATTGCCGTTCACCGCGACGATGCCGCGATCGAACGGTACGTCCTGATGAATATATTCCAGCTCGTAGGACAGCGACGTGTCCGACCCCAGCCGTGCCAGCACCGATGGCGTGATCGTGTATTTCTTGGTGCTGATCGTGTCGCGGAAACTGTCACCCGATTCCGCCGCACCGGTTACGCGCACCGCCAGATGCTGCGATAGCGGCACGTTGACGTCGCCCTCGCTGCGAAAGGTGTTGAAGCTGCCGCCCGACAGCGTCGCGCTGCCGCCGGCCTCGAAATACGGCTTCTTGGATACGATGTTGATCGTGCAGCCCGGCTCGCCGCGTCCGAACAGCGCCGATTGCGGGCCCTTCAGGATCTCGACGCGGTCGATGTTCGACGTATCGCGCGCGCCGCCATAGCCGCGCGCGGCGTTGAAGCCGTTGACCAGATAGTTGCTGGCGGTGTTCTCGTCGCCCGCAAAGCCGCGACAGGCGAAACTGTCGAACAGCCCGCCGAAATTGTTCTGGCGCGAAATGCCGCTGGCGAAATCAAGGGCATTGTCGAGCCGGGTGATGCCGGCGGCACGCAGCGTCTCGCCCGACAGCACCTGAATGCTTTGCGGCACCTCGATCGTCGGCACCTGGCTGACATATTGCTGGCGCTGCGCGGTGACCGTCACGTCCGCCTGCGTCGCCTCCGCGCCGGTCGTGTCGGCGGTGGTGGTCACGTCGCGCTGCGGCGGGGCGGCGGGCAGCTCCTGCGCCGCGGCGGGCATCGCGATCCCGGTAGCGGCCAGTGCGGCGCCGAGCAGGAGCAGGTTGCGGTAGGTCATCGAATATTCCCCCAGGGAAAGTGGTGGCCGTGCCGTCCTCCTGCGCCCGCTCTGCCGCGAAACTCTGTTCGGAACTTTCCCCGTGGGGAAGCGTCTGAAGGTCCGCTGTGCGAAGGAGCGTCTTCGGCTTGACCACTATGCGCGCCGCCGAAAGCATTTTGTTGCGAATGGCGCCGGTGCGGGACTGTCGCGGAAATGAAATGAAGCGCGCCGACGCATGAAATGCCGCGTCACTCGCGCGGCAGCAATTGCTCCGCCAGCGCGGTGAACCACGCGATCCCCAGCGGCAGCGCCCGCTCGTTGAAGTCGTAGGACGGGTGGTGCAGCGGCGCGCGATGCTCGGCGTCGGCCTGCCCCAGCCACAGATAGGCGCCCGGCCGCTCGCGCAGCATGAACGCGAAATCCTCCGACGTGAACGCCGGGACCGGCGACACCGCGACATCGTCGCACACCGCGCGCGCCGCCGCGAGCGCGCAGTCGACGGCAGCGCTGTCGTTGATCGTCGCCGGATAGTAACGGATGTAGTCGACCGAGACCTCGGTTTCGCTCGACAGCGCCACTCCCGCGGCCATCGCGCGGATCGACGCCTCGATCCGGTCCTGCACCGCCGCGTCGAACGTCCGCACCGTTCCCATGATCGAAACCGATGCCGGCAACACGTTATGCGCATGACCGCCCGCAATTTTCGTCACCGATAGTACCGCGGACTGGGTCGCCTCGACGCGGCGCGCGACGATCGTGTTGAGCTGCTGGACCAGCTCGCTCGCCGCCAGGATCGCGTCGGGGGTCTGGTGCGGCATTGCGGCGTGGCCGCCGCGACCGGTGAGCGTGATCTCGAACTTGTCCGCCGAGGCCATGATCGGCCCGGCGCGGGTGCGAGCCGCGCCCAGCGGCAGGTCGGGCCAGTTATGCAGCGCGAACACCCGGTCGCATGGGAAGCGTTCGAACAGCCCGTCGCGCACCATCGCGCCCGCGCCGCCCAGACCCTCCTCGGCCGGCTGGAAGATGAAGTGCACCGTGCCCGAAAACGCGCGGGTCGCCGCCAGATGCCGTGCCGCGCCCAGCAATGTCGCGGTGTGCCCGTCGTGGCCGCAGCCGTGGAAGACGCCCGCGCGCGTGCTGGCGTAGGGCAGGCCGGTCTGCTCCGCGAACGGCAGGGCGTCCATATCGGCCCGGAACCCCAGCGCGCCGTTCCCGGCGCCGTTGCGCAAGGTGCCGACCACGCCGGTGCCGCCGACGCCGGTCGTCACCTCGAGCCCGATCGCGCGCAACGCATCGGCGACGATCCCGGCGGTGCGATGCTCCTCGAACCCCAGTTCGGGATGCGCATGCAGATCGCGGCGCAGCGCGATCAGGTCGGGCAGGAGGGCATCGATCGGGGTCGTGTCGATCCGCATGTACGGCTCCGCGCTGATCAGGAAAAGCGGTCGACGAACAGGCTGTCGATCGGATCGTAGCGTTTGATGATCGGCGACTTGATGACGATGTAGCTGAAATACTTTTCGATTCCGAAGTCCGCCTCCAGGATCGCCTCGATCGTTTCCTGATAATGGCCGACGTCGCGCGCAATGAAGCGGACCAGATAATCGTAGCCGCCGCTGACCAGATGGCATTCGACGATCTCGGGGACGTTGCGCGCGCGCTGTTCGAAGCGCGAGAAGTCGCCGCTGCGATGGTCCTTCAGCGTCACCTCGGTGAACACCGTCAACGTCGAGCCCAGCTTGGCGAGCGCGATATGCGCGCCATAGCCGGTAATATAGCCGCTGTTCTCCAGCCGCTTGACCCGTGACAGGCACGGGCTGGGCGACAATCCCACCGCATTGGCCAGTTCGACGTTCGTCACCCGTCCGTTGCGCTGCAAATGCGCGAGGATCTTGAAATCCAGTCGGTCGAGTTTCGGTGCCAGGCTCATCGTCGCATATGTCTCCAGCAGGCGGACGGGATCGTTCTACACGATTGCAGCGCGTACCTCATCCTGCGCCAGCACATCGTCAAGTGTCTTGCCCAGCCGCGTCAGCAGCTGCTCCATATCGTCGGCATCGCACGAGATCGCCGGTGCCAGCCCGATCGTACCATCGGCAAAGGCACGGAAGATGAGGCCATTTTTGTAAGCGGCGCGTGACAGCCGGTCCGAGATGTTCAGTGCGGTGTCGAAGCGGGTACGGTTCGCCTTGTCGGCGACCAGCTCGATCCCCGCCAGCATCCCGGCGCTGCGCACGTCGCCGACCAGCGGATGATCCGCCAGCGCGGCCAGCCCCGCGGCCAGTTGCGGCCCGCGTTCCAGCCCGTTCGCCATGATCCCACCCTCGGTATACAGCCGCAGCACCTCCAGCCCGACCGCGGCGCTGACCGGATGCCCCGAATAGGTGAAGCCGTGGCCGATCGGCAGGTGATTGTCCGGGCCGTCCGCGATCCCGGCATAGACCTGCTCGGTCATCAACACCGCGCCCATCGGCGCGTAGCCGGCGGTCAGCCCCTTGGCGACGGTCATCAGGTCCGGCGTGACGCCCTCGCTCTCGCACGCGAACAGCGGCCCGGTGCGGCAGAAGCCGGTGATGACCTCGTCGGCGACCAGCAGGATGTCCAGCTCGGTACAAACCGCGCGCATCGCCTTCAGCCAGCCCTTCGGCGGCACGATCACGCCCGCCGATCCCTGTACCGGCTCGGCGAAGAAGGCCGCGACATTCTCCGCACCCAGTTCGGCGACCTTGGCGCGCAATTGCGCCACCGACAGGTCGATCACCGCCTGCGGATCGTCACCGGCGGCGCTGCGATAGGGATAGGCGGCGGGGATATGATGCTGCCACGCGTGCGGCACGTCGAACTGCCGGTGGAAGGCCGGCAGCCCGGTAAGCCCGGCGCCGTTCGAGGACGAGCCGTGATAGCCCTTGTCGAGCGCGATCATCTGCTTCTTGTTCGGCCGCCCGGTCGCGTTGAAGTAATGCGTGACGAACCGTACCACCGAGTCGATCGCATCCGACCCGCCAAGCGTGAAATAGACGCGCTCCAGCCCCGTCGGTGACAGCTCGGCCAGCCGCTGCGCCAGCAGGATCGCCGGCTCGCTGGCGAAGGAGAAATAGCCGGTGGCATAGGGCAGGCGCCGCATCTGCTCCGCGGCGGCCGCGACGACGCTGTCCTGGCCATAGCCGATGTTGACGCACCACAGGCCTGCGAAGGCGTCGAGCAAGCGGTTGCCCTCGCTGTCGGTCAGGTACATGCCGTTGCCCCCGGTCAGCACCGTCGCACCGCGCGCCTCGTGCGCGCGATAGGCGCTGACCGGATGGATCAGGTGGCGTCGATCGCTGTCGATCAGAGAGTTCAGCTGCATGGATCGTCCCGTAGGTTACGGTGACGATCCTAGCGGCAGGCGGCGCGCGCCCGTCCCGAACCGTGGCCGACATTCGCCCGACGCTACCGTTGTCGCGCGAAGGGCAGCAGATTATGCCGCGCGTTCGATCTTGCGAAACCCCGGGGTCCCGATCGCTATACCGTCATCGTCGTCGCCGGGATGACTGAGAAAGGCAGGTGATCCGATCTGGCGCGTGATGACATAAACTTGATCCGTGATTGCGCGCGTAGCGAAGCGACCCAGGGTCGGACCAGGACGCCCTGGATTGCTTCGCTACGCTCGCAATGACGAACGATATGTTCGACCTGCCGTCATCATGATCTAGATCGCCGCGGCGATCGCGCGGCCGCAGTCGGCGGTCGAGGCGGTGCCGCCCAGATCGCGCGTCCGCCCCGCCGGGGTCGCCAGCACCGTTTCGATCGCGCGGACGATCGTCGCGCCGGCGTCACGTTCGCCGAGATGGTCGAGCATCATCGCCGTCGACCAGATCTGCCCGACCGGATTGGCGATGCCCTGTCCGGCGATGTCGGGGGCCGATCCGTGCACCGGCTCGAACAAGGACGGGACCGAGCGGTCGGGATTGATGTTCCCGCACGGCGCGATCCCGATCGTGCCGGTGCACGCGGGGCCGAGATCGGAGAGGATGTCGCCGAACAGATTGGACGCCACCACCGTGTCGAAGCGGTCGGGGTTCATCACGAACTGTGCGCACAGGATGTCGATGTGATATTTGTCGGTGCGGATGTCGGGATAGTTTTTCGCCATCTCCTCCACCCGCGCATCCCACCACGGCATCGTGATCGCGATCCCGTTCGATTTGGTGGCGGAGGTCAGGTGCTTCTTCGGCCGCGTCTGCGCCAGTTCGAACGCGTAGCGCAGGATGCGATCGGTGCCGAAGCGGGTCATCACGGTTTCCTGCAGCACCACCTCGCGATCGGTGCCGGGGAAGGCGGTGCCGCCGATCGCCGAATATTCGCCTTCGGTATTTTCGCGCACGATCATCATGTCGATGTCGCCCGGCCCACGCCCCGCGAGCGGGCAGGGGACGCCGGGCATCAGCCGCGCCGGGCGCAGGTTGACATACTGGTCGTATTCGCGCCGGAACTGGATCAGCGATCCCCACAGCGAGATATGGTCCGGCACCGTCTCCGGCCAGCCGACCGCACCGAAGAAGATCGCGTCGACCGCGCCGATCCGATCCTTCCAGTCGTCGGGCATCATCTGGCCGTGCCGCGCATAATAGTCGCAGCAGGCGAAATCGTGCCATTGCTGCTCCACGGCAAAGCCGAACCGCGCCGCTGCGGCTTCCAGCGCGCGGACGCCCTCGGGCATCACCTCGGTGCCGATGCCGTCGCCGGCGATCACCGCAACCTTGTACGACCGCCCGCTCATGCGCCGAACCCCTTCAGTCCGGCCCAGTGAAAGGCCTTCGTCTCCAGATATTCCTCGATCCCCTCGCGTCCGCCCTCGCGGCCGAGCCCCGACGCCTTGATCCCGCCGAACGGCGCCATTTCCATCGCGATAGAACCGGTGTTGAGCCCGACCATCCCGAACTCCAGCGCCTCGCCGACGCGCCAAGCGCGATGCAGGTCGTCGGTGTAGAAGTAGCTCGCCAGCCCGAACGGCGTGGCGTTGGCGAGGGCGACCGCCTCTTCCTCTCGCTCGAAGCGGAAGATCGGTGCGACCGGGCCGAACGTCTCCTCACTGGCAAGACGCATGTCGGGCGTCGCGCCGGTCAGCAGCACCGGGCGCACGAAGCGGTCGTCGCCGGTCACGCCGTCCGGCGTGGCGGCGATCGTCGCGCCGTGCGCCAGCGCATCGTCGACATGCGCGGCGACCTTGGCGGTCGCCGCGGCGTTGATGAGCGGGCCGATCGTCACACCCTCGGTGCGACCGTCGCCCACCTTCAGCGCACGCACCGCCGTGCCCAGCGCGGCGACGAAGCGATCGTGGATGCCGTCCTGCACCAGCAACCGGTTGGCGCACACGCAAGTCTGTCCGGCATTGCGGAACTTGCTGGCCATCGCGCCCGCCACCGCCAGATCGACGTCGGCATCGTCGAACACGATGAAGGGCGCGTTGCCGCCCAGCTCCAGGCTCAGCCGCTTCAGCGTGTCGGCCGACTGCCGCATCAGCAGCGATCCGACCCGCGTCGAGCCGGTGAACGACAATTTGCGCACGACGGGGCTGGCGGTCAGCGCGCCGCCGATGCCGTCGGGCAGGCCGGTGACGATGTTGAGCACGCCCGCCGGGAAGCCCGCCTGCTGCGCCAGCTTGCCGAGCGCCAGCGCGGTAAACGGGGTCAGCTCGGAGGGTTTGACCACCACCGTGCATCCGGCGGCCAACGCCGGCGCGACCTTGCGGGTGATCATCGCCGCCGGGAAATTCCACGGCGTGATCGCCGCGCAGACGCCGACCGGCTCGCGCAGCGCCAGGATGCGCCGATCGGGGGTGGGGGCGGCGATGGTGTGGCCGGCGACGCGGCGTCCTTCGGCGGCGAACCATTTGACGAACGATGCGGCGTACGCGATCTCGCCGGTCGCTTCGGCCAGCGGCTTGCCCTGCTCGGCGGTCATGATCCGCGCCAGCTCGGCGGTGTTCGCGACGATCAGTGCATGCCACGCCTCCAGCACGTTCGCGCGATCGTCGGCGGTGCGCCGGCGCCACGCCGGGAACGCCTGCGCCGCCGCGGCGATCGCCGCCTCCGCCTCCGCCGCGCCGCCCGACGGGATCGTCCCGACCACCGCGCCGGTCGCCGGATCGGTCACCTCCAGCGTGTCGCCGCCGCGCGCCGCCGTCCACGCGCCGTCGATCAGCATCGCCTCGACCAGCAGGTCGCCCTCGCGCGCCATCACAGCAGTGCCTGGCTGACGATCGCGAACGACCGCGCGCGATCGCTGCAGACCGGTTCGGTGCCGCGCACCATCGTCACCACCCGGCCGACGCGAATGATGCCCAGATCCTCCAGCCAGTCGCCCAGCTTGCTGTCGCCCGTGATGTCCAGCCGCGTGAATTCGCCGCTGCGCGATCCCAGCCATTGCGCGATCAGCGCCTGTGCGCGCGTCCGGTCGGGCGCGATCACCGGCCCGATCACATAGCCGCGCCCGAAGCGCCGGAACAGCGCCACGCCGTCCAGCTCGCCCTCACGATCGAGCACGACCCCGTGCGCGCGGTCCAGCAGCACGCCCATCATCGCCGGGCGCTCCAGCCCGGTCGCTGCCGCCACCAGCGCGGCGACGAGCGGCGCGTCGCGCTCGCCCAGCGGCCGGATCCGCTCGCCCTCGCCCAGCGGGATCAGCGGCGCGGAAAACGACGCGCCCTGATGTTGCAACACCTCGGAGACGCCGACGAAGCCCAATTTGCGGTACAGCGGCAACCCCTCTTCGGTGGCGTTCAGCAGCACCGTCGCGTCCGCACCGAATTGTTCGGCGATGCCGTCCAGCGCGGCTTCCATGATGATCCGGCCCAGCCCCGCACCGCGATGCGTGCGCGCGACGATCACCATACCCAGCGTCGCGCACGCCGGCCCGGCGGGCCACCACATCGTGCTGGCGACGATCGCGCCGCCCATTTCTGCCACGACACCGTGGCCGACCGTCAGCATGTCGAGCAGATCCTCGGCACGGTGCGGCCATTGCTCCGCCTTCGAAAGCGCGTGCACGGCCGCCACGTCGCTGTCCTGCATCGGCCGCAGCGCCAGCCGATTGTCCGGCATCGTCGCCATGCCCTGAATCCTTTCTATCATCGCGGGGCCGCATGGTCGGTCCGCGCCACCTTCTGCCTTCTCTAGACGCGTCGGGAAAGCAGCGGGTGCCGCGCAGCCGCGTCGTTCGATGCGATCGCGCCGGAAAAGCGCCACGATGCGATACTTGCTGCCGCCATCGCCGCGCTACGATGCGGGAATGGGGCGATGAACGGCAGAAAGCGCTTCGCGGCGCCATCGCAAACGCGGACAATGCCGAAGCGATCGGCAAGGATGCGGGCAGGTTGATCGGGGGTGGGCAGATAGGATGAACGGGTTCGGATCGCCTCGACGGGGCCGGCGGCATTGATAGATCGCCGGCATATTCTGCGGATGCTGGCGGGCGGCGCGGTGAGCGCGGGGCTGGGGGCGTGCAGCTTTCCCGCGCCGCGCCCGCCGGTGAAGGGCGGGCGGCTGCGCGTCGCGACCGCGGCCAGCTCGACCGCCGATACGCTCGATCCTGCCAAACAGTCCGTGGTCACCGATTATTGCCGCGGGAACATGTTCTACAACGGACTGACCCGCCTCGACGCCGCCTCGCGCCCGCAACTCGAACTGGCCGAGGCGATCGAGACGCGGGACGCGCGCGAATGGACGATCAAGTTGCGCAGCGGCGTCCGTTTCCACGACGGACGGCCGCTCACCGCCGCCGATGTCGTGTGGTCGCTACGCCGCCACGCCGATCCCGCGACGGCCTCCAAGGTGAAGGTGTTCGCGGATCGCTTCGCTGACATTCGTGCGGTCGGCGGCGATGCCGTCCGGCTGACGCTGACCGGCGCCAATGCCGATCTGCCGGTGATCCTGGGCATCCCACAATTCCAGATTCTGCGCGCCGATACCCGGGACTTCACCACCGCCAACGGCACGGGCCCGTTCCGCTGCACCGAATTCCAGCCCGGCATCCGCTCCGTCGCGGCCCGCAACGAGGAGTATTGGCGCGGCCCCGTGCGGCTCGGCGAGGTTGAGCTGTTCGCGATCGCGGACGACAGCGCACGGATCAACGCTCTGCTGTCGGGTGACGTCGACCTGATCAACGCGATCAACCCCCGCATCGTCCGCCAGCTGACCCGCGCGGGCTTCGCGGTCATGGAATCGAAGACCGGCGGCTACACCGATCTGGTGATGCGGCTGGACCGGGCGCCGGGACGCAACCGCGATTTCGTCGCCGGCATGAAGGCGCTGCTCGATCGCGAGACGATGCGCAACGCGATCTTCCGCGGCTATGCGACGATCGCCAACGACCAGCCGATCCCGCCGACCAACCCGTATTTCGCCGCCGACCTGCCGCAGCGCGCGTTCGATCCCGAGCGCGCCCGCCACCATTTCGCCAAGGCCGGGCTGCTCGGGGCGACGATGCCGCTGGTCACCTCGACCGCGGCGGAGAAGTCCGACGACATGGGCGTGCTGTTGCAGGATGCCGCGCGCCGTGCCGGGTTGACGCTCGACATCCGTCGCGTGCCGCCCGACGGCTATTGGACGAACAGCTGGATGAAGGTGCCGCTCGGCTTCGGCAACGTGAACGCGCGCCCGACCGCCGACATCATCTTCACGCAATTCTTCTCCTCCGACGCGCCTTGGAACGAAAGCGGCTGGCACGACGCGCGCTTCGACCGGCTGCTGCTGGAGGCGCGCGGCTCCACCGACGAGGGGTTGCGCAAGCAGATCTACGGCGAGATGCAGCACCGCATCCACGATCATGCGGGCATTGGTATCCCGTTGTTCCTCAGCCTGCTCGACGCCCACAGCCCGCGCGTGAAGGGGCTGCGGCCGATGCCGACCGGCGGGCTGATGGGGTTCGATTTCGCCGCGCACGTCTGGCTGGACGACGCGGCATGACGGCGTCGCCGCTCCTGCGCCTGATCGCGCGCCGCGTGCTGGTCGCGCTCGGGACGTTGTGGCTGGTGTCGCTGGCGGTGTTTGCCACTTCGCTGTTGATTGAGGGCGACGTGGCGGAGGCGATCCTGGGGCAGAGCGCCACGCCGCAGGCGCTGGCGGGCTTGCGCGCCGCGATGCACCTCGATCAGCCCGCCTGGGCCCGCTATCTGGTGTGGCTGGGCGGCATGATGCGCGGCGATCCGGGGCATTCGCTGATTACCGGCACGCCGGTCGCGGCATTGATCGGCGCGCGGCTCGGCAACTCGCTAGCGCTCGCGGGAATCACCGCGTTGATTTCGGTGCCGGTCGCGCTGACGCTCGGCATCGTCGCGGCGGTGAAGCGCGGCACGATGTTCGATCGCGCGATCGGGCTCGTCACGATCGCAGTGGTGTCGGTGCCCGAATTCCTGATTGCGACGCTGGCGGTGATGCTGTTCGCGGTGACGCTGCACTGGGCGCCCGCATTGTCCTCGATGCGCGACGTCGAGTCGCCGCTGGCGCTCGCGCGCATGTATGCGCTGCCCGTGTTCAGCCTGGCGTGCGTCGTGATCGCACAGATGCTGCGCATGACCCGCGCCGCGGTGATCGACGTGCTCGACAGCAGCTATGCCGAGGCGGCGCGGCTGAAGGGCGTGTCGCCCGCCCGACTGGTGCTGCGGCACGCGCTGCCCAACGCGATCGGCCCGATCGCCAATGCGGTCGCGCTCAGCCTGTCGACGCTGCTGGGCGGGGTGATCGTGGTCGAGATCATCTTCAACTATCCCGGGGTCGCGCGGCTGATGGTCGATGCGGTCGCCACGCGCGACATTCCGCTGGTGCTGGGCGTCGCGATGATCTTTTCCGCCTCCTATTTGCTGCTGGTGACCACCGCGGACGTGGTGGCGATCCTCTCCAACCCGCGGTTGGGCCACCGATGAGCATCTCCCTGGCACCCCGCCGTCCGCGGCGTTTCGCGATCAGTTGCATCGTGGGGGCGGTGCTGGTCCTCTTCTGGATCGGCGTTGCGGCGATCGGGCCGCTGTTCGCACCGCACGACGTCGGCGCGGTCGTCGATCTCGACGTCTTCTCGCCCGCCAGCCGCGCCTTTCCGCTCGGCACCGATTACCTCGGGCGCGACATGCTCAGCCGCGTGCTTTCCGCCGCGCGCTACACCGTCGCGATCGCGTTCGTCGCGACGACGCTCGCCGCCGGGGCGGGGGTGTTGCTCGGCCTCGCCGCCGCGGCGGGCGGGTGGCTCGATCTGTTGCTCAGCCGCGTCTTCGACACGATCATCGCGATCCCCAGCCTGATGCTCGGGCTGGTGGTGATCGCGTCGCTGGGCGCGTCGATCCCGGTGCTGATCGGCACGCTGGCGCTGATCTACACGCCCGGCGCGTTCCGGACCGCGCGCGCACTGGCGCTCAACGTCAACGCGCTCGACTTCGTCACCGTGGCGCGCGCGCGCGGCGAGCGGCTGCCGTATATCGTAGTGCGCGAGATCCTGCCCAATGTCTGCGGGCCGTTGCTGGCCGATTTCGGCTTGCGCTTCGTGTTCGTCGTGTTGCTGCTCAGCGGGCTCAGCTTCCTGGGGCTCGGCGTGCAGCCGCCCTACGCCGATCTCGGCGCGTTGGTGCGCGAGAACATCGCCGGGCTGGGCTTTGGCGCCTGGGCGGTCCTCTTCCCGGCGCTGGCGATCGCCTCGCTGACGATCGGAGTGAATCTGGTGATCGACGCATTGCCCAAGCGGGGCCGGGCATGATCGCGCTGGTCCAGATCGAGGGTCTCCGCATCGTCGCGCGCGGCGAGGATGGTGCGGAGTTTCCGATCGTTCACGACGTGTCGCTGTCGGTCGCAGCGGGCGAGGTGCTGGCGCTGATCGGCGAGTCCGGATCGGGCAAGACCACGATCGCGCTGGCGATGCTCGGCTATGCCCGCGCCGGCTGCCGGATCGCCGCGGGCGCGATCACCGTCGCCGGGCAGCGGCTCGACGGGCTCGGTGAGCCTGCCTTGCGCGCGCTGCGTGGTCGCACCGTCGCCTATGTCGCGCAGAGCGCCGCCGCGGCGTTCAACCCCGCCTTGCCGATCATGGCGCAGGTGATCGAACCGGCGCTGATCCACGGCGTCATGACCCGCCCCGCGGCCGAGGCCAAGGCGCGAGCGCTGTTCGCCAAGCTGGCGCTGCCCGATCCCGATCATGTCGGCGACCGCTATCCGCATCAGGTGTCGGGCGGGCAACTTCAACGCTTGATGGCGGCGATGGCACTGATGACCGATCCGGCGCTGGTGATCTTCGACGAGCCGACCACCGCGCTCGATGTCACGACGCAGATCGAGGTGCTGATGGCCTTCAAGGCGGTGGTGCGCGATCTGGGCACCACCGCGGTCTATGTCAGCCACGATCTGCCGGTCGTCGCGCAGATCGCCGACCGGATCGTGGTGCTGCGCCACGGCGCGGTGCAGGAGGAGGGTACGACGCAGGCGATCCTCCACGCACCGGCGCACGAGTACAGCCAGGCGCTCGTCGCCGCGGCGGCGCCGCGCGCCCCCGCGCCGCCGGTCGACCTGCCCGCGCTGGACGTCGGCGAGCCGCCGTTGCTCGAGCTGCGGCAGGTGGTGGCCGGCTATGGTCGCGTCGACGGTGACGGCCTGCCGGCGACGCGGATCGTCGACGCGATCGATCTGAAGATCCTGCGCGGGCAGGTCGTCGGGGTGATCGGCGAGTCCGGGTGCGGCAAGAGCACGCTGGCGCGGGTCGTCGCGGGACTGCATCCGCCCGCCTCGGGCTACGTCAATCTGTGCGGCGTGCCGCTGTCGGGCGCGGTCGCGACGCGGACGCGCGATCAGCTGCGGCGCATCCAGCTGGTGTTCCAAAGCGCTGATACCGCGCTCAATCCCGCCAATTCGGTGGCGCAGGCGCTCGGGCGTCCGCTCACCTTCTTCCACGGATTGCGGGGGCGTGCACTGCGGGCGGAGGTGGCGCGGCTGCTCGATCTGGTGCGATTGCCGGCGGCGCTCGCCGAGCGGTTGCCGGGCGAATTGTCGGGCGGGCAGAAGCAGCGGGTCAATCTAGCGCGCGCGCTTGCCGCGCGGCCGGAACTGCTGCTGTGCGACGAGGTGACGTCGGCGCTCGATCCGGTCGTCGCCGAGCAGGTGCTGGACCTGTTGATCGAGCTGCGGCGCGAACTGGGGCTCGCCTATATGTTCATCACGCACGACCTGAACATCGTCCGGGCGATCGCCGACGAGGTTATCGTGTTGAAAGGCGGGCAAATCGTCGAGCAGGCCCCGGGCGCCGCGCTGTCGGCACCGCCGCATCATCCCTATACGGAATTGTTGATGGCGTCGGTGCCGAGCTTGCGGTGCGGCTGGCTGGAGGATGCGGCGGCGGTGATCGGGACACGCGCCGCGCGCAGGTGATCAGGCGGGGCGGTAGATCGCGTAGACTTTCTTGACGAACGTCTGGCTTTCCCACGAACATTCCGCGCCCTGTTCGACCAGGAAGATGTCGCCGGCGGTGAAGGTGGCGGTGCGGCCGGCCTCGTCGACGAAGGTCACCGCACCGTCCAGCAGGTGCATCAATTCATAGTGCCGGTAGCGCATGGGCAACCGAAAATACGGGGTCGAATCCCACGTTCCGCACAGGAATTCGCCGGTTGCGGAGCGGTAATCGGTGTGGTTGCGGCACGCCGGTGTCGCACCGATCAGCAATTCAGCGAGCGGTGCGCCCGACGGCTCCAGCGGCGCGTCGTGGTCGATCGCAACCGGCCGATCCGCACCCGCCGGCCCGCCGGTGCATTGCATCGCGACGATCAGCGTGTCCGGCGCTGCCTGCCAGTCGAGCGCGACGCCGGCGGGCAGGACGATCGACCCAGTCGGCGCCAGCACCGCGCCGTCGATCGTCAGCGCGCCCGACAGCACGACGACGAACCGGTCGGCGGGCATCGCCGCGACGTGCCCGCCCCCGGAGAGACGCGCGGCGGCGATCGACACCGGCCCGTCGGGCAGCGCAAGCGCGGTGCCGCCGAGCAGGTCGCCACCCTCCGCGGCCTGCGCGGCGAACGCGCGCAGGTCGACGAACGAGCGGACGCTCACAGCCCCAGCAATCCCGGCAGCCCGCCGATGTTAGGGATGTCGTGATAGCCGTAATAGGGATTGGCCGGTTCGTGCCCGCGATTGACGAACGCCTTGTCGACGATCCCCAGATCGTGCGCGGTCATCAGGTCGTAGCGGAAGCTGGAGGAGACGTGCAGCACATCCTCCGGCCCGCAACCCAGCCGATCGAACATATATTCGAACGCCTGCATCCGCGGCTTGTACGCCTGTGCCTCCTCGGCGGTGTAGACGGCGTGGAACGGCGCCTCCAGCCGGGCGACGCTGTGCGGGATCAGCTCGACCATCGAATTCGACAGGATCACCAGCGGGAATTCGGCGGCGACGCGCTTCAGCGGTTCGACCACGTCGGCGTGCGGCCCCCAGGTCGGCACCGCGGCATAGACGGTGTCGGTATCGCTGTCGCGATACGGGATCTTCCACTTGGCGCAGGTGCGGCGCAGCGATCCCTCGACGACGTCGCGGTACGGCTTCCACGCGCCCAGCACCTCGTCGAGCCGATAGGCGGAGAAGTCGGCGCAGAAGGCGTCCATGTCGGCTTCCGCGACGCGATCGGCGTAGAGGCGGCGCGCGACCGGGGCCATCTCGAAATAGATGAGCGTGCCGTAGCAATCGAAGGTGATGTATTTCGGCTTCAGCGCCATGATCGTACGATCCTCTTAGTCGGGTTTGGGCCGGAAAAGCCGGGCGTAGAAGCCGGCGGTGTTCACGGTCAGCGTGACGGGCGTCTCGCCCTGGTTGCGCCAGTACCAGCCGTGGATGCCCGCGAACGGCGCGGTGAAGCTGCCCTGTGCCGCGGACAGCCCCTTCTGTTTCCAATAGGTCGAGAAGCTGGTGGCGGTCATCGACGTCTCGCCGTGCATGTCCATCTTGACCGGGCCACTGGCGGTCCAGCGGAAGACGAAGGCGTCGCCGGTCTTCATCTCGGCCTTCAGTTCGACGCCGTCATGCGCGGGGATCGTCACCGTCTGCGTATCGGTGCGCCACGGCGTCGCCTTGGCGATCGTCGCCTGCGTCTGGTCCGGCACTGTGACTGCGGTGGTCGCTGTAGTGGGAGCGGGGGTGTCGGCGGCGTCCTCCACCTCGCCGTTCAGCGCGGTCAGGCCCAGCGCGCCGCCGATGCCGGTAGGATCGACGCCATATTCGGCGGGCAGCACGAACAGCGCCAGCACCGCGCCGGCGCCCGCCAGCGCGGCGAGCGACGCGCGCGCCAGCGTGGCGTTGCTCGCGCGATAGGGAATGGGGGGGGTGGTGGCGGTCATGCCGAACGCTCCATCGCAAAGCCGGTCATCTGATAGCCGACGACGACGAAACCGGCCCCCATCAGCAGCGCATTGGCGATCACGACGCTGCGCGCGAAATTGCGCGTGCGCCGCCACAGCGTCATCGCGATCAGGATCGCGCACAGCGCCATGAACTGCCCGATCTCGACCCCGACGTTGAAGCTGACGAGGTTGGCGAACAGCCCGTCACGCGACACCACCAGTTCCTGTAGCTTGGTGGCGAGGCCGAAGCCGTGAAAGAAGCCGAAGATCAGCACCGCCGCCTTCGGATCGGGCTCGAACCCCAGCACCGTCCGAAACGCGCCGAGATTGTCGAGCGCCTTGTAGACGACCGACAGGCCGATGATCGCGTCGATCACGAACGGATCGGCGTGAACGTTGGCCATCACGCCCAGGATCAGCGTGGTGCTGTGCCCGATCGCGAACAGCGTCACGTACCGCCCGACGTCCTTCAACCGGTACAGGAAGAAGATCACGCCGAACAGGAACAGCAGGTGATCGTAGCCGGTCACCATATGCTTGGCGCCGAGATAGACGTACGGGCCGACGTGCACGCCGGGGTTGGCCTTGTCGCTTTCCGCGACGCCGTGCGCCAGCGCCGGGTGCGCGGCGACCAGCAGCGCCGCCGCCACGCCGGCCCGCCACAGCGCGGTGCCGAGCCGCGTCACTTGACGACGAACGTCGTGCCGAGCCGCGCCTGCGTCGCCTTCTCGACCACCTGCACTGCGACCTTCGCCCCCGCCGGCAGCTTCAGCCCGGCGGCGTCGAAGCGGTTGCCCGGCCCCGGCGTCAGCGCGACGTTGCGCGTCTGGCCACCGGCGGTCACCGCCAGCTTGCCGGTCGCGGCGGTGGAGGCGAGCGGCTCGTCATCGTCGGTGACGTAGATCGCCACGCCACCCGGCGCGCGGACCAGCTCGAACAAGGTTTCCCCGCTCATCTGCACCACGCCGCCATGCTGCGGCGCCATGTTGCCGTGCGCGAACGAAGGCGCGGCGGTGGCGAGCGCGACGCCGGCCACGATCATCACGAAGGTCTTCATGGGCATTCTCCCTGCGGCAGATCGAGGGCCAGGTTCTTGTGGGCGATCGGCCATTTTGGTGATCGGACTGCTTCCCTTCTTCGTCGCCCCGCGCTTTATCCGGAGCCTCGCTTCTTCTTGGCGGACGAGAGAAGAAGCGGGATCCCGGATCAAGTCCGGGATGACGGCAAAGGGAAAGCGGCAGGCGTCATTCGGGGGCGTGCGCCAGCGTGAACGCCAGCGTCGCGGTGTGTTCGATGCGATCGTACTTCTTCGGATTGTCGGTCGGCCCGTTGTAGACCGCGCGGATGACGTTCAGCCCCTGATTGCGGACCGGCATCGTCACGTGGCCGTCGGCGCCGGTCGCGATCTCCTTCGCATCGGGATCGTTGACCATGTCCGCGATCACGCGCGCGCCCTGCACCGGCTTGCCGTTGAACAGCACGACATAGGTCATAGGCGTGCCGAGCGTCGCGGGCAGCGCGCCGGCGGGGACGACCTGAAGGATCTGCGTCGGCAGCGCCGGAATCGGCTTGTCGAGCGGACCCTGGATCGCAACGGCGTATTTGACGGTCTTTTCGGAGAGCGTCGCGTCGGGCATCTCGTCGCGGCCCTTCTTCTCGAACTCGCCCGCGCCCTTGCGCGACCAGGTGCCGTTCTGGAGCACCGCGACCAGCAGCGTCGGCTGTTCCTCGGCATCGACCATCACCACCGGGCCGGCGGTGCGCAGCGTCGCGGCGACCGGCTTGTAGCTCGCATCGAACGCGCCGACGCTTTCGACGAGCGGAAGGCGCTTGACCATGTCGAGATCGTCCGCGCCGATCCCGTAGATCATCGCCACCTGCCGCGCGCGCTGCGCAAACCAGATGCCATGTGCCCCGGCGGGCGGTGCGGCGATCGCGACGATCAGCGCTGCGGCGGCAAGATGTTTCAGGTGTCGCATGGCGATCCTCCGACAGTTGGCAGAGCGCCAGCTTAGGAGGATCGGTCAGTGCGATTGTCTCTTTTGCCGGTATCGGCGCGCACGATCGTGGGGCCGCCGCGCGATCCGCGGCACAATCCACCGCGGCACGATGGCGCGCCGCGCGTCAGAACCAGGCGCGAACGCCAAGCGCCAGCGCGATGCCGCCGGTGCGTTCGCCGTCGTTGCGCGCATAGCGGGCGGTCGCGCCATAGCGGCGTTCCCACGACACGCCGACATAGGGCGCGAATTCGCGACGCAGCTCGTAGCGCAGGCGCACGCCGAACTCCGCCGACGACAGGCCCGCACCGATGCGGCTGTCGGGCATGTCCTGCGCGGCGAGGTTCAGCTCGACGCGCGGTTGCAGGATCGCGCGTTGCGTGATCCGTTGATCGTACCACGCCTCGCCACGCGCCAGCACGTCGCCCTTGTCGGAGAGGAACACCGCGCCCTCGACATCGAACCAGTAGGGCGCGAGGCCCTCGACCCCGACCACCGCATAGGTGCGCCGCGCCCCGGCCCCCAGATCCTGCCGCACGCCGGCCTGCAGATTCCAGTACGGATCGAGTGCGCGGGCGTAGAGCGCCTGCACCTCGGCGGTGTCGACGCGGTCGCCGAAGCCGCCTTCGCCTTCGGTCTTGACCACCAGCCGGTGGATGTCGCCACCGAACCAGCCCTCGCCATCCCAGCGATAGCCGTCGCGACCGCGCTGGACCTGCACCTCGGCGAGATTGAAGAGGATCTGGCTGAACCGCATCCCGCCGTGCATGTCGCGCATCATCCGGTCGGCCTGCGCCATCGCGGCGGGGTCGTAGAAGCGCGCCGCCGCGCGGGTGGTGGGGGCGGCGGGGGGCGGGGCATCACCCGCCGGCTGATCGGTGCCGGCGAGGGTGGCGGCGTCGGGTTCCGGCTTCGTCGCGGGCTTGCAATGGCCCATTGCGGCGTGTTCGGGCGGGCACGGGGCGGCGCTCGCCTCGGGTGCGGGCGTCGGCGTCGCGGGCTTGCAATGGCCCATTGCGGCGTGTTCGGGCGGGCAGGGAGCGGCGCTCGCCTCGGGCGCGGGCGTCGGCGTCGCTGGCTTGCAATGGCCCGTCGCGGCATGTTCGGGCGGGCAGGCCGCGGCCGGTGCGGTCATGTCCATGCCCGGCATCGATGGCGCGTGCGATGCCGGCGCCGCGCGCCGGGCGGGGCGCTTGCGCGCCGCGGCGGCGGGCTTCGGCGTGGCCGGCATCTGCATCCCCGGCATGTTCGCCATGTCGTGCATCTGCCCGCCCGCGAGCAGCGCCGACAGCGTCATCGCCAGCGCGCTCATGCCGCCGCCTCCGTCGCGTCGTCGGCGCGAACGGTGACGACCTGCATCATCCCGGCGTGCATGTGATAGAGCAAATGGCAGTGGAACGCCCAGTCGCCGACCGCATCGGCGGTCAGGTCGAAGGTGGCGGTGCCACCGGGGGCGACGTTGATCGTGTGCTTGCGCGGGCTGTGGTCGCCATGCCCGGTCACCAGCTCGAAGAAATGGCCGTGCAGGTGGATCGGATGCGCCATCATCGTGTCGTTGACCAACGTCACGCGCACGCGCTCCCCGGCGCGGAACGGGATGGGTTCCTTAACCTCGTTCAGCGTCACGCCGTCGAACGCCCACATATAGCGTTCCATGTTGCCGGTCAGGTGGATGCGCAGCTGACGCGAGGGTGCGCGCTGGTCCGGGTTCTTCTCCAGCGCGACCAGATCGCGATAGACCAGCACGCGGTGCCCGGCGTCGGCCAGCCCCTGCGGCGGCTCGCCGGTGCGGTCCATCGGCATCGGCGCGACCGTCTGCACCGTCGGGGTGCGCGGCAGCCCGGGGGCGTTGGCGAAGTCGCGCATCTTGTGGTCCATCGCCATCGGCGCGGCGGCGCCGGGCGTGCAATGCCCCATCGCGGCATGTTCGGGCGCGCAGGGGGCAGGGGCCTCGGCGTGGTTCATCGCGCCCATGTCGCCCATCCCCATGTCCTTCATCGTCGCCAGCGGACGGCGGCGCAGCGGCGGTACGGCGGCGACCATCCCGACCTGCGGCGCGAGCGTCGCGCGCGCCATGCCGGAGCGGTCCCAGCTTTCGGCGACCAGCGTATAGGCGCGCGGCTCGGCGGGCTCGACGATCACGTCATAGGTCTCCGCGACCGCGATCTGGAACTCGTCGACCGCGACCGGGCGGACGTTCTGCCCGTCGGCCTGCACGATCGTCATCCTCAGCCCCGGAATGCGCACGTTGAAGATCGTCATCGCCGCGGCGTTGACGAAGCGCAGCCGCACGCGCTCGCCGGGCGCGAACAGCGCGGTCCAGTTGTCGGCCGGGCCGTGGCCGTTGACGAGATAGGTGTAGGTGGAGCCGGTCACGTCGGAGATGTCGGTGGGATCCATCCGCATCCCGCCCCATGCGACGCGGTCCTTCGCGGGCTGATCGCGCCCGGCGAGCAGCCCGGCCAGCGTCTGCTTCTGGTAGTTGAAATAGCCGCCCTGCTGCTTGAGCTTGCGGAAGATCGTGTGCGGATGCAGCGGGCTGTGATCCGACAGCACGATCACATGCTCGCGATCCGATGCGACCGGGTCGGTGCCGTCGGGATCGACGACGATCGGGCCGTAATGCCCCATCTGCTCCTGCAGGCCGGAATGGCTGTGATACCAATAGGTCCCGGCCTGCACGACCGGGAATTCATAGGTGAAGGTGGATCGCGCCGCGATGCCGGGAAAGCTGATCCCCGGCACGCCGTCCATCTGGAACGGCACCAGCAAACCGTGCCAGTGGATCGACGTTTCTTCGTCGAGCGTGTTGTTCACCGTCAGCCGCGCGGTCTGGCCCTGCCGCAGCCGGATCAGCGGGCCGGGCACCGTGCCGTTGACGCCGATCGTGTGGAGCGGCTTGCCGTCGATCATCGTCATCTGATGCCCGACCGTCAGCGCGATGTCGGTGCCCGATACGGTCGGTAGCGGGGTCGCGATCCCGGCGGACACCGGCTGCGCCCAGGCGGGAAACCACGGCAGCGCCGCCACACCCCCGGCAAGACCGGCATCGCGGAGCAATTGGCGTCGTGTAAGGCGGGGCGGGGCGTCGATCATGCCTTACATACGCATGCTTCGGGCGATCCCCTCACGATTCGCCGCTTTGTCCCGACAAAGAGGCGCGGGCGCGGCGGATGCGCGTCTCGACCGCCTTGGCGGTGATCCCCAGTGCCTCGCCCGCCTCGGCATGGCTCAGCTCGTCGACGGTGCACAGCAGCAGCGGCTCGCGCAAGGCCGCGGGCAGCTGCGCGATCGCCTCCAGCGTCTGTGCCAGTTCGTCGCGGTCGATCGCCTGCGCCTCGGCATCCGCCCCCGGATCGGCGACGCGCTCCCCCGCCTCGATCGGCAGTACGCGCGCCAGAAAGTGCCGCACGCGTCGCCGCCGCTGCCAGTCGCGACATTTGTTGATCGCGATCCGCGCCAGCCACGCGCGTAGCGAGCGATCGGCGTCGAAGCGCGCCAGCGCGCCATGCGCGGCCACGAACGTCTCCTGCAACAGATCGAGCGCGTCCTCGGCATCGCGGGTCTGCGCGACGATCAGGCGGTACAAGGGTTGCTTGTGGCGCGCCATCAACGTGGCGAACGCCGCGCGCTGCCCGGCGCGGTGCAGCGCCACCAGCCCCGCATCGTCCAGCGCGTCGAGCCCGGCGCTCACGAAGCGGGGGTCAGCGCCCGCACCACGATCCGGTCGAAGGCCGCGGTCTGGTCGGGCCGCAACAACCGCCGCATCGCGAAGACATGCTCCAGCGTCGCCTTTTGCAGCGCGCCCATCGTCCGGTGCGACTGATCGACCGCCGCCGCCACCGCCGGCCCGTTGTCGTGCTCGCGCTCGATCGCCGCGGCGAGTTGCGCATTGTCGGCACGCATCTGCGCCTCCAGCGCGCGGCGGCGCACCGCGAACCGCGCCTCCAGCACGTCGAGCGCGGCTTCCTGCTGCCGGTCGAGCGCGACCTGGCCGTGCAGCAGCGCGTGAACTTCGGTGCCGTGCTGCATCCGTGTCGTCATCAGCCGGCAGCCGATCCACACCCCGGCCAGCGCAGCGAGGAACGCCAGCACCATCGTCAGCGCGAGGCGGCGCACGGTCGCGCTCATCGACCAAGCAGCAGGGTGGAGGGGGCCAGCGCCGCATCGATGCCGAGCGGACCGGCGGCGAGCGCAGGTTGCGCCAGCATCGTGCCGCCCGCCAGCCCGATCGCGAGCGCCACCGCGACCGAACACAGCCCCGCGGCACGCCCGGCGCCGCGTTGACGCGCCTGTTCGTCCAACGTGGCGAAGACCTCGGCCTCGATCGCATCAAGCGCCGGTGGTCCGCGCAGGGCCGTCAGTCGCGTCAGTCCCTGTTCGACGGGGTCGTGCATCGCTTTTTCCATCCTCATGCTGCCATACGCACGCGGTCGCGCAACCCCGCAGCTTTTTTTGTCGGGCCGGGTGAGGGGGCGGATGCGTCGCCGCGTAACAACAGGCATCATCCGCACCGGGAGGTCGTCTTCATGTTCCGCATCGTCTGTGCCGCCACCGCCCTGTTGCTTGCGCCGTCCGCGCTGGCGCATCCGAAGCTGCTTGCCGCCACGCCGGCCGCCGATGCGGCGGTCGCCACGCCGTCGCGCATCGATTTGCGGTTCAGCGAGAAATTGATGCCGAAGCTGTCGGGCGTGACGCTGATGATGACCGGGATGGCCGGAATGAAGCACGCGCCGATGCCGGTCGCCAGCACCACCACGGCGGAGGGCAGCATGCTGACCGTCGTTCCCGCCAAGCCGCTGACCGCCGGCAGCTACCGCGTCGACTGGCATGTCGTGTCCGCCGACACGCACCGCATCGCGGGCAGCTACGCCTTTTCCGTTCGCTGATCGGTGAGCGGCTGGGCGGTCATCGCGGCGCGTTTCGCCGTCTACGTGACCCTGGCCGCGGCGTTCGGCGTTCCGTTGCAGGCATCGATCGACCGGTGGCGGATCCGTCGCCGGTGGTTGATCGCGATCGTGGGCAGCGCGCTGATCGCGTCGATCGTCGCGCTGCTGGTGCTGGTCGCGTCGATGGCGGGAACGGCGATCCTGCCCGTCGATCGGGAGGTGCTGCGGATCGTCCTTGGCGAGACGCCGGTCGGCGCGGCGTTCCTCGTGCGGTTCGCGGCATTGGCGCTGGCGGTCGTCGCGTGCGGATGGAGTGGCCGTGGCGCGACGATGATCGTGTGTGCGGGCAGCGGCGTCGCGCTGGCGACCGTGGCATGGACCGGCCACGGCGCGATGCAGGACGGGACCGCCGGCATGGTCCATCTCGCCGCCGACATCGTGCATCTGATCGCTGGCACGGCATGGATCGGCGCGATCATCACGTTATCGCTGAGGCTGTTGGCGGCGCGGCGCGATCCGGCCGCGCTCCGCGATACGCTCGCGGCGCTTCATCGGTTTGCGTTGACGGGCTCGGCGCTTGTCGCGGCGATCGTCGTCACGGGCGTGGTGAACGGGTGGATGATCGTCGGTGCGGAGGGATGGGCGATCCTGCGATCGACGCGCTACGGTTGGTTGCTGGTGGCGAAGGTGGCGCTGTTCGCGGTGATGCTCGCGTTCGGTGCGCGCCACCGCTGGGTGTCGGTCCCGCGGTTCCGTGACGCGTTGAACCGCGGCGACGACGATGCGCCGCGCGCCTTGCTCCGCAGCCTGACGCTGGAGCTGTGCGTCGGGTTGACGATCCTGTTCCTCGTCGCCTGGCTCGGTACGTTGTCGCCATCGGACCAGGGATGACGCGGGTTGGCAACGCTCACCCGTCATTGCGAGCGCAGCGAAGCAATCCAGAGCCGGACCAGGACGCCCTGGATTGCTTCGCTACGCTCGCAATGACGGATCAAGTTGACGGCATTCCGCTCTGGAAGCGTGATAGAAACAAGGACTGCCTGTCGGTGCAAACGGTCTCCGCGTCCTCCGCGCCTCCGCGTGAGAAACCTTTCTTCTTACGCCGTGGCGCCGCCATCGATGTTGAGCGTCGTGCCCGTGATGTAGCTCGCATCGGGGCCTGCGAGGAACGCCACCGCACCCGCGATCTCCTCGACCTTGCCATAGCGGCCGAGCGGGATCGCACCCAGCACCTGTGCGGCGAAGTCGCTGTCGGCGGGGTTCATGTCGGTGTCGATCGGGCCCGGCTGCACGGTGTTGACCAGGATGTTGCGCGGGGCGAGATCCTTGGCCCAGCCGCGCGCCAGCGCCGCGACCGCTGCCTTGGTCGCGCTGTAGACCGTGGTCGCGGGGAAGGCCATTTCGCCCGAGATGCTGCCGATCAGGATGATGCGCCCACCGTCGCGCAAATGCGGCAGCGCCGCGCGGGTGCCGACGTGCAGCCCCTTCACGTTGACGCCGAACTGGCGGTCGAAGGTCTCGTCGGTATCGTCGGCGACCGTTGAGAATTCGGCGACGCCGGCATTGTGGACCAGAATGTCGATCCCGCCCAGCGCGGCGGCGGCCTGTTCGACGCCCGCGCGCTGCGAGGCAGGGTCGGCGGCATCGGCCTGGAACGCAAAGGCGGTGCCGCCTGCGCCTTCGATCGCGGCCACGGTGGCGTCGGCGGCCGCCTTGTTGCCGCCATAGGTGATCGCCACCGCCGAGCCGTCCGCCGCCAGCCGCCTGGCGATCGCCGAACCGATCCCGCGCGACCCACCGGTAACGAGCGCTGTCTTGCGTGCGAGTGACATGAGCATTCTCCAAAAATCGGGCCCGCGATCACGCCATCGTGCGCAGCCGGCAGGCGTGGAGATGGGGTGACGGTCCGATGGTTCAATATTCCCGAACTATTAAATTTGTTGCGGTGCCCTATATCCGGTGGATGCCCCGTTTCACCCATCCCCGGCTGGACGACGTTCCGCTCGATCTGGCGCTGCACGCGCTGGCCGATCTCAACCGGCTGGGCATGGTCGCGCGACTGGCAGAGACCGAGCGGCTGAGCTGCGCCGACGCCGCGCCGTGCGAGTCGGTTCCGAAGAGCACCTTGTCCAACCATCTGAAGCTGCTGCGCGCCGCCGGGCTGATCGAGACGACGCAGGCCGGGCGGGAGATGATCAACACGCTGCGCCGCGAGGAATTCGATCGGCGCTTTCCCGGTTTGCTCGACGCGGTGCTTGCGAACCGGGCTGGCTGATTAACTGGTATCGATCGACTTTCCGGCTCGCGAACAGGCGCAAGGGAAGGGGTGTTCGCGCGGAGGCGACCCGACGTCGGATTAGAGCATCGCCAGCGGCTCGGGACCGGATGGCGGCGGAAACAACTCGTCCAGAAGATGCCGTTCGGTGTCGGACAGCGTGAGGTCCGCCGCGGCGCGGTTTTCCCGGACATGGGCCACCGATCCGGCCTTCGGGATCGGCAGGACGCCGTCCTGCGCCAGCAACCACGCGAGCGCGATCTGCGCCGGGGTGGCATCGCGCGCGGCAGCTATTTCCGCGAGACCGCGATGGGCGAGCAGCCGTCCTTGCTCGACCGGGCTATAGGCCATCACCGGCATCCCCCGCCGCGCGAGCCACGGCATCAGGTCGTATTCGGGGCCGCGCCGGGTCAGGTTGTAGAGGATCTGATCGGTTTGGCAGCGCGCGCCGCCGCTTTCGACAAGCTCCGCCATATCGTCCCCATCCAGATTGCTGACGCCCCAGCGCAGGATCTTGCCCGCCGTGACCAGCCGCTCCATCGCGTCCACCGTCTCCGCCAGCGGCACGGTGCCGCGCCAGTGGAGCAGATAAAGGTCGAGCCGGTCGGTGGCGAGCCGGTCGAGGCTCGCCTCGCAGGCGCGCGATAGCCGGCCGCGCGAGGCGTTCTGGGGATAGGCCTTGCTGACCAGAAACACCTCGTCGCGCCTGCCCGCGATCGCCTCCCCGACGAGGCGTTCGGACTCCCCGTCGGCGTACATCTCGGCGGTGTCGATCAACGTCAGGCCGAGCGACAGCCCCTCGCGCAGCGCGGCGATCTCGTCCGATCGGCGGGCGGCATCTTCGGCCATCATCCAGGTGCCCTGGCCGAGCGCGGGGACGGCCGTGCCGTCGGGAAAGCGGATCGTTTTCATGGAGCCTCGAACGTCCGACGCCGCGCATCGGACCAACAGACGCGCGACCGCGTTGATGCAGCGGAGAGCGGAGACAGGTCATGAAGCTGTACGGGGTGCCCGGATGGGGATCGGCGATCGTCGAGGCGATGCTGGCGATGGTCGGCGAACCCTATGACTATATCGACGTCGACGGCTTCGATCGGCCGGGCGCGGCGCAGGACCGGCTGGCAGCGATCAACCCGCTGCAGCAGGTGCCCACGCTGGTGCTCGACGACGGCGAGGTGCTGACCGAAACCGCCGCGATCGCCTTGTGGCTGGCGGACCGACACGCGGGATTGGCGCCGGCGTCGGGAACGGCCGGGCATCGCCATTTCCTGCGCTTGCTGATCTGGATCGTCGCGAACGTCTATCCGACCTTCACCTACGGCGATTATCCGGCGCGCTGGGCGCCCTCCGCCGCCGACGAACTGGTCGCCGCGACCAATGCCTATCGCGAACGCCTGTACCGGTGGCTCGAGGCGCAGGTGGTCGGGCCGTACCTGCTGGGCGAGCAGCCGTCCGCACTGGATTGCTATGCGGCGGTGATGATCGATTGGCGTCCGCGTCGCGCCTGGTTCGCCGAAAACACGCCCCGGCTGTTCGCCGCCGCCCGGCTGATGCGGCGCGACTCGCGACTGGCGACGGTGATGGCGCGCAACGGGCTGGCGATCGACTGACCGGCATTGCCGACGATCGGGCGCGGACGGCGTCGCCCTAGCTCCGCCTCTCAGCGCAATCGTTTGCCACCGGCGTGCAATCATTGGCCTGACATAAGGCAGTTGACAAGTAAGGCCAATCGATCAAGATAGCGCTAACAAAGCTGGTGCTGCTTACCAGCCGTAAGATCACCGACTGTTGCAATGAAGTGGCGTCGTCCGGCGGCTGCGAGGGTGTGTCCGAAGCACCCCGGGGTTCGTCGGAACGCGTCAGGAAAAGCCGGTACGGCTTAGGAGAGGGTGGAGAGGATGATGATGAAGCATCGCGCTCGTACGAGCCGCGCGTTCCTGATGGCCGCGACGTTCCTGGGTGCCTCGGTGCCGATGGTTGCGCTCGCACAGGCCGTGCCGCCGACCGGCACGCAGCAGCCCGCCGACGGACAGGACAATGGCCCTTCCACCCCGCCGCTGCCGCAGACCGACGCCACGCAGGGCGCAATCGCCGAGGACATCGTCGTCACCGGCTATCGCTCGTCGCTGGCGAAATCGACGGAGTCGAAGCGCGCCTCGACCGGCTTCACCGACTCGATCTTCGCCGAGGATATCGGGAAGTTCCCCGACACCAACATCGCCGAATCGTTCAACCGCATCCCCGGCATCACGATCAGCCGCGACGTCACCGGCGAGGGCACCAACGTCGCGATCCGCGGGCTCGGCTCGAACTTCACCAACGTCACGCTGAACGGCGCGACGATCGCGGTGGCGTCGTCGGGCGCGACCGACGCGCAGGGCACCGATCGTTCGGTCGACCTCAGCTTCTTCCCGACCGACCTGTTCACCAAGCTGACCGTCAACAAGAGCTACACCGCCGACCTGCTCGAAGGCGGCGCGGCGGGCAATATCGACCTGCGCTCGGCACGCCCGTTCGATCGCCAGACCGGGTTCCTCGCCTATAACATCCAGGGCACGAAGCAGTCGCCGGAAGACCGGATCGGCGCGCGCGGCTCGCTGATCGGCAGCTGGCGCAACGAGACGGTCGGCATCCTTGCCGGCGTTTCGGCGCAGCGTCTGTTCACCGACACGCGCGGGTTCGAGACGATCGGCTATACCAACCCGGCGCTCACCGCCGCACAGTGCGGTGCGACCTCGGGCTGCAACACTACCGGCGGCGGCAACTGGACGATCCCCTCGACGGTGCCGGTCGGCGCGGGCGCCGGGCTGGTCGCCGGCACGACGATCGACCGCGCGTTCCTGCTCGCCAACAATCCCGGCGCGACGATCCAGCAGATCGATAACGGGCTGCTGCCCCGCCTCGGCCGCTTCACCAGCATCCGCGGCCCGCGCGACCGCGTCAACGCGATCGTCAGTGCCGAATGGCAGCCGTCCGACACGCTGCATTTCTACATCGACGGCCTGTACGGCTATAAGAAGAACGAGCTGATCCGCGAGAATATGGCGTGGATCGTGCGCAACGGCGCGATCATCCCGACCAACCTCACCTTCGACAAATCGGATTGCAGCGCGGGCTGCACCGTCACCGGCGGCACCTTCGCCAACGTGCAGTTCTTCAACGAATTCCGGCCCTATACCGAAACGACGAAGCTGGTCAGCGTCAATCCGGGTGGCGAATGGGAGGTTTCGGACCGCCTGAAGCTGACGCTGCAGGGCAATTACGCGCGGTCGACCTTCCATCGTGAGAACCCGACCGTCGGCATGACCACGCCGCTCGGCGTCGGCAACACCGTCACCTTCGAGAACAACGGCGGCATCCCGACGATCACCAGCGGGCTCGACCTCAACGATCCGAAGAACTTCGGCTGGTACAGCGGCAGCCGTGTCAGTGTGAACGACGAGCGCCGCGTCAACGAGAACAAGGGCTTCCGCGGCGATCTGGTGTGGGGTGACAAGTCGCTCAACCTCAAGGTCGGCGGTGCCTACGACGACGTCTCGCGCCAGATCCGCGGCTTCGACAATACACAGGCCTATCAGAACGCGGTCTGCGGTAACAACCCGAGCGTCACGCTGCCGTCGCCGAACACCCAGCCGCCGTGCGAAGGGCTGAACGCGCCGGGTGCCGCCCCGGCGGGCTATCCGACCTATCCGGGGCTCGGCACCGGCTCGAGCGCGGGCGTCACGGGGCCTCTGACCTATGGCGGGTCGCTGGTGCCCAACAGCGCCGCGCCGACCTATCTGCGCCCCGGTCCGGCGGGCTTCGTCACCGTCGACTTCCCGGCGTTCGCCGCCGCGACCAACTATGCGCAATATCACGACAATGCGCCGGAGAGCGGTGGTTCGACCACCGGGGCCAGCGGCGGTCTGATCCGTGAAGTCGTCAAATCCGCCTTCGCCACGGTCAACGGGGCGCAGGAGCTTGGCGGCAACATGCTGCGCTTCAATGTCGGCGTTCGTTACGTCAACACGATCCAGACGATCGCGGGGCGCGTGTCGCTGCCCGATCCGCGCAATACCGGCGCGAACGGTGCGTCGCTGCCCGACGGCAGCCGTTATCCAAACATCGTCAACATCGTCTCGACCCGCAACGTCTATGCCAAGTGGCTGCCGGCGGCGACCTTCGCCTATGACGTCGGCGAACATGCGGTGGTGCGTGTCGCGGGGTCGCGCACGATGACGCGTCCCGATCCCTCGGCGCAGCTGCCGGGCGTGAACTTCGGCGCGCCGTCGGCGGATCAGGCGTCGATCGGTAATCCGGCGCTGGCGCCATATTTGTCGACGAACCTCGACCTCGGCTTCGAATATTACACCGGGCGCGAAGGCGTGGTCAGCTTCAACGCGTTCCGCAAGTCGATCGAGGGGTTCACCACCACCCAGATCAACACCGTGCCGTTCTCCAACCTGGCGCAATATGGCATCACCTACGACACCCTGAACCCGACGCAGCAGATCGCGATCAATTCGCGCGGCGGGCCGACCGCGGCGCAGGTGCAGGTGACGTCGCAGGTCAACGTGCCCAACAAGCTGACGATCAACGGGCTGGAATTCCAGTGGGTGCAGCCGCTCGACTTCCTGACCCGGATGATCGGCGTGACCGGTTTCGGCTTCAACGCCAATGCCACGATCGTCGACCAGCGCAGCGACGGACCCGCAGTGGCGTTCGGCGTCGCGCCGTTCACGTACAATATCACCGGCTATTACGAGAAGAACGGCGTGATGCTGCGCGTTTCGACCACCTCACGGGAGGGTTCGCAGAACAGCGGCGCGGCGCAGAACGGCATCCCGGCCGCGGCGCTGTACGGGACGGACTATACGACCTACGATTTCTCCTCGTCGTTCGATCTCGACAAGCTGCTCGGCATTCCGAACGCGCCGCAGCTGACGTTCAACATCGCCAACTTCACCGACGCCACGCTGCGCTCGTACTTCCAGTTCGAGAACGCGACCTTCACGCAGTACAAGCCCGGTCGCCAGTTCCTGATCGGTCTGCGCGGGACGTTCTAGAAGCCATTTCGCCTTCTTCAGACCGTCGCCCCGGACTTGATCCGGGGCCCCGCTTCTTACCAGCCGAAGTGAGAAGCGGGACCCCGAATCAAGTCCGGGGTGACGAAGAAGGGTGATGGTCGGCGCGAGACAACACGAACAATCAGGACCCCATCATGAGCGCGATCGACGATGCGGTGTCACGGCGCGCGATGCTCGGCGCCGCCGCCTTCAGCGCGATGCTGGCCACCGCCCCAGCCCGCCTCGCCGCGGAAGATCGACCGGAAACGCTCGATCACCGCACCGCCTTCCCGCTGATCCAGAACGGCCGCGTCGCCACCGTCATCGTCGACCGCGGCGCCGACAGCGCGGTCCAGCGTGTCGCCGCCAGCCTCGCCGGCGATCTCGCCCGTGTCGCCGGCACCCGCGCGCAGCCCGTCCGGCAACAGATCGACGGCGCGCGCGGGCCCGTCGTTATCATCGGCGTGCTCGGCCAAAGCGAGACGATCGACGCGCTGATCGCCGCCGGCAAGATTTCCGTAGAAGACCTGCGCGGCGAATGGGAAGCCTTCCGCCAGATCGTCGTCGAGCGCCCGTGGCCGAACGTCCCGCGCGCGCTGGTGATCGTCGGCGCCGACCGGCGCGGCGCGGTATTCGGCAGCTATGACGTGTCGGAACGGATCGGCGTCTCGCCGTGGCATTGGTTCGCCGACGTGCCGGTGGCGCGCCGCACGGAGGTGCTGTTCCCCGCTGGATCGCACCGCGACCAGCCGAAGGTGCGCTATCGCGGCTTCTTCATCAACGACGAGGACCCGTGCCTGAAAGGTTGGGCCACGAAGAAGTTCGGCGGCGTCAATTCGGCGATGTACGCGCACGTCTTCGAACTGCTGCTGCGCATGAAGGGCAATTACTTGTGGCCCGCGATGTGGGGCAAGGCGTTCGCCGACGACGATCCGAAGAGCATGGTGCTCGCGGACGCGATGGGCGTGGTGATGGGCAATTCGCACCACGAACCGATGCTGCGCGCGCAGGCCGAATGGCATCGCCACAAGGAAGATACGGCGCGCGGCGGCGCGTGGGACTATACGAAGAACGCCGCCAACCTGCGCACCTTCTGGCGCGGCGGGATCGAGCGGATGATGGCGAAGGGCGACGGCAAGGGCTATGAGTCGGTCGTCACCGTCGGAATGCGCGGCGACGGCGACGAGGCGATGGCGGAAGGCACCGCGACCGAGCTGCTCGAACGCGTCGTCGCCGATCAGCGCGCGATCATTGCCGAGGTCACGCACCGCCCCGCCAGTGAGACGCCGCAGGTGTGGGCGCTCTACAAGGAAGTGCAGGATTATTACGACAAGGGCATGAAGGTGCCCGACGATGTCACCTTGCTGTTCTCGGACGACAATTGGGGACAGATCCGCCGGCTTCCCGATGCGGGAGCGGCACCGCGCAAGGGCGGCTACGGCATCTATTATCACTTCGATTACGTCGGGGTGCCGCGCAACTACAAATGGATCAACACCAACCAGATCGAAAAGGTCTGGCAGCAAATGGACCTCGCCTACGCGCACGGCGTCCGCAACATGTGGATCGTCAACGTCGGCGATATCAAGCCGATGGAATATCCGCTCGGCTTCTTCCTGAAGATGGCGTGGAACCCGGAGGCGATGACCCCGCAGGCGCTCGCCGATTATCCGCGTGCGTGGGCGGCGGCGACCTTCGGGGCGGCGCAGGCGGCGGCGATCGGCGCGATCGTCACCGACTACGGCCGCTACGCCGCGCGGCGAAAGCCCGAGCTGATCGACCAGAACAGCTTTCCGCTGGGCGGCGTCACTCCGACCGAACTCGACGGCGGCGCGTTCGGCGCGATGGTTGCAGAATGGGACGATCTGGAGTGGCGGATGCTCGCGGCGCGCGCAGCGTTACCGCCTGCAACCCACGATGCCTATTTCCAGCTTGTCGCGCACCCGGTGGCCGCGATGGCCAATTTGTACCGGCTATATTACGCCGCGGCGTGGAACCAGCGGCTGACCAGCAGCAACGATCCGCGCGCCAATTACTTCGCCGATCAGGTCGAGGCCACCTTCCGCCGCGACGCCGAGCTGACCAAGGAATATCACGAAATCAACGGCGGCAAGTGGGACGGCATGATGGCGCAGGTCCACATGAGCTACGTCACCTGGAACGATCCGACGCAGCAATCCATGCCCAGCATCACCCGCGTCGCCGCCGACACGCCTGATTTCAAACGAAATATTCAGCCGCGCTTCGCCGCCCCCGCCGCACCGAGGGGCGTCGTCTCGGTCGAGGCAACCGCGTTTGACCGGACCCGCGCCGCCGGCGGCGTGCGCTGGACCGCGATCCCGCACCTCGGCAAGACCCGCGGCGCGATGGTCGCCCTGCCGCAGGGCCGCCCCGCGACCCGCGCCGAGGACCAGATCGCACTCGATTACGACGTAACGCTCGCCACCGGCGGCGACACGCAGCTCACCGTGGAACTCGCGCCGTCACTCGACACGACGGGGGGGAAGGGCGTGCGGCTGTCGGTTGCGATCGACGGCGGCACGGCCCGGCCGTTGCAAGCGCGGCTGGAGGCGACCGGCGGCGCGCAGGATACGCCGGCCAAGCAGGCCTGGGCCGAGGCGGTGCGCGATAATGTCGTGCGGCTCTCGACCGATCTCGGACCACTACGCGCCGGCCGGCACACGATCAGAATCCTGCGCATCGACGACAATGTCGTGCTGGAACGGCTGGTGCTCGCGACGGTGCAAGCATAGCCCGGACCAGCCCTACAACTACTTCTCCCCTCCACCTGTCATACCAGTTCCGGCGGCCTCATAATAAAACTGGTCAGGCCGATTTACCGGAGTTAGGAAAGGGCAAGGGAGAGAGAGATGAAGGTTCGGCTCGGATCGATCGCGCTTGCCATGCTGCTGGCCGCGCCCGCCTTCGCACAGGCCGATCGACAGGTGCTGCCGTTGGCGGACGGCTGGGAGTTCAGCCGTGGCGGGGCGATGCCCGACGAGGTCACGCGCGCCGCGGATCGCCATTGGGAAAAGGTTTCCGTTCCACATACCTGGAACCGCGTCGGCTATTACGTCCCCAATCCGCAGGACCACATCAACCGCGCCGAAACGATCGACAAATATCAGGGGATCGGCTGGTATCGCCTGACCTTCACGCCGGCGCCCGGCTTCGAAAAGCGACGAGCGTGGTTGCAGTTCGATGCGGCGAGCCGCACGGCCGAGGTCTGGCTCAACGGACAGCGACTGGGCGCGCATCGCGGCGGCTTTTCGCGCTTCCGCCTCGATGCGAGCGGCGCCTTGCGTCCCGGTCAGGCCAATGTGCTGCTGGTCAAGGTCGACAACACGCAACCCGACGCGGGCAGTTCGACCGCCGATGTGCTGCCGCTCGCGGGTGACTTCTTCGTCCACGGCGGCCTGTACCGGCCGGTCAGCCTGATCGGCACGGATGCGATGCACATCGACATGCTCGATGCGGGCGGCAGCGGTATCCTCGCGACGACGCGGTCGATCGACGGCGGATCGGCGCGGATCGACGTGCGGGTGAAGGTCCGCAACGACGGGCAGCGCAAGCAGGCGGGTCAGGTGGTCGTTCGCCTCGTCGATGCCGGCGGCAAGACCGTCGCGACCGAGACACGCCGCGTCACGCTGGGGGCCGGCAGCGGGGCAGAGACTGCGCAGGTATTGACGGTCGCCAGCCCGCATCTGTGGAACAGTGTCGCCGATCCCTATCTGCATCGGCTGGTCGTCGAGATCGCCTCGACGGCGGGCGCGGTGCTCGACCGTGTCGAACAGCCGTTCGGCATTCGCACGATGCGAGCCGACCCGGCGCGCGGCTTCCTGCTCAACGATAAGCCGTTGCGGCTGCACGGCGTCGGTTATCATCAGGATCGCGAAGGCAAGGGCTGGGCCACTACGCCCGCCGACATCGAACAGGACGTCGCGATGATGCGCGACATGGGCGTCAATTCGATCCGGCTGACGCATTACCAGCATGGCCAGACCATCCACGACCTCGCCGATCGCTATGGCATCGTGCTGTGGGATGAGATCCCGCTGGTGTCGAAATGGACGCAGGGCGAGGCGATGACCGCCAGCCCGGCATTGCGCGAGAATGCGCGACAGCAATTGCGCGAGCTGATCCGGCAGAACGGCAACCACCCGTCGGTGGTGAGCTGGGGCATCGCCAACGAGGTCGATTTCGGCAAGTCGATCCCGGCTTTCATCACCGCCAAGAGCGGCGAGGCACCCGATCCGCTGCCGCTGCTGCGCGAACTGGACGCGTTCGCCAAGGCGGAGGACCCATCGCGGCCGACCGCGCTCGCCACGTGTTGCGAACGCGATATCGGCCCGACCTCCGAAGTGCCGATCACCGCGGTCGCTGCCGATCTGGGCGGCGCGAACCGCTATTTCGGCTGGTATTTCGGGATACCCGCCGACCTTGGGCCGCACCTCGACGAACTGCACGCCAAGCGCCCTGCGCAGCCGCTGTCGGTAACCGAATATGGGGCGGGCGGGGCGACGACGATCCACACCGATAATCCGCTGGGCGGGCGCGTCGACCAGCGCGGGCGCAACCAGCCCGAGGAATATGAGAGCTACATCCACGAACGCGCGTGGGAGACGCTGTCGGCCAAGCCGTATCTATGGGGTACGTGGCTGTGGAATTCGTTCGACTTTGCGACGACCGTACGTCGAGAGGGCGACGGGATCGACATCAACACCAAGGGTTTGGCGACCTACGACCGCAAGATCCGCAAGGACGCCTATTACTTTTACAAGGCGAACTGGAACGAAGCGCCGACGGTCCATGTCAACGGCAGCCGCTATGTCGATCGCGCCTATTCGGCGACCGATGTGCGGGTCTATTCGAACGCTCCGCGCACCGAGTTGCGCGTCAACAACCGCCTCGTGGGCACAATGGCGCACTGTCCGCAGATGACCTGCGTCTGGCCGAAGGTGGCGCTGGCCGCGGGCACCAACCGTGTTGTCGCGCGCGGCCTGTTCCCGGACGGAGCGCAGGACGATACAGCCGTCTGGCAGCTGGCCCCCGAGGCGCTCCGCACGATCCGCATCGACAGCGGCGCGCTGGTCGCCGCCGACGTGGCCGGCAAGCGCTATGGCTCGGATGACTTCTTCGACGGTGGCAAAGCCGGCCAGATCAACGCATGGTCGGGCTATGGTCCGCGTCCCGCACCGAAGGTGGTTGCCGGGACGAGCGAAGGTGGGGTGGTCGAAACCTATCGCGAAGGACGCTTCTCCTATCAGGTGCCGGTGGCGAACGGGCGCTATTCGGTGGCGCTGACGTTCGTCGAACCCTCGCTCGCCGCGGGCGCGCGCCGCTTCGACGTGGTCGCCAACGGCAAGCGCGTCTTGCCGTCGTTCGACATCGCTGCGGCGGCGGGCGGTGTGCTGAAGGCGGTGACGCGCCGCATTCCGGTTCAGGTTTCCGACGGGGCGCTGCGATTGTCGTTCGTGCCCGTGCAAGGCGACGCGATCGTCTCCGGGATCGAGATCACGCGATGACGACCCCGCCCCCACGGGGCTGGCGCAGCATTCCGCTGCGCTGGCGGTTGATCGGGCTGGTCACGCTGGGCACGATCCTGAACTATCTCGCGCGGTCGACGCTGTCGGTCGCGGCGCCGCAGCTCAAGACCGAATTCGGCATGACGACCGAGGATTACAGCTGGGTCGTGCTCGCGTTCCAGGCGAGCTATACGGTGATGCAGACGGTGGCGGGCGGGGTGCTCGACGTTCTGGGCACGCGGCTCGGCTTCTTCCTGTTCGCGGTCGGCTGGGCGCTGGCGAACATGGCGCACGCGCTGGCGACGGGATGGCCGAGCCTCGCGGCGTTCCGCGCGTTGCTCGGCGCGAGCGAGGCCGCGGCGATCCCGGCGGGGGCGAAGGCGGTCTCCGAATGGTTTCCGCCGCGCGAACGCTCACTGGCGACCAGCGCGTTTCAGATGGGCACCAGCGTCGGCAACATGATCGCCCCGCCGCTGGTCGCCTTCTGTATTCTGGCGTGGAACTGGCAGGCGGCGTTCATCGTCACGGGCGGCCTGAGTCTCGCCTGGGCGCTGCTGTGGTATTGGAGCTATCGCAGCCCCGCGGAGCATCCGGCGCTGAGCGATGACGAGCGCCGCGCGATCACTGCGGCGCGCGACGAGGACGTGTCGGCCAAGCCGACGACGCGCGGCGACCTGCTGAAAAGCCGCGCTTTCTGGGGCATTGCGGTGCCGCGGTTCCTGGCCGAGCCGGCATGGCAGACGTTCAACTTCTTCATCCCGCTCTATCTCGTGTCGGTGTGGAAGCTCGATCTGAAGAGCATCGCACTGTGGGCGTGGATGCCGTTTCTCGCCGCGGACGTCGGCAGCCTCGCCGCCGGTGTGTTGCCATCGTGGCTGATGAAGCGCGGCGTGCCGCTGGTCGCGTCTCGCAAGATCACGATGACGATCGGCGCGCTGTGCATGATCGGGCCGGCGTGCATCGGACTGGCCGGCTCGGCGGGCGTGGCTATCGCGCTGTTTTGTATCGGCGGCTTTGCGCATCAGATGCTGAGCGGGGCGCTCATCACCCTGTGCGCGGACATGTTCGACAGTCGCACCGTCGGGACCGCCAGCGGCATGGCCGGCACGTCGGCATGGATCGGCGGCATGTTGTTCACGCTGCTGATCGGGCAGAGCGCCGACGCGTTCGGATATGATCCGCTGTTCGCCGCGCTCGCCGCGCTCGATCTGCTTGCGGCGGTGGTGTTGTGGAGCCTGCTTCGCGCCGAATCGCGCGGCGGGCGCACAGTTCAGGAAGGTCGATAACGTGTTGATGACGCAGACGATGCGCTGGTTCGGGCCGAACGATCCGGTTCGGTTGAACGCCATCCGGCAAGCGGGCGCGACGGGGATCGTTACGGCGTTGCACGAGGTGCCGAACGGCGCGGTCTGGGCCCGCGAGGCGATCGCCGCGCGCAAGGCCGAGATCGAGGCGGCGGGGCTCGAGTGGCGCGTCGTCGAGAGCCTGCCAGTGGATGAGGGGATCAAGACGCGATCCGCCGACTGGGATCGGCTGATCGATCATTACCGGCAATCGCTGACCAACTTGGCGGCGTGCGGGATCGACGTCGTGACGTATAACTTCATGCCGCTTCTCGACTGGACGCGCACCGATCTGGCGTGGGAACTGCCCGATGGCGCGCGTGCGCTGCGGTTCGAGGCGGTGGCGGTCGCGGCGTACGACCTGTTCATCCTGCGGCGACCGGGTGCGGCCGAAAGCTATGATGCGGCGACGCACGAGGCGGCGGAGGCGCGCTATGCGGCGATGGACGAAGCGGCGCGTAACAAGCTGGAGCGCACCATTATCGCCGGGTTGCCGGGGAGCGAGGAAGGGTTCACCTCGGCACAATTCCTAGCAGCGATCGACACTTATGCGGGCATCGATGCGGCACGGCTGCGCGATCATCATGTCGCTTTTCTCGAGGCGGTTTGCCCGGTGGCGGACGAATTGGGCATTCGGCTGGTCGTCCATCCCGACGATCCGCCGTTTCCGATCTTCGGGTTGCCGCGCGTCGTCAGCACGGAGGGCGATGTCGCCGATCTGTTCGCGCGCGTTCCCCATCGTTCCAATGGCTTGTGCATGTGCACCGGGTCGTTCGGAGTGCGTGCGGACAACGATCTGCCGGGGATGATCGACCGGCTGGGAAGCCGAGTCGGGTTCCTCCACCTGCGCTCGGTACGGCGAGAACCAAATGGTGCCTTCCACGAGGCGGAGCATCTGGGCGGCAATGCGGAGATGGCGGCGGTCGTTACGGCAGTCTATCGCCTGTCAGTGCGGGAAGGTCGTAGTATTCCGATGCGGCCGGATCACGGGCATCAAATGCTCGATGATCTGAACCGCGAGACGAATCCCGGTTATTCGTTGCTGGGACGGATGCGCGGGTTGGCGGAATTGCGCGGGCTGGAGCGCGGCATTGCCTTTGCTTCGGGCGGGGCGGCGTAGGCGGGGGACAGCCGGCGGATCGAGCCGGCGGCGTGGCCGCCGCGCGCGACGCGAAAGTCGCGCGCTATACGCGCGCTATATGCAGTTCCTTGGAATCGCTCTCGAATTGCTACGCAAGCTGCGCCTAATCGCGCTCCCTTGAAGGCGCCGCCGTGGGGTGGTTGCCACCTCCAAGGGGGCGAGAATGAACTTCCGTTATGTCGCGATCGGGGCGGCGCTGGTGGCCGCGCCGGCGGCGGCGCAGAGCAATGAAGCGGCGGATCAAGCACCTGCGGTGACCGTGAGCGGGGCGGTGACGGTCGCGTCGGATTACCGGTTCCGGGGCATTTCGCAGACCGATCGGAACATGGCGGTGCAGGGCGGGATCACGATCGCGCACAAAAGCGGCGTCTATATCGGCACCTGGGCGTCGAATTTGGCGGGATGGGGCACGTTCGGCGGCGCGAATATGGAGCTCGATCTGATCGCGGGGTACAAAGCGAAGCTCTCCGACACCGGAACGATCGACGTCGGTCTCACCTGGTACATGTATCCGGGCGGTGCGGCGAAGACCGACTTCGCCGAGCCCTATGTCAAGCTGAGCGGCATGACCGGCCCGGCGACGCTGACCGCCGGCGCGGCCTATGCGCCCAAACAACAGGCGATCGGCAAATGGTATGCGACCGGCGCGGACGCCGCGGCGGGGACCTACACCGGTCCGGGCGCGAAGGACGACAACCTCTATCTGTGGGGCGACGGCGCGGTGGCGGTTGCGGGGACGCCCGTCACGGCCAAGGCGCATGTCGGACATAGCTGGGGACAGGACGGGCTGGGGCCGAACGCCACCGCCGTCGCGCCGACTGGCGCCTATTGGGACTGGTCGCTGGGCGCGGACGTCACCTTAGACCGGCTGACCCTCAACGTCAGCTATGTCGACACCGACATCACGCGTCGCGCATCGCGCTACCTGCAACCCAGCTTCAGCGAGGGGCAGGACGGGACCGGGTCGATCGCCGGGGGCACCGTCGTCGCCTCGCTGACCGCCGCCTTCTGAACCGGGAGCCGACACCATGCAGGATCTGCTGTGGATCGCGATCATGATCGGGCTGGTGGCGGCGACGCTCGCCTTCGTCCGGCTGTGCGACAACGCCTGAGGAACCACGCGATGACCCTCGACCTCTGGCTCGCCGCGCTGACCGCGGCCGGGCTGCTCATCTATCTGGTGGCGGTGCTGATCCGCCCCGAACGCTTCTAGAAGGAGGCGATCCCATGACACTTCAGGGCTGGTTCCTGATCCTTGCCTTCGTCGGCATCCTGCTGGCGCTCGCCAAGCCGGTCGGCCTGTGGCTGTTCGCGCTGTACGAAGGACGGCGCACGCCGCTCCACGTCGTGCTCGGCCCTGTCGAGCGCGGCTTCTACAGATTGTCGGGCATCGACCCCGCCGAGGAGCAGGGCTGGCGGCGCTATGCGGTGCACATGCTGCTGTTCAATGCGGCGCTGATGCTGTTCACCTATGCGGTGCTGCGGTTGCAGGCGGTGCTGCCGGGTAATCCGCAAGGACTGGCCGCGCCGAGCGAGCATCTGTCGTTCAACACCGCGATCAGCTTCACCGCCAACACCAACTGGCAGAGCTATGGTGGCGAGAGCACGATGTCGAACCTCAGCCAGATGGTGGGGCTGACGATCCACAATTTCCTGTCGGCCGCCACGGGCATCGGGCTGGCGTTCGCACTGTTCCGCGGGTTCGCGCGGCGCGAGGCCAAATCGGTCGGCAATTTCTGGGCCGACGTGACGCGGATCACGCTGTACCTGCTGCTGCCGCTCTGCATCGCGCTGACGCTCTTCTACGTCGCGAGCGGCGTGCCGCAGGCGCTGGCCGGCGTCGTCGATGTGCAGACGCTGGAAGGCGCGCGCCAGTCCATCCTGCTCGGCCCGGTCGCCAGCCAGGAAGCGATCAAGATGCTCGGCACCAACGGTGGCGGGTTCTTCAACGCCAATTCGGCGCATCCGTTCGAGAATCCGACCGCGCTGACCAACCTGATCCAGATGCTGTCGATCTTCGTGATCGGCGTCGGGCTGACGTGGACGTTCGGCAAGGCGGTCGGCAACACGCGGCAGGGCTGGGCGATCCTCGCGGCGATGATGATACTGTTCCTCGCGGGCACGACCGTCACCTATTGGGCGGAAGCGGCGGGCAATCCGGTGCTCCACCAGCTGGGCGTCGCCGGCGGCAACATGGAGGGCAAGGAGGTGCGGTTCGGCATCGCCGCCTCCGCGCTGTTCTCCGTCGTCACCACCGCGGCATCGTGCGGCGCGGTCAATGCGATGCACGACAGCTTCACCGCGCTTGGCGGAATGATCCCGCTGTTCAACATGCAATTGGGCGAGGTCGTGATCGGCGGCGTCGGTGCGGGCATCTACGGCTTCCTGCTGTTCGCAATCCTCGCGGTGTTCGTCGCCGGGCTGATGGTCGGGCGGACGCCGGAATATGTCGGCAAGAAGATCGAGGCGCGCGAAGTGAAGCTGGCGGTGCTGGCGATCGCGGTGCTGCCGCTGATGATCCTCGGCCTGACCGCGCTATCGTCGGTGCTGCAACAGGGGCTGGCAGGGCCGCTGAACAAGGGGCCGCACGGGTTCAGCGAAATCCTGTACGCCTTCACAAGCGCGGTCGCGAACAACGGCTCCGCCTTTGCCGGGCTGACCGCCAACACGCCCTATTACGACGGGCTGCTGGGCGTCGCGATGTGGGTCGGGCGGTTCTTCATCATCGTGCCGATGCTGGCGATCGCGGGCAGCCTCGCCGCCAAGAAATACACGCCGGAAACCGCGGGGTCGTTCCCGACCACCGGCGGGCTGTGGGTGGGGCTGCTGGTCGGCATCATCCTGATCCTCGGCGGCCTCACCTTCCTGCCGAGCCTCGCGCTCGGTCCCATCGCCGATCATCTCGCGATGATCCGCGGCCAGCTCTTCTGATCGGGCGCATCATGGCCAAGCAGACCAAAAGCCTTTTTACCGCCGACCTCGTCCTTCCGGCGATCTCGGCCTCGTTCCTCAAACTCAACCCCGCGCAGCTGGTGCGCAATCCGGTGATGTTCGTCACCGCCGCGGTCGCGGCGTTGATGACCGTGCTGCTGGTGATCGGTCACGACGGGCTCGGCACCGGGTTCAAGGTGCAACTCGTCATCTGGCTGTGGCTGACGGTGCTGTTCGGCACCTTCGCCGAGGCGCTGGCGGAAGGGCGCGGCAAGGCACAGGCGGCTTCGTTGCGTGCCGCCAAGGCCGAGCTGACCGCCAAAAGGCTGAAGCGCGACGGGCGCGAATATGACGACGTGCCCGCCAGCCAGCTGAAGATTGGCGACCTGGTGCTGGTCGAGACGAACGACCTGATCCCGTCCGACGGGGAGGTGATCGCGGGGGTCGCCTCGGTCAACGAGGCCGCGATCACCGGCGAGAGTGCGCCGGTGATCCGCGAGGCCGGCGGCGACCGCTCGGCAGTGACCGCCGGGACGCGCGTCATCTCCGACGAGATCCGCGTCAAGGTGACGGTGGAGCCGGGCAAGGGCTTCCTCGATCGCATGATCGCGCTGGTCGAGGGCGCCGAGCGGCAGAAAACGCCGAACGAGATCGCACTGACGCTGTTGCTGGTCGGGCTGACGATCGTCTTCCTGATCGCGGTCGCGACGATCCCGGGCTTTGCGCGCTATGCCGGGGGCAGCATCCCGGTCGCGATCCTCGCCGCGCTGCTCATCACGCTGATCCCGACGACGATCGCCGCGCTCCTGTCGGCGATCGGGATTGCGGGGATGGACCGGCTGGTGCGGTTCAACGTGCTCGCCAAGTCGGGGCGCGCGGTCGAGGCGGCAGGCGACATCGATGTGCTGCTGCTCGACAAGACCGGCACGATCACGATCGGCGACCGGCAGGCGTCGGAGTTCCGCGCGGTCGGCGGCGCGAGCGCGGCCGAGCTGGCCGAGGCGGCGTTGCTCGCCAGCCTTGCCGACGAGACGCCCGAGGGCCGCTCGATCGTGGTGCTGGCGCGCGAGACGTTCCATGTCACGACCACGCGGCTGGCCGACGATGCCGAGGTGATCCCGTTCACCGCGCAGACGCGCATTTCGGGCGTGAAGACCGGCGGCGCGCTGATCCAGAAGGGCGCTGTCGATTCGATCCTGCGCGCCAATGACGGCAGCGGCGCGACCGCGGCGGCGACCGAGTTGCGGCGGATCACCGACGAGATCGCGCGCGCGGGCGGCACCCCGCTGGCGGTGGCGCGCGACGGGCGGTTGCTGGGCGGGATCTTCCTGAAGGACGTGGTGAAGGCGGGCATTCGCGAACGCTTCGGCGAGCTGCGGACGATGGGGATCCGCACGGTGATGATCACCGGCGACAATCCGCTGACCGCCGCGGCGATCGCCGCCGAGGCGGGGGTCGACGACTTCCTCGCGCAGGCCACCCCCGAGGACAAACTGGCGCTGATCCGCAAGGAGCAACAGGGCGGCAAGCTGGTCGCGATGTGCGGCGACGGCACCAACGACGCGCCGGCGCTGGCGCAGGCCGATGTCGGCGTGGCGATGAACACCGGCACGCAGGCGGCGCGCGAGGCGGGCAATATGGTGGACCTCGACAGCGATCCGACGAAGCTGATCGAGGTGGTCGGGCTCGGCAAGCAATTGCTGATGACGCGCGGGGCGCTGACGACCTTCTCGGTCGCCAATGATGTGGCGAAGTACTTTGCGATCATCCCCGCGATGTTCGTCGCGCTGTATCCGGGACTGGGGGTGCTGAACGTGATGGGGCTGGCGTCGCCGCAATCGGCGATCCTGAGCGCGATCATCTTCAACGCGATCATCATCCCGTTGCTGGTGCCGCTGGCGCTGAAGGGCGTGGCGTACCGGCCGATGGCGGCCGGGCCGCTGCTGGCGCGCAATCTGGCGGTCTATGGTCTGGGCGGGCTGCTCGCGCCGTTCGTGGGGATCAAGATCATCGATCTCGTCGTCGGTGGGCTGGGGCTGGCGTGACGATCATAGCCCCTCCCCCGAGGGGGAGGGGAGAGAGAGGAAACAGAGATGAACACCGATATCAAGACCGCCGTGCGTCCCGTGATCGTGATGACGATCCTGTTCGCGATCCTGCTCGGTCTGGTCTATCCCGTTGCGATGACGGGCATTGGCCAGATGATCTTCCCCGCGCAGGCGAACGGCAGCCTCGTCCGCGATGCGTCGGGGCGCGTGATCGGCTCGACCGTGGTCGGGCAGGCGTTCGTCGCCGAACGCTATTTCCAGACGCGGCCGTCTGCGGCGGGCAAGGGCTATGACGGGCTGTCGTCGTCGGGGTCGAACCTCGGGCCGACCAGCAGGGCGCTGGCCGAGCGCGTGACGCAGGACGTCGCGACGCGGCGTGGCGAGGGGGTGACGGGGGCGGTGCCCGCCGATCTGGTGACCGCGAGCGGGTCGGGGCTCGATCCCGATCTGTCGCCCGCGGCCGCTTTGGCGCAGGCGCCGCGGGTCGCGCGGGTGCGGGGCGTGCCGGTCGATCGCGTGCGGGCGCTGGTGACGACGCAGATCAAGACGTCGCTGCTGGGCGACGCGCATGTCAACGTGCTGGCGCTCAACCGCGCGCTGGACGCCGCCGCGCGCTGATGCCGCCAAACGGCGACGCCCGGCCCGATCCCGACGCCCTGCTGCGCGCCGCCGCGCAGGAGGGGCGCGGGCGGCTGAAGATCTTCCTCGGCGCGGCGCCGGGCGTCGGCAAGACCTATGAGATGCTGTCCGAGGGCAAGGCGCGGCGGCGCGACGGGGTCGATGTGGTGGTCGGCGTCGTCGAGACGCACGGCCGCGCCGAGACCGAGGCGCTGACGCGCGGGCAGGAGATCGTCGCGCGGCGCGCGGTCAACCACGACGGGCATGTGCTGCACGAGATGGATCTCGACGCGGTGCTGGCGCGCGCGCCGCGGCTGGTGCTGGTCGACGAGCTGGCGCACACCAATGCGCCGGGCAGCCGGCATCCGAAACGCTATCAGGATGTCGAGGAACTGCTCGCCGCCGGGATCGACGTGTATTCGACGATCAACATCCAGCATGTCGAGAGCCTCAACGACGTCGTCGCCAGCTTCACGCGGGTGCGGGTGCGCGAGACGGTGCCCGACAGCATCCTGGAGGCCGCCGAGATCGAGGTCGTCGACATTCCGCCCGACGAGCTGATCGAGCGGCTGAAGGCGGGCAAGGTCTATCTGCCGGCGGAGGCGACGCGCGCGCTGGGGCATTTCTTCTCGCGCTCGAACCTGTCGGCGTTGCGCGAGCTGGCGCTGCGGCGCGCGGCGCAGGCGGTCGATGCGCGAATGCTCGACGACGTGCGCGCGCTCGGGCTCGGCGGGACATGGGCGGGGAGCGAGCGGATCGTGGTCGCGATCAGCGAGCTGCCCGGCAGCGACGTGCTGGTGCGCGCCGCCAAGCGGATCGCCGATGGCCTGCGGGGCCCGTGGACCGCGCTGTTCGTCGAGACGCCGCGCGCCGCGCACTTCACCGATGCGCAGCACGCGCGCGTCGCGGCGGCGATGACGCTGGCGACGCAGCTGGGGGCGGCGGTCGCGACCGTGCCGGCGACCAATGTGGTGGAGGGGATACAGGGGTTTCTTGCGGACGCGCGTGCGACGCAACTGGTGCTCGGCAAGTCGCCGCGCTCGCGCTGGTTCGAGCTGCGGCACGGATCGGTGGTCGACCGGCTGGTGCGTGATACGCCCGATGTGACCGTGCACGTCCTGCCGGTGGCGGCGGGGCGGAGCGAGCGTGGCGCGCGGCGGCCGGCGCGGTGGGGGGCGCCGTCGGGCTATGCGGTGACAGGCGCGATGGTCGCGGGGGTGACGGCGGCGGGGAGCGCGCTGGTCCATGTCATCGACCTCGGCAACGTCGCCTTGCTCTATCTGCTCCCCGTCATGGCGGCGGCGAGCCTCTACGGGCTGCGCACCGGGCTGTTCGCGGGGTTCGCCTCGACGCTGGCGTACAATTTCTTCTTCCTGCCCCCGGTGGGGACGCTGAGCATCAACAATCCCGAAAATGTCATCTCGGTGGTGGTGCTGCTCGGCATCGCGTTCGCGACCAGCCAGTTGACCGCGCGGGTGCGGGCGCAGGCCGATCTCGCCGCCGCCAGCGCGCGCACCAATGCGACGCTCGCCGGGTTCCTGCGCCAGATCGCGGCGGTCAACGACGTCGATCAGGCGGCACGGATGATCTGCGACGACGTGCGGCGGCTGCTGGACGTGCATGTCGTGCTGCTGGGCGCGGCGGCGGGCGGTGCGCTGGAGGTGCTGGCGGCGAGCGATCCCGGCTACCGGCTGGACGCGATGGACAATGCCGCCGCCAATTGGGCGTTCGACACCGGCAGCGCGGCAGGCAAGGGATCGGGGACGCTGACCGCCTCCGAATGGCTGTTCCAGCCGCTGAAGGCGGGCGCACGGACGTTGGGGGTGTTGGGGGTCGCGAACGATGGCGGCACCAACCCGGTGCGCGCCGACCAGTTGCCGTTGCTCAGCAGCCTGCTCGACCAGTCGGCGCTGGTGCTGGAGCGGCTGCGGTTGCAGGCGGAGATGCGCGATCTGGACGTGGTGCGGACGCGCGACCGGCTGCGCGCGGCGCTGCTGTCGTCGGTCAGCCACGATTTGCGCACGCCGCTGACCGCGGTGATGGCCGCCGCCGACCAGCTCGACCATGGCGCGACGCCGGAACTGATCGGCACGATCAAGGGCGAGTCGGCGCGGCTGAACCGCTTCGTCGCCAACCTGCTCGACATGGCGCGGGTCGAGGCGGGGGCGATCCGGCTGAACGTCGAGGCGATTGACCTGAGCGATGCGGTGACGGGCGCGGCGCATGACGCGCGACGGGCGCTGGAGGGGCATGGCGTCAGGCTGGACGTGCCACCCGACCTGCCGCTGGTGCGTGCCGATCCGCAGCTGCTCCACCATTGCCTGCTCAATCTGCTCGACAATGCCGGGCGCTATGGCGATCCGGGCAGCGAGATCGTGATCGAGGGGCGGCACCGGTTCGGCGCGTTGCGGCTCGCCGTGCTCGACCACGGCCCGGGCCTGCCGCCGGGGCGCGAGGCGGAGGTGTTCGAGACCTTTACGCGGCTGGAAGGGTCGGATCGCGCGATCGGCGGCACCGGGCTGGGGCTGGCGATCGTCAAGGCGTTTGCGGAGGCGATGGGAATAATGGTCGAGGCGAGCAACCGGAGCGACGGAGCCGGTGCATCATTCGCGCTGGTGTTTCCGGCGGCGTCGATCGTGCGCGATGCCGAGGTCGAGGGGCGGTCCTGATGCCGGCCAAGGTCCTTGTCGTCGACGACGAGCCGGCGATCCGGCGATTGTTGCGCAACACGCTGGCGCGCGCGGGCTATGAGGTGGTCGAGGCCGGCAACGCGCGGGACGCGTTGCAGCAGGCGGCGGCGGAGCATCCGGCGGCGATCCTGCTCGATCTCGGTTTGCCCGACCGCGACGGATTAAGTCTGATCCCGCTGCTCCATGCAGGGGGCGAGGTGGTGATCCTTGTGGTTTCGGCGCGCGATGCGGTCGACGAGAAAGTCGCCGCACTCGACCTGGGCGCGGACGACTTCGTCGGCAAGCCGTTCGATACCGAGGAATTGCTGGCGCGGCTGCGCGTGGCGTTGCGGCATCGCGGGCCGCCGGTCGAGGCGCAGAAGGTGGTGACGCGCGGCGACCTCGACATCGATCTCGATCGCAGGATCGTGCGGCGCGGCGGCGTGGAGGTGCATCTGACGCGCAAGGAGCATGACGTGCTGGCGATGCTGGTCCGGCACGTCGGGCGGATCGTGACGCACGACAAGTTGCTCGACGCCTGCTGGGGCGGGGATGAGGACGCGCGGATCGAATATCTGCGCATCGTGATCCGCAACCTGCGCCAGAAGCTGGAAGCGCCGGCACCGGTCGGCAGCGTGATCGCGAACGAGCTGGGGGTGGGCTATCGGCTGCGCAGCGACGACGCGATTTGACGCAGGCGCGCGCAGCGACGATGGACGATCGCGGCGCGATGCGTCGTTGCTGAAGGGGCGGGCGGTGTCGCGGCAGGACAAGGCGAAGATCGGCTATATAAGCGGCCCCGTCGACGCGCGGGTGGTGCACGATAGTTGGCGGAGCGGGGTGCCGCTCGGCTATTTCGGCACCAGCTATCTGCTGCAATTCTTCGACGTCGCCGACGAACTGGGGCAGGACCTGATCGTTACGACCAGCGCCGCGCAGCCGCATTATGACGACGTGCGTCCCGGCGTCCACATCATGAACCGGCCGCGGCGCGCGGCGAGCGGGCTCGGCTATCATCTGGCCGAGGTCGCGTGGCTGTGGGGCAGGGTGCGCGAGACGGTGGCGGCGGGCGCGCGGGTGATCGTGCTGACCGATGCGATGTACCATTGGTGGGCGCTGGTGCCGTGGCGGTGGCGCGGCGTGCGGTTCGTCAACGCGCTGCATTGTTCGATCCAGCGCCCGGCGGCGCGCGAGCCGTTGACCCGGCGCGTGCTGGTGCGCTTGCTGGGGTGGTTCCACTATCGCTTTGCCGACCCGACGCTGGCCGCGTCGCCGTTGATCGTCGAGCAGGTCGCGGCGCTGTCCGGCGGGCGGATCCAGTCGATCCTGTTCCTGCCCACCTATACGCCCGCGCAATTCGCGGCGATCGCGCCGCCGGAGGCGGTGCCGGCGGTGCGCGACGACTTCCATGTGCTGTTCGCGGGGCGGGTGGAGCACAACAAGGGTGTGTTCGACATGCTGGAGGCGTGCCGGCGGCTGCGCGACGACGGCGGTCCGCGGATCGTGTTCCACATCTGTGGCGAAGGAACCGCGAGCGAGGCGTTGCAGGAGGCGGTGGACCGGAGCGGGATGGGCGATCGCTTCCTGCTCCACGGTTTCTGCGACCGCGACGCGCTGTCGCGGCGGCTGGACGAATGTGACGCGGTGGTGGTGCCGACGCGCAGCGATTTCGAGGAAGGCTTTGCGATGATCGTCGCCGAGGGCGTGATAGCACGCCGGCCGGTGGTCACGTCGCGGGTCTGCCCGGCGCTGGAACTGGTGCATGAGGCGGCGATCGAGGTCGAGCCCGACGATGTCGCGGGCTATGTCGCGGCGTTGCGCGCGCTGTCGACCGATCCGTCGCTGTATGCGCGCAAGGTGGCGGCGGCGGAGCCGTTGCGGGCTGCCTTCTTCGATCCGCAGAATGGGTATGGCGAGAAGTTGCGGCAGGTGTTGCGCGGTTTGATCGATTGAGCGGAACGCCGGGCGGGTCGACCGGTTGGTTCGGGATGGGAGACGGTGAAGCACAGGCGAGCGTGATCCGCGCGTTGCGAGCCCAGATGGAGGCGGCGGCGGCGGCGCTCGATTTCGAGGAAGCGCGGCGATTGCGGGATCGGATCAGCCTGTTGCAGAGTGGTGCTTCGGTGGCGGACGCGGCGGCGGTGGATGGGCTGACGCGGCAACGGCCCGGGGCAATGGGGCTGGGGACCAGTCGCCAGCAGGTGGTGCCGCCGGAGGGGTGGAAGCCGCCGCGGAAGCCGGACCTGATGACGCGGGGGAAACGGTAGGTCGTCGGGGTAGGGCGTCGCGATTTTCGTCGTCATTGCGAGCGTAGCGAAGCAATTTAGGGCGCCCTGATCCGGCACTGGATTGCTTCGCTCCGCTCGCAATGACGGATGGGTTTGTTCGTTGCCGGTTGCTGGTGAGGAGAAAGAAGAAGCGGGATCCCGGATCAAGTCCGGGATGACGGATTATCAGGTCAGCGCTTCCCGCAAGGCGGCGATCAGTGCGGCGTCGGGTGGGGCGTGCGCGGCGAAGACCAGACCGACGTCGCGGGTGGCGTCGAAATCCTCCAGCGGCACGCGCGCGACGCCAGCGGCGTGGAAGCTGTCCGGCATCACCGTGATCCCCAGTCGCGCGCGGACGTGCGACAAAGCGCGGTCGTCGCTGGTGGTGCGGGCGGGGAAGAACGGGCGGACGCCGCGTGCGGTGAAGAAGCGGCTGGTCTCCGACAGCATCTCGCAATGGCGGCGGACGATCATCGGTTCGTGCGCGATTTCCTCGGCGCTGAGCGAGGCGCGTCCGGCGAGCGGATGGGACGCGCCGATCGCCAGCGCATAGCCCTCGGTGTGCAGATGCTGCCCGGCGCTGCGATCGTCGCCGTCGCGCAGGATCGTCAGCGCGGCGTCGATCCGGCCGCGTGCGAGGCGTGCGCGCAGGTCGCGTTCGTTGCCCTCGACCAGCTCGACGCGGTCGCCGCTGCGCGCGGCGAGCCAGTGCTCGATCCAGTGGCGCGGGATCGTGGTGAGGACGCCGAGCCGCAGGAGCGGGGCGGAGGCGGCGCCGGTGACCGCGCGCTCGGCGGCGGCGAACCCGCTTTCGATCGCGCGGGCGTGGGCGAGCAGGCTCGCACCGGCTTCGGTCAATGCGACGCGGCGGTTGGTGCGGTTGAAGAGCGTTCGGCCGAGCGACGCCTCCAACCGGGCGATGCCGACCGACAGCGTGGGCTGCGCGACGTTGCATGCGGCGGCGGCTCGCGAGAAATTGCCGCTGTCGACCACGGCGAGGAAATAGCGCAGGTGATAGCGGTCGATCATAGACGATATCTATACCCAGCTTCGGTGCGTTTCAATTTTGCCGGGGTGCCGCGACGCTCTAGGATGGCGGGCAACGACGCATAGGAGAGAGCGATGGACCTCGATTTCGGTCTGGGCGAGATGGCGGATACGATCCGCGACACGGTGCGACGTTTCGCGGCCGACCGGATCGCGCCGATCGCGGCCGAGGTCGATGCCGAGGATCGCTTCGCGCGCGAGCTGTGGCCCGAGATGGGTGCGCTCGGGCTGCACGGGATCACCGTCGAGGAAGTCGATGGCGGGCTGGGGCTCGGTTATCTGGAACATGTGATCGCGTGCGAGGAGGTGAGCCGCGCCTCGGCAGCGATCGGGCTGAGTTATGGCGCGCACTCCAACCTGTGCGTCAACCAGATCCGGCGCTGGGGCTCGGCCGAGCAGAAGGCGAAATATCTGCCGAAGCTGATTTCTGGCGAGCATGTCGGCAGCCTCGCGATGTCCGAGGCCGGCGCTGGGTCGGACGTCGTGTCGATGAAGTTGCGCGCGACGAAGGTCGAGGGCGGGTGGCGGCTGAACGGCACCAAGTTCTGGATCACCAATGCGGCCTATGCCGATACGTTGGTCGTCTATGCCAAGACCGATGCCGAGGCGGGGTCGAAGGGGATCACCGCTTTCCTGATCGAGAAGGGCTTCGAGGGTTTCTCGATCGGGCAGAAAATCGACAAGCTGGGGATGCGCGGCTCGCCGACCGCCGAATTGGTGTTCGACGATTGCTTCGTCGCCGACGAACAGGTGATGGGGCCGCTGAACGGCGGCGTGAAGGTGCTGATGTCGGGGCTCGATTACGAGCGCGTCGTGCTGTCGGGCATCCAGCTGGGCATCATGCAGGCGTGTATCGACACGGTGCTGCCCTATGTTCGCGAGCGCAAGCAGTTCGGGCGCGCGATTGGCGAGTTCCAGCTGATGCAGGCGAAGGTCGCCGATATGTATGTCGCGCTCAATTCGGCGCGCGCCTATGTCTATGCGGTGGCGAGGGCGTGCGATGCGGGGCGGACGACGCGCTTCGATGCGGCAGGGTGCATCCTGCTGGCGTCGGAGAGTGCGGTGAAGGTCGCGGGCGAGGCGATCCAGGCGCTGGGCGGCGCGGGCTATACCAAGGACTGGCCGGTCGAGCGGTATTGGCGCGACGCCAAGTTGCTCGACATCGGCGCGGGGACGAACGAGGTGCGGCGGATGCTGATCGGGCGCGAGCTGATCGGGCATGACGCGCCGAGGGCGCAATGACCGCGATTCGCTCGCTGGTCGACGCGGGGTCGGACGCGTTCGCGGCCAATGACGCGCACAATCGCGCACTGGCGGCGGCGTTGCGCGAAAAGGCGGCGGCGAGCGCGCTGGGCGGGTCCGAGCAGCATCGCGCGCGGCATGTCGCACGCGGCAAGCTGCTGCCGCGCGAGCGGGTCGACCGGCTGCTCGACGCGGGCGCGCCGTTTCTGGAGATCGGCGCATTGGCGGCGAACGGCATGTACGATGACGGTGCGCCGGGCGCGGGCATGATCGCCGGCGTCGGGCGGGTGTCTGGGCGCGAGTGCATGATCGTCGCCAACGACCCGACCGTGAAGGGCGGGGCGTACTTCCCGATGACGGTGAAGAAGCATCTGCGCGCGCAGGAGATCGCGCGCGAGAACCGGCTGCCGTGCGTGTATCTGGTCGATAGCGGCGGCGCGAACCTGCCGCACCAGGCCGAGGTGTTCCCCGATCGCGAGCATTTCGGGCGGATCTTCTTCAACCAGGCGCAGATGTCGGCGGAGGGGATCGCGCAGATCGCGTGCGTGATGGGGAGCTGCACTGCGGGTGGCGCCTATGTGCCGGCGATGTCGGACGAGAGCGTGATCGTCCGCAATCAGGGGACGATCTTCCTCGCCGGACCGCCGTTGGTGAAGGCGGCGACCGGCGAGGTGATTTCCGCCGAGGAACTGGGCGGGGCGGAGACGCATGCGCGGCGCTCGGGCGTGGTCGATCATGTCGCGGAGAATGACGAACATGCGCTGCTGATCGTGCGCGACATCGTCGCGACGTTGGGCAAGCCGCGGGTGCCCGACGTGGCGCTCGCCGAGCCGCGCGCGCCTTCGCTCGACGCGCAGGAGCTGTACGGGATCGTGCCGCAGGATGTGCGCGCGCCCTATGACGTGCGCGAGGTGATCGGGCGGATTGTCGACGGCTCGGACTTTCACGAGTTCAAGGCGCTGTACGGCACCACGCTGGTGTGCGGCTTTGCGCATATCTGGGGGATGCCGGTCGCGATCCTTGCCAATAACGGCGTGTTGTTCAGCGAGTCGGCGCTGAAGGGGGCGCATTTCATCGAGCTGGCGTGCCAGCGACGCATCCCGTTGCTGTTCCTCCAGAATATTTCCGGCTTCATGGTCGGCGGGAAATATGAGGCGGAGGGGATCGCCAAGAACGGCGCGAAGCTGGTGACGGCAGTCGCGACTGCTTCGGTGCCGAAGATCACTGTTTTGATCGGCGGCAGCTTCGGCGCGGGCAATTACGGGATGTGCGGGCGCGCTTATTCTCCCCGTTTCCTGTTCAGCTGGCCGAATGCGCGGATCTCGGTGATGGGCGGCGAGCAGGCGGCGAGCGTGCTGGCGACGGTGCACCGCGATGCCGAGACGTGGACGGCGGAGGAGGCCGAGCGCTTCAAGGCGCCGATCCGCCAGAAGTATGAGGATGAGGGCAATCCCTATTACGCGACCGCGCGGCTGTGGGACGATGGGATCATCGACCCGGTGCAGACCCGCGACGTGCTGGGGCTGGCCTTCGCCGCGACGCTGAACGCGCCGGTGCCCGAGCTTGCGCAGTTCGGCCTATTCCGGATGTGATCGGGGAGACGATGATGATCCTGCTAATGCTGTTGGCGCAGACCACCCCCGTCGCCCCGATCGTCAAGGGTACCGCGCTGCCGCCGCCGGGCAGCGAAGAGGCGCAGGTGATGGCGCCGGTCGAGGCGTTGCTGCGCGCGATCGAGACGAGCGACCGCGCCGCCGCGCTAGCCGCGACCTTGCCAGAGGGGACGATCACCGCGACGCGCGCCGGGCCGGACGGCACGCCGCAACGGCGCACGCTGCGCTGGGCGGAGTGGGCCGCGGAATTGACCCCCGAGGCGGGGCCGGTCGTTGAGAGGCAGGGCACGCCGGCGATCGAGATCGACGACAATGTCGCGATGGTCTGGGCGCCGTACACCGTCACCGTTTCCGGCAAGCCGGTGCAATGCGGCTATAACCTGTTCAACGTGGTGCGCGGGGCGGCGGGGTGGAAGGTCCTCAACGTCAGCTATTCGGCGCGCACCGAGGGATGCGCGCCATGATCGCCTCGCTGCTGATCGCGAACCGTGGCGAGATCGCGCGGCGGATCATCCGCACCGCGCGGGCGCTGGGCATTCGCACGATCGCGGTGCATTCGGATGTGGATGCCGACATGCCGTTCGTGCGCGAGGCGGACGAAGCAATGTGCATCGGGACGGCGGCGGCGGCCGACAGCTATCTGCGGCAGGACCGCCTGCTCGACGCGGCACGCGCGACCGGCGCGGCGGCGATCCATCCGGGCTACGGCTTCCTGTCCGAGAATGCCGAGTTCGCCGAGGCGGTAGTCGCGGCCGGGCTGGTGTGGGTCGGCGCGCCGCCCGCGGCGATCCGCGCGATGGGGCTGAAGGACGCCGCCAAGGCGCGGATGATCGCGGCGGGAGTGCCGGTAACGCCGGGCTATCTGGGCGAAGACCAGTCGCCCGACCGGCTGAGGGCCGAGGCGGACGCGATCGGCTATCCGGTGCTGATCAAGGCGGTCGCGGGCGGCGGCGGCAAGGGGATGCGGCAGGTCGATGCGCCGGGCGACTTCGCCGAGGCGCTGGCGAGTTGTCAGCGCGAGGCGGCGGCGTCGTTCGGCGACGACCGCGTGCTGATCGAGAAATACATCCTGTCGCCGCGCCATATCGAGGTGCAGGTGTTCGGCGATACGCACGGACAGGTGGTGCATCTGTTCGAGCGCGATTGCTCGCTCCAGCGGCGGCACCAGAAGGTGATCGAGGAAGCGCCCGCGCCGGGGATGGACGCGGCGACGCGCGCTGCGGTGTGCGAGGCGGCGGTGCGTGCCGCGAAGGCGGTCGATTATGTCGGGGCGGGGACGATCGAGTTCATCGCCGACGCCTCCGAAGGCCTGCGCGCTGATCGCATCTGGTTCATGGAGATGAACACGCGGTTGCAGGTCGAGCATCCCGTCACCGAGGCGATCACCGGGCAGGATCTGGTCGAATGGCAGTTGCGCGTCGCGAGTGGCGAGCCGTTGCCGAAGACGCAGGACGAACTGGCGATCAATGGCTGGGCGATGGAGGCGCGGCTTTATGCCGAGAATCCGTCGACCGGGTTCCTGCCGTCGACCGGGCCGCTGGAGCGGCTGCGCTTTCCTGAGGGCGTCCGCGTCGACAGCGGGGTCGAGGAGGGCGGGGCGGTAACGCCTTTCTACGACCCGATGATTGCCAAGCTGATCGTGCAGGGCGCGACGCGCACGCAGGCGGCGCAGCGGCTGGCGGCGGCGGCGTCGGGGACGCAGGTGTGGCCGGTGCGGACGAACGCTGCGTTTCTGGCGCGCGCGGCGGCGCATCCCGACTTCGTGGCGGGGCGCGTCGATACCGGGTTCATCGCGCGTCATGCCGACACGCTGATCGCGGCGGCCGAGCCATCACCGGCGGTGGTCGCGGCGGCGGCGGCGGCGCTGTTGCCGGCGGCGGGTGCGACGCCGTGGACGGCGCTGCGCGGATTCCGCACCAATGCCGCGCCGGCGATGCAGGTGGCGGTCGAGGTGGCGGGGCGGCCGTATGTCGCGGAGCCAGCGCTGTTGCCGGGTGCCGAAGTCGCAGGCGGCGTGCTGTTCGCGGGCGGCGAGGCGTGGCCGTTCGACGCCCGGCGTGCGGATCATCTCGGCGGGGCGACCGACGGCGATGACGCGTTGCTCGCGCCGATGCCGGGGCGCGTGATCGCGGTGCCGGTGTCGCAGGGGCAACGTGTCGCGCGCGGCGAGCGGTTGCTGGTGCTGGAGGCGATGAAGATGGAGCAGGCGCTGCTCGCGCCGTTCGACGGGGTAGTCGCCGAGCTGAAGGTCGTCGAGGGTGCGCAGGTGACCGAGGGCATGTTGCTGGCGCGGATCAGCGCGGGAGACGAATGATGGCCGGGCGGCATTATGACGAATGGCAGGTCGGCGACCGGATCGTTCACGACATTCGCCGTACCGTGACCGAGACCGACAATCTGCTGTTCACGACGATGACGCACAATCCGCAGCCGCTCCACCTCGACGCGGAGGCGGCGAAGGCGAGCGAGTTCGGCCAGATTCTCGTCAACGGGACCTTCACCTTCGCGCTGATGGTCGGGCTGTCGGTCGGGGATACGACACTCGGGACGCTGGTCGCCAACCTCGGCTACGACAAATTGGTGATGCCGAAGCCGGTGTTCATCGGCGACACGCTGCGTGCCGAGACCGAGGTGCAGGAGCTGAAGGACAGCCGCTCGCGGCCGGAGGCGGGGATCGTCACCTTTACGCATCGGCTGCTCAACCAGCGTGACGAGGTGGTCTGCCAGTGCCTGCGCACCGCATTGCTCAAGCGGCGCGCGGCATGAGGCTGCGCTCGCTACTGTTCGTGCCCGGCGATCGGCCCGAGCGGTTCGACAAGGCCGCGGCGAGCGGGGCGGATGCGCTGATCCTCGATCTGGAGGATGCGGTCGCGCCTGCGGCCAAGGCGGCAGCGCGCGCGGCGGTGGCGGCGCGGTTGCTCGCGGCGCGTGGAGACGTGGCGGTGTTCGTGCGGGTCAACCCGTTAGCGACGGCGTTGCTTGAGGAGGATCTGGCGGCACTCGGCGGATTGTCGCCGGATGCGGTGGTGTTGCCGAAGGCAGAGGGGGCGGAGAGCGTCCGCGATCTCGCGGCGCGGCTGGCGGCGGCGGGGATCGACGCGCCGGTTTTGCCGATCGCTACCGAAACGGCGGCGGCGATCTTTCAGCTTGGCAGCTATGCCGGGTGCGGGGTGCCGCTTGCCGGGTTGACGTGGGGCGCGGAGGATCTGCCTGCCGCGATCGGAGCGGCGACCAGCCGTGAGGAGGACGGACGGTTCACCGCACCCTATGAGCTGGCGCGGTCGCTGGCATTGTTCGCGGCGCATGCCGCGGGGGTGGCGGCGATCGAGACGGTCTATCCGGCGTTTCGGGATGACGTGGGACTGGCGGGCTATGCGGCGCGGGCGGCGCGCGATGGGTTCACGGGGATGATGGCGATCCACCCGGCGCAGGTCGCGACGATCAACGCCGCCTTCACGCCGACTAAGGCGCAGGTGGCACGCGCGCGAGCGGTGGTAGCGGCGTTCGAGGCGGCGCCGGGGGCGGGAGTGTTGCAGCTTGACGGCAAGATGATCGACGCGCCGCATCTCGTGCAGGCGCGGCGGTTGCTGGCGCGGGTTTAGGGTCAATTCTTCTCCCCGGACTTGATCCGGGGCCCCGCTTCTTTCGGGCGGTCCGGGTAAGAAGAAGCGGGATCCCGGATCAAGTCCGGGATGACGGTAGGGGCGGGAACCGTGCGCCCGTCTCCCGCGCTCTGCCGGGATGCAGGATGATGATCTTTCCAAGGCCCGCCACCGCGCGGTGCCGAGCGGGCGGCTGGCGCGGCTCGGCGGGTTCGGGCGGCTGGCGGGCGGGGTCGCGGGAGGGATGCTCGCCGAGGGCGCGCGGCGGCTCGCGGCGGGCGAGCGCCCGAAGGTCGGCGACCTGATCCTCACGCCCGGCAATGCCGCGCGCGTTGCCGACCGGCTTTCGCATCTGCGCGGCGCGGCGATGAAGCTGGGGCAGATGATCTCGATGGACGCGGGCGACGTGCTGCCCCCCGAGTTGCAGACGATCCTCGCGCAGCTTCGCAATCAGGCGTACCGGATGCCGCCGCAACAGCTCGACCGCGTGATGCGGGAGGAATGGGGTGCGGACTGGCGGCGGCGCTTTCGGCATTTCGAGGCGTCGCCGGTTGCCGCCGCGTCGATCGGGCAGGTGCATCGCGCGACATTGCCCGACGGGCGGCTGCTGGCGATCAAAGTGCAATATCCGGGTGTTGCGGACAGCATCGGGGCGGATGTCGACAATGTCGCGACGCTGTTGCGCGTCTCGGGGCTGTTGCCTGCGACGCTCGACCTCAAGCCGTTGCTGGCGGAGGCCAAGCGGCAGCTTGCTGAGGAAGCGGATTACGTCCGCGAGGGCGCGGAACTGCGCGCCTATCGCGAGCGGCTCGCGGGGGATGCGCGCTATGTCGTGCCGGCGCTGGAGGAGGCGCTGACCACGAAGCGCGTGCTGGCGATGGAGTTTGTCGCCGGGCGGCCGATTGAGGCGCTGGCCGAGGCGTCACAGGACGAGCGTGATGTGGCGATGACGTCGCTCATTACGTTGGTGTTGCGCGAGTTGTTCGAGTTCGGGGTGATGCAGACCGACCCGAATTTCGCCAATTATCGCTGGCAGCCGGAAACGGGCGCGCTGGTGCTGCTCGATTTCGGCGCGGCGCGGCGCGTGCCGGCGGAGACGGCGGCGGGCTATCGGCGGCTGATCGAGGCCGGGCTGGCGCGCGACCGCGAGGCGATCCGCGAGACGGCGGTGGAGGTGGGGTTCGTCGGTGCGGCGGCGGCGGATGCGCACCGTCCCGCGATCGACCGTATCATCACGGCGATCGACGATGCGCTCAACCGGCCGGGTCCGTTCGACTTCGGCGACCGTGCGTTCGTGCCGGTGGTGCGCGAGGAGGCCAAGGCGATGATCGCGGATCGCGCCACGTGGCACGTCCCGCATGTCGAGACGCTGTTCGTTCAGCGCAAGGTGAGCGGAACGGCGTTGCTGGCGGCGCGGCTGAAGGCGCGGGTCGACGTGCGCGGGCTTGCGGCGGCGGCGGTGGGTTAGATCGTCGCCCCGGACTTGATCCGGGGTCCCGCTTTACGTCGCGTGCGTGGGGAAGAAGCGGGGTCCCGGATCAAGTCCGGGACGACGAGGATGCTTGGTTCGGGGTGCCGGATCAGACCGTAGCCCTTGTCCGTCCCGCCTCGACCGCAGCGTCGCTCGCCAGCCGATCGGCGCGTTCGTTTTCGGGGTGGCCGGCGTGGCCCTTGACCCATTTCCAGTCGACGCGGTGTGGCCGCGCCGCTTCGAGCAGCGCCTGCCAGAGGTCGGCGTTCTTGACCGGTTTCTTGTCGGCGGTCTTCCAGCCGTTCTTCTGCCAGCCGTGGATCCACTTGGTCAGCCCGTCCATGACGTAGCGGCTGTCGGTCGACAGCGTGACGCGGCACGGGCGGGTCAGCGCGTTGAGGCCCTGGATCGCGGCGGTCAGCTCCATGCGGTTGTTGGTGGTCAGCGGCTCGCCGCCGGCCAGCTCCTTCTCGTGCTTGCCGGCGCGGATCACCGCGCCCCAGCCGCCGGGGCCGGGATTGCCCTTGCACGCGCCGTCGGTGAACAGCTCGACCTGCGTCAGCTCGGTCATGCGAACGCCTCCGGGTGGGCTTCGTACCAGTCGAGCCGGCGGAGATAGGCGAGCGGGTCCTTGCGCATCACCAGCGCGTCGGCCGGGGTGTGGAGCCAGTCCCATGCGCGGCTGAGCAGGAAGCGGATGCACGCGCCACGCGCGAGCAGCGGCAGCGCGGCGCGCTCCGCATCGCTGAGCCCGAAGGCGGAGGTATAGCCGGCCAGCAGCGCCGCGCCAATCGCAGCGTCAGGATTTTCGCCCTTCGCGTCGAACGTCCATGCCGAGTGCATCACCGCCAGATCATAGGCGCGGGTGTCGGTGCAGGCGAAATAGAAGTCGATCAGCCCGGTGACCGCGTCGCCGTGCATCAGGACGTTGTCGGGGAACAGGTCGGCGTGGATCGCACTGACCGGCAGGTCGAGCGGCCATGCCTGCTCGACCGCTGCCAGCGCGGTATTGACGCGGTCGAACAGGCCGGGCTGGATCGTGTCGAGGTCGCAGCCGCATTTCTCCAGCAGCGGCCGCCATGTCGCGATGCCCATCGAGTTGACGCGGGTCTGACGGAAGTCGGCGAGCGCGGCGTGCATCTCGCCCATCGCCGTCGCCGCCGCCTGTGCCTGAGCGGGGGTCGGGTGCGAGACCGAGACGCCGGTCAGGAAGCGGATTAAGCACGCCGGGCGGCCCTCCAGCGTCTGGATCACCGCGCCGTCGCGATCGGGGATCGCCGGGGGCACCGCCAGCCCGCGCGCGGCGAGATGATCGAGCAGCGCCATGAAGAACGGCAGATCGTCCGCCGCCACGCGCTTCTCGTAGAGCGTCAGGATGAATCGCGCCGATGTGGTGTCGACGAGGTAGTTGGAATTCTCCACCCCCTCGGCGATGCCCTTGACGGAGACGAGCGTGCCCACGTCGTAGCGAAGCAGGAAAGCGGCGAGCGCCTCGGCGGAGACGTGCGTGTAGACGGCCATCGTTCGTGCGTCAGGCGGCGGCGTCGAGCCCGCGCGGCAGCTTGAACGCGATCGTCTCGCGCGTCGTTTCCTCCTCGCGCTCGGTCACGTCAAAGCGGGTCGCCAGCCGGTCGACCAGCTCGCGCACCAGCAATTCCGGCGCGGAGGCACCGGCGGTGATGCCGAGCGTGCCGACACCGTCGAGGAACGACCAGTCGAGATCGGCGGCGCGCTGGATCAGCGCGGCGCGGATGCCCTGCCGCTCGGCCACCTCGACCAGCCGCACCGAATTCGACGAGTTAGGCGCGCCGATCACCAACACCGCGTCGCACGCGTCGGCGATCGCCTTGACCGCTGCCTGGCGGTTAGAGGTGGCGTAGCAGATGTCCTCGCCGCGCGGCGCCTGTACGGCGGGGAAGCGGCGATGGATCGCGGCGACGATAGCCGCGGTGTCGTCTACCGACAGCGTCGTCTGGGTCAGGAACGACAGGTTCTGCGGATCGGGAACGACCAGAGCGTCGACGTCCCCGACCGTCTCGACCAGCGACATCGCGCCTTCGGGCACCTGTCCGAACGTCCCGATCACCTCCGGGTGACCGGCATGGCCGATGAAGAGAATATGGCGGCCGGAGTCGACCAGCCGCTCGGCCTGGCGATGGACCTTCGACACCAAAGGACAGGTCGCGTCGAGATAGTCGAGCCCACGGTCTTGCGCCTCGGCCGGGACCGACTTGGGGACGCCGTGGGCGGAGAAGACGACCGGCGCGCCATCGGGCACCTCGGTCAGCTCCTCGACGAACACCGCGCCCTTCGCCTTAAGCGAATCGACGACGAACTTGTTGTGGACGATCTCGTGCCGGACATAGACCGGCGCGCCGTGCTTCTCGATCGCCAGCTCGACGATGCGGATCGCGCGGTCGACGCCAGCGCAGAAGCCGCGCGGCGCGGCGATCAGCAATTCCAGCGGGCGGCGGGGCGTGGCGGCGGGGTCGGTGACGGGATCGGCCATGCGGCGGCTCTACGCGAATGCTTGCTCCGGCGATAGACGGTTCCTATGCTGGCGACGACCCGGGGCCGTTTCGCGGCGCCGTATCATCTGTGCCCATTGCCCGGGATTGTGTTTGTGAACGCTCGCCAAATCGCCGCTCCGCTGATCCTCCTGCTCGTGGGTGGATGCGCGAAGAGCGGGGAGATCGATGTATCCGGCGGGGGTGCGGGCATCACCGCGGTCCGCAGCGCTTGTCCGACGGTCGGCGTGCCCGCGGGCACCGGCGACGTGACGCTGTTCGATCCGCCCGCCAGCCGTGCCGCCAGCGCGATCGACGTGGTCGCGACGATCAGCAACGTGCGGTCGACCTGCGACGATCAGGGCGCTGACGTGACGACGCGCGTCACCTTCGACGTCCGCGCGCGGCGCACCCGCACCGATGGTGCGCGCGACGTGACCTTGCCGTATTTCATCGTCGTCACGCGCGGCGGCAGCCAGGTGGTCGCCAAACGCGTGTCGCAGGTCGGGTTGCATTTCGATGCTGGGCAGGGGCTGGCCAGCACCAGCGCGGAGGCGAGCAGCGCAGTGGCGCGCAGCGCCGCGACGTTGCCGCAGGAAGTGCGCGACCGGCTGACGCGCCGCCGCAAGGCGGGCGACGAGGATGCCGCGGTCGATCCGCTCGCCGATCCGAAGGTGCGGCAGGCGGTCGCCTCGTCATCGTTCGAGGCGCTGATCGGCTTCCAGCTCACGCAGGATCAGCTTCGGTACAACGCCACGCGCTGAGCCGCGGTCAGGCGAATATTTCACCCGATGTTGCGGATTGTTTCGGCGGTTCAATCTTTGTGCAAGGTTCGGGTGAGTATGACGTGACCGGACGGCAGCCGATGATCGCTGCCGAAGGAACGTAGACGTGAGCAGCCTGTCGCCGATTGCCAGCCCTTTGCCGAGCGTGCGGCCGATGCCGATCGCGCGCGCGCAGGCGGCGTCGGTCGCGCAGGTTGCTGTCGCGACGCCCGCCAGGCCCGCCACGACGGTACTCGCGGACGAATCGACCGGAAGTCTGATCCGCACCGCCAGCGAGCAACTGGACCAGTTCGACCGCGTCATGGAGAAGCTGCGCAACAGCATGTCGTCGGGGGCCGTGACCTACGGCGGGCGGCCAAGCGTTGGCCAGTCCGGGCAGATCGTCGACCGGCTGGCCTAGGCTCGGTCGAGGTTCACCGTCGGCACGCTGACCGTAAGAAGAGATTGGAATTACGCCGAGGCGCTGAGCACGTGGATTCGTGCCGTGTGAGGCACGCGGCGGCCTGTCATTCCAAATCGCGAGCGGCTGAGATTACGGTGCGGCGAGCGCAACATCTCTGCGCGCTCCGCGCCTCCGCGCGACTGTCGACGAAGAAGCGGGATCCCGGATCAAGTCCGGGATGACGAACGAAGACGGATGTCCGGCGAGGATCTACCGTCTGGCCCCAGGCGCCGGAACGCGTCGGGACTTGCCCCCGCCGCCGGCTTCGCTACGGAACGAAGCGTGACCGATGACGACCGCCTGATCTCGCCCGCGCGCCGCGTCGAGGACGTCGATGCCGCGTTGCGCCCCAAGACGCTGGACGATTTCGTCGGGCAGAAGGCGGCGCGCGAGAATTTGCGCGTGTTCATCGAGGCGGCGAAGGGGCGCGGCGACGCGCTGGATCATGTGCTGTTCTTCGGCCCCCCGGGGCTGGGCAAGACGACGCTGGCGCAGATCGTCGCGCGCGAGATGGGCGTGGGGTTCCGCGCCACATCGGGGCCGGTGATCGCCAAATCGGGCGATCTGGCCGCGCTGCTCACCAATCTCGAGGACGGCGACGTGCTGTTCATCGACGAGATCCACCGGCTGCAACCCGCCGTTGAGGAAGTGCTCTATCCGGCGATGGAGGATCGTGCGCTCGACCTGATGATCGGGGAGGGGCCCTCGGCGCGCAGCGTGCGGATCGACCTGCCGCGCTTCACGCTGGTGGGCGCGACGACGCGGCAGGGCTTGCTGACTACGCCGCTGCGCGATCGCTTCGGCATTCCGGTGCGGCTGCAATTCTATACCGTCGAGGAACTGGAGCGCGTGGTGTCGCGCGCGGCGCAGTTGCTTGATCTGGGTATCGCGCGCGACGGCGCGATGGAGATCGCGCGGCGTGCGCGGGGCACCCCGCGGATCGCGGGTCGATTGCTGCGGCGCGTGCGCGACTTCGCCAATGTCGCAGGCTCGCCGGTGGTGGATGCGATGGTCGCGGATCGCGCGCTCAACCGGTTGGAGGTCGACAAGCTCGGGCTCGATGCGATGGATCGCCGCTATCTGACGATGATCGCCGACATCTATCGGGGCGGGCCGGTCGGCGTGGAGACCTTGGCGGCCGGACTGAGCGAGCCGCGCGACACGATCGAGGAAGTGATCGAGCCGTATCTGATCCAGCTCGGGCTGGTCGCGCGCACCGCCCGCGGGCGCGTGCTGAATGCGGGCGGGTGGAAGCATCTGGGGCTCAACCCGCCCGCGGGATCGCAGGACGGGTTGTTTGACTGACGAGGGGCGTCGCTCAGGAAGCTGCTTCATCTGCGGCTATGGTCTTCCGGAAGAAAGGCTCGAATGTCCCCTCGTCAACAAGGGCGTTGGTTGCGGCCTCGAACGCTCGTGACAGCATCATAAACAAGCCGTTGTCGTTGAATTTGTCGACTTGACCGACACCGCGCGTGGTCGTGGTCGCAGCGACCCTATGCTGTTTACGGTCATAGATTTGCCAATCTACGGCGATGGAGATCTTACCCTTGAATCCCTTGATCGAGTCGCAGACGTCGACGTGCTCGGGACGGAGTGTCACAGCGACAAGATAATCGGCGCTACGTTTGTCGGCACCGTCCTCGAACATCTTTGATGAAATGGGGACGACGTCTATCTTTCGACGCTGCATCGTGTTGGCGAACAGTCGTTCGTACCTCTCGAAGCTTACGGACCGTTGGTTGTCACCGAAGTTTAAGGGTGGCGCGGAGAACAGGCAGATCGTTCCGCCCTTTACCTTCTGATTTTCCTTAGGAATCGCGGGGTCGATGACAGCCTTGCTGAATTGAACGGCGCCTGGTTCTGCGACAGCAGGCACGACCGAAATAGAAGAAAGAAGGATAGCTACTGTGATGCGACGTGCAGCTATCTTCCCCAGCATTATCGTAACCTCACCCACCGTTTATAATCGCGTGAAATAGATGTTAGCCGTAAAGGTTCCGGCGGCCATCAGAATGTAAATATCGGGCGGGACTGTCTCAGGGGAAGGGTTGCCGAGCACGTCGGCGGTCGGGCGCCACGTATAAAAGAAAATTGCTGCGTGGCACCCAAGCCACAGGTCTGATAGCCACGCGTCCATGCCCGTGTCCGCCGCCCGCTCCGCCCGCGAAATCCTGGTCAATCTGCACGACGTGATGGCGGCGCGATCGAATGCGCAGGCCAAGCTGAACTCAGTGGTCGAGATCATCGGCGAGGCGCTGGATAGCGAAGTCTGCTCGATCTATCTGCTGCGCGAAGGCGTGCTGGAGCTGTTCGCGACGCGCGGGCTCGATCCCGCCGCTGTCCACGTCACCAAGCTGGCGCTGGGCGAGGGGCTGGTCGGCACGATCGCGCAGCATAACGAGGTGCTCAATCTCGACGAGGCCGCCAGCCACCCCGACTTTGCCTACAAGCCCGAGACCGGCGAGGATCGCTACCACAGCTTCGCGGGTGTCCCGATCATCCGGCGCGAGCGCGCGGTCGGGGTGCTGGCGGTGCAGCATGCCGATCCGCGCCGCTACGAGGATGTCGAGATCGAAGCGCTGCAGACCGTGGCGATGGTGCTGAGCGAGTTGATCGCCAATGCCGGGCTGATCGACCAGGCAGGGCCGCGCGACCGGCCGCAATCGACCGCTCCGACGCGGATCGCGGGGCAGAAGCTGGTCGACGGCATGGCGGTGGGCTGTGCCGTCTTCCACCAGCCGCGCATCCATATCGAGCACACGGTTGCCGAGGATACGGAGGCCGAGCGACACCGCGTCTATGCCGCGTTCGACAAGATGCGCGAACAGATCGACCGGATCGCGCGCGAGGCCGAGTTCGGCGTGGGCGACGAGCATCAGGAGGTGATCGCCACCTACAAGATGTTCGCCTATGACGAGGGCTGGGCGCGTCGCATCAACGAGGCCATCGACAGCGGCCTCACCGCTGAGGCGGCGATCGAGCGCGTCCAGCAGCGCACCCGCCAGCGGATGCGCGAGATCGACGATCCGTTGCTCGCCGACCGGATGCACGATCTGGAGGATCTGTCGAACCGTTTGCTGCGGATCGTCTCCGGCCAGATGGGGACGGCGGCGCAAATGGGGCTGCGGCAGGACACGATCCTGATCGCGCGCAACCTCGGGCCGGCGGAATTGCTCGAATATGATCGCCGCCGGTTGAAGGGCGTGGTGCTGGAAGAGGGCTCGTTGACCGCGCACGTCACGATCGTCGCGCGCGCGATGGGGGTGCCGGTGCTGGGGCGCGTCCGCGACGTGCGGCGGTTGATCGCGGAGGGCGACCTGCTGTTGCTCGACGTCACCGAAGGCACGCTGACCGTCCGCCCGACGGGCGCGATGGAGGAGGCATTCGAGGCGAGCCTCGCCGCGCGACAAAAGCGCCGGGCCGCTTATGCCGCATTGCGCGATGTCGCGCCGGTCACGAAGGACGGGCACCGGCTGACCGTGATGGTCAATGCCGGGCTGCGCGACGATGTCGCCGCGCTCGATGTGACCGGGGCGGACGGGATCGGGCTGTTCCGCACCGAATTCCAGTTCCTCGTCTCCGCAACGTTGCCGCAGCGCGAGCGGCAGCAGCGCTTGTACCGCGAGGTGCTGGATGCGGCGGGCGCGCGTCCGGTGATCTTTCGCACCGTCGACATCGGAGGCGACAAGGCGTTGCCGTATCTGATCCATGCCGAGGATGAAGAAAATCCTGCGATGGGCTGGCGTGCGCTGCGGCTGGCGCTGGAGCGCGACGGGCTGATGAAGGCGCAGGCGCGCGCGTTGCTGGAGGCGGCGGCGGGGCGGACGCTGAACGTGATGTTCCCGATGGTGTCGGAGGCATGGGAGTTCGACGAGGCGCGCGCGCTGTTCGAAAAGCAGCGCGATTTCCTGGCGTCGCGCGGCAAGCGGCTGCCGCTGGAGGTCAAGTACGGGGCGATGCTGGAGGTGCCGGCGCTGGCCTTTCAGCTCGATCTGTTGCTGCCCGCGGTCGATTTCCTGTCGATCGGCACCAACGACCTGACGCAGTTCCTGTTCGCGGCCGATCGCGCCAACCCCAAACTGGCCGAGCGCTACGACTGGCTGTCGACCTCGATCCTGCGTTTCCTGCGCCGGGTCGCGGTGCCGGCGGCGCAGGCCGGGGTGCCGATCGGCGTGTGCGGCGAGATGGGCGGGCGGCCGCTGGAGGCGATGGCGCTGATCGGGATCGGCATCGACCGGCTGTCGATCACCCCCGCTGCGGTCGGGCCGGTCAAGGCGATGATCCGCTCGCTCGATCGCGGTGCGTTGACCGCGTTCATCGAAACGCTGCTCGCCCATCCGCCGCGCGATATGCGGGGCGCGCTGGCGCGCTGGGCGGCGGATCAGGGCGTCGAACTGGCATAGCGATCCGACGAATCGAGTCAGCGTCTGACGGCGCGGCGTGTTGACACGTCCGTGACGCTTTGAAAGACGATGTGTGCATCGCGGGAAACGCAGGGGTCGGAGACAATAATGAGCGAAGGCGAGCATCCGGCGCAGGCGACGTCGCCGAGCGGCGCTCCGCAGCCCGGCACGGTCGGCGCCCGTCTGCGGGCCGCTCGCGAGGCGCAGGGGCTGTCGGTGGCCGAGGTAGCGGCACGAACCCGCGTGACGCAGCGCTTCCTGGAGGCGCTGGAAGACGACCGGCTCGATCTGCTTCCGTCGCCGACCTACGCCTCGGGCTTTGCGCGCGCTTATGCCCGCGCGGTCGGGCTCGACCAGGCCGAGATCGGTCGTGGTATCCGCGGCGAGCTGGCGCGCGGTGCGATGCCGATGCGGCAGCACCATATCGAGGAGATCGCCGATCCTTCACGCGGGCCATCGCGCGGAACGGTGATCGTCGCGGCCGGGGTCGCGTTGGCGCTGTTGATCCTCGGCGTGCTGTGGCTGTCGACCGGCATGTTCCGCGGCACGCAGGAGTCGCCGGAAGCGGCCGCCAGCCCGACGACGGTGGCGCGCAGTGCGCCGGTGCCGCCGCCAAGTCCGACGCCGGCGACGGGCAAGGTGGTGCTGACCGCCAAGAACGAGGTGTGGTTGCGCGTCTATGACGGCACGAACAAGACGCTGTTCACTGGCACGTTGCAGCCCGGGCAGACCTTCGAGGTACCTGCGGGCACCGAGCGGCCGATGCTCAACATCGGGCGACCGGACCAGTTGCAGGTGACGGTCGACGGCCGCGCGCTGCCGCCGCTGGGCGACGGCAAGCGTGCGATGAAGGACGTCGGCGTCAGCGCCGAGGCGCTCACCGCGCGCTTCGCAGGTGCGCCCGCCCCGGCCGCAACGCCGTCCGCCGTCACCAGCCCGCCGACTGCGGCGGGTGGTGCGACGGTGCCGCCCGCGTTCCAGAACAACGGCGGATGACGTATTGGTGTCGCCCGCTTAAGGCTGGCGACAGCAGTGATAATCCAGAACATTATCCGGTGCCGATGCATCGGGGGACGAGAAGATGACCAAGTTTCTAGCAGGCGCGGCGATCGCCCTTACTCTCGCCAGCCCCGCGCTGGCGCAGCGCGACGCACCGGTCGAGGCGCGCGTCGGCAAGCTCGAGAGCGAGATGCGCGCGGTGCAGCGCAAGGTGTTCCCGGGCGGTGCGGGGATGATGGTCGAGCCGCAGATCGCCCCGAGCGCGCCGACGCCGGTCGAGGCCGCCGGGGTGCCCGCATCGGGCGCGATCACCGACTTGACGTCGCGCGTCACGTCGCTGGAACAGCAGCTCGCATCGATGACCGGGCAAATCGAGCAGAACGAATATCGGCTGCGCCAGCTGGAGGGCCAGTTCGCCGATTACCGTAAGGCGACCGACGCCAAGCTCGCCGCGCCGCCGGTCGCCACTCCGGCTGCGCCGGTCGGCGGCCCGGACGTGACCGTTCCCGAAGCGCCTGTGCCGGCCGACAAAGCCGCCGGCACCGCCGCGGTCGCGAAGCCGAGCACGGGTGATGCGGCCGAGGACGGCTATCTCTATGGCTTCCGGCTGTGGGAGGCCAAGCGCTACGGCGAGGCGGTGACGGCGCTCAAGAAGGTCGTTGCCGATTATCCCAAGTCGCGCCGCGCCAGCTATGCGCAGAACCTGATCGGGCGCGCCTATCTGGATGACGGGAAGCCGAGCCTCGCGTCGATCGCCTTCTACGACAATTACAAGAAGATGCCGGATGGCGAACGTGCGCCGGACAGCCTGTTCTATCTGGGCAGCGCGCTGGTGAAGCTCGACAAGGCCGCAGATGCCTGCAAGGTCTATGGCGAGCTGAGCGACGTTTATGGCGCGACCATTTCCGCCAAGATGAAAGCCGACATCGTCAAGGCCCGTGCCGCCGCCAAGTGCAAGTGAGGTGACGCTGCGCCCGCTGCCGGAGGCGGCGGTCGCAAGGTTTCGCGCCGATGTCGAGCGGCTGGTGGCGCGTGGGTCCGGCGACGCGACACTGACGGAGGCGGCGCGGCTGGCGTTGGCCGTGTCGGGCGGTGCGGACAGCATGGCGATGCTGCGGCTGGGCGCGGCGGCTTTCCCGCGACGGATGGTCGCCGTGACCTTCGATCATCGGCTCCGCCCGGAATCAACCGCCGAGGCGGCGATGGTCGGCCGGGTTTGCGTGACGCTTGGCGTTCCGCATCACATTCTTGCCCCCTCCGCGCCAATCGCCGGCAACAGCGTCCAGATGCGGGCGCGAGAAGCGCGCTATGCCGCGATGGGCGAGTGGGCAGGTGCGGAGGGCCTGTCGTTCCTGCTGACCGCGCACCACGCCGATGATCAGGCAGAGACGATGCTGATGCGGTTGCAGCGCGGCTGTGGGCTGTCGGGGCTCTCGGCGATTCGCGCGGTGCGCTTGGACAATTTCGGTGTCGTCCTGCGGCCGCTGCTGGGGTGGCGGCGCGCGGAATTGCGGGTGCTAGTCGCGAAGAGCGCGACGCCGTTCGTCGACGATCCCTCGAACGACGATCCGCGCCACGATCGCACGCGGGTGCGCGCGCTCCTTGCTGCGACGCCGGCGCTGGACCCGGTCGCGCTGGCGGCGTCGGCCGGATATCTCGCCGAGGCGGAGGAGGTGCTCGCCCGCGAAGCCGAGCGGTTATGGGCCGAGCGATGGCACGGACCGGATCGCGGCCTGTCGATCGCCGACGAACCGCGCGATCTGCGGCGGCGGCTGGTTCGCCGCGCGCTGGCGGAAACGCGATCGCGACTCGGAGTTATCCTGCCGGCATTCGAGCGTGATTCGGCCAACGTCGAGGCGTTGCTCAACGCGCTGGAGGTGGGGCGAAGTGCGACCCAGGCCGGGATTATCGTGCGTGCCGGCCCGAAAGGGTGGGTCTTTTCTACAGCGCCGCCGCGTCGATCACTCTGACCGACGTTGTTCCATTGCCATTAACCTGTCCGAGCCTACATTATAGCCGACGGAAAGGTAGCCGATGAACGACAACGACAGGCAGCCCGGAAACGGCGGCAACGATAATAACGGTTCGGGCGGTCCGAATCCGTGGATGAAGAGCCTGCTGATCTGGGTCGGCGTGCTGCTCTCGCTCGCGGTGGTGGTCACGCTGTTCGATGGCCGGACGAGCACTGCGCAGGGCAATACGATCGCTTATTCCACCTTCCTCGACAAGGTCGACGAAGGCACGGTGAAGAGCGTCAACGTCAGCCGCGACATGATCTCGGGCAGCTTTTCGAGCGGTGACAAGTTCCGCACCTATCCGGTGCAGGACTCTGGCCTGATGGACCGGCTGCGCAAGTCGGGTGTCGAGGTTGCGGGCAAGCCCGAGGAAGGGCCGTCGGTGTGGATGGTGCTGCTGTACCAGTCGCTGCCGTTCCTGCTGTTCCTCGGCATCGCCTTCTTCGTGCTGCGCCAGATGCAGAAGGGCGGCGGCGCGGGCGGTGCGATGGGCTTCGGCAAGAGCCGCGCGCGGATGCTGACGCAGAAGGAAGGCAAGGTCACCTTCGACGATGTCGCAGGCATCGACGAGGCGCGCGCCGAGCTGACCGAGATCGTCGACTTCCTCAAGGACCCGACGAAGTTCGCGCGACTGGGCGGCAAGATCCCGAAGGGCGCGCTGCTGGTTGGTTCGCCGGGCACCGGCAAGACGCTGCTGGCGCGCGCGATCGCGGGCGAGGCGGGCGTGCCCTTCTTCACCATTTCGGGCTCGGACTTCGTCGAGATGTTCGTCGGCGTCGGCGCGAGCCGCGTGCGCGATATGTTCGAACAGGCCAAGAAAAGCGCGCCGTGCATCGTCTTCATCGACGAAATCGACGCGGTCGGTCGCCATCGTGGCGCCGGGCTCGGCAACGGCAATGACGAGCGCGAGCAGACGCTGAACCAGCTGCTGGTTGAGATGGACGGGTTCGAGGCCAATGAGGGCATCATCATCGTGGCGGCGACGAACCGCCCCGACGTGCTCGACCCTGCACTGCTGCGTCCGGGCCGGTTCGACCGGCAGGTCGTGGTCCCGCGGCCGGACATCGATGGCCGCGTCAAGATCCTCGAAGTGCATATGAAGAAGGTGCCGCTGGCCCCCGACGTCGATGCGCGTACGATCGCGCGCGGCACGCCGGGCTTCTCGGGCGCCGATCTTGCCAATCTCGTCAACGAGGCGGCGCTGATGGCGGCGCGCAAGGGCAAGCGTCTGGTCGCGAACGCCGAGTTCGAAGAGGCCAAGGACAAGGTCATGATGGGCGCGGAGCGTCGCAGCATGGTCATGACCGAGGACGAGAAGCGGATGACCGCCTATCATGAGGCGGGCCATGCTATCGTCGCGCTGCACGAGCCGGCGTCGGACCCGATCCACAAGGCGACGATCATCCCGCGCGGTCGCGCGCTGGGTATGGTCATGCGGCTGCCGGAGCGTGACAGCTACAGCTATCACCGCGACAAAATGTACGCGAACCTCGCGGTGGCGATGGGCGGGCGGATCGCCGAGGAAGTGATCTTCGGCTATGACAAGGTGTCGAGCGGCGCGAGCGGCGACATCCAGTATGCCACCGGTCTGGCGCGCGACATGGTCACGAAGTGGGGCATGTCGGACAAAGTCGGTCCGGTGGAATACGCCCAGCCCGAAGGCGAGAGCTTCCTCGGTTACTCGTCGAGCCAGCCGGTGCGGATGTCGAACGCGACCGCGCAGTTGATCGACGACGAGATCAAGGCGATCGTCGAGGGCGGGCTGCACCGCGCCAAGCAGGTGCTGACCGATCATCTCGACCAGCTCCACACGCTGGCGGGAGCGCTCCTCGAATATGAAACGCTGAGTGGTGACGAGATCAAGCGACTGATTGCGGGCGAGGAGCTCGACCGGCGCGATCAGGGACCGAAGACGCCTTTGATGCCGGCGGTGGGGACGTCGATCCCGAAGACCAAGCGGCCATCGGGGCCGTTCGGGAATCCGTCGCCTGCCGGGGCGTGATTTCTTCGGTTGATGGGTGAAGAAGGAGGCGGCCTGCGGGTCGCCTCTTTTTTTGTGCGCGCGGGGTGGGGGAGGGGTGTCACTGCGAGCGCAGCGAGGCAATCCAGAGCCGGACCAGAACGCTCTGGATTGCCTCGCTACGCTCGCAAAGACGGCGACAGGCGGGCTGCTGGTGTCGCGTCGTTATTGAAGGTGTGACCTTCGTCGCCCCGGACTTGATTTGGGGCCCCGCTTCCTTGTGCTTGGGCAGCAGGAAGGAAGAAGCGGGATCCCGGATCAGGTCCGGGATGACGGAGTCTGGCTAGGTGGGAGCTACATCCTTCTCACGACATGGGAGAAAGGATGACACCGGGGTTAAGCGTTACTCGCCCGCGCCGGCGACGATCGCGTTCCAGCCGGCTTCGTCGATTACGGTGATCCCCAGCTCCGCAGCCTTGGTCGCCTTCGATCCCGCACCGGGGCCGGCGACGAGCAGGTCCGTTTTTTTCGACACCGAACCCGCGACATGCGCGCCGAGCCGTTCGGCCTGCGCCTTCGCCTCGTCGCGGCTGAGCGTCTCGAGCTTTCCGGTGAACACCACCGTCTTCCCCGTGACCTCCGAGCCACGCGTCTCGACCACGAACGGCGGCGGGGTCACTTCCGCGAGCAGGTCGTCCCATACCGACTGGTTATGCGGCTCGTGGAAGAAGTCGGCGAGCGCGTGGCCGACGGCCGCGCCGACATTTTCGACCCCGATCGCTTCTGCGATCGCCTTGTCGAGGCGGGTGCGGTGGCGCTCCGGTGTCTCGCCGATCACCGCGGGTGACGCGTCGCGCAGCGAAATAACCTCGCGCGCCTTGTCGGCGAGCGCGTCGAGCGTGACATAACGCTTGAGCAAATCGCGCGCGGTGACGATCCCGACGTGGCGAATGCCGAGCCCGAATAGCAGGCGCGCCGCGTCGGGGGCGCGGCGCGCTTCGATCGCCTCCAGCAGCGCGTCGACCGAGCGCGCCTGCCAGCCCTCTCGCCCGACCAGTTCGTCGCGGTGTGCGGCGAGGCGAAAAATGTCGGCGGGTTCCTTGATCCAGCCGAGATCGAGCAGTTCGACGAGCGTCTTCTCGCCGAGCCCGTCGATGTCGAGTGCGCCGCGGCTGACGAAATGCTTGAGGCGTTCGAGCCGCTGCGCCGGACACACCAGCCCGCCGGTGCAGCGTACATCGACTTCGCCCTCCTCGGCGACCGCCTCGCTGTGGCAGATCGGGCAGTGATCGGGAAAGGCGAACGGCGGCAGGTTGGCGGTGCGCGGTAGCACCGCGACGATCTGCGGGATGACGTCGCCGGCGCGTTGCAGGATCACGCGGTCGCCCTCGCGCGCATCGAGCCGCGCGATCTCGTCGCGGTTGTGGAGCGTGGCGTTGGTGACCACCACGCCGCCGACCGTCACCGGGGTGAGCCGCGCGACGGGCGTAAGCTTGCCGGTGCGGCCGACCTGGATGTCGATCCGCTCCAGCGTGGTCTGCGCCTGTTCGGCGGGAAATTTGTGCGCGATCGCCCAGCGTGGTGCGCGGCCGACGCTGCCCATCCGCTCCTGCCAGTCGAGACGATCGAGCTTGTAGACGACGCCGTCAATGTCGAAGGGCAGATCGGCGCGCTGCGCCTCGATCGCGCGATACACCGCCAGCGCGCCCGCCGCATCGTCGCAGCGCGCGAAGGCCTCGGCGATCGGAAAGCGCCAGTCGCGCAGCGCCGCGACGACCGCCGCCTGCGTGTCGCCGGGGATCGCGCTCGCCTCGCCCCAGCCGTGCGCGAGGAAGCGGAGCGGGCGCGCGCGCGTGACCTCGGGGTCTTTCTGGCGCAGCGAGCCGGCCGCGGCGTTGCGGGGGTTGGCGAACTGGCGCGCCTCCTTGCCCGTGGCCGCTGTCTCGTCGGCGAGCCGGCGGTTGAGCGCTGCGAACGCTGCCTTTTCCATATAGACCTCGCCGCGCACCTCGAAGACGTCGGGCGCGTCGGCGGGGAGGGTGGCGGGGATGTCGGCGATCGTGCGGACATTGGCGGTGACGTCCTCACCGACAGCACCGTCGCCGCGGGTCAGCGCCTGCACCAGCCGGCGGTCTTCGTAGCGCAGCGAGCAGGACAGGCCGTCGATCTTGGGCTCTGCGGTCAGCGCGACCGGCTCTTCGGCACCGAGCCGGAGGAAGCGGCGGACGCGCGCGACGAACTCCAAAACCCCTTCGTCGGCGAAAGCGTTGTCGAGGCTCATCATCGCGCGCGCGTGCGCGACCTTGGCGAGATGCGCGGCGGGGGCGGCACCGATCTGGCGGCTGGGCGAATCGTCGCGGATCAGCGCGGGAAACACTTCTTCGATCGCGCGGTTGCGGCGCACCAGCGCGTCATAGGCCGCGTCGCTGATCTCGGGCGCGTCCTCGGTGTGGTAACGCTGGTTGTGGTAGGCGATCTCGGTGGCCAGCCGCGCCAGCTCGGCAGCGGCGGCGGTGTCGTTCTCGGGCAGCGGCGCGTCGGTCATCGCACCGGGTTAGAAAACCCGCGCGCCAGCGTCCATCACTTCACGCCGCGGCGAGCTTCTCCGCGGTCGCATCGGCGAGGCTGGTGCCGTCGAGGATGCGCGCGGTTTCATCGCGCACGCGCATCATCGCCAGCCGGATCGCGCATTCCGCCTCGCTCTTGCAATCCTTGCACGGGCGATAGGCGGTACGGCTGACGCAGGGGACGAGTGCGAGCGGCCCCTCGATCACGCGGATCACCTCGCCGAGCGAGATCAGGTGCGCAGGACGCGACAGGACATAGCCGCCCATCTTGCCGCGATAGCTGTGCAGCAACCCGGCGTCGCGCAGGTCGGCGAGGATCAACTCGAGGAATTTGCGCGGAACATTCGCCTCGGCCGCAATGCGCGTCATCGGCGTCGGCGGCGCACCAGCCGGGGCGGTGGCCAGAAACAGCATCGATCGCAGGGCATAACGGGAGCGCTGGGTAAGCATGACCCACTATATACAGGGATATTGTGGCGGGCAAATGGCCGATCGCCCCTTTTCCAAATGCTTCGGGCGCCCTATATCACCCTCTGTCGGGTTCTACCCGGCTATGGCGATAAACTGCGGCGTAAAATAGACGCAGCGGACCCGGGGGCAGTACCCGGCGGCTCCACCATAAGTGGTGGTGTATCTGGACACCGTTTCTGACGGGGCCGAACCAGGATCGACGTGTGTTGAAAGGCGCTGTTTTCGCTCGGAATGGGACCACCGCAACGGCCCATTACACAAGTGCCAACGATAACGAAGCACTCGCGATTGCGGCGTAACTGAGGGCCTAACGGCCTGACGTTACACCAAAATAGCGCGGTTGGACCCCACCGGGCAACAGAAGGGGATTCCAGCGGTACGGGGAGCACCGGGCAACAGAAGCTCCCCACTTACCATTTGCGTCGCAGGTGTCAGTCGTTGCCGAGCAGCGACGATTTGCGCGGGATTGTTTCCTCGTTTGGCTGGCCCTTGTCGAGCTGATCGGAGGGGCGGCGGGCGTCGCCTTCCTTTTGATGTTCGGTCGAGAGGTTGGGGCGTTTGGTCTCGGTGGTCGGGTGGATTGGGTCTTCGGTCATCGGATCGTCTCCTCGTGCGCAGATCAACGGACCGTATCGTGCCGCCGTTCCCGTGGCTTGGGCGGGATGACGGCACATCGGCTCGTCATTGCGAGCGTAGCGAAGCAATCCAGGGCGTCCTGGTCCGGCTCTGGATTGCTTCGCTGCGCTCGCAATGACGGATGAGGGCGTTCCTTCGTCAGAACTCTATTCGAAGGCCGCTTTTCGCGACCGTCGGTAGAAGCGAGATCCCGGATCAAGTCCGGGATGACGGGGCGGGGGCCGCCGCCTAGCCGTCGATGCTGCCGCCCAGCGCGGCGTGGACCAGCCCGCCGTCCACCGCGATCGTTTCCCCGACGACGTAATCGCCCGCGCGGCTGGCGAGATAGATCGCGGTGCCGGCCATGTCCTCGTCGGTGCCGATGCGGCGCGCCGGAATCGCCTTGGCGACCGAATCGCCGTGGTCGCGCGCGGCGCGGTTCATTTCGCTCGGGAAGGCGCCGGGGGCGATCGAGGTGACGTTGATGCCCTCGCGGATGAGCCGCGCCGCCAGTCGCTTGGTCAGGTAGATCAGCGCCGATTTGGAGGCGTGATAGCTGTACGTCTCCCACGGGTTGAGCCGCAGCCCGTCGATCGAGGTGATGTTGATGACCTTGGCGGGGCCTTGCGCGCGAGCGCCAGCCTTGAGCAGCGCATGGAGCGACTGGGTCAGGAAGAATGGCGATTTGACGTTGAGGTCCATGACCTTGTCCCAGCCACTTTCCGGGAATTCCTCGAACGCGACGCCCCAGGCCGCGCCGGCATTGTTGACGAGGATGTCGAGCCGCTCCTCACGATCCGCCAAGGCTGCGGCGAGCGCGCGGCAGCCGTCGACGGTCGAGATATCCTGCGGGAGCGCGATGCACTTCTCGCCCAGTTCGGCGGCGGTTTCGGCGCACGCCTCGGCCTTGCGGCTGGAGACATAGACGCGCGCACCCTGCGCGACGAAGCCAGCCGCGATCATCTTGCCGATTCCGCGGCTGCCCCCCGTGACCAGCGCGACGCGGCCGTCGAGCCGGAACAGCTTGCCGGTATCCATATCAATCCTCTCCCTTATTCGCCGCGCTTCAACGTCTCGCGGGCGATGATCAATTGCTGGATCTGGCTGGTGCCTTCGTAGATGCGGAACAGCCGCACGTCGCGGTACAGCCGCTCGACGCCGTAATCGGCGATATAGCCGGCGCCGCCGAGGATCTGCACCGCGCGATCGGCGACGCGGCCGACCATCTCGCTGGCGTAATATTTGGCGGCGGCGCTTTCGAGAATGACGTCCTCGCCGGCATCCTTCTTCACGGCGGTATCGAGCACCAGCGCGCGGGCGGCGAGCGCCTCGGTCTTGGAATCGGCGATCATCGCCTGAATGAGCTGATGCTCGGCGATCGCCTTGCCGAACTGGCGGCGGCTGGTGGCATAGGCGACCGCGTCGGCGATCAGGCGCTCGGCGACCCCGACGCAGACCGCGGCGATGTGCAGTCGCCCGCGATCAAGCACTTGCATCGCGATGCGGAAACCATCGCCGTCCGCCCCCAGCCGGTTCGCGGCCGGGACGGGGACGTCGTCGAACACGACATCGGCGACCTTCGCGCCCTTCTGGCCCATCTTCTTCTCGGGCGCGCCGACCGTCACGCCGGGCAGGTCGCGCGGCACGAGAAAGGCCGATACGCCGCGCCCGCCCTTTTCCTCGCCGGTGCGCGCCATCACCGTGAACAGATCGGCGCGATCGGCATTGGTGATGTAGCGTTTGGTGCCGGTCAGCCGATAGACGTCACCATCGCGCACCGCGCGGGTCGTGACGCTGCCCGAATCGCTGCCGACGTCGGGCTCGGTGAGCGCGAAGCTGGTGATGATCTCGCCGCTAGCGATCCGCGGCAGCCAGGCGGCTTTCTGCTCGGCGCTGCCTGCGATCACCAACCCCTGGCTGCCGATCCCGACATTGGTGCCGAACGCGGAGCGGAACGCCGGGGTGGTGCGGCCGAGTTCGATCGCGACGCGCACTTCCTCGCCCATCGTCAGCCCCAGGCCGCCGTAGTCCGGGTCGATCGACAGGCCGAACAGCCCGAGGTCGCGCATCTCGGCGATGACCGCATCGGGGACCGCATCGTCGGCCTCGACCTGCGCTTCCAGCGGGCGAAGCCGTTCCGCGACGAAGCGCCGGACGGCGGCGATAAGGGCATCGAACGTGTCGGAATCCAGCGCCATAGCTTCCGTCTCTTCCTTCGCGCGGACAGATGGTCGGCTTAAATGCCGATCAAAGGATCGGCAAGCGACAATCGATACTCGACGTTCGAAAGCCGGTGCGCGGCTAACTGCATCCGGCGTACTGCATCGCTGAAATGCGGACGGTTCATGCCCGCGAATCGATGGTCTCGCTCGATTGGAGCTGATTTTAAGACCCCGGTAAGACTCAGCGGCAGCATCACTGACATGATTTTCGGGGCGATGTTCGGTTCGTCGTCAGTCATCTTCGGTTCATCCGAAAAGGTTCCCGCGGCATTTGTTGATTCAGATCTTTCTGGTTAGCCGACGGTCATCAATCCTGTTGACCGGGGGGTCACCCGTGAACGCCAAGGTATGGACAGCGCGATTTGCGCTGGTGGTTTCGTGCGCCCTGATGGGCATCGCTCCGGCGCAGGCGCGCTCGTTGCAGTGCGCGCCGTTCGCGCGTGAAGTGTCGGGTATCGACATCCACGGCAATGCCAACACCTGGTGGGGTCAGGCGGCGGGCCGTTACGACCGCGGCACCGCGCCCGAGGTCGGGGCGGTGATGGCGTTCAAGGCGACGCGTGCGATGCCGGTCGGGCATGTCGCGATGGTCAGCAAGGTCGTCAGCGGCCGCGAAGTGCTGCTGACCCATGCCAATTGGTCGCGGCGCGGCGGGATCGAGCGTGACGTTCGCGCAGTCGACGTCTCGGCAGCGGGTGACTGGAGCGAAGTGCGCGTGTGGTTCGCCGGGATCGGCGATCTGGGCACGAGCAGCTACCCGCTGGCCGGGTTCATCTATGCCGGCAAGGCGCCGACGACGATCGAGAGCGAAGCGCCGCTGGCGCCGCTGACGATCGCGACCTCGGCAGTGGTGCCGGTCGGCGGCGCGGTGCCCGCCGCGCGCTGAGTTTTGGTCAGGCGGGGCGGAAGGTCATCGCTACGCCGTTCATGCAATAGCGTTTTCCGGTCGGGCGCGGCCCATCGTCGAAGACGTGGCCGAGATGCCCGCCGCACCGGCTGCAATGCACCTCGGTCCGTACCATCCCGAGCGTCGAATCCCGATGATAGCCGATCGCACGGGGCAGCGGCGCGGTGAAGCTGGGCCAACCGGTGCCGCTTTCGAACTTCGTTTTCGATGAGAACAGCGGTTGGGTGCAGCCCTTGCACGCGAACGTCCCGTTGCGATGCTCGTTGTTGAGCGGGCTGCTGTAGGGACGTTCGGTTCCTTCGCGACGCAGCACCTCGAACGCAGCTGGTCCGAGTTGTGCCTGCCACTGCGCGTCGGTGCGGGTGACGGGGAAACGCTCCGCCGCGTCTGCTGTTCGCGATCCGCACGCGAGCAAGGTCGTGGCGAGAACGCCGCTGCCGGCAACGGCGAGGAAGCGGCGGCGGTCGAGAGCTGCATCGTTCATCCCGCAGATATGGTGACGACTGCGCAATTCGCCAGCGCCGGAACCCGGGGGTGCGGTTCAGGCCAATCGGACGATGGGGCGGGCGCGTCCGCCGGGATTGTCGGAATATCGTCGCGGGGGCGCGAGCCGGTCGAGGTGCCGAGCTGACCTGCGGCTGGGCGTCAGGCGCGGTGCGTGCTACGGCGCGCGCATGTCGGAGGACGCCACCACCCTGATCGCCACGCTCGCGCGCCGTGCGCGCACCGCTGCCCATCAACTTGCCGGGCTGAGCGACGCGCAGAAATCGGCGGCGCTGCTGTCGGCGGCGGAAGCGCTGCGTCAGGCGAGCCCGGCGATCCTGGCGGCCAACGCGCTCGATCTGGAGCGTGGCCGGCGCGACGGTCTGTCCGATGCGATGCTCGATCGCTTGCGGCTGGACGAAGCCAGGGTGGAGGGGATTGCTATCGCGGTCGCGACCGTCGCCCATCTGTCCGATCCGGTCGGGCAGGTGATCGACAGCGCCGAGCGTCCGAACGGTCTGGTGTTGAGCCGGGTGCGGGTGCCGATCGGGGTGATCGGGATCATCTACGAAAGCCGGCCGAACGTGACCGCCGACGCGGCGGCGCTGTGCGTGCGGTCGGGGAATGCGGTGATTCTGCGCGGCGGATCGGAGGCGGTGGAGAGCAACCGCGCGATCCACGCGGCGTTCGTGCGCGGGCTGGAGGCGACGGGGGCGCCGGGCGACGCCGTGCAACTCGTGCCGACCACCGATCGCGCCGCGGTCGGCGCGCTGTTGGCGGCGGCCGGTGCGATCGACCTGATCATTCCGCGTGGGGGGCGCAATCTGGTCGAGCGCGTCCAGAACGAGGCGCGCGTCCCGGTGCTCGCCCACCTCGACGGGATCAATCACGTCTTCGTCCACCGCTCCGCCGAGGCGGAAATGGCGAAGCAGATCGTGCTCGATGCCAAGATGCGGCGGACGGGTATCTGCGGCGCGATGGAGACGTTGCTGGTCGACCGTGACTGGCCGCACGCGGCGTCGCTGATCGGTGCGCTGGCTGAGCGGGGCTGTGCGGTGCGGGGCGACGAGGCGGCGCGCGCGCTGGTGCCGTCGATCGACGCTGCCGAGCCGGCCGACTGGGACACCGAATATCTGGATGCGATCGCGTCGGTGGCGATCGTGGAGGGAATCGACGGCGCGCTGGCGCATATCGCGGCGCATGGATCGCACCATACCGATGCGATCGTCGCCGAGGATCGCGCGGTTGCCGAACGCTTCCTGCGCGACGTCGACTCGGCGATCGTGCTGTGGAACGCCTCGACGCAATTCGCGGACGGCGGCGAGTTCGGGCTGGGCGCGGAGATCGGGATCGCCACCGGGCGGCTCCATGCGCGCGGGCCGGTCGCGCTGGAAGGGTTGACCACCTACAAGTGGCTGGGGCGCGGCAGCGGGCAGATCCGCGGTTGACGATCCGGCGCATCGGGCTGCTCGGCGGCTCGTTCAATCCCGCGCATCGCGGGCACCGGCACGTCACGCTGGAGGCGATCCGGCTGCTGGGGCTGGACGAGGCGTGGTGGCTGGTGTCGCCGGGCAATCCGTTGAAGCCGCGCGCGGGCATGGCGCCGCTTGCCGCGCGGCTCGCCTCGGCACGCGCGATGGCGCGGCGCGCGCCGATCCGCGCGACCGATCTGGAGGCGCGGCTGCGCACCCGCTACACCGTCGACACGCTGCGCACGATCGTCCGGCGCTATCCGCGCAATCGCTTCATCTGGATCATGGGCGCGGACAATCTCGCGCAATTTCATGAGTGGCGACGGTGGCGGACGATCGCGCGCACGATGCCGATTGCGGTATTGACCCGTCCGGGCTATGATGACGGCGCTCTCGCGGGTCCCGCGATGGGCTGGCTGCGGCGCTATCGGCGGCCCGCGCGCCAGGCGACGAACTGGGCCGAGTGGAGTGTGCCAGCCCTGGTGCTGCTGCGTTTCCGCCCCGACCGGACATCCGCGACGCAATTGCGCGCCGTCGATCCCGACTGGCATGTTCGCTACGCCAACCCGATATCTGTGACCTCAACCCCCGCCGCGTCGTCGTCGCGGCAACCCCAGGAGTAACCTTGCCCGCCACCGAACCCGCCCGCCGCTCGCCCGATTCCACGGATGTCGAGGCGCTGCATCGTCTGGTCCTGCAATCGCTGGACGACGATCAGGCGGTGGACACGATCTCGATCCCGCTCGCGGGCAAATCGTCGATCGCCGACTATATGGTCATCGCCAGCGGGCGCTCGACCCGGCAGGTCGCGTCGATGGCGCAGAAGCTGGCCGAGCGGATCAAGGGCGAGACCGGCCGCCCCGCGCGGATCGAGGGGCTGCCCAATGCCGACTGGGTGCTGATCGACGGCGGCGACGTGATCGTCCACCTGTTCCGCCCCGAGGTGCGCAGCTTCTACAATCTGGAGCGAATGTGGTCGTTCGGCGATGCGCCGGCGCCGGGTGGTGCGCCGAACTGAGGTTCGGTCGCGGCTTCAGGGCCGACGCGTCGCTTTGTCGGTCGTCGTCCCGGACTTGATCCCAGATCCCGCTTCTTTCTTTCATCGCCAAGAAAAAGCGGGGCCCCGGATCAAGTCCGTGGCGACGATGGTAGAAGGGTTTGGGCGGTGCTTCGCGTCGGCTCGTTCTGGTAGAGAGCGCCAATGTTGCTGCACATCGTTGCGCGGGGACGGATCGGGCGGTCGCCAGAGGCCGAACTTGTCGATCGCTACCTCAAGCGGATCGCGTGGCCGACGCGCGTCAGCGAATTGCCCGATCGTGGTGGGCGTGAGCCCGATCGGCCCGTGCAGGGTCGCCGTATCCTGCTCGACGAGAAGGGCGAGGTGCTGGGCTCGACGGTTTTTGCCGAGCGGATCGGGCGGTGGCGCGACGATGGCGTGCGCGAGGCGCGGTTCCTGATCGGGGCAGCCGACGGCTTCTCCGACGCCGAACGTGGCGAGGCCGACATGCTGCTGTCGTTCGGGCGGGCGACCTGGCCGCATCTGCTCGCGCGCGCGATGCTCGCCGAGCAACTGTTTCGCGCGACCAGCATATTGGCGAATCACCCCTATCATCGCGAGGGATGATGTCGCGCCGATCGTCATGGACGGCGGTGTCGCTGGTCGGCCTGTGCGGGGTAGCGGCGCTCGCCACCGCGCAGCCGGGCGTGGTCGCCAAGCGGCGCGCGCAATCTCTGGAGGAGCGCGCCGATACGATCGCCGACCCGGCACAGCGCGCGCAACTGCGCGAGGCAGCGGTTGCCGCGCGGGTGTCGGCGGCGGAGGCCGATCTTGCGATCTTGCAGGCGCAGGCGGCGGTGATCGACAGGCGGCTGGCCACGCAGCGTGCGCTGCTCGCCGCGCGTGAGGCGCCGGTCGCGCGATTGCTCGCGACGCTGACCGCGCTCGCCCGCCGGCCCGCGATCGCGACGCTGGCGCAGCCGGGGAGCGTCGCGGATATCGTGCATGCGCAGGCGGTATCGACGGCGATCCTGCCGGTGCTGCGCGCGCGATCGGCGGCGTTGCGCCGCGCGGTGGCGCATGGCCGCGTGATGCAGGCGAGTGCGGCGACGGCGCAGCGCCGGCTGCGCGCCGCCCGCGCCCGGCTGGTCGAGGCGCGCGAGCAGCTTGCGGCGGTCACCGGCGGCGATGACGATCGCGCGCTGGCGATGGAAGAAGCGGTTCGCGATACCGCCGAGCGGCTGACGACACTGGGCAGCGAGCAGGCGGTGCTCGCCGATCTTATGGCGCTGCCGCTGCCGCCGGTGCCGCACGAAGTGCCGGCGGCGAAGGGCAGCGCCTACCGCCTGCCGGTGACGGGGCGGCTGGTGACCGGCATGGGCGAGGTGTCGGGCAATGGCGTCCGCGCGCGCGGGCTGACGCTGGCGGTGCCCGCCGCCGCGGCGATCGTCTCTCCAGCGGGCGGGCGGGTGCGGTTCGCGGGGCCGTTCCGCAGCTTCGGACGGATCGTGATCGTCGATCACGGCGCCGGCTGGACATCGTTGATCGCGGGGCTGGGCACCGTCGCGGTGGAGGCCGGGGCGAGCGTCGCGGCGGGTGCGCCGCTGGGGGCCGCGCCCAAGGTCGACGGCGCGCGCGTTACGGTCGAGTTGCGGCGCCGGGGACGCCCGGTGGATATCGCGCAGCTCGTCGGGTGAGCGCGCCGCGCGCTAAGCCACCATTCAGCCGCGCGGGCGCTTTGATCGTCCCGGCAAATTCCGCTACACCGCGGGATCGTCCATTCGCAGGAACAGTTTCGCCCGTCATGAAGTCAAAGCTGCTCCCGGCCGTCGCGCTGGTCACCGCCATCGCCACCGTGCCGGTCGCCACCGGGGCGATGGCCGCGTCGGACACCGCCACCTATCGCCAGCTCGACAAGTTCCTCGACGTCTACAATCGCGTGAAGGCCGATTACGTCGACAAGGTCACCGACGATCAACTGATGAAGGGCGCGATCGACGGGATGCTGGCGGCGCTCGATCCGCACAGCAGCTATGTCGACGCCTCCGACTTCGACAATCTGCGCATCCAGACCGAGGGCAATTACGGCGGGCTGGGCCTGACCGTCTCGATGGAGGATGGCGCAGTGAAGGTGATCGCGCCGCAGGAGGATACGCCGGCCGGACGCGCCGGGATCAAGTCCGGCGACTTCATCACGCATATCGACGGCAAGCTGATCTACGGCGGGACACTCGACGAGGCGACCGCGCAGATGCGCGGCAAGCCGGGCACGAAGGTGACGCTGACGCTGATCCGCTCCGGTCGCGACAAGCCGATCGTGGTGACGCTGGTGCGCGAGGTGATCGTGCAGCGCCCGGTCAAATGGGAAGTGAAGGGCGATGTCGGTTACATCAACATCAACACCTTCTCCGAACAGACCGGCGCGGACACGCGCGCCGCGATCATGGCGATCGACAAGTCGCTGGGGCATCGTCCGCTCGGCTATGTCGTCGACCTTCGCGAGAATGGCGGCGGGTTGCTGACGCAGGCGATCGAAGTGTCCGACGCGTTCCTCGATCATGGCGAAATCGTCAGTCAGCGCGGGCGCGAGAAGGACGATATCGAGCGCTATTTCGCGCGGCCGGGCGACGATGCGCACGGGCTGCCGATCATCGTGCTGACCGATTCGGGCACCGCCTCGGCCAGCGAGATCGTCGCGGGCGCGTTGCAGGATCATCACCGCGCGCTGGTGATGGGTGAGCGTACGTTCGGCAAGGGATCGGTGCAGACGTTGCTGCAGCTGGGGCCGCGCACCGCGCTGCGGCTGACCACCGCGCGCTACTTCACCCCCTCTGGGCGGAGCGTGCAGGAGGGCGGGATCGAGCCCGATATCAAGGTGCCGCAGATCTCTGACCCCGATTACAAGTCGCGCCCGGTGTTCCGCGAGGCCGACCTGCGCCGGCATTTGATCAACGAGATCAAGTCGCCGGATAACGCGGTGCTGGAAGAGGATGTGAAAGACGATCCGCGCTTCGCGACTTCGCCCGACGCGCTCAAGAAGCAGGGGATCGAGGATTTCCAGCTTTGGTATGCGCTCAAGACGATCGCGCGGCTGGGTGGCGCGACGCAGGTCACGGCGGTGACGCAGGCGATGACTGTCAAGCCGGGCGCGACCGCCACGCCGGCGGCGGTGAAGAAGTGATGGCAACCGGCCTGCGCAACGCGCGGCTGCTCGCGCTGCTGATCCCGGCGGTGCTGCTGGGCGGGGCGTGGGCGTTCCAGCTGATCGGCGGGTTGTATCCGTGCGAAATGTGCCATTGGCAGCGGTGGCCGCATTATGGCGCGCTGGCGATGGCGGTGCTGGCGTTCGTGACCGGCGGGCCGCGTGTGAAGGCGACGCTGGTGGCGGGTGCGGCGGCGCTGATCGCGGTGTCCGGGCTGATCGGCGTCTTCCACGCCGGGGTCGAATATCATTGGTGGCAGGGGATCACCGCCTGCACGCAGACCACCAACCTGTCGGGCCTGTCGACCGATCAGGCCTTGAAGGACCTGCTCGCCGCCCCCATCGTCCGGTGTGATGCGCCGCAATGGTCGTTGCTCGGCGTGTCGCTCGCCGGGTGGAATGCGGTGATCTCGCTGGTCGGCGCTTTGCTGATCGCGACGCAATTGAGGAGGCGTGGATGACCTGGAAGCCCGGTGACCGTCCGCATCCGTCCGCGTCGATGATTCGTGTCGATCAGGCCGGCGAGTTCGGGGCGATCCGCATCTATGCGGGGCAACTCGCGATCATGGGGCAGCGCTCGCCGATGGCGCGCAAGATCTCCGCGATGGCGTTGCAGGAGGAAAAGCACCGCGCGTTCTTCGACCGGATGATCGTCGAGCGCGGCGTGCGGCCGACGCTGTTCCAGCCGTTCTGGGATGTCGCGGGCTTCGCGCTCGGCGCGGTGACTGCCGCGATCGGACCGGAGGCGGCGATGGCGTGCACCGCCGCGGTCGAGACCGAGATCGACAAACATTACGAGGAGCAGCTGGTCGCGCTGGGTGACAGCGATCCCGAGCTGTCCGAGGCGATCCGCGAGTTTCAGGCCGAAGAACTGGAGCATCGCGACACCGCGCTGGCCAATGGCGCGGAGAATGCGCCGGCCTATCCCTTGCTGTCGGCGGCGATCCGGCTTGGGTGCCGTGTTGCGATCGCCACTGCCAAACGTTTGTAGAAGGTCTGTTCGATGCGTCGTCGCCTCTCGCCGATCCTGTTGACGCTGTGCGCCACGCCCGCCGTGGCGCAGGTCGGTCCGCCCGCCAGCACGACCCGCGTGCCGAAGGTCACCGTGGCCGAGGGCGTGTCGCGCAGTGCGCCGGTGAACGGCGTGATCGTGCTGTACGGCAACGAACGCTGCCCGACCGACAATGACGGCAACGAGGTGGTGGTCTGCACCCGCCGGCCGGCCGAGGAGCAGTTCCGTATACCCAAGGAGTTGCGCAATTTCGAGGTGACGCCCGAGAACGAGAATTGGGCGGCGCGCGAGCAGGCCAATCGCGATGTCGGGACGGTCGGGGTCGGGAGTTGCTCGACGGTCGGCGCGGCAAGCGCGACCGGCTGCGTCACGCAGAACGCGACGCGGTGGAAGAAGGAACGCCGCGCCGAAGCGAAGCGGGAGACGCCGGAGCTATAGAAGTCCGCGACTTCCCGGCGACGAGGATCAGCCCTTCGCCTTCATCCCCTTGACGCGGTGCCAGATATAGAAGGCGATCGCCGCGACCAGGACGACGCCGATCGCGGCGTCGGCGCGGTGGAAGAACGCCTTGAGCCGCGGATCGCTGTTCCACTTGTCGCCGAGCGTCATGCCGATCCACGCCAACAACAGGCAGAACGGCCACGAACCGATGAACGTATAGAGGTGGAACGGGATCAGCTTCATGCGCGCGACCCCGGCGGGAAAGGCGATGAAGGTGCGGATCACCGGCAGCATTCGCCCGATCAGGATCGCCCACGCGCCCCAGCGATTGAAGAAGCGGTCGGCGAGGTCCAGCTCGCCCGGCCCGAGCAGCACGTAGCGTCCGAATTTTTCCGCCATCGGCCGCCCGCCGCGCCGCCCAATCTCGTAAGCGACGATCGAGCCGAGATTGCACCCGAGCGCGCCCGCGGTCGCGGCGAGGAACAGGTTCAGCTCGCCGGTCGACACCAGATAGCCTGCGAACGGCATGATGATCTCGCTGGGCAGCGGGATGCACGCGCTCTCGATCGCCATCAGCAGCGCGATACCCCAGTAACCGCCGGCAGAGATGACGGCGATGGCAAAGCCCGCGAGGGCGGCAAGGATCTTCTCGACCATGCGCTGCGCTTGCGGCACTGCGGCAAGAAAGGGAAGCGGGAATCCGGGAACCGCGTTGGGACAGCAATGGTTCGTCGCAGATGACAGATTTGACCTTGAACGATGGCCGCACCATGCCCCAGCTTGGCCTTGGCACCTACCAAATTCCCGATGCGCAGGTCGCGCCGGTGGTCCGCGCCGGGCTCGATCTCGGCTTCCGCCTCGTCGACACGGCCGCGCTCTACCATAATGAGCGCGGCGTCGGTGAAGGGCTCGGGCATGACGATGTCTGGGTGACCACCAAATTGTGGCACGACCAGCATGGCGATGCCGCTGCGGCACTCGACGCCAGTCTGGCGCTGCTCGGGCGCGAACAGGTCGATCTGTACCTGATTCACTGGCCACATCCCGCGGGCGGGCGGTTCGTCGATGCATGGAAGACGCTGATCGAATTGCGCGAGCGCGGGCTGGCGCGGTCGATCGGCGTGTCGAACTTCCTGCCCGAGCATCTCGAAGCGATCGTCGAAGCCACCGGGGTGGTGCCGGCGGTCAACCAGATCGAGTTGCACCCGACCTTCCAGCAGCGTGATGTGCAGGACGCCAATCGCGCGCACGGTATCGTGACGCAGAGCTGGAGCCCGCTGGGGCAGGGCGCGACGCTGAAGGACGAGCGGATCGTGCGGATCGCCGATGAGGTCGGGGCGACGCCGGCGCAGGTCATCATCGCCTGGCATCTGGCGAAGGGGTTGTCGGTAATTCCCAAGGCGGGGGATCTGGAGCATCTCGCCAGCAACTGGGGCGCGCGGGACGTGCGGCTGTCGGAAGAGCAGATTGCGGCGATCGATGCGATGGACGATCCCGACGGGCGGATGGGGCCTGATCCGCGGGAGATGTGAAGGGCGGGAGTCGGGACCTTATTGTTCGTCATTGCGAGCGCAGCGAAGCGATCCAGGGCGTCCTGATCCGGGCTTGGATTGCTTCGCTGTGCTCGCAATGACGAGCGTCAGCCTAAAGCCGCGTGCGCCAGCTTCAGATCGTCGACGAACCGCGCGAACTCCGCCGTGCGCGCATCCTCGTCGGGTAGCCGCAGCAGATAGCTGGGGTGCACCGTGATCCATGCTGCGCCGCCATCTGGCAGACGTTGCTCGCGACCCCGCTCGCGACCGATCGTCATTACCTTGCCGAACAGACTGCGCGCCGCGGTCGCGCCGAGTGCCACGGTGACCTTCGGGCGCAAGAGCAATTGCTCCTGCTCGATCCACCAGCGGCATGCCTCGATCTCGCCAGCGTCGGGTTTGGCGTGGATGCGGCGCTTGCCGCGCGGCTCGAATTTGAAGTGCTTGACCGCATTGGTGACATAGGTCTGCTCGCGGGTGATCCCGGCCGCGGCGAGCGCGCGGTTGAACACCTGTCCGGCGGGCCCGACGAACGGGTGACCGGCCAGATCCTCCTGATCGCCGGGTTGTTCGCCGACGAACATCATCGGCGCCGACACCGGCCCTTCGCCGAACACCGTCTGCGTCGCATGTTTGTGGAGGTGGCAGCGCGTGCATGCCGCCGCCTCGTCGCGCAGCGCCTCCCAGGCGAGTTGCGCATTGCCGCCGATTTCCTCACGGCCGCGGGCCCGCTCGATCATTCCGCTCTCCCGTGCCTGCGCACTGGCCAGCAATTGCGGGACCAGCGCGGTTTCCGGCATGTTCTTCCAGTATTTGCGCGGCATCTCCTTGAGCATCGCGTTCACCTTGACGCGCGCCGGATTGAAGATGCTGGCGTAATAGGTCTTCCACACTTCCTCGACCGGATCGCCCTCCGGCGCGTCGCCGCGCACCGCCGGCGGCCCTTCGCTGAGCCGCGCGCCGTCCCAGTGGATCGACACGTCCGGTGTGAGGATCGACCAGCGCATCGATGCGAAGCGGTTGACGAAGAAGGCGGCGTTGGCGCGGACGATATGATGCTCGGGCTCGAACCACGCGACATAGCGGTCGCCGTCGTCGTCGGTCACGGTGCGGAACCGCACGAAGGCGCGCATCTTGTGAATGTCCCGACGCACGGCCTTCGCCAAACCTTCTAGGCGGCGCACGAGCGGGTCGGCATGGTCTTCGACCAGCCGCGGCATCTCGCGCAGCCGCCACAACAGGGTATAGAGCAGCGCGAACCGTTCCGGGTCACGGTGAAGGATCGCATCACCCGCCAGCGCGATGAACGCACGGGACACGCGCAGCGGCGAAGCGTTGGCAGGCGACGTCGGGGCGGGCTCTGCCCCGGTTGCGAACAAGTCCTCCGCGGCCGCGCCGACTTGCCAGACGACGCGGTCGGGCGGCACATCGGCGGCGATCAGCGCACGCGCCGCCTCGCGCCAGGCGTCCATATCATCGGGCGCGGAAAGCGTGGCGACGCGCATGGACCGTGATTACTCGCGCTCGTCGCCGCCGGGCGGGTTGTCGCGCGCCAGCTCCAGCTCGGCGGGCTTGCGCTCCTCGTAAGTGTCGGCGAGCCGCTGCTCGGTGGCGTCGTCGAGCTTCTGCTCGGCAGCGGGGAACATCTCTTCCTCTTCCTCGTCGATGTGATGCTCGTAGCGATGGCGCATGTGCGCGAACTTCTGCTCCCACGCGTCCGAGCCGAATTCCATATCGAGCAACTCGCCGATCAGATCATCGACTTCCTTATGCTCGGCAACCGAGTGGCGGGCGTCGTCGCGCAGGTCGGGGCGACCGAGCATCGTCGCGTAGAGCGATTCCTCCTCGGCAGCGGCATGGCTCTGCACTTCGAGCCGGAACGCGTCGAACAGCTCGCGACGGTCGGCGCTATCGCCGTCCATGCCGTCGAGGCGCTTGAGCATATCGCGTTGCTTGTCGTGATCTCGTTTCAGGTCCGCGTAGATTTCTGCGTGCGCCATATCGATCTCCTTCGAGGCCGAAGCGCATGAGGCGTCACGCCGTTTCACCCGCGATTCATTCTCACGCGCCGAACAATTCCAGTTGCTGGCGGGCGGGCCGCGGCGCAACGAGCGGCTTGAGTTCGGCACGGTCGGTGAGCGTCACCGGTCGCCAGTCCTCGGCGACGATGAACGGGCGGATGCGCGCGATCGACACGGTTAGCCGCGCGACATCGTCGAGCCGCAGCCGCCGCCAGCGGCGCGCGGCGAGAATACTCTTGACCGCTTTCGTGCCAAGGCCGGGAACGCGCCAGAGCAATTCGCGCGGCGCGCGGTTGACGTCGACGGGGAACTGGTCACGAAATTTGAGCGCCCACGCCAGTTTGGGATCGATATCGAGCGGCAACATGCCGGTGGCGTCGTCGGTCGCCGCGACGACTTCGCGCGGTTGGAAGCCATAGAAGCGCATCAGCCAGTCGGACTGGTACAGCCGGTGTTCGCGCATCAGCGGCGGACGCTGCAAGGGTAGTACGCTCGACGCATCCGGGATCGGGCTGAACGCCGAATAATAGACGCGGCGCAGACCGAAGCGATCGTAGAGTGTCGAGGCTTTGGTGACGATATCGCCATCGGTGGCGGCATCGGCGCCGACGATCATCTGCGTCGACTGGCCAGCGGGCGCAAAGCGCGGCGCGGATCTATACTTGGTGCGCGCCTCCGCGGTGTCGACGATCGCCGCCTTCATCTCACCCATCGCGCCTTCGATGCGGCCATTGTCCTTCTCCGGTGCAAGCCGCTTCAGACCGCCGACGGTCGGCAGTTCGACGTTGATCGAGACACGGTCGGCATAGAGACCGGCCTGATGCACCAGCTCGGGATCGGCGTCGGGGATCGTCTTGAGATGAATGTAACCGCGGAAGTAATGCTCTTCGCGCAGGCTGCGCGCGACCTCGACCAGTTGCTCCATCGTATAGTTTGAGGATTTGATGATCCCCGACGACAGGAACAGCCCCTCGATGTAGTTGCGACGATAGAAAGAGAGGGTGAGGTTCACCACTTCCTGCGCAGTAAAACGTGCGCGACGGACGTTCGAACTCTTCCGGTTGATGCAATAATGGCAGTCGAAGATGCAGCTGTTCGTCAGCAGGATCTTGAGCAGCGAGATGCAGCGACCATCGGGCGCATAGGCGTGGCAGATGCCCATGCCCTCGGTCGAGCCGATCCCCTTGCCGTCGGCAGAGTTGCGCTTCGCCGTGCCCGACGATGCGCAGGACGCGTCGTATTTGGCCGCATCCGCAAGGATTTCCAGCTTCTGTCGGACATCCAGTTGCGCCATGTGTTCGATGTATGTTCGCCGGGGTGGCTTGTCGAGGGCCGATCGCTTTGCCATGGATCAGCCCCGTGCAAAGGATGATCGATCGGCTTGGCCCCAACGGCCCGTATCTCGCGCTGGCACTGACGTGCCTGCTCGGCTGGGGGTTCAAGGCGCATTGTGGGGCCGGATGGAGCGGCTCGGAGCAGTATATTACCGGCTGTTATAGCGATGCGGTGCCCTTCTGGGGCTTGCGCGGGGTCGCGGCGGGGCAGCTTCCCTACTTCGAGGCGCGGATGGAATATCCGGTGCTGACCGGCGCGCTGATCTGGATCGAGGGGCTGGTCGCGCGCGTGATCGGCGGGCGCGGCGCGGACGCGGCCGATTTCCTGAACGCGGTGACGCTCGGCAATGCGATGCTCGCGTTCGTGGTGCTGGAGTTCATGCGAAACGCGGGCGTCGGGGTGCGGCGGCAATATGCGTGGGCGCTCGCGCCGCCGCTGGTGCTGTATCTCGGGCACAATTGGGACCTGCTGGCGGTGACGTTCGCGGTCGCGGCGCTGCTGGCGGCGCGGCGCGGGGCCGAGCGGAAGGCGACCGCGCTGGCGGCGCTCGGCGGCGCGGCAAAGCTGTTTCCGGTGCTGATGCTGCCGCTGTTCGGGTTGGGGGCGTTGTTCCGCCCCGGCTGGCGCTGGCCGCGACGGATCGCGGCGGCGGGGGTGCTGGTGGCGGTTGCGGTGATCGCATGGGCGGCCGTCAATGTGCCCGTTGCCGCGCGGACGTTCGAGAACTGGCGCGAATTCTATGCTTTCTCCAGCGAGCGGAGCGGGACGGCGGCGAGTGTCTGGGAACTGATGGCGCAATTCGGCTGGTGGGCGACCGACATTCCGACACGCAATTTTTGGTCGTTCGTGCTGTTCGCGGGCGGCGCGGCGACGATCGTCGCGGTGGGCTGGCGCAGGCATGGCGCGCGGCCGTGGTTGCTGTTCATGCCGGTGCTGGCGTGGTTCCTGCTGACCAACAAGGTTTATTCGCCGCAGTTCGACCTGTGGCTGTGGCCGATGATCGTGCTGACCGGCACGCGGGTGCGGGCGATGGCGCTGTTCCTGCTCGGCGATCTGCTCGCCTATTTTGCCGAATTCTGGATGTTCGCGGGGCTGGAGGGCGCGTGGCCGTCGGCGACGCAGTCGGATATCCTCGCCGCCGCGATCGTGCGCGGGGTGGCGATGCTGTGGCTGATCCACGGCGCGGTGCAGGATGACGCGCCGACCTGGACGCTCATTCCGCGGCCAGCAGCTCCGCCGCCTGAAGATCGACCGACACCAGCCGGCTGACCCCCTTTTCGATCATCGTGACGCCGAACAGGCGGTGCATCCGGCTCATCGTCACCGCATTGTGCGTGACGATCAGGTAGCGGGTGTCTGTTTCGCGCGCCATGCGGTCGAGCAGGTCGCAAAACCGCTCGATATTGGCGTCGTCGAGCGGGGCGTCGACCTCGTCGAGCACGCAGATCGGCGCGGGGTTGGTCAGGAACAGCCCGAAGATCAGCGCGATCGCGGTCAGCGCCTGTTCGCCGCCCGACAGCAAGGTCAGCGATTGCAGCCGCTTGCCGGGGGGCTGCGCCATGATCTCCAGCCCGGCTTCGAGCGGATCGTCGGAGTCGACCAAGGCGAGATGCGCCTGCCCGCCGTCGAACAAGGTGGTGAACAAGCGCCGGAAATGGCCGTCGACCGCCTCGAACGCCGCGAGCAGCCGCTGGCGGCCCTCGCGGTTGAGCGTGCCGATCGAGCCGCGCAGCCGGTTGACCGCCTGTCCCAGTTCGTCGCGCTCGGCGGCGGTGGCGGTGCCGGCGGCTTCCAATTCGGCGAGTTCCTGTTCGGCGACCAGATTGACCGGGCCGAGACGCTCGCGGTCCATGACCAGCCGCTCGTGCGCCGCGGATTCGTCGGCGGGGCTGGCGACAGAGTCGCTCTCGAACCCGACGCGTGACGGCAGGGTCGGCGCGGGGCATTCGAAGCGCTCGCCCGAGACGCGCCCCATCTCGACGCGGCGCAGTTCGTGGCCTTCGAGCCGTGCGATCGCACCGGCGCGTCGTTCGCGCGCCTGCGCCAGCGTCTCGGCAGCGCGGGTCAGCGCGGCGTCGGCGACGCGCAATGCGACGTCCGACTCGCGCTCGGCTTCGTGGGTCGCGTCGGCGGTGGCGCGCGCGGCAGTATGCTCCGCCTCCAGCGTCGCGATCTCGGCGGCGAGCGCAGCGGGGCGCTCCGACAGGTCGGCGAGTTCGACATCCAGCGCGGCGGCACGCTCCGCCATTTCGTCGAGCCGCCGCGCCGCCTCGCCCGCGCGGGCGCGCCACCCAAGCGCCTCGTCACTCGCCCCCGCCGCCCGGGCCCGCGCCTCGTCGAGCATCCGGTCGTGCGTGCTGCGATCGGTGCGGGCAAGCGCCACATGTGCGCGGGCCGCCTCCGCCTCGGCACGCAGCCGGGCGGTGGCGGCTGCGGCGGCGGTGCCGTCGGGAAGCGCGGCGATAGCTTCCGCGGCCTGTGCCTGCTCGGCATCGGCCTCACCGGCCTCGGCGGTGACGCGAGCGGCGCGCGCGGCGAGATCGGCCTGTTGCGCCGCCAGCCGTTCGATCAAGGCAGTCGCACGATCCTCGTCACGCTGTGCGGCGCGCGCCGCCGCCTCGGCCTCGGTTACCAGCGCGCGTGAGGATTGCGCGGCGACGCGGGCGCGCGCGATTCGCTCGTCGATCCGCGTCCGGCGGGTCGTGGCGGCCTCGACGGTTTGCTCTACGGCGGGGCGTTCGGCCTCCAGCGCGGTGATCCGGTTGAGGCGCTGCAAGCGCTCGGCCGCTGCCACCCCGCCGATCTCGCTGACATAGCCGTCCCAGCGCCGGACATGACCAGTACGGGTGACGAGCCGCTGGCCGACCTGGAGGACCTGACCGGAATCGCCCTCGACCAGAAACACCTGCGACAGCCGCCGTTCGAGCGCGGGGGGCGCGGTGACGCGTGCGGCGAGCGGCAGCGTGCCGACCGGGGCGGGGGGATCGGTGGGGTCGAGCGCCGCGCCGGTCCAGTCGGCGAGCGCAGTTTCCAGTTCGTCGCCGAGCACCGCCGCCAGCGCGCGCTCGAACCCCGGCTCGGCGCTGACCGCGTCGATCAGCCGGTCGCCGTCGCGTACGGTCGACTGGCGCAGCGCGGCGAGTTCGCCGTCGAGCGCCGCCAGCGCGGCGATCGCGGCGGCGCGGCTCGCCTCGGCGGGGTCGCGTTCCTCGCGCGCCTCGGCCTCGTTGGTTTCGGCCCAAGTCAGCGCTGCCGCGGCCTTCTCGGCCTTGTCCTGCGCCGCGGCGAGCGCGGCCTGCGCGGTGGCGCGTTGCTCCTCCAGCGCCGCGGGATCATCGAGCGCCTCGATCGCGGCGGCGAGCTGCACCGCCTCGCGACGCGCGCGGTCGTAGCGCGCCGCCGCGGCGGCCCGCGCGGCGAGCGCGACGCGGCGTTCGGCGGCTTCCGCTGCCTCAGCGGACATCGCCTGCGCCAGCGCGACTTCGGCATCGCGCGCGCGGCGTTCGGCCTCGGTCAGCGCGGCGTCGAGCGCGGGGCGCGCCGCGCCGGCCTGAGCGATACGTTGCTTCAGGGCGTCGCGCTCCTCCGCCAGCCGCGCGATGGCGGCGGCGGCGTCGTGCGCGAGCGCATCCTCGCGCGCGCGATCCTCGTCGATCCGCGCGCGAGCGGCGCGGGTGTCGGACAGGCGGCGCTCGACGCCGAGGCGCTGTTCCTGAAGCCGGGTGAGTTGGTGCGCGATATCGGCGGCGGCATCGCGGGCGGCGAGCGCGGCATCGCGGGCGGCGACATGGCGTTCGGCGGCGGCTTGCTGTTCGGCTTGTGCGCCGGTGCTGTCGGCGGTGGCGGTGGCGAGTGCCGCCTCGGCGGCGTCCGCCTCGACCTTGGCCTCGGTAGCAGCGGCAGCGGCGTCGCGCCAGCGCGCGAAGATCATCCGCGCTTCGGCGAGCCGGATCTGTTCCGAGAGCAGGCGGTAGCGTTCGGCGGCGCGCGCCTGTCGCCTGAGCGCGGTGATGCGCGTCGTCTGGTCGGCGAGCAGCTCGTCGAGCCGCGCGAGATTGGCCTCGGTGGCGCGCAGCCGCGTCTCCGCATCCTTGCGCCGAACGTGGAGCCCGGCGATCCCGGCGGCTTCCTCCAGCATCGCGCGCCGTTCGACCGGGCGCGCGGCGATCACCGCGCCGATGCGGTTCTGGCTGACGAGCGCGGGCGAGTGCGCGCCGGTCGCGGCATCGGCGAACAGCAACTGCACGTCGCGGGCGCGGACGTCGCGGCCGTCGATGCGATAGGCGGAGCCCGCGCCGCGTTCGATGCGGCGGACGATCTCGCTTTCCTCGGGACCGTCGGGGCCGTCGCGCTCGGCGAGCAGCGCGACCTCCGCGAAGTCGCGCGGTGGGCGCGAGGCGGTGCCCGCGAAGATCACGTCCTCCATCCCCGCGCCGCGCATCGACCGGGCGCTGTTCTCGCCCATCGTCCAGCGAAGCGCTTCGAGGAGGTTGGACTTGCCGCAGCCATTGGGGCCAACGACGCCGGTCAGGCCCGGTTCGATGCGGAGGTCGGCCGGGTCAACGAAGCTCTTGAAGCCGGTGAGGCGGAGGCGCTTTATCCGCATCGCGTCAGGCCGGGGCGGCCATCTTCGTCATTCCCGCGCAGGCGGGAATCCAGACGCGCGAACGTCGCGCTTCTTGCGGTGAGGTCAGAGGTTCTGGATTCCCGCCTGCGCGGGAATGACGGAAGGGAACGGCGGCATGACGAGGTGAGCGCAGGACGGGCGCTATCAGCACCCGCCCGCAACGGGCGTCCGTGGCGACGGACGCCCGCCGGCATCACGCGCCCGCGTTCTTCAGCGCCGTCTCGACCTGCGCCCAGGTAACGCCGTCGACCTTCGCGCCGTTGAGGATGAAGGTCGGCGTGCCGGTGACGCCGTTCTTGTCAGTGCCGTCCTGCATCATCTTGGTGAGCTGGTCGATCGCCTTCGCATCGGTCAGGCAGGCGCGCGCCTGCGCCTCCGGCACGCCGCGCTGCTTGATGAACTCCAGATAGCCCATCTTCTCGGCCCAGGCGGTGGCGACCTGCGCGGGGGCGGCGTTCTGCGTCTGTTGCAGGAACGCCTGATCCTGCGCGATCTTCATCTGCGTATCGAGGAACTTGGGCTGGTCGATATACATCTGCTCAAGGATCGGGAAGAACGGCTGCGGCCCCGCGCAACGCCCGAGCAGCGCCGCGGCGAGATCGGGCGGACCGTGAACCAGGAAGTCACGGAATTCATACGAGACCTTGCCGGCCTTGACGTAATTGTCCTCGAGCGGGCGCATGCCCGTCTGACCGAACGCGCCACAGGTCGGGCAGGTGCGCGAGCCGTATTCGACCAGCTTCAATTTGGCGTCGGGATTGCCGACGACATAGCCGCCCGCCGGGGTAGCGGACACGACCTGCGTCCAGTCCTGACCGGCGGGGGCCGCGACCGCCTTCACCGATCCGGCGGGGGCGGTCGGCGTGCTGCTGTTGCCGTCGCCCGCGCCGCTGCCGCAGCCGGCGAGCAGCGCGACCGCCGCCAGCAAGGGGGTTGCCATACGCTTCATCGTGTCACTCCGTCGCTCATTTCGCACCCGCGGCGCGCAATTGCGGCTGCAACTGCGCCCATCCGACATTCTGGACCAGCCGCCCGTTGATCTCGAAGGCGGGCGTGCCCTGGACCTTCGACGTGGTTTCCGACACAGCGATCGTCTTCTTCACCGCGGCATCATTGGCGAAGCAGGCGCTGATCGCGGCCGCCGGCGCGCCTGCCTCGCGCGCGATCGCGGTCAGGCCGGCCCCGTCGGCGATCGCGGAGAGCTGCGCCAGTTGCGGCCAGCTCGCGACGCGTGCTTGATTGGCCTGCGCCCACTCGGCGGCGCGATCGAGCCATTGCTCCTGCTTCCGGAAAAAGGCGGCATGGACGCGCGGGAAGGCCGCCGCGCCCGAGCAGCGCGCGAGCGTCGCGGCGGCGAGGTCGATCCCGTCGTGAACCTGATTGCGGTATTCGACGCTGGTCGAGCCCGACCGGACCATCGCACCGAGCGTGGCGTCGGATTCCTGCGTGAAGTGCGCGCAATGCGGGCAGGTGTAGCTGACATATTCGACCAGCTTCACGCGCGCCTTCGGATTGCCGATCAGATAGCTGCCGCTCGCCACCGGCGTTGCGACCGCGGTCCACGGACGCGGGGCGCTGGCGGCGGTCAGTGCGACGGCGGCGAGCAGGGGAATGAGGAAGCGCGTCATCGGACCTTCGGCAACACAGGGCGGGGGGCAGCGACGCCGGAGGCGAGCGCCTCCAGCACGGCCTTCAACTCGGGATCGGCGATCGTGCGCAGGCTCTGCCCCATTTCGGGCGGGGCGGGGACGAGCGACGGCGGGGCGCGGCGTTCGGGACGACGCGTGACCTCGCCATGCCGGATCGCGACCCGCACCACCGCGGCATAGCCGAAGAAGCGGTTCACGCGCTCGATGATCTCGGCCGTCAGATGGCTCATCATCGCAGCATGGGCGCCGCGCACCGTCAGCGTCAACACGCCGTCCTGCTTCTTGCCGGCGGGAAAGCGGATCGATTCGGGCGTGCTGGCGGCGGCGAGTCGCTCGCCGACGATCTCCGGCCAGCGCGTGACGATCGCCGACTGCACGAAGCCGAAGCGGCGGAAGGCCGCACCGCCGACCGCCGGCAACAGCTCGGCGACCTGCCGCGAGCGATTGTGGCGCGGGGATTCGGAAGGGGGATCGCCGGCGCGCTTGCTCATTCCGTCGCCCATGCCATAGCCGGGGCATGGACGCCAAGCACCGGATCGATATCGCGACTCCGTTGCTCGACTGGTACGACCGTCACCGCCGCGATTTGCCGTGGCGCGCGAGGGCGGGCGAAGTCGCCGATCCGTATCGCGTGTGGCTGAGCGAGGTGATGCTCCAGCAGACGACGGTGGCGACAGTGCGGCCGCGCTTCACCGAATGGACGCGGCGCTGGCCGACCTTCGCCGACCTCGCCGCCGCGGACGAGGGCGAGGTGATGGCGGCGTGGGCGGGGCTCGGCTATTATGCGCGGGCACGCAATCTGCTGGCGGCGGCGCGGAGGATCGCGGCCGAACATGGCGGCAGGTTGCCGGACACGGAGGCGGCGCTGCGGGCGTTGCCGGGCTTCGGCGACTATACCGCGGCGGCGGTGGCGGCGATTGCGTTCGGGCGGCGCGCGGTGGTGGTCGATGCCAATGTCGAGCGGGTCGTCGCGCGGCTGTTCGCGATCGACACGCCCTTGTCGGCGGCGCGCAAGGCGATCCGGGCGGCGGCGGACACGATCACCCCGGACGCGCGCGCGGGCGATTTCGCACAGGCGATGATGGACCTGGGCTCGGCGATCTGCACGCCGCGGCGGCCGCGGTGCCTGCTGTGTCCGCTCAATCAGGCATGCGCGGCGCAGGCGGCGGGGACGCCCGAGGCCTATCCGGTCAAGAAGCCGAAGCCGGCGCGGCCGCATCGGCATGGGACGTTGTTCTGGCTGCAACGAGGCGACGCGGTGCTGCTGGTGCGGCGGCCCGACAAGGGGTTGCTCGGCGGGATGCGTGCGCTGCCCACTGGGCCGTGGAGCGATGCGCCGCCGCTGCTGGTCGATGCGCCCGCCGACGCAGGCTGGAAGATGCTGGATGAGGCGGTGAGTCATGGCTTTACGCATTTCACGATCGACCTTGCGATTGCGGTGGCGCACACGGACGTCGCGAGCAACGAAGGTGAGTGGTGGCCGGTCGATCGGCTCGACGAAGCAGGATTGCCGACGGTGTTCGCGAAAGCGGCAGATGTGGTGAGGAGACGGGCATGACATTGAAGCGGTGGACGATGAAGCCGGTGAAGGCTGTTGGGCTTGGCGCGGCGCTGCTGGCAACGGTCGCGGCCTCGGCGCAGCAACCGCAGCCGCAGATGCGCGCGTCGGCGCCACAGCCCGCGCAACGGACGCCCGATGCCGCCGCCGCGGCGTCGCTGCTGCCCGCGACCAAGGCGCTGTACGACGGCTATATCGCGGCGGGGAAGATGCCGGGGATCGTCGGCGCATTCGGGCTTGGCGAGTTGCCGACGGTGTTCGTCAGCGCGGGCAAGATCTCGCTCGACCCCGGTGCGGCGGCGGCCGGGCCTGACTCGCTGTGGCGCGTCTATTCGATGACCAAGCCGATCACCGGCATGGCGGCGATGCTGCTGGTCGAGGACGGCAAGCTGTCGCTCGACGATCCGCTGTCGAAATACTTTCCGGCGTTCGCGAAGATGCGCGTGCTGACCAGCCCCGACACCTCGCTGGAGACGCGCGCCGCCGCCAAGCCCATCACGATCCGCGAACTGATGACGCATACTTCGGGGATCGGTTACCAGATCAACGCCAAGGGGCCGCTGCTCAAGGAATATGAGCGGCTCGGTCTGGTCCCCGCGACCGTCAATGCGCAGATCGAGGCGCAGGCGCGGCGGACGCGCCCGGCGTCGCTGACTGCCTTCGCCGAGCGGGTCGCGCAGGCGCCGCTGGTCGCTGAGCCAGGAACGACGTGGCATTATTCGATGGGGCTCGACGTGCTGGCGGCGGTGGTCGAGAAAGCGAGCGGCATGTCGTTCGAGCGCTTCGTCCAGACGCGGCTGCTCGATCCGCTCAAGATGAACTCGACTTATTGGCAGGTGCCGCAGCGCGACGTCGGGCGGTTCGCGACCAATTATGCGTTCGTCGAGGAGAAGCTGACCCCGCTCGATCCCGCGGCGCGCTCGCCGTGGTTGCAGCCGCCGAGCTTTCCTTATGGTGGCGCGGGGCTGGTGAGCAGCGCGCGCGATTACGATCGCTTCCTCCATATGCTCCAGAATTACGGGATGCTGGAGGGCACGCGCGTGATGAAGGAGCAGACCGCGCGGCTGGCAATGTCGAACCTGATGCCGGCGGGCGTGTTCTTCGACAATGACGGGCAGCAGCGCGGCTTTGGCGCGGGCGGGGTCGTGTATCTGAACGACGATCCGAACGGCGCGTCGAAGGGCAGCTATGGCTGGGCGGGTGCGGCGGGGACGCTGGCGCTGGTCGATCCCGCGAAGCGCTTCCGCAGCACGATCATGGTCAATTACTTCCCGGCCGAGAAGTGGCCGCTGGGCAAGGAAACCTATGCCGCGATCCGGCGCGACGCCGCGCGGCTGCACGGAGGGCAATGGTGATCGAAACCGGCTTTACCGGCGGCACGCTGGATCGCGCCGACGCGTTGCGGCAGGATCCGGCGGCGATCGCGCCGTTGCTGGCCGACCCGACGTCGCGGCTGTTGCGGCTCGCTGCGTTCGAGCCGGTCGTGGAAGAGGACGGCTCGCTGGCGTGGGGCGTGGTCGCCGATGCGCCGGACGGGGCGGAATTCGTGTTGCTGGGGCTGGCGGAGGGGCGGGCGCATTTTGCGGCCATCATCCCCGGCGACATGCCGCCGCCGCCGTATCGATCGCCGACGCTGTTCGCGTTGCTCGACCGGTTGCGCGGCGGTGAGGCGGCGACGTTCGCCGCGGCGCGCGCGCTGATCGACTGGCATGCGCGGCATCCGTTCTGCGCGCGGTGCGGGCACGCGACCGCGCCGTTTCGCGCCGGCTGGGGGCGCCGCTGTCCGAATTGCAAGGCGGAGCATTTTCCGCGGGTCGATCCGGTGGTCATCATGATCGCCGAGCATGACGGGCGCGCGCTGATCGGGCGGCAGGCGGCGTTTCCGGCGGGGCGCTATTCGGCGCTGGCTGGCTTTCTGGAGCCGGGCGAGTCGATCGAGGAGGCCGTGGCGCGGGAGATTTTCGAGGAGGCCGGGGTGCGCGTTGGGGCGGTGCGCTATGTTGCGAGCCAGCCGTGGCCGTTTCCGTCGCAGTTGATGATTGCGTGCGTGGCCGAGGCGGAAGACGATGCGATCACGCTCGACACCAACGAGTTGGAGGATGCGCGCTGGGTGACGCGTAACGAGGTGCGCGCGGCGCTGGCGGGTGAGGCCGGGGCGTTCGGTGCACCGCCGCGCTATGCCATCGCGCATTCGTTGTTGCGGGCGTGGGTCGAGGGATAGGTTTGTCCGTCATTGCGAGCGTAGCGAAGCAATCCAGCGCGTTCTGATCCGGCACTGGATTGCTTCGCTACGCTCGCAATGACGGGGGCAATTCGGCTGGGAGCCACCTTGACCTATCGTCATTCCCGCGAAGGCGGGAATCCAGAACCTCTGACGCCTGTGGCCTTTACGAGAACCTGCGCGTCTGGATCCCCGCCTTCGCGGGGATGACGGGTGGGGGTGAGCCGTCATCCACTTGCGTCGTCCCGGGCTTGACCCGAGACCCCGCTTCTTCTTCGCGCGGTCGGTAAGAAGCGGGGCCCCGGATCAAGTCTGGGGCGATGGAGAGAGGGTAGGCTTTAAACGTCGAGGTTCGCGACGCTCAGCGCATTCTCCTGGATGAACTCGCGGCGCGGTTCCACGACGTCGCCCATCAGGCGCGTGAAAATTTCGTCCGCGACGTCGGCCTGCTCGATCGCGACCTTGAGCATCGTGCGGTTTGAAGGGTCGAGCGTGGTTTCCCACAGCTGTTCCGCGTTCATCTCGCCGAGACCCTTGTAGCGCTGGATCGCCAGACCCTTGCGCCCCGAAGCGAGGATCGCCTCCAGCAATTGCGACGGGCGCGCCACCAGCGACTCGCCACGGCCGACGGAGACGGTTTCCTCGCCTTCCTCGTCGGTGGCGACCGCGTCGACCGGTGTTTCGACCGCGGCGGTCTTCACCGGCACCAGCTTTGCGGCATGGGCGAAGGTTTCGGCCTGTTCGGCGGCGAGCGTGTGGAGCTTGCGCGCCTCGGCTGAGGCGAGGAACGCCGCCTCGACGATGTGGTGATCGGTCACGCCGCGCCACAGCCGTTCGAAGTGGATGCCGCCCTCTTCGGTGACGCGTGCGCTCCACGTCGCTTCGCTGTCGCCCTGATCGAGCCGGCGGACGACCTCCGTGACGGCAGCGGCGCGGGTGTCGCGCGTCGCTTCGGGATCGAGGGCGCCGCCCATCGCCAGCCCCTCGATGATGACCGGATCGTAGCGGCGCGGCACGTAGCGCATCAGCGTGCGCATCCGTCGCGCGTGCTCGACCAGCGGGCGCAGGTGCGCGCCGGTAAGCTTCTCGTCACCGCGCTCCAGCGCCATCGCGCCCAGCCCGGCGTCGACGAGGTAATTGTCGAGCGCGTGATCGTCCTTGAGGTAGACCTCCGAGCGGCCCTTGGTTGCCTTATACAGCGGCGGCTGGGCGATATAGAGGTGCCCGGCCTCGATGATCTCGGGCATCTGGCGGTAGAAGAAGGTCAGCAGCAGCGTGCGGATATGCGCGCCGTCGACGTCGGCGTCGGTCATGATGACGATCTTGTGGTAGCGCAATTTGTCGAGCTTGAAGTCGTCGCGACCAATCCCGGTGCCCATCGCCTGAATGAGCGTGCCGATCTCCTTCGAGCCGAGCATCCGGTCGAAGCGCGCGCGCTCGACGTTGAGGATCTTGCCGCGCAACGGCAGGATCGCCTGGAAATGGCGGTCGCGGCCCTGCTTGGCCGAACCGCCGGCCGAGTCGCCTTCAACGAGAAACAGCTCGGACTTGGCGGGATCGCGCTCCTGACAGTCGGCGAGCTTGCCGGGCAGGCTGGCGATGTCCATGACGCCCTTGCGCCGCGTCAGCTCACGCGCGCGCTTCGCCGCCTCGCGCGCGGCGGCGGCGTCGATGATCTTGCCGACGATCGAGCGCGCGTGCTGCGGGTTTTCCTCCAGCCATTCCGCCATCTTGTCGGCCATCAGGCTTTCGAGCGGCTGGCGGACCTCCGACGAGACGAGCTTGTCCTTGGTCTGGCTGCTGAACTTCGGATCGGGCAGCTTGACCGAGACGATCGCGGTCAGCCCCTCACGCATGTCGTCGCCGGTGAGCGAGACCTTCTCCTTCTTCAGGAGCCCAGACTTTTCGGCGTAATTGTTGAGCGTGCGGGTCAGCGCGGCGCGGAAGGCGGCGATATGCGTCCCGCCGTCACGCTGCGGAATGTTGTTCGTGAACGCGAGGACGTTCTCGTAATAGCTGTCGTTCCACTCCAGCGCGACCTCGATCGTCACGTGATCGCGGGTGCCCGCGACCGAGATCGGATCGGGGAACAACGGCTGCTTGTTGCGGTCCAGCCATTTCACAAACGCGGCAATCCCGCCTTCGTAGAACAGCTCGATCGACTTCGGCTCTTCATGGCGCGCGTCGTTCAGGAACAGGCGGACGCCCGAGTTGAGGAACGCCAGCTCGCGATAGCGATGCTCAAGCTTCTCGAAGTCGAATTCGGTGATCTTGAACGTCTCGGGCGAGGGCAGGAAGGTGACGCGCGTGCCCTTCTTGCCGTCGGCGGGACCGACGACCTTGAGCGGGGCGACCGCGTCGCCGTGCGCGAAGCGCATGTAATGCTCCTCGCCGTCGCGCCAGATCGTCAGGTCGAGGAATTCGGATAGCGCGTTGACGACCGAGACGCCGACGCCGTGCAGGCCGCCCGAGACCTTGTAGGCATTGTCGTCGCTGGTGTTCTCGAATTTGCCGCCGGCGTGGAGCTGGGTCATGATGACCTCCGCCGCCGAGACGCCTTCCTCGGGGTGGATGCCGGTCGGGATGCCGCGGCCGTTGTCGGTCACCGACACCGAACCATCGGCGTTCAGCGTGATGTCGATCCGGTCGCAATGCCCGGCCAGCGCCTCGTCGATCGCATTGTCGCTCACCTCGAACACCATATGGTGGAGGCCCGAGCCGTCGTCTGTGTCGCCGATGTACATGCCCGGACGCTTGCGGACGGCGTCGAGGCCCTTCAGCACCTTGATCGAAGAGGCGCCGTATTCGCTGGTATTCTGAGGTTCTGCCATGCCGGAGCATATAGGCAGCCGGGCGGTGTAGCGAAAGCGAAACCTAGCCCTGCGCGGGGCGGTCGCGCAGGCCGGCGAAGAGCAACCCGGCGATCGCGAGCGCGGCGCTCGCCACCGCCAACCCCGCCGCGTCCCCGCCGGTCCGATCATGCAGCGCGCCGAAGCCGATGATCCCCGCGCCGCTGCCGATCAGCGCGACGACGATCAGCGTGCCATAGATCTCGCCGTAAGCGCGTAACCCGAACAATCGCGCGGCGAAGAAGGGGAAAAGATCGTTTTCCGCGCCGTTCATCAGCCCGGCGCAGAAGACGCTGGCCGCCAGCCCCGGCAGCGTGAGCCCGGGCCATTGCAGCGCCGCGAATCCGAACGCGGAGACGCACGCGACGGTCGCCGCGATCCGCTGCGGCGCGAAGCGGTCGATCAGCGTGCCGAAGGTGACGCGTGCCGCGACCTGCGACGCGCCGAACGCGGTGAGCAGCAGCGCCGCCTGCTTGCCGGTGAGATCGTGGTCGATCCCGAACGGTACGAGCTGTGTGACGAAGCCCACCGTCCCGAGATTGACGAAAAAGCCCGTCAGCCCCAGCCGCCAGAAGCGCGGATCGTGCCGCGCCTGCGGGGCAGTGACGCCGGAAACCTGCGTGGCGTCGGTGACCGCGGCATGAGTGACGGGGCCCGTGGCGCGGATCGCGACCATCGCGATCGGCAAGGCGATCAGCGCCGAATAGATTGCCAGCGCGATGAACCCGCCGCGCCAGCCGAAATCGTCGATCACTTCCGCCAACACGATCGGCAGCAGCAACGTGGTCAGCGGCAGCCCCGAAGTGGCGATCCCGAGCGCCAGACCGCGATGCGCGACGAAGCGCGCCGCGATCAGCTTGCCATACGCGAGCGCACTGGTGCCTGGCACCGTCATCGCCAGTGCGAGCACCAGCAGGTGGTAATGCCAGAGCTGGCCGCGCATCGTCGCCATGCCGAGATAGGCGGCGGCGAGCGCGATCATGCAGCCGACGATTATCGGGCGTACCCCAAGCCGGTCGACCGCGCGCCCGAGCAACGGCACCGCGAGGCTGCCCGCGAAGCCCAGCCCGCTGGCGGCGGCGATGCCCGCGCGGCTCCAGCCGAACTCCGCGATCATGCCCGGCACGAACATGCTCGACAGGTTCTGGAACAACGCCGGGCCCGCGCCGCTGCCGATCACCGCGCCGAGCACGATCGGCCATCCGGTGCGCCACTCGCTGCGATTCGGAACGGGCGCGGGGTCCAGCATCGACGCGCGCTAGCGGGCGGCGCCGTCGACGTCATCCCCTGTGCGATCGGGGAGGATCAGGAAGCACAGCGCCGCGAGCAGCAGCGCCCCGCAGCCGAGCGTCAGCGCGCCCGTATAGCCGCCGGTCAGATCGTGGAGCCGGCCGAAGCCGATGATCCCGACCGCCGTGCCCGACAAAGCGATCGGCATCGCGGTGCCGTAGATCTCGGCATAGGCGCGCAGCCCGAACAATCGCGCGGCGAAGAAGGGCAGCAAGTCGTTCTCGGCGCCGTTCATCAGCCCGGCGAAAAAGACGAGCGCCAGCAGCAACGCCAGCCCCGACGGCGCGAACGCCAAAGCGACGAAAGCAGCGGCGGACAGGATGGCGAACGCCGCCGCGACCGGTTGCGGGCGCAGCCGATCGACGAGCCATCCGACCAGCAGCCGTCCCGCAATTGCGCTGGAGGCGAAGCTGGTGAGCAGCAGCGCGGCTTGCGCCGGGCGCAGTCCTAATTCGAGCCCGATCGGCACGAGCTGGGTCACGAAGCCGGTCGTCGCGGCGTTGATGAGCCAGGCCGAAGCGACCATGATCCAGAAGCGCCGGTCGCGCCGCGCCGCCGCCGCGCTGGTCCCCGGCAAGACGGTGGAGCGCGGATCGGACCGGCTGGGCAACGCCACCGCGCGCAGGCTGAGCACGATCAGCGGCAACGCGAGGAGCGCGGAGCCGCCTGCCAAGGTGACGAACCCCGCGCGCCAGCCGAAGTTAGCGATGGTGGCGCCCAGAAGGGGTGCGGCGACGATCGTTGCCAGCGCCAGCCCCGAGGTGCCGAGCGCCAGCGCCATCCCGCGCCCGCGCACGAAGCGCGCCGCGATCAGCTTGCCATAGGCGAGGCTGCTGGTTCCCGGCAGTGCCAGCACCAGCAGCACGACGCCGAGCTGGTAGCGCCAGATCGCGCGGCCGCCGTGCAATCCCATCGCGGCCAGCCACAGATAGGCGGCGCCGAGCAGCAGCATCGAGGCGATGATGACGGGGCGCACCCCGAAGCGGTCGGCGGCGCGCCCGATCAGCGGGGCGGCGATCGCTCCGCCCAGCGCGAGGCCGGCGGCGGTGGCGATGTCGCCGCGTGACCAGCCGAACGTCGCCTCAAGCCCGGGCGTGAAAAGGCTGGAGAGATTCTGGTACAGCCCCGGTCCGAACCCCGCGCCCAGCATCGCCGCGGTCACCACCGGCCAGCCGCGCCGCCATTCGGTCAGCGTGCGCGGGGTGTCATCGGCAGGAACGGCGAGAGCGGTCAGCGGACGATATCCCAGGCGAGAAAGCGGCGAATCATCGCTCAACGCGGCGGCGGCGAAAATGTTGTGGGCGTAACGACGTCATGTAGTGCCATCCAGGTGGCGTCATCGATCCCGTCGAACAGCGCCCGCTCGGTTCCGGTCATCCATACCTGCCCGAGCGGGGCGAGGCGGGCGAACAAGGCGGCGCGGCGTACGGGATCGAGATGCGCGGCCACCTCGTCGAGCAGCAGCACCGGGGCATGACCCGTCAGGCGTGCGACCAGTTCGGCGTGCGCGAGCACGATCCCGAGCAGCAGCGCCTTTTGCTCCCCGGTTGAGGCAGTAGCGGCGGGGCGTGCCTTGTCGACATGCGTGACGATCAGGTCGGCGCGGTGCGGGCCTACGAGCGTGCGGCCGGCGGCGGCGTCGCGCCCGCGACCGGCGCGGAGCGCGTCGGCCAGCGTCGCGGCGTCGCCGCTCCACCCGTCCAGAGCGATTCGGGCCCGCGCGATCTCTCCGGCGGGCTGGGCGGCGAGCGCGGTGTCGAGCGCGGCGACGGTGCGGCGGCGCGCGGCGTCGAGCGCGGCGCCGTGCTGCGCCATCTGCGCCTCCAGCGCGGCGAGCCAGTCGGGGTCGGGGAGCGGATCGGCGAGCAGCCGGTTGCGGTCGCGCATCGCCGCTTCGTAGCGCGCGCCGTCGCGGGCATGGCCGGGCTCGATCGCCAGCGTCAGCCGATCGAGGAAGCGCCGCCGACCGCCCGCGGCCTCGGTAAACAGCCGGTCCATTGCCGGGGTGAGCCACAGCACCGCTACGCGCTCGGCCAGCGCTGTGGCGGGGGCGGGGGCGCCGTTGATCCGCACCACGCGCCGCTCGGGCGCGGACGCCAGCGCACCGGTGGCGAGCGTTACGCCATCGTCGAGCGTCGCAGCGACCCCGAAGCCACCCGGCCCGCCACTGCGCGCGACATCCGACAAGGCGGCGCGGCGCAGTCCCCGGCCGGGTGCGAGCAGCGACACGGCCTCCAGCACGTTGGTCTTGCCCGCACCGTTCGGGCCGTACAGCACGACGAAGCCGGGCGCAGCTTCGGGTGCGATCGACAGCGCTTCGTGATTGCGGACATCGGTGAGGACGAGGCGGGATAGCATGATGGCGCGACGCTGGTACGGACAAAGCGCGGGGAGGGCGACTGTTTCCTTGCTCGCCCGGCGCGATGGGTAGGCGCGCGCTTGCATCGCGTCGCATCTGCCGCGACACGGCGCGCATGACCGAAAACTCCCATCGCTCCGGCCTGCTTCTCGGCGTGGGCGCCTATGTCTCCTGGGGGCTGCTCCCGCTCTATCTGCATCTGCTGACCGGCGTTCCGGCGTTGCAGGTGCTGGCGCATCGCGTGGTCTGGTCGTTGTTGCTGCTCGCCGCGATCGTGCTCGCGATGCGGCGCGGCCCGGCGATCGTGGCGGCGGCGCGCGGGCGGACCCTGTTGCTGCTGTGCGCGTCCGCCGCGCTGATCGCAGTCAACTGGCTGGTCTATATCTTCGCGGTGCAGAGCGGGCACGTGCTGGAGGCGAGCCTCGGCTATTTCATCAATCCGCTGCTCAACGTCGCGCTGGGGACGATCGTGCTGGGCGAGCGGATCGGCACGGTGCAGAAGGCGGCGGTCGCGGTGGCGGCGATCGGTGTCGCGGTGTTGGCGATCGTCGGGGGCGGGGCGTTGTGGATCTCGCTGACGCTCGCGTTCAGCTTCGGCCTCTACGGGCTGATCCGCAAGGTGGCGGCGATCGATGCGCTGGGCGGGCTGACGGTGGAGACCGCGTTGCTGGTCGGGCCCGCGCTTGCGGTGCTGTGGCTCAGTCCCCAGCCGGTGTTCGGGCGCGGCCACGTCGACCTGCTGCTGGTGTTGGCCGGCGCGGTGACCGCCGCGCCGCTGCTGATGTTCGCCGCGGCGGCGCGGCGGTTGCGGTACTCGACGCTGGGGCTGTTGCAATATCTTGCGCCGACGCTGCAATTCCTGCTGGCGGTGCTGGTGTTCCACGAACCGTTGCGCGGGGTGCATATCATCACCTTCGCGCTGATCTGGTCCGGCTGCGCGCTCTACGCCTTCGGCAGCCGCCCTCGACGCGCTACTCCCTAGGTTCGCGCCGCCCCAGCCATGCGGTGGTCGCGAGGTCCATCGTGACGTTGCCGACGGTGCGAATGATGTCGGGGATCGTCTCGACCGCGACCAGCAGGCCGAGCGGGGCGATCGGGGCGCCGATCGTGCCTGCGATCGGGGCGATCGCGCTCACATAGCTCACCGTTCCGGGCAGGCTGACCGAGCCGAGCGAGGTGAGCGTCGCCACCACCACACCGATCGCGAGCGTCGCGGGCGACAGCGCGACGCCGAACCAGGTCGCCACATAGATCGCCACCGCGAGGTTCATCGCCGGGCCGGTCGCGCGGAAGATCGCGACCGCCAACGGGAGCGTCACGCCCGCGGTGCGTACCGGCACGCCGAGCGTGCGTGCGCCTTCCAGCATCGCGGGCACCGAGGCGAGCGAGGACTGGGTGCTGATCGCCACCGCTTGTGAGGGCAGCGCGGCGCGGGCGAAGTCCAAAAGGTTGAGCCGTGCGCCGGCCCAGGCGACCGGATAGGCGAGCAATGTGACGATCACCCCGACGCTGGCGACGACAAGGATGTAATGCGCGAGCGCGCCAAACGCCCCCGAGCCCGCCCGGGCCCCGACCACCAGCGCCAGCGCGAACACGCCGAGCGGCGCGATCCATAATACCCAGTCGATCACGACCAGCATCGTATCGCGCAGCGCGGTGAAGAAACGGACGAGCAAGGCACGCCCCTCGGGATCGATCCGCGCGATCGCGAAGGCGAAGACAAGCGTGAAGATGATGAGCGACAGAAAGGCGTCACTGGCGGCGGCATGGACGATGTTGGTGGGAACGATGCCGGCGAAGAACTCGCCAAGCGGCGGGACGGTCGGCACCTTGCCCGCGCCGACCAGCGCTGCCCTCAACGCCTGCGCCGAGGAGGCGGGGAGCGGCGCGATCGCGAGGATCAGGGGAGTCGCGACCGCGGCGATCGTCGCCGAGAGGAATAGGAAGGTGACGTAAAGTGCGATGGCGCGCCCGGCGAGCCGCCCGGCGCGTGCCGCCTCGGCGGTCGAGGCGACTCCGGTGACGAGCAGCGATACTACCAGCGGCACGATCGTCATTTGCAAGCCGTGAAGCCATGCCGCGCCGATCGGCTCCGCGACCGCGATCGTGCCGGGGACTGCATCGCGCACGAAGCTGGCAAGCGCGACGCCGCCGGCCAGCCCGATCAGCAGCGACAGCAGGATGCGGGTAGCTTGCGACATGCGGTATCTTCGCCTTTTGCTCGTCCGCGATTATGGGACCTGTCTGGGCCAAGCGAACGGAAGACACGATGGCAAGGAAATATTTCGGCACGGACGGCATTCGCGGCCTGACCAACGCGGGCGCGATGACCGCGGAAATGGCGATGAAGGTCGGGATGGCGGCCGGACGACACTTCCTGCGGGGGCAACACCGCCACCGGGTGGTGATCGGCAAGGACACGCGGCTATCGGGCTATATGCTGGAGAGCGCGTTGCAGGCCGGGTTCACGAGCGTCGGGATGGACGTGACGCTGGTGGGGCCGATGCCGACCCCGGCGGTGGCGATGCTCACCAAGTCGATGCGGGCCGATATGGGGGTGATGATCTCCGCCAGCCACAATCCGTTTTTCGACAATGGTATCAAGCTGTTCGGGCCGGATGGTTACAAATTGTCCGATGAGGACGAACTGGCGATCGAGGCAGCGATCGATGGTGAGGTCGCGCTGGCCCCGGCGGGCGAGATCGGGCGCGCCAAGCGGATCGACGATGCGCGCGGTCGCTATATCCACTTCGCCAAGTCGACCTTTCCCAACGACCTGCGGCTCGACGGGATGAAGGTGGTCGTCGATTGCGCGAACGGCGCCGCCTATCAGGTCGCACCCGAGGCTTTGTGGGAATTGGGCGCGGATCTCGTCCAGATCGGGGTGCAGCCGAACGGTCTGAACATCAACGACAAGATCGGCTCGACCCACCCGGAGGCGCTGTCGGCGGCAGTGACCGAACATCGGGCCGACATCGGCATTGCGCTGGACGGCGACGCCGACCGGCTGATCGTGGTCGACGAAAAGGGCCGGGTGATCGACGGCGACCAGTTGATGGCGACGATCGCCGCCGGCTGGGCGCGTGCCGGGCGGCTGGCGGGCGGCGGGCTGGTCGCGACGGTGATGTCGAACCTCGGACTGGAGCGGCATCTGAAGGCGCAGGGGCTGGGGCTGATCCGCACCGCGGTTGGCGACCGGCATGTGCTCGAGGCGATGCGTCGCCGCGGCTATAACGTCGGCGGCGAACAGTCGGGGCATATCATCCTCAGCGATTACGCGACGACCGGCGACGGGCTGGTAGCGGCGTTGCAGGTGCTGGCGGAGATCTGTCGGGCGGGTGCGCCGGCGAGCGAGGTGCTGCGGCGGTTCGAGCCACTGCCGCAATTGCTGAAGAACGTGCGCTTTTCGGGCGGCAAGCCGCTGGAAACCGAGGCGGTGAAGGCAGTGATCGCCGATGCCGAGGCGGAGTTGGCGGGGCGCGGGCGGTTGGTGATCCGGCCGTCGGGGACCGAGCCGGTGATCCGCGTGATGGCCGAGGGCGACGATCCGGCGCAGGTCGAGCAGGTGGTCGACCGCATCTGCGACGCGGTGCGCGCGGCGGTTTGAGGGGGTGGTGGAGGCTGCTCCACCAACGATAATCCGTCACCCCGGGCTCGACCCGGGGTCCCGCTCCTTCTCACTGTCGTGCCAGAGAAGAAGCGGGGCCCCGGATCAGGTCCGGGGCGACGGAGAGTCAGCGCTCGCTCAAATAGTAACGGTCGGTCGCGTTCAAGTCGGCGTCCAGCTCGTAGACGATCGGCTGGCCGGTGGGGATCTCCAGTCCGGTGATCTCGTCGTCCGAAATCCCCGACAGATGCTTGACCAGCGCGCGGAGCGAATTGCCGTGCGCGGAGATCAGCACGCGCTGCCCGTCCTTGAGCGCGGGGGCGATGCGGCCCTCCCAATAGGGCAGGACGCGCGCGATCGTGTCCTTGAGGCTTTCGGTCGCGGGGACGTCGATCCCGGCGTAGCGGCGGTCGGCCGACGGATCGTAGGTGCTGCCCGCTTCGATCGGCGGCGGCGGCACGTCGAAGCTGCGGCGCCAGATGTGGACCTGTTCGTCGCCGTGCTTGGCGGCGGTCTCGGCCTTGTCGAGCCCGGTCAGCCCGCCGTAATGCCGCTCGTTGAGCCGCCAGTCCTTCTCGACCGGCAGCCACAGCCGCCCCATCGCCTCCAGTGCGAGATTGAGCGTCTTGATCGCGCGGGTCTGCAGCGAGGTGAAGGTCTGGTCGAAGTCCAGCCCCTTGGCGGCCATCAGCTCGCCTGCGGCCCGCGCCTCGGCCGCGCCCTTTTCGGTGACGTCGACGTCCCACCAGCCGGTGAAGCGGTTTTCGAGGTTCCAGGCGGACTGGCCGTGGCGGATCAGGACGAGCGTTGGCAATCGGGTTCTCCCATTCAGAGGATAAGGGTCAGGAACTGGTTATGCGGGCTGGGGCGATAGTCGGCGAAGGCATCGCACGGCACGAAGCCGGCGCTGCGATATAGCGCGACCGCCGGCTGGTGCAGCGCGGCCGTGCCGGTTTCGAGGCTGAGTTGATCATAGCCGCGCGCGCGGGCGGTGGCGATCACGTGATCCAGCAGGGCGCGGCCGACGCCCGTGCCGCGTGCCGCCGGCGCCGCGCGCATCGATTTGATTTCGCCGTGACGCGGCTCAAGCTCTTTCAACGCGACGAACCCGACCAACACGTCGTCGCGCCACGCGGTCCAGAACGTCACCTCGGGCGCGGAAAGCCCCGCCGCGTCGAGCGCGAAGGCGAATTCCGCCATATGGCCCCGCAATTCGGCGAGATGATGCGCGAGGAGGGCGACGACGTGCGGCGCGGCGGGATCGTCCTCCCTGATCTGCATCATGCCTCCCGCTGCTTGTCCGGCGAATGGACCCGATCTAGCGAAAGGCGCGACCGACACAACAGGAGAGCGCCGATGACGATCCGTCGCCGTACCATCGTCTATGACGGACCGGGTGGGCCTTTCGAGGGCGTCTTCGCGTGGGACGATGCGCAGAGCGGCGCGCGCCCCGCGGTGCTCGTGATCCCCAATGTGCTGGGGCAGAAGGAATCGGACAATCTGAAGGCGGAGGCGCTGGCAGCGCTCGGCTATGCCGCATTCGCCTGCGATGTGTTCGGGCAGGGCAAGCGGACGCAACGAGGCGAGGGCGCCAGCCGCTATATGGACGAACTCAACGCTGATCGCGCGTTGCTGCGCGAGCGACTGCGTGCATCGCTGGACGCGCTGACGGCGCAGGGCGAGGTAGATGTCGGGAACGTCGCGGCGATCGGCTTCTGCTTCGGCGGCAAGTGCGTGCTCGATATGGCGCGGGCCGGGTTGCCGATCCGCGGCGGAGTGAGCTTCCATGGCGTGTACGACCGACCCCACTGGCAGAGCGTCGATCCGATCACGGTGCCGTTGCTGATCTGCCACGGCTGGGACGATCCGTTGGGGCCGCCATCGGCAGTTGTCGCGCTGGCCGAGGAATTTACCGCTGCGCGGGCCGACTGGCAGCTTCACGCTTACGGCCACGCCGGTCACGCCTTTACCGATCGCAACATGCCGATCGGGCATGAAGGATTCGGCTATGATGCCAAAGCAGACGCACGCAGCTGGCAAGGCATGTGCGAATTCTTACAAAACGCTTTTGAAAACAAGCCGATCGTTGCCCGCGACAGCTGAATATTGTAGCTCCATTCTCAAGAACGACGCGTAAGGCATTACCGCGAAAGTCGTTTCGAGAGTGAAGTGAAGGCTCGGGAACGTCGGGGTCATGGGGATTACCGTTTATGCGCCGGCACCGACGCCCAATGACGAAGCGGCGCGCGAACGCGCGGTGATCGCGTCCGGCGCGCTCGACGCGCGCGACGACGTCGTGTTGGTGGATCTGGTCGAACAGGCGCGGCAGAAGCTGGGTACCGGCATGGCGGCGGTCTCGATCCTATCGCAAGATTGGGCCTATCTGATCGCGGTGTCCGGCGTCACCTCGCGCACCTACAGTCGCCGCATGTCGCTGTGCGGGCATGCGATCATCACGCCGCGCGACGTCTTTTGCGTCGAGGATGCGCGCGCCGATCCACGCTTCGCGGACAATCCGTTGCTGATCGATGGCGGGCAGGTGCGTTTCTACGCCGGTGCGCCGCTAGTCGACGCCCAGCATATGCCGATCGGTGCCTTCTGCGTCTTCGACCGGACGCCACGTGCCGACTTCGGCGCGTATGAGCAGATGCACCTGAAGCAGATGGCCGATGCCGTCATCGCGCGGCTCACGGTGCGTCGCGCCGCGCGGTCGGAGGGGTAACGACTCAGCCCCCGGCGGCGGCGCGGTGGTGGCGGATCACCTCGTCGATGATGAAGCGCAGAAATTTTTCGGAGAATTCCGGGTCAAGCTCGGCATCCTCGCTCAATTGGCGCAGGCGCGCGATCTGCGCCTCCTCGCGGCCGGGATCGGCAGCGGGTAGCCCGGTTTGCGCCTTGTAGGTGCCGACCGCCTGGGTGATCTTGAAGCGTTCCGCGAGCAGGCAGACCAGCGCCGCATCGATGTTGTCGATGCTCTTGCGATAGCTCTTCAGAACGTCGTCGGTCATCACGGCTTCCCCGTCAAAGCGATAATCGTCATGCAGCCCGCGCTTGCGTTGCGCGCGTGCCTCCCCCTAAGGGCAGGAACAGATGAGCGCTACCTTGCACCGACTTCCCGGGCACACGCCCTCGCTCGATCCGATGATCGGGCTGGTCGCCGCCGACATGGATCACGTCAATGCCGTGATCGTGGAACGGATGCGATCGGAGATTCCGTTGATCCCGGAGCTGGCCGGGCATTTGATTGCGGGCGGGGGCAAGAGGATGCGCCCGATGCTGACGCTCGCGGGCGCGCAGCTGGTCGGATATGATGGCGACCGTCACCATTTGCTCGCCGCGGCGGTGGAGTTCATCCACACCGCGACCTTGCTCCACGACGATGTTGTCGACGGATCGGACCTGCGGCGGGGCAAGCGCACCGCGAACATCATCTGGGGAAATCCCGCCAGCGTGCTGGTCGGCGATTTCCTGTTCTCGCGCTCGTTCGAGCTGATGGTGGCGGGTGGCAACATGCGCGCGCTGGAGATCCTGTCGAACGCTTCGGCGGTGATCGCGGAGGGCGAGGTCAATCAGTTGACCGCGGCGCGGCGCGTCGATCTGCCCGAGGAGCGCTATCTCGACATCATCCACGCCAAGACCGCGGCGCTGTTCGCGGCGGCGTGCCGGATCGCGGCGGTGGTCGCGGAGCGGCCGGCGGCGGAGGAGCAGGCGCTCGATTCGTATGGGCGCAATTTGGGGATCGCGTTCCAGCTGGTCGACGATGCGATCGATTATACCAGCGACGCGGGCACGATGGGCAAGGATGCCGGCGACGACTTCCGCGAGGGCAAGATGACGCTGCCGGTGATCCTCGCCTATGCGCGCGGCGGCGACGAGGAGCGGGCGTTCTGGCGCGACGCGGTCGAGGGGCGGCGCGCGAGCGACGCCGATTTCGCGCATTCGATCGATCTGGTCCGCCGCACTCGTGCAGTCGACGATACGCTGGCGCGGGCGCGGCATTACGGGCAGCGGGCCATCGAGTCGCTGGCGATCTTCGCTGACAGCGCGATCAAGGATGCGATGGTCGAGGCGGTCGAGTTCGCGGTGGCGCGGGCTTATTAATTCGCGTTTTTACGTCGTCATTGCGAGCGTAGCGAAGCAATCCAGGGCGTCCTGATCCGGCTCTGGATTGCTTCGCTACGCTCGCAATGATGGGGGGCGTCCCACCTCGTCGTCCCGGGCCTGACCCGGGACCTCGCTTCTTCTTCGCCCGCGTCGCCAAGAAGCGGGGCCCCGGATCAAGTCCGGGGCGACGGCTCTCAGATCAGTTTTCGTCGCCCATTCGCAGCGCGGCGATGAAGGCCTCCTGCGGGATGCTGACCGAGCCGTACTCGCGCATCTTGAGCTTACCCTTCTTCTGCTTTTCCAGCAGCTTGCGCTTGCGCGTCGCATCGCCGCCGTAGCATTTGGCGGTAACATCCTTGCGCATCGCGCTGATCGTCTCGCGCGCGATCACCTTGCCGCCGATCGCCGCCTGGATCGGAATCTTGAACAAATGGCGCGGGATCAATTCCTTGAGCCGCTCGCACATGCCGCGACCGCGCGTCTCGGCGGTGCCGCGGTGGACGATCATCGAGAGCGCGTCGACCGGCTCCTCGTTGACGAGGATGCTCATCTTGACGAGATCGCCTTCGCGATAGCCGATCTGGTGATAGTCGAAGCTGGCATAGCCCTTCGACAGCGACTTCAGCCGGTCGTAGAAGTCGAAGACGACCTCGTTGAGCGGCAGCTCATACGTCGCCTGAGCACGTCCGCCCACGTAGGTCAGATTCTTCTGAATACCGCGCCGGTCCTGACACAGTTTCAGGATGCTGCCGAGATATTCGTCGGGGACGTAGATCACCGCCTCGATCCAGGGTTCGCTGATCGACTCGATCTTGTTGGGATCGGGCATGTCGGCGGGATTGTGGAGGTCGATCTGTCCCGCGCCGTGTGACAATTCAATCTGATAGACGACGCTCGGCGCGGTGGTGATGAGGTCGAGGTCGTATTCGCGCGTCAGCCGCTCCTGGATGATCTCCAGATGAAGAAGGCCGAGGAAGCCGCAGCGGAAGCCGAAGCCGAGCGCGGCCGAGGTCTCCATCTCGAAACTGAACGACGCATCGTTGAGCCGCAGCTTCGAGATGCTCTCACGAAGTTTCTCGAAGTCGTTGGCATCGACGGGAAAAAGCCCGCAGAATACAACCGGCTGGACTTCCTTGAAGCCCGGCAGCGCCTCGGCGGCGGGGCGCTTGGCGTCGGTCAGCGTGTCGCCGACGCGGGCCTGGGCGACGTCCTTGATCTGGGCGGTGATGAAGCCGATCTCGCCGGGGCCGAGGTCGGTCAGTTGCTCGATTTTCGGGCGGAAGCAGCCGACGCGGTCGATCAGATGCGTCGTTCCGGCCTGCATGAAGGTGACCTGCTGCCCCTTGCGGAGCGTCCCGTCCACCACCCGGACCAAAATCATCACGCCCAAATACGGATCGTACCACGAATCGACGAGCATCGCCTTGAGCGGTGCGTCCGCGTCACCCTTCGGTGCCGGAATCTTCTGCACGATCGCTTCGAGGATGTCGGGGATGCCAATCCCCGACTTTGCGCTGGCGAGCACCGCGTCGGAGGCGTCGATGCCGATCACGTCCTCGATCTCGGCGCGGACCTTTTCGGGTTCGGCGGCGGGCAGGTCGATCTTGTTGATGACCGGCACGATCTCGTGGTCATGCTCGATCGACTGATAGACGTTGGCGAGCGTCTGCGCCTCGACGCCCTGTGCCGCGTCCACCACCAGCAGCGCGCCCTCGCACGCCGCCAGCGACCGCGACACCTCATAGGCGAAGTCGACGTGGCCGGGCGTGTCCATCAGGTTGAGCGTATAGGTCTCACCATCGTGCGCCTTGTAGGAGAGGCGCACGGTCTGCGCCTTGATGGTGATCCCGCGCTCTTTTTCGATCTCCATATTGTCGAGCACCTGCTCGCTCATCTCGCGGTCGGTGAGCCCGCCGGTCGCCTGAATCAGACGATCGGCGAGGGTCGACTTGCCATGATCGATATGGGCGATGATCGAGAAATTGCGGATCGTGTTGAGCGGGGTCGTCATATTCTCGCGCGCCTAGCGCAGCCTTCGCCCGAGCGATAGAGGGCGGACGATTTCGACGGTCGGTCTGCGCGTTACCGACCTGTCAAATGGCGACCTCGTGATGTCACATCCGCCGCCTGCACCGAACCGGCGAGAAAATAGCGCAGGTTATCCGAATTCAGATCGAGCTTCTCAATTTGGTACGCTAGCGTTACAGCTCAAGGACGGGCTTTCGGGGCGGTAAGACGATGAGGCAGCATGTTTTCCGGGCGGCGGCATTGGCCGTGGCGCTTTCCTGGTGCGCAAGCCCCGCAGGGGCGCAGTTCGGCGGATTGAAACTTGGCGATCTTGCGAAGCGGGCCGGGATCACGGCGCCCAGCCTTCGCAAGGAACCGATCTCAACCAGCCTGTCCGACGCCCGCTGGGCCGATCCGACCCAGGACAATTTCGTTCCTCCGTCACCCAAGCGGGAGTTGACGCAGTTGCAGCGGACCGCCGCGGGCGGCTTCGTTCTTCAGGCAGGCTATTATCGCTTTCACGATCAAAGCTATTGCTTACATGCCGGCACCCATGGGCCGGGTGGGGGCGATGGCTATCTCTATGCGCCGCCACTGGGATCCGCCAAAGACGCGGTGATCTCCATCGTTCGGGGCTCGGTCCAGCATCCCGAGATCGACCAGCACGTCATCCAATCGTTGTTATGGGCGATCCTGTCGCGCGCCAAGATCGAAGATCTGGCGGGCGATCAACGGATGGCGGCGGCCCAATTGCTGACCCCGAAGCAGCTTGCCGGGCTGAACCGGAACGTCCTCGACATGCTGTCGGCCGGACCGATTGCTGACAATCTGCCGCGGGAGGTCAGGGCCGTCATGCAGGCCGAGGCCGACCTGCGGCGCATGTTGACCACGCCAGGAACCAGCTTCAGCGAGCTGGAGCGCGTGGCGGTGCTTGCGGGCATGGCCCCGGCTGGGCCGGGCAGCATCGGCGTGCCCACAGGCCGCTGGAGCCACCACCCGGACGGCTACTGGATCCGCTATCTTCCCAACAGCTATTCGAACACCGTCGTCGAAATCTGGGTGCCCGAAGGCGCGCCGGGGATCGGACAGGAATATGATCCGGCCACGCATATCGCGGTTCCGGGCAACACGTCGCGCCAGCGGTTGATCCAGTCCGGTCGACCGTTTCGAAATGATTGAAGCAAGGTCAACGTCCGAACATCGGCCGCGTCCGAGCGTGCCAGCCGCTGCAGATGCGAGGGTGCTGCTGCTGCGTACCTCTGGCGAATGTCGCGAGGTGCATCGGCCGTCGCGGCCCGGTGCTCGACGTGGCGCTCCCGCCGGTTTTGCTGGACGTGCGGAGTCGATACGAGCGGTAGCGATGTCGCCGCTTGTGGTCGACCGACCTGCCCATGCTCTTGACGGCCGGAACCGACAAGCTCGGTCGGATTGAAATCAAAGGGCGGCGCGGATCGCGGTGAGGGCATTGAGATAGCGGCGGGAGCCTTCGCCCTGAATCAGCACCCAGGGGACGCCGCGCCGTTCCAGTTCGCGGCGGGACAGGTCGAAGAAGCGGGTGCGGTCGCGGCGCGAGCCGAACATGCGCGTCCCGTCGTCGACCCACGGCAGGTCAATGTCGAACAGCAGGTAGAGGTCGGCAGTGCCCTGCCAGCGATCGAACCACGGATCGCGCCGCCCGAACATCATGTCCGCCCACACCGCGCTCATCAACGGATCGGTGTCGAGGATCACGGGCCGCGCGCCGCTGTCCACCGCCTTGCGCGCCTTGGCGTCCTGCGTCTGCGCGATGACGACGAGGTCCGACATCGTCAGGTCGATGCCATAGGTCTCGCAATAAGTGCGGCCGAACTCAGCGACGCAGACCGAGTCGAACTGCTGCGCCAACCGGGGCGCCATCGTCGACTTGCCGGTGCTCTCCGGCCCGTGGAGGCAGACGGTGCGCAACGTCATGCCGGCACCATCCGCCAGCTGGTGCCGAGCGCGCGGCGCCAGTCGATCACTCCCCAGATCGCGAGCGCGAGATAGACGAGGTAGAGGCCGGCGAAGGAATAGAGCCCCTTGGCGAGATACAGCGGCACCGACGCCAGATCGACCGCGATCCACAGCCACCAATTCTCGATCGCGCGCCGCGCCATCAGCAGTTGCGCAGCGACGCTGGCAGCGGCGATCCCGGCATCCCACCACGGCAGCGCGGCGTCGGTCAGCCGGTGCATCGCGCTGCCCCATGCCAGCCAGCAGACGAGGATCCCGGCCAGCCACGCGGCGCGCGCGCGGCTATCGAGCGTGCGGACGGGGACGTCGCCGTTGCGGGCCTGCGCGCGCCGCCAGTTGAGCCAGCCGTACAGATTGGCGGCGGCGAAGAAGAGCTGGAGCAGCGCGTCCGAATAGAGTCTGGCACGAAACACCACGAGCCCAAGCAGCGCGACCGAGACGATCGCGGTCGGGAAGGTCCAGATGCTGCGCCGTGCGGCCAGCGCGACACAGGCGATCCCGAGGGCGGTGGCGATCCATTCGGCGAGCGACATCGTCGTGAAACCTAGCCGCGCGACGATGTAAAAACAGCTACGATTCCCCGCTTGCGCTCCGAATTTCCGCTGATATAAGCCGCGCCCTGTCGACGGTACATCCGACCGGCACCCTGGTCGGGGAATAGCTCAGCCTGGTAGAGCACTGCCTTCGGGAGGCAGGGGCCGGAGGTTCGAATCCTCTTTCCCCGACCACTTCATTTGCCGCGGCCGCGTGGCACCATTTTTCCGCTGATGCGTAGGGACGGCTCACCTTCAGGAGCGCGTTTCCGATGAGCGGACCCCGGTTATTCCAGCCAATTGATGTCGGCGGCCTGACGCTCGCCAACCGCATCGTTATCGCGCCGATGTGCCAATATTCGGCTGTCGACGGCGCGATGACCGACTGGCACACGATCCATCTCGGGCACTTGGCGCTGTCGGGTGCAGGCATCCTGACGATCGAGGCGACCGCGGTCGAGCCGATCGGGCGAATCAGCTATGGCGATGTCGGACTGTGGGACGACGCGACCGAGGCGGCGATGGCGCGTGTGCTCGAATCGGTGCGCCGCCATTCGGACATGCCGATCGCGATCCAGCTGGCGCACGCCGGGCGCAAGGCGTCGACTGACCTGCCGTGGAAGGGCGAGCGCCAGATTCCGGCGAACGATCCGCATGGCTGGGAGACGGTCGCGCCGTCGGCCTTGCCCTATGATCCCAAGAATCCGGCGCCGGTGGCGCTCGACCGCGACGGGCTGGCGCGCATCCGCGATGCCTTTGCCGAATCGGCGAAGCGGGCGGCGCGGCTCGGGCTCGACCTGATCCAGATCCACGCGGCGCACGGCTATCTGCTCCACCAGTTCCTGTCGCCGCTCTCCAACCGGCGCGACGATGAATATGGCGGCTCGCTGGAAAACCGGATGCGCTTTCCGCTGGAAGTCTATGATGCGGCGCGCGCGGCGTTCCCGGCGGAGCGGCCGGTGACGGTGCGCGTGTCGGGCAGCGACTGGATCGAGGGCGGCTGGGATGCCGAACAGACCGTCGCCTTCGCCACGGCGCTGGAGGAACGCGGGTGCGCGGCGATCCATGTGTCGAGCGGCGGGCTCGATCCGCGTCAGCAGATCCCGGTCGGGCCAAATTATCAGGTGCCGCTGGCGCGCGCGGTGAAGCAGGCGGTGTCGATCCCGGTCGTCGCGGTCGGGCTGATCACCGAGCCGCAGCAGGCCGAGGCGATCGTCGCGACCGGCGAGGCCGATATGATCGCGCTGGCGCGGACGATCCTCTACGATCCGCGCTGGCCGTGGCACGCCGCCGCCGATCTGGGCGCGCGGGTGAAGGCACCCGATCAGTACCTCCGCTCGCAGCCGCGCCAGTATAAGCATTTGTTCGACGTGGACGGATCAGGGGAGGATTGAGGGCAGCGCGATTGTCTTCGCCGGGGGCGAGTGCCATGAGCATGGTCATGCGTTTCGTGCTTTCGCTGCTCGCCCTTTTGCTGATCGCCGAACCCGCCGCGGCGCAGGAGCGCGCGCCGCTGGTACTGGCGGCGGCGAGCATGCAGGAGGCGTTGACCGATGCCGCCGACGCATGGGCCAAGGCGGGGCATGAGCGGCCGCGGCTGTCGTTCGCGGCATCGTCGGCGCTGGCGCGGCAGATTGCGGCGGGCGGGCGCGCCGACCTGTTCATTTCCGCCGACAGCGACTGGATGGACGATGTCGCGAAGCGCGGGCTGGTCGTCGCCGGGACGCGCGCGGTTCTGGTGCGCAATCAGCTGGTGGTGGTGTCGCGACCGGGCTTGCCGCGCGTCGTCGCAACCAAGGGCGCGGCGCTCGGCAAGCTGCTGGGCGGCGCGCCGCTGGCGATGGCCGATCCCGACAGCGTCCCCGCCGGCAAATATGGGCGCGAGGCGCTGACGCGGCTCGGCGCTTGGACCGCGGTCGCGCCGCGGGTGGTGCGCGCGGAGAATGTCCGGGCGGCGCTGGCGCTCATCGAGCGCGGCGCGGCTCCTTACGGCATCGTCTATGCCACCGACGCGCGCGCCGCGACCGGTGTGCAGGTGGCGGGGGTATTCCCGCCGCGCAGCCATGCGCCGATCGTCTATCCGATCGCGCGGCTGACCGCGGGCGAGAGCTCGGCTGCCGAGGGCTTCCGCCGCTTCCTGCTGTCGCGTGCGGGTCAGGCGATCCTCGCGCGGCGCGGCTTCACGACGCGTTGAGCGAGCTGCTGCCGATCGTCCGCCTGACCCTGCTGGTCGGCGGCACCGCGACATTGGGGGCGCTGCCGATCGCGTTCGCGCTGGCGTGGGTGCTGGCGCGGTGGCGGTTCCCGGGCAAGGTGCTGCTCGACGGGCTGGTGCACCTGCCGCTGGTGGTGCCGCCCGTCGTGACCGGCTGGGTGTTGCTGCTCGCCTTCGCGCCGACCGGGCCGATCGGGCGCGTGCTGGAGGCGGGGTTCGGGATCAGCGTGCTGTTCCGCTGGACCGGTGCGGCAATCGCGGCGGGGGTGATGGCCTTGCCGTTGATGGTGCGCGCGATGCGGCTGTCGATCGAGGCGGTCGACCGGCGGCTGGAACAGGCGGCGCGGACGCTGGGGGCAACGCGCTGGCGGGCTTACGCCACGGTGACGCTGCCGCTTGCCGCGCCGGGGATCGCGGCGGCGCTGGTGCTGGGGCTGGCGCGCGCGATCGGTGAGTTCGGCGCTACGATCACCTTCGTGTCGAACGTGCCGGGGGAGACGCAGACCTTGCCGCTCGCCATCTATGCCGCGCTCCAGCGGCCGGGGGGCGAGGCGGAGGTGTGGCGACTGGCGGCGGTGTCGGTGGCGCTGTCGTTGGTCGCGCTGGTGGTGTCGGAGGCGCTGGTGCGGCGCGCGGGGCGGGGCGTGCATGTCCTTTGACGTCGATGTCTCGGCGCGACGTGGGGAGGCGGTCGTCGGCGCGCGCTTCGTGGCGGGCGACGGGCTGACGGTGTTGGTCGGCGCGTCGGGGGCGGGGAAGACCAGCCTGCTTGACATGATCGCCGGGCTGCTGCGCCCGATGCGCGGGCATGTGCGGGTCGGCGGGCGGACGTTGTTCGATGCCGACGCCGGGGTCGACGTGCCGCCAGAACAGCGGCGGGCGGGCTATGTGTTTCAGGATGCGCGGCTGTTTCCGCACCGGCGCGTGCAGGCGAATTTGCTGTACGGCGCGCGTGACGCGGCGCGGCTGGCGGATGTGGCGGCGACGCTCGACATCGCGCCGCTGCTGCGGCGTTGGCCGCGAACCTTGTCTGGGGGTGAGGCGCGGCGGGTGGCGATCGGGCGGGCGTTGCTCAGTGAGCCGGCGTTTCTGTTGCTCGACGAGCCGCTGTCGTCGCTTGATCCGGCGCGGCGCGAGGAGGCGATGCGCGCGATCGAGCGCGTGCGCGACGCGCGCGCGGTGCCGATCCTGATGGTGACGCATGATATGCGCGAGGCCGAGCGGCTGGGGGATCGGGTGATTACGATCGATCCGTCATTGCGAGCGTAGCGAAGCAATCCAGGGCCGGATCAGGACGCCCTGGATTGCTTCGCTACGCTCGCAATGACGAGCTTGGTTAGCGCAGGCAGCTGTCCAGCCCGGTGCGGCGGACCGCGCCGACGTAGCGCGCGATCTGGTTGCCGCGGCGGCGGACGAAGCCGGTCGGCGCAACCGCCTCGCGCTTCTTCGGCAGCGGCAGCACCGCGGCGATCCGCGCCGCCTCGACCGGCGAAAGCGTCGCGGCGCTGTGGTGGAAATAGCGCTGCGACGCCGCCTCCGCGCCATAGGTGCCGATCCCGGTCTCGGCGATGTTGAGATAGACCTCCATGATCCGCTTCTTGCCCCAGATCGTCTCGATCAGTAGCGTAAACCATGCTTCCAGCGCCTTCCGGGCATAGCCGCCGCCTTGAAAAAGAAAGGCGTTTTTCGCGGTCTGCTGGCTGATCGTCGAGCCGCCGCGGATTCGCTGGCCCTCGGCATTATGCGCCGCCGCCCCGGCGATCGCGCGCCAGTCGAAGCCGTGGTGGCTGCAGAAGCGCGCATCCTCGCCGGCGATCGCGGCGCGCGGCATGTCGGGGTCGATCCGCGACAGCGGCGTCCAGTCCTTTGTCACGGAGTGGCCGCCGATCAGGTCGTCCATCATCGTCATCGTGAAGGGGACGGGAACGATCGCGTAGGCGCCTACCCAGACGAGCGACAGCACGACGAAGCCGAGGACGATTTTGAAGAGCAGGCGCAGCGCGGTGAACATGCGCTGCGTCGTACCGGCACCGGGCGGGGTCGCTCAACCCCTTCCCGGTGCCGTATCGCGTATCAGGCGGTGAGCAGTCGCTTGTCGCCCGCCAGCCGCATCATCGCGCGCTGGAGCTTCTCGAACGCACGCACCTCGATCTGGCGGACGCGCTCGCGCGAGACACCATAGACCTGGCTGAGTTCCTCCAGCGTCTTGGGATCGTCGGTCAGGCGACGCTCGGTCAGGATATGCTTCTCGCGATCGTTGAGATCGTCCATCGCGTTCATCAGCATGTCGTGGCGGACGTCGGCTTCCTGCTGATCGGCGACGACGCTGTCCTGCAGCGGCGCGTCATCCTGCAACCAGTCCTGCCACTGACCCTCGCCGTCCTCACGCATCGAGACGTTGAGCGAGGTGTCGCCGCCCATCGCCATGCGCCGGTTCATGCTGACCACGTCGGCCTCGGTCACGCCGAGATCGGTGGCGATCTTCTGGACGTTCTCGGGCGTCAGGTCGCCGTCCTCGAACGCGTCGAGCCGCGCCTTCATCCGGCGCAGGTTGAAGAACAATTTCTTCTGCGCCGCGGTGGTGCCCATCTTCACGAGGCTCCACGAGCGCAGGATGAATTCCTGGATCGAGGCGCGGATCCACCACATCGCATAGGTGGCGAGGCGGAAGCCGCGATCGGGCTCGAACTTCTTCACGCCCTGCATCAGCCCAATATTGCCTTCGGAGATCAACTCGCTGACCGGCAGGCCATAGCCACGATAGCCCATCGCGATCTTGGCGACCAAGCGCAGGTGGCTGGTGACGAGCTGCGCCGCGGCGTCGGTGTCGCCGTGCTCCTGAAAGCGCTTGGCGAGCATATATTCCTGCTCGGGCGCGAGGATCGGAAACTTCTTGATCTCCGACAGATAGCGATTGAGGCTCTGCTCCCCGCCGAGCGCAGGAATCGTCGCGGGGACGTTGCTGCGGGTTGCCATGATCCTAAGTCTCCCTTCCTTGCGGAATACGCGCGACGTGCCCGCTGGCGACGCCGACCCCGCGTTCCGTTTCTATACGATAAGCTGACTGAACAGTTCCTGCATGTCCGAAGGCATCGCGCTGTCGAAACCCAGCGTTTCGCCGGTGATCGGATGCACGAACCCCAAATGCGCCGCATGAAGCGCCTGTCGCCGGAAATTCAGCGTGTCCAGCACCTGCTTGTGAGCATGTTTTGTTCTACCATAGACCGGGTCGCCCAGCAAGGCGTGGCCGATCGACGCCATATGGACGCGCACCTGATGCGTGCGCCCGGTTTCCAGCCGGCATTCGACCATCGTCGCGTCGCGGAGCAGCTCCAGCGTGCGATAATGAGTCACCGCGCGCTTGCCGCCCTGGACGATCGCGACCTTTTTGCGGTTGTTTGGCGAGCGGGCGAGCGGAGCGTCGACCGACCCCGCCGGGGGCATCGGCCGCCCGCCGACGATCGCGCGATAGCGGCGGTCGATGCTGTGCGCGGCGAATTGTTTTGCTAGCCCTTCGTGCGTCCGGTCGGTCTTGGCGGCGACCATCAGCCCGGACGTGTCCTTGTCGATGCGGTGGACGATCCCGGGCCGCGCGACCCCGCCGATCCCGGACAGCGAGCCGTGGCAATGGTGGAGCAGCGCGTTGACCAACGTCCCGTCGAGATTGCCCGCGGCGGGGTGGACGACCAGCCCGGCGGGCTTGTCGATGACGATCAGATGTTCGTCCTCGAACGCGACGACCAGCGGAATGTCTTGCGCCTCGTTGTGCGCGGGCGTGGGGGCGGGAACCGCGACCGCGAATTGCTCGCCGCCGCGCGCCTTGCGCGACGGATCGCGCATCGCCGTTCCGGCCTGCGTGACTTGCCCGGCGTTGATGAGCACCTTCAGCCGTTCGCGCGACAGCGTCGGCACCGCATCGGCCAGCGCACGGTCCACCCGCCAGCCATCCGCTGCCGGTGCGATCGTCGCTTCGAGAATGATGACCCCCCGGTCCATTGCTTTGCTAGATGGCGATGATGGTCAGGATTACAATCGCCCACCGAAACGAACTAATCGCCTTAGCCGCCGCGGATCCTGACGAAATCTGCGGACTGTTGCTCGGCGCGGGCGATCAAATCATGCGATTGGTGCCGTGCCGTAACGTCGCAGGCGACCGTGCGGTGCGTTTCGAGATCGATCCGGGCGCGTTGATCGCCGCACACCGCGTCGCGCGAAACGGCGGCGCGCAGGTCATCGGGCATTATCACTCGCACCCGTCGGGCGTGGCGAGGCCGTCGCCGCGCGATGCCGCCGATTCCGCGCCGGACGGCAGCATCTGGCTGATCGTCGCGGGCGAGGCGGTGACCGCGTGGCGCGCGGTGGCGGACGGGGGGGTGCACGGCCGGTTCGATCCGCTGGTCCTCGACGTAAGCGGTTGCGCAGACTCCGGCGACTCGCCACAAGGCCGTAACGCCATCCCGCCGAGGTAGCCTTTCCGATGACCATCAGCCCGGTCGATTTCGCTTCGCTCCTCTGTTCGCGGCTGTGCCACGACCTGCTGTCGCCGGTCGGCGCGCTGAACAACGGGCTGGAGCTGTTGAACGACGAAACCGATCCCGAGATGCGCGCGCGCTGTCTGGAACTGCTCAACGAGAGCGCCCGCACCTCGGCGAACAAGCTGAAATTCTTCCGGCTGGCGTTCGGCGCGGCGGGCGGGTTCGGCGAGCGCGTCGACGTGCGCGAGGCGGGGCAGGCGGTCGAGGCGCTGCTGGGCGACAACAAGCGGCTGAACCTGCAATGGATGGTCGAGGCGACCGAGCTGCCCAAGACGGCGGTGAAGGTGCTGCTGAACCTCGCACTGATCGCGGGCGATACGCTGGTGCGCGGCGGCACGGTGACGATCGGCACCGAGGAGAGCGCCGAGGCGACCGAGATCGTGCTACGTGCCGAGGGGCCGCGGATCGTGCTCGACCCCGATTTGCGCACCACGCTGACCGAGGGGCCGGCGGACGACAGCGCGGTCGCGCCGCGTGCCGCCGCGGCGTTCCTGGTCCACGAACTGGTGGGCGAAGCGGGCGGATCGGTGGTAGTCAGCGAGCCGGTCGACGGCGCCTTGCTGTTCGGGGCCGCACTGCCGCACCGATGACGCCCGCCGGGGCGCGGTAAAGACCCTTTTAACGCCTGTCGTGCGATGCCGCCCCCCTAGCCAGGGCAACGGGACCGCATGGACGACCTACTGCAGGAATTCATTGCCGAAACGCGTGAGACGCTGGAAGCGATCTCGGGCGAGATCGTGGGGTGGGAGGCCGACCCCAACGATCGTTCGCGGCTGGATGCGATCTTCCGCTTCGTCCACACGATCAAGGGCAGCTGCGGCTTCCTCGACCTGCCGCGGCTCGCGCGGCTGAGCCACGCCGCCGAGGATGCGCTGGCCGCGGTGCGCGCGGGCGAGCGCGCGCCGGATCAGGCGCTGGTGACGGTGATTCTGGCGATCATCGACCGGATCGGCGAGATCGTCGAGGCGATCGACGCGGGCGAGGCGCTGTCCGAATCGGGCGAGGCGATGCTTATCGCCGCGCTGGACGGCGCGATCGCCGGTGATACGGCAGCGACACCGGAGCCCGCGGACACGGCCGCGGTGGCGCAGGCCGCGCGGGTGACCCCGAAGCGATCCGTGCGATTGTCGGTCGACTTGCTCGACCGCATGATGAGCGGCGTGTCGGACATGGTGCTGGCGCGAAACCAGCTGGCGCGACACTTGCGGATGATCGACGACCCGCGGCTGGAATCGATGCTGGAGCGGCTGAGCATCTCGGTCGACGAATTGCGCGATACGGTGACGCGGACGCGGATGCAGCGGGTCGAATCGCTGTTCTCGGCGCTGCCACGGCTGGCGCGCGATTCGGCGGCGGCGCTTGACAAATCGGTGACGCTGACGATCGAGGGCGGCGACGTCGAGCTGGATCGCGAGATGATCGAGCTGTTGCGCGATCCGCTGGTTCATCTGGTGCGGAACGCCGTCGATCACGGAATCGAAGATCGCGCCGGACGAATGCGCGCGGGCAAGCCGGCCGCCGGGCAGTTGCGGATCGTCGCGCGGCAGGCGGGCAATCTGATCATCATCGAGATCGCCGACGACGGACGCGGGATCGACAGCGAACGGCTGCTCGCCAAGGCGCTGCGCGACCATCCCGAGCGCGCCGCCGAGCTGGCCGCGCTCGACGAGGACGGGCGGCTGAAGTTGATCTTCGAACCCGGCCTGTCGTCGCGCGACGAGGTGACCGCGCTGTCGGGGCGCGGTGTGGGCATGGACGTGGTGAAGGCCAATGTCGAACAGGCCGGCGGTCGCATCTCGGTGCTCAGCCGGCCGGGACAGGGGCTGACGATCGCGCTGGAAGTGCCGCTGACGCTGGCGATCCTGAACGCGGTGCTGGTCGAGGCGGCGGGCACGCGCTTCGCGATTCCGCGCCAGTCGGTCGACGAGATCGTGGCGGTGGACGGCGGCGCGGTGCGCGTCGACCGGGTCGCGGCGGGCGCGGTGGTGCTGCTGCGCGGGCAGCGGCTGCCGATGGTGTCGCTCCCGACGCTGTTGGGGCGGCGGGAGGCGACGGCGGTGCCGGGCTTCCTGGCGATCGTGTCGCTGCGCGAGGGGCGGTTCGCGCTCGCGCTCGACGGGGTGAACGATACGCAGGAACTGGTGGTCAAGCCTGCCGCGCCGGCGGTGATGTGCGCGGGGATCTACGCCGGGCAGATGTTGCCCGATGATGGCGCGCCGATCCTGTTGCTGGATTGCTCGGCGATTGCGGCGCGCGCGGCGCTGGCATTCGAGCGTCCCGACGAGGCGGTGGCCGAGGCCGAGGCGGTCGAGCCGGTTCGCGCGTTGCTGTTCGACGATATCGACGGCGTGCGGCGCATGATCGTGTCAGACGCGGTCGACCGGATCGAGGGCGTCGCGGCGGGCGCGGTGCGTGCGCTGGCGGGCGGGCTGTGGCTGACGATCGGCGACCGTTCGATCCCGGTATGGTCCGGCACCGGCGCGGTGGCGAGCGAGGTGCGCACGGTGCTTCGCCTCCAGCTCGACGATCAGGAGCTCGCCTATCCGATCGCCGACGCGATCGAGATCGTGCCGCTGCCGCAGGACGTCGCGCCTGCCGTCGATCCGCATGGCGTGATCGCGGGGCTGGCGGTGATCGACGGCGAGCCAATCGAGCTGGTCGACCCGTTGGCCTTGTTCGCCGACGCGCCGGCCGCCGCCGAGCGCCCGGTCTGCCTGCTGCACGGCGCAGAGAGCGGCTGGATGGAAGCGTTCCTGAAGCCTGCGATCGAGCAGGCCGGCTACCGCGTGGTGCGGCGCGCGTCGCCGGACATGCCGGTCGCCCTCGCGCTGGCGATGGAGGATGATGCCGACGCCCCGCCGGTGCCGGCCCTGCGGCTGAGCCGCGAGCGCGGCAAGCCGCTCTACCGCTTCGATCGTGCCGCGTTGATCGCCGCGCTGAAGGGATATGCCGCATGATGGGCGCCTTGCATCTGGTCGCGCGGGTCGGTGACCGTGGATTGCTTTTCGACGCCGAACGCGTCGATTCGGTCGTGGAGGTGCACAGCACCGTCCCCGCGCCGGGCGCTGCCCCGGCGGTCGTCGGCTTGGCGGCGATGCGCAGCCGCGTGGCGACCGTGATCGACGTGCGCGAATTGTTCGGCGGGGTGCCGATGGTGCGCGACGGCAAGGGCGGGCGGGCGATCGCGACCCTCGTCGACGGGCACCTCTATGCGATTGCCGTCGATGCGCTGGAGGATGTCGCCACCTTCACGCTCGCGCCCGCGCCGATCGCGCAGGGGACGGCGGGCGACTGGGACTTCGTCACCGGCGTCGCCGAGGGCGATGGCGAGACGTTGATGGCAGTCGACATCGACCGGCTGGTGGCGCGCGCAAGTGCGCTGGGCTGAGCCCCGCCATTAACTCCATCCTTACTGCGCCGCGGCCAAGGTGCGGCATCATCAGGGAAAATCGGAAGTTAGCATGAAGACCTGCCTGATCGTCGATGATTCCAAGGTGATCCGCAAGGTGGCGCGCCACATCCTGGAGGCGCTCGATTTCTCGGTGTCCGAGGCGGGCGACGGGCGCGAGGCGCTGACGCATTGCCGGCAGACGGTGCCAGACGTGATCCTGCTCGACTGGAACATGCCGGTGATGAGCGGAATGGAATTCCTGCGCGCGCTGGGCGAAGAGCCGATGCCGCGCCGGCCGAAGGTGGTGTTCTGCACCACCGAGAACGGCATGGCGCATATCCGCGCCGCGATCGAGGCGGGCGCGGACGAATATGTGATGAAGCCGTTCGACCGGGAGACGCTGCACAGCAAGCTCCAGATCGTCGGCGTCGCCTGATCCCCGCCGGAGACGTGCCGGAACCCGCCATGATTCAGCGCAGCGATCCAAGCGCGGGTGACCGCCGGGTACCGCGTGTCCTGATCGTCGACGATTCGGCGGTCGCACGCGCGGCGCTGTCGCGGTTCATTCTCGGCAGCGGCCGGTTCGAGCTGGCCGGCGCCTTGCCCGACGCGCAGCGCGCACTGGCGTTTCTGCGCAAGGAAGCGGTCGACTTCATCCTCCTCGATCTCGTCATGCCGCACCAGAGCGGGATCGACGCGCTGCCCGAACTGCTGAAGGCCGGGGCGGGGGCGCGGGTGCTGGTGGTGTCCAGCTCGGCGGCCGACGGCGCGGTGGTGACGATGCGTGCGCTGGCGCTGGGTGCGGCCGATACGCTCGTGAAGCCCGGCATAGGCGCCTTTGCGAGCCGGTTCGGCGAGACCTTGCTGGCGCGGCTCGATCTGCTCGCCACGCATGGCGGCAATCGCGCGCTACCGCGGCGCGCGACGGTGATCGCGCCGCCGCCGTTCGACGCGATCGCGATCGGCGCCTCGACCGGCGGCATCCATGCCCTCGCGTCGCTGCTGGAGCAGGTGCCGGCCGAGATGACGCAGCCGATCTTCGTCACCCAGCACCTCCCACCATCCTTCTCGCCGTTCTTCGCCGCGCAGGTCGGAGTCTCAGCCAAGCGCCCCTGCGCGATCGGGCAGGAGCGGCGGCGCGTGGCCGACGGCGAAGTGCTGATCGCGCCGGGCGATGCGCATCTGCTCGGTGGATTACAGCCCGACGGGCATGTAGCGATCCGGCTGTCGCAGGCGCCCAGCCCGACCGGCAATCTGCCCTCCGTGGACCCGATGTTCACCAGCCTGGCGCAGGCTTATGGCCCGCGTCTGCTGGCGATCGTGCTGACCGGGATGGGGCGCGACGGACTGGAGGGCGCGCGCGCAGTGCGTGCAGCCGGGGGCACGATCGTGGTGCAGGATCGCAATTCGTCGGTCGTTTGGGGGATGCCGGGCGCGGTCGCGGAAGCCGGGCTTGCCGATGCGGTGCTCGCGCCGCGTGAGATCGGCGCCATGATCGCGGCGCGGCGGACGGGCGTGCGCGCGTAATGGCGGGGATCGATTCCGGCTCCGCCCGGGTGTTCGCCGCACTGCTAGAGGCGCGCACCGGGCAGCGGATCGCGGTCGGCCGCAGCTGGCGGTTCGAGGCGGCGCTCGGCCCGCTGCTCCAGGCGCATTCGCTCGACCGCGTCGACCAGCTCGCCGCGCGGCTGATCGAAGGGAAGGACAAGCAACTGGCCGACCGGATTGTCGATGCGCTGCTCAATCAGGAGACGTCGTTCTTCCGCGACGCCGGCGTGATCGAGGGCGCGGTGGAGGCGGTCGCGGATCGCGCGCCATTGCGCGTGTGGTGCGCGGCGTGCGCGACGGGACAGGAGCCGCTGTCGCTGGCGATGCTGTTCGCCGAGGCCGGCGGTACGATGCCGGAGATCGTCGCCACCGACGTGTCCTCGGCGGCGATTTCCCGCGCGCGCGAAGGCACTTACTCGCAATTCGAGATCCAGCGCGGGTTGCCGGTGCGGCGGATGGTCAGCTGGTTCGAGCCGGCCGCCGACAATCACTGGCGCGCGTCGGCGACGTTGCTGGGCGCGATCCATTATCGCCGTCACAATTTGATCGCCGACGTGCCGCCGATCGGCGAGTTCGACCTGATCCTGTGCCGCAACCTGCTGTTCTACTTCGCGCCGCATCAGCGCGAACAGGTGCTGGCGCGGCTGGCGGGGGCGCTGAAGCCCGACGGTTTCCTGTTGCTCGGTGCCGGTGAGACGGTGATCGGGCAATCGGAACGGCTCCGTCCCAGTGCGCGGGCGCGTGGTCTTTACGAGCGCGTTCCCGACCCGGCCGACAGCAACCGGGTTTACACCGGGCGCTGATTTCGCGAACGACGGTGGCATCGGGTAACGATGGCGAGGTCGATGGTGACAGGCGGGGAGCGTCGGACGGGCGGATCGGGCGCATGAGGTGTCGCGAGGTGCCGTCGCCCAACTTCAACGAGCGGTCGCTGCCGATCTCGATGATCGTGCTGCACTATACCGGCATGAAGACCGCGCAGGAGGCGCTGGACCGGCTCTGCGATCCTGCCGCCGAGGTGTCGTGTCACTATTTCGTCGATGAGGACGGCACAATTATGCGGCTGGTGTCCGACGACAAGCGCGCGTGGCACGCGGGGGCATCGCATTGGCGCGGCGTGACCGACGTCAATTCGGCGTCGATCGGCATTGAGATCGTCAACCCCGGCCACGACCATGGCTATCGCGCCTTCCCGGAACCGCAGGTCGAGGCGGTGATCCGGCTCGTCGCGCATCTGAAGGACAGGTACGAGATCACGCGCGGCAATATCGTCGGCCATTCCGACGTCGCGCCGCTGCGCAAGCGCGATCCGGGCGAGCTGTTCCCCTGGCACCGGCTCGCGCGGCTGCGGCTGGCGCTGCCGCGGCCGACCAAGAACCTCGTCGATCCGATGTGGGGCGAGGCGGCGTTCTGCCTCGCGCTGGAGCGGTTCGGCTATGATGTCAGCGACCGGATGGCAGCGATCATGGCGTTCCAGCGCCGCTTCCGCCCCGAACTGATCGACGGGGAGATGGATGCGGAGTGCCGGATGATCCTGCTGGCGCTACTGCTGCCCAAGCCGCAGGGCGATGATTAGAACACATCCGTCGCCCCGGACTCGATCCGGGGCCCCGCTTCTTCTTTGCGACAGAAGAAGGAGGCGGGATCCCGGATCAAGTCCGGGATGACGAAAGCCTGATCGCACTGCTTCCCTAACGCCTTCCGCCGCGCTACGGCGAGCGCGCCAGAGGGCCGGGCGGCCGCGTCGCGCGTAAGCGTGCCGAGGAAAGTCCGGGCTCCACGGAACGACGGTGGCGGGTAACGCCCGCCGGCTCGGGCTTCGGCCCGCAGTCAGGGACAGTGCAACAGAGAGCAGACGGCCTGGGCCTCGGCCCGGTCATGGTGAAAGGGTGCGGTAAGAGCGCACCGCGCGGCCGGTAACGGTCGTGGCACGGTAAACCCCACCGGGAGCAAGACCGAATAGGGGCGGCATGGCGGCGCTTGCGTCACCGGGGTGTGTTCCCACCCGCTGCCCGGGTTGGTTGCTGGAGCGCGTCGGCAACGGCGCGCCGAGAGGAATGGTCGCCTATCCCCGTTCGCGGGGTGGACAGAACCCGGCTTACAGGCCCTCTGGCAAATTGGCGGACGCTAGTCAGTTGGCGCGGGCGCGGCGCGTCCTTATGTGCCGCAGCGATGGCACGTATTCCCACCCGATCGAACGACTGGGGCTTTCCCCGCTGGCGCGGCTATGGCGCCAATCGCGAGGCGACGACGGTGCGATTGTGCGATCGCCACGGCTGCACGGAGCCGGGGACGTGTCCCGCGCCCAAGTCGCCGAACAGCCCGGACCGCTGGTATTTCTGTCAGGCGCACGCCGCCGAATACAATCGCGGCTGGAATTATTTCGAGGGCCTGTCCGCCGAGGAAGCGGCGCAGCGCGAGGCGAACGAGCGGCGTGACGCGGGCGGCTTCTCGCAATCGAAGCATCAGGCGTGGGCGGGCTCGGGCGATGGTACGCGCTCACGCGACGAACTGCGCGCGCTGGAGGTGCTGGAGCTGGAGGTCGATGCGTCGTTCGACGACGTGCGGCTCGCGTGGCGGCGAATGGCAAAGTCGAACCATCCTGACGTGCGGCCCGGCGACAAGGACGCCGCGACCCGCTTTCAGGCGATCCAGGCCGCCTATGACGTGCTGCGCGTCGCGGAGGAGGCGCGGACGTGGAAGCCGCGCGCCGAGCCATGAAGGATCAGGTGCGCTCCGGCTGGACCGGCGCGGTGCTGGTGTGCGGGAAGTGCTCCAAGAAGCTGGGCGGCGGGTTCGGCGCGAAGGGCAAGGCGTCGCTCGCCAAGGCGCTTCGCAGTGAGCCGGGGTTCGGCAAGGGACGCAAGGCTGCGGTCGGGGTGGTCGAGGTGAAGTGCCTCGGCATCTGTCCGAGGGGCGCGGTGACGATCGTCGACAGCCGCGCGCCGGGGTGCTGGCGGATCGTGCCGGCGGGGGCGAATGTCGAGGCGTTAGCGGGGCAGTTGAGCCTTCCGCCGTCGTCCCGCACTTGATCCGGGACCCCGCTTCTTTTTCGAGCCGTTGGGTAGAAGCGGGGTCCCGGGTCAAGCCCGGGACGACGGTGTGGTTGAGGGGACCGCCGCGCCCGCTCTCACGCCATCGGTAGCCCCTCCAGCACCTTGTCGAGCGTCAGCGGATAGTCGCGGATGCGGACGCCGCAGGCGTTGTAGACGGCGTTGGCGACCGCCGCCGCGGCGCCGCACAGCCCGAGTTCGCCAACGCCCTTGGCCTTCATCGGCGAGGTCTTGTCGTCGAGCGTGTCGAGGAACACCACCTCCTGATGCGGAACGTCGAGGTGTACGGGCACGTGGTACTCGGCGAGATCGTGGTTGACGAAATAGCCGAAGCGCGGGTCGACGACTGCATCTTCCATCAGCGCCGCGCCGATCCCCATCGTCATCCCGCCGATCACCTGGCTGCGCGCCGATTTCGGGTTGAGGATGCGCCCGGCGTCGTAGACGCCTGACATGCGCCGCACGCGGATCTCGCCGGTATAGACGTTGACCGCCGCCTCGACGAAATGCGCGCCGAAGGTCGCCTGCGCGTAATCCTTCTCCAGCGTGCCGTACTCCATCGTGTCTTCGCCGCTGATCCCCTCGTCGCCCGCCGCCTCGGCGAGATCGACCGCGCGGTTGCCGCTCGACACCTTGCCGTCGGCGAAGGACACGTCGTCGGAGTTGAAGCCTAGCTTCTGCGCGATCCGGCGGCGCAGGTCGACGCAGGCGGCATAGACGCCCGCGGTCGAGCTGTTGCCGCCCCATTGTCCGCCCGAGCCGGCCGACACCGGGAAGCGGCTGTCGCCAAGCAGCACGACGACCTTGTCGAGCGGCACGCCGAGCATCTCGGCGGCGGTCTGCGCGATGATCGTGTAGCTGCCGGTGCCGATGTCGGTCATGTCCGTGGCGACCGTCACCACGCCCTTGCGGTCGACCCCGACGCGCGCGCCCGACTTCATGTTCATGTTGTTGCGGAACGCCGCCGCCATGCCCATGCCGACCAGCCAGTCGCCGTGACGCACCTGCGCCGGCTTCGGGTTGCGGCGGTCCCAGCCGAAGTTTTTCGCACCTTCCTCAAGGCAGCGGACGAGGTTGCGGTCGGAGAATTTGCGCTCGGGCTTTTCGGGATCGACCATCGTGTCGTTGAGGATGCGGAAGCGCACCGGGTCCATGCCCAGCTTCTCCGCCATCTCGTCCATCGCGACCTCGAGCGCCATCATGCCCGGCGCTTCGCCGGGTGCGCGCATCGCATTGGCTTCGGGCAGGTCGAGCACCGCAAGATGTGTTTCGGTGAGGCGGTTGTCGCCGGCGTAGAGAAGCTGCGTCTGGTTGGCCGCGGTCTCCGGGCCGCCGCCAGGCAGGTCGCCCGACCACGTCTGGTGCGCGATTGCGGTGATCTTGCCGGCCTTGTCCGCGCCGATGCGGATGCGCTGGATCGTCGCCGGGCGGTGGGTCGTGTTGTTCATCACCTGCGGCCGCGCGAGCGCGACCTTGACCGGACGACCCGCCGCCTTCGCTGCGAGCGCCGCCATCACCGCGTCGGAGCGCACCCACAATTTGCCGCCGAAGCCGCCGCCGACATAAGGCGAGGCGACGCGGATCTTCTCCTTGGGGATCAGCAGTGTCTCGCTCATATCGCGGACCGCCCAGGCGATCATCTGGTTGCTGGTCCACAGCGTCAGCTCGTCGCCGTTCCATGCCGCAATCGTGGCGTGCGGCTCCATCATCATGTGGCTCTGGTCGGGCGTGGTATAGGTCGCGTCGAGCTTGACCGGCGCGCTGGCGAAGGCACCCGCGAAGTCGCCGCGTGCGGTCTTCATCTTGTCGCCCTTCGCGATCGGCGCGGCGTCCTTGACCGCCTTCAGCTCGTACTTGCCCTTGGCGCGCGCATAGTCGACGCGGACGCGTTTGGCGGCGTCGCGCGCCTGCTCGAACGTCTCGGCGACGACGATCGCGACCGCCTGATCATAATGCTCAACCTCCGGCCCGGCGAGCATCGTCGCGGTATGCGCCTTGGCCTTGCCGAGCTTGCCGGCGTTTTCATAGGTCACGACGGACAGCACGCCGGGCGCGCGCTGTGCATCGGCGGTGTCGATCCGCGTGATACGGCCCTTGGCGACGGCTGCGCCGACGATCACGCCATAGGCATGGTTCGGCGCGACATCGTTGCGTTCGAAGGCATAAGGCGCGGTGCCGGTGACCTTGAGCGGACCGTCGATGCGGTCGGTGGGCCGGCCGATGACCTTCTGCTGGTCGATCGGGTTGCGGCCGGCGGGGGTGTCGAACTTCATGCTGCGCGTCCTTCGGCGAGCACCGCGGTCAGCGTGCGCTCGACCAGCGGGATTTTATAGGCGTTCTGCGACGTCGGCGTGGCACCGGCGAGCGCGGCGGCGGCGATCGCCTTCGCGCCGCCATCGGCCCGCGTCTCGGCGGCGGCGACGCGCCACGGCTTGTGCGCGAGGCCACCGAAGGCAAAGCGCGGCGTGCCGCTCTCGGGCAGGATCGCCGCGACCGAGATCGTCGCGAAGGCGTAGGAGGCGCGGTCGCGGACCTTGCGGTAGATGTGCGTGCCGCGCACCGGTGCGGGGAGCGTCACCGCGGTGATCATCTCGCCGGGGGTGAGCGCGGTTTCGATCCACGGCGTGCTGCCGGGCAGGCGGTGAAAGTCGGCGATTCCGATCGTGCGGGTACGCCCGCCGCCGTCGACCGTCTCGACGGTCGCGTCGAGCGCGCGCATCGCCACCGCCATGTCGCTGGGGTGGGTGGCGATACAATCTTTGCTGGTGCCGATCACCGCCAATGCACGGCTGTAGCCGCCCAGCGCCGCACAGCCCGATCCGGGCTTGCGCTTGTTGCACGCCTGATTGGTGTCGTAGAAGTACGGGCATCGCGTCCGCTGGAGGAGGTTGCCCGCGGTTGTCGCCTTGTTGCGCAACTGCCCCGACGCGCCCGACAGCAACGCGCGGCTGAGCACGCCATAGTCGCGGCGCACGCGGGTGTCGGCAGCGAGCGCGGTGTTGCGGACCAGCGCCCCGACGCGCAAGCCCCCGTCCGGTGTCGCCTCGATCGTGTCTAGCCCGAGCCGGTTGACGTCGACCAGATGCGTCGGCGCCTCGATCTGCAGCTTCATCAGGTCGAGCAAGTTGGTGCCGCCCGCAACGAACTTCGCGCCCGGCTTCGCGGCGACCGCCGCGGCGGCTGCGGCGGGCGAGGTGGCGCGTTCATAGGTGAAGGGCTTCATGCGACGTCCTCCGCACCGGCGACATCGGCGATCGCGGCGACAATGTTCGAGTAAGCAGCGCAGCGACAAATGTTGCCGCTCATCCGCTCGCGGACTTCCTGCGCGTCGATGCGGCCGGCGGCGGTGAGGTCGGTCGAGACGTAGCTCGGCACGCCGTCCTTCACCTCCTGCAACATCGCCACCGCGGCCATGATCTGGCCGGGGGTGCAATAGCCGCACTGATAACCGTCATGCTTGACGAACGCGGCCTGCATCGGGTGGAGGTCGCCCGGCTTGCCGAGGCCCTCGATCGTCGTGATCTCGTCGCCGTCATGCATTACCGCGAGCGTCAGGCAGGAGTTGATCCGCTTGCCCTCCACCATCACCGTGCAGGCGCCACACTGGCCGTGGTCGCAGCCCTTCTTGCTGCCGGTCAGGTGCAGATGCTCGCGTAGCGCGTCGAGCAACGTGACGCGCGGATCGAGATCGAGCGCGCGCTTCTTGCCGTTGAGGGTGAACGACACCGGGACGGTGGCGGCGGGTGCTTCCGCGGGCAGCGGCTGGGCGTCGAGCGGCAGCGCGGTGGTGGAGGCGGCGGCAACTCCGCTGACGAGCGCCCCGCGTCGCGTGAGGCTGATTCCGTTGGTGTCGGTCATGTCGGTCCTGCTGCGGGAACGGGCAGGAGAGCCGCTCCCTTCGATGAAACGCGCCCGATCCATGTTATATCCGGCTGCAATACTTGGATACACGCGCCGCTGGCGGGCGGCCATCGCCTGTATTAACATCCATGTCAAAAGCATGGAGAGGAAGCGCATGGCGACGGCGGTGACGGGGGAGTCCACGGCAATGGCTCCGGGCGAGTGGGAGGCGCGGGTCGATCTCGCCGCCGCCTATCGGCTGGTGGCGCTCTACGGCTGGGACGATTTGATCTTCACGCATCTGTCTGCGCGCGTGCCGGGACCGGAGCATCATTTCCTCATCAACCCCTATGACATGATGTTCGAGGAGATCACCGCCTCGTCGCTGGTCAAGATCGATGTCCACGGGCAACCGGTCGGCGCGAGTGCGCATCCGGTCAATCCGGCCGGCTTCACGATCCACTCCGCGATCCACATGGCGCGCGACGATGCGCAGGCGGTGATGCACCTCCACACGCCGCACGGGCAGGCGGTGTCGGCGATGGCGTGCGGGCTGTTGCCGCATACGCAGACCGCGATGATCGCATCGCACGATGTCGCCTATCATGAATATGAGGGGATCGCGACCGATCTTGAGGAGCGCGAGCGGTTGGTGGCCGATCTGGGTACGCGTCATGCGATGATCCTGCGCAATCACGGCACGCTGACCGTCGGCGACTCGGTCGCGTCATGTTTCCTGCGGCTCTATTTCCTCGAACGTGCGTGCGAGGCGCAGGTGATGATGCTTTCTGCTGGCGCCCACGGCTTGCACACGCCGCCGCAGGGCGTCGAGGACAAGGTCGCGCGACAATCGCCACCGGCCGGGATCGGCATGTTGGCGCGCGGACTGGCGTGGCCTGCATTGTTGCGCAAGCTCGACCGGATCGACCGCTCGTACCGCGATTGATGCTTGGCGAGCCCCTGCCGGGTGCGATACGTGAGCGCTAACAAGCGATGGAGGGGATGATGGCGATGTGGCGCATGTTGTTGGCGGGATCGGTAATGGCGCTCGCGGCGCCGGCGATGGCGCAGGAGGCGACCCCGCGCTTCGCGCATATTTTTGCCGATCATGCCGTGCTCCAGCGCGGCCGGCCGATCGCGGTGTGGGGGCAGGGCGCGCCGAACGCTGCGGTGACGGTGCGGCTCGGCCAGCAGAGCGCGACCGCGACCGCCGATGCGCAGGGGCGCTGGCGCGCGACGCTGCCGGCGCAGGCGGCCGGCGGGCCGTACACGCTGGCCGTCGAGGGCGGGCAGACGCTGAGCGACATCATGGTCGGCGACGTTTTCCTGTGCGGCGGCCAGTCGAACATGGAATTCATGGTCAAACAGTCGACCAATGCCTGGGGCGCGCTGCAGACCCCGGCAGACCCCGACCTGCGCTATGCCACCATCCCCGACACCAGCCGCGCGCAGCCGCTCGCCGATCTGGAAGCGCCCGCCAAATGGCAGCGCGTCGGGCCGGAGACGGTCGGCGACGCCTCGGCGGTCTGTTATTACATGGCGCGTTCGCTGCGGCAGAGCGAGAAGGTGCCGATCGGCTTCATCAATTCCGAATGGGGCGGGACGCGGATCGAGAGCTGGATCGGCCCGACGTCGCTCGCGACCCTTCCACGGCTGAAGGACGGAATCGCCGCGGTTGATCTCTACGGGCGCGATCCGGCCAAGGCGCTAGCGCAGGACGGTGCGCGGCGGGAGGCGTGGTGGAAGGCGCATGATCCCGCCGCCGCGCGGCAGGCGGCGTTCCGGCGGCCCGACTTCGACGATGCCAAATGGGCGACGATCCCGACCGCGCCGTGGAAGGAAGCGGGCGTGCCTGCGCTGTCGGCATTCGAGGGGGTGATGTGGCTGCGTGGCACGATCGACCTGACGGCCGAACAGGTCGCGGCGGCCAAGACGCTGCAACTCGGGCCGATCGACCAATATGAGGAGACGTGGGTCAACGGCCGCTATGTCGGCGGCGGCAGCGTCAACTGGGCGTGGCGGCATTACGATGCGCCGAAGGGGACGTGGAAGGTCGGGCGCAACGTCGTCGCGATGCGCGTGCTGGGCGGGGTGAACGGCGGCGGGCTTACCGGCGCCGCGCCGCGCGGGCTGGAGCTGAGCGACGGGACGCTGGTGCCGTTCGCGGGGCCGTGGCGCTATTTAAAGGGCCGCGCGCTGACCGGGGAGAAGATCGCGCCCGCGCCGTGGGACGTGCCGAACAGCCTCGCAACGCTCCACAACGGCATGATCGCGCCGTTCGCCGGCTACGGGCTGAAGCTCGCCGCCTGGTATCAGGGCGAGTCGAACGCGGGCGAGGCGTCGACCTATCGCGAACTGATGACGCTGTTGATGGCCGACTGGCGGCGGACCTTCGCGGCGCCGACCTTGCCGTTCTTCGTCGTCCAGCTCACTTCTTATGGAAAGCCGTCGACCGCGCCGCTCCAGTCCGGCTGGGCGGAGCTGCGCGAGGCGCAGGCGCAGGCGGTGGCGCAGGACGCCAACGCCGGGCTGGCGGTGACGCTGGACGTCGGCGACCGGTTCGACATCCATCCGACGCAGAAGACGGTGGTCGGCGAGCGGCTGGCGCGGCTGGCGCGCGTCGTTGCCTACGGTCAGCCGGGCTTGCGCAGCGGGCCGGAGGTGGCGGGCGTATCCCGCAGTGGCAGCGATCTGGTGGTGCGCTACCGCAACGTCACCGGCGGGCTGCACACGTACAGCGCCGGGCAGGCCATCGGGTTCGAGGCGTGCGCGGGCGATACCTGCCGCTACGTGCCGGCGGAGGCGCGCGGCGATACGGTGGTGCTGCCGGGCGCGAACGCCGCGGCGGTGACGAAGGTGCGCTATGCGTGGAGCGATGCGCCGTTAACGAACCTGTTCGATGGCGTGGACCTGCCCGCCGCGCCGTTCGAACGGGTGGTGGAGTGAGCGCGGCGTCATTGCGAGCGTAGCGAAGCAATCCAGGGCGTCCTGATCCGGCCCTGGATTGCTTCGCTACGCTCGCAATGACGGGCTCGGGCATGTTCCCGTCCCCCGGCGAAGGCCGGGGCCCAGTTGGCAAGGCTAGCGAAATGAAGCGCGACGCTCCTAACCAACGTCCCCCAACCGGCACCGGCCTCCCGCCGGGGTGACGAGAAATTGCATCGAGGTCCCGGGTTCCCGTCAAGCATAGCGCGCCCCTGATTGAATCCGCGACGACACACCCCAAACCAAAATGGCCCCGGCATTGCTGCCGGGGCCATTCGCTTGCTGCACGCAAAGCGACTTGGGATCAGTCGCGGTCGCCGGTCAGGAAGGCCGGGGCGAAAGCGGGCGCATCGCCCTCTTCCTTACCACCACCTTCGCCGCGCTCGCGACGCGGGCCGCGGCCCTCACGACGCGGGCCACGGTCGCCGCCGCGATCACCACCGCGGTCGCCGCCACGGCCACCGCCGTCACGGCTGCCGCCGTCGCGACGCGGACCACGGTCGCCGCCGCGATCGCTGCGCTCGCGCGGCTCGCGCGCCGGACGGGTGTCTTCCAGCTCGGCACCGGTTTCCTGATCCACGACGCGCATCGAAAGGCGGACCTTGCCGCGCGGATCGATCTCGAGGACCTTGACCTTCACGGCCTGCCCCTCGGTCACGACGTCGCCCGGCTTCTCGACGCGCTCGTTCTTCATTTCGCTGACGTGGACGAGACCGTCCTTGCCGCCCATGAAGTTCACGAACGCCCCGAAGTCGACGATGTTGACGACCTTGCCGTCGTAGATCTTGCCGACCTCGGCCTCTTCGACCAGCCCCTTGATCCACTTGATCGCGGCGTCGATCTGCGCGTGATCCGACGACGACACCTTGATAACGCCCTCGTCGTCGATGTCGACCTTCGCGCCGGTGGTGGCGACGATCTCGCGGATCACCTTGCCGCCGGTGCCGATCACTTCGCGGATCTTCGACTTGTCGATCGTGAAGGTCTCGATCCGCGGCGCGTGCGCCGACAGTTCGGTGCGGGTCGAGTCGAGCGCCTTGGCCATCTCGGCCAGGATGTGCGCGCGGCCCTCATGCGCCTGCGCCAGCGCGACCTTCATGATCTCTTCGGTGATGCCGGAGATTTTGATGTCCATCTGCAGCGCGGTGATGCCCTCGCTGGTGCCGGCCACCTTGAAATCCATGTCGCCGAGGTGATCCTCGTCGCCGAGGATGTCCGACAGGACTGCAAAGTCCTTGCCCTCGAGGATCAGCCCCATCGCGATGCCCGACACCGGGCGCTTCAGCGGCACGCCGGCGTCCATCATCGACAGCGAACCGCCGCACACCGTCGCCATCGACGACGAGCCGTTGCTCTCCGTGATGTCGCTGGTGACGCGGATCGTGTAGGGGAATTCCTCCTTGGTCGGCAGCACCGGGTGCAGCGCACGCCACGCCAGCTTGCCGTGGCCGACTTCGCGACGACCCGGCGCGCCGAAGCGGCCCACTTCGCCGACCGAATAAGGCGGGAAGTTATAGTGCAGCATGAAGTGCTGATACGACAGGCCGTTCAGACCATCGATCATCTGCTCCGCATCGCGGGTACCCAGCGTCGTGGTCGCGATCGTCTGCGTCTCGCCACGCGTGAACAGCGCCGAGCCGTGCGCGCGCGGCAGGAAGTGGACTTCTGCCTCGATCGGACGGACGGTCTTGGTGTCGCGCCCGTCGATGCGGCGGCCGGTCTTCAGGATCGCGGTGCGGACGATATCCGCCTCCAGCTTCTTCACCAGCTTCAGGCTGGCGAGATAGCCTTGCGGATCGCTGTCCTTAAGGTCGGCCATGCCGTCGCGCGCCTTGGTGCGTGCGGCGTTGATCGCGGTCTGACGCGCCTGCTTGTCGGTCAGCTTGTAGGCCGCCTCCAGATCCTTGCCGATCAGCTTCTTCAGCTTGGTCTTCACTGCCGCGCTGTCGGCCTGCACCTTCAGCTCCCACGGCTCCTTCGCCGCCTGCTCGGCCAGGTCGATGATCGCGTTGATGATGTCCTGCGACGCCTTGTGCGCGAACATCACCGCGCCCAGCATCACGTCCTCGGACAGCTCCTTGGCTTCCGACTCGACCATCATCACCGCGTCGTGGGTGGCGGCGACCATCAGGTCCAGTTCGCCCTCGACGACCTGCGCGTCGGACGGGTTGAGGATGTATTCGCCGTCCTGATAGCCGACGCGCGCCGCGCCGATCGGGCCCATGAACGGCACGCCCGACAGCGTCATCGCCGCCGAGGCCGCGATCATCGCCAGCAGATCGGGCTCGTTCTCGCCATCATACGACATCACCTGCGCGATGCAGTTGATCTCGTTGTAAAAGCCTTCGGGGAACAGCGGGCGGATCGGGCGATCGATCAGGCGGCTGACCAGCGTTTCACGCTCGGTCGCGCCACGCTCGCGCTTGAAGAAGCCGCCGGGGATGCGGCCGCTGGCGGAGAACTTCTCCTGATAGTGAACGGTGAGCGGGAAGAAGTCCTGCCCTTCCTTCACGGTCTTGGCGGCGGTCACGGCGCACAGCACCACCGTTTCGCCGAGCGTCGCGATCACCGCGCCGTCGGCCTGGCGGGCGACCTTGCCCGTCTCCAGGGTCAGCGTCTTGCCGCCCCACTGGATTTCCACCTTCTTGGTATCGAACATATGATTTCCTTCACTCCCCGCACCCGATGCGCGGGGGGCCTGCGTACGGGCCGGTAGTGGCCCGGGAAGATATGGCCGTATTGCCGTCTCTTCCGTCCCGGCTCCAGCGGGCCGGGGAGGGGGTGCCGTCTGGCGCCCCTACATGCTGGACCCGGCTTACGCCGGGATGACAAAGAGGAATGACAAAAGGGGCGACCTTGCGGGCCGCCCCTTCATGTTACTTGCGGAGCCCGAGCTTCGCGATGAGCGCCAGATAACGATCACCGTCCTTTTTGCGGAGATAGTCCAGCAGCGAGCGCCGCTTGTTGACCATCATCAGCAGACCGCGGCGGGAGTGGTTGTCCTTGGCGTGGCCCTTGAAGTGCTCGGTCAGGTTCTTGATCCGCTCCGTCAGGATCGCGACCTGGACCTCGGGCGAACCGGTGTCGCCTTCGGCGCGGGCGTTGTCCTTGATGACTTCCTGACGGCGTTCTGCGGTAATCGACATATAGGTTCCTACGACATCTTCTACAAATTGAAGCCGCGGACGACGCGAACGGAGCCATGCTCCACCTCGACCAGTGCGACGGGCAATACCCCCAGCATCGCAAAGGCCTGACCGTCGTCGGCGGCGATCCCGGCCAGTACACGCCCCTGACGGAGCGCCCCTGCCTGGTCGGGCGTGAGTGCGAGAGCCGGGATGTCGTCCAGCCCTGCGCTCAATGGCAGGAGAGAGTGTTCAAGGCTGCGCGCCTTAGCGATTTCGTCCAGTTTGTCCAGCGTAATCGCCTGATCGAGCGTGAACGGCCCCGCCTTCGTCCGGCGCAGATAGGTGACATGGCCGACCGTACCGAGCGCCAGCGCGATGTCGCGCGCGAGGCTGCGGATGTACGTGCCCTTGGAGACATGCGCGGTCAGCGTCGCGTCGTGCAGCGGATCATCGCCGGGCGGGGTGGCGAGCGTCAGCGCGTGGATCGTCACGTCGCGCGTGGCCAGCACCACCTCCTCGCCGGCGCGCGCGAGGTCGTAGGCGCGCTGCCCGTCGACCTTGAGCGCCGAATAGGCCGGCGGCACCTGCGCGATCGGGCCGGTGAAGCGCGGCAGGACCGTTTCGAGTTGGCTGGCGGTGGGCCGCACGTCGCTGGTCGCGATCACCTTGCCCTCCGCATCCAGCGTGTCGGTCTGCTCGCCGAACCGGATCGTGAAGTCATAGACCTTGTCGCTGTCGAGCATCCGCCCGGCCAGCTTGGTCGCCTCCCCGATTGCGATCGGCAGCACGCCGGTCGCCAGCGGATCGAGCGTCCCGCCATGCCCGACCTTGGCCTTGCCATAGCCGCCGTTCCGCAGCGCGCGCTTTGCCGCCGAGACGCCCTGCGTCGAGCCGAGCCCGAGCGGCTTGTCGAGGATCAGCCATCCATGCAGCGTCACGCGCCGATCGCTCCCGCCAGCGCGAGATACCATTCGGCGAGCGCCTGCGCGGGCGGCTGGACGAGCCGCTGGACGATGTTCGCCCCGGGCACCAGTGAGGGCAAGACGAGCAGCAGCACGATCAGCAGCGGAAAGCCGAACCGCGCGAGCCGGTCCCAGCGCTGTGCCAGCCGCTCGGGGAGCAAGCCGGCGACGACATGCCCGCCGTCGAATGGCGGCAGCGGGATCAGGTTGAAGATCGCGAGAAAGACGTTGATGAGGACGAAATTGAGCAGGTTGGCGGCGACGAACGCGGGGAGGCTGCCCGGCGCGACGCCATAGATATTGCGCGTGAACAGCCCCAGCAGCACCGCGCCGATCAGCGCCAGCACGAGGTTCGATCCCGGGCCGGCGAGCGCGACCAGCATCATGTCGCGGCGCGGGTGGGGCAGGCGGCGGGAGTCGACCGGCACCGGCTTGGCCCAGCCGAACACCGGCGCCTTGGCGATCGCGAGCATCAGCGGCAGCGCGACGGTGCCGATCGGATCGACGTGGCGCAGCGGGTTGAGCGACAGCCGCCGCTGTTCCTGCGCTGTCGGATCGCCGAGCGCGCGCGCGGCCAGGCCATGCGCGACCTCGTGGAAGACGATCGCGATGACGAGCGGAATGATCCAGATCGCCGCCGACCAGATGATGCCGTTGGGGTTCATGCCCGCGCAGATAGGGCGGGGGTGGGGGGATGGCTAGGCGGGATAGCGAGTGCAGCTATCTGAGGGTTGCCCACACCAGCAAAGCCAGAAGCATAATCGGGCCAAAGAAAGTGACGATGCCGCCCGCCCAACCCCAGCGCTTATACGCCGCGTCGATCGAACTGCCCCAGAGGCTCTGGACCACCTCTGCTACCACCTCGCCGAAGATCGTCATTGCTATAGGTTGTCGGTTCGCGACAGGGAGGACAAGCGCCAAGTAGCTCGCTTTGGATAGGACCGATTGACATTCAGGCCTTCCGGGCTGGGTTGTCGTGTTTTTTAACCGCAAGTCCCCTTAATTCGTCGCCCCGGACTTGATCCGGGGCCCAGCTTCTTCTTGGCGACCGAGGTAAGAAGAAGCGGGATCCCGGATCAGGTCCGGGATGACGAGGGAGGCAGGCGAGCGACCGGCCCTAGCCTTTGGCCTGAAACGCCTCGCTGAAATGCCGTCGGCACAGCGCGACATACCGATCGTTGCCGCCGATCTCGGTCTGCCGCCCCTCCGCGACCGGGCGGCCTTCGGCATCGACGCGGAGGTTCATCGTCGCCTTGCGTCCGCATTCGCACACCGACTTGATCTCGACCAGCGAGTCCGCCAGCGCCAGCAGCCGCGCCGATCCCTCGAACAATGCGCCGCGGAAATCGGTGCGCAGCCCGTAGGCGAGCACCGGTATCCCCGCGCGATCGGCCAGCGCGGCGAGCTGATCCACCTGCGTGGCAGTCAGGAACTGCGCCTCGTCGACCAGCACGCAGGCGAGCGGCGCTTCGGCATGACGCGCGAGGGCCAGCCCGGCGAGATCGGTCGCCGGATCGAACATCGTGGCCGGTGCGGACAGCCCGATCCGAGACGCGATCGTCCCCGCGGCAAAGCGATCATCGACCGCCGCGGTGAACAGCATCGTCGCCATCCCGCGCTCGCGATAGTTGAAATCGGCTTGCAGCAGATTGGTCGATTTGCCGGCGTTCATACTGGCGTAGTAGAAATAGAGCTTGGCCATGCACCCGTCAGACCGGATGATGACAATCATGTCCAGCACCGTGCCGCCCGAACTCTACCCGATCATCGTGGTGCAGGATCGTTATCAGGGTGTTTATTCGGGTGGAGCGTGGCTGGCTATCGCGCAGGCTGACCGATCCTTGAATGGTACGACGCGCGTCGCATGGGTCATGGTCGACGGTCCCGGCGGTGGCGATGTGTGGGCGTCGGATTTCTGGAGCGATGCCCCTTCGTGGATCGCAAGCGCAAACTCGGCGGATGACGCCATCGCCCGACTGATTCGTCGGAACAGCATCGTCGGGGCTCACAGACGCTTTGCCGTCGGCGAAAGTCTACGGCCGGAGAAGGGCCTTGATCCGCCCGCATAGTCGCGTCAGGCGCTTGCCCCATGGCAGATAAGGGGCACCCGTTATGCGCGCGCCAGGGTGGTGACGAAAGGCGATGTTCACGAAGGTCCTGACCGGCACCTCGACCAACTCTGGCGGCAAGTCGATCTTGCGACTGCCGGTATCCTGTACAAAACCATCGATCGTGACGATCAGCGTCCCCGGAGAAGTCGCCCATATGACAAGGCGATCGTCCAAGATCTCCAGATCGGCAACGCTATCGGCACATCGCCCTGCGCCGGAACAAAGCGCCAATGTCGATCGCGGCGGGAGCGTCAATTCATTGCACCACGGCTCGATCCAGACCGTGAGCGCCGCCGAAGTAGCGTTGCTCACGGAGGTAGACGTCAGTCGTCGCCCAGATCGCGCGCCACCTCGGGGCGGCGCAGCAGCGAGTCGATATGGCTGCCCTCGTCGAAGCTCTCATCGGCGAGGAACTTCAGCCGCGCGGCATATTTCATCTTCACGCGGGTCGCGACCTCGCGTTGCAGATAGGCGGTGTTGGTGCGCAGCGCCTTCAGCACCGCTTCTTCGTCCTTGCCGAGCAGCGGCTTCACGAACACCGTCGCATGGCGCAGGTCGGGCGACATGCGCACTTCGGTGATGCTGACCATATGGCTGGCGAGCGTCTCGTCATGGACGTCGCCGCGCTGAAGCACTTCCGACAGGATATGGCGGACCTGCTCGCCGACGCGCAGCGTACGGACAGATTTTTCTGGCTTGTCGGTCATATCGGATAACTCCCTCTCCCCCCGGGGAGAGGGGCGGGGTGAGGGGAGGGCGTCTCACCGAGACCAGCGCTTGGGGCGACCCCTCACCCAACCCTCTCCCCGCAGGGGAGAGGGGTAGTTGCAGTATATTACAGCGTGCGCTCGCGCAGTTCGACCTCGAAGGTTTCGAGGTAATCCCCCGCCTTGATGTCGACGAAGTTCTGCGTGAACGTGACGCCGCACTCCAGACCGGCGCGCACTTCCGGTACGTCGTCCTTGAAGCGGCGCAGCGACGCGATTTCACCATTGTAGATGATGACGTCGTTGCGCGTGATGCGCGCCTTGAGCGCCTTGCGGATGACGCCTTCGGTGACCAGCAGACCGGCGGCCTTGCCGTGCTTGCCCGCCGAGAAGACCTCGCGGATTTCCGCACGACCGACGACGGTTTCGAACGCCTCCGGCCCCAGCTCGCCCGCCATGCCGGCGCGGATCTCGTCGATCAGGTCGTAGATGACGTCGTAGTACTTCAACGCCACCTTCTGCCGCTCGGCGATCTCGCGCGCCTTGGCATTGGCGCGGACGTGGAAGCCGATGATCGGCGCGCCGCTGGCACCCGCCAGCGTCACGTCGCTCTCGGTGATCCCGCCGACGCCCGAATGCAGCACCCGCGCACGGATCAGATCGGTCGAGATCTTGTTGATCGACGCGACAATCGCCTCGACCGTACCCTGCGTATCGGCCTTCACGACCAGCGGATATTCGATCGCGGCGTTCGCGCGCAGCGCCGAGAACATGTTCTCGAGGCTGGTCGGCGCCGAGGTCGTGCGCTTTTGCGTGAGCACGCTCTGACGATATTCCGCGACTTCGCGCGCGCGCTGCTCGTTCTCGACGACCTGCAACTGGTCGCCCGCCGACGGCGTGCCCGACAGGCCGAGTACCTCGACCGGCATCGATGGACCCGCTTCCTTGAGCTGACGTCCCTTATCGTCGACGAGCGCACGGACCTTGCCGCTTTCCGCACCGACGACGAACACGTCGCCGACCTTCAGCGTACCGCGCGTGACCAGCACGGTCGCGACCGGGCCGCGGCCCTTGTCGAGCTTGGCCTCGATCACGCTGCCCTCGGCGGCGCGATCCGGGTTCGCGCGCAGGTCGAGCAGTTCCGCCTGAAGCTGGATCTTCTCGATCAGTTCGTCGAGCCCGATCTTCTTGAGCGCGGACACCTCGACGTCCTGCGTCTCGCCGCCCATCATCTCGACCTGGATGTTGTGCTCGAGCAGACGCTCGCGGACGCGCTGCGCATTCGCCTCGTGCTTGTCGATCTTGTTGATCGCCACGATCATCGGCTTGCCCGACGCCTTGGTGTGGTTGATCGCCTCGATCGTCTGCGGCATCAGCCCGTCGTCGGCCGCCACCACCAGCACCACGATGTCGGTCACGTCCGCGCCACGCGCACGCATGGCAGTGAACGCCTCGTGACCAGGCGTGTCGAGGAAGGTGATCTTCGACTTGTCCTTCAGCGTGACCTGATAGGCGCCGATATGCTGGGTGATGCCACCGGCCTCGCCACGCACCACGTCGGTGCCGCGCAGCGCGTCGAGCAGCGAGGTCTTGCCGTGGTCGACATGGCCCATGATCGTCACGACCGGCGGACGCGTCTGCAGCGTGTCCTCCGCATCCTCGGTGGTGTCGATCGCGAGATCGACGTCCGAGTCCGACACGCGGACGATGTTGTGGCCGAATTCGGTCACCAGCAGCTCGGCGGTGTCCTGGTCGATCGTCTGCGTCATCGTGACGGGCATGCCCATCTTGAACAGCGTCTTGACCAGATCGGCGCCGCGCTCCGCCATACGATTCGCGAGTTCCTGCACCGTGATCGCTTCCGGCACCTGCACGTCGCGGACTTGCTTGGCCTGCGGCTCGCGCGGGCCGCCGAAGCCACGCTTCTCCTTCTCGCGGGCGCGCTTCAGCGCCGCGAGGCTGCGCGCGCGTGCGCCATCCTCGTTGAGCGCACGCGTAACGGTCAGCTTGCCGCCACGACGCTCGTCACCCTTGCGGTCACGCTGCTGCGGACGTGCCACGTTGGTGTTGCGCGGGGTCGCCTGACCGCTGGGCAGGCTGCGCGGGGCGTTGCTGCCGCCGCCAGCCGATGCGCTTGACGCAGCCGGGGAGGCCGCGGGCGTCGGTGCCGGAGCCGGCTTGGGCTGCGGTTTGGGAATCTCAGGACGCGCGACCGGCGAGAACCGGCGCGGCGCGGGCATCGACGGGTCACGACCCAGACCCAGCGTCGGGGCAGGGGCCGGAGCGGGGGCCGGCGTCGGTGCCGGACGTGGCGCAGGAGCCGGCGTCGGCGCTGCTGCGGCAGGCGCGGGCGTTGCCGCGGCAACCGGAGCTGGTGCCGGCGTCGGAGCAGGCGCGGCGACCGGCGCAGGTGCCGCCGCCTCGACCGGGGCGGGAGCGGGCGTCGGGGCCGGCGTAGGCGCGGGCTGGGCCGCGACCGGCTCCGGCGCGGCCGGTGCCGGGGCAGGCGTCGGCTCAGCGGCCTTGGCAGCCGCTTCGGCCTCGTTGCGCGCACGCTCCTCGACGCGACGACGCTCTTCCTCGGCAGCGCGCTGGCGCTCGGCGTCCTCGCGACGGCGGGTTTCCTCCAGCGTGTGCATCCGCTGGTCCTCGGCCTCGCGCAGCAGCCGAGCCTGACGCTCCTGCGCGGTCTCGTTCGAGACCGGCGGGCGCGGCGCGGGGCGTGCGGGGGCAACCGGCGCGGCGGGCGCCGGGGTCGGCTCGGGCGCCGGGGCCGCCGCTTCGGGCGCACCGCCTTGCGGACCGAGCACGCGGCGACGCTTCACCTCGACCACCACCGTATTGCTACGGCCGTGGCTGAAGCTCTGCTTCACCTTGCCGGTCTCGACCGTGCGCTTGAGCCCCAGCGGCTGGCGCATTCCGAGCTTCGGCTTGTCGTTGTCGGTCTCGCTCACTCAAATTCCTCGTGCAGTCTCACGGCCGGTAGTGGTCGCCCCGGCAATGCCGGGCGCCGATGCGCCTTGCGCGGCCGTAGCGCAAGGTGCTGTATTCAGATCAGGGCCGATAAAGTGCAGCCAACGATCGAGCGCTTCGCTGAGTCGTTTGGCCGCAGCGCGGTCGATGACGCCGATGTGTACCACATTTTCGCGGCCAAGCGCCAACGACAATATGGGGCGCGCCACCGGCAGTGCCAAGCCCCTGACGTCGGAACCTTCGCGATCGGACCCGACGCGCCATGCCTGTGCCAGCTTGCGGCACCCGTCCTCGGCGGCATCGGCGGCATGATAAAGCGCGTGCAGCTTGCCCGAGCGTGCGGCGGTCTCGATCCGCTCCGAGCCGGTCAGGATCGTGCCCCCGCGCGATTCCAGCCCGAGCCGGTCGAGCGCGTTGCGCTCCAGCGCGGCGGCGATCAGCGTGGGCAGATCGTCGGGGATCGTCAGCTCGCCGGTCTTGAACGCCCGCGCGAGCGCGCCGCGTAATTTGCCCTTGGCGATCGCCTGTTCGAGTTCGATGCTATCGACCCCGATCCACGCCCCGCGGCCCGGCGCCTTGGCGCGCACGTCCGGCAGCACCCACCCGTCAGGGGCGAGCGCCAGTCGGATCAGCGCCGCGGGCGACGCACGCTCGCGGGTGAGGATGCAGGACCGTTCGGGGGTGCCGTCTAGCGTCTCATTGTCGGGGGTCCGCATATGCGTCTCCCTTGGCAACGGGCGCGTCGCGGTCGGCCAGCAACTGGCCGCCCGCACCGTAATTCTCGGTCGACACTTCCTCGATCACGATCTGCACCGCGGCCGGGTTCTTGCCCAGCCGCGTGACCAGCGACGTCGTGACGTCCGCCACGATCGCCGCTTTCTGCTCGCGCGTCGCGGCGCCGGCCAGTCGGATCGATACGAACGGCATCAGGCGTCCTGATCCTCCGACGCCTGCTCAGCGGGCTGCTCGGCGGCCGGCTCGTCGTCGAACCAGTGCGCGCGGGCGGCCATGATGATTTCATTGCCCTGCTCGTCGCTGAGCCCGTATTCACCGAGCACGCCGCCCTTGTTCTCCGGGCGATCGGTGCGGCGCGGCGCATCGTCGTTGCGGCGGCGCGGCTCGGCGCGCTTCTTCTCGACCAGTTCGTCGGTCGCCAGATCGGCGAGATCGTCGAGCGTCTTGATCCCGGCCTTGCCGAGCGTGACGAGCATCGCCTCGGTCAGATACGGCAGCTCGGCCAGCGCATCCTCGACGCCCAGCGCCTGCCGCTCCTCGCGGTTGGCCTGTTCGCGGCGGTCGAGCGCTTCCTGCGCACGGCTCTGCAGCTCCTGCGCGAGATCCTCGTCGAAGCCCTCGATCCCGGCCAGCTCGTCCAGCTCGACATAGGCGACCTCTTCCAGCGCGCCGAAGCCCTCGGCGACCAGCAGCTGCGCCAGCGTCTCGTCGACATCCAGTTCGTTCTGGAAGGTCTCGGAATTCTTGACGAACTCCTGCTGACGCTTCTCGCTGGCGTCGGTCTCGGTCAGGATGTCGATCGCCTTGGCGGTCAACTGGCTGGCGAGACGCACGTTCTGGCCGCGACGGCCGATCGCCAACGACAGCTGATCGTCGGGGACGACCACCTCGATGCGATCCTCTTCCTCGTCGATCACCACGCGCGCGACGTTCGCCGGCTGCAACGCATTGACGACGAAGGTCGCGGTGTCGGGCGACCACGGGATGATGTCGATCTTCTCGCCCTGCATCTCCTGCACGACCGCCTGCACGCGACTGCCCTTCATGCCGACGCACGCGCCGACCGGATCGATGCTCGAATCATGCGAGATGACGCCGATCTTGGCGCGGCTGCCCGGATCGCGCGCAGCGGCCTTGATCTCGATGATGCCGTCGTAGATTTCGGGCACTTCCTGCGCGAACAGCTTCTTCATGAAGTCGGGGTGTGCGCGGCTCAGGAAGATCTGCGGGCCGCGGTTCTCGCGCACCACCTTCAGGATCAGCGAACGGATGCGGTCGTTGACGCGCACCACTTCGCGCGGGATCTGCGCGTCGCGGCGGATCACGCCCTCGGCGCGGCCGAGATCGACGACGATATGGCCGAACTCGACGCGCTTGACGACGCCGGTGATGATCTCGCCGGCGCGTTCCTTGAACTCTTCATACTGGCGCTCGCGCTCGGCGTCGCGGACCTTCTGGAAGATCGTCTGCTTGGCGGCCTGCGCCTGGATGCGCCCGAATTCGATCGGGGGCAGCGGATCGACCAGATAGTCGCCGACGCTCGCGCCCGGCTGCAGCTTCTGCGCGCCGTTGACGTCGACCTGTTTGTAGATGTCGTCGACCTGCTCGACTACCTCGACGACGCGCCACAGCCGCAGATCGCCGTTGTTGGCATCCAGCTTGGCGCGGATGTCCATTTCCTGGCCATAGCGCGTGCGCGCGGCGCGCTGGATCGCGTCCTCCATCGCCTCGATGACGATCGCCTTATCGATCATCTTTTCCGAAGCGACCGAATTGGCGATCGCGATCAGCTCCGCGCGGTTGGCGGTGACGCCGGTGGCCATCAGTGGGTTTCCTCTTCTTCGTCCGCGGACGTTATCTGAATCTCTTCTTCCGCGCCCTCCATCGAGAGCGGGACGGTGGCCTCGATCAGGCGATCGGTCAGCACCAGCTTGGCATCGGCGATCAGCGCGAACGGCACCTGCTCCAGCACGCCGGTGCGCGGGTGGCGGATCGCGATCATGCCATCGGCATCGATGCCTTCCAGGTCGCCCTTGAACTGCTTCTGCCCGTCGACCGCCTCGGTCAGCACGATCCGTGCCTCATGCCCGGCCCAGTCGATGAAATCCTGCCGACGGGTCAGCGGGCGGTCGATGCCCGGCGACGACACTTCCAGCCGGTACGCACCCTCGATCGGGTCCTTGCCGGCCTCCTCCAGCGCGTCGAGCTTGTCCGAGATGCGGCGCGACAGTTCGGCGCAATCGTCGATGTTCAGCTGCCGCGTGTCAGGCCGCTCGGCCATGATCTGCAGCGTGCGCTCATCGTCCTTGCCGAACAACCGGACGCGCACCAGCGCGAAGCCGAGCGCGTCTGCCTCTGGCTCGATCAACCGGACGAGGGGAGTGATGTCGTTCAAAAGCACCTACCGCACATGCGTTTCTTGCCGCCGCGGAGCGAGCCCCGCAGCCCCTTATCACCTCGCGATGTAAGAGAAAGCACCGCCCATATAGCGCCACTGCGCTACGCTCGCAAGCGCCTAGCCCAGCTTGCCGGAACAATGCATGTGACCCGGATTTGTTGAATGAAACTCGGATGAAAAAGGAGAATCGGGTGCTGTACCGTATCGCGCTCGCCGCCGTCGCGCTCACCGCTGCGGCGGCCTGCAACGGGGAGGATTCGGCCGCGGTGCAGCCGGTCGCCGACGCGCCGGGCGTGCCGGCGCCGACTCCGAGCCCGTCGCCCTCGCCGAGCAGCACGCCGGTTGCGGGGACGCCGTTCGCCCGCGCGGTGATCGCCGATTTCGACGCGCCCTGGGCGATGACCTTCCTTCCCGACCGCCGGATGCTGGTCACCGAGAAGAAGGGCGAATTGCTGCTCGTCAGTGCGGACGGCTCGTCGCGCCGCACGATCGCGACCATCGACGTCGATTCCGCCGGGCAGGGCGGATTGATGGACGTGGTGCTCGCCCCCGATTTCGCGACCAGCAAGCGCGTCTACTTCAGTTATTCGGCTCCCGGGCAGGGCGGCAAGGGCGTGGTGCTCGCGCGTGGCGTGCTGTCGGGCGACGCGGGGGCCGAACGTCTTTCGATGATCGAGGCGCTGTATCGCGCCACACCGTTGGTCAACGGCGACGGCCATTATTCGGGGCGTATCGCTTTCTCGCCCGACGGTCAGTATCTGTTCTTCACCAACGGCGAGCGACAGAAGTTCACTCCTGCGCAGGACAAGGGCGGCTCGCTCGGCAAGGTGTTGCGGCTGACCCCGGATGGCAAGCCGGCGGCGAACAACCCACTCGCGACGCAGGGCTTTCTACCCGAGGTGTGGAGCTACGGGCACCGCAACCTGCTCGGGCTCGCCTTCGATGCGCAGGGCAATCTCTGGCAGCAGGAGATGGGGCCGAAGGGCGGGGACGAACTCAACCTGATCCTGCCCGGCCGCAACTACGGCTGGCCGAACGTCTCGAACGGCTCGAACTACGACGGCAGCGACATCCCCGATCACGCGCCCGGCGACGGCTATGAAGCGCCGAAGGTCTGGTGGAATCCGGTGATCTCGCCGGGCGGGCTGATGATCTATTCGGGCGACCTGTTCCCGCAATACAAGGGGGACGCGTTTATCGGCGGGCTGTCGTCGCAGTCGCTGGTGCGGGTCGACCTCAACGGTACGAACGCGAGCAAGGGCGACCAATGGTCCATGGGCGCGCGGATCCGCGAGGTGGAGCAAGGCCCGGACGGCGCGATCTATGTGCTGGAGGACGGCGGCGATTCGCAGGGCCGGTTGTTGCGGCTGACGCCGGCGGCGTAAACCGTCGCGCGCAGAAGAAGCGGGTCCCGACATGAGGGGGCAGGTGACTTCCCCTCCGTCGCCCCTGCGAAGGCAGGGGCCCATGTCTGTCGCGTATCGCCAGACGTCGACACACGTACCCGGCATTTTGTGTCAAACGCTCCGCGCCGCCACGTACAGACATAGGCTCCTGCCTGCGCAGGAGCGACGGTTACTGCCCGCACGACCGACAAACCCTTGACGCTGCACCGCAGCATCGCCAGCTATGCGGTTCACCACAAAAGCCGAAACCGGGGAAATCGCATGGCCACCGCCATTGCCGACGTGCGCAACGCACCCGTCGGCTTGATCCATTTGTCGCTCGCGGTCGGCGGGTTTGCGATCGGCACCACCGAATTCGCGACGATGAGCCTGCTGCCCGACATGGCGCGCGACCTCGGTGTCGATGCGCCGACCGCCGGGCATGTCATCAGCGCCTATGCCTTGGGCGTGGTTGTCGGCGCGCCACTGCTCGCCGTGCTCGGCGCGCGGATGGCGCGGCGGCATCTGCTGATCGCGCTAATGACGCTGTTCGCGCTCGGCAACGCGTTGTCCGCGCTCGCGCCGACCTATGGCTGGATGATGCTGTTCCGCTTCATCGCCGGGCTGCCGCACGGCGCATATTTCGGGATCGCGATGCTGGTCGCGGCGTCGCTGGTCGATGCGGGCAAGCGGACGCAGGCGGTGGCGCGCGTCATGCTGGGGCTGACGGTCGCAACGATCGTCGGCGTGCCGCTCGCCAATTTCATGGGGCAGCTGCTCGGCTGGCGCTCGTGCTTCATCGTCGTTGCGGGGCTGGCGGCGCTGACCGCGGCGCTGGTCGCCTTTTTCGCGCCACGCGACCGCGGCGACCCGGCGGCGAGCCCGCTGTGGGAGCTTCGTGCGCTCCGGCGGCCACAGGTGTGGCTGACGCTCGGCATCGGCGCGATCGGGTTCGGCGGGCTGTTCGCGGTCTATACCTATCTGGCCGACACGATGGCGGACGTGACGCAGGTCGGCCCGCGCATGGTGCCGTTCGCACTCGCTGCGTTCGGCGTTGGGATGACCGCAGGCAATCTGATCGTTCCCAGGTTCGCCGACCGCGCCTTGCTGCCGACCGCCGCCGCGGTGCTGGTGTGGAGCATCGCCGCGTTGCTGCTCTGGCCGCTGGCCGCGCAGCACTTCGCGACCGTGCTGGTGGCGATGGTGGCGATCGGGATCGGCGGCTCGCTCGGCACCGTCCTCCAGACCCGGCTGATGGACGTGGCGGGCGACGCGCAGGCGCTCGCCGCGGCGCTCAACCATTCGGCGTTCAACACCGCCAATGCGCTGGGGCCGTGGCTGGGCGGGATGGCGATCGCCGCCGGCTGGGGCTGGACCTCGACCGGCCCGGTCGGGGCCGTGCTCGCGGTCGCCGGGCTGGTCGTGCTGGCAGTGTCGTGGGCCGTGGACCGCCGCGCCGCTACATGACGATGCCGGGCTTTGCCTCCGCGATTGCCGCCAGCACCATCCGCTCCCACACCGCAACATCGCCCGCCGCGGCCATCGCCGGGCTCGGCGCGCGCATCGTGTGCAGCACCGCAATCGCATCGTCGCGGTGATCCTTCCACTGCGCGTCGACGAGCGCGCTCGGCGATTCGACGGTGCCATGACCGTTGGCGCTCAGATGCTGCGCAGCGAGTACGCGCGCGATCCGCTCGACGACGGGGGAAGTGGCAGTGTCCATAAGCGATCTCCTTGTCCTTCACCCCGCAACGTGTTCAAACCGGCTGCGGCTCCACGCTAATCCTTTCGATCGAACCTCGCGAGCAGCTCTTCATTGGGAAAGGCCAACAGGCTCTCGTAGGTACGCGGTTCAGGGTCGGTGACACGGCGCAGTTCCGGCCAGCCCGCTCGGCGTATCGCCCACAGCGCCTTCGCGGCATAGCTGGCCTGCGCCGGAGCGAAGGCGGGGTCGATGATGGTATAGCCCGGCAGCGCCGCGACGATCGCGTCGAAGTCGCTGCGGGGCTGCTCGTGACCGTGATACTCGAACGCCACGATCGGCCGATGGCGCGCGATCGTGCCGGCCAGCCCGCGGAACACCGAGGCTTCCCATCCCTCGACGTCGAGCTTCACGAAATCGACCTTCGGTAGATCGAGCGCGGCGACGTAATCGTCGGCGCGGCGGATCGGCAGCTCGATCACCTCCACACGAGCGTCGGCGGCCTCGTCACCACGCAGGAACCCGCTTGCGCCGAGGTTGCCCGACACGTTCGAGGCGAAGCGGAACATCCCTTCCTCGTCGCCAAGCCCGACATGGTGGAGGGTGACCCGATCCTCCAGCCCGTTGCTTGCGACATTGTGCTTCAGTCGCGCGAAGGTGACCGGATTGGGCTCGAACGCGTGAATGGCGGCGATATGGCGTGCCAGATACAGTGCGTGGTTCCCGATGTTCGCGCCGATATCCAGCATGACCGCATCGCGCGGCAGCACCTTCAGCAAGAAATCGAGATACTGCCGTTCGTAGATGCCGAATTGATAGATGAAGGAGTCGACATATTCGTGCGGGTACAGCCGAAAGGTCAGCCCTTCCGGCGTACGGTGATCGAATGGCGCGCGCGCAGCCGCCCAACGCCGCCGCTGCCTCGGCGCCACGAGAAGCCGGTGCACGGCCTTTTTCGACGCGATTGCCAGTCCGTTCAGTACGTCAGACACCCAGAACCCCCCGTTCATGCCACGCATAGATAGTGACCCATGTCGGTGCACGACACCATAGCCGTGGCGAGCAATCCGCAATTGACTCCCGCTCCGGCGCGCGTAGAGGGCGGTTCGGTCGATGCCGCGCAAGGGGCATGGGCAGGCGCGGGAGAGCGCGGCCGGCCTTTCAGGTCATCAGCCGCCGCCGAAGGAGCAACCACCCCGGAATCTCTCAGGCAGAAGGGACCGCGCCGGCCGATCGACACTCTGGAAAGCGGCATGTGGGCCTCGGCCCGCACGCCCACCGAAGGGGTAACCCGGCATATCCGGGGAAAGCTCTCAGGTTCCGTGACAGAGGGGGACATTCGGATCGATGGCGGGCCCCGGGCTCCGCATGCGACCGGCCTCTTGTAACGGAAGACCTGTGATGAGCGAAACGCCCGTTAGCCATGAAGACGACGGTTTCGAGCCGCTGGAGATCCTGACGCTCCCGCTCGACGCCTGGCACCGCGCGAAGGGCGGCCGGATGGTCGAGTTCGCCGGCTATCACATGCCCGTCCAGTACGAGAGCATCATGGCCGAGCACCTCTGGACGCGCGAAAATGCCGGGCTGTTCGACGTCAGTCACATGGGCCAGCTGTCGATCACTGGCGACAATGTCGCGACCGCGCTCGAGGCGCTGATGCCCGCCGCGATCGTCGATGCGCCGCTCAACAAGGCGCGCTACTCGCTGCTCCTCAACGACCAGGGCGGGGTCCTCGACGACCTGATGCTGACGCCGCAAGCCGCGGATCGCATCTACATGGTCGTCAACGGCGCGACCAAGTATGACGATGTCGCGCATATGGTCGAGCATCTGCCCGACGATATCACGCTCAACATGATGGAAGAGCACGCTTTGCTCGCGGTGCAGGGGCCGAAGGCGGTCGAAGCCGTCGCGCGGCTCGTGCCCGGCGTCGCCGCGCTGACCTTCATGCAGGCCGGCGCGTTCGAGTGGAACGGCCACGCCCTGTGGATCAGCCGTTCGGGCTATACCGGCGAGGACGGCGTGGAAATGTCGGTGCCCGCCGAGGCCGCCGAGGCGTTCGCCGACGCGCTGGTCGCGCAGCCCGAGATCAAGCCGATCGGGCTCGGCGCGCGCGACTCGCTGCGGCTGGAGGCGGGGTTGCCGCTTTACGGTCACGACCTCGATCCCGCGATCACCCCGGTGCAGGCCGATCTCGGCTTCGCGCTGTTCAAGCGCCGCCGCGAGGCTGCCGACTTCCCCGGCGCCGCACGCATCCTCGCCGAGCGCGAGGCCGGCCCCGCCACCAAGCGGGTCGGGCTGCTGGTTGAGGGGCGTCAGCCGGTCCGCGAGGGTGCCGACGTGCTCGACGCCGCGGGCGCGGTCGTCGGCCGCGTCACCAGCGGCGGCTTCGCGCCGACCGTCGGCGCGCCGATCGCGATGGCCTATGTCCCGCTCGCCGATGCCGTGCCCGGCACCGTCGTCACCCTGTCGCAGCGTGGCAAGGCGCACCGTGCCACCGTCACCGCGATGCCGTTCGTTCCCCACCGCTACTTCCGAGGAGTGAAGTAAAGATGAGCCGTTATTTCACCGAGGATCACGAGTGGATCGACGTCGATGGCGACACCGGCACGGTCGGCATCAGCGACTATGCGCAAAGCCAGCTCGGCGACATCGTGTTCGTCGAAGTGCCTGACGCGGGCCGTGCGCTCGGCAAGGGCGACGAGGCTGCGGTCGTCGAGAGCGTCAAGGCCGCGTCGGACGTCTATTCGCCCGTCTCCGGCAATGTGCTCGAAGGCAATCCGGCGCTGACCGACGAGCCGGCGCTGGTCAACAGCGACCCGGAAGGCGAAGGCTGGTTTTTCAAGATCACGCTGTCGGACGCGTCCGAGCTGGACGCGCTGATGGACGAAACCGCCTACGCCGCGTTCGTCGCGAAGCTGTGATCTAACATAGCCCCCTCCCCATCGGGGAGGGGGTTGGGGGAGGGGCGCGTGCTCGCGGAACGTCAGCCGTTCCGTCCGCCGCTACCCGTATCCCCGGACGCTGACCCTCCCCCGACCCCTCCCTGACACGGAGGGGGGAGTTTTCTGAACATGCGCTACCTGCCCCTGACCCCCACCGACCGCCAGGACATGCTGGCCGTCATCGGCGCATCGTCGATCGACGCTCTGTTCGCCGACGTGCCCGAAGCCGCGCGGCTCGACGGCCCGATCCATGACCTGCCCAACCACGCCAGCGAGCTGGCGGTCGAGCGCCACATGGCTGCGCTCGCCCGCAAGAACACGGTGGCGGGCGAGGTGCCGTTCTTCCTTGGGGCAGGGGCGTATCGCCATCACGTTCCCGCCAGCGTCGATCACCTGATCCAGCGCGGCGAGTTCCTGACGGCCTACACGCCGTATCAGCCGGAGATCGCGCAGGGCACGCTCCAGATGCTGTTCGAGTTTCAGACGCAGGTCGCCGCCTTGCTCGGCACCGATGTCGCGAACGCCAGCATGTACGACGGCTCGACCGCGTGCTGGGAAGCGATCGGCATGGCGCGCCGCATTACGCGGCGCGGCAAGGCGATCCTGTCGGGCGGGCTGCATCCGCATTACGTCTCGGTCGCGAAGACGATGGCGAAGTACACCGGCGACGCGCTCGACACCGCGCTGCCGACGCTCGGCGCCGACACCGATCTCGACGCGCTGATCGCGAAGATCGACGACGACACCTCGTGCGTCGTCGTCCAATATCCCGACATCCTCGGCCGCATCGCCGACCTCACCCCGCTGGCCGACGCCTGCCATGCGAAGAAGGCGCTGCTGATCGCGGTCGTCACCGAGCCGGTCGCGCTCGGTGCGCTGCGCTCGCCCGGCGAGATGGACGCCGACATCGTCGTGGGCGAGGGCCAGTCGCTCGGCGTCGGGCTTCAGTTCGGCGGCCCGTATGTCGGGCTGTTCGGCTGCAAGGAAAAGTACGTCCGCCAGATGCCGGGTCGGCTGTGCGGGCAGACCGTCGATGCCGAGGGCCGCCGCGGCTTCGTGCTGACGCTCTCCACCCGCGAGCAGCATATCCGCCGCGAGAAGGCGACCAGCAACATCTGCACCAACTCCGGGCTGTGCGCGCTGGCCTTCTCGATTCACATGACGCTGTTGGGTGAGGCGGGGCTGCGACGCCTCGCGGCGCTCAACCACGCGGGCGCGTGCCGTGCGGCGGACCGGCTGGCGAAGGTGCCGGGCGTCAAGCTCATCAACGACACCTTCTTCAACGAGTTCACGCTCGACATCGGCAAGGAGGCGCGACCGGTGGTGCGCGATCTCGCTGACAAGGGCGTGCTCGCGGGCGTGTCGCTCGGGCGGCTGTACCCGGGCGAGGATGCGCTGGCGAACGGGCTGATCGTCGCCGTCACCGAAACCGCGACCGACGAGGATATTGAGGCGCTGGCGACCGCGCTTGAGGAGGCACTGGCATGAGCATCAACGCAAGCGGCTGGAAGCCGACGACGCCGGTCGCCGGCGGCAACGCGGCCCCGACCTTCACCGGCAACAAGGCGCTGATGCTCGAAGAGCCGCTGATCTTCGAGATCGGCTCGACCGAGACGACCGGCGTTGACTTTGCGGACGGCGATGTCGCAGGCTCGCGGCTCGGCGATCTGACGCGCAAGAGCGCGATCGGGCTGCCCGGCCTGTCGGAGCAGGAGACGGTGCGTCATTACACCCGCCTCAGCCGCCAGAATTACGCGATCGACCTCGGGCTCTTCCCGCTCGGCTCGTGCACGATGAAGCACAATCCGCGCCTGAACGAAAAGGTCGCGCGGATGCCGGGCTTCGCCGACATCCACCCGCTCCAGCCGGTCGACACCGTGCAGGGCGCGCTGGGCGTCATCAACGAACTGGCGGTGTGGCTCATCAAGCTGACCGGCATGTACGGCGTCGCGATGAGCCCCAAGGCCGGCGCGCATGGCGAATTGTGCGGCATCCTGTGCATCAAGGCGGCGCTGGAGAAGCGCGGTGAGGGCCACCGCAAGGTCGTGCTGGTGCCCGAATCGGCGCACGGCACCAATCCTGCCACCGCCGCCTTCGCCGGTTTCTCGGTCGAGGACATTCCCGCCACCGACGAAGGTCGGATCGATACCGCGGCGCTCAAGGCGCGGCTCGGACCGGACGTCGCGGCGGTGATGATCACCAACCCGAACACCTGCGGGCTGTTCGAACGTGATCTCAAGGAGATCAGCGACGCGGTCCACGCCGCGGGCGGCTACGTCTATTGCGACGGCGCGAATTTCAACGCGATCGTCGGGCGCGTGCGGCCGGGCGACCTCGGCGTCGACGCGATGCACATCAACCTCCACAAGACCTTCTCGACCCCGCACGGCGGCGGCGGGCCGGGTTCGGGGCCGGTGGTGCTGTCGGAGGCGCTCGCGCCGTTCGGTCCGCTGCCGTACACCGCGCGGACGAAGGACGGGTACGTCCATCTGATCGAGGAAGAGCGCGCCGAGGAATTCTCGAACGAGCATTTTGGCGGCAAGCTGGACAGCTTCGGCCGCATGGTCGCCTTTCACGGCCAGATGGGCATGTTCACGCGCGCGCTGGCGTACATCCTCAGCCACGGTGCGGACGGGTTGAAGCAGGTCGCCGAGGACGCGGTGCTCAACGCCAACTACGTGCTGCGCTCGCTGGAGGACGTGCTCGACGCGCCGTTCGCGGGGGCGGGGCCGTGCATGCACGAGGCGATCTTCTCGGATAAGGGCTTTGCGGCCGGCTTCTCGACGATCGACGCCGCCAAGGCGCTGATCGACGAGGGCTTCCACCCGATGACCATGTACTTCCCGCTGGTCGTCCACGGTGCGATGCTGATCGAGCCGACCGAAACCGAAAGCCGCGGCGCGCTCGACCAGTTCATCGGCGCGCTGCGCTCGGTGGCGGAGCGGGCAAAGGCCGGCGACCCGTCGCTCAAGACCGCCCCGCACTTCGCCCCGCGCGCACGCCTCGACGAGACGCTCGCGGCGCGCAAGCCGGTGCTGACGTGGAAGCCGCCGGTCGTGCAGGCCGAGGCGGCGGAGTAAACGCCGGACCGTCATTGCGAGCGTAGCGAAGCAATCCAGAGCGTCCTGGTCCGGCCCTGGATTGCTTCGCTACGCTCGCAATGACGTAAAGCTGCTCAATCCTCCGGCGCGGCGGTCACCGTCTGCTGCTTCCCCAGCCGCTGTTCACGCCAGACGATGAACAGCCCGCTCGCGATAATCACCGGCGCGCCGACCCACGTCATCGTGCTCGGCAGCACCCCGAACAGCAGCCAGCCGTAGAGCGTCGCCCAGATCAGCCCCGAATAGTCCATCGGCACCACCGTCGTCACCGGCGCCAGCTTCGCCGCGCCGGTCAGCGCCAGTTGCCCGCACCCGCCGACCAGCCCGATTGCCGCGAGGTTCAGCCACGTCAGCGGATCATGTGCCTTCAGGTGAAACGCATAGGGCACCGCGATCAGCGGCAGCGTCAGCACTGAAAACCAGAACACCGTCGTCCCCGACGGCTCGTCGCGCAATTGCCGCAGCAGGATCGCGACCAGCGCGACGAACAACGCCGCCAGCAGCCCGACGATGGCCCCGAACAGCGGCACATGCGTGCCACTGCCCGGCTGCGCGACGATCAGCACGCCGGCGAACCCGACCAGCACCGCACCCCAGCGCTGCACGCCGGTCCGCTCGCCCAGCACCAATGCGCCGAGGATCGTCGCGAAGATCGGCACCGTGAACTGGAAGGTCGTCGCCTCGGCGAGCGGCAACAACAGCACCGCGCCGAACGTGAACACCATCCCGACCACCCCGACCAACGACCGCGCCAAATGCCCCTTGATCCGCGTCGTGCGGAGCGACCCCAACCCGCGGGTCGCCGCGACGAACCCCAGCACCACCGGCAACGCGCAGGCCTGTCGCCAGAACATCGTCTCGGGCAGCGAAGCGCCGCGCGTTTCGGCGAGTTTCACCAGCGCCGACATGGTGGAGAGGAAGAAAATCGCCAGCAGGCGCAGGGCGATGCCCTTCAGGACGCGATCACCCGACATAGGTCGTCCCTAACCGTCGCACTCCGCCAAAGGAACCCCGCGCGTTGCCGCTTGGCGAGCGGGCGCTTTTGCCGCTATCGCCGCGCGCATGAAACATGCGCTCCCCGTCACCCGCGAGGCCGACTTCGCCGCCTGGTATCAATCCGTCATCACCGAGGCCGATATGGCCGAGGAATCGGGCGTGCGCGGCTGCATGGTCATCCGGCCGTGGGGCTATGGCATCTGGGAACGATTCCAGCGGCTGCTCGACGATCGCATCAAGGCGACGGGCCATGAGAATTGCTATTTCCCGGTCTTCATCCCGCTCAGCTATTTCGAGCAGGAAGCGAGCCATGTCGAAGGTTTCGCCAAGGAAATGGCGGTCGTCACGCATCATCGCCTGATCGCGGACGGGAAGGGCGGTCTGGTCCCCGATCCCGCCGCCAAGCTGGAGGAGCCGCTCGTCGTGCGCCCGACCAGCGAGACGGTGATCGGCCATGCCTTTGCGCGCTGGGTGCAGTCGTGGCGCGACCTGCCGGTGCTCATCAACCAATGGGCGAACGTCGTCCGCTGGGAGATGCGCACCCGCATGTTCCTGCGCACCGCCGAGTTCCTGTGGCAGGAAGGGCATACCGCGCACGCCACCGCCGAAGAGGCGCGCGAGGAAACGCTCAAGATGCTCGAGGTTTATCGCGACTTCGCCGAGAATTGCGTCGCGGTGCCGGTGATCGCCGGCGAGAAGCCCGAGAACGAGCGTTTCCCCGGCGCGGTCGGCACCTGGTCGATCGAGGCGATGATGCAGGACGGCAAGGCGCTCCAGGCCGGTACCTCGCATTTCCTCGGCACCAATTTCGCCAAGGCGCAGAACATCCGCTTCCAGAATGCCGAGGGGCAGCTCGATTACGCGCAAACGACGAGCTGGGGTGTCTCGACGCGGATGATCGGCGCGCTGATCATGGTGCATGGCGACGACGACGGGCTGCGCGTGCCGCCGCGCGTCGCGCCGTGGCAGGTGGTGATCGTCCCGATGCTCCGCGACACGCCCGAAGACGGGGCGCTGGTGACGTACTGCCGCGAACTGCAGCAGGCACTGGCCGCCGAGAGCGCGTTCGGCGAGCCGGTGCGCGCGCTGCTCGACCTCAAGCCGGTCAAGGCGACGAACAAGCGCTGGGGCTGGATCAAGAAGGGCGCACCGCTCGTGATCGAGGTCGGCGGGCGCGACATGGCGGCGGGCAACATCTCGGTGATCCGTCGCGATCGCCTGTACCGCGAGGACGGCAAGCTCGACAGCGCCGCGGTGGCGCGCGACGGCTTTGCGGGCGGCGTCGCGGCGCTACTGGGCGACATCCAGCAGACGCTGTTCGATCAGGCCAGGGCGCGGCTGGACGCGAACATCGCGCCGGCCAGTGACTGGGCGCAGGTCGAGGCGCATTTCGCCGAGGGCGCGAAGAACCCCGGCTGGCTTGAGGTGCAATGGTCGCGCCCGACCGGCGCGGGTCTCGACGCGGTGGTCGAGCGGCTGAAGGCGCTCAAGCTGACGCTGCGCAACGCACCGATGGGGCAGGCGGCGGCGGACGGCGCGTGCATCTTCACCGGCGACACCGCGGTGGAGCGCGTGCTGGTCGGGCGCGCGTACTGACGCTAACCAACCCATATTGTCACCCCGGCGAAGGCCGGGGCCCAGTTGGGGAACGTCGCCGTATAACAACGAGCGGCCCGCCACTGGACCCCGGCCTCCGCCGGGGTGACGATTGAGGTTAAAACCGCGTCCGCAGCGTCAACCCATAAGTCCGCGGCTCGGCCAGGAACGACGCGAACAGCTGGTTGCCGACCCCGCCGAACGCCTGCACCTGCTGCTGGCTGCCCGCCCCCTGAAACGGCGCGTTGAACGCCACCTGCTGATATTCGGTGTCGAGAAGATTCTGCGCCCAGACCTCGATCGCCCAGCGATCCTGATTGCCGCGCAACCCAATGCGCGCGTTGAGCAACGTGAAGCCGTCCTGCTCCTTCTCGATGAACAGGTCGGAGCCGGTATTGTAATCGGACACCGTGCGCTGGTCGACGTAGAACAGCGCCGACATGCCGCTGCTGCCGATCGGCGGGTTCCAGCTCACCGAGGTGGTGATGACGTTGCGCGGCGCATTCGACATCTGCGATCCCGATAGCAGGAACAGCGCCGGATCGAGCGCCGCGCCCGCGTCCGAACCGACCAGATTACGGCGATACTTCGTGTCGGCGAACGTATAGCCCATGTTGATCGCAAGATGGTCGGCCGGATAGAATCCCGCCTCCGCCTCGAACCCCTGGCTGACCACGCCGTAGCGGACGTCGCCGGTGCACGCGCCGGTCGCCAGCGAATTGTCACGATCCGCCCCGTTCAGTCCGTCCGAGCAGGAGCCGATATTCTCAACGACATAATTGGTGCCATTGAAGGTATTGAGCTGGAAGTTCTTGAACTCGGACCGGAAGCCGGCGAGGTTGAAGGTGAACTGCCGGCTCGAATATTTCAGCCCGACCTCATAGGCATTGACCGTCTCGGGATCGAAGCGCAGTCGGCTGCCATTGATATTGGCGATCGTCGCGGCCGTATAGGCATCGCCCAGATCGGAACGGTCGAGGTTGTACCCGCCCGCCTTGTAGCCGCGCGAATAGCTGGCATAGGTCATCAACCGGTCGGTCGGCTTCCAGCTCAGCACCGCAGTGCCGGTCACCTGATTCTCGCGCAGCTTGTCGTCGATCGTGCGCCCGTTGAGTGCGCTGGACGAATTGCCGGTGCAGGCGAGGGTAGCGATCCCGCGGGTCAGCGCCGCCAATTGCGCGTTGTTGAACAGATTGCCGCCCGGCCCCGCGCCCAGCAACGCCTGCACCTGCGGACAGACGGTGTTGTTGTTGCCGAACGTGGCATCGAAGTCCTTCTGCTCGCGCGTCCAGCGCAGGCCTGCGGTCAACGATAGTCGATCGGTCAGCCGGAAGATGTTGTGGGTGAAGACCGCGAAGCTCTTGCTATTCTGGTTATAGACGTCGCGCGTCGTGCCCAGGTCGTTGAGCGTCGATAGCAGGCGGATGCTGCCCAGCACGATCGGGGTTGCGGCCCCGAACGCCGCGGTCGTGCCCGGCACCTGCCCCTGCAGGATCGCCGACCCCGCCGCGCTCAAGCAGCCCGGGTTGGCCGGGTTCCGCAATGCCGCATTGGGATTGATCGTCGCGACGATCCGGCAGGCCGCGAACGCCCCGTAATCGCGCCCGAACTTCAGATTGTCGACGACCTGCAGATCCTCGTTGCTGAAGAAGCCGCCGATCAACCAGTTGAGCCTGTCACCGAACGCCTCGCCGTTCAGCCGCAGCTCCTGCGTGAAGGTATGGAATCGCCGATAGTTGTTGCCGTCGTTCGGACGGTAGCCGATGTCGAGCACATTGGCGTCGATGTCGTTCGCGCCGTCCGACTTATACTCGCGGTACGCCGTGATCGATGTCAGCGCAGCGCTGCCCAGATTCCAGTCGATCTGCCCCGACCCGCCATAATCCTTGGTGACGTTCGAATAAGCACGTCCCGGCGTAAAGGCGATGCGGCGGCTGTAGGGATCGTTGCCGGCCGGGAAGACGCTGCCCGCCGGATAGCCGCGCAGCGCGGCCACCTGCTGCATCACGCTGACGATGCGATTGCCCGCCGGGTTGATCGCATAATCGCCCGGTACACCCGGCGTCGGATCGGTCTTCTCGCGCGTATCGACATAGACCGCCCCGCAACATTTCTCGTTGCGCCATGTATAATCGCCGATCAGTCGCACCGAGAAATCGGGCGAGGGTTCGAGCAGCAACTGACCGCGCACGAACCAGCGATTGCGGTTGTTATAGTCGGTGTCGTTGACGACATCCTTGTAGAAGCCGTCGCGCTTGGACGCGACGCCATCGATGCGGAACGCCAGCAGGTCCTTGACGATCGGCCCGGTGATCGCCCCCGCGACACGGTAGAAATCATAATTGCCGTACGTGCCCTCGGCATAGCCGCCGAAGTCGAACGACGGCGCTTTGGTATAGATGTTGATCGCGCCCGCCGAGGAGTTGCGCCCGGACAGCGTGCCCTGCGGCCCGCGCAGCACCTCGACCCGGTCGACCTCGCCAAGATCGTTGAGCCCCGACCCCGTCCGGCTGCGATAGACGCCGTCGATGAACACCGTGACCGAGCTTTCGAGCCCCGGATTGTCCCCGACCGTACCGATGCCGCGGACGCGCGCCGAGGCGTTCGCCTCCGACCCGGTCGACGACACGTTCAGCGACGGCGCAAGCTGTGCAAGCTGGCGGATGTCGGTCGCGCCGGAGTTCTGCAAGGCGGCCTGGCTGACCGCGTTGATCGAGATCGGCACGTCGGCCAGCCGCTCGGCGCGGCGGGTGGCGGTCACGACGATGTCACCGGCGTTGAGCATTTCGGTGTCGCCGGATTGCGCGGCGGCGGTGTCGCTCTGTCCGGCGACAGCGGCGTTGGTGGTGACGGGGCTCGTCTGGTCCTGCGCCAGGGCCGGCAGCGCCAGCACCGCGGCGGCGGTGGACAGAAGGGTGGCGGTAAGACGCATGGCGCTATCTCTCTCCCAATGTCATCCGAACTCTTTGAAGGTTCGGTATCGGGCGAGCGTAACGCAGAAGCCGCCTGCGTCCAGCCATTTTACAAGATCGGCCGGCGATTTTTGAAAACACTGTCCGACAAATACAACGCCGCCGCGCGGATCACGCGCGGCGGACGTTACGGCAGGCTGGATAATCCGGCGCGGTTACTTGGGCGCGAGCACCATCAGCATCTGGCGGCCTTCCATGCGCGGATAGGCTTCCACCTTGGCAATTTCCTGCACCTGCTCGGCGACTCGCTGCAGCACGTTCATGCCGAGCTGGCCGTGGCTCAGCTCGCGACCGCGGAACCGCATCGTGACCTTCACCTTGTCGCCTTCCTCGATGAACTCGGCGACCTTCTTCATCTTGGTGTCGTAATCGTGGTCGTCGATGTTCGGACGCATTTTGATCTCCTTGATCTCCTGCGTCTTCTGCGACTTGCGGGCGAGGTTCGCCTTCTTCTGCGCCTCGTACTTGAACTTGCCGACGTCCAGGAACTTCGCGACGGGCGGATCGGCGTTGGGCGACACTTCGACCAGGTCGAGCCCGACCTCGCGCGCCTGCTCCATCGCCTCGCGCGTGTACATCACGCCAAGGTTCTCTCCCTCGTGATCGATCACGCGGACCTTGGGGCTCTGGATCCACTCATTGAACCGCGGGCCGTTCATCGGCGGCGCCTGGTTTGGCCGGCGCATCATGGGAGGACGTATGGGTATTGCTCCTGTGGTGATTACCCCCTCAATATAGGGCATCCGTTCGCGTTTTGGAATAGCTCCCTCTCCCTCGCGGGGAGCATCGGGTGAACAGCGCCCCCTGCTGTTCACCCGATGCTGGCCGGGATGAGGGGTAGAGGCTTCGCAGAGAGGGCGCTCTCGGTGAGACACCTGACCCTCACTCAATCCTTTTCCCGGAGGGGAGAGGGCCTAAGAGTGCAAGCTCGGCTCGCGCTTCATCGCGGAGGATTGCCGCTCAGCGCTTCGGCCCGGTACGTGCCGGTGCGTTGAGGATGCTTTGCATCGCATTGTTGCGGTTCGTGATTTCGGCCTGCTCAGCGTCGGTGAGCCGCCCGTCGCCGCCATAACGCCGCGCCAGATCGTCGGTGATGCCGTTTTCGGTCTTCGCGCGCCGTGCATCGCTGCGCGACAGCCGACCGGCGGCGCGTTCGCGATCGATGCGCCCGTTATTGTCGTGGACGCTCGCTCCGGCCCCGCCGACTTGTCCGTTGATTCCCGTCTGCGCCATCGTGGGAGGGGGCACTGTCAGCGCCAGCGCCGCAAGCAAGATACGCATCGTCTCCGCCCTCCCATGATATAGGTGCATCATAGGAGAGCGGAGCGACGGCGTCGAGCGTCAGCGCATGTCCGGCGCGCGGGCCTCGTCGCGCAGCATCTGCACCGCTTCGCCCAGCGTCAGGAAGGTCTGCGCCTGGCTGCCCAGCCGGCGCAGCGCGACCTTGCCTTCCTCGGCCTCGCGCTTGCCGACCACCAGCAGGTTCGGCACCTTGGCGACCGAATGCTCGCGCACCTTGTAGTTGATCTTCTCGTTGCGCAGGTCAGTCTCGACCCGGATGCCCGCCGCGCGCAGCTTCGCCGCGACCTCATGCGCATAATCGTCGGCGTCGGAGACGATCGTCGCCACCACCGCCTGCACGGGCGAGAGCCACAGCGGGAAGCGCCCGGCGTGATGCTCGATCAGGATACCGATGAAGCGCTCGAACGTGCCCAGGATCGCGCGGTGCAGCATCACCGGGCGATGGCGATTGCCGTCCTCGCCGACATAGCTCGCGTCGAGCCGGTCGGGCAGCACGCGGTCGGACTGGATCGTCCCGACCTGCCACGTCCGCCCGATCGCGTCGGTCAAATGGAATTCCAGCTTCGGCGCATAGAAGGCGCCTTCGCCGGGCAGCTCCTCGAACTTGTCCTTGATCTCCTGCGGCAGATTCGACGCCTGCACCGCGTCGCGCAATTCCTGCTCGGAGCGGTCCCACATCTCATCCGAGCCGAAGCGCTTCTCGGGCCGCAGCGCCAGCTTCACCGCATAATCGGTAAAGCCCAGATCCTGATAGACCGAGTGGAGCAATTCGCAGAACTTGCGCACTTCCTCGACCAGCTGGTCCTCGCGCACGAAGATATGCGCGTCGTCCTGCGTGAACTGGCGGACGCGCATGATCCCGTGCAGCGCACCATGCGGCTCGTTGCGGTGGCAGCAGCCGAACTCGGCCATGCGGATCGGCAGGTCGCGATACGATTTGATCCCCTGCTTGAAGATCAAGACGTGCGCCGGGCAATTCATCGGCTTCAGCGCCATCATATCGGCATCGCCCGAGATGACCGCGCCCTCGTCCTCGGTATTCGGGATTTCGTCGGGAACGACGAACATGTTCTCGCGATACTTGCCCCAGTGGCCCGACTGTTCCCACTGCCGCGCGTCCATCAGCTGCGGGGTCTTGACCTCGGCATAATCGGCGGCGTCGAGCCGGCGGCGCATATACGCCTCCATCTGCCGCCACAGGATATAGCCCTTGGGATGCCAGAAGACCGAGCCCTGCGCTTCGGACTGGAGGTGGAACAGATCCATCTCCGCGCCGATCTTGCGATGGTCGCGCTTGGCGGCTTCCTCCAGCATCGTCAGATGCGCGTCGAGCTGCTTCTTGTTGAGCCAGCCGGTACCATAGACGCGGCTGAGCATCGCGTTCTTCTGGTCGCCGCGCCAATAGGCGCCCGATACGCGCGTCAGCTTGAAGGCATTGGAATCGAGCCGCCCGGTCGAGGGCATGTGCGGCCCGCGGCACATGTCTAGCCACGCGCCTTGGCGATAGATCGTCAGCTCCTCACCGTCGGGCAGTTCGGCGGCCCATTCGGCCTTGAACGTCTCGCCCTGCCGCTGCCACGTCTCGATCAACTGCTCGCGCGACCAGACCTCCCGCGTGAACGGCTCGTTCTTGGCGATGATGCGGCGCATCTCGGCTTCGATCGCGGGCAGGTCCTCGTCGGTGAACGGGCGGTCCTTGGGCGCGAAGTCGTAGTAGAAGCCATCGTCGGTCGCCGGGCCGAAAGTGATCTGCGTGCCGGGGAACAGGTGCTGCACCGCCTCGGCCATGACGTGCGCGAAGTCGTGCCGCGCCAGTTCCAGCGCGTCCACCTCGTCCTTCTGCGTCACCAGCGCCAGCCGCGCATCCTGCGTCAGCGGGCGCGAGAGGTCGCGCAACTCGCCATCCACGCGCGCCGCGATCGCCGCCTTGGCGAGCCCCGGCCCGATCGCGGCGGCGATGTCGGCGGGGGTGGTGCCGGACGCGACCTCGCGGACCGAACCGTCGGGCAGCGTGATCGAGAGCATTTCCATCGAAGGGTCTTCCTGCACAAAGTCGTGACAACGGCCTAGCGATGCCGTGCCCCGACGAAAAGAGCGGCGTGGGTGATCGTCAGGATGGAAAGCCGCCGCACCGCCTCCACCCGGTCCGGGCGGGCGGTGCCGTACGTCAGCCGATGACGCGGGCGCCGGCCCCCGGACATGGCCGGGTCGTGGTGGTAGTGGGCATCGTCATCACGCGATCGACATAGCGCACCGCCCGCGCCCGCGCCAGCCATTCTCCAGCAAGCTTGCCGTCCCTATATCGTCGTCATGCCCGCCTGGATTTCGGCCAACCCGCATTTCTACCTGCTGCTCGGCGCGCTGTTCGTCGCGGCGCTGGTGGCGCGACGCATCCCGATCCTGCGGACGCTGGTCAGCCTCGCGCTATGGGTCGGTGCGGGACTGTTGCTCTACGCGACGATCGCCGAGCGCGGCCGCTTCGACCCGTGGCTCGGCCGCGCGGCGGCGGCGCTCGATCTCGACGAACAGAAGGTCGCGGGCGAGGAAACCCGCATTCGCATGAGCCGCGACGGCCATTTCTACGTCCGCGCGACGATCGGCGGGACGCAGCACCGGCTGCTGGTCGACAGCGGCGCGACGATCACCGCGCTGTCCCCGGCCACTGCCGCGGCCGCCGGGGTCGAGGTGAAGCCCGCCGTCTTTCCGGTGCTGCTCAAGACCGCCAACGGCACGATCCGCGCCGACACCGGCGAAGTGCCCGAACTGCGCTTCGGCAATGTCGTCGCGCGCGATCTGGCGGTGGTCGTCTCGCCCGCGTTCGGCGACGTCGACGTGCTGGGAATGAACTTCCTGTCGCGGCTGAAGAGCTGGCGCGTCGAGGGACGCACGCTGATCCTGACGCCGCACCATCCGCAAGAGACGAAGCCCACCGTTTGACGCTGTCTTGCCGCACGCGCCGGCTTTGTGCCAGACCGGCCGCGGGGATAAACGGGGCGGATCAGCGAGATGGAGATGAGCGGCGGCGGGGCGACCTGCCTGAATTGCGGTGCGACGCGCATCGGTGACTATTGCCATGTCTGCGGCCAGTCCGGACACATCCACCGCACGCTCGGCGCGTGGTGGCACGACTTCACCCACGGCGTCCTGCACATCGAGGGCGCGGTGTGGCGCACGATCGGGATGCTGCTGCGCCACCCCGGCGCGCTGACCCGCCGCTATATCAACGGCGAGCGCCGCCGCTTCCTCTCGCCGCTGGCTCTGTACCTCTTCTCGGTGTTCCTGCTCTACATCGCCTATTCGCTGTTCGGCGGCTTCGCCAACGTCAACGCGCCGACCCGCGACGCGCGGTCGCAGCTCGTCGCCGAGCAGACCCGCATCGAGGACCTTGGCCAGACGCTCCGCCGGCAACGCGCCGAAGCGACGACCGCCGGGCGCGACACGCGACAAATCGACGCGCGCATCGCGAAGCTTGCGACGAACGCGCAGGAATTGGAGGACGCCCGGAAGATCATGGATCGGATGCCCAATGCTTCCGATGGCGTGAACGAGTCGATCAGGACGGGCTGGCACACGCTCGACGAAAAGCTGAACCACGCGATCGAGGACCCGGAGCTGCTGCTCTTTAAGATGGAGGCGAACGGCTACAAATTCTCCTGGGCGCTGATCCCGTTGTCGGTGCCGTTTATGTGGCTGCTGTTCGCATGGCGGCGCGACGTGCACCTGTTCGACCATGCGGTGTTCGTCACCTATTCGATGAGCTTCGTCAGCCTGCTCATCACCGCGATGATCCTGTGGTCCAGCGCGCTGCATCTGTCCGGCGTGGCGCTGCTGATGCTGCTGTTCCCGGTGCATCTGTTCGCGCAGATGCGCGGCGCCTACCGGCTCGGCAACGGCAGCGCGACGGTGCGCACGGCGGCGGCGCTGTTCGCCGCGCTGGCAGCGCTGGTGATCTGGGTGGCGCTGCTCCTGCTGCTCGGCATCGCGCACTGACGGTCGTCGGTCCGACGCTCACGCCACCCCGAACGGCACCACATGGTTCGCGTGCGTATGCCCGACCTGCGCGCGCCCAAGATAGGGCACGCCCAGATCACGACACCAGCGCACCATCATCGCCTCGATCGGTTCGCTCCAGTCGGGCTCATTGTCCTTCACCGCCGTCACCGCGCCCAGCCGCACCCCCGCGATGCTGCGGAGCTGTGTGGCATTGCCGAGCGTGAACAGCATCCGGTCGATCGCATACATCGCCTCCGATACTTCCTCGACGATCAGCACATGGTCGGCGAGATCTGGCAGGTACGGCGTCCCGATCAGCGCGACGAGGATCGACAGGTTGAACGCCGCCGCCGGCCGCCCGTCTAGCCCCGGCTCCAGCCCGGCGCGATCGCCCCGCGCCAGCCACCCCAACGACCGCGCCACGGTCGCGTCCCCGCCACGCCGCCGGATATCGCTCGCCATCGGCCCATGCGCAGGGCGTCCGATCCGCCGCGCATAGAGCGCGCCGAGCAGAAACCCGACGTCGGAATAGCCGAGATAGCTCTTGGCCCGCGCCGCCGGCCCAAGCTGTGGCATGATCGTCGCCAAGATCCGGTTCGACCCATAACCCCCGCGCAGGAACCAGATCGCATCGAACGCGGGATCGTTGGCGTATTCGAGGAATGCCGCCGCGCGCACCGCGTCCGATCCGGCGAAATGCCCGTCCTGCGCATAGCATTGCGGGTGGAAGACGAGGTCGATCTCAGGGTAAGCGACCGCCGCGAAGGCGGAAACCGGTGCGATCACGTCCGGGTTGGCGACGCTGCTCGCCGCCAGCACTCCGATCCGCATCGCCACCTCCTGCTTGTCACGCCCGCGCAAAGCGCCGATAGCCCGCCGCCATGCATGACGGCAACGTATCGGGCCAGCGCTTCTTTCTGGTCGGGATCGGCGGATCGGGAATGATGCCGCTGGCGATGATCCTCCGCGGACGCGGCGCGATCGTCGCCGGCAGCGACCGCGGGCTCGATCAGGGCCGCGTCCCCGCCAAGTTCGACGGCCTGCGCGCGCTCGGCATCGAGCTGTTCGCGCAGGACGGCAGCGGCGTGACAGCGCCCGACCAGATCGTCGTCGCCTCCGCCGCGGTCGAGGACAGTGTCGCCGACATCGTCGCCGCCACCCGGCTCGGCTGCCGCCGCCTGTCGCGCGCCGAGTTGAACGCCGCCCTCTTCAACGCCGCCGCACAGCCGATCGGGGTGGCGGGGACCAGCGGCAAGTCGACCGTGACCGGCATGATCGCGACGATCCTCCACGCCGCCGGCCACGACCTGACCGTGATGAACGGCGCGGTGATGAAGGACTTCGCCAGCACCGATCGTCCGTTCGCCAGCGCGCTGGTCGGGCAGGGCGATCCGTATGTCAGCGAGGTTGACGAGAGCGACGGCTCGATCGCGCTCTATCGCCCGCAGGTCGCGGTGCTCAACAACGTCAGCCTCGATCACAAGTCGCTCAACGAGTTGAACCAACTGTTCGGCGACTTCATCGGCCGTGCCCGCGCCGCCGTGATCAACGCCGACAACATGGACGCCGCGCGGCTCGCGATGGCGCTGCCCCCGGCGCGAGTAACCCGCTTCTCGCTGGTCGATCAAAGCGCAGACCTGTTCGCGACCGATATGGTCGCCGAACCGTTCGCGATCCGCTTCACGCTTATCGCGGGCGGTCGGCGGCTGTCCGTCGCGCTCAAGGTGCCGGGCCGCCACAATGTATCGAACGCACTCGCCGCGATCGGCGCAACGCTCGCCGCCGGCCTCTCGCTCGAACAGGCGGTCGCAGGGGTTGAGCGCTTCACCGGCCTGCGCCGCCGCTTCGATCTGGTCGGCGAGGCGAACGGCGTCGCCGTGATCGACGACTTCGGCCACAACCCCGACAAGATCGCCGCCACCCTCGACACGCTCCACGCCTTCCCCGGCCGCGTCATCGCGCTGTTCCAGCCGCACGGCTACGGCCCGCTCAAGGTGATGCGCGCCGAACTCGCCGCGATGTTCGCGACCCACCTGCGCGCCGACGATCTGCTGGTGTTGCCCGACCCGGTCTATCAGGGTGGCACCGTCTCGCGCGATGTGACCAGCGCCGACGTCGTCCACGACGTCACGATCGCCGGCTGCAACGCGCTGCACATTCCCGATCGTGCCGCGGCGGCGGCGCATTGCGTCGCACAGGCGCGGCCCGGCGATCGCATCGTCGTGATGGGTGCACGCGACGACACGCTGTCGCTGCTCGCGGCCGAGATGGTGCGGATGCTGGGCCGCTGACCATTCCTTTCGTCGCCCCGGACCTGATCCGGGGACCCGCTTCTTCCCGCCGTCCAAGAAGCGGGATCCCGGATCAGGTCCGAGATGACGGCAATTCTCTCGTCATTGCGAGCGTAGCGAAGCAATCCAGGGCCAGATCAAGACGCCCTGGATTGCTTCGCTACGCTCGCAATGACGGATGAACCATCCACCCCACGTCATCCCGCCCTTCAGCGCGGTTGAGACCGAGCGCCGCGACCACCGCCACCCTTCCGCTCCCCCGCGACTTCCCGCTAAAGCCGGACGCATGAGCATCGTCACATCGCAACCGCCGCGTCCGCGGCTCGCCTATCATCATACCCCTGGCGCCACGCCGACGATCGTCTTCCTGCCCGGCTATGCCTCCGACATGACCGGCAGCAAGGCGGTCGCGCTCGAGGAATGGGCCAAGGCGCAAGGCCGCGCCTACCTGCGCTTTGATTACGGCGGCTGCGGCGCCAGCGAGGGCAAGTTCGAGGACCAGTCGCTCGCCGACTGGCGCGACGATGCGCTGGCGATGATCGATCACGTCGATGGCCCGGTGGTGCTGGTCGGCTCGTCGATGGGCGGGTGGATCGCGTTGCTCGCCGCGCTTGCCCGGCCGGAGCGCGTCGCGGCGCTGGTCGGAATCGCGCCGGCGCCCGATTTCACGGACTGGGGCTTCTCGCAGGATGAGAAGATGTACCTGCTCCAGCACGGTCGCCTCGAACGCCCGAACCCGTACGGGCCGGAGCCGACCGTCTACACGCGCCGCTTCTGGCAATCCGGCGAGGCGAACCGCCTGATGGGCGGCGCGGTCGCCTTCGACGGCCCGGTGCGGCTGCTTCAAGGGCAGCAGGACCCGGACGTGCCGTGGCATCGCACGTGCCGGCTCGCCGAACTGATCCGCTCGCCGCACGTTCAGACGTGGTTGGTCAAGGACGGCGACCACCGGCTCTCGCGCGAGGACGATATCGCGCTGCTGATCCGCGCCGTCGAGGATGTGGTGCCCTGACGGGCGGGAGTGAAGACGTTGAAATATCTGCACACGATGATCCGGGTCACCGATCCCGACGCGACGATCGCCTTCTTCGAGCTGCTCGGGCTCAGGGAAGTCCGCCGCATCGAGAACGAGAAGGGCCGCTTCACTTTGATCTTCCTCGCCACGCCCGAGGATATGAACGCGCCCGGCGAACGCGCCAATGCCGAGGTCGAGTTGACCCACAATTGGGACCCGGAGCAATATACCGGCGGGCGCAACTTCGGCCATCTCGCCTACCGCGTCGACAATATCTACGAGACCTGCCAGCGGCTGCTCGATCACGGCTACACGATCCACCGCCCCCCGCGCGACGGGCATATGGCGTTCGTGAAGACCCCCGACGGCATCTCGATCGAGCTGTTGCAGGACGGCACGCTCGACCCCGCCGAGCCCTGGGCGTCGATGCCCAACACCGGGACGTGGTAAGATGCTGGAGATCGTCCGCGTCCCGGTCCTGAGCGACAATTACGCATGGCTGCTCCACGACGGCGCGCGCACGGTCGCGCTCGATCCGGGCGAGGCGCAGCCGCTGCTCGACGCGGCGGTGGCGCGCGGATGGACGATCGACGCGGTGTGGCTGACGCACTGGCACGGCGACCATGTCGCGGGCGCGGCGGCGATCAAACAGGCGACCGGCGCGCGGGTCATCGGCCCGGAAGCCGAGCGCGCGAAGATCGACGCGCTGGACGACGGCGTAGGGGAGGGCGATGTCGTGTCGCTCGGCGAGCATCGCGCCGACGTGTGGCACGTCCCCGGCCACACCGCCGGACATATCGCCTTCCACTTCGCCGACGATGGCGTGATCTTCACGGGCGATACCTTGTTCGCGATGGGCTGCGGCCGGCTCTTCGAGGGCACGCCCGCCCAGATGTTCGCGAACATGCAGCGCTATGCCGAACTCGACGACGCGACCCGCGTCTATTGCGGGCACGAATATACGCAGTCGAACGGCCGCTTCGCGCTGACGGCTGAGCCCGACAATCAGGCGCTCGTGGCGCGGATGGCGGAGGTCGACCGGCTTCGGGCCGCCGGCGAAGCGACGATCCCGACCACGATCGGCGTTGAGCGTGCGACCAATCCGTTCCTGCGCGCGCCCGATGTCGCCACGTTTGCCGAACGCCGCTTGCGCAAGGATCAGAGCTGACGATATGGTATCGCACGTAACCATGCCGGTAACGTGCGGATAGAAGGAGAGAAAGCGATGCGTTTCCTCATCACCTTCGCCGCTGCGGCGGCGCTCGGCGCGGCGGCGGTGGTCGCTGCCCCCGCGCAAAAGCCCGACAGGCCCGACAAGAACCGGATCGCGTACGAAAAGCTGCTCGCCGGCAAGGTCGCCGGCAAGCCGCAGGATTGTATCGACACGCGTTGGACCCGCCCGCAACTGACCGCCTACGACGGCAAGCTGCTGTACCGCGTCAGCCGCAAGCTGGTCTACGTCACCGACACCGGCGGCGGCTGCGAGGCGGTGGCGCGCGGCGACACGATCGTCACGCGCCAGTTCCAGACCCGGCTGTGCCGCGGCGACATCGCCCAGACCATCGACCTCCCGGCGCGCATCCCCAGCGGTAGCTGCGCGATGGGTTCGTTCGTTCCTTATCGCTCGCAATAGGTGAGACTGTCATGACCAAGCCGACCGAAGACGATCTGACCGGCGTCGAAACCCGCCGCTCTCCCAAGGCCGAGATCGATTCGATCGGCGGGCGCAAGCTCAAGCCGGCGACGCTGATGATGGGGCACGGCTATGACCCCGCGCTGTCCGAGGGCGCGCTCAAGCCGCCGGTGTTCCTCACCTCGACGTTCGTGTTCCCCAATGCCGCCGCGGGCAAGCGCCACTTCGAGGGCGTCACCGGAAAGCGTCCCGGCGGCGCCGAGGGGCTGGTATATTCGCGCTTCAACGGTCCTAATCAGGAGATTCTCGAGGACCGGCTCGGCATCTGGGAGGGCGCGGAGGATGCACTGACCTTCTCCAGCGGCATGTCGGCCATTGCCACGCTATTTCTGTCGCTTGTCCGCCCCGGGGACACGATCGTCCACTCCGGCCCGCTCTATGCCGCGACCGAGACACTGATCGCGCGCGTGCTCGGCCGCTTCGGGGTCAACTGGCTCGACTTTCCGGCGGGGGCGACCCGCGAGGAGATCGACGCGGTGATGAAGAAGGCGAACGACGCCGGCCGCGTCGCACTTATCTATCTCGAAAGCCCCGCCAATCCGACCAACGCGCTGGTCGACGTCGAGGCGGTGCGCGCCAGCCGCGACGCGATCTTCGCGGGTGCGGAGGAGCTGCCCCCTATCGCGATCGACAACACCTTCCTTGGCCCGCTCTGGTCGCAACCGCTCCAGCATGGTGCCGACGCGGTAGTCTACAGCCTCACCAAATATGCCGGCGGCCATTCCGATCTGGTCGCGGGCGCGGTGCTGGGCGCCAAGCCGCTCATCAACACGATCCGCGCGATGCGCAACACGATCGGGACGATCTGCGACCCCAACACCGCATGGATGCTGATGCGCAGCCTCGAAACGCTGGAGCTGCGCATGAGCCGCGCCGGTGAAAATGCCGCCAAGGTCTGCGCTTTCCTGCGCGATCACGAGAAGGTGGAGCGCGTCGGCTATCTCGGCTTCCTCGCCGAGGCCGAGGGGCGGCAGGCCGACATCTACCGTCGCCATTGCACCGGCGGCGGCTCGACCTTCTCGCTGTATCTGAAGGGCGGCGAGCCCGAGGCGTTCCGCTTCCTCGACGCGCTCAAGATCGCGAAGCTCGCGGTCAGCCTCGGCGGCACCGAAACGCTCGCCAGCCACCCGGCGGGCATGACGCATCTCTCGGTCGCCGATGAACGCAAGCAGGCGCTCGGCATCACTGACAACCTCGTCCGCATCTCGATCGGCGTCGAGGATGCCGACGATCTGGTCGCCGACATGGAACAGGCGCTGGCGGCGATCTGAGCACCCGTCACCCCGGACTTGTTGAAGCCCTCTACGACATCCACTTTCTGTTCCCCGGCGAAGGCCGAGGCCCAGTTGGGAAGGCCTATCAAACGAAGCGCAACGCGCATCATCAGCCTCCCCCAACTGGGCCCCGGCCTTCGCCGGGGTACAAGAAGGGGACTTGCGCAGAGGTCTCGAACAAGTCCGGGGTGACGGTCGGTTTTCGAGCTATTCCCTGACTCGAACCGCTCTTCGTCATTGCGAGCGGAGGGAAGCAATCCAGAGCCGAATCAGGACGCCCTGGATTGGGTCGCTTCGCTCGCAATGACGGTTCGGGCCGCGGCCGGCATCGACTTCGTTCCGCACCTATGACACGGCCGCGCGATGGAAACATTCGACGCGATCGTGCTGGGCGCGGGCGGGGCAGGGTTGATGGCGGCGGCGGTCGGCGGGCAGCGAGGGCGGCGCGTCGTCGTGCTCGATCATGCCGAGGCGCCGGGCAAGAAGATCCTGATCTCCGGTGGCGGCCGCTGCAACTTCACCAATTTACACACCGCCCCGGACCGTTACCTGTCCGCCAACCCGCATTTCGCCAAGTCCGCACTCGGCCGTTACACCGCGCGTGATTTCCTCGACATGGTCGAGCGCCACGGCATCGCGTGGCACGAAAAGACGCTCGGGCAATTGTTCTGCGACGGCCCGGCGCGCGCGATCGTCGACATGCTGCTTGGCGAATGCGAACTGGGCGGCGTGACGATCCGGCTCGGGCAGGCGCTTGGCGAGATCGGCCACGCCGATGGCCGCTACACGATCACGCACGGCGACCGCAGCTACACCGCCCCGGCGCTGGTGATCGCGACCGGCGGTCCGTCGATCCCGAAGATGGGCGCGACCGATATCGCCTATGACATCGCCCGCCGCTTCGGCCTCAAGGTCGTCGAGCCGCGCCCCGCGCTCGTCCCCTTGACCCTTCCCGGCGACGAGGCGCTGTTCCGCGCGCTCTCGGGCGTCGCTACGCCGGTCGTCGCCCGCGCCGGCAAGGCCACCTTCGCCGAGGCCGCATTGTTCACCCACCGCGGGCTGTCCGGCCCCGCGATCCTGCAAGCGTCGAGCTATTGGCGTCACGGCGAGCCGGTCGCGATCGATTTCCGCCCCGATGCCGCGGCCGGTTGGCTGACCAATGCCAAGCGCGTCCGCCCGCGCGCGACGCTGGCGCAGACGCTTGGCCTGCCATCGCGGCTCGCCGACGTCCTCGCCGAGCGGCTGGGCGTCGGCGAACTCGGTGCAACCACCGACCGCGCGCTGGCCGAGGCCGAACGCCGCCTGTCCGACTGGCGCTTCCACCCCGATGGCACCGAAGGCTTCGCCAAGGCAGAGGTGACGGTCGGCGGCATCGCCACCGACGCTTTGTCCTCGAAGACGATGGAGGCGCGCAAGGTGCCCGGTCTCTACGTGATCGGCGAGGCGGTCGACGTCACCGGCTGGCTGGGCGGCTACAACTTCCAATGGGCCTGGGCCAGCGGCTGGGCCGCGGGGCAGGCTATAGCCGGCGAACCTTGAACGCCGGGCGGCTGTCGATCGTCATCTTGTAGCCGCCCAGCATCGTCCGCTTCACGACGACCGCGCTGCCGGGGCGCAGCCGTCCCGGGATTGGCGCATCGTCGACCTGTATCCAGCGCGCGCCGTCCGCTAGCGCGAAGACCAGCAGCCCCGCGCCGCCGGGGGTGGCGGAAACCAGCGTCGTCTTGATCTCGGCCAGCGTGGAGCTGGCGCGCGCTTCGTCCGACACCTTCGCACCGAACGCCGCGCGACGCCGTTGCTGCTCGGCGCGGGTATCGACCACCGCGATCTCGCTGCGCCGTTCCGCATCTTCTAAAATCGCGGTCTGCCGCTCGTAGCAGGCCAGCCGGGACGCTGCGCCGTCCACAGCCTTGCACGCATAGAGATTTTGCAGGTTTGCGCGTGTCGATTGTGCAACACTCGGAGCGCCAATCATAAGAATTGTCGCTGCAACTAATAACGAGGAACTTTTCATCGCTGCATCATTCCCACTAGATCAATCGTTTCCGAAACATCTGCTGACCGCGGATATGTTGCGTAAGCGTCACACTGGGGCGGCAATGTGCCCTCTTTTGCCCGGAAATGATTGTTTAAGCAAAATCAAAGGGTCATGACGCCGGGCATCAAGCCCGACGATCGTGCGCACACGAGGTCGGCCTTCGAGATCGAACCATACCCGATCCTTAGAGTATAAAGGGACCGACACCCATGAAGACACTTCGCACGAAGTTGCTCGCCTCCGCGGTCATCGCGATGGCAGTGGCTGGCACCCCCGCGTTCGCGCAGGCGACCTCGCCGGAAGCACAGGCGCCGACCGATGCCGGGCCGAAGGCCGCCGTCGCCGGTCAGGACGCCGCCGCACCGGGTGAAGCCGGTCCGGGTGGTGGTGACATCGTCGTCACCGGCTCGCGCATCGCCTCGCCGAACCTCGTCTCGGCCAGCCCGGTGACCGTCGTCAACGCGCAGGACATCAAGCTGCAGGGCGCGACCCGTCTCGAAGACGTGCTGAACAATCTGCCGCAGGCATTCGCGACGCAAAGCTCGTCGGTGTCGAACGGCTCGACCGGCACCGCGACGCTCAACCTGCGCAACCTCGGCGACCAGCGCACGCTGACGCTGGTCAACGGCCGTCGCCTGATGCCGGGTGACCCGGTGTCGAAGAGCTCGGCGGCGGACATCAACGTGCTGCCCGGTATCATGATCAGCCGCGTCGACGTGCTGACCGGCGGCGCCTCGTCGACCTACGGTTCGGATGCGGTCGGCGGTGTCGTCAACTTCGTGCTCGACACCGACTTCACCGGCATCAGCGTCGACGCCAACTACGGCGTGTTCAACCACGACAACAACAACGATCGCCTGCAGAACCTGGTCCGCAGCTTCAACTATCCGGCACCGAACGGCCTGACCACCGATGGTCGCAACTTCGACGCCAGCATGAAGATCGGCGCGGGCACCGATGACGGCCGCGGCCACATCGTCGGCTACCTCGGCTATCGTTCGATCGCGGCGGTCGAGCAGGGCAGCCGCGATTATTCGTCGTGCGGTCTCGCCACGTCGACCGGCACCGAATTCCGCTGCGGCGGCTCGGCGACGGCGTTCCCGGCGAACTTCACGCTGACCGACGCGACGCAGGGCGGTCCGCCGACCTCGTACACGCTGAACGGCGCGGGCGCGCTGGTCCCCGGCACGACGCTCTACAACGCCAATCCGCTGAACTATTACCAGCGCCCCGACACCCGTTACACCGCGGGCTTCCTGGCGCATTACGACGTCAGCGATGCGTTCAAGCCGTACACCGAGTTCATGTTCATGGACGATCGCTCGGTCGCGCAGATCGCGCCGTCGGGTAACTTCAACAACACCAACACGCTTAACTGCGGCAATCCGTATCTGTCGGCGGTGCAGGTCGCGACTTTCTGCCGCGCCTCGAACCTGACCGGGCAGACCACGCTCAACCCGGACGGCACCACCAGCCAGATCGCGAACGTCCTGATCGGCCGTCGCAACGTCGAGGGTGGCGGTCGTCAGGCCGACATCACGCATACCTCGTACCGCTTCGTCGTCGGTGCGCGTGGCGATCTCGACAAGGGCATCAGCTACGACCTGTTTGGCCAATATGGCACGACCAAGTACACGCTGAACTACCGAAACGAATTCTCGGTCAGCCGCACGCAGAAGGCGCTCGACGCCGTCCGCAACACGGCCGGTCAGATCGTGTGCCGCTCGGTCGTCGACGGCAGCGACCCGAACTGCGTCCCGCTCAACATCTTCGGCAGCACGCCGATCACCGCGGAAGCGTTGAACTACGTGCAGGTCGCCGGCTTCCAGCAGGGCCAGACCAAGGAAACCGTGGTCAGCGGCTCGGTCACCTTCAAGGGCGGCGAGTACGGCATCCAGAGCCCGCTGGCGAACGACGGCATCGGTCTCGCGATCGGTGGCGAGTATCGCAAGGAGCAGCTCGAGCTGAACGTCGACACGTCGTTCGCCACCGGCGATCTGGCGGGTCAGGGCGGCCCGACCCTGCCGGTCGCGGGCAGCTACGACGTCAAGGAGTTCTTCGCCGAGCTTCAGGTGCCGTTGATCGCCGATCGTCCGTTCTTCCACGAACTGACGCTCGAGGGCGGCTATCGTTATTCCGACTACAACCTTTCGGGTGGCGTCAGCTCGTACAAGGGCGCGGTCAGCTGGTCGCCGGTGCGCGACATCGCGCTGCGCGGCAGCTACAACCGTGCGGTCCGTGCGCCGAACATCCAGGAGCTGTTCCAGTCGCAGTCGGTGCAGATCGACGGCTCGACCGATCCGTGCGCGGGCGTGCCCGGCACCGCCAGCGCACCGACGGCTACCGCCGCGCAGTGCGTCAACCTCGGCGTGCCGCTCAACCGTTATGGTCTGATCCAGGCGAACCCGTCGGCACAGTACAACGGCCTTCTGGGCGGCAACCTGAACCTGCGTCCGGAAACGGCCGACACGTTCACCGCCGGCGTGATCCTGACCCCGTCGTTCCTGCCGGGCTTCAACCTCACGGTCGACGCGTTCAGCATCAAGGTGAAGGACATCATCTCGGTCATCGGCGCGGACACGATCCTCAGCCAGTGCGCGGCGACGGGCGATGCCTCGCTGTGCGGCCTGATCAACCGCGATGCCAACTTCTCGCTCTGGCAGACGCCGAACGGTTATGTCGCCGATACCAACCTGAACAGCGGCATTCTCAAGACCCGCGGTATCGATATCAACGCCAACTACACCTATCGCTTCGCGGAGGCCGGCTCGCTGTCGGCGGCGTTCAACGGCACCTATGTCGATGAATTCACCTCGGAGAAGGTCGGCACCTCGTTCGATTGCGCCGGCTATTACGGCGGCCAGTGCGGCTTCCCACAGGCGAAGTGGCGTCACCAGCTGCGTCTGACGTGGCAGGGCACCGACGGCATCGGCATCTCGGGCCGCTGGCGCTATCTGGATCCGACCCGTTACGAGCGGACCAGCGACAACGCCGCGCTCGCCGGCACGTCGTTCGTGCTCGACCGCCGCATCCCGGCGCAGAGCTACTTCGATCTGACGTTGACCGCGCGTGTCGCCGACAACTACACGTTCCGCATCGGTGCGCAGAACCTGCTCGATCGTGAGCCCCCGGTGCTCAGCCAGACCGCCGCGCCGATCGGCTCGTTCGGTAACGGCAACACCTATCCGGGCATCTACGACGCGCTGGGCCGCTACATCTTCGCGGGCCTGACGATCAACATGTAAGCATCGGGCCGATCTCGGCTCATCCTCGGGGGCGGCACGTCGCGGCGTGCCGCCCCTTCTTTATGTCCGGGCGTTCAGCGCGTCGGATCGATCAGATACTTCTCGCCCGTCGCCTTGCGCTCATAGGCGCGCAGCACGTCGGGGGTCAGCGCCTCCTTCAAGCCGATCGTCGCGGTATAGTTGCTGGCGAAGGTCGTGGTCAGCTCGTCGGCGATCCGCTGCCGCATCCGCCCCGCCGTCTCCGCGCCGCCCTTCTTCAGCCACGGCGTCAGCAGGAAGCCCGACACGCTCCACTGGAACCCGAACGCCAGCCGGTTGAGCGTCGTCGCGCCGGTATCGAGCGCGCCATAGATATACAGCTGCTTGAACGTGTCCGAGCCATAGCGGCTGTACTCGCCTGCCGTACGGTTGGCGGCCTGTTCCATCGCCTGCACGATGTCGCTGCCCAGCGATCCGCCGCCGATCGCATCGAACGCGATCGTCGCGCCGGTCTCGGCGCACGCATCCGCCAGCTTCGTGCGGAAATCCTCGTCCTGGCTGTTCAGCACATAGGTCGCGCCGATCTCGCGCAATATCGCCGCCTGTTCAGGCTTGCGGACGATGTTCACCAGCGGCACGCCATCGGCGAGGCAGATCTTCTGGAGCATCTGCCCAAGGTTCGACGCCGCGGCGGTATGGACGATCGCCTTGTGCCCCTCGGCACGCATCGTTTCGACGAACGCCAGCGAGGTCAGCGGATTGACAAACATCGCCGCGCCGTCCGCCGCGCTCGCGCCCTCGGGCAGCGGCACCACCTCGCGCAGCTTTGCGAGCCGATATTGCGCGAACATCGCGCCACCGATCATCCCCACCTTGCGCCCGACCAGTGCCTGTCCCTGCGCGCCCGCGGCCACGACGGTGCCCGCGCCTTCGTTCCCAACCGGCAGCGATTGCCCGATCCGCGCGCGCAGGCCGCCCATCCGCCCGCGCGGCACCGCGAAGCGCAGTGCCGGCGCATCGGGCGTCCCGACATCCTCCAGCGTCGCAACGTCCGCCGGCCCCAGCAGCAGCCCCAGATCGGACGGATTGATCGGCGCCGCCTCGATCCGCACCAGCACTTCGTCGTCCGCCGGGGCTGGATAGGTGACCTCTTCCAGTCGCAGCGTCAGCGATCCGTCGGCGTCGACGATCGACCGCAATTCCAATCCCTTGACGTCGCTCATCCTCGCCTCCTCTTATGGTGGGCGCCCGGCATGGGCGTGCGGGCGGGGGCGGTCAAACCCGTTCTCATCGGCGCGCAACCACGCTACCGAAGGCCGCATGTTCGACCTCGACGCTTACCTCGCCCGCATCGACCTTCCCGCGCGTCCCACTCGCGACGCCGCCGGCCTGTCGCGTATCCAGCACGCCCACCGGCTCGCAATTCCGTTCGAGAACCTCGACGTGCGGCTGGGCCGCGCGATCGCGATCGACGGGGCGAGCGTCGCCGCGAAACTGGTCACCGCGCGGCGCGGCGGTTATTGTTTCGAGCAGAACCGGCTGTTGCTGGACGCGCTCGCCGCGCTCGATTTCAGCGCCCGCCCTTTGCTCGCGCGCGTCTGGCTGGGCGCGACCGCGACCCCGCCGCTGACGCACACGCTGTCGCTGGTGACGATCGACGGCCAGCACTGGATCGCCGACGCCGGCTTCGGCGGCAGCTACGCCCCGGTCATGCCGCTCGCCGACGGCGCGCAGGGCGAGGCGCCCGACGGCGCGCGCTTCCTGCTGGTGCGCGATGACGAGCGCGCCGGGGAAGGCGGCTGGCTGCTGCTGCGCGACGGCGATCCGACCACCACCGACGGACGCGGGGCGGGGCCGGGGTGGCAGCCGCAATACAGCTTCACCACCGCCGAGGTGCACGACAGCGATCTGGCGATGGGCAACCATTGGTCGATGAGCGCACCCGCCAGCCGCTTCACCAACGTGACGGTGACCAGCATCATCCTGCCGCGCGGTTTCGCCTCGCTGACCGACCGGCAATACCGTCGCCGCGCCTCGGAGACGACCGCCGAGGCCGAGATCACCGATCCGCGCGTCTACCGGATGCGATTGAGCATGATGTTCGGCATCGACCTGAGCGCCGAGGAGGTGACGGAGCTGGGCCTGTTCGGGTGAGGGGGGGCACCTAGCCCCCATCGTCATCCCCGCGCAGGCGGGGATCCAGACGCGCAGGTTCTCGTAAGAGCCGAAAGCCTCAGAGGTTCTGGATCCCCGCCTCCGCGGGGATGACGGTGAAAGGTGGGCGCGGTATTCACTCCGGCATTCCGCTCATCCCGCTCGCACTCCGCAGCGCATCCCCGTCCAGCCGATAGCCATCCAGAAACACCGTCCGCACATGCCGCAGGTTGCCGATGTCCTGCGATACGTCGCCGTCGACCAGAATGACGTCCGCGGTCTTCCCGGCCGCGACCGAGCCGAGCCGGTCACCCATCCCGACCATCTTCGCCGGTACGATCGTCGCGGTCTGCAATGCCTGCGCATTGCTCAGCCCGGCCTGCCGGTACAATTTCAGTTCGCGGACCAGTTCGACGCCCCAGCCATCGGTGCCTGCGACGATCGGCACGCCCGCCTTGTGCAGCCGCCCGACCAGTTCGACCATCTTGCCGAAGCTCTTGCGGTAATCCTCGCGGGTCAGCCCGTCTTTCAACGGATAGCCCGCGATCCGCCAGCCGCGCGCCACCGCTGGCGGCGCGACCTTGGCGAAGGCAGCATATTCAGGCGGAATCGCGGTGCCGTCGCTGATCATCAACGGCTCCCAAACGGTCAAGGTCGGGTCGATCACCGTCTTGCGCTTTGCCAGTTCGGCGTAGAACGCCCGCATCGCCGCGCTATCGAGATCGACGTCCTTGCCATAACGCGCCGGGCCTTCCGGCCGCGCGGCGGTGTTGGCCTTGTCGACCACCGCCTGCGGCATCGCCTGCATCATGATGAAGTTGATGTGCGTGACCTCGTCATAGCCCGCGCGCACCGCATCCAGCGGCCGCATCCCCGCCGGGACGTGCCCGTGGACGTGCAGGCCCAGCCGATGCGCCTCCGCCGCGGCAGGTGCGATCCACGCCGGGGTCATCGACGTGTAGAACTTGACCCCCCACATGCCGGCGGCCTTGATCTTGCGCACGGCCGCGACCGCTTCCTCCGCCGACGAGACAGTCAGCGCACCCTGCGCGGCGAGCGGGTCCTTGCGGTCGATGATCACCGATACGCGCCCGTCCGGCGCCAGCAGGTCGCCCGCCGCGCGCCGCTGCACGATGCTGTGCGCATCCTCGATCAGCGAGCCCGGGCTGCGGTAATTCGTCATGCCCGTCGCGATGTTCTGGAGCAGCGACCAGTCGTCGCCGACATGCTGGTGCGCGTCCCACAGCCCCGGCACCAACGTCTTGCCGCGCCCGTCCAGCGTCGTCGCGCCCGCAGGCGCGCGCAGCGAGCCGCCCGCTCCGACCGCCGTGACCTTGCCGTCGGCGATCAGCACCGCGCGATCGGGCAGGTACGTGCCCTTCACCGAATCGAACAGCAGCACATGGTCGACCAGCGTCGGCGTGCGATTGGCGGGCGTCAGGAAGGTGCGCGCCACGTCGCGGACCATCGCGGCGGTCGCCTTGTCCTGCACCTCTTTCAGCTTTGGTCCGGCTGCCTCATAGCCTTCGGGCAGCATCGAGATGACCCCGGCATAGCCGAACAGCCGGTTGTCCTTGTCGAGCCACAACGGCGAGGGTGAGAAGCCATAGCCGCGGATGAATGCCAGCCGCACCGGCGTCTTGCCCTGCGGCCCGTCGATCTCGGTGACGTCACCCATCGTCAGCGTCGCATGGCCGCCGGGCAGCAGGTCGACGCCCTTCGTCCCCGCCGCGACCAGTGCCGCCACATCCTGTTCGTTCGCCAGCGGCGGCCCGCCATAAGTGCTGTAGCGCCGCGCGGCATAGGGCGCGGAGCCGGCATCGACGCTGGTCTTCCACGTCGCGATGCCATCGCGCGCGACGCTGAAATTCTCGGTGGCATCGCCTGAGTCGGTGAAGCCGCGGATTGCGATGGCCGTCGGACGGCGATCGGGGCCGCTCGTGATCACCTCGTCGGTCTCGGTGAGCCAGCCGCGCAGCGACATCGACATGCGATAGGCGATCTTGCCGTCGGCGGGGCTCCACGACCAGATGTCGCCGTGCTTACCGGCCTCCGAACTGATGACGAAGTGCCGCGCGCCGGCGGGCGGGGTCAGCAACTGCTCCTTGGCGACCGGCTCCGCCGCGGCGACCGGCGTCGCGCTGGCGAGCAGCGCAGTAAGAATCAGTCGGCGCATCAATCATCTTCCCCCGGATTTGCCGAAGAGTGACAAGGCTGCGGCGCGAACGCAACGGGTGGCAAATGACGGAGTAATGGCTATGCTCGCTCGGCGCCGCCCGAGCTGCGCACGATAGGAGAGTTTCGTGGCCACCGTCTGTTGCAACCCGCTGTCGCGTCGTCATTTCCTCTCCGGCGTCGCCGGCGGCGCGTTGATGGCCGGGGTCACCATGCCGGCGTTCGCACAGGCCAGCGCCTCGGCCTCGCTCCAGCCGTTCGACATGCGCGACGTGGACCTGCTCGACAGCCCGTTCCTGCACGCACAGCACCAGACCGAGGCGTATTTGCTGCGGCTCCAGCCAGACCGGCTGCTCCACAATTTCCGCGTCAACGCTGGCCTGAAGCCCAGGGCGCCGGTGTACGGCGGCTGGGAGTCCGAACCGATGTGGGCCGACATCAACTGCCACGGCCACACGCTCGGCCATTACCTCTCCGCCTGCGCGCTGGCTTATCGCGCGACCGGTAAGGCCGAGTATCGCAAGCGCATCGACTATATCGCCGGGGAACTGGCGGCGTGCCAGAAGGCCGCGAACAGCGGTCTGGTCTGCGCCTTTCCCAAGGGCGCGGCGCTCGTCTCTGCGCATCTGCGTGGCGAGCCGATCACCGGCGTGCCGTGGTACACGCTTCACAAGGTCTATGCCGGCCTGCGCGATGCGACGTTGCTGGCGGACAGCGCGGCGGCGAAGGCGGTGCTGCTACGGCTCGCCGATTGGGGCGTGGTCGCCACTGGTCCCCTGAGCGACGCGCAGTTCGAGGAGATGCTCAAGACTGAATATGGCGGCATGAACGAAGTGTACGCTGACCTGTTCGTCATGACCGGCAACGCCGATTATCAACAACTTGCCGAACGTTTCTCGCAAAAGGCAGTGCTCGCGCCGCTGGTCAAGGCGCAGGACCAGCTCGACGGGATGCACGCCAACACGCAAATCCCGAAGATCATCGGCTTCCAGCGCGTTCACGAGGCCGGCGGCGACGCCAGCTACCACGCCGCCGCGCAATTCTTCTGGAAGACCGTCGCGCGCACCCGCGCCTTCGCGACCGGCGGCCACGGCGACAACGAGCATTTCTTCGCGATGGCCGATTTCGACAAGCACGTCTTCTCGGCCAAGGGCTCGGAGACGTGCTGCCAGCACAATATGCTCAAACTGACGCGGCAATTGTTCCTGCAGGACCCGCGCGCCGATTACGCAGACTATTACGAGCGCACGCTCTACAACGGCATCCTCGCCTCGCAGGACCCGGACAGCGGAATGGCGACCTATTTCCAGGGCGCGCGCCCCGGCTACATGAAGCTGTACCACACCCCCGAGGACAGCTTCTGGTGCTGCACCGGTACGGGGATGGAGAACCACGTCAAATACCGCGACTCGATCTATTTTCACGACGGTCGCAAGCTCTACGTCAACCTGTTCATCCCATCGACGCTCAAGTGGCGCGATCAAAACATTGTTCTGACGCAGGAAACCGCTTTCCCCGCACAGGCCGGCACCCGGCTGCGCATCGCCGCGAAGCGCCCGGCCGCGCTCGCGCTTGAACTGCGCCACCCGCGCTGGAGCCGCACCGCGACCGTGCTGGTCAACGGCCGCGAAACGGCGACCTCGGTCGAACCCGGCAGCTATGTCACCGTCGACCGGACATGGAACGACGGCGACACGGTCGAGCTGCGGCTCGTCATGGAGCCCGCCGCCGAACAGGCTCCCGCCGCGCCGCAGATCGTCGCCTTCACCTACGGCCCGCTGGTGCTGGCCGGCGCGCTTGGCAAACAGGGGCTCGCCCCCGGTGCGGACATCATCGTCAACGAGCGCAAGTACGGCGACTATAATGACGCACCCGTCGCGGTGCCGGTGCTCGCGGGGGATCCCGATGCGCTGGCGGGCAGCATCCGCCCGACCGGCAATCCGCTGGAATTCACGATCGCCGCGCAGGACGGCACGCCGGTGCGGCTGATCCCCTATCACCGCATCGCGCACGAACGCTATGCGACCTATTGGCAACTCGCTTAGATTGGACCGACATTCCGTCCCGCCCTGTTCGTCGCCCCGGACTTGATCCGGGGCCCCGCTTCTTGACGACAGAAGTAAGAAGCGGGATCCCGGATCGAGTCCGGGATGACAGAAGAGGGCAGGTGATCGGCGCAAGTCGATCACCGCGAGGACGGGAAACCCAAGATTCCGCTGTCTTCGCGCGGTGATCTTTGCCACCAGCACTCTCGTGACGGAGGGTCTGAATGCACAAGTGGTTTATCGCCGCCGCGCTGGCGACGACGGGGGTTGCGGTCGTGGCTGAAGCTCAGGCGCAGACGGCGCCGGCGCTGCCGTTGGAGCGGGTGTTCGCCGCCCCCGATCTCGCCGGTCCGCAGCCGCGCGCGCTCAAGCTCTCGCCCGACGGCACGCTGCTCACCTTCCTGCGCGCGCGCTCCGACGACAAGGATCGGCTCGACCTCTGGGCGCGCGACACCACCACCGGTGCGGAGCGGATGCTCGTCGACAGCCTCAAGATCGGCACCGGCGCTGCGCTGTCCGAAGCCGAGAAGATGCAGCGCGAACGCGCCCGCATCGGCGCGCTCAAGGGCATCGTCGCCTATGACTGGGCGGCGGACGGGCGCAACCTGCTCGTGCCCGTCGACGGCAACCTCTATCTCGCCGGCACCGACGGACAGGTGCGCCGGATCACCGACGTCCCCGGCGGCGTGCTCAACGCCAACGTCTCGCCGCGCGGCGGCTTCGTCAGCTACGTTCGCGACCAGAACGTCTGGGTCCAGCCGCTCGGCGGCGGGGCGGCGCGCGCGCTGACCAGCGAGGGCAGGGGCCTCGTCCACTTCGGCGAGGCGGAGTTCGTCGCGCAGGAGGAAATGCACCGCACCGACGGCTATTGGTGGAGCCCCGACGATCGCTACCTCGCGATCGAGCGGTTCGACGAAACGCCGGTCAAGGTCTTCACCCGCGCCGCGATCGGCGCGACCGGCACCAGCATCTACGAACAACGCTATCCCGCCGCCGGCACCCCCAACGTGCTGGTCGACCTGTACGTCATGCGCGCCGATGGCTCGGGTAAGGTGAAGGTCGACCTCGGCAGCGATCCCGACATCTATCTGGCGCGCGTCGACTGGCTGCCCGACGGCTCGGCCTTGCTCGTCCAGCGCGAGAACCGTGCGCAGACGAAGCTCGACATGCTCCGCGTCGATCCCGTCACCGGCAAGGCGACCATCCTCTTCACCGAAACCGCGCGTGCGAAGAGCTGGATCAACCTGACCGACAGCTATCGCGCGATGGAGGACGGCAGCCTGTTGTGGCACTCCGAACGCGACGGCTACGGGCATCTGTGGCGGCTGAAGGACGGCCGCTGGACGCAGCTGACCAAGGGCGACTGGGTCGTGACGGGGCTGGTTGCGGTCGACGAGGCAAAGGGCCGCGTCTATTTCACCGCCAACAAGGACGATGTCCTCGAACAGCATCTCTACGCGCTCGATCTGAAGCGCGGCGGCATTACGCGACTGACAGAATCCGGCTGGAACAACAGCGTCACCGCCGACGGCAACGCGCAGCGCTTCCTCGTCACGCGTTCCAACCCCGATCAGCCGCCGCAGACCTATCTCGCCGACGCCGGCGGCAAGCGGCTGTCATGGATCAACGAGAACCGCGTCGAGGGCACGCACCCCTATGCGCCCTATGTCGCCAGCCACGAACCGGTGCGCTTCGGCACGATCAAGGCCGCCGACGGCACCACCGATCTCCACTGGCAGATGGTCACGCCGCGGCTGGAGCCGGGCAAGCGCTATCCGGTGTTCTTCCAGCATTATGGTGGCCCCGGTCCGCAATATGTGACGCGCAGCTGGAAGAACCCGCTGATCCAGCATCTGGTCGACAAGGGCTGGATCTATTTCGAGGTCGACAATCGCGGCTCGGCCAACCGCGGCGTCGCGTTCGAAAGCGCGATCTGGCACGCGATGGGCACGGTCGAGGTCGACGATCAGCGCAAGGGCGCCGAGTATCTGAAGACGCTGGCCTTCGTCGATCCGGCGCGGATCGCCACCTTCGGCTGGTCCTATGGCGGCTATATGTCGCTCAAGATGATCGAGGCCGATCAGCACCTGTATGCCGCCGCGATCTCGGGCGCGCCGGTCACCGACTGGCATCTCTACGACACGCATTATACCGAGCGCTACATGGGCGATCCGCGCGTCGACGGCGTCGCCTATGACGCGTCGCGCGCCGTGATCGATCCGAAGAAGATCACCACGCCGCTGCTGCTGATGCACGGCATGGCGGACGACAACGTCTTCCTCGACAACTCCACCAAGGTGGCCGCCGAATTGCAGGCGGCGGACATGCCGTTCGAGATGATGCTCTATCCCGGCAAGACGCATTCGGCATCGCGCGACATCCACGTCTGGACGACGATCGAGCGCTTCCTCGACCAGCACGTTGGTAGCGGTCCCAAGTAGAGCTTTCTGGCTTTTCGAAAATTGCGGCGCTACGGCGCGTCCGCGACATGATGTGAAAGCGCCGCAATCTCGGCGCGTTGGAAGGACGGATATGGGGTACCGGGTGGTGGTGGCGGGTGCCACGGGCAATGTCGGGCGCGAGATGGTCAACATCCTCGCCGAGCGGCAGTTTCCGGCTGACGAGATCGCGGTGCTTGCCTCGTCGCGTTCGGTCGGCGACCAGATCGAATATGGCGACACCGGCCGGATGCTCAAGGTGCAGAATATCGAGCATTTCGATCCCGCCGGCTGGGACATGGCGCTGTTCGCGATTGGCAGCGAGGCGACCGCCGTCTACGCGCCGAAGTTCGCCGCCGCGGGTTGCACTGTGATCGACAATTCGTCGCTTTACCGCATGGACCCGGACGTGCCGCTGATCGTGCCGGAGGTGAATGCCGCCGCGATCGATGGCTATCGCGCCAAGAACATCATCGCCAACCCCAATTGCTCGACCGCGCAAATGGTCGTCGCGCTCAAGCCGCTGCACGACGCGGCCAAGATCAAGCGCGTGGTCGTCGCGACCTACCAGTCGGTGTCGGGTGCGGGCAAGATCGGCATGGACGAGCTGTTCGAGCAGAGCCGCAACATCTTCGTCGGCGATCCAGCCGAGCCGAAGAAGTTCACCAAGCAGATCGCCTTCAACGTCATCCCGCACATCGACAGCTTCCTCGACGACGGTTCGACCAAGGAAGAGTGGAAGATGGTCGTCGAGACCAAGAAGATCCTCGATCCGAAGATCAAGGTCACCGCCACCTGCGTGCGCGTGCCGGTGTTCGTCGGCCATAGCGAGGCGCTCAACATCGAGTTCGAGAACGAGCTGTCGGCCGAGGATGCGCAGAATATCCTCCGCGAAGCGCCCGGCGTGATGCTCGTCGACAAGCGCGAGGACGGCGGATACGTCACCCCGATCGAAAGCGCCGGCGACGACGCCACCTACGTCAGCCGCGTCCGCGAGGACCCGACGGTCGAGAACGGTCTGGCGCTGTGGTGCGTCAGCGACAATCTCCGCAAGGGCGCGGCGCTCAACGCGGTGCAGATCGCCGAGCTGCTCGGCCGCCGGCATCTGAAGAAGGCGGATGAAACCGGCGCGGACGACTTCCAGGCGGTGCTGACCGCGGAGTAAGCGCCCCCGCTTACCCACCCGTCATCCCGGACTTGATCCGGGATCCCGCTTCTTCTTCTATCAGGAAGACGAGCGGGGTCCCGGCACGGGGAAGCTCAATACCCCCGATACCGCCCGGGCCGGTGCCACGCGATCAATATCCCGCTGATCGCTGCCGACGAAATCGCCGACCACCCGACCCGCTCAGGCGGCAGGAAGGCGAGCGCGGTCAGCAGGATCAGCGCGTCGATCGCCATTTGCGTCCGCCCGGCATTCCACCCGCGGGTCTTTTGCAACCATAACGTCACCACCCCGGTCCCGCCGATCCCGGCATGATGCCGCGCCAGCGCCAGCGCGCCGAACCCGATTACCGATCCGCCCGCCAGCGCCGCGAACGCCGGGTCGATATGCGCGATCGTCAACCCAATCCGTGTCCACGTCCCCAGCGCCGCCACGCCCGCGCCGACCAGTACGGTGCGCAGCGTGAACCGCCGCCCCATCGCCTTCCACGCCAGCCACATGAAGGGCAGGTTGATAAGCGTGAACAGCACGCCGGTCGGCAGCGGTACAGCATAGGAGATCAGCAGCGCGATTCCCGCCGTCCCGCCGGTCACCAGCCCCGCGGCGTGGAGCAACGCGAGTCCGAGCACGACCAGAATGCAGCCGAGCGTCAGCGCATAGGCATCCTCGATCGCGGAATGGGGCAGGGGTTCTTCCGGGTTCACCCGCGCTTCCTATCCGCGCCGCGCTCGTGCTGCAATGCAGCATCAGTGGACGTGGCACAGCCACTATGCGTAGAGGTGCACCGATCGCAACCGGTCGACCATATCGGTGTCAGGCGCCGTCACCAGACGCGTAGGACGGCGCTATTCTTGCCCGAACGGCGTGACCGAAACCTTCTGAACCATCGTCAGCCAATGGATGAAAACGCGTGGCCATGTCCCCGATCGAAACCCGGTATTTCGACAGCTTCGACGGACAGCGCCTCGCGTGGCGTGAGCTGGGGGAGGGCCGCCCGGTCGTCCTGATCCACGGCTTCTTCTCGGATGCGCAGACCAACTGGTTGAAATACGGACATGCCGCCGCGATCGCCGCGGCGGGCTTTCGCGTCATCATGCCCGATCTGCGTGCACACGGCGACAGCGCCCGTCCGCATGACAGCGCCTCCTACCCGCCCGACGCACTGGCGCGGGATGGTCACGCGTTGATCGAGCATTTAGGTTTAAGTGACTATGATCTCGGCGGTTATTCGCTGGGCGCGCGCACGACGGTTCGGATGCTGGCGACCGGCGGGACGCCGCGTCGCGTGGTGATCGCCGGCATGGGCCTCGACGGCATCACCCGCGCCGACCGCCGCGCCGGCCACTTCCGCAACATCCTGACCAACTTGGGAAAACACGAACGTGGCAGCCCCGAATGGCTGGCCGAGGCATTCCTCAAGACGACCGGCGGCGATCCAATCGCGCTGCTCGGGATCATCGACACCTTCGTCGGCACGCCAGATGCGGTGCTCGATACGATCGTCCAGCCGGTCTTGGTGGTCAGCGGCAAGGACGACGACGATAACGGCTCCGCCCCCGCGCTCGCCGACGCCTTGCCCCAAGCGCGCTACGTCGAGGTGCCGGGCAACCACATGAGTGCGGTGACCAAGCCCGAACTGGGGCAAGCGATCGCGGCGTTTCTCAAGGGGTAAGCGCCATCCCGGAACTCGTCCGGGATAGCGCGTGGGCCGCTTACGCCTTCTCCGGGATCGTATTCTCGTCTGCGATCCCGGCCTCGAACGATTTTGATGAATCCTTCCCATCTGGCTGATGCGCCTTAGTTTTCTTCGGCGCGTCGGGCGCGGGAAGCCGTGGCGACTTGGGCGTCGAACTGCGCAGCGTCAGCAACGCCGCGGTCGCCGCCGCACCGATCGCCGCCACCCCGCCCGCGATCGCCGCTGCGCCCCACTTGCCACCGACCTTCTCGATCGCCGCTTCACCGCGCGACGCGGGCTTGCGGCTCGCCGCCGACCGCGCCTTGGCGGGAGTCGCGCGCGTGCGCTTGGCCGCCGGCTTCTTCGCGGCCGTCGCCGGAGCGTCCGCAGTCTTCGTCGCCTTCGCCTTGGTCGCACGCGGCGCGGCGGCCTTGGGCGCGGCGGCCTTGCGGGGCGCGCGGCGGCGCGGAGTGGCGGGCTTCGACGCCGCCGGGGTCGGCGTATCGCTGGTGTCGTCGGCCATGATCTGCTCCCGTATCGGTGGTTTCGGGAGCGCAACGCACGGGCGGCGCGGTGTTTCCGAGTCGATCAGCGGAACGGCGGCTCATTGAACGCGCGCAGCTTGCGGCTGTGCAGCTTCGCGCCTTCGCGGCGCAGTTCTTCGCACGTCTCGATCCCGATCCGCATATGCTCGCTGATCGCGCGTTCGTAGAAGCGATTGGCCTGCCCGGGCAATTTCAGCTCGCCGTGCAGCGGCTTGTCCGACACGCACAGCAACGTCCCGTACGGCACGCGGAAGCGGTAACCCTGCGCCGCGATCGTCGCCGATTCCATATCGATCGCCACCGCGCGGCTGAGCGAGAAGCGCAGCGCCGAGCGCGCGTACCGCAATTCCCAGTTACGATCGTCGGTGGTGACGATCGTTCCGGTCCGCAGCCGCCGCTTGAGATCGTCGCCCGACTGCCCCGACACCGTCTCCGCGGCGCGCGCCAGCGCCTGCTGCACCTCGGCGATCGCCGGCACCGGTATCTCGGGCGGCAGCATGTCGTCGAGCACATGATCGTCGCGCAGATAGGCGTGCGCGAGCACATAGTCCCCGATCCGCTGCGACGGCCGCAGCCCGCCGCAATGCCCGATCATCACCCACGCCTCGGGCCGCATCACCGCCAGATGGTCGCAGATCGTCTTGGCGTTCGAGGGGCCGACCCCGATGTTGACCAGCGTGATTCCGGTGCGATCGTCGGCCATCAGGTGATAGGCCGGCATCTGCAACCGCCGCCACGCGCTGTCATCGAGCATCGCGGGATCGTCGCCCGCCTTGAACAGCACGCCGCCCGGCCCCGATAGCGCGGTGAAGCGCCCGCCCTCGCTCACCTGCTGCGCGCCCCACCGGACGAATTCGTCGACGTAGCGGTGATAGTTGGTGAACAGCACGTAACGCTGGACATGCTCGGGCGGGGTGCCGGTATAATGCCGCAACCGCGCGAGGCTGAAGTCGGTGCGCAGCCCGTCGAACAAAGCCAGCGGGCGCGTCCCGTCGATCGACGCCCACAGCCCGTCGGCGATCTCGTCGCCGATGAACGCCAGTTCGGTGGTCGGGAAATAGCGGGCCAGCTCCGCCGCCGACGTCGCATCGAGGCTCAGCGCATGATGCGGCTCGATGACATAGGGGTAGGGGATTTCCTGAGTCCCGGGCACCGCATCGACCGTGACGTCGTAATCCTCCATCAACAGCGTCAGCTGCTCGGCCAGGTAATCGGCGAACACCGCCGGCTTGGTGACGCTGATGCGATAGTCGCCGGGGCTGACCAGCCGACCGAACGACCGCATCGGCGTCGGCCGCCCGTCGCCGCCGGCGAAGCGCAAGCGGATTTCGGGATAGGCGAACGAACCGTCGTTGCGCGTTGCACGATCGGGTACGGAGCCGTCGGCGATATAGGCGGTGATCGCTGCCTTCAGTCGATCGACGGAGGCGGTGTAGAGCCGGTCGAGTTCCCGGACGAGGTCATTCGCTGTCATGTCGGACGGTTACATAGTCCGTATGACCGCGGCAAGTCGCCCCGCCGACAAACGGCGGGGCGCCCGGCGCTTACAGCGTTTCGAGCAGATGGTCGGCGGAGCTGACGCGGAACTCGCCGGGCTCCTCGACGTGCAGCGACTCGACCTTGCCGTCGTCGACGATCATCGCATAGCGCTGGCTGCGGCGGCCCATGCCGAACTTGGTCCCGTCCATGTCGAGGCCAAGCGCGGTCGCGAAATCGGCGTTGCCGTCCGCCAGCATCGTCACGCCCTGCGCATCGTTCGCCTTCGCCCACGCGTCCAGCACGAACGGGTCGTTGACGGCGGTGCAGGCGATCTCGTCGATGCCCTTCGCCTTTAGCGCGTCCGCCTTCTCGACGAAGCCGGGCAGATGCTTGGCGGAGCAGGTCGGCGTATAGGCACCGGGCACCGCGAACAGCGCGACGCGGCGGCCCTTGAAATAGTCGGCGGTATCGATCGGCTCGCGGCCGTCGGGGGTCAGCTTGGTGAGCTGTACGGAGGGAAGGGGATCGCCGACGCCGATAGCCATAAAGGTAACTCCGGTTAGATTGCAGCGCAGCGATGGCGAGTGCGCGACGTGATTTCAAGCTTTGGCAAGCGCGCCATGAACGCCTAGATCACGGACATGGAGCAAGCGACCTATCTCACCGGCCAGTTCCTGCTCGCGATGCCGGGCATCGGCGATGCACGATTCGATCATTCGGTGATCGCGATGTGCAGCCATGACGAGCAGGGGGCGCTGGGCATCGGCATCGGTGCGGTTGTCAATGGGCTCGGATTGCACGAGGTGCTCGAACAGCTGGAGATCGCACCGGGCGTCGCACCGAACGCGCCCGTGCATTTCGGCGGCCCGGTCGAGCCGCGGCGCGGATTCGTGCTCCACTCGGACGATTGGGGCGGGCAGGACACGCTCGATGTCGCGGGCCGCTGGCGGCTGTCGGGCACGCTCGACGTGCTCCGCGCGATTGCGGCGGGCAACGGCCCCGCGGAATGGCTCGTCGCGTTGGGATACGCCGGCTGGGGCCCGGGGCAGCTCGAGACCGAGCTGACGCGGCATGGCTGGCTCAACGTCGAGGACGATACTGATATGCTGTTTGCGACCCCGGTCGACGAGCGCTGGACGCGCGGCTTCGTCGCCGCGGGCGTCGATCCGCGCCTGCTGTCGAGCCAGAGCGGGCATAGCTGAGCGCCGCCGTTCGTCAGCCCCGGCCGGTCGGATCGCGGGGGCAGGGGCGGCAAGCATGAACGTGGTGCTCACCACATATAAAGATACCTTTATATTTGATCCGCGGCGTCATCGCGGCTAAGGCGCGCGGATGCCGATCGGTGTGGTGCATGCCTTGGTCGGCCTCATCTGAGTGGAGACAACGCCGTGGCAACCGCCCCCGTGCTCGAAAAGAACGACTACGTCATCAAGGACATCGGCCTCGCCGACTTCGGCCGCGCCGAAATCAACATCGCCGAGACCGAGATGCCCGGCCTGATGGCGCTGCGCGACGAGTATGGCGCGTCGCAGCCACTGAAGGGCGCGCGCATCACCGGCTCGCTGCACATGACGATCCAGACCGCGGTGCTGATCGAAACGCTGGTCGCGCTGGGCGCTGACGTCCGCTGGGCGACCTGCAACATCTTCTCGACCCAGGATCACGCTGCGGCGGCGATCGCGGCCGCCGGCATCCCGGTGTTCGCGGTGAAGGGCGAGACGCTGGCCGAATATTGGGACTATGTCGGCGACATCTTCAACTGGGGTGCGGACACCGACGGCACCACCGCCAACATCATCCTGGACGACGGCGGCGATGCGACGATGTTCGCGCTGTGGGGCGCGAAGCTCGAAGCGGGCGCGACCTTCGGCGAGCCGGAGAATGAGGAAGAGGTCGAATTCCAGCGTTCGGTCAAGGCGTTCATCGCCAAGTATCCGGGCTACCTGACCCAGACGGTCAAGAACCTGAAGGGCGTGTCGGAAGAGACCACCACCGGCGTCCACCGCCTGTACGAGATCGCGAAGAAGGGCGAGCTGCCGTTCCCGGCGATCAACGTCAACGACTCGGTCACCAAGTCGAAGTTCGACAATCTGTACGGCTGCAAGGAATCGCTGGTCGACGCGATCCGTCGCGCCACCGACGTGATGCTGGCCGGCAAGGTCGCCTGCGTCGCGGGCTTCGGCGACGTCGGCAAGGGCTCGGCACAGTCGCTGCGTAACGGCGGCGCGCGCGTCCTCGTCACCGAAATCGATCCGATCTGCGCGTTGCAGGCGGCGATGGAGGGCTTCGAGGTCGTGACGATGGACGAGGCGGTGAAGCGCGCGGACATCTTCTGCACTGCGACCGGCAACGCCGACGTCATCACCGCCGATCACATGAAGGCGATGAAGCCGATGTCGATCGTGTGCAACATCGGCCACTTCGACAGCGAAATCCAGATCGCGGCACTCAGCAACTATGAGTGGAACGAAGTGAAGCCGGGCACCGATCTGGTGAAGTTCCCGGATGGCAAGCAGATCATCATTCTCGCCAAGGGCCGTCTGGTGAACCTCGGCTGCGCGACCGGCCACCCGTCGTTCGTGATGTCGGCCTCGTTCACCAACCAGACGCTGGCGCAGATCGAGCTGTGGACCAAGTCCGAGAACTACAAGAACGAAGTGTACGTTCTGCCGAAGCACCTGGACGAGAAGGTGGCGGCGCTGCACCTCGAGAAGCTGGGCGTCCAGCTGTCGAAGCTGACCGCGAAGCAGGCCGGTTACATCGGCGTGCCGGTCGAAGGGCCGTTCAAGCCGGATCACTATCGCTACTGATCCCGCGATACCGATCGTGAAAAGGAGGGCGGGGCCGTTGGCCTCGCCCTTTTTCGTTGGCGCGCGCCGCACCGCTTGCCCGTAGGGAACGCCGACCCTAGACAAGCCGCATGTCGCGGATGTCCCACGTTCTATGACGCAGGTTTCGCCGAGCATTGCGGTTGCGATCGGTGCGGTCGTCCTGTTGCTCGTGCTGGTCGGTGCCGTGCTGATCGCGCTGGGGCTGCGTGCGCGTGCCGGCGCGATCGAGGCGGTGCGCGAGCGCGAAACGATCGAGACGTTGCTGGCCGCCGCGCCGATGCAGCCGATGGTGGTGTTGCCGGACGGCCGGGTCGAGATGGCGCGCCGCGTCGCCGACTGGCTGGGGTTCAGCGACATTCCCGGCTATCTGCAAGAGGTTGAGGCCGCGGGGTGGGGGCTGCACTCCAGCGAGGCGCAGGCGCTGTCGAACGGGCTTTCCGCCTGTCAGCGGTCGGCGCGCAGCTTCACCCACACCATCCACGCGCGCGACGACGGCCGGACGCTGACGGTGCAGGGCGATCGCCGCGGCGATGCGGTCATTATGTGGTTCTACGATTCGACCGCCAGCGAGGGCGAGATGCGCCGGCTGCGCGCCGATTGCGAGGACCTGTCCGACGCGTTCGACGCGCTGACCGGGCTGGTCGAGGCGGCGCCTTTGCCGATGTGGTACCGCGACGGCGACCTGCAACTGGCGATGGTCAACTCGGCCTATGTCACCGCGGTCGAGGGCAGCGATGCTGCCGACGTCGTCGGGCGCGGGCTGGAGCTGGTCGACGGATCGGGGCAGGGCAGCCCGACCGCGGGCGCGGCGTTGGCGCGCGACGAGGGGCGGCCGCAGCAGCGGGTGCTGCCGGCGACGATCGGCGGTGCGCGGCGCTCGCTGCGCATCCACGACGTGCCGCTGCCCGTCGGTGGCGTTGCGGGCTATGCGATCGACATCGAGGAACTGGAGCAGAGCCACCTGCGCGAGCGGCGCTTCGCCGATGCGCAGCGCGCGATGCTTGATCGGCTGTCGGCGGGCGTGGCGCAATTCGGGGGCGATCGCAGCCTGGTGTTCTGCAACCAGCCGTTCCGGCGGATGTTCGCGATGCGACTGGAATGGCTCGCCGACCGGCCGGAGTTCGACCGCGTGCTGGAGCGGATGCGCGAGGCCAATCGCGTGCCCGAGGTGCGCGATTTCCCCGGCTGGAAGGCGGAACGGCGCGGCTGGTTCGTCAACGCGGACACTGCGGTCGAGGAAAACTGGCATCTGCCCGGCGGCACGCACTTGCGCGTCGTGGCGCAGCCGATCCCCGACGGCGGGTTGATGGTGTTCTTCGAGGATCGCACCGAACAGGTGCAGCTCGCCAGCGCGCGCGACACGTTGCTGCGCGTGCGGACTGCGACGTTCGACAATCTGTTCGAGGCGCTGGGCGTCTTTTCGGGCGACGGGCGTCTGCAGCTGTGGAACAACCGCTTCCGCGCCTTGTGGGATCTCGAGGAGGAATTCCTCACCGGCCATCCGCGCGTCGACGTGATCGCGGAGAAGGTCGCGCCGAAACTCTCGAACCCGCGCCGCGCGCGCTCGATCGCCGAGCTGGTGCGCACCGCCACGATCGAGCGGCAGCAGCGCGCCGGTCATATCGCGCTGGCGGACGGGCGGCAGTTCGAGTTCGCGGCGGTGCCGCTGCCGGACGGCAACGCGCTGTTCACGATGCTCGACATCAGCGACAGCCGCGCAATGGAGCAGGCGCTGCGCGAACGTAACGATGCGCTGGAGGCCGCCGATCAGGTGAAGACCGCGTTCGTCGCGAACATGAGCTACGAATTGCGCACCCCGCTGACCTCGATCAGCGGCTTCGCGGAGATGCTGCACGGCGGCTATGCCGGCGAATTGTCGCCCGACGCGATCGCCTATCTCGATGCCATCCTCGATTCGGTCGACCGGCTCGGCTTGTTGATCGACGACGTGCTCGATCTCACCTCCACCGACAGCGGCGCGCGCCCGCTGGAGCGCGCCGACATCGACGTGGCCGCGGTGGCGCGCGCGGCGGTCGATGCGCTGCGTGCCACCGCGCGGCGGCATCACATCGACCTGGCGATCGAGGTGCAGCGTTCGGCCGGGCGGCTGACCGGCGACGCGCGGCGCATCCGCGAGGTGGTGGAGCATTTGTTGCGGCGCGCGATCGGCGCTGCGCCCGAACATGGCCGCGTCGCGCTGTCGGTCGACGGCAACGCCCGCGGCGCGCGGATCGTGGTGACCGACAACGGCCCCGGCATGACGCCCGAGCAACTGGCGCGCGCCTTCGATCGCTTTGCGGGTGACGGCACCGCCCCGGCGGGGGAGCGCGCGCTGGGCCTCGGGCTGCCGCTCGCCAAGCAATTCGTCGAGGCGCACGGCGGGACGATCGCGCTGCACAGCAGCCCGGACGTCGGTACGACCGTCACCGTCGACCTGCCGCGGCGATGAGGCGCGGCGAGGAGTGGCTGGCGGACGTGCCGTCGACGGCGGCGGTCGGCGCGCGGCTCGCCGCGGTGCTGCGCCCCGGCGATGTCGTGACGCTGACCGGCGGGCTGGGCGCGGGCAAGACCAGCCTCGCGCGCGGGGTGCTCGCCGCACTGGGGCTGGCGGAGGAAGCGCCGAGCCCGACCTTCGCGATCGTCCAGCCCTATGACCCGCCGGAGGTGCGGCTGCCGATCCTGCATATCGATCTCTATCGGCTCGACGATCCGGGCGAGGTCGACGAACTCGGGCTGGAGGAGGCGCGGCACGACGCGGCGTTGCTGGTCGAATGGCCGGAGCGCGCGGGCGCGGGGCGCTGGCCCGAGGCGCTGGCGCTGGACATCGCGATGGCCCCGGATGGCGCACGTCGCTTGACTTGGGAAGCGCCCGACGCTTGGGACGGGCGATGGCCACGATGATTCCGCCGGCGGATGCGCCGGCCTTTCTCGACGCACACGGATGGGGCGGCGCGCGGATCGAGCCGCTGGCCGGCGATGCCTCGTTCCGGCGTTATTTCCGCGTCCATGCCGGCGCGCGCCGTGCGATCCTGATGGACGCGCCCCCGCCGCAGGAAGATCCGCGGCCGTTCCTCGCCGTCGCTGAATGGCTGGCAGAGCACCACTTCGCCGCGCCGGCGATCCACGCGGTCGATCTCGACCGGGGCCTCGTGCTGCTGGAGGATTTCGGCGACGTCCGGCTGCGCGAAACCGCCGATGCCGACGCCGATGCGGCGGTCGCGCTGTACGAGGCGGCGATCGACCTGCTGGTGGCGTTGCGCGCCCAGCCGGCGGGACCGTGGCGCGCCTACGACCGCGCCGAGCTGCAGCGCGAGGCCGCATTGCTGGTCGAATGGTATTGCCCGGCGGTCGGCGCGGACGTCGATGCCGCCGGCTATCGCGCGGCATGGGACGCGGTGCTCCACCATGTCGAGGGCGCGACCCCGGTCACGGTGTTGCGCGACTATCATGCCGAGAACCTGATGCTGGTCGGCGCCGATAGAACCCTCGGGTTGCTCGACTTCCAGGACGCGCTGGCAGGGCACCCTGCCTATGACCTCGTGTCCTTGCTTCAGGACGCGCGCCGCGACGTCGATCCGACGATCGAGGAGGCGATGCTCGCCCGCTACCGCACGGCGACCGGCGAGGGCGACGCTTTCCTGCGCGCCTATCGCGTGCTCGGCGCGCAGCGGAACGCCAAGATCCTCGGCATTTTTGCGCGGCTGTGGAAGCGCGACGACAAGCCGCGCTACGCCGCTTTATGCCCGCGCGTCTGGGCGTATCTTGAGCGCGACCTGACCGATCCCGCGCTGGCGCCGGTCGCGCGCTGGTTCGACGACCATCTGCCGCCGGAATGGCGCGGCGATCCATTGCTGCTCGCCGAAGCGCGGGGGCTGGCATGACGCGTCCGCGCTACATCCGCCCCGATCCGGGCTCGCGCGTGCCCCGCACCGCGATGGTGATGGCCGCGGGCGTCGGCAAGCGGATGCGTCCGTTGACCGCCACCCGTCCCAAGCCGCTGGTCGAGGTGCGCGGGCGCGCGCTGATCGACCATGTGTTCGATCGGCTGCGCGCCGCCGGGGTCGAGCGTGCGGTCGTCAACGTCCATTATCTCGCCGACGCGCTGGAGGCGCATCTGCGCCACCGCGTCCATGATATCGAGGTCGTGATCTCGGACGAGCGCACGCAATTGCTGGAAACCGGCGGCGGGATCGTCCGCGCGCTGCCGCTGCTCGGCGACGAGCCGTTCATCGTCGTCAACGGCGATAATCTGTGGCTCGACGGGCCGACCGACGCGATCCGGCAACTCGCGGATCGCTGGGACGATGCGACGATGGACGCGCTGCTGCTGATGGTCCCCTATGCGCGCGCGCATAACCACAACGGGCAGGGCGATTTCCACCTCGCTCCCGATGGGCGGATCAGCGGCCGGCGCAAGCCCGGTCGCGTCGCGCCGTTCGTGTTCACCGGCGTGCAGATCGTCTCGCCGCGGCTGATCCGCGACTGGCCCGAGGGGCCGTTCTCGACCAACATCTTCTGGAACCGCGCGATCGAGGCGGGGCGCGCTTACGGGCTCGTCCACCAGGGGCTCTGGTCGGAAGTGAACGTGCCGGGGGCGATCGCGCGGACCGAGGCGCTGCTCGCGGATGGCTGACGCCGCCCCGCCGGCCGAGCGGGGTCTACGGCTCTACACGATCCCCGCGCATCGCGCCTTCGCCGACGCGCTGGTCGCCGGGTTGTTGCGGCGGTTCGGCGGCGATCGGCTGGCGCTGGCGCGCGGGACGGTGCTGGTGCCCAACAACCGTGGCGGGCTGGCGGTGCGCGAGGCGTTCGTGCGCGCGAGCGGCGGCGCGCTGCTGTTGCCGCGGATCGTCGCGCTGGGCGGCGAGGAACTGGACGCCAGCGTCGGTGCGGCGCTCGATCCCGCCGATGCGGTGCCGCCGCTGCCACCGGCGATCGACCCGCTGCAACGACGGCTGATCCTCGCGCGCTTGGTCGAGGAGGAACGCGCCGCCGCGGGCCGCCCGGTCGACGCTGCGGAGGCGGTGCGGCTGGCCGGCGATCTCGCCGCGACGCTCGATCAGTTGATCGTCGAGGAAGTCCCGCCTGCGCGGCTTGCCGGGATCGATCCGGGCGAGGGGCTGTCGGACCATTGGGAAACCGCGCTCCGCCTGTTCCGCATCCTGCTCGATCGCTGGCCGGCCGAGCGGGACCGGCTCGGCGCGATCGACGCCGCCGAGAAGCGCATCCGCTTGCTCGATCAACAGGCGGCGCGCTGGCGCACATCGCCGCCCGACAGTTTCGTCTGCGCCGCCGGGATCACCGATCCCGCGCCCGCCGTCGCGCGGCTGCTGCGAACCGTCGCGGATTTGCCGAAGGGCATGGTGGTCTTCGCTGATCTCGATCTGACGCTGCCCGATGAGGAATGGGCGGCGCTCGGCCCGCACGAACCCGATCCTGTCACCGGGCTGCGCGCGCGCGCGATCGAGGTCCATCCGCAATTCCACCTCAAGCTGCTGCTCGAACGGATCGGTGCGGCGCGTGACGAGGTGTCGCGCTGGACCGGCGGCAGCGAGCATGACGCGACCGCCGCGCGCGGGCGCGCGATCGCCAACGCGCTGGCCCCGGCGCGCTTCACTGCCAAATGGACGCGGCTCGATGCGGCCGATCGCCGGCTGACCGGCGTCACCGCGGTCGAACTGGCGACCCCCGCCGAGGAAGCGCAGGCGATCGCGCTCAAGCTGCGTGAGGCGGTCGAGACGCCGGGCCTCACCGCCGCGCTGGTCACCCCCGATCGGATGCTCGCGCGGCGCGTCGCGGCGCATTGCCGGCGCTGGAATATCGAGGTCGACGACAGCGCCGGGCGCGCGCTCGCGATCCTGCCACCGGGCACGCTGTTGACCGCGATCGTCGAGGCGGCAGCGCAGGATTTCGCGCCGATGGCGTTGCTGACGCTGCTCAAGCATCCGCTGGTGCGGCTCGGCGACGCGCGTGGCGAATGGCTCGACGGGGTGCGCCGCCTCGATCGCGCCTTGCGCGGACCACGGCCGGCGCCGGGGCTGGACGGCATCGATCGCCATCTCGCCGCGCATCCGGCCCATGCGCGCGCCGCCGAATGGTGGCGTGCCGCCCGCCCGTTGCTGGAGCCGGTGGCGCGCGGGTTCGGCATGTCGATGGCGACCTTGCCGGAACTGGTCGCCTGTCTGCGCGAGGCCGCCACTTTGCTGGCCGGCGACGAGGCATGGCGCGGCCCCGCCGGTCGCGCCGCCGCCGATCTGCTCACCGGCCTCGAAACGCAGGCGCCGCTTGGCCCGCAGCAGGTCGCCCCTGCCGGCTTCGCGCCGCTGCTGCGAATGTTGATGGACGAGATTGCGATCCGGCTGTTGCCGCGTGAGCGTCATCCGCGGCTCGCGATCTACGGTTTGATGGAGGCGCGGCTGCAACGCGCCGACCTGATGATCCTGTCCGGGCTCAACGAAGGAACATGGCCGGGGCTGCCCGCGCCCGATCCGTGGCTTGCCCCGCGCGTCCGCGCCGAACTCGGGCTGCCGGGGCTGGAGCGCGGGATCGGCGTCGCGGCGCATGATTTCGGGCAGGCGCTTGGGGCGCGGCAGGTCGTGCTCACCCGCGCACGCCGCGACGCGCGCTCGCCCGCGCTCGCCTCGCGCTTCTGGCTGCGGCTGGAGGCGATGACCGGCGAGCGCTTCCCGCGTGACAATACGCTGGCGGCGTGGGCGCGCGCGCTCGACGGCACGCGCGTGCCGACGCCCGCCGATCGCCCCGAACCGATGCCGCCGATGCGGCTGCGCCCGCGGCAGATCTCGGTGACGGAAGTCGACCGGTTGAAGGCCGATCCCTTCGCCTTCTACGCGCGGCGGATCCTGAAGCTGTCGGCGCTCGACCCGGTCGATGCCGATCCCAGCGCGGCGTGGCGCGGCACCGCGGTCCATGCGGTGCTGGAGGCATGGGCGCGCGAGGATGCGTGCGATCCCGAAAAGCTGCTGCCGCGCGCGGTGACCTTGCTCGCCGATCCTGCGACCCACCCGCTGCTGCGTGCCTTGTGGCAGCCGCGGCTCGTCGCGGCGTTCGAATGGGTCGCGGCGAAGACGCTGTCGGATCGCCTCGCCGGGCGAAAGGTGCTGGCGGTCGAGGGCCGCGGCAAGGCGGAGCTGTCGGGGATCGAGCTGACCGGACGCTTCGACCGGATCGACCGGATGCCCGACGGCGGGCTGGGGATCGTCGATTACAAGACCGGCAAGGCGCCCTCGGTCGCGGCGGTACGCGGCGGGTTCAACCTGCAACTCGGACTGCTCGGCGCGATCGCCGAGGCGGGCGGGTTCGATCGCGTGACGGGCGCCGCGACCGCCTTCGAATATTGGTCGCTCGCGAAGAAGGGCGATACGTTCGGTGCGGTGTCGAGCCCGGCCGATCCCGCGGGCAAGGGCGGGCGGATCATGACCGATGATTTCGTCCGCATCGCGCGTGACAGCTTCGCCGAGGCCGCCGCACGCTGGTTGACGGGGGAAGAGGCGTTCACGGCCAAGCTCCACCCAGAATTCGCCCCCTATGCGGAATACGATCAATTGATGCGCCGCGATGAATGGTACGGCCGCGATGCTTAGTCGCGCCACCCTCCGTCATTCCCGCGAAGGCGGGAATCCAGAACCTCGGACCTCCGCGATGGGGGTGCGACGTCAGCGTGTCTGGATTCCCGCCTGCGCGGGAATGACGAAGGGGGGGGCTAAATCGACGGGACTGATCGGGCGACTGACGAGGGAGGCGCACCGATGACCCCCCGCGCCGTCACCCCGCTCCCGCAGCTCAAGGACGCGCAGCTCCGCGCCAGCCGGCCGGAGGCGCATGTCTGGCTGTCCGCCTCGGCCGGCACCGGCAAGACGCAGGTGCTCGCCGCGCGCGTCTTCCGTCTCCTGCTGCGCGATGTCGAGCCGTCCGCGATCCTGTGCCTCACCTTCACCAAGGCGGGCGCGGCGGAGATGGCGGCGCGCGTCAATCGCCAGCTTGCGGCCTGGGTGCGGATGCCCGACACCGATCTGGCCGCCGATCTCGCCGCGCTGGGCGAGCGGGTCACGCCGGCGATGATCGCTCGCGCGCGCACGCTGTTCGCACGCGTCCTCGACGCACCGGGCGGGGGCTTGCGCATCCAGACGATCCACGGCTTCTGCCAGGGACTACTCGCCGCCTTCCCGATCGAGGCCGGGCTGGTCCCCGGCTTCCGCCCGATCGAGCCGCGCGAGGAAGCGCTGCTCCGCCGCCAGGCGCTGTCCGACCTTCTGGTGCAGGCCGAGCGCGACGGGAGTACCCGCCCGGTCGAGACGATCGGCGCGCTCAGCCTGCGGCTCGGCGAACAGGGGGCGGAGCAATTCCTCGCCGATTGCGCGCGCGCGCATGATGCGCTCCAATCGCTCCCGAGCGGGATCGCACCGTTCATACGGACGCAACTCGGGCTCCCGCTCGGCGATATTGCCCCATATATTCGCGACGCGTGCGGCACCGAAGCGATCGATCGTGCGACGCTGGACACGATCGCATCGCTCAATCGCGGCTGGGGGACGAAGAGCGGCATCGACCGCGCCGAAACGATCGGCGCATGGCTCGCCGCGGACGCCGACGAACGCGCCGCGACGCTCGACCGGTTGCACGGCGTCTGGGCGAAAAAGGACGGCGATCCAATGTCCTTCGGCAAGGGACGCGCCCCGGCCGACGCCGATTACGCCGACCACGCGATGCGGATGCACGGCTGGTGCGGCGAGTTGCTGTCACTCCGCACCCGCGCCGCCTACGCGGACTCGCTGGGCGCCGCGCTGGAGGTCGGGCGCGACTATGCACGCGGCTATGCGGCGGCCAAACGCCACAGCGGCGCGGTCGATTTCAATGACTTGATCGATGCCGCGGTGTCCTTGCTGCGCCAGGAGGGCATCGGCGAATGGATCCGCTACAAGCTCGACCAGATCACCGAACACGTTCTGGTCGACGAGGCGCAGGACACGAACGTCGCGCAATGGACGATCATCCGCGCGCTGGTGGATGAGTATTTCGTCGGACGCGGCGTATACGCGCCCTCGGTACGTACATTGTTCACGGTCGGCGATCTAAAGCAGGCGATCTTCGGCTTTCAGGGCACCGATCCTTTATTCTTTGTAGCGGCCGAGGAACATTTCGCCCGAAAGGCCCAAGAAGTATCGGGTGATGATCTTATGCCTGATTACGAGCGAGGTTTACCATTCGACCGCCTTTCGCTGACTGATTCATTTCGCTCCACCGCGCCTGTGCTGGAATTTGTCGATCAAGCAATCGAAACCATTGGCGCTGCCGGCCTTGGCTCGGCAGACGCCATCCCGCCGCACGCCAGCCAAGTCACTGGTCCAGGCGCGGTAATATTGTGGCCACCGATCGCAGCAGGGGCGAGTGATGCCGAGGAGGGCGGCGAGGAAGGCTGGATCGACGATGCGGTCCGCGCCAACGCCACCCGCATCGCGCAAGCCGTGAAGCGCTGGCTCGGCCCGCTCGAAAACGGCGGCATGGTGCTGGAAAGCAAGGGACGCCGGCTGCGCCCGGAGGACGTGATGATCCTCGTCAAACGGCGCGGCGAGCTGGCGCAATTGCTGGTCGCGCGCCTCTATGCCGAGGGCGTGCCGGTGGCGGGGGTCGACCGGCTGCGGCTGTCCGCGCCGCTCGCGGTGCAGGACCTGCTCGCCGCCGTCCGCTTCGTGCTCCAGCCCGACGATGATCTCAGCCTCGCCAGCCTGCTCGTCTCGCCATTGATCGGCTGGACGCAGGACGAATTGATGACGCGCGCGGTGGAGCGGCAGGGCCCGCTGTGGCGGCATCTGGCGCGCCATCATGCCGCGCATGTCGCCCCGATCGCCGGGCTGCTGGCGAGCGCCGATTTCGACACGCCATATCAGTTTCTTGAGATGCTCCTGTCCGGGCCGCTCGACGGGCGGCGCAAGCTGCTCGCGCGGCTCGGCGAGGAGGCGCGCGATCCGATCGAGGAATTGCTCAACGCCGCACTCGACTTCGAGACCGGCTCGACGCCGTCCCTACAACGCTTCCTCGACTGGTTCGAGCGCGACGAGGTCGAAATTGTTCGCGATGCCGCCGCGCCGCTGGATGCCGTGCGGGTGATGACCGCGCATGGCGCGAAGGGTTTGCAGGCACCGCTGGTGATCCTGGCCGACGCTACCGCCGATCCCGACGCTTCCCCACGCTCGACGTTGATGTGGACGCCGGAGGGGATGGAGAAGCCGATCCCGGTGTTCCGCCCGCGCACCGCCGAACGGGCGGGCGCGATCGATGCGGCGATGGCGCAGGTCGAGGCGCGCGAACGGCAGGAGCATTGGCGGCTGTTCTATGTCGCCGCGACGCGCGCCGAGGAACGGCTGGTGATCGCCGGATCGCTGAGCGCCAAATGGCAGGGCGTGCCGCCCGAATCCAGCTGGTACGCCGCGGCCGCGCGCACGCTCGACGCGCTGGGCGTCGGTGGCGAGGGCGAGCGGGTGTTCGCCGGGCGCAAACCCGCGCTGCCCGTCGCGGCGAAGGGCGGGGCGGGGGAGGCGAACGATCTCGCGGTCGCGCTTCCCGACTGGGCACGTCGTCCCGCCCCCGAAGACGCCAAGCCGCCGCGACCGTTGACCCCGTCCTCGGTCGGCGAGGATGCGGTCAGCGACGCGCCGCCCGCGCCCGCCGCGCGCGGTGCGGCCGAACGCGGCACGTTGATGCATGCGTTGTTCGAACGACTTCCTCCGCTCGCGCCCACCGCGCGCGAAGCGGCGGCGCTGCGCTGGCTGACCGCACGCGGCGTCGACGATCCGCAACGCGTGCTCCGCCCGGTGATGGCGGTGCTGGACGATCCGACCTACGCCGCGCTGTTCGGCCCCGCCGCGCTCGCCGAGGCCCCGATCGCCGCGACGTTGCCGAGCGGGCGCGTGATCTCCGGCACCGTTGACCGGTTGCTAATCGGCGACGGCGTCGTGCGCGCGATCGACTACAAGACCGGGCGCAGCGTCCCCGAGGGTGTCGATACGGTGCCGGACTATCACCTGCGTCAGATGGCCGCCTATCATGCGGCGCTGGAGGTGATCTTTCCTGACACGCGGGTCGAGGTGGCGTTGCTCTATACCGCCGGGCCGCGGCTGATCGACTTGCCCGCCGCGCTGCTCGATCCCGTCAAGCGGCGCTTCTCGGGCCCGGAGCAAAGCTTGCCCGTCGGTGGTTGAGCGTGCGCCCGCCGCACCCTAGTTTCAATGCATTCAAGGAGTAATGACATGGCCACCAAGAAGATCACCGACGCCAGCTTCCAGACCGACGTGCTGTCCGCCGACAAGCCGGTTCTGGTCGATTTCTGGGCGGAATGGTGTGGGCCGTGCAAGATGATCGGCCCGTCGCTGGAGGAGATCAGCGAGGAACTGGGCGAGCAGGTGACGATCGCCAAGCTCAACATCGACGAGAATCCCGATGCGCCGGGTCAGTACGGCGTGCGCGGCATTCCGACGATGATCCTGTTCAAGGGCGGCGTGCCGGCGGCGACGAAGGTCGGTGCGGAGCCGAAGGGGCGGCTCAAGGCGTGGCTCGAGGGTGAACTGGGCTGATGTTCCTGGCGGCGCTGTTGTTGATACAGGGCGCCGCCACGCTCCCGGCCCCGGCCGAGACGCCGGCGTGTCGGCGTGAAGACCGGTCGGGTGGTGCGGAATTCGTGGTCCGCGGACCCGATCGTGACTGTCGCCGTTTTCGCGCGGCACGATCCTTCGAAGGCGTGTGGATCGACGAATTCGAAGGATCACTCTTCGTCGAGGGTGCGCAAAGCTACGACGAAGCGCGACGACGGCCGGCATCCGATGCGCAGGTCTACTGGCTGGCGGTCGACGCCAAGAGCGACATCGCGAAGGTTGTGCCGCGGCGATATGGCACTGCTTACCGCATCCGTTTGAACGCGCGGGAGATGCTTCCCGAGGGGAAGCGGTCGCGGTTCAGCCTGCCGGGCTTCGGCCATATGGGGATGTGGCATCGAAGCATCCTGGTTGATGCGGTTCGGTCGGCCGAGGTGATCCGCACCGCGCCCGATTGACCCCCGATTGACTTATGCCGTCGCCCCGGACTTGTTTCGCGATAACGAGGGAGGTCAGTTGACCTCAGGTCAGCGGGATCATCACGTTCGCGGCATAGCCGGGGCGCGCCTTGAGCCGCTCATACCAGTCCGCGACATGCGCCACGGGCGCGCGCGCCAGCCCGAGCGCGAAGAAGGTATGCGCGTACACGCCCACCGGCACGTCGCCGAGGCCGAATGCGTCGCCCGACAGCCACGGTTGCGTCGAGAGTGCCGCGTCGAGGATCGTCATCATCCGCCCGCACGCTACTGTCGCGCGCTCGATCGCATCGGCGTCGCGCTGCTCGGGCGACTGACGCACGAGCCCGACGAACGCCGGCCGCTGCGCCTCGGCATAGCTGAACTGCCAGTCCATCCAGCGATCCGCGAGCGCGCGCTGCACGGGATCGCCGGGCCATAGCGCGTCGCCGCCGTGCCGCGCCGCCAGATAGCGCACGATCGCATTCGACTCCCATAGCACGACGTCGCCATCCTCTATCGTCGGGATCAGCGCATTGGGGTTCTTCGCCAGATAGGCGTCGTCCATCCCGAACGCACCGCCGACATCGTGACGCCGATAGCTGAGCCCCAGTTCGTCGGCGAGCCAGACGACCTTCTTGACGTTGTGCGAGTTCAGTCGCCCCCAGATCGTCAGCATCGCGCGCGTCAGCTCCGATAGTCGGCGTTGATCGAGATGTAGCCGTGCGTCAAATCGCAGGTCCACACCGTGGCACGCCCGTCGCCGAGCCCGAGGTCGACCCCGATCTCTACTTCCTGCCCTTTCAGATGTGCGGCGACGGGTGCCTCGTCGTAACCGGTGACCGCCAGTCCGGCCTCGGCGACCTGCGTCGCGCCGAAGCGGATCGCCAGCCGGTCGCGCTCGGCGGGTTCGCCGGCCTTGCCGACCGCCATGACGACGCGACCCCAATTGGCGTCCTCGCCGGCAATCGCGGTTTTGACCAGCGGCGAGTTGGCGATCGACATCGCGATGCGATGTGCCGAACGGTCGCTCTCCGCGCCCTCAACGGTCACCTCGATCAACTTGGTAGCACCCTCGCCGTCGCGCACCACTAGTAGCGCGAGTTGCCGACAGACGTCCGCCAGCGCCGCGCGGAACGCGTCTGCGCCGTCGCTGTCGTCATCGGCAAGCGGGGTGTTGCCCGCCGCTCCGGTCGCGAACGCCAGCACGGTGTCGCTGGTCGAGGTGTCGCCATCGACCGTGATGCACGAGAAGGTCCGCGTGTTCGCCGCCGACAGCGCCGCCTGCAGGAACGGTGCCTCGACCGCGGCGTCGGTGAAGACGAAGCCGAGCATCGTCGCCATGTCCGGCGCGATCATCCCCGAACCCTTGATGATCGCCGCGATCGTGATCGTGCGACCGTCGACTACCGCGGTCGCGCTCGCGCCCTTCGGGTAGGTGTCGGTGGTGCCGATCGTCTCGGCGGCGGCGCGCCAGTCCGCCTCGGGCGCGACGAAGGCGGCGGCGAGCCCGGCCTGCGCCTTGTCGATGGGCAGCGGCACGCCGATCACCCCGGTCGAAGCGACGAACACGTCCGAGGGTCGGCAGCCGATCGCCTGCGCGGTCTGTGCCGCGATCGCCTCGACCGCCTCGCGCCCGCGGTTGCCGGTGAAGGCATTGGAGTTACCCGCGTTCACCACCAACGCGCGCGCCTCGCCGAGCACCAGCGCCTTGCGGCACCATTCGACCTCGGGGGACGGACACTTCGATTGCGTCAGCACGCCAGCGACCGTCGTGCCCGGCGCCAGCTCGGCGAAGGTCAGATCGGTGCGGTTCCAATCCTTATAGCGCGCGCGCCCGACGCGAAGGCGGACACCGTCAATACGGGTCATGTCGGGGAAGGGTGTGGCGAGGGGCGAGATGGACGTCGACATGGGGACGCCTTAGCTTTGCGGCTGGGTCTCGCAAAGGGGGGAGTGATGTCGAGGGCGCGCATATGGAGCATGATGCGTGTAGCTGTCGTCATTTGCGCTGCTAACGCCTTCGGAACAAACTCTTCTGTCGCCGCCCAGACGACGGCTGGATCGACTGCATCGATTGCCGCTGACGATCCTAGGGTTCATCTGAGGAAGCTGGAAGCAACCGTTGCTCGAGATGGCAGCGTGCTATCGTGCATAAGAACAAAAGGTAAAAGCGCCGAATCCGTCGACAGCAGCATCTGCGCGGCACGTGCAAGTGAACTGGCACTTGCAGCAAAAATAGTCGCTCCGGCACCAAGGCTCCTCGTCACGATCACTGAATCGACAACGCAAAGCAGGCAGGGTGCCCGTATTGTCGACGACGATGAACCCAAGCGCACCCTCGTCGCAGGGTTGGAGTTCAAATACACCGTTCCCGCAGACCCGTCGGCCAGCCGCTGCCCTGAGGCAATTGTGGCCGGCGAGGCCGATCGCTTGCCCGTCAAATTGCGTACACCGCCGTGTCGTCCGGCAGCATCGCTGAAAATACCATCGGGATGGAGCGGTGATCTGGAGGCGGTGTATCGACTGGACGCAGCACCAATCACACCGGTAGAAATAGAAGATGATTACTCGGAAGTCATTATGATCGTTGATGCTGACGACGAAATTGAGTCCTGTACGGGTGACAAAAATCTTGGGGGTACGCCACGGGACCGATATTGTGCGTTGCGTCTACAGGCGGCTTCGAGATTGCGCTACCAAGATAAGTTGACGGGGCGAGTCATGCTGCGTTTTGTTTCGCAGAGCCGCTTCGACAGGCGTGAGATTGCGTCCCCATCACTCCCGCCGGGTGAAAAAATCGGTTGGCAATGGTTACGACGTTTCAGCATCGATCCGGCCGGCGAGGTTGTCGATTGTCATGACGGCTTTCTAGATCATGTTTACGGGCAGCATGAGGTCAAGGAAACGCCGTGCCTTATGACCCCCGTCTACGATCCATCGAGCTTTCCGGGTCCCGCTCCGCGGAAGATCTTCGCTATGGAAGCGAACACGACCACTTACCGGGCGTTGTCGTCCCAGGAATGACCTGCGCGGGTGGTGGACGTGAGCGTCTGCCCATCCTATGTCCGCACCCGTGAATCTGCTGCTGCTCCTTTCTGCGTTGCTCTCCGCGCTGACCGGCGTGGGGGGGACGGCGCGTCAGCCGCAGGTGGCGCAGGCGGTGGCGCAGCAGGTGAAGGCTGCTGCGATCGCCTCTGCCGCGCGGCATCTGGCCACGCGTCCGGCTGCGTCGCGCGCCACCCCGTTCGTCAGCCGCAGCGCCCCGATCGCGCGCGTGTTCGTGCTGGTCGCGATCGAGCCGCTCTTCGCAGGCCGCCGGCGCGAATAGCGCGCGACCCGCTCCATCACGCCATCACTTCCCGCGCGGCCGCCCGACACCGGCGCCGCCGCGCCGCTTCCAGATACAGGATCACGCCCATGTTCGGCGGTATTGCCAAGTCGCTCTTCGGTTCGTCCAACGACCGTTACGTCAAGTCGCTCAACCCGATCCTCGCCAAGATCGCCTCGTACGAACCGGCGTTGCAGGCGATGGACGACGCCACGCTGTCCAACCAGACGGTGCTGTTCCGCGAACGGCTGGCGAATGGCGAGACGCTCGACCAGTTGCTGCCCGAGGCGTTCGCCACCGTTCGCGAGGCGGCGAAGCGCGTGCTGGGGCAGCGGCACTACGACGTCCAGATGATCGGCGGCATCGTGCTTCACCGGGGCGAGATCGCCGAGATGCGCACCGGCGAGGGCAAGACGCTGGTCGCGACGCTCGCCACCTATCTGAACGCGCTGCCGGGCGAGGGCGTCCACGTCATCACCGTCAACGATTATCTCGCCAGCCGCGACGCCGACTGGATGGGCCGGGTCTATCGCTTCCTCGGGCTGACCACCGGGGTGATCGTGCCCAACCTGTCCGACGACGAACGCCGCAACGCGTATGCCGCCGACATCACCTACGGCACCAACAACGAATTCGGCTTCGATTACCTGCGCGACAACATGAAGTACGAGCGCAGTCAGATGGTGCAGCGCCAGTTCGCGATGGCGATCGTCGACGAGGTCGATTCGGTGCTGATCGACGAGGCGCGAACCCCGCTCATCATCTCCGGCCCGACCGACGACAAGTCCGAGCTATACATCGGTGTCGACGCGATCGTGAAGCAACTCAACGAAGAGGACTACGAGAAGGACGAGAAGCAGAAGTCGATCGTCCTTACCGAGGACGGCACCGAGCGCGCCGAGCGGATGCTCGAGGCTGCCGGGCTCTTGCAGGGCGCGAACCTGTACGACTTCGAGAACACGCAGGTCGTCCACCACTTGAACCAGGCGCTGCGCGCGAATGCGATGTTCAAGCGCGACACCGACTATATCGTCAAGGACGGCAAGGTCGTCATCATCGACGAGTTCACCGGACGCATGATGGACGGCCGTCGCTGGTCGGACGGGCTCCACCAGGCGGTGGAAGCCAAGGAGGGCGTGCAGATCGAGCCCGAGAACCAGACGATGGCCTCGATCACCTTCCAGAATTACTTCCGCATGTACCCGAAGCTGGCGGGCATGACCGGCACCGCGGCGACGGAAGCGGCGGAATTTTACGACATCTACAAGATGAACGTCGTCACGATCCCGACCAACAAGCCGGTGCACCGCGTCGACGAGGAAGACGAATTCTACAAGGACACGCAGGACAAGTTCCGCGCGATCGCCAAGAAGATTCGCGAACATGCCGAGACGGGGCAGCCGGTGCTGGTCGGCACCGTGTCGATCGAAAAGTCCGAGCTGCTGAGCGAATTCCTGAGGCAGGAGGGCGTCGATCACTCGGTGCTCAACGCGCGCTATCACGAGCGCGAGGCGCATATCGTCGCGCAGGCCGGACGGCTGGGTGCGGTGACGATCGCCACCAACATGGCGGGCCGCGGCACCGACATTCAGCTGGGCGGCAACCTCGAAATGCGTGTCGAGGACGAACTCGCCGGGATGCCCGAGGGGCCGGAGCGTGACGCCGCGATCGAGCAGATTCGCGCCGAGATCGCCGCCGAGAAGCAGAAGGTGCTGGAAGCCGGCGGGCTGTTCGTGCTCGCGACCGAGCGGCATGAGAGCCGTCGTATCGACAACCAGCTTCGCGGTCGCTCGGGTCGGCAGGGCGATCCGGGGCTCAGCCGCTTCTACCTGTCGCTCGACGACGATCTGCTACGCATCTTCGGCCCGGACACGCTGTTCGCCAAGATGATGCGCAACAACATCAACGATGGCGAGGCGATCGGCAGCAAGTGGCTGACCAAGGCGATCGAAACCGCGCAGAAGAAAGTCGAGGCCCGCAACTACGACATCCGCAAGCAGGTCGTCGAATATGACGACGTGATGAACGATCAGCGCAAGGTGATCTACGAACAGCGCGCCGACATCATGGATGCCGATACCGTCGGTGACGTCGTTACCGACATGCGTGCCGAGACGGTCAATGCGATCGTCGGCGAAGCGTGCCCGCCCAATTCCTATCCCGAGCAATGGGATGTCGAAGGAATGAAGACGCGGCTGGCCGAGGTTCTCAACATCGCGCCACCGGTCGACGATTGGTTGAACGAGGATGCGCTCGATCCCGAGATCGTCACCGAGCGGGTCCTCGCCGAAGCCGATGTGATGGTCGAGGCGAAGGCCGCCGAACTGGACACCGCAACGTGGACGCAGGTCGAGAAGTCGATCCTGCTCCAGAACCTCGACCATCACTGGAAGGAGCATCTCGCGATGCTCGACGCACTGCGTCAGGTCGTCCACCTGCGTGCCTATGCGCAGAAGACCCCGATCAACGAGTATAAGCAGGAGGCGTTCAACCTCTTCCAGCGGATGCTCGACGCGATCCGCGAGGATGTGACGCGCACGATCGCCTTCGCGCAATTCCAGATGCAGGCGCCGCCCCCGCTGCCTGACCTGCCGGACTTCATCACCACCCACTTCGACCCGTTCACCGGTGAGGACAATTCCAACGACATCGACGCCGGCACGCGTGGGCTGGTGACGACGACGATCCCGCCGCTCCAGATTCCGCAGCCGACCGCCGCCGATCTCGGCGACGATCCGGCGAGCTGGGAAGGCGTGGTCAGCCGCAACGCGCCGTGCCCGTGCGGGTCGGGGCGCAAGTACAAGCACTGCCACGGCGCGGCGTAAGCGCGGCGCGGCACGCCACCGTCTCCTCGTCATTCTAGGTCCTCGTCATCCCGGGCTTGACCCGGGATCCCGCTTTTTGACCCATGATCCGCCATTTAGCACTGCCATCCCGGTGCAAGTCGGGATCAAGGAAGAAGGGCGGGCACGACGAAGTGCGATGTGCACTCCCAGCTGCCCAAATGGGCCGCGGCTTTCGCCGGGCCGGAGGGGGTGAGCGTTCTACAGCCATTGCCGTTTGTGCTTCCGCGTCTTAGCTTCGGTTCATGAATACCTTTCTCGTCATCCTGCTGGTCGCGGCGATGATCGCCACGGTGGTCGCGCTGGTGCGCGGCATCGTCTCCTTTCTCCAGAGCGCATCGGCCGAGGCGCGCGGGGAGGGGCCGACCGCAGCGCAGCTTAAATCCAATCGGATGATGCAGATGCGCATCTTCTATCAGGCGCTGGCGGTGCTGATCGTGGTCGTCATCCTGTTCGCCGCCGGGCGCACCTGATGGTCCGGCTTAACCGCATCTACACACGCACTGGTGACGAGGGCACGACCGGGCTGTCGGACGGAAGCCGGGTCGCGAAAACTGATGCGCGCGTGCAGGCGATCGGCGATGTCGATGAGGCGAACAGCGCGATCGGGGTGGCGATCGCCGGACTCGGCGACGCTGCCTTGGTCGAGCAGCTGACCCGCGTGCAGAACGATCTGTTCGACCTCGGCGCCGATCTCGCGACGCCGGGCGACGATTACGAACCCGGCGAGATGACCCTGCGGATCGTGCCCGCGCAGGTCGCGCGGCTGGAGGCGGAGATCGACGCGCTCAACGCGCATGTCCCGCCGCTGACCAGCTTCGTGCTGCCCGGCGGCGCTGCGGCGGCGCTGCATCTGGCGCGCGCGATCGTGCGCCGTGCCGAGCGGTCGGCGATCGCGCTCGCGCCACACGCAAACCCGCAGGCGCTGATCTATCTGAACCGGCTGTCGGATTTTCTTTTCGTCGCCTGCCGATCGGTGAACCTTAACGCAGGTGGGGACGTTCTGTGGGTAGCAGGGGCAAACCGATAGCATAGGGCAGTCCCGTGCGCGCCCGATCTCCCGTATGGCTGCAGGAGGACGATCATGGAAGCGCTCCCTCGGCATGGCGCCGGGACAGATCCGCTGGCGCAGCGTTATGCGCAGGTGCGGCGGCTGAGCGAGGCGCTTGTCGCCCCGCTGTCCGATGCCGATGCGACCATCCAGTCGATGGACGACGCCTCGCCGGCGAAATGGCATCTGGCGCATACGACATGGTTCTTCGAAACCTTTGTGTTGCGCGATCATGTGCCCGGCTATGCGCTGCACGACGCGCGCTTCCCATTCCTGTTCAACAGCTATTACGAGGCAGAGGGTCGACGCCACGCGCGCGGGCGGCGCGGAATGATCACCCGGCCGACACTCGACGAGGTGCTGGCCTATCGCCACGCCGTCGATGCAGCGGTGCTGGCGAAGTTCGCCGAGCTGCCCGCGGCGGCGTTCGAGCTGGTCGCGCTGGGGTGCCATCACGAGGAGCAACATCAGGAGTTGCTCGTCACCGACGTGCTGCATCTGTTTTCGGAAAACCCGCTGGAACCGGCGGTCTGGTCGCCCGAGCGCAAGGTGCCGGTCGGGATGCCCGGGCCGGTCGGCTGGATCGAAAGCGGCGAGCGCGTGGTCGAGGTCGGGCATAACGGCAGCGGCTTCGCGTTCGATTGCGAGGGGCCGCGGCATCGCACCTTGCTCCACCCCCACGCGATCGCCGATCGCACCGTCACCAACGGCGAATGGGCGGCGTTTATCGCTGATGGCGGGTATCGCGACGCGCGTCTGTGGCTATCGGACGGCTGGGCATGGGTGCAGCGCGAGCGGATCGGCGCGCCGCTCTATTGGGAGCACCGCGAGGGGGCGTGGACGCGCTTCGGGCTCGACGGGCGGCGCGCGGTCGATCCGGCAGCGCCGGTGACGCATGTCAGCTTCTACGAGGCGGATGCCTATGCGAGCTGGGCGGGCGCGCGGCTGCCGACCGAGTTCGAGTGGGAGGCAGCCGCCGCGCCGCATGACGCGAGCGCGGGCAACCAGCTCGACGGCGCTTGGGCGATCGAACCGCGGCCGTCCGACGGCGGGCCGGCGTTCTTCGGCGACGTTTGGGAATGGACCGGCTCGGCGTATCGCCCCTATCCGGGGTTTCATCCGGTCGAGGGCGCAGTCGGCGAGTATAACGGCAAGTTCATGAACGGGCAGTTCGTGCTGCGCGGCGGGAGCTGCGCGACCCCGCGCGGCCATGCCCGCGCCTGCTATCGCAACTTCTTCTATCCGCACCAGCGCTGGCAGTTCACCGGCGTGCGGCTGGCAAAGGACCTTTGATGCTTAAGCCTGAGATCGAGGACGGGCAGGTGACGCTCGCCGACCCGCAGTTCCGCGCCGACGTGCTCGCCGGGCTGGAACGCCGCCCGCGCGCGATCCCGGCGCGGTGGTTCTACGATCATCGCGGGTCGGAATTGTTCGAGCAGATCACCGATCTGCCCGAATATTATCCGACGCGGACCGAGACCGCGCTGCTCGAAGGACTGTGCCCCGAGCTGCGGGAGATCGTCGGCGAGGGGCGCGCGGTGGTCGAGTTCGGGTCGGGCTCGTCGACCAAAACGCCGATCGTGCTGCGCTGCGTGAAGCCCTCCTCCTATGTGCCGATCGACATCTCGGGCGACTTCCTGCGCCAATCGGCGCGCGAGCTGTCGGATGCCTTCCCCGAATTGCTGGTGCTGCCGTTCGAGGCCGATTTCACGCGCCCGCTGACGCTGCCGCACACGATCAGCGATGCGCCCAAGCTGGGCTTCTTCCCCGGTTCGACGATCGGCAATCTGATCCCGCTGGCGGCGATCGACCTGCTGCGCGCGATGCGCGCGTCGCTGGGAGAGGGTGCGATGCTGTTGATCGGAATGGACCGGATCAAGGACCCGGCGGTGCTGGTTCCGGCCTATGATGATGCGCAGGGCGTCACCGCGGCGTTCAACCGCAACCTTTTGGAGCGGATCAACCGCGAGCTAGACGGGACGGTACCGGTCGACGCCTTCGCGCACGAGGCGCGCTGGAACGACGATCGCGCGCGGATCGAGATGCATCTCGTCGCGACGCGCGATGTCGACTTCACGGTCGAGGGGCGCGAGTTCGTCGTCGCGGCCGGCGAGTCGATCCATACCGAGAACAGCCACAAATATGGCGAGCGCGACGCACGCATCCTGCTGCGCGCGGGCGGGTGGACGCCGGTGCGCGAATGGACCGATGCCGAGGGCAAGTTTGCCGTGATCCTCGCCGAGGCGCAGGCGGAGCGGCCGGCTCCTTAGTGCGACGCCGCCGGGGCGACGGTCAAAACACACATTTGGTCGCCCCTGCGGAGGCAGGGGCCTATGTCTGTCTCGGCTTGATGAGACATTCGACACAGGCACGTGGGTCGTGTGTCAGTTGGTGCAACGTACGATCCAGCCATGAGCCCCTGCCTGCGCAGGGGCGACGGATCATATGCGGCGGGCGCCCGTCAGATTCGGGCAGCTGACACAGGCATGTCGGTCAAGTGTCAGGTGGGGCGACGTACGATGCAGACATGGGCCCCTGCCTGCGCAGGGCCGACAACGGGCGCCTTGATCGACAGCGAGGTCAGTCGCGGCGGACGCCCGTGACGCTGAACGGCTTCGGCTCGACCGGCGGGATCGCACTGTCGTTCAGCTCGCACTGCCAGAAGCCGACGTCGATCCAGCGGCCCTGTTTGTAGCCGACCTCGCGATACACCCCCGCGCGGCGGAAGCCGACCGCTTCGTGGAGCGTGATCGAGGCGTCGTTGGGAAGCGCGATGACGCCGATCGCCTGCGTGAACCCTTGCGCACGCAAGGTATCGACCAGCGCCTCGTACAATAGCCGCCCGACGCCTTGCCCATGCGTCGCGCCGCCGACGTAGATTGAGGTTTCCACGACATAGCGATACGCCGGCCGGTCGCGGAACCGCGTAGCATAGGCGTAGGCCAGAACCGCGTCATCGGTGGTCGCGACTAGCCACGGATAATAGCCGTCCGAGCCTTCGATCCGAGCGCGCATTGCCTCTGCATCAGGGGCCGCGTTCTCGAACGAAACGGTGCCGGACAGCACGAACGGCGCGTAGATCGCGGCGATAGCGGCGGCGTCGTCGCCGGTCGCGGCGCGGATCGTGATCGGGCCCTGCGGCATCACAGACCGATCCGCGCGACGACGAGCTGCCACAGGTTCCGATCCTCGGCGCGCGCCGGAATCGGGCCGAGTCCGACGCATTCGAGGCATTGCGCGCGCACCGCCGCGCCGCCCAGCATCCGCTTCGCATCGCCCAGCGCAGCGGCGAACGCCTGCTGGCGCTGCCACGTCAGCCGCGACAGCGTGTCGGGCGCGCTGGCGTCGTCGTCATTGTCTTCCTGGCTGGCGACCTGTTGCGCGATCTGCGCGGCGAAGCCGGGCTTCTTCTCCAGCCACACCGGCTGCGCGTCGTCGAGCTTCGCGCGCCTGGCCGCCTCGGCGATCGCGTCGTCGAGCCCGCCGAAGCGGTCGACCAGCTTCAGCTGCTGCGCGATCCCGCCGACCCAGACGCGGCCCTGACCGATCTCGTTGACGCGCTCGACCGGCAGCTTGCGCGACTGCGAGACGCGGGTGAGAAATTGCAGATAGCCATGCTCGATCCCGGCCTGGACGATTCGGTCCAGCTCCGGCGTGGTGCCGCCGAGCACGTCGGGCTGGCCGGACAGCGGGGTGGTCTTCACGCCGTCGGTCGACAGGCCGATCTTCTTCAGCGTGTTCTCGAAGGTCGGGATGATCCCGAAGATGCCGATCGAACCGGTGATCGTGCCGGGCTCGGCGAAGATCACGTCGGCGGGGGTCGACACCCAATAGCCGCCCGACGCGGCGAGCCCGCCCATCGAGACGACCACCGGCAGCCCGCGGCGCTTGGCCTCCATGATTGCGAGCCGGATCTTCTCCGACGCCAGCACCGACCCGCCCGGCGAGTCGACGCGCACCACCAGCGCCTTGAGGTCGTTGTCGACGAGTCCGTCATAGAGCAGCTTCGACACGGTATCGCCCGCCGCCTTGCCGGGGCCGGCCTCGCCATCGACGATCTCGCCCGCGATCGTCAGCACGCCGACCTTGCCCTTCTTGGGCAGCGGGTTGGCGGCGACATAGGCGGTGTAGTTGATCGTCTTGAACCAGCCGGCGACCTTCTTGTCGTCGCCGCCGGCCAACTGCGCGACGCGGCGGCCGAATGCGACACGATCGCCGAGCTTGTCGACCAGCCCGGTCGCGAGATTGGCGCGCGACACGTCGCCCTGCATCTGCGTGACGAGCTGCGCGGGATTGCCGAGCCATGGCGCGAGCTGCGCCTTGGGCCGCGCGGTCGACACCGCCTCGCGCCACTGGTCGAAGAGCGTGCCGTAGAGCGCCTGGCTCGCCTCGCGCGCCTCGGGGCTCTGGTCGGTGCGGGTATAGGGCTCGACCGCCGACTTGAACTTGCCGACGCGATAGACGTGCGCGTTGACCCCCAGCTTGTCGATCAGCCCCTTGTAGAACAGCTGGTTGCCGCCGGGGCCGGCGAAGAAGGTGCCGCCGAGCGGATCCATCCAGATCTCGCTCGCCGCCGAGGCGAGACGATAGCCGCCGTCGGTATAGGCGGTGGCATAGGCGAGCACCGGCTTGCCCGCGGTGCGCGCGCGGAGCAACGCCGCCTGCACCTCGCCGAGCACCGCCGGATAGGCGCCGCCGAAGCGATCGAGATCGAGGACGATCGCCTTGACGCGGTCGTCGGTGCGCGCGGTGTCGATCGCGCGCAGCACGTCGCGCAGGCGATATTGCTTGCCGACCTGCTGCCCGCTGACCAGCGCGGTGAGCGGCACTTCCTCGGGCTGTTCGACAATCGGGCCGTCGAATTTCAGGACCAACGCGCCGTCACCGATCGCCGCCGGGCGCTGCCGCGCGTTGAGCGCGGCGAAGATCACCGCGAAGAACAGCAGCATCGCGACGAGCACCAGCGCGTCCTTGATCCCGACCAGCAGCTTCCAGGCGCCGCGTATCAGCTTCATCGTTCCTGCCACCTTGCGTTACGTGGCGGCGACCGTAGCGCGGCGTGTATGACCGGGGCAATACGCTTTGAGGGTAAATGGCGGGGGCGACCATGGGCACCGACCCACCAACAACCGTCATTCCCGCGGAGGCGGAAATCCAGAATCTCCGCCGTTGCGCTTCTATCGCCGGATCTGCGCGTCTGGATCCCCGCCTGCGCGGGGACGACGGTAGAGGGCAGGGTCGCCATGGATGACGGTGGCAGGGCGGGGTCGCCATGACGGACCGGCTCGGCTAGGGCTCCACCCATGAACCCGCACGTCACCCTCGCGCCGCTGACGCAGGCGCCGCCGCCGACTTGGGCGGCGGAGCTACGCGCGCTGGGGGCGCTGGCAGGGCCGCTGATCGGGGCGAACCTGCTCCAGATGGCGGTGTTCGCGGTCGATGTCGTGTTCGTCGCGCGGCTCGGGCCGGTCGAGTTCGCCGCCGCGACGCTGGGCGTGTTCTTCTTCCATATCCTCGGCTTCGGACTGATCGGGATGGTCGGTGCGGCCGAGCCGTTGATCGCCGCCGCGCTCGGGCGGCGGGTCGGCGCGGTGCGGCAGGTGCGGCGGTCGTTCCGGATGGCGATGTGGCTGGCGGTGCTCGGGTCTTTGATGGTGATCGCGGTGCTCAACTGCGTCGCGCCATTGCTGCGGCTCGCGGGTCAGGATCCGGCGGTGGCGGCGCGCGCCGGGGCGTTCTGCCGCGTGCTGTCGCTGGCGGTGCTCCCCGCGGTCGGCGCGGCGCTGATCCGGCTGACCGCGGCGGCGCTGGGGCGACCGGGCTGGGCGTTGATGGTCACCGCGCTGGCGCTGGGCGTCGCGGTGTTCGCCAATTGGTGTCTGGTGTTCGGCAATGCCGGCTTCCCGGCGCTGGGGCTGGAGGGATCGGCTCTGTCGAGCGTGATCGTCTCGACGGCGACCTGCGCGGCCTATGTCGTGATCCTGCTGACCGATCGCCGGCTGCGCCGCTATCGCCTGCTCGGCAAATGGTGGCGCGCCGAATGGTCGCGGATGGCGGAGATTGCGCGGCTCGGTGCGCCGATCGCGCTCGGCTGGATGGCTGAGGGCGGGCTGTTCGGCGGTGCGGGCCTGCTGATGGGGCTGATCTCGGTCGCGGCCATCGACGCGCATGCGGTGGCGCTCAACATCGCCGCGATCGCGTTCCAGATTCCGTTCGGACTCGCGCAGGCGGCGACGATCCGCGTTGGCTTTGCGTTCGGCGCGGGCGACCGCGCGTGGGTGGCGCGCGCCGGCAACGTCGCGATCGTGACCGGGATCGCGGTGATGGCGCTGAGCGCAATGGTGTTCTGGGCGGTGCCACACTGGCTGGTGCGGATGTACGTCGATCCGGCGCGCGAGGGCGCGGTGGCCTCGCTGGCGATCGCGCTTCTGGGGATCGCAGCGATCTTCCAGCTGGTCGACGGCGCGCAGGCGGTTGCGGCCGGCGTGCTGCGCGGGGTGCAGGATACGCGCGTGCCGATGCTCATCCAGATCGCCGGCTATTGGGGCGCGGGGTTCGGGACCGCGCTGCTGCTCGGCTTCGGGCTCGGCTGGGGCGCGGCGGGGATCTGGTGGGGGCTGGCGGTCGGGCTCGGCGTCGTCTCCGCGCTGCTGATCTGGCGGTGGAGCGCGCGCGAGCGGCTGCACCTTTCGCCACATACCGCCTGATCGCACGCACGTCCCGCCGGGCGGTTCCCAAAAATTTGCGGGCGGGCGTTGACCCCGGCGGAGGGCACCCACATATGCGAACCGCTGGCACTCGGCTGGGTCGAGTGCCAAAGAAGTGTCACATACCTTAGAGGGGTAAAGAGCAATGAACTTTCGTCCGTTGCACGACCGTGTTCTCGTCCGCCGCGTCGAGGCGGAAGAGAAGACGGCCGGCGGGATCATCATCCCCGACACCGCCAAGGAAAAGCCGCAGGAGGGCGAAGTCGTCGCCGCCGGTGCGGGCGCCAAGAACGACAAGGGCGAGGTCGCCCCGCTCGACGTCAAGGCCGGTGATCGCATCCTGTTCGGCAAGTGGTCGGGCACCGAGGTCAAGGTCGACGGTGAAGACCTGCTCATCATGAAGGAATCGGACATCCTCGGCATCATCGCCTGAGCGTTCGACCGCCTCAACTTTCTCAACATTCGTCATCTGAAAGGGTAGCCACATGGCAGCCAAGGACGTGAAATTCGGTCGCGACGCGCGTGAGCGCATCCTGCGCGGCGTCGACATCCTCGCCGATGCGGTGAAGGTCACGCTGGGGCCGAAGGGCCGCAACGTCGTGATCGACAAGAGCTTCGGTGCGCCCCGCATTACCAAGGACGGTGTGTCGGTCGCCAAGGAAATCGAGCTTAAGGACAAGTTCGAGAACATGGGCGCGCAGATGGTGCGCGAAGTGGCGTCAAAGACCAACGACATCGCGGGTGACGGCACCACCACCGCCACCGTGCTGGCGCAGGCGATCGTCCGCGAGGGCATGAAGTCGGTTGCGGCCGGCATGAACCCGATGGACCTGAAGCGCGGCATCGACCTGGCGGTCGTCAAGGTCGTCGCCGACATCCAGGCGCGCTCCAAGCCCGTCTCGGGCTCGCAGGAAGTCGCGCAGGTCGGCATCATCTCCGCGAACGGCGACCGTGAGGTTGGCGAGAAGATCGCGGAAGCGATGGAAAAGGTCGGCAAGGAAGGCGTCATTACCGTCGAGGAGGCCAAGGGCCTCGAGTTCGAGCTGGACGTCGTCGAGGGCATGCAGTTCGACCGCGGCTATCTGTCGCCGTACTTCATCACCAACCCGGAGAAGATGCAGGTCGAGCTCAACGACCCGTACATCCTGATCCACGAGAAGAAGCTGTCGTCGCTGCAGGCGATGCTGCCGATCCTCGAGGCGGTGGTGCAGTCTGGCCGTCCGCTGCTGATCATCGCCGAGGACATCGAAGGCGAGGCGCTCGCCACGCTCGTGGTGAACAAGCTGCGCGGCGGCCTGAAGGTCGCGGCCGTCAAGGCACCGGGCTTCGGCGATCGCCGCAAGGCGATGCTGGAAGACATCGCGATCCTGACCAAGGGCGAAGTCGTCAGCGAGGACCTCGGCATCAAGCTCGAGAGCGTCACGCTCGGCATGCTCGGCACCGCCAAGCGCGTGACGATCGACAAGGACAACACCACCATCGTCGACGGTGCGGGTGATGCGGAGTCGATCAAGGGCCGCACCGAGGCGATCCGCCAGCAGATCGAAGTGACCACCTCCGACTACGACCGCGAGAAGCTCCAGGAGCGTCTGGCGAAGCTCGCGGGCGGCGTCGCGGTTATCAAGGTCGGCGGTTCGACCGAGGTCGAGGTGAAGGAGCGCAAGGATCGCGTCGACGATGCGCTGCACGCGACCCGCGCCGCGGTCGAGGAAGGCATCGTCCCGGGCGGCGGCACCGCGCTGCTGTACGCGTCGAAGGCGCTCGACGGTCTCACCGGCGAGAACGACGACCAGACGCGCGGCGTCGACATCGTCCGCAAGTCGCTGACCTCGCTGGTCCGCCAGATCGCGCAGAACGCCGGTCACGACGGTGCGGTGGTGTCGGGCAAGCTGCTCGACGGCAACGACACGTCGCTCGGCTTCAACGCCGCGACCGACACCTACGAGAACCTGGTGCAGGCCGGCGTGATCGACCCGACCAAGGTCGTGCGCACCGCGCTCCAGAACGCCGCGTCGGTGGCAGGTCTGCTCATCACCACCGAGGCGACCGTCTCGGAGCTGCCCGAGGACAAGGCTCCGGCCATGCCCGCCGGCGGCGGCATGGGCGGCATGGGCGGCATGGACTTCTAAGCCGAAGGCGGCCTGCGCCGGCGTGGCTGGCGCAGGACTCGCCGCGGCGCGGACAGCCGGTCGGCAGCGCCGACCCGGTCTGACGTCCAGGGCAGTGGCTTTGCCGCTGCCGCCAGCGCGTTACGGCGAAGGGCCGGCGGAGAGATCCGCCGGCCCTTTGTTTGCGGGTGGCGATCTCCTATACTCCTGCCATGGCCACGCTGCTCAGCCTTGGTGAACCGCGTCTGCTGACCGCAGCGGAGTTTCTCCAGATCGATTTCGGGCCGGATTTAAAGGCCGAGCTCGACAACGGCGTCATCCGCATGATGGCGGGCGGCTCACGCGATCACGCGCGCGTGCAGGCGAATATCCTGATCGCCTTGGGAAACCGGCTGCGTGGATCGGGCTGCCGTCCTTATGGATCGGACATGGCGATCCTGACGCATGACGCTTCTGTACGGTATCCGGACGTCACCGTCGATTGGGGTCAACCCGGCGACAGCGGCGACGATCGGTATCTTTCGGCCCCTCGGATCGTGGTCGAGATATTGTCGCCATCGACGCGCACGATCGATCTGGGATCGAAGAAGGCCGAATACCAGGCGCTCCCAAGTGTCGAAGCGATCGTCTTCGTCGACCCGGAGGGGGAGACGGTGATCGTCAGCGCGCGATCGGAAGCGGGATGGTTCGATAGCCTGCCGGCGCGATGTGACATCGTCCTCCCGACTCTCAACCTCACCATTCCGCACGAAGACATCTTCGCACGCGACTGAAGCGGCGGCCGTGCGTTCGGCGGACATGAATCAGCGTGTCCGCATCCCCACCGACAGCATCGTGTTCGGCTATGGCCCGATGCTCCCGCTCGTCGCCGCCGGGATCGGCGCTTGGGTGCTCGCGCCCGGATGGGGAGTCATGGCGGTGCGGCTGGCGATCGTCTGGGGCGGGTTGATCCTGTCGTTCATCGGCGGGGTGCGGCGCGGGTTCGGTTTCGCGACGCCGGGCGCGTCGACGCCGGTCGAGATCGTCGCGGCGGTCGGCTATTTCACGATCGCGGGTCTGGCGCTGGTGGTGCCGTTCGTCAGTACCTCGCTGGCGCTGCTCGCGGCCGGCTATGCGCTGGCGGCGCTGCTCGACCGGCGCGCGGCGCTGGCGGGGAACGCACCGGCGCACTTTGCGCGGCTTCGCCCACCCCAGCTGTTGACAGGATGCGCAGGGCTGGCGGCGTGCTGGGCGTGGGTGATGCTGGGGTAAGGCGGGCGTTTTCATGTCGTCGCCCCGGATCGGCTCCGGGGGGACGCAACAGTTCAGCCCTTCATGGCTTCCAGCAACAGCTTGACGTCCTGACTGCGCCCGCGCGGCAGGATCAACACGTCGTTGCCGCTGGCGACGACGATCAAATCCTCGACCCCCACCATCGCGATCCGCACACCGTCGCTGCGGGCAAGGCAATTGCCGCTGTCGAGCATGATGACTTCGCCGTTGACGACGTTGCCGCGCGCGTCGCTCTCACTGATCGCGTGGAGCGCGTCCCAGCTACCGACGTCGCTCCAGCCCATCGCCACCGGCACGACCGCGACGCGATCGGCTTTCTCCATCACCGCATAGTCGATCGAGTCGGATGGCGACGCGGCGAAGGCGTCGGCATCGGGATAGACGCGCGCGCCCTCTCGCCGCGCACCGGCGCACGCCTTTCGCACCGATCCAAGGATCTCGGGAGCGAATTGTTCAAGCGCGGCCAGATAGGCGTCGGCGCGGAAGAGGAAGATCCCGCCGTTCCACGCATGGTCGCCCGACGCGATCATCGCCTCGGCAACGTCGCGCTTCGGCTTCTCGACGAAGCGCGCAACGCGGTGGACTCCGGTGGCGATCTCCTCGCCGACCTTGATATAGCCATAGCCCGTCTCTGGCGCGTCGGGGGTGATTCCAAAGGTGATCAGCCAGCCCTGTTCGACGAGCGGCAGCGCGGCGTGGATCGCGGCGTGAAACGCCTCACGGTCGGCGATAACGTGATCAGAGGGCATCACCAGCATCGCCTGATCTGCCCCGGCGCTAAGCGCGGCGAGCGCGATCGCGGGAGCGGTGTTGCGGCCAGCGGGCTCAAGGATCAACGCGCTGGGCAGGGTGCCGATCGCGCCGAGTTGTTCCTCGACCGCATCGGCATGCGCGGCATTGGCGACGACGATTGGTGCGGCAAACGAATCGCCATGCGCGCGTGCGGCGGTCAATTGCAACATCGTCTCACTCGCAGTGAGGGCGAGCATCTGCTTGGGTTTCTCCGGCCGCGACATTGGCCACAAGCGAGTACCTGATCCGCCTGAAAGGATCACCGGCACGATTTCAGTCAATTGCTGCTCCTGTTCCCCCGTGAGAGCGCAACTCCGCCCCCGACGCTCAACACGTCTGATCGTGCAAGGTTTCCTTATGCATGATATTGCGTTGCGGCAACGTGACGACCGGATTAGCCGGTGGTGACATGACCGACGCCCTCGACCGGATTGCCGCTGCGCTGGAGCGGCTCGCGCCCCCGCCACCCGCCAGCGCCGATCCGCTGGCGCATCCTGCCTATGTATGGCGTGACGGAGCGCTGGCGGCGGCGCGGGCGTTCGCGCCGCTGCCGCTGACGTTGCTTCAAGGGGCGGAGGCGCAGAAGGCGGCGTTGCTCGCTAATCTCACGCGACTGGCCGAGGGGCTACCCGCACAGGATGCGCTGCTGTGGGGTGCGCGCGGAACGGGCAAGTCGGCGTTGGTAAAGGCGGTGGTCTGCGCGGTGCAGGCGGCAGGGGGCGGGCTGGCGCTGGTCGAGGTCGCGGCGGACCGGCTCGAGACCCTGCCGCGGCTTTTTGACATAGTGGCGGGACAGAAGCGCGCGTTCGCGATCTTCCTTGACGATCTCGGCTTCGATGCGGCGGCCGAGGCGCGCGTGCTGCGTTCGCTGCTGGAGGGCGGGGCGGAGGCGCGGCCGGCGAATGCACGGCTGATCGTCACCTCGAACCGCCGGCATCTGGTGACCCGCGACATCAAGGAACAGGAAAGCGCGATCAACCCGCGCGACTCGGTTGACGACCAGATGGCGCTGGCGGATCGCTTCGGCCTGAGCCTCGGCTTCCATGTCGTCGATCAGGACGGGTATCTGGCGATCGTGCGCGGCTATGCCGAGCGCTACGGATTGCCGTTCGATGCGGGGGACGCCGTGCAATGGGCGACGCGCCGGGGCAGCCGCTCCGGACGCGTGGCGTGGCAATATGTCGTCGAGGTAGCGGGACGCGAAGGGGTGCGGCTGGACTAGCGCGTTCCGCGGGCTGCCAATGCTCCCCTGCGACTATTGCGTGGCAGGGGGCACCGGACGGGATCTTAGCGCAGCCGCTTGTAGTGGAAGTTGCGGACGAATGGCGCACCCTCGCCGGTGGTCGCAGCGGCGGACTCGGTCATCTCCTTGCCGTCGGGCGATACGATATAGGTCCGCACCGAACCGAGCATCTTCTGACGCACAAGATTGATGACGAGGACGTTCGGGGTCGGCGTCATGAGAGCGGCGCTGTCTGCCTCGCCGTTTTCGCCTTCGCTCAGCGCCATCGTTCCATCCGGCCGAGCGGAGACTGCCATATGGCGAACGCTGTCGTCGCGGTCGGTGATGTCTACCGTGACATGCCACTTGCCATCGCCGATCGCCTGGAAATCGTAGACGACGCGGTGGGGCGCGGGGCCGTAGGTGCCGGGCAGCCGGGTCAGGTCGAGTTCCCATTGCCCGAAGAACGGCGAGGCCGTGGATGCATTCCGCGATTGCGCGTTTGCGCCGGTCGGGAGAACGGTGATCCAGGCGAGCGCCGTCAACAGGATTGCTGCACGGCGCGAGGGCATTGGGGACATGTGACTTCCTCCTTGCTTGTGGATCGTGGGCGCGACCGGTCGTTCCTCCGCGCGATGTGGCCGGAGGGTCGAAGGCAGCGTGGTAATCGTTCTTGTCGAAGCGTCAGCCGGGCTGCTCGGCAGCGATCGGTGCGGGAAGGTCGGCGTGCCGGCGGACGATGACGACCAGCATCACAAGCTCGATCCCGACCACCGCCGCTTGCAGCATGGCCTGTCGGCTATCGAGGAAAAGCACGCTCATGTAGAGGGTGAGCGCGGTGACGCCGGACAGGGTCCACAAGCACCAGCGCAGGGCATCCGGCCAGTTTCGCTCGACCAGCGACCAGGCAAGCCGCAGGTGTCCGATCCCGGCGGCCAGCTGGATCAGGGCAAGCGCGGGGACGGCCCCCAGATAGATGCTGCGCAGCAACGCTTCGTGAGGGCTGCCGACCAGCAGCGCGCCGGAGAGCCCGCGCTGATCGGGGTAGAGATAGGGAAACCCGAAGATCGCGCAGCCGATCTGGAGCGCCGCCATCGGCAGCATGATCCCCAAAGCTAACACATAGCTGGTCAGAACGAAGCGCCCGGACGCGCTGGCGAGCATGTCGCGCCCCGCCGCGACGAGGCACCCGCCGGCGAAGGGTAGAGCGCGGCCGTCAGCCGCCGCCACTTCAAGTTCGGCCGCCATCGCGCGGGACCAGTCGGCACGGCCTATGTCCATGCCGGCAAGGGCGATCATCATGATGGCGCGGGCGAGCGGGCGCGTCATGCGAGCACCGGTTTGCCGGGCGAGGCCCCGTCCTCTGCGGCCAGCTTCAGCGCCAGGGTGAAACCGTCGGCGGTCAGGCGGTAGACATGCCGCGGCGGACGACCCAGCTGCGCCGGCTCTCGCCATTCCGCCTCGACCAGACCATTGTCGGTCATCCGCATCAACAGCGGGTACAGCGTGCCGGATGACAGCCCGGTTTCCTTCAATACGTCATAGCCGTGCCGCCACTCGGCGCGCTGTCTCGACAAGGATGCCAGGACGAGCCGCATCTGTCGCGAGGGTTGCCTATTTCGAGCCATACCCGAAATACAACATATGTAGATTTAAGAGTCAATCGACGCGGATGATCGCCGCATTTGCGCGAAAGGGGCGACCCGGATGTCCCGCTCGCGGGCTCCGGGTCGCCGTGACCGGGAGGAAGAAAACCGGGTTCAGGCCGCCGCCAGCCGCTGCTGCATCCGGTGGACCGGGTTGCTGTCGGTCTCGCCGAGGCGGAAGCGTGCGACCTCGCGGGACAGAGTTTCGGCTTCCGCGGCGAGGTTGCGCGCGGCGGCGGTGGCCTGTTCGACCATCGCGGCATTGCGCTGCGTCACGTTGTCCATCTCCGATACCGCGGTATTCACCTGACCGAGCCCGACCGACTGCTGGCTGGCCGACGCGGCGATGCGCGAGACGAGGTCGCTGATCTCGCCGATCCGGCCGATGATGCGCTGGAGCGCGTGGCCCGCTTCGTTGACGAGATCGACGCCGACGCCGACTTGCTCCGAAGAGGCGAGAATGCGTGTCTTGACGTCCTTGGCCGCATCAGCCGAACGCTGCGCCAGCGCGCGGACTTCGGAGGCGACGACCGCAAAACCCTTGCCGGCTTCGCCAGCGCGCGCCGCCTCGACGCCCGCGTTGAGCGCGAGCAGGTTGGTCTGGAAGGAGATGCCGTCGATGACGGTGATGATCTCGCTGATCTCGGCCGAGGAGCGTTCGATCCCGCCCATCGCCTCGACCGCGCGGCGGACGATCTGGCCCGATTCCTCGGCCTCGCCGCGCGCCTCGCCGACGATGCGGTTGGCCTGGCTGGCGCCGTCAGCGGTCTGGCGGACCGTCGAGGTGATCTCGTCCATCGCAGCGGCGGTTTCCTCCAGGGAGGCGGCCTGCTGTTCGGTGCGTTGCGACAGATCGTCCGACGCCTGGCGGATGTCGCCTGAGCCGGTGCGGATCTGCTGGCTGGAACGGGTCACGACACCGAGCGTCGTCGACATCTGCGAGCGCATCGCCTCGAAACTGTCGGCGAGGGCCTGATATTCTGCGGGGAGCCCGTCGAGCGTCTCGGTCAGGTCGCCCTGCGCCATCCGCTCGAACACCTGTCCGCAGCGTTCGATCACTGCGCGGCGGCCGGCCTGCTCGGCCTCGAAATAGGCGGCGAGTGCGATGTCCATGTCGATCAACGACGCCTTGACCAGCGCGGTCGCGGCCCGCGAACGACGGCGGGCGCCGAACGGCCAGAGCAGGCGGCCGAGCATCACCTTCGGCAGCACGTGCTCCAGCATGCGTGCATAGCCGCTGATGTACCATGTCGGCGCGAGGCCGATGCGCGCGTGGATCTGCCCGATATGCGAGGCAGCAGCCGCATAATTGCGATCGATCGGCCCCGAAAACAGCTTCCGCCAGTGTTCGAGCTGCTTGTCGCGGGCGTGATCCATTCGCGCTTGCGATTGGAACATCCGGCTGATCGCCGAGGTGCCGGCGATGTGCTTGTAGAGCGCGACGAGCGCAGTGGGGGCGTGGCGCTCGATCGCGCGCCGTACCACGGGAAACGTCGCATAACTGCGTTCGTTATAGCCGAACGCAGCCAGCCGTTGTTCAAAGTCGATGGGTTCCGATCCGCTCACAGCACATCCTCCGTGCGGTGAGCAATAATGTGTAAGGGTTAAGGCTGCGTAAGCTCGGCTCTTTGACTTTTAAGCATTTTCTACAATCTCAGCGAGTTCGAGCCAGCGCATCTCGGCGACATCCTTCTCGTCGCGGAGCGCGGCAACGCTGCGGCTTAGGCGATCGAATGCGGCGGGATCGCGAGCATACAGACCCGGATCTGCCATCGCGACCTCGTCTGCGGCGATCCGCGCGTCTAGCTCCTCGATCTTCTTGGGCAGCAGATCATAGTCGCGCTGGTCCTTGTAGCTCAGCTTGACCCGGGTCGGGGCCACGGGTGCCGGTGCAGCGGCGGGCTTCGCGGCGGCTTTCTTCGTCGCCTCGATGCGTGGACGGCGCTGCCGCTCCCAATCCTCGTACCCGCCCGCGACAACATCGACGTGCCCTGATCCATCGAGCCCGAGAGTGATCGTGACGGTACGGTCGAGAAAGTCGCGGTCGTGGCTGACGATCAGCACGGTGCCGCCATAGTCGGCGATCACCTCCTGCAACAGGTCGAGCGTTTCCAGATCGAGATCGTTGGTCGGCTCGTCGAGGATCAGCAGGTTGGACTCGCGTGCAAATTCGCGCGCAAGCAGCAGCCGTGAGCGCTCGCCGCCTGACAGCGTGCCGACCTTCGCCTCCGTCAGCGAAGGATCGAACAGGAACTCCTTAAGATAGCCGTGAATGTGCTTGCGCGATCCGAGCACGTCGATCCATTCGCCGCCGTCCGCCAGCACGTCCCGCACTGTCTTTTGCGGCGCCATCAGGCTGCGTTGCTGGTCGATGAAGATGCCGTCGAGTGTCTTCGCGCGCTTGACGGTGCCGGTGTCGGGCTCCAGCTCGCCGGTCAGCAGCTTGAGCAGGGTCGTCTTGCCCGCGCCGTTGCGCCCTACGACGCCGATCCGGTCGCCGCGCGCCACACGCAGGTTCAGGTCGCGGATGATCGGGCGATCGCCAAAGCTTTTCGAGACATGATCGACGTCGATCACGACCTTGGTCTTGTTGTCGTCGCTCGCCATCTGGAGCGCGGCGGCACCTTGCGGCCCCATCATCGCGGCGCGTTCGGCGCGCATTTCCTTGAGCTTCGACAGCCGGCCCTGGTTCCGGCGGCGACGGCCGGTGACGCCGCGTTGCAGCCAATGCTCCTCGATCTTCAGCTTGGCGTCGAGCCGCTGTGCATTGCGCTCCTCCTCGGCATAGACCTGTTCGGTCCACGCATCGAAGCCGCCGAACCCGACCTCGGCGCGACGCAGCTCGCCGCGGTCCAGCCACAAGGTCTGCCGGGTCAGTCGGGTGAGGAAGGTCCGGTCGTGGCTGATGACGACGAAAGCGCCGGTGAAGCGCTTCAGCCAGTCCTCCAGCCATTCGATCGCCGCAATATCTAGGTGGTTGGTCGGCTCGTCGAGCAGCAGCACGTCCGGGTCCATCGCCAGCGCGCGGACGATAGCGGCGCGGCGCCGCTCGCCCCCCGAGGCGGAGGACGCCTCGCGCGACAGGTCGATGCCGAGCTGGTCTGCAATCGCATCTGCTTGATAATGTTCCGGCGCGTCGTTCCCCGCCAGCGCATAGTCGCGCAGCGTCGCGAAGCCGCTGACGTCCGGGTCCTGCTCCAGCATCACGACCTTGGTGCCCGGTACGATCGTCCGCCGCCCCTCGTCGGCGTCGATGACGCCCGCGATCAGCTTCAGCAGCGTCGACTTGCCCGCCCCGTTGCGACCGATCAGCGCCAGCCGGTCACGCTCGCCGACATAGAGGTTCAGATGACGGAACAGCCATCCCGCCCCCTGAACGAGCCCGAGGTCTTCGTACGACAATATTGGTGCGGCCATGTGCAGCGACCTAGGGAACCGCAGGCTCAGGGGCAAGTTGCGCGAAGGACACATGCGCCGCTTTCCTCATTCACAGGCTGTTCAAGCCGCTTTGCCTATGCCAGCACCGGTGAGAATGCTTTCTTCGCTCCTCCTTTGCGGGCTGGCCGCGCCGGTAATCGCCGCCCCGTTGCCCGATCAGGCGCGCGACGGTTCGGTGGCGCTGCAGGCACGACGACAGGGCAAGTTGCTGCCTCTGCCTGAGATCGAGCGGCGAGTGGTGCCGACGATGCGCAACGCGCAATATATCGGCTTCGACCTTGAGATGCCGAGCGGGATCTACACGCTGAAGTTTCTCCGCGACGGCGCCGTGATCTGGGTCGATGTCGACGGACGTACCGGGCAGGTGCTTGGGCGGACGGGACGCTAGAGCACGTTCAGCGCGGTGAAAGCCGCAATTCCATACCGGCCGGCTTTCGTGCTAGCCCGCCGGCCAGACACCAAGAATTCTAGGGAGCCCCACCACCGATGCGCGTGCTGATCGTCGAGGATGAGCCCAATCTGGGGCAGCAGCTGAAATCAACGCTGGAAGGCGCGGGCTATGCCATCGATCTGGCGACCGATGGCGAGGAGGGGCATTTTCTCGGCTCCACCGAGAGTTACGATGCGATCGTGCTCGACCTGGGTTTGCCCGAAATCGACGGGCTCACCGTGCTCGATCGCTGGCGCAAGGAGGGCAAGACCACCCCGGTGCTGGTGCTGACCGCGCGGGATAGCTGGTCCGACAAGGTTGCCGGGCTCGATGCGGGTGCGGACGATTACGTCGCCAAGCCGTTCCAGACCGAGGAACTGATCGCGCGGCTGCGCGCGCTGATCCGCCGCGCTTCGGGCAATGCCTCGTCGGAGCTGATCGCGGGCGACGTGCGGCTCGATACGCGCTCGGGCAAGGTGACGCGCGCCGGTGAGCCGGTGAAGCTGACTGCGCAGGAGTACAAGCTGCTCAGCTATCTGCTGCACCATAAGGGCAAGGTCGTCAGCCGTACCGAGTTGATCGAGCACATCTACGATCAGGATTTCGACCGTGATTCGAACACGATCGAGGTGTTCGTCACGCGGATCCGCAAGAAGCTGGGTCAGGATGTGATCACCACGATCCGCGGCCTGGGCTACAGCCTGGAAGACCCGGACGCCTGACGCCGTGACCGAGGGCGAGCCCAGCAAGCCGCGGGCGAGCGGGTCGCTTTCGCGGCGGATGATCCTGATCGCGTTTGCGTGGATTTCGGCGCTGCTGGTTGGTGGCGGGTTCGCGCTCGACCGCGTGCTGGTCGGGGCGGTGACGGCCAATGCCGATGATCAGCTGCAATATGTGCTGCGATCGTTGCTGGCGTCGGCCGAGATCGACCCGATCGGCGAGGTGCGCTTCAACCGGCAGCCCGCCGACCAGAGTTTTCTGGAGCCCTATTCAGGGCTTTACTGGCAGGTGTCCGCGCCGGGGCACGAGACGTTCCCGTCGCGGTCGCTGTGGGATCGCGAGCTGGCGTATGGGAAGCCGCACAACGATCGCGGCGTTCGAATCTACGACAGCACCCAGTTTCCCGACGAAAAGCTGCGGGTCGTGGAGCGTGACGTGACGCTGCCGGGGTCGAATGTGCGCTGGCGGTTTCAGGTCGCGAGCCGCGGGGACGCGCTCGACGCCCAAATTACCGTGCTCCGGCGGACGCTGGTGCGCAGTTTCGTGCTTCTAGGGTTGGGATTGGCGATCCTGGCGACGCTCCAGACCTTTTATGGATTGTTGCCGCTTCGCCGTCTGCGGCTGGAGATCGCCAAGATGCGGGCCGGGCGCTCGAACCGGATCGACGGGGCGATGCCGCTGGAGCTGTTGCCGATGGTCGAGGAGCTGAACGCGCTGGTCGCGCACAACGAGACGCAGGCCGAGGAAGCGCGGCGCCACGCCGGCAATCTGGCGCACGCGCTCAAGACGCCGCTGACCGTCATCATGAATGCCGCGACCGCGCAGTCGGACGACCTCGCCGATACCGTAATCCGCGAGGCGCGGACGATGCGCCGGCAGGTCGACCATCATCTGGCACGCGCACGCGCGGTCGGGCGGCGCGGGTCGGCGCACAGCCGCGCGCAGGTGTGGCCGAGCGTCGAGTCGGTCGAGCGCGCGGTGCAGCGGCTTTACCCGCATGTGCGGATCGACATGAGCGGGCCGAAGGACCTGGTCGCGCATATCGAGCGACAGGATCTCGACGAGATCATGGGCAATCTCGTAGAGAATGCCGCGAAATATGGGGGCGGCAGCGTGTTCGTGACGGTCGGTGCGCAGGCCGGTTTCGTCGAGATCCTGGTGGAAGACGACGGGATGGGCATCCCGGAGGCGGATCGCATCCGCATCTTCGACCGCGGGGTGCGGCTGGATACGGGCAAGCCGGGCACCGGGCTGGGGCTGGCGATCGTTCGCGACGTTGCGGAGATCTACGACGGCACGGTGACGCTGGAGGAGAGCGAGGATCTCGGCGGGTTGCTGGTGCGGTTGCGGTTGCCGATGGCGGGGTGAGGGTGCTGGGATGGCGCGCCCGCATCTACCACGCCCGTCATTCCCGCGAAGGCGGGAAGCCAGAACCTCGGACCTTATGCTTCTGTCGATGGACCTGCGCGTCTGGATTCCCGCCTTCGCGGGAATGACGAAGGTCAGGCGGCGTAGCGGGCGGCGGTTTCGCGGATCAGGGCGATCATGTTGGGGATGCCCTGCGTGCGGTTCGAGCTGAGTTGCGCTTTCAGGTCGAACGAGGCCAATTCGCCTTCGATGTCCGTCGCGAGGATGTCCGACGGCGTGCGGTCCTGCACCGTCAGCAACACCAGCGCGATGATGCCCTTGGTGATGTGCGCGTTGCTGTCGGCGAGGAAGTGGAGCCGGCCGTCGTCACGGACCGCGGGATAGACCCAGACCGAGGCGGAGCAGCCGCGGACCAATGTCGCATCGGTCTTGAGCGCCTCCGGCATCGGCTCCAGCGCGCGGCCGAGATCGACGAGGAGGCGGTAACGGTCGTCGCCCTCGAGAAAGGCATATTCGTCGCGGACGTCGTCGAGCGTGGCAGCGGCTTCGGTCATGCGGGGCGGGCTACCGCCCCGGCGCCCGGGCCGCAACCATTCAGAGGTCGACGCCCGCCGCGATCGCCTCGAGCTTGCGGATCCGCTCTTTCAAATCGGCGAGTTCGATCCGCGCGCCGGCATGGTGGGTCGGGGCGGGCTCGTTCGCCAGACGCAGCTCCTGGCTCTTGAGCTGGAGCCAGCCGCGCCAGCCGTTGAGCGCGGCGACGATCAGCATCGCCAGCCCGGCAAGCGACGCGACGGCAAGGGTGAGGGTAATCTGGGGATCGGACATGGCTGCCTTCTCCTAGGCTGGCGTTGCGGTCAGCGGTCCCGCAGTTCTTCGATCTGGCGTTCCAGATCGCTGCGGCCGTGTTGATCGGTGATGACGCGCTCCAGAACCGCGATGCGTTCCTTGAGCTGGCGGATTTCGTCGTAGGCGCGCGGATCGGCGCCGCTGTCGGGCAGCCGCGGCTGCGCGCGTTCGGCGCGATACTTTTCCCGGCTGACGCGGCCGATGGTGACGATCATCACGATCATGACCACCATTATCGCTACGGACCACGGCACGATAATTTCTCCCTCTTTCGTTCGTCTTCAGGTGTTCAGTTCAGCGGCCGCTGATCGGGGATCGTGCGCAGCGCATCGATCTCGTCGGCGAGCGCGACGCCCTTGTCGGTCACGATGCGCTCGAGCACGCGGACGCGGGCTTCGAGCCGTTCGGTCTGCGCCGCATATTGCGCGGCCTTTTCAGCAGTACGCTCGGCTTCGATCTCCAGCTTGCGGCGCTGGAGTTCCAGCCACGGCTTGAAAACCAGCGCGGACAGGGCCCCGATGATCGGGATCAACAGCGCGAAGATCGGGATCAGAAGCGGACTGATGTGCATGACCTAACCCTTTGCTGACGCTGCGCTTAGCGCAGGCTGTCGATTTCCTTGGCCAGCGACGAGTTGCGGCTGGTGTAGTGCAGCTCGATATCGGCGAGGCGGCGGTCGATGTCGCGGAACTTGGCGCGCACCTCGGCCGTCGACCGCTTCGGATTGGCTCGGACGCCCTGCCAGAATTTCTGGTCGTCATGATCCTGATAGAGCCCGGTCGGCTTCGGATCGACGATCCAGGCGACCACGATGTACGCGAGCAATATCCACCATTGCTGCGCGACGATCGTCAGCCCGGCAATGCCGAGACGAACCCACAGGACGTCGATCCCGACATAATCCGAAATCCCCGAGCAGACGCCCTTCCACTTGCCGTTCTGCGGATCGAGGTAGAATTTGGTGCGGCTGTCGGACATCAGTTCCTCCGCTGCGACGTGGGGTGATCGAGACGATAATCGGCTGCCGAGCGATAGTCGGCGACGCCGGGGCGAAAATCGGGATTGTCGGCAGCGACGATCCGTTCGACCGTGTTGACGCGATCCTCAAGCCGGCGGGCGAGATTGTACATCTCGTCGAGCAACTGCTCGTCCTCGCCGGTCATCTTGGGCGCGGTCTTCCACTTGGTCACATAGTGCAGGATCAGCCACGGCAATCCGATGAGAAAAGCCAGTATGGCGACCATTGCAGCGAAATCCATTTCAACCCTCCCTGTTCAGGCGCTTCTTGAGCGCTTCAAGCTCGGCGTCGATCTTGTCGTTCGATCGCAGCTCGTTGAATTCATCCTCCAGCGAACGGGGCGTGAGGCCCATCGCCTCGGCGCGTCCCTCGGCCTCGTCGGCGCGGCGCTCCAGAATCTCGAAGCGGCTGAACGCCTCGTGCGTCTTGGGTCCGTTCCACATCTCGCGCAGCCGCGCCTTGGTGTTGGCGCTCTCCAGCCGCGTCGCGATCGCATTCTGCTTCGTGCGTGCTTCGCGTAACTTGTTCTGAAGTTTGGCGATATCCTCTTCCGAGGACCGAAGCGCCTCGTCCAGTCCGGTCACTTCCTCGCGGAGCTGTGCCCCCATGTCGGCCGCTTTGCGGCGTTCGACGAGCGCCGCCTTGGCGAGATCCTCGCGGTTCTTGGACAGCGCAAGCTCGGCCTTTTCGGTCCAGCTTGCCTCTAGTTCCGCCAGCTTGGCGATATGGCGGCGCATCTCCTTCTGATCGGCGATGGTGCGGGCGGCGGAGGCGCGAACCTCGACCAGCGTGTCTTCCATCTCCGCGATGATGATGCGGACCATCTTGGCGGGATCGTCCGCACGGTCGAGCAACTCGGCCATGTTGGCGGCGACGATGTCGCGAGTGCGGGAGAAAATGCCCATTCGATACGGACTCCTTGGGTATTCGCGCCTTCTTAGCGGATTGGACGGGGTACGGGGAGGGTCTGTTCCCGCACCCCGTCCTCCGCTCACGCCGTCGCGTGCACGGAAGCGGTGGGGGTATTCGCCAGCGCCGTGGCCGGGCCGACCGCGCCGAGCACCATCGTGGCGCTGACGAGAACGGTGAGGGCGAGGGCGGCGAACTTGCTGGTGACGGTGTTGATCATGGTGGAAACTCCCTGAATGCGTTGTTGCCTGAAGCATTGCAGGAGGCGTGCCAGTTTTAAAAATCCGCAGAAATGCGGACTTTTCTGATCATTTGCTGTTGATTGGAAAAACTGACGGTTGCCATCGTCTGGCAAAATGCGCCAATCCTTGGCGCATGAAGCGTAGCACGCAGGTGATCGGTCAATCGGGCGTCTTCCTTGACGCGCTGGAGCGCGCGAGCCGGGCGGCCGCGCTCGATCGTCCGGTGCTGGTGATCGGCGAGCGTGGGACCGGCAAGGAGCTGGTCGCCGAGCGGCTTCACCACCTCAGCCCGCGTTGGGACCAGCCGCTGGTGACGATGAACTGCGCCGCGTTGCCCGAGACGCTGATCGAGGCGGAATTGTTCGGGCATGAGGCCGGCGCCTTTACCGGCGCGTCGAAGGCGCGCGCCGGGCGGTTCGAGGAGGCGGATGGGGGCACATTGTTCCTCGACGAACTCGGCACGCTGTCGATGGGTGCGCAGGAGCGGCTGCTGCGCGCGGTCGAATATGGCGAGGTGACGCGGATCGGGGCGTCGCGGCCGCTGCGCGTCGACGTGCGGATCGTCGCGGCGACCAACGAGCATCTGCCCGACCGCGTCGAGGACAATACGTTTCGCGCCGACCTGCTCGACCGGCTGTGTTTCGAGGTGGTGACGCTGCCGCCGCTGCGCGCGCGCAAGAGCGACATTCCGGTGCTTGCCGATTTCTTCGGGCGGCGCATGTCGTCGGAGCTGGGGCGCGACGAATGGGTAGGCTTCTCGGCGGAGATGGAAGACGCGATGCGCGACTATCGCTGGCCCGGCAACGTCCGCGAGCTGCGCAACGTCGTCGAGCGCGCGGTCTATCGCTGGGAGCGGCCGGGGCCGGTGGGGGCGATCGAATTCGATCCGTTCGACTCGCCGTATCGCCCGTCCGGCGCGAACGGCAAGCGTGCGGCGCCGCAGCCGGCACCGGCTGCTGCCGCTCCGCCGGCGGGAGAGCAGGAGGACGAGGAAGTCGCGGCGTGCGAGGTCGGGCCGTCCGATTTCAAGAGCCGCGTGGCGCTGTTCGAGCGTGAGCTGCTGACCAAATCGCTTGCCGAGCATCGCTTCAACCAGCGCGCGACCGCTGAGGCGCTGGGGCTCAGCTACGACCAGCTGCGTCACGCGCTGCGCCGTCACGATCTGATCGGAGCGGTTGCGTAACGAGTGCGGGGGAGCCATTTGGGGCGCATCGCGTTGCGCACGCGAACCTTGAGGAGGATTTATGGCTTTCGAACTGCCGCCGCTGCCTTACGCCTATGACGCGCTGGAGCCGGTCATTTCCAAGGAGACGATGACCTTCCACCACGACAAGCATCATGCGGCGTATACCAACAAGCTGAACGAGGGCGTCGCTGCCGATTCGTCGCTCGAGGGGCTGTCGATCGAAGATATCCTGGCGCGCGTCTCGTCGCTGCCGCCGCTGATCCGCAACAATGGCGGCGGGTTCTGGAACCACGATTTCTTCTGGAAGATCATGGGGCCGAAGGGCACAACCCAGCCGTCAGGCAAGCTGGCCGAGGCGATCGACGCCTATGGCGGGCTCGACAAGCTGAAGGAAGATTTCAACGGCAAGGGCGCGGGCCAGTTCGGGTCGGGCTGGGCGTGGGTGATCGCGGATTCGTCGGGGGCGCTGAAGGTCACCTCGACCCCGAACCAGGACAATCCGTTGATGGACGACGCCAAGGAAAAGGGCACGCCGATCCTTGGCAACGACGTGTGGGAACACGCTTATTACCTCACCTATATGAACGATCGCCCCGGCTATCTGAAGGCGTGGTGGGACGTGGTGAACTGGGACGAGGCCGGTCGTCGGTATGAGGCCGCGACTGCCTGATCCGGGCGCCTGACGTCGGCGATCGCCGGCAACAAGGGGAAGGCCCGGGCGACCGGGCCTTCCTTTTGTGCTTTATTCGAACGTCCACTTCTGTTCGGCGTCGCCGGTGCACGGCCAGACGATCGCTTCCTTGGCAGGGTCTTTCGACGCGCCGCCGATCGCGAGGCACGAGCCCGACTGGCGGTTGACGATCGTGTCGCCGCTGATCGTCCATTGCGAGCGCGCGCCGACCGAGCACGATGTCTGGGTCGCGAGCGCGCCATATTGCTTGTCGCTGTCCTGCGCGAGGCACAGGCCACTGTGCTGGAAGACGAGTTGCGTATAGTCGCCGACCTGTCGCCGTTCGAGCTGTTCGTTGCCGTCGCGGTTGCAGGTCCATTGGATCGCCTTGCCGCCGAACGTCTGGTTGTAGCCGTTGATGTTGAGGCACATGCCGCTGTGCGCGACCTTGGCGCGCACCAGAGTCGTCGCCGGTGAGCCCAGCGCGATCGTGCCGCGCGCGGCGTCGATCGTGATCTGCGACGCGGTGGGCAAGTCGATCGACGTCGCGGTCGGGAAGCGCAGCGGCAGCCAGACATAGGTCGAGTCGTTGACGATCTGTCCGCTGGCCGGACCCCAGCGATCGCCCATGTAGAGGTATGACGTGCCCATCGAGCCCTGCACCGGCAGGATGAAGGTCGATTGCGAGTTATAGGTATAGGGATGGCCGAAGCGCGTCGGCCCGCTCCACGGCCCGGCGAGGCTGGTCGCGGTGAAATAGGCGGCCTGGTTGGGGTTCCAGCCGCTGGCGCCCGAGGTGAGCAGGAAATAGGTGCCCGCGCGCTTGACGATCGCCGGTGCTTCGCGGTGGAAACCCTTCAGTACCGCGACCAGGCTGTCGATCTTCGTGTAATCGTCGCTGAGCTTGTAGATGTTGAGATCGTAGTTCACGGCCGCAGACGAGATCAGGTACGCCGAACCGTCGGTATCCTGAAACACCGTCATGTCGCGCGACTCGTAGCCGAGCGGGTTGAAGCTGCCGAGATAGGTGTAATCGCCGTCGACGGTGTCCGAGGTCGCCACCGCCACGCGCGCCTCGACGTAATCCTTGCCATTTTCCTTGTGCGCCCAGAGCACGTATTTCTTCGTCTTGGCGTTGTAGATGACTTTCGGGCGTTCGATGTTGACGAAGTTCAATTCATCCGCCGAGCTGGATTTCAGGATGTCGTTGCGGAATTCCCAGGTCTTCAGGTCGGTCGAGCGGTACATGGAGACGGCGCGGAAGGAATAATCCGGGTTCCGGTTCTCGCCGAGGAAATAATAGTAATTGCCGACCTTGATGACGCCGCCGCCGTGCGCATCGATCTGTCCGCCGGTGGTGGTGGTGAACTGCGATCCGTTGTTGATCGTCGCTGGTCCGGCCCAGGCCGGTGCCGCCGTGGCCGCGGCGAACGCGCACGCGGCCGCCAGTCGTAACCCTTTCATCTTCCTCTCCATCTCCGCCGCCGATCTGTGCCGGCGTGGGTTATGTAAGACATAAAACGGGTGAGGTGAAGCTACATGACCGTAGTATAAAAGTTAGCAAAGTCAGTATCTAAAAGAAGATTTAGCGGTAAACCAACGTCAACATCATGCCTGTAATGTAAAAAATTGATTAACCATCGGTATGGACGATCGATGCCCGGAAGATATAAGTCGTACATAAGGGCGCGACATCAGCGCCCATAGGAGAGCGACCATGGAACGTGCGTCACGCCGGATCGGCGGGCTGGCGGGATTGTGCGTCATCGGGGCGGCGCTTTGCTGGTGGTCGCTGATGCCGGTCTCGCCATCGTCTCCCGACAGCATCGCCATCGTTCACGCTCCCACCATCGAACATATCGCCGAGCCCGTCATCGTCGCCGCCGCGCCGACACCGGTTCCGACGCCACGGGCCGTCGATCCGGTCGTGGCGGAGCGGCGCGACGTGGCGGTGCTCGCCGCCGTCGCCGAGAAACGCTCCCCCGACGATGTCGTGCTGGACGGCGCCATGCAGCGGGAGGCGCGTGATCCGGCGCGGGCCGAGCCGACCGAGGCGGCGATGCGCGCCGCGCTGCTGCGCGTCCCGGCGCTGTCGGGCGGGAAAGAGCCGCCGCGTGTGCTGTGCGTCGGCACCACCTGCGAGGTGACGGGCGTGGCGGCGGAGGGGCGCTCACCCGCCGAGATCGAGCAGGCGCTGCGCGACCCGACGATGCTCCACGCGATGGTCGCGCGCGGGTACATGCCCGGACCTGCGACCGTCGCGGCGACCGGCGGCGGCGGTGTCGGGTACGTCCTGTATCTCAACAACGAGATGTGAAGTCGCGCCATCAACGGCGCGACGATGACAGACGGGAGAAGGCATGATCACGATAGGCAAGGGCGGGGCAGTGGCGATTGCGCTGGCGGCGGCACTGACGATGGCGACATCGGCGAGCGCGACGGTGATCGGCTTCGACGATCTGTCCGCATCGGACGATCCGATCGCGAACGGCTATGCCGGTCTGCAATGGAGCAACCTGTACGTGCTCGACCCGTCGGCTGCCCCCACCAGCGGGTACAAGAATGCGGTCGTCGATGGTCAGCAGGCTGCATATAGCGGGTTCGACGACGCCGCCGAGATCGGCGGGCTGAGCGACGAACTGGTCCTGAAAAGCGGATGGTTCACCGCCGCGTTCAACGACGGCCTCACGATCACTGCCAAGGGATATAAGGGCGACGACCTGCTGCACGAGCTGTCGTTCGTGGTCGATACCAACGGCCCGACGCAGCAGACGTTCGACTGGCGCGGGGTGACGCGCATCAGCTTCTCGGGTGCGGGTGGCAAGGACCGGTTCTTCGACATGTCTGGCACCAATTTTGCGGTCGACGCGGTGCAGGTCGCGGCGGTGCCCGAGCCGGCGACCTGGGCGATGATGGTGTTGGGTTTCGCAACGGTGGCCACCGCCCTGCGGCGCCAGCGGCGGCGCGTGGCGCTCGCCTGATTTTCCTTCGCCTCTTCCCTGCACCCGGCGTGAGCGGGTGGATCGATGTCGCGCGTCGCACGGGCCTCGCGTGCGCGCGCGGCGTCGAATGGGTCGAGGTTTGATCGGGCCACGTCGAAACACCTCCGTGCGCCGGCAAACGCGGGAGCCCAGAGCCACGGACCCGCGCTTGTGATCCTGGGCTCCTAAGTTCGCAGGAGCACGATCCAATATCGCCGTAAAACATTCCCGTGAACGGCGGCGGTGTGGATGATGTCACCTGCGGCACGCAGCATTCGTAGCGCGGGGCAACGGCATTCGCCCATTCCCTTCATCCGGTGCGACGAAGTGGTTCGTGCGGTCGCCGGGCTCACGCGCCGATGGATAAGGCAAGATTAACCAATTCTTCCCAGGATACTCCGGCCCGGTCGACGCGGGTGGTTGCAGCTGCGCACATCTGACAACGGTTGCAATGTTACACTGTTACATGCACGAGCGGCGTGCCGCGCAGTGATCGGGACCTGACGCGGGTCTATCGAGGGGGAAGGGATGATCGTGCGGTCTTCGATAAGCGCCGGGTGGCGCGTCGGTGGGCTTCCTATGGCGATCGCGCTGTCGCTGCTGCCGGTGCCGGCCGCGGCGGAGGACGAGCCGATGCCGGATCATGACGACGTCACCGTCGAAGGCGTGCGGCAGCCGTATCGTGGCAGCTTCGCGCTGCGCGAAATCCCGCAGGCGATCACCACGATCGATGCGGGCACGTTGCAGGAGAACAATATCCTGCGGCTGACCGATGCGCTGGATCTGAACGCGTCGGTGGTGCGGCAGAACACGCTGGGCGGGCTGTGGGACAGTTTCGCGGTGCGCGGGTTTGCAGGGGACGAAAATCTGCCGAGCGGGTATCTCGTCAATGGCTTCAACGCCGGGCGCGGGTTCAGCGGACAGCGTGACGTGGCTGGGATCGAGCGCGTCGAAGTGCTGAAGGGGCCGGCGGCGGCGGTGCTGGGACGCGGCGAGCCGGGAGGCTCGATCAATCTCGTGACGAAACAGGCCGAGCTGGGGCGCACGTTCGGCAGTGCGTCGCTACAATATCGCAGCTTCGATACGGTTCGGGCCGAGGGCGATGCCAATGTCGCGCTCACCGGCAATCTGACCGCGCGGCTAATCGGCTATGCCGAGTCGGGCGATACGTTCCGCGATACGGTGAGCCAGCGGCGCTGGGGGTTCCTTCCGTCGATCGGTTTGGGGATCGGCGACAACACGCGGTTGATCTACGACATGGAGTGGACACGGACCGCGGTGCCGTTCGATCGCGGCATCGTCGTCCTCAACAATGATTTCCGTACCGTACCGCGCTCGCGGTTCCTCGGTGAGCCGGGAGACGGTGACACGGTGGCACGCGCCTTTGGGCATCAGCTGCGGCTTCAGCATGACTTCGGCAGCGGATGGAGCCTGTTGCTGGGTGCGAGTCATCGCGACACGAAGCTGACCGGCGCATCGTCCGACGCCGAGACGGCGACCGCGCGGCAGAAATTGTTCGTCGACGGGCACACGTTGTCGCGCCAGCGCCGCACGCGCAGCTATACCTCGTCGCATGACGTGTTCCGCGCCGAGCTGGCCGGCGACTTCGCGACCGGCGGACTGACGCATCGCGTGCTGATCGGCGGCGACGTCGATTACTTCGATACGGATCAATATTTCACGCGCTTTCGCGGCCCGGTCGTTACCGCGACGACCACCGACCGGCAGAGCTACGCGATCGACATCCAGAACCCGGTTTATGGCCGCTGGCCGGCGCCGGCGGGCGTGGCGACCACCAACCGGCTCGACGTGCAACGCACGCTGGGCGCGTATGTGCAGGACCAGATCAGCCTTACCGATCGGTTGCAGGTACGCGTCGGCGGTCGCGTCGATAGTTTCCTGCTGCGCGTCGACAATCGCCTGCTGAATACCGAGGGCCGCCGCAGCCGGGCGCGTGTCAGCCCGCAGGCGGGCGTCGTCTACGAACTGGCCGCGCCGGTGTCGCTCTACGCCGCCTACGGCGAGGGGTATCGCGCCAACATCGGCACCGACGCGCGCGGCAACATCTTCAAACCAGAGACCAGCACGTCGGTGGAAGCCGGGGTAAAGCTGGTGGCGTTCGGCGGGCGGCTGAACGGCACCTTGGCGGTGTATCAGCTGGACAAGGCGAACGTGCTGGCGACGGATACCGTCAATCCCGGGTTCTCGGTCGCGATCGGCAAAGCGCGCAGCCGTGGGGTCGAACTGGACGTCAATGGGCAATTGCCGGGGCGCGTCGACGTGCTGCTGAGCTACGCCTATACCGATGCCGAGGCGCGGTCGCGGGTGCTCGATCCCAATTTCTCGTTCCAGATTTCGCCGGGCGATCCGCTCATCAACATCCCGAAGCACAATGCCAATGTGCAGCTTGCCAGGCATTGGACGTTCGGTGGGCGCGAGGCGCTGCTCGGCGCGGGTGTGCAATATGTCGGCGAGCGGAGCGGGCAGACGGGCACGCGCTTCATGCTGCCCGCGCATACGCTGGCGCGGGTGTTCGGCGAGATCGACCTGACGCCGGAGACGACGCTGTTCGCGTCGGTCAGCAATCTGTTCGATACGCAATGGTATGCGAACAGCTATTCGCCGGTATGGGTGCAGCCGGGCGCGCCGCGCACCGCGACGATCGGGGTGCGGGCGCGGTTCTGAGAGGGGCTTCAGCCCTCCGGCGGGACTGGCGGGGCGTCGTCGCCGAGCGTCAGGCCGTGGCGCATCAGCATCGGCACGTTGGCGATCGCGAACAGCATCGTCGCGGGGATCACCACCCACACCTTGTAGATCGCCCACAGGTCCCAGCCGCGCTGCGGGCCGACCGCTACCGCCGCGCCGCGCCACACCGCCTCGTTGAGGAACGCCATGATTACGAAGAACCACACCCAGTTGAGCGTCAGCCGCCGCCAGCCGCTCTCGCGAAGGCCGGGGTAGCTGCTGCCCATCAATTGCTGGAGCAACGGGCGTCCGGTCGCGGCGCCGAAGCCGAGCACCGCGGCGAGCAGGGCGTAGACGATCGTCGGCTTCATCTGAATGAAGCGCGGATCGCGGAAATACATCGTCAGCCCGCCGAACACGATCACCAGCCCGGCCGAGATCAACAGCATCGGCGGCACGCGCCCGAGCTTCACTTTGGCGATCACCAAGGCGACGACGCTGGCGAGCACGAACACCGCGGTGGCGAGGATCACGCGTGCAAGCAACAGCGCCTCGACCTGCTTGAGCGTCGAGAGCATCGGGGTGAAATGCGCGATGATTCCGCGCGCCGTCTCGGCGGGGACGAGGAAGTTGGCGGCGAAGAACAGCGCCAGCGGGCCGTAATCGACCAATGCGCGTATGCCGCCGTGGCCTTCCTTTTGCGGCGCAGTCATCGTTGCTTGCCCCCGTCGATCCCGGCGATGATCCGGCTGACCTCGCGCGCGTCAAACGGGCGCAGATCGTCCATCTGCTCGCCGACCCCGATCGCGTGGATCGGCAATCCATAGCGCTCGGCCGCGGCGACCAGCACGCCCCCGCGCGCGGTGCCGTCGAGCTTGGTCATCACGAGCCCGGTGACGCCCGCGACCTCCTTGAACACCTCGATCTGGCTCAGCGCATTCTGCCCGGTGGTCGCGTCGAGCACCAGCAGCACGTCGTGCGGGGCGGCGGGGTTGAGGCGGCCGAGCACGCGGCGGATCTTGGCGAGTTCGTCCATCAGCTCGCGCTTGTTCTGGAGCCGCCCGGCGGTGTCGACGATCAGCACGTCGGTGCCGATCGCGGTCGCCTGCTTGACCGCATCCCAGACGATCCCGGCGGCGTCGCCGCCCTCCGGCCCGGTGACGATCGGCACGCCGATCCGCTCCGCCCAGGTCTTGAGCTGGCCGATCGCGGCGGCGCGGAACGTGTCGCCGGCCGCCAGCATCACCGCATAATCCTGTTCGAGGAACAGATGCGCGAGCTTGGCGATCGTGGTGGTCTTGCCCGATCCGTTGACGCCGATGACGAGGATCACCTGCGGGCGCGGGAAGGCGTCGATCCCGATCGGTTTTGCGACGTCGCGCAGCACCTTCTCGACCTCCTCGGCGACGACCAGCCGGATGCCGAGTTCCTCCATGTTGCGCTCGAACGTGCCCTCGGCCAGCCGGTCGCGGACCTTGGCGGCGGTGGCGGGGCCGAGGTCGGAGGCGATCAGTGCTTCCTCGACGGTGTCGAGCGTTTCCTCGTCGAGACGCGCGCCGCCCAGCCCGGCGAGGTTGCCGACCAAGCGGTCGGAGGTGCGGCGAAAACCGCCCAGCAGCTTGTCGTGCCAGCTCGTGCTCATGCGATATGTCCGGTCAGATGGTCGGGGGCGGCGGCGGTGATCGTCACCGCGACGATGCCGCCGATGGGAGAAGGCGCGGGCAGGCGCACCGCGGTGAAATCGGGCGCATGGCCGCAGTCGCCGGGCTTCTCGACCAGCACCGGCTGGACGGTGCCGACCTGCGCGGCGAGGCGGCGGGCGAGGCGTGTCGCGGCGGCGCCGCGCAGCTGCGCGGCACGATCGCGGGCGATGGCGGGGGCGACCTGCGGCATCTGCGCCGCGGGGGTGCCGGCGCGGGGCGAATAGGGGAAGACGTGCGCGTGGGTGATGTCGGCCTGGTCGATCAGCGCCAGCGTGTTGGCGAACATCGCGTCCTCCTCGGTCGGGAAGCCGGCGATCAGGTCGGCGCCGATCGCAATGTCGCGCGTCGCTCTGAGCCGCTCGACCAGTTGCAGCACGTCGTTGCGGGTGTGGCGGCGGCGCATCCGCTTGAGGATCATGTCGTCGCCGGCCTGCACGGACAAATGAACGTGCGGCATCACGCGCGGCTCCTGCGTGAGTAGCGCGAGAAGGTGATCATCGATCGCGGCAGGGTCGAGCGAGGAGAGGCGCAGGCGTTCGAGCGTCGGCACTTCGGTCAGTAGGCGTTCGACCAGCACGCCTAGCCGCGCGCCGCGATCGTCGTAGCTGGCGAGGTCGACCCCGCTCAGCACCACTTCGCGCTGGCCGCCCTCGACCAGCGCGGCGACCTGCGGGACGACCGCCGCGATCGGCTCGGCGCGGTTGCGGCCGCGGCCCTGCGGGATCGCGCAGAAGGTGCAGTGATGGTCGCAGCCGTTCTGGACGCCGATGAAGGCGCGGGTCTGTGGGATCGGGCGCGGGGCGTTGGGGCGCGCGCCCCATGTGGCGGGGAGCAGCTTGGCGGCATTGCCGATCACGCGATTGACCTCGGGCATCGCGGCGAAGCTGTCGCGGTCCATTTCGGAGGCGCAGCCGGTGACGATCAGCTCGGCATCGGGGCGCGCGCGACGCAGCCGGCGGATCGCGGCGCGGGTGTCCTTGACCGCCTGATGCGTGACGCCGCAGCCGTTCACCACCACCTGCCCGCGACCCGCCAGCTGGCGGATCGCCGCGCTTTCGGCGATGTTGAGGCGGCAGCCGAGCGTCACGACCTCTGGCTGGGTGGAGAAGGACATGGCGGGCGATCTAGTTATGACGAGGGATGAAGTCGACTCCGCTGCGCGCGACGTGCGCGACTTCTGGTTCGGGCTGACCGCCGAGCAGCAATTCGCGAAGGATGATGCGCTGGATGCGGCGATCCGGGAGCGGTTCGGGATGTTGCGCGAACGGGTGCTGGCGAGCGGGGCAATGGGGTGGCGTGACGATCCGCGCACGTTGCCGGCGGCGGTGATCGTGCTCGACCAGTTTTCGCGCAACCTGGTTCGCGGAGAGGCGGAGGCGTTCGCAGCCGATCCGCTGGCGCGTGATCTGACAGAGCTGGCGGTCGCGCGCGGATGGGATGCGGAGCTGTCGAAGGAGGAGCGGGTGTTCCTCTACATGCCGTTGATGCACGCCGAGGATGCGGAAGGACAGGCGAAGAGCGTTGCGATGTTCGAGGCGCTGGGGATCGAGGAGAATATCCGGTTTGCGCACGACCACGCCGAGGTGATCATGCGCTTCGGGCGATTTCCTTCGCGCAATGCGGCGCTGGGGCGTGAGACGACAGATTCGGAGCGGGCGTATCTGGAGGCGGGCGGAGGCTGGTAGACCACTCCCGTCATTCCCGCGAAGGCGGGAATCCAGAACCTCTGACGTCGCGACTCTATAGCCAGACCTGCGCGTCTGGATCCCCGCCTTCGCGGGGATGACGGTGGGGGCGGAGAGTAAAGCCCGAACAACCTTGCCTCGCTCGCCACATTCGTCTAACGGCCCAGACAAGTTCCGTTGCGGAACGCGAAGGATCAAGCGCTCCTGTGGCGCACGCTGGCCGGCGAGGTTTCGCCCGCCGGCGTATTTTGCGTTTCGCGGCGGGTGAAAGGAGTTTCGATGTTCGATAGCCTTAGCGATCGTCTTGGCGGCGTCTTCGACCGGCTGCGGGGGCGTGGTGCGCTCACCGAAGCCGACGTGCGTCAGGCGATGCGCGAGGTGCGCGTCGCGCTGCTCGAAGCCGATGTGGCGCTGCCGGTCGCGCGGCAGTTCGTCGACGAGGTGACCGAAGAGGCGATCGGGCAGAACGTGCTCCGCTCGGTCACGCCGGGGCAGCAGGTCGTCAAGATCGTCAACGACGCGCTGGTGCGGATGCTGGGCGGCGACGATCCCGAGGGCGCCGAGCTGAACCTCGCCGTCACGCCGCCCGCGATCGTGATGATGGTTGGCCTGCAAGGGTCGGGCAAGACCACCACCACCGCCAAGATCGCCAAGCGGCTGTCGACCGGCTCGATGACCGGGCGCACCGCCAAGAAGGTGTTGATGGCGTCGCTCGACGTCAATCGTCCGGCCGCGCAGGAGCAGCTGGCGACGCTGGGCACGCAGGTCGAGGTCGCGACGCTGCCGATCATCGCCGGGCAGCAGCCGGTCGAGATCGCGCGTCGCGCGGTGCAGGCCGCGAAGCTGCAGGGCTTCGACGTGCTGATGCTCGACACCGCGGGGCGTCTGCACGTCGATCAGGCGCTGATGGACGAGATGAAGGCGGTCGCCGACGTCGCCAAGCCGCAGGAAATCCTGCTGGTCGTCGACTCGCTGACCGGTCAGGACGCGGTCAACGTCGCGACCAACTTTTCGGAGCAGGTGCCGCTGACCGGCGTCGTGCTGACCCGTATGGATGGCGATGCCCGCGGCGGCGCGGCGCTGTCGATGCGCGCGGTGACCGGCAAGCCGATCAAGTTCGCGGGCGTCGGCGAGAAGCTCGACGCGCTGGAGGCCTTCCACCCGTCGCGGGTCGCCGGGCGCATCCTCGGGATGGGCGACGTCGTCTCGCTGGTCGAGCGCGCCGCGGAGTCGATCCAGCAGGAAGACGCCGAGCGGATGGCGAACCGGCTCGCCAAGGGCCAGTTCGACATGAACGACCTGCGCAGCCAGCTCGCGCAGATGAAGCGCATGGGCGGGCTCGGTGCGCTGGCCGGGATGCTGCCGGGGATGAAGAAGGCGCAGGCCGCGATGGACGCGACGCCGGGCAGCGACAAGATGCTGGTGCATCTCGACGCGATGATCGGCTCGATGACCGTCAAGGAGCGCGCCAAGCCCGAGCTGATCAACGCCAAGCGCAAGATCCGCATCGCCAAGGGTTCCGGCACCACGGTGCAGGAGGTCAACAAGCTCCTGAAGATGCATCAGGAGATGTCGACCGCCATGAAGAAGATCAAGAAGATGGGCGGTCTGAAGGGCATGATGGCGATGCTCGGCAAGGGCGGGCTCGGCGGGCTCGGCAATGCGATCGGTGGCGCCGACATGGGCGACATGATGGGCAAGCTGGGCGGGCCGGGCGGTGGTCCGGGTCTCCCCGGTCTGCCCGGCAACCTTCCGGGCGGGCCCGGCGGGTTCAAGTTCAAGAGATAGCGATCGTCGCTCCTGCGGAGGCAGGGGCTCGAGGTCTCTCCCTGACGAGGGGCGCCGGTCGTTCAAAACGAAACATGTCCTTGCCTCCGCAGGGACGACGAAACGAAGAAGCAAGGAAGTTAGCAAATGGCACTCAGCATTCGCCTGTCGCGTGGTGGCTCGAAGAAGCGTCCGTACTATCGCATCGTCGTCGCCGACGCGCGCAGCCCGCGTGACGGCAAGTTCATCGAGAAGCTGGGCAACTACAACCCGCTGCTCGCCAAGGACGACGAGAAGCGCATCGTGCTCGACGGTGAGCGCGCGAAGCACTGGCTGGCGATGGGCGCGCAGCCGACCGACCGCGTGGCCCGCTTCCTCGACGCGGCCGGCTTGAAGGAGCGCGCGGCGCGCAGCAACCCGAAGAAGGCCGAGCCGGGCGAGAAGGCCAAGGAGCGCGCCGAGGAGCGGGCCGAGAAGCAGAAGGCGGCCGAGGAAGCCGCGGCAGAGGCAGCCAAGGCACCTGCAGCCGAGGCGGAAGCTTCTGCGGCCGAGGCGGAAGCGACCGCCGAATAAGCATCCGATCGCGGTCGTCGTGCGTTGGGCCCGTTCACTCGAACAGGAGAGCGCATGATGACCGCCGATCCCGACCCGCGCACCGCACCCGAGGACCATGAAGACGCGACCAACCAAGGCGTCTCCGCCGACGACCCCGCCGAAGGGCGCGACGACGCCCCCGATGGCGACGGCGGCTCGCCCGACAGCGAATGAGGTGCCGGCCGGCGCGGTCGTGCTCGCCGCGGTGACCGGCGCGCATGGCGTGGCGGGCGAGGTGCGGCTAAAGGTCTTCGCCGACGATCTGGCGGCGCACCGTTCGTTTAACGGCGGTGCGCTCAACCTGGTGAAATTGCGTGACGGCACGATCGCGCGTTTCGCCGAGGTGGCTGACCGAACGGCCGCGGAGGCGTTGCGCGGAACGGTGTTAACCGTCCCGCGTGACGCGCTGCCTCCGCTGGGTGAGGGCGAATATTATCATGCCGATCTGCTCGGGCTGGCGGCGGTGTCGACAACCGGCGAGGATCTGGGTGTCGTCGCGGCGATCGAGAATTTCGGGGCGGGCGACGTGGTCGAGGTCCGGCGCGCGAACGGCAAGACCTTCATGGTGCCGATTACGGCGGTACCGGAATGGGATAGCGAGCGGCTGGTGATCGAGGCCGATTTCGTCGAGCCGTAAGGGTCGTCATTGCGTGCGCAGCGAAGCAATCCGGGGCGTCACGCGCGGGGCTCTGGATTGCTTCGCTGTGCTCGCAATGACGGAGGCGCTACCGCCGCAGCGGCCTTCGCTCCGCCAGCAGGTTGCGGATCGCCGTAGCCGCAACCCCGGCTTCACCCATCGCATGGCTGATCTGGTCGAGCCCTTTCACGACATCGCCCGCCGCGAACAGGCCCGGCACGCTGGTGCGCTGGTGGTCGTCGACCTCCAAACAGCCTTCTTCGCTGGCGCGCGCACCGGCCTCGACTGCGAGCCGCGAACGAATGCGTGAACCGAGTGCGGGATAGACGCTGTCGAAGCGCATCCGCCCGCGCGCGGTGTCGAAGGCGAGCTGCTCGCCCTCGATCGCATAGCCCCCGCAGGGGCCGTCGATCCGCACCACCCCGGCATCGTCGAGCGCCTGTGCACACGCCGGGTCGAGTGCGTGTTCGGCCTTGGGTGAAACAAGCGTTACGTCGCGGGTGAAGCCGCGCAGGAACAACGCCTCGCGCATCCCGTGATCGCCGGTGCCGATGACCGCGACGCGCCGGTCGGTCACTTCATAACCATCGCAGACCGGGCAGTAGCGCAGCAACCCGCGCGCCAGCGCCGGGTCATGCACTTCGGGAAGCAGGTGCGCAGGCCGATGGTTCACGACGCCGGTGGCGAGCAGGACGGTGCGCGCATGATGCTCGCCTTGATCGGTGCGGACGATGAAGTCGTCGCCGTTGCGGGCGAGGCCGGTCACTTTGACCTGCTCGCGTCGCGCGCCATACTTTTCGGCTTGGGCCTGCATCAGTGCGAGCAGGTCCTTTCCCGCAATCCCCTCGGGATAGCCGGCATGGTTGTGGGTGCACGGGATCATCGCCGCGCGGCTCGATCCGCTGTCGAACAGGCGGATGTCGAGGTGGTAGCGCGCCAGATAGATGGCCGCGGTCAGCCCGGCCGGCCCCGCGCCGATGATGATGCAATCGTCCACAATCCCTCCGGCTTGCGCGCCCCAGTACCCGTATATACATGCCGTACATACAGGAGGCTGGCGATGGGTAACGAATATCGCGCCAAGGTGTTCAAGTCCGGCAATTCGGTGGCGCTGCGGCTGCCGAAGGGCATGGGGTTCAGCGAGGGCGACGACGTGGTCATCGCGCCGCACGAGGACGGCTCGTTCAGCCTGTGGCGCGAGAGCGAGGGCGCGCGCGTCTTGCTGAGCCTGTACGGCAGCGTTTCGGAAGGCTTCATGGCCGAGGGGCGTGGAGACACGGCGGCGGATGTGCGTGACTGGAGCCCGCGGCCCGGCGCGGCGGCGGCATGAACGGTTACCTGCTCGACACCAATGCCTGTATCGACTTCCTGCTCGGGCGCAGCGATCCGTTGGCGCGCCGGATGGGCGCGGCGTTCGGACGATTGCATGTGTCGGCGATCACGGCGGGCGAGCTGCGGATCGGCAACCGCACCTCGCGCGAGCCCGACAGGGATGCCAAGCGGATCGACACGTTCCTGGCGGCGCTCGCGATACTGGCGTTCGATGGCGACACCGCGATCGGCTATGCACGGATGGTGCGGGCGGTGGGGATTCGCCGAGGAAGCTTCGACCGGCTGATCGCGGCGCAGGCATTGGTCGGCGGTCTGACTCTCGTCACCAACAACGAACGCGACTTCGCCGACATTCCCGATCTGAGGATCGAGAACTGGACCCAGCCATGATGACGGCGAGCGATCTGCTGTGGCTGGTCGGCTTCCCCGCGGCAACGGCGGCGGTGCTGGCGGGCGTGTTACTGGTGCGCCTCGGCCGGGGCTGGTCGCGGCGCCGGGTCATCCTGACCGCGTCCATGCCGCTGCCGCTGCTCGGCGCGCTGTTGTGCGTAGGGGTATTCGTCAGCGCGCTGCTGGCGTCTCCGGAGCGGTGCGGCGTCGATGCCTGCGGGATGGCGATGATGTTCGCGACCTTCGGGCTGGCCTATGCGGCCGGCGCGTTTCTTCTCGGTGCGGCGGCGGCGACCGGCATCGTCTATTCACTGGGACGTCGATGACCTTTCGCGCCACGATCCTGACGCTCTATCCCGAGATGTTTCCCGGGCCGCTCGGCAGCTCGCTAGCCGGGCGGGCGCTGGCTGAGGGGAAGTGGTCGCTGGAGGCGGTCAATATCCGCGACTTCACGACTGACCGGCATCGCACCGTCGATGACACGCCTGCCGGGGGCGGGGCGGGGATGGTGCTGCGCGCCGATGTTCTCGCGCGCGCGGTTGATGCCCATGCCGATGGCCGCCCATTGCTCGCGATGACGCCGCGCGGCGCGCCGCTGCGGCAGGCGCGGGTGCGCGAGCTGGCGGCGGGGCCGGGCGCGGTGATCCTGTGCGGGCGCTTCGAGGGGTTCGACGAGCGGCTGCTGGAGGCGCGCGGCGTCGAGCAGGTTTCGATCGGCGATTACATCCTGTCGGGGGGTGAGATGGCGACGCTGGTGCTGCTCGACGCTTGCGTTCGGCTGCTTCCCGGCGTAATGGGCGCGGCTTCCAGCGGAGTCGAGGAAAGCTTCGAAAGCGGCCTCCTCGAATATCCGCATTATACCCGACCGGTCGAATGGGAGGGGCGCACGATCCCCGAAGTGCTGCGATCGGGGGATCATGCGAAGATCGCGGCCTGGCGGCAACGCCAGGCGGAGATCGATACACGGCTACGGCGGCCAGACCTTTGGGAGCGTCACGAGGGCGCTCGGGTCGGCTCGCCCTCTGGCGCGCGGCAACGGACTGAGGACGAACAATGAACCTGATCCAGACGCTCGAAGCCGAGCAGATCGCCAAGTTCAACGAAACCAAGAAGATCCCGGAATTCCGCCCCGGCGATACGCTGAAGGTCGGCGTGAAGGTGGTCGAGGGTGAGCGCACCCGCGTCCAGAATTACGAGGGCGTGTGCATCGCGCGCTCGAACAAGGGCATGGGCTCGTCGTTCACCGTCCGCAAGATGAGCTTCGGTGAGGGCGTGGAGCGCGTCTTCCCCCTGTATTCGCCGAACATCGATTCGATCGAGGTGGTGCGCAAGGGTGCGGTGCGTCGTGCCAAGCTGTATTACCTGCGTGGCCGCACCGGCAAGTCGGCGCGTATCGCCGAGCGTCGCGACACGCGCCCGGCCGCCGCGGCCGAGTAATCGGCTCGGCCCTTGGGCTCACGAAGAGGCGTGGCGGGCGACCGCCGCGCCTCTTTTTGTTTGTGACGTCGAGCCGTCTTTGTGAGCGTGGGGAGGTAACGCAGGACCGGACGCCTTGGATTGCTTCGCTACGCTCGCAATGACGAAGAAATATGACGGGGCGGTCGGGCTCACTTCCCTCCCCATTCGACGGACCGCGGACTATCTAACCGCGACATGGTTTCGACCGTCGCCCCGGACTTGATCCGGGGCCCCGCTTGTTCTGAGCGACGGAAGTAAGAAGAAGCGGGATCCCGGATCAAGTCCGGGATGACGGCTGGGTGAGGCGGATAAGCCGTCTCAGGCCTGTGCGATCCGCGTTGCCGCAGCGACCGCGTCGATCAGGCCGACGCGCGCGGCGAGGGGGAGGAGCGGCGCGATCATCGGGGGGCGCTCCGCCATCGCGCGGATCGCGCTGGCGATCGTGACGGGGCGGGCGGTCTGGCGGGCGAAGCGGGCCTGCCATGCCGCGCCTTGCTCGCCCGCCAGCCACGCCTGCGCCGCCGACACGCCGCTCGCCAGCGCGATGCCCATGCCTTCGCCCGCCAGCGACGGGATCACCGCCGCCTGATCGCCGAGCCGGTAGCAGCCGTCCGTTCCGTGACGCGCCCGCCAGCCGTACGGCACGTTGGCGATCGCTTCGATCGGGGTGGCGTCACCCGCTAGCCGATCGGCGAACGCGGGTAGCTCGGTCGCGAGCGCGGCGAGAAGGGCGTCGGTGCTGCCCGCCTCGGCAAGCCGCGAGCGGCGGATGGCGAGACATACGTTCGCGCTACCGTCCTCCTGCAACACGACGCCGGCATAGCCGCGGTCGAACAGGTGCAGTTCGATCGCATCGCCGACGCAGTGCGCGACGGCGGCACCGTGGCGGCGGGTACGCAGACCGAGCGTCGGGTCGGTGCCGCGGGCCTCGGCCGGGCGCGCTGCACCGCGCACGTCGTGCTTGCCGCTGGCGAGGAACAGCGCCGCGCTTTCCAGCAATGCGCCGTCGCCGGTGCGGATCGCGCCACCCTCGATTGCGCGCGCGACGACGCCGCGCTCGACTGCCGCGCCGTCCGAAACGGCATGGTCGAGCAACAGCGAGTCGAGCCGCGCACGCGACACGCCGACCGCGGGGGCGGGCAGCGCCGTCTCGACCACGCGGCCGCGCGCGAAGATGCGGACGCGCGTCACGGGCGCGCGGTTGAGCGCTTCGGCCTCGATACCGAGCCGCGCGAGTGTCTCCAACGTCCGCCAGCTCAGGAACCCGCCGCACAGTGCGTCGCCGGTTTCGCGCGTCCGCTCAATGACCAACGGTCGCGTCCCACCGCGCGCCAGCGTGATCGCGGCGGCGCTGCCCGCCGGACCGCCGCCGAGGATCAGCGGTTCGCGACGCATAGCCGGAACGGGAAGGCTCGGAACACGCGGGCATCGCCGACCCCGGCCTCGTCGAGCAGCGGCGGCCATTCGCCGGGACGATAGCTGCGCGCGATCGACAGCCGTCCGTCATGCCGCACGATCGGGTGCCAGCCGAACAGCCGGGCGAGCAGCGGCCAGCCGTGATAGGCGAAACCGTGGCGGTGCAAATCGTTGACCAGCCAGCCGACCCGCGCCTCGTGCGCCATGAAGCGCAGGAAGGCGATCAGCTGCAGGCGGGTCATGTGGTGCGCGACGAGGCTGGAGATCACGAAATCCCAGTCTTCACCAGCCAAATTGGCATAGTCGCCAGTGCGCCAGTCGATCGCCAGACCGGGCGGCGTATGCGCGCGCGCGGCGGCCTCACTGCGCGGGTTGAGATCGATACCGACGAGATCGAAGCCGACCCCGCGGCGTTCGCCCCAGCGCGCGATCTGCCGCAGCATGTCGCCGTCGCCATAGCCGACATCGAGCAACCGGTAGCTTTGTCCCGGTTTGGTAAGCCGCGCGAGGAACGCCAGCGTCGGGCGCGGGGCCATCGTCACGACGTTGACGCGCGCCAGATCGGCGACCACCTCGGCATAGATGTCGGCCGGCAGATCGTCGGCGTCCATCAGCTCCTCGGCAGTGGCGCGATTATCGAGCATCAGGCTGCGCTCGCGAATGCCAGCCCCTCGGCGGCGAGACCGGGGCCGAAGGCGAGTGCGATGCCATGTTCGACCGGCACGCCGCGCAGCACGCGCGCGAGCACGAACATCAGCGTCGCGGAGGACATGTTGCCGTTCGCCGCCAGAACCGCGCGCGAGTCATCGAGTGCGTCCACGGGGAGTGCGAGGGCATGTTCGACCGCGTCGAGGATCGAGCGGCCACCGGCATGGACCGCCCAGCGATCGACCGTTCGCCCGCCGGTCAGCGTCGCGACCAGCGCCGGATCGCGCAACGCCGTGCTGATCCGGCCCGGAACCTCGCCCGACAGATGCATCGCAAAGCCGCGGTCGGTGATGTCCCAGCGGATCAGCTCGGCGGCTTCGGGCAGGGTGGCGCTGAATGGCTGGCCGATCGCCAGACCCTGCGGTGTCGCGGTGACCAGTGCCGCTGCGGCGCCGTCGCCGAATTGCAGCATCGCCAGCAACGGCTCGAGCGCGCGGTCGGCCTGAAGATGGAGCGTCGAGAGTTCGACCGTGACGACCAGCACGCGCGCCGCCGGCTCGGACCGGACGATATGCCGTGCGGTGCGCAAGGCGGCGACCGCGGCATAGCAGCCCATGAAGCCGATCAGCGTGCGCTCGACGCCGCCCGGCAGGCCCAGCGTGCGCGCGATGATCTGATCGACGCCGGGCGCGACGAAGCCGGTGCAGCTGGCGACGACGAGATGCGTGATGCCGTCGAGCGCGACCTGCGCACGCAGATCGGCGATCGCTGCCAGCGCCAGCATCGGTGCCGCCTGCGCATAGAGCGCCATCCGCGCCGCAGTGCCGGGATGCGGCTGGGCGGCGTAGAAGCCCGTCGCACCGACCGGCGAGCCATGTTCGGCGGGGAGAACGGACCAGCGGTGGTCGATCCCGGCGCGCGCCGCCATCCGCGCGAACACGCGCGCCTCGCGTTCGGGCAGTTGTCGTTCCGCCCAGTCGATGAAGGCGGCGTGAATGTCATGGGTGGGAACGGCGGTGCCGATGGCGGCAATATGGGGCGTTACGCGCATCACGGGCGCTCAACGCATGGGGGCGAGGATCGGCCCGGCCGCGGGCGGCCGGTATGGACTGGAGGGATGCGACTCACATCGCTGCGCTTATCGCCTTGTTACGCCCACGCAATCGGGCGCGTGCTCAATCCTCGCGCCGCTCGCGCGCCGACGCCCAGAAGGTGAGGCGTTTGCGGATCTCGCGCTCGTATCCGCGTTCGTTGGGTTCGTAAAACAGATGATCGTCGCCGATTTCGGCGGGGAAGAAATCCTGCGCGGCATAGGCGTCGGGGTAATCGTGATCGTAGCGATAGCCCTTGTGATAGCCGAGTTCCTTCATCAGCTTCGTCGGGGCGTTGAGGATATGCTTGGGCGGGGGCAAAGAGCCGGTGTCGCGCGCCAGCGCGCTAGCGCGGTCGAACGCGACATAGGAGGCGTTCGATTTTGGGGCAGTCGCCACGTAATTGATCGCCTGCGCGAGAAACAGCCGCCCCTCGGGCATTCCGACCCGCTCGAACGCTTGCCAGGCGGTCATCACCTGCACCAGCGCCTGCGGATCCGCCATGCCGACATCCTCGGACGCCGCGCAGCATAGCCGGCGGAAGATCACCCCGGCATCCTCGCCGCCGCGCACCATCCGCGCCGCCCAGTACAGCGCGGCATCGGCGTCGCTGCCGCGCAGGCTCTTGTGGAAGCAGCTCAGCAGGTTGAAATGCTCTTCCTGCTCGCGATCGTAGAGCGGTGCGCGTTTCTGGACGATCGCCGCCAGCGCCGCGGTATCGATCGGCGCATCGGACTCGATCAGGAACAAGGTTTCGCACAGGCCGAGCAGATAGCGCGCATCGCCATCGGCCATCGCGATCAGTGCGGTGCGCGCATCGGGGTCGAGGGGCAGCGTGCGCTCCTGCTGCGCCTCGGCACGCGTGATGACGGTGTCCAGTTCGGCTGCCGACAGCCGGTCGAGCGTGAACACCTTGGCGCGCGACAGCAATGCGGCGACGAGGCTGAAGCTCGGGTTCTCGGTGGTCGCGCCGATCAGCACGATCGTACCGTCCTCGACCGCGGGGAGCAGTGCATCCTGCACCGGGCGCGAGAAGCGGTGCAGCTCGTCGATGAACAAAGCGGTCGGCTTGCGCGCGGCGCGCAGGTCGCGCGCGGTGGCGAGCGTTTTGCGCAGGTCGGCGATGCCGGTCGACACCGCGGAAAGCTGGACGAAGGCATAGCCCGCCTCGGCGGCGATCAGCCGCGCGATCGTGGTCTTGCCGACCCCCGGCGGCCCCCACAGCACGAACGACGACAGCCGCCGCGAGCGGATCATCATCGCCAGCGGGGCGTCGGGGCCGAGCAGGTGGCGCTGGCCGATCACGTCGGCGAGCGCGCGCGGGCGCAGCTGGTCGGCGAGCGGGGCGTGGGCATCGGAGACAGCGGGGCTGGGAGGATCGACGGGATCGAACCCCGCAAACAGGTCGGCCATGCCCGCCATGTAAGGTGCGCACGGGGCTGCGTCATGCAGGAAAGCGAAAATATATCTTGAACGCTCTTGCGCCAGATCGACCAAGATATATCTTGCTGCATCATGACACAGAATGGAGTCGTCCGAATGTTCGGTTTTTCACACGGTGGCCGCGGCCGCCATCATCATCACGCATCGCGCGGCGGGGGCGGCGGGTTCGATCCCGAGCGGTTCTTCCACTGGATCGAGCGACTCAACGACGGCGAGCATCGCCGCGGCGGTGGCGGTGGCGGCGGTCGCAGCCGGCGGATGTTCGACGGGTCGGAGCTGCGGCTGGTGCTGCTCAAGCTGATCGCCGACACCCCGCGCCACGGCTATGAACTCATCAAGGCGATCGAGACGCTGACCGGCGGTGCGTATGCGCCGAGCCCGGGGGTGGTCTATCCGACGCTGACGCTGCTCGACGAAATGGAGCTGATCGCGGAACAGGCCAGCGAGGGATCGCGCAAGCGTTTCGCGGTGACCGACGCCGGGCGCGCGCATCTCGACGAACAGGCCGAGACGGTCGCGACGTTGATGGCGCGGCTGGAGGCGCTGGCGGCGCAGCGCGCGCAGGGCGAGGGCGAGGGCGCGCCGGTCCGTCGCGCAATGCACAACCTTCGCCACGCGGTCATGGATCGCGTGAAGCGCGCCGACGCCTCGCCCGAAATGCTCCACGAGATCGCCGCGCTGATCGACGAGGTGGCGCAGAAGGTGGAGCGGCTGAAGTGAGCGTCGTCGTCGCGCGCGTCCCGACGCATTCGGCGAGCCGCTATCTCCAGCAGCTCGCCAAGCACTGGAGCCACAAGATGGAGGTCAGCTTCTCCGAGCAGGAGGCGACGATCGCGTTCCCGAACGGAGCGACGCTCGACCTGCGTGCCGACAGCGAGACACTCGACGTGCGGCTGGCGGTGCCGGAGGACGGCGATATGGCGCGGATGCAAGAGGTGGTGGCGAGCCACCTCGACCGCTTCGCGTTCCGCGAGGCGCCGCTGACGTTCGACTGGGGGGCGGTGTGATGTCGTCGTTCCGGACTTGATCCGGGACCCCGCTTCTTCCTTCGGTCGACAAAAAGCGTCGCCCCGGATCAAGTCCGGGGCGACGAAAGCACCTCGCCGTACGCCTGCAACACCGCGGCATTGGCAGTCTCCCAGCGGAAGTCTTGCGCACGGTCGTGCGCGGCGCGGCCTATCGCCGCGCGCAACGCGGGGTCGGAAACCAGTCGCGCAATCGCCGCGGCATAGCCGTCGAGATCCTCCGGCGGCACGAGGAAGCCGGTGCGTCCATCCTCCAGCAGATCGACCGCGCCGGTGGCGCGTGCCGCGACCACCGGAACGCCGGCGGCCATCGCTTCCGAGGTTACCTGTCCCCATGTCTCGGTGACGCTTGGGTTGAACAGCAGGTCCATCGACGCGACCGCGCGGCCCAGGTCATCGCCGCTCTGGAAACCCGCGAACGCGGCCTGCGGCACCCGCTCGGCGAACCAGTCGCGCGCCGGGCCCTTGCCGACGACCAGCACGCGGTGGCGCACGCCCAGTGCGTCGAGGCGCGCGAGCACATCGGCGAACACCCCGAGTCCCTTTTCGAGCACCAGCCGGCCAAGGAAGCCGATCGTCACCTCGTCATCGGCGATCCCCAGCGACCGCCGCCACGCCAGATCGCGCGCATCGGGGTGGAAGCGGCGATGATTGACGCCGCGACCCCAGATGGAGATCGGCGACGTGACCCCGAGATCACGCACCACCTGCGCCATCGACGGGGTCGGCACCAGCACGCGGTCGGCGCGGTTGTAGAAACGGCGCAGGATCGCGACGATCACCGGCTGGATCAGCGACAGGCCGTAATATTGGAAATAGGTTTCGAAGCGGGTGTGGACCGTCGCGACCACCGGCAGCCCGTGCCGCCGCGCCCAGGTGACCGCGGCGTGACCGAGAAATTCCGGCGACGAGACATGCACCAGATGCGGGTCGAACGCCTCCATGTCGCGGCGCGGCCGGGCGGGCAGCCCGCGGCCGAGCTTATATTCGCCGCGCCCGCCGGGCATCGGGATCGCGGGCACATCGACCACCGTCCCGCGCGCCTCGAACGCCGGGGTCGGCGTGGTCGGCGAATAGACGCGCACCTGCACGCCTTGATCGAGAAGATAGCCAACCAGCAGGTTCTGCGCCTGGTTCGCGCCGTCGCGCACGTAATTGTAGTTGCCGCTGACGAAGGCGACGCGCAGTTCGGACGGGTTCATGCTCCGCCCGCTAGCCACGATGTGCGGCAAAATCGCGACCGTTGGCACTCAAGCGGGTCGGATTTCATCGCTGCGCCGGATCCGCCGGATCCGCGGTTGCCGGTCGAGCATCGCGGTGCGGCGGATCGTCTCGCGCAATTCCTCGCGCTTTTCGTGGATCGAGGCGATCACCGGCCCCATCGCGACGCCGAGATCGACCAGCACCGCCTCGGACAATTGCAGCGAGCTTTCGAGTGTTTCCGGGACCGCATCGGTCACCCCGGCCTTGTAGAGTTCGGCGGCATGCGCGGTGTCGCGCGCGCGGGCGATGATCGGCAACGCGGGAAAGGCGGCGCGGAGCCGCTTGGTCAGCCGCACCGTCAAAACGGGGTCGTCCATCGTCAGGATCAGGACGCGCGCGTTGGTCAGGTCGAGACGGTCGAGCAATTCGGCGCGCGCGACATCGCCGAAGATGATCGGATAACCGCCGGTGCGCGCATGCGTCACCGCGTCGATATCCGCCTCGACCGCGACATAACGCTGGTCGTGGCGGGCCAGCATGTCGGCGACCATCCGCCCGACGCGGCCGAAGCCGAACACCACCGCACGCTGCCCCTCGCCATGGTCGAGCGGATCGGGGCGGGCGCCGTCGCGCCTCTCGATGCGCCGCGCGATCACGCGGCCGAGCAGCGCGAGCAGCGGGGTGATCGTCAGCCCGATTGCGGTGACGGTTTGCCAGAAGCTGGCGGTGGCGGCGGTGATGAGCTGCGCCTGCGCGGCGGTCGCCAGCACGATCAGCGTCGTCTCCGACGGGCTGCCCATCAGCATCCCCGTTTCCGCGGCGATGCCGGGGCGCGCATTGGCTACGCGCAGCAGCAGGTAGGTGACCACCGCCTTGACCGCGACCACGCCGAGCACCGCGGCGAGCAGCGGCATCCAGTTGCGCGCGATCGCGCCGAGATCGAGGCTCATGCCCACGGTGATGAGGAACACGCCGAGCGCGAGGCCCTTGAACGGCGCGGTCATCACCTCAACCTCGGTGTGATATTCCGTCTCGGCGATCAGCAGCCCCGCGAGCAGCGCGCCGACGATGGGCGACAGCCCGGCTGCGGTGGTCGCGACGCTGGCGACGATCACGACCAGCAACGAGGCGGCGAGGAACAGTTCGGGGCTTTTGGTGCGCGCCGCCTGCGCGAACAACCGGGGCAGCACCAGCCGCCCGCCGACGTACATCGCGACGACGGTCAGCCCGCCGCGCAGCGCGACGCCGGCAATCCCGACCCAGCCCTCGTCGCTGGCGGTCGGCGCCATCGCACCGAGCGCGAAGATGATCGGGACGAGCGCGAGGTCCTGGAAGAGCAGGATCGCGAACGCACCGCGCCCGACCGGACTGGTGGTTCCGACCAGTGGCAGCACCAGCGCGGTCGACGACAGCGCGAGCGCAAGGCCGAGCCCCGCCGATCCGCCCCAGCTCTGCCCCATCAGGTGCAAGACAACCCCGACCAGCACCGCGCAGCCGACCAGCGCCGCGGGCCCGGTGCCGAACACCAACTGTCGCATCGCCCATAATCGTCGAAACGAAAGCTCCAGCCCGATCGAGAATAGCAGCAGCACGATCCCGAATTCGGCAAACGGCTCGATCGAGTCCGGGTCGGAGATCGTGAAGTAATAGAGCCACGGCGCGCGCGGGACGAGCGCGCCGAGCCCGGCGGGGCCGACCAGCGCGCCGACGAGAATGAAACCGATCACCGGGCTGATCCGGAAGCGGGCGAACGCCGGGATCACCAGCCCTGCGGCGCCCAGCACCACCAATGCGTCTGAGAAGCCTTCGTTGTGCAGTCCAATCGCCATGACCGCGACTGTACGCAGGCGCGGCGGGCTTTGTCGCCCTTTGTGACCTCAAAAATGCGGATGGCCGAGCAAGCGGCTGCCCGCGCTCGACAAAGTCCGGTGCGAACGTCAGTCTGGCTGCCATAACCAGATCGGGAGTTCGCATGCGTCGTCGCCAGTTTCTCGCCTCCGCCAGCGCCGCGGCGGCGCTTGCCAGCATTCCGCGCGCCGCGACCGCCGCCGCGAGAGCCGGATCGCGCGATGCCGACTTGCGCGCCTTGCTCGATCGCTTCTTCTATGCGCGGCTCGATGAAAGCCCAGAGCAGGCGACGTCGCTCGGGCTCGACACCGGTGCGCGCGCGCCGCTGAAGTCGCGGCTGTCGGACGCGAGCCGCGCCGGGGAGCTGCGCGATTTCGCCCGCGCCCGTGCCGAACGCGCGGCGTTGCGGGCGATCCCGCGCGATGCGCTCGGCGATGCGGCGCGGCTAGACTATGATATTGTCGCCTATAGCATCGACCGGATGCTCGCCGGCGAGCGCTACGATTATGGCGCGAGCGCGGGGCGGTACGCGCCCTATGTCCTGACGCAGCTGACCGGCGCGTATCGCGATGTGCCCGACTTCCTCGCCAACCAGCACCGCGTGCGCGATGCCGCCGACGCCGACGCTTATGTCGCGCGCGTCGCGGCCTGGGGGCCGGTGATCGACGCCGAAACCGAGCGGCAGCGGGCGGATGCGGGCAAAGGCGTGTTCGCGCCCGACTACATCCTCGACACCACGCTCAAGCAACTCGCGGCGGTGCGCGACAAGGCGGCCGATGCGACCGGCCCCGCGACCGACATCGCCGCCAAGCTGAAGGCGGCGAATCTGCCCGATGACCGCGCGGCGGCGGTGGTCAAGCTGATGACCGAACGCGTCTTCCCGGCGCTCGACCGCCAGCGTGCGTTGGTGACCGAGTTGCGCGGACGGGCGGTGCACGATGCCGGCGTGTGGCGGCTGCCCGATGGCGAAGCCTATTATGCCGCGGCGGCGAGTGCGGCGACCACCACCGACATGACCGGCGACGAGATCCACCGGCTCGGACTGGCGCAGGTCGCGGAAATAGGCGCGCGGATTGACGGCATCCTGCGCAAGCAGGGGATGGCGCAGGGGACGGTCGGCGAGCGGCTGGTCGCGCTCAACAAGCGCCCGGATCAGCTCTATCCGAACACCGATCCGGGGCGCGAGGCGCTGCTCGAACAACTCCGCGCGCAGGTCGCGGCGATGACAAAGCGGCTGCCCGAGCAATTCGCGATCCTGCCGCGCGCGCCGGTCGAGGTGCGCCGCGTGCCCGAGGCGATCCAGGCGGGGGCGCCGGGCGGCTATTACCAGTCCGCGTCGCTCGACGGGTCGCGGCCGGCGATCTACTTCATTAACCTGCGCGACACGTTCGACCGGCCCAAGTTCGGGCTGGCGACTCTCAGCTATCACGAGGCGGTGCCCGGGCATCATCTACAAGTGATGTCGGCGCTGGAGAGCCAGGACATTCCGCTGATCCGGCGGCGCGGCTTCTATTCGGGCTATTCGGAGGGCTGGGCGCTCTATTCGGAACAGCTTGCCGATGAGATGGGGATGTATGACGGAGATCCGCTCGGGCAGGTCGGCTATCTCCAATCCCTGCTGTTCCGCGCGACGCGGCTGGTGGTCGATTCGGGCATGCACGCCAAGCGCTGGAGCCGCGAGAAAGCGACCAATTATCTGATCGCCACCACCGGGATCGCGCGCGGGCGCAGCCAGGGAGAGATCGACCGCTACACGGTCTGGCCGGGGCAGGCGTGCAGCTACAAGATCGGCCACACCGTCTGGACGCGGCTGCGCGACGAGGCGATGCGCAAGGCGGGGGCAAAATGGGACCCGAAGGAATTCCACCGCGTGCTGACGCTCGGCGCGATGCCGCTGACCGTGCTGGAGCAGGTGGTGCGCGAGCGGATGGGATAGGGCCGGGGCGCAGCCACCTGCGTCCTCTGGTGCGGCGACCGGCATCGGCCTACTGGCCATCTTGATGTTGCCTGTTGGTGAACAAGGTCTCATATATGAAAGCAGATTAGGAAGAGGACCTTAGCTATGCGCGCGATTGTGTGCCGCGAGCCGTTTGCGCTCGAACGCGTCGAGCGTGAACCGCCGCATGTGGCGGCGGGCGAGGTGCTGGTGCGGATGCGCCGCGTCGGACTGTGCGGTACCGATTATCATATCTTCGCGGGCAACCAGCCGTTCCTCTCCTATCCGCGCGTGATGGGGCACGAGCTGGCGGGCGAGATCGCGGCGGTGCCGGATGGGTCGGCGCTGCGTGTCGGACAGCGGGTGACGATCAACCCCTATCTGGCGTGCGGCATCTGCATTGCGTGCCGTAAGGCCAAGCCGAATTGCTGCACGCGGATTGCGGTACTTGGCGTTCACACCGATGGCGGGATGCAGGACGTGATCGCGGTGCCCGAGCGCGCCGTGATCCCGGCAGACGACCTGACGCTCGACCAAGCGGCGATGGTCGAGTTCCTCGCGATCGGCGCACATGCAGTGGCGCGCGCTAAGCTGTCACCCGGTGATCGCGTGCTGGTCGCGGGCGCGGGGCCGATCGGGATTGCGGTGTCGCTGTTCGCGCGGCTCGATGGGGCGCGGGTGACGATCATCGACACGCGGGCGTCACGGCTCGAATACGCGCGTTCGCGGCTCGGGTTCGATGACGTCGTCACCGTCGATGACGGCATTCGCGATGCGCTGTCGGCGCGTACCGAAGGCGACTTTTTCGACTGTGTGTTCGATGCGACCGGCAACATCCATGCGATGCGCAAGGGGCTCGACTATGTCGCGAATGGCGGCAGTTACGTGCTGGTCAGCGTCGTTCCCGACGAGCTGATCTTCGCCGATCCCGAATTCCACCGCCGCGAGACGACGCTGATCGCGAGCCGCAACGCACTGGCGAGCGACTTCGCGCGCGTGCTCGCCGCGATCCGCAGCGGCGACATTCCCACGAACGCGCTCCATACGCATAGCATCGACGCCGACGACTTGCCGGAGCGGATGCCGAGGTTGATCGCCGAGGCGGACCATGTTCTGAAGGCGATCGTGACGTTCTGACGAAGCGCGGGCGCGACGACCCGGCTCAGCGAAAAAGAGGATGACGGCAAATGGCGTGGCAAGGCTCCCCTCCGCTGGAGGATCATCCCCGCGCGGATCATGCGCGCGAGCCGGGCGGCGCGGAGCGCTGGGTGCCGGCGCTCGTCATCACCACCTCGCTGTTCTTCCTGTGGGGAATGGCGAACAATCTCAACGATATTCTGATCGCACAGTTCAAGAAGGCGTTCACGCTGTCGGATTTCGGCACCAGCTTCGTGCAGCAGGTGTTCTATCTCGGCTATTTCGTGTTCGCGATCCCGGCGTCGTTCGTGCTGCGTCGCTTTGGGTACAAGGCGGCGATCGTCACTGGCCTGTCACTTTATGGTCTGGGCGCACTGCTCTTCTATCCGGCGGCGGCGATCAGCGCCTATCAGCTGTTCCTGTTCGCGCTGTTCGTGATTGCCGCGGGGCTGGCGTTTCTCGAAACCTCCGCCAATCCGCTGATGACCGAACTCGGCGATCCTGCGACCGCGACGCGGCGGCTCAACTGGGCGCAGGCTGCCAATCCGTTCGGTGCGATCACCGGCATCCTGATCGGGCGCAACTTCATCCTGTCGGGGATCGAGCATGACGAGGCGACGCTCGCGGGGATGAACGCTGCGGCGCGCGCCGCCTTCTACCGCAACGAAGTCCAGGCCGTTGCAACGCCTTATCTGGCGATCGCGGCGATCGTGCTGCTGTTCGCCTGCGCCGCCGCGCTGACCGCTTTCCCGCGCACTACTGCCGTTCGCGACGTGCCGGAGGACGCGAAGACGCAGCGCTTCGCCGACCTGCTGCGCCACCCGCGGCTGATCGGCGCGGTGATCGCGCAATTCTTCTACGTCGGCGCGCAGGTGGGACTGTGGAGCTATACGATCCGTTATGCGCAGGGTGCGCTTGGCTGGAATGAGCGGCAGGGCGCGGACATGCTGTTCGTTTCGTTGCTGCTGTTCGCGGGCGGGCGGTTCGTCGGCACGACGTTGATGACGTGGATCGCACCGGCGCGGTTGCTCGCGATCTTCGCAGGCGTGTCTGCGCTGCTCGCAGCAACCGCGGCCCTGGTCGGCGGAACGATCGGGCTGTATGCTCTTGTGGCGGCGAGCTTCTTCATGTCGATCCAGTTTCCGACGATCTTCGCGCTGGGGGTGGAGACGCTCGGGCCGCTGCGGCGGCTTGGCTCGTCGCTCATCATCATGGCGATCATTGGCGGAGCGGTGCTGACCGGGGTGATCGGCTTCGTCTCGGATCGCGCCGGAATCGCGGCGGCGATGCTGGTGCCGGCGGCGTGTTTCCTCGTGGTGTTGACCTATGCGGTCCGCGCCCGCGTGCGGGCCTGACGCCGATGGCGCGCGCGCGTAAACCGGCCGACGCGGAGGGTGAGGCGCGGCCGAAACAGACCATCTATGCCGCGCCCGCGCTGGAAAAGGCGTTCGAGATCCTCGACTTGCTGTCCGCCTATCCGCAGGGTGCGCTGGTCACCGACATGGCCGCGGCGCTCGGCCGATCGGTGGGGGAGCTGTTCCGGATCGTCGTGGTGATGGAGCAGATCGGTTACCTGCAACGCTCGCCAATTAATGACCGCTATACCGTGTCTTACAAGATCCTCGACCTCGCCTATCGCGCGACGCCGGCGCAGAACCTGACGCGTGCGGCGACGCCGGAGATGCAGCAACTCGCCGCCGAGACCGAGCAATCCTGCCATTTCGTCGTGCCGAACGGCGCCTATGGACTGGTGATCGCCCGCGAGGAAAACCCTGGAATGCGGGGCTTTTCCCTGCGGCTGGGCGCGGCGATCGACATGATCCGCAGCTGTTCGGGGCAGGTGCTGATGGCCTTTTCCTCGCCGCAGCGGGTGACGCGGATCGTCGCGCAGGCGGCGGCGGCGCAGGGCAAGCCGGTCGACATGGCGTGGCTCGAGGAGCGGCTAGCGATCGTGCGGCGGCAAGGGTTCGATCGGCGACAAAGCCCGGTAACTCAAGGCGTTACCGACGTCAGTTATCCGGTTTTCGCGTTCAGTGGCGAGATCGTGGGGGCGTTGACGGTGCCGTATCTGGAGCTGATCGACGGGTCACAGCGCGTGAAGCTGGATGCGGTCGCCGGGCTGTTACAGGCGGCGGCGGCACGTATCTCATTGACGCTGGGGCATCATCCCGCGGATTGAAGGACAGCATGTGACCCAGACGCCGCGCATCGACGCACATCATCATCTTTGGCGCTACGACGAGGCGGCGTTCGGCTGGATCGACCCAGGGAGCGCGATCGCGCGCGATTTCAATCCGGAAATGCTGACGGGTGCGCTGGCAACGCGGAAAATAGCAGGCGCAATCGCGGTGCAGGCGCGACAGGTGCCCGAAGAAACGCAGATGCTGCTGGACGCGGCGACGAATTGTGCGGCAATCTGCGGCGTCGTCGGCTGGATCGATCTGCGCGCCGACGATATCGCCGAGCGGCTGGCGGCCGACGCCGCGCCGTTGCTGGTCGGTTATCGCCATATCGTGCAGGACGAGCCCGACGCAGATTTCCTGCTGGGCGACGAATTCGTCCGAGGCGTGGGAGCCCTCGCCGCTCGGGGGCTGAGCTACGATCTGCTCGTCGACCATCGCCAGCTCGCGACGGTACCGGCGTTCCTCGACCGGGTCGGGGCGGGGCGCTTCGTGCTCGACCACGCCGCCAAGCCCGCGATCGCGGCGGGCGGATGGCAGCCGTGGGCGGAGCGGTTGAGGGCCGCTGCGGCGTGTCCGGGCGTGATGTGCAAGGTGTCGGGGCTGGTCACCGAGGCGGATCACGTGGGGTGGTCCGCGGACGATCTCGAACGCTATCTCGACCACGTCTTTGCGTCGTTCGGGCCGGAGCGGCTGATGTGGGGATCGGACTGGCCGGTCTGCCTGCTCGCGGCTGATTATGGCGCGGTGCATGATGTGATCGCCGCTTATGTCGCGCGGCACTGTCCGACGGCGAGCGACGGCATCTTCGGTGGCCACGCGCTCGCCTTCTACACGCCGGCGACGGCATCGCGGTGACCGAACCTGCCCCGCGTCGCCCGGCCTTCGGGATCGAGCGTCGCGCGCTGCTGACGCTCGGCCTGGCGGGCGGCGCGGGTTGGGCGCTGGGCCGCGTGCTTTCCCGAACCGCACCGGTCGGCCGCGACGTGGGTGCGTCAGGGGCAGTGGCGGCGATCCTCGATGACCCGGAGGCGCCGGCGATTGGCCCGGCCGGTGCCTCGCTGCGGTTGGCAGTGTTCAGCGATTACCGCTGCCCGGCATGCCGCCACGGCTTTCCGGCGTTGACCGAGGCGGCCGCAAAAGACGGCGATGTACGGTTGTTGTTCAAGGATTGGCCGATCTTCGGCGCAGCCTCGGTGGCCGCAGCGCGGGTTGCGCTCGCCGGCGCGGCACAGGGCATCTATCCCGAGGTGCACCGCCGGCTGATGACCGCGCCGGGCACGCTCGACAGCGCGCAGTTGCGCGCCGCCGTTCAGGCGTCCGGGGGCGACTGGTCGCGCGTCATGGGGAATCTGGCGGGGCAGGGCGGGCGGATCGATGCACAGCTTCGTCGACACGCGGCCGAGGCGGCGTCGATCGGCTTGCCGGGCACGCCGGGCTATCTGGCTGGCTCGCGGCTCGCGGTGGGGGTGATCGATACGGACGCGTTCGCACGGCTGTTTGCGGCGGCGCGAAAAGGCGCTTGATCGATCGTCAGAACGTCACCGCATCCGCGGTTTTCTCAGGGCGAATGTAGATCGATTTGAGTTGCGGCAGCGTGGTGCGCAACTCGGTCTCGATCGTCTCGATCAGCGCTTCGGCTGCGCCCATCGACAGGTGATCGTCGAAATCGGCGCTGATCGCGGCGAAGACGATGTCCGGCGCGGTGTGGACGGTGCGGACGTGATTGACCGCGCTGATGCCGGGATGCGCGGCGACGATCGCGCGGGCGCGGGCGATCACCGCCGGGTCGGCCCGCTCGCCGATCAGCAGTCCCTTAGCCTCGCGGGCGAGAAGCACGGCGACCGCGGCAAGCAGCGCGCCGATCACGATCGAGGCGACACCGTCCAGCCGCGGATTGTTGAAATAATGGCTGCACCATACGCCGATCGCCGCCACGACAAGGCCGATCAGCGCGGCGCTATCCTCGAACAGCACCATGAACCCGGCCGGGTCCTTCGAGTCGTGGATCGCCTGCCACCAGCCCACCTCACCACGGGTCTGGTTGAATTCGCGCATCGCGATCGTCCACGACGCGCCTTCCATCAACGTGGCGATGCCGAGCACGATGTAATTGACGAGCGGATCGACGAGCGGCTCCGGCTCCATGACGTGGAGATAGCCTTCGTAGATCGACACGCCCGCACCGATCGCGAAGATCAGGATCGCCACGACGAACGCCCAGAAATACAGCTCGCGGCCATAACCGAACGGGTGCGCGGCATCCGCGGGGCGGCGGGCGCGGCGCTGGCCGTAGAGCAACAGCACCTGATTGCCGCTGTCCACCACCGAGTGCACGCCCTCGGTCAGCATCGACGACGATCCGGTGATCGCCGCCGCGATGAACTTGGCCACCGCGATGCCCAGGTTCGCAGCCAGCGCGCCGAACAGCACGATATTGTCGCGCCAGCTTTTTGGTTTCGTTTCGCTCACGCCGGTCCCTTCGTTCGATAGCGAGACGCGAGCGGAGGGGCAGGGTTCCGTTCGCTTGCGATGGCGGTCGGTCGATCGCTGCGCCGGTAGGGGGGATGATGTCATCTCGCTTCGTCATTGCGAGCGTAGTGAAGCAATCCAGAGTTGGATCAGGACGCCCTGGATTGCTTCCCCTGGCCTTCGCCGGGGTCGCAATGACGATCGGCGAGTCATCCCTACTCGCCCCGGGCGCGTGCGCCGCGTGCCACAGCGCGGCGCAGCGTGCGGGACAGTTGCTCCATCGAATAGGGTTTGTGCAGCAGCTCGAAGCCGTGCTGCCAGTTTTCGGCGAGGACATGCGCATAGCCGCTGGTCAACACGATCGGCAGCGCGGGATGACGTTCGCGAATGCGCGTCGCGCATTCGACCCCGTTCATGCCCGGCATCACCACGTCGGAGAACACGACGTCGAACCGCGCGGCATCGGTCTCCAGAATCGACAGCGCATCATAGGCGTTGGTCGCCAGCAGGCTGCGATAACCAAGCTCGTTGAGCGCCGCGGTGGCGAATTGCCCGACTTCCTCATTATCCTCGATCAGCAGGACATAGGCGCCCTGGCCATCGGCGGGTCCGTCCTCCTCGCTTCGATCGGCCGCGGCGCGACCTTCGGTCACCCGCGGAAGATAGAGCGTGAAGGTGGTGCCCTGGCCGGGTTCACTGGTGACGCTGATGTCGCCGCCGGATTGCTTGGCGAACCCGATCACCTGGCTAAGCCCCAGCCCGGTGCCCTTACCGACACCCTTGGTGGTGAAGAACGGCTCGAAGATATGCGGCAGCGCCTCGGGTGGGATGCCCGCGCCATCGTCGATCACCGCGACCGCGACGAACTCGCCGCTGACGCCGTGGTGGCCCCGTAGCGACGGGATTTCGCCGACCGGCGCGATCGCGACCCGCAACATGCCCTGACCCTCCATCGCGTCGCGCGCGTTGATCGCGAGGTTGACGAGCGCGGTCTCGAACTGGCTGCGGTCGATTTCGGCGAGGCACGGCATTGCCGGCGCCTCGACATGCAACGCCACACGCGCGCCGATCAGCGTCTGCACCATCTCGGCGATCTCGCCGACTGCGACACCGACATCGAGCAATTCCGGGGTCAGCGCCTGACGCCGGGCGAAGGCGAGCAATTGCCCGGTCAGCTTGGTAGCGCGCGTGGCGGTTTCGCCAATCGCCTCGACATAGCGATCGCGCTTGTCGGGCGCGAGATCGGGCCGGCGCAACAGCTCGACCGAGCCGCGAATGATCGTCAGCAGGTTGTTAAAATCATGGGCGACGCCGCCGGTGAGCTGGCCGATCGCCTCCATCTTCTGCGCCTGGCTGAGTTGTTCGGTGGCGCGTTTCAGTTGTTCGGCGGCCTCCTTCGCCTCTGTGACATGGCGGCCGATCGCGAAGACCTCCGCCTCGCCAGGGGCGGCAACCCATTGCAACCAGCGGTAGCTGCCGTCGTGATGGCGGAAGCGTGTCTCGAAGGTCGGCATCGTGCCGGCCTGCGCGGCGGCCAGCGCCTCGACCGCCGCGGGCAGATCCTCGGGATGAACCAGCGACAACGCATCGATCCCGAGCAGCTCGGCAGGCTGATAGCCGAGAATGTCGGTCCACGCGGGATTGACCGCCAGATAGCGACCATCCGTCGACACCACCACCATCAGGTCGGGCGAGGCGTTCCACATCCGGTCGCGCTCGGCGGTACGTTGCGCGACCTGTTCGGCAAGGTCGGCATTGAGGCGCACCAGTTGCGCCCGGCTTTCCAGCAGTGCGCGATCGGCGAGCACGCGCTGCGTCGTCTCGTTGGTGAAGATGAACAGCCCCGCCCGCTCGCCCTGCTCGTCGAGAATGCGCGAATAGGAGAAGCTCCACCACGTATCCGCTGCGCCGCGATCGGTGGACAGCTTCCAGGGTAAGTCGACGAAGCGGCGGCTGCGCCCGGCGAAGGCATCGTCGACGATCGGGCGCGCCTGTTCCCAGGCATCCGCCCACACGTCGCGCATCGGCGTGCCCATCGCCCAGTCAAGCCGCGGGCCGAGCAGCGGGAAGTAGGTTTCGTTGAAAAAGAAGAACAGTTCGTCGGCATCCCAGCACAGGATCATCGACTCGGGCGAATTGAGCACGAGGCTGAGCGCCGCCTTGAACGGAGCCGGCCAGTTTTCCGGGAGCCCGAGCGGGTGATCGCGCCAGTCGCGTGCCAGGATCAACCCGGTCGCCGCCCCGCCACCGGCCAGGAAGCGGAGCCCGGGCCGCAGATCGTCGGGGGTGGTCGAGGGAAGGTCGGTCATCGGGTCCGGGCGGCTGGCGGGAAGGAAAGGCTGACCTAGCGTGCTGACGTCGATCAAGGAAGGCCGGCGGGCGTGGCCGCTGGCCGGTGCGTCCGGCGACCGGCGCGGGATGTGCGACGAACGGCGCGGCGACGCGAAACCGCCGTTACTTCATGACGTTGGCACCGGCGAGACGAGATGGAGCGACGCGCATGAAGACGAGTGGCAATACGATCCTGATGACGGGCGGCGGCAGCGGAATCGGCGAGGCGCTGGCGCAGCGTTTCCACGACCGTGGCGACACCGTCATCATCGCCGGCCGTCGGCGCGACGCGCTGGAGAAGGCGGCGGCGGGGCGTGAGCGCATCCATGTCATGACGCTGGATGTCGAGGATGCCGGTGCGGTCGACGCGTTCGCAAAGCAGGTGGTGGCGGACTTTCCCGCGCTGAACGTGCTGTTCAACAATGCCGGGATCATGAAATACGAGGACGTGACGCAGCGGCGCGATCTGGCCAATGCGGAGGCGACGGTGGCGATCAACATCCTGGGCCCGATCCGGCTGACCAATGCGCTGACCGACCATCTGGTGCAGCAGCCAGATGCCGCGATCGTTACGGTGACCTCGGGGCTCGCCTATGTCCCGCTGGTCATGGCGCCGACCTATTCGGCGACAAAGGCGGCGATCCATTCCTATACCGTGTCGCTGCGCACCCAGCTGGCGGGCAAGGTCGAGGTGATCGAGCTGGCGCCGCCGGGCGTGCAGACGGACCTGACGCCGGGGCAGGCGCACCGGCCGGGCTATATGCCGCTGGAAGCGTTTGCCGATGCCGTGGCGGCGCAGTTCCTGCAGCAGCCGACGCCGCGCGAGATCCTGGTCGACGAGGTCCAGTTTCTGCGCCAGGCCGAGCGCGAGGGACGCTTCGACGAGACGCTGAAGACCCTGACCGAGCGTGCGGCGCAGCAGCGCGCGGCCGGGGGCGACTAAAGCGTTCGCTCAGCCGCCGATCGGCATCCCGGGCGGTACGACGATGTCGCCGGCCTGCGCGGCGAGCGCCGCGGCGCGCCGCGTATCGCCCAGCAGCAACCGTGCGGTCGACAGCGCCCAGGCGCGGTCGGCCGGGTCGCGGAAGCGTTGCTTCGGTTGTTTTTCCGCCCAGTCGCGCAGCGCTTGATCGATCGCGCTGGCTGCCTCATCGCCCGCCTCGGGTGCGGCAGCGGCTCGGGCCAGCGCGAGGACGATGCGGGTGCCGACCGCGCGGCGGACCGCATCAAGCCGGGGGTCGGAGGCGTTGGCGTCGGCGAGTGCGAGCAACCGGGTCGCGATCAGGTCTGCGCCCGGCACGTCGGGGGTGCGGCGATGCTGATCGGCGAGGCGCGCGAGGCGTTCGGGCGCGAGGATCGCGCCGAGCGTGACCTGCGCGGCGACTTGCGCCGCGACCAGCGGGTCGAACGCCGCGCTGCCGGCGGTGCGCATCACCTCGATATCGGTCTGGCGGTCGCTCTCGCCCGACCAGCCCGCCGACGATTGCGCGATCAGGCGATCGGGCACGTCGAGCGCGGCGGGGGCGAGGGTGGCGAGCAGCGCGTCGAGCGCGCGGCGTTGCGCGGCGGCATCGACAGGGGCGGATTCCATGCCGGCACCGCTCGCGACCGCATAGGTGGAGGTGACGCCGCCCAGCACCTTCGCCGCTGCCTCGACCTGATAGCGGTGGAGCAGCCAGAGCGGCACGAACTTGCGGCGCAGCGCCGCGACCGGTTCGTCGGCGGTCAGCGCCGCCGGGCCGAAGCGCGACAGCGCGGCGCTGCGGACCTGCATCATGCGATCGAGTTCGGCGACCGGATCGGCGCCGTCGTCCCATAGGCTGCCCCACGGTTGCGAGGCGGACACGCTGCGCGCGTTTTCGTCCGAGACGAAGCGCAGGCCGGCCTGCTCCGCCGCGTCGGCCTTCGCGCGTGCGGCGACGTCCGGGTTCGTGCCGGCGGGGTCGCCGTAGAGCCAGTCGATCGCGTGATTGTCCCACGCGCCCAGACCCACGCCATACGCGTCGGACAGATCGGGTGCGCCGTCCACCAGCCCGATGCGCGGGGCGGGATAGTCCATGACCGAGGCGCGGCCCTGCGTGCTGCCGGCGAAATTGTGGAGCAACCCCAGCGCATGACCGACCTCATGCGCGGCGAGTTGCCGGATGCGTGCGAGCGCGACCTGCACCGGATCGTTGGGGCCGCCGGTGCCGTTCTTCGCCGCGCCGACCAGCGCCTCGTAGATCAGCATGTCCTGTCGGACGCGGAGCGAGCCGAGCAGCACCGACCCCTTCAGGATCTCGCCCGTCCGCGGATCGCTGACCGCATAGCCATACGACCAGCCGCGCGTCGCACGATTGACCCAGTTGACGACGTTGTAGCGGATGTCGAGCGGGTCGGCATCGGCAGGCAGGATCTCGACCCGATAGGCGTCGATATAGCCGGCTGCCTCGAACGCCGTCTTCCACCACGACGCGCCTTCGAGCAGCGCGGTACGGATCGGCTCCGGCGCGGCATTGTCGATGTAGAAGACGATCGGCTTCTTTACGCGCGAGCGCGGCGCGGCGGGGTCGATCTTCTCCAGCCGGAAGCGATTGGCGAGGTTCTGGACGATCTGCCCGCCGAGCGGTGCGGCGAAGTTAAGGGTCTGCGTGGAGAAGCTGCCGCCGCGCGGATCGAAGGCGCGGGTGACATAGCCCGGCTGCGGCAGCGCGACGAAGCTGTGGCGGACGACCAGCGTCACCTGCCGCGGATCGGGGGCGATGTTGCGCACCTCCGGGCCGGGCGTGTCGCTGGCATAGGTCTGGCGCGCCTCGAACTCGAGGTTGAGCGGGAAGGCGCGGACGGCATTGGTGTCGGCGGCGCTGAGCGCGTCAACCAGCTTCCAGCCCTTCTCGCCGGCCGAATTGAGCTGCGCGGTCACGCCCTTGGTGTCGCGCGCGAGAAACGGCGCGATGTCGACGAGCATCCGCCCGTCTGCCGCGTCGATCACGTCGCCCAGCCACAGCGTCGAGGTCGCGAAGGCATCCGCCGCGGCGGCCTGTTCGCTGGCGGAGGCGCCGGTGGCGCGGAAGCGCGGATTCTCCAGCTCGAACGCGACCTTCTTGCCGAGCCGCCGGATCACCAGCACCTGCGCCGGGCCGGGCTGCGCGCGATCGAGCCCGATCGGCGCCGAGCCGAGCCCGGTGCGCAGCGCGTTCGTGTAGAGCAGACGTGCCGCGATTCCGTCGCGCGCCGGGGCCGGCAGCGAAAGCAGGATGCGGCCGGCCTTGCGATCGACATAGACGGGCAATAACCCGTCCAGCCGCTCGGTGCCGGTCAGCGGATCGCTCTTCGATGTGGCGGGTGCCGGCGCTTTCGTGACCGCGGCATCGCTCATGGCCGGCACGAGCAACGCGGTTACGCTGCCCAACAGGATCGCCAAACGCTTCATCGTCACCCCCGAAGCGCCACCGTAGAAGAGCAAGGGCGCGGTTCGCAAGGCGGGGGGCGAAATGTCTGCGTGATCAGCGCAGATTAGCGCGCGGGGTCGGTATGGCGCTTGATCAGCCAGGGGGCGGATCGTTCGGGCGGCGTCGCCGCGCGCGCCGTCTGCGTCGTCGGTGTGGCGGCGGCGGGCAGACCGAACCAGTGCGGTCGCTCAACGGCGACGAGGATGGCCAGAAGGCTGGTACCAAGCCCGAACCAGACCGATAGGCCGCGCGTCGTCATCAAGAACCTCCTTCCCGGATGCATGGGGACCGATCGGCATCGACCGGAGCACCGCCATGTAAAGCCGCCAGGCGATCCGGGTGTAGCTCCCTCATGACAAATGCTTGCTGAAATAAGGTTAATGGCCTGGCGGGATGAAAACGCCACGGCTGATTTCGATCACCATCCCTGCCAGTGCCCTAGACCATTGGCGCATTGACGCGGCCGGCGGGGCGAGCATAAGTTTGTCCGAGAAATAAGCGGGTTGGGAAGAGGTATGAGGCACGCTCACGCAGGTCGCGGACGCGAGGCGTCGCGATGATCGATCGTCGCGGTGCACTGGCGGGGATGGTCGCCGCGTTCGGGGCGAGCGTCTTCGCGCCGCTGGCCCGGGCCGTCGCCTATCAACCCAATCCGGTGATCAACACCGGCCCACCGGCCCCGGTCTTCACCGCGGCGCAACGCGCCCTGGTCGCGGCGCTCAGCGAGCGGGTGATCCCGACCACCGACACGCCGGGCGCGATCGCGGCGGGGGTGCCGGAATATATCGAACATATGCTGGGCGACTGGGCGATCGACGACGAGCGCGGGACGATCCTGGGCGGCCTCGCGGCGATCGATGCGCGCAGCATGGCCGATTATCGCATGCCGGCGGTGAAGGCGAGCGCGGCGCAGCAGGACGCGCTGCTGACGCTGGCGATGAACGACAAGCTGCCGGGCGCGAGCGAATTCTTCCCGGCGTTCAAGCAGCTGGTGCTCACCGGTTATTACACGTCGGAGGTAGGGATCACGAAGGAGCGCGAATATCTGCCGGTCCCGGGCGATTACGACGGCGCTTACCCCTATGCGAAGGTGAAGCGCATCTTCTCGTCCTGAGCCGCATGCGGCGCGCATGGCCGCGCCGCCGCTTTCCCCGAACATTCATCCGGCGGACTTTCAAGATCATGGCAGCAACAGATCGCTTCGACGCAATCGTCATCGGCTCCGGCATCAGCGGCGGGTGGGCCGCCAAGGAGCTTACCGAAAAGGGCCTGCGCGTCCTGATGGTCGATCGCGGCCGGATGGTCGAACATGGCGAGGATTATCCGTTCGACGGCAAGTCGGTGTACGAAACCCCCGCGCGCGACCGGATGCCCGCCGCGCTTGCCAAGCGCGACTATTTCGCGCTCAACGGCTGGGTCTCGCCCGCGACGCAGCCGTTCTTCATCAACGACCGCCTCAACCCCTATGACTATGACGCGCCCAACAAGTTCAACTGGGTGCGCCCGTCGGTGGTCGGCGGCAAGTCGCTGACCTGGGGCCGCTGGAGCTTCCGCTGGGCACCGACCGATTACGAGGCGAACAAGCGGGAGGGCGTCGGGGTCGACTGGCCGATCCGCTATGACGACGTCGCGCCGTGGTACAGCTATGTCGAGAAGTACATCGGCGTGTCAGGGGGCAAGGAAAACCTCGATTATCTGCCCGACAGCGAATTCATGCCGCCATTCCCGATGAACGTGGCGGAGAAGTGGCTGAAGGGGCGACTGGAAGGCGAGTTCCCCGGCCGCAAGCTGATCAACGCGCGCCTCAGCAACATCACCGAGGACAAGCCCGAGCAAAACCGCACGCGCTGCCAGAAGCGCTCGCAATGCAGCCACGGGTGCAGCTTCGGCGCATATTTCTCGACGCAGGCGGTGACGCTGCCGGCGGCGCGCGCGACCGGGCGGCTGACGCTGCGGTCGGATACGTGGGTGACCAACCTCGAATATGATCCGGCGAAGAAGCGTGTCACCGGCGTTCGCATGGTCGACGCCAAGACCGGGCGCGCCGAGGTGGTGCAGGCGCGGATGGTGTTCCTGTGCGCCTCGGCGATGAGTTCGCTCCACGTCCTGCTCAACTCGCGGCCGAAGGACAGCGAGCGCAGCTGGTTCCACTCCAACGGCGCGCTGGGCAGCCAGGTGATGGACCATATCTTCCGGGTCGGCGTGCAGGGCGACATTCCCGGCATGACCGACCTGATCGAATATGGACGGCGACCGGGCGGCGTCTACGTCCCGCGCTTCCGCAACCTCGTGTCCGAGCAGCTGCCGTTCAAGCGCGGCTATGGCTATCAGGGGCAGGCGTTCCGCCAGCCGGCGATGGTCGACGGGTTCGGTGCCGACATGAAGCACGGGATGCGCGAATATGGTCCCTGGCGGTTCTCGATGGGCGCCTTCGGCGAGTGCCTGCCGTATGACGACAACAAGGTGATGCTGAACTTCGGCAAGACCGATCGTTTCGGCACCCCGCTGCTGCGCTTCGACGTGACGTTCCGCGACAACGAGATCAAGATGATGGACGACGCCTTGGAGCAGGGGCAGCTGATGCTGCGACGCGCCGGGCTGACCAACGTCACCGGCGGACGCGGCAAGCACGTTCCGGGCGAGGCGATCCATGAAATGGGTGGCGCACGCATGGGGCGCGATCCGAACAGCTCGGTGCTGAATGGCTGGAATCAGGCGCACGACGCGGCGAACCTGTTCGTCACCGATGGCGCGCAGATGGCGTCGGTGTCGTGCGTCAACCCGTCGCTGACCTTCATGGCGATGACCGCGCGCGCGGCGGATCATGCGGTGAAGCAGATGAAGGCGGGGGTGATCTGAGCCGCGCCTGCGCGTGAGGTTGATCGACGATTTCACTCATGGCGCGCTGAACGTCGAAAGAAGAGTGGGATCACCCGAAGGCGCGGAAGGCGCTGAGATGTAGCGCGTGGGGTACGCGTCACCGTGTCATTTCAGGTCGTGAGGGGACGAACTTCCGATGCGGCGAGCGAACCATCCCTGCGCCTCCGCGCCTCCGCGTGAAAAGCTCTTCTGCCTTCGCATGCCTTGGAATGACGATTGGTCCTACGGTTTGATCCGTCTTCCATCGGTGTCCCAGTAAAGGCTGGAGCTCTGTTGGAAATGCCAGCGAAACGAGCGCGATACACATCATCAGCGTCCCCCGACTGGACCCCGGCTTTCGCCGGGGTGACGCTTCAGGTTGAATGGATCACACCCCAGAAGTGATCGGCATTCAGGGTATGAGGCCAAGATGCCGTCGTTTCCGGTCTGGATCGTTCTTCCTGCGTCGTCCCGGACTTGATCCGGGGCCTCGCTAACTCTTGGCGGGTCGGGAGACGCGGTGTTCCACATCAAAGCTATCGGGGTTGCCGAACGAGCGCGGATGACGAAATCCGGTGATGGTCTATCGGTTGGCGTCCGGCCGACGACTACGGACAGAGGCTCACGCGACAGGGCATAAGCCGGTCGACGTTGCCGAATTCGGAGCGATCGAAAAATGGTCGGGGAGACAGGATTCGAACCTGCGACATCCTGCTCCCAAAGCAGGCGCGCTACCAGACTGCGCCACTCCCCGACGCGGGTGAGGGGATCGGCCTAGGCCGTGCGTCCGGCGCGTGCAAGCGTCGGAGCGGGTCCCTCATAAAAAGAAGAGGCGCCCGCAGGCGCCTCGACAATGGCGTTACCGCCGCCATACCGCAGAACGCTCAGCGCTTTGCGGCACCATCCTCGGCCAGATCGCGGACATTGTCCGCCTGATCCTCGAAATTGTCGGCAGCACCCTCCAGCATCGCGGCGGCACTGTCGTTGGCGGCGGCTTCGGCCATTGCGTCGAGAGCGTTGGCCTTGCGCTCGAGCGCATCGGCCATCGCCTCGGCATTGTTACCGATCGAAGCCGTGTCGGACCGGTCATTGCACGCCGATGCGCCGCAAAGCGCGATCGCGAGCAGGGGAAATGACTTCCTCATGACCACCGGCACGGCTCCAGCCGATTACATGTTCTTCGCGGCGTCCTCGCCGGCGTCACGGACGTTGTCCGCGGCCGAGTGGATGTTCTCGGCAACCGCCTCGGCGTTGTCCTCGGCGAACGGGTTCGCGGTGGTGTTCGACATGTCGGCAACGTTGGCCGCCATCGCGTCCATGTTGTCCGCCATCATGTCGGCGTTGTTCTCGACCGCCGAACCCTCAGGCGACTTCGAGCAAGCGGCAACCGACATCAGGCCAGCGGCGGCGGCAACGAGCAGGATCTTCTTCATCGGAATGCTCCCAAGCATTACATAAAAAAACTCGCGCCCGACCCCAGCGCCGTCGCGAACCCTCGCAATACCCTACCAACCGGGGGGGTCAATAAGCAAAATTCACCTTTGCGAAAGGTTGCGACGAACGGTGACCCGTTCCGACGCAGCTTTCATGCGGGCTTCACGGTCGGGTCACGGGCCCGATCTCCTCGGGCGCGTTCGCGACGATCGCCAGCATCGTGGTCCATGACGCGACATTCTGGCGCAATTGTTCGGGATCGACGCGCTCCAGCGTGTCGTCGGGCGTATGATGCGTATCGAAATAGCGCAGCCCCGACTGGTTGAGGTCGATGCCCGCGACGCCGGTCGCGATCGTCGGCGCGATGTCGGTGCCATCGCCCGCGCGGCCGCTGCCCGCGACGATGCCGAGCGGGGCGAGCGCGCTGGCCAGCCGCGCGCTCACCGCCTTGGCGCTGTCGGGGAATTGCGTCTCGAACCGCCAGATGCGGTCGGCGCCGAAATCGCTTTCGGAGGCGGTGGCGTGCCGTTCGGTGCCGTGGCGCTTGGCATATTCCGCGCCGCCGAACCCGCCGACTTCCTCGGCCCCGAACCAGACGACGCGGATCGTTCGGCGGGGACGCTGCCCGCTGTCCATGATCCGCTTGGCAGCGGCGGCGGTGATCGCGACCCCGCTGGCATCGTCGATCGCGCCGGTGCCGAGATCCCAGCTGTCGAGGTGTCCGCCGACCAGCACCACGCCCGCAGCCGGATCGGTGCCCGGCACCTCGGCGATGACATTGCCCGACTCGCGCTCCCCGATCATCTTCGGGGTCAGCAGCAGCTTGAGGCGGATCGGCTGCCCGCGCTTCGCAAGCCGCTCGATCAGCGTTGCATCGGGGGCCGACAGCGCGGCGGCCGGGATCGGCTTCACGCCGGCGGGGAAGTCGGTGACGCCGGTGTGCGGCAGCCGATGCGCGTCGGTGCCGATCGAGCGGATCACGATCGCCGCCGCGCCCTTTTGCGAGGCGGTCGCCGGGCCGGTGAAGCGCGCCGGGCCGCTGCTGCCATAGCTCGACCCATCCTGCGTCGGCTGCATCGCATTGCCGATATAGACGATCTTGCCGCGCACCGCTGAGTCGGGAGCGTTGGCAAATTCGGTATAGGTGGGGAAGACGACCAGCTCGGCGGTCAGCCCCTTCGGCCCCGTGCTCGCCGAATTGCCGAGCGCGGCGAGCGTCAGCTTCTGCGGCACCGGCGCGACGATCTCGGCGGCTTCCTCGCCGCGCACCCACACCGGCATCTTGTAGGGCTCGGCACGCACGTTGCTGAAGCCGAGCGCGGTCAGCTTCTTCACCGCCCAGTCGCGCGCGCGCGCCTCGGCCTCGGTGCCGGCCAGCCGCTGCCCGACCTCGGTCGTCAGGCCCTCGACGATGTCATACGCGATGTCGTCCTTGAGCGCGGCGTCGCGCAATGCGGCGACCTGCGGATCGACCGTGGCCGGCGTCGGCGGCGCGGTGCGCTGCGCGGCGGCGGGGACGGCGAGGAGCAGGGCGAGCGTCAGCGGGAAAAGATGCTTCATGGCCCGCGGCGTAACTGGCGCAGCGCGGTTTGCCAACGGCGCGGGCTGCGCTTACATGCGCGCCATCGATTTTTTCGCCGCACCCTCTCTTTTACGGAGCCGCGCGCCAGATGGCCGTTCAGTATACCTATGTCATGAAGGGTCTGACCAAGACCTTCCCGGGCGCGAACAAGCCCGTTCTCAACAACATCCACCTGCAATTCATCCCGGGCGCGAAGATCGCGATCATCGGTCCGAACGGCGCGGGCAAGTCCACGCTGATGAAGGTCATGGCGGGGATGGACACCGAGTTTCAGGGCGAGGCGTGGGCCGCCGAGGGAATCCGCGTCGGCTATCTGGCGCAGGAGCCGCAGCTCGATCCGTCGAAGGACGTGATGGGCAACGTCAAGGACGGCGTGCGCCCGGTCGCCGATCTGGTCGATCGCTTCAACGCCATCTCCGCCGAGATGGGCGATCCGCAGGACGACACCGACTTCGACGCGCTGATGGAGGAGATGGGCGATCTTCAAGCCAAGATCGACGCGGTCGACGGCTGGACGCTCGACAATCAGCTAGAGGTCGCAATGGAGGCGCTCCGCTGCCCGCCGGGCGACGCGGACGTCAGCAAGCTGTCGGGCGGTGAGCGCCGCCGGGTGGCGCTGTGCCGGCTGCTGCTGGAAAAGCCCGACATCCTGCTGCTCGACGAGCCGACCAACCACCTCGACGCCGAAAGCGTGTCGTGGCTGGAGAACTTCCTCAAGGAATATACCGGCAACGTCATCCTCGTCACCCACGATCGCTACTTCCTCGACAATGTCGTGAACTGGGTGCTCGAGCTGGATCGCGGCCGTTATTACACCTACGAGTCGAACTACTCCGGCTATCTGGAGAAGAAGGCCAAGCGGCTGGAGCAGGAGGAGCGCGAGGAAGCCGGCAAGCAGAAGGCGATCGCCGACGAGCTGGCGTGGATGCGTCAGACACCCAAGGCGCGCCAGACCAAGTCGAAGGCGCGTATCCGCGCGTTCGACGAACTGATGGCCAAGCAGGAGAATCGCGTCGCCGGCAAGGCGCAAATCCTGATCCAGCTTCCCGAACGCCTCGGCGGCAAGGTGATCGAGGCCAAGGGGCTGACCAAGGCCTATGGCGACAAGCTGCTGTTCGACAATCTCGACTTCACGCTGCCGCCCGGCGGTATCGTTGGGGTGATCGGGCCGAACGGCGCGGGCAAGTCGACGCTGTTCAAGCTGATCACCGGGCAGGAACAGCCCGACGCGGGGACGATCGAGGTCGGCTCGACCGTCAAGCTCGGCTATGTCGACCAGAGCCGCGATGATCTCGATCCGAACAAGAACGTCTGGCAGGAAATCTCCGACGAATTGGAGGTCTTCCGATTCGGCAAGCAGGAGCTGGGGACGCGCGCCTATGTCGGCGCGTTCAATTTCCGCGGGCCGGATCAGCAGAAGAAGGTCGGCCAGCTGTCGGGCGGTGAGCGCAACCGCGTCCACATGGCCAAGATGCTCAAGGAGGGCGGAAACGTCCTGCTGCTTGACGAACCGACCAACGACCTCGACGTCGAGACGCTGCGCGCGCTCGAAGAGGCGCTGGAGACGTTCGCGGGCTGCGCGGTGGTCATCAGCCACGATCGCTTCTTCCTCGATCGCCTGTGCACGCACATCCTCGCGTTCGAGGGCGACAGCCATGTCGAATGGTTCGAGGGCAATTACGAAAGCTACGAGGAAGACAAGCGCCGCCGGATGGGCGACGCCGCCGATCGCCCGACGCGGCTGGCGTACAAGAAGCTGACGCGCTGATTTGGGTGAGGGGTGGGGCGCGCGGGCGCTCCGCCCCTCACTCGCCACCGTGCGATGTAGAGTTGCCTGCGGCGGCGATCGGAACCGCGATCGTTCAGGTAAGTATTTCGCCCGACACTGGCGCCGCGCCACGACGAAGCGCTGACAGACGAAAGTCAGAGCCCGTCGGTCGCGACGATCAGCTCGCTCATTGTCGCCGCCGTCAACGTCTCGCCGAACGCCACCACCCGCCGTTCGGCATATGCCTTTCCCGACGGCTGCCAAAGCTGGTGGATGACGGCACCTTTGACATCCACCACCCAATATTCCGGTATTTCCGCCCGGGCGTAAAGAGCCTGCTTGAGCGTCAGATCGGCGGTGAGCGTACTATCGGCAACCTCGATTGCCAGACGAACTTTGGCGCCGGGTAGGACCCCGTCCCGGTGGTCCATCGCTACCACCAGGTCAGGCTCCGGCATCGTGTCGTCGGATAGCCTGATCGATGGCGCAATCAGCAGCGTCAGCCCCGTCTCGCGCCCCAACGCGAACCCGACCGCCAATGCGAGCGCGCCCTGTATACGGGCGTGTGGCGCATAGGCCGGGCTCATGATCCAGATGTCTCCCTCGATCAGCTCGGTTCGGCGATCGCCGAAGGTGCCGTCGGCGGCTAGCCGAAGATAATCCTCGACCGTCAACCGGTATTTGCCCGGGCGAAGGCGTTCGTGCACCGTCATGCGGAAAGGATATCACCAAAATATTGAACGGCAATCCGGGACTACTTCCGCTCCCCCGCGCTCTTGTCCCGCAGCGCCAGAAACTCGCTCCCCGCGCTCCACGTCGGCCATACGCCCGCCTTAGACAGCCGCTCGCCCATCGCGTGGAACAGGTCGACATCCGCCGCAGCGCCCTGCAGGTCCCAGCCCGCGTCCCATACGTCACAGGTCTTGTGGTAACAGGCCATGTAATCGTCGAGCCACTTCTGCCCGCCCGCACGGCCACCGTCGCGCAGGTCCGCCGCGCCGCCCAGCGCCATCAGCAGCAGCGACGGCACCCCGCGCCGCACCACCGAGAAATGATCGGCGCGATAGAACAGCCCGCGCTCGCTGAACGTCTCCGGGGTTACCACGCGTCCCTGCGCCCGCGCTGCCTCCGCCAGCAGCCCGTCGAGCGACGACTGTCCCTGTCCGACGAGCACAACGTCCTTCGCGGGGCCGGCGGTCTGGAGGATGTCGAGCGTCAGGTTCGCTGCGATTTTGGCGAGCGGATAGACGGGGTGCGCCGCATAATGTTCGGAGCCCAGCAGCCCGCGCTCCTCGCCGGTCCACAGCGCGAACACGAGCGTTCGTTCCGGGGTTGGGGCGGCCTTGAACAGCCTTGCCAGTTCGACGACGCCGGCCGTGCCCAGCGCATCGTCGTTCGCGCCGGCACGCAGCGTCTTGCCCGACGCATCCGCCGGGCCCTCGCCATAAGCGTCCCAGTGGGCGGCGAACATTACGGTTTCGTCGGGGCGCTTGGTGCCGGGAATCTTGGCCAGCACGTTGGCGCTCTCGATCCGTTCGACCGCGACCTTCGCCGCCGCTGAGAAGCGCGGCGTCATCGCCACGGGGCGGAACGCCTTCGATCGCGCCGCGACGCGCAGCCTGGCGAGATCGAGCCCGGCGTCAGCGAACAGCCGGTCGGCCACGTCATGGTCGATCCAGCCCTGCAACGGCACCCGGCGGTCGCTTGCCGCGCGGACGATGTCGTAATTCTCGCCGTTCGAGGCATTGACCGTCGACCACGGATAGCCCGCGCCGCCGGTATCGTGGACGATCAGCGCCGCCGCCGCCCCGCGCCGCGCTGCTTCCTCGAACTTGTAGGTCCAGCGGCCGTAGTAGGTCATCCGGCGATCGCCGAACTTGCCCTTGGCATCGTCGCCGGGCTGCGCCTCGAAATCGGGATCGTTGACGAGGAAGACCAATGTCTTGCCGCGCAGGTCCATGCCCTTGAAGTCGTCCCAGCCGGCCTCGGGCGCGGACACGCCATAGCCGACGAACACCATCGGCGAGTCCTTGATCGCGATCGCCGCGGCATCGCGCACCGTGGTGACCGCGATCTGCTTGCCCTGCGTCAGCGCCGTCGTCCCGATCGTGATCCGGGCGTCGGGAGCGACGCGGGTATGGATCAGCGGCACCTTCTGCAGCCATTGTCCGTCCGGACCGCCGGGCTGGAGCCCCAGTGCCATGAAGCGCGCCACCAGCCAGTCGAGCGTCTTCTTCTCGCCCGGCGTCCCCGGCGCGCGCCCGCCGAACTCGGGCGAGGCGAGCACGCGCACGTCGTCGGACAGCCGCCGTGGCGCGGCGTCCTCCGCCAGCGCCGGGGTGGCGATCGTCGCGGCCAGCGCCAGCGCAAAAGAAAGCCGCATCATCAATCCTTCCAACGTACCAGAACGTGATTTTCGCGGCGATCAACATCGATCGACCCGATCGCATCGACCAGATCGGACAGCCGCTTGTAGCCGTAATTGCGCACGTCGAAGCTCGACCGGTTCGCCGCGCGCTGCCCCAGCGCCGAGAGCCGCACGAACCCCTTGGCATCGGGCTTGAGCGAGTCGTAGGCGTCGTGGAGCAGCTGCAGCAATTCGGGATCGTCCTCCGGCCGTGTCGCTGCCGGGGCCGGCGCGGGCGTCGGCGCGCTGGCGGCCACCCCGATCGGTGGCGGTACCGACTCGCCGATCGGCACTTCGACGCGGCGGGCGCGCTTGGGCTTGGTCGTCTCCATCAAGGCGTTGACGTCGATGAAGCGCGTGCAGGCGTTGCGGAAGCCCGCGGGCGTGTTGCTGTTGCCGAAGCCATAGACGTCGAGCCCGTCCTGCCGGATGCGCGTGGCGAGCGGCATGAAGTCGCTGTCCGACGACATGATCCCGAACGCATCGACGCGCCCGCGGTGGAGCAGGTCCATCGCGTCGATCGTCATCTTCATGTCGGTGGCGTTCTTGCCGCGCGTCAGGTCGAACTGCTGCTGCGGTTCGATGCCGTGCTTGACGCTCATGTCGCGCCAGCCCTTCAGTCCTTCCTTCGACCAATTGCCGTAGACGCGGCGCACGTTGACGCGGCCGAACTCGGCAAGCGCGGTCAGCACGGGGTCGAGCGCCTGCCACGACGCATTGTCAGCGTCGATCAGCAGCGCGATGTTTCGGTTGGGATTGTCGTCGGCAGCCATGTGCTGCTGCATCGACTGTGGGAGGGGCGGGGTCAATGTCGTCGTGATCGATCAGAACTTCGTCATTCCCGCGAAGGCGGGAATCCAGACGCGCGGGTCTGTCGATGGAATCGGGAGGTCCGAGGTTCTGGATTCCCGCCTGCGCGGGAATGACGATATGGAGGCCGTGATCTAACGATTACGACCCCTGTGGCTCGGGATATGTGATCGCGACGATCTCATACTCGCGCTCGCCCGCCGGCAGCAGCACCCGCCGCACGTCGCCGATCGCCGCCCCGCGCAGGGCCCGCGCGATCGGCGCATTCCACCCGACGCGCCCTGCGCCCGCCTCCGCCTCGTCGTCGCCGACCAGCGTCAGCACGCGTTGGTTGTCGTCCTCGTCGGCGATCGTCACCGTCGCGCCGAACCACACGCGCGAGCGGTCCTGCTGCTGCGCGGGATCGACGACCTTGGCGGCCTTCATCCGCTTCGACAGCCAGCCGAGCCGCCGGTCGATCTCGCGCAGCTTCTTGCGGCCGTAGATGTAATCGCCGTTCTCGGACCGGTCGCCGTTCCCCGCCGCCCAGCTGATCGTCTCGACCAGCGCCGGGCGATCCTTCGCGAACAATTGCTCATATTCCGCGCACAACGTCGCATAGCCGGCGGGGGTAAGGTAGTTGGGCCGGTCGTTCATCCGCCGCGTGCCCGGCCCAGATACCAGCTGAGGTTGTTCGGCCCGCGGCTCTTGGCGCGCGCCGGGTTCATCAGGTCGTAGACGACCGCATTCTCCAGCACGCGCTGTACGTAATTGCGCGTCTCGCTGTACGGGATCGCCTCGACCCAATCGACCGCGTCGACCGCCCCGGTCCGCGGGTCGCCATTGGCGCGCAGCCATTTGTTCACATTGCCCGGCCCGGCATTATAGGCGGCGATCGCGAGCGGATAGCTGCCGTACAGCGCGAAGATCCGCTGGAAATAGCTCGATCCGAGTTGGATGTTGTAATTGGTGTCGCTGGTCAGCCGCAGCGGATCGTAGCCGAGCCCGAGCTTGCCCGCCTGCTCGCGCGCGGTGCCGGGCATCAACTGCATCAGCCCGCTCGCGCCGACCGGGCTGCGCGCCATGCGGTCGAACTGGCTTTCCTGTCGCGCGACAGCGTGGATCATCGGCCATTCCGCCTCGTAACCGCTCGGCACTGCGACGGTCGGGAAGCCGTTGGCGCTATATTCGGTCAGCCCGTTCTGCATTGCGCTGCGTCCCAGCAGCACGCCGAGATCGGGGCGGCCGAGCGATCGCGACAGTTCGTCGGCCAGATAATGGTCGGTGTCGCTGGTCGCGTCGGCGGCGATCTGCTTCACGAACGCGGTCTGGTCCTGATATTGCCCGGCCTGCCCGAGGAACTGCGCCGCGCGCACCACTTCGCGCGCATAGAAGGCGGAGCGGGCGGTCGCGGCGATCACCGGCATCGGCGGGGCGGGGGGCGCGGTCAGCGGGCGGCGGAGATGCTCGATCGCCAACTGCCCGTAATATTGGTCGCGATAGCCGGCGGTGCGCTCGAATAGCGCGTTCGCGTCGGGCTGGTGCGCCTGCTCGGCGGTGCGCGCCGCCCAGTACAGCCCCTTGGCGCGCGTCTGCGGCGACTGGCTGCCCAGCCCGTAGCGTTCGAACATCGCGCGCGCATCGGCGGGCCGCCCGAGCTTGAGCGCCGCCTGACCCGCCAGCCATGCCAGCGAGGTATAATCGTCGCGCTCGCCATAAGGCTTGGTCGAGACGTCGGTGCCGGCGGGATAGGCGTCGTCGATCTGGCGCGCGATGTCATAGGCGGTCTGCCACTGGCCGTCCGCCGCCGCCGCGCGCGCGTTGACCAGCAACGCCTCGTAGAACTTCTCCACATTGCCCGGCCGCGTCATGCCGGTGCGGGTGCGCGCCAGCCAGCCGCGCGCACTGGGGCTCACGCCGGAGTTGCGCAGCCACATCGCCTTGTCGGCGATATAGCCGGCGTCGCGCGCGCCGATCGCGTCATAGCTGGCGGCGAGCGCCGAGGCGTTCTCGGCATTGCTGCGGAACGCCAGCCGCGCGGTGAACAGCGGGCGCGCCACTTCGCTGGTATAAGCGAGCATCCGCTGCGCGCTGCTCGTCGCGCCCTGCCACAGCAAGGCGTCGGTGCGCGCATCATGGTCGGCGGGGGACAGCGCGCTGGCGAACTGGGTCAGCACGGTCGATTCGTCCTGCGGCGACAGATTGCCGAGCCGCCAGCCGGTGCGCGCCGCGACTTGCGCGTCCACCGTCGCGCCGGTCGCCTGATAGGCACGCGCGCAGGCGATCCAGCCCGCCGCGGTCAACGGCTTCCAGCGGCGACAAAAGGCCGCGACGCTCGTCACCGGCGTGTTCGGGTCGGTCGCTGCCTTGCGCTCCAGCGTCCGCCGGAACCCGGCCTCGCCCGGCCAGCCCGGATGCGCGCTGATGAACGAGAAATAGCTGTCGAACGGCAGCGCATCGGTCTGCTGCAGCGCCTTCCACTGCGCGACCGGCTGCGCCATCCCGGGCAGCGGGGCGGCCGCGACCGGGGTCTGTGCCGGCTGGGTCGCGGGCACCGCGCCATATTGCCCGGCGACCACCGCCAGGGTTCCTGCTGCTGCAACGAAAAGGATCAACGCACCCGCCTTCACTGTTTTTGACCGACGCCCGTGGTGGACAGCATAGCAGCCCTAGCCGTATCTGCGCTGAACCGCGTCCCCCAAACGCGCGTCAGGAGCAAATTCGTCTCATGTTCTCAGGTTCCATCCCCGCATTGGTCACCCCGTTCGATGCGCAGGGCGATTTCGTCGAGTCGGCCTATCGCGATCTGATCGAGTGGCAGATCGCCGAAGGCTCGTCCGCTCTGGTCCCGTGCGGCACCACCGGCGAGGCGGCGACGCTGACCAAGGAGGAGCAGTTCGCGATCGTCCGCGTCTGCGTCGATCAGGCGAAAGGGCGTGTGCCGGTGATTGCCGGGGCCGGATCGAACGACACGCGCGTCGCCGCCGCGAACCTGCATGCCGCTCGCGAGGCGGGGGCGGATGCCGCGCTGATGGTACCGCCCTATTACAACCGCCCCTCGCAGGAAGGGATCTACCGTCATTTCGAGGCCCTCGCCGCCGACGCGCCGTTGCCGATCGTCCTCTACAACGTGCCTGCGCGCACCGTCACCGACATCCAGCCGGAAACGTTGATCCGCATCGTGTCGGCGTTCCCGAAGGTGTTCGTCGCGGTCAAGGACGCTTCGGGCGTGCTGACCCGCGTGACGCAGCATCGTACCGGGCTGGGCGGGGATTTCTATCAGCTGTCGGGGAATGACGACCTCGGGCTCGCCTTCAACGCGAACGGCGGGGTGGGGTGCATTTCTGTCACCGCCAACGTCGCGCCGCGGCTGTGCGCCGATTTTCAGCGCGCCTCTGCCGAGGGCGACTATGCGACCGCGCGCGACCTCCACGACCGGCTGTTCGCGCTTCATACCTCGCTGTTTACGGATGCCTCGCCCGGGCCGGTCAAGTATGCGATGACGAAGGTCCGCCCCGGCTTCCCCGACGGCTTGCGTCTGCCGATGACCTGGCCGTCCGAGGCCAGCCGGGCCGCGGTCGATGCCGGGCTGGACCGCGCTAGGCTCTGACGTGACTCCGCCGCCGTCATTGCGAGCGTAGCGAAGCAATCCAAAGTCGGGTCAGGACGCCCTGGATTGCTTCGCTGCGCTCGCAATGACGAACTCTCTTCGAAGCTGCGGCCGGTGAACCATCACGTTCTTTCAAGTGCGATAATCGACCTTGATCGAGAGACCCCGTTTCTTCGTCGCCCCGGACTTGATCCGGGACCCCGCTTCTTCGCGACTGGAGTAAAAAGCGGGATCCCGGATCAAGTCCGGGATGACTGGGTGGGAAGCGGTTAATGCTCGCCGCGGAGGTCGAAGGAGGAAGGGTAGGCGGCGTACCAAGCGCCCGTGCGATGATCCGACTGACAACGCCGCTCGGAAAATCTCGGCGCTAGCCGTTTGCCCCTCACGCCTCTCGCGCCTACATCGCCCCCATGTCGCGTCCCAAACCCGCCACCTTCGACAAGAAGAAGATCGTCGCCGAGAACCGCCGCGCCCGTTTCGATTATGCGGTCGACACCACCTATGAGGCGGGGATCGTCCTGACCGGCACCGAGGTGAAATCGCTGCGCTTCGGCGAGGGCTCGATTGCGGAAAGCTATGCCGAGGTGAAGGGCGAGGAGGTATGGCTGGTCAATTCGAACATCCCCGAATTCAGCCACGGCAACCGCTTCAACCACGAGCCCAAGCGGCCGCGTAAACTGCTGCTTCATGAGCGCGAGATAAACAAGCTGCACGGCGCGGTCGCGCGGGACGGCATGACGTTGGTGCCGTTGATGATCTATTTCAACGGGCAGGGGCGCGCGAAAGTGGAACTGGCACTCGCCAAGGGGCGGAAAGCGCACGACAAGCGCGAACATCTCAAGGAGCGCGACTGGAAGCGCGAGGCCGGCCGCATCATGCGCGATCACGGCTGATCGTGGCGACCCGGCCGGTGACCCTGTGGGAACGTCTCGCGGCGTGGAGCCGCCGCAATCTGCCGACGCGCGAGTCGATGGCGAACAGCCGCATACTGCGCCCGGTGGCGCACCGCGTGCTCGCGCCCGAATTGTGGCGCTTCACCCGCCGCTCGGTCCCGCGCGGCGTGGCGCTGGGAATGTTCACCGGCATCCTGATCCCAATGGGGCAGATTCCGGCGTCGGCGGTGCTGGCGCTGCCGGTTCGCGCCAACGTGCCCGCCGCCGCGCTCACCACCTTCTTCACCAATCCGCTGACCACGCCGTTCCTATTCGTGATGTATTACAAGGTCGGCGGCTGGCTGCTCCACCTCGATCGCGCCGTCCCAGGACAGCCGCTGGGCGATGCGGTGGAGGCGGCGCCCGGCTGGGTCGACTGGTTCCTGCAGGACGTCGGGCCGGCGACCGCGGTGGGCATGGTGGTCTGCTCGGTAGTCGGCGCGGTGCTCGGCTATGGCCTCGCGGCGCTGATGTGGCGGCTGTGGATCGCGCGCAAGTGGCGGCACCGTCACCACGGTAACTAGCACACGCGGTCACGGCTCGTTACAAACCCCGGCATTCGCGGCTTTCCCGAAGGATGCCTGGTAAATGCGTTTCCTTGCTGTCACCGTCACGTCCCTGTTCGCTTTGGTCCCCGCCGCGCTGATCGCGCAGTCCGCGCAGCAACAACCGCCGGCGCAGAGCGCACCCGCCGCCGCGGCCGATCGCCCCACCTACGGCACGTTCGGCTTCGACGCCGCCGGGATGGACCGCACCGTTCAGCCGGGCGACGATTTCTACGGCTTCGCCAATGGCACCTGGGCGAAGAATACCGCGATCCCCGCCGACGAGTCGAACTATGGCGCGTTCAACGTGCTGCAGGACCTGTCGCGCGAGCGCACACGGACGATCCTCGAAGGCGCGAAGGGCGACCCGCGCTCGAAGATCGGCGCCGCTTATGCCGCCTTCCTCGACACGAACGCGATCGAGAATGCGGGGCTGAAGCCGATCCAGCCTTGGCTGGCCAAGATCCGCAAGGTCGACAAGGCCGGCTACCCTGCGCTGCTCGCCGAGGCCGATCGCAACGGCGTCGACATCCCGTTCGGCCTGTACGTCGGGCAGGACGACAAGGACCCGGACACCTATGCGGTCAACCTGATGCAGAACGGGCTGGGGATGCCCGATCGCGATTATTACCTGTCGACCGATGCCAAGCTGATGCAGACCAAGGCCGCCTATCAGGCACACCTCGCCAAGCTGCTGACGCTGGCGGGCGAGGCGAACGGCGAGGCGCGCGCCGCGGCGCTGGTGGCGTTCGAGACCGAGTTGGCACGCGTCCACTGGACCCGGATCGACAGCCGCGACGCCGACAAGACCTATAACAAGATGACGCTGGAGCAATTGCGCCAGAGCGCCCCGGGCTTCGACTTCGCGACCTTCCTCAAGGCGGAGAAGGCGAGCGCGCCGACGCTGATCGTCGCACAGCCGACCGCGATCGCCGGCACCGCGAAGCTGATCGCCGCCACGCCGATCGCGGTGCTGCGCGACCAGTTGCTGGTGCGCAGTCTCGACGGTTTCGCGGACGTGTTGCCGAAAGCAATCGATGCCGAGAGCTTTGCGTTTAACGGCACCGTCCTGAGCGGCACCCCGCAGCAGCGCGAACGCTGGAAGCGCGGCGTCGCCTTCACCTCGGAGGCGCTGACCGATGAGGTCGGCAAGGTCTATGTCGCGCGCTATTTCCCGCCCGAGACCAAGGCGGCGGCGGACGAGATGGTCAAGAACGTGCTCGCCGCGCTTGGCCGCCGGGTCGAGAAGCTCGACTGGATGGCGCCCGAGACGAAGCAGAAGGCGCTCGCCAAGCTCGCTGCCTTCACCCCGCGGATCGGCTATCCCGACCAGTGGCGCGATTATTCGAACCTCGACGTCCGCGCCAACGACGCGTTCGGCAACATGCTGCGCGCGAACCAGTGGCGGCACGACTATAACGTCACCAAGCTCGGCAAGCCGATCTATCGCTGGGAATGGGGCATGGCGCCGATGACGGTGAACGCGCAGGCCAATTTCGGACTGGTCGCGATCACCTTCCCGGCGGCGATCCTCCAGCCGCCGTTCTTCGATCCCAAGGCCGACCCGGCGGTCAATTACGGCGGGATCGGCGCGGTGATCGGGCACGAGATCAGCCATCATTTCGATGATCAGGGTGCGAAGTACGACAGCAAGGGCCGGCTGACGCAATGGTGGACCGATGGCGACGTCCAGAAGTTCAAGGCGCTGAGCGAGCGGCTGGCGAAGCAGTACGACGCGTACGAGCCGCTGCCGGGGATGCATGTGAAGGGCGAGCTGACGCTGGGCGAGAACTCGGCCGATCTCGCCGGGCTCGCCGCGGCGCACGACGCCTATGTCGCGACGCTGGGAGGCAAGCCCGCGCCGGTGATCGATGGCTTCACCGGTGACCAGCGCTTCTACCTCGGCTGGGCGCAGGTGTGGCGGCGCAATTACCGCGAGGCCAATCTGCGCCAGCGCCTGCTGACCGACCCGCACGCGCCGTCGGAACAGCGTGGCAATATCGTGCGCAACATGGACCCGTGGTATTCGGCCTATAACCCGCAGCCGGGCCAGAAACTGTATCTTGCCCCCGATGCGCGCGTGCGCATCTGGTGATCGGCTGAAGGACGGTGATGCGGCTCGCCACGATCGAGGGAAAGCGCCGGTGGCTCGACAGCGGGGTCGCCGCGCTGGCGATCGCGGGGATCGCCGGGCTGGCGGCGGCGGCGCTGATCCTGTGGCTGGTGGGCGATGCGACCGTCGCGGGCGGCTTCCTCGCGGCGGCGCTGGTGCTCGGCGGGGCGGGGGCCGCGATCGTGCGGATGCGACGCGCGGGCGGCGAGCCGGTGTCGATCAGCTACGACTGGGAATTGCTCCGCGTGATGGCGGAATCGAGCCCGGACGGCATCGCGATCACCGATCGTGGCGGGCGCCTGGTCTGCGCGAACGACAATTACGAGCAATTGTTCGCAGGCTTCCCGACCCCGCCGTCGCTGCCGCTGGCGGGCGACGGCGCGGGTGAGCTGGAAGTGGCCGGTCGCACGGCATGGCGCGACGGGCAGGCCCGCGTCACGTTGAAGGGCAATGTCGGCGCGATCGAGGCGACGATCACCCGCGCCGGGCAGCAACAGGACGTGCTGGTCTGGCGCTTCGCCGGTCGCACCGTCTCGCCGGGGTTGCCCGCGCGGTTGATGGAGGCGCTCGACGGACTGCTCGGCGCGCAACTGGGCGCCGCGGGGGTCATGGCCGCGCTGATCACCGCCGAGGGGTATGTGATCTCGGCCAATGCCGTGCTCAAGCTGCGCGCTGCGCCGTCGGCGGATCAGCCGGTGATCGGCGAGGATCTTGCGCGCTTCCTCGTCGAGGACAAGGCAGGGATGGTCCGCTTCGGCTCGGAAGGGGCCGCGGCCAATCCGCTTCGTCTGGTGCAGATCCCGCTCGCCGACGATCCCGAGGCGCCGATCCTCGTCGCGCTCGTCGACAGCGAGCCGCCGATCGGCGGCGGGTCGGGCGACGGGATCGAGGCGCTGCTGATGCTGATGCCGTTCGGCGTCGCGCTGGTCGATCGCGAGGGGCGGTTCCTGCAGATGAACAGCGCCTTTGCGCGCGCCGCGAACGTCGACGCCGCCGCGCCGCCGATCTATCCCGGCGATCTGGTCGTGCGCGAGGACAAGAGCGCGGTCGCCGACGCGGTCCGCCGCTTCGCCAGCACCGCGGCGCGCTCGACCGATCTCGCGGTCCGGCTGAAGGATCATCCCGACGAGCCGATCGCGCTGTCGATCGCCGCCGCCCGCGGGTTGGGCGACGCCGCGGTGCTGCTGAGCCTGAAGGATAATGGCGAGGAAAATCGGCTGAAGCGCGAGGTGGCGCAGGCGACCAAGATGCAGGCGGTCGGGCAGCTTGCCGGCGGCGTGGCGCACGATTTCAACAACATTTTGACCGCGATCATCGGTCATTGCGATCTGATGCTGATGCGCCACTCGCCGGGCGACAGCGATTACGACGACATCCTGCAAATCCGCAACAATTCCAACCGCGCCGCCAGCCTTACGCGGCAATTGCTCGCGTTCTCGCGCCAGCAAACGTTGCGCCCGCAGGTGCTGCAATTGCCCGACGTCGTTTCCGAAGTCTCGAACCTGCTGCGCCGCCTGATGGGCGAGACGGTGACGATGGAGGTCAAGCACGGCCGCGATTTGGGGCCGGTGCGTGCCGATCCAGGACAGCTCGAGCAGGTGGTGGTCAATCTGGCGGTCAACGCGCGCGACGCGATGCTCAGCACCGGCAACAGCGGCAAGCTGACGATCCAGACCCGCTCGGTCCCGATTGCCGAGATCCGCCGCCGCGGCGACATCATCCCGACCGGCGATTATACCGCACTGGAAATCTCCGACACCGGCACTGGCATCCCGCCCGAAGTGCTGCCCAAGATCTTCGAGCCGTTCTTCACCACCAAGGAGGTCGGCAAGGGCACCGGTCTTGGCCTGTCGACCGTCTACGGCATCGTCAAGCAATCTGGCGGCTTCATCTTCGCCGATTCGCGCCCCGGGCGTGGTGCCACCTTCACCATCTACCTGCCGGTCCATACCGCGGGCGTGCCCGACGCGGTGACCGTCGCGGCGCAGGCCAAGCAGGCGGCGCGGCATCGCTCGGGCGACCTGTGGGGCAGCGGGACGATCCTGCTGGTCGAGGACGAGGACATGGTCCGCGCGGTCGCCGAGCGCGCGCTCGCGCGACAGGGCTATACCGTGCTGGCCGCCGAGAATGGCGAGGCGGCGATGGAGCTGATGCAGGGCGTCGACCGCCCCGCGCTGGTTATTTCCGACGTGATGATGCCGTTGATGGACGGGCCGACGCTGGCGCGGCAGTTGCGGAAGATTCATGCCGGTATCCCGATCCTGTTCATGTCGGGCTATGCCGAGGAGCAGCTCCGCCGCTCGATCGATCTCGACAATGTCGCGTTTCTTCCCAAGCCCTTTTCGGTGCAGCAGCTGGCGGAGGCGACGCGCGACGTGCTGATCGCGCAGGAAGAGGCGCCGCGCGCCGACGCCTGACAGCAGTTGCGTGTGCGCGGGAGCGCGCTATGGCTTTTCGCCATGACGATGCGTGTGCTTTTGGTCGAAGACGAACCGTTGATCGCAATGATGCTCGAGGACTTCCTCGATGCGCTCGACAAGACCCATGCCGGGACCGCCGACAGCGTCGCCTCGGCGTTGCCGATGGTCGAGGCGGGCGGTTTCGACGCCGCGATTCTCGACGTCAACCTGCGTGGCGGTGAGAAGAGCTTCGCAATCGCCGACGCATTGGCCGAGCGCAACATCCCGTTCGTCTTCGCAACCGGCGGCGGCGGCGAGGAGATCGCGCCGACGCACCGCGAACGCCCGCGGCTCGCCAAGCCGTTCACGATCGACGGGGTCGACAAGGCGCTCAACGAACTCGCCTGACGCATAATACTTGCGCAACGCCCGCCTTCGGCGACATAGGCGTGCGCATCATGACCCAAACCTTCGACAAGTCCCGCCTGCCGAGCCGCCACGTGTCGGTCGGCCCCGAACGCGCGCCGCACCGCAGCTATTATTATGCGATGGGGCTCTCCGAAGAGGAGATCGCCCGCCCGTTCGTCGCGCTCGCCTCCGCGGGCAACGACAGCGCGCCGTGCAATACGACCCTGAACGCGCAGGCCGATGCCGCGCGGCGTGGGGTAGAGCAGGGTGGCGGGATGCCGCGGCGCTTCAACACGATCACCGTCACCGACGGGATCGCGATGGGGCATCAGGGGATGAAATCCTCGCTGGTCAGTCGTGAGGTGATCGCCGATTCGGTCGAGCTGTCGGTGCGCGGCCATTGTTACGACGCGCTGGTTGGCTTCGCGGGGTGCGACAAGTCGCTGCCCGGCATGATGATGGCGATGCTGCGGCTCAACGTACCGTCGATCTTCGTCTATGGTGGCTCGATCCTGCCCGGCCGCTTCCACGATCGCGACGTGACCGTCGTCGACGTGTTCGAGGTGGTCGGCAAATATGCGGCGGGCGCGTGCCCGCTGTCCGAGGTGCACGAGCTGGAGAAGGTCGCGTGCCCCGGCCACGGCGCGTGCGGTGGGCAGTTCACCGCCAACACGATGGCGTGCGTCGGCGAGGCGATCGGCCTGTCGCTCCCCAACAGCAACATGGTCCCCGCGCCCTATACCACCCGCGAGCAGATTGCGGTCGCGGCGGGCGCGCAGGTAATGGAGCTGGTTGCCCGCAACCTGCGCCCGCGCGACATCTGCACACGCAGCGCATTCATCAACGCCGCGCGCGTCGTTGCGGCGACCGGCGGCTCCACCAATGCCGCACTCCACCTGCCCGCGATGGCGAGCGAGTCCGGGATCGACTTCGACCTGTTCGACGTCGCGGAGGCTTTCAAATCAACACCTTACATCGCCGACCTGAAGCCGGGCGGCAAGTATGTCGCAAAGGATATGTACGAGGCCGGCGGCGTCTACATGCTAATGAAGACGATGCTCGCCGGCGGGTTGCTCGACGGCGACTGCCTCACCGTTACCGGCAAGACGCTCGGCGAGAACATCGACGAGGTGACGTGGAACCCCGACCAGAAGGTGATCTACGACGTCGCGACGCCGATCACTCCGACCGGCGGCGTCGTCGGTCTGCGCGGCTCGCTTGCCCCCGACGGTGCGATCGTCAAGGTGGCTGGCATGCACCGCCTGCAATTCGAGGGGCCGGCGCGCTGCTTCGATTGCGAGGAGGACGCCTTTGCCGCGGTCGAGGCGCGGCAGATCAACGAGGGCGAGGTGATCATCATCCGCTACGAAGGGCCGAAGGGCGGGCCGGGGATGCGCGAGATGCTCTCCACCACCGCCGCGCTTTATGGCCTCGGCATGGGCGAGAAGGTCGCGCTAATCACCGACGGGCGGTTCTCGGGCGGCACGCGCGGCTTCTGCATTGGCCATGTCGGCCCGGAGGCGGCGGAAGGCGGCCCGATCGCGCTGGTCGAGGACGGTGACGCGATCCGCATCGATGCCGAGGCGGGGACGATCGACCTGCTCGTCGACGAGGGCGTGCTCGCCGGGCGCCGCGCCAACTGGCAGCCGCGCCAGAACGACTACGGCGCGGGCGCCTTGTGGCGATATGCGCAGAACGTCGGCCCCGCCTACAAGGGCGCGGTGACGCACCCCGGCGCCAAGGCGGAGCGGCACGTCTACGCGGATATTTGACACCGCCATCGTCATTGCGAGCGGAGCGAAGCTACGCTCGCAATGACGAGAGTGCTCGATCACTATTCCCTGCGCCAACGAACCGCTTCACTCCGGCGGCATCAGGCGGTAGGCGCGGGGGATGATCCCGATCGCCGGAACCCCCGTGCTCACCGCCGCCCAGATGCGCGCGGCGGAAAACGCCGCCATCGCCGCCGGCACCAGCGTCGATACGTTGATGCAAGCCGCCGGAGCGGGGATCGCCGATGCCGTCCGCCGGCTGGCGGGCGTCAACGACGTGCTGATCCTGTGCGGCCCCGGCAACAACGGCGGCGACGGCTATGTCGCCGCCGCGCGCCTACACGCGGCCGGGCGCAAGGTCCGCGTCGCCGCCGCGTCGGAGCCGCGCAGCCCCGCCGCGATCGCCGCGCGCGCGCTCTGGACGGGTGCGGTCGAACCGCTCGCCAGCGCCGCGCCGGCCGCGGTGCTGGTCGATGCCCTGTTCGGCACCGGCCTGTCACGCGCGCTCGACGCCGTATCGAGTTCCGCGCTCAACCATCTGGTAAGGCAGGCAAATCTCGCAATCGCCGTCGACGTTCCGAGCGGCGTCTCCACCGATGACGGCATGGTGTTTTGTGACGTCCCGACGTTCCACATCACGCTTGCGCTCGGCGCGATGAAGCCCGCGCATCTGCTCCAGCCCGCCGCTGCGCGCTGCGGCGCGGTCCGCGTCATCCCGATCGGCGTCGAGACCGACAGCGCCACCCACGTCATCGCCCGCCCCGACTTCCCGGCTCCCCCGGTCGACGCGCACAAGTTCACGCGCGGCATGGTCGCGGTCGTCCGTGGCCGGATGGCCGGCGCGGCGCATCTCGCGGCGCGCGCGGCAATGCATGCGGGCGCGGGCTATGTCGAGCTGCTCGGCGCGACGATACCCGGCACCCCGAACGCGCTGGTCCGCCGCCGCTGCGATGCCGAGGCGCTTGCCGACAAGCGGATCGGCGCGGTGCTGATCGGCCCCGGTCTCGGCCGCGACGATGACGCGCGCGCCTTGCTCGATCAGGCGCTCGCCACCGATCACCCGCTGGTGATCGACGGCGATGCGCTACACCTCGTCACCCCCGAGCGTCTTCGCGAGCGCGCCGCGCCGCTGATCCTGACGCCCCACGCCGGCGAATTCGCCGCGCTGTTCGGCGCGTTCACCGGCAGCAAGCTGGAGGCAGCGCGCGCCGCCGCCGCCCGCGCCGGCGCCACGATCGTCTTCAAGGGCCCGGACACCGTGATCGCCGCGCCCGACGGACAAGCGGTGCTGGCTGGCGAGGCCTCGTCGTGGCTGTCCACCGCGGGCACCGGCGACGTCCTTGCCGGCGCGATCGCGGCCATGCTCGCAGGGGGGCAAAGCCCGCTGGATGCTGCGGCGGCGGGCGTCTGGCTTCACGGCGAGGCCGCGCGCCGACTTGGTCCGGCCTTCATCGCCGACGACCTCGCCACCGCGCTGACCGGAGCCCGCGCATGACCATTATCGTTCGGGTCGCCGCGCGTGGCGAAGGCGTTGCCGCCGACGGCCGCCATGTCGCGCTCGCCGCCCCCGGCGACACGCTCGGCGACGATGGCGCGATCATTCCCGGTCCGCACCACATCGATCCGCCGTGCCGCCATTATCCCGAATGCGGCGGCTGCCAGCTCCAGCATCTCGACGACGAGAGCTGGTCGGCGTTCATTACCGATCGTATCGCCTCGGCGCTGGCCGCGCAGGGCGTGAGCGCGCCGGTCCGCGCACCGATCCTGTCGCCGCCGCGCACCCGCCGCCGCGCCTCGCTGCATGTCGAGCCGTCGGGCCGGATCGGCTTCACCGCCGAGCGTAGTCATCAGATCGTCGACCTGCACGAATGCCACGTCCTCGCGCCGGAACTGTTCGCGCTAGTCCGCCCGCTCAAGCGCCTGCTGCCCAGCTTCAAGGCCAAACGCCGGCTCGACGTCCATCTGACGCGCGCCGATCAGGGCGTCGACGTCTTCGTCAAGGGCGTCGCCCCGGAGGGACTCGCGCATCACGACGCGCTCACCGCCTTCGCCGAGGCGAACGGCGTCGCGCGCATCGCCTTCGACGACGGCCTCGGCCCGGAAACACGCTGGGAGCCCGAACCGGTGACGATAACGCTTGGCGGCGTCGCGGTGCCGTTGCCACCGGGATCGTTCCTGCAGGCGACCGTCGAGGGGGAGGCCGCGCTGGTCACCGCCGCGCAGGAAGCCGTCGCCGGCGCTCGGATCGTCGCCGATCTCTTCGCCGGGCTCGGCACCTTTGCCTTCTCGCTCAACGCACGCGTCTATGCCGCCGAAGGAGCGCGCGACGCGATCATGGCGCTGAAGGCGGCGGCGGGACGCGCGCAGCGGCCGGTGTTCACCGAGCATCGCGATCTTTTCCGCCGACCGCTGACCAGCGCCGAGCTGGATCGTTTCGACGCGATCGTGCTCGATCCGCCGCGCGCGGGCGCGCGCGAGCAGGTATTGCAACTCGCCGCATCAAAGGTTGCGACGGTCGCCTATATGTCGTGTAATCCAAGCAGCTTTGCGCGAGACGCTCAGGATCTGTGTAAGGCCGGCTATACGCTCGACTGGGTGCAGCCGGTTGGTCAGTTCCGCTGGTCGACGCATGTCGAACTGGCGTCGCGTTTCAGTCGATCGCCGGGGTAGGACGCTTTCACGAAGAACAGCCCGCCGGGTGGCGCGTTGAGCCCCAATCGTGCGCGGTCCGCGGCACGGAGCGCGTCGCCAAGGTCGGTTATCGACCACCGGCCCATTCCGACCAGCGCGAGGCAGCCAACCATCGAGCGCACCTGATGGTGGAGGAATGACCGTGCCTCGACGCGGGCGGTCACGCGCTCACCGTCCCGCACCACCTCGAACCAGTCGATCGACTTGAGCGGGCTCGCCGCCTGACAATGCGCCGAGCGGAAGGTGGTGAAGTCATGCGCACCGACTAGTACCTGCGCCGCCTCGTGCATCGCCGGCGCGTCCAGCGGTTGCGGGATCTGCCACGCCAGCCCCTTTTCGAAGGTCAGCGGCGAACGACGATTGACGATCCGATACTCATAAGACCGCGCAAGGCACGAAAAACGCGCATGAAAGTCGTCGGAAGCCTCAACGCATTCGATGATCGAGACCGGCGCCGGACGCAGCCGCGCGTTGAGCGCCTCTCCCAGCCGAAACGCGCCGATCGGTTTGGCGATGTCCAGATGCACGCGCATCCCCAGCCCATGCACCCCGGCATCGGTACGGCCGGCGCAATGCACCACGACCTGCTCACCGGTAACGGCCAGCGCGGCTTCCTCGATCGCCTGCTGCACGCTCGGGCCATGCGCCTGCCGCTGCCAGCCCATGAACGGCCGGCCATCGAATTCCACGGTCAGCGCGAACCGCGTCACAGTCGCGTGCCGACCGGTACCGCAAAGCCGCGCAGCAACTCCGCGACGCTCATCACCCCGCGTCCGGCGCGCTGCACCCGCACCGGCCGGATCGCGCCCGTCGCGCAGGCGACCGTCAGCGCCTCGTCGATCACCTCGCCCGGTCGGCCATTGCCTTCGACCGGCTGGCCGTCGAGCACCTTCACCCGCTCGCCCGCGTGTTCGAAGAACGCCCCCGGCACCGGGCAAAAGGCCGCGATCTGCCGCACCACTTGCGTAGCGTCGGCACCGAAGTCGATTCGCGCCTCTTCCTTGCGGATTTTCTCGGCATAGGTGATGCCGTCCTCGGGTTGCGCGACCGGCGGATAGGCGTCGGGGTCGCGCAAGACCTCCACCATCAGCCGCGCACCCATTACCGACAGTTCGTCCGTCAATTGCCCGGCGTTCTTGCGACCTATCGGCGTCCGTCCTTCCAGCCGTACCGGCCCGGTATCGAGCCCGGCCTCCATCTGCATGATCCCGACCCCGGTTTCCGCATCGCCAGCAAGGATCGCCCGCTGCACCGGGGCCGCCCCGCGCCAGCGCGGCAACAGCGATCCGTGGACGTTCAGGCACCCCAGCCGCGGCGCCTCCAGCACCGCGCGCGGCAGGAGCAGCCCGTAAGCCGCCACCACCGCGACATCGGCGTCATGCGCCGCAAACGTCGCCTGCGCTTCAACATCCCGCAACGTCACCGGCGTCAGCACCGGCACGCCCAGTTCCTCCGCCCGGACATGCACCGGCGATCGCACCAGCTCGCGCCCGCGTCGCCCGCCGGGCCGCGGCGGCTGGCTGTACGCCGCAACCACGTCGTGCCCGTCGGCGACCAGCGCCTCCAGCGTCGGCACCGCGAACGCCGGGGTTCCCATGAAGATGATCCGCATCGCTTCTCTCGACACGCTGGCGGCGCGCGGTGCAACCCCCTATCTGTTCCGCATGGCATCCCCCGAGATCGAGGCGCTGACGAGCGCGCTGGCGCGGCTCCCCGGTTTCGGGCCACGCTCGGCGCGGCGTGCGGTGCTTCATCTGCTCAAGCGCCGCGAAGCATCGCTGGTACCGTTACGCGCGGCGTTGACCGCAGTCGAGGAACGGCTCGCAACCTGTGGGAATTGCGGGAATGTCGACACCAGCGATCCGTGCCAGATCTGCGCCGATCCGCGCCGCGATCCGCGTAGCCTGTGTGTCGTGGAGGACGTCAGCGACCTGTGGGCGCTGGAGCGTGGCCGGCTGTTTCCCGGCCGTTTCCATGTGCTGGGCGGGCGGCTGTCCGCGCTGGAGGGCGTCCGACCCGAGGATCTCGCGATCGACGGCCTGATCGCGCGCGTCGCCGATGGTGCGGTCGACGAGGTCGTGCTCGCGATGAACGCCACGCTCGAAGGCCAGACCACCGCGCATTATCTCGCCGAGCGGCTGGAGCGTTATCCGGTGCGGCTGACGCAGCTCGCGCATGGCCTGCCGGTCGGCGGAGAGCTGGATTATCTCGACGAAGGAACGCTGGCACAGGCGCTTCGCGCGCGCCGCCCGGTCGCTTGACGGGCCGTTGCCGCGCTTATAGCGCCGCGCGATGGCCATACTCCCGATCGTAGAAGTCCCCGATGCGCGTCTGCGCGAAACCGCCGCGCCCGTACCTGAAGTGAACGACGACATCCGGGCGATCGTCGCGGATATGTTCGAGACGATGTACGACGCGCACGGCATTGGGCTGGCCGCGGTGCAGGTCGGCATCATGCAGCGGATCGTCGTCATCGACCTTCAGGAGCGCGAGCTGGAAGAAGGCGAGCCGCGCGAGGCGGCGCGCGACCCGCACGCGTACATCAACCCGGAAATCACGTGGCTCAGCGAGGAAACCGCGAGCTACAACGAAGGCTGTTTGTCGATCCCCGAGCAATATGCCGAGGTCACCCGCCCGACGCGTTGCCGGGTCACGTGGCTCGACACCGAGGGTGCGAGGCAGGAGGCCGAATTCGACGGATTGATGTCGACATGTATGCAGCACGAGATCGATCATCTGAACGGCGTGCTGTTCATCGATCATATTTCGCGGCTGAAGCGCGGCATGTTGCTCAAGAAGCTCGACAAGCTCCGCCGCGGCTGATCCGGGGCGGGAACGTGGCAATTAACGGTTGTCGCTGCCGCCCCGTTCGATCTATGTTCCCGGCATGATCGAATATGTCCTCGTCGCGCTCCTCGCGCTCGCGCTCGGTGCCCTGCTCGGCTGGCTCGCCGGCAAGCGCGAGGCGGGCGGGTTCCGGCAGGAACGCGACGCGCAGGTCGAGCAATTCAAGCGCGCGATCACCGACCTTGCCGGCGCGGAGGAACGCGCCCGCGCCGCCGAGACATTGCGCACCGAACTGGCGCAGGCGCGTGACGAGCGCGAGGCGGCACGGTTGCAGGTGTCGCGGCTGGAGGCAGAAGGCCGCGCCGCCGAGCAGCGTATCGCCGACCTGCGCGCCGCCGCCGACGAGATGAGCCTGCGCTTCCGCGAGGTCGCGCAGAACGCGCTCGGCGACGCGCAGAAGCAATTTCTCGAACGCGCCGAGGCGCGCTTCCGCCAGGCCGAGGAGCAATCGGGGCAGGGGCTCCGCGCCTTGCTCCAGCCGGTCAATGATCGCCTGCTACGTTATGAGGAAGGCGTCGCGAAGATCGAGGCCGAGCGCCGCGATGCGTTCGGCGAATTGCGCGGCCAGATCGAGGCGATGCGCGTCGGGCAGGAGCGGGTTTCGGGCGAGGCGGCCAAGCTGGTTAACGCGCTGCGCAACGCTCCTAAGGCGCGCGGGCGCTGGGGCGAGCAGCAGCTGCGCAACGTCCTCGAATCGTGCGGCCTTGCCGAGCATACTGATTTCCGCATGGAGGTGAGCGTCACCGGCGAGGAAGGTGCGCGACTCCGCCCCGATGCGATCGTCCGCGTGCCGGGCGGCAAGTCGCTGATCGTCGACGCGAAGGTGTCGCTCAACGCCTATCAGGACGCGTTCGGCGCGGTCGACGAGGCCGAGCGGCAACTGGGGCTCGCCGCGCACGCCGCGTCGATGCGCGCGCACGTCAACGCGCTGGGCGCCAAGGCCTATTGGACGCAATTCGACGACGCGCCCGAATATGTCGTGATGTTCGTCCCCGGCGAGCATTTCCTCTCCGCCGCGCTCGAACATGACGCGGGTCTGTGGGATTATGCGTTCGAGCGTCGCGTCCTGCTCGCCACGCCGACGAATTTGATCGCGATCGCTAGGACCATTGAAGCGGTGTGGCGGCAGGAGAAGCTGGCGCGCGAGGCCCAGGAGATCGGCGCGCTCGGCAAGGAATTGTACCAGCGGCTCGCGGTGATGGGCGGGCATGTCGCGCGGCTCGGCAAGAATCTCGACACCGCGATGGGCGCGTACAACAGCTTCGTCGGCAGCCTCGAAAGTCAGGTGCTGACTAGCGCGCGCCGCTTCGAGTCGCTTAACATCGACACGGGCAACAAATCGATCGAGACCTTGCCGGTCGGCGAACAGGCCGCGCGCCCGCTGACGAAGCTGGTGGCGGTGGAGGATGCGGCGGAATAGCGGCCTGCGTCGCGGCGGGCTAAGGTCGTGGCGATGCAATCCGACGAGCGAACGACCGCCGCCCTCGCACGGCTGACCGATAGCGAGAAGGAATGCCTGCGCCGCCGTCTGCTGCCGCAGACCGCGAAGGAGATGGCGCTCGATTTAGGCATCTCTCCGCACGCAGTCGAGAAGCGGCTTAAGATGGCGCGCGCCAAGCTTGGCGTGTCATCATCGCTGGCGGCGGCGCGGCTGCTCGCGGGGGTGGAGGGGTACCAGATGTTGGTACCCCATGCGCCGGACCTATCGGGCGATGACGAGCGAGGTGAGACGGAGGGGGCCGCGGCTCCGCACGTCGGGCCGGGGGCACGCACCCTTCCGTATCAAGGATTCCTGATGATCACGATCCTCGCCTTGCTCGCGTTCGTCGCGCAGGATGTTCCCGCCGCCGATCCGGATGGGCCGAAGATGTTTGACAATGGCCGCGAGATTACGCCGCGCAAGGTCGGCATGGACGAAGCCGGCGCGTACATCCGCGAGGGGTTTGCGCAAAAGGATGCCGACCATTCCGGCTTCCTCAATGGTGCCGAAGCATCCACGCTGGAGCCGCGCGACCGCTTTCGTGACCAGAGCTTGCCGCCTGCGCCCCCGCGCGGCGCACCCGATCCGGCCGGAGAACGAAAGTGGATGGACAAGCTCGATCACGACCACGACGGGCGCGTCAGCGTGACGGAATATGTCGATTACATGATGCCGTGGACGCTGTGGACCGGGGTTCCCGCCGATTGGCACAAACGCAATTAGAGCGTCACTCGTGATCTTTCACTCGTCATCCCGGGCTTGACCCGGAGTCCCGCTGCTTCGCGGCGGAGAGCGGGACCCCGGATCAAGTCCGGGCTGACGGTAGTGAAGTAATCGTATTGGGCTTTACGGCCAGCCCTCAGCCACTTCACCGATGCTGCGCCAGCACCTCATAGGCCATCACTGCCGTCGCCACCGCCGCGTTCAGGCTGTCGGCCTTGCCCAGCATCGGCATCTTGACCAGCAGATCGCACTCGGCCTCATATTCGTCCGGCAATCCCTGCGCCTCGTTGCCGGTCAGCAGGAAGGTCGGCGCGGCATAAGGCGCATCGCGATAATTGTTCTCGGTCTGCAGGCTCAGCCCGATCAACTGCCCCGGCCCCTCGCGCAGCCACGACAGGAACTCCGGCCAGATCACGCGCACGATCGGCACCGTGAACAGCGCCCCCATGCTTGCGCGCACCGCCTCGGTCGAGAAGGGATCGACGCATTCGTCGACGAGGATCAGCGCGCCCGCGCCGACCGCATCGCCGGTGCGCAGGATCGTGCCCAGATTGCCGGGGTCGCGCAGCCGCTCCGCAACCAGCCAGATCGGCGCGGCGCTGCGGTCGAGGTCGCCGAGCATGGTCTCGAACGTGTCGAACACGCCGACCACCGCCTGCGGATTGTCCTTGCCGGACAGTTTGGAGAGGATGTCGGTTGTCGTCTCGACCGCCTCGCCATAATCGCCCTCGACCGCGTCGATCAGCGCGCGGACCAACGGATGGCTGGCGCTCGCCGCCGCGAAGAACAGGATGCGCGGGATGCGCCCGGTTTCGCGCGCCTCGGTCAGGATGCGCAATCCTTCGGCGAGGAACAGCCCTTCCTCACGACGATGGCGCTTGTCGCGGAGCGCCTGCACGCGCTTGACCAGCGGATTGGAAAAGGAGGTGATGACCTTCGGCATAGGAAACAAACGGCAGAGGATCAGTCCTCGCCGAACTTGCCCTCGACCAGCGCGCACATCGCCTCGACCACATTCTCCGCCTGATCGCCCTCGGCGGAGATGGTGATGTGATCACCCTTGGCGGCGCCCAGCATCATCAGCCCCATGATCGACGTCCCGATCACTTCCGACTCGCCCTTGGCGACCTTCACCGGCGCGGGCTGGCCGCTGGCGAGCGTCACGAACTTGGCGCTGGCGCGCGCGTGCAGCCCGCGGCGGTTGGTGACTTCGACCGTGCGCGACACCGTCATGCCGCTGCCTCGCCCAGCACCTCGGATGCGACCGAGATATACTTGCGCCCCGCCTCGCGCGCCGCGGCGACCGCGGCGACGACGGTCATTGCCTTGCGCGCGGATTCCAGCCGGATCAGCATCGGCAGGTTGATCCCTGCGATCACCTCGACGCGCCCGCGCTCCATCAGCGATATCGCGAGGTTCGACGGCGTGCCCCCGAAAAGATCGGTCAGCACGATCACGCCGCGGCCTTCGTCGACCTCGGCAATCGCGGCGGCGATGTCGGCGCGGCGCGCCTCCATATCGTCCTCCGGCCCGATCGCCACGGTGCGCACCTGCCGCTGCGGGCCGACGACATGTTCCATCGCGACCACGAATTCATCGGCGAGCCGCCCGTGGGTGACGAGCACCAAACCGATCACTGGCCCCGACATTTGCTTCGACAATCCGTTCATTGACCGTGTGGGCGTCCCTCGAGCGCATCCTGCGGGGCCGCCGCAAGGTCCCGATGCACGATGGTGGGGCATAATCCCGCATCGCGCAACCGTCCAGCGACGCGCTCTGCGACATGGACCGAGCGATGCTTGCCCCCCGTACAGCCGAACGCCACCGTGACGTAAGGTTTTCCCTCGGCACGATAACGCGGCAACAGCAGCAGCAGCAGATCCTCGATCTTGCCGACCGCGTCCTCGTACGCCGGATCGGCCGCGATATAGGCCGCCACCGCCGGCTCCTGTCCCGTATGGGGACGCAGCGCCGGGTCCCAATGCGGGTTCCGGAGGAAGCGCATGTCGAACACCATGTCGACGCCGGCCGGAATGCCGCGCGCGAAGCCGAACGATTCGATCGTCAGCGTCGTGCCGACGCCGGTGTCGCGCGCAAACGCCTCGCGGACCTGTTGTGCGAGCGTATTGGCCTTGAAGGTCGTCGTGTCGATCAGCCGGTTGGCGCGCTCACGCAGCGGCGCGAGCAGGCGCCGCTCGCGCTGGATACCCTCCACCGCCGGGCGATCGTCGGCCAGCGGGTGGCGGCGACGCGTCTCGGCGAAGCGCCGCGTCAATTCCTCGCCCGAACAGTCGAGGAACAGCAGCCCGACATTGTCGCCGCGCTGGCGCAATTCCTCGAACCGACGCAGCGCGGTGTCGGCATCGAAATTGCGCGTGCGCGTCCCGAAACCGATTGCCAGCGGGCGAGGGGCCTCGTCGGGATCGGCGGGCGGCGCGACGACGCGCGGCAACAACGACAAAGGCACGTTGTCGATCGTCTCCCAGCCGAGATCCTCCAGTGTCTTCAGCACGGTGGAGACACCCGCCCCGGCCATCCCGGTCACCAGCAGCACTTCGTTCATCGCTCGGCCTCTCTGACAGGCGGTTGTTCGGCCAGCGCCCATTCGACCTTGATCGGGGCGGAGGGCCAGCGCGGATCGATCACGATTTCGGGGACGGTGATGCCGTCGAGCGTGATCGCACGCGGTTCGGGCATCCGCTCGTCCTCGCTGGCGAGCACCACCGACAGCGCGACCGGCACGGTGGCGCAGGTCGGGCGCGCGACGATCCCGATCCCGCGCACCTCCATTCGGCCCGCGATCGTGGCGGGGGAGCGCGCGATCAGCACGCCATCTTCCTGTGACAGCACGGTATAGTCATCGGCGACCAGAACGGCTCCGCGGTCGATCAGTCGCATCGCCAGGTCGCTTTTGCCCGCGCCCGACGGTCCGGTCAGCAGCACGCCGCGCGCGCCGATCGCAACGCAGGTCGCGTGGATCGTCGCGGTCACGCGCGCGCCGCCAGTGGCAGCCGCACCACGAAGCGCGCCCCGCTCAGCCGGTCCTCGCGCGATTCGACCCCGATCTCGCCCTGATGCGCCTCGACGATCGTCCGCGCGATCGCCAGCCCCAGCCCGGAATGCTGCCCGAACGTCTCCTGCGACGGCCGCACCGAATGGAAGCGGCGGAAGATCGCCTCGCGCGCCTCTTCGGGCACGCCGGGGCCTTCGTCCTCGACCCACACCTCCAGCATCGAGCGGTCACGCCGCGCCGCGATCGTCACGGTGCCGCCTTCGGGCGAGAAGGAAATCGCATTGTCGATCAGATTGGCGAACACCCGCTCCAACCGCGCGCCTTCGCCGGCCACGACCAGATCGTCGTCGAGCGGATCGAAGCGCACGCGCACGTCATGCGCCGGCCCGCGCGCCTCGCGCTCGCCGACCATTGCCACCAACATCGCCGCGATATCGACCGGTTCGAAGGTCGCGCGGCTCAATTGCGCGTCGAGCCGCGACGCCTCGGAAATGTCGCTGATCAGCCGGTCGAGCCGGTGAACGTCGTCGTTGACGATCGCCAGCAGCTTGGCCCACAACGCCGGGTCCTCGACCCGACCCAACGCGTCGGTCGCCGAGCGAAGCGAGGCGAGCGGGTTCTTCAGTTCGTGCGTCACGTCGGCGGCAAACGCCTCGGTCGCGTCGATCCGTGCACGCAGCGCCAGCGTCATGTCGGACAGCGCGCGCGCCAGCATCCCGATCTCGTCGCGCCGCTCGGGCAGTCGCGGCACCGTCACCTCGCGCGCGCGCCCCAGCCGCACGCGCACCGCCGCGCGCGCCAGCGAGCGCAACGGCACGACGATGGTCCGCGCGAGGAATAGCGACAGCCCGATCGAGATCGCGCTCGCCACCAGCACCACCACGCTCAATCGGTACCGCTCGGCGCGCACCCGCTCGGTTACGTCGCGCGCATTGACCGCGGTCAGCAGCGCGAGGTCGCGGCCGAGCGGCGCGGCGGCGGTGATGACGGGGGTGCGATCCGGCGCGCGCCACAAGGTCTGCGCGCTCGCCGCGCCGGTGAAGACCGCGCGTACGTCGGGCCAGCGCCGCCCGTCGCGCTGCTCGCGATAGCCCGGGGCGAGCGGGGCGCGGACGATCCGGTCGATCGCGGCGTCGAGCCAGCGCGCGCTGCGTCGGGCCAGCGGGTCGTCGTCGGGATCGTCGAGCCGGAAATTCCCGACCCCCAGCGCCCGGCTGTCGGCCAGCAGCGCGCCGCCGCGATCGTACAGCCGCACGCGCGTACCGGTTTCCTTCGCCAGCCGCGCGATCGTCGCATCGCGCATGTCCAGCCCAATCGGAGCCAGCGCCTCGGTCATCAGCCGCACCTCGCGCGCCGCCTGAGTCGATCGCTGGTCGAGAATCCGGCTCCGGAACGATTCGAGATAGAAGAACCCGCCCGCCAGCAGCAGCAGCGCGAGGACGTTGACCGCCAGAATGCGCGGGGTGAGCGAGACCTTCCCCGACCACGCGCGCGCCTGTTCGGCGGCGTCACTCCTCCGAAAAGCGGTAGCCGGCGCCATACAGCGTCTCGATCGAGTCGAAGGCGGGGTCGGCTTCGCGGAACTTGCGGCGCACGCGCTTGATGTGGCTGTCGATGGTGCGGTCGTCGACGTAGATGTCGTCCTGATAGGCCGCATCCATCAACTGGTTGCGCGTCTTCACGATGCCGGGACGCTGCGCCAGCGTCTCGAGGATCAGGAATTCGGTGACGGTCAGCGTGACCGGCTTGCCGTCCCACGTGACGCGATGCCGCGCCGGGTCCATCACCAGCCGCCCGCGCTCGATCGGTCCCTGCGTCTCGGACTCGCCCTCCGCGCCAGCCTGCGCCGGCTCGGTCCGCCGCAGGATCGCGCGGATGCGTGCGATCAGCAGCCGCTGGCTGAACGGCTTGGCGATATAATCGTCCGCGCCCATCGCCAGTCCCAGCGCCTCGTCGAGTTCGTCGTCCTTGCTGGTCAGGAAGATGACCGGCAACCGGCTCTTCTCGCGCAGCCGCCGCAGCAGCTCCAGCCCGTCCATCTTCGGCATCTTGATGTCGAAAATCGCGAGATCGGGCGGATTGTCGGTCAACGCCTTCAGCGCCGCCTCGCCATCCGAATACAGCCGGGTCATGAACCCCTCGGCCTGCAGCGCGATCGACACCGAGGTCAGGATGTTGCGATCGTCGTCGACCAGCGCGATCGTGGCGGTCATGGATTGGTCCGGGTCATCACTTGGGCAGGGGTAAGGCAAAGCGCTGCGGTGCTCAACAGCAACGACATCGCCGCCACCGTTTGTTTAACATGTTTGACGCGGACGCTCGACCGGCGTATTTCGCCGTCATCGAACGCGCCCATGAAGGCGCACTTTGGAGGACGGACCTTTGAGCCATCGCATTCCCGACGCCGGGCTTGAGACGCAGGGCATCGAAACCCGCGCCACTTTGCACTGGAACCTCGTCACCGCGCGCCTGACCGAAGCCGCGGTCGCACGCGGCGAGGGCAAGCTGTCCGCCGACGGCCCGCTGGTCGTGGAGACCGGCGCGCACACCGGCCGCTCGGCGCAGGACAAGTTCATCGTCCGCGATGCCGAGACCGACTCGACCGTCTGGTGGGGCAAGTCGAACAAGGCGATGGACCCGGCGCATTTCGCCGCGCTCAAGGCCGACTTCCTGACCGCGCTCGGCACCAAGAGCGACCTGTTCGTCCAGGACCTGTTCGGCGGCTCGCAGCCGTCGCACCGGGTCCGCGTCCGCGTCATCAACGAGCTGGCGTGGCACAATCTGTTCATCCGCACGATGCTGGTCCGCCCCGAGGAGAAGGACCTCAAGGGCTTCGTCCCGGATTACACGATCATCGACCTCCCCAGCTTCCGCGCCGATCCCGCGCGCCACGGCTGCCGCAGCGAGACGGTGATCGCGGTCAACATGACGGAGAAGCTGATCCTGATCGGCGGCACGCGCTATGCCGGCGAAATGAAGAAGTCGGTGTTCGGCATCCTCAACTATCTGCTCCCGCCGACCGGCGTGATGCCGATGCACTGCTCGGCGAACATGGGCGCGGACGGGCGCACCGCGGTGTTCTTCGGCCTGTCGGGCACCGGCAAGACGACGCTGTCGGCCGATCCGAAGCGCACGCTGATCGGGGACGACGAACACGGCTGGTCCGACGACGCGGTCTTCAATTTTGAGGGCGGCTGCTATGCCAAGATGATCCGGCTGTCCGAGGATGCGGAGCCCGAGATTTTCGCCACCACCAAGCGGTTCGGCACCGTGCTCGAAAACGTCGTGATGGACGAGGTGACGCGCCAGCTCGACCTTGATGACAACAGCCTCGCCGAGAACAGCCGCGGCGCCTATCCGATCGATTTCATCCCGAACGCGTCGGAAGAGAATATGGGCGGCACCCCGCGCAGCATCGTGATGCTGACCGCGGATGCGTACGGCATCCTGCCGCCGATCGCGAAGCTGACCCCCGATCAGGCGATGTACCACTTCCTGTCGGGCTATACCGCGCGCGTCGCGGGTACGGAGATCGGTGTGACCGAGCCCGATGCGACCTTCTCGACCTGCTTCGGCGCGCCGTTCATGCCGCGCCATCCGTCGGTCTATGGCAATCTGCTCAAGGAGCGGATCGCGAAGGGCGGGGTGGATTGCTGGCTGGTCAACACCGGCTGGACCGGCGGCAAGTATGGCACCGGGCACCGGATGCCGATCAAGGCGACGCGCGCGCTGCTCGACGCCGCGCTCGACGGCAGCCTGAACGACGTCGAGTTCCGCACCGATCCGAACTTCGGCTTCAAGGTGCCGGTCGCGGTGCCCGGAGTCGACAGCGCGATCCTCGATCCGCGCGCGACCTGGGCCGACAAGGCCGACTATGACGCGACCGCGGCGAAGCTGGTCGACCTGTTCAACGACAATTTCGCGCAATTCGCCGAGCACGTCGACCAGGGCGTCCGCGAGGCCGCGCCCAAGGCGGTAAAGGCCGACGCCTGACGCGCGACCGTCATTGCGAGCGGAGCGAAGCAATCCAGAGCGTCCGGGCTGTGGCCCTGGATTGCTTCGCTACGCTCGCAATGACGAGCGCTTCGGGAGCCGGGTCACTCCCCCCTAGCGATTTTGCCGCATCGCGGTTACATGGCGCGCCACTTCCTCACCCCACAGGATTCGGCGTTCCATGAACATCCGCCTCGGCCTTACCTTCGACGACGTGCTGCTCGTGCCGGCGGAGTCGAGCGTGCTCCCCGGAGAGGCCGATACGCGGACGCAGGTGACACGCGGCATCTCGCTCAACATCCCCGTGCTGTCCTCGGCGATGGATACGGTCACCGAGGCCGACATGGCGATCGTCATGGCGCAGCTCGGCGGGATGGGCGTGCTCCACCGCAACCTGACCGTCGACGAACAGGTCGCGGCGGTGCGGCAGGTCAAGCGCTTCGAAAGCGGTATGGTCGTCAACCCGATCACGATCGCGCCGCAGGCGACGCTGGCGCAGGCGCAGGCGCTGATGGCCGCGCACCGCATCAGCGGCATCCCGGTGGTGGAGAGCGACGGCAAGCTGGTCGGCATCCTCACCAACCGCGACGTGCGTTTCGCCGAGAACCCCAACCAGCCGGTCGCCGAGCTGATGACGCGCGAGAATCTCGTCACCGTCTCGACCGGCGTGGCGAAGGAGGAGGCGCGCCGCCTGCTCCACCAGCGTCGCATCGAGAAGCTGCTGGTCGTCGACGACGCCTATCGCTGCGTCGGGCTCATCACCGTCAAGGACATCGAGAAGGCGGTCATGTATCCCGAGGCGACGAAGGACGCCGCCGGCCGCCTGCGCGTCGCCGCCGCCACGACCGTCGGTGACAAGGGCTTCGGTCGCACCGAGGCGCTGGTCGACGCCGAATGCGACCTGATCGTCATCGACACCGCGCACGGCCACAACAGCGAGGTCGCGCGCGCGGTCGAGCGCGTCAAGAAGCTGTCGAACGCGGTGCAGGTCGTCGCCGGTAATGTCGCAACCGGAGAGGCGACGCGCGCGCTGATCGACGCGGGCGCGGACGGGATCAAGGTCGGGATCGGCCCGGGCTCGATCTGCACCACCCGCGTCGTCGCCGGCGTTGGCGTTCCGCAGCTGACTGCGGTGATGGACTGCGCCGAGGCCGCCGCCAAGGCCGGCGTGCCGGTGATCGCCGATGGCGGCCTGCGCACCTCGGGCGATCTCGCCAAGGCGCTCGCGGCCGGGGCAGGGACGTGCATGGTCGGATCCTTGCTCGCCGGTACCGAGGAAGCACCGGGCGAAACCTTCCTTTATCAAGGGCGTGCGTACAAATCCTACCGCGGCATGGGCAGTGTCGGCGCGATGGGCCGCGGCTCGGCGGACCGCTACTTCCAGGGCGAGGTCCGCGACCAGCTCAAGCTGGTGCCAGAAGGGATCGAAGGGCAGGTGCCGTACAAGGGCCCGGCGCGCGACGTGATCCATCAGCTCGTCGGCGGTATCAAGGCGGCGATGGGCTATACCGGCTCGGCGACGATCAAGGATCTTCAGGCGCGCGCGCAATTTGTTCAGATCACCGGCGCGGGGCTCAAGGAAAGCCACGTTCATGACGTGACGATCACCCGCGAGGCACCCAACTATCCGACCCGCTGATAGGCCAAGGCGCGCGCCGCTGTCCTACGCGGCGCGGGTCTGGCAGAAGCGGGGGATGACGTTAGCCAAGGTCTTTCCGCTGTCACTGTCGGTCGAAGTACCCGCTCAGACCGCAAGATCCGTCATCCCGGCGAAAGCCGGGATCCCGCTTCTTCTTCTTGGGCTTCGGCGGGCGAACACGCGGTCGACGTCGCGCCGGCGTGTTGACGTTCGCGCGACCGAAGTTCCCATCCACCGTCACCCCGGCGAAGGCCGGGGCCCAGCATCGGCACGACTGTGGTCACCGCGGAGCGTCTCCCAACTGGACCCCGGCCTGCGCCGGGGTGACGACAACGGTAGAGGCAGGCAAACCGGTCAACAACTAGCCATTCTGGCCCCGGTAGCTTCCCCCGTTCCACCCCGCCAGCGTCTCAACATTCGCAACATTCGCGCCCAACCGCCTCTTACCCCGAAAGTGCCGCAATGACCCCCGCCGCCCGCACGCAAGCCGCGATCGACCTGCTCGACGCGATCGTCACCGCCGCGCGCGAGGGCGGCGCCGCCGCGGACACGCTGATTTCCCGCTACTTCACGCAGCGCCGCTATGCCGGGTCCAAGGATCGTCGCGCGGTGCGCGAGCTGGTCTACGCCGCGATCCGCCGGCTCGGCGAGCGCCCCGCCGACGGCCGCGCCGCGATGCTCGCGCTCGCCGCGACCGACCCGGCGCTCGCCGCGACCTTTGACGGCTCGACCCACGGACCCGCGCCGATCGGCGACGAAGCCCCGGCCGCCGAGGGCCTACACCCGCGCTGGCTGGAGGAGCGGCTTGCCGCGGCTGGGATCGGCGCGGACGAGCAGGCGGCGCTGATCGACCGTGCCCCGCTCGACGTGCGGCTCCACCCGGACCACGCCGACCTCGACCTGCCGAACGCGGAACCGATCCCCGGCCTTCCGCTCGCCCGTCGCCTTCCCGCGGGCAGCGACATCGCCGCGCATGCCGGCGCGCTCGAGGTTCAGGACGCGGGCAGTCAGGCAGTGACGCTTGCCGCGGCCGTCGCGCCGGGGATGAGCGTGCTCGATCTCTGCGCCGGTGCGGGGGGAAAGAGCCTCGCGATGGCGGCGCAGATGGTGAACGACGGCCACATCATCGCCAGCGACGTCGACCGCACTCGCCTTTCGCGCCTCGCCCCACGCGCCGAAAAGGCCGGCGCGACGATCATCGAAACCCGGCTGCTGAATCCGAACCAGGAATCCGAGATGCTGGCCGATGTCCAGGCGGACGTCGTCCTGATCGACGCGCCCTGCTCGGGCACCGGCACATGGCGCCGCAATCCCGAGGCGCGCTGGCGGCTCACCCCGGCACGGCTCGACCGGCTGATCGACACGCAGCGCCACGTCCTGTCGATCGGTGCGGCCTGCGTGAAACCCGGCGGTGCGCTCGTCTACATCGTCTGCTCGTTGCTCGATGGCGAGGGCGCGGCGCAGGTCGACGCCTTTCTTGCCGCTTATCCCGGCTGGCATGCCGAGCCGCTGGCGCTGCCGTTCGGGCGCGCGCATCACGCCGGCACCCGCCTGACCCCCGCGCATGACGGCACCGACGGTTTTTTCGTCGCACGGCTGCGGGCGCCATGCTAACCGGGCCGGATCGTGTCGAAGCTGGAGCCGTTCATGCGTTTCACCGCCATCGCCATGGCCGCCTCGCTGGCGCTGGTGTCGATCTCCACCGCGCTCCACGGGCAGCGGCCTGACGACCAGATTGACGCGCGCAGCATGGCCCTACTGCAACAGGGCAAGGCGGCGCGCGCGGCAGGCAATCTCGATGGCGCGACCGATCTGCTCGAAACCGCAGTGACGGTCGATCCGCGCAACCGTCAGGCGTTCGTCGTGCTGGCCGGTGTGGCGGAGGCGCGCGGGTTGCCGGGCAAGGCGATCCGCCTGTATCGCGAGGCGCTGCTGCTTGAACCCAATGATGTCACCGCGTTGGCGGGGCAGGGTGAGGCGATGGTCGCCAAGGGCGCGGTCGAGCGCGCGCGTCAGAACCTCGCCAAGGTTCGCTCGCTGTGCAAGGGCTCCTGCCCACAGGCGACCACGCTCGCGTCGGTGATCGCCAAGGGGCCGCCGATCACGACCGCGCAGGTCGGTGCGAACACCACCACCGCCGCCACCGGATCGACGCCGACGTCCGACGACTGACCGGTCAGCTCAACCGTCTGGCGACCGCGACGAATTCGGCGACGCTCACCGTCTCCGCTCGCCGGGTCGCCTCAATCCCCTCGGCCTCCAGCGCGTCGAGCGCGCCGGGCACGCCGCGCAACGACTGGCGCAACATCTTACGCCGCTGCCCGAACGCCGCCGCGGTCACCCGCTCGAGCGCCGCGAGCGCGACGCCGTCCGGCGCGTCGGTCGGGGTGATGTGCACCACCGCCGACATCACCTTGGGCGGCGGCGTGAAGGCGGAGCGGTGCACCGGCATCGCGATCTTCGCGGTCGACCGCCACTGCGCCAGCACCGCCAGCCTTCCGTACGCATCCCCTCCGACGGGCGCGACGATCCGCTCCGCCACTTCGCGCTGGAACATCAGCGTCAACGACGTCCACCACGGCGACCATTCGGCGGACAGCCATCCGATCAGCAGCGCGGTCCCGACATTATAGGGAAGATTGGAAACGATATGCGGCGCGCCCTCGAACAAGGCTCGCGCGTCGATCTCGGTCGCATCGCCCTCGATCACGCGCAGCTTGCCCGGGTACGCCCCCTCCAGTTCGGCCAGCGCCGGAATACAGCGCCGGTCGCGCTCGATCGCCGTGACCCGCGCGCCCTGCGCCAACAATGCCCGCGTCAGCCCGCCCGGTCCGGGGCCGACCTCCAGCACCTCGGCATCGGTCAGGTCGCCGGGGATGCGCGCGATCCGCGCCAGCAGTTGAGCATCGAAGAGAAAGTTCTGCCCCAGCGCCTTCGACGCCGACAGACCATGCCGCGCGATCACATCGCGCAGCGGCGGCAAGTCAGCGGCGGTCATGCGTTCGCAGCGCGCGCACGATGGGTGGCAGCGTCGGCAGCCATCAGGATCGCCGCGATCGTCGCACCGGGATGCGCCAGACCCTTGCCCGCAATCCCGAACGCGGTGCCGTGGTCAGGCGAGGTGCGGACGATCGGCAGCCCGAGCGTGATGTTTACGCCGTCGTCGAAGAACAGGGTCTTGAGCGGCACCAGTGCCTGATCGTGGTACGGGCACAAAGCGACGTCATAAAGCGCCCGCGCCCGCGCGTGGAACATCGTGTCTGCCGCCAGCGGCCCGCGGACGTCGATCCCCTCTTCACGCAAAATTTCTATGGCCGGGCGCATCACTTCGATCTCTTCCTGCCCCAGCGCGCCGTCCTCGCCGGCATGTGGATTGAGCCCAGCGAAGGCGAGCCGCGGGCGCTCGATCCCAAAATTGCGCGTCATGGCACGGGCAGTAACCCGCGCCTTGGCCAGCATCAGCTCGACCGTCAGCAACCCCGGCACCTCGGCCAGCGCGACATGCGTGGTCATCGGCACCACGCGCAGCCCCGGCCCGGCCAGCATCATCACCGCATTGTCGCGCGCAATGCCGCAGCGTTCGGCGACGAACTCGGTCTGGCCCGGATAGGTGAAGCCGATCTGATACAATTGCGCTTTGGAAACCGGCCCGGTCACCAGCGCGCGCCCCGCGCCCGATCGCACCAGTCCCGTCGCAAGCTCCAGCGCACGCACCGCGCAGCGTGCGCCATCCGCGTCGGGCTGCCCCGGTACGATATCGCCAGCGTCCTCAACGGTGAGGACGGGCAGCGCGTCCGGGAAAACCTCCGCGACCACGTTCAGGTCGGAAACCGCCGCAACTGGCCCGTCCCAGACGCGCGCGATCGAACGACGGTCCCCAACGGCCACGAACGGCGGCAGTGCCCGTTCGACGCGCGCATCCCATGCCTTGGCGATCGTCTCGGGCCCGATCCCCGCGGGATCACCCATCGAAATGACGATCGGACCGTCCATCGGCTCAGCGATAGTCGATCACCGCGTCGCGACGCAGGTCGCGTAGCGCCTGCTGCGCACGCAGGTTCACGCGCTGTTGCTCGAGCTGGTTCTGGATCTGCTGCGCGCCCGGCAACTGCCCGCCCTGCGCCTCGTCGCGCCCGCACATCACCAGCGTGCGGACACCCTCGGTCGGCGAGCCGAACGGCGGCGTCGCCTGGCCGACCTGCAGTTTCAACATGATCGCCTGCAAGGGCGGCGGCAGGTCGCGGATGCGGATCGCGTCATTGTCCACCACCTCGGCGTTCAGCGACGCGGCGACCTTCGCCACCGAGCCGCAGCCTTGCAGTTTCTGGATCGCGGTGGCGAAGGCGCTCGTGCGCTCGGTCGCCTGCGCCTGCGTGGTGCCGGCGGGGAATTTGATCGTCAGCTGCTTCAGGCTCAGTCGCGCATCACGCGGATCGGCGGTCAGCACCTGACGCTTGTCGACCAGATAGAGGATCGAGAAGCCGCCCGGCGTAGCAACCGGCCCGGCGACCTGCCCGACCTGCATCGTCTGTGTGGTTTCCGCCAGCGGCCCCGGCAGCTGCGCCGCACGCACCCAGCCGAGGTCACCGCCGACGCCGCGCGTCGATGCCTCGGAGAAGTTGCGCGCGAAATAGCTGAACGGCGCCTGGCCCTTGCTGATCTCGGCGATCAGTTGCTTGCTGTTGTCGAACACCTGCTGCTGGCGATCGGGCGTCGCGGCGAGATAGATTTCGTTGAGGTGATATTCCTCGGTGCCCTTTGCGGCCTCCAGCCGGTCGAGGATCGCTTTCACCTCTTCGTCGCCGACGTTGACGAACGGCTCGACGCGCTTGCTCAGATAACGGTTCCACGCCAGTTCGCCTTCGATCTGACGACGCAGCGAGCGATCCGACGACCCCTGCTCACGCAGCCAGATCGTCAATTGCGCGGGCGTCTTCTGCAGATTGCGGGCGACGCCGGCAAACGCCTGATCGATCTCCGCCTTGGTGACGGTGATGTCCGCGACCTTGGCCTGCTGGATCTGCAGTGTCTCGTCGATCAGCTGGCGCAGCACCTGCAATTGCAGCTTCTCGCGCTCTTCGGCATTCAGCTTGGCATTGTTCGCCGCGGCGATGAAATTTACGCGCTGGTCGACGTCGGTGCCGGTGATGATCGCTTCGTTGACGATGGCGGTCGCCTTGCGGACGTTCGGATCGACCTTGCCGAAAATCTGCAGATCCTTCGGTAGATTTAGTCCCGTCGCGTCGCGGGGTTCGGCATCCTGGGCCAGGGCCGCACCCGTCACGCCCAGCGCCACGATCGTCCCCAGCAACCGGCGGGTCAGCGCCGCGCCCTTTGTCTTGATCATCACGTGCGTCTCGAAATCCCGATGAGGTGCGCCTGTCGCCGCCACGGCGCTTGTGCCGGAAAACAACTGAACCGAGGCTTAGCGGCCGAGGTTCTTCAAGGAAAGCGTCAACAGATAGCTGTTGCCGCTGCGCGCGTCACCGACGTTGCGGTAATCGCGCTTCCACGCCAGCCCCAGGTTGAGACAATCGTCCTCATAGGCGACGCCAAGCCGGTGGCGGATCGGCGAGAAACCGTCCGAGGTCGACAGCGGGTCTTCCGCGCGATTGGTGAGGTCGACGATCGCCGAGCCCCATACCGACCAGAAGCGGGTGATCCCGACGCGCCCGCCGACGCGCACTTCCTCACGGTCCTGCAAATCCTCCAGCACATCGATGTCGCGATTGAGCCGCAGATAGCCGACCGTCGCATAGGTCTGGCGCGTGCCGACGGTCGCATCGATCTCGTTACGACGGATCGAGAAATTGTCCTTGTCAATGCGGTATCGGTGGGTGAGCGTCACCAGTTCGCCGAAGCGGATGTTGGTTCGCCCGACGATGTCGGAGAATCGGTCCGACAGCCCGGTGCCATCGGGAAGGATGCTGGGCCGCTCGTTCAGGCGATAGCTCTGCCCGACGTTCGCCGAGATGGCGACGCGGTCGAGATCCAGCGCCCATTCCGCGCCATAGGTGATGCGGCTCGAATCCTCCCACCGATCGTAACCGGAGAAGCGATTGAGCGCGAACAGGTTCGAATCCTCGAGGTCGACCGCGCGTGCGTCCTCGTTCGGCACCTGGATGTTGCGTGTCTTGGGCGTGGCGACGATCTGAACGCGCGGCGTGAAGCGCTGGAACCCGCCGAACAGCTCGCCGACGAACGGCCAGCGAACGTCCGCCGCCAATGCGCCGATGACGCGCGTCTGGAAACCTTCGATCCCGCGATAGCTGGCGATCGAAGTCGCAGCGACGTTCTGCGTGTCATAGGCGTCGGCGCGACCGAACGCGGTCAACGTCACTTCCTGGCCGAGCACCGTAATTCCGCGCCAGTCCCAGCGCGCGCTGCCGAACGCGCGCTGTGTGTCCTGACCCGCCTTGCGCCCGATCGCCAGCGAGTTGAGCTGGATCTGCAACGTCCCGCCGAGCAGCGCATCGGGAACGCGGCGGCGGTAGTCGATCTCGGGCAGCGCGACCGGCTGCATTCCCTGCTGATCGCCGACGCGCAACGTCTGCACCGCCCAGCCGGCGATCGACAGATAGCTGTTGGGATCGACGCGCTCCAGCGCCAACGTCGTGCGCAGCCGATCTTCGTTCGAAATGTCGTAACGGCGCAGGAAGGTCCGATCGGTCACCAGCCGCAGCGAGCCCGACAGGCTCCAATTGGGATCGAACTGGAAGCGCCCGGCGCCGTCCAGATAGCCGCGAAATGCGCGCTCGGTGTCCGAGGTGGTGACGTCCGCGAGGTTCTGCGTCCGCCGGCTGCTCGTGGCGAACCCGCGGATGGAATAGGCGCCCAGCTCGTTGAGCCCGCTGTAGCGCGCCTCCATCATCGGCACTTCGGACGAGAAGAGGTGCGGCGCAAGGACGAGCGACTGGTTGGGGCCGAGCGCGAGATTGAACGGCAGCACCAGCTCGGCACCGTTCAGCCGCGTCAGCCCGATCGACGGGGTCAGCAGCCCGGTGTCGTTGCTCGCTGCGATCGAATTGCTGAAGCGCGGCAGCGCCGGGCTGGTCAGTCCGAACAGGTGGAAGCGTGCGCCCTCGTAATAGACGCGCTCCTTGTCGGGGCGATAGATGACCTTGACCGCGGTGATCTTCCACGTCGGCTCGCGCGGGCACCCGTCCGATCCGGTCACCGCGCATGGCGAGTATACCGCGCGGTCGAGGTTCATAGTCCCGTCCGCCTCGCGCACGCCGCGCACCGCCGCCAGTCGCCCGCCTTGCTCCAGCACGACCAGCAGATTGTCGACCACGCCGTCCTTCAGCGTGTCGGTCAGCTCGATCGAATCGCCGTAAGCGACGTCACCTTGCGGGTTGGTCACCGCAACATTGCCGGTCGCGACCACCTTTCCGCTCTTGCGGTTCCACACCACCTTCTCGGCGCGCAGTCGCTCACCGGCGCGAGTCATGCGCACCTCGCCCGTCGCGGTCACGACATCGGCGTTGTACTCATATTCGAGCGCCCCGGCGCTGAACTGCACCTGATCGCTGTCGGCAGTGCTGGCTGCGGCCGCCGGGGCAGAGGCGGGCGCACCGCCCGCACGGTCCTGAAGCGACTGCGCCGCGGACGGTACGGCCAGCGCCAGACACAGCGCAGCGCCGGCGAGAAGATCGAAACGCATCACGTCGTCGTCGTTGCCCCGTTTGCGCGACCGACCGGGAATGGCGGCCACGCCTCTGCCGCCTATCGCATCGCCACGCCTGGCCTGCAACGCTTTGCCATTTCACTGGGCGGTGCCTAGGTAGGCGGCATGTTGCAAGAGGATACAGGAATGCAGATCGCCTTCACCGCCGACCGTCCCGCCGATGCCGCGGTGCTGGCGCTGCCGGTCCGCAAGGATGCGCCCTTGGCCGGATTGATCGACGGCGCAGATACGCTGCTGGCGGCCGCCGCGGCCGGGCAGCGCTTCACCGGCGAGGCGGGCAGCGTCGCGGAGGCGTTCGTGGTCGCGGGACAGGGGACGCAGCGCGTGCTGTTGCTGGGCGTCGGCAGCGGCGACGATGCGGCGTTCGAACGCGCGGGCGGCGCGTTGACGGCGCGCCTGCTCACCTCAGGCGTCACCAGTGTGGTTGCCGATCTGCACGGCGCGCCCGCGCTCGCTGCGGCACGCTTTGCGGCGAGCGTGGCGCAGCGCGCGTGGCGTTTTGACGAATATCGCACCAAGCTGCCGGAGAAGCAGAAGCCGACGCTGACCGCGGTCACGATCGTCGGTGACGACGCCGAATGGACCGGGCGCGAGGCGGTCACGCGTGGCCTCGGGCTGGCGCGCACGCTTGCGACGCTGCCGCCGAACATCCTTTACCCGGAGAGCTTTGTCGAACGGGTGCTGGAGGCCGTCGATGGGCTCGGGCTCGAAGTGACCGTGCTGGGCGAGAAGGAACTTGAAGAGCTTGGGGCGGGGGCGCTGCTCGGCGTGTCGCAGGGGTCGCGGCGCGAGGCGCGTGTGCTGGCGCTCAAATGGTCGGGCGCCGGGGCCGACGCGCCGCTGACTGCGTTGGTCGGGAAGGGCGTAACGTTTGATACTGGCGGGATTTCGATCAAGCCGGCGGCGGGCATGGAAGACATGAAGTGGGACATGGGCGGCGCGGCGGCGGTGGCCGGTGTGATGCTGACGCTCGCCGCGCGCAAGGCAAAAGCCAATGTTATCGGTGTGATGGGCCTCGTCGAGAACATGCCCGACGGCAATGCGCAGCGGCCAGGGGATGTGGTTATCAGCATGTCGGGGCAGACGATCGAGGTCATCAACACCGATGCCGAGGGACGTCTGGTGCTATGCGATTGCATCACCTGGGTCCAAAATACCCATAAGCCGACGCGCATCGTGGACCTTGCGACGCTGACCGGAGCGATGATCGTCGCGCTCGGTAACGAATATGGCGGGTTGTTCAGCAACGACGATACGCTGGCCGGGCAGCTGCTGGCGGCGGGCGTCGCCACCGGCGACAAATTGTGGCGCTTCCCGCTCTCCGACGCCTATGACAAGCTGATCGACTCGCCGATCGCCGACGTGAAGAACGTCGGGCCGCGCGGCGCGGGTTCGATCACCGCCGCGCAATTCCTCCAGCGTTTCGTCGACGAGGGTGTCGCCTGGGCGCATCTCGACATTGCCGGGATGGTGTGGGCGGACAAGGACGGTCCGACCTGGGCCAAGGGCGCGACCGGTTACGGCGTGCGCGTCCTCGACCGGTTCGTCGCCGACACCTGCGAGGGCTAAGGCCAGGCAATGCAGGTCGACTTCTACCACCTGACCCGGATGCCGCTGGAGCGGGCGCTCCCGCAGATCGCGGCGAAGGTGGTGGCGTCGGGCGCGCGGTTGCTGATCGTTGCCGCCGACGAAGAACGGCGCGCGGCGCTCGACCGGCTGTTGTGGAACTACGCGCCCGACAGCTTCCTGCCGCACGCGCAGCAGGGCGGGGCGGCGGACGCGCGCCAGCCGATCCTGATCGCCGCGGACGTCAATCCTGCCAATCGCGCGCGACATATCGCGCTGGTCGACGGCGAGTGGCGCGACGCCGCGCTCGATTTCGACCGCGCCTTCCATTTCTTCGACGAAGACCATATCCGGGCCGCGCGCGCGGCGTGGAAGGAACTGGCGGCGCGCGACGGGGTCGAGCGGCGCTATTGGAAGCAGAATGAGGCGGGGCGCTGGGAACAGGCGGCCTGAGCGCTCGCTTGCATCACCGCCCGCGTCCGCCTAGGGCGGCGGCACTTCCCATCCTATTCATTTCAGGAGCCCGTGACCGTCATGGCCGCGAACCGTACCTTCTCGATCATCAAGCCCGATGCCACGCGCCGCAACCTGACCGGCGCGGTCACCAAGATGCTGGAGGAAGCCGGCCTGCGCGTCGTCGCGTCCAAGCGCATCCAGATGACCCGGGAGCAGGCCGAGGGCTTCTACGCGGTCCACAAGGAGCGCCCGTTTTTCAACGATCTGGTCGGCTTCATGATCTCGGGCCCGGTCGTCGTGCAGGTGTTGGAGGGCGAGAACGCCATGCAGCGCAACCGCGACATCATGGGCGCCACCAACCCCGAGAACGCCGCGCCGGGCACGATCCGCAAGGAACTGGCCGAGTCGATCGAGGCGAACACCGTCCATGGGTCGGACTCGGACGAGAATGCCGAGATCGAGATCGCCTATTTCTTCAAGCCGGAAGAAATCGTCGGCTGATATGGACTGGCGCCTGTATCATGCGGGACCGGCGGACGCCGCCGCGCTCTCGCTGGTAGCGGGCGCCACCTTCCTTGAGGCGTTCGCGGGCATCCTCGACGGCCCGGATATCGTCGCGCATGTCACGCGCAACAGCAGCGTGGCGGCGTTCGAAGCCTATCTCGCCGAGGGCGCGATCGCGACGCTGGCCGAGGCCGAAGCGGGCGGTGCGCCGATCGGCTACAGCCTGCTGACCACGCCCGATTTGCCAGTGGGGCCGGAAGCGGGCGATGTCGAGCTGAAGCGCATCTATGCGCTGTTTCCCACGCACGGCACCGGTCTTGGGCCGGCGCTGATGACGCGCGCCATCGAGGATGCGCGGGCGCGTGGGTGCCGGCGGTTGTTGCTCGGCGTTTATGGTCGCAACAAGCGTGCGCAGCGTTTCTACGAGAAGCAGGGCTTTACGGTCGCGGGCACCCGCCGTTTTCGCGTCGGTGCGACGTGGCACGACGACCTGATTTACGCGCGCGCGATTTGAGAACGGCCTGAGCGGCGGTTCCGTCTGGCTTGAATCTCCCATTCATTACTCTGCCGCTCGGGAGGCCTCTGTGAAGGTCCCTTTCTAGTACCCCGGCGAAGGCCGGGGTCTAGTTGGGGGAGGTTTGTAACTAACCGAAACACCTTTCCAACTGGGCCCCGACCTCCGCCGGGGAACAGAAAGCGAGTTTTTGGAGAGGTTGCGCGCCCGCCGGGATGACATCCGAACTTGGTGGATGGCGGGTTCGAGCGGGATGAACTTGATCCGTCATTGCGAGCGTAGTGAAGCAATCCAGAGCCGGATCAGGACGCCCTGGATTGCTTCGCTATGCTCGCAATGACGAGTGGGCGGTTCCAACCCACCTCGTCTCGCTTGAAAGATCGTCGCCCCGGGCTTGATCCGGGGCCCCGCTTTTGTAGCGGTCGGGTAGAAGCGGGGCCCCGGGTCAAGCCCGGGGCGACGACCGTAATGGTCCGACCGCTCTGCGCTTCGACGATCAGATCTCCACGCGGAACGTCACCCGGACATCGCGGCCGGCGAGCGGCGCGAAGTCCTTGAGGACGCTTGCCGCGCGGCGGGCCTCGACGTCGAAGATGTTGTTCGCCGCCAGCAGGATGCTGCGCCGGTCGCTGCCGCCCCACGGATGGAACGAGAGCGAGGCGTTGACCATCGTATAGCCGTCGGTGCGCGTCTCGAACGGCGCGGTGCGGTTCTGTGCGAAGGCGCGCTCAACCTCGACACGCGCCGCGCTGGTGTCGCTCCGCGCCTCGAGTCCGCCAAGCAGCCGCAGCGGCGGAATGCGTGGCACCGGGCCGCGATCGACCACCTCGGCATGGACGTAATCGCCGAGCAGATCGGCGGTGATGACATGCGCGCCGATCGTCGCCAGTCGTGCCGACGCATCCGCCTCGAAGCCATAATAACGCGCCTTGGCCTGACTGTAGCGGAAGCACGGCAGGTCCACATCCCCCTGCGCCGCCGTTGCGCACGCTGCCTCGGCGACCTGCGCCTCATAAATGTAATTGTCGAACCAGTTGTAATAGGCAGAGGCATCGAGGCTGAAGATCTGGTTATGTGCGTGGAGGGTCGCCTCCAGCCCCCACGACGTTTCCGCGCGGAAGTTCGGATTGCCCAACTCGTACGCCTGCGTGCCCGCATGCGGCCCGTTGGCGAACAATTCCTCGGCGGACGGCGCGCGCGCGGTGCGCGAGCCGTTCAACCCGATGCGCACCCCGTCCGCCAGCGTATAGGCCGCGCCCAGCGACCCCGACCACGTCCCGAAGCTGCGATCCGCGCCGGTGAAGCGCTCGGTCCCTTCGCGGAAGCCCGGATCGGCGGTCAGCCGGGTCTGTTCGTAGCGTAGCCCGCCCTCGGCCTTGAAGCGCCCGTCCTCATATTGCTGCAGCGTGAAGAGCCCGGTCTGTTCGGTCTGGTTGCGCGGCAGGAACGCCTCGTCGCCGACCACGTCGAACGCGCGGCTGAAATATTGCACGCCGCTGGCGCCCTGCCATGCTCCGCGCTTCGCCTGGACCACCTCGAGCCGCGCCTCCAGCCCCTTGTTGTAGAAGGCGGTGCCGACCGAGCCATCTTCCTCCAGCTCGAAATGCCGGTAATTGGCGTGGGCAGCGCGGATGCGGATCGCGTCGATCAGCGCACCGTGCGGAGTCACTTCGGCGCGCAGATCGTAGCGGTTCTGCACGACGTCGAGCCGCGGCGCTTCCTGCTCCTGCCCCAAGGCGGTGGCATAGCGAACCGGCACCCCATACAGGCTGTCGTAATGGCCGTAGGAGACGCCGAGCATCCCGCCATCGGTTATGATCGACGCACCCGCGCCGGCCGTCCACGTCTCCGCCCCGCTATTGGGCAGCTTGCCGCTCAGCGCGGCGTTCGCGGCAAAATCGATCGGCTCGTCCCCGTCCTGCGGGGCGCCGGCCAGCGCCAGCGACGCCCGGCGCGCCGCACGCGACAGGATGAACCCGCCGGTGCGCAGGTCGTCCGCCTTCAGATACGATCCGTCGACGTGCAGGACGAGCGGGCCGACCGCCGTCACGTCCGCTGCGCCGCCGATCGAACGCTCGTTCGCCGCGCTGCCATAGGTGCCGATCGCATCGACGCGATAGCCGTTCTCCGGCAGCGCGCGCGGAATGCGCCGGTCGACGACATTGACGACGCCGCCGACCGCCGACGAACCGTACAGCAACGCGGCCGGACCGCGCAGCACCTCGACGCGCTCGGCGAGCAATGGATCGATCACCACTGCATGGTCGACCGAGGTGTTCGAGACGTCGATCGATCCGATGCCGTCAGTCAGCACGCGGATACGGTCCCCCTGGAATCCGCGCAGGATCGGACGTGATGCGTTCGGCCCGAACGAGGTTGCCGACACGCCCGGCAAGCGCGCGAGGGTTTCCCCGATCGTCGGGCGAAGCTCGCGGGTCAGGTTCGCGCCGGTCAGCACCGATGTGCCTTGCAGGACATCGGACTCGCTGGTCTGGATCGGGGCGGTGACGATCACGTCGTCGGAGCGGTGCGGATCGGCTTGCCGCGCCGGGTCGGCGGTCTGGGCGGCGGCAGGCAGGGTGAGCGGTGCAAGCGCAACCGCGGCAAACAATATGGTCTTCATGGGCGACTCCCTTATGGGTCACCCATTAGCGAAATGATACAACATATCAATAGCCGATCCGCTCAGGTGTTGGCGTCGCGCTCCACGCCGTCGATGATCTTCCCGCCGGCCATGAACACGACGATCGTGCAGGCCACGAACATGATCCAGCCCGGCGTGCCCGGGAAGCGGTGCAGGTAGGCCATGCCGCGTTCAACCGCGCCGGTGGCGATGGCGTAGATCAGCATGAACGCCTCGAACTTCGTCTTGACGACGAACAGCCGGGCGACGCCGCGCCACCAGCGGTGCAGCCGGGCCTTCATGCGCGAAGCTCATCCAGTCCCAGCGCCTCGACCAACGCGGCGCGGGCGGTTGCGATCTGCGCGAGCAACGCGCGGTCGTCGAGATCGTCCGGGGCGATCGCCTCCGGCCATTGGCGTTCGATGACCGTCGCGATCCTGTCGAGCCGATGATCGTCAACGAGGAAGCGTGGGTCGACGGTCGCCGGATCGCAGACGACCCGCAGTCGCAGGCACGCCGGACCGCCGCCATTCGCCATCGACTCGCGGACATCGACCACCTCGACGCGCCGGATCGGTCCATTGCCGGCCAGATGCGCCTCGATCCACCGCCAGACGCGTGGATTGGCGCGCGCTTCCTCTGGAACGATCAGCGTCGGTGCGCCGTCGGGCGGGGTCGCGAGTTGCGCGTTGAAGAGATAGGAGCCGATCGCATCGGCGAGGCTCACCTCCGCCGCGGGCACCTCGACGATCTCGACCTCGGGCAGCAGGCGGCGGAGGTCGGCGTAGAAGACGTCGCGATCCGCGAACGCCTGTTCGTGCGCGAGCAAGATGCGCTCGTTGGCGACGGCGACCACGTCGTTGTGAAAGGCGCCGGCGGCGATCGCCTCGGTCGATTGCTGGACGAACAGCGTCCGCGCGGGATCGAGCCCGTGGTGCCGGGCGATCGCGCGGCTGGCCTCGAAATGCTGGCGGGCAGGGAAGGCCCCGCCCGCGACGCCGTAGACGAACACCTCGATGCCCGGCGCGTCGTGCGCGCTGCACAGCCGCATGTGGTTGGCCGCGCCTTCGTCGCCGAAGGGGGGCAGCACCGGGGGCTGCACGACGAAATGCGCTTCATTCCCGAAGGCAACCTGTAACTGCGCCAGCGTCGCGCGCCATTCATGACTGCGGTGCGGCATCGTCACCAGATTGGCGACGGTCAGGTGGCAGCGGCCGTCAGTCGTGTCCGGTGCGGGCGACACGGTCGCGGCGTTGGCGGCCCACATCGCGGAGGCGGACAGCGCCTGTGCCTTCAGGTGCGCAGGCGCCGCATCATAGTCGATCGCCAACCGCGCCAGCCACGCGTGGTCGGGGCGGGGCGGGGGGATCAGCACGCCCTGCAACAGCCCGAGCGCGAGGTTGGCGCGCATCTTCGTCACGCCTTGCAACGCGGCGGCGCGCGGGTGCGCGACCTGCCCGGCGTTGGCGGTGGCAGCGAGGTTGCCGGGGCTGAGCCCCGCGTAATTGTGGCTGGGCCCGACGATCCCGTCGAAGTTGATCTCGCGTATCATATCCGTCCGATCCAGCTCACGCGGTCACCTTCGCGCAGCCGTAGCGCCGTCGCCGCGGCGGGGTCGAGCGTCACGCCGCCGTCGGCCGTCCCGATCCGGGCGTAGGCGCAGCGGAAGTCGGCGAGGCGCCCGGCCGCAACCAGCGCCTCGTTCGTGCCGCCGTCACGCACCGCGACGACGGTCGCGTCCTGCGCGTCACGGACGGTGCGGATCTGGTCGGTCTTGACGGTCATCGTCGGGCCACCATCGAAGATGTCGATGTAGTTTTCGTAAGCGAAGCCCTCGTTTTCCAGCATCCGCATCGCAGCGCGGCCGGAGGGATGCGGCAGCCCGATCGAGGCGCGTGCGTGCTCGGAGAGCATCGCGGTGTAGATCGGGTGCTTGGGCATCAGGTCGGCGATGAACTGGTGGCCGTGCACCGCGTTGAACTCGTCGGCCTCCTGAAAGCCCATGCCGAAGAACCGTCCGGCGAGCCCGTCCCAGAACGGCGACCCGCCCGCCTCGTCGATCACCCCGCGCAGCTCGGCGAGTGTCCGGTCGGCGAAGCGCGGGCGATGCGCGCGGATGAACAGATAGCGGCTGCGCGCCAGCAACAGCCCGAGTCCGCCCGCGCGTTCGCCGGGATGGAGGAACAGCCCGCCGACCTCGCTCGCTCCCTCCAGGTCGGTGGTCAGCGACAGCATCTCGGCACGGAACGTTCGTGACAGCTCGCGGCTGTGCTGGGTCAGCGTGCCGAGGCGGTAGCTGTAGAAGGGATGCTTCTGCCCGACATGCGTGAACAGCTGGCACGTTCCGCGCACGTCACCGGTGACGTTGTTTTCCAGCATCAGCACGAACAATTCGTCGGTCAGCGAGGTATCGTCATGCCCGAATGCCAGCGCGCTGCGATCGAGCTTGGCGGTCAGCGCGTTGCGATCGGGGGGCAGGTTGGTGAAGCCGCCGCCGGTCAGCTTCGCCATTTCGTACAGGTGCGACAGGTCGTTGCGGTCGGCGGCGCGGATCACGAACGTCATGCCAGCGCTCCCTCTGCCAGTCGCAGCATCGTCACCGCCGACAGCGCGGCACGCTCGGCAAGGCTGTCGACGATCAGAAATTCGTCGGTAGAGTGGATCGCGCCCCCGCGGGCGCCCATCGTGTCGACCACCGGCACGCCACAAGCGGCGATATTGTTGCCGTCGCACACTCCCCCGGTGTCGCGCCACGCGATAGGCTGGTCCAGGTCGGCCCCGGCGTCGCGCACCAGCGCGAACAGCCGCGCCGCGCCGGCGTCGATCGGCTTGGGAGGACGGTTGAAGCTGCCGTGGACATGGATGCTGACGTCATGCGCGGTCTGGACCGCGGCGACCGCGGCATCGATCGCGGCGCGCGCGCGCGCGATCTCCGCGGCGTCGGCCGGACGGAAATTGACGCGCAGCACCGCCAGATCGGGAACGACATTGTTGGGGCCGCCGCCCTCGATGCGGGCCGGATTGACCGCCAGCTGCGGCGAGCGTTCTTCGTGGAGCCGCACCGCCAGCGCGCTCGCGGCGACGATCGCGTTGCGACCGTCCTCCGGGTTGCGCCCGGCATGGGCTGCACGACCGCGTACCACGACCGAGAAATTGCCCGTCCCGCCGCGCGCGCCGGCCAATGTGCCGTCGGGAAGCGCCGGCTCGTAGGTAAGCGCCGCCACCTTGCCGCGCGCCACGTCGGCCAGCAGCGCCGCGGATGACAGCGAGCCGGTTTCCTCGTCGGAGTTGATGACCACGTCATAGCCGAGCGGCGTGCCGCTCGCCTCGATCGCGAGCAGCGCTTCGAGCATCAGCGACAGGCCGCCCTTCATGTCGGCCACGCCGGGGCCGTTGAGGACGCCCGGCTCTCGCCAGCGCGAGGTCTGGAAGGGGTGATCGAGGGGATAGACCGTATCCATATGCCCGGTGAGCAGCAGCCGGACGGGCGCATCGGGGCGCACGGACAGGCGCAGGTGCCGGCCATGCGCCAGCGGCGTGACGTGGCCGTCCGCCCCGACGCTCTCGGTCGGGGTCGGCTCGACCAGTTCGATGTCACCCGGCAGCGCCGCAAAGGCATCGGCCAGTTCCGTCGCCATCGCCGCGCAGCCCGCGACGTTGCGCGTCCCGCTGCTGATCGCGGCCCATCGCTCGACGCGCGCCAGCATCGCGGCGGCGTCGATCCTCTCCAATGTTGCCCGTTCGACGGACGAAAGTCTGTTCATTCCGGCACCGTAGCGGCGCGATCGCCGAAACGGAACACAGGGCTGCATCGGCCTAGAACGCGTAGACCAGCGACGCGCGGCTGGTGGTATCGGTCGTGACGCGCCCGACCGGCGGCTCGCTTTCATATTGCAGCGTGTACGACAGCCGGGCGGACAGCGGCCCGAGCAGCTTCGCCTCGATCGCCGAAACGCTGCGGATCGTGCTGTTGTACCGTTCCCAATAGCCCGACGCGCTTTGCGTCGCGACCAGTCCGCTGAACAGGGTCCAGTTCAGCTCCACGCTGCCGCGCGCCGCCAGACTGCCCTGCATCGTCCGGTCGGTGAAGTCCGTCTGGCGGAACGCTGGGCCCACCTCGATGTCGAGCGTCAGGCCGTTGCGCCGGATCACGCTGTAACCGGCACCGATCGAGCCCGAATAGCGACTGTAATAGCCGAGGAAGCGATCCGACTCATACTGGCCGTTGCCGTAGATGTATCCGCGGTCGTTGATCTTGTAGTTGGGCTGGTAGCCGAGCGCGTAGCGTTCGCGGCTGGTGATGCCGCCGGTGCGCTGGAAATCGGCCTGCGCCATCACGCGATGCCGCCAGCGCAGCCCCTCGCGCGTCAGGTCCGCGACGCCGGTGAGCCCGGTGACGTCGGAGTTGCCGGTCGAGACGAACCCGCCTGCCTCGACGCGCCCGCTCCACAATTGAAACGCGCTTGCCTGCTGCACCCGCTCGTTGCGGGCGCGCGCGCGCGCTTCCTTCCACTCGGTCGCGCGCCGCAGCACCAGATCGCGCGAACCCGGATCGCCAGCGCGGGCATATTTGACCAGCGTATCGACCCCGCCCTCGTCGCCGGCCTGCATCGCCGCGTCGAGCATCGCCCGCATTTCAGGTGAAATCTCCGGCCCGGGGATCTTCCCGAGCGCCACGACGACGTCGTTGAGGACCGGCGGCGACACCTCGAGCGGCGGCGCGGTGATGAAGACGGGCTCCACCTCCAGCTCGGGGCGTTCGAGCCGGGTCTGCCGCCGCGCCCGTCGCGTGGCGGCCACGCGTCGCCGCGCCGGGGCCACCGCCGGTTCCGGCAGCATGGCAAGCCCCATCGTCGCAATCAGCACCGACAACATCGCCGCGGTCGTTCAGCGTGCCGCAGCGCCGCGACCCGGCAGATGCGGGGCAAAGGCGGCGAGCACGTCACGGTACAATTGCGCCTTGAACGGCACGATCAGCCGCGGAAGGTCGGCCGGATCGGCCCAGCGCCACGCGCGAAACTCCGGGTGCGGGGTGTCGATGCGGACGTCGGCATCCTCGCCTTCGAAGCGGAACAGGAACCAGCGCTGCCGCTGCCCGCGATATTTGCCCTTCCACACCTTGCCGATCATCTCGGGGGGCAGGTCGTAGAACAATTCCTCCGGCGCTTCGGCGATCAGCGTCACCTTGTCCTCGGTAACGCCGGTTTCCTCCCACAGCTCGCGGATCGCCGCCGCCTGCGCATCCTCGCCGGGATCGATCCCGCCCTGTGGCATCTGCCACGCTTCCAGCACGTTATCGATGCGCTGGCCGACGAACACCTGTCCGTCGCGGTTGAGGAGCATCACGCCCGCGCACGGGCGATAGGGCAGGGAGTCTGGCGCAGTCATGCCGGTCGAATAGGCCGCGAGTCGAAGCGCTTCAACCCGCTGCCTTCGCGTTTGCGATATCGTGCGTCGCCGCCGCGACCGCCGCGCGCACCGCGGTCAGGAACGCCGCGACATCCTGCTGGCTCGACGGGATCGCGCGACGCAGCGTGGCGAAGCCGTGGATGTTGCCGCGCGCCTCCTGATAGGTCACCGGCACCCCCGCCAGTGCGAGCGCGGCGGCATAGGCGCGCGCCTGATCCCGCAACGGATCGAGCCCCGCCGCGACGATCACCGCCGGCGGCAGGCCGGTCAGATCGCCGACGATCGGCGAGAAGCGCGCGTCCTGCGGGTCCGGCCGGTAATGATTTCCGAACCACCCCATCGTCTCGCGCGTCAGCAGATAGCCGTCGCAGAAGGCGTCGAACGACGGATAATGCCGCGTCGCGTCGGTGGCCGGATAGATCGGCGCCTGAACGATCACCGGCGCGGCCGCCGGCCGGTCGCGTAGCGCCACGCTGGTCACGATCGCCAGATTGCCGCCTGCGCTGTCGCCGCTCAGCACCAGCCCGGTGACCGCTCGGCCCAGGGCGGCGGGACTTTCCGCCACCCACCGCGTCGCTGCCTCCGCATCCTCGACGGCGGCGGGGAAGGGGGCTTCGGGCGCCAGCCGGTAATCGACCGAGATCACTGGCAGATCGAGCTGCCGCGCCATCTCGGCGGCGAGGCTCGCATGGCTGGCGACGCTGCCGACCACCCAGCCGCCGCCATGAAAGAACACGACCGCCGGACCCGCGGCCCGGTCGGCGCTCGCATCGAACAGTCGCGCGGGCAGCGGCCCGCCCGGACCGGGGATCGTCAGATCCCGCACCACCGCCAGCTCGCCGCGCGGCGGGTCGGCAACGTCGCACATCGCCAGCATCGCGGCGCGTGCCTCGTCCACGGTCATCTGATGCGTGCGCGGCCCGGGCAGGTTGTTGAGATAGCCGAGGAAGGTCGCGACGTCCGGGCGGACGAACGGAGGCTCGGCTTGGGTCGGTTCGGTCATCCACTACTCCTGCACAGGCGCGCCCGGCACTATCTTAGGTCGATGATCGCCATCGTCCACCATCCCGATTACGTTACCGAGGCACCGGCGCGCAGCACCTATCGCTGGGGCAAGAACGGCGCGATCCGCGATCTGCTGCGCGCGGAGGGCGAGCGGATCGCGTGGCATGTGCCAGAGGCGATGCCGCGCGTCTGGCTGGAGGCGACGCACGACCCGGATTATGTCGCCGAGGTGCTTTCCGCACAGGTGCCCGCGATCAAGGAGCGGCGGATCGGGTTTCCGGTGACTGCGACCGTCGCCCGCCGCGCGCAGATGGTGCCGGGCGGCACCTATCTCGCCGCGTTGCTGGCGCTCGACCACGGGTTCGCCGCCAATACCGCGGGGGGCAGCCACCATGCGCTCGCCGACACCGGCGCGGGGTATTGCGTGTTCAACGACCTCGCCGTCGCCGCGCACCGGCTGGTCGAGGAGGGGACGACGCAGCGCGTGTTGATCGTCGACGTCGACGTTCATCAGGGGGATGGCACGGCGGCGCTTACCGCCGGTCATCCGCAGATCGCGACCTATTCGATCCACGCCGAGAAGAACTTCCCGGTGCGCAAGGCACGCTCGACGCTGGACGTGCCGCTGGCCGATGCGATCGGCGACGACGCGTATCTGGCGGTGCTGGAGGAGACGCTCGCCCCGATGATCGTCGAATGGCAGCCAACGCTGATCCTTTATCAAGGCGGAGTCGATCCGTTCGTGGGCGATCGGCTCGGCCGGCTGGCGCTCAGCGACGATGGCCTGGTCTGCCGCGACCGGCTGGTCGCGCGGCTGGCGATCGGCGCGGGCGTGCCGCTCGCCTGCACCGTCGGCGGCGGATACGGCGACGACGTGATGGCGATCGCCGCACGCCACGTCCGCGTCATTCGCACGCTCGGCGATGCGTTCGCCGGAACCGCGGCGTCGGATCGTTCGTAGCGAAAACCCATGACCACCTTGCTCTGGCTGCGGCAGGACCTGCGCCTCCACGATCAACCTGCGCTCGTCGCCGCTGCGCATCAGGGGGCGGTGATCCCCGTCTATATCCTCGACGACGAGGCGCCCGGTGCGTGGCGGATCGGCGGGGCGCAGCGGTGGTGGCTTCACCACAGCCTCGCCGCGCTCGACAAGGCGCTGCGCGATCATGGCAGCCGGCTGATCCTGCGCCGTGGCGATGCGGTCGCGATCCTGAACGAAATGGCCGATAGCGTGGAGGCGGAGGCGATCCACGCGATCTGCCACTACGAACCGTGGTGGCGCAAGGCCGAGGCGACGCTCGGCGAGCGTCTGTGTCTTCACGACGGCAACCATCTTGCCCCGCCCGAGCAGGTGACGACCGGGGCGGGCGGGCAGTTCCGCATCTATTCGGCGTTCTGGAAGGGCTTGCAGGCGCATCTGCCGCCCGAAAAGCCGTTACACGCGCCGGACGCGATCCCTGCGCCGGATCAATGGCCGGGAAGCGATAAGCTGGCCGACTGGAACCTGCTCCCGACCAAGCCCGATTGGTCGGGCGGGTTCGACTGGACACCCGGCGAAGACGAAGCGCGCCGCAAGATCGCGGGGCTCGAACTCGACGGCTACGACGATCGCCGGAACCTGCCCTCCGAAGAAGGCACCTCCCGCCTGTCGCCGCACCTGCATTTCGGCGAGATCTCGCCGCGCGCGGTCTGGCACGCCAGCAGTGCGCATGACGTCACGTTCCGCAAGGAACTGGCATGGCGCGACTTCACCGACGGGGTCGTGCTCGCGCTGCCGGACTATGCAGACAAGAACGGCCGCGCCGCCTTCGACAAGCTGCCGTGGCGTAGCGGCAAGGCCGCCGAGAACGATCTACGCGCCTGGCAGACCGGGCGCACCGGCTATCCGATCGTGGACGCCGGGATGCGGCAGCTCTGGCAGAGCGGCTGGATGCACAATCGCGTGCGGATGATCACCGCCTCGTTCCTCATCAAGCATCTGCTGATCGACTGGCGCGAGGGCGAACGCTGGTTCTGGGACTGTCTGGTCGATGCCGATTACGGCAATAATGCGGTGAACTGGCAGTGGGTCGCCGGGACCGGGATCGACGCCAATATGTTCGGGCGAATCATGGCGCCGCTGTCGCAGTCCGAGAAGTTCGACGCCGGCGACTATATTCGTGAATGGGTGCCGGAGTTGAAAGACCTGCCCGACGACGCGATCCACGATCCCGACGCCGGCGGCTGCCGCCCCGGCGGTTATCCGGCGAAGCTGATCGGGCATCGCGAGGCGCGCGAACGCGCGCTGGCGGCGGGCCGGAAGGTACGTTAGGGCGCGTCCGCCATGGACGCGGCTACCTCTCATTCCCCGCCTGTACCTAGCCGCGCGCGCTTTCTCGCGCCCGTGTGGCATCGCCTGCTTGATCGCATCGACCGGGGCCTGCTGTCGGGGGCGATCGACGCGCAACTTCCCGACGGCACGCGCCGGCTGATCGGCGGACACGCGCCGGGCCCGGTCGCGATCGTACGGCTGGTGCGCTGGCGCGCCCTGTGGCGGCTGGTCACCGCCGGCTCGATCGGGTGGTACGAGGGCTGGGCGGCGGGCGACTGGACCAGCCCCGATCCGGTGCCGATCTTCGACCTGTTCGTGCGCAACCGCGCCGCGCTGGGCAACGTCGCGCGCGCGAAGCATGTCGCACGGCTGGCGGTGTGGCTCGGACATCGGTTGCGTCGCAACGATCGCAGCGGCGCGCGGCGCAACATCGCGGCACACTACGACCTGGGCAACGACTTCTACCGCGAATGGCTGGACGCGACGCTCACCTATTCGAGCGCGCTGGGGGTTGCCGCGGGCGAGCCGCTGGAGCTGGCGCAGCAGCGCAAGCTCGACGCGGTCCTGACGCGCACCGGGGTGGCCGCCGGCGCGCGACTTCTGGAGATCGGCTGCGGCTGGGGCTCGTTTGCCGCGACCGCGGCACGCGCCGGCGTCGCGGTACACGGCCTGACGCTGTCAACCGAGCAGCGCGACCATGTGTTGGCGTTGGGGCTGCCCGAGGTGACCGTGGCGCTCACCGACTATCGCGACGTCGCCGGCGAGTATGACGCGGTTGCCAGCATCGAGATGGTCGAGGCGGTCGGGCCCGAATATTGGCCCGCTTATCTTTCGACCATCGCACGCGTCCTGAAACCGGGCGGACGCGCCGCGCTTCAGTTCATCACGATCGCCGATGATGTGTGGGACGCATATGAGGGCAGTGCCGATTTCATCCAGCGCTATGTATTCCCCGGCGGTTCCCTGCTCTCGGCCAGCCGTTTCCGCGCGCTGGCCGAGGCGCACGGCCTGGCATGGCAGGACGAACAGTGCTTCGGGCTGGATTACGCGGAAACTTTGCTGGAGTGGCGCCGCCGCTTCGATCGAGCGATTGCGGAGGGTCGTTTGCCCGAGCGGTTCGACCCACGCTTCCAGCAACTCTGGCGCTATTACCTGATGTATTGCGAGGGTGGGTTTCGCGGCGGCGGTATCGACGTCATGCAGGTGACGCTGGTCAAGGCGGGGTGACGGAACCGGGTGGCTCAGCCCACCCGCTCGCGATGGTTCGCCGGAAACCCCTCGATCGCCAACGCCACGATCCGCGCCGCGACCGTCTCGGGCGGCTTGACCGAATTGGGGTCCTCGCCCGGATAGGCGCGCGCGCGCATCTTGGTGCGGGTTGCGCCCGGATCGAGCACCGCAACGCGGAGCTTGCTGACCTCGGCGGTTTCGTCGCCGTAAGCCTCCAGCAGCGTCTCGAACGCCGCTTTCGACGCACCGTAAGCGCCCCAATAGGCGCGCGGCGTGCGCCCGACCGATGAGGTGACACCGATGACGCGGGCGCCCGTGGAACGGCGCAGCATCGGATCGAACGCCTGGATCAAAGCCACCTGCGCCGACACGTTGAGCGTCAGCACTTGCGCCAATTCCTTGGCGTCGATCGCCGGCACTGCCGCCAGTGACCCGAGCATCCCCGCGTTCAGCACCATGATGTCCAGCGCCTGCCAGCGCTCGCCGATCGCGGTCGCCAGCCGGGCGATCGAGTCGCTTTGCGCCAGATCGAGGGGTGCGATCGTCGCCGAACCGCCGGCATCGAAAATCTGCTGCTCGACCTGTTCCAGCCCGCTCGCCGTCCGGGCGGTCAGCACGACATGTGCGCCCTGTTCCGCCAATGCGATCGCGGTCGCCGCGCCGATTCCGCGACTGGCGCCGGTCACCAGCGCCAGTTTGTCCTTCAACGGCTTGTCCATGCGCGTCAGATCACCCGCTCGTCGAGCATCGCCAGTTGGTCGACCGCGCTTGATTCGTCATGGTCGGTCAGCGTGGTCGGATAGTCGCCGGTGAAGCAGGCGTCGCAATAGCGTGGACGCCCGTCGGCGCGCTGCGCCTCGCCCAGCGCCTTGTACAGCCCGTCGATCGACACGAACGACAGGCTGTCAGCGTGGATGAAGTCGGTCATCCCGCCCAGATCCAGCTTCGCAGCCAGCAACTTGGCGCGCTCAGGCGTGTCGACGCCGTAGAAGCAGCTGTGCCGCGTCGGCGGCGAGGCGATCCGCATGTGCACCTCCGCCGCGCCGGCCTCGCGCATCATCTGCACGATCTTGAGCGACGTGGTGCCGCGAACGATCGAATCGTCGATCAGCACGACCTTCTTGCCCTGAATCAGCGCGCGGTTGGCATTGTGCTTGAGCTTCACGCCGAGGTGCCGAACCTTGTCGCCCGGCTGGATGAAGGTGCGCCCGACGTAATGCGAACGGATGATCCCCAGCTCAAAGGGAATGCCCGATTGCTGCGCATACCCGATCGCCGCCGGCACGCCCGAATCGGGCACCGGAATGACCAAATCGGCATCCACCGGCGATTCGATCGCCAGCTGCGCACCGATATTCTTGCGCACCGAATAGATCGAATGATCGTCGACGATCGAATCGGGGCGCGAGAAATAGACCCACTCGAATATGCACGGCCGCGCCGCCACCTGCTCGAACGGACGAATCGAACGCAATTCGCCGTTCTGGACGATCACCAGTTCGCCCGGCTCGACCGACCGCTCGAAGGTCGCACCGACGACGTCGAGCGCGACGGTCTCGCTGGCGAAGATGTACGTCTCGCCCAGCTTGCCCATCACCAGCGGCCGGATGCCGAGCGGGTCGCGGCACGCGATCATGCCGTCGGGCGTCATTACGATCAGCGCATAGGCGCCCTCGACCTGCTTCAGCGCATCGATGAACTTGTCGAGCAGCGTCCGATACTGGCTGGTCGCGACGAGATGGATGATCGTCTCGGTATCGGAGGTCGACTGGAAGATTGACCCGCGCCGCACCAGCTCACGCCGCAGCCGCATCGCATTGGAGATGTTGCCGTTGTGCGCGATCGCGAACCCGCCCGACTGCAATTCGGCATAGAGAGGCTGGACGTTGCGCAGTGCAGTCTCGCCGGTCGTCGAGTAGCGGACGTGCCCGCAGGCGACATCGCCGGCGAGCGAGCGGATGACGTCGTCACGGTCGAAATTGCCCGCGACATGCCCCATCGCGCGATGCGTGTGGAAGACATGGCCGTCGAAGCTGGTGATGCCCGCGGCCTCCTGGCCGCGATGCTGGAGCGCATGGAGGCCGAGCGCGACGAGCGCCGCCGCGCCCTCCGAGCCGGAGGCACCGAAGATGCCGCATTCCTCATGCAGATGATCGTCGTCGAACGGATGTGTGGTCAGCATAAGCGGTGGGAGGCTCGCGTTGTGCGGGGCCGCATATAGCGACCGTCGCGCAAATGTCATCAACCGCGCGGGAGCGATCGGCGATATCGCGCGTTGTGAGCCGCCCGCCGCTGTTCTACGCCGGGCACGACATGAGCGATCCACGAGAGAATGGCAGCGATTTCCTGCCCAAGTTCGATGCTGCGGGTCTGGTGACCGCGGTGGTGACCGATCGGGCCAGCGGGGCGGTGCTGATGGTCGCGCATATGGACGCTGCCGCGATTCAAGCGACACGCGCCAGCGGAGAGGCGACCTTCTTCTCACGCAGCCGGCAGCGGCTTTGGAAGAAGGGCGAAACCTCGGGTAATGTGCTGCGCGTCGTCGAGATGCGCGTCGATTGCGATCAGGACGCGTTGTGGATCGTCGCGGACCCCGTCGGACCGGCCTGCCACACCGGCGCACCGAGTTGCTTCTATCGTCGATTGACCGACTCGGGGTTGGAGCGCGTCGACGGATGAGGCGCGGCGCGGTGCTGCTGGTATCGCTGCTGACCGCCTGTTCGCCCGCCCGCGATTCGCGTGAGGATGATACCGCCGGACGGGCGCTGGAGGTGGCCGCGCGCCATGCCGGGATCGTCAGCGACGTGGCGGAGGCGGCGGGCGTGTATGCCGTCGGTGAGGATCGATTGTGCCTGACCGGCACGGCGCCTCGCTATCGCATCGGGGTCAGCGTCGACTTCGGCGAAGGGCAGCGTTGCCTGGCCCACGGCAGCGCGCAGGGTCGTGGCGATCTGGCGATCGACTTCGGTGATGGCTGCCGTTTCACTGCAACCCGCAATGGCGATCGTCTGCTCTTCCCCGTCCGCACCCCGGCGGCGTGCGCGCGATCATGCCAGGGTCGCGCGACCCTCGACACGCTCGCGTTCGACCGTCTCAGCGAGGCGAGCGGCGAGGCCAGCCGGTTGCGTGGTGCCGACGGGAAGTTGCTTTGCGCCGATTGACGTTCACGTAAAGGGAAGGTATGTCCAGCTCCATGAGCGCTTCTGCTGCCTATGCCGTTGTTTCCCCGCGGCCTGACCGCGAGAGCTTCACGATCACCGATCTGTCGGCGGAGTTCGGCGTCACGCCGCGTGCGCTGCGCTTCTACGAGGACGAGGGGCTGATCGCGCCCGAGCGGCGCGGGCTGGTCCGCATCTATTCGCATCGCGACCGGGCGCGGCTGGCGTGGATCCTGCGCGGCAAGCGCGTCGGGTTCAGCCTCGCCGACATTCGTGAGATGATCGACCTCTACGATCTCGGCGACGGGCGCCAGACGCAACGCGCGGTGGCCATCCAGCGCTGTCGCGACCGGATTGCGGCACTGGAACAGCAGAAGCACGACCTCGACGCCGCCATCACCGAGCTGACCGAATTCGTCGGCGTGCTCGATGGTGGCGCAACCAGGAAAGAGTGAGACGATGCCGCAGTATACGCCGCCGATCCGCGACACCCGCTTCGTGCTCGAACATGTCGTGGGGCTGGATCGCTACGCCAACGTCGCGGGCTTCGGCGCGGCGACGCCCGACACGGTCGATGCGGTGCTGGAGGAGGGTGGGCGCTTCGTGGCCGAGGTGCTGTTCCCGCTCAACCAGTCAGGCGATCAGGAAGGCTGCACGCGTCACGAGGATGGCAGCGTGACGACGCCGAAGGGCTTCAAGGAAGCCTATGCCAAGTTCGTCGAATCGGGCTGGGGCACGCTCAGCGCGCCGGAGGCGTTCGGGGGGCAGGGGATGCCGCACGTCGTCTCGACCGCGTTTCAGGAATATATGATCTCCGCCAACATGGCCTTCGCCATGTACCCGGGCCTTGCGCATGGCGCGATCGCCGCCTTGGTCGTGAAGGGCAGCCCGGAGCAGCAGCAGAAGTATCTGCCGCGGATGGTGTCGGGTGAATGGGGCGGCACGATGAACCTGACCGAGCCGCAATGCGGCACTGATCTTGGGCTGATCCGCACCCGCGCCGAGCCGCAGGCCGATGGCAGCTACAAGATCACCGGAACCAAGATCTTTATCTCGGCGGGCGAGCATGACCTGACCGACAACATCATCCACCTCGTTCTCGCCAAGACGCCGGGCGCACCGGACAGCTCGAAGGGCATTTCGCTGTTCGTAGTGCCAAAGATGCTGGTTAACGACGACGGGTCGCTGGGTAAGCGCAATGCGGTGTCCTGCGGCTCGATCGAGCACAAGATGGGCATTCACGGCAATTCGACCTGCGTCATGAACTATGACGGGGCGACCGGCTGGCTGGTCGGCGACGAAATGAAGGGGCTCGCCGCAATGTTCATCATGATGAACGCGGCACGGCTCGGCGTCGGCCTGCAGGGGCTGGGCGTTGCGGAGACCGCTTACCAGAACGCGGTGCAATATGCGCAGGATCGACGGCAGGGCCGCGCGCTCACCGGTCCGGCCGAGCCGGGTGAGAAGGCGGATACGCTGTTCGTCCATCCCGACGTTCGCCGGATGCTAATGGACGCCAAGGCATGGACCGAGGGTCTCCGCGCCTTGTGCCTGTGGGGCGCGCTTCAGGCCGATCTCGAGCATAATGCCGATGCCGAGGAAGATCGTCAGCTGGCGGGCGATCTGCTCGGGCTGCTGACTCCGGTCATCAAGGGTGTGGGCACCGATCGCGGTTATCAAATCGCGACCAACGCGCAGCAGGTTTACGGTGGCCATGGCTACATCCGCGAATGGGGGATGGAGCAGTACGTCCGCGATGCGCGGATCGCGATGATCTACGAAGGCACCAACGGCGTGCAGGCGATGGACTTGGTCGGGCGCAAGCTCGCGCAGAACGGCGGCCGCGCGGTGCAGGCGTTCGGACGGCTGGTGATGGAGGAGATCGCGGCCGGCAAGGCGAACCCGGCGGTCGCCGATCTGGCGCAGCGGCTCGAGAAGGCGGCCGGCGAATTGCAGGCTGCGACGATGTGGTTCCTTGCCAACGGCATGAAGGACCCAAACAACGTCGGTGCGGGCGCGGTGCCGTATATGCATCTCGTGGGTACGATCGCCACCGGGCTGATGTGGCTGCGCATGGCGACCGCGGCGGCGAAGCTGAAGGACGAGGGGCAGGGCGATGCCGCGTTCCTCGACGCCAAGCTGGTCACCGCTCGCTATTTCGCCGAGCGGGTGCTGCCCGAGGCGGGTTCGCTGCGTCGTCAGATCGAGGGGGGCGCTGAATCGATCATGGCGCTGTCGCCGGAGATGTTCGCGGCGGCGTGATGTAGGGCTGCGGGCGTGCGCGAGGAAGCACGGCCCGCATTCCCATCATTGCGAGCGTAGCGAAGCAATCCAGGGCGTCTCGGTGCAGCCCTGGATTGCTTCGCTGCGCTCGCAATGACGTCTAGTCGGTGGCGACTTTAAGTACCAATGCAGACATCGGACCGACGTCCAGACCAACGCTGGACTCCCTCGAAACGGAGTTGGTCCGGTACCGCGCGTCTCCGTCCACGCCACCAGCCAAGCCTACGATCTCAGGCGTCTAAATAACCCGCCGGACAACAGACAAAAAAATAGCGGCCCGAAGGCCGCTATTCCTTACCCCCGAAGGAGTCAGGTCAGCTTAGTTGCTGTCCGAGCTGTCGTCTTCGTCAGCGACGACGACGATGCCGGCCACAACAGCCGCAGCCGCCAGAACCGCAACGATCACGCCGCCACCGGCCAGCTCGTTCTTCTTGGCCGACGGGGCCGAAGCGCGAACCGACTTGGCGACCGACAGGCTCGCCGCCGAGTTGGCGGGCGCAGCCATCGCCGGAGCAACCGCCATCGTGGCGGCAGCAGCAGCGAGCATATACTTCGCAATACGCATGATGAACTCCCTTTGCGTGCAGGCCATCTCATAGCCGCGCGTGCGCAAAATGCAAGCGCGGATTGCCGCGGTGCATCATGTGTTCAGGATCCATGTTTCACGATCCTCGATGCCGAGCGCGGTCAGCTTTCCCGAGGCATAAGCGCCTGTATCAACGCCGATCCGGTTCGCGCGACGATCGACTTCCGGTGTAATCGTGTGTCCGTGGACGATCATCTTCGGCAGTGCGCCGCGGTATCCGAGGAAGCTGTCGCGGATCCAGCGCAAGTCGCTCGGCTTCTGTTCGTCGAGCGGCAATTCCGGGCGAACGCCGGCATGAACGAAGGCGTAGTCGCCAGACACGATCATGTCCTCGAACCCTTCGAGGAACGACCGGTGCGCAGGCGGCACCAGCGCCGCCAACCGCTCGGCAAGCTGCGGATAGTCGAGCGAATCATAGTCGGCGCGGTCGATGCCGTAGCTGAGCACGGTTTCCTTGCCGCCGACGCGGCAGAACATCCGCAGCGCGTCCTTCGCGCCGTCCAGCGCGTGCAGGAACAGCTCCTCGTGATTGCCCTTGAGGAAGCGGACCCGCGGTCGCTGCTGCGACAGGGTCAGCAGTCGCTCGACCACGCCGGCCGAATCGGGGCCGCGATCGACCAGATCGCCGAGGAAGATCAAGGTCGTCTCGGCCGGCGCGCGCCTCGCATCATCGGCATCGATCATCGCCAGCAATCGCTCCAGCTCGTCACGGCAGCCGTGAATGTCGCCGACGGCGTAGATGCGGGTGCCCGTCGCCGGGGCGAAGGTGGGCGTGGCGGCGACACGGGACGAACGAAGCAGCTTCTTGAGCATGGAAAACGCAAAGACCAGCGATGTCGGGATGGAGCGGGTGCTTAGGCCGATCGTCCCGTCACCGCAAGCATCACCCTGCCTGCCGCGCGGGATCCGAACCGTTACGCTAACGAATTGCGATCCTTGCCGCCCCCCGGTAGAGAGCCGGCGCCAACAGGAGGACCGAATGACCATCAAGCCGGTACGCAAGGCGATTTTCCCAGTGGCGGGGCTCGGCACCCGTTTCCTGCCCGCCACCAAGGCGATGCCCAAGGAGATGCTGACGGTCGTCGACAAGCCGCTGATCCAGTACGCAGTCGAGGAAGCGCTGGAGGCAGGGATCGAGCAGATCATCTTCGTCACCGGGCGCGGCAAGGGCGCGCTGGAGGACCATTTCGACATCTCGTTCGAACTCGAAACGACGATGCGCGCCCGCGGCAAGAGCCTGTCGGTGATCGAGAACATCCGCCAGCAGCCCGGTTCGCCGGTCTATGTCCGCCAGCAGGAGCCGCTCGGGCTCGGCCATGCGGTGTGGTGCGCGCGCGACATCGTCGGTGACGAGCCGTTCGCGGTGCTGCTGCCCGACGAGCTGATGGTCGGCACGCCGAACTTCATGGCGCAGATGGTGCAGGCCTATGACAAGGTCGGCGGCAACGTCATCGGCGCGCTGGAAGTCGCGCCTGAGGAAACCGACAAATACGGCATCATCTCGCCGGGCGCCCGCGACGGTGCACTGACCGAGGTGACGGCGCTGGTCGAAAAGCCCGCCAAGGGCAGCGCGCCGTCGAACCTGATGATTCCCGGCCGCTACATCCTACAGCCCGAGGTAATGAAGATCCTCGACGCCAAGGAAAAAGGCGCCGGCGGCGAGATCCAGCTGACCGACGCCATGGCCAAGCTGATCGGGCAGCAGCCGTTCCACGGCTTCACCTTCAATGGTGAGCGGTTCGATTGCGGCGACAAGACCGGCTTTGTCACCGCCAATCTCGCGCTGGCGATGGCGCGTGGCGATATCGGTCCGGCGGTGCGCGCCTTCGCGGAAGCGCGGCTCGGCTGATCCTTACCCGCGTGTCGCGCCGCATGCGCGACACGCGGGATCGGGCGGCAGCGCCAGCGTGCGAAACCGCAGCGAGAGGAAGTCGAGCAGCATGAGCCGCCCGGCGCTGTCGTCGCCGAACGGCGCGATCTGGCGGATCGCCTCCAGCGCGGCCATGCTGCCGACGATCCCGGTCACCGGGCCGAGCACGCCTTCCTCGGCGCAGGTCAGCGCATCACGCGCGGGCGCGTCGCCGACGAAGCAGCGGTAGCAGGGCTTGTCCGCTTCCCAGCCGCGATAGACACCAAGCTGTCCCTCGAACCGTCCGACCGCCGCCGACACCAGCGGGATGCGGCGCGCGAGCGCGGAATCGGCGACGAGCAACCGCGTGTCGAAATTGTCGCAGCCGTCGACGATCACCGATGGCGCATCCTCCAGCAATGCGCCGATAGTCTCGCTGCCAACCCGCGCGACGACAGCATGGGCTACAACGTGCGGGTTGAGGCGGGTGACGAGCTCGGCGGCCGCCTCCGCCTTTGGACGGCCGATGTCGGTGGTCACGAACAAGGTCTGTCGTTGCAGATTGCTCAGATCGACGCGATCATCGTCGACGATCGTCAGTCGACCGACGCCGGCCGCCGCGAGATACTGGATCACGGGCGATCCAATCCCGCCGGCGCCGATGACGAGAACGTGTGCGCGCGCCAGGCGTAACTGCCCGCTGCCGCCGATCTCTTGCAACACGATGTGCCGCGCATAGCGGGCGAGTTCGTCGGGGCCGAGCATTACGGCAGCGTCAGCGCGACCGTGGTGACGTACCAGGTGTCGGCGGCGACCGGCCGCGTCTTGTCGCGGGCCGCGCGCAAGACGATCCCGGCGGCGAATTGCTCGACCGACGGACAACCGATCGCGCGCGGCACGATCCGGCGCACCTGACCGGCCTGCGTGACGAGCACGACGAGGTCGAGCATCCGTTCTTCGGGCGAAAGCTCACATCGCGCCGCCAGCACCTCGCGCCGCACGAATTCGGTGAGTTGCGTAGGCGGCGCGGCAGCCAGACCGAGCTGCAAGCGAGGCAGCGGCGCCCAGTCGGTCGGCGGATTGAGCGAGGGCGCCTGCCCGAGCAGCAGGAGCGCGGCGAGGATCATCTGCCCGTCGACCCGAAGCCGCCACTCCCGCGGTCAGTCTCGTCGAGCGTCTCGACCTCGACGATCGCCGCCGCGGTGACCGCGGCGGGGACGAGTTGCGCTATCCGCTCGCCGCGTCGAACGTCGAAAGGTTCGGTGCCAAGATTGGCGAGGATCACCTTGATTTCGCCCCGATAATCCGCATCGATCGTGCCGGGCGTGTTGAGGCAGGTGATGCCATGTTTCAACGCCAGGCCAGAGCGCGGGCGGACCTGCACCTCGAACCCTTCGGGAATCGCGATCGCGAAACCGGTCGCGACTGCGGCGCGTCCGCCGGGGGGGAGCGTCACGTCCTCGGCGGCGACCACGTCCATCCCGGCGGCACCTGTGGTGGCGTAAGCGGGGAGCGGCAAGCCCTCGCCATGCGGCAAGCGGCGCAGCGCGATCCTGATCGGTTCAGAGCGCATCGGCAATCCTGTCGGCAAGTCGTTCGGCGACATCGATTTTTGGCAGGCGTTCCCAGCTTTCGATGCCATCGGCGGTCACGAGGTGGACGGTGTTGGCATCGCCGCCCATGACGTCGCCAGAGACGTCGTTCGCGACGATCCAGTCGGCACCCTTGCGCCGCCGCTTGGCCTGCGCATGGTCGAGCACCTGTTCGGTTTCGGCCGCAAATCCGATCAGCAATCGCGGCCGACGTGGATCATGCGCCAGCGTGGCGAGAATGTCCACATTGCGGGCGAGTTGAAGCGGGGCGGGGGCGTCGTCACCCTTTTTCAGCTTCTGCGCGGCGACGGTGACGGTGCGCCAGTCGGCGACCGCAGCGACCATGACCGCGGCATCGGCGGGCAGTGCCTCTTGGACGGCCCTTGCCATTTCCGACGCCGTTTCAACATTTTGACGGATGACATCCGCAGGTGTCGGCAGGTCCACAGGGCCGGCGATCAGCGTCACCCGCGCGCCCCGTCGCGCGAGGGCTGCGGCAATCGCAAAGCCCTGCTTCCCTGAAGACCGATTGGCGATGTAGCGCACCGGATCGATCGGCTCGTGCGTCGGCCCGGCGGTGACGACCACATGCCGTCCCTCCAGCGTGCGCCGCTGCGGCGTAAGGGCTGCCGCGATTCTCGCGACGATCGCCGGAATCTCGGGAAGGCGGCCGGGGCCATATTCGCCGCACGCCATCGCGCCCTCGTCGGGCGCCATCACCGTCACGCCGTCACTGCGCAGTTGGGCGACGTTGCGCTGCGTCGCCGGATGCAGCCACATGCGGACGTTCATCGCCGGCGCGACCAGCACCGGCTTGTCGGTGGCGAGCAGCAGCGTCGTCGCGAGATCGTTGGCGAGACCACCCGCCATCCGCGCGATCAGATCGGCCGTCGCGGGGCAGACCACCACCAGATCGGCCTCGCGGCTCAATCGGATATGGCCCATCTCCGCCTCGTCCTTCAGGTCCCACAAGGTGGTATGGACCTTTTTCTCGCTCAGCGCCGCCAGCGTCATCGCGGTCACGAAATGCGCGCCGCCATCTGTCAAGACGCAGCGCACCTCGTGCCCTGCGCCGCGCAGCGCCCGGATCAGCTCGCACGCCTTGTAAGCGGCGATGCCGCCGCCGACGATCAACAGGATCCGGCTCATCGCGTTACCCTCGTCACGGTGATGCGGCGTCGGTCGAGCGCCGCGCGCGCCAGAGTCGCAATCGCCGCGGGGACGAGCGCCAGACCCGGCGCGACCAGCGGGATCGCCAGCGTCGCCGAGCGCCATCCCAGCATACTATCGAGCGCGACACTTGCGACCAGCAGGGCAACGACACGCAGCCCGAGCGGATCGGTGACAGTCGCCCAGCCGAATGCGGCGAGCACTACCAGCGGTGCGGCAATCGCGCCCGGTACATCGGGAAAAGCCGCGCCGATCAGCCGCGCCACGGCGTGATCCGCAATCAGCGGGGTGGCGTGAGCGGGCGTCGGCCGGAGCGCGTGCAGATGCAGGGCGAAGGCGAGCGCGGCAATGCCCAGCCCGACCAGCCAGAGCAGCGGCTCGCGCCGGTCGCCGTCGAGCAGCGCCATTGCCGCCATCACCGCCAGTGTCATCAGCGCGGCTGGGTCGATCAGCGCCGCCGCGCAGGCGACCGCTACCGCCGCCGTCACGCGCCCACGCGCGCGCGCCACCACTGCGATCGCGGACAGCAACGCCGCCGCAGCCGCATGCGGCGCGGCCAGCCACAGAGCGGCCGTCGCGACGATCCCGAAGCCGAGCAGGCTGACTATCAGCAGCGCCCCCGCGCTTCGCGCCAGCAACGCGCCAAGCCGCAAGCCCCCGATCCACAGCAGCGTCGTCAATCCCGCCGCGACCAGCGCCGTCAGCCCCCACACCGGCAGCGCTGCCGCCACGACGGCCAGCGTCGATGGCAGCGCCCGCGCGGCGCGCGCATCGGGTTCGGTGCGCAGCAGGTCGCGCGCCGCGTCATAATAATCCCCGCCGTGTCGCAGCGTCGCGACGATCGCGTCGTGCAGGAACTCGGGTGGCGTGATCGCGGTGGGCACGAACATTGCGGTGGCGAGCACCGCCACCAGCAATCCGGCCAATGCCAGGCGCGCCGAGACGCGACCGATCCCGACCAGCCGGTCGGGGGTCACCAGCCAGCGCGAGGCTGTTCCGGTTCGCCCCGGCGCGGCTACCATCCGCCCGCCAGCATCATGCCCGCGACGCCCGCCAGCACGCCGAGCGCGCCGACCAGTGCGTAGCGCCACCCGCCGCCGACGCGAACGCGTTCGATCTCACGCAGCGGCGGGCGCGGTGGTGCGCCGCCGGGGGCGGGGAAGCGCGCCTCGATCCGTCGCACCAGCTCGGGCAACCGCGCCAGCGTCCGCACATCCGCGACCAACCGGTCGGCGATCGCCGCCTCCGGCCCCAGCTCGGTGCGGATCCAGTCCTCGACCAGCGGCGCGGCGGTCACCCAGAGGTTGATGTCGGGATCGAGCCCGGTGGCGACTCCCTCGACCATCACCATCGTCTTTTGCAACAACAGCAGGTGCGGCTGCGTCACCATGTCGAAGTCGCGCGTGATCCCGAACAGGCCGTCGAGCATCATCCCGATCGACATGTCCTTCACCGGCAGGCCGCGCATCGGCTCGCCAACCGCGCGCAACGCGGTCGCGAACTCCTCGACGCTGTGGTGCGAGGGGACATATTGCGCCTCGAAATGAATCTCGGCGACGCGCCGGTAATTGCCGGTGATCAGGCCGTAGAGGATCTCGGCAAGCCAGACGCGCGCGCGCCGGTCGATCCGCCCCATGATCCCGAAGTCGATCGCGGCGACGCAATTGCCGGGCAGCGCGAACAGATTGCCCTGGTGCATGTCGGCATGGAAGAAGCCGTCGGCGATCGCCTGGCGCAGAAAGGCATGGACCAGCACGCGCGCCAGCTCGGGCAAATCGTAGCCCGCCGCGACCAGCGCCTTGCGGTCCGACAATTTGATGCCGTCGATCCACTCGATCGTCAGCACCTTGCCGGTGGTGCGCGCCCAGTCGACCGCGGGGACAAAGAAGTTCGGCTCCGAGGTCATCGTCTCGGCCAGCTCGGACGCCGATGCCGCCTCGCGCGTGAAGTTCAGCTCGCGCGCGGTCCAGCGCTTGAACGTTTCGATCACCAGCCGCGGCTGGAGCCGCGCGATCTCACCGCTCATCGGCTCGATCTGCGCCGCGGCCCACTCATAGGTTTCGATCGCGCGCGCGAAATCCTCTTCGACGCCGGGGCGCAGCACCTTGACCGCCACGCGCCGTCCGTCGGTGGTGATCGCGCGGTGAACCTGCGCGATCGACGCTGCGCCGACCGGCACTTCCTCGATCTCGGTGAACAGCGACTCCAGCGGTCGCCCGAAACTGCCGCGCATCGTCTGCGCGATCGTCGCATAGGGGACGGGCGGCACCGCGTCCTGCAAGCGCAACAGGTCGGCGGCCGCCGCATCGCCGACCAGATCGGGGCGCGTGGCGAGCGTCTGGCCCAGTTTGATCGCTGCCGGCCCCAGTGCCTCGAACGCATCGGCGTAGCGCGGCACCTCGGGCACGCGCGCGCCCAGCCGCGCGAGGCGCAGCAACCGGCGCAGCCGCGGCGGCGTATTGAGATCGCGCTCCAGCCCACGCAGTGCGCCGTGGCGCGCCAGCGTCCGGCCCCACTTCAGGAGCCGCCAGGTGTGGACGAGCGAGGAGGTCAAATCTTCCAGCCGCTATGGATCGCGACCAGCCCACCCATGATCGGCTCGACCTTCGTCTGGACGAACCCGGCCTCGCCGACCATCCGCTCGAACGTCGGCATGTCAGGGAAGCGGCGGATCGACTCGATCAGATAGCGATAGCTGTCGGCGTCGTTGGCCAGCAATTGCCCCAGCTTCGGCACCAGATGATGCGAGTAAGCGTCATAGACTTCGGCGAAGCCCGGCCAGACGTTGGTCGAGAATTCGAGGCAGAAGAACCGCCCGCCACGCCGCAGCACGCGATGCGCCTCGCGGAGCGCCTTCGGAATGTCGGTGACGTTCCGGATGCCGAACGCGATCGTATAGGCGTCGAAGAAGCGATCCGGGAAGGTCAGCGTCTCGGCATTGGCCTCGGTCCACACCAGCCCGTCAATCCCGCGCTGCTGCGCGCGGCCGATCCCGACCTCCAGCATCTCGGGATTGATGTCCGCGACCGTCACCGATGCGCCGTTTCCGGCGAGGCGGAAGGCGATGTCGCCGGTGCCACCGGCCATATCGAGAATCTGCTCGCCCGTGCGCGGCTTCACGCGGCGCACGAAGCGATCCTTCCACAACCGGTGCATGCCGCCGGACATGGCGTCGTTCATCAGGTCGTAGCGGCTGGCGACATTGGAAAAGACCCCGCGCACGCGCGCGGTCTTTTCGGTCGGGGTGACGTCTTCGTAGCCGAAGGAGACGGTTTCGCTCATGTGCGCCGCTCTAGCCGCCATGCGACCGACCGGCTAGGGGGCAGAGATGCCGGAATTGCCAGAGGTTGAAACCACCGTGCGGGGCCTGCGCCCGGTGCTGGAGGGACAGGTGCTGACCCGCGTCGAGCCGCGCCGCGACAATCTGCGCCGCGCCTTTCCCGCCGACTTGCGCCAGCGACTGACCGGCGCGCGCGTCACCGGGCTGCGACGGCGCGCCAAATATGGCGTGATCGATACCGACCGTGATGATTCGCTGATCTTCCATCTCGGTATGTCGGGGCGGTGGCGCGTGGATCCGACCGAGTTGCTGGCGCACGACCATCTTCTTCTGGCGACCGAGGCGGGGCGCGTGCTGGCGCTCAACGATCCGCGGCGGTTCGGGTCGGTCGATCTGCTGCCGACTGCCGAGGTCGCGGACTTCCCCGCCTTCCGCCTGCTCGGTCCGGAGCCACTGGGCGATGAGTTCACGCCCGAGCATCTGCACCACGCGCTGGCGGGGCGGCGGCTGTCGATCAAGCTCGCGCTGCTCGACCAGCGGATCGTCGCCGGCCTCGGCAATATCTATGTCTGCGAGGCGCTGTACGATGCGCGGATCGATCCGCACACGCCCGCCGGTACGCTCGATCAGCCAGCGCTCGCGCGGCTGGTGCCAGCGGTGCAGTTGGTGCTGGAGGCGGCGATCGCGGCAGGCGGGTCGACGCTGCGCGATTATGCGCGCCCTGATGGCGAGCTGGGCTATTTCTCGAAGCAATTCGCGGTCTACGGCCGGGCCGGCGAGCCGTGCGCGTGCGGCGGCACGGTGGAGCGTTACGCCGAGGGCGGACGCTCGACCTTCTGGTGTCCGAACTGCCAGCGGAGTTGACGGTGACGCAGGGGCGGGCTATGGGCCGCGCCTTACGAGGGTGCAGGGCTTACCCAGCGCCTTTTTCCATCGATTCGAAACTTATCAGAGGACGTTCATGGCGAACACGCCGCAAGCCAAGAAGCGCATCCGCCGCAACCAGCGCCGGGCCGAAATCAACGGTGCCCGTGTCGGTCGCATCCGTACCTTCGTGAAGAAGGTCGAGGCCGCGCTGGCAGCGGGTGACAAGACTGCGGCGACGACCGCGCTGGCAGCGGCGCAGCCGGAAATGCAGCGCGGCGTGGCGAAGGGTGTGCTTCATCGCAACACCGCCTCGCGCAAGTTCTCGCGCCTGACCAAGCGGGTTGCCGCGCTGGCGTAATGCCTGCGTTTTATCGCGTATCGGAACGCCCGTCGGGACCATCCCGGCGGGCGTTTTTGCATGTGCGAACTTCGGCCTGAGGAACAAAAAGGCACTTGGCAGAAACGCTTGGAATCCCCGCGATTCGCGGAAGTTGCGGATCGATGACCGCTAGGAAATGCGAGTAATCTCAGAGGCTTATGAGAAATATGACGCATTTGTGCCGCTGATGGCGAGTCAATCCGCTTTATTTCGGAATCGTACCCGTTGGCGGGGTTGATCGACTCACCCGCCTGTTCCTAATCCTGTCGAACCGCGCCGCCGTCCGTGCAGCGTGGCACAAGAACAATGTTCGGATGCCAACGCGCTAGGGGCCGCGGGCAGGGGGACGTTTGACTTTGCGAATGATGGCACCGCGATCGGTTGGTTCGCGGCGGCAGGAGAGACGTGCGTGACGCATTTGGATGGAATGGATGACGGGATTAGCGAACTGGCACGGGCGTGGGCCCGGGTCCGCGCCAACCTGCGCCGTTCCGCTGGCACGCGCGTGTTCGACCAGTGGCTCGCGCCGATTGCACTGGCAGAGGGCGATGATGCGACCGACGTTCGCCTGACGCTGCCGTCGGCGTTTGCGACCAATTGGGTGAAGAGCCACTACGCCGATCGTCTGCTTCACGAATTTCGTGCGGTGCTCCCGGGCGTGCGCAGCGTCGCAATCGACACCGTCGCCCGGGCCGCGGCGCCCGTCGTGCTTGCTGCCCCCGCGCCGGCCTCGGCGCCCGTGCCGGCGGCCGCCCCGACTGTTGCAGCGCCCTCGAGCGGCGCCGCCGTCGATCGGCCGTCGCTAGACGCGCGCCTGACCTTCGATCGTTTCGTCGTCGATGCCTCGAACATGGTCGCGCTCAACGCCGCGCAGGCGCTTGCCGCGCCCGGGCCGGTCCGGTTCAGCCCTTTGTTTCTCCACGGCGGCACCGGGCAGGGCAAGACCCACCTGATGAACGCCATCGCGCATCGCTTCCTCGCGGATCACCCGCAAGCGCGGGTGATGCTGATGTCGGCCGAGCGCTTCATGTTCGAGTTCGTAGCCGCGATGCGCGCGCGCGATACGTTCGCGTTCAAGGCGAAGCTGCGCGGCTGCGACCTGCTGCTGATTGACGACTTGCAGTTCATCGCTGGCAAGGACGTGACGCAGGACGAGTTCTTCCACACGGTCAACGAGATCATGGCGGCGGGCAAGCGGCTGGTGATCGCCGCCGATCGTGCGCCGCAGGCGCTGGACGGAATCGAGGCCCGCATCCTCAACCGGCTGGGGTCGGGACTGGTCGTCGACATCCGCCCGTCGTCGCCGGAGCTGCGCCGCACCGTGCTCGCGCGCCGGGTCGCCGAAATGCCCGACGTCCGCGTACCGGCAGCGGTGCTCGACCTGCTGGCCGAGCGGATCACCTCCAGCATTCGCGAGCTGGAGGGCGCGCTCACCCGCGTCACCGCCTATGCGATGCTGACCGGGCAGACGATCGATCTCGACTTCGCGACGCAGACGCTCGGCGACATGTTGCGCGGGCATCAGCGTCGGGTAACGATCGATCAGATCCAGAAGCTGGTGTGCGAGCATTTCGAGCTTAAGCCGCTCGATCTGCTCTCGGCACGTCGCGCCAGAGCGATCGCCCGTCCGCGACAGATTGCGATGTATCTCGCCAAGCGCCTCACCACCCGCTCGTTGCCGGAGATCGGCCGCAAGTTCGGCGGTCGCGATCACTCGACGGTGATCCATGCGGTGCGCCGGATCGAAGAATTGCGCGACAGCGACCGTGAGGTCGATCAGGCGGTCCATGTGCTGCTGGGACAGCTGGACGCCTGACGCAGTTCGTCAGTTCGGGCTTTATCCTGAAGCGTCATTGCGAGCGTAGCGAAGCGATCCAGCGAGTCCTGGGCCGAATCTGGATTGCTTCGCTCCGCTCGCAATGACGGAAGGATGATCCAACCTACGTCACTAAGCCTCTGCGACGCCGCAGCAGCCGGGCGATCAGGCCGCCTGCCGATATTCCTCTTCATCCGCCTCATTCGCCGCCGTGGCCGGCACGTCGGTCGCCACCGCCCGCCTGCGGTTCGGGAAGAGCAGCCGACTGACCAGCACCAGCACGCCTAGCGCGACATAGGCGAGCAACACCTTCTCGAGCGAGAACAGCAGCGCGACCGCGAAGCCGAGCCGCAGCCAGAGCGGATTGAACCCGAAGTCTTCGCCAAGCGCGGCACACACGCCGAATAGATTGTCGCGGGGGGCAGCAACGAGGGTGGTGGTGTGATCGGTCATGTCTCGCTCCATTGTTGCGAGACGCTCAGCAAGACCGATGCCAAATGCGCAAAGCGCCGTTTTCCGCTGGATTTATGACGATCCGCCGGCAGCTACCGGTGACATTTGCCGAAACTTGGCGCGTGACATGGCGTTACGCGCCAACCGGATCAGACCAGCAGCCCCATCGCTTCCTGTGCGCGATGCAGGGTCGGTGCCGCCAGTTCAGCCGCACGCTCGGCACCATCGCGCAGGATCGCGTTGATCGCGCCGCGATCGTTCAGCAGCCGCAGCATCTCATCGCGGATCGGGCCGAGCCTGGCGACCGCCAGATCGGCGAGGTCGGGCTTGAACTGCCCGAAGCCCTTGCCCGCATAATCCGACAGCACCGCGTCGGGCGTGCGATCGGCCAGTGCCGCGAAGATCGTCAGCAGATTGCGCGCTTCGGGCCGCCCCTCCAGCTCCGCGACCGTGGCGGGCAGCAGATCGGGGTCGGTCTTGGCCTTGCGGAACTTGTCGGCGATCACCTCGTCGCTGTCGACCAGCTTGACGACCGATTGTTCGGACGGGTTCGACTTCGACATCTTCGCACCCGCATCGCGCAACGACATGATGCGCGGCGCGGCCTTGCTGACCAACGGCTCGGGCAGGGTGAACAGCTCGGTTCCGTAATCGGTGTTGAACTTGGTCGCGATGTCGCGGGTCAGCTCCAGATGCTGCTTCTGATCCTCGCCGACCGGAACGTGCGTCGCATTGTACAGCAGCACATCGGCCGCCATCAGCACCGGATAGTCGTACAGCCCGACCGACGCGCCCTCACGGTTCTTGCCGGCCTTGTCCTTGAACTGCGTCATGCGGTTCAGCCAGCCGACCCGCGCGACATTGTTGAGCAGCCACGCCAGCTCGGCATGCGCGGGCACGCGCGCCTGATTGAACACGATCGAGCGCGCCGGATCGATCCCGGCGGCGATCAGCGTCGCGGTCATCTCGACGGTGTTGGCGGTCATCTCGGCCGGCGCGATGAACTCGGTCAGGCCGTGGAGGTCGGCGATGAAATACATCGTCTCGCCGCCCGACGCCTGGATGTCGTCCTGCATCGCCACCCACTGCTTCACTGCGCCGAGGTAATTGCCGAGGTGGAGGTTGCCGGTCGGCTTAATGCCGGAGAGGACGCGCATGTTGGTCATCAGGTAGAAGCTCTGCGACGAAGGAGGGTTTTGAGATCGGCGAGGCGATACGCCCCGGTAACGACGCACGCCAGCGCATAGATCGCGACACCCGCGCCGACGAGGACGGTCAAGGCAAGCGCGCGAATGACGAAGCTGCCGGTCAGATACGGGGCGACGAAGGGCGCTACCAGCAACAGCGCCCCGCCCATCAGCAGCGCGGCGAGCGCAAGACGCGGCACCTTGCGCCTGACCTGCGGGTCGAGCGCGAAATGCCCGCGGCGCACCAGCACGACATAGAGCGACACGACGTTGACGGTCGAGGCGAGCGCGGTCGCCAGCGGTGGACCGATCTGCCCGATATTCCAGTGCGCCAGCGTCGGGATTAGGATCAAATTGCCAACCAAATTGATCGCGACCGAGTAGAGCGCCAGCCGCACCGGCGTCTTCGTGTCGGCGCGCGCGTAGAAGCCGGGTGTGAGGACCTTGACCAGCACATAGCTCGGTAGCCCCAGCGAGAAGGCGGCGAGCGCCTGCGCCGCGCGCACCGTATCGCCGCTGTCGAACGCGCCGTGCTGGAACAGCCCGCGCACGATCGGCTCGGCGGCGAAGACGAACGCGGCGGTAGCGGGCAAGGTGAGAAACAGCGCGAGTTCGAGCCCGCGGTTCTGCGTCTCCATCGCTTCCGCCTCGCGGCCCTGCGACAGCAAACGCGACACGACGGGCAACAGGATCGTTCCCAGCCCGATCCCGATCAGCCCGAGCGGCAACTGGTTCAGCCGGTCGGCATAATAGATCGCCGAGATCGACCCCGCCGACAGCAGCCCGCCCGCCAGCGCGGTCGAGATCGCGAGGTTGATCTGCGCCGCGCCCGCGCCGGTCGCGGCGGGGACGATCAGCTTCAGCATCTGCTTGACGTCGTCGTCGATGCGCGGGCGGCGCAGCTTGAGGCTCACGCCCGCGCGTCGGCACGCCCACCACAGCCATGCGAGTTGCAGCGCGCCGCCGACCGTGACCGAGATCGCCTGCGCCCGCGCGGTCGCATAGGGATCGCCGCCGTGGAAGAAGATCAGCGCGCCGACCATCGCGATGTTGAGCAGGATCGGCGCGGCGGCATTGACCCAGAAGCGATGCAGCGAATTGAGGATGCCGCCAAGCAGCGACACCAGCGAAATCAACAGCAGATAGGGGATGGTGAAGCGCGACAGCATCACCGCGAAGGCGAATTGCTCCGGCGTCGGATGCTGGCGGTCGAACCCGCCGGACAGCGCCCATGTCAATGGCCACGCCGCCGCTAGCATCAGCGCGGTCATCACCAGCAGCACCGGGAACAGCAGCGCCAGCGCGCGCTCGGCGAAGTCGATTCCCGCCGCGGTCCCGCCGCCTTCCGCGACCTTGCGGTTGAACAGGGGAATGAACGCGGCGGAGAAGGCACCCTCCGCGAACAGCGCGCGGAACATGTTCGGCAGTCGGAAGGCGACGAAGAACGCGTCCGAGGCGAAGCTCGCGCCGACATAGCTGGCCTGCAACGTGTCGCGCACCAACGCGAGTACGCGGCTGACCAAGGTCAACCCACCGATCGATCCCAAAGCGCGGGCGAGGTTCATCCGCCGATCCTCACCCGCTCGTGTGGCTTACGCCTGACCGGCGTCTTCGGCGCCGAACGACACGCCCTGCGCCTGTGCCTGCTGGAGGAACAGCGCGTTGAAATCGATCGGCTCGAGCAGTAGCGGCGGGAAGCCGCCGTCGCGGATCGCATCGGCGACGACGCGGCGCGCGAACGGGAACAGCAGGCGCGGGCCTTCGCCCAGCAGGAACGGCTGGACATGATCGGCCGGCACGTTGCGCAGCCCGAACAGCCCGGCATAGGACAGCTCGGCGATGAACGCGGTCTTGCCGCCGGTGGTGGCGCGCACCTCGATCTTCAGCGTGACCTCGTGGACCTCGTCGGCGACCTGCGCCGCGCCGATGTCGAACTGCACGTTGATCTCGGGCGCTTGCGGCTCCTGATAGATCGCGGGCGCGTTCGGGTTCTCGAACGACAGATCTTTCACATATTGCGAGATCAGCCCCGCGGCCGGCGCCGTGTCGGCCCCGTTGGCGAGCGGTTCGCCGCCGGCATTGCTGAATTCGTCCATCGTCCTACCCCTATCGTCAGGCCAGGCGCGCGCCGGTGCGGCGCCGCGCGGGAAAGTGTCGGGCGGTTAGCAGCGCCCCGCGGACGTGACAATCGCGGATGCGCGGTGCGGCGGATACAATAGGCGGGTTGGGCGATTTGATGTTCGGTGCCCACGCGCCTATGTACGCACACCAGCTTACTGGAGTTGCCGTGTTCTACGTTGTCCTGCTCGCCATGGTCGCCGGCTTTCTGGCGCTGCGACTCTATTCGGTTCTGGGCAAGCGCTCCGGCCATGAACAGCCGCTGCCCAAGCCCGCCGAGGAGCGGGTGGCGTCGGTGGCGGTGCCCCGCGCGATCGAGCCCGCCGCCGAGATGCGCGAGCCCGCGACGCGGCCGTTCGACACCGCGACCGAGCCCGGCCTGCGCGCGATCGTCTCCGCGGAGCCGAGCTTTGACGTGACGCGCTTTCTCGAAGGCGCCAAGTCGGCATATCGTATGATCCTCGAAGCGTTCTGGCGCGGTGACGAGACGGCGCTGCGCGATCTGGTCAGCGACGACGTCCATGCCGCCTTCGCCGAGGCGATCGAGACGCGCAACGCGCAGGGGCAGGTTCTCGACAACCGTCTGATTGCGATCGAGCGTGCGACGATCGTGTCGGCGGGCGTGGCGAACGGCGAGGCACGTGTCGCGGTGCGCTTCGATGCCGACATCGCCGCGGTGACGCGCGATGCGGACGGCAATGTCGTTGCCGGCTCGACCAGCGACGCGGTGCAGACGCATGACGTCTGGACCTTCGTCCGTACCGTCCGCGCCTCGGACCCGAACTGGATCCTCGCCGACACCGACGAAGCCTGAGCCGAAAACGACAAAGGGGGTAGGGGGTTGCGGAGCAAAGCGACGCTCGCGGTGGCGGGCGCCCTGTTGATGGCTGGCTGCGTCGGGCCGGGCGGACGTTCGGTGCCGCCAGCTCCCGCCGCTCGCCCGGTCGCGACGCGCCCAGTGCCGACGACCTTGCCGTCGCGACCGTTGGCGGTGCGCCAGCCGGTCGCATCGGTGCCGCTTCCGGCGTTCGCCGCGACGGTCGCACCCGGCGCCACCAGTGCGGCGATGGCCGGTCTGACCCCGGCGGTCGATCTGACGACCGTTCCGCTCGATCCCGCGCAGGCAGGCGCCGCGCTCGCCGCTTTCCGCATCTCGTGCCCCAGCCTCGTGCGCCGCACCGACACGTCGGGGATGACGCTCGGCAGCGACTGGCAAGCCGCCTGCACAGAGGCGACGCGCACCGATCCGTCCGCCGCGACCGCGTTCTTCCAGCGCTGGTTCGAGGCGGTGCAGGTCGGCGACGGCCGCGCCTTCGCTACCGGCTATTACATCCCCGAAATCGCTGGCTCGCGCCGTCCGCGTGCCGGCTATGCGCCGATCTACGGACGACCCACTGATCTGATCGAGGTCGATCTCGGCGCGTTCTCGCCGACCTGGACCGGCAAGAAGATCCGCGGGCGCGTCGACGGCATGGCGCTGGTCCCCTATTTCAACCGGACTGCGATCGAAGAGGGCGCGCTGAACGGCCGCGCACCGATCCTCGGCTATGCCGCCGATCCGGTCGAGCTGTTCTTCCTTCAGGTGCAGGGTTCGGGGTTCATCCGGCTCGACGAGGGCGGGGTGCTGCGCATCGGTTATGACACGCAGAACGGCCGCGATTACACCGGGATCGGCGCGCTGATGAAGAGCCGCGGGCTGCTCGGCCCCGGCCAGTCGTCGATGCAGGGGATCGTCGCGTGGCTCCACGCGCACCCCGACGAGGGCCGCGCGATCATGCGCGAGAACAAGAGCTATGTCTTCTTCCGCGAGCTGACCGGCGCCCCGCAAGGCGCGCTCGGCCTGCCGGTCAGCGGAGGCGCGACCGTCGCTGCCGATCCGAAGTTCGTGCCGCTCGGCGCACCGGTGCTGCTGTCGATGGATCGCACCGACGCCAACGGCATCTGGATCGCGCAGGACACGGGCGGCGCGATCAAGGGCAGCAACCGTTTCGACACCTTCTGGGGTGCGGGCGAGGAAGCACGCGCGATCGCCGGCGGGATGAGCGCGCGCGGCACCGCCTTCGTATTGCTGCCCCGCGGCAGCTACGCGCGCTGGCGAGCAGGGCAGGCGGCCAGTGGCGGCACGACGCCTCGGCCCTGACGAGGAAGCGCTGTGGGCGCGGGTGCGCGCGACCGTGCGCGCGATGCCGGGGCGCAAGGTCGCCGCGCCGTCGCTCGACCGGTTGCCGCTGCCCGCGCCGATGAAGGCGATGTCGGCCCCCAGCGTTCCTACGCCGCTCCCGTCCCACGCGCGTCGTGAACCGGGCCATACACTCGACGGTGGATGGGATCGGCGGCTCGCGGGCGGGGTGGTCGCCCCGGATCGCACGATCGATCTTCACGGTCACACGCTGGCCAGCGCACATGCGGCGCTAGAGATCGGGCTGGGACAGGCGCTGATGCACGGCGACCGGGTGATCCTGCTCGTCACCGGCAAGCCGCCGCGACCCGAAAGCCAGCGCCCGCATGCGCGTGGGGCGATCCGCGCTGCGATCCCCGACTGGCTGCGGCTTTCGGCCTATGCCGGGATGATCGCCGCCGTCCGCAACGCGCACCCGCGCCACGGTGGGGCCGGCGCGCTGTATGTGGTGCTACGCCGCCGCCGCTGAGAACGCGCGGCGGATGATGTGTTCGTAGATGTTGGCCAGTTGTTCGAGATCGGCGATCGACACCGCCTCATCGGCCTTGTGCATCGTCGCGTTGAGCAGCCCGAATTCGACCACCGGGCACAAGGCGCGCAGGAAGCGCGCATCGGACGTCCCGCCCGTGGTCGACAACTCGGGCGTCCGGCCGGTCACGTCGAGGATCGCGGCAGAGACCAGCGCGGAGAGCGGACCGGGCTCGGTCAGAAACGCTTCGCCCGAGATCCGCGGGGTGACGATCGCCTCCGGCGCATGGCGGTGCACGATCGCCGCGACGCGCCCCGCGAGGTCCTGCCCGCGCTGAAGATCGTTGAAGCGGATGCTGACGCGCGCGGTCGCGCGCGCCGGAATGACGTTGGTCGCCGGGTTGCCGACCGTCACGTCGGTGATCTCGAGGTTCGACGGCTGGAACCAGTCGCTGCCCTGATCGAGCACCAGCGCGTCCAGTTCGGCAAGGATCGCGACCAGCCGCGGGATCGGATTGTCGGCCAGATGCGGATAGGCGACATGCCCCTGCCGCCCCGGCACCTCGATCCAGATGTTGACCGAGCCGCGCCGCCCGATCTTCACCATATCGCCCAGCACTGCGACCGAGGTCGGCTCGCCGACCACGCACAAATCGGGGCTGACGCCACGCTCGCGCATGCGCTCGATCAACGAAACCGTGCCGAACGTCGCTGGGCCTTCCTCGTCGCCGGTGATGATCAGCGTCAGCCGCCCCGCGTCGGTGGAAATGCGTGCCGCCGCAGCGATGAACGCCGCGACCGCGCCCTTCATGTCGACCGCTCCGCGCCCGATCAGCAAGCCGTCACGCAGGTGCGGCGCGAAGGCATCGGCGCTCCACCCGTCGCCCGGCGGGACGACATCGACATGGCCGGCGAAGGCGAGATGCGGCCCTTGCGTCCCGCGCGTCGCGAGTAGGTTCTCGACCGGACCATCGGGCGCATCGCCGATGATCCGCCGCTCGACCGCGAAGCCGAGCGGTACGAGCGCTTCCTCCAGTACGTCGAACACCGGCCCACGCGCGGGGGTGACGCTTTCGGCACCGATCAATAGGCTGGCGAGTTGAACGACATCGATCAACAGGAGGGCTCCCTATGCCGAAACTGGACATCGCCGCCGTGCCGCCCGCGAAGGGCAGCGACTATCCGCCGCCCTTCGCCGCGGCGGCATCGGGCCGGCTGGTGCGCGATCTGGCGGCGGCGGGTGGCCTCAAGGATTTCGTCGCGACGCATGTCACGATCCCGCCCGGCGGCTGGTCGTCGCAGCGGCATTGGCACGAGGGCGAGGATGAGATCGTCGTCCTGCTCTCCGGCACCGCGACATTGGTCGACGATGACGGCGCGCGCCCGATGCACGCCGGCGAGGTTGCGGTGTTCCGCAAGGGTGACGGCAACGCGCACCATCTTCGCAACGACGGCGACGCGCCGTGCGTGGTGTTCGCGGTCAGCCTGCCCGAACGCTCGACCGTCCATTATCCCGACATCGCGATGCGCTGGTCGCCCGACACCGGCTACGCAAGCGACTGACATCAGGCGACGGGCTGTTCGAACTTCTCGATCACCCATTCCTCTTCCTGCGCGCCCGCGATCCAGTCCTGCATGAACGGATGCTGGAGCACCGCCATGACATAGGCGGCGGCGAAGCGCGGGGTGGGGAGCGAATAGGTCGCGATCCGCGTGCACACCGGCGCGAACATGATGTCCGCCGCGCCGAATTCGCCGAACAGGAAATCGCCGCCGCTGCCGAACCGCGCACGCGCCTGCGCCCATAGCTCGAAGATCCGCGTCAGATCGGCACGGACATCCTCGTCCGGCGTGACCGGGGGATAGACCTGACGGACGTTCATCGTGTGCTTGCGGCGCAGCGCGGCGAAGCTGGAATGCATCTCGGCCGCCATCGACCGCGCCATCGCGCGCGCCGCTTCGTCGGCTGGCCAGAACGGCTCGCGCCCGACCTTGTCGGCTAGATAGTCGACGATCGCGAGGCTGTCCCAAACGACCGCCTCGCCATCCCACAGGATCGGGACCTTGCCCGAGGACGGCGCAAATTCGTCGCCCTCGCGGCGGCGATCCCATTCGTCGTCGTAGAGCGGGACGACCACTTCCTCGAACGTCAATCCCGACTGCCGGCATGCGAGCCAGCCGCGCAGCGACCAGGAGGAATAGGCCTTGTTGCCGATGATGAGCTTCATGCGCCCGGAGTAGGGGGCAAAGCGGCGCAGGGCAACGCCGCGCGGGATTTTGGCGAGCGGCGCGTTAACCGCCCTCGTCCATCGGCTGTCAGTCACCCGTCGGTAGAACGGGTGCCAAGAGAAGGATCGTCACCGAAGGAGCATTGTCATGGCCAGCTTTTCCCCGACCGACGCTGCGCTCAGCGCCTCGGCCCCCGCGTTCGTGCAGGCGCCGACCTTCGTTTTCGCGGCGAATGCGCCGGCCCCGACCCGCTCGGAAGTGCTCCGTCAGCAGATCGAAGCCGCCCGCACCGCCCGCCGCGCCTCGATCTGGTAAGAACGCGCCGCCAACTTATCGTCGCCCCGGACATGATCCGGGGCCCCGCGCCCTGTTCGCCGATCGCGTAAACAGCGGGATCCCGACTCTGGGTCATAATGACTTCAGGTCAAACAAACCGTTCGTCATTGCGAGCGTAGCGCCGCAATGCAGGGCGTCCTGGTCCGAATCTGGATTGCTTCGCTTTGCTCGCAATGACGGATCAGGTTGACGTCATCCCGCCCAACGCCGGGACGACGTGGTCAGAAGCTCAGCCGATCGCCTCGACCACCGCGGCGCGCAACTCCGCGATTCCCATCCCGCCTTCGCTGGAGGTGACGATGATCTCCGGGTGCGCGGCCGCCCGCTTGCGCGCCTCGGCCTCGGTCGCGGCGACCGTCACGGCGAGGTCGCTGGCCTTCACCTTATCCGCCTTGGTCATCACCAGCCGGTAGCTGACTGCCGCGCGGTCTAGCATCTCGAGGATCTCGCGGTCGACGTCCTTGATCCCGTGACGACTGTCGATCAGCACCAGCGCGCGCTTCAGCGCCTGCCGCCCGCGCAGATAGTCGTTCACCAGGAACCGCCACTTCTTGACGATATCCTTGGGCGCCTTGGCAAAGCCATAGCCCGGCATGTCGACCAGCCGAAAGGCGAGCGGATCGCCGACGTCGAAGAAGTTCAACTCCTGCGTCCGCCCCGGCGTCACCGACGTGCGCGCCAGCGCCTTGCGCCCGGTCAGCGCGTTGAGCAGCGACGACTTGCCGACGTTCGAGCGCCCCGCGAACGCAACCTCCGGCACCTCGTCGGCGGGCAGGAAGTCGAGCGCGGGCGCGGACTTCAGGAACTCGATCGGTCCGGCGAAACGCTTGCGCGCCGCCTCGATCGCGTCCTCGTCGAACCGGGGATTGATGTCGCTCACTTGGGCGACGCGTTCTTGAGCTGCGGATGGCGGCTGTACAGCCACTTCTGCTGCAGGATCGAGATGCAGTTGGTGGTGATCCAGTAGATCTGCAGCCCGACCGCGAACGGCGCCATCACGAACATCAGCACCCACGGCAGGATCGCGAACACCTGCTGCTGCGCCGGGTCCATCTGCGTCGGGTTGAGGCGGAACTGGAAGAACATCGAAATGCCCAGCAGCACCGGCACCACGCCGATCGCGAGGAAGTGCGGCAAGGTGATCGGAATATAGCCGAACAGGTTCAGGATCGTGGCGGGATCGGGCGCGGACAGATCCTTGATCCACAAGGCGAACGGCTGGTGACGCATTTCGATTGTCAGCATCAGCGCCTTGTAGAGCGCGTAGAAGATCGGGATCTGGATCAGCGACGGCAGGCAGCCGGCGAGCGGATTGACCTTCTCCGCCTTGTACAGCGCCATCGTCTCCTGCTGCTGGCGCTGCTTGTCGTCCTTGTAGCGTTCCTGGATGGCCTTCATCTTCGGCTGGAGCGCACGCATCGCCGCCATGCTCGCGAACTGGCGCTGCGCGATCGGGAAGACGAGCAGGCGGATCGTCAGCGTCAGGATGATGATCGCGACGCCGAAATTGCCGACAAGCCGGAACAGCCAATCGAGATAATAGAAGATCGGCTTCTCGACCAACCGGAACCAGCCCCAGTCGATCGCATAGTCGAGCTTCGTCACCGCACCGGTGTCGGTGTAGCGATCGAGCAGCTTCACTTCCTTGGCGCCCGCGAACAGCTTGGCGGTCTGCGTCAGCTGACGGCCGGGCGGCAGCATCTGCGGCGCGGTGGTGAAGTCGGCCTGATAAGCGCTGTTCGCCCCGGCACGGAACTGCCCGTCGAACGCGCGGCCCTGATCGGGGACGAGCGCGGCGAGCCAGTATTTGTCGGTGAAGCCCAACCAGCCGCCGGTCGTCGTGAAGCGGGTCGGCTCCTTGTCGACGTCCTTGAAATTGGGATTGTAATGCGCCGCACCGTTGTTGACCGACATCGGCCCGGTGTGGATCGTCCAGCTGTCCGGGTCCTTTGAGACCCCGACCCGGCTGACCAGGCCATAGGCCGCGACCGGCACCGCCGCACCGCCGCCATTGGCCACGGTCTGCTTGACAGTGAACAGATAATCGTTGTCGACCGCGATCTCGATCGCGAACCGCTGCCCCTGCGGGTTGCTGGCGGTCAGCGTCACCGGCTTGCCCGGCGTCAACACCGGCGCCGACGCCGTCCACACCGCATCGGCGGCGGGCGGGGTCAGACCAGCGGCACGCCAGCCGAAGCCTGCGAAATAGGCGTCCTGCGTCCCCGCGGGCGAGAACAACCGGATCGGCGGCGAATCCTTGGCGATCGATTCCTTGTAGCGGGTCAGCACCAGATCATCGATCCGCGCACCCTTCAGGTTGATCGAGCCCTTGAGCGCGGGCGTGTCGATCCGAACGCGCGGGCTCTCGGCCAGCACCACCGTGCGGTCGCGGAGCGCCGCGGGCGAGTCGGCGGTCGGGTCCGCCGCGGGATTGGGCAGCGGCTTGTTCTTGCCGTCGACCATCTTGGTCGCGGGCGGGTTCGCCGTCGGGAAGACGCGGCTCTGGATCAGCGGCCATCCGAACAGGATCAGCGCCGCGATCACCGCGAACAGCACGAAGTTCTTGCTCTCGTCCTTCACCAGCGTCCCACGCTTTCCTTATGGCACCGGATCGTGCCCGTGCCCGCCCCAGGGATGGCACCGCGCAATCCGGCGTATTGCCAGCCAACTACCTTTGCCCGCGCCATAGCGGCGAAGCGCCTCGATTGCATAGGCTGAACATGACGGCTGAAACCGGCACGAGGGCGGTAGCAGGACCGACGGCCCCAGCTGCCACCCGCGTGCGAGCAGGATCAGCACGCGTGCGATCACCGTTTCGGCCGTGATCGATTGCCGCCCGGCGCGACGCTGCGGCTCTTCGCCAGCGCCTTGGCCAGATGCCCGCGCAGGTCCGCATAATCGGAGGTGAGCGCCGCCTCGCGCCCGATCAATACGTGATCGGCGCCGGGCCAGCCATGATCGGGCAGGATCTCACGCGACAGCGCGCGAAAGCGCCGCTTGATGCGGTTGCGCACCACCGCGTTGCCGACCTTCTTGGTGACGGTGATGCCGATCCGCATCGTCGTGTCACCGTCGTCGCGCGGGTGCACCAGAAGCACGAAGCCGGGCATCGGCACCCGACGCCCGGCGTTCGCGGCCAGATACTCCGGCCGTCTGGTCATCCGCCCGACCGCAGCCGCAGCCACGGAAGGGCGGGTATCCGTCGTGATTACGCCGACAGCTTCTTGCGACCGCGCGCGCGACGCGCCCGGATCACCGCCCGGCCGCCGACCGTGGCCATCCGCGCGCGGAAGCCGTGACGGCGGGCGCGCACCAGATTGCTCGGCTGAAAGGTCCGCTTCATCGTTCATGTCCCGAAATCGAATGTCGAAGGGCCGCCCAAGCGGACGGCCCGAAAGAAGGACGCCGTTAGGGGAGGCTGCCGCCAAAGTCAACGCGCCGCCGCACGATCGCGCGCGCGCCGCCGCAGCGCACTGCGCCGGCGGAGCGCGACATCGACGATCCCGCCGATTCGTGGCCAGCGTCGCTTGGCGCGCGCGAACCACAGCCGGCTGCGTGGCGAGTTGCGCAGGATCAGCACCAACCCCGCCGCCATCGGAAACACACCGCCCGGCCCCGGCAAGGGCGCGATCACCGCGGCGAGTAGCAGCAACAGCCCACCAAGCAGCAATTGCGCATATCGCAGGGCCGGATGGCGGCGGGTCATGATGACGATGTGGCGCCGGTGTGTTGCAGTTGCAAGTCACCGCTTCGCCATTTCGCCGCGCTGCAAAGCCGCTATGAGGCGCGCGGGGACGGGGGGGAACATGGTCGCGATCGTATCGACGGTAGCCTATCTGGGGCTGGAGGCGCGCAGCGTCGAGGTGCAGGTGCAGCTGATCCCCGGGCTGCCCGCCTTCAACGTCGTCGGGCTGGCCGACAAGGCAGTCGGTGAAAGCCGCGAGCGGGTGCGCGGCGCGATCGCGGCGATGGGCTTGTCATTGCCGCCCAAGCGCATTGCGGTGAACCTGTCGCCCGCCGATCTGCCCAAGGAAGGCTCGCACTTCGATCTGCCGATCGCGCTCGGGTTGCTCGCGGCGATGGGCGTGGTCGATGCAGAGGCGCTCGCCGATTACGTCATCGTCGGCGAACTGGGCCTCGACGGGCGGCTCGCGCCGTCGCCGGGCGTCCTTCTCGCCGCGCTTCACGCCGCCGAGACGGGCAGGGGGCTGATCTGCCCCGCCGCGCAGGGAAGCGAGGCGGCGTGGAGCGGCAGCATCGAGGTGATCGCCGCCCCCGACCTGCTCGCGCTGCTCAACCATCTGAAAGGCCACGGCCTTCTGGCGCTGCCGAAGCCTGGCGACGTGCAGGAGGCGCGAACCGGCCCCGATCTGCGACAGGTGAAGGGGCAGGAAGTCGCCAAGCGCGCGCTGGAGATCGCCGCCGCGGGCGCGCACAATTTGCTGTTCGTCGGCCCGCCGGGTGCGGGCAAGTCGCTGATGGCAGCGTGCCTGCCCGGCATCCTCCCGCCGCTCGATCCCGCAGAGGCGCTGGAGGTATCGATGGTCCAGTCGGTCGCGGGCACGCTGCCGGGCGGCACGCTGACCCGCACGCGCCCGTTCCGCAGCCCGCATCATTCCGCGAGCATGGCGGCGCTGACGGGCGGTGGCCTGAAGGTGAAGCCGGGCGAAGTCAGCCTCGCGCACCACGGCGTGCTGTTCCTCGACGAGTTGCCCGAGTTCCAGCGCGCGGTGCTCGATTCGCTCCGCCAGCCGCTGGAAAGCGGCACCGTCAGCGTCGCGCGGGCCAATGCGCATGTCACCTACCCGGCACGCGTCCAGCTGATCGCGGCGATGAACCCGTGCCGCTGCGGGCACCTCGGCGACGCCGCGCTAGCCTGCGCCCGCGCCCCGAAATGCGCGGCCGACTATCAGGCGAAGGTGTCCGGACCACTGCTCGACCGCATCGATCTGCACGTCGAGGTCGCGGCGGTCAGCGCCGTCGACCTGACGTTGCCGCCCGCCGAGGGCTCGGTGGAGGTCGCAACGCGGGTTGCGGCAGCGCGGGCGATCCAGACCACGCGATTGGCGGACAGCGGCCTGCGCACGAATGCGGAACTCGATGGAGAGACGCTCGAACGCTTCGCCTCACCCGACGCGGCGGGGCGCGAATTGCTGGCGCAGGCGGCGGTGGCAATGAAGCTGTCAGCGCGCGGCTATACGCGCATCCTTCGCGTCGCGCGGACGATCGCCGATCTCGCCGTGGCGGAGACGATCGGGCGCATCCACATCGCCGAAGCGCTCAGCTACCGTCGCCAACCGCCACGGAATTGACTTGCAGACTCCGTAAAATCAACGCCGTCATTCCCGCGAAGGCGGGAATCCAGACGCGCAGGTCCGTCGATAGAATTTGAACGTCAGAGGTTCTGGATTTCCGCCTGCGCGGGAATGACGGAGTGGCCGCAGGCAAGCAGCCAAACCCTTAAACCTCCCGGAAACTCTCCACCTCACGCGCCGGCCCATGCCCCGAAGGCGCCGCGGCTCCCGCGATCACCGGCGATTCGCGCGGGTCGAGCCCGCCCTCCCATTTCGCGATCACCGCGCTCGCCACCGCATTGCCGATCACGTTCGTTGCGGTGCGCCCCATGTCGAGGAAATGATCGATCGCCAGCACCAGCAACAACCCCGCCTCGGGCAGCTTGAACATCGGCAGGGTCGCCGCGATCACCACCAGACTGGCGCGCGGTACGCCCGCGATCCCCTTCGACGTGACCATCAGCACCAGCAGCATCGTGATCATCTGCCCCAGCGACATGTCGATGCCGTACGCCTGCGCGATGAAGATCGACGCGAAGGTCATGTAGATCATCGATCCGTCGAGATTGAACGAATAACCGAGCGGCAGCACGAAGCTGGCGATCCGCGGCGGCACGCCGAAGCGGTCGAGCGCTTCCAGCATCCGCGGGTACGCCGCCTCCGACGAGGCGGTCGAGAACGCGACCAGCAACGGCTCGCGCACGTAACGGATCAACTCGCGGATGCGGGCACCGATGAACAGGAAGCCGATCCCCAGCAGCACCGCCCACAGCACCAGCAAGGTCAGGTAGAAGCTGCCCATGAAGTACGCGAGCTGCCCGATCACCGCCGGCCCGCGCTCGGTCAGCGTTCCCGCTACCGCCGCGAACACCGCGACCGGTGCCACGCGCATCACATAATCGGTGACCCGCAGCATGACGTGCACCAGCGCGTCGATCGCCTTCACCAAAGGCGCGGCCTTTTCACCGACCGCGGTGATCGCGACCCCGACGAACACCGACATCACGACGATCTGCAGGATCTCGTTCTTCGCCATCGCATCCACCATCGAGGCGGGGACGATATGCGTGAAGAAGTCCTTCAGGTTGAACGCGGCGGTCGCCAGCCCCGTCGCCTCGCCCGCGGGCGGCAGCGGCAGCCCGATCCCGACGCCGGGCTTCAGCAGGTTGACCATCACGAGACCCAAAGTCAGCGACAACAGGCTGGCGGTGATGAACCACGCGAGGCTACGCGCGCCGATCCGCCCAAGCGCGGCGGTATCGCCCATCTGCGCGATCCCCGACACCAAGGTCGCGAAGACGAGCGGCGCGATGATCATCTTGATGAGCCGCAGGAAGATGCTGGTCAGGATCGAGAAATAACCCGCAATCTCGGTCAGCCGCACCTGCGCGGCGGGCGAGCCGTCGTCGAGCCAGCTGTTGAGCACCAGCCCGACGATCAGCCCGAGCACCAGCCCGCCAAGGATATACAGAGTCAGCCGCTTGGCCATTCATCGCTCCCAATTGTGCCGACAGGGAAGGGGATTGCGGCGGCTCGGTCAAGCACCGTATCGTTCGCAACCATGTTCCTCGCCCACTCCCGCCCTTCGCGCCGCGCCGTTCTGGGCGGTGCCGCTGCCGTGCTCGCCACCTCGATCGTGCGTGCCGCCGAGCCCGATCTTGCTGGCCTGTCGGATCTGACCGGCGGCGCGGTGCCGATCGGCGCGGCGGAGCGCGCGCGGCGGCTGGCGCGCGCGCAGGCCTTGATGAAGGCGCACGGGATCGCGGCGGTGCTGATCGAGCCGGGATCGAGCCTGATCTACTTCACGGGTGTCGTCTGGCATCGCAGCGAGCGGCTGACCGCGGCGGTGATCCCGGTCGAGGGCGATCCCTGCATCGTCACGCCCTTCTTCGAGGAACCCTCGGTCCGCCAGACGCTTGCCGTCCCCGCAGAGGTGCGCGTGTGGCAGGAGGACGAGGATCCGCTCAAGGTCGTGGCCGGCTTCCTGCGCGACCGCAAATTGGCGGGCCGCACGATTGGCATCGAGGAAAGTGCGCGCTTCTTCGCGTTCGATGGGCTGGCGCACGCGCTACCCGGCGCGAAGCTGGTCAGCGCCAACCCGGTCGTCCGCGGGTGCCGCATGATCAAGACGCCGGCCGAGATCGCGCTGATGCAATGCGCTACCGATGTGACGATCGCCGCCTATCGCTGGACGCATCCGCGCGTCGAGGCGGGAATGACCGGCGCGCAGATCGGCGCGCTGATGACCGCGGCGACTCGAAAGCTTGGTGGCGACCCCGAATTCTCGATGGCGCTGATCGGTCCGGCCGCGGCGCTGCCGCACGGCAGCCGCGAGGTGATCCGCCTCGCCGACGGGCAGGTCGTCCTGATGGACTGCGGCTGCACCGTGCAGGGCTATCAATCCGACGTGTCGCGCACCTGGGTGCACGGCGCGGCCACCGCCGAGCAACGCACGGTCTGGGATCGGGTGAAGGCCGCACAGGCGCTTGCATTCCGCGCGGCGCGGATCGGGGTGGCGGCCGGCACGATCGACGACGCGGTGCGCGGGTATTACGAGACGCTCGGCTATGGTCCGGGCTATCGGCTGCCTGGCCTGTCGCATCGCACCGGACACGGAATCGGGATGGACGGGCACGAACCGGTCAACCTCGTCCACGGCGAAAGCACCGCGCTCGCCGCCGGCATGTGCTTCTCGGACGAGCCCGGCCTCTACCTGCCCGGCAAATTCGGCGTGCGGCTGGAGGACTGCTTCCACATGACGGACAGCGGGCCGGCGTGGTTCAGCACCCCGCCGGCCTCGCTCGACCGCCCGGTCTGAGCGTCAGCCGACGGCCAGCGTCCGGCGGCGGCGACGCAGCGCGGCCCCCGTGGCGGCGAACCCGGCGATCATCAGCGCCCAGGTGCCGGGCTCCGGCACTGCCGGGGTGTAATCGTAGGTCAGCGTGTAACTCGCGCTGCCGCAGAAATCCTCACCCGGCGCGCTGGCATTGCCATTGTCGACGATGCACCCGCCCCGGAGCTGGTTGATGGTGCCGCCCGCAGGGATCCCGGTGAAGCTGGTGTCGCCCGACCCGACCGTCTGCCCCAGATCGTAGCCGTTGAACGTGATCCGCCGATTGAGGAACTGCGCCGGATCGAACTGGAAGGTTGCCGCGCCGGTCGCGGTGACCCCGAAGAAGCCGAAATCATAGTCGCCGTCGCTCCGGTCGAGCGGCACGACGGCGCTCCCCGATCCGTTCAGCGCCACGAGCGGCTCACCGAGCGCATTGTTGTTCGACCCGAGACGCCAGTTGCCGGCGATGGTCCACGAGACGTTCGCGGTGGAAGCGCTGCCGCTCGGCGCCCCGACGGCCCAGCCGCGCGTCTTCGCAAGCTTGACCGTCAACGTGACCGCGTTCAGCGTGCCCGTGCGGCTGTCGAATGCGTCGAAGCCGCGGGAGGCGCCCTGTTCGCTGTCGAACTGGATCAGCGTCGCCGCCGTCGCGCCATTCGCGAGCGTCGCCGCCGCAATCGCGGCAAGCGTCAGTAAATGCTTCATTCAGCTTACCCCCGAATCGTCGGCAGGCGGCTTCGCATACATAGGTGACGGTAACAACCGCGCGACCGTCCCTCGCGCGACGAGCCGTTGCGCACGCTGGGGGCCTAGGCAGCGCGCCGTTCGCGGATTAAGTCGAGCGCCATGACCGCTACCAACGACATTCGCCGCTCGTTCCTCGACTATTTCGGTTCGGCCGGGCACCAGATCGTGCCCTCGGCGCCGCTGGTGCCGCAGAACGATCCGACGCTGATGTTCGTCAACGCGGGCATGGTGCCGTTCAAGAACGTCTTCACCGGGCTGGAGACGCGGCCCTACAGCACGGCGACGTCGTCGCAGAAATGCGTCCGCGCCGGCGGCAAGCACAACGATCTCGACAATGTCGGCTACACCGCGCGCCACCATACCTTCTTCGAGATGCTGGGGAATTTCAGCTTCGGCGACTATTTCAAGGAACAGGCGATCACCCACGCCTGGACGCTGCTGACGAAGGAATGGGGGCTGCCGGCGGACAAATTGACCGCCACCGTCTTCCACACCGACGATCAGGCGTTCGAGCTGTGGAAGAAGATCGCCGGGCTTCCCGAACATCGCATCATCCGCATCCCGACCAAGGACAATTTCTGGGCGATGGGCTCGGATGGTCCGTGCGGCCCGTGCTCGGAAATCTTCTACGATCACGGCGAGCATATCCCCGGTGGCCCCCCGGGCAGCCCGGATGAAGACGGCGACCGTTTCGTCGAGATCTGGAACCTCGTGTTCATGCAGCATGTGCAGGAGGCCGATGCGATCGTCGGCGATCTGCCGCGCCCCTCGATCGACACCGGCATGGGGCTGGAGCGCGTCGCGGCGGTGCTGCAGGGCGTCACCGACAATTATGACACCGACACGTTCAAGGCGCTAATCGCCGCCTCCGGCGCGCTGACGCACACGCACACCACCGGCGACAATCAGGCGAGCCACCGCGTGATCGCGGATCACCTGCGCTGCTCGGGCTTCCTCGTCGCCGATGGCGTGCTGCCCGCCAACGAAGGCCGCGGCTATGTGCTGCGCCGGATCATGCGTCGCGCGATGCGCCACGCGCATCTGCTCGGCGCGAAGGAGCCGCTGATGCACCGGCTGGTCCCGGCGCTCGTCGCCGAGATGGGCGTCGCCTATCCCGAACTGATCCGCGCCCAGCCGCTGATCGAGGCGACGTTGCGGCAGGAGGAGACGCGATTCCGCCAGACGCTCGACAAGGGGCTGCGGCTGCTCGACGATGCGACGACGGGGATGAAGCCGGGCGACACGCTGTCCGGCGACACGGCCTTCCGCCTCTATGACACCTACGGCTTCCCCTACGACCTGACCGAAGACGCGCTGCGCGCGCAGGACTTCAAGGTCGACCGCGCCGGCTTCGACGCCGCGATGGCCGAACAGAAGCGCGCCGCGCGCGCCGCATGGAAGGGCTCGGGCGCAAAGGCATCGGACGATCTGTGGTTCGATCTGGTCGAGGAAGTCGGCGCGACCGAGTTCACCGGCTACAGCAGCGACGTCGGCGAAGGCGTGGTGCTCGCGCTGGTCAAGGACGGCAAGCGTGTCGATCACGCAGCGACCGGCGACACCGTCGACGTGATCGTCAACCAGACGCCCTTCTACGGCGAGAGCGGCGGACAGGTCGGTGACGCAGGGATCATCAGCAGCGACAATGGCTTCCACGCCGACGTTGCCGAAACCTCGAAACAGCTCGGCAAATTGTTCGTCCACCATGCGACGATCGCTGCGGGCGCGCTGAAGGTCGGCGATACCGTCAAGCTGGCGATCGATGTCGCGCGTCGTGCCGCGATCCGCGCCAACCACTCCGCCACCCACTTGCTTCACGAGGCGCTGCGCCAGAAGATCGGCACGCATGTCGCGCAAAAGGGCTCGCTGGTCGCGCCCGAGCGGCTGCGCTTCGACGTCTCGCACAACAGCGCAATGACCGCTGACGAACTCGCCGAGGCCGAACGCGCGGTCAACGCGCAGATTCGCCGCAACGGCAGCGTCGAGACGCGGCTGATGACCCCCGACGAGGCGATCGCCGAGGGTGCGATGGCGCTGTTTGGCGAGAAATACGGCGACGAGGTGCGCGTCGTGTCGATGGGCACCGAAGACGACGGCAAAACCTATTCGATCGAATTGTGCGGCGGTACGCATGTCCGCGCGCTCGGCGACATCGGCGTGTTCAAGATCGTCGGTGAGAGCGCGGTGTCCTCGGGGGTCCGGCGCGTCGAGGCGCTGACCGGCGAGGCGGCGCGCCAATGGCTCAACGCGCGCGACGAAAAGCTGCGCGAGGCGGCGGCGACGCTCAAGGCGTCGCCCGACGAAGTGCCCGCGCGCGTCGCGGCGCTGGTCGAGGATCGCCGCCGGCTCGAGCGCGAACTGGCCGAGGCGAAAAAGGCGCTGGCGCTCGGCGGCGGCAGCGGTGGTGCGGCGGCGGGCCCCGAGACGGTCGGCGGCGTCGGCTTCGTCGGTCAGGTGCTCGACGGGTTCGAGGCCAAGGGCCTGCGCGGCGCGGTCGACGATGCCAAGGCGCGCGTCGGCTCGGGCGTCGCGGCATTGGTCGCGGTCAACGATGGCCGCGCCTCGGTCGCGGTCGGCGTCACCGCCGATCTGGCGGGTCAGATCAGCGCGGTCGACCTGCTGCGACAGGCGGTGGCGGTTCTTGGCGGGCAGGGCGGCGGCGGTCGCCCGGACATGGCACAAGGCGGTGGTCCCGATGGCGAAAAGGCCGCCGACGCGATCGCCGCGATCCGCGCCGCGCTGGAAGCGCGTACCGTCGCCGCTTGAGGCTACGTCGCCCCGGACTTGATCCGGGGCCCCGCTTCTGCCCTACAAGCGATCGCTCCAGAGCCGACGCCAGCTGCCCACGTCCGTCATTGCGAGCGTAGCGAAGCAATCCAAGGCCGGATCACGACGCCCTGGATTGCTTCGCTACGCTCGCAATGACGATCGGCTGTACCAACCCATCACCCGAAAAGGCGTCATCTCGCGATCCCGCCTCGTCCTCCAGACGGTCGAAAGACTCACGTCCCAACAAACGAAACGCCGCCCGTGCCTGACCGCACGGACGGCGTCTCGCCAAGGTCAGCGGCGGGGCCGAACCCCGCCACCACCCAACTCAGCGCGGCTTGCGCTTGGACTTTGCCGGCGCCGCGGTCTCGGTGGTCGTCGTCGCAGCCGCCGTATCGGCAGTCGCAGTCGTCGCATCGGCGGTGGCACCCGCCGCCGCCGTCGCGCCCGCTGCCGGCGCTGCGGCCGACATCGCCGCCTTCAACTGCGCCGCGGTCATGCCGAGCACGATGCCCTGAGGCCCCGGGCCGAAGCCGGTCACCGGCAGCACCGCATCACCATCGGTGGTGGTCAGCGTCACGCCGCTGGCGTCGACCGACTTGATCGTCCCCAGCTGCGTCCCGCCGATGCCATATACGGTCGCACCGGGGACCAGCTTCGACTTGAACTCCGCGGATGCCTGCGCCTGCTGCTGGCCGGCAGCAGCCTCAAGCTGCGCCTTGGTCATGGCCAGCACCGGTCCCTGTGCACCCTTGCCGAGCGAGGTCAGCGGGATAGCGGCCTTTACAGTGCCGGTATTGACGACGGCGTTGGTGCCGTCGGTCGATTCGACCGTACCGACGACGCCGCCCGACGTGTCATAGACGGTCGCACCGGTGGTGACGGCGGCGCCTGTCGCCGCGGTGGTCTGGCCGGCTGCGGGTGCCTGGGCCGGCGCCTGTGCAAGCGCAGCGCCAGGGATCAGCGCAGCAGAGGCAAGGGCGAGAACGGCGAAATGCTTCACGAGGAACTCCTTTACTCGTTGGCAAAAATCTTGGTCGGGAGCAAACGGTCCGCCCCCAACAGGGTTCCGAACTTGTGAGAACCCGCCTTGCCCTGCGATGAACGTCTTGTTCACCTTAAGTGTGTTCCCTGATCGTTCCTGATGCGCTAGGCGCAAACAATGGCGAAGGTTCAAAAGAGATTTGTCTGCCAGTCGTGCGGCTCGGTCCATCATCGCTGGCAGGGTCAGTGCGTGGATTGCTCCGAATGGAACACGCTGGTCGAGGAAGCGCCGCTCAACGCTACGCCGTTCCAGGCGAAGCACAATCTGCAAGGCGGCGGGCGGATGATCGCGATGACCGCGCTCGACGCGCAATCGGTACTGCCCGACAGGCTTCCGTTCGGGATCGCCGAGTTCGATCGCGCGCTGGGCGGCGGGCTGGTCGCGGGATCGGCGACGTTGATCGGCGGCGACCCGGGGATCGGCAAGTCGACCTTGCTGTTACAGGCGGCTGCGGCGCTCGCGCGCGCCGGCCACGACGTTGCCTATGTTTCCGGCGAGGAGGCGGCGGATCAGGTGCGACTGCGCGCGCAACGATTGGGACTTGGCGATGCCCCGGTGCGGCTCGCGGCGGCAACATCCACGCGGGATATCCTGACGACACTGGGGCATGGAACCCCGCCGCGCCTGCTGGTGATCGATTCGATCCAGACGATGCATTCCGATCTGATCGAGGGCGCCCCCGGCACCGTCAGCCAGGTGCGCGCCACCGCGCAGGAACTGATCCGCTTTGCCAAGGAACGCGGCACCGCGGTGGTGCTGGTCGGCCACGTCACCAAGGACGGCGCGATCGCCGGCCCGCGCGTGCTGGAGCATATGGTCGATACGGTGCTCAGCTTCGAGGGCGAGCGCAGTCATCAATATCGCATTCTGCGCAGCCTCAAGAACCGCTTCGGGGGCACCGACGAGATCGGTGTGTTCGCAATGGCGGGCGACGGATTGGTTGAGGTTTCAAACCCTTCGGCACTGTTTCTCACGCAGCGTGACGAGGGGGTGACTGGCGCCACCGTCTTCCCGGCGCTGGAGGGTACGCGTCCGGTGTTGGTTGAAATACAGGCGCTGGTCGTGCGGGTGGCGAGCGGCGCGACGCCGCGTCGGTCGGTGGTCGGCTGGGACTCGGCGCGGCTGGCGATGATCCTCGCGGTGCTGGAGGCGCGGTGTGGGCTCAGCTTCTCGACCTGCGAAGTCTATCTCAACGTCGCCGGCGGCTATCGCATTCAGGATCCTGCTGCAGACCTCGCGGTCGCCGCCGCGCTGGTGTCCGGTCTCAGCGAACGCCCGGTCCCCGCCGACGCGGTCGCCTTTGGTGAGATTGCGCTGTCAGGAGAGTTACGCCCCGTCGCGCACGCTCCGCTTCGTCTGAAGGAGTCGGCGAAACTAGGGTTCGAGCGTGCCTTGCTGCCCTCGTCGGTCGACACGGCTGCGATGCGCCAATCGGCGTTCCGCACCTTGGGGCAGTTCGTCGATCACCTGCTGGGGCGTGGGTGAGCGCTGTCCTACATGCGCCAACTTTTGCTAGGCTGGCGGTCCGACGGGACCATCAGGTGCGGCCCTGAGGCGCGCATGGGTGGCGATTGGCGCCACCTTCGCCAACATCCGGGCCTAGCCGGACGGCGGATCGCACCATAAGGAAGGCGCATGAATCTCGAACCGCTCGATATTGCCGTCCTCGTGCTCGTCGCACTGACGGCGATCGGCGGTGCACGGCGCGGGTTCGTCGGCGAGGTGTTGGCGCTGTTCGCGTGGGTCGCGATGATCTTCGCGCTCAAGATCCTGCATCTGCCGCTGTCGAAGGCGCTGGCCGGCTCGATCGCCAGCGTGTCCGGCGCGGCGGTGCTGGCCTTTGTGCTGCTGACCGGCGGGACCTATCTGGTCAGTCGATTGATCATCAACGCGATTTCGGCCCGCACCCGCACGTCGGTCCTCGGCCCGATCGATCGCGCGCTGGGCTTTGGCTTCGGCGCGCTCAAGGGCCTTATCCTCGCCAGCCTTGCCTTCCTGTTCCTCGTCCTGATGCTGGATCTGACCGGCGGCGGGCCCACCCGGCGCCCGGCGTGGGTCAAGAATGCGCGTATCTTCCCGCTGCTCGTGGCGACCAGTGGCGCGGTGGCTGATTTCGTCGACCGCCGCCGCAAGGGGCAGCCGGTGTTCGGCCCGCGTACTCCCTCCCGCCAAAGCGACCGACCCTGATGAGCCTCGACCTATACACCCCCGAGATCAGCGCCTTGGCGATCGGCAATCCCTTTCCGGATCGCCTGCCGGATGCACATGGTTCCGCCGAGCGCCGTTCCCCGATCTGCGGCAGCCGCGTGACCGTCGACGTTCGGCTCGGCGAGGACGGCCGCGTCGCGGCGCTGGGCACGCAGGTGCGCGCCTGCCTGCTCGGTCAGGCGTCCTCGACGTTGCTCGCCCGTCACGCGGTCGGCCGCTCGGTCGAGGAACTGGTCGGGGCGCGCGACGCGCTGACGCACTGGCTGGCGGGCGAAGGCGACGTGCCCGACTGGCCGGGCCTCGATCTGTTCACGCCCGGGCTGAAGCTGACCGCGCGGCATCCGTCGATCCGCCTCGCGTTCGAGGCCGCGGCCGATGCGGCCGATCAGGCACGCACCGCGCGGGGTAGCTGATGGAACACGCTGACCTTTCGATGATTCGCGACGGCACGATCCTGCTCGGAAGCGGGCTGGTATTCGTGCTGCTGTTCCGTCGGCTAGGCCTCGGTGCGACGCTGGGCTTCCTCGTCGCCGGCGCAGTGGTGGGACCGCATCTTCTCGGATTGGTCGGCGATGCCGAGGCGAAGCTGGGATTCGCCGAACTCGGCATCACGCTGCTGCTGTTCATCGTCGGGCTCGAACTCAGCCCACAGCGGCTGTGGCGGCTCAAGGAAGACATTTTCGGCCTCGGGCTGATCCAGGTCGTTGCCTGCGGCATCGCCTTGGCCGCGATCCTGGCGCTTGCCGCGCGCTTCTCGCTGGCCGCGGCGCTCGCGGTGGGCATGCCGCTCGCATTGTCGTCGACCGCGCAGGTGTTGCCGATGCTGCAATCCTCCGGGCGGCTGCGCACGCCCTTCGGGGAGCGCGCCTTCTCGATCCTGCTGTTCCAGGATCTGTCGATCATCCCGATGATCACGATCATCGCCGCGATGAGCCGCAATCCCGCTGCCACCAGCGGGCCCGAGGGCTGGGTCCTGGGGCTCTATACGATCCTGGCGATCGTCGGGCTGGTCGCGGCCGGCCGCTTCGTGCTGCGACCATTGTTCCGCTTGATCGGGCATCTGGGCGAGCGCGAGATGTTCGTGTTCGCCGCGCTGTTCACGGTGATCGCGGCGGCGGCGGTCATGGAACGGCTGGGCCTTTCCACCGCGCTCGGGGCGTTCGTCGCGGGCGTGATGCTCGCTGACAGTCCGTACCGGCACGAGCTGGAAACCGACGTCGAGCCGTTCCGCGCCATCCTGCTGGGCCTCTTCTTCCTCGCGGTCGGCATGATGCTGAATTTGGAGGCGATTGCTGATCGCCCGGTGTTCGTGATCGCGATGGCCGCCGCGCTGATCGCGACCAAGGCCGCGATCATCACTGTGCTCGGGCTGGCGTTTCGCATGGGCTGGCGACAGGCGCTAGCGCTCGGTCTGTTGCTCAGCCAGGGCGGTGAGTTCGGGTTCGTGCTGCTGGCACAGGCGCAACAGGCGCTGTTGATCGCCCCGGATGCCGCGAGCCTGTTCGGCGCGATCATCACGCTGTCGATGGCCACGACGCCGTTCCTGATGATGTTCACCCGCCGTTTCCGCGAGGAACCGATCGCCGCGCAGAGCGACCGTGACGGGCCGAAGGCGGACGGGGCAAACGCGATCATCGTCGGCTATGGTCGCTTCGGCCAGACGGTCGGGCAGATGCTGATGGCGCAGGATATTCCGGTCACGCTGATCGACACCGATATCGAGATGATCGACATCGCCGGGGAGCTTGGGTCCAAGGTCTATTACGGCGACGGCACCCGGCTCGATCTGTTGCGGCAGGCGGGCGGGGGGGAGGCCGAGCTGATCCTGTTCTGCATGGACGGCGACCAGTTGTCGCTCGACCAGCTGGAGGCGATCCACGAGGCGTTCCCGAATGCGGCGCTCTACGTCCGCGCTTACGATCGTCGCGCTTTGATCAAGCTGAAGAATGGTCCGGCCCGCGCCGTTATTCGTGAGGTCATGGAGTCGGCCGTGAAGATGGCGCGGCTGGCGATGACCGGGCTGGACATCGCCCCCGGCGACATCGACCGCGCCGAGCAGATGTATCGCGCCAGCGACAAGGAGCGGCTGCGCATCCAGATCGAGGCCACCGATCCCCGCGCCGCGCGCGCGATGATCGCCGAACATCATCCGTGGGGCGGGGGAGAGCGATCGTGAACCTGATCCTCGTACTGGCGCCGCTGTCCGGCGCCTTGGCCGTCGCGGCCGGCGCGTTCGGTGCGCACGGCGCTTCGGGCGCGGCGGTCGAGTGGTTGAAGACCGGCGCGCATTATCAGCTCGTCCATGCGCTGGCGGCGTTGCTCGCCGTGCGCTTCGAGGCGCGGGGGCCGGCATGGCTGTTTCTGGCGGGTAGTGCGATTTTCGCGGGCACCTTGTACCTGATGGCGCTCGGGTTGCCGCGTTGGCTGGGCGCAATCACGCCCCTTGGCGGCACGTTGCTGATCGGGGGATGGCTTTGGCTGGCGTGGATCGGCGCGCGCGGCTGAACGGTCAGCGGACCGCGGCCGCGGGTTGCACGTCCTCGGCCTCGCCGCGCTCCGGATCGCGGATCGACGGCCGCAACCGCGCGAGGCTACACAGGCCCGCGATCACCGCCAGCCCGGCCGCGGCGAGCGGCGGTGTCCGTCCGGCACCGACGTCCAGCGCGAGCAGCCCTGCCACCACCGTTGCGCCGGTCGTTTGCCCGACGAGCCGTACGGTGCTGACCAACCCGCCCGCCGCGGCCGCCCGTTCGCGGGGTGCTGAGCCGATGATGAGCCGGGCATTGGGCGGCAGGAAGGTGCCGAACCCCGCACCGCACAGCGACATGCGCCACGCAATATCGAACCACGAAGGATCGGCGGGCATGAAGGCAAGCAACAGCAAGGCCGTGGTCGAGATCGCCATGCCGATCCCGCCCAGCAATCCCGCCGGTATCCGATCCGACAGCCACCCCATCAGCGGCGCGACGATCATGTTGGTCAGCGGCCACGGCGCGATCACCGCGCCGACCGCTGCGGCGGACATGCCGTAGCTGTGCGTCAGGCGAAACGGCGTCGACAGCAGCAGCGTCATCGATGCGGTGAAGGCCGTAAACCCGCCGATCGTCGATAACGCGATCACCGGTCGCGACAGCAGGTCGACCGGCAGGATCGGCTGCGTCGAACGTCGCTCCCGACGGATGTAGAAGCGGCCGATCACCACTCCCAACGCGACGATCGCGAACGATACGACCGGGCTGTCGCCATGCACCGCGCTTTCGGCCCCGCCGATGATGAGCCCGAACATCGAAGCGCACAGCACCGCGCCGATCGCGTCGAACGGCCGGTCACGCGGCGCCGGGTCGGGCAACGCACGGCCGAGCAGCAAGGAGGCGACCGCAAAGGGGATCGCGCTGGCGAATACCCACGGCCACGGCGCGATCGATAGCACCAGTCCTCCGATGGTCGGCGCCGCGGCGGCCGACGACGCAACGACGACCGAGTTGATCCCCAATCCGCGTCCGAGCTGCGCCGAGGGATAGGTCTGGCGGATCAGCGCCGACGCCACGGCCAGCGCCCCGGCGGCCCCGACCGCCTGTACCGCCCGGACGACCAGCAGGAAGGGCAGGCTCTTGGCGAAGAAGCACAGCAACGTGGCGATCGTGAAGATCATCTGTCCCAGCTGGTACATGCGTTTCAGGCCGATCCGATCGCCCAGACCGGCGAACGGCAGCATCAGCATGACCAGCATCAACTGATAGACCGTCACGATCGCCACCACCGACGATGATCCGACATGCAGGTCTCGCGCGATGGTCGGCAAGGCGACATTGGCGACGCCACCATCGATGATCACCAAGGCGGTCCCGAACGAGAGCGCGCCGATCGCTGCGTAACGCCTCGGCAGGGGAAGGCCGTCGGCGGCCGTTGGCGGATCCATCATGCTGCGCCGTTGACGCATCGACGACGGGGTTGTTCCCGCCGGGACGGTATCGCACAACACCATGATGGCGAACGGAGCGACAGGAATGAAGCGCAATCGGATCGGTTGGTTGCTGACAGGTGCGGCGTTGACGATGACGGCGGCGGCCGCTTGGGCGCAGCGCGTGGCGAACACCGATCCATATATCTGGCTTGAGGATAAGGACGGTTCGCGTGCGCAGGCGTGGGTCGCCGCCGAGAATGCTCGGACGCTCCCGCGCCTCCAGAACGATCCACGCTACCGCCAGTTCTATGCCGAAGCGCTGGCGATCGCCGCGGCGAAGGATCGTATTCCGATGCCGCAGCAGGTGATGGGGCGGATCGTCAACTTCTGGCGAGACGCGGATCATCCGCAGGGCATCCTCCGCTGGACGACGATCGAGGACTATGCGGCACCGACGCCAGCCTGGCGCACGCTTCTCGACGTCGACGCGCTCAGCGCCGCCGAAGGGCGCAAATGGGTCTACAAGGGAATGACCTGCCTCGCGCCCGACGAGCGGCTGTGCCTCGTCGCGCTGTCCGAGGGCGGTGAGGATGCGGTCACCTACCGCGAGTTCGATCTGGCGGCCGGGCAGTTCGTGGCCGACGGCTTCGTGCTGCCGACCTCGAAGCAGGGCGCGGTGTGGCTCGACAAGGACACGCTGCTGGTCAGCCGCGATTGGGGCGCGGGCACGATGACCGCGTCGAGTTATCCGTTCGTCGTCAAGAAGGTGAGCCGCGGCCAACCATTGTCGCAGGCAGCGGAAGTTTTCCGCGGCGCACCCGACGATCAACTCGGCAGCTACGCCAGCGTGATCACCGATGGCGCCGGCAACCGCGCGGTGTTCATCGAGCGGCAGAAGACCTTCTTCGGTGCCGAGCGGCTGTTGTGGACGCCGACCGGAGTGACGAAGCTCGATCTGCCGCCGCGTACCGCACCTGTGGCGATGATCGACGGGCGCGTCATCTTCACGACCAGCGAGCCGTGGGGGGCGATCCCGACCGGCGCCGTCGCCTCGTTGCCGCTGAAGGAATTGGTAGCCGGACGGATGGCGCCGACGCTGATCTTCGCACCGACAGCTCGCCAGGCTGTGAGCGGCGTCGATGCCGCCCGGCATCACCTGATCCTCGATTATACCGATAATGTACGTGGCCGGATCAATGTCTATACGCCCACGGCTGTCGGCTGGAGCGCACAGCAGATGGCCCTCCCCGACAATGCCAGCTTCGGTGTCGCCGGGACCAGCGACCACAACGACGACGCCTTCCTGGTGACCACGGGCTTTCTCACCCCAACGACGCTCGCGCGCTTCCTTGCCGGAAGCGATGCGGCGCCGACGCAGGTAAAGGCGCTACCCGCGAAGTTCGACGCAGCCGGCCTTGTGGCCGACCAGTTCGAGGCCACATCGAGCGACGGGACTAATATCCCGTATTTCATCGTGCATCGTCGCGATGCGCCACGTGACGGCAGCACGCCGACGATCATGACCGCGTACGGTGGTTTCGAATTACCGATGCTGCCCAGCTATTCGGCGATCACCGGCAAATTGTGGCTGGAGCACGGGGGTGCCTATGTCCTCGCCAATATCCGCGGCGGGGGCGAGTTCGGTCCGGCATGGCACGATGCAGGGCGCAAGACCAAGCGTCAGGTGATCTACGACGATTTCGCTGCGGTCGCCAAGGACCTGATGGCTCGCCGATTCACCAGTGCTGCGAAGCTCGGCATCTATGGCGGCTCGAACGGCGGGCTGCTGATGGGAGTCGAACTCAATCAGCATCCCGAATTGTGGAAAGCGGTGACCATTCAGGTGCCGTTGCTAGACATGCTGCGCTACGAACGGATCGCGGCCGGCGCGTCGTGGGTGGACGAATATGGATCGGTGGCGGTGCCCGAGGAGCGAGCGTTTCTGCGCCGGATCTCACCGTATCACAACGTCAAACGCGGCGTGGCGTACCCCGAGCCATATATCTGGACGACCACCAAGGACGATCGCGTCGGCCCGCAGCACGCCCGCAAATTCGCCGCGCGGCTCAAAGAGTTCGGGCTCCCCTATCTGTTCTACGAGGATACTGCGGGGGGCCACTCGGGGGATGCTGACATCGAGCAGGGGGCAAGGCTCCAGGCGCTGCAAATGACGTATTTCGCACAGAAGTTGCTCGGCGCTTCCTGAAGGTCCGGCGCGGGAACGCAGCGTTTCCGACGTCAATCTTGCTGCGGTGCGGCGCGATCGGCTATGGGGCGCGCGATGAGTGCCGAAACCGACAGCCGGCCCGCGCCGGCGGTGCCCGATACCGTTCCCGTCGTCTTCGAGGCGATCGTCAAATTGCAGGCGATTGCAGCGATGTACAATCGTGGCAGCGTGACGCTGGCCCCACATATCCTCTACACCAAGCATGGTGAGATTTACCTCGACGCGCTGACGCTGGAGCGTGACGGGCAGCCGCCGAAGGAACCGAAGATCGGCGCCTTTAAATTGGCGGGACTCTCGGCGCTGCGCATTACGCCACGGCGGTTCAAGCCAAGCGAATTGTTTGTGCCGGGCGAGGAGCGTTATGCCGGGGTAACACTGCTTTCCGTCGAAAGCTGACGCGAACGGCGTTTGTCGCGCGCGGTGATTGTAGCGCGTGCTTCAAGTTGAGCGTGTGAAACTCTGCCGCTTTTATCGCGGCAAGCCCTTCGGCACGCCAGCCAACTAAGGCCGTCGCGGAAATCGGTCCTTTCGCTTGCGGTGGCGACCGCGGCTAAAGTCCGGCGGTCCTGACGATGGTCAGCAGCAACCAATAAAGCCCGCCGGCAAGCACCATCGCCACCGGCAGCGTCATGAGCCAGGCCGCGGCAAGCTGGATCAGCGTACGACGTTGCAGCCCATGTCCGCTCGCCACCGAGGCGCCAGCGACACCTGACGACAGGATGTGGGTCGTGGACACGGGCAAGCCGAAGCGATCGGCGACCAGGATCGTACCCGCTGCCACCAGTTCTGCCGATGCGCCCATGCCATAGGTCATGTGCTGCTTGCCGATCCGCTCGCCGACCGTGACGACGATTCGCTTCCAGCCGACCATCGTGCCGAGCCCGAGCGCCAGCGCCACCGCCACCTTCACCCACAGCGGGATGAAGCGCGTCCCGCGCTCCAGCCGGGTGCGATAGTCGTTGAGGACCGCTTTCTCGCCATCGTTGAAGCCATTATGCTCGGCGGAGGTGATCATCCGCGTCGTGTCCATGACCATGTACATGTCGTTGCGGATGTTGGGTGCGGCACTGGCGGGCACCTGGCTCAACGAGCCATATCCGGCGACACGGCGGGCGAGGTCCTCCGACACGGCGATCGCTGCTCCGTAGGTGCGTCCATTCACCACGTCGCGCTTCTTCAGCGAATCGCGGAGTATCTTTCGTGCCTTCCCCGGTTCGACTGAGGCCGCTCCGTGCTGGATCAGCGTCGTCCGCGCATCATTGGCGCTCTGGACGAAGGCGGGCGTCTCGCTTGCGGGCAGCGTGCGGTTCAGCGCGTAGGCAGTCGGTGCGCAGCCGATCAGGATGAGCATGATCAGCCCCATGCCCTTCTGACCGTCGTTCGACCCGTGGCTGAACGACACCGCCGTGCAGGTGAAGATCAACAGCGCGCGAATGCCACGCGGAGGCGGCGTATTGCCCTCAGGGGGGGTCATGAGTTGCGGATTGCGCGCCATGTGGCGGACGACCAGAAGCAGCAGCGCCGCCGCCCCGAACCCAATCAGCGGCGCCATCCACAGCCCGGTCAGCACCTTGGTCGCCTGTGTCCAGTCGACACCCGAGGTGCCGCCGCTGTCGCTGGTCAGCAGCTGGTTGGCGAAACCGACGCCCAGCACCGACCCGATCAGCGTGTGGCTCGAGCTGTTGGGCAAGCCGACGTACCAGGTCGCCAGGTTCCACAGCACGGCTGCGAACAGCAGCGCGAAGATCATCGCGAACCCGGCACCCGAGCCGACATTCAGGATCAGGTCGACGGGGAGCAGCGTGATGATCGAATAGGCGACCGCCCCTGACGACAGCATAACGCCGAGAAAGTTGAAGAAGCCCGACCACACGACCGCGAAATGCGCGGGCAGCGCGTTCGTATAGATGACGGTCGCGACCGCATTGGCCGTGTCGTGGAAGCCGTTGACGAACTCGAACCCCAGCGCGATCAGCAGGGCGAGGCCCAAAAAGGCAAAGACGCCAAGCGCAAGCTGCTCTCCGACCTGCTGGGTGTCGATCAGGACGCTGATCCCGGCATAGCCGAAGCCCAGAATGACGACCGCCAGGAAGGCGAAACGAGCGAATGGATGGACTGGACCGTCGAACGATCGCGTTGCCGCGGGCGGTGACGAAGGCGAAGCCTCAAGGACACTGGATGCCATGACGAGTCGTGCTGTCGGCGTGAAGCGTGACAGTTTGATGACCTATCGCCGATCCCGGTCATCGGCCGGCAAATAAAGTAGATCGGTTGATGCAGTGAGGTTTTTGGGATTGCCGGCATGACGAAGCGGTCCGCCGGTGCGGGATCGTGATAGAAACTAAGCTGCGTGCACAAAGTCGCGTATGCGGCGGCCGGACGAGGTATTATGCTGCTTTATCCGGAAAGGATTTAATAGCCGCGAGATGCCGACTAGCCATCGACGCTCTCAGCATTGAAAACTGGCGTCAATCAGACGCCTTCACAATGACATGTAGGGCCGATCAACGATACGCGCTGGCACCTTCGTCCTTTCACTTGATCGCGGCAAGAGGCGGACCTCGCTGCGAGACCCGCCCCCTGTCACGGTCAGCGCGATATAAGCGCCGCGACCTCGATCTCGCCGCTGTGAGCGAGTGCTGCGAGCCGGACCTGCGCGTCCCTGCGCATCTCGGTGTGGCACCGCAGCACGTCGAGCCGCTCGCGGATGCTCATGCCGACACCGCAGGTGCTGGCAGCGGCGTGATCCACGCGCCGTCGGAACTGCCCCTGACCGAAGCGGCTGGCGAGGTCGAGATCGCGGACCGCGATTCGCGCGGTGAGCGGCACGCGATCGGCATCGGCCGTTGCGGCTGTCGGCGAAAGGCAAAGTGTCAGCGTTACCGCAAGCGCGGCGAAATCGAGGCGGTTCATCGATGGTACTCCTGGGGTGGTTCGGCGGCCGCGACATGCGTCGCCTCTGCGTCAAGGCGGGCGACTTGCCGGCGCGCCCTGGTCGCCGACCCGACGGCCCCTAGGCGTGGGGCTTTACGGCGGTGCGTCTGGTCGAAGACGCCCGCGTGACTGTAACTCTTCGCCGTTTCGCTTGCCCGTGGCGCACGCGTTCCCTACCTGTTCGGCGTGACCGATCTTTCCGCCGCTACGCAGGACCCGCCCTATCTGGCCGGGCTCAACTCCCCGCAACGTGATGCGGTGCTGACGACCGACGGACCGGTGCTGGTGCTGGCCGGAGCAGGCACCGGCAAGACGGCCGCGCTGACGGCCCGGCTGGCGCATCTGCTGTGGACCAGACGCGCCTATCCTTCGGAAATCCTGTCGGTAACCTTCACCAACAAGGCGGCGCGCGAGATGCGCGAGCGGGTCGGGCGGCTGGTCGGCGATGCGGTGGAGGGAATGCCGTGGTTGGGCACCTTCCATGCGATCGGCGCCAAGATGCTGCGGCGTCATGCCGAATTGGTTGGTTTGCAGAGCAATTTTACCATTCTCGACACCGACGATCAGTTGCGGTTGCTCAAGCAACTGGTGCTTGCTGCGGACATCGACGAGAAGCGCTTCCCAGCACGGTCGCTCGCCGGATTGATCGATGAATGGAAGAACAAGGGGTTGGTGCCGGCCCACGTCGATGCGGGCGAGAGCGAGCGGTATGCGAACGGCCGGGGTGGCGAGCTGTACCAGCAATATCAGGAACGGCTGAAGGCGGTGAACGCCTGTGACTTCGGTGACCTGCTGTTGCATGCGCTGACGATCTTGAAGCGCGATCGTGGCGTGCTGGAGCAGTATCAGCAGCGCTTTCGCTACATCATGGTCGACGAATACCAGGACACGAACTCGGTCCAGTACCTCTGGCTGCGGCTATTGGCGCAGGAGCGGCGCAACATTTGCTGCGTCGGTGACGACGATCAGTCGATCTATTCGTGGCGCGGGGCGCAGGTCGAGAACATCCTGAAGTTCGAAAAGGACTTCCCTGGCGCGAAGGTGATCCGGCTGGAGCAGAACTACCGGTCAACGCCGCACATTCTGGGCGCCGCATCCGGGGTGATCGCCAACAACGGCGGGCGGCTCGGCAAGGAATTGTGGACCGAGCTGGACGCGGGCGAAAAGGTCCGCGTGCTGGGCGTGTGGGACGGTCCCGAGGAAGCACGTCGCGTCGGTGACGAGATCGAGGCGACGCAGCGATCGGGCAAGAGCCTCGACGATGTCGCGATCCTCGTCCGTGCGCAGCATCAGACCCGCGAGTTCGAGGATCGCTTCATCGCGATCGGGTTGCCGTACCGGATCGTCGGCGGGTTCCGCTTCTACGAGCGTGCCGAAATCCGCGATGCGCTGGCGTATCTGCGCGTCGTGAACCAGCCCGCCGACGATCTGGCGTTCGAGCGGATCGTCAACACGCCCAAGCGTGGGCTCGGCGACAAGGCGATTGCCAAGCTGCATCAGCTTGCGCGCGCCGAGGGGTTGCCGCTGTCGATCGCGGCGGCGCGCATTCTCGACACCGATGAGCTGACCCCGCAGGCGCGCAAGGCGCTGGGGCGGTTCGTAGGCGACGTCGCGCGGTGGCGCGATATGGCGCGCGACCTGCCGCATCCCGAGCTGGCGCGGCAGATCCTCGATGAGAGCGGCTATACCGCAATGTATCAGGCGGAGAAGTCGACCGAGGCCGCGGGGCGGCTGGAGAACCTCACCGAGCTGGTGCGCGCGATGGAGGAATATGAGAACCTCGGTGCGTTCCTGGAACACGTCAGCCTCGTCATGGACAATGAGGCGACCCGCGACGATCCCAAGGTGACGATCATGACGATCCACGCCGCCAAGGGGCTGGAATTCGACACCGTCTTCCTCGCGGGCTGGGAGGAGGGGTTGTTCCCGTCGCAGCGCGCGCTCGATGAAGGCGGGACGCGCTCGCTGGAAGAGGAGCGGCGGCTAGCCTATGTCGCGATCACGCGCGCGCGGCGCCTGGCGACGATCCTGCACGCTGCCAATCGCCGCATCTACGGCCAGTGGACCAGCTCGATCCCATCGCGCTTCGTTGGGGAACTGCCGCCCCAGCATGTCGAGAGCGAGACGAGCATGTCGGGGGGCGAGAGCCTGTGGCGCGCGAATTGGTCCGAGCGCGCCGATCCCTTTGCCGATGTGGCGCGAGGGACCGGCCGCGGACCGGGGTGGCAGCGGGCGGCGGGAACGCTCGGCGCCAAGCCCGGCGGCGAATGGTCGAGCCGCACCTTCACGCGCGAGCCGGTGCGGGTGGTCGAAAGTCGCGCCTCCGCGGTGAGCCTCGGCAACAAGGGGCGGGGCGACCTTTCCGTGGGACAGCGCGTGTTCCACCAGAAATTTGGCTATGGCGCGATCGCGGAGATCGAGGGCAACAAGCTGGAGATCGATTTCGAGCAGGCCGGACGCAAGCGGGTGATGGACAGCTTCGTCACCGCGAGTTGAGTCTGCGTCTTTTCGGTGCGGGACGGGTTTGTCGCACAGGAGGTGCAGCCGATGTCCGAAACCGCCGAAAAATCCGACCCCGCCTTGTGGGAGAAGGTGAAGGAAGAAATCACCGCCGGGTCGAAAGGCGGGAAGAAAGGCCAGTGGTCAGCGCGTAAGGCGCAGATGGCGGTCACCGAATATAAGAAGCGAGGCGGCGGCTATAAGGACGGCAAGGACGCTGACAATTCGCTCCATCAATGGACCGAGGAAGAATGGGGAACCAAATCGGGCAAGCAGAGCGGCGAGACCGGTGAGCGATATCTGCCCAAGAAGGCACGCGAAGCGCTTTCCGACAAGGAATATGCCCGGACGACCGCCAAGAAGCGCGCCGACACGCGCAAGGGCCGGCAATTTTCTGCGCAGCCCGGGGACATTGCGGAAAAGACTGCGGAGGCGCGCGATCATTGTAGCCGCGATGAGCTATATGCCGAGGCGAAGAAGCGCGGGATCGCCGGCCGCTCGAAGATGAACAAGGCGCAATTGCGCGATGCGGTATCGCGCTGAAAAATCGGGGCGGTCGCCAGGGACCGCCCCGTAGTTCAGGGAATGGCCGGGCGAGGGGGGAAAGCCCGGCATTATGCGATGCGCGCCATAAAAGCTGCCTCGCACATTCGTCCCCTAAACCGTCAACATTGCTGCCATGTGTCTTCGAAACCCGATTTCGTGACTGCAACGACATATTTTTGTGCGTTGACGTGGGGCAACCGGCGCGCGGAAAGGGGCAATGGCCGTATCATCTTTGCCCGCCGCATTGGCAGGCACCTCGCATCGCCGCATCCTGCTCGCCAGCCTCGTCGGCACGTCGGTCGAGTTCTATGATTTCTACATCTACGCGACGGCTGCCTCGCTGGTGTTCGGACCGCTGTTTTTTCCCCCCGGCGATCCGTCAGCACAACTGCTGGCGGCTTATGCGAGTCTCGCGGTAGCGTTCTTCGCCCGGCCGGTCGGGGCATGGGCATTCGGGCATTACGGCGATCGGATCGGGCGCAAATCGACGCTGGTGGTCAGCCTGATGCTGATGGGCGGCTCGACGCTCGCCATCGCCTTTTTGCCGACCTATGCGCAGGCGGGTTACCTCGCACCGGTGCTGCTTTGCGTATTGCGGTTCGGGCAGGGCTTCGGCCTTGGTGGCGAGTGGGGTGGCGCTGCGCTGCTGGCCGTGGAGAACGCACCACCCGGCTGGCGCGGACGCTATGGCATGGTGCCGCAACTGGGCGCGCCGGTCGGGTTCATTGCCGCCAATGGGCTGTTCCTGCTGCTGGGCCTGGCAATGAGTGCGGAGGACTTCGCCGCCTGGGGCTGGCGCATCCCATTCGTGTTGTCGATCGTGCTGGTCGGGCTCGGCCTGTGGGTGCGGCTGAAGATTGCCGAGACCCCGGCATTTGCGCAGGTACTGGAGGAAGGCCCGCCACCCGCGGTGCCGATGGGCGAACTGCTCCGCGATCACTGGCGCGCGGCGATCGGTGGGACGGCGGGCGCGATTGCGTGCTTCGCGGTCTATTATATCGCGACTGCGTTTGCGCTGGGCTATGCCACGACCCGGCTGGGGATCGCGCGCCCGACGATCCTTTCGATGCAACTCGGCGCGATCCTGTTCATGGCCGTCGGGATCGTTTTGTCGGGTATCTGGGCCGACCGACGCGACGCGCGGCATGTCCTGACGTGGGGCTGCGTGTTTGCGGTAGTGGCAGGCTTCGTGCTGGCACCGGGGCTGGGATCGGGATCGTTATTGTTGATCTTCGCTAGCCTTGCACTGGCGTTGTTCGCAATGGGCTTTGTCTATGGACCGCTCGGGGCATGGCTGCCGGGGCTGTTCCCCGCGCGGGTGCGCTACACGGGCGTCAGCCTGGCGTTCAATATGGCAGGGATCATCGGCGGCGGTCTGACGCCTGTCGCGGCCGAGACGTTGGCGAGGCACGGCGGGCTGTCGCTGGTCGGCGGCTATCTGGCGGCGATGTCGCTGGTGAGCCTGATCGCTTTGGTGGCGATGCGCCCGCGGGTGGTGGCTACCTGAGGCTCAGCCGAGCCGCAGCAGCAACAGCCGCGCGCGACCATGCGTGCGGTCGGCGTCGACCACGAAGCCGGGCGGCACGTCGCCTTCGCCCTTGGCAGTCTCGATCGAAACCCATGTTGCCGGGCCGATCCAGCCCAGTCGCGCGAGCTTGTCCGCAGCCACCGCCCCCGCGCCGGTCGTATAGGGCGGGTCCATCATCACGACGTCGAGCGGCGCGCGTGCCGGGCCGATCGCCATGACCGATGCCGGCCGGATGTCCGCACCCGTCGCGCCGAGTTTCGCGACGTTGGCGCGCAAGGCGTCGAGCGCCGTCTTGTCCTGCTCGACGAACAGGCAGGTGGTGGCGCCGCGCGACAGCGCCTCCAGCCCGAGCGCGCCCGAGCCAGCGAACAGATCGGCTACGGCCAGCCCCTCGAAACTGCCGACACGGCTGGTCAGCATCGAAAACAGCGCCTCACGCGTGCGATCCGCAGTGGGGCGGGTCGCATCGCCCTTGGGCGCGACGAGCGGGCGACCGCGCCACTGGCCGGCGATAATCCTCACTTGCGCCCCCGCGGACCGCCCGAACGTGGCCGGGCACCGGGCTTGGGTTTCGGCTTGGCCCAGCCCGGCTGACGCTTGATGCGTGCTGGACGCTGCGGGGTGAGCGTCTGCTCTTCGGTGGCGGGGCCGGCAGGCTTCGGCGCTGGACGAGGTGCCGCTGCAGCGGCTCGCGCCGGTCGTGGCGGCGCGCCTGCCGGCCTGACGGGCGAGCCGGAGGCGGCACGCGGCGGCCGGAGAACATTTGGCCGGGCCGGGCGCGCGGATGGCGCCTGCCGCGGCGACGCCGTACGGCGGCTGCCCGGCACCGTCACATCCGGGACCGGCGGACGCAGGCGTGCGGCGGCCTTCAGAGTCTGGCGGAAGGCGATCAGATCGGCGACGCGCACCTCGCCGATGTCGCCGACCGGAAGATCGCCGAGAACGAACGGGCCGTAGCGGGTCCGGATCAGCCGGCTCACACGCAATCCGAGATGTTCGAGCACACGACGCACTTCGCGATTTTTTCCCTCGCTCAACGTCATCTCGATCCAGACGTTCGCGCCGGTGCGACGTTCGAGATTGGCATCGATCGCACCATAGCGAATGCCATCGATCTCGATGCCGTGAATGAGTTCCTCAAGCTGCGCCTGGCTGATCTGGCCATAGGCCCGGGCGCGGTAGCTGCGCTCGACCCCGGTGGACGGAAGCTCGAGCTGGCGCTTCAACTCGCCATCGGTGGTGAGAAGCAGCAGCCCCTCGGTGTTGAGATCAAGGCGACCTACGGGCACGAGCCGCGGCAGATCTTCTGGAAGCCGGTCGTAGATCGTCGCGCGGCCTGCCGGATCGCGCTCGGCGGTGAGCACGCCCGTCGGCTTGTGGAAGAGGAAGAGCCGGGTCGGCTCGGCCGCGGCGACCGGCTCTCCGTCGACGGTGACTCCGTCGAGCGAGGGGAGGATCGTGGCGGGGGTATCCAGCGTGACGCCATCTTTGGCGACGCGTCCTTCGGCGATCATCCGCTCGACCTCGCGCCGGGAGGCGACGCCGGCGCGGGCGAGCAGCTTGGCGATGCGGTGTGGGGAACGTTCGTCGGCCATCCGGATCGCTTACGGTCTGTGCTCGTCCGCAACAAGGACCGTGATTGTCGACTGTCGGGCACGTGCGGAAAGAGGCGGGACATAAATCGCCCCAGCCGTGTTGAGCGAAGAAGACGATACCGGGGCGAAACAAGCGATGTTGTTCGGGCGGAAACAGCGATCCATTGAAAAGCTGCTGGTGGTGGAGGACGAGCCGCTGGTGGCGTTCGACACCGAGCATCTGCTCAGCGAGCAGGGATTCGACGTCGTCGCGACCGTCGATCGGGTCGCGGATGCGGTGCGGCTGCTGGAGGGCGGCGCGGCGATCGATCTTGTCTTGGTCGATGTGCGGCTGGCCGACGGTAGCGGGCTGGATGTCGCGCGCTCGGCCGTGGCGCGAGGCATTCCGGTGCTGTTCGTGACGGGAAGCTGCCCGGCCGATGCCGAGGGCGTGGCGGTGGGTTGTCTCGCCAAACCCTACACGCCGCGCGATCTTTTGAGTTCGATCGACGCCATCGAGTCGGCCGCAGCAGGGAAAGCGCCGCCGCGGGTGCCGGGCGGGTTGCGGTTGTTCGGCGGCGGGCCGTCGATGACCGGGCTTACCTGACCGCGATTTCGCGCTAAGCCCATCGCAGGCTTAACGAAGGCGATGTGGATGGCGGCGCGAATGGACGGACGGAGCTGGGTGGATGGTGTCCGCCCGTATCTGGAGCGCGGGCCGCTCGCCGCCTTCGCGCTGGGCGTCTCCTCAGGCTTTCCCTATGCGATGATCGCGGCGACGTTGACCACGCGGCTGGCGCAGAGCGGGATCGACAAGAAGACGGTGACGGCGTTCAGTCTCGCGTTTCTTGTCTACAATATCAAATTCTTATGGGCGTGGGTGGTCGACGGCGTGCGCCTGCCGGTGCTCGGCGCGCTGGGGCAGCGGGTGTCGTGGCTGCTGGTCGCGGGCGTGCTGGTGATCGCCGCCGTGGCCAATCTGGCGCTGGTCGATCCGCGGGCGAGCATCGGGGCGACGGTGACCGCGGCGATCCTGGTGGCGGTCGCTGGATCGACCTTCGACGTGGTCATCGACGCCTATCGCATTGAAATCTTGGAGCCGCGCCAGTTGGGTGTCGGATCGGGGATGAGCCAGTACGGGTGGCGCATCGGGTCCGCCGGGGCGGCGTCGCTGGCGCTGTTCGTGGCGGCGCGGCACGGGTGGACCGCCGCTTACCTGTCGACGGCGGTGCTTGCCTTGCCTGCGATGGTAGCAGGTTTGATCGTCGGGGAGCCGCGACGGCACCGCGATGTCGAGCCGCGGCGCGGGGTGGGGAACACGCTGGCGGCGATCTGGCGGCCGTTCGTGCAGTTTTTTGCGCGGCCGGGGGCCGTAGTCGTGCTGTTGTTCATCCTGATCCACAAGATCGGTGACACTCTGGGGCAGCTCGTGCTGCGCCTGTTGCTCAACGACACCGGATTTACCAACGACGAAATCGCCTTGTACGACGTCGGTGTCGGGTTCTGGGCCTATCTGATCGGTATTTTCCTCGGCGGTGTCATATATGCGCGGTTGGGGCTGAAGCGGTCGGTGCTGATCAGTCTGGTGCTGATGGCGGTGTCCAACGCGAGCTTCGCGGCATTGGCCGCGGCGGGGCACAGCACGCTCGGGCTGGCCGGCGCGATGACGTTCGAGAATATCGCGTCCGGGATCGGCGGGGTGACGGTGGTCGCCTATTTCTCGGCGCTGTGCGACCTGCGCTTCACCGCCGCGCAATATGCGCTGATCTCGGCCGCGGCGAGCGTCGTGGGACGGATCGTCACCGGGGCGAGCGCGGGGGCGCTCGTCGAGCAGGTCGGCTACGTCAATTTCTACCTGCTGACCGTGGTGCTGGCGCTGCCCGGTGTCGTGCTGTTCTGGTGGATGAGCCGGTCGGGGCTGGTCGACCGCTCGGTCGGGAGCGCGGGCACCGAAGGGCCGGGCGACGCGCGCGACGGGGCGGCCGGCTAGACGGAGACGGGGCGGCCCTCGTCGGCGAAGGCGGCGGCGAGCGCTGCGGCGCTGGCGAGGACGCCGTCGACGTGGCGTTGCCCCAACAGATCCTGCATCAGCAGGCGCGCGCTGGCGGTGCGGGTTTCGATCCGCGCGAGGATGGCGAGCAACACCTGCTCCGACGCGGTCATCCGCGCGCAGCAGCACGGGGCGATGGCGATCGGGACCGTCGCGGTACCGGCAAGATCGGCCATCAGCGCCCGCATCAACAGCAGCGGGCGGCGGAAGGCCTCACCGAAGCTGGTGAAGAAGCCGTGCGCGGCGCGCGCGTCCGACAGGCCGTTGGCGCCCATGCGGCGCATCGCGAAAAGCACGACCCGCGCATTGGGGCATTCGGGAAGGGCGTGCGGCAGCGCGTTGGCAGTGAGAACGGGGGCGGGAAGGTGGGTCATGAACAGGCGACTCCTCTTGCCCGCACAAGGTCGCCTGTCCGCTATTGCAAGTCAATCGCAGATTTTGCGTCAGTCGGGCGCTTCGTCGTTGGCACTCAACACCTCACCGGCGAGGTACAGCGACCCGGCGATTAATACCGCCTCAGGCGGCGTCGGCCGCGCGGCGATCTGCGCAAGCGCCGCCCGGATGTCCGCGGCGGTCTCGCTGCGGGGGATGCCGAGGTGGGCGGCGACGGCGAGCAGGTCCGCGGGCGCGTGGCAGGCGTGCCCGGGGACCGGGACGGCGACCAGCGTGTCGATCGCATCGGCAAAGGGCGCGAGAAATCCGGCTGCGTCTTTGTTGGCGAGCATGCCGACGACCACCGTCAACGGTCGCGCGCCGCGGCCGTCGGTCAGTCGGGCGAGCGAGTCGGCGATCGCCTGACCGGCGGAAGGATTGTGGCCGCCGTCGAGCCAGACCGGCACCGAGCCCAGAGCGGCGGTGAGCGGCCCCGAGGAAAGCCTTTGCAGGCGAGCGGGCCAGTGCGTGTCGGTCGCCGCGACCGCCAGCGCCGATGCCGGCACCGGAACCGCGGATTGATGACGGATCATCGCGACCGCAAGCGACAGGTTGGCGCTTTGATGCGCGCCGGGCAGCGTGGGAAGCGGAAGGTCGAGCGCGCCCGCGGTGTCGCTATACCGGAGGCGATCGTCGACGACGGTGAAGCGCCATGCGTCGTCGAGCGCGTACCACGGCGCGCCGCACCCGGCGGCGGCCTGCGCGATCGGCGCGGCGATCACGGGCGGATAGTGCATCGTCACCAGCGGTGCGCCGGCCTTGGCGATCCCGGCCTTCTCGGCGGCGATCTGTTCGAGCGAGTCGCCGAGGAACGCCTGATGATCGACGCCAAGTGCCGCGATCCCGCAGGTGACGGGTGCGGGCAGGACGTTGGTGGCGTCGAGCCGACCGCCGAGCCCGACCTCGATCACGCAGGCGTCGGCCGGGGTGCGCGCGAAGGCGAGGAAGGCGGCGGCGGTGGTGATCTCGAAAAAGCTGGCGCCGATGCCGTCGGCCTGATCGAGCACTTCCGCGAGCAGCGATGCCAGCGCGGCGTCGTCGATCAAACGGCCGGCGATGCGGATGCGTTCGTTGAAGCGGACGAGATGCGGGCTGGTGTAGACGTGGACGCGGTGCCCCGCCGCCTCCAGCGCGCTGCGCAGGAAGGCGCAGGTCGATCCCTTGCCGTTGGTGCCGGCGACGTGGAAGACGGGCGGTAGCGCGTGGTGCGGGTCGCCGAGCCGCGCGAGCAGGCGCGTGATCCGGTCGAGCCCGAGGATGTCCGCGCCGGGGGCGAGTGACCAGAGCCGGTCGAGTTGCGCCTGAACGGCGGCGTTGCTGGAGACGGCGTGATCGGCGGTTTTCGGGGTGTGATCCATCCAGCTTTAGCTACCTGCCGTCGTCACTTGGCGTTTCCGATCCGTCCTCCTTCTTCGTTCGTCGCCCCGGACTTGGTCCGGGGCATCACTTCTTGTCGGCGACCGAAGCAAGAAGCGGGATCCCGGATCATGTCCGGGATGACGGAAAAGGATAGGTGATCGGCGACTGTTGATGGGCCGCTGTGGTCCGGCCGTCGGTCAGGCGGCTTTCCGCTCGCCGCACAGATAACCGATGACGGTCGCCAGCTTGGCGCGCAGGTCGCGGCGGTGGACGACCATGTCGATCATGCCGTGCTCCAGATAATATTCGCTGGTTTGGAAATCGTCGGGCAGCTTCTCGCGGATCGTGCTTTCGATCACGCGGCGGCCGGTGAAGGCGAGTGTCGCCTTCGGCTCGGCGATGTGGACGTCGCCAAGCATCGCATAGGCCGCCATCACCCCACCCGAGGTCGGATCGGTCAGCACGACGATATAGGGCAGACCGGCGTCGTGGAGCATCTGGATCGCGACGGTGCTGCGCGGCATCTGCATCAGGCTGAGGATGCCTTCCTGCATCCGCGCGCCGCCCGAGGCGGTGAAGACGATGAACGGCGCGCGGTCCTTCACCGCGGTTTCGACGCCCTGGATGAACGCCTCGCCGACCGCCTGGCCCATCGAGCCGCCCATGAAGGCGAAATCCTGCACGCCGATCACGACGCGGTGGCCGTCGATCGTGCCGCGCGCGTTGACGAACGCGTCCTGCTCGCCGGTGCTGGCGCGCGCCGCCTTGAGGCGATCGGCGTAACGCTTCGAGTCGCGGAACTTGAGCGGATCTTCGGGCGAGCGCGGCGCGGGCAGTACGTCGATGCTGGCCGGGTCGAGCAGATGCTCGAACCGCTCGCTGGGGCCGATCCGCTCGTGATGGTCGCAGGTCGGGCAGACGTAGAGGTTCTCCTCCAGCTCCTTGGTGAAGACCATCGTCCCGCAGCCCTTGCACTTGTGCCACAGGTGATCGGGGGTCTGCGCCTTGGCGCCGCCGGGGACGATCCCCGATAGCGCGTTGCGGACGTTGCTGAGCCAGCTCATGCGGAAACCTTTCGTGCGTCGGCAAGTGCGGCCGACAACGTCTTGATATAGGCGGCGACCGGTGCGGCGGCAGCGGTGCCGTGTTCGGCGACGATCTCGACGATCGCTGAGCCGACGACGACCCCGTCCGCGACGCGGCCGATTGCGCGCGCCTGTTCCGGGGTTCGGACGCCGAAGCCGACCGCGACGGGCAGGTCGGTGGCATGCTTCAACCGCGCGACCGCTTCCTCGATCGACGCCTGCTGCGCCTGTTGCTTGCCGGTAATGCCGGCGACGGAGACGTAATAGACGAAGCCGCTGGCGCCGTTCAGCACGTCCGCGATCCGTGCGTCGCGGGTGGTCGGGGTGGCAAGCCGGATGAAGTTGATGCCCATCGCGCGCAATTCCGGCCCGAGCGCATCGTCTTCCTCGGGGGGCAGATCGACGCAGATCACGCCATCGACCCCGGCATCGCGGAGCGCGGTGGCGAACCATTCCGGCCCGCGGCGTAGCATCGGATTGGCATAGCCCATCAGCACCAGCGGGGCGAGCGGGTGGCGGGCACGAAAATCCTTCGCGATCCGAAGGATGTCGGCGGTCGTTATGCCAGCGCCGAGCGCGCGGATGTTCGCGGCTTGGATCGCCGGGCCGTCCGCCATCGGATCGGTGAACGGCATCCCCAACTCGATCACGTCCGCGCCGCCTTCGACCAGCGCGTCGAGGATCGCGGGGGTCGCGGCGACCGACGGGTCGCCAGCCGTGACGAAGCAGATCAGCGCAGGGCGATCGGCGATGAAGGCATCGGCAAGGCGGGTCAAATCTGCACTCCCAGCGCTTCGGCGACGGTGAAGATGTCCTTGTCGCCCCGCCCGCACAGATTGGCGAGGATGATCGCGTCCCGCGGCATGGTCTTGGCGGTGCGCGCCACCGCGGCGATCGCGTGCGACGGTTCGAGCGCGGGGATGATGCCCTCGGTGCGGCACAGCAGCTGGAAGGCGTCGAGCGCCTCGCGATCGGTGACGGCAGTGTAGTCGACCCGCCCGCTGTCCTTCAGCCACGCATGTTCGGGGCCGATGCCGGGATAGTCGAGCCCGGCGGAGATCGAATGCGCCTCGGCGATCTGGCCGTCGTCGTCCTGCAACAGATAGGTCTTGTTGCCGTGGAGGACGCCCGGGAAGCCGCCCGCTAGGCTGGCGGCGTGCTTGGCCTCCAGCCCTTCGCCCGCTGCTTCGACCCCGAGCATCTTCACGTCGGCATCGTCGAGGAACGGGTGGAACAGCCCGATCGCGTTCGATCCGCCGCCGATCGCGGCGACCAGCAGGTCGGGCAGGCGGCCGGTGCGATCGAGCAATTGCGCGCGCGCCTCGCGACCGATCACGCTCTGGAAGTCGCGGACCAGCTCCGGGTACGGGTGCGGGCCGGCGGCAGTGCCGATGATGTAGAAGGTGTCGTGGACGTTGGCGACCCAGTCGCGGAGCGCCTCGTTCATGGCATCCTTGAGCGTGCGCGCGCCGCTTTCGACCGCGCGCACCTCGGCACCGAGCAGCTTCATGCGGAAGACGTTCGGCTGCTGCCGCTCGACGTCCTTGGCGCCCATGTAGATCACGCACGGCAGCCCGAAGCGCGCGCAGACCGTCGCGGTCGCGACGCCGTGCTGGCCCGCGCCGGTCTCGGCGATGATCCGCGTCTTGCCCATGCGGATCGCGAGCAGGATCTGGCCGATGCAATTGTTGATCTTGTGCGCGCCGGTGTGGTTCAGTTCGTCGCGCTTGAACCAGACCTGTGCGCCCATGCCCTCCGGCGCGCTGTCGCGAAGCGTGTCGGTCAGCCGCTCGGCGTAGTAGAGCGGCGAGGGGCGACCGACATAATGTTCGAGCAGGTCGTCGAACTGCGCGGCGAAGGCCGGATCCTCCTTCGCGGCACGATACTCGCGCTCGAGGTCGAGGATCAGCGGCATCAGCGTTTCGGAGACATAGCGGCCGCCATAGGGGCCGAAATGCCCGCGCTCGTCCGGCTGCGCGCGGAAGGAATTGGGTGCGTTCATGATGCGGAAACCCGTTGCAGGAAGGCGGTGATCTTGTCCACGTCCTTGACGCCGGGCGCGGACTCGACGCCCGACGAAACGTCGACGAGCGGGGCGCGGGTCCGTGCGATCGCCTCGGCGACATTGGTAGGGTCGAGCCCGCCGGACAGCGCCCACGGGAGCGGGTGGCGGACGCCGTCGAGCAGCTGCCAGTCGAAGCGCAGGCCCATGCCGCCGGGGAGCGTCGCGCCCTCCGGGGTCTTGGCGTCGTAGAGCAGGCGGTCGGCGGCGTCGGCATAGTGCGCGGCGGTGGCGAGGTCGGCGCGGGTCTTCACCGCGATCGCCGCCCATGTCTCGCGCCCCGACAGGCGGCGCAGCGCGGCGACGCGCGCGGGTGCGGTCTTGTGGAGCTGGATCGCGTCGAGCTTGCCGGCGGCGACCGTTGCGGCGAGCAGCTCGTCGTCGGGGTCGACGAACACCCCGACCGTGCGGACGTGCGCGGGGACCTGCGCGGCGAGCCCGGCGAGGCGGTCGAGCGTCAGGTGGCGCGGCGAGGGGGGAAAGACGACGAAGCCGACGTGGCTCGCGCCGCCCTTCAGCGCGGCGTCGAGCGTGGCGGGCGTGGACAGGCCGCAGATCTTGGCGGTGACGGGCATCGCGCGGCTTTAGGCGCTTGCCGCCACCCTGCCAATAACGCGTTAGAGCGTGCCGGCGATCGCGCGCGCGGCGGCGTCCGGGTCCTCGGCTTGCGTGATCGGGCGGCCGATCACCAGCATCGAGGCGCCGTGGTCGACCGCCATGCGCGGGGTGACGACGCGCTTCTGATCGCCGACCTCGCCATCGGCGGGGCGGACGCCAGGGACGACGAAATAACCCTTCGGCCAGGCGGCGTGCGCGGCCTTCACCTCCGCGCCTGAGCAGACGATGCCGTCGAGCCCGGCCGCGCGCGCCAACTCGGCAAGGCGCAAGACGTGGTCGTGCGCGCTGCCGGCGACGCCGGTCGCGGCGAGATCGTCGTCGTCGAGACTGGTGAGCATCGTCACCGCGACCACCTTGGTCGAGGGATGTGCGGCGGCCTTGGCATCCTCGAGCATCGCGCGTCCGCCGCTGGCGTGGACGGTCAGCACGGCGGGGGCGAGCCCGGCCAGCGACTGCACCGCCTTGGCGACGGTATTGGGGATGTCGTGGAGCTTGAGGTCGAGGAAGACGGGCAGGCCGATTTCCTCCATTGCGCGGACGCCCGAGGGTCCGTGCGCGCAGAAGAATTCCAGCCCGAGCTTGATCCCGCCGACGTGGTGGCGGACCCTTTGCGCCAGCGCGCGGGCGCGATCGAGGTCGGGGGTGTCCAGCGCGACGAAGATCCGGTTGGCCATCACTCGGCTCCGTTCGTGGGAGCCGCGGGGGGCGTGGAAGGGGGAGGCGTCTCGATCCCACGGACGGCGGCGAGCGCGCTTTCGGTCGCGCGCTCCGCAGCAGTCAGCCGCTGGCGCAGCCGGAAGCGCACCCAATGCTGGTAGATCAGCGTCGGCACAAAGCCGAGCAGGAAGGTGACCAGCAGCAGCAGCGGCAGGTTCACCTCCGCGACCAGCCCGCCGAACAACTGGATCGTGACGTTGGTCCAATTGCCGAACGTGAACACCGCGGCGACGAACGCCAGCAGCGACCAGAACAGGATCTTCAGAAATTGCATGGCGGGCACGCTAGCAAGGTCGACGGTTTTTTCCAGTGCGCTGGATCACCGCGGTAGTGTCGCCTTGGGAAAGCCGCGCCAGACGTCGTCATAGTCGAGCTGCATCGTTGCCGATGTTTGCGCCCAGGCGGTGGTCCGCACCACGTGGCGGGTTTCGAACATGAACGCCATCGTCCCGTCGATCTTAATTGGTTTCAAGTCGCTTGCGACGGCTTTCTCGTAGCTCGCCTGATCTGGGCCGTGGCCATTCATCTGATTGTGGAGGCTGGCGCCGCCGGGGATGAACCCGCCGCCTTCCTTCGCGTCATAGGCGCCGGCGATCAGCCCCATGAACTCGCTCATCACGTTGCGATGGAACCACGGCGGGCGGAATGTGCCCTCGGCGACCATCCACCGCGGGGGGAAGATCACGAAGTCGCAATTGGCGGTGCCGGGAGTGTCGCTCGGTGAGGTGAGGACGGTGAAGATGGATGGATCGGGGTGATCGAACGACACGGTGTTGATCGTGTTGAAGCGTGTTAAATCATAGCGATACGGGGCGAGGTTGCCGTGCCATGCCACGACGTCAAAGGGCGAATGGTCGAGCCTGGTCTGCCAGAGCGCGCCCTGAAATTTCTGGATGACGGTGCAGGGTTCGTCGCGATCCTCGAACCATGCGGCGGGTGACTCGAAGTCGCGCGGATTGGCGAGGCCGTTGGCGCCGATCGGGCCGAGGTCGGGGAGGCGGAAGGGCGCGCCGTGGTTTTCGAGGACATAGCCGCGGGCGCGTCCGTCCGGGAGCGCGATGCGGAAACGGACACCTCGAGGAATGACCGCGATCTGTAGCGGGGCGACGTCGAGGCGGCCGAGTTCGGTGTCGATCGCGAGGCGACCTTCCTGCGGGACGATCAGCCATTCGCCATCGGCGGAGAAGAAGGCGCGGTCCATGTCGGCGGTCGCGGCATAGAGGTGGATCGCGACGCCGGTCTGGTCGGCGACGCTGCCGTTGCCCCCGTAGGTGACGAGGCCGTCGAGCCAGTCGGTTGGCGTTTCGGGCCACGGCGGCGGATCCCAGCGCATCCGGTTGGGAGACGGCGGGGTGTCGAAGGGGGCAGCGCGGAGGTTGGGTGCGCCGTCGTAGCGGGTGAAGGCGGGGTGCTGCGCGGTCGGGCGGAGGCGATAGAGCCAGCTGCGACGATTCTCGTGGCGGGGCGCGGTGAAGGCGGTGCCGGAGAGTTGTTCGGCATATAGGCCGAACGGGACGTGTTGCGGCGAGTTGCGACCGATCGGGAGCGCGCCGGGGACCGCCTCGGTCGACACATGGTTGCCGAAGCCGGGGTGGTAGCGGGGCGTGTCGGTCATGGCTCTCTCCTGTATCGACCCGTCGGATCGTCTGCCTTCTTCCGTCATTCCGGACTTGATCCGGGATCCCGCTTCTTCTCCAAGGTTCAAGAAGAAGCGGAGCCCCGGATCAAGTCCGGGGCGACGGTGAGGTGGCTGGATTCATCTAGGCGTCCACCTTCACCACGCCGCGCCGGATCTGGTCCAGCTCGATGCTCTCGAACAACGCCTGAAAATTGCCGTTGCCGAAGCCCTGATTGCCCTTGCGCTGGATGATCTCGAAGAAGATCGGGCCGACCATATTCTCGGTGAAGATCTGGAGCAGGATGCCCTCGTCGCCGACATTGCCGTCGATCAGGATGCGGTTGCGCTTCAGCCGCTCAAGGTCCTCGCCGTGGCCGGGGACGCGCTTGTCGACCAGTTCGTAATAGGTCTCAATCGTGTCCTGCAGCCGCACGCCGCGCGCGCGCAGCTTCTCGACCGTCTCGTAGATGTCGTCGGTGGTCAGCGCGAGGTGCTGGATGCCTTCGCCATTATATTCCCGGATGAATTCCTCGATCTGCGAGGTTTCGTCCTTGCTCTCGTTGAGCGGGATGCGGATCGCCAGGTCGGGGGCGATCATCGCCTGGCTGAACAGCCCGGTGGCCTTGCCCTTGATGTCGAAGAACTTCTGCTCCTCGAACCCGAACAGCCGGCCGTAGAAGCTCGACCATGTCCGCATCTCGCCACGCCGGACGTTGTGGGTCAGGTGGTCGAGGATATCGAGCCCGACATTGTTCTGCTCGGCAGCCTCGCGCCAGCCGGGGACTTCCTCCCAATCGGCGTAGAGGTCCGCACCGGCCTTGACGAGATAGAGGTAGCTGCCGCCGATCCCCTCGATCGGGAAGCTGCCGTCGCCGAGCGTCCCCGCCGCCGCGTCGACCGCGACCGCGCCCTCGGCGATCGCATGGTCATAGGCGGCCTGCGGATCGGCAACGCGGAACGCCATGCCGCTCGCCGACGGGCCGTGGAGCGCGCGGAAGTCGGCGGCCTGCCCGGTCGGCTCGCGGTTGAGCAACAGGTTGATGCGGCCCTGTACGTAGCGCGTCACTTGCTTGCTCGGGTGACGGTGTGCGGCGACGAAGCCCATCTGTTCGAATTGCTTCGCCAGCGTGTCGGGATCGGGCGAGGTGAATTCGCAGAACTCGAAGCCGGCAAGGCCGAGCGGATTGGCGGGATCGGTCATGGTCGGGCCTTTCAGGTGAAGGGATTAATGGCGGGCGTGCGCTTGCGTGCCGCGCGTGTAGACGCGGTCGTGCGCCAGGATCGTCTCCGGGTCGTGATCCGGCTGGCCTTCCAGATCGGCGTACAGCGGGGCGAAATCGGTGTTGAGCGTCTGGTCGAGCAGGTCCTCGAAGCTGTCGATGACGAAGTAGCTCTGCTGGAAATCGTCGATCCGATAGCGGGTGCGCATCACGCGCTTCAGGTCGAACGCAAGGCGGTTGGGCGAGGCGTCGTCGAGCGCGAAGACCGATTCGGATCGTGAGGAAACGATACCGGCCCCATAGAGCGCGAGGTCGTCGCCGGAACGTACCAGTCCGAATTCGACGGTGTACCAGTAGAGCCGCGACAGGCGTTCGATCGCGCCCATCGCCGCGGCGCGTTGCCCGCCTTGCCCGTAGGCCTGCATGTAGTCGGCGAACACGGGGTTGGCGAGCAGGGGGACGTGGCCGAAGACGTCGTGGAAGACGTCGGGCTCCTGAAGATAGTCGAGCTGATCGGGGCGGCGGATGAAATTGCCCGAGACGAAGCGGCGGTTGGCGAGATGATCGAAGAAGACATCGTCGGGGACGAGGCCGGGGACGGCGACGACCTGCCAGCCGGTCGCCTTCATCAGCCGCTCGGAGAGTTCGTCGAAGTCGGGGATGCCGGGCTTCGACAGGCGGAGCACGTCGAGGCCGGCGGTGAACTCGGGGGTGACGCGGCCCGGCAGCATCGCAATCTGGCGCGCGAACAGCGTGTCCCAGGTGGCGTGTTCCTCAGCCGTGTACGTGTCCCAGCCCTGCGGGATCGTCCAGTCGGCGGCGGCTCCCTCGGGCCGGATCAGCGCTGCATCTGCCATGGGGATACGATCGCATATGGGCGCGATCAATGCTTATCAGAATTGCACCTGTTGTGGCTTTCGGTGAAACGCTCGCGGCATTATACTGCGTGTTCATGAACCAGATTGATCAACTCGACGCCATAGACCGCCGCATCGTTTCGGCGTTGCAGGAGGACGGGACGCTCAGCAATGCCGATCTCGCGCAGCGCGTCGGGGCATCCTCGGCGTCGTGCTGGCGGCGGGTTAAGGCGCTGGAGGCGGCGGGGGTGCTGACGCGCACGGTGCGGCTGGTCGATCCGGCGGCGGTCGGGCGCGGGGTCAACGTGCTGTGCAACGTGCGGATGCGGAGCCATGCGGTCGAGGCGCGGCAGGCGTTCGAGCAATTCGTGGACGGGCGGCCGGAGATCGTCGAGAGCTTCTCGATGTCGGGAGAGTGGGATTACCTGCTGCGGATCGTCGTCGCGGATGTGAGTGACTATAACCACTTCTTGATGCAGGTGATGCTCGGGCATCCTTCGGTGGCGGGGGCGTCGTCGCATTTCGCGCTGTCGATGACAAAATATACGACGGCGCTTCCGGTTTAGCTTCGTGGTGGTCGTCGCCCCGGACTTGATCCGGGGCCCCGCTTCTTACGGGCGTCGAGAAGAAGCGGGATCCCGGATCAAGTCCGGGATGACGTGGAATGGTCAGGCAGCCAGCCACTCCGCCAGCGCGGACCGCGCGCGGTCGGTGTACATCTTCTTGCGGTCGGCCTTCTTCGTGCGGCCGGGGATCGGCGGGAAGAGGCCGAAATTGACGTTCATCGGCTGATAGCTGTCCGCTTCCGCGCCGCCGGTAATGTGCGACAGCAGCGCACCGAGCGCGGTCTCCACCGGCGGCGGGGCGAGCGTCTCGCCGCGTAGCTCGGCGATTGCGAAGCGGCCGGCGAGCAGGCCGATCGACGCGCTTTCGATATAGCCCTCGCAGCCGGTGATCTGTCCGGCGAAGCGGATGTTCGGCCGCGAGCGGAGCCGGAGCGTCTCGTCGAGCAATTCGGGCGAGCGCAGGAAGGTGTTGCGGTGCAGCCCGCCGAGCCGCGCGAACTCGGCGTTTTCGAGACCGGGGATCGTGCGGAACAGTCGGACCTGCTCGGCATGCTTGAGCTTGGTCTGGAAGCCGACGATGTTCCATAGCGTGCCGAGCGCATTGTCCTGCCGGAGCTGGACGCACGCATAGGGCCAGCGGCCGGTGCGCGGGTCGTCGAGGCCGACGCCCTTCATTGGGCCGAAGCGCAAGGTTTCGGGGCCGCGTTCCGCCATCACCTCGATCGGCATACAGCCTTCGAAATAGGGGACGTTCTCCCATTCGCGATATTCGGTCTTCTCGCCGTCGATCAGCGCGGCGACGAAGGCGTGATACTGGTCCTTGTCGAGCGGGCAGTTGATGTAGTCCGTCCCTTCGCCCTTGTTCCAGCGCGACTGGAACCACGCCGTCTCCATGTCGATCGAGTCGCGGTGGACGATCGGGGCGATGGCGTCGAAGAAGGCGAGCGAGTCGCGGCCGGTCTCTGCGGCGATCCGTTCCGACAGGCCGGGCGCGGTGAGCGGGCCGGTGGCGATGATCGCGGGGGTGTCGGGGAGGGCATCGATCCGCTCGCGGACGACCGTGATGTTCGGGTGCGCCGCCACCGCCGCGGTGACGCCGGCCGAGAAGCCGTCGCGATCGACCGCCAGCGCCGAGCCCGCGGGAACGCGGTGACGGTCGCCTTCGCGCAGGATCAGCGAGCCGAGCGCGCGCAGTTCCTGATGGAGCAGCCCGACCGCGTTGCTGTCGGCATCGTCGCTGCGGAAGCTGTTCGAGCAGACCAACTCGGCGAGATCGTCGGTGTGGTGGGCAGGGGTGGTGTCGCCGCTACCGCGCATCTCCGACAAGCGGACCTTGAAGCCGGCCTCGGCGCATTGCCAAGCGGCTTCCGAGCCGGCGAGCCCGCCTCCCACGATATGAATGTCATACGTCATACCGCCGCGGATAGCGGGTGCCGCGGGTCTTGTCAGGGGTTCAGGCCTGATAGCGCAAGGTGTTGGCGAAGCCTTCGTTGGTCTTGGTCATCTTGGCGATCTTGCGAAGGCAGGCGCGCACGTTTCGTTCGAAATGCTGATCGTCGTAGATGCCGGTCGCGCGATATTCGTCCTGCCCCAGCAAGGCCTTGATGTCGGCGGCGAAGGCTTGCTGGTCGTCGATCCGGTCGTTGGCGCGCAGGGTGCGGCAGACCCATTCCTCGGCGGCGGCCTTGTCGTAGTCGCGTTGTGCCTCGTACCCGCGCCGGTCGGCTGCGGCCTGGTCGAGCCGGGCCGCTGCTGCGCGACGTTCCAGCCAGAGGCGCACGCGCTCGGGCTGCCATGTTTCAGACGCTTCGTTCATTCGCGATCTCTTAGAGCGCCGAACCGGCCTGCGCCACGTGCGACATGGTCAGTAAGGCGGCGGGACCTTCGCCTTCTGCTCGCGCGCGGCGGCGGTCCACCAGGCGAGATCGTCGGCGAAGCGCGGGAAGGCGCGGGTCAATGACGCGCCGCCGTCGCCGGTCGGATTACCTTCGGCGTCGAGCGTGTGGCCGATGCTGCCCACGGTGAGCGTGCTCGACACCACGACCATCCCCATCTCGGTCAGCGTGCCGTGCCATGCGACGCTGGCATGCGCGCCGGCGAGCCGGCCGGCCGAATAGCTGGCGATCGCAGCGGGGCGCCAGAACCATTCCTCCAGAAAATGATCGGTGAGGTTCTTCAGCCCGGGCTGCTGGCCCCAATTATATTCTCCGGTGACGAACACGAAGGCGTCGGCGCCGCGGATCTTGCCCGCGAGTTCTTCGAGTGCAGGTGGCGCCTCACCGGCCGTATATTCCTTGTACATGCGATCGAGCATGGGCAGCCCGATCGCCTTGGCATCGATGAGTTCGGGGGCCGCGCCACGCTCCGTAAAGGCACGCACGAGGTAGTGGGCCAGCCGGATGCCCTGCCGATCCGAACGATAGGAGCCGTAGAAGATCAATATCCGGTCAGCCATCGGGGTATCCTCCTGAAGGAGCGCACCGATCATCGGCGCGCGCTCGGCATCTCTCAACCCTGAATGAACGCGCCACGAGCGCTAAACTCCACGTCGAATAAGCGCTAAGACCCGCGCCATGCGCATCATCTCCTTCTCCGCCTTCCTGTCCTTCGTGGCTTTCGCGGCCGCTCCCGCCGCCGCCGACTATGCCACCCGCGAGGTCGGCGCGTGGGTCGTCTCCCCCAGTAGCGATCAGAAAGGTTGCTTTCTGACGCGCACCTATCCCGAGCCGCGCGGCACCACGCTACAGTTCGGGTTGGATATCGACGGCAGCAACCGCCTGACGCTGCTCAACCCGAACTGGTCGATCCGCGCGCGCGAGCAGCTTCGGCTCGATTTCCGCCTGTCCAATTCAGCCTTTCCCCGCCATCTCGCCATCGGCATCGCCACCGCGGGGCAACGCGGGTTCGTCACCAATTTTGGCGCGACGTTCCCGCGCAATTTCGCATCGTCCGACTCGCTGAGGGTTCGGCGTGGCGACGTGCCGGTCGAAGAGCTGAAGCTGGATGGCAGCGGCGCCGCGATTGCCGAATTGCGCAAGTGCGTCGATCGGCAGCGCGCGCCTGCAGTCGCCAAATCGACCCGCGATCCGGAAGGCCGCATCCCGCTCGATCCGTTTGCAAACGACCGGCGTCGCGATTCGAGAAAGTAACAACCGCGCCTGCTTCTGTTCAGCGGTGGTTAATATCCAAGTAACCGCACTGATCATCTTTGATGCAAAAGTACTCTACCACGAAGATTAGCGGGGATCACCCCTCGACTGATCGCATTCCGGGCTCGGTTCATCGTCTATACTATTGCCGGTGCGTTACGTTCTAGGCTCCCTCGCCGGGCTAGAGATTATTTGGAAGACTGTGATGCTTACCTCCTTTGCCAAACTCTCCCCCGCGGTGGCCGTGCTGCTGATCGCCCCGACGCTCGGCGGCTGTGCCACCAAGAAGTATGTGCGCGAGCAGATCGAGCCGGTCAGCGCGCGCGTCAGCACGCTGGAAACGCAGTTGCAGGCGACCGACGGCACCGCCAAGCAGGCGCTCGCCGAGGCGCAGGCTGCGTCGGGGCAGGCGCAGCAGCAGGGCCAGCGCCTCGACCAGTTGAACGGCCGCGTCGACGGCGTCGAGCAGCGGCTTCAGCAGCAGGAGCAGCGCGGCAAGCGCCCTCGCCACTAAACAATATCGACGCGTGCAGGGCGTTCCCGTCGTCGCGCGATGACGACGCGAGGACGTGTCCGGTGAACCCGAGCGCCCTGCGGGTGTTGACGATGATCCGGCGGCCGCCCGCACAGGGCGGCCGCTTTCGGCTTGTGGCGATAGGTTGATGATTTCACAGATACTTGCGGGTGTTGCTCTGTTCGCTGCTGGCGTTCCGCCGGTTTCCAAGGCGACGCCGCAAGGCGCGGCGGTCGCAGCACCGACGTCCTCGACGGAAGCTGCCCTGTCGCCATCGGCCGATGGGGCGCGCGTTGCCGACTGGATCGCGACGTCGCGCGACAATCACGCGCTGCCCTATGCAGTCATCGACAAGCACGATGCGTCGATGATGCTCTTCGATGGTCGCGGCAAGCTGCTGGCGCAGGTGCCGGTGCTGCTCGGCATCGCGCCGGGTGACGACGCGACGCCCGGCGTTGGCAGCAAGAAGCTCGGTGAGATCGGGCCGGCCGAGAAGACCACCCCGGCGGGACGCTTCCTCGCCAAGTTCGGCTATGCCGCGGGGCGGCAACGCGTCCTGTGGGTCGATTACACCAACAGCGTCGCGATCCACCCGATCCCGGGCGATGCCGCCAAATCCGAAAACCGGCGCGCGCGCATGTTGTCGCCAGAGGTGGACGACAATCGGATCACCTTCGGCTGCATCAACGTACCGAAGGCGTTCTACGCCTCGAACCTGCGCCCACTGTTCGAGAAGAAGGGCGGCTATGTCTATGTCCTGCCGGACACCAGATCCCTGGAGGACGTTTTCCCGCGCTTGCGGGTACATGCGCTGACGTCGGGCAAGGCATCGACCTAGGCCGGCTTGACTGACCTAGACGAAGGGCATTGTTGCGTAAGCGGCAGGCGGCCTGTTGCCGGCTGTCGACGCTAGCGCTGGTCGGTCCGCTGTAGCAGGTCGACCAGATCCTGCTTCCAGAACCGGGCCGCGGTGTGGGTGCCATGTCCGCGCGTGTCAGCGGTTTCGGGGATGAGGCGGAAGCGCGCGTCCCTCATCCGTGCGACGGCGCGAACGGGATAATCGAGATCGCGGGGGTTGATGAAGTCGTCCGCCGAGTTGATCCACATCGTGGGTGCGGTGATCGCCTCCAGTCGCGGCCACGGATCGTAGGATCGCGAGGCGTCGATCTGGTAAAGCAGGTCGTTCGCATCGGTCGCGGCGATCGCTGCGGTCACGCGCTCCTCCGCGAACGCTTCCGCCGAGCTACGCTTGGGATATTGTGCCTGGAAATAGAGCGGGGCGGCACCTGCCACGAACAGCAGGCTCGCGGCGGTGCGCAGCCCCTGCGTCGGCGGGGTGCGATATTCGCCGCCCGCCCAGGCCGGGTCCGCGGTGATCCCGTCCATCGCCAGCTTGCGCCACATGCGATTGAGCCCGGCGATCTCGACCGGCTCGCAGGCAAGCGGCATCAGCGCGCGGGCAAAGTCCGGGCGAGTCTCGCCCCAGACCAGGCTGTGCATGCATCCCATCGATGTGCCCATGATGAGGCGCATGCGGCGGATATTCAGGCCGTCGCGGAGCAGGAGATATTGGCCATCGACCATGTCGTCATAATCGTAGCGCGGAAAGCGCATGTGCAAACCGTCCGAGGGCTTGGACGATTTGCCGTGCCCGATGCCGTCGGGGAGGATGATCCAATAGCGGGTGATATCCAGCGGTTGGCCCGGACCGTAGAGTTCGTCCGCGAATTGCGGGCTGAGGAACTGGCGACCGGTGCCGCCGGTGCCGTGCAGGATCATCACCGCATTATCGATCTCCCCCCTGGCGTTCCGGTGCGGTGAGCCGAGGGTGGTGTAGTTGAGGCGCAATTCCGGCAAGGTCTCGCCAGAGCGAAAGCGAAAGTTCCTGATCGTGAATTGTGCGTCGCGTGCCGGCCATTTGGTTGCGGACGCCGTGGGCGTGGCTGCCGGGGTAAGGGCAGGGGTTTGCGCGGTGGCGGCCTGCAGGAGCAGGAGGAGGGTGGTCAGCATGGCCTACCGTCGCGTCTGTTCGTACGGTGTGCAAGTCACTCTTTTATCGCCGATTGCGGTGTCGTCGCAACAACATCCGGCGCGCTCCGGTCGGCGCGACGGTGGCCGATGCGCGCGCGGCGACTGGCGCACCGGTGCGGCATCGCTATATGCGGCCGAAAGGAGCCTTGGGGGGTGTTTTCCGTGTCCACATTGCGCTGCGCGGCGCTGCTCTCCGGCGCGTTGATGATTGCGACGCCGGCGGCGGCGCAAGTCGAGGACGAGCAATTCTGGGAGCAGGTCAACCTCAACGTGCCGTTGACCCCCGAAGTGCGGGTGACGCTCGAACAGATTGGTCGCTGGGGCGATCGCGCCGACGGGATCAGTCAGACCGAATATGGCGCGTTGCTCGGGTGGAAAAGCGGCAAGGCGATCGAGTGGGGGTTCGGCTACCGCCGTGTGGGCCTGTTCAGCGCCACCGGGCCGGGCGTCCACGAAAATCGCCTGCGTCAGCAGGTGGTGCTGTCGCACGGGAATTTGGTCGCGCGGTTTCGCGTGGACGAGCGGTTCAATCCGGGCGGCGATGAGGTCGGCGTACGTATCCGGCCGCTCGTCCGCGCTAACATCCCGCTGCGCAGCCGCAAGCTCGCGTTCTTCGCCTCACACGAGAGCTTCTTTCTTCCCAACTCTACCCGGTGGGGCCAACGCTCGGGCTACGAGCGGATGCGCAACATGCTGGGCATCACCGTGCCGCTGGTTTCGCGCAAGGCGATGCTGGACATCGGTTACTTGAACCAGTTTCGCTTCGGACGGAATGGCGCACGCCCGGTGATGGAACATGCGCTCAGCCTGCAACTGACGATCAACGCGATCGGGCCGATCCTGCACGATTGATCGCCGCCGATGGAGCTTTCGGGCGCCGTTGAACGCTCCGCCTCGGCCATGCGGCTGTTTGCCGGTGGCTTGTCTTGCGGGCGGTGGGCAACCACTTCGCATGGCATGACGATCTATACCATCGGTTATGAAGGCGCGACGATGGCCGAATTCATCGCCGCGCTGCGGGCCGCGGGCGTGCGGCGAGTGATCGACGTCCGCGCGCTGCCGCTGTCGCGGCGGCCGGGCTTCTCCAAGTCACCGCTGGCGGCGTCGCTGCGCGAGGAGGGGATCGAATATGTGCACCTGAAGGCGCTGGGAACGCCGAAGCGCGGGCGTAATGCGGCCAAGAAGGGTGACGTCGCAACGCTGACCGCGGTGTATGAGGTGCAGCTGGAGCTGCCGGAAGCGCAGGCGCAGGCGGCGCAGATGCTGGCGCTGGCGGACGAGGTGCCGAGCGCGCTGCTGTGTTTCGAGCGGGAGCCCTGCCATTGCCACCGGACGCTGTTGTTGCAGGCGGTGGCGGCGGGGCGTGAGGTGGTGGATTTGTTCGTTTAGTCGCCCCTGCGCAGGCAGGGGCCTATGTCTGTTTCGTCCTGACGTGACGTTCACACAGGTGCGTCGGGATGTGTGACGATGCTTCGTGAGCATTCGACAGACATGGGCCCCTGCCTGCGCAGGGGCGACGCGGCTCAGCCGGCGATGGGCAGCTTCACGGTGCCGTCGGCGTGGCGGTCGAGCGGCCCGTAGGCGATTACCGTCTTCAGAAGCATTTCACCGTAGAGATGCGGGAACAGCTGGCCGCCGCGCGACTCCTCCCACTTCACCTTGTCGCCGTGTGCGGCGAGGTCGACCGCGGCGATGTGGAGGTCGTCCTGTCCGGCGAAATGCTTGTCGACCGTTTTGGCAAGCTGCTCGGCGGTCGACAAATGGATGTAGCCATCGGCCACATCGACCGGCGCGCCGCCGAACCGCCCGTCCTGCTCCAGCGCCGCCATCTGCTCGGCGGTCAGGACCTTATAGGCGGTCAGCGGCATGTCGGTCATTCACCATCCTCCTGGCCGGCGGCTTCATCGTCGCCGATCGTCGCATCGTCCACCGGAGCAACCGGCTGATCGCCAGACAGTTCCTCGGCGACCAGCGCCTCGGCGGCATCCTCGGGCTCCGGCTCCTCGTCGATCCGCGCGGCGGAGACGACATGTTCGTCCTTCGCCACGTTGAACAAACGCACGCCCGCCGAGCCACGGCCGATGACGCGCAGCGAGCCGAGCGGCATCCGGATCATCTTCGCCTGATCGGTGACCAGCATCAGCTGCTCGGCCTTGGTCGAGGGGAAGCTGGCGACGACCGGTCCGTTGCGCGCGATATTGTCGATGTTGGTGATGCCCTGCCCACCGCGGCCGGTGCGGCGATATTCATAGGCCGAGCTGATCTTACCATAGCCGTTGGCGCAGACCGTCAGGATGAACTGCTCGACGGCGCGGAGCCGCTCGAAATCGTGCTGGTCCATCGACAGCTCGCCTTCGCGCTCCTTCCACGGCGCGTTGCGAAGGTATGCCTCGCGCAGTTCGCCATCGGCCTCGACACGATGCAGGACCGACAGCGAGATGACCTGATCGTCACCCTTGAGCGTGATGCCGCGCACGCCGGTCGAGTTGCGGCTCTGGAACTCGCGAACCTCGTCGGCGGCGAAGCGGATCGCCTTGCCGGCGCGAGTGGCGAGCAGCACGTCGTCGCCCTCGTCGAGCAACGCCACGCCGATCAGCCGGTCGTCGGCGTCATCGCCCTCGAACTTCATCGCGATCTTGCCGTTCGACGGCACGTTGGTGAACGCGTCCATCGAGTTGCGGCGCACCGAGCCCTTGGCGGTCGCGAACATGACGTGGAGCTTGCCCCATTCCGCCTCGTCCTCGGGCAACGGCAGCACGGTCGAGATCGTCTCGCCCTGTTCGAGCGGCAGCAGGTTGATCATCGGGCGACCGCGCGTCGCGGGCCCGCCTTCGGGCAGACGCCAGACCTTCATGCGGTACACGCGGCCGAGCGTGGAGAAGAACAGCACCGGCGTGTGCGTCGAAGTGACGAATAGCTTGGTGACGACATCCTCGTCCTTGGTCGCCATGCCAGCGCGGCCCTTGCCGCCGCGCGCCTGCGCGCGGAAGGCGTCCAGCGGGGTGCGCTTTATGTAGCCCGCCATGGTGACGGTCACCACCATGTCCTCGCGCTCGATCAAATCCTCGTCGTCGATCCCGTCAGCAGCGGCGGCGATCTCGGTGCGGCGCGGGGTCGCGAACAGCTCGCGCACCTCGCGGAATTCATCGCGCATCACCGCGTAGAGCTTCACGCGATCGGACAGGATCGCGAGCAATTCGGCGATCGAATCGGCGAGCGTCTTCAGCTCGTCGCCGATCTCGTCGCGCCCCAAAGCGGTGAGGCGGTGCAGGCGCAGGTCGAGGATCGCGCGGACCTGTACTTCGGACAAGCGATAGGTATCGCCCGCGACATCGGTCTCCAGCGCCTCGACCAGCCGCAGATACGGCGCGATTTCGGCTATCGGCCATTCGCGCGCGAGCAATTTGGCGCGCGCCTCGGCCGGGCTCGACGACCCGCGGATGATCCGCACGACTTCGTCGAGGTTGGTGACGGCGATGACGAGGCCGAGCAAGATGTGCGCGCGCTCGCGGGCCTTGTTCAGCTCGAACTTGGCGCGACGCGTGATGACCTGTTCGCGGAACTGCACGAACGCGCTGATAATGTCGCGCAGGTTGAGCAGCTCGGGGCGGCCGCCGCGGATCGCGAGCATGTTCGCGGGGAACGAGCCCTGCGCGGGCGTATGCCGCCACAGCTGGTTGAGCACCACCTCGGGCGTCGCATCGCGCTTGAGATCGATGACGATGCGGACGCCTTCGCGGTTCGATTCGTCGCGAATGTCGCTGACGCCCTCGATACGCTTGTCCTTGGCGGCCTCGGCGATCTTCTCGACGAGTGCGTTCTTGCCCTGCTGGAACGGGATCTCGGTCAGCACGATCGAGGTGCGGTCGCCGCGCCCGGTCTCGATCTTGTGACGGCTGCGCACGATCACCGAGCCGCGCCCGGTTTCATAGGCCGAGCGCGCGCCGGCACGGCCAAGGATGATCGCACCGGTCGGGAAGTCCGGGCCGGGGACGATCTCCATCAGCTCCTCGGTGGTGATCGCGCCATTGTCGATATAGGCAAGGCAAGCGTCGACGACTTCGCCGAGATTGTGCGGCGGGATATTGGTCGCCATGCCGACCGCGATGCCGCCGGCACCGTTGACCAGCAGGTTCGGGAAGCGCGCGGGCAGCACCTGCGGCTCGCGCTCGGACCCGTCGTAATTGGGTTGGAAGTCGACCGTGTCCTTGTCGAGATCGTCCATCAGGTAATTGGCGGACTTCGCCAGCCGCGCTTCGGTATAGCGCATCGCGGCGGCGGGATCGGGGTCCATCGAGCCGAAATTGCCCTGACCGTCGATCAGCGGCAACCGCATCGACCAGTCCTGCGTCATGCGAACCAAGGCTTCGTAGATCGAGCTGTCGCCGTGCGGGTGATATTTACCGATCACGTCGCCGACGATGCGCGCCGATTTGCGATACGGGCGGTTGTAGAGGAACCCGCTTTCGTTCGCCGAGAACAGGATACGGCGATGAACCGGCTTCAGCCCGTCGCGCACGTCGGGCAGCGCCCGCGCCACGATGACGCTCATCGCATAGTCGAGGTAGCTGGTCTTCATCTCCTCGACGATGGAGATGGGGGCGATAGCGGAAGGATCGGCGAGGACGGTGTCGTCGGCCAACTTGAGGTACTTTCTTTTTACGGATTCGTTTCAGGCGCGTGTCTAGGCCGCACGCGGGGCAAAGTCACGCCCGGGGGCGACCGGGATGGGCGACCGTCCGGCTCGCTTCGGCGGAAAGCACCCGCCATCACCGCCCGTCATTGCGGGCGTAGCGGAGCAATCCAGTGTCGGATCAGGACGCTCTGGATTGCTTCGCTACGCCCGCAATGACGTTATGGCGCGATTTCGGCGCCGTCCCACGCGAACAGCTTGCCGCTGTCGGTCGGCTTCAGCGCGTCGAGCACATCGAGCAGTTGCACCGCGGCGCGATCAGGCTGGAACAGGTCGCGTCCGCTCTGCTGGAACGGCTTTGACAGCCGGGTGTCGACGGTGCCGGGGTGAAGCGCGACGACGATCCCGCGGTCGTTGCGGCGCTTGTCCTCGATCGCCAGCGTACGGATCAGCTGGTTTAGCGCGGCCTTGCTGGCGCGATAGCCGTACCAGCCGCCGAGCCGGTTGTCGGAAATGCTGCCGACCCGCGCCGAAAGCGCCGCGAACATCGACCGTCCGGTACGGGGCAGAAGTGGGAGGAAATGCTTCGCGATCAGCGCCGGGCCGATCGCGTTCACGGCATATTGCTGCGCCAGCCACGCCGGGTCGAGATCGCGCAGCGCCTTTTCCGGGCCGTGCTCGGCATCGTGGAGCAGCCCGGTGGCCACGACGACCAGATCGGCCTTGCCTACGCGCGCCGCAGCAGCGGCGATGGTCGGCTCGTCGGTCAGGTCCAGCTCGGCGCGGGTGAGGCGGACGACATCGTTGTCCTCCTCCGCCAGTGCGTCGGCAAGCGCCGCGCCAATCCCGCCACCAGCACCGATCACGACCGCGCGCGTCATGCCGCCCGCCGGAAGGTCCAGCGCGCATCGTCGCTGGCATCGGAATCGAAGCGGTAATCGGCGGTGTCAAACGCCTTCATGCCATCGAGATCGGTGACATGATGTTCGACAAGATAGCGTGCCATCATCCCGCGCGCTTTCTTGGCGTGGAAGCTGATGAAGCGATCGTCCGCTTCGCGGAAGTCGACCGCGACGACGCGGATCGCAGCGGGGAGCTTGCCCGCGACCGCCTCCCAATATTCGTTGCTGGCGAGGTTGAGGACCGTGCCCGAGCCCTCTGCCGCCACATCGGCGGCGAGCGCGTCGGCGATGCGCGGACCCCACCAGTCGGTCAGCTTGTCGCGGCGCGGGGCCCAGCGGGTGCCCATCTCAAGCCGGTAGGGGCGCATCCCGTCGAGCGGGCGGAGGAGGCCGTAGAGGCCTGACAGCAAGCGCAGATGGTCCTGCGCGAAGTGTACGGCGGGCTCGTCGAGGGTCGCCGCCTCCAGCCCGGTATAGACGTCGCCGGCGAAGGTGTAGAGCGCGGGGCGTTCCTCGGCAGCGTCGAAATCGCGGAAGCGATCGGCATTGAGCTTGGCGAGCGCAGGCGAGATCTTCATCAGCTCGGACAGCCGCTTTTGCGTGAGGTGCGAGGCGGCCTTCGCGAGTGTCGCCGCCTCCGCCGCGAAACGCGCGGGTGTGGCCGGGAACGGGGGTGGCGTGTCGAGGTCCAGCGTCTTGGCCGGGGAGAGAACGGCGATCATGCCCGCGCCGTACCCGCGCCGTTACGCGCGTTCAATCGCGGTTCAGCGGCGGCAACGCATTGCTACGGTACATTCCTTGTACACGCGCGCGCTGGGCACTAGAGCAGCGACCGAGCGTTACGCCCGCGAATTCTGGAGAGACGTGTCGATGAAGACCCTTTCGAACGCCGTGATGGCTGTGCTTCTGGCTGGTGGTGCGACGGTCGCACTGTCGCAGCCGGCGGTGGCACAGAAGAAGAAGGAAGAGCAGAAGGGCGATCAGCTCAAGCTCAGCAACGAGGTTCGCGGACCCGCCGCGCAGGCGCAGACCGCGCTTGCCGCCAAGGATGTCGCGACCGCAGCGCCGCTGGTCGCCGCCGTCGAGGCCGCTGCCAAGACCGACGACGAGAAGTATATCGCCGCCGCGCTGCGCCTCAACCTCGAGGTGATCCAGCCGGGTGGTCCGAACAACGCCAACCTCGTCGCACCGCTCGATGCGCTGATCGCCAGCCCGCGCACGGCGCAGGCCGACAAGGCGAAGTACACCTATCAGCGCGGCGTGATCCAGGCGAATGCCAAGGATGCGGCGGGCGCGATGCGCTTCTTCGAGCAGGCGCAGCAGCTCGGCTACAACGACCCGAACCTGCCGCTGCAGCTCGTCAAGCTGAAGATGGATTCGGGCGACATCGCCGGGGGTTCGGCGGCGCTGGCCAAGATGGTCGACGAGCAGATGGCCGCGGGGCAGAAGCCGTCGGAGGACATCTTCCGCTATGCGATCGCGCGCAACAACCAGGCGAAGAATGCCGCCGAGACGCGCGCGTGGATGCGCCGTTATCTGACCGCCTATCCGACCGCCAAGAACTGGCGCGACATGCTGGTGGTGTGGGGTATCCAGCCGCAGTCGATGGTGACGCTGGACAAGGGCCAGAAGGTCGACTTGTATCGTCTGCTGCGTGCCGGCAAGGCGCTGGCCGATCAGTATGATTACGAGATCTACGCGCAGTGGACCTTCGATCAGGGCCTGCCGTGGGAATCGAAGGCGGTGCTGACCGAGGGTAAGGCGGCGGGCAAGATCCCGGCGAACAGCCCGGATGCCGGCAGCCTGCTGGCGGCGGCGAACAAGTCGATCTCGAACGAGGGCTCGATGGCCGCAGTCGAGGCGCGCGCGATGAAGGCAGCGGACGGCAAGCTGGCCGCGAGCACCGCCGACGCGTATCTTGGCACCGGCGAGTACGCCAAGGCGATCACGCTGTACCGCGCGGCGCTTCAGAAGGGCGGCGTGGACGCCAATGCGGTGAACACGCGCCTCGGCATCGCACTCACCAACTCTGGCGACAAGGCCGGCGCGAAGACCGCGTTCCAGGCGGTGACGGGCAGCCCGCGCGCCGACATCGCGACATGGTGGATCGACTTCCTCGATCATCCGCCGGTCGCATAAGCCGCCCGGATCACGGACGCGTGGAAGGGGGGCGTCCTGCGGGTCGCCCCTTTTTCGTTTGTCAGCTGATCGGTACGCCCGCCTGCGCCTTGAAGGTGCGGATCGTCAGCGACGATTTCACGCTGGTGACGTTCGGAGCCGAGGTAAGCTTGGTGGTCAGGATGCGCTGGAAGCTCTCCAGATCCTGCGCGACGATCTTCAGGATGAAGTCGATCTCGCCATTGAGCATGTGACACTCGCGCACTTCGGGGATCGCAGCGACATGCGCCTCGAAGGCGGCGAGATCGGCCTCAGCCTGGCTTCGCAGGCTGACCATCGCGAACACCGTGATCGGGAAGCCCAATTTGGTGGCGTCGCATTCGGCGTGATAGCCGCGAATCACACCGGCCTGTTCGAGCGCGCGGACACGCCGCAGGCACGGGGGCGCGGTAAGACCGACGCGCTCGGCGAGTTCGACATTGGTCATCCGCCCGTCCTCCTGCAGCAGCGCCAGGATTTCGCGGTCGATCCGGTCCAGGGTCATCACTATCTCACTTAATTTGCCCGCGCATCTTCGCGATAGCATCCTTACATCCGGCTATAGGATTGTTGCGCTGAAACGCAATTGTTCAAAGCTGCTTCAATACGGGATGCGGAGCGATTCTCAGCGATAGCCCCGAACCGGCCGCGTCTCTAGGTACGGCGGCAGGATCATCCGCGAGCAGTAACAAGAGGTCGATCGTTTCCGTGCGCTTCAACGACAGCCTGAAGACCGTCCTGGCCGCCGAGGCACGATCGGCACTGGGCGCGCGCGCAGCGTACCGGCAGCTCGTCGACCTGATCGGCCGGGGCCGCGCACTGGCGGACGCCCCGCTGCTGGCGCGACTGCGGCAATTGCGCGACCGTGTGCCGGAGGCAGTCCGGGTGGCGTGCGCGCGATCGCTGGCGCTGGTCGATGCACCGCTGGCCCTGATCGAAATGTTCGCGACCGATACGCCCGAGGTAGCGGCGGCTACGCTTCGCGCGGTACGGCTTGATCCCCCGGCGTGGGAGGCGTTGTTGCCGCGGCTGGGACCGGTCGGGCGCAACGTTCTGCGGCAGCGCCGCGACCTGCCGCCGTCGGTCGAGCGCGCGCTGGAGAGTTTCGGCGGCGCCGATTACCGGCTGGCGTATACGCCCGTGGCGTCGCCACCGCCCGTGGCCACGACCGGTGGCTTCGATGTGGGCGATCTGGTGCAGCGGATCTCGGCACATCAGCGCACGGGTGGTGACCCGTTGCGGCCCCTTGCCGGCTTTCAGTTCGAAACCGATGCAGCCGGCGTGATCCGCTGGCTGGACGCGGCACCCCGCGGCGCGGTGATCGGGTTGACGCTCGACCATCGCGCCGGGGTCTGGGCGGGCGCAGCGGTCGACGGCGTCGCCTCGGGCGCCTTCCGCAAGCGCGCGCCGTTCTCGGGCGCGCGGCTGCGCGTGCCGGGCGAATCGGCGATCGCGGGCGAATGGCGGATCGCGGGGGTGCCGATGTTCGATCACGCGACGGGGGCGTTCACCGGCATGCGCGGTCAAGCGCGCCGTCCACGCGCCGACGAGCGCGCCGAACGTGGGCTGGAGCGTGATCGCGCCGCGGGCGCGGAGGGATTGCGACGGCTGGTGCACGAACTGCGCACCCCAACGAACGCCATCGCGGGATTTTCGGAGCTGATCGAGCAGCAATTGCTGGGCCCGGTGGCGCCCGCCTATCGGGAGCGTGCGAGCGACATCCGCCGCCGTGTCGGTGATCTGATCGGCGCGATCGAGGATCTCGATCTGGCCGCCCGGATCGATGGCCATGCCCTGGAACGTGGCGATGGCGTGGCACCGGCATCGGCGCTGTTGCAGCGGATCGGGGACGATCTCGCGCCGCTCGCTGCCTTGCGCGGTGCCGAACTGGCGTTGCCGGCAGTGCGCGATGCCGCCTGGGCGGTCGATCCCAACGATGCGGAGCGATTGATCGCGCGATTGCTGTCGGTGGCGCTGTCCGCTGCGGCGCCGGGCGAGCGGCTGACGCTCGCCCTCGTCGGTGGCGTAGGGACGCTGGCGCTGGCGTTGACGCCGCCCGAGGCCTTCGCTGAGCGCGACGAGGCGAGCCTGTTCGCGCTGGACGACGAGGATGCGTCGCGTGACGAAGGTGCGCCGCTGCTGGGGATCGGCTTTGCGCTTCGGCTGGTGCGCAATCTCGCCGCTGAGCTGGGGGGGCGATTCGTGATCGCACCGGGTCTGTTCACGCTGTTGCTGCCCGCCGTCGAAGACGGCGCGGCGGGGCAGGCGAGCGGCGGCGCGACGTAGACGCTTGCCAGAGGGCGGGCCGCGGCGCTACGGGGCGGCGCGGTGTCGGGGCCTGTAGCTCAATGGTTAGAGCTGGCCGCTCATAACGGCTAGGTTGCGGGTTCGAGTCCTGCCGGGCCCACCACCGCATTTCGGCGCGTTGCACGACATGCGCCTCGTCGCCATGTGCGACATATGAGCAGCATCGGCACCCCCATCGACGAAACCGGATTGTTGGTGCGCGAGCACGGCGCATTCGTCCTGCAGTGCGACCGCGGCGGTCGCTATGTGCTGGAACTGCCGCGTGTGCCGGTGGATCACGTCCAGAAGCGGGTGCGCGTGCAAGGGGTTTTGAGTGGAGAAGGGCGCGTCGCCGCTGAGGGCGTCAGCGCGGCCTAGGGCGGGGCATCGTACAAGTCTCGTCATTGCGACCGTAGCGAAGCAATCCAGGGCGTCCCGGGCCGACTCTGGATTGCTTCGCTACGCTCGCAATGACGGACGAGGTTGGGCGGCGGACCGTCGCTCCACCACCCGACCGTGAAATCAGGCCCAGTTGGCCATCTTCTTCTCGAGGTTGACGCGGACCGCCTCGAAGAACTGCTCGGTGGTCATCCAGCGCTGGTCCGGGCCGATCAGGATCGCAAGATCCTTGGTCATGTCGCCGCTCTCGACCGTCTCAACGCAGACCTGCTCGAGCGTCTCGGCGAAGCGCGTCACGTCGGGCGTGCCGTCGAACTTGCCGCGGTACTTAAGCCCGCCGGTCCAGGCGAAGATCGACGCGATCGGGTTGGTCGAGGTCGCCTTGCCCTGCTGATGCTGGCGATAGTGGCGCGTGACGGTGCCGTGCGCCGCCTCGGCCTCGATCGTCTTGCCGTCCGGAGTCATCAGCACCGAGGTCATGAGGCCCAGCGAACCGAAGCCCTGCGCGACCTGATCCGACTGAACGTCGCCATCATAATTCTTGCAGGCCCAGACGAACTCGCCGTTCCACTTGAGCGCCGAGGCGACCATGTCGTCGATCAGGCGGTGCTCATAGACGATGCCCGCGGCCTTGAACTGGTCGGCGAATTCGCTCTCGAACACTTCGGCGAAGATGTCCTTGAAGCGACCGTCATACGCCTTGAGGATCGTGTTCTTGGTCGACAGGTACACCGGCCAGTTGCGGCCCAGCCCGTAGTTGAGCGAGGCGCGCGCGAAATCGCGGATCGACTCGTCGAGATTGTACATGCCCATCGCGACGCCCGACGACGGGAAGTCGAACACCTCGTGCTCGATCGTGTCGCCGTTTTCGCCTTCCCACTTCATGGTCAGCTTGCCCTTGCCGGGCACCTTGAAGTCGGTGGCCTTATACTGGTCGCCGAACGCGTGACGGCCGACGACGATCGGGTGGGTCCAGCCGGGGATCAGGCGAGGGACGTTCTTCATCACGATCGGCTCGCGGAAGACGACTCCGCCCAGGATGTTGCGGATCGTGCCGTTGGGCGAGCGCCACATCTTCTTGAGGCCGAACTCCTCCACGCGCTGCTCGTCGGGGGTGATCGTCGCGCACTTCACGCCGACGCCGTACTTCTGGATCGCCTTGGCGCTGTCGATCGTCACCTGGTCGTCGGTGCGGTCGCGCTCCTGGACGCCGAGATCGTAATAATCGAGATCGATATCGAGGTACGGCTTGATCAGGCGCTCGCGAATCCATTCCCAGATGATCCGCGTCATTTCGTCGCCGTCGATCTCCACGACGGGCGTCTTTACCTTGATCTTCGCCATGCTCGCTTGTCCTTCGAGTGGGTGGTTTGGTGCGGCGATAGGGGGAAGGGGGGCAGGGATCAACCTACGGCGTTGTCACCACGCGCTTACGTAGATAGGACGAAGCGATGACTTCGCTCGACAAGCCGCCGGTCGTCACGACCACCGTCAAGTGGCGCTTCCCCGCCGTTCACCCGGAGGGGCAGAAATTCACCGCCATCGCGTTCGGCATCACCTTGTTGATGACGATCGTGTCCAAGGTGTTCTTCTGGCCCTTCCTGGGGCTGACGCTGTGGGTGGCGGCGTTCTTCCGCGATCCGGTGCGCACCACGCCGATCGGCGACGACCTGATCGTCTCACCCGCCGACGGCCTGATCACGATGATCGAGCGCGTCCCGGTACCGCGTGAGCTGATCGGCGATCTCGGCGAGGCGCCGATGGTGCGCGTGTCGGTGTTCATGTCGGTGTTTGACGTGCACATCAATCGCTCGCCGATCGCGGGAACGATCCGGCAGGTCGTCTATATCTCGGGCAAGTTCCTCAATGCTGATCTCGACAAGGCGTCGGAAGAGAACGAGCGCCAGCATTTTGTGGTCGAGGGCTTCGATGGCCGCCGGGTCGGGTTCACGCAGATCGCCGGACTGGTGGCGCGCCGCATCGTCGGCTTTGCCAAGATCGGCGACATCGTCGCGGCTGGCCAGCGCGTCGGGCTGATCCGCTTCGGTAGCCGCGTCGACGTGTATCTGCCGGAAGGGTTCGAACCGCAGGTCGCGCTGGGGCAGCGCGCGGTGGCGGGCGAGACGGTGCTGGGACGCCTGGGCGTGCCACGCATCACCGGCAAGTCGCAGTAAGCGGATGCGCCCGCCGATCCGCCGCCCGCTTCGTCGCCCCCCCGGTGGCCTGCCACTGCGCGCGGTCGCGCCCAACGCGGTGACGGCACTGGCACTGTGCTCGGGACTGTCGGGCATCCGGTTCGCCATTTCGGCGCAATGGGAAATGGCGGTCGTGATGGTGCTGATCGCGGGCGTGCTCGATGGCCTTGACGGCCGCGTCGCGCGCATGCTGCACGGTGAGAGTCGGTTCGGTGCCGAACTCGACTCGCTTTCCGACGCGATCTCGTTTGGCGTCTCGCCCGCGTTGATCCTGTATCTCTGGTCGCTGCATGCGCTGCCACGGTTCGGCTGGATGGCGGCATTAGTCCTCGCGGTGTTCTGCGCGCTGCGCCTCGCGCGGTTCAACGCGAACATCGACGCCGACGACCAGCCACACAAATCGGCGGGGTTCCTGACCGGCGTGCCGGCACCGGCCGGCGCCGCGCTGGCGCTGTTGCCTCTGTTCCTGTGGTTCGTCACCGAGGCACCGATCCTGCGCGACCCACGGCTGGTCGCCCCGTGGACGGTGATGGTCGCACTGTTGATGGTGTCGAGCCTCGCCACCTTCTCGACCGGATCGCTGAAGCTGCGCCCCAATATCCGTTTTGAGGCGATCGCGATCGTGGTGGCGGTCGGCGCCGCGGCCGTCAGTGCGCCGTGGCAGACCGCCGCCGCGGCCGGCATCGCCTATCTGCTCGCGCTGCCGTTCAGCGTCGCCAGCTACGCGCGCGTCAAGCGGCTTCGCGCGAGCGCAACGTCACCCGGGTCATCGTCGATCCTGCCGCCCAACGCCTGACCGCGATCCGCCGCTCGGCGCGGACCAACGTCGAGAGCGGTTCGAACCGCGCGCTGCCCGACTGCCCGCGCAGCACTGCCGCGATCCGCGCGGCTTGCGGGAGCACCGTCACCGCCAGCGCATAGAGCGCGAGACCCGCCGCTCCACCGAACACCATTACCGCCATCAAGGTCGCCATGCTCGCCTCCTCGCACATCGTGCGAACCATGGTGCTGTAAATTCCTGCACAGCGCCGTGGTTCCTAAATCAATGTCAGAGCGGACGTTTAGGAACAAGGTTCCCGCTCTGTTCCCACACCTTGTTCCATCTATGTTCGCAGGTGTCAACACCCGATCGCCGGTTGCATCGCGCAACCGCTTCGGCTAAGGCGCGCGCCTCAACCCCGCATGGGGAGCATCATCAACCGGTGCGCTGACCTTTCAGGTCGCGTCACTCGCTCCCCAGAGGCTCAACCGGAAGGAAACACATCATGGCGGCTCCTGTCGTCTCCATGCAGCAGCTCATCGAAACCGGCGCGCACTTTGGCCACCAGACCCACCGCTGGAACCCGAAGATGAAGCCCTACATTTTCGGCGAGCGCAACGGCGTCCACATCATCGACCTGTCGCAGACCGTGCCGCTGTTCGCGCGCGCGCTCGACTTCGTCAGCCAGTCGGTAGCGTCGGGTGGCAAGGTGCTGTTCGTCGGTACCAAGCGCCAGGCGCAGGAGCCGGTCGCCGAGGCGGCGCGTCGCTCGGGCCAGCATTTCGTCAACCACCGCTGGCTGGGCGGGATGCTCACCAACTGGAAGACGATCTCGAACTCGATCAAGCGCCTGAAGAGCCTTGAGGAGCAGCTGTCGGGCAACACCGCCGGCCTCACCAAGAAGGAAGTGCTGCAGCTGACCCGCGAGCGCGACAAGCTCGAGCTGTCGCTGGGCGGCATCCGCGACATGGGCGGCATCCCGGACGTGATGTTCGTGATCGACGCCAACAAGGAAGAGCTGGCGATCAAGGAAGCCAACACGCTCGGCATCCCGGTCGTCGCGATCCTCGATTCGAACGTGTCGCCGGACGGCATCGCCTTCCCGGTGCCGGCGAACGACGACGCGGCGCGCGCCATCCGCCTGTACTGCGAAGCGATCGCGATCGCTTCGACCCGCGGCAACCAGCAGCAGCAGGCGAGCCGTGGCGTCGATCTGGGCGCGATGAGCGAACCGCCGGCGGAAGAGGCGCTGGCCGCAGAGCCGGCCGCGGAACCCGCAGCGGCCGAGGGCGAAACCGCCGCCGCGTAAAGCGAATGTCATGGAGGCGTCGTAACCGGCGCCTCCACTATTTCCCGATCGACGCGTGGCGATGGAAATGTCGCCGCGCGTCGACTCCATCACAATCGAGGACAGTCAAATGGCCGATATCACGGCAGCGATGGTCAAGGACCTGCGCGAGAAGAGCGGCGCGGGCATGATGGACTGCAAGAAGGCGCTGAACGAGACCGGTGGCGACACCGACGCGGCGCTGGACTGGCTGCGCACCAAGGGCTTGGCCGCGGCGCAGAAGAAGTCGAGCCGCACCGCCGCCGAGGGTCTGGTCGGCGTCGCCGTCGCCGGCACCAAGGGTGCGGTGGTCGAGGTGAACTCGGAAACCGACTTCGTCGCCAAGAACGAGCAGTTCCAGAATTTCGTCCGCGACGTGACGCAGATCGCGCTCGCCACCGGCGGTGACGTCGATGCGATCAAGGCGGAGAAGATGCCGTCGGGCACCACCGTCGAGGAGGTGCTGACCAACAACATCGCGACGATCGGTGAGAACCAGTCGATCCGCCGCGCGCGTCAGCTGAGCGTCGAGAATGGCGCGGTCGTGGCCTATGTCCACAACCAGCAGGCGCCGGGCCTCGGCAAGATCGGCGTGCTGGTCGCGCTGGAGAGCACCGCCGCCGACGACGTGCTGCAGGGTCTGGGCAAGCAGCTGGCGATGCACATCGCGGCCGCGTTCCCGAAGGCGCTGAACGAGAACGACCTCGATGAGGCCGAGATCGAGCGCGAGCGCGCGATCGCGACCGAGAAGGCGTCCGAATCGGGCAAGCCGGCCGACATCATCGCCAAGATGGTCGAGGGCTCGATTGCCAAGTATCGCAAGGAGCACGCGCTGGTCAGCCAGCTGTTCGTCATGGACGGCAAGACCAAGATCAGCGACGTGGTCGCCAAGGCCGGCAAGGACGCCGGTGCCGAGATCGTGCTGAAGGACTATGTCCGCTTCCAGCTTGGTGAGGGCATCGAGAAGGAAGTGTCCGACTTCGCCGCCGAGGTCGCCGCCGCTTCGGGCGTGCCGCAGGGCTGATCCGCCGACCGCGTCGCGGGTTTCCTGCGACGCCGCGCGGAATTCGTGCCGCCGCTCCGGTCGACACCGGGGCGGCGGTTTGCGTTTGTGCGTCGCGGGACGAGCTTCGTGATCGTGTCAACCCATTGCCAGCCGCGTACCCGCCGCTTAGGGTCCGCGCCGCTTCGCCCTCCCACAACGACGGAAATCCTGTGACCGAGCCTCGCTACAAACGCATCCTGCTCAAGCTGTCGGGCGAGGTCCTGATGGGGCAGGGGGGGCTGGCGATCGACACCGCGGTGACCGCACGCGTTGCTGAGGAAATCGCCGATGTGCGTGCGCAGGGCTACGAGCTGTGCGTCGTCGTGGGCGGCGGGAACATCTTCCGCGGCATCTCCGGCGCGGCGAACGGCATGGAGCGTGCCACCGCCGATTATATGGGGATGCTGGCGACGGTCATGAACGCGCTGGCGGTGCAGAACGCGCTGGAGACGATCGGCGTCGACACGCGCGTCCAGTCGGCGATCCCGATGCATTCGGTATGCGAGCCGTTCATCCGTCGCCGCGCCGAGCGTCATCTGGAAAAGGGCCGCGTCGTGATCTTCGCCGCCGGCGTCGGCTCGCCGTTCTTCACCACGGACAGCGGCGCGGCATTGCGCGCGGCCGAGATGAACTGCGACGCCTTGTTCAAGGGCACGTCGGTCGACGGCGTCTATGATGCCGACCCGAAAAAGGTGCCCGATGCGAAGCGTTATGACACAGTCAGTTACGACATGGTTCTGGCAAAGAACCTGAAGGTAATGGATGCCAGCGCCGTGGCGCTGTGCCGTGATTCGGACATTCCGATCGTCGTGTTCAACATCCGCGAGCACGGCAATTTCGCCGCCGTGCTGGACGGCAAGGGCGTATCGACGGTCGTGCAGAAGAAGATGGAGACTATCGATGCCCGCGTATGACAAGGCCGATCTCGAGCGGCGCATGAACGGTGCGATCGAAGCGCTGAAGGGTGACCTCAGCGGATTGCGGACCGGCCGCGCCTCGACGTCGCTGCTCGATCCGGTGACCGTCGAGGTCTATGGCGCGCATATGCCGCTCAACCAGGTCGCAACCGTCTCGGTGCCAGAGCCGCGCATGCTGTCGGTCCAGGTATGGGACAAGACCAACGTCGGTCCCGTCGAGAAGGCGATCCGCTCGGCCGGGTTGGGCCTCAACCCGATCAACGACGGCCAGACGCTGCGGCTGCCGATCCCCGATCTGACCGAAGAGCGCCGCAAAGAACTGGCGAAGCTGGCCGGTCAATATTCGGAGAAGGCCAAGATCGCGGTGCGCAACGTGCGTCGCGACGGCATGGACGCGCTGAAGACCGACGAGAAGAAGAACGTCATCTCGGAAGACGACCGCAAGCGTCTGGAAACCGAGGTCCAGAAGCTGACCGACACGACGATTACCGAGATCGACGCCGTATCGGCGGCGAAGGAAAAGGAAATCCTCAACAAGTGACGGCGCGCGCGCTTCGGGGACGGATGTGATGGCGACCGCGGCGATCCCGCAGGCCGCGCCGGCCGTCCTGCCGCGTCATGTGGCGATCATCATGGACGGCAACGGCCGCTGGGCCGCGGCCCGACGGCTGCCGCGGGCGATGGGGCACCGGGCGGGCGTCGAGGCGGTGCGGTCGGTGACGCGTGCGGCGCGCGCGATGGGGATCGAGGCGCTGACGCTCTACGCCTTCTCCTCGGAGAACTGGCGTCGGCCGGCCGAAGAGATCGGCGGGCTGATGAAACTCCTCAAGCTGTTCATCCGCAACGATCTCGCCGAGCTGGTGCGTGAGGATGTGCGGCTGCGCGTGCTGGGCGACTATCGCCGCTTCCCGGAGGATGTCGTCGCGCTGATCGACGATGCGCTGGCGCGTACCGTCGACAATCGCGGTCCGATCCTCGCCATCGCGCTGAACTACGGTGCGCAGGCGGAATTGGTTGCGGCGGCGCAGTCGCTGGCGGCACGGGCGGCGGCGGGAGCGCTCGATCCGATGGCGATCGATGCCGAAGCGATCGACGCCGAGCTTGAGACGCACGATCTGCCGCCGCTCGACCTGTTGATTCGCACCTCGGGCGAGCAGCGGTTGTCGAATTTCCTTCTTTGGCAGGCCGCTTACGCCGAATTGCTGTTCGTCGACACGCTTTGGCCCGACTTCGATGCCGAGGCGTTGGCTGCGGCGGTCGAGGCGTTCGGCCGACGCCAGCGTCGCTACGGCGGGCTGTGACCTCGTTTTCATGAGCGACGACGCTCCGCTCCCGCCGACCCCCGACGCCAAATTGCGGACGCCGTCGAACCTGCGACTGCGGATGATCGCCAGTGTCGGGATGATCGTGGTTGCATCGGTGGCGCTGGTGCTGGGCGATATCGCCTTCTGGCTGCTGGCGGTGGTGATCGCGCTGTTCATGATGGCCGAATGGTCGAACCTCCATCATGTCGATGCGAGGACGAAGCGGCTGGCGCAGATGGCACTGAGTGTCCCGCTGGCGACTATGGCGCCGGCATGGCTGATCATCGAGCCACATGACTTCTTCACGCTTGGCCTGATCGGAGGTGCGGCGTTCTTCGTGGTGATCGTCACCAAGCTGCCGCAACTGGCGGTCGGCGTTGTGTATTGCGGAGTGCCGGTGTTGGCGTTGGTGGTGTTGCGGCGGCATGACGAGCACGGCCTGCTCTACGCCTTCTGGGCGATGGCGTTGGTCTGGGCGTGCGACATCGGTGCGTTCTTCGCGGGGCGCTCGATCGGTGGCCCGAAGCTGGCGCCGCGGCTGTCGCCGAACAAGACCTGGGCCGGGCTGATCGGCGGCACGATCGCGGCGGGTGCGCTGGGGCTGGTACTTCATGCGACCGCGGGATTGCCGCTCGCGCTGGCGCTGTGTTCGCCGGTGCTGGCGGTGCTGGCGCAGATCGGCGACCTTTACGAGAGCTGGCTGAAGCGACGTGCGGGGGTCAAGGATTCGGGCAACATTCTGCCCGGGCATGGCGGCGTCCTGGATCGCCTCGACGGGCTGGTGCCGGTCGCGCCGGTCGCCGCGGCTTTGGTGTTGATCCTGCCGAGCCTGACGGCATGAAGACCGTCAATATTCTGGGCGCCACCGGCTCGGTCGGCACCTCGACGCTCGACCTCGTCGAGCGCGCGCCCGAGGCGTTTCGCGTCCGGGCCTTAACCGCGAATTGCGACGTGGAGCGACTGGCGGCGGCTGCGATCCGCACCAATGCCGAAATGGCGGTGGTGGCTGATGAATCGTGCCTCCCAAGACTGCGTGGCGCACTGACGGGTACAGGTATTGCGACGGCCGGCGGCGCGCAGGCGGTGTGCGATGCGGCGGCCAATGGTGCAAACTGGACGATGGGCGCGATCGTCGGATGCGCGGGGCTGCGGCCGACGCTGGCGGCGATCGAGCAGGGCGGGACGGTGGTGCTCGCCAACAAGGAGCCGCTGGTGTCGGCGGGGGCGATCATCACCGCCGCCGCGGCGCGGCATGGCGCCACGCTGCTCCCGGCCGACAGCGAGCATAATGCGATCTTCCAATGCCTCGATCTTGCGCAGGTCGACCGCGTGCGGCGGATCATCCTGACTGCCAGCGGCGGGCCGTTCCGCGACTGGTCACTTGAGGATATGGGCGCGGTCACGCCGGCACAGGCGGTCGCGCACCCCAATTGGTCGATGGGCGCGAAGATCTCGGTCGATAGCGCGACGATGATGAACAAGGGGCTGGAGCTGATCGAGGCGGCGGCGCTGTTCCCGATCGACGCCGACCGGATCGAGATCGTCATTCACCGCCAGTCGGTGATCCACAGCCTCGTCGACTATGTCGACGGCTCGATGCTCGCGCAATTGGGGCCGAGCGACATGCGCGTGCCGATTGCGCATTGCCTTGCCTGGCCCGAGCGGATGGCAACGCCGATGGCGCCACTCGACCTCGTCAAGATCGGCAGGCTCGACTTCGAAGCACCTGACGAAACGCGCTTTCGTTCGCTGGCGCTCGCGCGGGCTGCAGTAGATGTTGGCGGTGCGCGTCCTGCGATCCTGAACGCGGCGAACGAGATCGCCGTGGCGGCGTTTCTGAAAGGGGCAATCGGCTTTCTTGAAATCGCCGCAATCGTCGACGATACCCTGCAGCGCTACGACCCGGCCGCGCCGGAAACGCTCGACGCGGTGCTCCACGTCGACGCGGAAGCGCGGCGATTGGCGGGCGAGCGTGTGAAGGATTGCGTGGCTTGATCCAGACACCCGGACTGTTGCTGACCGTGCTCGCCTTCTTTCTGGTGATCGGTCCGCTCGTCTTCATCCACGAAATGGGTCATTATCTCGCCGGGCGGCTGTTCGGGGTAAAGGCGGACGCCTTCTCGATCGGCTTCGGGCGCGAGGTTGCGGGCTGGACCGACAAGCGGGGAACGCGCTGGAAGCTGGCGTGGCTGCCGCTGGGCGGATACGTGAAGTTTGCAGGCGACATGAACCCGGCCAGCCAGCCGACCGGCGAATGGCTGGCGCTGCCGCCCGCCGAGCGCGCGCAGACGTTCCAGGCCAAGCCGGTGTGGCAGCGTGCGATCATCGTCGCCGCCGGACCGTTCGTGAACTTCGTCCTCGCGATCCTGATCCTTGCCGGCTTCGCGATCGCTTATGGCGACGCGCGGACGCCGAGCGTGGTGGGGCAGGCGATCCCCGGCACCGCTGCGGCGGCTGCCGGCTTGCAAGCCGGCGACCGCGTCACCGCGCTCGGTGGCCGCCCGGTCGAGACGTTCGAGGACATGGTCCGCTTCGTGAAGATCCGCGCGGGTGAGCGGGTGCGCGTCGATTACGTCCGCGGCACGACATCGGCGAGCGTCGAGGCGGTGATCGGCACGCAGGAGCAACGCGACCGCTTCGGCAACAGCTACCGCGTCGGGCTGCTCGGCATCTCGCCGGCCGCACCGGTGATCGAGCCGGTCGGCCTGCTGGAAGCGCCGGTCGTCGCGGTGCAGCGGACCGGACAGATCGTCGAGATGATGGTCGAGACGATCGGCCAGATCATTTCCGGGCGACGCTCGGTCAAGGAACTCGGCGGACCGCTGTCGATCGCCAAGGTGTCGGGCGAGCAGATCACGCTGGGGCCGGACGCCTTCGTTTTCCTGATCGCGCTCGTCTCGATCAATCTGGGGTTCATCAACCTGCTGCCAGTGCCGATGCTGGATGGCGGGCACCTGCTCTTCTACGCAATCGAGGCGGTGCGACGCCGGCCGGTGGCGCCGGAGGCGGTGGAATGGGCGTATCGCGGCGGATTGGTGGCGGTGCTGGCGCTGATGTTGCTCGTCACCTTCAACGATCTCGGCAACTTCGGGCTGTGGCGGCATCTCGCCGGGTTGATCGGGTGAGCAAGGTAAGGCAGGGCGGCGCACGCGCCGAAGACCGGGCCTGGATGGACGGCGTTTACTCTCGGGTAGGATTGCAGTGACGGTGCTGAACACTTCGACTTCGCGGGCGCGTGCCTCGGCGACCTTGCTGGGCTGCACCATGCTGGCCGGCGTGCCGCTGGCGGCGACCGCGCAGACCCGCCCGGCCGCCACTGCGCCCGCCCGTCCCGCAGCCACCGCTCCGACGGCGGCGCCTGCCGCGCAGGCGCCCGCAATTGCGCAGCCCGCCGCCCGCACGATCACGTCGCTGCGCGTCGAGGGCACGCAGCGGATCGAGCCGGAGACGGCGCTGAGCTATACCAAGCTGCGGCAGGGCGACAGCTATACCAACGAGACGCTCGATCAGGCGATCAAGGACCTGTACGCCAGCGACCTGTTCGCGGACGTACAGATCGACGGCGCGGCGACCGGCAATATCGTCATCCGGGTGCGCGAGAACCCGATCATCAACCGCGTGATCTTCGAGGGGAACAAGCGCCTCAAGGAAGACAAGATCGGCAAGGAGGTTCGCCTCAAGCCGCGTCAGATCTTCACGCGGTCCGCGGTGCGCGCCGATGTCGCGCGGATCATCGAACTGTATCGCCGGCAGGGCCGCTTCGCCGCGACCGTGCAGCCCAAGATGGTCAGCCTCGACCAGAACCGGGTCGACGTGATCTTCGAGGTGAGCGAGGGGCCGAAGTCGAAGGTCCGCCAGATCAACATTATCGGCAACCAGGTGTTCGACGACGGCAAGCTGCGCGCGCAGATGGCGACCAAGGAGGCACGCTTCTATCGCCTGCTGTCGTCGGGAACGTCCTACGATCAGGATCGCCTTGCTTACGACCAGCAGAAGCTGCGGCAATTCTACCTGACCGAAGGCTATGCCGAGTTCCGCGTGACCTCTGCGGTCGCCGAGCTGACGCCGGACCGCAAGGACTTCATCATCACCTACGTGGTGGAGGAAGGCCCGCGCTACAAGTTCGGCGACGTGACGGTCGACAGCGACATTCGCGATTTCGACGGCAAGAAGCTGGCCGCCGGGCTGCCGATCAAGAAGGGCGACTGGTACAACGCCAAGACGGTCGAGGACACGATCGACAATCTGAGCGAGACCGCCGGGCTGTTCGGCTATGCGTTCAGCAACGTGCAGCCCGAATATCAGCGCGACAGCGAAGCGCACACGATGTCGATCAACTTCCACATCGGGCAGGCGCAGCGCACCTACGTCGAGCGGGTCGACATCACCGGCAACACGCAGACGCAGGACAAGGTGATCCGTCGCGAAGTGCGTCTGGGCGAGGGCGATGCGTTCAATAGCTTCCAGGTGAAGCGTTCGCAGGATCGCATCAACTCGCTCGGCTTCTTCCAGGACAAGTTCGAGATCAAGCAGACGCCCGGCTCCGCTGCCGACCGCGTCGTGCTGGAGGCCAATGTCGAGGAGCGCTCGACGGGGCAGCTTCAGTTGTCGGCGGGCTTCTCGAGCCTCGAGCGGTTCATCATCCAGGCGAACATCACGCAGAACAATTTCCGCGGCAAGGGGCAGACGCTCAGCGCGGGCGTGAACTATTCGACCTATTCGAAGTCGATCCAGCTGGGCTTCACCGAGCCTTATGTGTTCGACAAGAACATCGCACTCGGTGTCGACGTCTTCCGTCGCGACTATAATGCGTTCAACTTCATCGGCACCAACCGCAATACCACGTACAGCCAGGTGTCGACCGGCTTCCAGATCCGCACCGGCGTGCCGCTGACCGAATATTGGCAGCTCGCCGGCCGGTATCAGTTCTCTTATGACGAGGTCGGCCTCGACGAGAACAGCTTCTACACGAACGGCAAGTGCGATCCGCTCAAGGCCGGTCGTTACCTCTGCGATTCGCTGGGCAACCGTCTGACGTCGTCGGTCGGTTACTCGCTGATTTTCGACAGCCTCAACAGCCGCCTGCGCCCGACCGCGGGGCAGCGGTTCGTGTTCAGCCAGGACTTCGCCGGGCTGGGCGGCGACGTGAAGTACATCCGCTCGAAGCTCGACTTCTCGAAGTTCGTCAATATCGGCGGCGGGTTCATCGGTTCGTTCGTGGGCGAGGGCGGCTATATCAAGTCGCTCGAGAAGTCGCGCGGTGAGGGTGTGGACCGCATCCGCATCAACGACCGCTTCTACCTCGGCGAACCGCAGTTCCGCGGCTTCGACATCCGCGGCGTCGGCCCGCGCGTCCAGCGGCGCTACTACACGACGGACTCCGCCGGCAAGCAGGTGCTGATCACCGATCGCGATCAATTGGTCGACGATGCGTTGGGCGGTACCGCTTATTATCTCGGCCGGTTCGAAGTCGAGATCCCGCTCGGCTCGGGCGCGCGCGAAATGGGGCTGCGGCCGTCGATCTATGCGCAGTTCGGCAGCCTGTTCAACATCACCGAGCCGTTGCCGACCGCGACGTTCCCGACGACGACCGACGCCAACGGCAACACCGTCGTACTGCCGCTGCCGGTAAAGGACACCGCGGGCAATCCGCTGTATTCGTACGTCAATGCGGCCGGGGTCCTGGTGCCGACCACGTGCGCCGCCGGCCTTCCGAACGGCAACGGCGGCTGTAACGGCATCGTCCCCAATTCGCCGCAGATTGCGTCGCAGCCGTTCGAGGAGCGCTTCCTTGGCAATTCGGCGCGGCCGCGTGTCTCGGTGGGTATCGGCGTTAACTGGAATTCGCCGTTCGGACCGCTGCGTATCGATCTCGCCAAGGCTCTGATTTCGCAGCCCGGCGACGACCGCAAGCTCATCACCTTCAACGTAGGGACTCAGTTCTGATGACTAACTTCAAGCACCTCCTGCTCGCCGCGGCGCTCGTGACGCCGGGCGCGTTCACCGCCGCGACCGCGACCGCCCAGGTCGCCGGTATCGCCGTCGCCGATCCTGAGGCGGCTGTCGCGAATTCCAAGGCATGGGCAACCGCGCGCCAGCAGATCCAGACGACCTACAAGGCGCAGCTCGATCAGGCGAACACGCGTCGCCAGGCTGTCCAGGCCGAGTTGCAGCCGCTAGTCGCCGCCTATCAGAAGGCCGCTGCCGCCCCCGGCGCGACCGAGGCGTCGCTGCGCACGCAGGCGCAGTCGATCCAGACCCGCGAGCAGACCGCCAATGCCGAACTGCAGCGCCTGACCGCGCCGGCGAGCCGCGCACAGTCTTATGCGATCGAGCAGATCTCGGCCAAGCTGCCCGACGCCGTGAACGGTGCAGTCCGCGCCAAGAACGTCAGCCTGCTGCTGCGCCCGAACGCCGCGCTGTTCGCGCAGCCGACGACCGACATCACCTCGGCGATCACTGCCGAGCTGGATCGTCTGGTCCCGACCGTCGGTGTCACGCCGCCGGCCAACTGGCAGCCGGGTCAGCAGGGTGACGCCGGTGCGGCTGCGCCGGCCGCTGCTCCCGCCGCCCCGGCGGCGACCAGCCGCACCCCCACCGGCCGGTGAGCGAGGCGCCGGCCGACACGACGGGCGGGCCGATCGGCCCGCTCGACATCGTGGACGTGATGGCGGCGCTGCCGCATCGTTACCCGATGCTGCTGGTCGATCGGGTCGAGGAGATCGTCCGCGATCGCTCGATCCGCGCGATCAAGGCGGTGACGATCAACGAAGGCTTCTTTCAGGGGCATTTCCCCGGACGCCCGATCATGCCGGGCGTGTTGATCATCGAGGCGCTGGCACAGGCCGCGGGCGTGCTCGCGGTCGAAAGCCTCGGCCTCGCCGGATCGGGCAAGCTGGTCTATTTCATGGCGATCGATGGCGCGAAGTTCCGCAAGCCCGTCGAGCCGGGCGTGCTGCTGTCGCTTGAGGTCGAGTTCGTTCAGAAGCGCTCGTCGGTGTGCAAGTTCGCGGGCGTGGCGAAGATCGACGGTCAGGTCGCCGCGGAGGCAAACTTCACCGCGATGATCGCGGACCCGCCCAAGCGCGGCTGATTGCCCACAGGCTTTGACTTCGGCGCTCGTTTCGATTAGGCGCGCGCCTTCCTTTCAGGCTGGTCGGAACCAGCCATTTCGGAGCACGACCCATGAAGAAAGACACGCACCCCGACTATCACATGATCAAGGTCCAGATGACCGACGGCACCGTGTATGAGACTCGCTCCACCTGGGGCAAGGAAGGCGACACGATGACGCTGGAAATCGATCCCTTGGCGCACCCGGCATGGACCGGTGGCCGTGGTCAGGTGCTGGACGCTGGTGGGCAGGTTGCTCGCTTCAACAAGCGCTTCGGTGGTGGCCTCACGCTTCGCAAGTAAGCGGGCGCGTTAACCATTCGTTAGGCATGGCGGCGTACGATCGCCGCCATGTTCGCAGCCGAATACGCCCCTGCCGCTCGCCCCTTCCGCCGCAGCAAGCGTGCGCGACTGGAGCTGGAGACACCCGCCGAACAAAGCGGGATGGCGCGGACGTTGTGCAAGGTCGTCGACCTTTCCGAGCATGGCTGCCGGCTGCTCACGTTTTCCAGCATGGACCGCAACCAGCCGATCTGGCTGAACCTGCCGGGGCTCGGCATGATCGCCGCGATGGTGGTGTGGGCGGACGATCTGGTCGCCGGCTGCGTCTTTGCCTCACCGTTGTCGGCGGATGCCTTCAACGCGTTGGTCAGTCGCCACGGGCTGATCCACTAAGTCGTTGCGCCAGATAGGCGTCGACTCGCGCCGCGGTGTCGGCGGGTACGTGCAGGCCCAGCTTGCTGCGCCGGAACAGAATATCCTCCGCGCTTGACGCCCATTCGTTCGCGCTGAGGTAATCGACCTCGCGCGTGAACAAGCCGCCACCGAGATCCGCTCCCAAATCCGCCGTGGTTCTCGCATCCCCAAGCAGTCGCTCGGTCCGGGTGCCGTAGGCGCGCGCGAGGCGGCGCAGCAAAGGGGCGGGGAGCGCGGGATAGCGCCCCTGCAAGGTCGTAAGATACCGCTCGAAATCGGCGTCAGCGATGTCGCCGCCGGGCAAAGGCGCGTCGGCAGTCCAGGCGGGACCGACCGCCGGGAAGAACCGCGACAGTTTCTGAAGGGCGTGTTCGGCCAACTTGCGATAGGTGGTGATCTTGCCGCCGAAGACGCTCAGCATCGGCGCACCGTCGGTGCCCGTATCGAGGTCGAGCACGTAATCGCGCGTCACCGCAGAGGCGTTCGCGGCATGGTCGTCGTAGAGCGGGCGGATGCCGGAATACCTCCAGACGATTTCTTCCTGCGTCACCGGTCGCTCGAAATACCGCGCGATGGTGCCGAGCAGATAGTCGGTTTCCTGCTGGTCGATGACCGCACGACCGGGTTCACCTTGCCAAGCTTCGTCGGTGGTGCCGACCAACGTGTAATGCTGCTCGTACGGGATCGCGAACACCACGCGCCGATCCGGGTTTTGGAGCAGGAACGCATGTGGGCCGTCGTACAGCCGCGGCACGACGATATGGCTGCCCTTGACCAGCCGGACGCCCCGGTCGCGCCGGGCGTCGGGAACGCTGCCGAGCACGTCGGCCACCCACGGGCCCGCCGCATTGACGAGGGCGCGGGCGCGAACCTCACGCTGGCCGGCAGCGTCGGCGATCGTCGCGCGCCAGACGCCGCTGGCGTCGCGGCGGGCGTCGACAAGGCGGGTGTGGGTGAGGATCGTCGCGCCGCGATCGGCGGCGTCGCGCGCGTTGAGCACGACCAGCCGGCTGTCCTCCACCCAGCAATCCGAATAGACGAAGGCTTTGGGATTGCCCGGCTTCAACCCGCGGCCGACGGGGTCGCGATCAAGCGCGACGGTGCGCGTGGCCGGCAGCCGCTCGCGCCCGCCCAGATGGTCGTAGAGGAACAGGCCGAGCCGCACGAGCCACGCCGGGCGCGGCGAGTTGCTTTGCGGCAGCACGAATTCGAGCGGCCAGATGATGTGCGGTGCCATCCGCCACAGCCGTTCACGCTCGATCAGCGCCTCGCGGACCAGCCGGAACTCGCGATATTCAAGATACCGCAACCCGCCGTGGATCAATTTGGTCGAGGCGGAGGACGTATGGCTGGCGAGATCGTCCTTCTCGACCAGCAGCACCGACAGCCCGCGCCCCACGGCATCGCGCGCGATGCCGGTGCCGTTGATGCCGCCACCGACGATCAGCAGGTCGACATCGAAAGCGGTCGGTCGTGTCGGTTGCTGCACGGAAAGCGCCTCTTCGCGGTTGAGATCACCCAACATATGGCAAGTTCGGCGGTTGCTTCAAAGCGGCATTGACCTTGCGCACAAACACAGGAAGGTAGCTGCAGCGCCCGCGTGAGGCGCGGCGGAGGAGCGGGGCATGACGGGGCAGCAGGGCTTCAGGGGCGAGTTGATCGCCGAGGCACTGGCGGTGGCGATCATCATCACGCTGGGCGATTCCGCGGCGGCGATGCTGATCCTCTACGATCCCAGCCCGTATGCGACCGCCTATTGGGGCGTATGCATTGCCTGGGGGCTGGCGGTGACGCTGGCGATCTACGTGACCGGTGCGGTTTCGGGCACGCATGCCAATCCGGCGGTGACGCTGGCACTGGCAATCTTCCGTGACTTTCCCAAGCGCAAGGTGCTGCCCTACGTGGCGGCGCAGATGGTGGGCGCGATGATCGGCGCGGCGCTGGTCTATCAATTGTTCGGCCCGGTGATCGAGGCGTTTAACGCCGCGCATGGGCTGACCCGCGCCGGAGGCGGCGCGGCGGGCGTATTCTTCACCGCACCCGGCGCGCACATCACGCCTGTCCATGCCTTCTGGGACGAGGTGGTGCTGACCGCGATCCTGTTGCTCGGCATCTTCGCGATCACCGACGAGTTCAACACGCAGGCGCCGATGGCGAACGCCAGCGCGCTCATCATCGGGCTGCTGGTCGCCTGTATCGGCGCGTCGGCGGGCTATCTGGAGGGATGGCCGATCAACCCGGCGCGCGACTTTGGCCCGCGGCTGTTCTGCTGGTTGATGGGGTGGGGCGATTCCGCGCTGCCCGGGCCCAGCAATTACTGGTGGGTGCCGATCGCGGGGCCGCTGGTCGGCGGGGTGACCGGCGCGGCCATCTACCAATATCTGGTACGGCCCAACCTGCCGCCGCGCGCGCACAACTGACATTCAGGGAGGAAGACGTGGCGGGTCCGCAGCACATTCTGGCGATCGATCAGGGCACCACTTCGACGCGCGCGATCGTCTTCGATGTCGAGACGCGCCCGGTGTCGACCGCGCAACGCGAGTTCGCGCAGCATTATCCGCAGCCGGGCTGGGTCGAACACGATCCCGAAGACATCTGGCGCGATACGCTGGCGACCGCGCGCGAGGCACTGTCGGACAGCGGCGTTAGGGCGGAGGGCATCGCCGGGATCGGCATCACCAACCAGCGCGAGACGGTCGTCGTTTGGGACCGCGCGACCGGCGAAGCGATCCACAACGCGATCGTCTGGCAGGATCGCCGCACCGCCGAGCTATGCGCACGATTGAAGGAAGAGGGGCACGAGCGCGAGGTTCGCGCCAAGACCGGCCTGCTGCTCGATCCGTATTTCTCCGCGACCAAGCTGGCGTGGATCCTGGATCACGTCGAGGGCGCGCGGGTGCGGGCCGAGCAGGGCGAACTGGCGTTCGGGACGATCGACAGCTTCCTGCTGTGGCGACTGACCGGTGGCGCGGTGCACGCGACCGACATCACCAATGCCAGCCGGACGTTGCTGTACGACATCCATGCGCAACGCTGGGACGAAGAACTGTGCGCGCTGTTCGACGTGCCGATGGCGCTGCTGCCAGAGGTGCACGACAACAGCCATATCTTCGGCCACACCGCCGACGGGCTGTTCGATGCCGCAATCCCGATCGCGGGGGTCGCGGGGGACCAGCAGGCGGCGCTGTTCGGGCAGGCCTGTTTCGCCAAGGGCATGGTCAAGTCGACCTACGGCACCGGCTGCTTCATGCTGCTCAACACCGGCGAGGAAGCGGTCGCCTCCGAGCATCGGCTGCTGACCACGCCCGCCTACCGGCTGGATGGCAAGGTGACCTATGCGCTGGAAGGATCGATCTTCATTGCCGGTGCGGCGGTGAAGTGGCTGCGTGACGGGATCGGCGTCATCACGCACGCGCGCGACACCGACGATATGGCGACGCAGGTGCCCGACAGCCACGGCGTCTATATGGTCCCGGCGTTCGTCGGGCTGGGCGCGCCGCATTGGGACCCGGATGCGCGCGGCGCGATCTTCGGGCTGACATTGGGCTCGACGCAGGCGCATTTGGCGCGCGCCGCGCTGGAAGCGGTCGGGTATCAGACGATGGACCTGGCCGATGCGATGGTCGCCGATGGCGGCGAACCGCCCGCGACGATCCGCGTCGATGGCGGGATGGCGGCGAACGACTGGCTATGCCAGTTTCTCGCCGACATGCTGCAGGTACCGGTCGAGCGGCCGCAGCATCTGGAGACGACCGCGCTCGGGGCGGCCTTCCATGCCGGGCTGGCTACCGGTGTGTGGAAAGACCTTGATGCGCTGGCGGCGACATGGGCGCGCGGCGCATGCTTCGAGCCGAAGATGGCGGCGGAGACGCGTGCGGCTCTGGCCGACGGATGGCACGCGGCGTTGGCAAAGACGCTGACTGTGCGGGGGTGAACTGCCTCTAGTCGTCGGCCCGGACTTGATCCGGGGCCCCGCTTTTCTCCCGTGGCAGCGAGAAGCGGGGCCCCGGATCAAGTCCGGGGCGACGGAGGTTAGCGGGCTTCCTTGTTATCGAGCCGCGGCACCAGCAGGTGTACCAGCAGCAGCGCAATCAGATAGGCGCTGCCCGCCCACAGGAACACCGGGACATAGGTGCCAACCGTCTCCAGCACCTGTCCGACGTACTTGGCCATGATCATCCCGCCGATCGCGCCGGCGGCTCCGCCCATCCCCATCACCGAGGCGATCGAAGTGCGCGGGAAGGTATCCGACACCATCGTATAGAGGTTCGACGACCAGCCCTGATGCGCGGCGGCTGCCAGACCGATGATCGCCACCGCCGCGGTCAGGCTCGACACGCTGCTGGCGAAGACAATCGGCGTGACGAGGATCGCGGAGGCGAGCAACGCGAGCTTGCGTCCGGCATTGACGCTGAAGCCGCGCTTGATGAGCGCCGACGACAACCAGCCACCGCCGATGCTGCCGACGTCCGCCAGCAGATAGACCGCGATCAGCGGCGGGCCGAAGGTCTTGAGATCGAGCCCGTGGCGCTTGGCGAAGAAGTCGGGCAGCCAGAACAGGAACAGGTACCAGACCGGGTCGGTCAGGAACTTGGCGATCACGAATGCCCAGGTCGCGCGGCAGCGGAACAGGTGCGACCAGCGGATCGGAGCCGTGCCAGCGTCATTGTCCTGATCGGCGGCGATATAGGCCAGTTCCTGCGCGGACACGCGCGGGTGCTGGGCAGGCGCGCGGTAGAAAAGCAGCCACGCCGCCAGCCAGATGAAGCCGAGCGCACCGGTGATCAGGAACGCCGCCTGCCAACCGTAGCTGAGCGCGATCATCGGCACGACGATGGGTGTCGCGATCGCGCCGACGTTCGCACCGGCGTTGAGGATGCCGGCAGCCAGCGCGCGTTCCTTCTTCGGGAACCACTCGGCGACCGACTTGATCGCGGCGGGGAAATTCGCCGCCTCGCCCAAGCCGAGCGCGAAGCGCGCCATCGCGAACCCGCCGGGGCTGCGCACCAAGGCATGGACCATCGCCGCGACGCTCCACAGCGTGATCGCGGCGGCATAGCCGAGCTTCGAACCGACCTTGTCGATGACCGGCCCGCATGCCAGCAATCCGATGGCGTAGGCCGCCTGGAACCAGAAGACAATCGTGCCATAGTCGATCTCGGACCAGCCGAGTTCCGACTGGAGCGTCGGTTTGAGGATGCCGATGACCTGCCGATCGATGTAGTTGATGGTGGTGGCGAAGAACAGCAGGGCGCAGATGACCCAGCGGATGTTGCCACCGGCCTTCAAAGGTACAGCTCGAAAATCGGTCATCGGCATCCGTCAGGTCAGAGCTGGAAGTTGATCGCAAGCGCGTAGGTGCGCCCGAAATACGCGGTGTAGAGCGGGTCCTGGCGCACGGTGTCGACCGTCAGGCGGTTGGTTTCGTTGGTGATGTTCGACACCTCCGCGATCAGCTTGATGTTCTCGGTCAGATTGTACGAGGCCGAGGCGTCGACGAAGATCGAGCTGGCGTTCGCTGTCGAGTCCGCATCGACCGAGCCGCTCGGCACCGCGGTGAGGAATGACGAGCGGTAGTTGACGGTCGAACGGATGCTGAACTTGCTGTCCTCGTAATAAAGCGTCCCGCTGGCGGTTTCCGGCGACAGCCCGACCAACGGCGCGGTGCGCGAGAGGGTGGGGGAGATGATGTAATTGATGTTCGACCGGACGCGCGTGAAATTGGCCAGCGCGCCGAAATTGCTGAGCGCGCCGGGCAGGAAGCGGAACGGCAACTGCACGTTGACTTCGAAGCCGCGGAGCGGGCCGCCCGGCGTGTTGTTGCTCCGCTGGACGGTGAACTGATCGCTCCCGCTCAGCAGCGTCCCCGACAGCAGCGACAGCGGCAGGCCGATGTCCTGGAAGGCGACGCTGGTGCTGGTCGTCTGGATGTAGCTTTCGATATTCTTGTAGAAATAGGCGAGCGAAATCAGCGAACCAGGGGCGAAATACCATTCGAGCGACGCATCGAAGGTGTTGGCGCGGATCGGCTCGAGGAACGGATTGCTGAACGACGCCGTCTGGATGACCAGATTGGCGCTGCCCGCCGGGATCAATTGACCGTAGGAGGGGCGCGACATGACCCGCGAGGCGGAGAAGCGCGCGATCAGATCCGGCGTGACGTCGAGCGCGAGGTTCATCGACGGGAGCCAGTCGTCGTAGGACCGCCCGACTTCCGAGATGACGAAGCGCGAGGCGAACGGTGCGCCGGCTGGCGCCGCGGCGGTGATCGGGCCGTAGGTGTCGAGCTTGGTATGGACGTAGCGGACACCCGCGTCGCCGCGCAGCGCGAACGGCAGCGTGTTGCTGGTGTCGAACTTGAACATCAGATAGCCGGTCGAGTATTTCTCGCTGACTCCGCCGTAGGTGCCGCGCGCGCATTCGATGTTGCAATAGCTGTACGTGTCGAAGTTGACGGCGCGGCGGAACTTGTCCGGGTCGACGGCGACGAAGTCCTGAAGCTGGCCGTCGAGGTTCTTGCCGATGCCGGAGGTGACGAAGGTGAAGTCGCTGACCGAGACACCGGCCGGCAACGCCAGCGGAGTGGTGTTCGTCAGCTGCCGTTCGCGGGCGACATATTCGTTTGTCCGATACTGCCCGCCGACCTGCACGGTAAAGCCGGGTGCGGCCTTCCATTCGGTATTCAGCTCGAACGTCTTGCTGGTGATCGTGTTGCGGCGGATGAAGTTCGACAATTGCCCGCGCTGATCGCCGGTGGCGAGCGGCGGCCCGTATTGGAAGACCGCCGGATTGGTGGTGTCGATGCCATAGCCGATCTTCGGAATATCGGGATTGTCGCGGAAATCGATCGACCAGTTGCGCGTGTCGTTGGAATCGATCGCGACCTGCAGGCGGTTCACGTCGAGTTCCGAACGATTGATGCCGGCCAGCCCGAAGACGCGGAACGTGTCGGAGAAGCGATGATCGATGTTGAGGTTCACCTGCTTGTACTCGGAGGTGAACCGCTCGTCCTGCATTTCCGAACGCAGGTCGACGCCATCGAACAGGCCGTGGATCAGCGAGCCGTTGTCGTCGACCTCGATCTCGCGCACCGAGGTGAGCGGCTGACCGTTGTTCGACAGCGCGCGTCCGAACGAGCGCGCATCGAACATCGTGTCGAGGCGATTGACCTTGAAGCGCGAATACAGGCCGTCGATCGAAATGTCCGTCAGGTCGGTCGGCTTCCATTGCAGGGTCAGCGACCCGGCGATCCGCTGCTGTTCCTGGCTGCTCTTCACCGGACGCGGGAGGCGCGGCAGGAACACGCCGCCGCCCGGTCGCCCGTTCGCGCCGACGCGGCTCATGATATAGTCATAGGCGGCAGCGTTGCCGGTGCGCGGATTGTTCGTGCTGCAATTGTTGGCGTCGGCGCCGATCGGCGTGCCGTTCGACTGGCTGTAGCCGCTGCTGGGGCTGTTCACCGCCACGCCGCGATAGGTGTAGCCGACGGGGGTGCAGAACGGCATGATCAGCGACCGGTTCGGGCCGCTACCGATCAGCGGATCGGTCGACGTCCGCGGGACGCTGGAGGGCGCCTCCAGACCGTAGACATAGGTCGGAACGACGTCGGCCGCGGAATAGGCATATTCGTCGATGTGGCGCTTGGAATAGGCGATGCTGCCGAGGATGCCGAACGTGTCGCCGAACTTCTTGGAGAAGAGCGCGGACAGGCGCGGATCGACGTCCTTTTTGATGTCGTTGTAGATGCCGCGGGCGGTGCCCGAGAAGACGAAGTCCTTCTTCTGGTCGAACGGGCGCGGCGCCCGCAGGTCGACGGTCGCGCCGAGCGAGCCTTCCTCGACGTCCGCGGACATCGTCTTGCGCACCGACAGCGCCGAGAAGATTTCGGTGGGGAACGTCACGAAGTCGAACGATCGCCCCGTCGCGACGCCACCGCGGATGTCGCTGCCGCTAACCTGCGACACGCCTTCCATGCCGTTGATGCGCACGCGCGTGAATTGGGCACCGAGCCCGCGCACCGAGATGTTGCGGCCCTCGCCGCCGTCGCCGCGCGACAAGGCGACGCCCGGAATGCGCTGCATCGACTCCGCCAGGTTCGAGTCGGGGAACTTGCCGATGTCCTCGGCGACGATGCTGTCGACCGCCGCGGTTTCGTTACGCTTCTGATTGAGCGCGTTGTTCAGCGACGCGCGGAAGCCGGTGACGACGATGTCGGCGACCTGACCTTCCGGGATGTCCTGATCGGCGCTTGCGGAGGCCGGGGAAGGAGTCTGCGCGCCGGTCTGTGCGGAAAGCGGCGCGGCGGCGATCATGCTCGTCAGGCTGATCGAGACGAACAGATGGCGCTTATAGCGGTGCTGACTGGTCAAAAGCCCTCTCCCTGTCGGCCGGCGCGCTGCGTTGTGCAAACCGAGCGCTGCCTTGTGACAGTCGATCGAGCGCGTTCCTTGCCTAGTTGTCAGGTAGCATTGTCAGTCCATGCTGACAATGCAGCTTGAGAAGTCAAACCGCGGCGCGGCGGGCGAGTGCATGGCGACGCTGCGTCGCCTCGGCGCGGGCGCGCTCGACGGCCTCCGTTTCGGTCACGTCGAGCAGATGGTCGATAACGCGGGAGAGGTGGTCACGCATCGCATTCCGCGCGTCGACCGGCGAGCGGGCCTCCAGCGCCGCAAGGATGCGGCCATGTTCGGCCATCCGACTCTCGGTGCCGAGACTCCCCGCCTTTACAAGCACTTCTCGCGCCAGCGGCGAGCGGAATCGCATGTCCCAGAAGTCGGTGACCGCCGCGATGATGACGGCATTGCCCGTCGCTTCGGCAATTGCGATGTGGAAGCGGCGATCGGCATCCTCGGCCGCCGTCACGTCGCTTTGCTCCATCTGCGCCAGCAGCGCCCGCAATTCGGCAAGCTGCGCCGAGTCGATCTCGGTGGCGGCGACCGCGGCGACTTCGCCTTCGAGCAGCCGCCGCGCCTCGGTGATCTCGAACGCGCCGATGTCGAGTTCGCGAGTCGCGTCGACCGCACCGGTGGCGAGCACGAACACGCCCGAGCCTTTGCGCGCCTCGACGATCCCCTGCATTTCCAGTGCGATCATCGCCTCGCGCACGGTCGGGCGGCTCACCTTGAAGCGCTCGGTGAGGTCGCGCTCGGCCGGCAGCCGCGCGCCGACCGGATAGATGCCCTCCGCGATGTCCGACATGATGGCATCGACGATCCCACGGTATAATTTGCCGCCACTTTCAGTCTTACGCATGGATCGTCCCGATTCGTCAGCAGGCGCATCGACCGCGACGGCGCCGAACCCGGACCGTAGCGTAACCGGACGCAGCCGCCAATGTCTGACATCTCTATTGCAAGTGGTCGGGCCGCGACCTAGGCTCCGGGTCGAAAGAGGTGCAGCAGCACCCGGAAAACAATGTGGTGCCTGCCTGATGGCGGGGCTGCGACATTAGGGCAGGGTGCTTGATGAAGGTCCGTACACTCGCAGCGACGGCATTGCTGGCGACGACGCTTTCCACCGCAGGGACGGCGCGCCCGCCGCAATCCCGCCAGCAGGGGGCACCGTGGCGCGACGTCACCCCGCGCGCCGGGCTCGCCGGCTGGCACAAGGTGGGCGGCAACGCGACCTATGACGTGGCGGACGGCGAGCTGATCGGGCGTGCCGAGCCGGGCAAGACCAACAGCTGGTTGGTTTCCAACGCGCAATATGGCGACTTCATCGTCGAGTTCGACGCCAAGACCGATCCGGCGCTCAATTCGGGGATGATGATCCGCGGACAGAGCCGCCCCGATTATCGCAACGGCGTCGTCTTTGGCTATCAGGCGGAAATCGATCCATCGAAACGCGCGTGGAGCGCCGGGCTGTATGACGAACAGCGCCGGCAATGGCTCTACACGCTGGGCCGTAACGAAGCGGCACGACGCGCCTTTCGCCCGGGCGACTGGAACCACTACCGCGTCGAGGCGATCGGCAACCGGCTGCGGACCTGGATCAACGGCGTGCCGGCCGCGGATGTCGTCGACGATATGGATGCGCGCGGCTTCATCGCGTTTCAGGTTCATGCGATCCCCGATGCCGACGCCGCCCGCCATCCCGAGGCGCGGTTCCGCAACGTCCGGATGATCACCGACCGCCCGGCACGCTATGCGATGCCGGCGACCGGGCTGCCCGAGCAAGGCTGGCTCTCCAATCGCCTGTCGGACAGCGAGCGCAAGGCAGGATGGAAGCTGTTGTGGGATGGCCGCACCGGCGCCGGGTGGAAGGCCGCCAAGGGCAATGCCTTCCCGAACAAGGGCTGGGCCATCGACAATGGCGTGCTGTCGGTGGAGGCTGGCAACGGCGGCGAGTCGACCAACGGCGGCGATATCGTCACCACGCGCGAGTATAAGGATTTCGAGCTGTCGGTGGATTTCCGGCTGACCGAAGGCGCGAACAGCGGCGTCAAATACTTCGTCGATCCGACGCTGTCGAAGGGCGAGGGCTCTGCGATCGGGCTGGAATATCAATTGCTCGACGATGCGCGGCATCCCGATGCCAAGCGCGGGCGCGACGGCAACCGGACGCTCGGCTCGCTGTACGATCTGATCCCGGCGCGCAACCTTTCCGACCCGGATAGCCCCGGCAAGCGGATCAACCCGCCCGGCGAGTGGAACCGCGCGGTGATCGTCTCGCGCGGCCGGCATGTCGAACATTGGCTGAACGGCTTCAAGGTCGTCGAGTATGAGCGCGGCTCGCCCGCGTTCCGTGCGCTGGTCGCGCAAAGCAAATATGCCAAATTACCGGGGTTCGGCGAACGTCCGCAAGGGCCGATTCTCTTGCAGGATCATGGCGATCGGGTCGACTTCCGGTCGATCAAGATCCGCGAGTTTTGAGGGGAATGCACCGATGATCGATCGTCGCACGATGTTGACCGGGGCCGGCGCGGCGCTGGGGGTTGCGATCAGCGCCCGCAGCTATGCGCAGATCAAGGGCGCTAACGACCGGCTGCGCGTCGCCGTCGTCGGCGTCAACGGCCGCGGGCAGGCGCATATGAGCGCCTTTTCAAAGCAGCCGAACGTCACGATCACGCATCTGGTGGACGTCGATTCCGACGTGCTGGCCAAGCGCGCGGCAGCCTTTGCCGCCAAGGGCAACAGCGCGGTCAAGACCGAGGGCGATTACCGCCGGCTGCTCGACCGCAAGAACGTCGACATCATCACGGTCGCGACGCCTGATCACTGGCATGCCAAGCTGGCGATCGATGCAATGGAGGCGGGGCGCCACTGCTACATGGAAAAGCCGATCGGCATCGCCCCGGCCGAGGGCGAGGCGCTGATCGCGGTGCAGAAGCGGACCGGCCGCACGCTACAGGTCGGCAATCAACAACGGTCCAGCCCCGAGACGCAACAGCTCGGCGCGCTGATCCGCGCCGGGGAACTGGGCGACGTCTATGAGGCGCAGACCTGGTACGCCAACAATCGCGGCTCGATCGGCAACGGCACCGTCGTCGCGCCGCCCGCCAATCTGAACTGGGATCTGTGGCAGGGGCCGCGCCCGCGCGGCGACTATCGATCGAACCTCGTCCACTATAATTGGCACTGGTTCTGGAAGTACGGCACCGGCGAGATCTGCAACAATGCGATGCACGAACTGGACGTCGCGCGCTGGCTGATGGGGCTTACCTACCCGAAGACCGTGGAGGCGCGCGGGGCGAAGCGGTTCCACAAGGGCGACGATTGGGAGATGTACGATTCACTCGCGCTCGACCTGATCTACGATGGCGACCGCGCGATCCGCTGGAACGGGCAGAGCTGCAACGGGCAGCAGACCTACGGGCGCGGGCGCGGCGTCCTGCTGCTCGGTACCAAGGGATCGGCAGTGGTCGATCGCAACGGCTTCGAGCTGTACGATCTGGCCGGCAAGCAGATCCGGCAGGTGAAGGCCGCCGCGACATCGGAGACGACCGGGACGGTCGGGGAGGGCGTGCTCGACGTCTATCACGCGCGCAACTTCGTCGACGTCATCCGCGGCAACGCGTCGGCGCTCGCGTCGCCGATCGCGGAGGGCCACATCAGCACCACGCTCTGCCACCTCGGCAACATCGCCTATCGGACCGACAGCGTGCTGACGATCGATCCGGCGACCGGCAAACCTGCCAGCGCCGAGGCGATGAAGCTGTGGTCGGTCGATTATCAGCCGGGCTGGGAGGTCAAGGCCTGACCCAGGCGAAAGCCTCGACGCGCGCTCTGCCAGCGACGGGCGATCTGTGCTTCCCGGCGATGGGGACGCGCGTCGAGCTGTATCGCTTCGGCGACGGCGCCGCCGACGCGCTGGCGCTGGCGCAGCGCGCGATCGAGCAGGTCGACGATGCTCTGACGATCCACCGTCCATCGGCCGCGACGGCGCTCAACGAGGCGCTGCGGCGGGGTGAAACCGGTGTGATCGACGATCCGCTGTTGCTCGATGCGTTGATCCGCATCGACGATGCGCGTGCCATGACGGAGCGGTTGTTCGACCCCACCGTCGACATGCGCCGGGCGACGGTCCGCTGGGAACGCTTGCGCTTCGATCGCAGTGCGGCGACGCTGGCGTGCGATGCGCCGGCCGCGCTGGACTTCGGCGGCTTCGGCAAGGGCTATGCGCTCGATCGCGCGGTAACCGCGCTGCGCGATGCCGGTGTCGCGTGCGCGCTGCTCTCGGCCGGCGAAAGCTCGATGGCGGTGATCGGCGAGCATCCGCTGGGTGGCGCATGGTCGTTCGCGGTGCCCGATCCGCGTGACGCCGACCGCACGTTGGTCGAGGTCGCGTTGATCGACGAAGCGCTGTCGATCTCCTCGACGCTGGGCCTCGGTTTGGCCGCGCCCGAGCGCGCGGCGATGGTGCGGCCGGGGCGATCGGCCGCCGTCGTGGCACCGCGTTCGGCGGTCGTCGTCGACGCAAGCGGTGCGGTGGCGGAAATGCTGAGCACCGCACTGATCGTCGCCGATGACGAGGCGGCACAACGATTGCAAGATGGCGTACGGCGAATGCTCTTCGATCTGGCACCCGCCGCCCCGACCAGGATATTTGCGTGATGACCGACAAGACCTTCGAATTCACCCGCCGCACCTTCCTCGACCGCGTCCTGATGGCCAGCGCGGGCGGCGTGATGGCGACCGCCACGCCGTGGGCGGCGATCGCGGCGCGGGCGGAAAGCGCCGGCGCGGGCAAGGTGCGGCTGGGGGTGATCGGCACCGGAGACCGCGGGCGCGCACTGATTCAGAATATCGCCAAGACGCGCAATTGCACCGTCGCGGCAATCTGCGACAATTATGCGCCGCATCTCGCCAAGGCCCGGCAATGGGTCGCGGCCGGCACGGCCGAGTTCAGCGACCATCGCAAGATGCTGGAGGCGAGGGGGCTCGACGCGGTGGTGATCGCCACGCCGCTCCACCGCCATGCGCAGCACACGTTCGACGCGATGGACGCGGGCCTGCACGTCTGGTGCGAAAAGGCGATGGCACGGACGATCGCCGACTGCGGCGCGATGGTGGAGCGCGCCCGGACGTGCGGCAAGGTGCTGCAGATCGGGCACCAGCGGATGTTCCATCCCACCTATCTCAACGCCTGGCGCCGGGTGAAGGCGGGCGAGATCGGAACCGTGACGCAGATCCGCGCGAGCTGGCACCGCAACAATGCGTGGCGCCGCCCGGTGCCCGCCGACAGCGACGACCGCCGCATCAACTGGCGTCTGTATCGCGAGAGTTCGGCCGGTCTGATGACCGAACTGGCGACGCATCAGTTGCAGGTCGGCAACTGGTTCCTCGACGCCGTGCCCACGCGCGTGATCGGCTCAGGCAGCATCTGTTTCTGGAAGGACGGGCGCGAGGTCTACGACCATGTCGCGCTGATCTACGAATATGCCGGCGGCCGGAAGCTGATCTACACCTCGCTGCTCAACAACGCGCGTTACGGATGCGAGGAGCAGATTCAGGGCAGCAAGGGCACGATCGAGCCGGAATTGGGGCGCATCTATCAGGAGGTGCCGCCGCGCTCGCTGGCGTTGCAGCGGATGCAGGCCGACGTGAAGCGCGGGCACAAGCGAACCATTCCGATCGGCGGCGCCACCTGGTTCCCGGAACTGCCGGTGACGACCCCCGGCGAGTCGCTCGGCTGGGGCGAATATGACGAGACGATGCTTCAGTTCGAGGGGTTCGGCGAGGCGGTGCGATCGGGCAAGCCGCTGCCGGGACTGTTGCAACAGGCGTACAATGCCAGCGTCGCCTCGTTGCTCGGCGAACAGGCGATGGATCGCGGCGAAGCGGTGGCGTGGCCCACCTCGCTGGTTACGGTTTGAGGGGAAGAGACGATGACGTTTGCTGATCGCCGCGCCATTCTGGGCATGGGACTGACCGCCGGGCTGGCGGGGCTGGCAGGCGAGGCGCTGGCGCAATCCGCAACACGCGGCGACGCGCCGACCGAAACCGCCGTCGCCAAGCCCGCGCCCGAGGCGAAATATCGCGTGCCGTTCGCGGTGATCGGCATGGATCACAATCACATCTACGGCATCACCGATGCGATGATCCGCGGCGGCGGGGTGCTCACGAGCTTCTACGCCACCGACCCGAAGCAAATCGCCGCCTTTCAGAAGCGGTATCCGGGCGCGAAGCTGGCGCGCAGCGAGGACGAGATCCTGCAAGACCGCGCGATCAAGCTGGTGTGCAGCGCCGCAATCCCCAGCCTGCGCGCGCCACTCGGCATCCGCGTCATGCGCGCGGGCAAGGATTATCTGAGCGACAAGGCCGCGGTGACGACGCTCGCGCAGCTCGCCGACGTGCGCCGCGCGATCAAGGAGACCGGGCGCAAGTACGGGATCATGTATTCCGAGCGGCTGGAGGTGCCCGCCGCGGTCATGGCCGGACAGATGGTGCATGACGGCGCGATCGGGCGCGTGATCCAGACGATCAACCTCGCGCCGCACCGCCTGTCCGCACCGAACCGGCCGGAGTGGTTCTGGGACCCGGCGCGCAACGGCGGAATCCTGACCGACGTCGGCAGCCATCAGGCCGATCAATTCGTCTATTTGACCGGCAGCACGCGCGCGCAGGTGCTCGCGTCGCAAACCGGCAATTTCGCGCACCCGGAGCATCCCGCGTTCGAGGATTTCGGCGATATGATGCTCCACGGCAGCGGCGGAGCCGGGTATATTCGCGTCGATTGGTTCACCCCGGACGGTTTACCGACCTGGGGCGACGGCCGGCTCTTCATTCTCGGTACCGAGGGCTATATCGAATTGCGCAAATACGTTGATATCGCTGGGAAACCGGGCGGCAACCACCTGTTTATCGCCGACCGAAAAGGCACCCGCTACATCGATTGCTCCAAGGTGCCGCTGCCGTTCGGACCGCAGTTTGTCAACGACATAGTCGAAGGCACCTCAGTGGCGCAGGATCAGGCCGGAGCCTTGCTGGCAGCCGAACTGGTGCTAACCGCCGAGGCCCGCGCGACTCGCGCCACACCGGGCTGAGCGATCAGAGAGCGCTTAAACCCGACACACTTCGATCTTGATAATCCGTGTTATGTAAACAAGTCCAGAAGTAAAGTGAGGCTGGCGGCGATCGCCACCCAGACGGCGCTGTAAAGCAGCGTGGTTTGCCACGGCACGCGCCGCGCCAACAATGCTGACACCGGCAGGATCAACACGAGGCCGAGGATGACCGCGCGTATTGCCGTGTCGCTCATGCTGTCCACTCCCAGCCGTCGAAGCCGGGTTCGATGGCGTTGGGAAGTTCGGCGCACAATCCGGCATAATCCATCGACTGGTCCATGTGGACCAGCGCTGTTCGGTGCGGCTGGAGTTCGGAGCACCAGCCGAGGACCGTCGCCAGATCGGGGTGCGTCGGGTGCGGTCTGCGGCGCAGCGCGTCGACGATCCACAGGTTGAGATGCTGATAATGCGCGCGCATCTCGTCCGTCATCCCGCTGATATCGGTCGCATACCCAACCACGTTCCCACCCGCCTCGAAGCGCAGACCGGCCGAGGTGATGCTTCCGTGCGGCTGATCGACGATGCCGACGTCGATCGAACCGACCTGCAGTCGGTCAGGCAGATCGCTCAGTTCAACCGTCGGCGGATAACCGCGGTTGCCTTCAAAAACATAGCCGAATTGCCGGCGTAGCGCAGCGGCGGTGCGCGGGCGTGCAAAGCCGCGTACCGGGTGGCCAAGTACGTGATAAACTTGGCGAAGATCGTCGATGCCGAAGACATGGTCGGCATGTTCGTGGGTCCAGATCACCGCGTCGAACGTCGAGACCTCCGCGGCAAGCAGCTGCTGGCGCATATCGGGGCTGGTATCGACGAGGATCCGGGTGCCCTCGTGCTCGATAAGTATCGAGGATCGCGTCCGAAAATTCCGTGGTTCGGTGGGATCGCAGGCGCCCCAGTCGTTGCCGATGCGGGGGACGCCGGACGAGGTGCCCGAGCCCAGGATACGGACCTTCACGCGACGTTCGTCTTGCTGAAGAGGCGGTGGAAGTTTTCTGCTGTATACCGCTGTAATTCGGTCACTTCCTCACCGCGCAACTTGGCCAGAAAAGCCGCGGTGTCGGCGACGAACGACGGTTCGCCGGGCTTACCGCGGTGCGGAATCGGCGCAAGAAAGGGTGCGTCGGTTTCAATCAGGAGCCGTTCGCGGGGCAGACCAGACGCCGTCTGTTGCAGATCGATGGCGTTCCGGAACGTCACGATGCCGGAAATAGAAATGTAGAAACCGAGTTCGAGCGCCGCGGTGGCGAAAGCGGCGCTTGCCGTGAAGCAATGGATCACGCCGGGATACATTCCCTGCTCCATTTCCTCGCGCAGGATTTTCAACGTGTCCTCCTCAGCGTCGCGGGTGTGAACGACGATTGGAACCTGCAATTCACGCGCGGCGGCGATGTGCGCGCGGAAGCTGGCCTGCTGGCGGGCACGATCGGAATGATCGTAGTGATAGTCGAGCCCGCTCTCGCCGACGCCGACCACCCGCGGGTGGCGGCCGCGTGCGACCAGCTTGGCGGTGTCGACATGCGGGTGCGCGTCGGCCTCGTGCGGGTGGATGCCGACGGTCGCCCACACGTCGGGTTCGCGCTCGGCGGTGGCGAGCACGTCGTCCCATTCGCTCTCACGCGTCGCGATGTTGAGCATCGCGGTCACACCGCGCGCGCGGGCGCGTTCGAGCACCGCCTGCTGTTCCTCGACCAAGCCCTTGTAATTGAGGTGGCAATGGCTGTCGGCGAGCATCAGGCGGGCTCCGCTTCTGCGGGCATTTCGAGGCGCGGGAACGCCGGTGTCGGAGTTCCAAGCACGAAGCCCGCCGCAGCCTGTCGCGCGTACCAGCCGTCGTCGTCGATCGCGGCGTGGCTACGGTCTTCCACCCCGAGCAGGTCGAGCACCCGCCCCGCCCCGGCCGGTACCACCGGCAGGATCGTGATCGCGAGCATGCGGATCGCACGGACCAGCGTGCCGAGCACCGCATGCATCCGCTCGGCGTCGGTCTTGCGGAGCGCCCACGGGGCCTGCGCATCAATGTACTGATTGCAAGCGAAGACGCCGCGCATCCAGGCCTCGATACCCTGGCTAAGCATCAGGTCGCCGAAGGCTGCCTTGAAGCCCGCGCAGGCGACCACGACTTCCTCGATCAACTGGCCATCAGCGACCTCGGCGCGCCCGGCGTCGGGCAGCGCGCCACCGAGGTTCTTGGCGATGAACGACAGCGTGCGCTGCGCCAGATTGCCGAAGGCGTTCGCCAGCTCGGCGTTGACGCGGGTGACGATCGCATCGGCGGCGTAGCTGCCGTCCTGTCCGAAACTCACCTCGCGGAGCAGGAAATAGCGCAGGCCATCGACGCCGAAGGCGTTCGCCAGATCGAGCGGATCGACGACGTTGCCGAGGCTCTTCGACATCTTCTCGCCGCGGTGGAGCAGAAAGCCGTGGCCGAAGACGGTCTTTGGCAGCGCCACGCCGGCCGACATCAGGAACGCCGGCCAATAGACCGCGTGGAAACGGACAATGTCTTTGCCGATCAGATGCAGGTCGGCGGGCCAGTGCGGCATCTCGCCATCGCGATAGCCCGCGCCGGTCAGATAGTTGGTGAGCGCGTCGACCCAGACGTACATGACGTGCCCGGGGCTGTCGGGCACCGGCACGCCCCAGTCGAAGCTGGTCCGCGACACGGACAGGTCAGAAAGCCCGCCCTCGACGAAGCGCAGGATTTCGTTGCGACGCGATTCCGGGCGGATGAAGTCGGGGTTGGCGGCGTAGAAATCGAGCAGCGGCTGCTCGTATTTGGAAAGGCGGAAGAACCATGTCTCCTCCGCGGTCCATGTCACCGGGGTGCCCTGCGGCGACAGCTTCTCGCCCCCCTGCCCTTCGACCAGTTCCTTTTCATCGTAGAACGCCTCGTCGCGGACCGAATACCAGCCCTCGTAGCGATCGAGATACAGATCATCGGAGGCCGCCATCGCGCGCCACAGCGCCTGGCTGGCCCGATGATGATCGGCGTCGGTGGTGCGAATGAAGCGATCATAGCTGATGCTCAAGGCGTCACACATCGACTTGAAATAGCCAGACATTTCGTCGGCCAGCGCGCGGACCTCGACACCCTTGTCGCGCGCGGTCTGCACCATCTTCAGCCCGTGTTCGTCGGTGCCAGTCTGGAAACGAACGTCGCGCCCGGCCTGTCGCTGGAAGCGCGCGATCGCATCGGCGGCGATCGCCTCATAGGCATGGCCGATATGCGGACGGCCGTTGGGATAGCTGATCGCGGTGGTGATGTAGAAGGGTTCGCCCATGCCGCCGTCCTAGGGTTTGATGCCCGCCAGAACAAGCGGGCGGTAACCGAGTCGCGCGGGGCTCGCCGCGTTCGCCACGGATGTTGGGGAGTGACGTGATCGCGTACGCCGCCACGGTGTCCGGTTCGGTCGACGTTCCCAAATGGGAGGGATTGTCGTCGCTCATTTGCAAGTCGCGCATACCAGCGGATAGGGTGCGCGCTGGGACAGGGGTTGGGAATATATGGACACCCGCATAGCGTCGCTCGATGACGCGCCGGCTATGAGCCGAGTTCTACGCGAGATAATCGCGCATACAGGTCGGGACCGGCCAAACGATGAAGCGTTTGTGACCCGACAATACATCGCCAACCCAAGCAGTATTCGTTGTACGGTAGCGATTGACGACGAAGGGCTTGTTCTCGGCTTTCAATCCTTGGTTCGAGCGGAAGCGGGCAACCGTTACGACGTGCCGGCGGGCTGGGGGATCATCGGCACCCACATCAGTCCGCGTGCGCATCGAAAAGGCGTAGGAAGCGCGCTTTTTCGATCTAGCCGGGAGGCGGTAGAACAATCGGGACTAAAGAAGATCGATGCTTATATCGGCGCCGATAATCAGTCGGGCCTCCGCTACTATGAGGCGATGGGCCTCCAGACCTACCGCACATCAAAAGGCATTGTGCAAAAGGTCTTCACGGTCGAATAGAATACCCGGTTCACACCTCGCCCGGAAATTGATGCTTGCGGGAGAAGGCGGAAGGCTAAATCTCCCGTGTATGGGCGGATCCTCGCAATTCGCCGGCGTGACGATGGGAAACGGTTCAAGCCGCGCGGATCAAACCCTACCGCGGCTCCGCCAGCCGTGCGACGATCCCGGTGAGTTCGTAGACGGTGCCCTGCGTATCCAGCGACAGGCTGCGGGCGGCGGCGGCGACCTTGCGCGCCTCGTCATAGGCGTCGAGCGCGGCACGCAGATCGTCGCCGACACGCAAGGCGGTCATGCGCGCGATGACGGTGGGGACGCGATCGAGGAACGCTTCATAACGGGGCTGCGCCGCCTTGGGCGACAGGGCCCGCGCGAGCGCGGCGCGGCGGGTGAGCATCGGATCGCCATCGCGCCCGATCGCCTCGATCGCGGTGTCGAGCGCGCCGAGATCGAGGCCGGCATAGCCGATCGCGCGGCCGGGTGCGCCCTCCCCGATCCGCACCAACGCCGCGCGCTCGTCGGCGTCCGCTTCGGGCAATGCTTCTGCGAGCACCGCGGCCATGTCTGCGTCGTCGAGCGGGTCGAAGCGCAGCAACCGGCAGCGTGAGCGGATCGTCGGAAGCAGCCGGCCGGGCGCATGGCTGACCAGCAGGAACACCGTGCCGGCGGGGGGCTCCTCTAGGCTCTTGAGCAAGGCGTTCGACGCGCCGGGGCGTTCGAGATCGTCGGCGGCGTCGATCACGATCACGCGGCGCGGCGACAGCGAGGGCATCGTGCCGAGGAACGGGCCGAGGCTGCGAATCTGATCGACGGTGATCGACCGCGCGAGTTCGTCTTCCTTGTCCTTCTTCGCGAGCCGGCGCAGCACGCGCAGATCGGGGTGCGATCCCGCCGCCATCAGCTTCGCGGCGGGGTGATCGTCGGGGACCGCGAGCCCGGGGGGCAGCGTGCAGGGCATCATCGCATCGGCGAGCAGCCGCAGCGCCGCGGCTTGCGCGAAGGTGGCCTTTCCCACGCCCAGCGGCCCGGCGAGCAGCCAGGCGTGGTGGAGCGCACCGCCGGTGCTCGCCGCCAGAAACGCGTCGATCGCGGCGCGATGGCCGCGCACCGTCGTCACGGGAGCAGGTCCGCGAGCGCGTCGAGCATCGCTGCGGTCACCACCGCCGGCGGCTGCGTCGCGTCGATCCGACTGAAGCGCGCCGGCTCGCTGGTGGCGAAATCGTCGAAGGCCGCGGCGACCGCGGCGTGAAAGCGCGGGTCGCGGCGCGCGAAGCGGTCTGCGGCGACACCGTCGCGGGCGGCGGCGCGCGCTGCGCCGACCTCGGCCGGGAGCGTGAGCAGGAAGGTGCGATCGGGGAGCAGCCCCGACGATCCGAAATCGTGCAGCGCGAGGATCGCGCGATCGTCGATCCCGCCGGCTACGCCCTGATAGGCGCGGGTCGAGTCGATGTAGCGGTCGCAGATCACCCAGCGACCGGCGTCGAGCGCGGGACGGATCACCTTTTCGACATGGTCGGCGCGCGCGGCGGCGAACAGCAACGCCTCGGCGCGCGCGCTCCAGCGGGTTGCGTCGCCCTGCATCAGAAGGGCGCGGATCGCCTCGGCCCCCTCGCTGCCGCCCGGTTCGCGGGTCACGACGGTATCGATGCCGCGGTCGCCGAGCGCGGCGGCGAGCGCGCGGACCTGCGTCGACTTGCCCGCCCCTTCCCCGCCTTCGAGGCTGAGGAACCGCCCTTTTGTCACCGCGCTGCTACCGATCAGCCGAACAGGCCCTGCCACGCGCGGCCGAAAAAGCCCGCCTCGCCGACGTCGCCGCCCGCGACCAGCGGCATCCGCTGCTCGGGCAGGCCCGGCGACGAGACGACGAGATCGGCGATATGCGCGCCCTGCTTGATCGGCGCCTTGATCGGGCCGTCATAGACGATCTTCGCAGCGAGCTTCGGACGGCTGCCCGAGGGGATCGTGACGGTCAGGTCCTTGGGCGCGACCAGCTTCACCTCGCGCGCGCTGCCGAGCTGGACTGCGGCGGTGCCGACCTCGCGGCCGGCCTTGACGACCGGCTTGGCCTGCCACGCGCGAAAGCCCCATTCCATGAAGCGCACCGATTCCGTCGCGCGCTGATTGAAGCTGGTCAGCCCGGCGAGCACCATCACCAGCCGGCGGCCGTTCTGTTCGGCCGAGCCGGTGAAGCCGTAGCCGGCCTCCTCGGTGTGGCCGGTCTTCAGCCCGTCGGCGCCGGCGACGCGGCCCAGCAGCGGGTCGCGATTGGCCTGGGTGATCGCCTGACCGGCGCCCATCGTCTTGCCCCAGGTGAAATCGCGGCGCGAGTAGAATTGCTTGTAGAGCTTCGGGTGTTGCTGGATCGTCGCGGCGGCCAGCGTGGCGAGATCGCGCGCGGTGACATAGGTGACGCCGCCGTCCGGCCAGCCGTTCGCGGTGCCGAAGTGGCTGTTCTTGAGCCCCAGCTTCGCGGCATCCTCGTTCATCCGCTCGACAAACGCCTGTTCGGTGCCCGAAATGCCCTCGGCCAGCACGATGCACGCATCGTTCCCCGACAAGGTGACGATGCCGTACAGCAGGTTGGCGACCGACACGCGCTCGCCCGACGACAGGAACATCGTCGATCCCGCCTGCGGCCCGTGCCACTTCTGCCACGTCTCCGGCCGCACCTCGAACTCGGTGTCGAGCTTCAGGTCGCCGTGCGCGATCATCTGGAACGCGGTGTAGACGGTCATCATCTTCGCCATCGACGCCGGCGGCATCCGGCGATCCGCGTCGCGCGCGAACAGCACCGCGCCCGACGACAGATCCTCCATGAACGCGACCGGCGCGGGCGTGTCGAACTGCGGCGCGGCGGCGACGGCGGGCATCGCCAGCGCGACGACGGCAGCGGGAAGCGCGAGGACGGTCAGCAGCTTGGTCATTGAGGGTTCCGTGTGTCGAAGCGAAGAAGATGGGTCGGCGTCATGCCATAGCGCGCCACCGCTATGACGCAATCGCATCGGCGAGCAGGCCGACCGACAGCGCGTAGAAGTTCGAGCAATTATAGTCGAGGATCACGCGGTAATTGCCGGTCAGCAGGTAGGCGGTCTGGCCGGGGCCGTCCGGTTCGATCAGCGTCGCCTGCACGTCGTCGGCGAGCGTGCGGCTTTGCGCCGACACGCCGAGCGCGCGCCACTCCGCCATCGAACGCCATGCGCTGTGCCGCTCGAACACGCGCGGGCAGCGCGGCGAGACGAGCCGGTTGCGGACCTCCGTACGGTCGAAGCTGGAGGGCACGTTCACCGCGACGCCCCACGGCTGGCCACGCCGCCAGCCGGCCTGGACGAAGTAATTGCCGATCGACGCCAGCGTGTCCGCCGCCGAGTTCCAGATGTCGGCGCGACCATCGCCATCGCCGTCCTTGGCCAAGCGCAGGTAGATCGACGGCAGGAATTGCGGGTTGCCCATCGCCCCCGCCCAGCTGCCGGTGAGCTGCGTCCGTGACACGCCGCGGTCGATCATCTTGAGCGCGGCGATCAACTCGCCCTCGAACAATGGGCGGCGGCGGCCCTCGTAGGCGAGGCTGGCAAGGCTGCGCACCGTATCGAAATTGCCGGTGTAGCTGCCGTAATTGGTTTCATGCCCCCAGATCGCGACCATGATCTCCTCGGGCACGCCGGTCGCCGCCTCGACCCGCGCCAGCCGCGCGCGCTGTGCGGTGTAGGTGGCGCGGCCGCGCGAAATCCGCGCGGTATCGACGTGCATGGTGCGATAGGGCGCAAAGCGCGGGACCGGCGCGTTGGGGCGCGCCTCTGGCTGTTGCTGATCGAGCGCCACGACGCGCGGGTTGAAGGTCAGCGTGGGCAGCACGTTGTCGACCGTTGCGGCGGTCACGCCGGCGGCCAGTGCCCGCCCGCGCACCTGCGTCAGATAGGCCCGGAACCCGCTGTCGTCCTGTGCCGAGGCGATCGTCGGCGCGATCAGGCACGCCCCTGCGGCCAGACCGCGCGTGAGAGTTGTTACCGCTTTCATGATCGCCCGGTTCTGGCACAGCGCGTGCGGTGGCGGTACCGCAAATCATCGCACCGACAGCACGGATGGCCGCACCCGCAGCGAGGGGGTTGAATACGCCCGAGCCTTGCTGCCATAGGCATCCGCACCGCGCGTCGGGAAGAGTGGCCGAGCGGTTTAAGGCACTGGTCTTGAAAACCAGCGAGGGTGCAAGCTCTCCGTGGGTTCGAATCCCACCTCTTCCGCCACCGCAGGGTTTCAGGTTGTCTCAATTGGCACCGTAAGGGCTGTCTTCCCCTCGTGGAGCGCCTTGCTGATTGTCTCATTGAGTTACAGAAAACCTCAACGCAGCGCCCCGATTCTGGGGGCACTTTGGGGGCACGGTCAAACAGCACGCAGCGCCGGCGTGGCAGGAGGTTCCGACGATCATGGCAGCGCTCAGCAAAGATGGACAGCACCCCCGCGCTTGCCCCCCGCTTCAGCGTTCCGACCGCCGCAACGTCGATGGAAGTGCGCGGCGCGAAGTGGAGTGAGATCGACCGCGGCAAGGCCCTCTGGCACACCCGTGAGGCGCGCATGAAGGCGCGAGGAGGCTCACACCGTCCCGCTGAGCGCGGAGGCTCTTTTGATCCTCGCCACGATGGCTGAGCGGGCGCGTGCGAAGCTCGCCCGCGCTGTCCAGTCGACAATCGCGGCTATTGTCGGCAGGATGTTCCCCGGTCCTACCGGCGGGCTGCTGTCTAACGTGGCAATCAACAAGACGCTTCATGCCGTCACGCCGGCTATCACCGCTCGTAAGCTGGCTTGTTTCTGCTTTCGCGATTGAGGCGCTGAGGCAACGTCATTGCGGGCGAGGTGTTGGAAACAGCACTTGCCCAAAAAGGATATGAATGCCGCGCGGGCGGCGTACCTGCGCACTAATTATCTGGAGCAGCGGCTTGAGCTAATGGCGGCTTGGGCTAACAACCTCAAGGGCCGATCAAACGTCACGCCGATTGCGAGCGTGGCCGCGTAGGGGGAAGTATGCCGGCAACGGAAGTGAGCTTTTGGGCACTTAAGTTCTCCGATACGCTCATTATAGCGGCTACTGTTGCCGGCCCGATCCTTGCTGTCCAAGCTCAGAAGTGGCTTGAACGTGGCAGAGCTATTGAGGACCGCCGGGTCGCCATCTTCCGGGCGCTGATGACTACGCGTGCCGCTCGGTTGGCAGCGGCGCACGTTGAGGCAATCAACGCAGTGCCGGTGGAGTTCTACGGCCGAAAACCGAAGCTCAAAGCGATAGTCGATGACTGGCACACTTATCTTGATCTACTGGCAGACAAAAGTCTCTCAACCGAGGCTGCTGTTATAGAGAGGCAACGAGCTTTCTTGGACATGCTTTATAAGATGTCCACGTATTTGGGATACAGTTTCAGCCGCTCAGAGCTTGAAAAAGACGTTTACTACCCCGAGGGTCATGCGGCGATTGAGGCTGATGCCGAGACGATCCGGCGTGGTTTCGCGGCACTGCTAAGGGGCGACATATCGCTTCCTATGCGGGTGACTGATTTCCCCTATGACAATAGCGTAACGACAGAGCAGGATGCGCTGAGGCACGCACTGACAGCATTCCTGCAAAGCCAAACCAAGTAATCTTAGCCGGAAGGCAGAGCTGGATCAGATTGCGATGCGGTGCCCGGCGTAACTCTTCGCCGGCCAGCATGTTGCTGGCGGCAACCCAACCCTCTACCGCGAACCGTAGGGTCGGGCTTTATCCGCCAAAAGGTCGGTCGTGACGACGGCGGCGCCGCGATCGAAGCGCAGCGCATGTCGCGTGACGCACCGCCACTCTCGCTGGTGCCGCAGCGGCCAAGCCCGGCTTAGGCGTGGGCAAGCAAGCATTGCCCCCTAATCACCATCAGAGACGTAGAGAATGAGCGGCCATATACAGGTCGAAGAACAAGAAGGGGAATTCGCATGAGCACCACCCGAGCCGCGCTGCTGGCCGGCGCCGCGCTGTTGCTGCCGGTGCTGGCGACGTCGGTCGCCGCACAGACCACGCCCGCGGTCGCTGGCGACGCCGAACCCGCCGCCGAGGCACCGGCCGACAATGAAGTGGTCGTCACCGGTACGCGCGCGCCCGGGCGGAGCCGACTGGATACCGTGTCGCCGGTCGACGTGCTGACGGGCGACGCGCTGCGGGCGCAGGGCACGACCGAGCTGGCCGACGCGCTCTCCACGATCGCGCCGTCGGTTGACTTCCCGCGGCAGGCGGCGGTCGACGGGACGGATGCGATCCGCCCCGCGACGCTGCGTGGGCTGTCGCCGGACCAGACGCTGGTGCTGATCAACGGGACGCGGGCGCATACGTCGGCGCTGCTCAACATCAACGGCTCGATCGGTCGCGGATCGGCGGCGGTCGACCTCAACACGATCCCCACGGTCGCGCTCGACCGTGTCGAGGTGCTGCGCGAGGGCGCGTCGGCGCAATATGGGTCGGACGCGATCGCGGGGGTCATCAACCTGCGGCTGCGCGAGGCGCGCGAGGGCGGCGGCGCGAACGTCACCTTCGGCACCTATGCCACGAAGTATGATGCCGCGCGGACATCGCGCTCGGTCCGCGATGGCGAGACGACGACGTTCAGCGGGTGGAAGGGCTTCGCGCTGGGTAGCGAAGGGTTCCTGACCGTCTCGGGCGAATATGTCACCCGCCAGCCGACCAATCGTGCCGACATCGACCCGCGCAGCGCCGCGCCGCAGCGCATCCGCGCACGCTTCGGCGATCCCGAGGTCGAGCAGGGTACGGTCTACGTCAACGCGGCGGTGCCGCTGGGCGACGGGAACTGGACCGCCTATGCCAATGGCGGATTCCAGCAGCGTGACAGCGAGAGCGGCGCGTTCCCGCGCGTCGCGAATGCCGGTAACCTGAACGCCAATGCGTTGGTTGGCCTGTACCCGGACGGCTTCCTGCCGCTGATCGGATCGCGGTCGAAGGATTACAACGCGACCGCCGGCGTGCGCGGCGAGCTGGGCGGGTGGAACACCGACCTGACCGTCAGCTATGGCCGCAACACGATCGACTTCGAAACGCGCAATTCGGGTAATGCGACCCTAGGCAGCGCCTCGCCGCGCGATTTCGACAGCGGCCGTTTGCGCTACGACCAGTTGACCGCCGGGCTGGACCTGGCGCGCGAATATACGTTGGGTGCCGCGGTCATCAACATCGCCGCCGGGGGCGAATATCGCCGCGAAGGCTTCGCGATCGGCGCCGGGCAGCCGGAAAGCTACAATCGCGCTGCGGGCGCACCCAGCACGCTGGCATCGGGCGCGCAGGGCTTCGTCGGCTTCCAGCCCTCGAACGAGGTCGACGTCCATCGCAGCAACGGCAGCCTCTATCTCGATGTCGAGGCGCGGCTGTGGGATAAGCTGACGTTCGGCGCGGCGGCGCGTGGCGAAACCTATTCGGACTTTGGCGAAACCGCGACCGCCAAGCTGTCCGCGCGCTATGACGTGGCGCCATGGCTGGCGTTCCGCGGCTCGGTGTCGACCGGTTTCCGCGCCCCGTCGCTCCAGCAGCAATATTACACGTCGACGCAAACGCTGGTCACCGGCAACCTCGGCCCGCAGGAAACCGGCCTCTATCCGGTTTCGAGCAATATCGCGCGCGCGCTGGGCGCGTTGCCGCTCGACCCGGAAAAGTCGCGCAACTACTCGGTCGGCACGGTGGTGCGCGTTGGCGGGTTCAGCCTGACGGTGGATGGCTATCATATCCGCATCCGCGACCAGATCGCGCTGTCGGAGAACATCCAGGCCACCGCCAGCGCGCAGGTCGGCGCGCTGCTCGCGCCGTTCGGGGTGCAGGCAGCCCGGTTCTTCATCAACGGCATCCAGACCACCACCAAGGGGCTGGACATCGTTGCGGCCTACACGCTGCGCACCGAGCGGCTGGGCAGCTTCAACCTGAGCGGGGCGGCGAACCTGAACGACATTTCGGTCGATCGCATCCCGACCTCGACCGCAGCGCTCAACCCGGCCCCCAGCCTGTTCGGGCGCAATCGCATCCTGACCATCGAACAGGGGACGCCGCGCACGAAGATCGTCGGTGCGCTCGACTGGCGCGGCGACGCGCTGGGCGCGACGGTCCGCGCGGTGCATTACGGCAACGTGCTGCAACCCGGTACGGTGCTGGCGAACGACGTCTACACCGGACGCAACACGATCATCGATCTGGAGGGGCGGTATCGCTTCAACGACAATGTCACGCTGGCGCTGGGGGCGGAAAACCTGTTCGATGTCTATCCGAACACGATGCCGGCCGCGCTCAACAACAATGGCGTGACGGCCTTCCCCTATTACTCGCCATTCGGGTTCAACGGGCGGCAGATCTACGGGCGGCTTAACCTGTCTTGGTGATTTCGTGGCGCCGTTCCCGGTTCACTGACCGGGATGGCGTCGCTATGCGCGGGGGCATGCGTACCCTGCTCCTCGCCCTTGCCGCCCTGTTGTCGACCGTCGCCCGTGCCGAGGCGGAGACGATCCTGTTCGTCGGCAACAGCTTCACCTTCGGCGCTAACACGCCGGTGCGGGTGATGAACGCCGATCGCGTGACCGACCTGAACAATGAGCGGATCGGCGGGGTGCCGGGGCTGTTCAAGCGCTTCACCGAACAGGCCGGGCTCGACTGGCAGGTGGCGCTCGAAACGTCCGGCGGTAAGACGCTCGGCTGGCATCTTGCGGAGCGGCGGGCGCTAATCGATCGCGCCTGGGATCATGTCGTGCTGCAGGAATATAGCACGCTCGATCCCAACCGCCCCGGCGACGGCACCGCGACGATCGCCGATGCCAAGCGCATCGCCGACCTGCTGCGGGCGCGCAATCCGAAGGTCGCGATCACGTTGTCGGCGACATGGACCCGGCCCGATCTGGTGTTCCTGCCCGACAAGCGCTGGTCCGGGACCCCCGTGGCGACGATGGCCAACGACCTGCGGCGGGCGACCGACACTGCGGCGCGCCGCGCGAAGGCGGACGTCGCGCCGGTCGGCCAGGCGTTCACCTGCGCGATCCGCAGTGGTGTCGCCGACGCCAACCCCTATGACGGCATCGACTATACGCGCGTGCCACTGTGGTCCTACGATCAATATCATGCCAGCAGCTACGGCTATTATCTGGAAGCGTTGGTGATCTTCGGGCGGGTGACCGGGATCGATCCGCGCAGGCTGGGCGCGCGTGAGGCGGCGGCGGGCGATCTGGGGTTTTCGGAGGCGGAGACCACCGGGCTCCAGCAGACGGCCTATGACGCGATCGCCACCGACGGTGCTTGCGGCCGATAATCGACGCATGTGCTCGCTTCATCGCGGAGCAATATCGGGCGGCTATTAACGGTACAAAATACTGAAAACTCGAGGGCGCATCATCCACAATCGCTATTATCGCCACCAACGGCTGCGTCGGCAGACCAAGGTGCTCGCCTTTACGATCTTCCTCCTGCTCGTCGGTGCGGCGAGCCTGGGACTGTGCCTGTACGCCCTGAAGGGTTAAGGTCTCGATTCACACGCCGGCGTCGCGGATCGTCTCCATCGCCACGAAGGTGGAGGTGCTGGCGACATGCGGGAGCGAGGAAATGCGCTCGCCCAAGACCTCCCGGTAGCGGCGGATATCGGCGGTACGGACCTTGAGCAGATAATCGAAGCTGCTGGCGATCATATGGCATTCCTCGACCTCGGGGATGCGCAGCACCGCGCGGCGGAATTCCTCCAGCGCCGTCTCGCGGGTGTCGGACAATTTCACCTCGGTGAAGGCGACATGATCGAGCCCGAGCCGCGCCGGATCGACGATCGCGCGGAAGCCGAGAATATAGCCGCCGTCGATCAGGCGCCGCAGCCGCACCTGACATGGGGTCTTCGACAAACCGACCCGCCGCGCCAGTTCGGTGACCGAAACGCGTCCCTCTGCGCGCAGCACATCGATGATGCGACGGTCAAACGCATCGATCGGCCCGATGGCGACCGCTTTATGGTCTGTTCGATCTGTCATGGCGGTCCAAATCGCTTCGATCGGTTTGTTGATGCCGCAAATCCGGTCGGATTGCCAGCGGCGGATGGGTTATGGCGTTCTCACCACGAGAGGATGTCCTGCGATGCGCGCCGCTTTGCCCCCGTTCGCCGATTTCGCCCCGCCGATCCGCCTGCAAGGCGCGCTGCGGCAGGCGATCACCGCCGCCTATCGCCGGAGCGAGCCCGAGTGCCTCGCGCCGTTGCTCGACGCGGCGACGCTGCCTGACGACGTGCGTATCGCGACGGCGGCCACCGCGACCGCGTTGGTCACGGCGCTGCGGGCCAAGCACAAGGGGACTGGCGTTGAGGGGCTGGTGCAAGAATATGCGCTGTCGAGCCAGGAAGGCGTCGCGCTCATGTGCCTCGCCGAAGCGCTGTTGCGCATCCCCGATACCGCGACGCGCGACGCGCTGATCCGCGATAAGATTTCGGGCGGCGACTGGCGCGCGCATGTCGGCGACGGGCGGTCGCTGTTCGTCAATGCGGCGACCTGGGGTCTGGTCGTCACCGGCAAGCTGACCGGCAGCGTCAACGACAGCGGGCTGAACGCCGCGCTCACTCGACTGATCGCGCGTGCCGGCGAGCCGGTGATCCGGCGCGGCGTCGACATGGCGATGCGGATGATGGGCGAACAGTTCGTCACCGGCGAGACGATCGCGGAGGCGCTGAAGCGGTCGCGCCCGCTGGAGGCGCGCGGCTTCCGCTACAGCTACGACATGCTCGGTGAGGCCGCGACGACCGCGGCGGATGCCGACCGCTATTATCGCGATTACGAGGAAGCGGTGACGGCGATCGGCGTCGCCTCGGCCGGTCGCGGCATCTACGAAGGGCCGGGGATCTCGATCAAGCTGTCGGCGCTGCACCCCCGCTATGTCCGCGCGCAGGCAGCGCGGGTGATGGACGAGCTTTTGCCGCGCGTGAAGGCGCTGGCGGTGCTCGCCAAAAGCTATGACATCGGGCTCAACATCGATGCCGAGGAAGCCGATCGGCTGGAGCTGTCGCTCGACCTGCTCGAAAGCCTTGCGACCGATCCCGATCTGGCCGGCTGGAACGGGCTGGGTTTCGTGGTGCAGGCCTATGGCAAGCGCTGCCCGTTCGTGATCGACTGGATCGTCGACCTTGCGCGGAAGGCCGGACGGCGGATCATGGTGCGGCTGGTCAAGGGCGCCTATTGGGATGCCGAGATCAAGCGCGCACAGGTCGACGGCCTGCCCGACTTTCCGGTCTATACCCGCAAGGTCCACACCGACGTCGCTTACACCGCCTGCGCGCGCAAGCTGCTGGCGGCGCGCGACGCGGTGTTCCCGCAATTCGCGACGCACAATGCGCAGACATTGAGCGCGATCTATCAGCTGGCCGGACCGGACTTCACGGTCGGCGATTACGAATTCCAGTGCCTGCACGGCATGGGCGAGCCGCTGTACGACGAGGTGGTCGGCGCGGCGAAGCTTAACCGGCCGTGCCGCATCTACGCGCCGGTTGGCACGCATGAGACGTTGCTGGCCTATCTGGTCCGGCGGCTGCTGGAGAATGGCGCCAATTCGTCATTCGTGAACCGCATCGCCGATCCCGATGTCGCGATCGCCGATCTGGTCGCTGATCCGGTCGAGACAGTACGCCGGATGGCGTCGCCGGGACAGAAGAACCCGCAGATCGCCCTGCCCCGCGAGCTGTACGGCGCGCGGCTGAACTCGGCCGGCCTCGACCTGAGCGACGAGACGGTGCTGGCCTCGCTGAGTGGCGCACTCGCGGCGGAAGGGCCGTGGCAGGCTGGCGAGATCGGCGCCGAGCGGGCGGTGCTGAACCCCGCCGACCACCGCGAACAGGTCGGCACGGTGCGCGAGATGTCTGTCGGTCAGGCGCAGGATGCGGCGCGCGCGGCGGCGGCTGCCGCCACGGCGTGGGCCGCGCGCTCGCCGGTCGAGCGAGCCGCCATGCTCGATCGCGCGGCCGATGCGATGCAGGGGCGGATGCCGCAGTTGCTGGCGCTGATCGTGCGCGAGGCGGGCAAGTCGCTGCCCAACGCCATCGCGGAGGTGCGCGAGGCGATCGATTTCCTGCGCTATTATGCGCAGCAGGCGCGCTCGACGCTGGGCACCGCGCATCGATCGCTGGGCGTCGTGACGTGCATCAGCCCGTGGAACTTCCCGCTCGCGATCTTCACCGGGCAGGTTGCCGCGGCGTTGGTCGCCGGCAATGCAGTGCTCGCCAAACCGGCGGAGGAAACGCCGCTGATCGCCGCGCAGGGCGTGGCGATCCTGCACGAAGCGGGGGTGCCGCGCGACGTGTTGCAGTTGATCCCTGGCGACGGCGCGATCGGCGCGGCGCTGGTCGCCGCGCCCGAGACGATGGCGGTGATGTTCACCGGCTCGACCGAGGTAGCGCGGCTGATCCAGCGTGAACTGGCCAAGCGGCTGCTCCCCGACGGTGCGCCGATCCCGTTCATCGCCGAAACCGGCGGGCAGAATGCGATGATCGTCGATTCCTCCGCGCTCGCCGAGCAGGTGGTCGCGGACGTGATCACCTCCGCGTTCGACAGCGCCGGGCAGCGCTGTTCGGCGCTGCGCATCCTGTGCCTCCAGGAAGAGGTCGCCGATCGCACGCTGACGATGATCCGCGGCGCGCTGCACGAGCTGTCGATCGGGCGCACAGATCGGTTGGCGGTCGACATCGGCCCGGTGATCTCCGCCGAGGCGCAGGCGACGATCGAGCAGCATATCGCGAAGTTGCGCGCCGCCGGACACCGCGTTGAGCAGGTGGCGCTGTCGGGCGACACCAGTAACGGCACGTTCGTCGCGCCGACGATCATCGAGCTGAACGACATTGCCGAGCTGGAGCGCGAGGTGTTCGGCCCGGTGCTGCACGTCGTGCGCTTCCGCCGCGCCGACCTCGATCGGCTGATCGATCGCATCAACGCCACCGGATACGGGCTGACGTTCGGGCTGCACACGCGACTGGATGAGACGATCGCGCACGTCACCAGCCGGGTGAAGGCAGGAAATCTGTATATCAACCGCAACGTGATCGGCGCGGTGGTCGGCGTGCAGCCGTTCGGTGGACGCGGGCTGTCGGGCACCGGACCGAAGGCCGGCGGACCCCTCTATCTCGGGCGGTTGGTCAGCGGGGCCGAGTTGCCACCGCCGGTGGTGAGCGATCATGCCGACCCCGCGGCGCGCGATCTGGCGATGTGGCTGGAGGAGCTGGGCGAGGCGTCCGCCGCGGCGCGAGTCCGCGATGCGATCGCCGCGTCGATGCTGGGCGCGGACGTCGAGCTGGCCGGACCCGTCGGCGAACGCAACCTGTATGCGCTGCATCCGCGCGGTCGCGTGCTGGTGTTGCCGCAGACCCGCGCCGGGCTGCTCGAACAACTGGGCGTTGCACTGGCGGCGGGTAACGACGTGGTGGTCGGCAACGCTGATGTGGCCGGCGAGACGTTGTCGGTCCTTCCGGCAAGCGTCGCGGCGCGGGTGCGCGTGGCCGCCGACTGGCAGCGCGAGCCGGCGTTTGCGGGGGCGTTGATCGAAGGCAACGCCGCGGACGTCAGCGCGGCGCTGGGTTGGCTGGCACAGCTACCCGGCCCGATCGTGCTGCCGCAGGCGGCGAGCGCCGGCTATCGGCTCGACTGGCTGGTCGAGGAAGTATCGACCTCGATCAACACCACCGCCGCGGGGGGGAACGCGAGCCTGATGAGCCTCAATTGACCTTGATGTGAGTTGCGTGGGGCCGCGCCGGTCGGAACGGCGCGGTGCGTGAGCCGTATAACCTCGACACACAATCGAGGAACATCATGGCGCTCACCCCGCGCCTCTCCGGGCAGGTCGCGGCCCGGGCGCATCATTCCGGCGCGGCACGTTTCGTCAAACGTGTCGCGCCGTTTTTCGCGATCGGCGAGGTATCCGGCGGCCCGCTGCTGATCGCCTCGTTGATCGCACTCGTCCTCGTCAACTCGCCGCTGGGCGCGGGATATGAGCGGATCTGGGACACCGACCTGCGCTTCAGCTATGGCGGCGAGATCATCGCGATGCCGCTCGCCGAATGGGTGAACGACGCGCTGATGCCGCTGTTCTTCCTCATTATCGGTACCGAGGTGAAGCGAGAGTTCAGCAAGGGATCGCTCTCCTCGGTCAAGACCGCCGTGCTCCCGGTCGCGGGGGCGATCGGCGGGCTGGTGGTGCCGATCGGCATCTATCTGGCCTTCAATCTGGGAAAGCCGACCCAGCATGGCTGGGGCGTGGTGGCGGCAATGGACACCGCATTCAGCCTGGCGATCGTCGCGATGTTCACCTCGCGCCTGCCTCCAGCGGTGCGCGCGGTGTTGCTCGCCTTCGCAGCGATCGACGACGTGTTCGGCCTGCTGGTGATCGCCATCGCCTATACCGAGACGCTCAGCGTGGCTTTCCTGTTGCTGGCTGCGGCGGGATATGTTGGCATCCTGGTGCTGCTGCGGCTCGGCTGGGTCGCGTCGATCGCCTATGTGCTGCTGGGATGCGCGGTGTGGATCGGCGTGCTCGGCTCGGGCGTGCATCCAACCATTGCCGGCGTCGCGATCGGCCTGTTGCTCCCGACGAGTTCGCGGCTGTCGGAGCAGCGGTTCGTGGAGCGGGTACAGCGCCCGGTCGAACGCCTGCGCCGCGCACAGCATGTGGCGACCACCGCCGACGACGATGCGGCTGCCGAGCGTGGGCGCGACGAAGCGCAGAGCCAGCTAGGCTATATTCACGAGATGGCGGCGGCGACCGACGAACCTGCCGAGCGGCTGGTCCGCATTCTGACGCCCTGGGTGTCATACCTGGTGCTGCCGCTGTTCGCGCTGTCGAACGTGCGCATCCATCTCTCGGCCGAGCTGATCGGCGAGTCGCTGCGCTCGCCACTGGCGCTGGGGATCGTCACCGGGTTGGTGATCGGCAAGCCGGTAGGCTTTTTCGCGGCGACTTGGGCCGCGGCGGCGATCGGCGCAGCGCGGCTTCCCGAAGGCGTGACCTGGCGGATGATCGTCGGGATCGGCGCGGTCGCCGGGATCGGCTTCACGATCTCGCTCTTCATCGCCGAATTGGCGTTCGCGCGCTCTCCCGGCACCGAGATCGCGGCGCTGGCTATCCTGAGTGCGTCGCTGATCGCCGGGCTGTTCGGCTATCTGACGTTGTGGAGTGCGACGGCGGCGGCGGGCGGGCATGATCAAGTGGCGGCAGCAACGGAATAAAACGCGCTACGGGCCGGCCACGAGATTGTGCTGGATGCCTTACTGATCTAGGTTGGGTGCATCTTGGATCGTTTCCCGCTTGCGCCCTTTCCCGTCACTCCCTTCGTCGCCCCGCCGGAAATCGGCGCGGCGATGGCGGCGTTCGCGCGTGCGCTCGACCCCAGCGATCCGTTCCTCGCCGCGGTTACTCATTCGATCACGCCGATGGTGGTCAGCGATCCGCGGCTTCCCGACAATCCGCTCGTCTTTGTCAATCGGGCGTTCGAGGCGCTGACCGGCTTCTCCGCCGCCGAGGTGTTGGGCCGCAATTGCCGCTTCATGCAAGGACCGCTGACCGAAGAAACAGACATTCAGCGGCTTCGTGAGGCTATTGCGCGGCGGGAGCGGATCGACATCGATCTGCTCAACCATCGCCGCGACGGCACGCCGTTCTGGAACCGGTTGATGGTGGCACCGGTGTTTTCGGCGGACGGCGGCCTGCTCTATTTCGTTGCGACGCAACTGGACGTGACGATCGAGCGGTATCGCCTGCGCCAATTGCAGGACGATCGCGACATGCTGACCGCGGAAGTCGCGCGGCGCGAGACGGCCCTCGCCGAGCGCGAGGCGCGGCTTGCATTGGCGTTGAAGGCGGGTGGTCTGGGCACATGGTCGGTCGCGCTTCCGGATCTGACGGTCACGGCGTCGGAGGCATGTCTCGCCAACTTCGGTCGTGATCCCGGCGAGGATTTCACCTACGCCGATTTCGCGCGGAGTCTGCATCCCGAGGATTATCGGCGCGTCCAGGTGGCGTTGGCCGATACGATGGAGAACGGCGCGCCCTACGACATCGAATATCGCGTGCTGACACCGGCCGGCGAGCAGCGCTGGATTCATGTGCAGGGCGCGCTGCAACGCCGCGCGGATGGGACGCCGCTGGCGCTGACCGGCTTTTCCTCGGACATCTCGGTCCGCAAGTTCGCGGAGGAGCACCGGATGGTGCTGGCGCGCGAGCTGACCCACCGCGTCAAGAATACACTGGCGACGGTCGGCGCAGTCGTCAGCCAGACGCTGCGCGATGCTACGTCGCTGGCGGAGGGTCGCACCGCGGTGGCGGGCCGGATCGCGAGCCTTGGCACCGCGCACGAATTGCTGGTGCGCGACGAGGTCGAGGGCGCGGCAATCGATGAGATCGTCGAGCGCGTGCTGGCGCCGTTCATCGATCGCGGAGGCAGCCGGTTCTCGATCGAGGGACCGGCGATCCGGCTGTCGCCCGAAATCACGCTCGCGTTGTCGATGGCGCTCCACGAACTGGCGACGAACGCGATCAAATATGGCGCGCTGTCGGTGCCCGAAGGATCGGTGCAGATCCGCTGGGAGTTGGCGGGCGATGCGGCGCATCGGCGGTTCCGCTTCACATGGGTCGAGCGCGACGGACCACCGGTGGTGCCGCCGACGCGGGTCGGGTTCGGGACGCGGATGATCGAGCGGGTGCTGTCAGGCCGGGTCACGGGCGCGCCTGCGATGCACTATCCACCGGAGGGCGCGCGGTTCGAGATCGAGGCGCCGGTCTGAGTTTCGGTGTCGGGTTGCGCCACGACGATACGGTCGACTGATCAGTCGTCCTGCTTGGGTGTGTCCTCGCAGCGGCAGGTCGGCCGCGGCGCTTTGCGTTTCGGCGCTGTAGTCGCGAACTCCGCGGCATCCATCGCGCCGGAGCGATCGCGATCCGCGTCGGCGAACCGGGTCGTGGTCTTGATCGCCCATTCGTCGAAACTGAGGCGGCCGTCGCCATTGGTGTCGAGTTTGGCGAAGGCCTTGTGGCGCGGGACGAGATATTCGTCGCGGGTGATCCGGCCGTCGCGATCCTTGTCGTAGCGGCCGAAGCGCTTCTGCTCGCGGCTGCGCGCAGGTGCCTCGGGGAGCGACGGGACGTCGGTTTCCTTTAGTGCGGCCGCCTCGCCGGTCTGCGCAGCACCGACGGCGTTCGGCGGCGCGTCGGAATGCGCCTCGCCGTTGAAGATCAGCCATCCTGCCCCGACCAGCAACAGCGCCGCCACGCCTCCGACCAGATACCGCCACATACCGCCTGCCCCCTGCCCCGACCGCCGGCACGCTAGCGTCGGCGCAGTGCCGCGCAAGATGGTGATCAGCGTCCGGTGACCCGAAGCCACAACAATCGCGCCGCGCGCGCCGGGTGCCCGCGCGGTTTGGGCGGGATTTCCAGATCGAGCGACGCCGCACGCGCGATCGCACCGATCGCGCGTGCGGCGCTCGGCCAGCGGAACCCCGCGGTCTTCGCGAGCGTGGTGCGTGCCATTGTCCGGGCGAGGTCCGCCTCCGCCGGCGCTTTCAGGTGCCCCGCGAGATCGGCGAGCGCCCAGCCGGCCCCCGCAGTGGCGATCGCCGGATCGTCGACACCGATCGCCGCTGCCATCGCCGTGAACAACCCGCTCCCGCGATGCACGGCGTGCGCCTGCATCGCGGGAGCGTCGAGCGTCGGCTCCAGCAGCGCCTCCCAGCCCTCGACGAGGGTTGCGAGCCACCGTCCGGGGACCTGCGGCACGACATGACGCGCCAGTGCCTGAAGCACCGGTTCGGCGGGCGGCGCGGCATCGTCGAGCGCGGACAGCGCTTCGTGCCACCAGGTCAGCCGCATCTGCCCGACGATCGGCTCCCGCGTGGCGCGCAGGATGCTGGCGAGCTTGTCGTCGAGCGACCACAAGGCATCGAGCGCAGGACGATGCGCCGGCCGGGCGTAGGTCATCGCCAACCACCGTTCCGGGTCAGTGAAGTTGGAATTAACCATCTCGATTGAGGTGCCCTTACCCATTCCTGCCGCATGGCTTCGTGCCTTCGCCGACCGTTCGTAACGAGAAACCGCGCGTGCCGTTCATCCTTTCGCGTGCCCTATCCCGATTGTTGCGCGATGCGGCCGGCAATGTCGCCATCATGGCGGCGTTCGCGGTTATCCCGTTGCTGGCGATGGTCGGCGGCGCGATCGACGCGAGCCGGACCTACATGGCCTATACACGGCTGCAACAGGCATGCGATTCCGGTGCGCTCGCAGGGCGCAAGGCGATGTCGAACGTCACGCAACTCACCGACGCCGAAAAGGCCAAGGCCGGCGAGTTCTTCCGCTTCAACTTTCCCGCCGGCACCTATGCGGCCGAACAGGTCACCGCTGTGTACGAAAAGGGCGCCAATGGCGTGGTGGTCGGCCGTGCCTCGCTCTCGATGCCGACGACGCTGATGCGGATGTTCGGCTTCGGCAGCATTCCGGTGAGCACGACGTGTCAGGCGGAACTGAACATTCCAAATACGGATGTCATGTTCGTTTTGGACGTGACGGGGTCGATGAATGACTCGCCTATCGGCGGAACAGTCAGCAGCTCCAATCCATCTAAACTCGATGGACTGAAGCAGGCCGTGAAGGACTTCTACAAAGCGCTGGGGCCCGGACCGGCAACGGGGCCGGGAAGGATCCGCTATGGCTTCATGCCATATTCCTCGAACGTAAATGTCGGTCGCATCGTCTACAAACTTAGTGCTTCGTATATCGCAGGCGGCACAGGCACCGCGCAGATCAAGTATCCCTCTCGCACCGGAGAGGTGCTCACGGGATGCTACAATAATTCCAACTGTGAGTATGTTTATTGGTCGCCAACGGTTTACACGCTGGATGCCAGCAAATGGGTACAAAGCACCAACAGACTTGCAAATCCGGCGTTCTGGTCGGGGAAGCCTACTGGGTGGAACGATGGCGCTCCGTCCACCTTTGCGTGGGATGGTTGCATTCGTGAAGCAAGTACTGTGCAGAATATCAACGCCAGCTCTCCTTTGGTGGTGCCTGCGCTGGCCTATGATTTGCAGATCGACTTGAAGCCAAACAGCGACGCTACGCGCTGGAAGCCCGCGATGACCGAGGCGCTGGCGGGAAATCGCCATTACAAGGATAGTGCCACCAGTACTTACCGGCTTTATCGCAGCGCCGCTTGTCCGCGCGAGGCGGGTGAGTTGACTCAATATACATCGGACTATGTGAGTTCGACCAAGAGTTCCGCGACCTTCGACGCCTATGTCGATGACCTTTCAGCCGGCGGGCAGACCTATCATGACATCGGCCTCATGTGGGGTGCCCGCTTTCTGTCACCCACCGGTATTTTCAGCGCGACGAACGCCGACTCCGTCGCGCCGGGAGGATATCAGGTATCACGACACATCGTCTTCATGACCGACGGTACGCTGGCTCCAACCTCGTACCTACCTGATGCGTGGGGGGTTAACAGCGTGATGAACAAGGTGCAGGCGGACAATGCCGTCGCACCGCCGACCGCGAGTGACGGTGACGTTTACCAAAGCCACCTTCGCCGCACCCAGATCATCTGTAACGAGATGAAGAAAAAGGGCTTCATCATCTGGATCGTCGGCTTCTCCTCAGGGCTATCGGATGAATTGAAGGCCTGCGCCACCGATCGCGATCATTGGGCGATCGCCAGCGACACGGCGAGCCTGCGAAAAACCTTCGCCAAGATCGCACAAACGATCGGCGGACTGCGGCTGTCGTCGTGAGCCTGCATCGCCGGCCCCTGCGCGCGTTGCTTCCCGCATCGGACGGTGCGACGCTGGTCGAGTTCGGCCTGGTCGTGCTTCCGTTCCTTACCTTGCTGATGGGCGCGCTCGATCTCGGCTATCAGGTCTATCTCAGCGCGCTCACCAATGGCGCAATGGAGCGAGCGGCGCGCAAGGCGACGGTCGCCAGCACCACCAAGGCTCAGGTGGCAGCGGCGATCCGCGCCGAGGTGCGCACGATCCTGCCCGCGGGAAGCCGCGACGATCCGGCGGCGGTGACGGTCACGCCGCTCAGCTACACCAACTTCGCCTCGATCGGGAAAGGCGAGCGGATCGTCGCCGACACTGCGCCGGTGGGGCAGTACAATTCGACCGACTGCTATGAGGATCGCAACAACAACGGCCGCTACGACGCCACCTTCGGCGGGGGCGACGACATGGGTACCGCCGACGACGTGATCTATTACGACGTCATCGTCAAAGTACCGCGGTTGTTTCCGCTGGCGCGCGCGATCGGCCTCGGGCCCGATACGATCGTCGATGCGCGGACGCTGATCCGCAATCAGCCGTATGGCGATCAGCAAATCCGGGTGCGATGCTCGTGACCGACGCGCGCGTCATGCTGCGAGCGCTGCGTCACGATCGCTCCGGCGTGGCGGTGATCGAGTTTGCGCTGGCGCTGCTGTTCCTGCTGCCGATCGCACTGACGGGGATCGAGATCGCCAATCTGGCAGTGGTGACGCTGCGGCTGAACCAGCTGGCGATGATGGTGGCGGACAATGTCGCGCGCTACCGCGGCAGCATCGACGAGGCGCAGGTGGACGAGGTGATGACCGGCGTCGCCTTTGCCGGCAGCGGGATCGACTTCGGCCAACAGGGGCGCGTGATCGTCTCGACTGTAGAGAGCAACGGCCTGACGGGCACGCAGGCTGGTTACAAGATCACCTGGCAGCGCTGTTTCGGTGCCAAGAACGTTACGTCGTCCTATGGCCTTGAAGGAGCCGGAGCGACGGATGCCACGCTCGCTGCGGGCATGGGGCCGGCGACGAACAAGGTGAAGCCGGTCGACAATTCGGCGCTGATCTTCGCCGAGCTGCGCTACACCTACAAGCCGATCGTCGGCATGGGGTTCATGGCGCCCAAGGAACTGACGTCGCTGCAGTCGTTCACGGTACGCGACCGATCGACGCAGGATCTCAGCAACACCACGGACATGACGACGGCGCAGCGCCGGCTGTGCGATGCCGCGCACCTCTCCGCCACCTGATCGACGGCGGAGAGGCGCGGCGGCAGCTTAGCCGCGGTAGCAGACCTTCTTGACCGTCTTGACGATCTTGTCGGTCGAGATCAGCGCCAGCTTCTCGAGGTTGGCGGCGTAAGGCAGCGGCACATCCTCGTTGGTGACGCGCAGCACCGGCGCGTCGAGGTCGTCAAAGCCCTCCTCCATCGCGATCGCGGCGATCTCCGAGGCGATCGAGCAGGTCGGCCAGCCTTCCTCAACCACCACCAGCCGGTTGGTCTTGGCGAGCGACTTTAGCACGGTCTGCTTGTCGAGCGGACGCAGCGTGCGCAGGTCGACGACCTCCGCCTCGATCCCCTCGCCCGCCAGCGTCTCGGCGGCTTCGAGCGCGAGCCCGACGCCGATCGAATAGCTGACGATCGTCACGTCCTTGCCCTCGCGCATGATCCGCGCCTTGCCAATCGGGAGCACCCAGTCATCGAGCTTCGGGATCTCGAACGAACGGCCGTACAGCAGCTCGTTTTCGAGGAACACGACCGGGTCCTGGCTGCGGATCGCCGCCTTGAGCAAGCCCTTGGCGTCGGCCGCGTCATAGGGCGCGATCACGATCAGCCCCGGCACCGAGGCGTACCACGGACCATAGTTCTGCGAGTGCTGCGCGCCGACGCGGCTAGCCGCCCCGTTCGGCCCGCGGAACACGATCGGGCAGCGCATCTGCCCGCCCGACATGTAGTTGGTCTTGGCGGCCGAGTTGATGATGTGGTCGATCGCCTGCATTGCGAAGTTGAAGGTCATGAACTCGACGATCGGCTTCAATCCGCCCATCGCCGCGCCCGTGCCGACACCGGCGAAGCCATATTCGGTGATCGGCGTGTCGATGACGCGCTTGTCGCCGAACTCGTCGAGCAGGCCCTGCGTGACCTTGTACGCGCCCTGATATTGCGCGACTTCCTCGCCCATCACGAACACGCGCTCGTCGGCACGCATTTCCTCGGCCATCGCGTCGCGCAGCGCCTCGCGGACCGTGACCTTCACCATTTCGGTGCCGGCCGGGATCGCCGGATCGGTGACCTCGGCCTTGTGGCTTGCCGCCTCGAACAGCTGGCGTGCACCGGTGTCGACCTTCTCCTGCGCGGGGTGCGCCGAATCCTCGACGGTGTCGGCCTTCTTCTCGTCCGCTGCCGCATCCGCCTTGGGCGAATCGTCCTTGGTCGCCGCACCGGCGTCCTCGCCCTCACCTGCGAGCTGCATGATGACGGTGCCGACCTTCACGCCGTCGGTCCCCTCGGCGACGAGGATCTTCGCGACGGTACCTTCGTCGACCGCCTCGAACTCCATCGTCGCCTTGTCGGTTTCAATCTCGGCCATGATGTCACCGGACTTCACCGTGTCGCCTTCCTTGACGAGCCACTTGGCGAGCGTGCCCTCCTCCATGGTGGGCGACAGCGCCGGCATCTTGATGTCGATCGCCATCTCAGTACTTCTCCACCAGAACGTCGGTATACAGTTCGGCCGGATCCGGCTCCGGCGTGCTTTCGGCGAAATCGGCCGACTCGGCGACCTGCTTGCGGATACGCTGCTCGACCGCCTTGAAGTCCTCTTCCTTGACCCCGTGGCCCTCGGTCAGCAGCTTCTTGACGTGTTCGATCGGGTCAGACTTGTCACGCACCGCCTGCACTTCGTCGCGCGAGCGGTACTTGGCCGGATCGGACATCGAGTGGCCGCGATAGCGATAGGTCTTCATCTCGAGGATGATCGGGCCCTTGCCGGCGCGGACCCAGGCGAGCGCCTCTTCGGCCGCGCCGCGCGACGCCAGCACGTCCATGCCGTCGACCTGAATGCCGGGGATGCGGAAGCTCTCGCCGCGGCGATACAGCTGATCCTCGGCCGAGGCGCGGTTGACGCTGGTGCCCATCGCGTACTGGTTGTTCTCGATCACGAAGATGATCGGGAGCTTCCAGAGCTCGGCCATGTTGAAGCTCTCGTACACCTGACCCTGGTTGGCCGCGCCGTCACCGAAATAGGCGAGGCACACACCGCCGTCGTTGTTGTACTTGTGGCTGAACGCGAGGCCCGCGCCGAGCGACACCTGCGCGCCGACGATGCCGTGCCCGCCGTAGAATTTATGCTCGACGCTGAACATGTGCATCGAGCCGCCCTTGCCCTTCGAGATGCCGGCCTGACGCCCGGTCAGCTCCGCCATGACGTCCTTGGGCGGGATCCCGCACAACAGCATGTGGCCGTGGTCGCGGTAGCCGGTGATGACCGAGTCCTTCTCGGTCAGCGCCGATTGCAGCCCGACCGCCACCGCCTCCTGCCCGATGTACAGGTGGCAGAAGCCGCCGATCAGGCCCAGGCCGTACAACTGCCCGGCCTTTTCCTCGAAGCGGCGGATCAGCAGCATGTCCTCGTAGAATTTGAGGAGTTCGTCCTTGCTCGCCTCATAGGGACGCGGCTCGGCGGGACGCTCGCGATTCGTTTTCTGCGGGTCGGCAGCCGGTGCTTCGCTGCGTGCTGCTGGGGCTTTTGCCACGATGGACACTACCTCGTTTCTTGAAAGACGTAGCGGCCTATAGCCACGGCACGGCACAGACTGCAAACCCCACCGGCTTGCAAGGGATTGGGGCCCGGTCTAGGCCGGCGTCAATGAGTGCGCCGACCCCTTCGTCTGCCCCGCTGCATCCGCTGCGGATCGCCAACTTCCGCGCCTATTGGCTGTCGCGTTTCGCAGGGACGATCGCGATCAGCGCGCAGGCGATCATCATCGGCTGGCAGGTGTACGGCATCGCGCGCGAGACGATGGATATCCGCGGCGCCGCCTTCATGCTGGGCATGATCGGGCTGGTGCAGTTCATTCCGCTGTTCCTGCTCACCCCGGTGGTCGGGCTGGTTGCCGACAGCGTCGACCGGCGCTGGATCGTGCGCGGAACGACCGCGCTGCTGGTCCTCAACGCCGCCACGCTTGGGGTGCTGACGTGGTCGGGTAATCTTTCATTGCCGTTCCTGTTCGGGGCGGCGGTGCTGATCGGAATCGCGCGTGCCTTTTCCGGGCCGGCCTATTCGGCGCTGGCGCCGAATCTCGTCCCCAAGGAAAGCCTGCCCACCGCGATCGCGATCTCGTCGATCGCGTGGCAGTTCGGCACGGTGGCGGGGCCGAGCATCGGCGGGCTGCTGTACGCGATCCATCCCGATGTGGCGTATGGCGTGATCTCGGCGCTTCTGGCGCTGGCGCTCGGCACGATGTTCCTGATCGGCAAGGTGCCGCAGCCGGCCGCACAGAAGGACCGCCAGCCGATCCAGCGGATCCTCGACGGTTTCTCCTATGTGCGGCGTAACCGACTGGTTCTGGCTGCGATCACGCTGGATCTCTTCGCGGTGCTGCTGGCCGGCGCGACTGCGCTGCTGCCGATCTACGCGCGCGATATTCTGCATGTCGGGGCGAGCGGTCTCGGCTTCCTCGCCGCCGGTATGGGGATCGGTGCGGGCACGACCGCCATCTGGTTCTCGTTCCGCCCGATGAAGTCGAACGTCGGGGTGAAGATGCTTGCGGCGGTCGTCGTGTTCGGGCTCGCGATCCTCGCCTTCGGCGTCGCGACGCAGGTCACCGATCTGTTCGGCGTCACGCAGGTCGGCGTGGGCGGAAGGATCCATGTCGATTTCGTCATCAGCCTGATCGCGCTGATCGTGGCGGGCGGGGCGGACATGGTGTCGGTCTATGTCCGGACCTCGCTGATCCAGCTCCATACCCCCGACGCGATGCGCGGCCGGGTCAGCGCGGTGTCGCAGCTCACGATCTCGGCCTCGAACGAACTGGGCGAGGCGGAAAGCGGGCTGCTGGCCTCGTTGCTCGGCCCGGTCGGCGCGGTCGTGTTCGGCGGGGTCGGCGCGATCGCGGTGACATTGCTCTGGTCGCGGCTGTTTCCGGAACTCCGCCGCGCGCGGACCTTTGATCCGCCCGACATTCTCGATATCGAACCACAACATGGAGTAGCGCAGCCATGAAGGCCCAGAACGTCCTGGAGACGATCGGCAATACGCCGCACATCCGCATCAACAAGCTGTTTCCCGGCTCCGAAGTGTGGATCAAGTCCGAGCGAGCGAACCCCGGCGGTTCGATCAAGGACCGCATCGCGCTGGCGATGATCGAGGCGGCGGAGGCGTCGGGCGCGTTGCAGCCGGGCGGGACGATCATCGAGCCAACCAGCGGCAACACCGGTATCGGGCTGGCGATGGTCGCGGCGGTCAAGGGCTACAAGCTGGTTCTCGTCATGCCCGAGAGCATGAGCCTCGAGCGCCGTCGCCTGATGCTTGCCTATGGCGCCGAGTTCGATCTGACCCCGCGCGAGAAGGGCATGAAGGGCGCGATTGAACGCGCGCTTGAGCTGGTCGAGCAGACCCCAGGTGCGTGGATGCCGCAGCAGTTTGAGAATCCGGCGAACATCGACGTGCACGTTCGCACCACTGCGCAGGAAATCCTGAACGATTTCCGCGACTCGCCGATCGATGTCCTCATCACCGGCGTCGGCACCGGCGGGCACATCACCGGCGTGGCAGAAGTGCTCAAGAAGGAATGGCCGAGCCTGAAGGTCTTCGCCGTGGAGCCGCAGGCGTCCCCGGTTATCGGCGGCGGTCAGGCCGGGCCGCACCCGATCCAGGGGATCGGCGCGGGCTTCATCCCCGCGAACCTGCACACGCAGGCGCTGGACGGTGTGATCGAGGTCGATGCCGCCGTCGCCAAGGACATGGCGCGGCGGTCGGCGCGCGAGGAAGGGCTGCTGGTCGGCATCTCCTCCGGCGCGACACTGGCGGCGATCCTCCAGAAGCTGCCCGATCTGCCAGACGACGTGCGGGTGCTCGGCTTCAACTACGATACCGGCGAGCGTTATCTGTCGGTGCCGGACTTCCTGCCGGAGAATTGATCTGTCCGATCTGAGCTGGAGGTTGCGCGCGGTCCTCGGCGGGATCGCGGCGTCGGCGCTCGTGGTGCCCGCGTTGGTCGCGCGTCGGGCGCCCGACGTGCCGCGCGCGATCGCGGCGAAGGTGAAGCGCCCGCAGCGAGTCGTCGCCGCGACCGAGGTTCCGACGGTCGAGCCGGTCGAGTTGCAGGACCTGACCCCGGAGGACGCGCGCGTCTACAACGCGGCGATCCCGTTTGTGCGCGGCCCGCGCCCGGCGGCGCGTCCTTTCCTGTTCGCGGGCGACGACACGCAGCGCGCGCGGGCGACCGACTGCCTGGCCGCGGCGGCGTGGTATGAGGCCGGTGACGATCCGGTCGGGCAGCAGGCGGTCGCGCAGGTGGTGCTCAACCGGTTGCGTCATCCCGCCTTTCCAAAGACGGTGTGCGGTGTGGTGTTTCAGGGGCAGGAACGCGCGACCGGCTGCCAGTTCACCTTCACCTGCGATGGCGCGCTGGCGCGACACCCGTCCGAGCCGGCATGGGAGCGCGCGCGCCAGGTGGCGACGAAGGCGCTGAACGGGGCGGTATTCGGCAAGGTCGGCTATGCCACGCATTACCACACCGACTGGGTTGTGCCCTATTGGAGTGCGAGCCTCGACAAACTCGCCGAAGTTCACACCCACCTTTTCTTCCGCTGGACCGGCTGGTGGGGCACGCCCGCCGCGTTCCGACGCAGTGTATCGAGCGACGAGCCGGTGATCGCCGGGCTGGCCGACATCTCGCCGGTCCATCGACTGGGCGGTGCGTTGGCCGAAGCCGCTGTCGCAATTGCGGCCGCTACGCCGGGCACCGCGAGTGTCGTGCCGGTGGCAACGAGCACCGTACCGGGCGAGCCCGACAGCTTCACGGCGCTGCTACCCGAAGGCGCGCCGGAGAATTATCCCGCACTCGCCAAGGCCGCCTGCGGCACGCGTGCGAAGTGCAAATTTCTTGGCTGGACCGACCGGACGATGCTGCCGGCCGGCACGGCGATGACGCCGGGACAAATGGCCAGCATGTCGTTCAGCTATCTGCACGATCAGGGCGCCGGACTGGAACGCGAGCTGTGGAATTGTCGCGAATTCCCACGTACCGGGCCGGGCCTGTGTATGCGGCGGCAGGTGGTGCCGGTCGCGACTCCCACCGGCGCACCGGTGCTGCGTGGGCCAAGTGCGCTGGATGGGGTTCGTCGACGCGAGGAGCCGGTGGCAACGCCGACGCCTGACGCTACCAAGGTGTCCTGAGCGGATCACTTCCCTCGTAGAGACGTGCTGCGATGGTGATCGCTTCGCAGTCGCGACCTTGAATACCTCTATCGGTCATTGCGAGCGTAGCGAAGCAATCCAGAGCGTCCTGATCCAACCCTGTATCGCCTCGCTGGGCTCGCAGTGACGGACCTTATATGATGGTAGCCTGAACTAGCTTCCAGCAAACGTCCCCCTCGACGTCACGCCCGATCGAGCTTCAGCGGCCTGTGAAGCAGTCGTCCAGTCCACAAACTAAAAGGGCGACCCTCAGGCCGCCCTCACCTGTTCCCGGAGGAACCCGTATCAACGCCCGCCGGGCGCTGCTCCAGCAGGACCACCTGCACCACCCATGCCCGGCATTCCGCCCATCATGCTCTGCTGCATCTGCATCTGGCGCACGGTCGCCTCGGGGAGGAAGTCGCGCAGTTCGACGTCGAAGACGAGCGTCGAATTGGCGGGGATCGGACCGTTGGCGCGGTCGCCGTAGCCGAGTTCCGGCTTGATCCAGAACCGGTACTTCGCGCCCTTGTGCATCAGCTTCAGGCCCTCGGAGAAGCCCGGAACGACGCCCGCGACGGGCAGCGGCGTCGGCTGCTGCGACTTGTCGAAGACGGTGCCGTCAACCAGACGCCCCTCATAGTTGATGAGCGCGACGTCGGTCTCGGTCGGCGACGGCGTCTTGGTCTCGCCGGCCTTTAGCACCTGATAGCGCAGCCCGGAGGGCGTCGTCACGACCCCAGTGCTGCCGGCGCGCGCCAATGCCACGCCTGCCACCAGGGCGATCAGCAACCCCGCCACCAGCCAGAGCACATAGGCGCGCCGGACGGGAGGGATCGGAACGGCGGTGACAGTCGACATCAGCGGGCAACCTCAGGCTAGCACGCGCCGCCGCGGCGACGCGCTGGCAGAAACGGGCGGACGCGGCGCCTTACCGCGCGCCGTCACGCTCCGCACGCTTGCGCTCCAGCTTGCGCGCACGACGCACCGCCGCCGCACGCTCACGCGCACGCTTCTCCGAGGGCTTCTCGTAGTGGCGGCGCAGCTTCATTTCGCGATACACGCCCTCACGCTGCAGCTTCTTCTTGAGCGCGCGAAGGGCTTGGTCAACATTGTTGTCGCGAACGATGATCTGCATTGGAACCTTCAACTCCGGATCAAACAGGTAATGCGGCGGCGAGCGAGGCTCGCGCCGAACACACCGGCCCTAGCAGCAAGTGCCCAGCCCCGCAAGCGTTCACTCCCTGATGCTCATGCGATCACGATCGGCGCGGTCACCACGCGGCGATGCTGGAGCGCGGGCACGCGGCTGCGCACATCCTGTACGCGCGCGGCGTCGACCTCGGCATAGCCGATGCCCGGAGCCTCACCCATGTCGAGCAGCACCTCGCCCCACGGATCGACGACCAGCGAATGACCATAGGTGGCGCGACCGTCGTCATGCACGCCGGTCTGCGCGGCGGCGACGAGATGAACTCCCGCCTCGATCGCGCGGGCGCGCAGCAGGACGTGCCAATGCGCCACCCCGGTCGGCCGCGTGAAGCTGGCCGGCACCGACAGGATCTGCGCGCCGGCATCGGTCAGCGCGCGATACAGGTCGGGAAAGCGCATGTCGTAACAGATGGACAGGCCCATGCGCCCCAGCGGCGTGCCGACCACCACGGGGCGATCGCCGGCAGCATAACTCGCCGACTCGCGCCAGCTTTCACCGGTCGGCAGATCGACGTCGAACAGGTGCATCTTGTCGTAGCGGGCGCGGATGTTGCCGACCGCGTCGATCACGAAGCTGCGGTTGGCGAGCCGCCCGTCAGGCCGCCGCAGAGCCAGCGATCCGAGATGGACCCACACTCCGGCGCGTGCCGCCGCCTCGCGCACAGCGACGAGGACGCGATCATCGCCCTCGCGCATGATCGCGTCCGCTGCGCGGGCGCGGTCGCGGTCGAGCAGCCCCGACATTTCCGGCGTGAAGACCATCGCGGCACCGGACGCGCCGGCCTCCTCGATCGCCGCGACCAGGGCGGCGGCGTTCCGGGCAGGATCGATCCCGGTCGTGGTCTGAACGACGGCAATCTTCGTCACGCATGGCTCCTTGCTGCTGCTCGATGCGGAACAGCAAGCGCATCACGCGCGCAAGTGTTGCAACGCCGCAACGTCCACGGACGGTTGGCGTGGCGGGGTCAGCGGACTAAGAGCGCGGGATGACCGGCGTTCCCCTGATCCTCTACAACAGCCTCTCGCGCGCGCTCGAACCGTTCGCGCCGCTCGATCCCGGTAACGTCCGCATCTATTCGTGCGGACCGACCGTCTATCATTATGCGCATGTCGGCAATTTGCGCGCCTATGTTTTCACCGACACGCTGAGCCGGACGATCGCGGCGAAGGGCTGGCCACTCACGCATGTCATCAACATCACCGACGTCGGGCATCTGACGTCCGATGCCGACGCAGGCGATGACAAGATGGAGGCGGCGGCGCGGGCGAGTGGACGCGATATCTGGGCGATCGCACGGCATTACACCCAGGCCTTCAAGCAAAATCTTGCCGATCTGAACATCCGCACACCGACGCATATGCCGCTCGCCACCGATCACGTGGCGGAGATGATCGCGTGGGGCGAGAAGATCGCCGATCGTCACTGCTATCAGCTTGAAGATGGCCTGTATTTCGATACGACCACCGTGCCCGATTACGGCCGGCTGGCGGGAGCGGCCGACGATGCCGCGCAGGGGCGGATCGACACGGTCGCGGGCAAGCGGCACCCGCAGGATTTTGCGATCTGGCGCTCCACGCCGCCCGGTGAGACGCGGCAGATGGAATGGGACTCGCCCTGGGGCCGCGGCGCACCCGGCTGGCACCTAGAATGCTCGGTGATGGCGGCCAAATATCTCGGTCCGGCGTTCGACATTCACACCGGCGGGATCGACCACCGCGAGATCCATCATCCCAACGAGATCGCGCAAAATCAGGCGCATTGCGAATGCGCCGACACCGGCGCGACGTTCTGGTTGCATAACAACTTTCTCGTCGATCGCGCGGGAAAGATGAGCAAATCTTCGGGCGAGTTCCTTACGCTCTCTCGATTGATCGAGCGGGGCTTCCATCCCCTTTCCTATCGATTGATGTGCCTGCAGGCGCATTATCGCAGCGAGCTGGAATTCTCGTGGGAGAATCTGACCGCGGCGCAGGTACGGCTGAAGCGCTGGGTCCATGCGGTCGAAGGCTTGCGTAGCCGGAGCACTGCGGGCGGTGGTGCACGCTCGGCTGATTATATCGCCCAGCTGGACGCCGCGATCAGCGACGATCTGGCGACGCCCCGGACGCTGCCCGTACTGGATGCGCTGCTTGGCGATAAGAAACTGTCGGCGGACGATCGGCTCGCCACGCTGTTGGCGTTCGATGAGGTGCTCGGGCTCGATCTGGCGCAGCTCGATCGTGCGGCCCTGCGGGTGCGCCCGGCCGGGGCCACCATCGACGAGGCGGCGATCAAGGCGCGCCTCGCCGATCGGAAGGAAGCGCGCATTGCCAAGGATTTCGCGCGCTCGGATGCGATCCGCGACGAACTCGCGAGCAGCGGCGTCGAGGTAATGGACGGTGATCCGCTCGGCTGGGACTGGAAGCTGCCGGGCTGACGGCAAAGGAAAGGACGACCGAGATGGATCTGGGGCTGACGAAACGGACGGCGATCGTGTGCGCATCCAGCCACGGTCTCGGCCGGGCGTGCGCGACCGCTCTGGCGGAGGCGGGGTGCACGGTGATCCTCAATGGCCGCGACGCCGCAGCGCTGGAGCAGACCGCCGCTGCGCTGCGCGACGATGGCGCAACCGTTCTCACGGTCGCGGGCGATGTCGGCGACGAGCGCGTCCAGACGGCGTTGATCGACGCGGCCGGCGGGCAGGTCGACATCCTTATCAATAACAACGGCGGTCCGCCGCTGCGCGATTTCCGTGCGCTTGACGGCGACGCGATCCACGCCGGCGTCGATGCCAACATGGTCACCCCGATCCGGCTGGTGCAGAAGGTGATCGACGGGATGATCGAGCGCCACTTCGGACGGATCGTGTGCATCACCTCGGGATCGGTGAAGGCGCCGATACCCGGGCTCGATCTGTCGAGCGGCGCACGGGTCGGGCTGACCGGTTTTCTGGCAGGGGTCGCGCGGCAGGTCGCGCACGCCAACGTCACGATCAACTTCCTGCTCCCCGGCCTGTTCGACACGCGGCGGCTGGCAGGCGTGCACGCTTTCAATGCGGAGAAGAATGGCGTCTCGGTCGAGGAAGCCGCCGCAGCCGCGCGTGACCGGATACCCGCGAAACGCTTCGGCGAGCCGCACGAGTTCGGCGATGCCTGCGCCTTCCTTTGCGCCAAGTCGTCCGGTTTCATCACGGGACAGAGTCTGCTGATCGACGGCGGCGCGTATCCGGGTGTGCTGTAAAGAGGAAGTTGATTGCGGCCCGCGCGCGGTTGGTTCAAGGCGCGGGCGTTAGTTGGAAGGATGAATACTATGGCCACCTGGGCCCCGCATAGCTGGACCACTGCCGAAGCGCGCCAGCTCCCCGTCTATCCCGATGCTGCGGCGCTGGATGATGCGACGCGGCGGCTGGCCTCGTTTCCGCCGTTGGTCTTTGCGGGTGAAGCCCGCAACCTGACCGCCGATCTCGCCAAGGTCGCCGAAGGCAAGGCGTTCCTTCTGCAAGGCGGCGATTGCGCCGAGAGCTTCGCGGAATTCCACCCCAACAACATTCGCGATACTTTCCGCGTTATCCTCCAGATGGCGGTGGTGCTCACCTTCGCCTCGAAGCTGCCGGTGGTGAAGGTCGGTCGCATGGCGGGGCAGTTCGCCAAGCCACGCTCCGCCAATACCGAGACGATCGATGGCGTCGAGCTGCCCAGCTATCGCGGCGACAATGTCAACGACATCGCCTTCACCGCGGAGTCGCGCATTCCGGACCCGGAGCGGATGATCCGTTCCTATGCGCAGTCGGCGGCGACGCTGAACCTGCTGCGCGCCTTCGCGCAGGGTGGGTATGCGAATCTGCATCAGGTGCATCGCTGGACCCACGACTTCATGGGCCGCAGCCCGTGGGCGAAGAAATACGCCGAAACCGCCGATCGGATCGGCGAGGCGCTCGACTTCATGGAGGCGTGCGGGATCAGCCCGGACACGGTGCCGCAGCTATCGCAGACGACCTTCTATACCAGTCACGAGGCGTTGCTGCTGCCGTTCGAGGAAGCACTTACCCGACAGGATTCGCTGACCGGCGACTGGTACGACACGTCGGCGCATTTCCTGTGGATCGGCGACCGCACTCGCTTCGATGGCTCGGCACATGTCGAGTTCCTGCGCGGGATCGGGAACCCGATCGGCATCAAATGCGGTCCATCGCTCGAGCCGGACGCCTTGCTGCGCATGCTCGACACGCTCAACCCGCAGCGTGTGCCGGGGCGGATGACGCTGATCACCCGCTATGGCTACGACCAGATCGAGGCGCATCTGCCGCGGCTGGTGCGCGCTGTGAAGCGCGAGGGGCATTCGGTGGTATGGAGTTGCGACCCCATGCACGGCAACACCGTCAAGGCGACGAGCGGCTACAAGACTAGGCCGTTCGACCGTATCCTGTCCGAAGTGCGCGGCTTCTTCGCGGTCCACCGCGCGGAGGGCACGCACGCCGGCGGCATCCACGCGGAGATGACCGGCCAGAACGTGACGGAATGCACCGGCGGCGCGATCGACGTGACGGAGCAGAGCCTCGCCGATCGTTACCACACGCATTGCGATCCACGTCTGAACGCCGGACAGAGCCTCGAACTGGCGTTCCTGCTGGCGGAGATGCTGAACACGGAAATGGCGGAGCGTCGCAAGGCGGCGTGATATGGAGGTGCGTCGGCTAACGTGCCGGCGCACCTTTTTGGTGATCGGCACGAAAGTCGCTTGACGCCCCCGCCCCGCCGACCTAACAGCGCGCCTCACACCGCGCACGGCCCCTTCGTCTAGCGGTTAGGACGTCGCCCTCTCACGGCGAAAACACGAGTTCGATTCTCGTAGGGGTCACCAGCGATTACAAGCACTTAGAGGCTTGATTGCCGGAATAAGCCGAGGTTTGACCGTTTCGCCGATTGCGCGACTTTAGGCGCAGCTTTGATCCGCCAGCCGACCCGTTGGGGCAAACTTCTGTCGCCTGATCCACGTCGGTGCTGCTCTTCATGCGGTCGAGCAACGGCTCGATCAATCGAACGAAAGTGAAGGATGCGTTCGTCGCCCACGCCGCGACGCCCGACCGCGCAGTCCAGACGCCCTAATCCACCCGATATTTCGATTAATGCACGCTCGACGAGGCTTGGGCGAGCGACAGCTTAGGCGCGTTCAACACGACCGAGTAGGCGGCACTCACTTTCCCCTTCGTGCACCCGTCGCTTCACCGGCTCGAGTGAATATGTCAGGATCGGCGCATCTTCTTCATGCCCCACTGGATCGATGCCGTCATCGGAGGTTAGCATGATCCCGCCGCGGTCGGCATCGTCGATCGGCTTCCGAAAGCGCACCCCGCCCTGCCGATCGGTTTACGTCGTAAGGTTGTGACGGTGCATGACGAATGGGCATTGATCGTGTGCATCAGGCCGCAACATCTCTGACGCCAACGGCCGAGGCCGAATGAAGACCCACTTTCGGCCAGCCAGTGTGGTGAAGACAACCCACGCAATCCGCCGTTCGTTCAGGCGAATAGGTTCACGCTTACGGCCAGTTCATGCAGGCGTATGGAATGGCGGGGATTGAGACTTTGCCACCAGCGCTTGTCGCGTCCGCGCGCTCCGCCGCGAGATGTCCTGAAAACGATGGTCGATCGAGAAAGCGCGAGACGTTTGAAAATCCTGTAGCGGCTTCTTGAAGGAAGCTGCACCTTTCGTCTGTCGCTGATTGCTATAGCAATTGATGCACCAATAGTCGGTGCCATCATGTCCCGGTTAGCATGCGGGTATGGAACCTGTAACGACACGAGGAGCGGGATCGAGATGCACGGCGTCGGCATGGGGCTTCAGGATCATCGCGCTTCTCGCGTCGTTCGCATGGCAGGATCCCGGCATGGCTGAGCAACCTGGTCACGTCACGGGCATTGGTGGCGTTTTCGTCAAGAGCAAGGACCCCAAAGCGCTGGCACACTGGTACAAGGAGGTGCTGGGGCTGGACGTCGCATCATGGGGTGGGGCAGCGCTGCCCTTTGACGCGCCAGGGCATCCGCCCAAGGTGTCGTGGATGGCCTTTCCGGATGGCACGGATCACATGGCACCCTCCACGAGGGAGTTCATGGTCAACTTCGCCGTCGACGACATGGACGCGATGATCGCGCGATTGACGGCGAAGGGCGTTCCTATTCTCAGACGGGACGATGCCGACCCTTTCGGGCGGTTCGCGTGGATACAGGATCCGGACGGCACCAAGATCGAGCTGTGGCAACCGAAATAGCGTGCGGCCAGCGTGCCGGTCAGCCGGCGGGCCTGCGCCAGGGTGAAAGAAGCTGGTAGCGCGTCACCTCGGTCGCTCCGCTCTTTTCTGCGCGCAACAGGCCCCGGTCGATCAGGTGAGACACCGCGTCCTGTGCACTGCGCTTGGAGAGCCCGGTGCGCTCGGCGAGCTGCGCGTGGCTGATGCGGGCGAAGCCTGCCTCCGACGACGCATATAGCGAAAGGTAGACCAGGAAAGCCGATGTCCGTCGATCGTGACCCACCAGGTCGCGCATCAGGGTGTCGAGGACGTAAGCGTCCAACGCGTATTGCTTGCCGCTCATTGCTACAGCAATTAGCATTGCCCAGGGACGCCGCGAAAGGGCAGCGGCCAGGAAGGCCAGCCGTGATCCGAAAGCTGAATTACGTCGGCATTCCGACGCGCGATCAGGATCGTGCGCTGGCCTTCTGGACGGAGATCATGGGGTTCGTGATCGCGACTGATCGCCCGGTTGGGGAGAAGCGCTGGATCGAATTGACCATCCCCGGCGCACAGACCGGCCTCCTTCTGTTCACGCCTGAGGGGCACGAGGACAGGATCGGCACCTTCTTCAACGGGTCGTTCGGCTGCGACAATGTGCAATACGAGTATGATCGACTGTCGGCGAGAGGTGTGACCTTCCTGGGACCACCCCGGACCAAGCCGTTCCCGCACGTCTATTTCAATGATCCAGATGGAAATACGTTTTTTCTCTCTAGCAGGTGACAGATGGTTGCGCCCTTCCTGATCAGAAACGGCAATCGAGGCATGGGACGCCGCCTCGAACGGGATCAGGAAAGAGCACGACCGAAACCTTCCCGCAATCCGTTGTCGGGTGGGTGACGGGGCACTTGATCCACGCAGAGTCAAGCGACAGTAGCGTCACGAATTATATCCGTTATGTTGGATGTATGGATATTGATTCGGCTATCGCCGCGCTTGGGGCGCTGGCGCAACGAACGCGCCTCGATGTGTTCCGCCTGCTGGTCCACAATGAACCCGCCGGGATGGCGGCCGGCGAGATTGCCCGTAAACTCGACGTGCCGCAAAACACCATGTCGGCGCACCTCGGCATTCTTGCCCGCGCTGGCTTGGTTCGCTCAGAACGCCATAGCCGTTCGATCATCTACCGCGCCGATCTGGACGGCCTGCGCGCGCTGACGCTGTTCCTCGTCAAGGACTGCTGCGCGGGCAATGCCGAGCTGTGCACGCCCCTTATCGCCGAACTCGCCCCTTGCTGCTGAAAGGACGTCCCGTGGTTGTCGATATCGTCATCTACCACAACCCCGAGTGCGGCACCTCGCGCAACGCCCTCTCTATGATCCGCAATGCCGGCATCGAGCCGCATGTCATTGAGTATCTGAAAACGCCGCCATCGCGCGCGATGCTGGTCGAATTGATCGACCGCGCCGGTATGACGCCCCGCGAACTGCTGCGCGAGAAGGACACGCCCTATGCGGCGCTGGGGTTGCGTGACACGGCGCTGTCTGACGACGCCCTGCTTGACGCGATGGTGGCGCATCCAGTCCTCATCAACCGGCCACTGGTCGTCTCCCCGCTCGGCGTGAAGCTGTGCCGCCCCTCCGAAGCCGTCCTCGATCTGCTGCCAAGCGGCCAGCTTGCCGCATTCGCCAAGGAAGACGGCGAACAGGTGATCGATGCTTCGGGCCAGCGCATCGGCTGATGCTCCTTGCCGTCCTGATCTTCGTCGCGAAGATCACGCTCATCATCTGGCAGCCCACGCTCGCCGTGCCTGTCCTGCTCACCACGCTGGCGGCGCTCGCGCTGCGAATGGGAATTGCCTGATGCCTCTACGCGATCTTGCCGACCCCGACCATCTGCCTGCCCTCGATCGCCGCTATGCGCTCGCTCGTCCTGCCCTCGGGCTGGGCGCTGGCGATCCGCCGCCTCGCATCCTGCTGCTGTACGGGTCACTTCGGGAGCGATCCTATTCGCGCCTGTGCATCGAAGAAGCAGCGCGGCTGCTCCGCTTCTTCGGCTGCGAGACGCGCATCTTCGACCCCGCGACATTGCCGCTTCCCGATCAGGTAGCCGGTGACGATCATCCAGCCGTCCACGAACTAAGGGAGCTGTCGATGTGGTCGGAGGCACAGGTGTGGTGCAGCCCCGAACGACACGGTCAGATTACCGGCATCATGAAGCTGCAAGTCGATCACCTGCCACTCTCGTTGGGCGGGATGCGTCCGACGCAGGGCCGCACGCTCGCCGTCATGCAGGTGTCGGCCGGGTCGCAGTCCTTCAACAGCGTCAACACATTGCGCGTGCTGGGCCGCTGGATGCGGATGGTCACGATCCCGAACCAGTCATCGGTCGCCAAGGCATTCAACGAGTTCGATGATGCCGGCCGCATGAAACCGTCCAGCTACTACGACCGGATCGTGGACGTGATGGAAGAACTGGTGCGCTTCACCGTCCTGTTACGCCCGCATACCGCGCAGCTGGTCGATCGCTACTCTGAGCGGAAGGAAGCCGGGGTGCCGATCAACGCCGCCACGGACCTGTCCAGCATCGCCATCGCATCGTTTGATCATCCCTCGATTTGACGGGCACCGGTGGTCCGACCAGGCTCCCGCCATCTTGGCTGCCTCTTGTCCCAACCAGAACGCTGCACTGCAAAATCAACCACTTGTGCAGACCTTGCGGTTCAAGCCAGCCCAGTCGGCGCAATGATGATGGCGCCGAAACCTAGGACTATCATTGATTGCCGTCGCAAGGCGGCCCGAAGAAGGACGGTCGCAGGTCGTCGCGCGAAACGATCAAGGATTGCAGGACCAATGTAGGGTCTACCATCGAAATCGTCAGCACATGGCGGCCCGGGTGATCCGTGGTGACAGAAAAACGCATTGTACGTGCGTTGTTCGCGGTGCTGGTCGGGTGCGCCGATCCCAGGAAATCCTGCCGCCGCCCCTCCTCCGTGCCAAACACCGCCTTTGTGGTGGGCGGCTGATCGTCGAGCCCGACCGCGACGGCCAGCCTGCGCCCCGGGATGGTCTCGAGCGTCGGCCCGGTCACCAGGTCGACCTGGTAGGTACCCGCCTCGGGGAGAAAGACGGCGTATTCCAGCCGCGGCGCGGCGCTCGGATCCGGGAACGAAGAGCTGTCGACGGGGAAGATTGACATCGCGGTCTCGACACGCCCGTAGTCCGGGATCGGCTCCCAACGGACGCCGTTCGCCGGGATGTTCCGCTGAAAGCCATCTGCCGGGATCGCGAACGCGCCGGTCAGGCCGCCGAACGCTCCTCTGGCGGCGCGTTCCTGCCCCGCGGTGGCGCGGAGTGCGATGAGCTTGATAGTGATCTTGTCCCCTCCCCGGCCCTCGCCTGCGCCTTCGACCGTGATACGCGCCTCGGCGCGGCCGACCGGCGCACGGCTCCAGTCGACGTCTACCCAATAACGGCGGTCGCGAGGCGACGCGCTGAACGCCGCGGCCTCGCGGACGATCACCCAGTCCCGATCGGCGACGACCTTCACCGCAACCGGCGCAGCGCTGCGCGGATAGACCTCGAAATAGGTCGGGCGGCCCGTCAAGCTGTCGAGCGTCGGCAGCGTGGGCGACAGATAATAGCCCGGCCACCCGTTCGGCGATCCGTCCACCGACACGCCAAACCCGTCCAACCCCGACAGGTCGAGATCGGCGAGAGCGGGCATAATGTCCGCCTCCGGGGGATACCATTGAAAATAGCCGATGTGGGTCTGGTCCATCATATGGTTCCATTTGCCCCCGGTCATGACATGATTGTACCGGTTACGCAGCGCGCGATCCTCCAGGAAGCGCCGCCTGACCTCCGCCGCCTCGTCTCGGGTGCTCAGGCGTGCCTGTTGCGCGAACCGGGCATTGCGTGCGGCGGCGACGTACATCTGCGTCAGGTTCGCGCACGCCTTCACCGGATAGAGGACGAGTTGGTAGAAGGCGTCGCGCTGTTCGGGGCTCAGCGCGGCGTTGACCATCTCGGCCCGCTGCTCCAGCCTGGCCCAAGCCGCGCACACCCGCCCCGCCTCACGATAGTTTTCGAGGCTGTACGTCGCCGGCGACAATTGCTCCGGTTTCCGCCAGGCGTTGTATTTGGCGTAGCGCGACGCGAGCAGGGCGATCTCGGCGGCATGATCCGCCCCGAATTGCCGCTTCGCCCATTCGAGCGTCCAGCCCGCGATCAGATCCTTCGACACCGCCGCCGGATTCCAGGCCATCGCAATGAAGAATTCGACCGGCAGCTCGAGCGGCTTGAGGTCGCCGACGTTCGCGATCCAGATCTGGTTGGCACCATAGCGGTTGGCCAAGTTCATCTGCTCCCAGATCTTGGGCAGCGGGTTGGAGTTGATCCATTGGTAGGAAAACGGGCCGCCGTGCATGTCCATATGGAAGTAGATGCCGGACCCGCCGCTGCGCGTTCGCTCGGCCGGGGTGGGTAGCCGGCGAAGATTGCCGACATTGTCGTCGGTGAACATCAGCGTGACGTCGTCGGGGATCTGCAGCCCGGCGTCGTAATATTTGTAGACTTCCGTAAAGAGCACCCACACCTGCGGCACCTCGGACGCAGGCTTGCCGACCGCCTCTGAAATGATCCGCCGCTGATCGGCAATGATCCCTTCGAGCAGCTTGACGTCGGACGCCATGCTGCCGGTGCTTTCCAACGCGGTGTCGCCGTCGCCGCGCATTCCAACCGTGACGATCGCTTCCTTGCGGCCGTTCCTCTCCATGCCTTCCTTAAAGAAACGCCGGATCGCCTCACGGTTGGTGGCGTAGTTCCACTCGCCATTGCCATATTGCTGGTGATTGTCGGTCCACTCCTTGTGGGCGCGCATCATCGGTTCATGGTGCGACGTGCCCATCACGATCCCATATTCGTCGGCCAGCACGGCGTTGGCGGGATCGTCGACCGCAAAGGCATTGTTCCACATCGCCGGCCACAGATAGTTGGCGCGCAGCCGAAGCATCAGCTCGAACAGGCGGGTGTAGAACTGGCGGTTCATCCCGCCGAACTTCTCGGTCGTCCAGCCCGACAGGCACGGCGCCTCGTCGTTGAGGAAGATGCCGCGATATTTCACCGCGGGCGAGCCCTGAACATAGTCGCCGTAAGCGACACTGACATCCTTGCGGGATGGCACGGGGACGTCGGCCCACCAATACCAGGGCGAAACGCCGATCGCGCCGGACAGGTCGTAGACGCCGTAGATCGCCCCGCGCTTGTCGCTGCCGACGATCACCAGCGCCTCCTCGACACCGGGCAGCGGGTTTCGCAGCGTCTGGATGAGATAGGCTTCCCATTTGCCCCGGATGCGATCCACCTTGAGCCGTCCCGAGCGCACCAGCCCGTCAATGACCGCACTGTTGCCAAGCGATCCGACGATAATGGTGTGCCGGGACAAGCCGGCGGCATCGGACACGACCGTCGCCGGCTGCCTGATGACGCGCCCGATGTCGGCGGCGAGGTCGTTCGCGGCGCGCCGCACGCCCGGCAACTCCTGCGCATCGACGAAGACGGAGGCGAGGACCCGTCCATCACGCGCGATCGTAAAAGCGGACGCCTTCCCGTAGCCGAAGCGGACCGCCCCGGCAAGCGGGCTGGCGAACAAGCCGGCGGTTAGAGCACCTCGCGTGACATCCCGACGACTGAGCATTGTTTTCTCCCACATTCACCCACTGGCTTCGATGCGGCCGAGTGGCGCACTTACCCGCGTGCGAAGTGAATTGGCGTTATAACCCAGTCTGATGTTAGCGCCACCATTTTGGTCAGGCCAATCTGTTTGGCACGCTTCCCTCGAATTGAGCGGGGTAGCAAATAGCGGGAGTGCGGCGAGTGACGCCGTCGGCCTAAAGCTGTGGGCGGTCGCCGGGCCCGATCCGAGGGTTGTGCAACCGGTCGAGACCGCACGCGGCGGCGTTGTGGCCGTGGCGCGAGCGCGCCGGTTCAAACGGCCCGCGAATGGTCAATCGGACACCGTCGTGCGATCAGCCGGCCATTGCATGTGACGGCGCGAACCGATCGATCAGTTCGGGCTCCGGCATGGGGCGCCCGTACAGGTATCCTTGCGCTTCATCGCAGCGTAGCTGCCTCAGCATGTCCTCTTGACTGATAGTCTCGACGCCTTCTGCGATGACGTGCAGTCCAAGCCCCTGCGCCATTGTCGTGACGGCGCCCACGATCGCCGCATCGCCGGGGCGTCGATCTATCTTCGTGATGAAACTACGATCGATCTTCAGCCGCGTGAGGGGATACCTCTGCAGCAGGCTGAGAGAAGCGAAGCCCGTGCCGAAGTCGTCGAAAGCCAATTGGACCCCCAGCGCTTTCAGCCGACGTAGCGCCCTTGGCGACCGCTTGGTGTGCCGAAGAACGGTATTTTCGGTGATCTCCAGCTCCAGCAACGAGGGGGCGAGGTGATGCCGGTCAAGTGCATGTTTGACGACGTCGAACAAGCGATCGGAGTCCAGTTGGACGGCGAACAGGTTCACGCCAACCCGGAGCGGCGGCCTGCCGATTGCCTGCCATGACGCGGCCATGCGGCACGCTTCCTGCACGATCCAGTCGCCGACCTCTTTCGCGACGGGGCTTTGTTCGAGAATGTCGACAAAGAGATTGGGCTGAAGCAACCCATGCCTGGGATGGCGCCATCGCAACAACGCCTCGACGCCGACCAGCCGGCCGTCGTCAACCCGCACCTGTGGCTGAAACCAGAGTTCAAATTCCCCACGAGCCAGCGCGCCCCGCAGGTCCAGACCTAGTCGAAGCCTCGTTTCCGACCTCGTCTGCATTGCACGCGTAAAAAACGCCCGCCCGCCTCGACCTTCCGCCTTGGCTTCATGAAGTGCCAGATCGGCGTGGCATAGCAGTTCTTCGTGGGACGAAGCATCCAGGGGCGCAATGGCGATGCCGATACTGACGTCCACGAAAATAGCCTGCGCCGCGAGTTCGATAGGTCGGCCAAGTTCCGTAAAAATCCTCGCCGTCAAAATATCGAGCGCGCAAGCGTTTTCGCAGCCCTCCACCACGATCGCGAATTCGTCTCCGCCGATCCGAGCGAGAAAATCGCCGGCACCGACGGCATCCTTCAACCGCTCCGCTACCCGGGTAAGCAGCAGGTCGCCGGCCGAATGGCCCAGGGTGTCGTTGACATGCTTGAACCCGTCCAGATTGAGCATCAACAAAGCGACCGGCCCGGACGCGATCGCCGGGCCCAGCCGCGCATGTAGGGCGTTCCGATTTGGCAAGGAGGTCAAGGTGTCGCAGTGCGCAAGGTGCTCCAGACGCCGTGTCGCCCGCGCGCGGTCGGTCACGTCGCGAACCAGCGCGCCGAACATCGGTTGCCCTTCCTCGAACCACATGGACAGGGAGAGATCGACCGGAAACTCATGGCCTTGCGCGTGCAGGGCAAGTACCTCTACCGCGTGCCCGGCAAGCCTTGCGCCGCCTGACCTGACCGCCCGGACAAGCCCCGCCTCGTGAGAGGAACGAAATCGCTCCGGAATGATGATCGATAGCGATCTACCCCGGGCCTCGGAAGCCGTATAGCCGAAGAGCGCTTCCGCAGCCGAGTTCCAGGCGACAATCCGGTTGTCGGGACCCGCACAGATCGCGGCCGTGGCCGAATGGGCAAGCATCTGCTCGTATCGATCGTCCGGCGAGCATGACCGAATGCGCACACTCTACTCCTCTAACCCTAAGTAACGGCACGATAGAACAGCGGTGGTAAAGGCCGAGTGAGTGTCGGGACGATCGGCAGGCTGGCCCGTGCACGGCAGCAAATCAGGCCGCCATCGTAGATCAGCAGGCCTATGCTTCGCGGCGTTCACGGCGCGCCACACCGCTTGCCTGATCCGCGCTGCTGAGGGGCTTGATGCCCGATCAACGACCGCCGTGCCCGAGCCGGTGTCGGACCATAAGGTAAGAAGCTGATCATCGCCTGCTATGCTTGGGCCGTCGCAATCTGTCGAGTATTACCGGCCGGAGCACGTTCAATGGTGGGCAGGTCGGACGTGTGTTGTCCTCTCAGCGATCGCGCGCCGTTCGAATGTCCGACGTGCCTACCAGGATGCGCGAGAGGCGCGCGGCAAGTTCAGCGCTTTTGAACGGTTTGGTCAGGCGTGGAAGCTCGGGAGAAATACCTTCGACATCCGCGTAGCCAGAGACGATCAGCACGGGCAAATCGGGTAAGGTCGCGCGCAAGGCCCAAATCAACTCCACGCCGCTCATCCCGGCCATAAGATGATCGGTGATCAGCAGATCGGGGACAACGCCGCGGGCCACGAGTGCCAGCGCCGCCTCCCCCGACGCCACCTCAATCACTTCGAAGCCAAGTTCCGCGAGCATGTCGGCGGTGCTAGCGCGCACGGCGTCTTCGTCGTCGACCAGCAACACGCGCCCGCGCGCCAAGCCTGCAAACGACGGAACGGTTGTCCGATCTCCCTCATCCGCGACCCACGCGCTGATCGGCAGCCACAATTCCACGTTGGTGCCGACACCCTCGCGACTGCTGATGGTCAGCGCTCCACCGAGTTGCGCGGCAAGCCCATGCGCCATCGACAGGCCCAGTCCGGTGCCCTTCCCGATCCCTTTCGTGGAGAAGAACGGCTCGATGGCCCGCGCGAGCGTCGCCTCGTCCATGCCCGTTCCGGTGTCGGCCACCGACAGTCGGACGTAATGCCCCCGTCGTAACGCGCCGCGTGCGGCGCGCACGCTGTCGCGCATTGCACTGATACGCAACGTGCCGCCGTCCGGCATTGCATCGCGCGCGTTCACGCCAAGGTTCAGCAGCGCCATTTCCAGTTGATTGGCGTCCGCCATGGCCGGCGGCAGGTCGGGAGCAATATCCACGACGACGCGGACCTGTGGCCCGGTGGTACTGGCGAGCAGATCGGCCATCCCCTCGACGAGCCGGCCCACATCGACGGCGGACGGCTGCAACGGTTGCCGGCGGGCGAAGGCGAGCAGGCGTTGCACCAAGGTCCGCGCGCGATCGGCCGACTGGATCGCGCCGTCGATCAGCCGCTGCTCGCGCTCGCCTGTCACGCCCCTGCGCTGCAGCAGGTCGAGGAACCCGATAATCGGCGTGAGCAGATTGTTGAAGTCGTGCGCGACCCCGCCGGTCAGCTGCCCCATCGCCTCCATCTTCTGACTTTGGCGCAGCGCTTCTTGCGCCTGTGCCAACTCTCGCGCGGCCTCACGCTCCAGCGTAACGTCACGACCGACTGCGTAGAAGACATCGCCCTCGGGAACGAGCGTCCAGGATATCGAGCGCCAGCTGCCGTCGGCATGCGCGAGCCGATCTTCGAACCGCTCGATCTTGTCGCCCCGCCGCAATCTCGTCATCACCTCCTGCACGGCCGCGTGGTCATCGGGATGAACCTGTTCGCGGAACGACATCGCGAGCAGCGTCGCGGTGTCACGCCCGAGCGTGGTTTCCCACGCCGGGTTGATCGCCTTGAGAAAGCCGCCAAAGCCCATGATCGCCAGCAGGTCAGGGCTCATCTCCCAGACGCGGTTGCGCTCCGCCGTCTGGCGAGCGACCTCCTGCTCAAGCTGCTCGTTCAATTGCTGCAGGCGGATCTCGGCTGCCTTGCGCGCCGTGATGTCGATGGCGGTGCCGATGACACGAAAACAGCGGCCCTGCCCGTCGAAAAGCCCGCGGCCCTTGGCTGCGACCCAACGGATGACGCCATCCTCCCGCCCGATCGTGCGATATTCGACGTCGTAGAGGGCGCGAAGGGCGGGATCGCTGGCCGACGCATAAGCGCTGAGCGTCCGTTCACGATCGTCGGGATGCACGCCATTGCGATAATCGTCCAGTGTCACCGCCACATCCGGGGAGATGCCGAACATCGCCTTCACGCGCGGCGGCCAGAACATCCGCCCTGTGACCTGGTCCACGTCCCACTGGCCGATCTCCGCCACCTCGAGAGCGAGCCGCAATTGCTCCTCGCTAAGTGCCAGTCGTTCCTCGGCCTCGCGACGCTCATGAATGTCGATAACCGAGCCGACATAGCCGAGGTACGCACCATCGTCGCCGAACCGTGGGCTGCCGGCGTCGATCGCCCAACGATAGCTGCCCGACACATGCCGCAGACGGTATTCCACGCGAAATCGCCGATGACCGGCGTTTGCGGCGACGAACGCCTCCTGCGCGCGCTGCCTGTCGTCGGGATGCGTCGCCTCGAGCCAACCGAAGCCCTCCGCCTCCGCAGGCGTCTGGCCGGTGAATTCGTACCATTGCCGATTAAGATAGGTACAATGACCCGATGGATCGGTCACCCACATCATCACGGGGGCATGATCGGCCATGTTGCGGAAGCGGCTCTCACTCTCGCGGAGCGCGACGTCACGCGCCTTTTCCGCCGTCACGTCGCGAACCTCGATAATCGTGCCGATCGGCTGCCCGTCGTCCCCCGGAATTGGCGAGGCGGTGAAGGCGACGGGATAGAAGTGCCCATCCTTGTGGACGAATACCTCCTCGCCCTGCATCCGCTCGCGTTCGGGAAAGGCACGGTCTATCGGGCATTCAGACAGCGGATAGGGGCGCCCGTCAGGATGCTGGTGATGAACGACGTCGTGCAAGGGACGGTCGAGCGCCTCCGCCAGCCGATAGCCGGTCAGCGCCTCCGCCGCGGCGTTCATGAAGATGCAGTGCTGCCGATCGTCCATGAGGAAGATCGCCATCGTGGAGTTGTTCACGATCGCGTTGAATCGACGCTCGACAGATTGCACCGCTTCGCCCCCCCGCCAATTTAGAGATGGCCGTGGCAGATAGCGTTCGGTCTGTCGTTAACCCACGCCAATGTTCGAAACCGCGACTGCATTGAAATGGAGCCCGATAATCCGATCAGGCATGCTTCAGTGCTCAAGTTCCCGGCACCACGGCAAATTCATGTACCACGGATTTTGATTGTGAAATCTCGTGAGGTGGTGATGCCTATCTGCTACCTCAGGCTAGATGAAGCCAGGCATCTTCTCCGTGCCTATCTGATGACGGCCGCCCGCCCCCGCGTGCATTCGAGCACGATCCAGCGACCTGTCCGCCGCGCCACCCGGACGTTCCAGCTACATCCCGCAGCCGTCAGGAAGGCACGCTGTAGCGACGCGGCATGCTGCGCAAAATCGGGATAATCAACCCGATGATGCGCCAGCACCAGCCTGCCGCCCGGACGCAGCGCTGCGGCAACGTCACGAGCAGTCTGCGCCATCGCGCGCGCCGTCAGATAGTAGATGACCTCCGCTACCACGACGATGTCGTATTGCCGTCGGGGCAGACGAGCCGGCACGATCAGCCTGAGGGCACGCGCTCGTCCACGCCCCGCCAGCGCCCTTGCGACCAGCGCCTTGCCACTTGCGGTTCCTTCCGTGGCGTCGAGGCGCAGAACCCGTGGAGCTATAGCGATGCTGTTGGAACCATTACCGGCAGCAAGTTCCAGAACGCGCCCCCTCGGCCCCGGCCCCACGGCGCGCAGGATCGCGCGTCGCTTCAGCGCCTCGTCGCGATCGGTGAACGTCGCCCATGGATCGTCGTTGTCGCTGAACTTGCTTTGGAAGCCTTCAAGCGTAATCGACCTCATCGCCGCCGTTCCACGAATAGTTCACGGGGGCCGGCAAAGGCCGCAATCTGCCCCACCGTCATTGCGAAGCCGGCCGGATCGTCCGTAATCTGCCCCGTCTGGGTACGATAGCGGCGGATGGCGCAACGCTTGGCGAGCCGTTCCTGCCCCGTCAGGTAAAGCGCGCGTGCGCCCGCAACCTTCTGACCGGCCGGCCACACCGGATACGTCAGCTTTCGCAGCCCATGCCGTGGCAGGGCATCCATGCACGCTGCGACGGTGCGATGGTCGGGATGGTCATCGTGCGGGGACGGCGAGACGACCAATGTCGATCCCCGGTTCACGACCAATTGCGCGAGGCCACGACGGGCAGCGCCCGCCCGTGTGTGAAGCCGACCGTCCGGCAGATCGAGAAACGTCACTGCATCTGCCGCCACGCCCATCTGGCGCAGGGCGCGCCGGCTCTCGCGCCGACGCTCTGCCACGAGCCGCTGACGGGGCCAGCTTGGGCTGGAGGGATGGGAGGCTGCGCCATCCGTGACAACGATGACATGTATCCTCACGCCGCGCCGTCTCAGCCGGGTCATCATCGTATGAGCCCCGATGGTTTCGTCGTCCGGATGCGGCGCAACGACGAGCAGGCGGCGCGGCGTTCCCAGCCGGAACTTCACAGACCGGCCGTCAATGTACCCGCCGCCACGGCGGCACCAACCTGCATGCGCTGCATATCCGGGGAAGGCTGGCGGAGGTACACCGACAGATCGGTGATGACCGCAGCAAGTGGATGCCCGACGAACAGCGATTGTACCCCCGCCGCCTGCTCGGCAAGCTCAATCGCCTGCCCGCCGGCTGCATAGACCGCCGCGCGCGCAGCGGCGACAAGCGGCAGGCGCGCGCCGACATCATCAAACCACCCTGCTGCCGCTGTCCGGATCGCTCCTGCAGCCGCTTCAGCCAGCCCATAAAGCGCAGCCAGGCGGCCTGCCTGATGGGGATCATCCGCCCGACCGGCCGCGACCAGATGGGCGGTCGTATGGTCGAGCAGCGCAGCGATTCCCCCGGCTTGAACGGCGGCGAACCGCAATGCGCCTCCGCTGAACCACGGTTCACGCACGTAATCGCCGGGGGCGCCGATCAGATCGTCGGCAGCGACGGGCGCATCGCGCCAGCGCACGATATGCGTTTCCGAGCGCTGCATTCCGGCGACGCGCCAGAAGGAGCGATCGACGGCCGGCGAGGTGCGGGCAAGGTCGAGCAACAGCAGTTGACGACCGCCCGCGGCATCTACCGTAACCAGGGCGTGCGAGAGAAGTCCGGCGCCGCTGGCGAAACTCTTGCCGCCATTGAGCCGACCGTGCTTCAGGCGAAGTGGTTCGCCGGCAAGATCAGCGTTCCACACGCCAAGGACTCCGCCCGCCGCCACGATGCCAGCCGCGCGTTCTTGCTGGTGCCGCGAACCGTAGCGCTGCACGATTTGCGAAGCGTCGACATGCCCCTCGTACAAGCGACCAAGCGGAAGATCGACACGGCCCGTTTCGTAGAGCTGCCTGAGCTGGAGCAGCAGCGTCTTCGTGTCAGCCGGATCGCCAAGTCCCGGCAACAGCGCGGAGCGCGTCGTGATGGCGCGTCGAAGTTCAATCACGCGGCGTATCGCGCCAGCGCGAGCGCCGCCAGAGCGGCCTCGGCCGCTGCCAGCGTCACGCGCCGCATACCGCCGGGTGGCACCGGCACCACGCGCATCGCAAACGCCTCGGCGTTGGGACTGTCACGATGAACGCCGATAAGATGGTCACGGTCGAGGCCGATCGCCTCGGCGAGTGGCGCGAAATAGCCACTGTCGTATGCGTGGCGTGCAAGCGCATGGCCGCGATACTGCCACATGGCATCATCGGGATGCGCGACCTCAACCCCGTCGCTATTTCCGTCCAAGGCGCGAAGCCCTTCTGCAAAGCCGTGAGCCACCCGCCCCGTGCGGCGATCTGACGTGAAAACTACGCTGGCCGCATCGCGCCGCACGCGCAGCCCCGCTCGCGCGGCGTCATCGGCGAGCCGCGCATCCTCCCCCGCGGGGATCGGCTGGAACCCGCCTATGGCGCGATAGTGCTGCACTGAAATACCCAGATTCGCGCCGCTCGTCTGATGGTGGGTCGCTAAGGCCTCCCACGCCACGGGATCAAGCGATCGCCGCGTGGCATGAAGCGCCTCATAATAGCGTTCCAGGCGGTCTTGAACCGGATTTGACCAAGTGACGGTACGCACCACTTTGCCAGCTACCACGTCAGCCAGCCGGAGCCCTGCGACCATTGTCTGCAACCAGTCGGTCGCAGGCACACTGTCGCCATCGGTCGTTAGCAGAAAGCCGGCCCCATCAAGCACACGCGCACCCAACTGCATCGCCCGGTGCCGGGCGACACCCACATTGGACTCCGCATCCGCCGCATGTTCCACCCGAACCGGCAGCGATGCGCGTGCGGCATAATCGTGCGCCAGCACCGTGCTTTGATCGTCGCAGCCGTCGAGAAGGAGACAGAGGGTCGGTGCCATGCCTCGTTGGTCCAGCCGGTCCAGCGCTGCGAATAGCTGCGGCAAGGCATCCGCCTCATTTCGCGCCGGGACGCAGACAGCGACTTTGACGTGACCGTCGAACGAGGTTTGTGTCACGCGAAAACGCCGATTTGCATCCGCTTGGTGTACTGAGAACTTTATCCTGTGCATTGATACACATCAACAGACTGTGTTTGAGCATAGCACGGCCGACACCCTTTCCCGACGCGAAGCCACAGCACGAACCCGCTGCGCGGCAATGGTAGCGAGGCGGCAGTGGCATTTGACCCCGCTACCCAGTCGGTTGGAGTATCGACGATGAGGTCCGCTGGGGTTCGACCATCCCCAAGACCGACGCTATCGTATGTCCGCTGAACGCGACGGTCAGCGGCGTCGCGGCGACGAACGCCGCCGGACTGCGCGCTACCTTATTGATCCAGCGCAACGCTTCAACCGCTTGAAAACAAAAAGGCCGCCGATATGGTAGCGCTAACTAAAATAAGCGGAGGGGTTTCTGATGGGCATGCGTCACCGGCGCTGGATGATGGCTGCGCTTCTCGCTTCGAGTAGCGCCGCCTTGGCACAAACGTCCGATCGCCCCCAACTCAGCATCAATCGTGCTGACTATTTCGAAGCACCCGGCGTCAACTGGCTCATCTTCTCGAACGTCAACGAGGGGTTGTTCGCCGATGCCAAGATCAGCGGGGTCGAACTGATCCAGCAGGGTGTGCGCACCGCCACCAATGGCGACGTGCGTCTGTCGGCGACGCCCGGCCAGTGGGATCCGGCCGCCACCTTTGTCAGCCGTCGCGTCGATAAAGCAGCGGGTGTGATCGAAGTCACGATGCGATACCCCGACTTCGGTTACACGATCCGGGCAGAGCGTCGTGGCGCTTCGGTCATTCTGTCGGTGCTGCTCGATCAGGCGTTGCCCGCGGCACAGGTCGGCAAAGCGGGGCTGAACCTCGAATTCGTGCCATCCGCCTATTTCCACAAGAGCTATGCCGCCGACGGCAAGCCGGGGCTGTTTCCCCGCTATCCGGCCGACGCGATGACGCTCACCCCCGAACGGAACCTCGCCAGCGGTCGCAGCGATGGTCCGGGCGCAGAACCGACCGGCTTTGCGAGCGGACGGCAGCTCGTGCTCGCACCCGAAGATCCGGCTCGGCGCGTCAGCATTGTTACGCGCGAAGGGACGGTGTCGTTGTTCGACGGTCGCAATCAGGCACAGAACGGGTGGTTCGTGGCTCGACAGCTTCTGCCGGCCGGGCGGACCGGCAAGGTGATCGAATGGACACTGGACGCCAGCAGCGTGCCCGGGTGGCTGCGTCCCCCGGTGATCGGCCACTCGCAGGTCGGGTATCGAAGCGACTTGCCCAAGATTGCGACCATCGAACTCGACCGCGACGACCGGCGCACGTTGCGGCCGCAATTGGTGCGACTGATGCCGAGTGGCGTTTTCGCGCCGGTTCAGGGCGGATCGTCGCGCGACTGGGGCGCCTACCTCCGCTATCGCTACGTTCGGTTCGACTTCAGCGGCGTGACCGCGCCGGGAACCTACGCGATCGACTATGGCGCGACCCGTAGCGCACCTTTTCCGATTGGTGCCGCGACGCTCGACGGACTGTGGCACCTCACCAACGACGTCTATCTGCCAATCGCAATGGACCATATGACGGTCAACGAAGCTTATCGTGTCTGGCATGGCGATTCGCATCGCGACGACGCCCGACAAGCGCCGGTGAACCACGAACATATCGACCTGTACCGACAGGGGCCGACGACCGACACCCGCTTCAAGCCCGGCGAACATATCCCCGGCCTGGCAGTGGGCGGATGGCTGGACGCCGGCGATTTCGACATCCGCACGCAGACTCAATATCAGGTGGTACGTCAGCTGGTCGACGCGGCCGAAACCTTCGGCATCGATCGTGACACGGTGTCTGTCGACTGGGCGACGCGGCGCGTCGAGATGCACGTGCCGGACGGCGTTCCCGACATCCTGGAACAGATCCGTCATGGCAGCCTGCAACTGCTCGCGCAGTTCGACGCGGTCGGTCATGCAATCCACGGCATCGTCGAACCTGACGTCGGCCAATATACCCATCTGGGCGACGCGGCGAGCAAGACGGACGGACTTGTCTACGATCCGACCCTGAAACCCTATCAGCGCGCCTACGATACGCGCGGAGGACGCAGCGGTACACCGGACGACCGCTGGGCGTTCACCAGCAAGGCCTCCGCACTCGATTACGGATCGGCCGCGGCGCTTGCGGCAACCTATCGCGTGTGGAAAGGGCGTGACGCGGCCTTCGCGAACCGTTGCCTTGCGCGCGCGCAGCAGGTTTGGGCCGACGAACACCGCCACGCGCCCGACCTGTTCCGCCACGGCAACACGACCGGGGGACCGATCGACGAGGAAGAGTTCACCGCTGCGGTCGAATTGCTGATCGCGACCGGCGAGCAGCAATATGCCGAGCGGGTCGAAGCTCTTGCACCGGCGATGCTGCGTCGTTTCGACACGACCGCGACGACAATGGTCAAGGCGCTGCCGCGTCTGCCCGCCCGTTACCGCGTGCTGGTCGAGGAAGCGGCGCGTGCCTGGGCCGGGCGCGCAAAGGCGCTGGAGACCGCCAACCCGTTCGGCGTCCCGATCACCACCGGAGGATGGGCCGGGAGCGGAGCGGTGCTGAACTTCGGCCTGACCGCCGACGCGCTTCATCGTGCTTTCCCGACGATCGTCGATGGTTGGCAGGTTCTGCGCGCGCTCGACTTCCTGCACGGTCATCATCCGGCATCGGACCGTTCGTTCGTCTCGGGAGTAGGCGCGGTGTCGAAAGAGGTAGCTTATGGCAGCAACCGGGCCGATTTCTCATTCATACCCGGCGGCGTGGTGCCCGGCGTGCTGCTGCTAAAACCGGATTATCCCGAGAACCGGGACGATTGGCCGTTCTTTTGGGGCGAGAACGAATACGTCGTACCCGAAGGTGCCATGTATATAACCCTCGCCAACGCTGCCGCACGACTTCGATCTTGATCGTCCGGAGGCGTGGCCTTGACGCGCCTCCAACGTCTTGTGCGATCAGTCGGCTGGCGCTTCCTTCTGGTCAGTTGCAACTGAAAGGTTGGAGCGTGACGGACCCAAAGAGGCGTCAAGGATCTCTTTTGTTAGCGGCACGGGCCTGCAAACCAGACTACGCCGGCGCGCGTCTCGCCAGCCACCCAGAACGGTAGAAGCGATTGGCCAAGAATCTGATCACTGCTGATGTGGAGCAATACAATACTGCCGCTTGCTCGGAACCATTATCTCAGAACGCGCTTTAGCCATCACTGAACAGTTAGCAAATTTTGCTGTTGAGCGGATCTCGCCGCGGTTGAATCTTTGCCGATGACGCACAGGAAGCAGAGGGCATAAGCTCTCAAGCTCCAGTATAGAAATGCGTGTCACAGCGCCCGAAAGAGGGCGCTTCATATATAAGCGCAGGTTTCCTGATGGCTCTTTAAATATTCTGATTCCGTTGTGGCTGATATTGATCGGGATCACTGCGAAACCTGACTTTCTTTAACAAGGGTTTATCGCCTTTGCGACGACATGCCTGCTAGCCTGATCGTGCCGACTTGCGGCTGGGAGATACGAATGTCTGTCGTGGCACACGCTAACCTTTCCACGACAACCGGCAATCGCGAGCTGCTGCTCTGCTTTTCACATCTGCGCTGGGACTTCGTCTTTCAGCGTCCCCAGCATCTACTGACCCGGCTGGCTCGACGCTTTTCCGTAGTGGTTTGGGAGGAAGCCGAGATCGGCGCGGTAGCGGCGCCGAATCTTCGCGTGCATGCAAAAACGGGCGACATACGGGTGGTGACCCCGCAACTACCCGCCGGGCTGGACGACACCGCGACGCACAAGGTGCTCACGGACCTGCTCGACCGCTTTCTTGCCGACGAGCCGCCCGTCAGCGTGCGCTGGTATTACACGCCGATGATGTTGACGTTCTCGCGCGGCGTGATTGCCGCTTGCACCGTCTACGACTGTATGGACGAGCTTTCCGCATTCCGGTTTGCGCCGCCAGCCTTGCTGCAATTGGAAGACGAGCTTCTTGGACTAGCGGACCTAGTCTTCACCGGCGGTTGGAGTCTGTACGAAGCAAAGCGTGACCGGCACCCCAGCGTCCACGCTTTCCCCTCCAGCGTCGATGTCGCTCATTTCTCGGCAGCGCGCGTCGAACGCGGCAACGATGAGCGTGCACCCTCCTTTGGCTTCTTTGGCGTCATCGACGAGCGAATGGATCTCGCGCTGCTCGGCACGATCGCCGAAGCTCATCCGGAGTGGACGATCGAAGTCGTCGGTCCGGTCGTGAAGATCGACCCGGCCGAGCTGCCGCGCCGTGCAAACCTGCACTACCCCGGGTCACGGTCGTATGAGGAATTGCCGGCGACGATCGCCCAATGGGACGTGGCGTTGATGCCGTTCGCGATCAACGAGGCGACGCGTTTCATCAGTCCGACCAAGACGCCGGAATATCTCGCCGCCGGTCGCCCTGTGGTGTCCACGCCCGTCGCCGACGTGGTCCGACAATACGGGGGAGCGCGCGCGGTTCGAATTGCCGAGAGCGGGCCCGACTTCATCACGGCCTGCGAGGAAGCGCTGGCGCTCGCCCGCGGTCAGGATCACGATTGGCGCGATGCCGCCGATGCGATGCTCGCCGCGATGTCGTGGGACGACACCGCGGCCGCGATGCTGGCGAAGATCGAGCCTTATCTGCCCGCCTCCGCGCGCGAACATTACGACTGCCTCGTGGTCGGCGCCGGCTTTGCGGGTGCGGTCATGGCGGAACGGCTGGCCTCGCAAAGCGGCCGCCGGGTCCTCGTCGTCGATCGCCGACCGCATATCGCGGGCAACGCCTATGACGTCGAGGATGCTGCCGGCATCCTGATCCATCAGTACGGACCGCATATCTTCCACACCAACTCGGCCGAAGTGTTCGACTACCTCTCGCGCTTCACCGGCTGGCGCGACTACGAACATCGTGTCCTGGCGGATGTCCTCGGTCATCAAGTGCCTGTCCCGATCAATCGTACGACGCTCAACACGCTGTTCGACGCCGGACTTGAGACCGAGGCTGACGCGGCCGAGTTCCTGGCCGCGCGCGCCGAACCGGTGGAGACGATCCGCACCTCGGAGGATGTCGTCGTCTCGTCGGTCGGGCAGGAACTCTACCGCCTCTTCTTCCGGGGCTATACGCGCAAGCAATGGGGGCTGGACCCGTCGGAACTGGACAAGGCGGTCACCGCACGGGTGCCGACCCGAACCAATACGGACGACCGCTATTTCAACGACACGTTTCAGGCGATGCCGGACAAGGGCTATACCGCCATGTTCGCAGCCATGCTCGACCATCCTAACATCACGCTAAAACTCGGCACCGATTTTGCGGCGGTGAAGGACGCGGTGACGTACGATCTGCTCGTCTTCACCGGACCGATCGACGAATATTTTGAACAGCGGTACGGCCCGCTGCCGTATCGCTCGCTTCGCTTCGAACATCGCACCCTGCCCGTCGCTCGGCACCAGCAGGTCGCAGTGGTCAATTACCCCGATGAGGCGGTGCCTTACACCCGCGTGACCGAGTACAAGCACCTGACCGGGCAGCAATCGCCGGTGACCAGCGTCACCTACGAGTATCCCGCCGCCACCGGAGACCCATATTATCCGATTCCCCGGCCCGAGAACCAGGCATTGTTCAAGCGCTACGAGGCACTGACGCTTGCTGAGCCGGACGTTCTGTTCGTCGGGCGACTGGCGACCTATCGCTATTACAATATGGACCAGGTCGTGGGTCAGGCGCTGGCAACCTGGCGCCGGTGGCACGCGCGTCAGGACGCAACCGCGATGGCGACCGCAGCCGAATAGCGGACGTGCTGCAATGCTGATCGCTCACGAACTCACCGGCATGCGCGTCCTCATCGCGCACGAAGACAATTTCCAACGGGAGTACCTTTCCAAGGTGATGATCGCTGCCGGTGCGATCGTGGTCGATGCTCCCACGACGACCGACGGCGTTCCTTGGCTCGGCGATCCATTCCCCGATGCAGTGGTGGTGAGCCAAAGCCGAAAGGCGGCGGACGACGGTCGCCTGATCGATGCGGCGCGGCGCGGGGCGCTTGCGATGCTCGTCCTTCATTCCGCCCCCACCCTTGTCCTGCCGTCGACTGGCCTGCTCCGAAGTCTTGAGGCGCCATACGCGGCGTTCCAGGTGGTAAGCGCGCTGCGCGATATGCTCCGGCGACCGCTCAACCGGCCGATGCAGCTTTGACCGGCACACGATCCATACCGATGTCGCCGCTGGAACTCTGGGGCGGAACCGAGTGCACGGTGAACCGCACGCGCGAGGGTTACCGTGATCAGACGATATTGAGCGGTCATCACCATCGCATCAGTGACCTTGATCTGTTCGCAGACCTGGGTCTGAGCGCGATCCGCTACCCCGTACTGTGGGAACGCACGCTTAGCGCGCCGGGCGGAGGACCGGACTGGACGTGGGCGGACGCGCGGCTTTCCCGATTGCGCGAGCTGGACATCCGGCCGATCGTCGGCCTCGTCCATCACGGCAGCGGCCCACGCCACACCCATCTGCTGGATGAGGGATTCGCGAGCGGGCTTGGTCATTTCGCCGGGCTGGTCGCAGAACGCTACGATTGGGTGGAGGAATGGACGCCCGTCAACGAACCGCTCACCACCGCGCGCTTCTCGGCGCTCTATGGGCATTGGTACCCGCACGAACGGAGCGAGCGCGCTTTCTGGATCGCGTTGCTGAACCAGATCGACGCGACGCGCGCGGCGATGCGGGCGATCCGACGCATCAATCCTGCGGCGCGATTGATCCAGACCGAGGATCTCGGTCGAACCTACGCTACCCCGGAGCTGACGGCGCAAGCCGAGCACGACAATTTGCGGCGGTGGGCGAGCTGGGACCTGCTGGGCGGCCGCGTCGACCGTCATCATTCGTTGTGGGAGATCATGGTACGGCTCGGGTTGGAGGATCGCATCCGCCGGATAGCCGACGATCCTTGCCCGCCCGACGTGATCGGCCTGAACCATTACCTGACAAGCGACCGGTTTCTCGACCATCGCACCGAACAGTACCCCCCGCACCTGCACGGCGGCAACGATCAGCTCTACTTTGCCGACACCGAGGCGGTGCGGGTCCTGGATCCGCCGCAAGGAGGGTTCGCCAACGCATTACGTGAGGCGTGGGATCGTTACGCCACGCCGATCGCGATTACCGAAGTGCACAATGGTTCGACACGCGAGGAACAGCTTCGCTGGGCAGCCGAGGCGTGGGACATGGCGCAAGCGGCGCGTGACAAAGGAATTGACGTTCGTGCGGTCACCGCGTGGTCGCTGCTGGGAAGCTACGGCTGGAACACGCTTTTGACCGGCGGCGATCGCTACGAACCCGGCGTGTTCGACCTTTCCTCCGGCGTCCCGCGCCCGACGGCGCTGGCGGCCTTGTGGCAGGCGCTGCCGAGGGGCGAGCTTCGCCATGACGTTGCCGCCGCACCCGGCTGGTGGCGGCGCCCCGACCGGATCCTCTACGGGGCACCGGCCGTGGTGCAAGCGAGTGCGCCGGCCGGCGGCCGCCCGCTGCTGATCGTCGGCGACCCGGATGACTGCAGCATCGTCGCGCAAGCCTGCACCCGTCGCGCGATCAACTATGTCGTGAACGAACCCTCGAGCGGCAGCGCTGCGACCGATCCGTGGGGCGTGATCGAGCTATTCAATCGGCGTGATGACACGAGCAACACGCCACACTTCACGATTAAGGCCGAGATCATTCCGATTGGCAGGGTTTCATCCGTGCAATGCCCCGGCATTATCGACGCCGCGCTCGATCTGCTGATCGATGGCGCACCGGGTACGTGGCGCTTCGGGCAGGACACACTAACCCTCGCGATGTCGCAAGCGCATGAGCAATGCCCGCCTCAATAAAGCGGGCTCCTGCCACTCGATATTTTTTGCGGCAGTGCTCGCCGCCTCACAGAATGGCCCCACGTCGTAGAGCGCAAGACCAGCGGTCCTTCGCGAATTCTTGCCGGACGCGACTCTCTGGCTGAAGGTCCGTGGAGAGATCGCCGTCCGCATTTGTCTAAACAGCCGCGCCCGCCTTGTGTTGGCAATCAACCCTTTCGGTGTTCGCCGATGATCTCGGAACGGTGTCGCGGTATCCGATCCAGTGTTCAAAGCCGCTGCCTCGCCCGCTTTTTCCCGATCCGGGTAAAATGCCGTGAACGCTCGTCGCGACCATCATGGACGGCGCTGTCCGGCACGCTAAACAGGTGCGGAGATTGCGGGGAGGAAGCAGGATGACGTTGCAGACGATCGATCTGGTCGTGGTGATTGGCTACGCGATCGGCATCTTCGTGCTCGCGCAATGGGTTAGCCGCGACAAGGCTGGCGAGAGCAAGGACACGTCGGACTATTTCCTCGCGTCCAAGGCGCTGCCGTGGTGGGCGGTCGGTGCGTCGCTGATCGCCGCCAATATTTCAGCCGAGCAGATCGTCGGCATGGCCGGGTCGGGTTATGCGATCGGATTGGCGATCGCCTCCTATGAATGGATGGCGGGCGCTACATTGTTGATTGTCGGCAAGTTCTTCCTGCCGATCTTTCTCCACAACCGCATCTACACGATGCCGCAGTTCCTGGAGCAGCGGTACGGCACGTCGATCCGCACGATCATGGCGGTGTTCTGGCTGGCCTTGTATATCTTCGTGAATCTCACCTCGATCATCTGGCTGGGATCGATCGCCGTGACGCAGGTCGCCGGGGTCAACCAGGACCTCGCGCTGGTCGGCCTCGGCGCATTTGCCGTGTTATATCAGCTGCGTGGCGGACTGAAGGCGGTCGCGCTGACCGATATCGTGCAGGTGACGCTGCTGGTGCTGGGCGGATTGATGGTGTCGGCGCTGACGTTGCGGGCGATCGGTGGCGATGCCGGGATCGTCGGCGGCTTTTCGGAGCTGACGCGGCGCGTTCCGGATCACTTCGACATGATCCTGTCCCCCGACAACCCCCATTATAAGGAGCTGCCGGGGCTCGCGGTGCTGATCGGTGGCATGTGGATCGCCAATCTGAGCTACTGGGGGTTCAACCAGTACATCATCCAGCGCGCGCTCGCGGCGAAGAGCCTGCCCGAAGCCCAAAAGGGCATCGTGTTCGCCGCTTTCCTGAAACTGCTCATGCCGTTGGTCATCGTTTTGCCCGGCATCGCAGCGGTGGTGCTGGCGCCCGATCTCGCCAAACCCGACCAGGCATATCCCGCGATGCTGCGGCTGTTGCCGCCCGGATTGCTGGGGCTGGTGTTCGCGGCGCTGATCGCGGCGATCATCGCGTCGACCGCATCGAAGATTAACGCGATCGCGACGATCTTCACGCTCGACCTGTATGCCAAGCAGTTCGGCCGCCCGACCTCCGCAGAGGACGGGCGCGCCGATCCCGCGCGCGAGCGGCAACTGGTGCTGGTCGGGCGCATCGCCGCCTGCGTGGCGATCGTGATCGCGATGCTGACCGCGCGGCCGTTGATCGGGCAGTCGGATCAGGCATTCCAGTTCATCCAGGAATTCTCCGGCTTCTTCACACCGGGGATCACGGTGATCTTCCTGCTGGGCCTGTTCTGGAAGCGTGCGAACGAAGCGGGAGCGATCGGGGCCGCAGTGGCATCGGTGGTGTTGTCGTACGTGCTGCGCGCCGCTTTGCCGGGCCTGCCGTTCCTCAACCGCATGAGCCTGGTGTTCCTGCTGAGCCTCGCGCTGGCAGTTGTGCTGTCGTTGCTGGTGAAGTCTCGCGCAGACGCCAATCGCGTGACCGTGCAAGGCATCGATTTCCGCACCACGAAAGGGTTCAACGTCGCGAGCCTAGGCATCGTGCTGATCCTGATCGCACTCTACGCAACGTGGTGGTGACCGGGCGGTTAGCGCTATCAAATTGATTGCACCGCTCCTGCCCCTGCGCGTTGATCGGCATTGGCAAGCCAGAGCGGATAGCGTTATCAGCACTGCCGAGTCAGAACGACGATAGAAGGCAGGCGGGGATGACGATGCGGGGCGTGAGCTATCTGGCGGTGGCGTTGATGACGGTCGCGGCAAGCGGGGCGGTCGCGCAGGTCGCGCATCCCGACCGCTGGCCGGTCGTGAAGAGCAGCGGGCTGGTCGATCCGGCGACCGAGGCGAAGGTCACCGCTTTGCTCGCCCGGCTGTCGCTGGAAGAGAAGATCGGCCAGATGATCCAGGCCGATATTGGCGCGATCAAGCCCGAGGATCTGCGGAAATATCCGCTCGGCTCGATCCTCGCCGGGGGCAGCTCGCCGCCGCTCGGCAGCCCCGATCGCTCGCCGGCCGCGCCGTGGGTGGCGACGTCGCGTGCGTTCAATGCGGTGGCGATGGAGCAGCGCGCCGGGCACACCGCGATCCCGCTGATGTTCGGGGTCGATGCGGTGCACGGCAACAACAATGTCGTCGGCGCGACGATCTTCCCGCACAATATCGCGCTGGGCGCGATGCGCGACCCGGCGCTGATCCGGCAGATCGGTGCAGCGACCGCGGCGGAGACGGCGGCGGCCGGGATCGACTGGGCGTTCGGGCCGACGGTGGCGGTGCCGCAGGACGACCGCTGGGGCCGCAGCTACGAGGGCTATTCCGAGGACCCCGCGGTGGTCGCCTCCTATTCGGGTGCGATGGTCGAGGGGTTGCAGGGCGTCGGCGCCACCGTTGGTATCCAGCACGGCCACGTCGCGGCGAGCGTGAAGCACTTCCTGGGCGACGGCGGCACCAAGGACGGTGTCGATCAGGGCGACACGCAGGTCGATGAGGACACGCTGATCCGCATCCACGCCGCCGGCTACCCGCCCGCGATCAAGGCCGGGGCGATGACGGTGATGTCGAGCTTCTCGAGTTGGAACGGGCAGAAGATGCACGGCAACCGCTCGCTGTTGACCGACGTGCTCAAGGGCCGGATGGGGTTCGAGGGCTTCGTGGTCGGCGACTGGAACGGGCATGGGCAAATCCCCGGCTGCACCAACACCGACTGCCCGGCGACCTTCAACGCCGGGCTCGACATGGCGATGGCACCGGACAGCTGGAAGGGCCTGTTCGACACGACGCTTGCGGCCGCGCGTTCGGGCAAGATCCCGATGGCGCGGATCGACGATGCGGTGCGGCGCATCCTGCGCGTGAAGATGAAGCTGGGGCTGTTCGACCCTGCCCGCCCCTATGAGACGCAGCCGCAGCAGCTCGGGTCGGCCGCGCATCGCGCGGTCGCGCGCGAGGCGGTGGCCAAGAGCCTCGTGCTGCTCAAGAACAATGGCGTGTTGCCGATAAAGGCGAGCGCGAACATCCTCGTCGCAGGCGACGCCGCGGACGATATCGGGCGGCAGTCGGGCGGCTGGACGCTGTCGTGGCAGGGTGACGGCAACACCAATGCCGACTTCCCGGGCGCGACGTCGATCTTCGCCGGGATCGCCGCAGCGGCCAAGGCAGGGGGCGGCACCGCGACGCTGTCGACCCACGGCCGTTTCACGACCAAACCCGATGTTGCGATCGTCGTGTTCGGCGAGCAGCCCTATGCCGAGATGCGCGGCGACGTCCGCACGCTGGAGTTCGAAGCCGGCGACAAGCAGGCGCTGGCGCTGCTGAAGACGCTGAAGGCGGCGGGCATCCCCACCGTCTCCGTGTTCCTCTCCGGGCGACCGTTGTGGTTGAACCCGGAGCTGAACCAGTCTGATGCGTTCGTCGCGTCGTGGTTCCCCGGATCGGAAGGCGAAGGCGTTGCCGACGTGCTGATCGGCGGCAAGCGCGACTTCACCGGCACCCTGTCGTTCAGCTGGCCGAAGTCGGCGGGGCAGTTCACGCTCAACCGCGGAGCGCCCGGTTACGACCCGCTGTTTCCGTTCGGCTACGGGCTGAGCTACGCAAGGCCGGGCAAGGTCGGCGCGCTCAGCGAGGTGGCGGGGGTCGATGCAAGCCTCGCCAATACCAGCCTGTTCTTCGCGCGTGGCAAGGTGCCTGCCCCGTTCCGGCTCGACCTCGACCCGGCGATTTCGCGCCTCGCGGTGGACAGCGCGACCGCACAGGAAGGCGCGGTACGACTGACGTGGAAGGGCAAGGGCGCGGCGAAGATCGCCGGGCCGGACCTGTCGCTGCTGCGCGAGACCAACGCCGACCTGAACCTGCAGATCACCTATCGCATCGACACGCCGGCGAAGGGGCCGGTCGGGCTGGCGCTGGGTGGCGCGCGCGTCGACGTTGCGCCGCTGCTCGGCAAGAGCGGGTGGCAGGTGCTGCGCGTGCCGCTGAAGTGCTTCCGCGATCGTGGCGCAACCGTGGAGAAGGTATCGACGCCGATGGCGATCGACGCCGATGCGCCGTTCGCACTGTCGGTGTCGGACGTGCGGCTTGCGACCGATCCGGCCGGGGCGGCCTGCCCGGCGGCGTGATGCAATGGGCTGGGTCGCTTCCCCGCCCACGGACGTTTGACCTTCCCTCCGGCGCCGGTCATCACAGGCGGATGAACCATCTCGTCTCGCGCCGCGACACCTTGCTCGGCCTGACCGCCGTTACTGCTGCCACCGCCGCCGGGGCGACGCCGCCCGGCGAGAGCGCGCAAGCGTTCCTCGACCGGGTCGCGTGGCAGTTGCTGGAGCTTCAGCCCGAACGCGCGACGACGCTGGGTGTCGACGACGGCGCGCATGCCGGGTTGCGGCGGCGGCTGGAGGATCGCTCGCCGGCCGGCGTCGCGGCGCGGCAACGCTTTCTGAGCGGCGCGCTGGCCGAGCTGTCGAAATTGCCGCGCGCCGGGCTGGACGCCTCGACCGCGACCAGCCTCGCGGTGGTCGAGAGCGCCTTCCAGACCACGCTCGACGGCATGGCGCTGCCGTATGGCGTGGCAACGATCGGCGACTGGCGGAACACGCCTTATGGTGTCGTGCAGAACGTCGGCGCGTGGCTGGACGTGCCGCAGATGCTCGACGGCGACCAGCCGGTGCGCGACAAGGCCGACGCCGAGGCGTATCTCGCGCGGCTGGCGGCGATGCCGGCGCAGCTCGATGGCGAGACGGTTCGGATTCGCCAGACGCGCGCGCTGGGCGTCGTGCCGCCGTCGTTCCTGCTCGACAAGACGATCGCGGGCATGACGCGGACGCTTGCCGAGGCGACGAATGAGGACGGGCCGCTGATCGGTCCGCTCGCGCGCAAGGGCAAGGCGGTGGCGGGCGACTGGACGGCGCGCGCCGCCGCAATCGTGCGCGGCGCGATCGTGCCGGCGCTGGAACGGCAACTGGCCGAGATCCGCGCGCAACGTGCGGTGGCGACCGCCGCGCCGGGCTTGAACGCTCGCCCGCACGGTGAGCAATGGTACGCCTGGGGCCTGCGCGCGGGCACCACGACGCGGCGAAGCGCGGCGGACCTGCACGCGATGGGGCGCGCGCGCTTGGCCGACCTTCAGGCGCAGATGGACGTGATCCTGCGCAACGAAGGGCTGACGCAGGGCAGCGTCGCCGAACGCATGATCGCCTTTCAACAGCGCCCGGGCATTGGCTTTCCCGACGGCGACGAAGGGCGGCGCCAGATCGTCGCCTATATGCAGGGCCGCATCGACGCGATCCGCCCGAAATTGCCGCAAGCGTTCCGGCGGCTGGCGCGCGGCAATCTGGAAATCCGCCGGATGCCGCTGGCGCAGGAGCCGGGCGCGCCGGCCGCCTATGGTGGACCCGGCACGATCGACGGGCGCGAGCCGGGCAAGGTGTGGATCAACCTTGGCGATCCCTCGATCCACAATCGCGTGACGATCCCCGATCTCGTCTATCACGAGGGTATTCCCGGCCATGTCTGGCAGGGCGAATATGCGCAACGGCTGCCGCTGATCCGGTCGATCCTCGCGTTCAACGCCTATTCGGAAGGCTGGGCGCTCTATGCCGAGCAACTGGCCGACGAGCTGGGCATGTATGCGGGCGATCCGGCCGGGCGACTCGGCTATTTGATGGGGCTGGCGTGGCGCGCGGTGCGGCTGATCGTCGACACCGGCATCCATGCGATCGGCTGGTCGCGTGACAAGGCGCTGGCCGAGTTCATCGCCGCGACCGGATTGCCGCGCAGCAATGCCGAAAGCGAGGTCGATCGCTATTGTGCGTGGCCGGGTCAGGCATGCGGCTATGAGGTCGGGCGCGCCGAGATCGTCGCGCAACGCACGCGGGCGCAGAAGGCGCTCGGCGCGCGCTACGACCTGCGCGACTTCGATCAAGCGGTGGTCGACGGCGGGAACGTGCCGCTCACCGTGCTGGCCGGCAACGTCTCGCGCTATATCGAGCGGCGCCCCGGCTGAGCATCGGCCCGCTTGCCTTCGGTCGCCGGCTCGGCAACGATGCGGCAAAAGGGGAGTTCAAGGATGTTCAAGGCTTTACTCGCAGTTCTTGCGATGACGACGGCCATGCCTGCGGTTGCGCAGGCGCCTGCGCCGGGCGCGGTGACCTACATTCAGGCGGGTGCGTTGCTCGATCGGCCGGGGCAGGCGCCGCGCGGGCGCACCACGATCGTCGTGCGCGACGGCAAGGTCGCCGAGCTGCGCGATGGTTTCGTCACGCCCGAACAGGGGGCGACGCTGGTCGATCTGCGCGACGCGTTCGTGATGCCGGGGATGGTCGACATGCACGTCCATCTGTGGGGGATCGGTGGCGATCCGATGCGCGCGCGGCTGGAAGCGATTACGCGTGACCGCTTCGACGACGAGATGACCGCGGTCGCCAATGCACGCACGACGCTCGCGGCGGGGTTCACCTCGGTACGCGATCTGGGGGGCGATCCGCGCGGGATCCGTGCGCTGCGCGACGCGATCGATGCCGGGACGGTCGAGGGACCGAGCATCACCAATGCCGGCGAGATGATCTCGGTCACTGGCGGGCACGGCGACGCCGGCAACGGGCTCGCGGAGGAGTTCGCCGAGGCGGTGCATGCACATGAGATCAACCTGTGCGACGGCCCCGACGATTGCCGCCGCGCGGTGCGCGCGCAGGTTGGGATGGGGGCGAAGGTCATCAAGTTCGCGGCGACCGGCGGAGTGCTGTCGAACGTCAGCGGCGGGCTGGGCCGCGCGATGACCCCGGAGGAAATGCGCGCGATCATCGACATCGCGCACGCGCTGGGCCGCAAGGTCGCCGCGCACAGCCACGCCGCCGAGGGGACGAAGGCTGCGCTGGAGGCGGGCGTCGACTCGATCGAGCATGGCACCTTCCTCGACGACGACACGATCCGGCTGTTCAAGGCCAAGGGCGCGTATCTGGTCCCGACCGAGATCGCGCCGGTCGCGGCACTGGCGCAGGCGCGCGGCGGGGCGTTGCCGCCCGCGACGATCGCCAAGGCCGAGCAGGCGGCGGAGGCGATGGCCGCCAACCACCGCCGCGCCTATGCCGCGGGCGTGAAGGTGGCGTTCGGCACCGACACCGGCGTCTCGAAGCACGGCGACAATGCCACCGAGTTCGCGTTGCTCGTCAGGAACGGCCTGACCCCGGCGCAAGCGATCGCCGCCGCGACGACGGGCGCGGCCGACCTGCTGGGGCGCGACGACATCGGCACGCTTGCGCCGGGCAAGACCGCCGACATCATCGCGGTGCACGGCTCGCCGCTCGACGATGTCACGCGGCTGGAGCATGTCGACTTCGTGATGCATCGCGGCACCGTCGTGAAGCTTCCCACCCTCGCCCGCTGACCACCCGAAGGAACGCCCCCTTGCGCCTGACCCTCGCCCTCGCCCTGCTCGCCGCCACCCCGGCCGCGGCACAGCAACAGCCCAACGCCGCCCCCGTCGATGCGCCGAACCGGCGCTTCACCGGCGAGGATCTGTTCGGCCTGTCGATCGCCGCCGATCCGCAGATCAGCCCGGACGGGCGCACCATCGTCTATGTTCGGCGCAGCGCCGACATCATGACCGACCGGATGCAATCGTCGTTGTGGCTGATCGATGTCGCGAGCGGGCGGCAATCGCCGTTCGCGACGCAGGGATCGAGCCCGCGCTGGGCGCCCGACGGCACCCGCGTCGCCTATGTGGCGGGTGATGGCAACGGATCGCAGCTGTTCGTTCGCTGGATCGCGACCGGCGCGAGCGCGCGCGTGACGGGCTTCCCCGGCGATCCGCAGGCGCTGGCCTGGTCCCCGGACGGGACGCGGCTCGCCTATATCGCGACCGTAGCGGGCGAGCCGACGACGCTCGGCAAGGCGCCGGCCAAGCCGGAGGGCGCGAAATGGGCCGAGCCGCTGACCGTCATCGACCGGATCAACTATCGCAACGACGGCGGCGGCTATGTGAAGCCGGGGCGCGACCATCTGTTCATGGTCGCGGCCGACGGCGGGGCAGCGCGGCAGCTGACGTTCGGCGCGTTCGACGACGGAGGGCCGCTGTCGTGGACGCCCGACGGCCGCGAGATCGTCTTCGCCGCGATCCGCGGACCCGATGCCGAGCGGCAGATCCTGAACTCGGACGTGATGGCGGTCGATGTCAACACGGCCGCGCTGCGGACGCTCACGACGCGGGACGGGCCGGACGGACAGCCGCGCGTGTCGCCGGACGGCACGAAGATCGCGTGGCTCGGCTTCGACGACAAACGGCGCAGCTACGAGAACACCCAGCTCTATGTCGGCGATCGGCAGGCCGCAGCGCCACGCTCGCTGACCGCGTCGCTCGATCGCGCGATCGAGGAAGCGACCTGGGCCGCCGACGGGCGAAGCCTGTACGCCAGCTATGACGATCGCGGGCAGCGCCGGATCGCGCGGGTCGGGCTCGACGGGCGCGTGCAGTCGTTGATCGATAATGTCGAGGGTGGCGGGATCGACCGGCCCTATACCGGGGGCGACTTCTCGGTCTCCAAGGGGGGGACGATCGCTTATACGGGCGGCGACGCGAGCGCGCCCGCCGACGTGTGGGTGTGGAGCGGCGGGAAGCCGCGGCGTTTGACGCAGCTCAACGACGTGTTGACGTCGTCGAAGGCGCTGGCGAGCGTCCGCAAGATCGCGGTCACCGCCCCCGACGGTCGCCCGATCGACGCCTGGCTCGCGACCCCCGCCGGCCGCGCGTCGGGCGCGCGAGTGCCGCTGATCCTCGAAATTCACGGCGGCCCGAACAGCGCCTATGGCCCCAGCTTCGCCTCCGACGTCCAGCTCTACGCCGCCGCGGGCTATGCGGTGCTGTGGACCAACCCGCGCGGTTCGACCTCCTATGGTGCGGAGTTCGCGAACCTGATCGACAAGAATTACCCTTCCGCGGACTATGACGACCTGATCGCCGCGGTCGATGCCGCGATCGCGGACGGCACGGCCGACCCCGACAATCTGTTCGTCACCGGCGGATCGGGCGGCGGGGTTCTGACGGCATGGATCGTCGGCAAGACCGATCGCTTCAAGGCGGCGGCGACGCAGAAGCCGGTCATCAACTGGACCAGCGAAGCGTTGACGATGGACGCGACGCTGTTCACCTCGCGCTACTGGTTCTCCAAGCTGCCGTGGGAAGATCCGATGAGCTATTGGAACCGCTCGCCGCTCAGCCTGGTCGGTAACGTCAAGACGCCGACGCTGGTCGTCGTGGGCAGCGAGGACTATCGCACCCCAGTGAGCGAGTCCGAGCAATATTACGCCGCGCTCCAGATCCGCGGCGTGCCGACCGCGCTGGTGAAGGTACCGGGAGCCAGCCACGGCGGCTTCACGTCGCGGCCGTCGCAATCGGCGGCGAAGGCGTCGGCGATCATCGCGTGGTTCGATCGGTATCGGACCGGTGGCGGTACGGCCAAGCCGTAACATCCGTATCGCCGAGGCGGCATCGCGGGCGTGATGGCGTCATCTTCGTCCGTCATTGCGAGCGAAGCGAAGCAATGCAGAGCCGGATCAAGACGCCCTAGATTGCTTCGCTACGCTCGCAATGACGATCGACCGGATCGACCTGATATCATCATGATCTAGTGACCCTCCCTTGCCGTAGTGTCGCTCGCGAAGCGGAGACCGTCGAGCAGGTGGGGACAAGAGACCTAGCACCATCATTGACCAGCGTTGCCTCCTCCGTTAACGCGAATTATTCGCACTAGCGGGGGAAGTGCTGGTTCATGACGCGGACGGTCCTGTTTCAGATACACTGGTTTCTCGGCATCACCGCCGGGCTCGTGCTGGCGGTGATGGGCGTCACCGGCGGCCTGATGAGCTTCGAGGCCGAGATCATTGCCGCGCTCAATCCCGGCGTGGTAACCGTCACGCCAGCTGCTACGGCCCCGCTCCCTGCGCCGGCACTGATCGAGCGGTTCGGCGCGCAGCGTCCCGGCGCGAAGATCACGCGGTTGGTGGTCGAGGGCGACCCCGGTCGGGCCGCGTCGGTCGGCTTCTCAGTGAAAGGATCGAAGGAGCGGCACCGCGTCTTCCTCGATCCCGCAACCGGCGCGATCCTTGGCGAGCCGCGCGGCGAAGGCTTTTTCGAGGTCGTCGAGCGACTGCACCGCTGGTTGGCATTGCCCGGCGCCGGCAATGGCATCGGACGGCAGATCACCGGGTTCGCGGCGCTGTCGCTGATCTATTTCGCACTGTCGGGGCTCTATTTGCGCTGGCCACGCCGACCGCTCGACTGGCGGAACTGGTTTGTCCTCGACCTGCGGATGACCGGGCGCAATCTGTACCGCGCGCTGCATGCCGTGATCGGTGGCTGGGTGCTGATCTTCTATCTGATCAGCGCCGGCACCGGGTTGTGGTGGTCGTATGACTGGTATCGCAGCGGCGTACAGCATCTGCTGTCGGTCGAACGCAGCCACGAAGGGCGCGGCAAGCTCGGCAAGGGGCCGGACGCCGACCTGCCGCGCGCGTGGCAGGGCTTTGCGCAGGCCACCGCCGGCCAACGGTATGACAGCGTCACCGCCACGAGCCGTGACGGCCCGAAGGTGCAGTTCCGGGCCAAGCTGCCCGGCGCGCGCCACGATCGGGTCACGGACGATATCACGATCGACAGCGCCACCGGCAGGGTCGTGTCCGACACGCGCTATGCCGACCGCTCGACGGGCGACGACATCGTCGCCAGCGTGCTCGAAATCCATCGCGGCGCGTACTTCGGCATCCTCGGGCGCGTCGCGATCATGCTGAGCAGCCTGACGATGCCGCTGTTCACGATCACCGGCTTCCTGCTGTATTTCGCGCGACGTCGTCGCAAGCGGGCGCTGGCCGAGGTGACGACGCTGGCCCCCGCCCCCGCGGCGAACGAGCGGACAACGACGCTGGTCGCCTATGCCAGCCAGACCGGCTCGGCCGAGCGGATCGCGCGCTTGACGGCGCAGGCGCTGCCGGGCGCGGCGGCGGTTCCAATCGGGGCGCTCGACCGGGCGACCCTGGCGCGCGTGGAGCGCCTGTTCGTCGTTGCCAGTACCTATGGCGAGGGCGAGCCACCCGACCCGGCGCGAGCCTTCGCACGAACGATGGCGGGGGCACCGGGTGATCTGTCGCACCTGTCCTATGCCGTGTTGGCGCTGGGCGACCGGGAGTACCGCGATTTCTGTGCGTTCGGCCACCGCGTCGATCATTGGCTGCACAATGCCGGTGCGGCGCGACTCTTCGATCTTGTCGAGGCGGACGGCGAGGATGCCGACGCGCAGCGCCAGTGGCAGCAGCAGCTTGCCGGGCTGGGCGCGCGGACCGATCAGCCGGATTGGGCGCCGGCGCCGATGGCGGAATGGCGGCTGGTGGAACGGCATCTGCTGAACCCGGGCAGCGTCGGCGGCGCGGCGTGGCATATCGCTCTGGCACCACTCTCGGGTCCGGTCACCTGGCAGGCGGGGGACATTCTGGAGATAGTGCCCGAACAGGATCCGGCGCGCGTCGATGCGTTCATCAGCGCCAACGGTCTGGCCGACACGCCAGAGACGCGGGCGACGTTGATGACACGCCTGCTCCCCACCGATCCGGGTGACTCGCTCGACCCCGAAGCGCTCCCGCCGCTGCCGCACCGGGAATATTCGATCGCCTCGATACCGGCGGACGGGCGCGTCGAATTGATCGTGCGAACCTGTCAGGCGGCAGATGGCTTTGCCGGGCTCGGCTCCGGTTGGCTGACCCGCGGTGCGGCGCTGAACGGCGTGGTGCGCGCCCGCGTCCGCCACAATCCCGCCTTCCACGCACCGGCGGATCCAGCGACGCCGCTGATCCTGATCGGCAATGGCACCGGTCTGGCGGGGTTGCTCGCGCATCTGCGGCAACGTGCGGTCGATGGCGGTGCGCCCGCGTGGCTTTTCTTCGGCGAGCGCCATGCCGCGCATGACGATTTCCACGCCGAGGCGCGCGCCGCACTGGCCGCGCGTGGCGTGCTGACGGAGACGTTCACCGCATGGTCCCGGCACGGCGAGGCGCCGCGTTACGTGCAGGAGGCGGTAACGGCAGCGGGTGACCGGATCGCCGCGGCGGTGCGCGCGGGCGCGGCCATCTATGTCTGCGGCAGCATCGCCGGCATGGCGCCTGGCGTCCATGCCGCGCTTGCCGACATAGTCGGTGAGGACGGGCTGGAGACGATGCTGGAGGAGGGGCGCTACCGACGCGACATCTACTGAGCAGCGGCACGCTCATGTGGATCAACGACAGGACCCGCGATCCCGATCATGACGTCGACGCCCAGCCTCAGCAGAAGGAAGCGCGTCATGGCTGATGCAAAGACCCCCTCGCCCGGTGCCTCGGCGTTGCTGATCATCGACATGATCAACGATTTGGCATTCGAGGGCGGCGAAGCGCTTGCGCCCGCGGCGATCGCGGCGGCGGAGCGCATTCGTCGGCTGCGCGATGCGGCCGACGCCGCGGACGTGCCGGTGATCTACGTCAACGACAATTTCGGGCATTGGCTGTCCGATCGCGCCGCGATCATCGATCATTGCCGGGCGGAGGCGTGCCGGGGCAAGCCGCTGATCGACCTGCTTGACCCGCGCGACACCGACTATTTCATCGTGAAGCCGCAGTTTTCGGGATTCTATGCGACCAACCTGCCGGTGCTGTTGCCGCAGCTGGGCGTCAGCCGGCTGATCCTGACCGGGATCGCCGCCGACATCTGCGTCCTGTTCACCGCCGCCGATGCGCACATGCGCGACTATGCGTTGTGGGTGCCGGAGGACACGGTGGCGAGCGAGGCGTGCGAGCACCAGCAATGGGCGCTGGAGCTGATGCGGCACAGCATGTGCGCGGAAACCGCCGCCAGCGATGCCTTGTCGCTGGGCGCATGGCTGGAGCGTGCCGACTCCTAGCCGCCGGCGACGCTACGTCCGGCGGGAGCTTGGGCGCGGTCGCAGCGCGTCCAGCGCGTCGGCATTGTCGCGTCCCCAGCCGTAGAGCCATTCGATCGGCTCGACGAAGCGCCGGCCCAGCGCGGTCAGCCGGTATTCGACCATCGGCGGCATCACGCTGTGCACATGCCGGCTCAGCAGCCCGCTGGCTTCCATGTCGCGCACGGTCTGCGTCAGCATCTTCTTGGAGATGCCGGGCAGGCTGCGCTGGAGCGCGCCGGTGCGTGCCGCGCCGTCGTGGCGGGCATGAAGCGTGTGGAGCACCATGCTGGTCCACTTGGTCGCGAACAGCTCCAGCACGCGGCGCGGTGCGCAATCCTCCCGCCATTCCTGATCGCGTGAGCCGGGCTGCATGTGGTTACCTTCGGGTGCCTGGGGACGTGGATGGTGCCGTCTAGAAGCCCTGCCGCTCGGTGCCTAGCTATTGAACGAAAAGGAGCATGTATGACGAAGACGGCATTGGTGGTGGGCGCGAGCGGGATCGTCGGCGCGGCGGCGGCGGCGTTACTGGTCGAGCGCGGCTGGACGGTGCACGGGCTCGCGCGGCGTCCGGCGGCGCAGGACGGCGTGCGGCCGGTGGCGGCGGACTTGCAGGACGCCAAGGGGACCGCCGCGGCGCTGCGCGACCTGAACCCGGACGCGGTGTTCATCACGACATGGGCGCGACAGGACAGCGAGGCAGAGAACATCCGCGTCAACGGCGCGATGGTGCGCAACCTGCTCGATGCCCTGCCCCGCCCCACGCGTCCGCGCCATGTCGCGCTCGTCACGGGGCTGAAGCATTATCTCGGGCCGTTCGAGGCCTATGGCCAAGGCACGCTGCCGCAGACGCCGTTCCGCGAGGAACAGGGGCGGCTGGACGTCGAGAACTTCTATTATGCGCAGGAGGACGAGGTGTTCGCGGCCGCCGCGCGCGACGGGTTCACCTGGAGCGTGCATCGGCCCCATACGGTGATCGGGCTCGCGGTCGGCAATGCGATGAACATGGGGACGACGCTGGCGGTCTATGCGACGTTGTGTCGCGAGACGGGGCGGCCGTTCGTCTTTCCCGGATCCGCGGCGCAATGGTCGGGGCTGACCGACATGACCGACGCCGGGCAGCTGGCGCAGCATCTGTTGTGGGCGACCGAGATGCCGGCGGCGCACGATCAGGCGTTCAACGTCGTCAATGGCGACGTCTTCCGCTGGCAATGGATGTGGGGGCGGATCGCCGAATGGTTCGATGTCGAGCCCGCGCCGTTTGATGGCGTCGTGCGGCCGCTCGAGCAGCAGATGGCCAACGATGCCGCGCTCTGGCGCGAGATCGCGGGACGTGAGGGGCTGGTCGAGCAGGAGCTGTCGCGGCTCGCGTCGCCGTGGCACACTGATGCGGACCTCGGCCGGCCGATCGAGGTCGTCACCGACATGAGCAAGAGCCGGCGGCTCGGTTTCACGGGCTATCAGCCGACCGACGACGCGTTCTTCGCGCTGTTCGAGCGGTTGCGCGCCGAGCGGCTGATCCCGTGACCTGACGATGCGCCGCCCGCCCCGATCGGGGCGGGCGGCGTTGTCAGTTACAGCCTCAGCGAGACGCCCGCGACGATCTGACGACCGAGCAGGTCGTAGCCCATGATTGTATTGCCGCGCAGCAGCCCGATCTTCGAGCGGCTGTCGGGGACGATCGGCGGGTCGCGGTCGAACAGGTTGTTCGCGGCGATGCGGAACGTCATGCGCTTGCTGATGTCGAACCCGACAGCGAGATCGATCCAGTCATAGGTGGCGATGCCCGGGTACTGGTCACGACGCTGGCTTTCGTCCTGCTGCGGGATGCCGGTGCTGGCCGGCGCGTAGAAGGTCGTCGGCATCCCGCTGCGGTGACGCCAGTTGACCGACACGTTGGCAATCCGCTCCGGCGCGAACCATGTCACGCGCATCTGGTGCTGCCAGCGCGGCATGCTCTCGCCGCACCCGCTGCTGAAATAGCCGGTGCAGTTGCGCTGGATCGCGGTCGGCGACGCCTGACCGCCGTTGCGCGTCATCAAAGTGCCGTTGAAGCTGACATCGAGCAGACCGGCACCGCCGAGGCCGACATTGTACTGGCCCTGGAAGTCCCAGCCATAGGATTGCTCCTTGTAGCCGTTCGTCGATCCGCGCGCGACCCAGCCGGTCGCCGGGCTGGTCGCCGGCGAGCTGGACAGCGTGCCGGTGCCCGGATTGCGGACGACGCCGCGACAGAAATAATCAAGCCCGGTGGTGAGGCACTCGTTGATGAAGTCCTGCGGCTGCACGAACGTCAACTGGTCCTCGAGGTCGATCAGCCAGCGATCCACCGACACCGTCAAGCCCGGGATGAAGCGCGGGCGCAACACGACGCCGAACGTCTTGGTATAGGCGGTTTCCGGCTTCAGGTTGAACCCGCCCTCGCGCACGGTACACGCATCGTTCGGACAGATCAGCGTCGCGCTGCCGTACAGGTTCGCGGGCAGGCCGGTATTGGCGCATTGCGCCGCGCTATAGAGCGGCGCGAGGCGCGGACCGCTGGGGTTGCTGCTGTCGACACGCGGCGCGCACGGATCGGCATAGAAGCCCTGGTTCCAGAAGATGTTTGATGCGCCCGCCGCGGCACCGACGCCCGGCGCGGCCTGCGCCTTGTTATAGGACGCGCGGAACGTGATGTCCTCGACCGGCGACCACAGCCCCTCGATCTTCCAGGTGGTGAAGCGGTTTTCGAGGCGGTTGTACTTCGACACGCGATAGCCGCCATTGAATTGCAGCAGACGCGTCCACGACTGATTTTCGACCAGCGGGGCCTGGATTTCGGCATTGGCCTCGAAGATGTTCTGCGTAACGCGCTGGTTCTGGCCACCATTGTTGTCGATGAAGATCTGGTTGACGATCGTCCGCTCCATCTCCTCGCGATATTCCGCGCCAAGCGCGACCGCGACGCCCTGTTCGGCGAACGGCGAGGTAATGCCGTACTTGCCGAGATCGCCGCTGGTGGTCGCGAGGATCTGCAACAGGCGCGGAATGCGCGTGCTGATCCCGCCCGATGCCGCACCATACAGATAGTTGTTGAGCGCCTGATCCTTGTTGAACGGCGCGAAGGCGTTGAAGGGGACGCAGTTCGGATCGCTGCCGTTCACGACCGAGCGGCAGGTCGGCACTCCGCCGACATTCACGACGTCGAGCGAGCGGTTCACATTGGCGAATTGCGCGAACGGCTGGTCGATCGTGTCGAGCCGCGCGCGCGAGATCATCGCCGCGACGTCGTAGCTCCAGACGTCGTTAAGCCCCTTGCCGCGCAGACCCGCGACGATACGATAGCCCTCGTTGGTGAACTTCGACCGGACAAGCGGCAGGCCATCGAAGCGATAACGGACGTCGATCGGCGCATATTGCCCAGCCACGCCGGCGTTCGCGCCGCACAGGTCGGTGCGCTGCGACGCCGACAGGAACGGGTTGTCGCAATTCACCTGATACGGATCGCTGCCATAGGCGCCGAAGTTGAAGGTGCGGTTCAGGATCGTGTTGTACGACTTGTCGCGGTAGAACAGCGCATTGGCGTAGAGTTCGATGTCGCTGGTGATTTCCGCGGTCAGGAAGCCGCCGACGTTGACGCGCTCGAACGGCCGCTGGAAGGCGTGATCGTCATACGGGTTCGCTGACGCGCCCGACGGTCCGCTGTTGATCGGGATGAACGTCCCATCGCCATTCGGGTTGTTGACCAGCTGCTGTCCGGCGCGCGGGCCGGATTGCGGGATGATCGTGCCGGCCGGCGTGAAGCTGGCGCGATTGCAACCGAGCGGCGCATTGTTCGCCGATTGCGTCACTTCGCAGACCGCGGTCGAGCGGTCGCCGAGCTTCACGATATTCGACTGGCGATAGTTGATGAAGCTGGTGAAGTTGACGCGGCCGTCGAACAGGTTGGTGCCGGCGGCAAGGCTGATGTCGCTGCGCCCGCCGTCGTTGGTCAGACCGTTCGGCGAGGCGAAGCCGGCGCGGCCGGCGGCCTCGGTAACGGCATTGGCGGAATTGTCGTGGTTGAAGAAGCTGTAGTTCGCATCGAGGCGGATGCCCGAGAAGTTCTTCTTCAGGATGAAGTTGACGACACCCGAGACCGCGTCCGAACCATAGACCGACGATGCGCCGCCGGTCAGCAGGTCGATCCGCTCGACGAGCGCGTTGGGGATGATCCCGACGTCGACGGTGTTCGGCAGACCGATCCGCAGTCCGTCGATCAGCATCAATGTGCGCTCATAACCGAGGCTGCGCAGCTTGATCCGCTGACGCCCCTCGGAATCGCTGAAGTTCTGTTCGGAATTGACCTGCACCTGCGGCAGCCGGTTGACGACTTCCTCGATCGTGGTCGCGCCCTGCGCGGCAATGTCGAATGCGGTGGTGGTCACGATCGGCGCGGCCGAACGATTGTTCGGGCGCACGATGCGCGTACCGGTTACGACCACGTCCTGACCGCTGTCGCTGCTGGTGTCGCGCGCGCCGTCTCCGGCCAGTTTCGCAGAGGCGACCGGATCGCCGATCGACGGGACGGGCGTGTCGTTCGTCTGCGCCGCTGCAAGCGACGGCATGGCTATCAGTGCGGCCAAGCAGCAACCGCCGGCCAGCAAATTCCTCATCGTCATCTATTCTACTCCCCTACGCTCCCTGAAGCGCCCGGGTGGTAATGCCTGCGTCCATCTTTGCGATGGATCGTCAGCGGCTTACCTCCCGGTGTCAGCGCCGGGGGTGTGTCACCGCCAAGATGATTTAACAATGAAAATTTGTTTCAATCGATCGCAATCTCAGGCATTTATCTGATGATAGCGTCATCATCCGTGAGGATGGTCCGCTAGACCCTTCACGTTGCGTCAGTTCGGGGATCCGAAGTGCAAGACGACGCGAAGTCCGGGGCGTGTATTCACCAGCGACAGGGTCGCGCCGATGCGCTGCGCACCCGAGCGCGCGATGGCGAGGCCCAGCCCGGTACCCTCGGTGCCGTGGCTGGTGGACAAACGCGCGAACCGGTGCCCGGCCTTGGCGACATCGGTGTCGGACAATCCCGGCCCGTCGTCCGCTACGATCACCGACACGCCGCCATCGTCCCGCGATACGGCAATCGTCACCTGCCCGCCCGGTCGATTGTAGCGGATGCCGTTGTCGATCAGGTTGGACAGGATTTCGAAGATCAGCGTGCGGTGGCTGTCGATCGCAATCCTTTCGGGCGCGTCTAGGTGCAGTTCGACCGATGCCCCGATCGCCTGCGCGATGCGGCGGTTGATGACGGCGACCGCGACCTCGCGCAGATCGACGCGTTCGGAGGGCGGCGCGACCCCGGCTTCCTCGGCGCGGGCGAGCGCCAGTAATTGCGTGACGAGATGTTCGAGCCGGTCGGCGGCGTCGGCGATCTCGTCGAGCGCCGCCGGGTCGCCGCGCCGGGCCAGCGCCACCTGCACCTTCAATACCGTCAGCGGCGTGCGCATCTGGTGCGAGGCGTCGGCGGTAAAGCGGCGCATTCCCGCCGTCGCGGTGTCGAGGCGCGCGAGCAGATGGTCGAACGCGTCGGCGAGCGGGCGCAATTCGGTGGGCAGCGGCCCGGCGTCCAGCCGCGACAGGTCCGGCGTGGCGCGGGTGTCGCGTGCGGCCACGGCGTCGCGCAGCCGCGACAACGGTCGCAGGCTCCACGAGAGCGCCGGGCGGATCAGCAGCATCGCGACGCCGATCAGCGAAACCTCTCCGAGCAAGAGCGCGCGCAGCAGCCGGTTGCGCAGCGCCCGGCGACCGTCGAGCGTTTCGGCCACCTGCACGATCACCGGCTCCGCGATGCGCGGCAGGGCGCGGCGGACCTCGGCGATGCGGATGTCCTGATCGCGGTAGCGGGCATAGCGGAAGCGCGGCGTGTCGAGCGTCAGCTCGGCTGCGCTGGGCGCGGACAGATCGGCATAGCCGGTGAGCAGCCGGTCGCCGACCGCGATCCGGTAATAGACGTTGTCGCGCTCACTATTCTCCAGCATCCCGAACGCGGCGGGCGACAGGTCCATCGTCACCTCGCCGCGCTCGACCTGCACCGTCTCGGCGATCGCGCCCAGCGCGCCGCCCAGCACGCGGTCGTTGGTGCGCCGCACGGTGTCGGCGATCAGCGTCGCGCCGGCCAGCCCGAGCAGGATCGCGATGCCGAGCAGCGGCGCGAGCAGGGCGGCGAGCAGGCGCGTGCGTAGCGCAGGCGCACGGCCGCGCGCGGGGTCATCCGCCATCGAGCAGATAACCGACGCCCCGCACGGTGCGGATCGCGGGACCGTCCGGCGCCAGCTTGCCGCGCAGGCGGGTGATGTTCACCTCGATCGCATTGGGGCCGACCGGCTCGTCATAGCCGAAGACCTCCGACTGCAAGGTCTCACGCGGGACGATCTGCCCGGCGCGCGTCGCCAGCGCGTCAAGCACCGCCCATTCGCGACGGCGCAGGTCGAGCAGCCGATCGCCCACGCGCGCCACCCCGCGCGACCGGTCGAGCACCAGCGATCCCACCACCAGTTCCGGCGTGGGATCGCCGCCGCGTCGCCGGCCGAGCGCGCGGATGCGGGCCTCAAGTTCCTCAGGCGCGAAGGGCTTTCGCAAATAATCATCCGCGCCGAGATCGAGTCCGCGCACGCGATCATCGAGCGCGTCGCGCGCGGTCAGCATCAGCACGGGTACGCGATTGCCCTGCCGCCGCAGCGTCTGGAGCACCGCAAAGCCGTCGATCCCCGGCAGGCCGACATCGAGCACCACCAGCGCATAGCTTTCCTCGGCGACGACCATCAGCGCGTCCTCGCCATCGGCGACGTGATCGACCGCATGGCCGGCGGCGCGCAGCAGCGCGACGATCCCGCGCGCGAGCGCCGCATCGTCCTCGACGATCAGAATTCGCATGTCGGGGGCGAACCGTGAAAGGTTAATGACAGCTTGCCGGCATAATCCATGTTCAACAGCTTACCCGAACTCAGAGGCGGGAAGCGAGAGGACCTGAATCATGCGTATGCCGATCCTGTTGATGCTGGTGCTGGGGGCCGCGACGCCCGCCGCCGCACAACGCCCGGCGGGCTACCCCCGCTCCTATGACGCGCTGATCGCCGCGGCGCGGGCCGAGCGCGGGGTGCACGTCTTCGGCAATGCCGACAGCGCCGCGATGCAGCCGCTGATCGCCGCGTTCCGCCGCACCTATCCGGGCGTCGCGGTCCGCTACGACGACCTGGAGTCGCGCGACATCTATCGCAGGGTGGTCACCGACGCCGCAGCGCACCGGCCGGGCGCGGATCTGGTGTGGTCGTCGGGGATGGATCTGCAGGCCAAGCTGATCAACGACGGCTATGCGCAAGCCTATCTGAGCCCCGAGAAGCCGGCGCTGCCCGCCACCGCGGTGTGGAAGAACATGGGCTATGGAGTCACCGCAGAACCGGTCGCGTTCGTCGTCAACCAAAGGCTGGTTCCCCCGGCGCTGGTGCCGCGGACGCACGAGGCGTTCGAGCGGCTGTTGCGCGATCGCCGTGCCGCGCTGACCGGCAAGGTCGCGACCTATGACCCGGCGCAGTCGAACGTCGGCTATTTGTATCTCAGCGAGGATCAGGCGATCACGCGCGACACCCGCTCGCTGGTGCAGGCGATCGCCGCGACCCGCCCGATGCTATCGCGCACCACCGAGCCGATGCTGGACGCGATCGCGGCGGGGCGGATCGCGATCGCCTATAACGTCGTCGGCCCCTATGCGCTGGCGCGGGCGCGACGCGATCCCCGGATCGGGGTGGTCTTCCCGCGCGACTATACGATCGTCGCCTCACGCGTCGCCTTCATCGCGCGCGATGCGCGGCGACCGGCGGCGGCGCGGCTGTTCCTCGATTTCCTGCTGTCGCGCACCGGGCAGACCTTGCTCGCGCGCGAGTGGCTGCTGCCGGTGCGCACCGACGTGCGTGCACCGCGGCTGTCACGCGAACAACAGCGCCCGATCCGCGTCGGGCCGCAGCTTCTCGTCAATCTCGATTCGATCAAGCGCCGGCGGTTCCTGACCGACTGGCGCGCGATCCTCGCCGAAGGGGCCAAGACGCCATGACCATCTTCCGAACCGCCAGCGCGCTGATCGCGCTGCTTGCCGCCACCCCGGCGCTGGCGCAGACGCCGAGCGCCGACGAACTCGCCGTGCTGGTGCGGCAACAGGCGGCCGAGATCGCGACGCTGCGCGCGCGGCTCGACCGGCTGGAGGGCGCGCAACCGGTCGCCGCCGCCCCTGCCCCAGCACCAGCGCCCGTGCCCGGAACACCGGTCGCGCCGCAACTGGCGCAGACCAATGTGCAGGGCCGCGACACCGTCACCCGGCCGTTCGCGCCGCAGCTGGTGCCGCCCGGGCCCGCCGAGCGCGACATCGTGCAGGCGGGGCAGGCCAATGCCGCGGGCGTCACGACCGAATGGGGCGCGGGGCTGCCGGTGTTCCATTCCGCCGACGGCATCTACACCTTCAAGCCGCGCGGGCGCATCCTGACCGACGTCAGCTCGACCTTCGGTTCGAAATATGATGCGCGTAACCTGACGACGACCGGGATGCGCGCACTGCGCCTCGGGCTGGAGGGGGGCGTCGGCACGCACTTCTTCTACCAGTTCGAAACCGACTTTTCCGAGAACGAGGTCGATATCGTCACCGCCTTCGTCGGCTGGCGCGACCGGATCGGCAAGGGCGTGGATTATGACGTTCGCGCCGGTCACCTTTTCAACGATCGTAGCTTCGAGGGCGCGACCGGATCGGACTCGACGCCGTTCATGGAACGCACGGTGGTGGCGACCGCGATCATCCCGCAGCGCGGCTTCTACGGCGTCGGCGTCATGCCGCGCGTGTTCTGGAAGAGCGGCCACGCCTCGCTGACCGTCACCGGCGATCGGATCGATGGCAACCAGAGCGTCAGCGACAGTCGCACCGCGCTGGCCCGCGCGCACTGGAACCCGATCAAGACTGAGGGCGGCGTCCTCCACCTCGGCCTATGGGGCTTCGACGAAGCGCTATCGTCGGCCGCGACGACGCTGACCCGCAACACCGTCATCGGCGGGCGCTTCAACGGCGCGCTGCGCGTGTCGACCGGGACATTGCTGGGCGGGCGCAGCACCACCGGCTATGGCGTGGAAGCGGGCGGCTATATCGGCCCGATCTGGGTGATGGGCGAAGCCGGCCAGCGGCACGCGCGGCTCGACGCCGGCCGCTCCGATTTCGTCAGCAAGGCGTGGAGCCTGTCGGGCGGCTGGTTCGTCACCGGTGACCTGCCCCCATACAATCCGCGCCTCGGCAGCTTCGGCCAGCCGCGCGTGCTGAAGCCGATCTTCGACGGCGGCCCCGGCGCGATCGAGCTGACCGCGCGCTACGAGAATCTCGATTACACCAGTCTGCTGAGCGGCGGGCGCGGCTGGGCGGCGACGATCGGCGCCAATTGGTACCTCAACAGCTTTACCCGCTTCCAGATCAACCTGGCCCATTGGGACACCGACAATCGCGCGGGCGCCTACACCGGTGCCGACAGGGGCGAAACGCTAGGCACCCGCATCGCCGTCACCTTCTGATCTCCTTTCCTCCCGACGAAAGCATCCTTCCGATGGACCTTGCTCTGCTCGGCTTCCTGATGGTGGCCACCTTCATGACGCTTATCATGACGAAGCGGATGACCCCGCTCGTCGCGCTGATCGTCGTGCCGACCGCGTTTGCGCTGCTCGCCGGTTTCGCGTCCGGACTGGGCGACATGATGATCGACGGCATCAAGAACCTTGCACCGACCGGCGTGATGCTGCTGTTCGCGATCCTGTTCTTCTCGATCATGACCGATACCGGGCTGTTCGATCCGTTGGTCAACCGGCTGCTGCGCGTGGTGCATGGCGATCCGCTGGCGATCCTGATCGGCACGGTCGTGCTGTGCGCGATCGTCAGCCTGGATGGTGACGGATCGACGACGTATATCATCACGATCGCCGCGCTGCTGCCGCTCTACAAGCGGTACGATATGAACCGGCTGTACCTTTGCTGCCTGTTGATGAGCACCAGCGGGATCATGAACCTGACGCCGTGGGGCGGGCCGACCGCGCGCGCGGCGAGCGCGCTGAAGCTCGACCCGGCGACATTGTTCCTGCCGCTGATCCCGGGCATGATCGCAGGGCTGGTCTTCCTGATCGGGCTGGCGATCTGGTTTGGACGCAAGGAGCGCCGCCGCATCGGGCACGTCAAGGCGAACGAGCCGACCGCCTTCACCGGCATGGCGGTGTCGCAGTTCCCCGAGGCGCGTCGCCCAAAGCTGCGCTGGTTCAACGCCGCGCTGACGATCGCGCTTATCGCCGGATTGGTGTCGGGCATCCTGCCGCTGTCGGTGCTGATGATGCTGGCATTCGCGATCGCGATGATCGTCAACTATCCGCAGGTCGCCGAGCAGAAGGAGCGGATCGCCGCGCACGCCGGCAACGTCCTGTCGGTCGTTTCGCTGATCTTCGCGGCGGGCATCTTCACCGGCATCCTGTCGGGCACGGGAATGGTCGAGGCGATGAGCAAGGAAGTGGTGGGGATGATCCCGCCGGTGCTGGGGCCGTATATGGCGCCGATCACCGCGCTGCTCAGCCTGCCGTTCACCTTCTTCATCTCGAACGACGCCTTCTACTTCGGGATGCTCCCGATCCTCGCCGAAGCGGGCACGCATTACGGGGTCGAGCCGATCGCGATTGCGCGTGCCTCGCTGATGGGGCAGCCGGTCCATCTGCTCAGCCCGCTGGTGCCGTCGACTTATCTGCTGGTCAGCCTCGCCGGGATCGACCTTGCCGACCACCAGCGGTTCACGCTGGTGCCTGCCGCGGCGGTATGCGCGGTGATGACGCTGGTCGGGATCGCGGTGTTCGCCTTCCCGCTGGTCAGCTGATTCTGGAGGGACGAACATGATGGTGCAACGGACCGTACCGCTCGTCCTGCTGCCCGCGATGGGCTGCGACGGACAATTATGGGCGCAACAGGTGATCGCGCTGGGCGATATCACGCATCCCGAGCTGGGCGACCCGACGGTCGATGCGACACTGGAGGCGATGGCGGCGCGGGTGCTGGCCCATGCCCCGCCGCGCTTCGCGGTCGCCGGGGTCAGTCTGGGGGGCTATGTCGCGCTTGAGATGATCCGTCAGGCGCCCGAGCGGGTCGAGCGGATCGCGCTGTTCGGCACCCGCGCCTCGCTGAGGATGCGCGCGCGGACGCTCGACGAACAAGGGATGCTGGCGATCGCGCCGCATGCCGATCCGATGCTGACCCCGATCATCAGCGGACCGGTGCAGGCGATGGCCGAACGCGTCGGTGCCGAGGTGTTCGAGCGCCAGCAACGCGCGCTGCTGGCGCGGCCCGACATCGGCGATGCGATCGGCGGCGTGCGCGTGCCGACGCTGGTGGCGGTCGGCGAGCGCGACCGCATCTGCCTGCCCGACGATGCGCGCGAACTGGCGGCGAGCATTCCCGGTGCGCACTTCCGCCTAATCCGCAATTGCGGGCATCTGGCGCCGATGGAGCGCCCTGGCGAGGTGACCGCATTGTTGCGCGCATTCCTGACCGACCGCCTCGATCACGCGTAAGCGGCGGGTTCGTGCTAGCGTCGCGGCATGACCGCGACGGATGAAATCGAAACGTTGCGCGCCGCACTTCACGCGGGGCGCAGCGAGTGGGTGTTGGCGGCGGCGAGGCGGTTGCTGGCGGATGCGCCGGACAGCGTCGATCTGCTCGAGGTCGCTGCGCTCGCTGCCGAAAGGGCCGGCGATCCGGGGCTGGCCGAGCGCCATCTGCGGCATCTGGTCGCCGTCGACCCCGATGCACGATGGGCCCGCGACGATCTGGCCCACCTGTTGCTGCGACGCGGCCAAGCGGACGCGGCGGAAGCGGTGGCAAAGGCCGGGCTGGTGCATGATGCCGACGATCCGGCGGCACACGGCTTTCTTGGCCAGCTGCTCGTGCAGCGTGGGCGGTTGCACGAGGGCGCATGGCATCTGCGGATGGCGCGACGGTCGCTGTCGTCGCGAGAGGCGGCGGCACTGGCGCCGGCGCTCGCCCGTGCGATGTTGCGGATCGGGCATCTCGACGAGGCCGCGACGCTTGCCACCGAGGCGAGCGGATCGTTCCAGGCCGCTATACTCGCGGTGGAAGTTGCGGAACAACGCGGCGACGCCGACGCCGCCGAAACGGCGTTCGTGCAGGTGCAGCGTCTGGCGAACGGGCGCGACGTGACGCTGCTGGCGGCGCGCGTGCTTGCGATCGGCGCGCGGTGGCGGGAGGCGTTGGCCACGCTCGACCGACTTCCGGACGAGGCAGCAGGCGCGGCGTTGCTGCTGCGCGGACGGCTGCGTGAGCGCGCCGGCCGTTATGCTGAGGCGTGGCGGGATTTCGTCGCCGGCAAGGCGCGGCTCGGGCGCGTTTACGATCGCGCGGCGATGGACGAACATTTCGCGACGCAGCGACAATGGCCGGCGGGGCTGCCGGCGGCGACAGCGCGGGGAGACGTTCCGCAGCCGATCTTCATCATGGGGATGCCGCGGTCGGGCACGACGCTGGTCGAGCAGATCCTGTCGGCGCATCCCGACATACGGGCGGGCGGCGAGCTGCCGTTCGTTGCGGAGCTGCGCGCGTTCGCGGGCACGCTGCTCGGCGGCGATGCGCCGCTGGCGCAGACGATCGCGCGGCTGCGGATCGCGGACCGCCACCATCTGCCGGCCATATTCCGCGACTTCTATCTTGCGCGGGCAGCGGTTCACGGGCGTGGCGAGGGTGCGCGTTTCTTCACCGACAAGATGCCGCTCAACGAGGTCGATCTGCCGCTGATTCGGCTCGCCTTCCCGACCGCGCCGCTGATCCTGATGCGGCGGCATCCGCTCGACGTGCTGGTGTCGATGATGGCGCACGACATGACGCATGGCGGCAATTGCGCCTATCGGATCGAGGATGCTGCGCATCACCTGGCGGGCGTGTCGGCGCTCGTCGCACATTATCGGGAGCATCTGTCGATCGCCCCCCTGGTCGTGCGGTACGAGAATCTGGTTGCCGATCCCGCACGCGAACGGGCGCGGGCGATGGCGGCGATCGGGCTCGCCGAGCACCCGGCGCAGGCCGATTTCCACCGTCAGCCCCGGCACGCTCCAACCCCGAGCCACGCGCAGGTACGCGAGCCGGTGCACGATCGTTCGGTTGCGCGCTGGCGGCGCTACACCGCCGAGCTAGCCCCGATCATGCCGGTGATCGCAGAGGCGATCCGGCGCGACGGTTACACCGTCTGACAAGCGCGCGTCAGACGCGCAGGTACCAACCGCGCTTGTCCATATAGGCGATCGGATACCAGACGATCGCAACGAACAGCGCCACCGGCGCCAGCGCCGGGATCTGTGTACCGACGATCGGCGCCAACCACTTGAACGGCAACTGGATCGCGTCGCCGGTCAGGATGATCGAGGCGACTTCGTGCAGCACGTAGGCGGCGATGGCGTTGCGCCCGAAGCTGCCGAACAGATCGCCCTTACGCGCCGGACAATCGTCACGATCGAACAGGTTGTGGAACAGCCCGAGCAGCGCGATCGTCAGCCCGGTCGAGAGCAGGACGAAACTGCTGGTCCACAGATTCTTGGCGATCGGAAACACGATGCCCCACGCCAGTCCGGTCACGATCGCCGCCAGTCCCGCGATCAACAGCGTCTTGGCACTGCGCACCACCGGGAGACCGCGGCGCAGGAAATCGCCCGCCAGCGTGCCCAGCAACGCCTGCGCCACCGCGGGCAAGGTGCCGAGCAGTCCTTCGGGATCGTAGCCGAATGGCCCCTTCACATAGCGCCACTCGCCGAACACGAGGCGGTCGACCCACGACACGAAATTGTGTCCCGGCACCCACAGGTCGGTCGCGCTTCCGTCCGGCACCGGCAACAGGCACAGCACCCAATAGCCGATCAGCAACGCCCCCGCGGCGATGGCGCGGGCGCGCGTGCCCATCCGCGGATACAGCAGCGCGCAAATCGCGAAGACGATGCCGATCCGCTGCAACACGCCGGGCAGGCGCACGCCATATTTGTGGAAGTCGGCAAGGAAGAACATATGGCCGAGCAAAAGCCCGATCAGGATCATCCGCGCCGCGCGCGCCAACACGCGCCGCGTCGCCGCCGCGCTCCCCGCCTCGCCGCGCGACGACACCGCGATCGAAACGCCGACCATCGTGAGAAAGGCGGGGAATACGGTGTCGGCAAGCGTGAAGCCCGCCCAGTCGGCGTGGAGCAAGGTCGCGAACACCGGCTTGTCGAGCGATTGCACCCCGGCGGTGGCGTTGACGGTGATCATCCCCGCCACGGTCACGCCGCGCAACAGGTCGAGCGAGCGAAGCCGTCGCCCGGCGCGATCGTGCGGATCGCGCGGCCCGGTCGCGACCGGCCCCGGCGCTGTCTCAACGGCTGCGGTCATTGTGATCCTCCCCTTGCCGCCGCCATCAATAGGTCACTCGCAGGCCGAGGTAAAAGGTTCGGCCATTGTCATAATAGGAGCGTGGGATCGCGGGATTGCCGACGAAGTAATAAAGCTTGGCGTTGGTGATGTTCTGCGCATCCGCACTGAGCGAGAGATGCGGCGTGACATGCACGAGCAGCGATCCGTCGAGTTGGCCATAGCCGTCCTGCCACATCGGCGTCGCACGATCGATGCCCGAGCGGAACTTCGACCGGTAGCTGTAGGCGAAGCGCGTGCTGACGAGGTCGTTTTCGAAATAGCCGGTCAGGTTCCAGGTGTGCTTGGAATTGCCGTCGATGTCGCGGCCGAGCGGATCGTCGGCGGCGACCGAATCCTTGTTCCGCTTCGCATCCGAATAGGTGTAGTTGGCGATCACGCCGAACCCACCCCAGATCGGCTGCTGCCAGTTCACCTCCGCGCCCTTGTTGACTCCGCCGCCGCCGTTCACCGGCTCTTCGACAAGGAAATAGGCACCGTTGGGGTGAAGGACGGTGCGATAGAAGCGCCGGCTGGTCGTGGTCGTGATATAGTTCTTGATGTCGAGCGCGAAGATACCGATCGAGAACAGCGACTGCGGCGCGTAATAGAATTCGGCTGCGAGATTGAATTGCCACGCTCGGAACGGATCGAGCCGCGGATTGCCGCCTGCGCTGCCCGACAGACTGAGGTCGTCTACCGAAAAGGCACCGGCGAGCTGTGCATAGCCCGGCCGCGACATCACCTTGGCCACTGCGCCACGCAGCAGCAATTTGTCGGTGGCGTTATAGGTCAAATTGGCGCTGGGGAGGACGTCCCAATAGGCGCGGCCATCCTTCACCTCGCCAAATTCACCGAATTTGTTGGTGATCGTCGGCGTGACGTTCGGCGAATATTGCAGCGTGTCGATATCGGTGCGGATCGACCGCAGCCCGATGTTGCCGCGCCAGTTGCGGTCGTTGCCGACCCGCGCCATCGCGTAGAAGGCGGTATCGTCCTCCTTCACCGAAAAGCTGGACGGCGGGTAGAAGGCCTCGCTGGTGCCTCCGCGCGTGTTCAGCACGTCCTCGACCTTGCCGAGATCGGCGAGCGAATAGCGGCTCGGTTGGCCGATCCGGCGATTGAAGTTGCCCGGCGTCGTGGCGCCCGCGAACACGTCGGCGAGCCCGATCTGGTTGGTGCCCGACGCGCCGAATTCGGGATCGACCGCTGGCGTATCGTTGCCGGCCCACAGGATCCCGGTCGCGTTCACCGCGCGCTTGTGGCTGGTGAAGCGTGCGCCGGTCTTGATCGTTCGCAGCCAGCTTGAATCGGCAAGTTCCTGTTCGAGATCGATCTGGGTGTAGAATTCCTTGTCCGGCGAGATCGTCGACCCGCCCCAGGTGCCGCTGAAATAGTTCTGCAGATACGCGGACGATGTCGGATCGGTCGGCAGCCCCGGATAGGCGAGCGTCGCGCCCTTGCCGTCAATCGCGTAGCTCATGCCGGTCTGCCAGTAACTCTCCCAGGCACGCTCCTTGGTGGTTTCGCCGCGCCCCTCGGTATAGCCGACGTTCGCGTGGACGGTCATGCCATCGGCGGGGCGCCATTTCGCCTCCAGCGTGCCGTTCCATGTCGAGGAGAAAGCCGTGCGGAAGATGTCGTCCTGCACGCGCCCGAACGCAGGCGTGCCCCCCGCCCCGGTCGCGCCCCATGCCGCCGAAGTCAGATAGGTGACGCCGCCATAATCCTTGGTGGTATATTGCCCGAGTGAGTAGCCCGGTGTTCCCGGTATCGAATTATCCGCGACCAGCTTGCTGGTCCACGCCATGCTGTTCACATTGACGTTGTTGGCGCTCATCCGCGTGTAGAGCCCGGTGGCGATCAGCTCGAGCCGATCGGTCGGCTTGAACTGCATCGAGACGGTGCCGCCCTTGCGGATCCGTTCCTGCGTGAAATAGGCGTCGCCGATCAGCACCGGATAGGCGACATCGACCCCGCTGTTGTTGAAATTCTCCTGCATCGTATAGCCAAGAAACTCCTGACCGTCGCGACGGAATTCGCGCGCCTCGTAGAAGCCCGCGACCAGCACGCCCAGCGTCCCGGCCTTGTTCTTCCAGCTCGTCACCGCCGACACCTGCGGCTTCCACTTGTCGGAAAGGTCGTTGTACGCGCCCTGCGCGGTCAGGTTGAACGTGCCGGAGGGCAGATCGAGCGGCAGGCGGCTGTGGACGTTGATCGTGCCGCCGATCCCGCCTTCGGGGATATCGGCCTGCGCGCTTTTGTAGACCTCCAGGCTGCCGACGATCTCGGACGGGAACATGCTGAAGTTGAAGCTGCGCCCGCCGTTCGCCTGATCGAGCACGAACCAGTCGCCGGTCGCCAGGCTATGTCCGTCCAGCAACGTCAGGTTGAGTTCCGGATCGGTGCCACGGATCGACACCGACTGGTTCTCGCCGAAGCCACCGCCCGCCGACGAGCCGGTGACGACGTTGACGCCGGTCAGGCGGCCCAGCGAGTCCGCGACGTTCTTGTCAGGGAATTTGCCGATGTCCTGTGCGGTGATGACTTCGGACACCATGTCCGACTGTCGCTTCTGATTGAGCGAGGCTTCGATCGAGGCGCGGATGCCGGTGACGACGATGTCGCCGTCCGTGTCGCCGATGCCGCTGCGAACCTGACCGACAGGAGGCGTATCCTGTGGCTGATCGGCGGGCGTTTGCTGCGCCCGGGCCGGTGCCGCAAAGGCGAGGGCCAGGACGCTGGCCGATGACAAGACGCCTCTCACGATCATGACTGCCCCCAATCAATTGTGTTGTTTTGGTATCAGTTCGTCGCCGGCATCTGCGCCCTGCCCGCAGGTGTTCGACGATCGTCACGCATCAAAAAACATCGATCCTGCGCAATTTGCAAGCGCAAACGTTACTCCGATGTGTCTGTTTGTATCTCGCGGTGTCTTTTTGGTATTGTTCACTGAGCAGGGTCGTGACACCATCGCCGCCATCGCCGGAGGCAGGCGCCGCGAGATTTCCAAGGAGGAACATGGACATGCTGGTGACCGCGTTGTTGATCGCCGCCACCGTTACCTCCGCCGCCGCATCACCCTCCCCGCTCGATCGCCTTGCCGCGGAACTCGGTTATCGCGTGTCGGTGGTCGACAATCGCCCCACCTACTGCCCGCCGCTGCCTGTCGATCCCGCTGCGCCGCCCCCGCCGACACCGTTGCCGCCGCGCAAGTGCATGGTGCTCGACATCGACCTCGACATTCCTGCCGACGTCACGCCGCCTGCCGGGCTGGAGTTGCGCACCAGCCTGATCGGCAGCGTTCTGGTGATCGAGAGCGCGGAATTCGACAGCCGTCTGGTCAACGGCGACGTGACGATCTTTACGCTCAAGCCGGGGCAATCACTGGCGGCGGGGCAGCGCTACCGCATTCGATTGACGGCGAGCGTGCCGTTCTTTTCGCGAGCGTTCGTGTTACCCAATGCCGCGCTTGCCGCGCCCGGCGTCGCACCGGCGGTAATCGCCGCGTCGCGGCCCGGTACCGATCCCGAAACCGGGCTGGAAACGCTGCCCGATGTCGCAGCGATGACCGACGAGCCGCGTCTCGCCACCGCGTCGGCCGCGGATCGCAACGTCTGGCTGACGCCCACGCGCGCCTTCGCGCGCTACGCCGCGCGGGGGACTGGCGCGGCCCCCGACATCGTCATCCTTCCCGCTCCTGCGCAAGCAACGCGCACCGAGGGTGCAACGGTCGATTTGTCGAAGGGCGTGCGGATCACGATACGCGGCGGGGCGCGCGCTTCGCTCGCACCGGCACTGGCGGGGTTGGAGAAGGTGGGGATCGGGGCGGGTCCGGTTCCCGTGGCGGTGACGATCGGTGATCTGTCGATCCCGGCCGAGAGTTATCGGCTCGACGTAGCCCCCACGGGAATCCGCATCGCCGCGCGTGATGCCGCGGGCGCCAGCTATGCGCTGCAATCGCTGGCGCAGCAGGCGGCGCACGAGCAATTGCGAATGAAGCCGCTGACGGTCGTCGATGCCCCGCGCTTCGGCTATCGCGGGCTGCATCTGGACGTGGCGCGCAACTTTCACGATCGCGGCGAAATCCTGCGCATCGTCGAGCAGATGGCGGCGCTGAAGCTCAATACGCTACACCTCCATCTCGGCGATGACGAGGGCTGGCGCATGGAGATACCCGGGCTGCCCGAGCTGACGCAGGTCGGTGCGTACCGTTGTCTCGACCTTTCCGACCAGACATGCCTGCAACCGCAACTCGGCGCCGACCCGGCGCGGGACGCGCCGACGAACGGTTATCTGACGACGTCGGACTATCTCGCGATCCTCACCGCCGCCAAGGCGCGGCAGATCAACGTGGTGCCGTCCTTCGACATGCCCGGCCATTCTCGCGCCGCGATCAAGGCGATGGAGGCACGGTATCGTCGACTGTCGGCGGCGGGGCGCATGGCGGATGCCGAACGCTTCCGCCTCGTCGAGCCGGGCGACACCACGCGCTATCGCAGCATCCAGACCTACAACGACAATACACTGAACGTCTGCATCCCACAGACCTATCGCTTCGTCGACACCGTCGTGTCCGCGATGGCGCGGCTCCACAAGCAGGCGGGCGTTCCGCTCAAACTCTACCATATCGGCGCCGACGAGACGGCGGGTGCGTGGCGCAATTCGCCGGCGTGTGTGGCGGAGGCGGCGCGGACGAATACCCCGGTCGCCCATCTCGGCGCACGCTTCGTCGAGCGGGTGGCCACGATGCTGGCCGCGCGCGGCATCCGCGCCGGCGCGTGGAGCGACGGGCTGACGAACGCCGACCCCGCCGCGCTGCCGCCGCAAACGCAATCCTATGTCTGGGGCGGCCTGTTCGATCGCGGTGTGGCGGAGGCGCACAGCCACGCAAATCGCGGCTGGCCGGTGATTCTGTCGATGCCCGACGTCACCTATCTCGACATGCCGCAGGCGGTATCGCCGGACGAGCCGGGTGCGACCTGGGCGACGCGCGAGATCGACCTGTTCCGCCTCTACGCGTTCATGCCCGGCAACCTGCCCGCCAATGCGGCGACGATGACCGACATCCTGAATCGGCCCGGCACGATCGACGACCGGACCCCGCTGACACCCGGGCATCAGGTCGCCGGTATTCAGGGGCAATTGTGGAGCGAGATGGTCCGCCGCGACTCTCAGGTGGAATATATGCTGTTCCCGCGGCTGTTCGCGCTGGCCGAACGCGGCTGGTCGCGCGCCGCGTGGGAACCGGCCTATGCGCCCGGCACCAGCTACAGTTATGGCGACGTCCGAGTTGACCGGGATGCGATGCTGGCGGGCTGGCGTGCGTTCACGGCGCGCGTTGCCGAACGATTGCCCGCGCTCGATCACGACGGCATCACCTATCGTCTGACGCCGCCGGGTGCGCGGATCGTCGACGGGCGGCTGGAGGCGAACAGCGAGTTGCCGGGCATGCGGATCGACTATCGCACCGGCGGCGGCGCATGGGCGCGCTATGCCGGTCCTGTTGCGGTGAGCGGTGCAGTGGACCTGCGCACGGTCACCCCCGACGGCAAGCGCGCCAGTCGCATCGTCACCGCCCTTCCCGAGCGCGCCGCCTGGCAATGATTCAGCGGTGGTGGCCGCTCATCTCCGCGCCGGCATCGGGCGCGAACTTGCGGTTCCAGACGATCGCCGAGGCCGAGATCGTAGCGACGACGAGGAACGCGATCGAGAATACCGTCAGCGTCGGCTGGCGCGTCCCGGCAAACAGCGTTCCCAGTTCCAGCACCGTCGCCGCGGTACAGATGCCGAGCGACAGCGTCAGTTGCTGGAAGGTGGCGTAGAAGCTGGTCGCCGCGCTCATCCGCCTCTTGTCGACATCGGCATAGGCGATCGCGTTGTAGCCGGTGAACTGAAACGAGGTGAAGAAGCCGGAGATCGCCAGCACCGCGAGCAGCGCGCCGCTCGACCAGTCCGGGCGGAAGAAGGCGCAGGTGGCATAGCCTGCGCTGCTCGCCAGCCCCGACACGATCAGGCTGCGGCGAAAGCCCCAGCGTCGCAGCACGCGCGGGGCGAGCGCCTTCATCGCCAGTGCCCCGAGCGCGCCAGCCATCGTGATCGAACCGGTCCGTGCCGCGGACAGCCCGAAACCGAGCTGAAACATCAGCGGCAGCAGGAAGGGCTGCGCGCCTTGCGTGATCCGGGTCAGCGATCCGGCGATCACCGACAGCCGGAAGGTCGGCACGTGCATCAGCGTCGGATCGAGGATCGGATCGTCGGTGCGTCGCGCGTGGCGGACATAGGCGAGGCCGAGCGCGACGCCGATCACCAGCAGGATGGCCCCGACTACCCCCGCACCGGGGCGGCTCGCCAGTTCGAACCCGAACAACAGGCAGCCGAGCGCCAGTCCCGACAGCAGGAAGCCCGGCACGTCGAAGCGCGCCCGCGCATCGCCGCGCACCTCCGGCACCACCAGCAGCGCGCCGATGACCCCGGCGATGCCGATCGGAATGTTGAGATAGAAGATCCACCGCCAGTCGAGCCAGGTGACGATGAACCCGCCGAGCGGCGGACCCAAAATGGGGCCGATCAGTGCGGGCATCACCAGCCATGACAGCGCCTGCACCATGTCTTCCTTCGCGACGCTGCGCAGCAGGACGAGCCGCCCGACCGGCACCATCATCGCCCCGCCGATCCCCTGTACGAAGCGGGCGGCGACCAGGGTCGGCAGCGACCCCGCGAATGCGCACGCGATCGAGCCGAGCAGGAACACCCCGATCGCGGCGCAAAAGACGCTGCGCGATCCGAACCGGTCGGCGAGCGTCCCGCTGGCGGGGATGAACAGCGCGAGCGCCAGCAGATAGCTGGTGAGCGCGAGGCTCAGGCTGGTAGCCGGCGTGCCGAGATCGCGCGCCATCGTCGGCAATGCGATCGTCAGCACCGTTCCATCGAGCTGCTGCATGAACAGCGCCGAGGCGACGACCAGCGCGATCACGCGGTAGCCGCGCACCGGCGTGCCGTCGGTGGCGCGCGGTGCCGCGCCGGTGACCGCCTCCACCGCCGGGGCAAGGCCGTCGCCGACATCGGCGCTCATCGAGGCCAGGTTACGTCGTCTCCATCGCATGCCGAGCCCTTTCGCGGAAAATCAAGCCGTTGGCCACATCGACAATCTCGCGGGTGGTTGCGATAGAGGCGCGATGACCGATCCTGCCGCCCGCCCCGCGCTCCGGCGTATCGCCATCGATCGCGGCGGTACCTTCACCGATGTCGTAGCGGAGCGGGACGATGGCTCGATCGCAGTCGCCAAATTGCTGTCGGTCGATCCCGGTCGCTACGACGATGCCGCCGTCGAGGCGGTGCGGCGACTGACCGGGATCCCGGATGGACCGCTACCGTCGATCAACGTGCGGATCGGCACGACGGTGGCGACCAACGCGTTGCTGGAGCGGGGCGGCGCGCCGACGTTGCTGGCGATCACGCGCGGCTTCGGTGACGCGCTGACGATCGGCTATCAGGATCGGCCGGATATTTTCGCGCAGGCGATCCGCCGCTTGCCGCCGCTCGCCGCGCAGGTGGTGGAGGTCGACGAGCGGGTCGATGTCGAGGGCGCGATCGTCCGCCCGCTCGATCTCGTCGCGGCGGAGCACGCCTTTCGTGGTGCCTATGAGCAGGGTCTGCGCAGCATCGCGATCGTCCTGATGCACGGCTGGCGACACCCCGCGCACGAGGCGGCGCTGGCCGAAGTGGCCGAACGGATCGGCTTCACGCAGATTTCGGTCAGTCACCGCGTGTCGCCGTTGATCCGGCTGGTCGCACGCGGCGACACGACCACCGCGGACGCCTATCTGACCCCCGTGCTGCGCGGGTATGTCGACGGGTTGCGCGCGGCGTTCGAGGCGGGCGGTGCGCCCTTGTTCATGCAATCGTCGGGTGGGTTGGCCGATGCCGCAGGCGTCAGCGGCAAGGACGCGTTGTTGTCCGGGCCGGCCGGCGGGATCGTCGGCATGGCCGCGGCAGCGACCGCTGCGGATATCTCGCGCGTCATCGGCTTCGACATGGGCGGCACGTCGACCGACGTGTCGCTGTGGGCCGGCGCGTTCGAGCGACGACAGGAAGCGGTGATCGGCGGGGTGCGCGTGTCCGCACCGATGCTGCGGATCGATACGGTCGCCGCGGGTGGCGGCTCGATCTGTCGATTCGATGGCGGGCGCTTCGTGGTCGGCCCCGAATCCGCCGGCGCCGATCCCGGTCCCGCCTGTTACCGACGCGGTGGGCCGCTGACGGTGACCGACTGCAACCTGCTTCTCGGCAAAGTGGTGCCGTCGCATTTTCCCGCGGTATTCGGCCCCGACCGCGACCAGCCGCTTGAGCGCGCAGCGGCGGAGGCACGGCTCGACGCCTTGCTCGACGACGTGGCGACGGCAACCGGATCGCGGCCCGACCGGATCGCGGCGGCGGAGGGACTGGTGGCGATCGCCGTCGCGAACATGGCAGGCGCGATCAAGGCGGTGTCGGTCGCGCGCGGGCATGATCCGGCGAGCTATGCGCTGATGAGCTTCGGGGGCGCCGGCGGGCAGCACGCCTGTCTGGTCGCGGATGCGCTGGGGATGACCGAGGTGCTCGTCCATCCGCTCGCCGGGGTCCTGTCGGCATGGGGGATCGCGCTGGCCGATCGCCGCGCGGTCCGGCAGCGGACGATCGGCGAACCGCTTGGCAGTGCGGCGTGGCGCAAGGCTCTCGAGGAACTGGCTGCCGAGGCCGTCGCGGAGCTTGGCGCGGAGGCGTGGGTCGAGCGTACCGCCACCCTTCGCTATGCGCGCACCGATCAGGGTATCGACGTCGCGGTTGCCGACGAGACCGCGATGGCGGACGCCTTCGCCACGGCGCACCGCGACCGGTTCGGCTTCGACGGCGACGATATGCTGGTCGTCGAGCGCGTGCAGGTCGAGGCGGTGCTGCCGACGCAAGCGCCGGGAATGACGGTCGGCAGATCCGACGGGGATACAGCGCCGGAGATGGTCGAGACGGCGCTGGGCGGGATCGTCACCGCTACCCCGCTGCATCGTCGCGAGGCGTTGAGTGCCGGCGTTCGCATTGATGGGCCGGCCTTGATCGTCGATGCCACCTCAACCGTGGTTGTCGAGCCCGGCTGGTCGGCGACCGTGCTGGGTGACGGTACCTTGCATCTGACACGCATGACCCAGCGCCGCGCCGAGACGATGAGCGCCACGGTCGATCCGGTGCGGCTCGCGATCTTTGCCGGACTGTTCATGGGCTTGGCGGAGGAAATGGGCTCGGCGCTGCAACGTAGCGCGGCGTCGGTCAACATTCGCGAGCGGCTCGATTTTTCCTGCGCGATCTTCGACGCGCACGGCCATCTGGTCGCCAACGCGCCGCACATTCCGGTCCATCTGGGATCGATGGGCGATTGCGTGCGGCATCTGATGGAGAGCCGCGCGGCGGATGGGCGCGGGATGCGGCCGGGTGACGCCTATGCGGTCAACGATCCCTATCGCGGCGGGACGCACTTGCCGGATATTACCGTGGTCCAGCCGGTCTTTGCGGGCGGTGCGACACCGGCTTTCTTCGTGGCGGCACGCGGGCACCACGCCGATGTCGGCGGCACCAGCCCCGGCTCGATGCCCGCCGACAGCCGGACGATCCACGACGAGGGCGTGGTGCTTGACGATGTGCTGGTCGTCGCCGAAGGACGATTGCGCGACGACGACGTGCGCGCGATCTTTGCGGCGGGGCCGCATCCGGCGCGGGCGATCGATCAGAATATGGCGGACCTGACCGCGCAGCTTGCCGCTTGCGCGCGGGGGGCCGCGGGGCTGGAGCGGCTGGCGTCCGAACAGGGGCTGGCGGTCGTCAGCGCCTATATGGAGCATGTTCAAGCCCACGCCGAGACGCTGGCGCGGCGCGCGATCCGGGAATTGAAGGACGGCGCATTCGATTATGCGACCGATGACGGCGCGGTGGTGCGCGTGTCGGTGCGCGTCGACCACGGCACCGGTGCACTGACGGTCGACTTCTCGGGAACCAGCGAGCAGCGCCCGGGGAACACGAACGCGCCGTTCGCGGTCACGCGTGCCGCGGTTCTCTACGTTCTCCGCACGTTGGTGGCCGACGATGTGCCGCTGAACGACGGTTTTCTGCGTCCGGTGACGCTGATCGTGCCTGAAGGCTCGATGCTGAACCCGCGCTTCCCCGCCGCGGTGGTCGCGGGCAATGTCGAAACCAGCCAGGTGGTCACCGATGCGCTGATGGGTGCGCTGGGCGCGATGGCCGGATCGCAGGGGACGATGAACAACTTCACCTTCGGCGACGCGACCCGCCAATATTACGAGACGATCGCGGGCGGTGGGGGCGCGGGGCCGGGCTTTGGCGGGGCAAGCGCGATCCAGACGCATATGACCAACAGCCGGCTCACCGACCCCGAGGTGCTGGAGACGCGCTTTCCGGTGCTGCTGGAGGCGTTCGCGATCCGGCGCGGGTCGGGCGGCGCGGGCGCGTGGCAGGGCGGCGACGGCGCCACGCGGCGCCTACGGTTCCGCGCGCCGATGCGCGCCAACATCCTGTCCAACCGGCGCACGGTCGCGCCGTTCGGCCTGATGGGCGGCGCGGACGGCGCGGTCGGCGTCAACCGGATCGAGCGCGCCGACGGCAGCGTCGAGACGCTGGACGCGACCGCCTCCGCCGACATGGCGCCCGGCGACGTGTTCGTGATCGAGACACCGGGCGGCGGCGGGTACGGGGACGCCGGCTGATGCTGGTCCTGTCCGGCGTCGCGGTGATCGCGCTTGGCTTCCTGTTGCGGTTCAACCCGCTGCTGGTCATCATCGTCGCGGCGCTGGTCACGGGACTGGCCGCCGGGCTCGATCCGCTGGCGGTGCTCGCGCGGTTCGGCCACGCCTTCAACCAGACGCGCTACGTCACCGCGGTCTATCTGGTGCTGCCTGTAATCGGCTTGCTTGAACGCAACGGCTTGCAGGAACGTGCACGGACGCTGGTCGCGGGGCTGAAGGGTCTGACGGCTGGCCGGCTGCTCGCCAGCTATCTGTTGTTCCGCCAAATCTCGGCGGCATTGGGGCTGATCGCGATCGCCGGTCCCGCGCAGACCGTCCGCCCGCTGGTAGCGCCGATGGCCGAGGCGGCGGCGGAGCGGCAGGGCGAAGGCGCGGACGAGGAGGCGCGCGCCGATCCCGAACAGGTCCGCGCGCTGGCCGCGGCGACCGACAATATCGGGCTGTTCTTCGGCGAGGATATCTTCATCGCGATCGGATCGATCCTGCTGATGAAGGGCGTTCTCGCCGGCTATGGCATCGTGATCGAGCCGTTCCACCTGTCGGTGTGGGCGATCCCGACCGCCATCGCCGCGTTCCTGATCCACGGCGCGCGACTGTGGCTGTTCGACCGGCGGCTGGTGCGGCGGCGGGCGCGATGATCGGGCTGAACTTCGTCTATCTGGTCGCCGGCTGCTTCTTCGCGGCGGCGGCGGTGCTCGGCTTCGTCGATCGACGCTGGGCCAATGGCGCGTTCCATGCGCTCCTCGCGCTCTCCTTCTTTGCCGGCGACTGGATCGGCGACGTCGGCAACGGCGTCCTGGTGCTGGCGCTGGTCGCAGTCGCGACCTCGGGACGAATGCGGCGGGGCGAGACGGTAGAGCCGGCGGCGCCCCGCGGACCGTTGCTTGCGCTCGCGCTCGTCATTCCGGTCGCGGCCTTGGGAGGCACGTTGCTGTTCAAGCAACTGCCGACAGTCGTCGATCCGGCGCAGGCGACGCTGGTGGCGCTCGCCGCCGGTGCGCTGCTCGCGCTGGTGCTGTGTCACCTTATACTGAAGACCCCGCCACTAGAGGGGGTGCGCGCCGGGCGGCGATTGCTCGACGAGATCGGCTGGGCAGCGATCATGCCGCAATTGCTCGCGAGCCTTGGCGCGATCTTCGCCGTGGCGGGCGTCGGCACCGTCGTCGGCGGGCTGGCCGGTGCGGCGATCCCGGCGGGCAGCGTGTTCGGCGCGGCGCTGGCCTATGGGCTCGGCATGGCGCTGTTCACAATCGTGATGGGCAATGCCTTTGCCGCATTCCCGGTGATGATCTCGGCAATCGGGTTGCCGTTGCTCGTCCGCGGCTATGGCGGCGATCCCGCGCCCGTAGCGGCACTGGGGATGCTGGCGGGATTCTGCGGCACGCTGCTGACGCCGATGGCGGCCAATTTCAACATCGTCCCCGCCGCGTTGCTGGAGCTGAAGGATCGCTATGGCGTGATCCGCGCGCAGGCGGCGACGGCGGTGCCGCTGCTGGCGTTCAATATTCTGTTGATCTGGTGGGTGGTCCGATGATGTTGCTCGATCCCGCGCTGGCCGGTCGCTTCGCGCGCATCACGCTCGACCATGTCGGACGCGAATATCCCTACAAGCTCGATCAGGTGCTGACCGGACCGCAGGATGCGGTACCCCCGGCGGCGCTCCACCCGATCTTCCACGGCAGTTTCGACTGGCACAGCTGCGTACACGGCTGGTGGCAGTTGCTGACGGTGCGGCGGCTGTTCCCCGATCTGCCCGAGACACTCGCCATCGTCGCGCGCGCCGACGCGATGCTGACGCCCGCCAAGGTCGCGGGCGAGCTGGCCTACCTCGACCGGCCGCTGACCGCGGGGTTCGAGCGGCCATATGGCTGGGCCTGGCTGCTCGCGCTCCATGCCGAGGCAGCGCGCCACGCCGAGGGCTGGAGCGACGCGCTCGCGCCACTCGCTGCCGCCTTCGCGGCGCGGTTCATGACCTATCTGCCGAAGCTCACCTATCCGCTGCGCGCCGGAACCCACGGCAACACCGCCTTCGCGCTCGTGCTGGCGCATGACTGGGCGGCGACGCGCAACCCGGCGCTCGTCGCGTTGATCGATGCGCGGGCGCAGGACTGGTTCGGCAACGATCGCGGGTGTCAGGCATGGGAGCCGTCGGGCGACGACTTCCTGTCCTCTGCGCTGACCGAGGCGTTGTTGATGAGCCGGGTGCTGCCCGCTGCGGCGTTCGCCGACTGGTTCGACGCCTTCCTGCCCGATCTGGTCCACGGCGAGCCCGCGACCCTGTTCCGCCCGGCCACCGTCTCCGACCGGAGCGACGGCAAGATCGCGCATCTGGATGGCCTGAACCTCAGCCGCGCATGGTGCTGGCGGGCGATCGCGGCGGCGCTCGGGGCAAACCACCCGGCGGCGAGCGCGATGACGAACGCGGCGGAGCGGCACCTCCAGGCCAGCCTGCCGCATCTCGACGACGATTACATGGGTGGCCACTGGCTGGCGACTTTCGCGCTGCTCGCGACGGGCGACACTGCAAGCGCCTAGGTTTCACCACAACTACTCTCCGTTTCCCTTGGATCAAGTCCGAAGCAACGAAGGAAGTTGGTTCTTCCCGCCGCAAACGGCACCGCTGGCGCAGCCCGTCCTCCGCCGCTAGCCTGCCGCCATAACAACGGGGGGACGGATGATGATATTGGCCTCGATCGCGTCGGCGGCGGCACAGGTGGCGCCGGGTTTCGATCCCGTGGCGGCGACCGACGCCTATCTCGCCTCGATCGATGCCGCGGCTCGCGCCAGATCGGACGCGTATTTCGAAGGCACCTATTGGCTGATCCTGTGGAATGCGCTGGTCGGTATCGTCGTCGCCTGGGGGCTGTTGCAGACCGGCGTGGTGGCGCGACTGTCGCAAACCGCCGATCGCTGGGCGCGGGGACGCAAGACGCCGCGGGCGTTCCTCTTCTCGCTGATCTATCTGGCGATCACCGGCCTGCTGACGCTGCCGTGGTCGCTGTACGTCGGCTGGGCGCGCGAGCAGCAATACGGGATGTCGAACCAGACGCTGGCGGCGTGGCTGGGCGAATGGTCGATCGCGACACTGGTCGGCACCTTGCTGGGCGCGATCGGGCTGCTCGCGATCCTGACCTTGTACCGGAAACTGCCGCGCAGCTGGTGGGCGTGGGGAACGCTGGCCAGCGGGATCTTCCTGCTGATCGGGCTGCTGCTCAGCCCGGTGTTCATCGAGCCGCTGTTCAACCGCTACACGCCGATGCCCGCCTCGCCGCTGCGCGCGCAGATCCTGCAAATGGCGCAGGCCAATGGCGTGCCCGCCGACAATGTTCTGGTCGTCGACGCGTCACGGCAGACGAAGCGCATCTCCGCCAACGTCGCCGGGATCGGGCCGACGGTGCGCGTGGCGCTCAACGACAATCTGCTCAACCAGACATCCCCGGCCGAAGTGCGCGCGGTGATGGGGCATGAGCTGGGCCATTACGTGCTCGGCCACACCGCGACATTGCTGATCGGGTTCACGCTGATCGCCGGGCTGTTCCTGCTGGTGATCGATCGCGCGACGCCGTGGCTGGTCGCGCGGTTCGGCGCGCGCTGGGGGATCGCGTCGCGCGACGATCCGGCGATGCTGGTGCCGGCGACGATCGTCATCAGCGTGCTGGGCGTGCTGCTGACGCCGGTGACGAACAGCCTGATCCGTTTCCACGAGCGGCAGGCCGATTATTTCGGGATCAACGCGTCGCGCGCGCCCGACGGCTGGGCGCGCGTGGCGCTGAAGCTGGGCGCGTATCGCAAACTGAACCCGTCGCCACTCGAGGAAATCGTGTTCTTCGACCACCCCTCCGGCCACACGCGCATCCTGATGGCAATGCAGTGGAAAGCGCATCATCCGGGCGAACCGGACCTGCAATAATTGTTTCGGCTCAGCCGCGCGCGGCGGGGAAGACGCGCGCGAGGAAGTCGAGCATGATCGCGTTGACCGCATCGGGTGCTTCCTGCTGAAGCCAGTGGCCGACGCCGGACAGGACGCTGGTGCCGAGCAGGCCGGGAACGGTTTGGGGCAGCGCCTCGATCGAAGGCTGGACGAAGCGCAGGATCGGGTCGCGGTCGCCGATCGCGAACCACGCCGGCTGCGCGATCGGCAGCCCGTCGAGTGCGCCGGTAAGATCCCAGTTACGGTCGATGTTGCGATACCAGTTGAGCGCGCCGGCAAACCCGGACGCGCGGAACGCGGCGCCGTAGACCGCAAGATCGGCGTCATCGATCCACGGCATCGCGGCATCCGGTTCCCAGAAGGCGTCGAGCGCACCTTGCGAACCGATCATGCCGTTCCACGGCGTGGGCGGGCCGGCCGACAGCGACCACATGATCCGGCGCATGGCGGTATCGACGTCCGCCTCCAGCTCGCGCTCGGCGACGCCGGGGGTCTGAAAATAGAGCTGGTAATAAGCGTGCAGCCCGGCACGGCGCAGCTTGTCGAGGCTGCTGATCGAGCCCCGGCGCGCGTGCGGCACCGACAGGCCAAGTACCGCCTTGAACAGATCGGGACGGAGCTGCGCCGCGGTCCAGGCGACCGGTGCGCCCCAGTCGTGGCCGACGATCGCCGCCTGTGCGATGCCCAGTTCGCCGAGCAGCGAGACCATATCGCCGGTCAGGTGGAAGATCGTGTAGCGACCGGTGTCGGCCGGTGCCTCGGTGCGGCCATAGCCGCGCATGTCGGGCGCGATCGCGCGATAGCCGGCGTCGGCGAGCGCGCGCAGCTGATGCCGCCATGAATGGCCCAACTCCGGGAAGCCGTGGCAGAGCAGGACCGCGGGGCCGCTCCCCGCCTCGGTCACATGCAAGCGGATGCCGTTCGCCTGCACATCATATTCTGTGAACTCGCTCATCGGCGGAAGGCTAGAGGACGCGCAGCGCGGCGTCGAGCAACAGCACGAAGAGCAGACCGAACACCCCGACAAGCGTCTCCATCAGCGACCAGGAGCGGAAGGTGTCGCGCAGCGAAAGCCCGAAATATTCCTTGAACATCCAGAAGCCGGAATCATTGACGTGGCTGCACATCAGGCTGCCCGCGCCGATCGCCAGCACCATCAGATTGGCATCCGCGCCGGTCGCGACGATCACCGGCTGGATCAGCCCGCCCGCGGTCAGCCCCGCGACGGTCGCGGAGCCGACCGCGATGCGGATCACGCACGCCAGCAGCCAGCCGAGCGCGAGCGGCGGCAGCGGCAGATCGGCGAGCTGTGCGGCCATGATCTTGTCCGCGCCGCTTTCGACCAGCACCTGCTTCAGTGCGCCGGCCCCGGCGATGATGAGGAGGATCGGCGCGATGTCGCGGATCGCGACGGTGAAGCCGTCCATCATCTCGACGCGCGACAGCCCGACGCTGCGCCCGAGCGCGACGATGCCGACCGCGATCGACAGCAACAGCACGTTGGTCGGATGCCCGACGAAAGCCACCAGCGACGCCGCCTGCGGCGACAGTGGCGCGTAATGAAGCGCGGTCGCGCCGGCGATCAGCGCGATCGGCAGCAAGGCGCAGGCGAAGCTGGCGAACGCCCCCGGCAGCCGCCGGTCCCGCGTGGCAGCGGCCGCCTCGAACAACGGCGACGGCGGGCTCACGATCCCCTTCAGCGTCGTCGCGAACAGCGGGCCGGCAATCGCGAGAGTCGGGATGCCGACGATCAGCCCGTAGATCAGCGTGACGCCCAAATCCGCGCCGAGCTGCGCCACCACCGCGGTCGGCGACGGGTGCGGCGGCAGGAAGCCATGTGCGATCGACAATCCGGCCAGCAACGGAATGCCGACATGCACCGCGGGCAGGCCCGAGCGCAGCACGATCGAGAAGATCAGCGGCACCATCAGCACGAAACCGACATTATAGAATAGCGGGATGCCGACCAGAAAGCCGGTCGCTGCCATCGCGATCGGCAGCCGCGCCGGGCCAAACCAGCCGATCAGCGTGTCCGCAATCCGCTGCGCCGCACCGCTGTCAGCGATCAGCTTGCCGAGGAACGCGCCGAGCACGATCGTGATGACGACCGGGCCGATCGTATCACCGATGCCTTTCTCGATCGCGGTGGGCAGGCGCGCGAGCGGCACGCCGAGCAGCAGCGCGGCGACCAGCGCCGACACGACGAAGGCGAGGAACGGCGGTGCACGTAGCGCGACCAGTCCGATCAGCACCGCCAGCGCCACGACGATCGACAACAGGATCATGCGCGCGCGGCTCGAAGCGGCGATGCGGGTCTGGCAGAGCGAGGATCGTTCATCGTCGCAGACAACGCACTTTGCGCGACCGCGTCAATTCCGACCTTTGGCGCACCGTCGTTCGCGGAACGAACGAATCAGCCCTACGGCTGCCAGTTCGGATGATAACTTGGGTCGAGCCGCCGATCGATGAAATAGGCCGCGCTGATGAAGGCGAGGTGCGTCAGCGCCTGCGGAAAATTGCCGAGCGCCAGCCCGCGACGATCGACTTCCTCGGAAAACAGGCCGAGCGAATTGGCATAGGCCATTCCCTTGGCCAGTATCATCTGCGCCTCGTCCATCCGCCCGGCGCGCGCCAGGCACTCGGCGTACCAGAAGGTGCAGGTCGTGAACGCCCCCTCCCCGCCTTCCAGCCCGTCGGCATTGCGATAGCGATAGACCAGACCATCGTCGCGTAACTGCGCGCCGATCGCGTCCAGCGTCTTGAGCCACACCGGATCGGTCGACGACACGAAGCGGACCAGCGGCATCATCAGTGCCGCGGCGTCGAGTTCGCGCCCGCCCCGTTCCTGCACGAAATAACCGTGTTCGGGGTGGCGGAAGTTCGCCCACACGTCTTCTACGATCGCGTCGCGCGCTGTCGCCCACTCGACCACCGGCGCAGGCAACGACCGCTGGTGCGCCAGCCGGATCGCGCGGTCGAGCGCGACCCAGCACATCACCCGCGAATGAAGGAAGTGCCGCGGCGCGCCGCGCATCTCCCAGATGCCGGCGTCGGGTTCCTGCCAGTGCGCGATGACATGGTCGACGATGCCGCGGACATGCTGCCAGCCTTCGTGGCTGATCGCATGGCCGTATTTGTTCGAAAGGTACACGCTGTCGAGCAGCTCGCCGAAGATGTCGAGCTGCGTCTGTCCGTGCGCGGCGTTGCCGATCCGCACCGGGCGGCTGTCGTCATAGCCGGCGAGATGCGGCAATTCCTGCTCGTCGGCCGCCTCGGTGCCGTCGATCGCGTACATGATGCGGATCGGATGCTCCGGATCGGCGGCCATCACGCGCTTCGCCGCCCAACGATTGAAATGCTCTGCCTCGTCGACGAAGCCGAGCCGCAGAAAGGCGTAGACGGTGAACGAGGCGTCGCGGATCCACGTCGCGCGATAGTCCCAGTTCCGCCCCGCGCCGGTCGCCTCGGGCAAGGAGAAGGTGGCGGCGGCTGCGATCGATCCGTGCCGCTCGGACGTCAGCAATTTGAGCGCGAGCGCCGACCGGGTCATCGCTTCGCGCCAGCGCCCTTTATAGGACGAGCGGTTCGCCCAACTTCGCCATACCTGGGTCGTCGCGGCGACATCCTCGTCGATCGTCCGATCGTCGGGAAGAAGCAGATGGTCGGCGCCCAGTACGAACCACGCGCTCTGCCCCGACGTCAGCGTGAAATGCGCGGTGGCGGCGTCCGCGTCCGCCGTAAGCGCGACGGAAGCGAACAGCCGCAGCGAAAGATCGCGCCCAACGAACCGGATGCCGTCATCGACCGCCTCCACCGCGGGCTGCTCGCGGGCGTAATCAAACCGAGGCCCGCAACGCATCGTGAAGGTCACCGTGCCGCGCGTCACGGTCACGCGGCGGATCAGGCAGCGCGCGGCATGATCGGGATGGACGCGCGCGGCGGCGAGCGGCATCAGGTCACGCACCTCGGCGCTGCCGTCCTCCGCCATCCAGCGGGTCAGCAGCACATTGGTATCGGGCACGTAAAGTTGCAGGTGCTCGAGCCGGTCGAGGTTCGGCTGGAGCGTGAACGCCCCGCCCTTCCCCGCGTCGAGCAGATCGGCGAAGATCGTCGGACTGTCGAGCGACGGCCAGCACAGATAGTCGATCGTCGCATCCCGCGCGATCAGCGCCGCCGTCTCCAGATCACCGATGATGCCATGCTCGCCGATCGTACGCAGCGGCTCAACCATTGTCGCGGAACTCGGGATACAAGGTCATGCCGCCGTCGATGAACAGAGTGGTGCCCGTCACGTAATCGGCCTGATCGGACGCCAGCCACACCGCGGCGCGCGCGACATCCTCGGGCTCGCCGATCCGGCCGTAAGGGATCAGCCGCAACAGCCTTTCCAGCGCCGCCTCGCTGTCCCACGCTTCCTTGTTGATCGGGGTGCGGATCGCGCCGGGGGCGATCGCGTTCACGCGAATGCCGTCGACCGCCACCTCCTGCGCCAGCGAACGGGTGAGCATCCGGCTGCCGCCCTTCGAGGCCGCATAATTGACGTGCCCGGCCCAGGGGATCACCTCATGCACCGAACTCATCGTGATGATCGCACCGGCGCTGCGGGCGGGTCGCCCTTCCTTGGCTTGCGCGCGGAAGCGCCGCACCGCTTCGCGCGCGCACAGGAACTGGCCGGTCAGGTTGACCTCGATCACGGTGTTCCAGTCCGCGAGCGACATGTCGGCGATCGCCGCATCCTTCTGCACGCCCGAATTGGCGACCAGCACGTCGACCCGGCCGAAAGCACTGGCCGCCGTGTCGAACAGTTTGACGACCTCCTGCTCCTCCGAAACGTTGGCACCGACCGCAATCGCGCGTCCGCCATCCGCCCGCACGCGGGCCACCAATTCCTCGGCGGCGTCGGCGTCGGAATGATAGTTGACGACCACCGCGGCGCCGGCCGCTGCCAGCCCCTCGGCCACCCCCAGCCCGATGCCCGAACTGGCCCCGGTCACCACCGCGACATGGCCGGCGAGCGGCTGGGAAGGATTGGACATCGGTATCTCCTGCGCGATCGGGTGAAGGGTCAGGCGCCCGTCGGCGGCGCGGCGTTGACCGGCTCGGGCGCGGACACTGCGCGCAACGTCTGCTCCTGGGCATCCGGGTCGATGCGGCGCGCCCGCGCGAGCGGCTCGACCGGCACGGCGCCGCCGGATTTCAGCGCCGCGACGATCGCCTCGATCACCAGCAGGTCGGCCAGCCCTTCCTCGCCGTCCGGCTCCGGGTCGCGATCCTTGAGGATGCAATCGGAGAAGTAGCGCAACTCACCACCGAACTGGTCGGTGGCCTTGTAGGTTTCTTGCGACTGCTTCTCGCCGATCTGGCGATGATGCTCCAGCCCCTGCCCGAAGCCGAAAGCCGGGTTCATCTCGATCGAGCCCTTGGTGCCCGCGATCGTCAGGCTGTCGACGTTGTTGGCGTAATAGCTGACCGTGAATTGCGCGAGCCGGTCGCCCGGCAGCCGCAGCGTCACCGCAATCGTATCGTCGAAGTCGCCGAACCCGGACTCGGCATGGCGCACACCGACCGCCGAGACGACCTCCAGCGGCTCGGCCCCGAACAGGTAGCGGATCGCGTTGATCGGATAGGCGCCCATGTCGAACAGCGGCCCGGCCTCGATTCCGTTGGTCGCGCGGTGATTGGCAGGGTCCACCATTTGCGTGAAGCAGGCGGTGAAGGCGATCAGATCGCCCAGCTCGCCCGCGCGGATGCGGCGGATTGCGTCGAGCGTGGCGGGCTCGAAATGCAGGCGATAGGCGGTCATCAGCTTCGCCTTGCCGCGCTGGCCCGCGGCGATGATCGCGCGCGCCTTCTCCGCCGAGACGTCGAGCGGCTTTTCGCACAAGACGTGGATGCCGGCCTCGAGCGCCGGGATCGCGAATTCGGCATGACGCCAGTTCGGCGTGGCGAGGTAGATGGCGTCGATCGTCCCTGAGCGCAGCAACTCGGGGAACTGCTCGTAGGAATAACGATCGGCGATGTCGTACCGCTTGCCGAGCGCTTCGAGCTTCTCGGCATCGCCCGAGACCAGCGCGGTCATCTCCGAATTGCCGGTGTGGGCGACGCCCGGCATCAACGCCTCTTGCGAGATGTCGCCCAGCCCGACGATTGCGTAACGGACCTTTTGGCCGCCCAACCCCAATGCCGATGCAATGCTCATGAAAAATCTCGCGTGATGATCGATTGAATGCCGCAACCGCTTCGCGGCGGGTAATGGTTCCACGATGCGGCAGACCGCACGCTGAAACGAGGGACGGCGAATGAGCGATGAAATCGGTGTCGGCCTGGTCGGTTACGGGCTCGGTGGACGCGCCTTTCATGCGCCCTATGTGGTTGCAACGCCGGGGCTGGCGCTGCGCGGCATCGTCTCGCGCGACGCCGCGAAGGTCCATGCCGACCTGCCCGCCGCAACGGTCGTTGCCGATATCGAAACGCTGCTTGCCACACCCGGCATCGATCTGGTGATCGTCTCCAGCCCCGATGCGCTGCATGCCGACCATGCGCTTGCCGCCCTGGCGGCGGGCAAGCATGTCCTCGTCGACAAGCCGTTCGCGACCTCGCTCGCCGATGCGCGCCGGTTGGTCGCGGCTGGTGAGCGTGCCGGCCGGCTGCTGACGGTATTCCACAACCGGCGCTGGGATGCCGATTTCCTGACGCTGCGTGCGCTGCTGGCCGAGGACCGGCTGGGCGCGATCGCGACGTTCGAGAGCCACTTCGATCGCTGGCGACCGGTCGCCGCCGCGACATGGAAGGAGGCGCGAGTCGGCGGATCGTGGTTCGATCTCGGGCCACATCTGGTCGATCAGGCGCTGGTGCTGTTCGGACGGCCGCTCGGCATCACGGCCGATATCGCCACGCTGCGCATCGGGGCCCCGGCCCCGGATTATTTCCACGCGACGCTCCGCTACCGCGACAAACGGATCGTGCTCCATTCGAGCAAGCTCGTCGCCGACCATCGTCTACGCTTCGCGGTCCACGGCACGAATGGTAGCTGGATCAAGCACGGTATCGACCCGCAGGAGGCGGCGACCGTCAGCGGGCACGCGCCGGGCGGCGACGGTTGGGGGCTCGACCCCGACGACGGCCTGCTCACCGACGCGTCGGGAATGGTGCAGCACATCCCGACGCTGCGCGGCGACTATCGGCTCTTTTGGTCCGCCGTGGTCGCCGCGATCCGCGGCACCGGCGCGAACCCGGTGCCGCCGCACGAGGCGCTGGCGGTGATGGAAGTGCTCGACGCCGGTGAGCGCAGTGCATCCTCCCGGGCGGAGGTGCTGCTGTAGCGCGCAGTTGCCTTTTCCTTCCAGCGGCCTAGCGTCGTCGGACCGTCGCCAAGGGGAAAGCATGATGAAGCGCAACAGGGTTCGTTCGGGTCTGATCTCTGCCCTGCTGTGCGCGACGCCGGTTTCGACGCTCCACGCCGAACCACGCAGCGAGGCGCAGGCGCTCGACATCGCCAAGCGCGCGATCGCGTTCCGCAGCGTCGCCGGTCCGGGCAACCAGACGCCGCAGCTCGCCGCCTATCTGAAGTCGGTGCTGGTCGAAGGCGGGATCACCGACGTCACCGTCACCCCGGTCGACGACACCGCCTATCTGATCGCGCGCTGGCCGGGCACCAATCGCGCCGCCAAGCCGCTGGTGATCTCCGGCCATATCGACGTCGTCGAGGCGAAACCTGCGGACTGGCAGCGCGATCCGTTCACCCCGGTGATCGAGAACGGCTATCTGTACGGCCGCGGCGCGACCGACATGAAGCTCGACGCCGCGGTCACGATCGCCGCACTGTTGCAGATGAAGCGCGACGGCTACCGCCCCCGCCGCGATATCGTACTCGAATTTTCCGGCGATGAAGAGACGCGCATGAAGACCAGCGCGCTGATCGCCAAACAACTGAAGAACGCCGAGCTGGTCATCAACATCGATGGCGGCGGCGGGCGGCTGGGTGAGGACGGCCGCGCGCAATTCTTTACGTGGAATGGCGCGGAAAAGACCTATGCCGATTTCGAGCTGACCGTCACCAACCCCGGCGGACACAGTTCCGCCCCGCGCCCCGAAAACGCGATCAATCAATTGTCCGCCGCGCTGGTGCGGATCGGCAACTACCGCTTCACGCCGCAACTGTCCGACCTCACGAAGAAGTTCTTCGAGGAAGCCGCCAAGCAGAAGACCGGTGCCCTCGCCGCCGCGATGCGCGCCTTCGCGGCCAATCCGAAGGACGAGCAGGCGATCGCGACGCTCGCCGCCGACCCCGCCTATGTCGGCCAGATCGGCACCACCTGCGTGTCGACGATGGTCAGCGGTGGTCATGCGCTCAATGCGCTGCCGCAGCGCGCGACCGCGAACATCAACTGCCGCATCTTCCCCGGTGTGAAGCCCGCCGACGTGATGGCGACGCTCAAGCAGGTCGCCGCCGAACCGAAGCTCACGATCCGCGACGTCAGCGAGGGCTCGGTCCCCAACGACGCCTCGCCGATGCGCCCCGATTTCGTTGCCGCGGTGACGAAGGCGATCGGCAAGACCCGCCCCGGCGTCCCGGTCTTCCCGAGCATGTCGGCGGGGGCGAGCGACAGCATGTGGTTCCGCTATCACCACGTCCCCAGCTATGGCGCGAGCCCGACCTTCATCAAGGAATCGGACGATTTCAGCCACGGGCTGAACGAGCGCACGCCGATCGACAACATCGCGCCGGGCATCGCGTACTATCAGTCGTTGTTCATCGATCTGTCGAAATAGCATTCTCCCTCTCCCCTCCGGGGAGAGGGTCGGGGTGAGGGGTAGGTGTCTCGCAGAGAGGTCGGCCTCGGTGAGACACAGCCCCTCACCCAACCCTCTCCCCGGAGGGGAGAGGGCTATCCCCCCCTCGCAATCCCGCCAAATACGCCGTCGCGATCCGTCGCGCCTCGTCGGCGGAGAAGCTGTCGGGCGACAGGCACAGTTCCAGCCACAAGCCATCGACCAGCGCGGTGACCCCGATCGCGGCCAGCCGCACCCGCGCGGGCGCAACCCCGCACTCGGCGAGCAACACCTCCAGCCGCACCCGAAATCCCGCATAATGATGTTCGTGACGCGCCAGCATCGCCGGATCGCCGCGCGCAAGGCTCCATAGCGCCAGCCACGTCGCCAGCAGCGCGGGATCGGCGATCGGCGCGGTGAAATTGGCGGCGACGAACGCGCCTAGTCGCGCAGGCGGTGAACTCCCCGCCGCCGCGACCGCCGCTTCCAGCGCCGCCGCGACCTGTGCCGCGACATGGTCGTAGGAAGCCGCCACCAGCCGGTCGACCCCGCCGAAATGATGCGTCACCAGCCCCGGCGACACGTTCGCCGCCGCGGCGATCGTCCGCACCGACGCGCCCGCCGCGCCGCGCTCCGCGAGCACGCGCACCGCCGCTTCGATCAGGTCGCGGCGACGATCCTCGGGATTTGCCCGCTTGCTCAACCGCACACCCTGTTATACGTTCGTGCAACAAGCACGCGAGAACCTCCTATGCTCCAACCGGCCGAGTTGCACGATCGTGACCCCGACGCCGACTGGAGCCTGCCCGGTTGGTTGTACACCGATCCCGAATATTTCGCGCTCGAATGCGCGCGTATCATCCGCCCGTCGTGGCAGATCGTGTGCCACGAAAGCGATCTGGACCAGCCCGGCGCATGGCGAACACTGTCGTATCTGGGCGAGAACGTCGTCGTCGTGCGCGGGGCCGATGGCGAGATTCGCGCCTTCCACAACGTCTGCCGTCACCGCGCGATGCGGCTGGTCGAGGGCGACGCGGGCTGCGCGCGCAAGCTAGTGTGCCCCTATCATGCCTGGGCCTATGAACTGAACGGGCGGTTGAGCGGCGTGCCGATGCGCCGCGACTATCCCGCGCTCGACATGGCGGCGACCGGGCTGATCCCGGTCGACATCGACCGCTGGCGCGGCTTCGTGTTCGTCCGACTCGAGGATGATGGCGGCCCGCGCGTCGCGGAGATGATGGCGCCCTACGATCATGAGATCGCACCCTATCGCTTCGCCGACATGCGCCGGATCGGCGACGTGCGTCATCGCGAGCGAGCGGTGAACTGGAAGAATGTCGGCGACAATTATTCCGACAACCTCCACATCCCGGTCGCGCACGACGGGCTGACCCGCTTGTTCGGCAAGAGCTATGCGATCGAGGCAGCGGGCTGGGTCGACAAGATGTCGGGGCAGCTCGTCGACCGGCCGTCGGACGACGTGTGGGAGCGTTTCTACCAGACGCATCTGCCGCCCGTCGATCACTTGCCGGCCGCCAACCAGCGGCTGTGGCTCTATTACAAGCTGTGGCCGAACATGGCGTTCGACATCTACGCCGACCAGATCGACTTCATGCAATGGCTGCCGCTGACGCCGACGACCTGCGTGCTGCGCGAGATGACGTTCGCGCTGCCCGACGCGCGCCGAGAGATGAAGCTGGTCCGCTACGCCAACTGGCGGATCAACCGCACCGTCAATGCCGAGGACACGTGGCTGATCGAGCGCGTGCAACAGGGCATGGCCTCGTCCAGCTACACCGCTGGCCCGATTGGCGCGAGCGAGGTGTGCCTCCGCAGCTTCGCCGCCAAGATCCGCGCGCGCATCCCGGAGGCCCGCCTCCACCGCGCGCCGCCGCCGGGCTGGTCGCAGCGGCATCGAACGGGATGAAATTTGGCCAACCATTCCCGTCGCCCCGGGCTCGACCCGGGGCCCCGCTTTTCTCTCCGTGACGGAAAGGAAGAAGCGGGGTCCCGGATCAAGTCCGGGACGACGAATTGGGCGCGGGTGAACGTACACGGGGGATACGGAACATGACCAGGCGCTACGACGCACTCATCATCGGCGGCGGCCACAACGGGCTGGTCTGCGCCTTCTACCTCGCGCGCGCCGGGCTGAAGGTCCGCGTGCTCGAACGCCGCCACGTCGTCGGCGGCGCGGCGGTGACCGAGGAATTCCATCCCGGTTTCCGCAACTCCACCGCCAGCTACACCGTCAGCCTGCTGCGCCCGAAGGTGATCGCGGACATGAAGCTGCACGACCGCGGCTTCCGCATCATCGAGCGGACGATCAGCAACTTCTTCCCCTTCCCCGACACCTATCTGACGCTCGGCGGCGGAATACAGCGCACGCAGGAGCAGTTCGCGCGCTTCAGCCGCCGCGATGCCGAGGCCTATCCACGCTACGACGCCGCGCTGGAACGCGTCGCGCAGGTGCTGCGCGATCTCGCACTCAAGATCCCGCCCAACGCCGGCGGCGGTCTGGCGGAGGTGGTCTCCGCCGCGCGCCAAGGCTGGCCGCTCGCCAAACTCGACATCGCCGCACAACGCGACCTGCTCGACGTCTTCACCAAGTCCGCGCGCGACTTCCTCGACGGCTGGTTCGAGGACGATCACGTCAAGTCGGCGTTCGCGTTCGACGCGGTGGTCGGCAATTTCGCGGGCGTCTCGACCCCCGGCTCGGCCTATGTCCTGCTTCACCACGTCTTCGGCGAGGTGAACGGCAAGTTCGGCGCATGGGGCCATTCGGTCGGCGGGATGGGCGCGATCACGCAGGCGATGCAGGCGGCATGTCTCGATGCCGGAGTCGAGATCAGCCTCGACGCTCCCGTCGCGCGCGTGCTGGTCGACGGCGGCAAGGCGGCGGGCGTGGTGCTGGACAGCGGCGAGGAGATTGCCGCGCCGATCGTCGCCGCCAACGTCGGCCCGGCAATGCTGTACCGCCAGATGGTCGACGCCAGCGACATGCCGGAGGATTTCCGCCGCCGCGTCGCCGGGTTCAAGACCGGCTCGGGCACGTTCCGCATGAACGTCGCGCTCAGTGAATTGCCCGACTTCACCGTCCTACCTGGCAAGGAGCGCGCCGAGCATCACACCGCCGGCATCATCATCGCGCCCGGCCTCGATTACATGGATCGCGCGTTCGATGACGCAAAGGTTCACGGCTGGTCGAAGGAACCGATCGTCGAGATGAAGCTCCCCACGACGGTCGACGACAGCCTCGCGCCACCGGGGATGCACATCGCCAGCCTGTTCTGCCAGCAATTCGCCCCGCAGCTGCCCGATGGCCGCAGCTGGGACGACGCACGCGAGGAGGTTGCCGATCTGATCATCGACACCGTCGACCGCCACGCGCCCAACTTCAAGAAGTCGGTGATCGCGCGCCAGATCCACTCGCCGCTCGATCTCGAACGCAAGTTCGGGCTGATCGACGGCGACATCTTCCACGGCCGCATGAGCCTCGACCAATTGTGGTCGGCGCGGCCGGTGCTGGGGCACGGCGACTATCGCGCGCCGATCCACGGCCTCTACATGTGCGGATCGGGCACGCATCCCGGCGGCGGGGTGACCGGTGCGCCGGGCCACAATGCCGCGCAGGCGATCCTTGCCGACCGCCGCCTCATCGCGCGCTGGCGGCGGCGCGCCTGACCCACCAATAAACGGGCACGCCCGCGAGCAGCAGCACCAGCGCCCAGACGTTGGCCTCCAGCCCCAGCCCGTAGGACAGCCAAGCGACGAAGGCGGCCGACGCGACGCCCGCGACCCGTCCGGCCGCATCGCCGCGCAGCAACGCCACGCCGGCCAGCGCGCTGACGAAATAGGCGAGCATCCCCGCCGCCAGCGACACCGCGGCGACGAACGCGAACAGGTCGCCCATCCCGCGCGTGTAGTTGGCCAGCGTCACGCCCGTTACCAACAGGCCCGCCAGGACATGCGCGCGCACCGGCACGCCCGCGTCATTCTCGCGCCCGAACCAGCGCGGGAACACCCCGCCACGCGCCATCGCCCGCGGCACCTCGCCTTGCAGCAGGACGAAGCCGTTCAGCGTCCCCAGCGCGCTCACCGTCGCGAACAGCGCCACCACCTGCGCGGTCGCGCCGCCCATCGCGCCGCCCAGAAAATCCGCAATCGGCGCGGGCGACGCGGCGACCGAAGCGCGCGGCATCAGCGCGGTGATCGCGCCCGACACGATCAGATAGATCACCCCGACCGCCGCGGTCCCGATCAACGTCGCGCGCGGCACCGTCCGCGCCGGGTTCTGCATCCGGTCGGCGGGCACCGTCGCGGACTCGACCCCCAGAAACCCCCAGAAGGTCAGCGCCGCCGCGCCCGCGATCGTCCCCGCCGCCAGCGGCACCGGCGCATCCTGCACCACCGCCGCGCCGCCTTTGGTCAAGAGCAGCCAAGCGGCAAGCAGCGCGACCGCGGCGAGCGGCACCAGTTTCAGCACCATCGTCACCATCTGCACCCGCGCCGCCGCCGCGACGCCGCGGATGTTCACGCCGACGAACACCCATACCATCACCACCGCAGCGACTGCGGCATGCGGCGCGAGTGCGGGGATGGCCACGCTCAACGCACTGACCGCCGCGACCGCCACCGCGCCATTGCCCGCCCAGATCAGCGTCCAGTAACTCCACGCCGTCGCGAACCCGACCACCGGCCCGAACGCCGCATCGGCATAGGCATACGGCCCGCCCGCCTGCGGCACCGCCGCCGACAGCCGCGCGAAGACGAACGCCAGCGCCATCGCCCCCGCGATCGTCACCACCCAGCCTGCCGTCGCATTCGCCCCGAACGGCGCCAGTGTCGCGGGCAAAAGGTAGATGCCCGAGCCGATCAGATTGCCCATCACCAGCGCCAGCGCGCCCCAGAAGCCGAGCGCACCCTTGTCTTTCAAGGACCTGTCGCTTGATCCGGTCGCGCTGCCGTGGTCTGCTCGTTCGTCCATGCCAAACCCTGCCCGTTTCCCTGCCTTGCTAGTCGACGCCGCGCTGGCGCTCCACGACAATCGGCTCGACGTCGCCGAGCCGTTGCTGCGCACCTATTTGAAACGCGAGCCGTTCGACGCGCGCGCGATCCGCATGCTCGCCGAACTGGCCGGTCGCATCGGCCGCAATCGCGATGCCGAGACGCTGTTGCGCCGCGCGCTCGAACTCGCGCCCGGCTTCACCGCCGCGCGCGCCAATCTCGCGATCGTGCTCTACCGACAGAATCGCGCCGTCGATGCGCTCGCCGAACTCGACACGCTGCTTGCCGTCGAGCCCGAGCATCTCGGCCACGCCAACCTCAAGGCCGCCGCGCTCGGCCGGCTCGGCGGGTTCGAGGAAGCGATTGCGCTCTACGAACGCGTGCTCGCCGCCGCGCCCGCACAGCCGAAGGTGTGGATGAGCTACGGCCATATGCTCAAGACGGTTGGGCGACAGGCGGACGGGGTCGCCGCATATCGCCACGCCATCGCGCTGCGGCCGGAACTGGGCGAGGCATGGTGGAGCCTCGCCAACCTCAAGACCGTGCGCTTCGACGATGCCGATGTCGCGGCGATGACCGCTGCGCTCGCCGATCCGGCGATCACGACCGAAGATCGCTTCCATCTCGACTTCGCGCTCGGCAAGGCGTGGGAGGAACGCGGCGACGCCGATCGCGCCTACGCGCATTACGCCGCCGGCAACGCGCTGCGCCGGACGCAGATCGACTATGACGCCGGCGAGACGACGCGCTTCGTCGACACGATTGTCACGACCGCCAGCGAAGAGTTCTTCGCGGGCCGCGCCGGCTGGGGCTGCCCCGCGCCCGATCCGATCTTCGTGCTCGGTATGCCGCGTGCGGGATCGACGCTGATCGAACAGATCCTTGCCAGCCACCCGCTGGTCGAGGGCACGACCGAATTGCCCGACATGCCCGCGCTCGCGCGCCGGATCGCGGAGTACCCCGCCGGCCTCTCCAACCTCACCGCCGAGCGCGCTCGCGAACTGGGCGAGGATTATCTCCGCCGCGCGGCGGTCCAGCGCCGCACCGACCGTCCGTTCTTCGTCGACAAGCTGCCGAACAATTGGGCGCATGTCGCACTGATCCGGCTGATCCTCCCCAACGCCACGATCATCGACGCGCGCCGCGATCCGCGTGCCTGCTGCTTCTCGAACTTCAAGCAGCATTTCGCGCGCGGTCAGGGCTTCAGCTATGCGCTCGACGACATGGGGCGCTATTACCGCGACTATGTGCGGATGATGGCGCACATCGATGCGGTGCAGCCCGGCCGAGTCCATCGCGTGATCCACGAGGAACTGGTCGACGCACCAGAGCCGCATATCCGTGCGCTGCTGGACGCGTGCGGCCTGCCCTTCGATGCCGCCTGCCTGTCGTCGCACCGCACCGAGCGGGCGGTGCGTACCGCCTCGTCCGAACAGGTACGCCAGCCGATCTTCCGCGGCGGCGACCGCGCATGGCGGCCTTTCGCCGCCCACTTGAAGCCACTTGAGCACGCGCTCGGCGACGTGATCGATTGTTATCCTCTTGCGCCGAGCTTCACCCCCGCAGCGTGACAATTTCGTCACGCTAACCCTTTTACGATAAATTGTTTCTTGATCGGATTGACCGTGCCGCTGCCGCGCTGCAGCATGACGTCACATAGTCGCAACAAAGGGGATTGTTGTGGTGGTCAGCTTCCGTCGTCGCGTGCTCGTTCCGTTGCTGGCCTCTGCGGCGTTCGCCGTCCCCGCCGGGGCGCAAACCGGCTCCGGTCAAACCACGACCGCCGACACGCCCTCGCAGCAACCGACCGCCACCACCACCGACGGCGACATCATCGTCACCGCGCAGAAACGGGACGAAAGCATCCAGAACGTCCCGATCAGCATCCAGGCGATCGGCACCCGCCGGCTCGACCAGCTGAACGTCTCCAACTTCGTCGATTATACGCAGCTTCTGCCCTCGGTCGCGTTCCAGTCGTCGCAACCCGGCGTCACCACCGTTTATATGCGCGGCGTCGCGTCGGGCGGCGACGGCAATCACTCGGGCTCCCTGCCCTCGGTCGGCGTATACCTCGACGAACAACCGGTCACCACGATCGGCGGCACGCTCGACATCCACATCTATGACATCGCGCGGATCGAAAGCCTCGCCGGGCCGCAGGGTACGCTGTACGGCGCGTCGAGCGAGGCGGGCACGATCCGTATCATCACCAACAAGCCCGACACCGCCGGCTTCTACGGCCGCGTCGATGGCGAGGTGAACATGCTGCACTCGGGCGGCATCGGCTATGTCAGCGAAGGGATGCTCAACATCCCCTTCGGCGAACGGGTCGCGCTGCGCGTGGTCGGCTTCTACCAGAAGGACGCCGGCTTCATCGACAACGTGCCCGGCACGCGCAGCTTCCTGCCACAGCCCGGCGGGATCAGCGTCGACAATGCTGCCTTCGTCAAGAAAGACTATAACGACACCGAAACCTACGGCGGTCGTGCCGCGCTCAAGATCGATCTCGACGACAATTGGACCGCGACGCCGACGCTGCTCTATCAGGAACAGAACAGCCACGGCAGCTATGGCTACGATCCCCGGGTCGGCGACCTCGAGGTGCAGCGCTTCTACCCCGAATATCGCCGCGACCGCTTCGCGCAGGCGGCGCTGACGATCGAGGGCAAGCTGGGCAATTGGGACGTCACCTACGCCGGCGCGCTGCTCGATCGCCGCGCCGTGCAGTCGAGCGACTACACCGATTATTCCGAAGCCTATGACTCGCTGTATTCGGCGGTCGGCGGGCTGGCCGGGTATTTCTACTATCAGGACAACAACGGCAACACGATCGACCCGCGCCAGCGCGTGATCGGCCGCGATCATTTCAAGAAGCTCAGCCAGGAGGTGCGTGTAGCCTCGCCGGCCGACCAGCCGTTCCGGGTGGTCGCGGGCGCCTTCTACCAGCGGCAAAGCAACCTGATCTTCCAGGATTACCAGATCCCGAACCTCGGATCGCAGGTATCGGTCAACGGCTATCCGGGCACGCTCTGGCTGACGCGCCAGCACCGCGTCGACAAGGATTACGCAATCTTCGGCGAGGCAAGCTACGACCTGACGCCGAAGCTGACGCTGACCGCGGGCGGGCGCGTCTTCATCTACGACAATTCGCTGGTCGGTTTCTTCGGCTTCGGCCGCAATCCCGGCATCGACCCGGATGATGGCCGTCCCTACAGCGCCAGCCCCTTCAACGCCGCGGGCAGTTCGCGCACCGGTGTGGCGAGTTGCTACATGGCCGGCGGGGGCACGTTGCGCGACGCCTATCTGAACGGCGGCGACACCACCAACTTCCTCACCACACCCGACGTCGGCGCGATCCCGTGCGTCAATCTCGGCGTCCCCGACGGCAGCCGCGTGGTGCCCAAGCGCGCCGACGGTCAGGGCGTCACCTATCGCTTCAACGCGACGTGGAAGCCGACCGACCAGGTCCTTCTCTACGCTACCGCCTCGCGCGGTTTCCGCCCCGGCGGGATCAACCGCCGCGGCGACGTCGGCGACTATGCCGCCGACTTCCTGACCAATTACGAGGTCGGTTGGAAAACCACGCTACCGGGCGGCACCGTCCGCTTCAACGGGGCGGTATATCAGCAGAATTGGGATCAATTTCAGTTCTCGTTCCTTGGTGAAAACAGCTTCACCGTGATCCAGAACGGCCCCGACGCGCGCATCCGCGGCATCGAAATGGACACCAACGTGACCGTGGGCGCCCTCTCGCTGACCGCCGCGGGCTCCTACACCAACGCGAAGACCCGCACCGACCTGTGCGATTCCGTCGATTGCAGTACGACGGGAGCAAAAATTCTTGCCCCCGCAGGCACCCGCCTGCCGATCACGCCGCGCTTCAAGCTGAGCGGTACCGCGCGCTACTCGGTGCCGATCGGCACAGTGCGCGCCTATATTCAAGGGCTTGTCGCGCATCAGAGTTCCGCCTCGTCGGACCTGCGGGTGGAAAAGGCCGACGCGCTGGGCCGGTTGCAACCCTATACCAGCGCGAACCTGTCGATCGGTGGTGAGCTGTCGAACTATACGTTCGAGATCTTCGTGCGAAATTTGTGGGATGAACGCGGCCAGATCTCGCGCTTCCAGCAATGCGGCGCGTGCGACCAACGCCCGTACATCGTGTCGGTCCCGCCACGCATGATCGGCATCCGCGCCGGCGCCAAGTTCTAGCGGGCGTGTCGTCGCCCCGGCGTCAAACCCGGGGCGACGATTGGGTCAGGCGGCGACGACGCTGATCCGCTCCTTGCAGCGCTCCACCCAGTCGCGGATCGCCGGCTCCTCGGGCAGCATCGCCGTGAACCACAGGAAGGGCGAGCTGCACAGCATGTCCGCCGCCGAAAAGCGCTCGCCGAGCAACCACGGGCCATGCCGCAGCGGCTCTGCCAGTCGCTCGATCATTGTATCGTAGTCGCGCAGCCCCGCATTGATCGCCGGATGCTCGACGCCCGCCCATTTCAGGATCAACAGCGGCTCCATGACGCCCTGATAATAGGACAGCCACGACAGATAGGCGCCCCGCCCCGCTTCCCCGGCGAGCGGCCCCAACCCGGCATCGGGATACGCATCGGTCAGGTACAGGACGATCGCTCCACGTTCGCGCACCGCATCGTCGCCGTCGGTCAGGTACGGCACCTTGCCTTCGGGATGCGGATTGGCGGGATCGCGCACGCCCGAGCCGTCCTGTCGCACGATCGTCACCTCGTGCAGCGTGACGTCGGCGGACAGCATCCGCACCAACGTGACGATCGTGTCGGACCGAGAATTGGGCGAGTAATAGAGGGTGCGCATCCTTGTGCTCCTTGCGTTGAATGACGCGGCCGGTCTACGCAGCGCCTCCTGACAATTTCGGGCAGCAGCGATGGCGCGGTCGGATCGATTGATGCGTTTGCTGGAGGCGCTGCGCCGGCTGCCCAAGCCGGTGACCGCTGCGCGCCTCGCGGCCGAAACCGAGATTTCTCCGCGCCAGCTCTACCGCGACATCGCGACGCTGCGGGCCGGCGGCGCGCTGATCGATGGCGCCGCGGGCTTTGGCTATACGCTGACCGAGGATCCGACGCTGCCGCCGCAGAGCTTCACCCGGCTGGAGATCGAGGCGCTGATGCTCGGCGTCGCCAGCCTTGGCGACTTCGGTGATGCCGCGCTGGCAGTGGCGGGGCGCAACGCGCTGGCGCGGATCGTCGCCACGCTCCCCGACCGGCAGGCGCGGCAGGCCGCGCATGCGACGATCCGGTCGTGGCGGCCACCCGAACCGCGCGCCGCGATCACCATCGATCTCGACCTGTTGCGCGAGGCCTGCTGGGACGAGTGCAGCGTCTGCATCACCTACCGCGATGCGCGCGAGCGGATGACCGAGCGCGAGATCCTGCCGCTCGGCATGTCGTACAGCCCGCGGACGCTGATGCTGGTCGCCTGGTGCCAGTTGCGCGACGGCTATCGCACGTTCGAGGTACCGCGGATTGCGGCGTTGTCGCGCGGTGGTACCAGCTTCCGCCCGCGTCGGGTGCAGTTGCTGCGCGATTACGTCACGCTGCGTACCGCCGAGTGGAAGCGCAAGGAACAGGCCGCGCCTCCACCCGCGTGATGCTCAGGCGCGCCCCTGCGCCAACACGAAGGCGAACACGTCGGCCCATTGCGCGTCGGTCTGCTGGCGCGTCGACCCCAGGCCGTGCCCGGCGTCGAAATCGACCCTCAGCAGCACCGGCCCGCCGGTCGACGCATGTTGCAACCGGGCGGCCATCTTTGCGGGATGCCAGGGCGCGACCCGCGGATCGGTCATCCCCGTCATCGCCAGCACCGCCGGATAGTGCGTCCCGTCCTTGACCTTCTGATAGGCGTCCATCGCCACGAGCCCGCGATATTCGGCCTCGTTCGACGGATCGCCGAATTCGGGGAAGTTGGGCGCGCTGTTCTGCTCCACCCCGGCCCGCGAGGTGTTGGTCCAGCCGACGTTGTCGATCGCGCCGGCGAACAGGTCCGGCCGCTCGACCAATGCATTGCCGACCGCGATCCCGCCCGCCGACGTGCCCATGATCGTCAGCCGTTTCGGCGAGGTCCACCCTGCCTTCACCACCGCCTCGCACCCGTCGATGAAGTCGCGCCAGGTATTGGGCTTGTTCGCCTTCTGCCCGGCACGCCACCACGGCGAGCCGAATTCGCCACCGCCGCGCGCATGGACCTCGAACAACACACCGCCGCGCTCGAGGAACGCGATCGAGCGCGGCGAGAAATACGGCGCGGCCGAGATGCCGTAGCTCGAATAGCATTGTCCGAGCGCCGGCGCGGAACCGACGCGCTTCAGCCCCTTTTTCGCGATGATCGACACCGGCACCTTGGTTCCGTCGCGCGCGGTCGCGATCAGGCGCATCGATTCATAGGGCGTGGTCGAGAAGGTCGGGCGCGGGCTCAACCCGGTATCGACCAGCCGCCCGCCCGGTCGGTATCGATAGAGTCCGGCCGGCTCCACCCAGCCTGACATGCGGACATCGACGCCGTCCTGATCGGTCGATCCGAACAACGCGTAGATGCCGGCGTCGAACGGCATCGGAATGTCGGTCACCTGCCCGCCCGGCGTGATGCGATGCAACGTCATCGGCCCACCGTTCTGGCGTGCGAAATAGACGCCGTCCCGCGTCGCGACCAACCCCGCGTCGGAGGTCTCGATCGGCGTCTTCGCCTCCGGCACGACCACGGTCGCGCGGGCGAGATCGGGAGCGGTCGCCGAGGTACGAAGAATGCGCCCCAATGGTGCGTCCTTTTCCGACACGACATAAACGTCACGCCCACGCAGCGCGAAGCTGGTGGCGCGATCCTCCATCCGCGCCACCGCCTGCCAGCGCGGCTTGCCCGTCATCACCTCCGCCAGCGGCGCGGCGAACAGCGGGTTCTCGCGCCGGACGCCGCCAAACGGCAGCAGCAGCGCGATATCCGATCCCGGCGTGACGACCACGAACGGGAAGTCGATCGGCAGCAACGTATAACCGTCGACCGTGTCGCCACCGCCCGCGATCCGCACGTCCTGCTTCGGATCGGTGCCAAGCCGGTGCAGCCACGAGACGGTGTTGAGCAGATAGTCCGCCGCACCCCGCACCGCCCCTTCGCGACCGCGCGTGTAGAAGAAGCCCGACCCGTCGGGCAGCCACTGCGGGCTGGCGAAACGCGCGCGATCGATCGCTTCGGGAAAGTGCGTACCGTCGGCAACACGCATGATCCGCGCGACCGACTCCTCCGAGCCGGCCGGCGACATGCCATAGGCGACCAGCGTACCGTCGTCGGAGGCGCGCCACCAGTCCAGGCTCATATGGGCGCCGCTGGCGTCCTTCGCCGACTCGGGATCGACGAGCAGCTTCTTCTCGGCCCCGGGTCGTTCAATGACGTAGAGCTTGGCGACGCTCGCACCGCTGGGGCGAAACTCCAAGAACGTCGCATTGCCGGTGCGTTGCAACCGTGACGCCAGAGGCAGATCGCCGGTCAGCTCCCCGATCCGCCGCAGCAGCGCGTCATGATCGGGCAGTGCGTCGAGCGCGCGCCGCGCATAGTCCCCCTGCGCGCGCATCCACGGCTCCCAATCGGGGTCCTTGGGGTTCTCCATCCAGCGATACGGATCGCGCAACGTATACCCGAGCCGGGCATCAACCGCGTCGACCTGCTTGGCGACCGGCGGCTTCGTTGTTTGCGCATGCGCTTTGTACGAAAAGGACAGGAACGTGGTCGCAGTCAACGATAAGACGAAATCACGACGATCCATGTGCAGCCCCCCAGCATGCCGATGCCGCACGACTGACGATCGCTCGCGACATCTCTCTCCACTCTGCGTGAGGCTGACATAATGGCGTCGGGGAGTCGATAGAATCGTGTTCGAAACACTGCAAATTGGAAGAAGTTGTTCTTCATCCCGTCGGCATGCGCCGCAATGCCTGCCGACCTTGCCGTTCGATGAGGCTCAGCTTGGGCTGGCGAGGGTTCGCGCGCACGCCTAAGCTGTCGGTTGCTGCCTCGCTCTGGAGTTGATGATGCGTCGTTCCGCCCTGCTCGCCCTTGCGCTTGTCTCCATACCCACGTTGCTCGCCGCGCAGGACGGCAAGCCGCGTTACCAGCCGTGGGGGCTGGAGCTTCAGAACATGGACAGGCAGGTGAAGGCGGGCGACGACTTCTACGCCTATGCGCTGGGGACGTGGCTGCGCGATCACCCGATCCCCGCGGACAAGGTCGGCGCTGGCTATAATTACGACCTGCCCGACGAGATCGAGGGGCAGGTTCGCCGGATCGTCGAGGAAGCCGCTGCCTCACCGACGACGCCGACCGCGCGGAAGGTCGGCGACTTCTACGCCGCATGGATGGACGAGCAGGCGATCGAGGCACGCGGGCTGGCACCGCTCACGCCGTGGCTGGCGCAGATCGATGCGGTGCAAACGCGGCCGCAACTGGTCCAGCTGATGATGCGCCCGGGCTTCTCCTCGCCGGTGAACATCGGCATCTCCACCGACGCCGACGATCCGACCCGCTACATGGTCGATGGCGGCCAGGCACGTCTGGGTTTGCCGACGCGCGATTACTACCTGCTGACGGGCGAAAAATACGACACGATCCGCCGTGCCTATCGCGCGTACCTGATCAAGATCCAGGAACTGGCGGGCATCGCCGATGCGGCGGCCAAGGCCGACCGGATTATCGCGCTGGAGACGCGGCTGAGCCAGGACCAATGGACGCCGGAACAGCGCCGCGATCCGGTGAAGACTCACAATCCGATGACGCGCGCCGAACTGACGCGGCTCGCGCCGGATCTGGACTGGACCCCGACGCTGGCGTCGATGGGGCTTGCCGCCGCCACCAGGGTCAACGTCTCCGAGCCGAGCGCGGTGGCGGCGGCGTCGAAGCGGCTGGGCGACGTGCCGCTGTCGACCTGGAAGGAATGGATGACCGCGCAATTCGTCTCCAGCGCCGCGCCCTTTCTGCCCCATGCCTTCGACCAGGCGAATTTCGACTTCTATTCGAAGACGCTGCGCGGCGTGCCCGAACAGCGCGCACGCTGGAAGCGCGGCATGGGGCTGATCGACGATGCGCTGGGGGAGGCGGTCGGCGCAATCTACGTCCAGCGTTACTGGTCGCCGGCAACGCAGGCCAAGGCCGACGAACTCGTCACCGACATGCAGGCCGCCTATAAGGAGAAGATCGACGCGGCGACGTGGATGGATGCGGCCACCCGCACCGCAGCGCTGGCCAAGCTCGCCACCTTCGACCCGCGCGTCGGCCATCCTAGGAAGTGGATCGATTATTCGCCGCTGAAGGTCAGCCGCACCGATCCGCTGGCGAACAGCCTTGCCGCGCAGGACTTCCAATGGCGGCTGCAACTCCAGCGTTTTCCGAAGCCGGTCGATCGCGGGCTGTGGTACATGACCCCGCAGACGGTGAACGCCTATTACGATCCGACGATGAACCAGATCACGCTACCGGCGGCGATCCTTCAGCCGCCGTTCTTCGATGCCAATGCCGATCCTGCGGTCAATTACGCCGAGACGGGCGCTTCGACGATCGGGCATGAAATGGGGCACGGCTTCGATGATCAAGGGCGCCAGTTCGACGAGAAGGGTCGCCTGCGCGACTGGTGGAGCAAGGACACCGCCGCCAAATACAATGTGCAGGCCGATCGACTGGCCAACCAGTTCGACCAGTACGAACCGATCGCCGGCGTCAAGATCAAGGGACGCCTGACGCTGGGCGAAAATCTCGCCGACCTGGGTGGACTGGAAACTGCTTACGCCGCGTATCGCCGCTATGTCGCCCGGCATGGCGAGCCGCCGGTGCTGGACGGCATGACGGGCGACCAGCGCTTCTTCCTCGCCTATGCGCAGGCATGGCAGGGCAAGCGGCGCGAAGAGGCGGAGCGGCAGCAATTGCTCAGCGATCCGCATTCGCCCGACAAATATCGCGTCAACGGCATTGTCCGCAATTTCGCGCCTTGGTACAATGCGTTCGGCGTAAAGCCGGGCGACGCCATGTATCTGCCGCCCGAACAGCGGGTGAGCATCTGGCAATAAAGCGCAGGGCGGGCTGGACCAGCGCCGACTAGTACATCATCAAGAAGTCGGCGCCGATCGTCAGCGACCCGCGGTGTGCACGGCCATCGACGCCTATTACAGCAAGAGCAGCGCGACCGACGGTTGCGCGGCACTGGCGGCGGTCGGCCCAGTCTACAAGTGCAACGTCGTCGACGCGCCCGATCCGTCAAACCCGAATGCGCTGCCGCGCCCGCTGGTGTTCGACGTGCCCTACGTCAACGCCAATTATCAGGTCAGCTCGGGCATCGACATGCAGGCGACCGCCAACGTCAAGCTGCGGGACGAGGTCCGCTTCATCAGTCGCGTCGACGTGATCCGTGTGCTGCGGCTCGATCTGGTCACGCCGGAGGGCGTGGTGCAGAAATATGCCGGGACGCTCGGGCCGTACGAGCTGTCGTCGGGTGGCGGCACGCCGCGCATCCGCGGCAACTGGCAGAACGCGCTGGAGGTTGGCAACTTCTCGCTCACCGCGACCACCTATTACGTCGGTAGTATCAAGCAGGTTGCGGCGGACCGGATCACGCCGGTGAACGGCGAGATCGACCTATCGTGCAAGAACACGCTGGCGCCGATCGTCGCGGGCAGCGACCCCGCCAATCACTGCTACATCCGCCCGTTCATCTACACCGATCTGAACGTCGCGCTGCGCGTGAACGATGACTTCCGGTTCTTCTTCAACGTCCAGAACCTGACCAATGCGCGCGCACCGCTCGCGTCGGCGGCCTATACCAGCAACCCGAACTATCTGAGCAGCTGGCATTACGCCGGGCTCGTCGGCCGCAACTTCAGCGCGGGCGCGAGCTTCAACTTCTGACCTGACCCGGTCGGCGGCGTGCATCGGACGAGAGCTCGATGCACGCCGTTCGATCAGGTCACCCGGAACATCGGCGGCGCGTCCGCCACTTCGGCGAGGTTCAGCTCCAGCTTCTCGCCGCTTTCCAGCAGCACGCCGACCGTGAACGCGCCATACGCGATCAACGGCAGCACCGCGCGCCCGTCCGGCCCGAACGAGACCGCGCGCGGATCGCGCCCGAAGGTCGGGTGCAGGAAGAACAATGCCTTCTGCCCCGACAACGTCACGCGATCGGGGTCGAGCGGTTCCACCGTCAGCGTCACTTCGAACTCGTTCGGATTGAGCGCCAGCGGCTTCACCGATGCACGCAGCATCACCGAATCCGCCAGTGATTCCATGCTGCCCCCGAACAGCCCGCGCCACGGATCGTCCGGGTAACGGATCAGCGTCGGCAGTTGCGCGAGCATCGTCGCAATGTCGCTCTGCGCGCGCTCGCTGTTAGGCAACAATTGCTGTGCACGCGCCAGCACGCCTTCGGCATAGGCCAATACGTCGGCGGCCGGGTTGGTGCTCTCGTTCAGTTGCAGCGTCCCGAGACTCTCCGCGCGCTTGCGCTTGTCGTCGTCGCGCGAGGAGGCGCGTTCGCGTGCCAGTTCTGCCTTGATCTCCTCGGCCTGGCGAACCGCACGCTCAAAATCCGCGTCGGACTTCAGCTTCGCCGCCGCCGCCTCGACCCTTAATTGCTCGAGCGATTGGCGGACGCGGGCGAGTTCAATTTCCCCCCCTACGCGCTGGGTCCGACCCATAGTCTCAATAGCCAAATTGCGGAGCCGTTGCGTTTGGCGCAATGTCTCGACCGCCTCGTTTCGCGCGACGACCATTTCGATGATGAAATACCTACGCATCCAGAGATAGGCGATTAAAAATCCCAGCGTCGCGAACGTCACCATCAGCAAGCCACCAGGGATTGCTCCACCGCTGGCGCGCGCGCACAAAGGGAAAAGCGATTTGGCTTGCTCAGGCGACAGGCCCACGCTGTAGCGATCCGCCATGCAGCGCCCAAGCAGCGCTTGGGTCCCGTTCAGATTAGCGGTGACGTCTACCGCCAACTCGAAGAAGCGTTGCTCCCAACTCGCATACTGCGTAAGCGTGACGCCGATGATAATTTTCGTTAGCCAGTCTGCGACCTGCTCTAAACTGCTGCTCTCCGCGTAAGGAACAACTATCGGCTCAGTCGTAGCGGGGGCCTCATCACCAATTTCAACTTCGTCATCCTTCGCGTCAGCAACAGACGTCGTAGCCTTGGTCTTAGCCACCTCGGCAGCGGTAACCTTTACCCGGCTGATCGCGTTGGTGACGTCGACACGGTGGATCGGCAGCCCGAAATGCAGCCCCAGCAGCGCGCCGACGAGTGCCGAGCAGCACACCGTCATCACCACCCAGCCGATGAAATGCCCCCAGACGACCGAGCCGGCGGCGAACAGCACCAGCAGGATCAGACAGACGAAGCCGAACAGCAATTGTCCGGCCATCGCGCGTTCGGTCTGGTCCGACGTCGCGCTGCCGAGGGTGAGCTTCACGACAGTCCCAGCGCGGTCAGCAGCTGGTCGTCGATCATGCCCGGCGAAAGCCCGTTCTTCTGCCGGAAGCGCGCGATCGCCGAGGTCGTGTGGCGTCCGATGTCGCCGTCGGGCGCCCCCACTTCGGTGTAGCCCAGCTTCACCAGCCGTTTCTGCACCCCGAGCACGGTGGCGGCGTCGGGCTGGTTCGCGGGCGGATCGGCGAACACCCGGCGTACCTTGTTCAGCCACGCGCGCCGCTCGGCGATACCGATCAGCCCGCCGTTCACCCGGCGCGTACAGTCGACAAAGTCGTCGGCGTCGGCCGTCTCGTTGATGTTCTTCAACGTCCAGAACGCCGCGGCCAGCGCCAGCGCGTTGGCCGGTGTCGCGGCGCGATCGGGATTGGAGGGCAGATCCTTAATTCCTGCCTTGTCACCGACGATTGTGTAATTGGCGCGCCCGGTCAGCTGAATGTAACCGCGCCCTCTAAATAGATAGCCGTCCTTGCTGGGCAGCTTCGCATTACCCAGCCGCCCGCCATAAACCTGGCATCCCAGCGCCTCGGGATTGCCCGCACAGGCCGCCGCCTCTGGCGTCGGAAAGCGCTTTGGAAACACCACCATCAACCGCTTCGCCGAATAATTCAGATTTTCCTCGACGATCGTCAGGCCACCCGACTCGTGACCCAGCTGTGCGAGAAAGAAAAACAGTCGATTGGGCGTATCGGTAATCCCGGCCTGTTTGAGCACGCCCGGTCCGTCGTTCACGAAGCTGTCGAGCCGATCCTTCGGCGCACGCGGATACAATGATGCGAGCTTATCACTGGTGATCATCGACTTCCCCCTCGATGAATGCAGCACAGCGACCTTGTGTTTGTACGAATTTAGGCGCTCACGGCCGGTTGTTGTCAATAATCCGTTTAGCGTAGCTTCCTGCTGTTTTTGGCGGGATTGATCAGCCGTTCGCGCGCGTCTGGCGGCTCACCGCAGCGGGCGCGGGCCTCGCCGTCGATGCGGGGCGCGGCGGGATAGTCTTCGACGGCGCCGCGTTGGAGCAGCGATGATGGAGACATTTCGATGAAGGCAATGGTCGTTCACGCACCCGCAGCGCTAGAGACCCTGCGGCTGGAGGATCGCCCCGATCCGGGTGCGCCGGGGCCGGGCGAGATCCGGGTGAAGCTGCACGGCAGCTCGCTCAACTTCCACGATCTGGGCGTCGTCACCGGCCGGATGGGTGCCGCCGATGGCCTGGTGCCGCTGGCGGACGGCGCGGGCGTCGTCGAGGCGGTCGGTGCCGAGGTCAGCGAATTCGCGGAGGGCGATCACGTCGTGTCGTGCTTCTTCCCCGACTGGCAGAATGGCGCACCGACGATTGGCGATTTCCGGCGCACCCCCGGCGACGGCATCGATGGCTTTGCGCAGGAATATGCCGTGCGCCCCGCCACCGCCTTCACCCGTGCGCCCAAGGGGCTGGACCATGTCGAGGCGGCGACGATCACCACCGCCGGGCTGACCGCGTGGCGCGCTCTGGTGGTCGATGGCAAGCTGAAAGCCGGCGATACCGTGTTGCTGCTCGGGACAGGCGGCGTTTCGATCTGGGCGTTGCAGATCGCCAAGCTGATGGGCGCGCGCGTCGCGATCACCTCCTCGTCGGACGAGAAGCTGGAGCGGGCCCGCACGCTAGGCGCGGACTATGTGCTCAACTATCGAAGCCAGACCGAGTGGGGAAAGGCGATCCGCGCGTGGAGCGACGATCGCGGCGTCGACCATGTCGTCGAGGTCGGCGGGCCGGGAACGCTGGCGCAGTCGATCGAGGCGGTGCGGGTCGGCGGTCACATTTCATTGATTGGCGTGTTGACCGGTGCCAGCGGCGAGGTGCCGACCGCGGCGCTGATGAGCAAGCAGGCACGTCTGCAGGGCCTGATCGTCGGGAGCCGCGCCGAGCAACAGGACTTTGTCCGCGCGATCGAACAGGGCGGGCTGCGCCCGGTCATCGACCGCCGCTTCGCGCTCGACGCGCTTGCCGATGCCTTCCGCTATGAAATGGGGGCGTCGCACTTCGGCAAGATCGGCGTCGAGTGGTGACCCGCGTGATGTCGCGCTGACCGGTCCGGCGCCGAGCTTGTCCTCGGCGCCGCGATCGCTCATGCTTCCCCGAAAGGGGACGCCGAGATGAAGTGGTTGCTGTGCGCGCTGGCGCTGACCAGCGGGGCTTCGTTGTCCGCCAGGGACCTGGTGGTGCCGGCAGACAAGGGCTGGAAGCACGCCGAGACGGGCATCATCCTCTCGCCGCAGCTCGCCGGACTGCCGCGCACCGACCTTACCGACGCAACGCAGAGCGAGCATGACGTGACGGCACAATTCGCCGCGGCGGACGGCAGCGTCAGCGCGACGATCTACATCTTCCATCCCGCGATCCCTGATGCGGGTATCTGGTTCGATCGAGCGCGCGCCACGCTCGAGAGCCGCGACATGTTTCGCAGCGCGGCGCCCGCCACCGCCGACCCCGTCAGCTTCACGGCATATGGCAACGGCGCCGCCAATGCGCTGCGGCAGGACTATGCGATCGCCGGCGGCCCGTTTCGCAGCACCGCCCTCGTCGTCGTGCCGGTGGGCGAATGGATCGCCACGATCCGGATGACCGCTCGCGCGCTCACGTCGCAGCAACTCGATACGCAGTTGCTCGACATGGTGAAGGCGATCCGCTGGCCCATCCCGACCGGGACGGCCGCGGCCAGCATCGCGCCGGTCAAGCCCTGCACGGCGCCGCTCACCTTTAAAAAGGCCAAGCAGGTGAAACCGAACGGCTCGGACCTGCTCCTGTCACTGATCGGCGGTGCGGTCGCGCGATCAAAGGAGGGCGACAAGGACTCGCCGCCGCGCCCGCGTGTCGCGTGGTGCCGCGACGGCGCGGGGACGCCCGACTATGGCGTGTATCGCGCCGACGATGAGCGATCCGGCTATTCGCTCGCGCTGCACGATGCCGGGCGGGTCATGAACGTCGCCCCTTCCCTGATGGGTCAGGTCGAGAAGACCGGCGCCTATTCGGTGACCTTGGTGGACGTCGACGGCAAGGTGTCGGCGCTCCCCTCCTTCGCCGCGATGCCGACGCCCAGACAGGTCTGGGATCTGCTCGGCTCCGGTAAGACGTTAGGGACCGCCAAATCGGGCCAGGTGACGCTCGATCCGTCTGCGCTGTAGCATTCTCGCGATTTGCGCACCGGACGCCACTTTGCCGCGACCGACTTCTGACGTATCAGGTACGAATGATGACCCGGCGCAATGTGCTCGCTTCTTCTCTCGCCCTTTCCGCCACCGCGGGCCTGGGCGCTGCTCCCACGCGGGCCGGCCGCCTCAAACAGTCGGTCAGCCGCTGGTGCTATCAGAACATCCCCCTCGATGACCTGTGCGCTGCAGCGGCACGCATGGGGTTGCAGGGCATCGACCTGTTGCAGCCCGGCGAGTACGAGACGCCGCGCCGGCACGGCCTACGCTGCACGATGGGCTATGCTGCGGACAACATGACGATTCCCAATGGGCTCAATCGCCGCGAGAATCATGACGCGATCGAAAAGGCGTTCCGCGTCGGCATTCCGCAAGCCGCGAAAGCCGGGGTGCCGAACGTCATCGCCTTCTCCGGCAATCGCCGTGGCATGTCCGACGAGGAAGGTGCCGCGAACGCCGTCATCGGACTGAACCGGATCAAACGGATCGCCGAGGACAACGATGTCACCATCTGCATCGAGCTGCTGAACAGCAAGGTCGATCACGCCGACTATATGGCCGATCACACCGCCTGGGGCGTGCGGGTCGCGCAAGAAGTCGCCTCCCCGCACGTCAAGCTGCTCTACGACATCTATCATATGCAGATCATGGAGGGCGACCTGATCGCGACGATCAGGAAGAACATCAAATGGATTGGTCACTTCCACACCGGCGGGGTGCCGGGGCGTCACAACCTCGATGATACGCAAGAGGTCAACTGGCAAGCAGTTGCGCGCAGTGTCGCCGACCTCAAATTTCAGGGCTATTTCGCGCACGAATTCGTACCTGTCGGCGATCCGCTGACCGCGCTGGCACAGGCCGTGAAGACCTGTACCGTCTAGCCTTCGGCCGCCCGGCACGCTCGTTCTGGCGTGCAAAAGCCGACATACGCGCATTCCCCGTACGACGTTAACCTTTTGGTGACGAATATTCCCCATGAGAAAAGCGGGGGGATTTCAACGCCGTGCGCAGCATTCGGGAACATACGGGAGCGCAGGCGCGCAGGCGGTTCATCGCCGCGGTCGCCGCGCCCGTGGCCATGCTGGCGCTCGGCCTGACGGCAACCGTCTTCTACGCGCTGAACACCGCGGCGAACCAGGCCGATCGGGTGTCGCTCTTGCGGCAAGGCCAAGCGGCGCGGCTGGCGGTCGACGACGTCGTCGACGAGCTTGCGCAAAGCCAGAATGGCGTCGCGGTGTGGAGCCCGTTATTGCGTGAACTCTACAAGCCGCGACCGAACTGGGACTGGGTCGACGTCAATGCAGGAACGTGGCTGAACTTCGTGTTCGCGCACGATGTTGACGTCATCCTGTCGCCCCGCGATACCGCCGTTTACATGATGCGAGACGGGGTGCGTGTGGCGGCGCCCCCACAGGACTCGATCGTCTACACGCGCGCCGCCTTGTCGTTGATCGACGCGGTTCGCGAGCGGAGGCGCCTGACACCCGGCCGCCACGATCGTCTGCCAGGACAGCCAATCGCAGACGATGCGAGCGTCCGCACCTCGCCGGTGTCGGTTCATGCGACCGGCATCGCACGGATCGGCAATCGCCCCGCAGCGGTCAGCGTCATGCGGATCGTCCCGGACGGCAGTGACGGGCCAGCCCCGAAAGGACCGGCGCCGCTGTTGCTAAGCGTCCGCTATCTCGATCGTTCGTTCGCGCAGCGGCTCGCTTCGGTTCGTCTGCTGGCTGGCGCGCGCGCCACCACCGGCGCACCGCGTGAGGGCGAGGCGAGCGTGCCGCTGACCAGCAATATCGGCAAGCGGATCGGCACGCTGGCATGGCAACCGGATCGGCCGGGCGAAGCGGTGTGGAAGGCGATGGTGCCGACGGCCGGGGCGGTTCTCGCCGGTCTGCTGGCGACGGTCGCGGCGCTGCTCGTCGGGGTCGGGCGCCTGATGCGCCGGGATGCAGCCTCGCTCGACCAGCTCAAGGTCGCGCATCTCGAGCTGCAGGCCAAGGAAGCGCAGGCGCACCGCCTCGCCTATCACGACACGCTGACCGGATTGGCCAACCGCGCGCGACTGGTCACCACGCTGGATGATATGCTCGGCACCGGGGCCGCGGCTGGCGTGAACGCGGTGCTGCTCATCGATCTCGATCGCTTCAAGCAGGTCAACGATACGCTGGGCCATCTGGGTGGCGATCATCTGATCCGACAGGTGGCGATCCGGCTGGATGCGCTGGTCATGCCCGGCGATCTTGTCGCGCGGTTGGGTGGTGACGAATTTGCCGTGCTGCTAACCGCCCGCGCCGACGAAGCAGCGATCGGGGCCCTTGCGAGCGCAATGGTGAGCGCGCTGCGCGAGCCGTTCGTCGTGCTGGGCGCCAACGTCCATATCGGCGCGAGCATCGGCATCACCTGTTTCCGCGACGCGCAAGGCGAACGCACCGAGTTGCTGCGCACCGCCGACATCGCGATGTACCGGGCGAAGGCCGATGGACGGAATCGCTATCGCTTCTTCGCAGCCGATATGGACGAGAGCGTCAAGCTGCGCCGCGAAATCGAGGACGACCTGCGCGTGGCGATCACCCGCGAGGGCGAATTGTGCGTCCATTATCAACCGCAGATGGACGGCACCGGCACGCGCGTGATCGGTGTCGAGGCGTTACTGCGCTGGCAGCATCCGCGCCGTGGTTGGCTTGCCCCCGCCGCCTTCGTCAGCGTGGCGGAGGAAAGCGGATTGATCGGCGCGCTGACCCGACGCGTCCTGCGTGACGCGTGCGGCGTGGCGATGACGTGGCCGGGCCTGTCGGTCGCGGTAAACATCTCGCCGGTGCAGTTCCGCTCGCGCACGCTGGCGGCCGAGCTGATCGCGATCATTCGCGAAACCGGCGCACGCGCGCAGCAGATCGAACTCGAAGTGACCGAAAGCGTTCTGCTGGATAATGACGAGGTGGTGCGCGCGACCTTGACGGCGCTGCGCCGGGCCGGCTTCCGGATCGCGCTCGACGACTTCGGCACCGGCTATTCGAGCCTGAGCTACCTGAGCAAATTCGAGGTGGACAAGATCAAGATCGACCGCAGCTTCATCCGGCGACTGGGCGAAGCGGACGACGCGGCGGCGATCATCCATGCGGTGGTCCGGCTGGGCCATGCAATGGGGTTGCTGGTCACCGCCGAGGGGGTCGAAACCGGAATGCAGCGCACCTTCCTCGAACATGCCGGCTGCAACGAGCTTCAAGGCTTCCTGTTTTCGGAAGCGGTGCCGGTCGCCGGGCTGGGGCGGTTGCTCGGGCGATTGGAGAAGGCGGCGTAGCCGGTCAGCGGGCGGGCAGCTTCGTGCCGAGCAGGACGAGCCGTTCGCCATTGATGCCGAACCAATGCGGCACCCCGGCCGGGATCAGGAGCACGTCGCCTTTGCGCAGCGCCCGGGTCGCTCCGCCCTCGATGCGCTCGCCTTCCACCAATCCTTCGCGACGTGTCGCCGGTGCGATCAATGTGCCACCCGATATCAACGTGCCGGCGCCTTCGAGCACCACGGCATATTCGGCCTCTGCAGGATGAACCGCCGGCCGACCGGGCTTCTTCCAGATCTCGATGGCGACCGAATGCGATGCATCCTCGACAAGCGGGCGCCACGCAAAGCCCTGCCCCGCTTTCATACCGGCAAGCATGGCGGCGACCTGCGCCTGTACCTCTCTCGCGCTGGCGAAGTCGCGACGGTCAGGCGGCGGCGCGGCTTGTGCCGCGGCGTGGGTTGGCCCCGCGGCGGTAACGAACATGATGGCCGTTGCAAGCGCGTTTCTCACGTCGATCATCCGCATCGTGAACCTGCCTGACTGAAAGAAGTGCATCGTCGCAGCCGTCGACGCTGATCGCAACACAGATCGTTGTAATTCCTGGAGTTTCCGCGAGTCTTGTCATTAAATGCCCGGATCGATCCCGCGACGAAGCTCTTCTTCGGCCACGATCTCGATCAAGGTGCCGCCTTTGCGCAGCGCCTCGGCGCGGCGATACTCGGCATGGGCGGTAACGAAACGGCCGAACGGCTGCGCGTTGCTGATGACCAGCTTGGTGGTGGTGGTGCCGACCGCCGCCATGATCCGCGCACCAGCTGCCGCCAAGGTTCGTGCGAGTTCGCCGTCGCGCGCCGCACCGAGGATCACCACGCGCTCGCCCTTCAGCGGCCCGCTCGCCGCGGGCTTGGGCGCGGTCGTCTGACGCCCGTTTGCCGATGCGAGCCATCCGGCGAGCCCGATCCCGGTGTGCTCGATCGCGCGTACGATCACCATTCCGGCGGCGCGCGCGTCGCTCAGCGCGTCATGATGCTTGTGCCGGACGCCGAGAAACTTCGACAGCACGTTCAACCTGTGACTGGGCAATTCGGGCCACGCGCGCTTGGCGACCCTGACGCTGTCGAGCCACGTCGTCTCGATTGCCGCTCGTCCGTGTGTGGCGCAGGCTGCGCTCAACGCGCCCTTGTCGAAGAAGGAGTGCGCGACGGTGATCCGGCCGGATAGGTGCCCGTCGATGGCGGCATGCACATCGCCGAACGTGGGCGCGCCGAAGACATGATCACACGTGAGGCCGTGGACACGTGTGTTGAACGGCGAGAAGTCGTCGAGCGGATCGATCAGCGTCTCATATTCAAAAATCTCGACCCCGTCCTTGAAGCCGACGATGCCGACCTGGCAGATGCTGCTGACGCGCGAACAGGCAGTTTCGACGTCGAGGACAACAAAGTCAGGACTTAGCGGCGCTCCAGCAGTTTCGACCGTCATGCCTGGTTCGCGAGACTGCGAAAGGTGATGGACCAGCGCGGCCGCACCATCTCGACGATGCTATGTTCCCATTCATGACGCGCAGGTCCGCTCATGTGATAGGCGCCGCGTGGCGTGAGCGGGACCGATGCGCGGTCGAACCCGTCTGCGCGCCGCCGCCGAAATCGCATCACAGCTGGCTCACCGAGCGAGAGGCCGAGGATATGTCCGTAGATCGGCCGGTCGCGGTGCCAACCGATCCCCGCCCCTGGGTCGTAGCGGATCAGCAACGCCTGGATCAGGACACCGGGATCGAGCCCCGCGAACGTCGCGGCACGCTCGCGAAAAGGACGGAGCCAGTCGGGCAGCGGGGGCGCCTGGGTCGGCCGCCCGACGGTGAAATCGTAGTCCCATCCGAAAGACGTGGTCAGACGTTTGCCGGTCCAGCACTGGAACCGAAACGGAGTCAGGCCGGTCGCGTCGATGCGTTCGATCAGCATTCGTGCTTCGTCGGCATCGATCAGGTCATCGCGGATGCTAAGCCCCGGCAGGAGGGGAGCGTCGAAGAGGTCAAGCATTACGCCACCGCCTCGGCGGGGCCCGGTCATCTATCGCGCGCGTCGACGAGGTCATCGCTGTCTATATAGGGCCGTGGGAACAGAATGAAAACACGCGATCCCGCTTCCACCTGGATCGGGGCGACGCTTCCTAATTGCCTTCCGCGTCCACTGTCATCACCACCGGCCGCCCGCGCGACGTCGGCTCCCAGCCTGCCAACAGCGCGGCGCGGACGCAGCGCGTGATCGTGGCGTCGTCAAGCTGCAATCGCCCGCGCGGCAAGCCCTTCAGCAGGCGCTTCGGCGGCGGAAACTCGAGCATCACCTCGCGCTTGGCATTCCGTTGCAGCAGAGCGATCGTCATCCCCTTCCAGCCCTCGTCATCCGACAGGTGAGGTTCACGCTGGAGGCGCCAATCGTACGTGGCGCCATCGACGTCGACGGTGCCGGCAGTGCTGAGGGATTTCGACATGCATGCCATCTTAGCATGATCGGCGCGCCGTGGCACAGATGTGCGTGTCCACCTTACCAGACCGATCGATCGCACGACGGCCGTCGACCCTCACGCCCCCGTTACACGACATGGCGCGTTGGCGGTTCTTACGGGAGCGATAGCGCATGAAGATCAAGGCAGTTTTGTTCGACATCGACGGGACGCTGGTCGACAGCAACGACGAACATGTTGCCGCTTGGCAAACGGTGTTCCGCGACGTCGGCGCGCACTTTACCGACCGGCGGGTTCACGACCAGATCGGCAAGGGCACCGACATGCTCGTGCCGACACTTCTTCCCGATGCCAATCCCGCAGATGTCGAGAAGATGGGCAAGCTGCACGGTGATATCTTCAAGTCGCGCTATCTCGAAGAGATTGCGCCGTTCCGAGATGCGCGCGCTCTGATCGAGAAGGTTGCGGAAAGCGGACGAGAGGTCGTGCTCGCGTCTTCGGCATCGGGAAGCGAACGCGACCATTATCTCGACTTGCTAAATATCCGCCCATTCGTGGCGCTATCGACCACCTCCGACGACGTCGAGAAGACCAAGCCCGCGCCCGACATCTTCTCGGTCGCGTTGCGTAAGCTGGCGCCGCTGACCGCCAGCGAGGTAATCGTCGTCGGTGATACGCCGTATGACGTCGAGGCGGCGGCGAAATGCGGTATCGGCGCGGTCGCGGTACGGTCGGGCAAGTTCGGCGACGAGGCGCTGACCGGCGCCGGGGCGCTCGCGATCTACGACGATGTCGCCGCGTTGTTGCGCGACTTCGAACACTCGCCGCTCAACCGATGAAGCTACCGGCGCTCACGTAAAGTACAGAATGCGCGCCGCCGGCAGCAGCGCGGCGATCCGCTCCTCAAAGAAATTGCGCAACGCGCGCATCGTCACGGCGTCGTAGACCTCCTTCTCGGTGCCGAATTTCGTCCGCTTGGTGACGCGGTTGACCGGGCTCATGTCCAGCGATGAGCCAGGGTACCAGCTCTGCAGCACCGCCTTCGATCCTGCATTGAAGCGGTGCGTGATGAGTTCGATCGTCAAATCATCGCTCACATCCGCGAGCATAGCCGCAGCCTGCGCCAGCAGGCTCCCATAGGCGTCCTGCCATCCCTCGGCAGCGATGATGGGAGCAATCGTCAGGCCGACCGGATAGCCCGCGAGCGCCATCTCACGAAGTGCCCGTAGCCGCTGCTCGACTGGCGCGGTGCCGCCCTCGAAGCGCGCGAACATGACCGGGTTGATCGACGCGCGCATTCGGGTTCGCCGCTGATGATCGATGTCGATCAACGGAGCGATATTTGCGAACTTGCTGGTGAAGCGAAGCTGCACCGGTGCATCCCACCGCCCAAACCATTCAATTGTCGCCGACAGCGAACCGGTGATCGGCTCCAGCGCCAGCGGGTCCGTATAACAGGACGCCTCAAACGTCGTCCCCTCATGCGCGCGGTACCGGCTGTGGGAGGTGACCGTGCCCTGCCCTTCGTAGGCCGGAATGCCGGCGAGAACTTCGTCCAGGTTGGCGTAGGTGCGCGTGATCGGCGGGCCCTTCAGCGAACCGGCGAGATAGCAGTAGCTACAATGCGCAGGGCAGCCCTCCGCCAGATCGATGCGCCAGTCGGCACTCGGGGCGATGGGCTGAAGCCGGCGCTTCGAGGGCGGTGCGACGACGACTGCGAGCGTCGACTTGGCGTTGGCATAAACCCGGCGCGGATCGTCGGGCAAATCGAGCGACAGGCGGTCACCGGCGAGCTGAACGATGTCGACGCCAAGTGCCTCGGCCCGTGAGACGATCGCGCGCCCATGCGGAAACAGCAGCGCCGATCTCGTCACCAGAAGGCGCCGTGGCAGCCAGATGGAACGATCACCGATTGGCTTGTTCGCTTGGGTCGACATGGCTGGTCAACGAGCGAGACGGCACGAACGACCCGGCTCCCGTCAACATCGCTGGATCACCAGGCTAGCCAACGATCGATGTCCCTATCAAGCATCAACGACATTCATCAGCAACTTCTATGATCCTTGGCTTCGTCGCCTTGTTTCAACTCGCCTCAGCCGGCACCATTGAGCCAGATCATACACTTTCCACCCATCAACAAGAACACTTTGCGCCGCGTGATCTGTTCGAGACTTGTCAATCCACCTCTCCAACAGAAGGTTGATCTATGTATTATCATGACAAGCGGCTGCAATATCCAGTTGTGGTCGACACGCCCAATCCAGGCTTCGCACGGATGCTGCAGCAGGCGATCGGCGGCGTCGAAGGCGAAATCCGCGTGTGCATGCAATATTTCTTCCAGGCGTGGGGCAACCGTGCGCCGACGCCAAAGTACCGCGACATGCTGTTGCATACCGCGACCGAGGAGATCGGCCATATCGAGATGCTGGCGACCGCCGTCGCACTGAACCTCGAAACCGCGCCGTCATCCGCGCAGGAAGAGGGCGCGGCCGACTCGATCGTTGGCGCCGTGATGGGCGGCGGCAGCGCCAAGGCCTCGATCGAGGGGCTGATCCACAAGAACCTGCTGTCAGGCGGCCTTGCGGCGATGCCGATGGATTCTGATGGCGTGCCGTTCAACATGAGTCACATCTATGCCAGCGGCAATGTGGCGGCGGATATGTATTGCAACGTCGCCGCGGAGAGCACCGGCCGTGTGTTGGCGGTGCGCCTGTTCAATGCAACCGATGACGACGGCATGAAGAAGATGCTGCACTACATGATCGCGCGTGACACGATGCATCAGCAGCAATGGCTGGCCGTACTCGAAGAACTCGGCGGGCCCTCGGCCAACCTTCCGATCCCGAACTCCTTCCCGCAGGAACTGGAGGATCAGGAGAACAACTACAATTTCTATGCCACCGCCGCGGACGGCACGGTTCCCGAGGGTCGGTGGACGAGCGGTCCGTCGATCGACGGTCGTGGCGAATTTACGATCTTCCCGAATCGTCCGCTCGGCGAGGAGCCGATCCTCGGACCGGCACGTCCGGATAGTGCAGCGCAGGATAAGCAGATCGGCTGAACGCGCAATCGGCGGGACCGTACATGCGACGATCCCGCCTTTTTGCTTTCAGGGAAAAGGAGGGATCGTGAAGATCCACCATTTGAATTGCGGCACCGATTGCCCGATCGGCGGGGCCTTGTTCGATGGCCGTAGCTTGGGGCCGCTCGGGCGCATCGTTTGCCACTGTCTGTTGATCGAGACCCGAGCGCACGGACTGGTGCTGGTCGATACCGGATACGGGCTGCGCGATGTCGCGCACCCCCACGAGCATCCGCAGCCACGCATAACGCTGCCGTGGCGGATGATGCTCAACATCCGGCTGCATGAGCGCGACACCGCGATCCGCCAGGTAGAGGCGCTCGGCTACCGGGCGAGCGACGTGCGGCACATCATCGCGACCCACCTCGACTTCGATCATGCGGGCGGGCTCGAGGACTTTCCACAGGCCAAGGTTCACGTCATGCAGCGCGAGTATGATGACGCAACCGGGCCACGCGAAGGGATCGTTGCGCGCAACCGCTGGCGCACGCGCCAGTTGAACGATGTTGCGCAGTGGCGCCGTTATGGTGCGTCGGGTGAACCGTGGTTCGGTTTCGACGCCGTGCGCGATCTCGACGGACTGCCGCCCGACATCCTGCTTGTGCCGCTACCGGGACACACATGGGGCCACGCCGGCGTGGCGGTGCGGCGCAAAGATGGCTGGCTGCTCCACGCGGGCGACGCCTATTTCTACCGTGGCGAGATGCGCGGTGCGCGTCGTCGCTGCACGCCGGGTTTGCGGGCCTATCAGCGGCTGATGGAAGTTGATGTCACCAGTCGCCTGGACAATCAGGCGCGCCTGCGGCGATTGTCGGTCGAACGGCGCGACGAGATTACCGTCACCTGCACGCACGATCCGGTCGAACTGGAGCGTTGCCAGAGCGGCTGCCCGCTGTAGGCGTGTAAGCCGCCGAGCGGCGCCCGCGCATCGATCAAGCCGCGAGCGCGTAGCGGCGACAATGGTCGAGATAGCCGGCTTCGTGGCTGGCGGCGAGCGACACGACGCTCTCCCACAGCCACGAGGGCGTATCGATCGCACTACGCCGGTCGGCCTCCAGAACGTCGCACCACGCCTCGCGGGTCGACGAGTCCATCTGACGGGCATGCGCCTTGCCGACGACGAAGGCCAGATAACGTGCCGATCGCACCGCCTCGGCATGGCTGAACTGCTCGATTTCCAGCTTCAGATCCTGCGGCGCCAACTCGCGGATGAACAGCGAGCGTTTCAGCATCCGCACGGCCAACATGCGGCTGCCAAGATGCGGTGACAGCGCGCGCGCGGCCGCCACGACGCGGTCGCCGTTGTCGGAAGGCATCGTGGCGCCCGAGGCACTCGGCGCGATGGGCGCGACTGCTTCCTTCAGATCGACGAGCGCATAGGACCAGCGCCCCTTGCTGGTTTTCACGCCGACGATCGCGGCATAGCGCATCAACCCCAACGAACTGCAGCCCTTCATCCAATAGGCGGCGTCGACAAGGCGCACTTCGCGGTCAGCGGGTTTGCCCTTCAACGACAGCACCAATTGCACGACCTGCGGATCCTCGAACAACGCCTTCAGCGCCGCACGCTCCTCGTCCGCCAAGGCCCAGAACTTCTTGCCGAGCGGGATGCAGGGCTCGACCGCGTCGAGCCGTTCCTTGGCCAGATGACGCCAGCGACGCCCGATCGCCGCGCGCTTGATGCTGCGCACGACATCGGGTTCGACGCCGGCATCGCCGCTGGTCGGATCGTGGATTGCTGCGGCATAGCCTTCAACCATCCCTTCCATCATTCGGGCCGTCGTAACGCCCGGCAAGTCGGAGCCGCGCGCCGCGGTCGCCAGTGACAGGCCGAGCCGGATCAGATCGTGCGCTGGATTGCCGATAACGGCCTGATCGAGATCGCGGATCTGCACCTCGATGCGGCCATCTCCATTCGCCAAGGGGCCGAGGTTCCCGAGATGACAATCGCCGCAGATCCAGATCGCCGGCCCGACCGGCACGCGGGCGGCGATCGGCGAAGCCGCCAGCCACTCGTAAAACTTTGCCGTGTTGCCGCGAACATAGGCGTGGGCGGAGCGGGCCATCTTCAGGGTTCGATTGGCTTCGAGGATGGCGTGACGATCGGCGGGTAACGGCATTAACAAGGAACCTCAGTCGCAATTTGTCGTCATTAACGCGCCCCACCATTCTTGGTGACAAAAGATTGCTGCTGACCCACGTTAGGACGGTCATCATCGCCGTCGAGCAGCGAGGGCGTAGCCAGCAGTCGGCACCAACGGTTTACGCGCGATGGTCTCGCATGAAGGTGATGAAACCCGCGCGGCGGCGTTTCGGTGCGCCGCTTGATCCCGCAGGTGGATCGATATCGCGATGGGCATCCGGGAAAGGATCAGCCATCGACAGCATCTAGGCAAGTCGAGAGGACGTTGTCTTAGCCGTGTGGCACCCGGTTGCTTCCCGTCCAACCAAGCGCCTCCCCCTATCGCGTTGTCGGCGCCAGCTCGGAAGATCGGTCGTTCTGCCCTTCCTTCCGAACCGGCACCCTCACTTGCCGCCCCGCACTCGCTCGCTCCGGTAAAGGACCAATGCCTCCACCGCGTCTGTCTGGAATAGCCGCGCTCCCATGTCGGCGAGACGCCCCCAGACCGCCGTCGGTTGGCGACGCGCCTCGGGGTCGCCGCCCATGCCGATCACGAAGCCCTTGAACAACGTGTTGATCCAGACCGGCACGCCCCGCGCCTGCGCGCGCGCCATCACCGCCGGCAGTGCCGAAAGCGGCAAGACCGGAAGTTCGATGGCCAGCGGCTTGATCGGGGCGTCGGTCTGCCGATCAACAATGGCCGGTACGTCCGAGGCATCCGGCGTGGCGGCGAGCGGAATTACGACGAATGGCACCTGATCATAGGGGGTGATCGCGGCCAACGGCACCGATGCGCGTCCCGCGAAGGTCTTCACGATCACCCGATCCTGCGCACCCGCCCGGCGGACTGCGTCGACCACCTCGCCGTAGATCGCATCCTTGACGTCGAGGTTCAGGACGACCCGGTCCTTCGCCAGCGTCAGAAGTTCATCGAGCGTCAGCACGGCTTGATCGGTCAGAGCCGCATCCGCCCCACCCTCGTCCTGACGCAGCCGCAACGCCTTCAACTTCGCGAGCGTCAGGTCGGCGACCTTGCCGGTCCCGCTGGTGGTCCGGTCGACGCTGTCGTCATGCATGATGACGAGATAGCCGTCCCGACTGCGGCGCACGTCGGTCTCCATGACGTCGGCACCCAGCGTCGCGCATTGCACCAGCGCGGCGGCGGAGTTCTCGGGCGTGGGGCCAAGCCCCCGCACCGGCGCGCGCTCGTGACAGCCGCGATGCGCGATGACGATCAGCCCGCCGCGCGGATCGCGAATACGGCGCAGCGTGTCGACGGGCGCAGCGTGCGCCGCGCTACAAACAAGACATGCCGTGGCGGCAAGAAGAAGACGGGGGGTCATAAGCAAGGTCCGACTGTCTGGGAGAGCGGCGGGACGGTTGTGTGTGACCGTCCCGCCATCGATGCGTCGCCGCAATCAGCGGCGGCTCACCATTTGCGGCTGACGATCAGGCGGACGTTGCGCCCGAACAGCGGGCGGCCGAAGATCGCGGTCGGCACGCCCTGCCCGAACCGGTCGCCGGCGGTGTTTCCTTCGGTAAAGCCGTGCGCGTTGGTGATGTTGTCGCCGACCACTTGGAATTGCCATGCGCCGGTCGTTACCGTCCCGCCGAGGCCGAACGAGCCGTAGGCGGGCAATGCGGTGGAGTTGAAGAAGTCGGTGTAGCGTCGTCCGACATAGTCATAACGGCCGTAGATGCTGACCTGCGCCGCCCCGATGTCGAAGTCGGCGGTGGGACGAATGTTCAGGAACAGCTTGGGCTCGCGGATGATCTGCTTGCCGTTCGCGCGGCTGCCGTCCAGCCCGGTGTTGCTGCTGAAATTCAGGTAGCGTGGCTTCTGGAACGTCGCCGACCCGGCCAGCGAGAAGGGCCCGGGCAGGCGCAGGCGGCCGTCCGCCTCCATCCCCTTCGTCTCGGCGGTGCCGATGAAGTTGGTCGTGACGTCGGCGCGGCCGGTCGCAGGGTTGAAGCCCGCGAAGCTGGCGTTCAGCGGATCGAACTTGGTGTAGAAGCCGGTGATGTAAAGGTACGAGCCACCCACCGCAAACTTCGCGCCCGCCTCGTACAATTTGGCCTTGGTCGCGACGACCGCGGGGGTGGGATAGGAGAAGGCGATGGTGGTATTGGCGGGCACCTCCAGTTGCGAGGCACGCAGATAGACGCCGGTCTGGCCGGTGACGTCGTAATTGGCGCCGACCGTCCAGTTCGTCGCCGTCTGCTTCAGCTTGAGCGTGCTGGTCGCACCGGTGAAGCCGCGCGTCGCGTTATCGGCCAGCGTTGTCGGATCGCCAAGATTATAGGCCGCAGTCGGCCGCCCGTAGCCGCTGTAGCTATACCATTCGTGGCGAAAGCCGCCGTCGAGCCGCAGCCGGTCGGTGATGTCCCAGCTATCGGTGCCGTACAGCGACAGCACTTGCCCGTCGACGCTACCCGCATTGAGCGAGGCGGCGTCGTTGAGCGCGCCATTGTCGGTGACGTACCCCAGCACCGCTCCGCTCGACGAATAGGCGGCAAGATCCAGCACCGCGGGGCGCGATCGCACTTGGATCAGGTAATTCTGATAGGCGGTGAACATCGTCTGGCCCCATAGCGAGCCATAGACGCCGACCCGCACGTCATGCGTGCCGAGCCCGCCCTCGAACTTCCGCGTCACCGACAGGTCGCCCTGCACCGCATGGAAGTCGGTGGAGATCGAGCGATATTGCGCCTGCATCACCAGCCCGGAGTCGGTCGCGGGATCATAGGCGGTCTGACCGCCGGTACCGGCGACGCTGTAGCCGAGCCGCGTTACCCCGCTGCCGAACGCGGTCGTGGCGGCGGCGCGGTAGTTGCTGGCGAAGGTCGTCGCGTCGACGGGATTGGATGTCGAATAGAAAGCGTCGAAATCGACCTTACCCGCGGTCACCCCGCCCTTGGTGGCGACATGCCAGTCGCCGAAATCGCCTTCGTAATCGAGCGCGACATTCCGAAAGCGCATGTGGCGTCCGTTGGCCAGATCGCCGCGCCGGTTCTGGATCACACCCGCACCGTCGCGATATTTGATGTTCACCGATCGCAGCGCCGGCGTGTTCAGCGTGCCGGTGAAATAGTCGATGTAGCGGTTCAGGCTGACCGAAGGATCGCGCGGATCGTTGGTCGGGATCGACAGATAGAACAGGTTGTGGTCGTCGGTATACTGCCCCGACAGCTTGATCCAGCCGTTGTCGAAATCATGCTTGATATTGGCGCGGATCTGCCCGCCCTTGTCGCTGGGGAAGCCGGAATTGCGATAGCCGTCGTCATAGCGCAGGAACCCGCCGACCGCATAATAGGTGTCCTGACTCAGCGGCCCCGCCTGATAGGCGTCGAGCCGGTAATAGCCGGTGTCGCCGATCGTCGCCTGCACCTTGCCGCGTGTCGTGTCGGTGCCAGTCACGGTGATGACGTTGGCGATCGCCGCGGCGGTGCTGGCGTAAATCGGCGCCGGGCCGCCACGCACCACCTCGATCCGGTCGGTCATCAGGTCGACCCGGTTCATGCCGTCGCCCTGATTGAAGAACCAGCCGTCCAGTTCCTGGAACAGCGGCAGCCCGTCCTGCTGATAATACAGGAAGCCACGATCGGTAGGAATGCCGCGCACGCGGGTGATGTTCTGCACCTCGCCGCCGGTCGCCTCCGCGTGAATACCCGGCAGGGTGCCGATCAAGTCGGTCGTGCTCTTGGGCGCGAGCTTCTGGATGTCGGCCTGCGACAGTGAGTTGACGGCATAGGACACGTCGAAACGACGCTGCTGACGTGCGGAGCCAGTGACGATGATGTCGGAGGGTACGTTCTCTTCCGCCCCGGTGTCGGGTGCCGACGTCGTTGCGGTCGGTGCGGCCTGCGCCTGCGCCATCGTCGGCGCTGCGATCATCGGGATGGCGCACATGGCCGCGCTCATCAACAACCTGGTCTTCATACGTGCCCCCTTGTTCATTCGATGGCGGCCCCATGATCAAGATTAATGACAGCTTTATTTTCTTACATGAAATTAAATGGTCGAGGAGCGCGAGGTGATCGCATGAATCGGGATCATCGCCGCGCCGACGACTACCGCGCGGCTGCCGATAGCCGAGGCGCGAACCGCAGGCAGTGTCGAGCGATACCCGTCGGTGCGATCTTGCAGCATATCGCTAATGCCACTGGCGATTTCCCGGATAATCGTAAGCGGCAGCGCGCCCGAGATGACCACCGCGCCGGGATCGAGCCACACGATCCCGCTCATCACAGCGAGATGTAATTGTTCGACCACCCGCGCGATCCAGGTGGCGATCAGCGGCGCCTGTTTGTCGAGCAATCCCTCGATCTCGGCAAGCGAGTCGATCGCAACGCCGGCCTCCCGCAGCACGCGGATCAGATCGATGCCGGACGGCCGCTCGCGCTGCGCGGGAAAAAGCCGGCCGACCTCCCCCGAATTGCCGTGCTCGCCCAGGAACAGGTCGCGCTCCGCGATCAGCCCGCCGCCGATGCCGTGCCCCAGAAACAGCGTCAGCACCGATCGGTAACGACCGATTACCCCATCCTGATAAAATTCGGCGAGCGCCGCCGCGCTGGCATCGTTCTCGGTCCAGACGGGCATGCCCAGCACGTCACCGATCAGCTCGGCCAGCGGCACGCCGTTCCAGCCCGCGATCCGGTCGACGACGATCCGGCGGCTGCGGTCGCCCGGCAGCGCATAGCCGGGCACCGCGACCCCCATGCCCAGAAACTTGCCTTGCATGAAGCCGTGCGCCGCCGCCAGTACCTGCAATCGCCGCTCGACGGCTTGCGCGAACACCCGAGGATCGGGGCTGTCGAACGAAGTCGCGTCATGGACGAGCGGCGTGCCGCGGAAATCGACGATCACCAGTTCGAGCCAGCCCGGATGCGGGGTCGCGCCGATCGCCCAGCCGCCGCGCCCCGACACGCTCAGCGGCACCGTCGGGCGGCCGCGCGCCACGGCCTCGTTCGTACTTCGCTCTTCGATCAGGTCGAGTGCGAGCAACGACTGGGTCAGCCGCGTCATCGTCGCGCCGTTCATGCCCAGCAGTTCAGCCAGTCGAGTGCGCGATGCCGCGCCCTCGATCCGTAACTGCATCAGCAAGCGCCGCTGCGGTTCGTTCAACAGGATCTGTGGCCGGTGGCTGCGCAACATAGTGGGCCAATATATTTTCGCTGCGTCAAATAAATGAAAGTGACCTCCGCTAGGTTCCTACGGCCATGATCTTCATCCGCTCGCCCAGCCCCGCCCCTCGTCCCGCCTCGCTGGCGGTGCAATGGGGCTATAGTGCCGGAAATCTCGGCAAAAGCGTGGTGTGGAACAGCTTCGAGAGCATGATGCTGTTCTTCCTGGTGTCGATGGCCGGCTTCGACGCGATGACGGCCGGGCTGATCCTGGCTGCAGCGCTGTTGTGGGATGCCGCGTTCGACCTGATCGTCGCCTGTTGGAGCGACCGGCGTGGCCATGCGAACGAGTTGGCAGCGCTCGTGATCGTCGGCGCGCCGCTCTGCGGCGTCGGCTTCTGGCTGATCTTCATCCTCCAGGGCTCATGGGCGATCGCGGCGGCGATCATCATCTGCCGGATTGGCTATTCGTTGTGCGATGTAGGTCACAATACTTTGCTGCTCCGCGTCGCGCGTGCACCTGGAGCCGCGGCGCGGGTGTCGGGTCTTCGCCTTTTGTTCAGCGCAGCAGGCGTGGCGCTGCTGGCGCTGGTGTCGGGGTCCAGCCTTTCGCTGACGGCGCTGGCCATGCAGCGCCAATCGTTGGCGGCGGGTGCGCTAGGGGGTGGACTGCTCTACGTCACGACGTTGTTGCTATCGCTGCTCGCCACGCGCCACCTGCCGGTGAGCGTCGATGACCCGCCGCGGCGTGTATCCGCACGCCCCCTTTCGGTCTGCTGGCGCAATCCGCCGTTCCGCCGCCTGCTGCTGCTGATCGCAATCCAGGCGAGTTTCGTGCCGATCTTCCAACGTGCCTTGCCCTTCTATGGGCAGGCGGTACGCGCCGATGCTGGCTGGGCCGGACCCGCGCTGTTGACGCTGACCCTGGCCCAATCGCTGGCGCTGCCCGGCTGGATGGCGATCGCGCGACGCCGGCCATCGCGCACTATCGCGATCATGGCTTACGCAATGGCAATCATCGGAATGGCTGGCCTGACGATCGCTTCGATCGGGACGGCGGGCACGATCATGATAGCGATCTTCGGTGTCGGGCTGGCCGGGATGAACCTTGCGATCTGGGCCCTACTGACCGAAACGGTACATCGGGAACTGTCCGGCGCAGCAGACGGAGAGGCCACGCCGGTCGGTTTGTTCCTGGCAGTGCTGAAGAGCGCCGCGGCGCTCGGAAATTTGTTGTGGGCCAGCGTGGTCGCGCTGGGAGTGGATCGCTCTTCTGGAGCGATCGTCGCCGACTGGCCACTGCTTCCGCTAAGTGCGACCTTGCTGCCGCTGCTCGGCTGCTGTGCTGCGCTACTTCTGCTCCGCAACGAGATGTAAAGCCGTCGGCACACCGGCTTACGCAAAGGTGGTGCGTGTCCTCTGCCCCTACCTCACCTTGCCGCGCTTCGTGCAGGAAACCCGGTCGCCGACCTTACCCGCACCCGTCATCAACGCGAGCCCTTTCACACCACCCAAGGCGGACACGCGCACGGCCGCACTTCGTGTGCAAAACATGGATCAATTACTAAAGTATTGACGTTTACCATCCATCCTAAGCGTTCTTCAACTCAAGCATTGCCGGTGATCAGAGGAAGATATTGCCAACGAAAACAACAATGTAGTCGACGCCTTCATCACGTCTAGACAGCAGAACACATTTTATTATAGCTATTTTTTACAACAGCCCGCCGAACTCTTTGCCTTGCTGGTGACCCACACGTCATATTAGGAGCGCAATGTGTGGCAAACAAAGTAGCGCAGAGCTTCCCTCCCTTGCAGATTATAGTCTGTAAGTCTTTGTAATTTTGCATGTTCGTTCGAACTAGCAAACCATTAAATGCCAAGGCAATGCGCCGTACGGCTTCGGCGCGACGCGCATTCATTGCGTTGCCTCGTGGGACGAAACAATTGACCCGGGACGATCTTCGATGACGAGCGTCGCACTTTGTATCGCGCGGGAGCACGATCTGCGGCTGGTGGCGTTGGCGCTGCTGATCTGCCTGATCGGCTCCGCTGCGTCGGTGCAATTGTTCAGCCGCGTGCGGGCCGCATCGGGCCACAGCCGCCTTGGGTGGGTGATCCTCGCGGCCGTCAGTGCTGCAACGATGGTCTGGGCGACCCATTTCGTTGCGATGATGGCCTACCGCGCGACAGCGCCAGTGGTGCTTGATCCCTTATTGACGTTGGCTTCGCTGCTGGCGGTCATGTGCCTTGCCATACCCGGGATCGCGCTCGCAGCGCGACATTGTTCATGGTCCGGCGCGCTGGGCGGCTTTGTGATCGGCGGCGGCATCGCGCTCATGCACTATATCGGCATGGCGGCATACCGGGTGGATGGTATCGTCGCCTGGGACGGGCGCTACATCGCCGCCTCGGTGGCGCTTTCCTGCGGGCTTACCGCAGCCGCTTTCCACAGCCTCACCTCATCGACGCGCGCGGCCAACATCCGGGCGGTCGGCCTGCTCAGCCTGGCCGTCGCAGCGCTACATTTCACCGGCATGGCCGCGATGCACATCACGGTATTGAAGCTTGGCAGCGGATTGTCGGACCTGACGATGGAGGCGCTGGCGGTCACCACTGCCGTTGCCACCTGCATCATCGTCGGCTGTGCCGCGATCAGCGCGCTGATCGACGGACACACGCAAAGCGAGTCCTATCGTCGTCTTCGCCAGATGGCGATGCACGACGGACTGACGGACCTGCCAAACCGAACGAGCTTCATCGAAGAACTTGAGCGGCGGCTGCTGGTGGAGGGCGGGTACCCTCGCATGGCAGTGGTGATGCTGGATCTTTCGCGGTTCAAGGTCGTGAACGACACCTATGGCCATCAAGCAGGCGACCGGCTGCTCGTCGCCTTGGCCGCGCGACTGGGTACGATCCTGGACGACCGAGCGCTCGTAGCACGGCTCGGTGGAGACGAGTTCGCCGCCGTCATGTCGTACGACGATCCCGATCACCTCACGCACTTTCTCGCCCGGCTCAGCCACGCCTTCGTCGAACCGTTCGAACTCGACCGTTTTACCGCATCCATCCGCGCGAACATCGGCGTCGCGCTGACCATTTGCGATGGTAGGGACGCCGATGCGCTGCTCGCCAAGGCCGATCTCGCCATGTACCGGGCGAAGTCCGCGCATTTGTCGCAACCCTGTTTTTACGACCCACAGATGGATGATGCGGTTCGCGAACGACGCGAGTTGATCGCAGACCTGCGCCATGCGCTTGATGCTGCGGCGTTCGAGATGCATTATCAGGTTCAGGCAGCGATCCCGTCAGGCGACATTACCGGCTATGAAGCGCTGGTTCGCTGGCATCATCCGACACGAGGCATGGTGCCGCCCGGATTGTTCATCCCGCTGGCGGAAGAGAGCGGCGATATCGTCGCGTTGAGCATCTGGATCTTGCGACGGGTATGCTTCGAGGCGGCGTTGTGGCCGAACACGCATCCGGTTGCCGTCAACCTGTCCCCCATGCATCTGGCGGACCCACGCCTGATCGAGACGGTCCGCGCCGCCCTCGCCGACAGCGGCCTTGCACCGGAACGACTGTCGCTCGAACTGACCGAAAGCGCGATCATCCATGACCGTCGCCTCGCGCTCGAGCAATTGAAGGCGTTGAAAGCGATGGGTATCGGCATCGCGCTCGACGACTTCGGGGTCGGGTATTCATCACTTGATGTGCTGCGGTCGTTCCCGTTCGACCGCATAAAGCTCGACGCCTCGTTCGTTGCGGAGATCGAGCACGACGAGCAGGCCGTCTCCATTCTACGATCGGTCGCGACGCTGGGCCTCACACTGAACATGTCGGTGCTCGCGGAGGGGATCGAGGAACCGGCACAATTGGCGATCGTCGCGCGCGAGGGATGCTCCGCCATCCAGGGATATCTTATCGGCAAGCCTTCACGGTCGCTCGCCGATCCTGAGCAAACACGCAAGATCATGTCGCTCAAGCCTCATCCGGTGGTCGTCCATGTCGATCCGCCCTCGGTCGGAACCATGAAGGACGATCGGCTTCCGTCCGCCAATTTTTGGCCGACTTGATGGGACCGCGGGCCTCATCGCGAGGATGAGGCAGCGACGCTGCGTGCAAACAACGTCGCGTCTCAAAACCGGACAGTTCGTCGATTAAAGCGCCACGGAAGGCAGCATCATGCTTGACCGGTGCGGAGGTGTTATATTGAGATAATAACTCTAGCGCCTTGATCGAAGGGGCTGATGGAAATGGGGGGTTTGTAATGACAAAGTGGCAGATGATAAGCGTCGCCGCGCTGGCGAGCCTGGCGGCGATCCCGGCCGAGGCAGCGCAGTTCGACTTCCAGTTCGGTGACTATTCCTGGTCGATCGACAGCGATGACGCGCCTTACCAGAACGACACTGATGGCTTGGTGTATGCGGGCATCGCTTCGCTTCAGTCAGGTACGACCGGCCCGACCTTTGACATCGACTTCTTTTCAGATTCGAAGAACGGTGGCCTGCGTTTGACCGACGCCGACTCGGGCGACATCTCGGCTTTCTCCGGCGCGACACTGTACAGCATCGCGGGCAGCGCGATCCGTTTCAACACCGGCAACTTCGACCTGACGCCCGTGTCCGGCGGCACGCCGTCACGGCTGACGATCTCGACGGCGGCGGCAGTGCCGGAGCCGGCGACTTGGGCGATGATGATCGTGGGGTTTGGCATGGCCGGCGCCGCGCTACGCTCCCGCCGTCGCGCAGCACCGCAGGCGCAGCACGCCTGATCACCGGTAAGACAAGAAAGGGATCGCGCGCAGGCATTGCGCGCGATCCCTTTTCTATTACAGGCGATTTTGTCGGGGCGGACAGCAAATGGCGACACCGCGACTAACCGCTCCCGGCTCAAACTAGCTTAAGCGACCACTCGCGGCCGTTTGCTTGGGCACTCACTTGCATTTCATCTGCCCACCGCTGGCCAGCGGTGAACGCGCACCCGCCCCACTGAACTCGAGATAGGCGTTTCCTGCCGGCGAGGCCATCGCGCTCGTCTCGGTAAGTACAGCTGAACCTCGGCCTTGCAGGTCGAGCGGGCAACTAGGCTGTAGAACGGGCGATAGCTCACCCAATTGGCATCGGGGCGAGCGAGCACTCGGCGGGCCTTGTTCAGGGATCTGTCGCAAATGCTGCTCTGGCGCACCGTCCGGTACGAGCGCGATCACCGATCACCCACCAATCAGTTGCCACTGCCGCCACATGTAAGGCGGCCCCGGCGTGATGCCGGGGCCGCTCACCCTTAAGCGATATGCAGGTGCGCATCCATTGCGAAGCGCGCCCAATGCTGCGTCGGGTCGAAGGTTTCCGCGACCAGACCATAGTCGGGCGAGGCCGCCGCCGGGGTCGCCTGCGTGACGGCAGAAGCGTCGATCCACGGATCGGTCAAGGCCGCGCCCGTCACCGGTGCCGCGTCGGTCTGCCTCGTTGCCGCCTGCCCCTCCAGCGTATCGGCGGACGTCCAGAGATCGGGAATGGCGTTCGACAACGGCACGATGTCGGTCGCGCCGGTGATCGGCGTCGCCGCTCCACCCTTCGGATCATACGGGGTCACGACGATCGGCGTGAACACACCGTCGCCATCGACGCGGTAGAAATTGTCGGCGGTGAAATCCTCGACCTTCGTGTTTTCGAAGGTCAGCATCGTGCGCCACTGGAAGTACGTTCCGGCCCGATCCATGTCGACCTGAAGCTGCACGCTCGTTCCGTCCTGCACCAGCTTCATCTGATCGATCGAGAACGGATTGAGCCCGGTGAACCAGCCACCGAGGATATACGACAGATCGACCTTGTCACCGCCGGCACCCGCCTCGAAATCGTGGATGATGTTCGTCCGGTCCAACTCGCCGGTGAAGTTGTCCGCGTAGAGGATCGACAGCGTGTCGCGCCCTGCCCCCAGCGTCACTTCCAGCGTCGACGGATTGAGACCGCCGATCCCGATCGCGACGATGTCGTCTCCCGCCCCCGCATCGACGTGGCCGGTCTTCTGCCCGACGATATTGATCCGATCGTCACCAATGCCGCCAATCAGCGTCACGGTATCGGTCTGGCGATAGAAACGCGGCGCGACGAAGCGGCTGAAGGTCGGGATCGAGAAATATTCGACCAGGTCGTTGCCCTCGCCACCATCGACATACACCATCTGCGGTGCCTGACCATAAGTGCGCGCGACACCGAGAATGTCATCGCCGCCGAAGCCATAGATGCGATCATCGCCGCCAAGTCCGTCGCGGATCAGATTGGCCTGATCGTTGCCGTAGATCGTGTCGCTGAAGGCGCTGGTGGTCACGTTTTCGAAGTTGCGGATCGTATCGATCCCGGCACCGCCGGTGTCCTGCGCATCGGTGCGCCGCAGGGCGACGGTCACGCCGGAGGTCGCGCTGGCGTAGCTGACGGTGTCGTTGCCGATCCCGCCGTCAAGCCAGTCATCCCCCGCGCCGCCGCTCACGATGTCGTCGCCGGCGCCCGCCGACAGGTGATCGTTGCCCGCCCCGCCTTGCAGCACGTCATAGCCGTCGGCGGTTTCGACCCAATCGTCGCCATTGCCGCCGTAGAAGCGCAAAGCCTCGATGCTGGTCACCGATCCGTGCGCTACGCCATCGGCGTAGACGACGTTCGTCGCTTGCGGATCCTGCATGTTGAGATGGATCGCCTCACGGCGGCCGTCATAATAGAGCACGCCCAGGTCGTTGCCCTCGCCGCCGTCCAGCGTGTCGAACCCGCCGTCCATCAGCACCAGACCATCGATGACGAAATGGTCGCCATATTGAGAAACGATCGCTGATCCGCCGATCAGGACGTCGTTACCCGAGCCACCGAGCAGCAGGTCGTCCCCCTCACCGCCGATCAGCCGGTCCGCGCCGCGCCCGCCGATCAGCGTATCGTTGTTCGACGTCGCGACGGCGTTGGAGATCCGCAGCTTCTCGTCGCCGACCAGCATATCGTCCCCGTCGCCGCCCTCCAGCCAGTCGTCGCCTTGCCCGCCGACCAGCACGTCGACATCGCTGCCGCCGATCAAGCGGTTGGCAGCGGTGGTGCCGGACAGGACGTTGCCGTGATCACCGCCGACGACATTCTCGATCCCGTCGAACAGATCGTAGCCGCCGCTCCCTGTATTCTGCTGCGACGTGACGGTCAGATCGACTCTCAGCAGACCCCCAGTCTTTGCGTAATCGACGGTGTCGCTACCGCCGCGTCCCACGTAGAGATCGTCGCCACCCGCATCGTAGAAGATGTTGTCGTTGGCGTCGCCGAAGAAGCTGTCGTCGGCGGCTCCGCCGCGCAGGTTCTCGATGCCGAACAGCAGGTCGGTCCCCTCGCCGGTATCGTAGGGATCGGTCCGAGTCAGATCCACGAAGTGGCTGACGTTGCCGCCGAAAACAGCGGTGTCGTTGCCCGTGCCGCCGTCGATGACGTCGTCGCCGAAGCCGCCGTCCAGCGTGTCGTCGCCAGCGCCGCCGACCAGCAGATCGGAGCCTTCGCGACCACTGAAGGCGTTGTTCCCGGCATCGCCGATCAGCATGTCGTCGCCGTAGCCGCCTTCGACCGCCTCGACATTGCTGAAGGTCGCCAGCGTCGCGCCGTCCGCCCGCGCGGTCACCACGCCGCTGCCCTGCCCGGTCAAGCGTGCCCAGACGCCGGTGTCATGGGTGTAGAAGCTGACCGTGTCGAAGCCCGCGCCGCCATCGATCGTATCGGTGCCGTTCGACTGGCCGTTGGCGCTGTCGATCAGCACGTCGTCGCCCGCACCGCCCCTGATCGCGTTCGCCTTCGCGTCGCCCATCAGCGTGTCGTTGCCCGCGCTGCCCAGAATGTCCTCGAACCCGGTCGCCAGCACCGACGATCCCGGCTGGAGGAATTGGTCGCGCGCCTGCGCGCCGAGGCTGAACGACACGCCGCGGTCCAGCCCGGCGAAGGAAATGGTATCGCGCCCTGCGCCACCGTTCAGGATATCGTGTCCACCGCCGCCGGCGATTACGTTGTCGCCCCCGGTGCCGGTCAGGACATCGTTGAAATGCGACCCGATCAGGTTTTCGACGCCGTTGATCGTGTCGGTACCCGAACCACCCGTGTTCTGCGCCTTTGTGACGGTCAGGTCGACCGACACGCCGGCACGGGCCTTGGCATAGGACAGGGTGTCATTGCCGGCGCCGCCCGAGATCAGGTCATCGCCGCTCGCCGCGACCATCAGGTCGTCGCCTTCGCCGCCGTAGAGGCGCGCCGAGCCGACCGCCGTAACGTCGCTCGGTACTGCCGCATTTTCTAATGAGACATTGAGGATATAGGGCATGTCGTAGGCGAAGCCGCCCAAGGCATCGGCCGGCACGCCCTGATCGTCATAGCTGACGTAGATCCCGCCGACGTGCACGTAGTAGACGCCGTCGGCCGGGATCAGCGCTTCCAGCCACGGCGCTCCGCCAGAGCGGCTGCCGGCGTCGGTGCGATCAACGCCGAAGTTGCTCGCGAGCACGTTGCCGCGCGCATCGATCAGCTCGATTGCGGTCATCGACGGCGGCACGTTGTCGAGGTCGAGGATCAGCTTCGAGCCTGCAGCGGCGGTGAAGCTGTAGTAATCCGCGCCGCCGCCGGGCCCGGTCGCACGCACCGTCGCGTGCGGCAGTTCGGTCGATTGCGTGACGATGTTCGAACGCACCAGATCGAACGAGCCGTCGAGCTTGACCGCCCCCGCAGCCGACTGGTTATTCCACGGCGTCGTCTCGATCAGGTCGGGACGATCGGTATAGACGATCGTATCACCGCCGCCGACCAGCGTATCGTTGCCCGCGCCGCCGTTCAGATAGTCGCGACCGCCGCTGCCGCCCGACAGGAAATTGTCCGAACGATCGCCGATCAGCGTATCGGTGAACGCGGTGCCGATCGCGCCCTCAACCTGACGCAGCACGTCGCGATCGTCACCATTCGCGACGATGATGTCGGCGGTGTTGTTGTTGAAGGTGATGCTGATCGCGGACTTGGCATCCGAAAAATCGGCGACGTCGTTGCCCGCGCCGCCGATCAGCATATCGCTGCCCGCGCCACCGGCGAGCAGATCGTCGCCCGCGCCGCCTTCCAGCCGGTTGTTGGCCTGGTTGCCGACGATCCGGTCGTTCCCGGTGCCGCCGATCGCATTTTCAATCAACGACGCCGTATTGCCTTGATACAAGAGGGCATTGGCGACGTTGCCGATCATCGGCGCGTCGCCATCCACATAAGCGAGCGCGTTGGCCACCTGCGCGCTCGACAGCGTTGAAAAGCCGCCCGGCCGCAGGTCGATCGACAGGTCGCCGGTGTAGTTGCTGAAGTCGTAGGTGTCGTTGCCGCCGCCGTCCCAGACGGTCTCCAGCACCTTGTTGCCAGCAGGCGCATCGCGCCACACGCCGTTCACCGACAGCGCCCCGGTATTCGGGTCCCAACGGTAGACGGTGTCGCCGGCGTTGGTCGCGTAATTGGCGCCGTAGAGATATTGGAGCGCGGCGATGTCGTACATCATGTACGTCTGCGCCTGGTTCTGCTGATCGCCGTTGAAGGTCGAGGTGGTGTTGGGCGAGGTCGTGTACGACATGATCGACCAAGGCTGTCCGTCGCGATCATATTCCAGCGCGCGGGTGCCGTGGAACGCTTCGTCGAGACCGAAGAACGAGCCGAGATCCTCGTCGGTGTAATCCGAATGACCATGCTTGAGGCCGAGCGTGTGCCCGATCTCGTGCATGATCGTGACGAAGCCCCAGTTGCCGCGTTGCGGCGCCTCGTAATAAGGCTGAGCCGTTCGCCCGAACCAGATGTCGCCGCCAAGGTTGTCGACGGTGTGCGGGAAATAGCCCATCGCCGATCCGACGCCGGCCGACGCTGTAGACGACAGGCGGAAGGTCGGCCGCTCCGGGCCGTCGGCCGCCACCTCGACGAACTTCAGCCCGGTATAGCCCGAAACGAGATCGAACGCCTGCCGCGCCGCCGCCTGCTGGGCGGCGTTGAACGGCAGATGCCGGGTATTCTCCCCCGCATCGTAATTGGCGCCGTACACGTCGCCGCTGCCAGGGAACGAGAAGGTGAGCGTGGTCGCGGTCCAGCGCGAGCCGATCAGGACCGCGTCGATGTTCCGGTCGCCGCTGTAGTAATAGAAGCCCTGGTCCGAATAATGCTGGGTGAGCATTTCCGCGCCGCTGCGCGCGATCGCCGCGTCGCTCGTGACGTGTGGTGTCGAGGACCCGCTACCCGCCATCGCCGCACAGAAGGCGCATCCGCAACCCGTCACGGCGTCGGTCGTCCCGGCCGTACCGAAGTTCGTCAGATTGTCGGTGATCGTCACGTTGCTCATCGTTGTCCCCCAACCGCATGCAGCGGCGACCTGTTATTGCCGTATTAGTGTTAGTTTGTAACAAGGCTAATGCCTTGTCAAACAGGGTTAAGCCACGGCCACGATGGGCGCCCGTTAAATGATCCAAATTGAGACGAGTTGGTTACAGCCGGATCGCTCAGACGCTCGAAGCTTACACGGGCTGGTTGCACCGGACCGCGCCGGCTGATGCACACAAGATAACGAGTTCGCCCCGCGGAAATGAAACGCTGCGATCGTCACGCGTTGGACGGGCACGAAAGGAGCGTTCATGCCGTCCAATCCTCCCTATGTCGCCTCGCCCCAACGATACGATGACCAGATGCCCTACCGACGCACGGGCCGAAGCGGTCTGCGGCTTCCGGCCGTCAGTCTCGGCCTTTGGCAGAATTTCGGCGGCAGCGACGTGTTCGAGACCGGGCGTGCGATCCTGCGTCGTGCGTTTGATCGTGGCGTCACCCACTTCGATCTCGCCAACAACTATGGCCCGCCCTACGGATCGGCCGAGGAAAACTTCGGTCGCGTGCTCGCCACCGATTTTCGCACGCACCGTGACGAGCTGATTATTTCGACCAAGGCGGGATGGGACATGTGGCCTGGCCCCTACGGTGACATCGGATCGTCGCGAAAATATCTGATTGCCAGTTGCGACCAGAGCCTGAAGCGCATGGGGCTCGACTATGTCGACATTTTCTATTCGCACCGCGTCGATCCGGATACTCCGCTCGAAGAGACGATGGGCGCGCTGGTACAGTTACACCGGCAGGGGAAGGCGCTGTACGTCGGCATTTCGTCCTACGAACCCGGGCTGACCCGCGAGGCGGCGCAAATCCTCGCTGCCGAGAAGGTGCCGCTGTTTATCCACCAGCCCAGTTATTCGATCCTGAACCGCTGGATCGAACGCGAGCTGCTCGCCACGCTGGAAGATCTTGGCACCGGCTGCATCGCCTTTTCTCCGCTGGCGCAGGGCATGCTGACCGACAAGTACCTGAACGGCGTACCCGAGGGTACGCGCGCCGGTCGCGGCGGATCGCTGTCGACGACGATGCTCACCGAGCAGAACCTCGCCGCCATTCGGGCGCTCAACGAAATTGCGAATGCGCGTGGCCAAACGCTGGCGCAGATGGCGATCGCGTGGGTATTGCGGGATTCGCGCGTCACGTCGGCGCTGATCGGCGCGCGCACTGTCGAGCAGCTCGACGACTCGCTCGACGCGGTGCGGACCCTCGACTTCTCCACCGACGAACTCTTCGCCATTGACAAGGCGGCCGCGGATGGCGGGATCAACCTCTGGGCAGAATCCTCCGATATCGTCACACTGCCCGCGGCGCAGGGTGTGCCAGCTTCGTAGGACCGATCGATCAACACGTCCACGCCAGGTGATCGGCGCCGCAAGAGCCGGTCACCTCCGGGCACCTCACGCCGGTTCAGTCGAGCGTGTAGAGATACGCAGTCATGTCTCGGGCGTCCCGCGCCGTGACATCCTGCTCGGGCATGCCGTTGCCGGGCACCACCGTCTGCGGATGGCGCAGCCAGTGCTCCATCGCCGCAGGAGCATTGGGAAGCCGCCCAGCGATCGTCGCGCGTATCGCCAGCTTGTCGAGACTCGGCCCCACGACCCCCGTCGCGCCGGGGACGCCCGGAATGACGTGGCAGCTTCCGCAGCCATAGGCGGCGATCGCGAGGCGGCCCGCCTTACTGTCGCCGCCGCTCACCTGCTCCGCCATGATCCGGCTGCGGGTGCGCGTTTCGGCATACATCGCAATGCCCGCGATAAGCGCCGCCAGCGCGGTGGCGCCGAACAGCAAAGCGAGCCACTTGAGGCTAGCCGGCATGGCGTGCGCCTGCTGCCTGGTCGATGAGCAATCGGCGCAACAGCACCAGCGCCGCGCCGGCATGAACCAGCCCGCCCGGCACCCACATCAACAGCCCGGCGAATTGCTGGTCCTCGGCCGGCGTCAGTCCAAACGGCGCCATTCCCATGCTGGCATAGCCATCGTACCAAGGGCTGGTAGCGAACGCCATCAACGCCCCCAGCGCGCCCGACACGATGGCGGTCGCGACGAGGCACAATGCCGCCACACCCCCCCGGCGTGCGCCGATGCAGCATCGCGGTCCAGAACAGCAGCGCCGCGATGAGGAAGGACAGGTGCTGCGCCACGTGCCATCCTTCCTTCGCAAGTGCGCGGTTGAATAGCGCGGGGGCGTGCCACAGTGACGTGACCCCCGTTTCTTCATCCAGTTGGAGCTAGAGACCGGCCCTTGAAGGGACGGACGGAATGAAGCGGAAGCAGTTTTTGGAAGAGCAGATCATCGGCATCCTGAAGGAGGCCGAGGCGGGTGCAGTGGTGACGGAGCTTTGCCGCAAGCACGGTATGTCGAGCGCGACGTACTATGCCTGGAAGGCGAAGTTCGGCGGCCTGGAGGTATCCGACGCGAAGCGTCTGCGGTCGCTCGAGGAGGAGAATGCTCGACTGAAGCGGCTGCTCGCGGACACGATGCTGGACAATGCGGGGTTGAAAGACCTGCTGTCAAAAAAGTGGTGACGCCCGCCGCGAAGCGGCAAGCGGTCGCCCATCTCCAGGCGACGCTGGGGATGAGCGAGCGGCGGGCGTGCATGGTCATCGGAGCGAACCGCACGAGCATGCGGTATCGCTCGTGCCGGGCGGATGATGGCGACCTGCGGTCGCGTTTGCGTGAGCTGGCGCAGCAGCGCCGGCGGTTCGGCTATCGTCGGCTGCACATCCTGCTTCGCCGGGATGGCATCACGATCAACCGCAAGAAGACCCAGCGGCTCTATCGCGAGGAAGGGCTGACGGTCAGGCGTCGGAAGGGGCGAAGGCGAGCGGTTGGCGCACGGGCGCCCGCGCCGGTGCTGGCGCTCCCCAATCAGCGCTGGAGCCTGGACTTCGTGCACGACCAGCTCGTCACCGGCCGGCGCTTCCGCGTGCTCAACATCGTCGACGACGTGACGCGCGAATGCCTCCGGGCGGTGGCCGATACGTCGATCTCAGGCCGGCGGGTCGTGCGCGAGTTGACCGCTCTGATCGCCGAGCGTGGCAAACCGACGATGATCGTCAGCGACAACGGGACCGAGCTGACGTCGAACGCGGTGCTCGCCTGGTCCGGTGAGGTTGGCGTCGAGTGGCATTACATCGCGCCGGGCAAGCCGACGCAGAACGGGTTCGTCGAGAGCTTCAATGGTCGCATGCGCGACGAACTGCTCAACGAGACGCTGTTCTTCACCATCGGTCAGGCCCGCTCGATCCTGGCGCGCTGGGTCGACGACTACAACACCGAGCGGCTGCACTCGTCGCTCGGCTACGCTACCCCGGCTGCGTTCGCTGCCGGGCTCGAACAGCAACGGACGGGGTTAACCCCGTCCGTTGCTTCACCTGCGCTCATGCGCAACAACACCGGTCGGTCTCTGGTTGCCGCTGGATGAAAGACTGGGGTCACGTCA
>NZ_KE386571.1:0-981575 GCF_000427645.1 Sphingomonas phyllosphaerae FA2 | reverse complement strand
GGAGCCGTTCCTGCACAATTTCACGTATGGAAAACGTAAAAAAGACACATGAAACGACTTAGCTTCTGACGAACCCCGTGCACCTTGAATGCACAAGACCCGCAGAGCCGCCGCCCACATGTCCCTTCATCTTACCTACAATGTCAAAGAGCGGCAAAAACCGGCGCCACCCTCATCCCTACCTTTCGGTAGTTGAGGCCAGCGCCTTTTCTTGCGATCACCACCGCGATCCAGAACCGGAAGAACCAGTCCGCCGCTGCGGTGACACCCATCTAGGGGAGGCGATTGGACGCGTAAAGCCCCTTTTGCAGTTTTTTTGCGAAAAAGTGGAACGAGGCCGCGTGTGGAGCTTTGTAGGCGCCTCAAGCGCCGCTTTTATGCTCGGGCTTTCCCTTGCGTGGCGTGGCGGCCAGTTCCTCGAGCTGCACTTCGGTCATCGACCGTTTTGTATCGCGCGACGTACCCTTTAGTTTCGACGTGGGTTGCTCACCGCGCTTGGCGCCGAGGGCAGCCCCGGCCGCCCTTTGTTGCGCGGCGGACTTGGCTGGCATGACCGCTCTCCCGTGATCGTCGTCACGAGAATGCGGCCATCGCCCGCCCGCTCCCTCACTCGCGCGGCAGCGTGATCGCCACCCGCAATCCCGGCGCGGCATCGCCGAGCGTCAACGCGCCACCGTGAAGCCGGGCGACCGCCGCCGCCAACGACAGGCCTAACCCTGCCCCACCTCCCTGTCGCGCATCGTCGAGACGACCGAAGCGGCGTAGCGCATCCTCGTGCCGCGCCAACGGAATGCCCCGCCCGCGGTCGGCGACCGCCATTTCGACCTGCGCACCGGCCTCGCGCCCCGTCTCGCGCGCCCCGTCGCACAATGTGAGCGTGATCGGACCGGCCCCATATTTCAGCGAGTTGTCGATGATGTTCCCGAGCGCCTGCGCCAACAATTCGCGGTGCACCGGCGCGACGCACGATCCAGCGCTTTCCACTGACAGCGTTCGTCCCTGATCCTCCGCGAGCGGCGCATACATCTCCGCGAGCCCCGCCAATTCGGCGGCAAGATCGATCGTGACGAAATGCTCGCGACCGATTCCGGCCTCGGCACGGGTGATGCTGAGCGCGGTCTGCACCAGCGCGAACAGGCGGTCGCCCTCCGCCAGCGCGCGATCCAGCGACTCGACCGCCGCCGGCTCGCGTACCTGCGCCGCCGCCCGCTCCAGCACCACCCGCATCCGCGTCAGCGGCGATTTCAGATCGTGCGCGAGCCCGTCGGTGGCCATGCGTAGCTCACCCATCAGCGTCTCGACACGCTCCAGCGCTCCGTTGATCGCCACGCCCAACGTCGCCAGCGCGTCGCGCGATCCGTCCGCCGGCACCCGCGCGGCCAGGTCACCCGCAGCCACCGCATTCAGCGCCGCCAACGGTTCCTCCAGGCGCGCGACGATCGTCCGCGCCGCGATCCACGCCGCCAGCGCCGCGAAGATCAGCGCCAGCGGCAATGCAACGCCACTCACCTGCTCCAGCATCCGCATCGCGCGCGCCTCGCCGGCGACGATCGTCCCAACCAGCAGCCGCTCGCCCCCCGGCAACCGCACCGCCTCGACATGCATCGGCTCGGCGGTGTTGAGCCCGGTGCGGTACAGGGTCACCTCGGTGGCATGGCCGTCGCGCACCACGCTGGGTGGCCAGGCGTCGAGATTGCCGCCCAGCCAGGTGCCGTCGCGGCCGATCAGCAGTAGCACGGTACCCGGCGTCACCAGCCCGCGCGTGCGCAGCGTCACCTCACGCCGCACCCCGGCCGCGCCGCCCGCCGCATAGCTCGCGCGCAAATCGTCGCGCAGCACCGCGACGGTCCGCTGCGCATCGGTCCGCAGCTGTCGCCGCACCGCGGTGCCGATCGTCACGATCAGCGCGGCCGCGCTGACGAGCTGCAACAGGAAGACCAGCGCCGCGAACCGGAAGGTGGCGGAGCGCAACACCTAGGGATCGAGCCCGAGACGATACCCCGCCCCGCGGACGGTATGCAGCAACGGGCGGTCGAACCCCTCATCCACCTTCTTGCGCAAGCGGCTGAGGTGGACGTCGATCACGTTGGTGCCAGGGTCGAAATGGTAATCCCACACGCCTTCCAGCAACATCGTGCGCGTTACGACCTGATCGACGTGGCGCAGCATGAATTCGAGCAGCCGGAACTCGCGCGGTTGAAGGTCGATCGGCTTGCCGGCGCGCTTCGTGCGCCGCGCCAGCAGGTCCATCTCGAGATCGCCACAGCGCAGCACCGTCTCCACCGCCTTGGCCGCACCGCCGCGCCGGATCAGCAGGCGAATCCGCGCCAGCAACTCCACGAACGCGAACGGCTTGGTCAGGTAATCGTCGGCGCCGTTGGTCAAACCGTGAATGCGATCGTCCGCCGCGCCCAGCGCCGACAGCACGATCACAGGCGTCTCGATCCCGGCAGCGCGCACCGCGCCGAGCACACCCATGCCATCGATCCCGGGCAACATCCGGTCGAGCACGATGCAATCGTAGCTCCCGTCGGTGGCGTGGAACAAGCCGTCGCGTCCATTGGCGGCGCGATCGACGACGAAGCCTTCCTCGGTCAGTCCACGCGCAACGAAATCGGCAGTGGCATCGTCATCCTCGATCAACAGGACCTTGTTGGCCACGCCCGTCTCCCCCGCCTGCATCCAGATGCACGTCGAGCTCTCTCTTGCCGCGGCGGACACGAATGTCGAGGGTGCGGGCGAGGAAAGCGTGATCCGCTGCCTCGACACTGGAAATCGGCCGGCCGTCGACGGCCTCGATCACATCGCCCACCAGCAAGCCGCCGCGCCGCGCGGCACCGCTGGCGCGTATGCTGTCGACCACCACCGCCTGCCCGCTCAGTGGCGCGAGCGTCGCGCCGATCCGCTCGCTGCCGCGCGCATTGCCGCGCGCCACGCCCAGCGTGCGCGACCACGCCAGCCCGCCGATCAGCGCCGCCAGAATCACGACCAGCGCGAGCAACCCGATCGCGCGCACGGCGGGGTCGGCTCCGATCGGGAAAGCGTCGTGCGCCTGCTGTGGCCGTGGCGGCATGGTCGACATGGCATGAACCTCCGAGTTCATTCCCTAACTCGCTGCTACTCGACGCAAGATGAGCCATTTATGACCGATCGGTCATGATCCCGGATGACCGAAACGTAATCTCGTCATCACGCTATCTCCATCGATCGGCGCCTATAGCCGCGATGTTCGGGCGTCCTGCCCGTCGGGAGTTGATTCGTGATCGTGATGACCGTCGTCGCGGCGAGCCGGGTAGGTCGCTGAGCCATGGCACAACCCATCTTCTTCGATCCCACCGGGCGTCGCAGCCGCATGTCGAAGCGTGTGCTGGCGGCGTTGCTGGTGGTGATCGTGATCAGCTCCGCGATTTTCGCACTTACCCTGATCCGCGTACCGCGCGGCCGCGATCTGGCGCTTCCGCTACCGCAACCGCGCGCTGCCGCGCTGCGGATCGAGAAGTCGCTGGGTCGCGGCATTGCCGGCTGGCTCCCGCACCGCCCCGCCGCCGCCGATCCGCATTCGCCGCTATCTATCGGTTTTTACGTCCCCGGCGATGACGCGAGTATCGCGTCGTTGCGGCGGCATAGTGCTAGTCTGGATTGGGTGGTGCCGGCCACGATCAGCGTGTTCGGGTCGTCGCATAAGGTGGAGCTTGAGCCCGATCCGGCGTTCGATCGCATGATCGCCGCGATGAAGCATGCACCCAAGGTTTTGCCGATGGTGCAGAATTTCGGCGACAGCGATTGGGACGGCCCCGGCGCCGCCGCGTTGCTCCGCGATCCGCGCGCCTCGGCCGACTTCGCACGCAAGCTGGGCCGTTACGTCACGGTGACGCATCGTGCGGGTCTGGTCATGGATTTCGAGACCTTGCCGGCGCAATCGATGGGAGATTACCAGCGATTTTTGCGGGCGGTGCGCGCCGCGATGCCGAAAGGCGCGCAATTGGCGGTCACGGTGCCGGCCGAGGACGATGCATGGCCGCTCGCCGCGCTGGCGCGCGTGTCGGACCGGCTGATCTTCATGGCCTATGACCAGCATTGGGAGGGCGGCACCCCCGGCCCGATCGCCGGCCAGTCGTGGTTCGTCGATCAGGTCGCACAGGCGATCCGCACCGTCGGCCGCGACAAGCTGGTCGTCGCGCTCGGCAGCTACGGCTACGACTGGCACGGCGACGACACCGACGCACTGTCGATCGAGGATTCGTGGCTGGCCGCGCACGACAGCCAGGCGCCGATCACCTTCGACCGCACCTCTGGCAACGCCGGCTTCGCCTATGACGAGGACGGGCAGCGCCACACGATCTGGATGCTCGATGCCGCCACGAGCTGGAACGAGCTGGTCGCGCTGAAGCATCTGGGCATCGACGACGTCGCGCTGTGGCGGCTGGGCAGCGAGGACCCCGGCTTCTGGGCCGACCTGACCGCCTGGCGCACCGGCGGCACCCCCGACCTGTCGGCGCCGCGCGCGCTGCTCAACGCCGATGTCGAGGGCAGCGGCGAGATCCTGCGCATCACCGCCACGCCGACCCCCGGCGTGCGGCAGGTGACGCATGCCCGCAACGGCATCATCACCGACGAGCATTACGCGGCATTGCCGACGCCGTTCGTCGTCCGGCGGACCGGCGCGCAGAACCCCAAGCTGCTCGCGCTGACCTTCGACGACGGACCCGACCCGACCTGGACTCCGCGCATCCTGAAGGAGCTGGAACAGGCCGGCATTCCCGGCACCTTCTTCGTCATCGGGCAGAACGCGCTGGAGGAACCCGGCCTGCTCAATCGCATCATCGCCGACGGTGGCGAGATCGGCAATCACACCTATAGCCATCCCAACCTCGCCGCGGTTTCGGACCGGCAGGCGCGGCTGGAGATCAACACGACCCAGCGGCTGGTCGAGGCGTACACCGGGCGGCGGATGACGCTGTTCCGCGCGCCCTATTTCGGCGACGCAGAACCGACGACGACCGACGAACTGGGGCCGGCGCTGATCGCGCAGAACCTGGGCTATACGGTCACCGGGCTGCACGTCGATCCCGATGACTGGGCGCGCCCTGGCACCGACGCGGTTGTCGAGCAGGTGCTCGATCAGGTTCACAACGCCACCCCCACCAACTCGGGCAACATCGTCCTGCTGCATGACGGCGGTGGCGACCGATCCGAGACGGTCGCCGCCCTGCCCCGCATCATCGCCACGCTGAAGGGCGAAGGCTATCGCTTCGTCACCGTCTCGCAGCTTGCCGGGCTCAATCAGGCGCAGGCGATGCCGAAGGTGGTCGGGCGCGATCTGCTGGCGGTGCGGACCGACGTCGCGATGTTCGTGGTGCTGGCAGCGATCGTCGCGGCGATCGGCTGGCTGTCCTATCTGGCGATCGGGCTCGGCATGGCACGCGCGGTCCTGATGGCCGTGCTTGCCTGGGTGCAGAGCCGGCGCCGTCGCGCCGACCCGCCGGTCTATCACCCGACCGTCTCGGTCATCATCCCGGCCTATAACGAGGAGCGGGTGATCGCCAGTTCGGTCGCGCGCGTGCTGTCCAGCGACTATCCCGACCTGCAGGTGATCGTCGCCGACGACGGGTCGAAGGACGGCACCAGCGCCGCGGTCCGCGACGCCTTCGCCGACGATCCGCGCGTGACGTTGCTGACGCTCCAGAACGGCGGCAAGGCGGCGGCGCTCAACCGCGCGCTGCTCCAGGCGAGCGGCGAAGTGGTGATCGCGCTCGACGCCGATACGCAGTTCGAGGCGGAGACGATCACGCGCCTCGTCCGCTGGTTCGCCGATCCGCGGATCGGCGCGGTGGCAGGCGACGCGCGCGTCGGCAACCGCGTGAACCTCGTCACCCGCTGGCAGGCGATCGAATATATCACCGCCCAGAATCTCGAGCGCCGCGCGCTCGCTGGGTTCGATGCGATGACGGTGGTCCCCGGTGCAGTCGGGGCATGGCGGCGTGCCGCGCTCGACGCGGTCGGCGGTTACCCGGAGGATACGCTGGCCGAGGATCAGGATCTGACGATCGCGATCCAGCGCGCCGGGTGGCGCGTCACCTACGATCCGCGCGCGGTGGCGTGGACCGAGGCACCCGAGACGTTCCGCGCACTCGCCAAGCAGCGCTATCGCTGGGCGTTCGGCACGCTGCAATGCTTGTGGAAGCATCGCTCGATCCTGCGCCGGCGCAAGCCGTCGGGGCTGGCGCTGGTCGGACTGCCGCAGGCGTGGCTGTTCCAGATCCTGTTCGCCGCGATCTCCCCGTTGATCGACCTGACGCTGGTCCTGTCGATCGTCGGCACCGCGCTGCGCGTCCATCAGCACGGCTGGGCGCAGACCAGCGGCGATATCAGCAAGATGGGGCTTTACTGGCTAGTCTTCACCACCGTCGAGGTGCTGTGCGGCTGGATCGCCTACCGCCTGGATGGCCGGAAGGAGCGCTATCCCGCGTTCCTGCTGATCGCGCAGCGGCTGGTCTATCGCCAGATCATGTATGGCGTCGTGATCCGCGCGATCTCCTCGGCGGTCCGCGGGATGGTGGTCGGCTGGGGCAAGCTGGAGCGTACCGGCCGCGTCGCCACCCCGGCGCAATGATCGGCGCGTCGCCCCGGCCGCAGCGCCGGGGCGACGCCGGCACCACTCGCGCATTGCCGCGCGGCGGCCGGAGTGGGATGAACGTCGGCATGCGTCGCGTCCTTCTGCTTCCCGCCCTGATTCTCCTGTCCGCCCCGTCGCTTGCGCAATCGCCGCAATCGGTGCGCGCCGACGACCGCGCCAATTGGGTCCGCGCGGTCGCCGCCGGTTACAAGGCGGCGTTCCTGTGCGGCGGAATCTTCAACGCCGGGCGCAGCGAGCGGCAGATCGAGGCGGTCGAGTTGAAGGGCATCTATCCCGAATATGACGAGATCGTGCCCACGCTCAACGCGCGGGTCGATCGGCGACGGGGCATCGTCGCGGTGACATTCGATCGCGCGCTGCCGCCGCGCTACGCCAGCTGGCAGGCAGGCCGCGGCTGCACGCTCGCCCCGATCGGTGCAGCCGCGCTTCCCGCCGCGCGCACCGCCCCGCTCCCGCCCGCCGGGCCTGACCCGCGCGCGTGGCCAATGGGCGACGCCGGCATCGCGCCGCGCCCTTCCGCGGCACTGGAGCGGGTCGTCGAACACGCCTTCGCCGGCACCTACGGTCATGGCACCGACACGCTTGGGGTCGTCGTGCTCCGCGATGGCCGGGTCGTGGCGGAGCGCTATCGCGACGGCTTCGGCCCGTTCGTCGCCAACCGCACCTGGTCGGTCGCCAAGAGCATCACCGGCACGCTCGTCGGCATGAGCGGCATCGACCCGCGCCGACCCGCAAACATCCGCGAATGGCAAAGCGGCTATGGCGTCGATCCGCGCGCCCGGATCACGCTCGATCATTTGCTGCGGATGTCGTCCGGGCTGCATAGCGATACCGCCGGCAACCGCACGGATGCGATCTATTTTGGCGGGACGACCGTCGGCGAACAGGCGATCGGCTGGCCGTTGTCCTCGCGGCCCGGCGAACGCTTCCGCTACGCCAACAACGACATCATGCTGGCCGCGCGATCGCTGCGCGCATCGTTGGGCGACGCGCGCTATCGCGCGCTGCCGCAACGGCTGTTCACCGCGCTGGGGATGCGCCACACCGTCGCGCAGAGCGACTGGCAGGACAATTACATCGCCTCCAGCGACATGTGGACCACCGCGCGCGATCTCGCCCGGCTCGGCCAGTTCTGGTTACAGGACGGCGTGTGGCAGGGCAGACGCCTGCTCCCCGCCGGCTGGATACGCTACATGACGACGCCCCGGGGGCCGCAGCCCGACCGCAGCGAGGGTTATGGCGCCTCGATCTGGCTGTTCGGCCCGGCACAGGGGCTGCCCGCCGGCAGCTACTCCGCGCAAGGCAATCGCGGCCAGTACGTCATGGTCGTCCCCTCGCACCGCCTGGTCATCGTGCGGCGTGGCGAGGACCCCGGCAGTGCGCGCTTCGACGTCGCGCGCTTCGCCGCCGATGTGATCGCCGCGCCGTGACGTTCCGCGACTGGGACGATGTCGCGGCGTTCGCCGTGACCCTGCCCGGCGTCGAGCCATCGACGTCGTGGGGACAGCCGGCGATGAAGGTGCGCGGCAAATTGATCTGTTCGACCGGCCACGAAGCCGGCAGCTTCCACGTCGCCGCGACGCACGACGAAAAGACGGTGTTGATGGAGAGCGATCCCGACACCTTCTGGCAGACGCCGCATTATGCGAACTGGCCGGGGTTGCTGGTTCGCTATGGGAGCCACGATCCCGAGCGCATCCGTGCGGTGATCGCCCGCGCCTGGTGGGATCGGGCGACACGCAAAGCGCAGGCGGCGTTTGGCCCCCGCCCCTGACCGGTTCACGCACTTTGCCGCGATCGACTGGTCCGGCGCGAAGGGCAGTCGTCACAAGGGGATCGCGGTCGCCCTGTGTGCCGTTGGCAGCGATGCGCCCGTGCTGATCGCTCCGCCGGGCGGGGCAAGCGCGTGGTCGCGCACCGCCGTGCTCGACTGGCTGCTGGAGCGGCGCGAGGAGCCGCTGCTAATTGGATTCGATTTCAGCTTCTCCGCGCCGTTCGTCGCCCGCGGCGCGCATCTGCCCGGCGAAACCGAAACCCCCGATGCGCGGGCCTTATGGGCCTATGTCGATGCGCACGCTGCCGACCCCGACCTCGGCGCCGCCGCGTTTCTGGAGGCGCGGCGTGGCCGACACTTCTATCTCGGCGCCGCCGACGGCACGAAGCGCGACTTCCTCCACTGGCGCGTCTGCGAGCAGCGCGGCGACGGCACCACCAAGCCCTCCACCGTCTACGATGCGATCGGCGCGGCACAGGTGGCCAAGGCGAGCTTCGCCGGCATGCGCCTGCTGCACCATCTGGAAGGACGGATCGCGGTGTGGCCGTTCGACCCGATCCCCGATCAGGGCGCGTTGGTCGTCGAAATCTACACCGCCATCGCCGCGCATGCGACCGGACTGCGTCGCGGCCTCAGCAAGCTTCGCGACGCCGCCGCGCTCGATACTGCGCTTGCCGCCCTCGGCAGCGGCCCGCATGCGCCGCTCGCCACGTACACCGATCACGCGACCGACGCGCTGATGACCGCCGCCTGGCTGCGCCACGTCGTCGGCGACGCCGGCCTGTGGCACCCCGCCGCGATGACGGACGCGGTCGCCGCGACGGAGGGCTGGACCTTCGGCGTCACCTGACGCATGGAGGGCCGCGTAACGGCGGGCCGGTTTAGCTCAGCTGGTAGAGCAACCGCCTTGTAAGCGGTAGGTCGTCGGTTCGAGTCCGACACCCGGCACCACCGTTATTCCGCGGCCCGTCCTTCTGCCGACACGCCGGCATCCAGCGCCGTGTTCTTCACCCTTGCCGGCACGCCCGCCACCATGACGTTGGGCGGCACGTTCTCGCGCACCAGCGCGCCGGCGGCCACCACGCTGCCGTGGCCGATCGTGACGCCGGGCATGATCACGCACTGACAGCCGATCCACGCGCCCTCCTCGACCACGATAGGCGCCGCCTTGACCGCGCCGGCGCGGCGTTGTGCGGTGCCGACTTCATGGTCGGCGGTGACGAACAGCGTGTGATGCCCGACGACCACGTTGTCGCCCAGCACGACCGGTGCGCTCAGGTCGAAATAGCAGCTGCGGTTGATGAAAACGCGGTTGCCGATCCGCAAGCGATAGCCGTTGACGCGGCAGCCGCCCTTGATCGTCGGTGCCGTTCCCGAGTGCATCGAAATCAAACGGTAAAGGTAGGCCCGAAGTCGGGAGCTGAAAGGATCATCCGGCAGATTCGAGGCGACGGCGTTCACGATCGCCACCCACCATGCGCGCACCGTCGCTCCCAGCATCATGTTTCCCTGTAGTTAGCGGGCATCTCGCCCGGCCGCCGCCTTGATTCGCATAGTGCGCAAAACTTGCGCGAAGCATCTGCGGCATTCGACGATCCAGGTCCACCGCTATCGTGGCACTCCCCGAATGCTGCAACCCGCACGCCGCTCGCTCGTTGCGCCGGGGCAATGATCCTCAAAGTCGCCAGCTATAATATCCGTAAGGCGATCGGCACCGATCGCCGCCGCAGCCCGGAGCGCGTCCTGCAGGTGCTGCGCGAGGTCGATGCCGACATCGTCGCGCTTCAGGAGGCGGATCGGCGCTTCGGACAGCGTGCGGCGGTGCTCACCCCGCATCTGCTCGAGGAGCATAGCGACTGGCAGCCGGTCGGGCTCGGCATGCGCGCCACCAGCATGGGCTGGCACGGCAACGCCATTCTGGTGCGCAAGGCGGCGCGCATCCTCGACTGCGAGCAACTCCGCCTGCCCGCGCTCGAGCCGCGCGGCGCGGTGCTGGCGGAGGTCGCGATTGGCGGCACGACCGTGCGGATCATCGGGATGCACCTCGATCTGTCGGGGCTGTGGCGGCGGCGGCAGGCCGCGGCGATCCTCGCGCATGTCGGCGCCAGCGCGCAGACGATGCCGACGGTGATGATGGGCGATCTGAACGAATGGACCCGCGCGTCGGGCTGTCTGCGCGACTTCGGCGCCGCGTTCCGCTTCGCCGACACGGGGCCCAGCTTTCATGCGCGACGCCCGATCGCACGGCTCGACCGGATCATGGTGTCGCCCGGGCTGCGCATCGTCCGCTGCGGGGTTCACCAATCCGCCGCCGCACGCGTCGCCTCCGATCATTTGCCGATCTGGGCCGACCTCGCGCCCGCTTGAGCCGCCCTTGCGACCTTCCGTCGCGTGTTTCCTTGTGCACGGGGGCAAAACCACTGATAAGGCGCCACCAGGATGAACTTGCGCCGCACCCGGGTGTTGCGCCATCCAAGAGCAGTTCAGGAAGGGAGCTTAGCATGGCAAAGTCTGCGGAGAAGCGCGGCAAGGACGAGACCAAGGCTGCGGAAAAGAAGGTCAAGGCGACCGGCAAGCCCGCGGGCGGCGCACGCGGCGGCATCACCGCTCCCGTCACCCCGTCGGCCGATCTGGCCGAGATCGTCGGCAAGAACGACCTGCCGCGCAGCGAAGTCGTCAGCAAGGTGTGGGAATACATCAAGAAGCACGATCTGCAGGACGCCAAGGACCGTCGCCAGATCAATGCCGACGACAAGCTGGAGAAGATCTTCGGCAAGAAGTCGGCCAGCATGTTCGAAATGAACAAGTTCCTCAGCGCGCATCTGACCGCGCCGAAGGGCTGACCTGTCCGACCCGCGCTCGCCGGGGTCGCTTACGACCCGGCGGGCGCGTGTCCGATCAGTCGCGACAGGTCACGAAGCGTGCGGATCATCGCGATTCCCTTCGGCCCCGCGATGTAGCGCGGCTCCCAGCGCGGCGCGAATTTTTCCTTATAGCTGCGCAGGCCGCGAAAGCCGTAGAAGCGCTCGCCATGGTGAAACACCAAAGATGCCGCGCGCGCCCAGGCCGGCGCCAGCCGCCGGCCCGAAATCCCCGATAACGGCGCGATCCCCAACGAGAAGCGCTGATAGCCGCGATCCTTGGCCCATTGCAGGATGTTGACGAACAGGAAGTCCATCGTGCCGTGCGGCGCATCGTCGCGATGCCGCATCAGATCGACCGACGCCTCGGCATGGTTCTCGGTCAGCCACAGATTGGCGAAAGCGGCGATCCGGTCACCCTCCATCACCAGCGCGACGTCGAAGCGCTGCAGATAATCGCGGCTGAAATGGCCGAGGCTGAAGCTCTTCTCGGCATGCCCCTTGCTGGCCATCCATTCCGTGGAGATCGCCTCCAGCTCGTCCAGCACCACCGGCACCGCCGCCGCGGGCACGATCCGAAACGTCAGCCCACGCCGCGCCGCCGCGCGCTCCGCCTTGCGCACCGAGCGCAGCCGCGGCGTATCGAGCGTGAACTCGGGCAGGTCGATGATCGCTTCCTCGCCATATTTGATAACGTGCAGCCCCATGCCGATCGCCAGCTCCAGCACCGGCCCGGTCACCTGATACAGCATCAGCCGGCCCTGCGCCTGATCGGCCTTGTCGCGAATCCGCCACAGCAATTCTGGCCAGTCGTCGCGCGCGCCGACCGGGTCCCCCATTACGATCCAGCTCGCGCCGCGCACCTGATACATCAGCATCGCCCCCCCGGATTCGGAGAACAGCAGCCGCTTGTCGTCGATCATCGCCAGCATCGCGTCGGTACGATCGGCGCGCGCGATCACGCGGGTGAGCGCTTCCGGCGCGAAGGCACGCGGCTCGGGTGCCTGCGGCGGGGACATCCACCGCCAGACCAGCGCGACCAGCAGCGCCACCGTCGCCGCCAGCGTGCCGCGCAGGAAGCGGGGTGCGTCGCCCTTGAGCGCGAAATGCCACCACAGGTCGTCGTCGTAGGGCACGCGGCGATAGGCGAACAGACCGATCCACACCGCCGCCGCCAGCACCACCAGCACCGCCGACAGCCAGCCCGCCGACCAGCGGATCTGCGTCAGCGCGGTGCGGCGATAAAAGGCCCCGCGCGTCCATTGCAGCATCGCCGCCAGCGTCAGGCAGGCGATCGCCTCCTCGTAATCGATCCCCTTCGCCAGCGAAAAGGCCGCGCCCGCCAGCAACAGCGCGCGCGTCGCGACGAATGCGCCATCCAGCCGCCTATAGAGTCCGGGCGCGAGCAGCAGCAGCCCGGTGCCGACGAGGCTGGCCGCAATATGGCTCGCCTCGATGAACGGCAGCGGGACGATGGACGCCAGCGCGCCCATCCGTGCGTGGAGCGACGGCAGCGACCCGGACAGCAGCAGCATCGCCCCGCCCATGAAGGTCGCCGCGGTCAGCGCGAGCGGCGCGATCCCGTTGGCCACCGCCCGCCCGTCACGCAGCAACCGCGAGGAGAACGGATGGTCGAGCAGGTGCCGCCGCCGCAGCCCCTCGCGCCACGCCAGGATCGCGACCGCCACGGCGAGCGGCAAGAGATAATAGATCGCGCGATAGGCGATCAGCGCCGCGAACGCGACCGAGCGATCCCCCGGGAGCACCGCCAGCACCACCGCCTCGAACACGCCGATCCCGCCGGGGACGTGCGCCAGCACCGCCGCAACGATCCCCAACGCATAAGCGAGGATGAACGCGGGCAGCAGCGACGGATCGGCACCCTGCACCAGCACGAAAAGCGCCGCCGCCGCGGTGCTGGTGTCGAGCACCGCCAGCCCGATCTGCGCCAGCGCCTGCCCGAAACTCGGCAGCGGCACGCTCATCCGCCACAGCCGCAACGGGCCGCGCGCATTGCCGCACAGCATGACGACCGCGGCGATCAGCACCAGCACCGTCGCCGCAATCCCGTGCGACACAGCGGCGGGGATCGTGAAACCCGCCAGTTCGATCGGCCCGCTCCGCGCGAGCAACGCCACCGACGCGACCGTGACGACGCCGCTCCAGAAGGTCGCGCTGGCGATCCCGATCACGCGCGCCACGTCGGGCCCGTCGAGCCCGGCGGCGGTATAGATCCGGTAACGCGCCGACCCGCCGGTGAGCAGGGAAAGCCCCAGATTGTGGCTGAGCGTATAGCTGGTGAACGACCCCAGCGCCGCCACGCGCCACGGCAGCGGCCGCCCGATGATCCGCAACGCCAGCACATCGTAGCCGGTCAGCGTCAGATAGCTGAGCGTGGTGAAGAGCAACGATGCCGCGATCTGCCACGCCGACAAGGCATGCAGCGCGGTACGGACGTGCGAGAAGTGCAGTTCACGCGTCAACTGCTGCATCGCGGCAAAGCCGAGCCCGATCAACACCAGTACCATGACGAGCGACAGCGCGGTCCGATGCCGCGCCATCCACCCCTTCATCTCAAGCATGGGGAACGTCCGCGATCCGGTGCCAGAGCTGCGACTTGCACAGCAGGCCCCCGAGGATGCAGCCCTTCACCTTCATCTCGTCCGGCCCGACCTGCTGGATGATCGAATAGAAGCGACGGTTCATGTCGGGCACGAACACCGTGCCCGACCAGCTCCCCGGCTTTTCGGCGCGATAATTCTCCAGCAGCGCGGTGCCGATCAGTTTCGGCGTGCCGCCGTCGCGCGCGTCGTTCTGCGCCTCCTGGTTCGCCCATACGATCCAGCCGCACAGCCGCTCGCCGCACGGGCCGGTGCGCACCGCGACGCTCTTATAGGGGTTCATCCACGTGCCGTAGATCGTCGCGCCCGGCGTGGGCGCCTGCGGTTTCGCCGCGGCGGGGATGGCCACGGCCATCGTCAAGGCGGCGGCGGCCGCGGCGAAGCGAGAAGCGAACATATCTGATCCCCTGTGATCCGCCGACCCTAAGCCGAGGTGGATTGCCGGCACGTCGACGACGGCTGAATTATCCGTAATGAAGATGACGGCTCAGCGACCGTTTACGATCGCCTCGCGCAGCGTCCGCGCGATCAGCGGCACGTCATAGTTCAGGAAATGTCCGCCGGGCAGCGCCACCCGCCGCACGTTGGGGTTGTGCAGCAACGGGCACAGGCTGGCCGCTTCCCCCGCGCCCTGGATGCAGGTGACCGGCGTCCAGTCGAGCCGCTGCGCGCTGGGACCGGCCGGCGCGTCGGGCCGCCCGTCCAGCACGCCGCCGGGACTTGCCTTGAACAGCAACGTGTTACCCGGCACCAGCAGGATGACCTGCCGGACCTGCGGCCGCAGGTTTTGCGGCAGGCGTGCGCCGGCGAATTGCAGCATGTCGGCGCCGAACGACTGTCCCACCAGCACGACGCGCGACGTTCCCGGCATCCGCTCCGCACGCGCGACCGCCGCCGCGACGATCGCCGCCGCCTCGTCGGGCGGCCGCCGCGTGCCGAATGCGGTCAGCGAGTTGAACGCCAAAACGGGTAGCCCATCCCGGTTCAGCGCCGCGATCAGCCGCGGGCCCATGCCGGCGTTGATCCCCATGTCGCCCGACAGGAACAATACCCGCGTACCGCGCATCGCCACCGGCGCGGTGGCCGGCGCGTCGCGAAGGATCGGTCCGCCGAAATAGCCGAGATAGCCGACGAACCCCGTCACCAGCAGCGCCGCGCCGGTGGCGGCGCCCGCCACGATTGCCAGCCAGTTGCGTCGGTTCGTCGGCATGGTCAGGCACTCACGGCATAAGTGATCACGAAACAGGCCGCGGTGAGCAGTAGCATGGCGATGATGAAGGTTGCATCGGCCACCTGTTCCAGCCGGTGCAACCAGGCGCTCCGTCGCGCTGTCGGAGTGCGCACCGCGAGATAGGACGCCAGCATTGCGATCAGGAAGATCAGCGCGTCGATCGCGAGCAGATCGTCCGCGAAGCTCCCCCGCCGGCCGGAGGCGATGCCGACATGCAGCAGCCCGATCCCGGTCAGGCAGACCCCGACCATCGCCGCCGCCATCGGGCAGATCAGCCGACATACCCGTTCGTCGAGCGCCGATTGCGACCGTTCACGCTCGACGTCGACACGACCGAAGCGTTCGGAGAAGGGCTGATCGCTCATATCGCGCTTCTGCCCGGCACGCCTTCGCGATTGCCTGTCCGAAACATGAGCGATCGGTCATGTTCGCCGCGAATCTAGAGCGTTAGGCGCGAAGCGAGCGGACGCCCCGACGAGGCGGGCTGATGACACGGGCCGCGCTGGGTCGCGGCGGTAATTTCAGACCGACCCAAAGGGCGGCCGGCTTTCAGCCTTATGGCGAGGCTAAAACGAAAGGGATTTTCACGCGAAGGCGCGGAGGACGCAGAGATGATGTGCTTGCCGGATTGGGCGCTCCCCTCGCACGATCTTAGTGACAGAGTGCCGATGCCCCCTGCGGTGCGCCTCCGCGCCCTCTGCGCCTCCGCATGAATCTATCCTTTTTCTAACACCTCGCTTTTCGACGTCGGCGCCACCGCACAGGCCTTACGCCAGCTCGGCCTGCATCCCCATCATCATCGCCAGTGCCCGGTGCCGCTTCTGAACCGTCTCGCCATACAGCGCCGGATCGCCCGGTTCGAGCCGCAGGACCCCACCCGCGGCGCTGACCGCCGCCCGCGTCAGCGGCGCGGCGAGCCCGCCGCTCAGCCGCTGGCCCAGCCGGATCGCCAATCCCCATTGCACCGCGCGCCGCAGCCCGGTCTCGCCCGCGAGCGCGGCGAGCGGTTCGGGGCTGTTGGTCGCGCCGCCCAGCGCGGTCCACAACGCCTGCGCCACCATTGCGCGGCCGCGTGCGTCGATCGCTACCCAATTGCCGTGCAGCGCGATCTCCACGCCGCGTTCGGCACGAAAGTCCGGGTTGGCGCGCCATCCCACATCGGCAAGGTGGCAGGCCGCAATCCGCAGCCGCGCGTCTTCGGCGGGATCGTCGGCGAACAACGGCGCGATCCAGCGATCGAGCAAGTCGCCATGTTCGGGAAACCGCCCGCTGCGCCGGCCCTCGTCACGCGCCGCGACGATCAATGGATCGGCCGCGCGCTCCGACGGCGACAAGCGCTCGTAGAGCAGGCCCTCGCGCAGCCCGTAAGCGGAAACGATCGTGCCGCTGCTGCGCAGATGCTTCAGCATCGCCGCCAGCAGCGCGGCAGCGTCCGACAGGGTCGGGATACGCCCCGAGGATAATCCGGGCACGTCCTTCAGCCGCGCCTTGCCGACATGGGCCAGCGTGCGGCGCAGGCGCGTCACCGTCTCACCCGACATTGCATATTGGTGGATCACCGGCAGCGGATAGCGGGTCGCTTCCATGTCGAGCCGCGCCAGCGCGCGCCACGATCCGCCAACGAGGTAGAAGGGCAAGCCCTTCCCCGCCCCCAGCCAGTCGCTCTCCTCCAGAAACGCGCGCACCTGGAGGTCGAGCCGCCCCTGCTCGCGCAATGCCGCGATCCGAAGCACCCCCAGCGGGAAGGACGCGCGCCCCAGCAGCTTTCCGTGCCGCACGCGCACCAGCTCGAGACTGCCGCCGCCTAGATCACCGACGATCCCATCGGCATCGGGAATGCCGGAGAGCACCCCGTAACCGGCTGCCTCGGCTTCCTTTTCGCCGGGCAGGATCTCGACCTCCAGCCCCGCCGCCTCGGCCACCGCGATCAGGTCGGCACCGTTGCTCGCATCGCGCACCGCGGCGGTCGCGACGGTGCGCAGCACCGCGACGTCCATCTCACGCGCCAGCGCGGCGAAGCGCCGCAGCGCCGTCTGCGCCAGCCCCATCGCCTGTTCGTCGATCGATCCGCTCTCGGCGAGGCTACGTCCCAGCCCCGCCAGAACTTTTTCGTTGAACAGGATCGCCGGAAGCCGCGGCGGGCCCTGATAGACGACCAGCCGGATCGAATTGGAGCCGATGTCGATGATCGCGGTGCGGGGTTCCTCGGCAGGAACGGCATGCGGCGCGAGCACCTCGCGCTTCGGCCACCTCATCGCTTCCGCCTCAGCGACAGCACCGGGACCTCGTCCCCGTCGAGCGCGGCGCCGCGTCCCGACAATGACGGATTGACCATGAAATAGCGGTGCAGATTGAACGGCTTCTCACCCGGCGTATCGCGGACGTAGCTGCCATCGGCCTCCAGCTCCCAGCTTTGCTCATTGTCGATCAGATTGGCGACCATCACCTGATCCAGCACCTGATCGTGCACCGTCTCGTTTTCGAGCGGGAGCAGATATTCGACGCGACGATCGAAGTTGCGCGGCATCCAGTCGGCCGAGGAAATGTAGACCACCGCGCCGTCGTTGGGCAGCGGCGCGCCGTTGCCGAACGCGGCGATCCGGCTGTGTTCGAGGAAGCGCCCCACCACCGATTTGACGCGGATGTTCTCCGACATGCCCGGCACCTTCGGCCTCAGGCAGCAGATGCCGCGCACGATCAGGTCGATCTCCACCCCGGCGCAGCTCGCCTCGTAGAGCTTCTCGATGATGATCGGATCGACCAGCGAATTCATCTTGGCCCAGATCGATCCCGCACGCCCGGCGCGAACATGCGCGATCTCGGCGTCGATTCGCGTCAGCAGCCGCTCGCGCAACGAGCGCGGGCTGAGCACCACCAGCTCCATGTCCGCCGGCTCGACATAGCCGGTGATGTAATTGAACATCCGCGCCGCATCGCGCCCGATGCGAGGATCGGCGGTGAAGAAGCTGAGATCGGTATAAATCTTGGCAGTGATCGGATGGTAATTGCCGGTCCCGAAATGGCAGTAGGTGCGGAACTTGCCGTTCTCGCGCCGCACGACCATCGCCACCTTGGCATGGGTCTTCCAGTCGATGAAGCCATAGACGACCTGCACCCCGGCCCGCTCCAGCGCGCTGGCCCATTGCAGGTTCTGCTCCTCGTCGAACCGCGCCTTCAACTCGACGACCGCGGTCACCGATTTGCCCGCCTCCGCCGCGGCAATCAACGCGCTGATCACCGCCGATTGCTTGCCGGCGCGATACAACGTCTGCTTGATCGCGACCACGTCGGGATCGTTCGCCGCTTGCTTGAGAAAGGCCAGCACCACGTCGAACGTCTCGTACGGGTGGTGGACGACGATGTCCTTGCTTCGGATCGCCGCGAAGCAATCGCCGCCAAACTCACGAATTCGCTCGGGAAAACGCGGCGTGAACGGCACGAACTTCAGGTCCGGGCGATCCTCGTCGGCCAGCAGCGACAGGTCCCCGATGCCCAGGAACGTCCCCGTCTCGGTCACGATCGTGTCGCTGCCGCCCAGTTCCTCGCGCAACACCTGCGCCAGCCCGTCGGGCATTCCGGTTTCAAGCTCCAGCCGGATCACCCGCCCGCGCCGCCGACGTTTGATGGCGTTGGCAAAGTAGCGGACTAGGTCCTCCGCCTCTTCCTCGATCTCGATATCGCTGTCGCGCAGGACGCGAAACTCCGCCGCGCCCAGCACGTCGTAGCCGGGAAAAAGCAATGGAGAGAAGCGCTTGAGGATCGATTCTACCGCAACGTACGAAGCACGCTCATTGCCCGGCAACCGCACGAACCGCGGCATGGCGGCGGGCAGCATCACCAGTTCGCGGATCGGCTCCGAATCCGATCGCCGCACCAGATCGAACATCACCGCCATCCCCTTGTTGGGCATGAACGGGAACGGGTGCGCGGGGTCGAGCGCCTGCGGGGTGATGACTGGGAACAATTGCTCCTGAAAATAGGTGTCGAGCCACGCACGCTGCTCGGCATCCAGCCCGTCGAGCGACCGGCTGCCCAGCACGGTGATGCCCGCCGCATCCATCTCCCGCCGGATGTCGCGCCATACTGCCTGCTGGCTCGCCATCAGGGCATCGGCCTGCTCGACGATCGCCGCCAATTGCTGACCGGGCGTCAGGCCATCCGCCGAACGTGCCTCGACGTCTTGAAGCTGCTGCCCTTTCAGCCCGGCGACGCGGACCATGAAGAACTCGTCGAGATTGCCGCCGGAAATCGCCAGAAAGCGGAGCCGTTCGAGCAGCGGATGCGCAGGATTGCACGCCTCCTCTAGCACGCGGCGATTGAAGGCGAGCCACGATTGCTCGCGATTGAAATAGCGGTCGCCGTCCCGCTCGACGAATGGATCGTCCAGGTGAAGCGCCGCTTCGGCGTCCTTACGCGCGATACTCACGGGCCGTGTCATGATGGGCAGTCGCTCCGGTTCCTTGCCGACTTGTCCAGATCCAGGGTTTCGCGTGCCAACGGGATCGTCAGACGGCGGCGCCCTGCCAGCGCGGCACGATCCAGCCTATCGATCGTGTCGATGACGGCGGTGTGACTACGCTCGGTCCGCGCGGTCAACCAGGTGATCAGATCGGGGCGCGCATCCAGATGGCGCCGCGCGAAGCCGCGCTCGAACAGCGCCGCGATCAACGTATCCTCCGGCGTGCCGATCGCGGCGGCGGGGCTGGCGGCGAGCCGCGAGCGCAGATCGGGCAGCGCGACCGGCCAGTGCGAGGGCAGCGCAGCGGCGATCAGCAGCAGCGGTCGCCGCTCCTCCTGAGCGCGGTTCCAGGCGTGGAACAGCTCCTCTTCCGCCACCGTCTGCGCATCGTCGATCACCGATCCACCTGACCGCGCGGCGAAAATCCGTCCCAGCAGCGATCGGCCCGACTTCGGCGGCCCGGCGAGCACCGCGGTGCGCACCGGCCATGTCGCCCAATGTTCGAGCATCCGCACCGCGCGCGCGTTCGATTCGACCACCAGAAACTCGCCCTGCTCCTCCGCCGGCCAACCCAGCGGCAGTGCGATCTGGTTCATGTCGCCGTCCCCGTGCGTGGACTGGCGCTCGGCGTCGGCGCGGCGCGGCGGATGCGCAAGGTGGTCCCGTTGCCGATGACTTGCCAGCCTCGCGCCTCCAGCGCGGCGCGCAGCGCCTCGGGCGCGCCGGCATAGCTGACGTTCATCGACGAAACACCGCCGAGCGCGAGGCTGGTCGTCGCGGCGTTTGCAACGCCGGGCACACCGCGCACCGCCGTTTCTGCCATGTTCACGGCACCGGCATCCGGCGTATCATATTGAATCGTCAGGGCCAGGGTCGTCGGGGCCAGCGCCGGATCGTCGGTAATAAGGTCGGATGCTTCCTCGACCGGCTTCTCGACCACCGGCATGATCGGGTTGAGCCCCGGATCGAGACCCAGATACCCTTCGCGAAGCGCGCGCTGGTAGACGCCGTCGAGCCGCTTTACCCCCTCGTCCAGCAGCGCAGGAATGCCGGCACTGGTGCCGACGCGGAGCGAGAAACGCTGCAAGATCCGGTGATCGGGGCCGTAACGGGCCTCGAACACCCCGATCACCGGGCCGCCGGGCCATTGCCGGTACAATTGGACCGTCGGCATCAGCACGTCGCTGGCGCCATATTGATCGATCAACGCACGCCACCAGCCGCGATCGGGCCGCTGCGTCTGGCCGACGTTCAGCAACAGCGAATCGGGGCCGGTGCCGGTCGGGCGCACATAGTCGATGGCGCTGCTGCCGGTGCGGAAGCGCGCCCACGCCTCCTGCCAGAGCGTGCGCTGTTCGAAGACGGTGCCGACGCCGGTCGACCATTGCACTGGCACGACCACGAACGGCGACGATCGCGATACCGCCGCGGAAACGCCGAGCAGCCCGGCGGTGCGCGCGCGATCGAACAACACGCCCAGCCGCGCGACATAGCGGTTCGGGCCGATCTGTTCGTTCTCGACGACGATGCTCGACACGATCGAATCGAGCGTTCCGTCGGGCAGCGTCCCCGCCCCTGCGCCCATGCGCTGCGACAGCAAAGTATACGCCTTGCGCTGCGCCTCGCGCCAGCCTGCCAGCCGCGCGGCATCGGCGTTCGGGCCGGATACGTCGACGCGGACGCCCGCCACTTCGAAGTCGTTCGAACTGTCGACCGCCGCGACGCCGCGATCGCCGCCCTCGATCTGCGCCAGCACGCCGCCTGCGCCAAGTGCGGCGGCAAGCGCGGTCAAGACAAGGGCGATCGGAAGGCGATGACGCATCGGGACGTCTTTTGGCGAAGCAGACGTGGAAATCCAAGCGCGATGTGGCTAGTCGGCGGACATGAGCAACGAAGCCTACACTTACGAGAGCGCCGGCGTGTCGATCGCGGCCGGCAACGCGCTGGTTCGCGCGATCGCGCCGCTGGCCCGCGCCACCCGCCGCCCGGGCGCCGACGCCGACCTCGGCGGGTTCGGCGGCTTCTTCGATCTGAAGGCGGCCGGTTTCACCGATCCGCTGCTGGTGGCGGCCAACGACGGCGTGGGCACAAAGCTGAAGCTGGCGATCGAATTCGACCGCCACGCCGGCGTCGGGATCGATCTGGTCGCGATGTGCGCCAACGATCTGGTCGTGCAGGGTGCGGAGCCGTTGTTCTTCCTCGATTATTACGCGACCGGGCAGTTGGACAACGCGGTTGCGGAGAGCGTCGTCGCCTCGATCGCGGAAGGGTGCCGGATCGCCGGGTGCGCGTTGATCGGTGGCGAAACCGCCGAGATGCCGGGGATGTATGCCGCGGGCGATTACGACCTCGCCGGCTTCTGCGTCGGCGCGGTCGAGCGTGGCGACGTGCTGACCGGCGCGGCGATCGGCGCGGGTGACGTGATCCTCGGCCTCGCTTCGTCGGGCGTGCATTCGAACGGCTTTTCGCTCGTCCGGCGGCTGGCCGCGGACAAGGGGTGGAAGCTCGACCGCCCCGCCCTGTTCGATTCGGACCGGTTGCTGATCGACATTCTGATGGCGCCGACGCGCATCTATGTCGCCAGCCTGTTGCCGCTGCTGCGCGCCCACAAGATCAAGGGGCTGGCGCATATCACCGGCGGCGGGTTGCTCGAGAACATCCCGCGCGTGCTGCCGCGCGACGCGCATGCTCAGGTCGATGCCGATGCCTGGGAGCAGCCGCGGCTGATGGCGTTCCTGCAGGCGCAGGGTGCGATCGAACCCGAAGAAATGGCGCGCACCTTCAACTGCGGGATCGGCATGGCGGTGGTCGTCGCCGCCGATCAGGCCGACGACGTGGCCGCGGCACTGCGCGCCGCGGGCGAGACGGTCCATACAATCGGGCGGATCGAGGCCGGTTCGCGCGGCTGCACCGTGACGGGTAGCACCGAGACGTGGAGCGCGCGCGCCGACTGGACGGCGACGCACCACCAATGAGCGCCACTCCCGCCAGGGTCGCGGTGCTGATCTCGGGCCGCGGATCGAACATGCAGGCGCTGGCCGGCGAACAGGGCGACGCGTATCGCATCGTGCTGGTCGCCTCCGATCGGCCGGACGCGGCCGGGCTGGCCTGGGCGCGTGAGCAGGGGCTCGACACCTTCGCGCTGTCTCCGAAGGGGATCGGCAAGGCCGCGTACGAGGAAGCGCTCGACACCGCGCTTCGCCATGCCGGCGCGGAGTGGATCGCACTGGCCGGCTATATGCGGCTGCTGTCCGACGCGTTCGTCGCGCGCTGGCGCGGGCGGATCATCAATATTCACCCGTCGTTGCTGCCGAAGTACAAGGGGCTCGACACGCATGCGCGCGCGATCGCCGCGGGCGACGCGGCGGGCGGCTGCTCGGTCCATGTCGTGACCGAGGAGCTGGACGGCGGGGACGTGCTGGGCCGCGCCGAGGTGCCGATCCATGCCGACGAAACGCCCGAGAGCCTGGCGGCGCGGGTACTGGTCGAGGAACATCGGCTGTATCCGGCCGTGCTGAAGGAGTTCGTTCGCTCATGACCGTGTTGGAACAGGTCCGCGCCATCGCGCTGCTGCTGCCCGAGGCAGAGGAACGCGCGACCGACGGCGGTGCGGAGTTCTACGTCGCGGGCACGCCGTTCGCGACCGTGTCCGGCACCACGCCGGAGGTGGTGCGGGTCCGCGACGCTTCGGGAGAGGTGTCGATTACGCTGGATACCGACGTCGACTGGGTACTGGTCGAGGATCGGATCGCGCGAAGCTGGGAGCTGACCGCGCCGCGGCGCTTGCTGGAGGCCGGCGGGCGCTGATCTTCGCCCAGTCATTGTTTCACTACGCTCGCAACGGCAGCACTTTGGCCGTGAGCAAAAGCAACGCTTTATCGCCGCCGCCGAACAACCTGTAAGCCCCGGGGGAGGTTCGAGGCGAACGATAAGGCGGTGCAGCGACCGTCAGTGCGCGGTGCCGCTGGCATCCTGAACGACCGCGACATCGATCGGATGATCGAACGCGATCCCCGTCCGGCCCTCGGTCTGCCAGACGACGCGCCCGGCGATCCAGCCGAGTCCGCTCAGCTTGATCTCCACCGCGCAATCGGGCGGCAGCGGATGCGGCAGTTCGGCCATCAGCCCGCCCGCCGAAACATTGCGGATGCGCACGAGGAACCCCGCATCCTCGGCATGGACACGCATCCGTGCCGACAGATGGATTTCGCCACGCCCGCGCTCGTCAGGCTGGCCCGCCGCCTTATGGTCGTCAACCAAGCTGTATCTCGACTGCCCCATGTAACCCGCCCGCTCGTTCCTGCCGGACGGTTGCGTCAAAATGATTGATGAAAGGTTAAGATCCGCGTCAGTCGTCGCGCGACACCTTCTCCGCACGCTCATGCCGCTCTTGCGCTTCGACGGTCATCGTCGCGATCGGCCGCGCCTCCAATCGCCCGAGGCTGATCGGCTCGCCAGTGACTTCGCAATAGCCATATTCGCCATCGTCGATGCGGCGCAACGCGGCGTCGATCTTGGAGATCAGCTTGCGCTGGCGGTCGCGGGTGCGCAGTTCCAGCGACCAGTCCGCCTCACTGGACGCGCGATCGTTGAGATCGGCCTCGCGCAGCGAGTCGACCTGTAGTTGCGACAGCGTGCCCTGCGCCTCGCGGCGGATCGCATCCTTCCAGGCGAGCAGCTTATGGCGGAAATATGCCTGCTGGCGTGGGTTCATGAACGGTTCGTCCGCGCTGGGGCGGTAACCGTCCGGCATCGGGCTGGAGAGCGCCTCCGGCTCGTCAAACGCGTCTTCGACCTGACTCATCACTGTCGCCATGACCTTCTCCCGCCCACGTGAAGGATGTCGTCAGCATCACTGCACGCCCCTTTGGGCGGGCCTATAATCGCCTGACCGATCCTCCACAAGCGAACAGGATGGTCGTAATCGATACGATGTGTCGCGACGCTGAACACTTTACGTCGGCGGACGGGAGGCGCCCGCCGACGCATGACGATCAGGCGGAGAGCAGCGCCTTCTCGATATCCGGGATCGGATGGCCGGTAAGATCCTTGTCCAGCTCGCCGGTCAGCCGCGCGCTTACCTCCTTGTGGTAGTGCTTCCGTAGCTCGCCCAGCGTCCGCGGCGGCGCGATCACGATCAGCGACTCGAAGTCGTTCGACAGCGCGCGCCGTTTCAGCAGATCGGCGGCATCGGCGGCGAAGCGATCCTCCTCCAGCTGGTGGAAGTCGGTCTGCTCGAAGCTGCCACGCGAGGGGGCGAATTGCGCGCCACCGCCCTGCGCATGGCCCGAACCGCCCTGCGCGGCATTGGGCGCCCCTGCCCCGCTCTGCGTCGACGACGCCCCGCCGGCGGCATCGGTCGCCTGATCGCGGGTGGCGGGATTGGCGCGCTCCTCGGCATGCTCGACCTGCAGGTTCGGATAGTCGGCATCGCCTTCGTTGCGCAGGAACAGCAGCTTGCGACCATCGGCGACCAGAACGACCGAATTGTGGGGGACCTGCATGGACGTTTCTCCTTCTGCTCGTTGCGTCACGAGGGGAGAACGCCGCGCGCGCGGCGCGGGTTGCCTCGCGCCGAGTGCGGGGTCATAGCGCGGCCATGCACGACATCCGCCTGATCCGCGACGATCCCGCCGCTTTCGATGCCGCCATGGCCAAGCGTGGTCTGCCCGCCAGCGCCGAAACGCTCGTCTCGCTCGACCGCCGTCGCCGCGAGGCCGCGACCGAGGCGCAGACCGCGCAGGCGCGCCGCAACGAGGCGTCGAAAGCGATCGGCGCGGCCAAGGCGAAGAAGGACGAGGACACCGCCGCCGCGCTGATGGCGGAAGTGGCGGTGCTCAAGGAACGGCTGCCGCAGCTGGAGGCCGAGGAGGCGGAGACCGGCAACGCGCTCGACGAGGCGCTCGCCGCTTTGCCCAACGTCCCGGCCGCCGATGTGCCGGAAGGCGCGGACGAGGACGACAACCAGCTCGTCCACGAACGCGGGCAGCGGCCGGCGTTCGCCTTCACCCCGCGCGAGCATGACGCGATCGGCCCGGCGCTGGGGCTCGACTTCGAGACCGGCGCGGCGATCGCGGGCGCACGCTTCACCTTGGTGCGCGGCGATGCGGCGCGGCTGCAACGCGCGCTCGGGCAGTTCATGCTCGACCGGCTGACCCGCGAGCACGGCTATGAGGAAGTCGCCCCGCCGCTGCTGGTGCGCGACGAGGCGGTGTTCGGCACCGGCCAATTGCCCAAGTTCGCCGAGGACCTGTTCCGCACCACCGACGGACGCTGGCTGATCCCGACCGCCGAGGTATCGCTGACCAATATCGTCCGCGAGAAGATCCTGAGCCACGACGTCCTGCCGCTGCGTTTCGCGGCGCTGACGCCGTGCTTCCGTTCCGAGGCGGGCGCGGCCGGGCGCGACACGCGCGGCTACATCCGCCAGCACCAGTTCGACAAGGTGGAGATGGTGTCGATCGTCGCCCCCGAAGCGAGCGAGGACGAGCATGAGCGGATGACCGCCTGTGCCGAGGGCGTGCTCGATGCCTTGGGGCTCGCCTATCGCCGCATGAAATTGTGCACCGGCGACATGGGGTTCACCGCGGCGCGCACCTATGATCTGGAGGTATGGCTGCCCGGCCAGCAGCGCTATCGCGAGATTTCGAGCTGCTCGACCTGCACCGACTTCCAGGCACGGCGGATGAACGCGCGCTATCGCCCGGAGGGCGAGAAGACGACGCGCTTCGTCCATACGCTCAACGGCTCGGGGCTGGCGGTCGGGCGGACACTGGTTGCGGTGCTGGAGAATTACCAGCGCGAGGACGGGACGGTGACGGTGCCCGAGGTGCTGCGGCCGTATCTCGGCGGCCTCGAATCGCTGGGCGCGCGCTGATGCGGATTCTGCTTTCCAACGACGACGGCTATCACGCGCCGGGCCTTGCGGTGCTGGAGAAGATTGCCGCGCAGCTCTCCGACGACGTCTGGGTCTGCGCGCCGGCGTCCGAGCAATCCGGCACCGGGCGCTCGCTGACGCTGACCCGGCCGCTGCGGGTCAAGCAGTTCGGCGAGAAGCGCTACGCGGTCGGCGGCACGCCCACCGACGCGGTGATGTACGCGCTGGCCGAGCTGATGCGCGACACGCCGCCCGACCTGGTCCTGTCCGGCGTCAATCGCGGCGGTAACATTGCCGAGGACGTGATGTATTCGGGCACTGTCTCGGCGGCGATGGAGGGGGCGCTGGCCGGCGTACGCTCGGTCGCGCTCAGCCAGCGCTACGGCCGACGCGAGCCGGGCGACGACGTGTCGTTCGCCGCGGCGGAGGAATGGGGCGCACGTGTCCTGCGACCGTTGCTCGACCATGACTGGGCGCCGCGCTCGGTGGTCAACATCAACTTTCCGGAGCCGGAGGCCGGCGAGGTCAAGGGCGTGCGCGTCGTGCCGCAGGGTCTGCGCGATTACGGACGCGTGCGCTTCGACCGGCGCACCGATCCGCGCGGGTTCGACTATCACTGGCTTTCGATGGGCCGGGTCAAGCCGGCGGTCGACGACGGCAGCGATCTGGCGACGATCACGCAAGGGTGGATCACGGTGACGCCGCTCCAGCTCGACCTGACGCTGCACGACTCGCTTGCGGCGCTCGGCGACGCCTTCGCCGGGGTGTAACGCGGTTTGACGCGGCGAGCGGCGAGGTCGGCGGCGCTGCTGCTGGTGCTGGCGGGATGTATCCCCGCCGCCGACCCGCGCCTCGCTCCGCCACCCGCCGCGCCGGCGCCCGCCGCCGACCTGCCCGCCGAGCCGCTTCCCGAGCCCGAGCGGACGGCCGAGGCCCCCCACCCGGTTCGCCCGTCCCGCCCGACCCGGCGTCCCCCCGTCGAGCAACTCGCCGCGCCGCGCCCGGCGTGGGAGGCCGCGCCGGTTACGCCCGATGCGCGGCTGGTCCGCACGCAGGACGTCGTCGTCCGCCCGGGCGACACGTTGAGCGCGATTGCCGAGCGGACCGGGGCGTCGATCGCGGCCATCGCGCGCCGCAACACGCTGCCGCCCCCCTATACGCTGCGCGCCGGACAACGGCTGGTGATCCCCGGCGGCCGCTACCACCGCGTCGATCCCGGCCAGACCGGCATCGGCATCGCGCGCGCTTATGGCGTGCCGTGGAGTGAGGTGGTCGCCGCCAACGACCTGCGCGAGCCGTTCGTGCTGGTGACCGGACAGCGTGTGCTGATCCCCTCGCCACCCGCCTCCGCCGCTGCGCGCGCCGCGGCGTTCACGCTCGACGTCGACACGATCCTGACCGGCGGCGAACCGGCGGTGGCGAGCGGACGCGCGCCGGTGCGGCCGGTCAAGGGTACGACCAGGGTCCCCGCCGCCACCGTTCCCGTGGCGCCGCCGAGCGCCGCCCCCGGCCGTTTCAGCTGGCCGCTGACCGGGCGGATCGTGCGACGCTTCGGCGCCGGGGCGAGCGGTGAGCGCTTCGACGGGATCGAGATCGCGGTGCCATCGGGCACCGAGGTGAAAGCGGCCGCGGCGGGGACGGTCGCTTATGCCGGCGACGGGATCGCTGCGCTGGGCGGGCTGGTGATCGTCAAGCATGGCGAGAACTGGACCTCGATCTACGGCCATGCCGGCAAGCTGCTGGTGCGGCGTGGACAGGCGGTGACGCGCGGACAGGTGATCGCGCTCAGCGGCGCGACCGGCTTCGCCGACCAGCCCGAACTGCATTTCGAGCTACGCCGCGGCCGTTCGCCGGTCGATCCGGTGACGCAATTGCCGCGCCGCTGACGCGCGTGTAACGACGCCAGCGCTATGACCGAATATCAGTCTGATCTGCTCCGCACGCTGACCGCGCGCGGCTACATCCACCAGATGACCGACGCCGCCGCGCTGGACGCGCTGGCTGCCAAGCAGGTCGTGCCCGGCTATATCGGCTTCGACCCGACCGCGCCGTCGCTGCACGTCGGCAGCCTGGTCCAGATCATGCTGCTGCGTCGGCTGCAACAGGCCGGGCACAAGCCGGTCGTTTTGATGGGCGGCGGCACCGGCAAGATCGGCGACCCGAGCTTCAAGGACGAAGCGCGCAAGCTCAACAGCGATGAGGTGATCGCCGCCAACGTCGCGGGCATCAAGCGCATCTTCGACCGCTTCCTGACGTTCGGCGACGGTCCCAGCGACGCGGTGATGCTCGACAATGCCGAATGGCTCGACAAGCTGGAGTACATCCCCTTCCTGCGCGAGGTCGGGCAGCATTTCAGCGTCAACCGGATGCTCAGCTTCGACTCGGTCAAGCTGCGGCTGGATCGCGAGCAGTCGCTGTCGTTCCTCGAATTCAACTACATGATCCTGCAAGGCTACGACTTCCGCGAGCTGGCGCGGCGCGCGGGCGTGCGGCTCCAGATGGGCGGCAGCGACCAATGGGGTAATATCGTCAACGGCGTCGAGCTGGCGCGGCGCATGGACGGGACCGAAGTGTTCGGCGTCACCACCCCGCTGCTCACCACCGCCTCGGGCGAGAAGATGGGCAAGACCGTCGCCGGCGCGGTGTGGCTCCACGAGGACCAGCTGCCGCATTTCGACTATTGGCAGTTCTGGCGCAACACCGACGACCGCGATGTCGGGCGCTGCCTGCGGCTGTTCACCGACCTTTCGCTCGACGAGATCGCGCGGCTGGAGGCGCTGGACGGCGCGGAGATCAACGAGGCCAAGAAGGTGCTCGCCAACGAGGCGACCGCGATGTGCCGCGGCCGCGCCGCCGCCGAGGACGCGGCCGAGACCGCGCGCAAGACCTTCGAGGAAGGCGCGAGCGGTGCGGGGCTGCCTTCGATGACCGCCTCGGGTGCGACGCCGCTGGTCGACGTGCTGGTGACGCTCGGCTTCGCGGCCTCGAAGGGCGAGGCACGCCGGCTGATCAAGGGCGGCGGGGCGCGGATCGACGGGGAGAAGGTCGCCGACGAAGCCGCCGTGGTCACGGTTTCGGACGCCCCGGTGCGCATCTCGGCCGGCAAGAAGCATCACGGGATGGTGAACCCGGCTTAACGCCTTTGCTCACTCCGCGTTAACCCCGGCCACGCGATAAGGCCGGGTTGGCGTAGGAGGAAGACATGGCCGTACGATCGGCGACGATAGCGTATGAGGACCGCGTCGAACCGCGCGACGAGACGCTGCATCGCACGCGGTTGATCGTCGCGGAGGGCGCGCCGCGGCTGGTGACGATCGTCAACGTCTCGCCCAACGGCTTCATGGCGCGCAGCGAAGAAGCGTTTGCGGCCGGCGATGTCGTGACGGTCACCCTTCCCATCGCGGGCACCTTCACCGCCGAGGTACGCTGGGCGCTGGGCGGGCGGATCGGCTTCAAGCTGGCACAGGAAGTACCGCCCGCCTTGTACCAGTTCGTCCTGGCGGCGATGCGCTAACTGTCCGTCATTTCGCGCAACGGGACGACGACGTCCTCACCCGCGCCGAAACACCACCACCCCGATCAGCACCAGCGCGATCCCGGCGAGCTTGGTCACCGTCACCGGCTGCTGCGGCAGCTGCAACAATCCGAAGTGATCCAGCGTCAGCGCCGCGATCAACTGACTCGCGATCGCGATGCTGAGCGCTGCCGCAATCCCCAGCCGCGGCGCGGCGAAGGCAAGCGCCGCGACGAACGCCGCACCATAAAGGCCACCCAGCCACGCCCACCACGGCGCGCCTTTCAGCGCCGATAGCGGCGTGCGATCGAACGCCCAGACGATCAGCAAGGTCGCTGTGCCGATCGTGAACGACACCAGCGCCGCCAGCCAGACCGAGCCCGACACGCGTGCCAGCGCGGCGTTGGTCGGCGGCTGGATCGCGAGGCCCAATCCCGCGAGCACGACGATGACGATCGGTATCAGACCGGCCAATTCGCTTCTCCTCTTTGGGTCATTGCGAGCGAAGCGAAGCAATCCAGGGCCGGATCAGGACGCTCTGGATTGCTTCGCTTCGCTCGCAACGACGATCGCTCACCCGGAACGCAGCAGCGCCACGCCCGCGTCCCGCTCAAACAGATACAGCGCGATCCGCGCCGCCTGTCCGCGTACTCCGTTCAATCCACCGTCACGGTCGATCAGCAACCGCGCATCGTCGGTCGCGGCGGGCAGCAGGTCCGACAGCAACTCCGGCGTCGCGAGCCGGAACATCGCCTCCCCCGATTGCCGCGTCCCCAGCAGCTCGCCGGCCCCGCGCAACCGCAGATCCTCCTCGGCGATCCGAAACCCGTCGTTGGTCTCCCGCATCAGCGCCAGCCGCGCGCGCGCCGTCTCGCTCAGCGATCCGCCGCGCAGCAACAGGCACACCGAGCGCCCGCCACCGCGCCCGACGCGGCCACGCAGCTGGTGCAACTGCGCCAGCCCGAAGCGATCGGCATGTTCGATCACGATCAGCGTCGCATTGGGCACATCGACCCCGACCTCGATCACCGTCGTGGCGACCAGCACGCCGGTCTCGCCCGCCGAGAAGCGCGCCATCACCGCGTCCTTTTCGACGCCCTTCATCCGCCCGTGCACCAGCCCGACGCGATCTCCGAAACGGCTCGCCAGCGCAGCGGCGCGCGCCTCGGCAGCTTGCAGGTCGCTGGTTTCGCTCTCCTCGACCAAAGGGCAGACCCAGTACGCCTGCTTCCCCTCCGACAAATGCCGGCCGAGCGCATCGATTACCTCATCGACGCGCTCCTCGGACAACACCCGCGTCTCGATCGGCTCGCGCCCCGGTGGCATCTCGTCGAGTCGGCTCTGGTCCATCTCGCCGTGCAGCGCGAGTGTCAGCGTGCGCGGGATCGGCGTCGCGGTCATCGCCAGCAGGTGCGGCGGGGTGCGGCCCTTGGCCTGCAACAGCATCCGCTCGGCGACCCCGAAGCGATGCTGTTCGTCGACCACCACCAGCCCGAGGTCGCGATACGTCACCGCCTCCTGAAAGATCGCGTGCGTGCCGACGAGGATGTGGATCGACCCGTCCGCCAGCCCCATCAACGTCGCCTCGCGCGCACGACCCTTGTCGCGCCCGGTCAGCACCGCGATCTCGACCGGCAGGCCGGCCAGCGTTCGCCGCAGCGTCTCATAATGCTGGCGCGCGAGGATTTCGGTCGGGGCAAGCATCGCCGCCTGCGCACCGGCCTCGACCGCGATCAGCAGCGCCATCGCCGCGACCAAGGTCTTGCCCGAGCCGACATCGCCTTGCAGCAGCCGCAGCATCGGCGCGCTCTGCGCGAGGTCGCCCTCGATCTCACGGACGCTGCGCGCCTGCGCGCCGGTGAGCTGATACGGCAGCCGCAACAGGTCGCGCAGCCGCCAGTCGCCCTGCAACGCCCGCCCCCGCCGCTTGCGCGTATCGGCGCGGACGATCGACAGCGCGAGCTGGTTGGCGAACACCTCGTCATAGGCGAGCCGCGCGCGCGCCACCGCGTCGGCGGGATCGGTGTGGAGCCGCGTCATCGCCTCGCGCCACGCCGGCCAGTCGCGCTGCGCCTTGAGGCTCGGCTCGATCCACTCGGGCAGATCGGGCGCGCGCGCCAGCGCCTGCTCGACCAGCGCGCCGAGCCGGCGGGAGGTCATTCCTTCGGTCAGCGGGTAGATGGCCTCCCGCTCGCGAAAGTCGCCGTCCTCGCCGCCGACCTCCGGGTGAATGATCTGCAAATCCTGCCCGTATTGGTCGAGCCGCCCCGAAACGCGGCGCGGCTCGTTGAGCGGCAGCAACTTGCGCACCCGCCCCGAGCCGCCGCCGAAGAACACTAGCGCCACCGTATTTCCGTGCGCGTCGCGCGCCACGACCCGCGTCGGCGCGCGCGGGCTGCTGCTGGTGCGATAGTCGGTGGGGGTCAGCGTGATCGCGATCGTCCGCCCGACGTCGCTCTGCATCAATTCGTCGCGCGGCCAGCGATCGACCCAGCCCGAGGGGACGTGGAACAGCAGGTCGAGCACGCGCGCGATCCCCAGCCGTTCGAGCGGCCGGGCCAGCGCGGGGCCGACGCCTTTCAGCGCCTCCACCTCGGCGAACAACGGATTGAGGATATCGGGTCGCATGACTATCTGGTGCCGATACCCTGCCCCGACGGCCGCCGCCAGCGCCCGCCGGTCGTTTTGCATTGGAACGTCATGGACCACGACATCCGCCTGAAACGCCTGCGCTTCCGCGCCTGGCACCGCGGCACGCGCGAGGCCGATCTGATGATCGGCGGCTTCTTCGACGCGCATGGCGCGACGTGGAACGCCGAGCAGCTCGACTGGTTCGAGCGGCTGCTGGAGGAACAGGACGTCGATATCATGGGCTGGGCGATCGGCTCGATCCCCTGCCCGGCGGAATGGGAGGGCGAGATGATGCAGACGATGCGCAAGGTCGATTTCGTGACGGTGCTCGACACGGGGATGTGACCTTCATTTAGCCCCCCCCTTTCAAGGGAGGGGTTGGGGTGGGTGGGGGCTTGGCAATACGGCCGCCCCCGCCCTTCCCGCACCACCCGGACGCCACCCACCCCCTGCCCCTCCCTTGAAAGGGAGGGGGGAGATAGAATGCCCGACCTCTCCACCATCCTCAAAGCCACCGTCCCGCTCACGCTCTCGGGCGTTCCCGGCGGCTTCCTTCCCTCGCTGCTCGCCGATCTCGCGCGCGCTGCGCCGCGCCGTGCGGTGTTCGTCGCCGCCGACGAAGCGCAGATGCGCAGCATCGCCGCGACCGCGCCGTTCTTCGCGCCCGAGCTGGAGGTCGTGCAGCTCCCGGCCTGGGACTGCCTCCCCTACGACCGCGCCTCGCCGACGCTGCGCGTGATGGCGGAGCGGATCGGCGCGCTCCATCGCTTGCAACAAAAGCCGGCTGCGCCGCAGCTGGTGCTGACCACGGTCAACGCGCTGACGCAGCGGACGCTCACCCCGTTCCGCATTCGCCAGCTGGTCGCCGAGCTGAAACCCGGCGCGCGGATCGATCGCGACAAGCTCGGCGCGTTGTTGCAGGCCAACGGCTACGTCCGCACCGACACCGTCCACGACGCCGGCGAATATGCGGTGCGCGGCGGGATCGTCGACCTGTTCCCGAGCGGCGAGGAACAGGCGCTCCGCCTCGACTTCTTCGGCGACGAGATCGAGAGCGTCCGCACCTTCGACCCCGGCGACCAGCGCACCACCGGGCGGCTCGACGGCTTCGTGCTGCTCCCCGCGTCCGAGGCGCTGCTCGACGACGATAGCGTCAAGCGCTTCCGCACCCGCTATCGCGAAAAGTTCGGCGCGACCGCGACCGGCGACCCGCTGTATCAAGCGGTCAGCGAAGGCCGGCGGCTGGCGGGGATGGAGCATTGGCTGCCGCTGTTCGAGGAAAAGCTGGCGACGCTCTGGGACCATCTCGGCGATGACGCCGTGGTCGTCCGCGACGCCGGCACCCCGGCGGCGGTCGAGGGGCGGCTCGACGCGATCGCCGATTACTACGAGAACCGGAAACGTGCCGAGGCCGCCGAGCCCGGCAGCTACCGCGCGCTGCCCGCCAAGACGCTCTATCTCGACGAGGAGGAATGGCGCGCCGAGGTCGCCGGGATGCCCGCGCATCTGGTCACGCCGTTCCACGAACCCGAATCCTCGACCGTGCTAGACTTCCAGGTCGACGGCCCGCGCGATTTCGCACCGGAGCGTGCCAATCAGGCCAATGTCTACGAAGCGGTCGTCGCGCACGTCGCACGGCTGAAGAAGGACGGCCGCAAGCCGATCCTCGCCAGCTATTCGATCGGCGCGCGCGACCGGCTCAAGACCCTGCTCGACGATCACGGGCTGGTCGGCGCGCGGCTCGCCGACACATGGCAGGATGCGCTGGGTGCGGCCGATCGCGGCGTCGCGCTGACCGTCGTCGGGCTCGATCACGGCTTCACCGCGCCCGACGTGGCCGTGCTGACCGAGCAGGACATGCTCGGCGACCGCCTGATCCGCCGCGCGAAACGCCGCAAATCCGCCGACGCGTTCCTCGCCGAACTCGCGACGCTGTCGCCTGGCGATCTGGTCGTCCACACCGATCACGGCATCGGGCGCTATGTCGGGCTGACGCAGGTGCCCGTCGCCAAGGCCCCGCACGATTGCGTCGCGCTGGAATATGCCGGCGGCGACAAGCTCTACATACCCGTAGAAAATCTCGAAGTCCTCTCGCGCTACGGCTCGTCGGAGGAAGGCGCGAGCCTCGACCGGCTCGGCGGCGAGGCGTGGCAGCGCCGCAAGTCGAAGATGAAGGAGCGCATCCGCGAGATCGCGGGCACGCTGATCGCGGTCGCGGCCGAGCGCGCGTTGCGCCCGGGTGAAGTCGCCGAACCCGATGCGAGCGGCTATCCGGCCTTCGTCGACCGTTTCCCTTACGAGGAAACCGACGATCAGGATCGCGCGATCAGCGACGTGCTCGACGATCTCGCCGCCGGCAAGCCGATGGACCGGCTGATCGTTGGCGACGTCGGCTTCGGCAAGACCGAGGTCGCCTTGCGCGCCGCCTTCGTCGCGGCAATGGCGGGGATGCAGGTCGCGGTGGTCTGCCCGACCACCTTGCTCGCTCGTCAGCACTACCAGAATTTCTGCGCGCGCTTCGATGGCTTCCCGGTCGAGATCGGTCGCCTCTCACGGCTGGTGACCGCCAGCGAGGCGAAGAAGGTCAAGGAAGGTGTCGCGAACGGCACGATCGACATCGTCATCGGCACCCACGCACTGCTCGCCAAGAATATCGACTTCAAGCGGCTCGGCCTCGTGATCGTCGATGAGGAACAAAGGTTCGGCGTGACGCACAAGGAGCGGCTGAAGACGCTGCGCGCCGACGTCCACATGCTGACCCTGACCGCGACGCCGATCCCGCGCACGCTCCAGATGGCGATGGGGGGCCTGCGCGAACTGTCGGTGATCCAGACCCCGCCGGTCGATCGCCTTGCTGTGCGCACCTATGTGATGCCGTGGGACCCGGTCGTGCTGCGCGAGGCGTTGCTGCGCGAACATTATCGCGGCGGGCAGAGCTTCCTCGTCACCCCGCGCATCGCCGACCTGCCCGACATCGAGGATTATCTGCGCCGCGAGGTGCCCGAGATCCGCTACGTCGTCGCGCACGGCCAGATGGCGCCGACCGAGGTCGAGGAGCGCATGTCGGCCTTCTACGACAAGAAGTTCGAGGTGCTGGTCTCGACCACGATCATCGAGAGTGGGATCGACATTCCTTCGGCGAACACGATGATCGTCAACCGCGCCGATCGCTTCGGCCTCGCACAGCTCTACCAGCTGCGCGGGCGGGTCGGCCGGTCGAAGACGCGTGCCTACGCCTATATGGTCGCGCCGCCCGAACGGCAGATGACCGAGGCGGCGGAAAAGCGTCTCAAGGTGCTGAGCGATCTCGATACGTTGGGCGCGGGGTTCCAGCTCGCCAGCCACGATCTCGACATTCGGGGTGCGGGCAATCTGCTCGGCGACGAACAATCGGGGCATATCAAGGAGGTCGGCTACGAACTCTATCAGTCGATGCTGGAGGAGGCGATCCTCGAAGCGAAGGCGGGCGGCCTGCGCGAGCGCCAGCGCGACTTCAGCCCGCAGATCAGCGTCGACGCGCCGATCCTGATCCCCGAGGAATACGTCCCTGATCTCGACCTGCGCATGGGCCTGTATCGCCGTCTCAACGAGGTTGACGAGGTGCAGGGGCTCGATGCCTTCGCCGCCGAGATGATCGACCGTTTCGGGCCGCTACCCGAGGCGACCGACAATCTGGTCAAGATCATGGAGATCAAGCTCAACGCCAAGAAGGCGTGCGTGTCGAAGCTCGACGTCGGACCGAAGGGCGCGCTGGTCGCGTTCCACGACGACAAGCCGCCGAACATCGCGGGGCTGCTCGCCTATGTCGACAAGCTGGGTGGGATCGCCAAGCTGCGCCCCGACAGCAAGCTGGCGCTGACCCGCGTCTGGGCCGATCCGAAGGCGCGGCTGCACGGCGCGCTGCAATTGTCGAAGGGGCTGGCGAAGGCGGCGGGGTGAGGCGCGTCATCGCGAGCGTAGCGACGCTACGCTCGCGATGACGCGCCCGGCCGAAACACGACCTCAACTGCTGTGGTCGGAAATGATCTTCCAGCCGTCCTTGCGGCGCTCGAACAGCAAGGTCGTCAGCCCGGTCTGCGGCGAGCCGCTCGCGGGCGTCAGCGTCCAGCGCGCAACGTGCAGCACATGGACCGCGCTCAGCGTGCGCCACGCCAGCGGCTGGAAGTTCAGCCGTCCGCGCGTATTGCCGCCGTTGGCGAAGCTCTTGGCATAGCGTTCGGCGATCGCCGGCTTGCCGCGCACCACCTTGTCGCCAGCGACGTAGACCGCGTCGGGCGCATAGAGGGCGGTGAAGCGCGCCAGATCGCCGGCGTTCCAGCCCGCCGCACTATCCGCCATCGCAGCGTCGATCGCCGCCTGCGGGGTGGCGGTGGCGGCGGCCGCCGCCACCGCGATCAGCACCGGAACGATCGTCATTTCTGCTTGCCCCCCTTCACCTGCCCCGACCGCACCAGATCGATCAGTGCGGCGTCGTCCAGCGGCCCGGCGCACAGGAACCCCTGATAGAAGGTGCAGCCGCGCGCCGCGAGCAACTGCCGCTGCGCCTCGGTCTCCACCCCCTCCGCGATCGTCTCCAGCCCCAGCCCCTCGGCGATGCCCAGCACGCCCTGCAGCACCACGCGGTTGCGCGCATCGCTGACCGCCGCGGTGGTCAGGCTGCGATCGATCTTGATGTAATCGAGCGGCAGCGTCGCGACATAGGACAGGCTGGAGTATCCGGTCCCGAAATCGTCGAGCGCCACGCGGCAGCCGGCGGCGCGCAACGCCGCCAGCGCGACGCCCGCGGCGCGAAGGTTGTCGATCATCGCGCCCTCGGTCACCTCGGCGGTGACGCGCCCTGGAGCGATCCCCGCCTCGTGCACGCGCGCCAGGAAGCGGCTGACGAACGGCGTGCGCGACAGATCGGTGGCGGTGACGTTCACCGCGATCCGCAAGCGCGAGAGCGCATCGGGCCAGTCGGCGGCGCGGCGCAGCGCCAGCGCCTGGACGTGATCGGACAATGCCACCCCCAGCCCGGCACGATCGGCGGCGGCGAGCAGCGTCTCCGCGCCCAGCTCGCCCAGCCGCGGGTGATGCCAGCGCGCCAGCGCCTCGACGCCGACGATCCGCCCCTCGATCAGGTGGACCTGCGGCTGGAAGCGGACGTCGATCTCCTGCCGCTCCATCGCGCGGTGCAGGTCGGCGGCCAGCGCGGCGATCGGCACGCCGCTACCCTCGGTCGCGACGCGCGTTGTCACGCCTTCGCTGGCGCGGGCGTGCGCCAGTGCCTCGGCGGCGCGGCGCAGCAGATGGTCGAGCCCCTCGTGGTCCACCTGCCGCGCCACGCCGATCCGCGCGCCCAGATGGATCGTCTCGTTGCCGATCGTAAACGGCTGCTCCAGCGCGCGCTCGACCGAATCGACCGCGGCATCGCCGACCTGCGCGTCGCCCGCGACGACGATCGTGAAGGTCGCCCCGCTGCGCACCGCGGCGCTGCGATAATCCGCCAGCGCCTCGCTCAGCCGCTCGTCGATCGCCTCGACCAACTGGTCGCCCGTCATTCGCCCATATGCGGCGTTGACGATCTCGAAACTGGTCGGCGCGGCGGTGATCGCGGTGACGCCGTGATCCGCGGAGGATACAAGCTGCACCTGTTGCTCGCTGGCGGTCCGCTCGCCCCGGCGGCGCCCGGCGGCGCGTTGCATGGTTCGTGTCTGACGCTCCATGCTGCTGATCGTAAGCGGTGGCGCGCGGCGCGGCAATCCGATCTTGCCGGACAGTGAACGACTCAATAGCTTCGCGCGTTGTGACGGCAATGATCGAAACCAGCAGCACGGCCGCGCCGCTCATCGACGGCTTCGGCCGCACCATCCGATACTTGCGCGTGTCGGTGACGGATCGCTGCGACCTGCGCTGTCGCTATTGCATGGCGGAGCAGATGACGTTCCTGCCGCGCGAGAAAATCGCGACGCTGGAGGAATTGGCGATCATCGCCGAACGCTTTGTCGCACGCGGGGTGCGCAAGGTGCGGCTGTCGGGCGGCGAGCCGCTGGTGCGGCGCGACGTGCTGCAACTGGTGCAGCGGCTCGGCCGGCACGTCGGCGGTGCGCTCGACGAGCTGACGATGACCACCAACGGCACGCGGCTGCGCGACCACGCAGCCGCCTTGCGCGACGCGGGGCTCCGGCGGCTGAACGTCAGCCTCGACAGTCGCGATCCCGACCGCTTCCGCCACATCACCCGCCACGGCGACGTCGCGCAGGTGCTCGACGGCATCGCCGCCGCGCGCGACGCCGGGCTGGCGATCAAGATCAACATGGTCGCGCTGAAGGGCGTCAATGAGGACGAGATCGCCGCGATGCTCGGTTGGTGCGTCGCCGAAGGGCACGACCTCACGCTTATCGAGACGATGCCGCTCGGTGCGGTCGACGAGGATCGCACCGACCGCTTCCTGCCGCTGACCGTGGTGAAGGAGCGGCTCGACACGCAATTCGCGCTGGAGCGCGACGCGGCGCAGACCGGCGGCCCGGCGCGTTACTGGCGCGTCGACGGCAGTGCGACGCGGCTCGGGCTGATCTCGCCGTTGACGCAGAATTTTTGCGACGGATGTAACCGTGTCCGGCTGACCACCGAGGGCCGACTGTACACCTGCCTGGGCCACGACGATCATCGCGACCTGCGCGCGGCGTTGCGCGAAGGCGGCGTTACCGCGCTCGACGCCGCGATCGAGGATGCGCTGACCACCAAGCCGCGCCGCCACAATTTTCGCATCGGTCGCGACGAAGGCCCGGCGGTCGCCCGGCACATGAGCGTCACCGGCGGATGACGACCTATCCCCGGCGGGCACTGGTCGCCTCGCCCACCGCCCCCGCGCAGGCTGCGCGCGCCGAACTCGCCGATGCGTGGGACTGGTGCCCGCTGGAGGAGGCCGATCTGGTCGTCGCGCTGGGCGGCGACGGCTTCATGCTTCAGACGCTGCACCTGCTGCTGGAGCGGCGGCGCGCGATCGTCCCGGTGTTCGGGATGAATCTCGGCACCGTCGGCTTCCTGATGAACGAATGGCGTCGCCACGATCTCGACGGCCGGATCGAGCGCGCGCGCGCGTTCAAGGTCACCCCCCTGACCGCCACCGCGACCGGCTTCGACGGCAGCCTGCATACGCTGCCCGCGATCAACGAGGTGTCGTTGCTGCGCGAGACAAGGCAAACCGCCAAGCTGGAAGTACGGATCAACGATCGCATCGTGCTGGACGAACTGTCGTGTGACGGCATCCTGGTCGCGACGCCCGCCGGTTCGACTGCCTACAACCTCTCTGCGCACGGGCCCATCCTGCCGCTCGGCTCGCAGATGCTGGCGCTGACCCCGATCAGCGCGTTTCGCCCGCGGCGCTGGCGCGGCGCGATCCTGCCCGACAAGACGCGCGTGTCGTTGCGCGTGCTGGACGCGGGCAAGCGCCCCGTCTCGGCGGTCGCCGACCAGCGCGAGGTGCGCAACGTCGCGCAGGTCGACATCGCGATGGACCGCGCGCGGGAGTTGACCTTGCTGTTCGATCCCGAGCACGCGCTCGACGATCGCATCACGATGGAGCAGTTCGTCGCATAAGTCGGAAAGATGAAATAAGGGTCTTGCGCGCCGAAAATCCGGCTTTATAGACCCCCTCCACGACGTTGAACGACGTTCCCTGATAGCTCAGCGGTAGAGCTCTCGACTGTTAATCGAGCGGCCGTAGGTTCGAATCCTACTCAGGGAGCCACCTCTTTTCGCCGAAGCTACTGGCTTACGACCAAGCGAAAATCGAGCCGTTTACGATCGCTTTTACCTCATCATGACGATGCCGCTTGCTCGACATCATCGGCGCAAGCGACCTGAATCACTCCTGCGACATTGCTTCGTTGCGCTCGCAATGACGGCAAGCTGGTGACCGACGCCGACTTATCCGCCCTGCTGCGGCAAGGCCGAGTCCGAGCGGCGCGTCCGCATCGCTTCACCGGCCTCGTTCGCGTTCGCCTTGTCGATCTGCGTCCACTCGGCGCGGGTGTGGCACGTCTTCTTGGTGAAGCGACTGCCCGTCACGCCCATTTCCTTGCAGACGCGCTGGTTCGGGTCGACGGGCTTCGGCTCCCTGGCCGAAGCCAGGGCGGGGATCGCCAGCATCATCGCCGCCACAGGCACCATCAACTTCATCGAAACGTCCCCCGCCAGCCGCATCGAATCGATGCCGCCATGGACCTTACGATACTGCCCCGCCGCAGGACAATCGAGCCACCCCGCCGCGATGCAGCGGAGCGATTTCGTTCATCGCACGTTCCACTCATCTCGGCTATGCGACGGCTCGTCGCACCGCCCGGGTGCGTTGGAGAGTACGCCATGATGAAGAAGTTCGGCCGCTCAGCGATGGTGATGGCGCTGGCGGCCAGCACGACGCTGGTCGCGGCCTGCGCCACGGAAACCGCGTATCGGCCCGCCACGGGCAGCGGCTTCTACCGCACCGGTTACAGCGACCTGCGGATCGAGCCCAACCGCTACCGCGTCACCTTTGCCGGCAACACCGTCACCGATCGCGATGTCGTGGAACGCTACCTGCTGTTCCGCTCGGCCGAACTGACGCTGCAGAACGGCTATGATTACTTCGTGATGGCCGATCGCGATACCGATCGTCAGGCACGCACCTATTCGACTCCGGGTTTCGGCGGCGGCTGGGGCCCCGGCTTCGGCGCGTTCGGCGGCGGTTTATGGGGTCCGCGCTGGGGCTTCTACGGCCGCGGCTTCGGCTATCGCTCCTGGGACCCGTTCTGGGGCGGCCCGTGGGGCGGCTTCGGCGGAGGCCAGGATATCCGCACCGTCGATCGTTACGAGGCTTCGGCCGAAATCGTGATGTTCAAGGGCACGCCGGATCGCGGCAACGTCCGCGCCTTCAACGCGCGTGCGGTCGTCGACTCGATCGGCCCGACGATCCGTCTGCCCAAGGCGTCATAAGCCACCTGCTTCGTTGGGTGCCGACAGGGGCATCGGTCCGGGTGACCGATGCCCCTTTTCTTTGCGATCAATGCGGTACGGCGCCCAGCTCGAACCCGGTCTTGTCATGCAGCGCGAAGCGATCGACCAGATCGGCGCTCGCCCGGTTATAGCCGACGATCTCCACGCTCGCCCCGTCGCGCCGCAACCGCGCGACGATCTTGTCGAGCGCCGCGACCGCCGAGATATCCCAGAAGTGCGCCGCCGACACGTCGATCACCACCGCCCGCGCCGGCTCCGCCGCAAAGGCACGCGTGAACAGGTCGACCGACGCGAAAAAGATTTCGCCGCGCACTTGGTAGGTGACCGGATCGCCCGCAATGCGCTCGACCGCGAACATCCGCCGCACCTTGCCGGCGAAGAAGATCCCGGACAGCAGCACGCCCGCCGCCACGCCCTGCGCCAGATCGCGGGTCACGACGACGACCGCCACGGTCACGAGCATCACGATCGACGAGGTCGGCGGGTGGCGGCGCAGATTGGGGAGCGAGTTCCAGCTGAAGGTGCCGATCGACACCATCACCATCACCGCGACCAGCGCCGGCATCGGGACGCGCCCGACCACCGGCCCCAGCACCGCCAGCAGGAACAGCAGGAACGCGCCCGCGATGAAGGTCGACAGCCGCTTGCGCCCGCCCGAGGTGACGTTGATGACCGACTGCCCGATCATCGCGCACCCGCCCATCCCGCCGACCAGCGCGGCAGCGAGGTTCGCGCCGCCCTGCCCCATGCACTCGCGACGCTTGTCGCTCTCGGTGTCGGTCATGTCGTCGACGATCTGCGCGGTCAGCATCGATTCGAGCAGCCCGACCGCCGCCATCGTCATCGAATAGGGCAGGATGATCCGCAGCGTATCGAGCGTCAGCGGCACCTGCGGCAGCACGAGCGACGGCAACCCCTCCGGCAGCCGCCCCATATCGCCGACGGTGCGCACCGGCAGGCCGAGCACGACCGCCAGCACCGTCAGCACCACGATCGCGACCAGCGGCGACGGCACCGCTTTGGTCACGCGCGGCAGCAGATAGATGATCGCCAGACCACCCGCGACCATCGCGTAGCTGTGCCAGCTCACGCCGGTCAGCTGCGGCAATTGCGCCATGAAGATCAATATCGCCAGTGCGTTGACGAAGCCAGTGATGACCGAGCGCGAGACGAACTGCATCAGCAAATCGAGCCGCAGCAACCCCGCGACGATCTGGATGACGCCCATCAGGATCGTCGCGGCGAACAGATAATCGACGCCATGCGCGCGGACCAGCGGCGTCACGACGACCGCGACGGCGGCGGTCGCGGCGGAGATCATCGCCGGTCGCCCGCCGAGCAGTGAAATGATGATGGCGATCGCGATTGAGGCATAGAGCCCGACGCGCGGATCGACCCCGGCGATGATCGAAAAGCCGATCGCCTCGGGGATCAGCGCCAGCGCGACGACGACACCGGCGAGCACCTCGCGACGCGCCTCGCCCGCATCCGCGCACCACGCGGATCGGAAATGGGAAAAGATGTTGGTCATGAGCCTGTTGAAACCACAACACGCATCGGCGCCCACGCGGGGACGCTGAGTTCGGAACGATACGTGGAGGTTGCCCGGCGGATCGGCGGCCGGGATAGCCACCCGGATTTGCACCGGGTCCATGCGGATGCGGGTGCCCATAGGCGAAGAAAATCGTCCAAGGCAAGAGCCCAAACCCCCGTCGCCCCTGCGAAGGCAGGGGCCCATGTCTGTAGAGTGGGTAGGAAAAGGCCGACACACAACCGAAAGCGCCTGTGTCAAACCGCTGACCAAGCCGACACAGCCATAGGCCCCTGCCTACGCAGGGGCGACACGATCTACCCCCTTAACCCCGCCCGCAACTTGGCCGCCACCTCGCCTCCATCCACCCCCACCTCGCGCATGGCTGCCAGCGTCGGCGCGCCATGCCGCTTCGCCAGCCGCGCGCCATCCTCACCCGTCAGCAGGTCATGATGCCACCATCGCGGCACCGGCAGCTCCAGCAACGCCTGCAGGACACGGTGGACATGCGTCGCCTCGAACAGATCGCGCCCGCGCACCACATCGGTCACGCCCTGTGCCGCATCGTCGACCGTCACCGCCAGATGATAGCTCGCCGGCGCATCCTTGCGCGCCAACACCACGTCGCCCTGCGCCAGCGCCGCATTAGCCACCGTCCGCCCATGATCGGTCCACGACAGGTCACCGCAGCGCGGCACCGCCGCTGCCATGTCGAGTCGCCAGCAATGCGGCGCATCGCGCTCCGGCGCATGGCGACACGTTCCCGGATAGACCGCCACCGCGCCATGCGGCGCGCTCAACGCCTCGGCAATCTCCGCACGCGTGCAATAACAACGATATAGCAGCCCCATCTCATGCAAACGCTCAAGCGCGGCCGCGTATATGTCCAGCCGCGCCGACTGGAACAGCACGTCGCCGTCCCACTTCAGCCCCAGCCAGCGCAAATCCTCGATGATCGTCGCGACGTGCTCAGGCCGGCTGCGCGTTCCGTCGATATCCTCGATCCGCAGCAGGAATCGACCGCCCCGCTCGCGCGCGAAATCATGCGCCCGGATCGCCGAGTAGGCGTGCCCCATATGCAGCCGCCCGGTCGGCGAAGGGGCAAAACGGGTGACGACACTCATGCCGCGCGATGTGCGCCGTGCCGCGCGCGCGGACAAGAGGGTGACGTTTGGCAATATCGCGCGTTAGGAAGCGCCTATGACCGATCCAAAGCCCCCCGTCGCCGCCACCCGCCCGCACAGCTACACGATGCACGGCATCACGATCGACGATCCCTTGGCGTGGCTGAAGGACCCGAACTACCCCGACGTCACCGACAAGCAGGTTCTCGCCTACCTTGAGGAAGAGAACGCCTATTTCGAGGCGCAGATGGCGCCGCACCGCCCGCTGGTCGATCGCCTGTACGAAGAGATGAAGGCGCGTATCAAGGAGGACGAGAGCAGCGTCCCCCAGAAGGATGGCGACCATCTCTACTGGACCGCGTTCGAGACCGGCGGACAATATCGCAAATGGTGGCGCAAGCCCCTCGCGGGCGGCCCCGACGAATTGCTGCTCGACGAACCCGCGCTCGCGGAGGGAAAGGAATATTTCCGGCTCGGCGCGTTCTCGATCTCGAACGATGCGAGCAAGCTGGCCTATGCCATTGACGACAATGGCTCCGAACGGTTCACGATCCACGTCAAGGACCTGACCACCGGCGAACTGCTCGCCGACACGATCCCCGGCATGCTGTCTGAAATCGTCTGGACGGCCGACGACAGCGGCTTTCTTTATGGGCTGGCGAACAAGGAATGGCGCACCGACAACGCGCGCTTCCACCGGCTCGGCACCGACCCGGCCGAGGATGTCGAACTGTATCATGAGGATGACGAGGGCTATCGCGTCGCGGTCGGCGAGACCAGCGACCGCCAGTGGATCGTGATCGGCACCGGCGACCATGTCACCAGCGAGATCCGGCTGCTCCCCGCAAGTAATCCCTTCGCCGACCCGATCCTGATCGCGCCGCGCCAGCCGGGGCGCGAATATGACGTCGACACGCATGGCGCCACCTTGTTCATCCACACCAACGACACCGATCCGATGTGGCGGCTGGTCACCGCGCCGATCACCGCGCCCGGCGAATGGAACGAGCGGATCGCGCCGAGCCCGCATTTCTACATGACCGGCGTCGAATGTTTCCGCGACTTCTTCATCGTCGAGGGCCGCGAGGACGGGCTCGACCAGATCGAAATACACTCTTACGATCCCTCCGCCGCGCCACGCCGCATCTCCTTCCCGGAAGCGAGCTACGCCGCCGGCCTTGGCGACAATCCCGAATACGAACAGACAGTTCTGCGGCTCGGCTATGAGTCGATGGTAACGCCGGGCACGGTCTATGACTACGACACCGCAACCGGCGACCTCACCACGCTGAAGGTTCAGGAAATCCCCAGCGGCTATGACGCGACCAAATACGATACGCAGCGGCTGAAGATCACCGCTCGCGACGGCACCGCCGTGCCGGTGTCGATCGTGTACCCCCGCGATTTCCCGCGGGATGGCTCGCGGCCGTTGTTCCTTTACGCTTATGGCGCCTACGGCCATGCGATCCCGCCCGGCTTCTCGACCGGTATCCTCAGCCTGCTCGATCGTGGCTTCGCCTATGCGATCGCCCACATCCGCGGCGGCGACGACCTTGGCCAGCAATGGTATCACGACGGCAAGCTCGAAAAGCGTACCAACACTTTCAATGACTTCGTCGACGTTGCGAAGGCACTGGTCGAACAAGGCTGGACCAGTGCGGGCCGCATCGCGATCGCCGGACGCTCGGCCGGCGGCGAGCTGATGGGCGCGGTGGTCAATTCCGATCCGCAGCTATGGGGCGCGGTGATCGCCGACGTGCCGTTCGTCGACGTGCTCAACACGATGCTCGACGAGACGCTACCGCTCACGCCAGGCGAATGGCCCGAATGGGGCAACCCGATCAAGGACAGGGCAGCATTCGAACTGATCCGCAGCTACTCGCCATATGACAATGTAAAGGCTCAGGAATATCCGCCAATGCTCATCTCGGGCGGTCTCAACGATCCGCGCGTGACCTATTGGGAGCCCGCCAAATGGGCCGCGAAGCTGCGCGCCACCAAGACCGACGGAAACGTCCTGCTGCTCAAGACCAACATGGGCGCCGGGCACGGCGGCAAGTCCGGCCGGTTCGAAAGCCTGCGCGAAGCCGCCGAGGAACATGCCTTCGTGCTCTGGCAATTGGGCGTCGAAGCATGACCGCCGCATGACGATCGAGGCGATCGTCGCACGCTACGGCCTCGCCGCGCTGTTCGCGGGCGCGGCGCTGGAGGGCGAAGCTGCAGTGGTGGCGGGCGGCATCCTCGCACACAAGGGCCTGCTCTCGCTCCCATTCGCGATGCTTGCCGCCGGGCTCGGCTCCTACACCGCGGATCAGGCGTGGTTCTACGCCGGCCGGCATTTCCGCGACCATAAATGGATCGCCGCCGCCCGCGCCAAGCCGGCCTTTGCGCGCGCCGTCGCCGCGTTCGAGCGCCATCCGACGGCATTCTTCTTTGCCTTCCGCTTCCTTTATGGCCTACGCACCGTCAGTCCGATCGCGATCGGCTCAACCAATGTGTCGGCGCGGCGCTTCGCGATCGTGAACGGCGTATCGGCCACCTGCTGGGCGATCCTGTTCACCGGGATCGGCTTTCTGTTCGGGCACGGCTTCGAGCAATTGCTCGGCCGTATCGTCGCCAACCGGCATCTGTGGTGGGCGGTCGGCGCGCTGATCGCGGCAGGGATCGCGTTCGCCGGCTGGCGCTGGTACAAGGCGCATCACGCATGACCTTCACCCGGACCTTCACCGCGCAGCCGGCCGACATCGACGAACTCGGCCACGTCAACAATGCGGTCTGGGTGCGCTGGATTCAGGAGCTGTCGGTCGCGCATTGGGCCGCGATCGCACCCGCGGAGCATCAGGCGGCCTACGTCTGGATGATCACCCGCCACGTCATCGATTATCGTGGCAATGTCGTGGAAGGCGAGGCGGTTACGGGCGAAACCTGGGTCCCTGATCCACCGCGCGGCGCGCGCTTCGACCGCCACTTTCGCTTCCTCGGCACCGACGGCAAGCTGCGCGTCGAGGGCGTTACCACATGGGCGCTGCTTGATCGCGCGAGCGGGCGGTTGTTGCGGATCACACCGGAGATCGCAGCGCCGTTTCAGGCGTAATGGTGTGGACCTCCCGTTCGTCCTGAGGAGGGGCTGAGCCTGTCGAAGCCCCGGCTCGAAGGGCACGCGCCACAACCGTGCTTCGAGAGGCCGTCTCGGCTTCGCTCGACGGCTCCTCAGCACGAACGGTGTGGGTGAGGCGAGCAGCGATCCCTTGCAAGAGAAAGGCGGAGGCCGTCGCCAGCGCCCGCCCCATCCGGCCTCGTAAAATCAGGCGTTTGCCGGCTGTTTCTCGCCGATCACCTTCATCAGGTCGTCGAACGACTTGGAGAAGCTCGCCACGCCCTCGTCGACCAGCGTCTTGGTCACGCCGTCCAGATCGAGCCCGAGCCGCGCCTGCTCCGCGATTACATGCCGCGCCTCGTCCACCCCCTGCGTCAGCGTCTGTGCGACGGTGCCATGATCGCGGAACGCGTCCATCGTCTTGGGCGGCATCGTGTTGACCGTCTCCGGCCCGATCAGCTGGTCGACGTACAGCGTATCGGGATAGTCAGGGTTCTTGGTGCCCGTCGACGCCCACAGCAGCCGCTGCGGCTGCGCGCCCTTCGCCGCCAGATTCTGCCAGCGATCCGAAGCGATGAACTCCTGATACCAGGCATAGGCCAGCTTGGCGTTGGCGATCGCCACCTTGCCCTTCAGCGCCTTGGCTTCCTCACCACCCTGACCGGCATCGATCGCATCGTCGATCTTGCTGTCGATCCGGCTGACGAAGAAGCTCGCGACGCTTGCGATCCGTTCGATGGGCATGTCCTTCGACACGCGCTCCTCCAGCCCTTCGACATAGGCATAGGCGACCGCCTTGTACGCCTCGACCCCGAACAGCAGCGTCACGTTGACGTTGATCCCCTTGGCGATCGTGTCGCGGATCGCACGGACGCCGTCGTCGGTGCCGGGGATCTTGATCATCAGGTTCGGGCGATCGACCGCCTGCCACAGCCGCTCGGCTTCCTCGGCGGTTTCCGGCCCCTTCAGCGCCAGATACGGCGACACCTCGAGGCTGACATAGCCATCCTTCGCGTCCAGCCGGTCATAGACCGGGCGCAGCGTGTCGCACGCCGCCTGGATGTCCTTGATCGCCTGCGCCTCGTAACGCGCCATCGGCTCGGCGCCCGGAGTGGCCTTGTCGAATTCGGCGAAGCCGGCGTCATAGGCATCGCCCGCGCCCATCGCCTTCTCGAAGATCGTCGGGTTGGAGGTGACGCCGGTCAGCCCGTCCTCGTCGACCAGCTTCTGCAAACCGCCCTGTTCCAGAAACTTGCGGTCGACGAAGTCCAGCCACACCGCGGTGCCGGCGTTGCTGAGGTCCTGTAGCTTGCTCATCCCGATCTCCACACCCGTCGCCCCCGCGCAGGCGGGGGCTCATGTCTTTCACCACGAACGGTGTCGCCGGCCGATATAGGGATCGCCCGGCCACACCGCGACATTTACGCCATCGCTTCCTTCGCCACCTTCACGACATTCTCGACCGTGAAGCCGAACTTGTCCGCCAGCTTGGCGAGCGGGGCGGAGGCACCGAAGGTCGACATCGTGATCTGTCGACCCTCGTACCCGACATAGCGATCCCAGCCGAGCGACCCGGCCATCTCGATCGCGACGCGCGCCTTCACCGCCTTGGGCAGCACGCTCTCCTTGTACGCGGCGTCCTGCAGCTCGTACCGATACCAACTCGGCATCGACACGACCCGCGCCTTGACGCCCTCGGCGACCAGCTTCTCATACGCCTGCACCGCCAGCGACACTTCCGAGCCGGTCGCGATCAGGATCACGTCCGGCGTCTCGTTCCCACCCGCCAGCACATAGGCGCCCTTCTCGACGCCATCCGCGCTCGCATATTTGGAGCGATCGAGCGTCGGCAACGCCTGCCGCGACAGGATCAGCGCCGCCGGGGTGCTCGCATCCTTCATTACCGCACGCCATGCCGCCGCGACCTCGTTCGCGTCGCCCGGCCGGAACGTGTCGATCCCCGGAATCGCGCGCAACGTCGCGAGGTGCTCGATCGGCTGGTGGGTCGGCCCATCCTCGCCGACGCCGATCGAGTCATGCGTGAAAACCCACACCGCGCCGATCTCCATGATCGCCGACAGCCGCACCGGCGCGCGCATGTAATCGAGGAAGACGAGGAAGGTGGAGCCATAGGCACGCAGGTGCGACAGCGCCATGCCGTTCACCACCGCGCCCATGCCATGCTCGCGCACGCCGAAGTGGAAGTTGGAGCCGCCGTAATTATCGGCCTCGAACGACGCCGCGCCCTTGATGTCGGTCTTGGTCGACGGCGACAGATCGGCCGAGCCGCCGAGCAGCCATGGCACCTTCTTGACGATCGCGTTGAGCACCTTGCCGCCCGCGTCGCGGCTCGCGACGCCCTTTTCGTCGGCTTCGAAGGTCGGGATCTCGCTGTCCCAACCCTCGGGCAGCTCGTCCTTAAGCAGCAGGTCGAGTTCCGCCGCCAGCTCGGCATGTTCGCCGCGATACTTGTCGAACAGCGCGACCCATTCGTCACGTGCCTTGCCGCCGCGATCCTTCACCGCCTTGCCGAACGCTTCCTTCACGCCCTCGGGCACGAAGAAGTCCTCGGCCGGCCAGCCGTACGCTTCCTTGGTCTTGGCGATATTCTCGGCGCCCAGCGGCTCGCCATGCGCCTTCTCGCTGCCGGCGCGAGGGGAGCCCCAGCCGATCACCGACTTGACGACGATAAGCGTCGGCGCTTCGGTTTCCTCGCGGAATGCCTGAAGCGCCTCGGTCAGCGCCTTGATATCGTTGGCATCGTCGACGTGGATGACGTTCCAACCATAGGCATGGAAGCGCGCGCCGACGTCCTCGTCGAACGCCAGATCGGTATCGCCCTCGATCGAAATCTGGTTGCTGTCGTAGATCCAGCACAAATTGCTGAGCTTGAGATGCCCGGCCAGCGACGCCGCCTCGGCCGAGACGCCCTCCATCATGTCGCCGTCGCCGCACAGCACATAGACGTCGTGATCGAACAGCGCGAAGCCCGGACGGTTGTAGCGCGCCGCCAGCCAGCGCTCGGCAATCGCCATCCCGACCGAATTGCCGCAGCCTGCGCCCAGCGGCCCGGTCGTCGTCTCGACGCCGGTGGTGTGGCGATATTCGGGGTGGCCCGGCGTCTTCGACGACAGCTGACGGAACTGTTTGATGTCGTCGAGCGACATCGCCGGCTTGCCGGTCTTGTTGCCCTCGGCGTCGATCTCCTCGACCCCGGCAAGATACAGCAACGAGTACAGCAGCATCGAGGCATGGCCGACCGACAGCACGAAGCGGTCGCGGTTCGGCCAGTCGGCATGCGCGGGGTCGTAGCGCAGGAATTGCGTCCACACCGTCCAGCCGACCGGCGCCAGCGCCATCGGGGTACCGGGGTGGCCCGAATTGGCCTTTTGCACGGCGTCCATCGACAGCGTGCGGATCGTGTCGATCTGCAGCCGCTCCGGGCTGCCGTCCTCGTGGAAACCGGCGGGCGAGCTGGCGGTATCGGTCATGCAATCCTCATGTCGGAAGTCACGGGGTCGAACGCACCGGCGCGACGCCGGTTGCCGAGTCCCGTCTCCCTTAAACGCTCACCTCGACGCGTTCCAGCCGCGTAACGATGCCACCATCCGCGACATAAGTCGCATCCACTTCGTCGAGGAACAGCCCGTGCCCCAACACGCCCGGCGTCGCATCCAGCGCCATCGCCAGCGACCGCGGATCGGAAAAGTCGGCAAAAAGCGCGTCGAGCACGAGATTGCCGTTGTCGGTCACCCCGTCGCGTACCGTCACCCGCGCGTCGAGCATCGCCAACCGGTCGATGACGAAGCCACGTGCGAACGGCAGCACCTCGATCGGCAATTTGGCCGCGCCGATCGCCGCCACCCGTTTCGAGGCATCGGCGATCACCACCATCCGCGTCGACGCCGCGGCGACGATCTTCTCGCGCAGCATCGCCCCGCCTGCGCCCTTGATCGCCCACAGCCGGTCGTCGATCTCGTCGGCGCCGTCGATCGTCAGGTCGACGCGCGCCACCTCGGCGAAATCGCGCACGACGATGCCCAGCGCCGCGGCGCACGTGGCGCTGTCGACGCTGGTCGCGACCGCGGTGACACGCAGCCCTTCGGCCACGCGCCGTCCCAGCGCCTCGATCGCGAAGCGCACAGTCGATCCGGTGCCGAGCCCGACCAGCATATCGGGCTGCACCTCGGCCACGGCCGCCTCGGCGGCGGCGCGTTTGTCATCGTCCTGGGTCATCGCCGCCTCAGCGCTTCAGCCGCACGCTGGTTGCACGTCACGCGCGCGGCGCGAAGATCTTGCCGACCAGCAGCTCGGCCGCGCGCGCGAGCGCCTCGCCGCCCTCGTTGCGCGGTGCCTCGGATTTCGGCGTATCGGGGTTCGCCGCGCGCTCCGCCGCCCTGCTCGCCTCGCGCGAGAGCGCCGCGGTCGCCACCGCGCCGACCACCGCGGCCAGTGCCTGTTTGCCGGCCGGTCCCTGCACCTGCTCGATCAGCTTTTCGCCGGCCTTGCGCAGCTCCTTGGGCACCTTCACCCCCAGCACTTCCTTGGGCAGCTTGCCCTTCTTCTTCGCCATCGCCTCGCGCCTCCTGACTGTGACAGGCATATAAGACACCGCGGCCGCCCCGCAACTGTCGCGCGTGTCATGCGTCTTGCCGCAGTGCGGCACCCGCCCCACATCGCGCGCTCGCTGCGGGGCTGGACGCGGCCGAACAGATATGGAACAAACTCCCTTATGGCATTGACGACGATCTCCGTCCGCGGCGCGCGCGAGCACAACCTCAAGGACGTGAGCGTCGACATTCCGCGCGATACGCTGACGGTGATCACCGGGCTGTCGGGCTCTGGCAAGTCGAGCCTCGCGTTCGACACCATCTATGCCGAGGGGCAGCGCCGCTACGTCGAATCGCTGTCGGCCTATGCGCGCCAGTTCCTCGAGCTGATGCAGAAGCCCGACGTCGACCATATCGAGGGCCTCTCCCCCGCGATCTCGATCGAGCAGAAGACCACCAGCCGCAACCCGCGCTCGACGGTGGCGACCGTCACCGAGATCTACGACTATATGCGCCTGCTGTGGGCGCGCGTCGGCGTGCCCTATTCGCCGGTCACCGGCCTGCCGATCGCCGCGCAGACCGTCAGCCAGATGGTCGACCGCGTGATGGCGCTGCCCGAGGGCACGCGGCTCTACCTGCTCGCCCCGGTCGTGCGCGGCCGCAAGGGCGAGTATCGCAAGGAGCTGGCCGAGTGGCAAAAGGCGGGCTTTACCCGCGTCCGCATCGACGGCACGATCCACGAGATCGACGAGGCCCCCGCGCTCGACAAGAAGTACAAGCACGACATTGAGGTCGTCGTCGATCGCCTCGCGGTCAACGAAAACGCCGCCACGCGCCTCGCCGACAGTTTCGAAACCGCGCTCAAGCTCGCCGACGGCCTCGCCTATATCGACCCCGCCGACCCCGTGGAGCCGCGCACCCCCGAAAGCGTCGTGCTCGGCGACCACGCCCCGCCGGGCCGGATCGTCTTCTCCGAAAAGTTCGCCTGCCCGGTCAGCGGCTTCACCATCGCCGAGATCGAGCCGCGGCTCTTCTCGTTCAACGCACCGCAGGGCGCCTGCCCGGCCTGCGACGGGCTCGGCGAAAAACTGGTGTTCGACGAGGATCTGATCGTCCCCAACCACGAACTGTCGATCAAGAAGGGCGCGGTCGTCCCCTGGGCCAAGTCCAACCCGCCCTCGCCGTATTACATGCAGGTGATGGCCAGCCTCGCGCGCGAATTCGGCTTCTCGCTCGACACCGCCTGGGGCGAATTGCACCCGGAGATCGCCGACAAGATCCTCTACGGCACCGAGGGCAAGGCGGTGACGCTGACCTTCATCGACGGCAAGAAGAGCTACGACGTCAAGAAGCCGTTCGAGGGCGTGATCGGCAACCTCAACCGCCGCTCGGCGCAGACCGAGAGCGCGTGGATGAAGGAGGAGCTGTCCAAATACCAGTCGAGCCAGCCGTGCGAGGTCTGCAAGGGCGCGCGGCTCAAGCCCGAGGCGCTGGCGGTCAAGATCGCCGGCGAGGACATCAGCCACGCCACCCGCATGAGCGTGGTCGACGCGCTCGCCTTCTTCACCGACCTCCCCAACCACCTCGGCGATCAACAGCGCGCGATCGCCGAGCGGATCCTGAAGGAGATCATCGAGCGGCTCGGCTTCCTCAACAACGTCGGGCTCGACTATCTCAACCTCGACCGCACCAGCGGCACGCTGTCGGGCGGCGAGAGCCAGCGCATCCGCCTCGCCAGCCAGATCGGCAGCGGGCTGTCGGGCGTGCTCTACGTCCTCGATGAGCCGTCGATCGGCCTGCACCAGCGCGACAACGACATGCTGCTCGCCACGCTGCGCCGGCTGCGCGACCTCGGCAACACCGTGATCGTCGTCGAGCATGACGAGGATGCGATCCGCATGGCCGATTACGTGATCGACATGGGGCCGGGCGCGGGCGTCCACGGCGGACAGATCGTCGCGCAGGGCACCGTCAAGCAATTGCTCAAGAGCAAGACCTCGGTCACCGCCGATTATCTCAACGGCACCCGCCAGGTCGCGGTCCCGGCCAAGCGCCGCAAGGGCAGCGGCAAGAAGCTCACCGTCCACAACGCCACCGCCAACAACCTGACCGGCGTCACCGCGTCGATCCCGCTCGGCACCTTCACCTGCATCACCGGCGTGTCGGGGTCGGGCAAGTCGAGCTTCACGATCGACACGCTCTATGCCGCCGCGGCGCGCACGCTCAACGGCGCGCGCATCCTCGCGGGCAAGCACGACAAGATCACCGGGCTCCAGCATCTCGACAAGGTCATCGACATCGACCAGTCGCCGATCGGCCGCACCCCGCGCTCCAACCCCGCCACCTATACCGGCGCGTTCACGCAGATCCGCGACTGGTTCGCGGGCCTCCCCGAGTCACAGGCGCGCGGCTACAAACCCGGCCGCTTCAGCTTCAACGTCAAGGGCGGCCGCTGCGAGGCGTGCCAGGGCGACGGCGTGCTCAAGATCGAGATGCACTTCCTCCCCGACGTCTATGTCACCTGCGACGTCTGCCACGGCGCGCGCTACAATCGCGAGACGCTGGAGGTGAAGCACAAGGGGCACAGCATCGCCGACGTGCTCGACATGACCGTCGAGGACGCCGCCAGCTTCTTCGCCAACGTGCCGCCGATCCGCGACAAGATGGCGATGCTGGTCGAGGTCGGGCTCGGCTACGTCAAGGTCGGGCAACAGGCGACGACGCTGTCGGGCGGCGAGGCGCAGCGTGTCAAGCTCGCCAAGGAACTCAGCCGCCGCGCCACCGGCAACACGCTGTATATCTTGGACGAACCGACCACCGGCCTGCATTTCGAGGACGTCCGCAAGCTGCTGGAGGTGCTCCACGCGCTGGTCGAGCAGGGCAACACCGTGGTGGTGATCGAGCACAACCTCGACGTCATCAAGACCGCCGACTGGATCGTCGACCTCGGCCCCGAAGGCGGCGTGAAGGGCGGTGAGATCGTCGCCGCCGGCACGCCCGAGGAGGTGGTGAAGGAACCGCGGAGCTTTACGGGGCGGTATTTGGCGCCGTTGTTGGGGAAAGGCGCGAAGGCGGCGTGACCGGCTACCGGCCCGCCTTCGAAGCCGGGCTCCGCCTGCTCGCCCGCGCAAGCGAGTTGATGGAAAAACGCGGCTTTGCCCGACCGGTGCTGGTCGGCGGCGGCGCGGTCGAACTCTATACGCAAAGCGCCGTGATGACCGGTGACTTCGATGTCGTGACGCCGCGTCAGGAAGCGTTTGAAGAGGCGCTAAGCCAACTTGGCTTCGTCAGGCCTGCCGGTACTGGACACGTCCCGAACGGCTGGCTTCACCCCCAGCTATTGCTCGGCTTCGAAGTCGTTGCCGCTACAGTGCTGGACGGCGTCGCCGACCCGGAGCGATTGTTGCTGCTCGATTTGGGCGAGGACGGGCGCGTTGCCGTTATTGCAATCGAGGACATTATCGCGGATCGCATGGGTCAGTATGCATCGGGCAGCGCCCCTGCGATGCTCGAGCAGGCGCGCGCTCTCTTCGCGCTTCACCGCGACGCCGATGTGCAGTACCTTGATCGGCGTATTCGCTACGAAACGGCAGGCAGCCATGGCATCACCGACCTTGAACAATCGTAATGCAGTCGATTTTACCGACTTTGCTGCTGAAATTGCTGCACGTCGGGAGATAGCCGGCGTCATCAAGGTACCGCGGAATGCGGGCAAGCAGCGAACCACGAGCAAACGCACTCTGCTAAACGCGCTGGAGCAGCTCGGTGCGTCTTGGTGAGGATGCACATTACCTCATAGGTGCGAAATCCAATGTTCTTCTGAAACGATATTGATCGGCATACCGCTCTCGCGAAAGTCGACAGCTTTCACAATCTTGGTTCCGAAGGCCGAATGTTTCCATGACTCTGTGGCATAGGAGCCGATCACCAATACCGTCGTCCGCTGCGTCAACGTGCCCGCTGTACCGCCCCGCTCAAGAACCGCCTGTTCGCATTCGCGGCGTCCCCCGAAGCCGAAGGTGCCGGTGAAGCAATAACGCTGCGCTCGAAAAGATAGTGTAGGAGCCGGGTCACAGAGCGGCAAGGTCGATGGCTTCATCACCTCGCCCAACTCGAAGTCGCGACTCGAGAAGCTGCTGAGCGTGTCCAGTAACTCCGCGCATTCTTCCTCATCTGCCACGCCATCGGCAAGGATCGTGTTCACGCGGTCGTAAAGACGTCGGATCATGGGCTGATCGCTGATCGCAATGTTCGCGGCGAGCCATTTTTGCAGAAACTCGACTTCGCCTTGATTGATTACCCCGTCGGCTGCAATTCCACGAGCTAATCCAACAAGTTCATCGACTTGCCGCGATGTAATGCGGTCGGCTCCTAGCAGATTGTACCGCTGCTCACTCATAGCCAACTACGCTCCCCCAAGCTCGTCTTGCCCCACTAATATTCAGACTGGCAAAGCGCTGCTTCCCCTGCAAGTGGTATCCTCACGCCCGGCCGCGGCAAAGCCGCGTCGTCGGACGGCGCTTTCCGCGCCGCCGGCTGCGCCCGCCGCGGTTCGCCGCGCCGGTAGCTGCGCTACCGCCTTGGCGCGGCGGGCTGTCCTACACCCTCCAACATAAGCCACCCTCCCGCACCCTTTCCGCAGGAGGACACCGCACATGACCATTATGACCCCGATGGAAGGCATTACCGCCCCGGCCCGCCGCGCCACGCCGCCGCACCCTGCGGTCACCCTCCTCACCGAAACCACCCAATCCCGCCGCCACGACGGCTGGTCTGCCACCAACCAGCGCACCTTCCTCGAAGCGATCGCCGAGGGCCACGGCGTCGACGCCGCCTGCGCGCGGGTCGGGCTGTCCGCCACCTCCGCCTATGCCTTCCGCCGCACCGCCAAGGGCGCGGCGTTCGCGCTCGGCTGGCGCGCCGCGTCGCTCGTCGCACGCGAGGTCGTTGCCGAGACGCTGATGGTCCGCGCGCTCGACGGCCAAACCGACACCTACACCCGCGCCGACGGCTCCGTCGTCACCCGCCATCGCCACGACAACCGCCTCGCGATGAGCCTGCTCGCGCGCCTCGACCGACAGGTGGAGGCCGCCCCCGACACCGACGTCAAGGCCGCGCGGCTCGTCGCGCAGGAGTTCGACGCCTATCTCGATCTCGTCGCGCAGGACGGTGGCGCCGCCCGCGCCGGGCTGTTCCTCGCGCAGCGCAGCGGCGCCCTCGATGCAGAGGACGCCAGCGCCGCCGATCTCGCTCCGCTCTACGCGCTCGCCGCCGCGGATCGCTTCGCGCGCACCGGCCACGCCAGTGCCGCCGACGTGCCGGTCGCCGATCTCGACCCCGCGCAGCGCCAGCACTGGACTGCCGAACAATGGGCGCGCGCCGAGGCGGCCGGGCTGATCGCCTTCGCCGCCCCGCCCGCCCCCGATCCGGCCCCGCCAGCGTCTCAACATTCGCAACATTCGGCCCCGCCCGCCGACCCGGTGTGGTGGGACGATCAGGCGCAGGACTGGCGCACCTACTTCCCGCCGCCTCCGGATTTCCTCGGCCTGGAGGACGGCGATCCCGCCGATCTCGACTACGAACGCTCGCTCACCGATGCCGAGGAGGCGCTGATGGGCGACGCGCCCCATGGCCCGGACGGGTCGATGCTCGCGGAACTGGCGGCGGAGCGCGATGCGTGGTTCGGTGCACGTGCCGCCGCGCCGCGCGATGCCGCGCCACCGCGGTACGACGAGGCCCCTGAACCTTCGTGGTTCGCCGACGTTGCCCCTGCATCCTTCCACGACACAGGAACGCTTGCGACATGAGCATCTTCGGCGCGATCAAGAAGGCGATCTTCGGCGACCACGGCCCGCTCGGCGGCCAGTTCTCGGGCAAGAAGGACGCTCCCGCCGCTCCGCCCCCCGCGCCGGGCGCGTCGACCGCCCCGGCGGCGCCCAGCCCCGCGCCCGCCCCGGCGGCCCCCACCCCCGCGCCCACCGCGCAGGCGCCGGTCGATGTCGAGGCGGTGCTCACCGGCATCGCGCAGCAGAAGGGCAATCCCGATCTCAATTGGCGGACGTCGATCGTCGATCTGATGAAGCTGCTCGATCTCGATTCCAGCCTCGCCAACCGCAAGGAACTGGCCACCGAACTCGGCTATACCGGCGAGAAGGATGGCTCGGCGGAAATGAACATCTGGCTCCACAAGGCCGTGATGCGCGAGCTGGAGAAGAGCGGCGGCACCGTTCCCGCCGCGCTCAAGGACTGACGGCCAGGCGGACGGCGACGCTCAGCCGTCGCCGTCCAGCTCGGGATAGTGGCGGAAGATGCCGTCGGTGTTGAACGCCACCCGCCGCTCGCTCGCCAGATAGGCTGCCACCGCCGGCAGCGCCGCGACCGCATCGTGCAACGCTGCCAGCCGCGGATAGTCCCCGGCAAGCGCCGCCATCCGCCGCGGGAACATGTAGCGCAGGCCCGCGACGATCTGGAACAACGCCATGTCGACCCCGCTCCACGCCGCGCCCGCCACGAACGGACCGTCCTCTGCCCCCAGCGCCGCCTCGAAATGGTCGAGGAACTTGGGGATCCGCTTGCGACGAAACTGCCCCGCCGCCCGCACCGCCTCGTCGCGCTGCTCGCGGTACCAGGCCATCGGATCGACCGGGTGGTGCACCGCATGAACCTCCGCAATCAAATCGGCGACGGTCAGTTGCAACTGGTGCAGCCAATATTGCATTCCCGCATCCTGCGACCCGATTCCGTGGCGATCTTGCAGGAACAGCACGATATCCGCCACCTGCGCCACAGTCACATCGTCCGCGACCAGATACGGCGGCGCGAACGGCGCGCGCGGCCCACGCCCCGCCATGTCGCGCATCATCGCCTCCGCCCCGTCGTCGCGCGCCCGGTCGCGATAGCCGATCCCGCCCGCCTCCAGCACCAGCCGCACGAACTCGCCGCGCCCCTGGATCGTCGGCCAGTACCACAGGTCGTACGTCATTCGCCCGGCGCCTTCGCCTGGATGGCAAGCGCATGGATCCGCTCGGCGAGCAGATCGGCGAGCGCATGGTTGATCAGCCGTTGCCGCGCCACCCGCGACTGGCCGGCGAACGCGGCACTCTCGACGATCACGCGGAAATGGCTTTCGCCCGTTCCGTCATCGCCGAGATGCCCGCGATGCTGCGCGCTTTCGTTGATGACCTCCAGCCGGTTCGGAGAAAGTGCAGCGGTCAGCCGCTGGGTAATCAAGGTGGCGATGTCAGTCATGCGATCCCATATAGCGCCCTTTGTGCGTCAAGCGACGAGTGAGTGGTGAAACCCCAGAACGATCGACCCCATACGCGTTTCCACGGCCGGGTGGCGGACTCCGACAAGCCATGCGCGCATCCCGGCTGCCCGGAACCCGGCGAGTTTCGCGCACCCCCGCTGGAGGGCGCCGGCGCGCACGACGGGCCGCCGCGCTTTCGCTGGTTCTGCCTCGACCACGTCCGGGCCTTCAACGCCGGTTACAATTACTTCGACGGCATGACCGCCGACGAAATCCATCAGGCACAGCGACCACTGGCAGGATGGGAGGGAGAAACGCGCGCCTTCTCGAAGACGCGGATGGGGGATCAGGGACCGCGCTGGGCCGATTTCACCGATCCGCTCGACGCGATCGGCGCGAAGTATGCGCGCACGTCGCCGCGAACGAACGGGCGTCCTCTGTCCCAGGACGATCGCCGCAGCCTGGAGACACTGGGCCTGTCACCCGATGCCGACCGCAGCGCGCTGCGCAAACGCTATTCCGAACTCGTCCGGCGCTATCACCCCGACCGCAATGGCGGTGATCGCAGCCACGAGGCAGCGCTCGGCAAGGTCATCGCCGCCTATCAGCACCTCCGCCGCGCACCTGCCTTCGCGTGAGCGGTCAGATGATGTCGAGCACCAACCCGAGTTCACGCGCCTCATTCGCCTCGATGTACCAATTGTTCGGGGCGCGCTCCTTGATCTCGTCGATCGTCACCTTGCTCCCGCGGACAAGATCGGCGAAGCCTTCTTCCTGAATGCGGATCGAGTCCTCGATCTCGTTGAGCTTGGCCTTCAGCACCGGCGCCAGCGTGTTGAGCGGACCCGAGAGCTGGATGGTCGAATTCATCAGCCGCTCGTGAATCATGATCCGCGAGTTGCGCGTCAGGAAGCGCTTGTCGACCGGAAAGGCGGACATGAACGTCGCCCCGGCCGAATAAACCGCGACCTTGCCGAGGAACAGCGCCTCACGTCCGCTATATTCGCGCAGCAGCCGGATCGAATCGCCCATCGCCCGCGCCATTTCAGGATCGCCGCCGAGCGTGGTAATCGACACCACGATTGGCCCGTCGCTCGGCGCAGAGACGAGCTGGTCCTTGAAATTGGCGTACATCATTTCGTCCACGGTGCCGTGGAGCTGGATGTGCGGGGCCGCGAGCAGCGGGTAGGCGGCGGCGTTGTGGTTCTCGGTCATGCCGCGCTCAAGCCACGAGCCCGGCACGAGTTCCGCTCCTGTCCTGCAAGGCGGCGATCCGCTAAAAGGGCGTGACATTTGCCACACGCTCTTTCTCAGCTACGATGAGTACGCAGCTCCTATAAAACCGTCGCCCCCGCCTTGAGCCGGGGCCCCGCTTCTTCTGACGCCCTGAAAAGCGGGGCCCCGGATCAAGTCCGGGGCGACGAAACCAACCTCAGTAAACGCGCTTCTTCGGCTTGATATATTCGGCATCGTCGGTGAGCGTGTAATCGTGCACCGGGCGATAATCGATCGCGGTCGCGCCACCCTTGCCGCCCCAGCCGTCGAAGGTGGTGATCGTGTGCTTCATCCAGTTCGCGTCGTCGCGCTCGGGGAAATCCTCGTGCATGTGCGCACCACGGCTTTCCTTGCGGTTCTCGGCGCTCTTCATCGTCACGACCGCCTGGCCGATCAGATTGTCGAGTTCCATCGTCTCGACCAGATCGGTGTTCCAGATCAGCGAGCGATCCGCGACGCTGACGTCGTTCATGCCCTGATAGATCGTCTCGATCTTGCCGACACCCTCGCGCAGCAGCTCGCTGTCGCGGAACACCGCGCAGTGGCGCTGCATCGTCCGCTGCATCTCGGCGCGCAGCTTGGCGGTCGGCGTGCCGCCCTTGGCGTTCCGGAAATGATCGAGCCGGCCGAGCGCCATCTCCTCCGAGCCCTTGGGCAGCGGATTGTGCGGCGTGTTCGGCTTGAGCATCTCCTTCAGGCGCAAGCCGGTCGCCCGCCCGAACACCACCAGATCGATCAGCGAGTTCGAACCGAGCCGGTTCGCACCGTGCACCGAAACGCACGCCGCCTCGCCGACCGCGAACAGCCCCGGCACCACCGAATCCGGGTCGCCATCCTTCAGCCGCACGACCTCGCCGTGATAGTTACAGGGGATGCCACCCATGTTGTAATGGACGGTCGGGGTCACCGGCAGCGGCTGGCGCGTCAGGTCCACGCCCGCAAAGATCTTGCCCGTCTCGGTGATCCCCGGCAGCCGCTCGTGCAGCACCTTGGGATCGATATGGTCGAGATGAAGGAAGATGTGGTCCTTGTCCTTGCCGACGCCGCGGCCCTCGCGCATCTCCATCGCCATCGAGCGTGCGACCACGTCGCGGCTCGCCAGATCCTTGGCCGACGGCGCATAGCGTTCCATGAAGCGCTCGCCCTCGGAGTTGGTCAGATACCCGCCCTCGCCGCGCGCGCCCTCGGTGATGAGCACGCCCGCGCCGTAGATGCCGGTCGGGTGGAACTGCACGAACTCCATATCCTGCAAGGCGAGGCCGGCGCGCAGCGCCATGCCGTTGCCGTCGCCGGTGCAGGTGTGCGCCGAGGTCGCCGACTGGTAGACGCGCCCCCCGCCGCCGGTCGCCAGCACCACCGAATGCGCGCGGAAGCGGTGGATCGAGCCGTCTTCCATGCACAAGGCGATCACGCCGCGGCACGCACCATTTTCCATGATGAGGTCGAGCGCGAAATATTCGACGTAGAAATCGGCGTCATACTTCAGGCTCTGCTGATACAGCGCGTGAAGCATCGCATGGCCGGTCCGGTCGGCCGCGGCGCAGGTGCGCTGCACCGGGGGGCCCTCGCCCATGTTCTGCATGTGCCCGCCGAACGGCCGCTGGTAGATCGTACCATTGTCGTTGCGGCTGAACGGCACGCCGGCGTGCTCCAGCTCGTAGACCGCGGCGGGCGCCTCGCGGACCATATATTCGATCGCGTCCTGGTCGCCGAGCCAGTCGGAACCCTTGACGGTATCGAACATGTGCCACGACCAATGGTCCGGCGTGTTGTTGCCCAGCGAGGCCGCGATGCCGCCCTGCGCCGCCACGGTGTGCGACCGGGTCGGAAACACCTTGGTGATGCAGGCGGTCTTCAGCCCGCTCTCGGCGATGCCCATCGTGGCGCGCAGGCCGGAACCGCCCGCACCCACGACGACCGCGTCATAGGTGTGGTCGATGATCTTGTAAGCGTCGGCAGACATCAGGCGGCGGCTCCGAAAGCGACCTTGAGGATCGAGAAGATGGCGGTGCCGGCCGTGGCGAAGGTGAACACGGTCACCAGCACGGTCAGCACGAAACGGCTTTCCTTGTGAGCGTAATCCTCGATCACGACCTGCAGTCCGAGGCGGAAATGGTAGAAGACCGAGGCGATGAACAGCACCATCGGCACCGCGACCCAAGCCGACTGCAGCCAGATCCGCACCGTGGCATGGTCATAGGACGGCAGCGTGGCGATCGAGGTAAGCAGCCAGACGAGCAGCAGGAAGTTGCTGCCTGCGGTCAGCTTGTGATGCCACCAATGCTGCGCGCCATGCCCGGCGCTGCCCAGACCGCGCACGCGGCCAATCTCGGTACCCATTACTTGATCCCCAGGAAAAGCCAGAACGCCACCGTCAGCGCGATCGAGGCGACGAAGGTCAGCACCGCCAGCCGCCGGTTTACCTTCAACTCGAACGCCGCTCCGGTATCGAGCACCAGATGGCGGATGCCGCTCATCATGTGCTGGAACACCGACCACGTCAGCCCGACGCCGACCACCCAGCCCAGGATGTTGAGCGATCCGGTCGAGGTGGTGAACACGTCGAGGAACACGCCATAAGCGCCGGGGCCGGCCGCGATCGCGGCCAGCCACCACACCAGCAGCAGGGTCCCCACCGTCGCCATGCCCGTCCCGGTCACGCGGTGCACGATCGACACCGTCATCGCCGGGCTCCAGCGATAGTGGATTTGCATGGGGCCGCTGAACAGGTGCGGGCTGCGCGGGCGGGCGGGTTTCGAGGCCAAGCGCGAAATTCCTTGAATATGGGCCGGTGCTGGCGAGTTTGCGGCGGTCTATGCGTCCACGGCGCGCACGATGCAAGCGCGGTGGGCGGATCGCCCCTGCCAAAGTCGACCCCGGTCCCTAACCCGCTGTTAACGGATCGCGGCTAGTACGATGCCGATCCTTCCCTACTGCACGGAGCAGGTGTTGCCCAACGATTTGCCACCGATCGGATCCGTCGCCGCCGCGCTGGATCTCAACGCACGTTTCGACGTGTTCGATCTGGAGGGCGAGCTGACGCGCGCCGCGCGGGACGCCTGGGAGACGCTGCGTCCGCAGGCGCGTGTGATCGCCGACGCCTATTGGTCGCATTGGAAGCGCTGCTTCGGCACCACCGCCAATCACGCCTCGTACGAAAGCGAGCGGATGATCGATATCGGCGTCGCCTTCCTCGAAAATCGCTTCCTGCGTACCCGTGAACGCGCATGGGTGGAGTCGATCGAACGGTCGGTCGCCTCGGCCTATGGCGCCAACGTGTCGCCGATGGCGCTGCTGGCGATGATCAGCGCCAGCGATCGTGCCGCACTCGGCGCGCTGATGGCCAGCGTGCCGCGCGAGGACCCGCGCCTGCCGCAGCTCATCGACACGCTGATGCGGCTGTCGGCGCTGGAGGGCGAGATCACCGTCGCGATCTACTCGGTCTATTCGGCCCACAGCGCGCAGGGCGCACGCGACAAGCTCGCCGCGGACTTCCGGAACGAGATCGCAGTGACGGTGGAGGCTACGACGCACGAGGGACACAGCCTGCGCTCGCAGGCGTCGGTCGCCTCCTCGTCCGCACGCGGAATGCTGGGCAAGACCAGCGAGGTCGCCGCTGCCGCCGAACAATCCGCCGTTGCGATGCGCGACGCTGCCTCGACGGCGGCGGGGCTGATCCGCGCGATCGAGGATGCGCGCGCCGAGGTCGAGGTCGCCGCGGATATCGCCACCCGCGCCGCCTCGCAGGCCGGCGACGCCGTGACCGTGTCGGGCGCGCTCAGTGACCATGCCAAATCGATCGAGTCGATCCTTGGCCTCATCCGCGACATCGCCGGCCAGACCAATCTGCTCGCGCTCAACGCTACGATCGAGGCCGCGCGCGCAGGTGACGCCGGCCGAGGCTTCGCGGTCGTCGCGCAGGAGGTGAAGAGCCTCGCCAACCAGACCGCACGCGCCACCGACGACATCGCCGCGAAGATCGCCGCGATCCAGGCAGCGACCCGCGTCACGGTCGATACGTCCGCATCGATCCGTCACACCGTCGCCGAGGTGCAGGATTCGGCGACACGCATCCGCCACGCGATGGAATCGCAGGCGCAGACCGTCACCGCGATCACCGCGGCGGTCGACGAGACCGCGCTCGCCGCCGACTCGATGTCGCACACCATCGCCACGATCCGTGCCGATACCGAAGCGGTGGCCAGTGAGATCGATCAGCTCGGCTCGGGCTTCGAATCACTGGCCAGCCGGCTCGGCGATCTCGACACGCGCGCCGGCAATTTCGCGACCCGCGTCGCCGCCTGACGTTCCGGGGAACGCCACGATGAACTCGCTCGTCCACCACGATATGCGACCATTGGCCGACCGCGCGCGGGACTTCGATCCCTGCGGCCGCGTGTCGGCGGATTGTGCGGAAATCGCCGAAATCCTGGACGCGTGCGACGGCTGGACCGAAGTTGCCACCGCCTTCTGGACGCACTTGACGTCGCTCCCCAACGCCCCGGCCACGATCCGCGCCCTGCTACCGGCGGAGATCGAGGGGCGGGTGCGCAAGGCGGTCGGCCACGCGCAATTGCGCTACCGCTCGCCGCTGAGCGCGGCATGGGAGGCGATGATCGTCGGACAGGTCGATGACTCGCAGGCGGCGGGCGTTCCGCTCACCGCGCTGCTCTCGGCGCTGGTCGCGGCACATTGCCGTACCAATACGCTCGTCGCGGCGGCGGTCGGCAGCGATACGCCGCGGATGCTGCGCCTCGCCAATACGCTGCTGCGGATGGCGATGCTCGAATCGGATTTGCTGACGACGCAACTCGGCGCGATCGGCGTCGCGCGCGCCCGGGCGCAGCGCGCCGAACATGCCGCGGAGTTCCGCGCGCGCGTCGGCACCGGCATCGACGCGATCGCTGCGCGCGGCCGCGTCGTGCGCGACCGCGCGCGCTCGACCGCCGGTGCCGCCAGCGGGATGATCGAGAAGACCAGCGAGGTTTCGGTCGCCGCGGAGCAATCCGCGCTGGCGATGCGCGATGCCGCGTCCACCGCCGCCGGGCTGATCAACGCGATCGGCAGCGTTCAGCGCGACATGCACATCGCGACGCAGACGCTGACCGCCGCGACCGATCAGGCGGATGGTGCGGTCGCCGCCTCCGCGGCGCTCGACGAACATGCCAAGTCGATCGAGTCGATCCTTGGCCTCATCCGCGACATCGCCGGCCAGACCAACCTGCTCGCGCTCAACGCCACGATCGAGGCCGCGCGCGCCGGTGACGCCGGCCGCGGCTTCGCGGTCGTCGCGCAGGAAGTGAAGAGCCTCGCCAATCAGACCGCGCGCGCCACCGACGACATCGCCGCCAAGATCGCCGCGATCCAGGCCGCGACCCGCGTCACGGTCGACAAATCCGCTTCGATCCAGTCGAGCATCGAGCGGCTCCACGCCGCCGCGTCGCAGATCAACGAGTCGATGTTCGAACAGGCGCGCACCGTTACTGCGATCACCGCCGCGGTGGACGAAACCGCGCTTACCGCCGATTCGATGTCGCACACGATCGCCGCAATCCGGCAGGGTACGCAGACCGTGGCGGGCGAGGTCGAGTCGCTCGGCCAGTCGTTCGAGATGATCGCCGAGCGTTTCGAGACGCTGCGCGCCGAAGCGGACGGCTTCGCCAACGTAGCCTGATCGCCGCGGCGTCGTTACAGACGGCGCCATGACCAACATCCTCATTACCGGCGCCAGCCGCGGCATCGGCGCCGCGATCGCCGAAGCCTTGGCTGCGATCCCCGATGTGGTGGTCGCCGGACAGGGCACCACCAGCGGCATCGCAGCCGACTTCGCCGACCCCGCCGCCCCCGACGCACTCTGGGCCGAGGCGCTGGAGCGTCTTGATGGGCGCATCGACGTGCTCATCAACAATGCCGGCGTGTTCGAGGCCAATCCGCTCGACGGTGACGATGCCGATTGGCTCGCCGGCTGGGAGCGCACGCAGCGTATCAACCTCACCGCCGCGGCGCAGCTCTCGCGCCACGCGGTCCGCCACTGGCAGGGCAATGGCGGCGGGCGGTTGGTCAACGTCGCCAGCCGCGCCGCCTGGCGCGGCGACTCGCCCGCGCACTGGCATTACGCCGCCGCCAAGGCCGGGCTGGTTGCGATGACCAAGACGATCGCGCGCGGCTATGCGGCGCAGAACATCCTCGCCTTTGCGATCTGCCCCGGCTTTACGATGACCGGCATGGCCGACGATTATCTCGCCAGCCGCGGCGGCGACAAATTGCTCGCCGACATTCCGCTCGGCCGCGTCGCGCAGCCGGAAGAGGTCGCGACGCTCGCACGCTTCTGCGCGATCGACGCCCCGCCGTCGATGACCGGCGCGGTCCTCGACATCAACGGAGCCAGCTATGTCCGCTGACATCGACAGCTGGCGCGTCACCCTCCCTTGCACCCGCGCCGAGGCCGAGGCGATCGACGCCGCCGACGATCTGGCGATCGACGCGGTGCTGATGACCACCGAGGAGGTCGAGGACGATCGCGAGCATTGGCGGCTAGACGCTTATTGCGAGCACGAGCCCGACGCCGCGATGCTCGCCGCGCTCACCGCGCTGGTGCCGAGCGCCGCGGGCACCGCGCCGACCGTCACCCCGCTCACCGCGCAGGACTGGGTGACGATGAGCCAGGCCGGGCTGGAGCCGATCCGCGAGGGCCGCTTCGTCGTCCACACCAGCGCGCATCCGGTCGAGGCGCCGGACGGCGGGCGCGCGTTCCTGATCGACGCGGGCCAGGCGTTCGGCACCGGGCACCACGCCACCACCTCGGGCTGCCTCGCGATGCTCGACGGACTGGCGGATCGCGCGGTCACCAACGTCATCGATCTCGGCACCGGCACCGGGCTGCTCGCCTTCGCCGCCGCTTATCTCTGGCCCGCTGCCGCGATCACCGCGACCGACATCGACCCCGCCGCGATCGACGTCACCCGCGAGAACATGGCCGCGAACCATGTCGAGGGCATCGAACTGATCGTTGCGGACGGCGCACTGTCGGAGGCGATCGCCGCGCGCGCGCCCTATGACCTGCTGATCGCCAACATCCTCGCCGGCCCGCTGATCTCGATGGCGCCCGAGGTCGCCGCGATCGCCACCCCGCACGCCGCGATCGTGCTCGCCGGCCTGCTGGAAACCCAGCGTCAGGAGGTCGAGCGCGCGTTCACCGCCTGCGGCTGCACGGTCGAGGCGGTCGACCGCCGCGGCGACTGGTCGATCCTGCGGCTGACCGCCGGCGCCGAGCGCTACGTCCCCACCCGCCCGATCGACCCGAAGGGCCGCGACGGCTGGGCGCTCGACCTGTGACGCGGTGCCGCGCGCATTGAAGCGGATCGCGACGAACGCGGCGCGCGCGCTCGGCGTGTTCGCGGTCGTGGCGTTCGTCTATCTGCTCGTCGGCACTGCACTGTCGACGATACCGCGCAACCGCGACTGGCGCGCGCCGGTATCCCAAGGCGTGACGATCTGGATCGAGGACAATGGCGTCCACACCGGGATCGTCATGCCGAAGCGCGCCGCCGGGATCGACTGGACCGACGACTTCCCCGCCGCCGATCTTCCCGATCCCCGCTACGCCGCGAACGATCACGTCGCGGTCGGCTGGGGCGAGCGGAATTTCTTCCTCGGCACCCCGACATGGTCGGATGTGCGGCCGATCACCGTCCTGCACGCAGCCTTCGGCAGCGATGAAACCTTGCTCCACGTCGAACACATCCCCCGTCCGCAGGCATCGAAGGATGTGCGAGCGATCGTACTAAAGCCCGCCGAATATCGCCGCCTAGCTGCCGCGATCCGCGCCAGCCGCGCAAGCGGCGTGGCGATCCGCGGCTACGCCGGCTATGACGCCTTCTACCCCGCATCGGGCCGCTACGATGCGATCAGGACCTGCAACGCGTGGACGGGTGACCGCCTTGCGGACGCCGGGGTGAAGATCGGCTGGTGGACGCCGTTCTCGGCATCCGTGATGCAATGGTATCACTAAAACTGTCGCCCCGGACATGATCCGGGGCCCCGCTTCTTCTTTCTACCAAGGTTGAAGCGGGATCCCGGGTCAAGCCCGGGATGACGATCATCGACCCGTCACCCGTTCGACGACCCCGTCTGGTTCGCCATCTCGCCACGCGTCGCCGCCATCGTCGGCGCCGGCCCGGTCGCCGGCCGCAGACCTTCGCGCTCGGAGGCGGGCACCGGCGCGGTCGGATCGGGACGGAACGCCTCGGGCGCGCGGGTCGTGCCCGGCGTCGGCGCATCGGCGGCAAGGTCAGGCGCGTCGTGCTCGGCATTGCCGGCGGGCAGAAAGCGGTCGAGCCACCCCATGCCGAACGCCGCACCCACGCCCGCGATCACTGCGCCTACCGCGCTTGCCGCGACGATCGCGCGCGTTCGGCGGGCTTCCTGCGCCTTCACGGCGCGCGATTGCTGCTTTTTCTTGCTCATGTCCGCTCCAACCCTCGCCTGTGCATTCGCGTTCCCGTCACGCCAGCGCCGGCTCACGCACCGGCGACAGCTTGCCCGTCTGCGCGTCCAGCCCGCGCGCGGTCAGCACGTCGAGCACGGTCGTCGCCGCCACGAACGCGATCGTGCCCCAGATCGCGCGGTTGCGGGGCGAGCGCCGCGCGGCAAGCGCCAGCGCGCCCATGTCCATCGCATCGCCCGCGACGCGGTTCCACACCGTCGCCGACGCCGCCGGACTGGCGAGGATGCCGAGCCCGGACACGACCTCGCGCACCCCGAACCCGCGCACCACGCCGCGATGATCCTCGGCATCCAGCCGCCGCGCGATGCGGCGTGGCGCGAACAGTTCGGCCGCACCCAATGCCAGTGAGAACAGGCCAAGCCCGACACTCAAACCTTTGTAATTCATATCAATTCTCCCAGCCAACACCATCCGGCCCGCTCAACGGCCTCGCATTCCGGCCGGTTCCGCCCGCGAGGCTTCGCTGCTAAGCGGCGAGAAACGCTGACGGAGAAAGCGCATGTCGACCCGCGACGATCTGGTGCTGCAGACGCTGGAGCCCGCCACCCACGACCTTGGCGGCTTCAAGGTCTATCGCACCTTGCCGCACCGCGAGCGGACGATGGTCGGCCCGTTCCTGTTCTTCGACCAGATGGGACCGGCGCATCTGCCGCCCGGCAACGGCGTCGACGTCCGTCCGCACCCGCATATCGGGCTGTCGACCGTCACCTATCTGTTCGAGGGCGCGTTCCAGCATCGCGACTCGCTTGGCAGTGACATCCGCATCACGCCCGGCGCGGTGAACCTGATGACAGCCGGCGCCGGGATCGTCCATTCGGAGCGCTCGCCGGACGACGTGCGCATCGACGGTCCGCGGCTCGACGGCATCCAGACGTGGCTAGCGCTCCCCGACGGGCAGGAGGATCGCGCCCCCGCTTTCGAGCATGTCGCCGCCGACAAGATGCCGGTCGTCGACGCGCATGGCGCGACCGCGCGCGTCGTGATGGGATCGCTGTGGGGCGCGACCTCGCCGGTCACCGCTTATGCCGAGACGATCTACGCCGATATCGTGCTCGCGCCCGGTGCGGCAGTGCCGATCGACGACAGCACCGACGAGCGCGCGATCTATCTGGCCAGCGGCGAGGCGACGCTCGACGGCCTCGCGCTCGAACCGCAGCGACTTTACGTTCTACGCCCCGGCGTCGCCGCGACGCTTCGCTCACAGGCGGGCGGCCGCGCGATGCTGGCGGGCGGCGCGGCGTTCGCGACCCCGCGGCATGTGTGGTGGAACTTCGTCCATTCCTCGCGCGACGCGATCCGCGACGCGAAGCGCGCGTGGAAGGCCGGCGAGTTCGCCAGCGTTCCCAACGACAGCGAGTGGATCCCGCTCCCCGAGGTGCCGAAGACCGTCAGTTATCCGTGAGCTTGGCGCCGTCGAGCAGCGCGTCCTTGCGCGCCTGCTCTGCGGCGTCGGCAGCCTTCTCCGCCTTGGTCCGCCCGAATGCGGCACGATTGGCGGCGGCCTGCGTCTCCTTCGCGGCGCGGGTCTTGGCCTTGCGCGCCTGCCGGAAGGAAACGACCTCGCCCATCGTCAGGCGCGGACCTGTTTGCCGATCGCATCGAGCAGGCCGTTGACGAACCCCGCCTCGCGCTTCTGGTAGAAAGCGTGCGCGACATCGACATAAGAGCTGATCGCCGCGCCGACCGGCACGTCGGCACGCGCCAGCAGTTCGTAGGTGCCCGCGCGCAGGATCGCCTTCATCGGCTTGTCGAGCCGCTCCAGCGTCCACCCGGCGCTCAGCTTGGCTTCCACCAGCGGGTCGATCTCGCCGGCGCGCGCGGTGACGCCCTTCACTAGATCGTCGAAGAAGGTGACGTCGGCCTCGGCATATTCGACGTCCTCGATCGTCGCGCCCAGCCGATGCTGGTGGAATTCGTGGAGCAGCACGGGAATGGCGGTGCCCTCCATCTCATGCTGATAGAGCGCCTGGACGGCGGCGAGGCGCGCGGCGGCGCGGGCCTTGGTACGAGCAGCGGTGCGGGACATAGGCCGCGCGCCATAGTCGCTTGCCGCGCGTTCGTCACCCCCTGCCGCGCCTTTACCTCGATCAGCAAGATTGTTCGCAACGCTCCGGCGTGCCTCTCGTTCCTCGCGGGTAACTTCACCCGAGGAGATGGCACATGGGCCTGTTCACCAAGGACATCGCGACGCTCGAGGACCTGTTCCTTCACCAGTTGCAGGACGTCTATTATGCCGAAAACCAGATCACCAAGGCGCTGCCCAAGATGATCGAAAAGGCGACCGCGCCCGAGCTGAAGAAGGGCTTCGAGACGCACCTGCGCGAGACCGAGGGCCAGATCGCGCGGCTGGAGCAGGTGTTCGAGGCGCTCGACCAGAAGGCGAAGGCGGTCACCTGCCCGGCAATCGACGGCATCATCAAGGAAGCCAACGAGGTCGCGGGCGAGATCGCCGACAAGGCGGTGCTCGACGCCGCGCTGATCGCCTCGGCGCAGGCGGTCGAGCATTACGAGATTACCCGCTACGGCACGCTGATCGCCTGGGCGACGCAGCTCGGCCACGATAACGTCGTGTCGCTGCTGCAAGCGACGCTCGACGAGGAAAAGGCCACCGACGACAAGCTGACGACGCTTGCCGAGAAGAAGCTGAACAAGAAAGCCGAACTCGCCACCGCGTAATTTGAGGATGGAGGGCTAGCCCCCTCCTCCCGTCGCCCCTGCGAAGGCAGGGGCCCATGTCTGTAAAGTCGGTCGATCGGTCTGACACAAGGGCCAACTCCCGTGTGTCAAATCCCTCACCCGGACGAAACAGACATAGGCCCCTGCCTGCGCAGGGGCGACGGTTGGAAAGGCAATCGCCCGAACACTCCCGTCGCCCCGGACTTGATCCGGGGCCCCGGTACCTTCTCAACGACAGCAAGCAGCGGGGTCCCGGATCAAGTCCGGGACGACGAATGTCTTAGCGGTTCGCCCGAATCCGCAACGCCACCGACTGCGCATGCGCCGGCAACCCCTCAGCGCGCGCCAGCGCAATCGTCGCCGGCCCCAGCTCATTCAATGCCGTCTCATCCAGCTGCAAGAAGCTGGTCCGTTTCATGAAATCGCTCACCCCCAGCCCGCTCGCGAACCGCGCGCGGCGTCCGGTCGGCAGCACATGGTTCGGCCCCGCGACATAATCGCCGATCGCCTCCGGCGTATGCCGCCCGAGGAACGCCGACCCGGCATGGCGCAACAGCTCGAACAACCCCTGCGGATCGTCGCACGCCAGCTCGACATGCTCGGGCGCGAGCCGGTCAACCAGCGGCATCGCCGCTTCCAGCGTCGGCACGATCACGATCGCGCCATTGTCCTCCCACGCCATCCGCGCCACCGCCTGCGTCGGCAGCGCCAGCAACTGCCGCTCGACCGCCCCGGCGACCCGCTCGGCAAACGCCACGTCATCGGTGAACAGGATCGACTGCGTCGTCGTATCATGCTCGGCCTGACTCAGCAGGTCGGCGGCGATCCACTCGGGGTCGTTCAGTCCATCGGCGACGACGACGATCTCGCTCGGCCCCGCGACCATGTCGATCCCGACCACGCCGTACACCTGCCGCTTGGCCTCCGCGACCCAGGCGTTGCCCGGCCCGGTCACGACATCGACCCGCGCGATCCGTTCGGTCCCGTACGCCAGCGCGGCAACCGCCTGCGCGCCCCCGACCCGCCACACCTCGTCCGCCCCGACCAGATGCGCGGCGGCGAGCACCAGCGGGTTGACCTCGCCATCGGGCGTCGGCGTCACCACCACCAGCCGCCCGACCCCTGCAACCCGCGCCGGGATCGCGTTCATCAGCAAGGTCGACGGATAGGCCGCACGCCCGCCCGGCACGTAGACGCCCGCCGCATCGACCGCGCGCCACCGCGCGCCGAGCCGCACGCCCGCGGCATCGGTGTAGCTCACATCCTCGGGCCGCTGCCTCTCGTGATAGGCCCGGATCCGCGTCGCAGCCAATTCCAGCGCGGCGCGCAACTCCGGCTCCAAGCCCTCGAACGCCGCCGCGCACGCCGCCGCATCGACGCGCCACCCGGTCTCGTTCAGGTCGTGCCGGTCGAGCTTCTGCGTGAACGCATGCAGCGCCGCATCGCCCTCGTCGCGCACCGCGCGCACGATCGTCGCCACGTCGCGCGCGACATCGCCCGCCGCCTCGCGCCGCGCATCGACCAATGTGTCGAAGCGCGCCTCGAAATCGCCGTCCCGCGTGTCCAGCCGGATCATGCCGCCACCGCCGCGCGGAACGCCTCGACCAACGGGAATACATGCGCGCGCGTCTTCATCGCCGCACGGTTGACGATCAACCGCGCCGACACCTCCATAATCCGCTCCACCTCGACCAATCCGTTTTCCTTCAGCGTCTTGCCCGACGACACCAGATCGACGATCCGCGTGGCCAGCCCCAGCGTCGGCGCCAGCTCCATCGCACCATTCAGCTTGATGCACTCGGCCTGCACCCCAGCACGCGCGAAATGCTGCGCGGTAACGTGCGGATATTTGGTCGCAACCCGCACATGGCTCCACCCGCGCGGATCGTCGTTGGCTGCCATGTCGGCGGGCTCGGCGATCGACAGTCGGCAATGGCCGATGTTCAGATCGACCGGCGCATACAGCTCGGCATAATCGAACTCGGCGAGCACGTCGGACCCGACGATCCCCAATTGCGCCGCCCCATGCGCGACGAACGTCGCCACATCGAACGCGCGCACCCGGATCAGCTCGATCCCGTCCCGATCGGTGCGGAAACGCAGTGCACGGCTTTTCTCGTCGCCAAACGCCGGCTCGGGGACGATCCCGGCGCGCGCAAGCAGCGGCAGGGCTTCTTCGAGGATACGGCCCTTGGGAACGGCGATAACTATAGGATCGGACATGCGCGCGGCTTTACGAAGGCACTGCGGCGGGCGCAATGAGGCGCGCGTGGCAGACGAGTCGACCAACCGCGCCGCCTTCGAGGTGCAGGCGCAATATTGCGACGCGATGGCCGCGCCGCAGACCGCGGCTTTGTGCCGCACGCTCGCCCGCGTGCTGACCCGCGACACCGCGGTCGGCGCGCGGCTGCTCGACTGGCCGGGCGAGCCGGTCGCGGATGCGACGGTGCTGCGCGTCGTCGGCGGGCTCCACGCGCTCGCCCGCCGCGGCGTCGCCGACCCGTTCGCCGCCGACGACGCGACGCTGGCGACGATCCTCGCCACCCACGACGCGACGTTGCTTCCGTGGCTCAATGGCCCGCCGCAGACCAACGAGGCGCAGCGCTCGGCGGGGCTGATGACCGGGCTGCTCCACGTCGCCGCCGCGCACGGCCCGCGTATCGAGGTGCTGGAAATCGGCTCGAGCGCCGGGCTCAACCTGCTGATCGATCGGATGCGCTTCGATCTCGGCGGCGTGCGAGTCGGCCCACCCGACTCGCCGCTGGCGATCGTCCCCGACTGGCGCGGCCCGCCGCCGCCCGCCGCCGCAATCGCAATCGAGCGCACCCGCGGGGTCGACATCGCCCCGGTCGACGTCCAAGACCCGGCGCAGGCCGAACGGCTCGCCGGCTATGTCTGGGTCGACAATCACGACCGCCTCACGCGCCTTTCCACCGCACTCGACATGGTCCGCGCGCGCCCGGTCGATCTGGTGCAGGGCGACGCCGCCGACTGGGTCGAGGCGCGCCTCGCCGAGCCGCAGGAAGAGGGCGTCACGCGCGTGCTGATGCATTCGGTCGTCTGGCAGTATCTTCCCGCCGCCGCGCGCGACCGCATCCGCACCGCCATGGCCGCGGCCGGCGCGCGCGCCACGAGCGAGCGCCCGCTCGGCTGGGTGATGATGGAGCCCAACCGCGACCTCCACCGTCACGAGGTGCGCGTGCAATGCTGGCCTTCGAAGCAACCGATGCAGCTGGTCGCGCTCACCCATGCGCACGGCGCGTGGGTCGAAGGACTGCCTGAACCCTACGAAACCCGCGACTATGTGATGCGCCGCGGTGCGTATGAGTGACCGCCAAAGCCTTGAAGAACAGGAAACCACCGTCATCCCGGCCTTGAGCCGGGATCCCGCTTCTTCCTTTAGTGGCCGCGAAGAAGCGGGGCCCCGGCTCAAGGCCGGGGCGACGCAGAGTTTCGCGGTGTTCCGATTGAAAACATGCCGGCAAACCACGTCGTCATTCCCGCGAAGGCGGGAATCCAGACGCGCAGGTCCATCGATAGAGGCGCACCGTCGGAGGTTCTGGATCCTCGCCTCCGCGGGGATGACGATGGGACGCGGGCAATGACCGAAGCCGACTTCCTCGCCCGCCTTCGCACGCTCCCGCTCCACCCCGGCGCGGCACGCCTCACCGACGACACCGCCACGCTCGCCGGCCTCACCATCACCACCGACACGCTCGTCGAGGGCATCCACTTCCTCCCCTCCGATCCGCCGCAGGATGTCGCGTGGAAGCTGGTCGCCACCAACCTCTCCGATCTCGCCGCCAAGGGCGCGCAAGCCAAGGGCATCCTCCTCAACTACCCGCTGAGCGACGAAACATGGGACGGCGCCTTCCTCGACGGCCTCGCCGAAGTCCTGACCGAACTAGACTGCCCCCTCCTCGGCGGCGACACCGTCACGCTTCCCTCGAACGCTCCGCGCATCCTCACCGTCACCGCCTTCGGCCGCGACGCCCCCGCCCCGCCGCGCTCTGGCGCAAAGGCCGGCGACGCGCTCTACGTCACCGGCACGATCGGTGACGCCGGCGCGGGACTCGCCATCGCCCGCACCGGCAGCGGCGACCCCACGCTGCTCGCCCGCTACCGCCGCCCCGTCCCACGCCTCGCCGAAGGCCGCGCGCTCGCCCCGCGGGTCCACGCGATGATGGACCTCTCCGACGGCCTGCTGATCGACGCCGCGCGCATGGCCGCCGCCAGCGCGCTCTCGGTCACGATCGACCTCGCCGCCGTCCCACTAACGACCGGCGTCACCGATCCGCTCGCCGCCGCCACCGCCGGGGACGATTACGAACTGCTGTTCGCCGCGCCCGCGGACCTCGAACTCCCCGTCCCCGCCACCCGCGTCGGCACCTTCGCCGCCGGCACCGGGCTGACGTTGACGCAGGATAACCGAATGATCCCGCTACCCACATCGCTCGGCTACCAGCACGGGTTGCGCTGACGCCCCTACCTGTTAGCCTCGGCTCCCCGCGCGACGTACCGGCGACAGACCGGACGCGCCACTAGGAGGGATGAAGGGCATGACGATCGTCTATCTTGCCATCGTCTGCGGCCTGATCGCCGTACTCTATGGCTTCGTGACCAGTCGACAGGTGTTGTCCGCCTCGCCGGGCAATGAGCGGATGCAGGATATCGCCGCCGCCATCCAGGAGGGCGCGCGCGCCTATCTCGGGCGGCAATATACCACCATCGCGATCGTCGGCGTCGTCGTCGCGATCGTGCTCTTCGCCACGCTCGGCACGCTGTCGACGATCGGCTTCGTCATCGGCGCGCTGTTGTCGGGGCTCGCGGGATTCGTCGGCATGAACATCTCGGTGCGCGCCAACGTCCGCACCGCAGAGGCGGCGCGTGGCTCGCTGCAAGGCGGGCTGACGCTGGCGTTCCGCTCCGGCGCGGTCACGGGCATGCTCGTCGCCGGGCTCGGGCTGCTCGCGATCGCCCTGTTCTTCTGGTATCTGACGGGCCCCTCCAACCTGCTCCCCAACGACCGCGCGATCGTCGAGGCGCTGACCGCGCTGGCGTTCGGCGCATCGCTGATCTCGATCTTCGCGCGACTGGGCGGCGGGATCTTCACCAAGGCCGCCGACGTCGGCGCCGACCTGGTCGGCAAGGTCGAGGCCGGGATCCCCGAGGACGATCCCCGCAACCCCGCCGTGATCGCGGACAATGTCGGCGACAATGTCGGCGATTGCGCGGGCATGGCGGCCGATCTGTTCGAAACCTATGTCGTCACGCTCGGCGTGACGATGGTGTCGATCGCGCTGCTGATCCAGGCCCGCCCCGCCGAGCTGATGCGGCTGATGAGCCTGCCGCTCGCGATCGGTGGCGTGTGCATCATCACCTCGATCATCGGCACCTATATGGTCCGGCTCGGGCGCGGCACGATCATGGGCGCGCTCTACAAGGGCTTCTGGACCTCGGCCTTGCTGTCGGTGCCGGCGATCTGGGCGGTGACGCAGTGGACGCTCGGCGACATGAACGCGGTGATCGGCGGGGCGGGCTTTCTCGACGCCGACCGCGACGCCGCCTTCGACGCGATCACCACCGGCAGCGCGGATGCGGCGACCGCCGGCGTGCCAGCCGCGACGGCCTTCACCGGCACCGATCTGTTCTGGTGCATGATGATCGGCCTCGCGGTGACCGGGCTGATCGTCTGGATCACCGAATATTACACCGGCACCAACTACCGCCCGGTCAAGTCGATCGCCAAGGCCAGCGAAACCGGCCACGGCACCAACGTTATCCAGGGCCTCGCGATCAGCCTCGAGGCAACCGCGCTGCCGACATTGGTGATCGTGATTGCGGTGATCGCTGCCTACAAGCTCGCCGGGATCATCGGCATCGCCTTCGCCGCCACCGCGATGCTGGCTCTCGCCGGCATGGTCGTCGCGCTCGATGCCTATGGGCCGGTCACCGACAATGCCGGCGGCATCGCCGAGATGGCGGGGCTGGAGGACGAGGTCCGCGAACGCACCGACGCGCTCGACGCGGTCGGCAACACCACCAAGGCGGTGACGAAGGGCTATGCGATCGGCTCCGCCGGGCTCGCGGCGCTGGTGCTGTTCGGCGCCTATACCACCGACCTCAAGACCTATTTCCCCGACCTCACCGTCGATTTCTCGCTGAGCAATCCGTACGTCATCGTCGGGCTGCTGCTCGGCGCGTTGCTCCCCTATCTGTTCGGCGCGTTCGGCATGACCGCGGTCGGCCGCGCGGCCGGAGCGGTGGTCGAGGAAGTCCGCGAACAGTTCCGCGACAATCCCGGCATCATGCAGGGCACCAGCCGCCCCAATTACGGCCGCACCGTCGACCTCGTCACCCGCGCCGCGATCCGCGAGATGATCGTGCCGTCATTGCTCCCGGTGCTGTCGCCGATCGCGCTCTACTTCATCGTCCGCGCGGTCGACGGGCAGGCGAGCGGCTTCGCAGCGCTCGGCGCGATGCTGCTCGGCGTGATCGTCTCGGGGCTGTTCGTCGCACTGTCGATGACTAGCGGCGGCGGCGCATGGGACAATGCCAAGAAATATATCGAGGACGGCAACCACGGCGGCAAGGGCTCGGAGGCGCACAAGGCCGCGGTGACCGGCGACACGGTCGGCGATCCGTACAAGGACACCGCCGGCCCGGCGGTCAACCCGATGATCAAGATCACCAACATCGTCGCGCTGCTGCTGCTGGCCGCACTGGCCGGCCACGGCTGACCCCAACACGTCGCCCCGGGCTTGACCCGGGGCCCCGCTTCTTTCGACCGTCAGCCGAAAAGCGGGACCCCGGCTCAAGGCTCTCCTGAGCTTGTCGAAGGGGCCGGGGTGGCTGTCTTTTTACCTCCATTCCGGTGCCATCCTCACCCAGCACGCAAGCCCCAACCCGCTCCAAACCGCCCCTACCTGACCGCGACAACCCCGCCGCGTCCCGCTCCACTCGCGCCCATGTCCAGCGCGAACCGACCCACCAACCACCTCTATTACGGCGACAACCTTGACGTCCTCCGTCGCGAGATCGGCGATGCGACGATCGACCTCGTCTATCTCGACCCGCCGTTCAACTCGAACGCCAGCTACAACATTCTCTTCCGCTCCCCGACCGGCGACACGGCCGATGCACAGATCGAGGCGTTCGAGGACACCTGGCGCTGGAACGATCGCGCCGAGGACGCCTTCGACCAGGTCGCGCGCAGCGGCCACACCAAGGCGTTCGACCTGCTGAACGCGATGCGCGGCTTCCTCGGCGACAACGACATGATGGCCTATCTGGCGATGATGGCGGTGCGCGTGATCGAGCAGCACCGCGTGCTCAAGCCGACCGGCAGCCTGTATCTCCACTGCGATTCCACCGCGAGCCACTACCTCAAGCTGCTGCTCGACGGCGTCTTCGGCGCCGATCGCTACCGCAACGAGATCATCTGGAAGCGCACCACCGCCCATGCCGACGGCGGCCGCTGGGGGCGCAACCTCGACACGTTGCTCTTCTACACCCGCAGCGCCGAACATGTCTGGCACCCCGCCTACACCGCCTACGACCCGGAATATGAGGCGCGTTTCAGCCAGAGCGACCCCGACGGCCGCCGCTGGACCGACGACAATCTCACCGCCAAGGGGCTGTCGGGCGGCGGCTATACCTACGAATACAAGGGCGTCACCTCGCTGTGGCGGATGCCCGAGGAAACGATGCGCCGCCTAGACGCCGAGGGCCGGCTTCATTTCACGCGCAGCGGCGGCATCCGCCTCAAACGCTATCTCGACGAGGCCAAGGGCATGCCCGTACAGGCGCTCTGGGCCGACATCCCCGCGCTCAACTCGCAGGCGCAGGAGCGGCTCGGCTACCCCACGCAAAAGCCGCTCGCCTTGCTCGAACGGATCATCGCCGCGTCGTCGAACGAAGGCGACATTGTCCTCGACCCGTTCTGCGGCTGCGGCACCGCGGTCCATGCCGCACAGAAGCTCGACCGCCAGTGGATCGGCATCGACGTCACGCATCTCGCCATCTCGCTGATCGAAAAGCGAATGCAGGCTGCCTTCCCCGGTATCGCCTTCACCGTCGAGGGCACGCCCAAGGACCTCGCCTCCGCGGAGGACCTCGCGCGCCGCGACAAATACCAGTTTCAATGGTGGGCGGTGTCAATGGTCGACGCCATGCCGTACGGCGGTCGCAAGAAGGGTGCCGATGGCGGGATCGACGGGATCATCTACTTCAAGCCCGACGGCCGCCGCACCGAGCGCGCTTTGGTGTCGGTGAAGGGCGGCGACCATGTCGGCGTCACGATGATCCGCGACCTGCATTCCGCGATGATTCGCGAGAAAGCCGCCGCCGCGGTCTTCGTCACCAAGGTCGCGCCGTCGCGCCCGATGGAGAAGGAAGCCGCCGCCGCCGGCCGCTTCACGTCGGAGGTGACGGGCAAGAGCTACCCGCGCCTCCAGATCATCACGCTCGCCGAACTGTTCAAGGGCCGCCGCCCCGACCTGCCCTATGTCGACGCCACCGCAGCGTTCCGCCAAGCACCGCGCGAAAGCGGCACCCGGCAGGGATCGTTGTTGTAAAGCAACCCAACCCACCCCGTCGCCCCGGACTTGATCCGGGGCCCCGCTTCCTACCAGACGTGAGTTAAACAGCGGGATCCCGGATCAAGTCCGGGGTGACGAAGTAAGCTGTACCATCACTTCTTGTCAGCAGCCCCGTCAATCGCCGACCCGGCCTTGTCCGCGGTGCTCTCGACGCTCTTCGCCGCCGAGGTGATCGCATTGTTCTTGGCCGTCTCGCTGTCGCCGCGCGCGATCATGAAATAGGCCGCGACCGCCACCACGATCAGCACCGCCAGCCCGATCAGCAACCCGCCACCGCCGCCGCCACGGCGCTCGATGATCGTGGTATGCGGGGTCTGCGTCACGCGATCGTCACTCATGGCTCTCTCCCTCTCGATTGATGGAGCCATGAATGCGACCGCCGCAGCAATGTTCCGTTACCGGAAGGATCGTCGCTGTGCCGGATCAGAACGGCAGCTTGAACCCCGGCGGCAGCGGCAGGCCGCTGGTCATCTTCGACATTTCGGTCGACGACGCCGCATCCGCCTTGGCGCGCGCATCGTTAAGCGCCGCCGCGATCAGGTCTTCCAGCATCTGCTTCTCGGACGGCACGATCAGCGAGTCGTCGAGCGCGACCGAAATGATCCGCCCCTTGGCCGACGCCTTGACCTTAACCAGCCCGCCGCCCGCGACGCCCTCGACCTCGATCGTGTCGAGGCTGTCCTGCGCCTTTTGCAGCTCGTTCTGGACGTTCTGGGCCATCGCCAGAATGTCGTTGAGATCCTTCATGTGATACTCCCCATCATGTAATACTGCGCTGCGCAGGTTTCGGATCGATCAGTTCGGCGCCTGGAAAGGCATCGAACGCGGCGGCGACGATCGGGTGCGCGCGCGCCGCGTCATGCCGCGCCTGCACCACGTCCTGCTCGGCCTCGAACATCGTCGGTGCGCCGGGCAAATCGGCCATCGCCAGCTTCCACGGCGTCCCCGTCGCCTCGCGCAGCACCGCCGCGAGTTCGGTCAGCGTATCGGTCGACAGCGGCCGCGTCCCGCTGAACACGATCTCGGGCGGGGCATAGCGCACGAGGCTCGCCCCGCGCCGCAACCGCACCAGCAGGTCGAGCTTGCCGCGCTCGTCAAGCAACGCCAGCACCCCCGCGAATTCCTTGGGCGCACGATCCTCCGGGGCCGGCGGCGCGGCAGGCGCAGCCGGCGCACTCGGCGCCGCGACCGGCACATCGCCCGCCGCCAGCCGCCGCGCCAGCTCGCCCGGATCGGGCAGGGTCGAGGCATGGATCGCGCGCAGAATCGCCATCTCGGCGGTTTCGATCGGCAGCGCCGCGCGCCCGACCTCCTCATGCCCCTTCAGGAACAATTGCCACAGCCGGTGCAGCGCCGGGAACGACAGCTTCTCCGCCCATGCGCGATACGCCGCACGCTCCTCGGCGGGTTGCGCCGGATCGTCCGGCGCGCCGACCTTCACCTGCGTCACGCCATGCACCGCCTCCAGCAGCGCGCGCATCACGCCCAGCGGGTCGACGCCGAGATCATATTGCCGCCGCAGCGCCGCCAGCGCGCCGGGCGCATCCGCCGCAAGCACCAAAGCCAGCAGGTCCCGCACCGCATTGCGGTCCGACAGCCCCAGCATCTCGCGCACCGCGTCGGCGCGCACCCCGCCGCCTTCCAGATCGGCATGCGCGATCGCCTGATCGAGGATCGACAGCCCGTCGCGCGCCGACCCTTCCGCCGCCCGCGCGATCAGCGCAAGCGCCTCGGGATCGGCCTGCGCGCCCTCGGCCGCCACGACACGCCCGAAATGCTCGGCAAGCAACTGCGCGGGGATCCGCCGCAGGTCGAACCGCTGACAGCGCGACAGCACCGTCACCGGCACCTTGTTCACCTCGGTGGTCGCGAACAGGAATTTCACGTGCGCCGGCGGTTCCTCCAGCGTCTTGAGCAGCCCGTTGAACGCCGCCTTCGACAGCATATGGACTTCGTCGATAATGTAGATCTTGTAGCGCGCCGACACCGCGGCATAGCGCGACGCCTCGATGATCTCGCGCACGTCGTCGATGCCGGTGTGGCTGGCGGCGTCCATCTCGATCACGTCGATATGCCGCCCCTCGGCGATCGCGCGGCACGGCTCGCACACCCCGCACGGATCGATTGTCGGCCCGCCCTGCCCGTCCGGTCCGATACAATTGAGCGCCTTGGCAATCAGCCGCGCGGTCGAGGTCTTGCCGACCCCGCGCACGCCGGTCAGCAAAAACGCATGCGCGATCCGGTCGCGCTTGATCGCATTGCCCAGCGTCTGGACCATCGCGTCCTGCCCGATCAGCGCGGCAAACGTCTGCGGCCGGTATTTGCGTGCCAGCACGCGATAAGGCTGCGCGCTTGCCACAGGCTGCGGCGGCGTACCGAGGTCGAGGGAGTCGGACATTACGCGCGGATATAGGAGCGCGCGCCCGGCTTGTCGAAGGCTTCTCCGAGGGTGAAGGAACGGGACCGACACCCGCCCAAGGCCGTCGCCCCGGACCTGATCCGGGGCCCCGCTTCTTCTCGACGGAAGTAACAAGCGGGATCCCGGATCAAGTCCGGGATGACGAGGAAAGGCCGTCGCCCCTGCGCAGGCAGGGGCCCATGTCTGTACAGTCCCGCGATCCGCTCGCCGAAACAACAATCACCGATGTGTCAGAAAAACAAACCCCGCCGCGGCAAAGCCCCGCCGTCGGCCGGAGGTGCGCCCCGCCGGCCGGGCTTGCGCGTCTGGCGGCCAGCATGGCCACGTGCGCGCTGCGCGGTGGGAGCCGGAACGACCCGCGGCGAAATCGTTGTGGCTGCTTCCGTCAGGACCTGACCAAGTTGGCGACGACCACGTCCGCCCGACTCCCGCGCGCCATATGGCGGAGCCGGGCGGCCCGATCAAGTCAAAGCGTCAAGTCGTTAGCGACGCACGCGGAAACAGCGACGCTCCGGCCCATAATAACCGTCTACCCAGCGGCACACAGTCTGCGTGCGGGCGCCGCGATAGCCGTTCCATGCGTAGCGATCCCCGCGCCAGCCGCGATTGCCACGCCAACCGCGATCGTTGCGATAGCCGCGCCGATCATCCCACCCGCGCCGGTCGTCGCGCCGATCATTCCACCCACGGCGATCATCGCGCCGGTCGTCCCAGCCACGGCGGTCGTCCCAGCCATGTCGCGATCCCGGCTGTGCCATCGCCGCGGTCGGCACCAGCGTCATGGCGGCCATCAGGCCCGCAAAGCTCAAGGTCATCAGTTTCATACGCTCTACTCCCGAAATCCCCTGCCCTGTTTGGCAAGATGCGGGGGAAGCGCTGCACCGACCCTGAACTCTATGGTAAGCTTACAGAAAGCTTGTCGAGTTCGGCGGTCAGCACGATCTGGCACGCCAGCCGGCTGGTCCGCCGCGCGTCGTTGACCAGGTCGAGCATATCCTCCTCCTCCTCGCGCGCCGCCGGCAGCTTCGCGAACCAGTCGGCGTCGACGATCACATGGCAGGTCGCACACGCCAGATCGCCGTTGCACGTCCCCTCCAGCGGCAGGCCATTGCGCCGCGCGACGTCGAGCAACCGCTCGCCCGCGGTCGCCGCCAGTTCGTCGCCGTCAAAAATCACCTTCATGCCGCCACCTTCTGCGCGTCCGCCGCCGCTACCAGCCGATCGAGCGCCGTCAGCAATTCATCCTCCCGGGTATAGCGCCCGAAGCCGAGCCGGATCGTCGATCGCGCCTGCGCATCGCTCAGCCCGATCGCGCGCAGCACATGGCTGGTCCGCCCCGACCCGCTCGCGCATGCCGACCCCGCCGAGAACGCCACGTCGCGCACGTCGCTCATCAACCGCGCGACATCCAGTCCATCGCGCCGCACGCTCAGATTGCCCGGCCAGCGCGCCTCGTCCGAACCGTTGAGCGTCCACCCGCTCAGCCGCGCCTGCGCCACCGCGAACAGCCGCGCCGTCTGTGCCGCATCCTCCGCCATCCGTGCCGTGGCCAGCGCCGCCGCCGCTCCAAATCCCGCGCAGAGCGCCGGGCTCAGCGTCCCCGAGCGACCGCCCTCCTGATCGCCGCCATGCAACAGCGGCGTCAGCGTCACCCCGTTCCGTATCCACAAAGCGCCGATCCCCTTCGGCCCATAGATCTTGTGCGCGGACACCGCGACCATGTCGCACGCCTCCGGGACCGCGATCCGGCCATAGCCCTGCACCGCATCGCACAGCAGCAGCGCGCCAAGCGGCTTCACCGCCGCCGCAATCTCCGCGACCGGCTGGATCGTCCCGATCTCGTTGTTGACCAGCATCACCGCCACCAGCCGCGCGCCCGTCTCCTGCACCGCCGCCGCGACCGCGTCCGGCGCGACCCGCCCGTCGCGATCGACCGGCAGCACCACATTCGCGCGCCCGCTCGCCGCCACGGTGTCGAGCACCGCGGCATGTTCGGCCGCCTGCGTCACGATCGCGCCGCCCACGCCTTTGATTGCCCAGTTGAGCGCCTCCGTCGCCCCGCTCGTGAACACCACGCGCCCCCCGGCAGGCAACAACGCCGCAATCTGCGCGCGCGCCACCTCCACCGCTGCCTTCGCCGCACGCCCGGCACGGTGCGGCGAGTGCGGGTTGGCGTGCTGGTCGCGCAGCCACGGCAGCATCGCATCGAGCGCCTCGGGTGCGAGTGGGGTCGTCGCCTGATAATCGAGATAGGTCACGCCGCGAACCGCCCGGTCGCGCGCGCCACCCCGCGCCACGCCGCGATAAAGCGCGCGACGTCATCATCGGTCGTCGTCCGCCCGAAGCTCACCCGCACTACCTCGCGCGTCGCTTCCTCGCTCCACCCCATCGCGCGCAGCACGTGGCTGGGCTTGAGGCTCCCGCTCGCACACGCGCTCCCCGCCGAAACCGCGATCCCCTGCATATCGAAGCGGATCAGCTGCGCCGCCGACGCCACCCCCGGCATCCGGTACGCGCCGATCGCGGGGTGCCGCGCGGCGTCCTCCGCGACGACGATGCCCCCTGACCGCCGGATCGCATCGTCCAGCCGCGCCCGCCGCTCGCGATGATCCGGCTCCGCCTCGTCCAGCGCCGCAGCATGGCCGAGCACCCCCGGCAAATTCTCGGTCCCCGGCCGATAGCCACGCTCCTGCCCCCCGCTCGGGTGCAGCGTCGCCACATCGCGCACCAGCAGCGCGCCCGTCCCCGGCGGCCCGCCACGCTTGTGCGCCGACACCGCGACGAAATCCGCCATCGACGCCAATTCATCCGACGCCGGCATCTGCGCGGCATCGACCAGCAACAACCCGCCGCCCTTGCGCACCGCCCCCGCGATCTCCGCGATCGGCTGCCGCACCCCGGTCTCGCTATTGCACCATTGCACCGCCACCAGCGCGCCCGCCACGTCGCCCAGCGCTCCCGGATCGACCCGCCCCAGCGCATCCACCGGCAGCACGTCGGCGCGACCCGCTGCGCGCAGCACCGCATCATGCTCCACCGCCGAGACGATCCGCCGCGCCAGCACGCACCGCCCCAGCGCGATCGCCAGCGACTCGCTTGCCCCGCTCGTCAGCAACACCTCGCCCGTCCAGCCATAAGCGGCCCCGATCCGCCCGCGCGCGGCCTCCAGCGCCGCGCGCGCCGCGCGCCCGGCGGCGTGTGGGGAGGACGGATTGGCCCACATCGCCATCCCGTCCTGCACCGCCTGCACGGCCGCGGGGGTCATCGGAGTCGTCGCGGCGTGGTCGAGGTACAGCGGCTCGGTCAAGACACATTCCATTTTCGGCGTTCGGGCCTATATAGCGCGCTTCCCGCCGGCCCCAACGGCTGCCTGCCCAAGCACAAGGTCATCATGCCAGAAGTCATCTTTCCCGGACCCGAAGGCCGCATCGAGGGGCGCTTCGCCCCCGCCCCGCGCCCGCGCGCGCCCGTCGCGATGATCCTCCACCCGCATCCGAACGCGGGCGGCACGATGAACAACAAGATCGTGCAGGAACTCTACAAAACCTTCCAGCGCCGCGGCTTCGCGACCTTGCGCTTCAACTTCCGCGGCGTCGGCAAGAGCCAGGGGACGTTCGATAACGGCATCGGCGAGCTGTCCGACGCCGCCTCGGCGCTCGACTGGGTGCAGAGCTTCCATCAGGAAGCGCAGACCACCTGGGTCGCCGGCTTCGGCTTCGGCGCGTGGATCGCGATGCAGCTGCTGATGCGCCGTCCGGAGATCCGCGGCTTCATCTCGATCGCGCCGCCCGCGAACCTGTTCGACTTCTCGTTCCTCGCGCCGTGTCCGTCGTCGGGGATCATCATCCAGGGCGCGGAGGACGAGGTCGCCACCCCGCTCGCCTCACAGAAGCTGGTCGACAAGCTGCGCACGCAAAAGCACATCACGATCCACCACGACGTGATCCCGCGCGCCAACCACTTCTTCGAGCATGAGATGGACGACCTGATGAAGTCGGTCGACAATTACCTCGACATGCGTTTGGATCCGAACTCGCCCATTAAGTAGGCGGCACCTTACTCCCCTCCCTGAAAGGGAGGGGCCGGGGGTGAGTGGCCGCTTGCGCCACAGCAGTGAGGCTCATCGCGACACGGCGGTGAGGATCACCTCCACCACCCCCTCGACATTCTCCAGCACCTCGTTGTTCCAGAACCGCAACACGCGCCATCCCTGCGCGGCAAGATAGCGGCTACGCGCCTCGTCGGCCTCGACCTGAAGCGCATGATGCCCGCCGTCGAGTTCGACGCCGAGCTTCGCGCTCCGGCAAGCGAGATCGATAATGTAATGCCCCACCACCAGCTGCCGCGTAAATCGCGGCCGATGGGGTCGCAGGGCGTTCCACAGCACCCGCTCGGCCGGCGTTGCCTCGCGCCGCAGTTGGCGCGCGTTCGCGGTGAGTTCGGGAGGTATGCGCTGCATCGTGGCGGCACGCTACCAAGCAGCGCGCAAGTGTCCACCCACCCCCGACCCCTCCCTTGCAGGGAGGGGAGCAGAACGTAATCACATCGTCCAGATCAGCACATTCCCCACCAGCACCGCCGCCATCACCAGCATCAGCACGCCCTTCAACCACTGCCGCCGCTTCACCAGCAGATACCCCCCACCGATCGCGCAGGCGAACGCCGCGAGCATCGCCACCGCCGGCGCGACCGCCGCGACGCCGCTCAGCGAAGCCGCGGTCACGCGCCTTCCCCCGCCAGCACGCGCGCATAGTCCGCCATGTCGACGTTCCCGCCCGATAGCATCACCAGCATCCCCGCCTCCACCGCGACCCGCCCGGCCAGCAAAGCGGCGAGCGCCACCGCCCCGCCCGGCTCGACCACCAGCCGCAACTGCGCCGCCGCCCAGCGCTGCGCCGCACGCACCTCCGCCTCGCGCACCGCCACCCCGGTCGCGTCGCGCCGCGCCAGCACGTCGAACGTCAGCGGCGAGACGCGGGTCGTCTGCAAGGCATCGCACGCGGTCGGCGGCGGCGCGTCGCCGACCGGCTCGATCCAGCTCGCCTCCAGACTGCGGCGCATATCGTCCCAGCCCTCGGGCTCGACCACCGTGATCCGCGCCTCGGGCAGCGCCAGCGCCAGCCCCGCCGCCAGCCCGCCGCCGCCACACGGCACCACGACATGCCGCGGCGCGCCAAGCCCCGCCGCCGCCATCTGCGCCGCCGCCTCGACGCCGGCGCTGCCTTGCCCCTCGATCACCCACGGATCGTCGAAGCTTGGCACCAAGGTCGCGCCGCGCGCCTCCGCCAGCCGCGCCGCGATCGCCTCGCGCGATTCGGTCGCGCGGTCGTACGGCACCACCTCGGCGCCCAGCGCCAGCGTCGACTCGCGCTTCGCGGCCGGCGCGTCGGCAGGCATCACGACCGTCGCAGAAATCCCCAGCCGCTTCGCCGCCCAAGCGATTCCCTGCGCATGGTTACCCGACGAGAAAGCCACGACGCCGCGACCACGCGATTCTTCGCTCAACGCGGTCAGCCGGTGCCATGCCCCGCGCACCTTGAACGCGCCGATCGGCTGGAGACATTCCGCCTTAAACGCAACATCTACACCGTTGATTTCACGTACGAATATTGGGGTCGCCGGCAACACCGCCGCCACCTTGGCCGCGGCGTCGCGTACGCCCGCGCGAGTCGGCTGTCGCATAATCGTCACAAGGGCACCTTTCGTCGCATTGGACACTTTACATTAGGGTCCAGCGATCATATTTCGCGCCTCCGCTGCCCCATGGGACTTCCAACCGCAAGGCAGCTTTTTGTCACCGTATGCCGAAAGGCAATTGGAGGTCCCTTGAGTTGCACCAGCATCATCGCGCGCTGGGGCTAGCGCCCCTCTCGACCGTTCCCGCCGATTCAGTCGCCGGGGCCATCGACATCGCTATGCGTCAACCGGTTCAGCCGGTGACGATCGTTCGTCCGCACGCCGCGGCACGGGCCGCCCGCTTCTTTACGGAGAAGTTTCCGGGCCGGACCATGTATGCGGTCAAGGCGAACCCGAGCCCGGAGCTGCTACGCACGCTCTATGACAATGGTGTGACGACCTACGACGTCGCCTCGATCGCCGAGGTCCGTCTGGTCGCCCGCACCTTGCCGGACGCGACCCTGTGCTTCATGCACCCGGTCAAGGCCGAGGAAGCGATTGCCGAGGCGTATTTCACGCACGGTGTCCGCACCTTCTCGCTCGACAGCATGGAAGAGCTGGCGAAGATCGTGCGTGCCACCCGCGGCGCCGCAGACCTCACGCTGTGCGTGCGGCTGCGCGTCTCGTCGGAGCATTCGAAGCTCAGCTTGGGCGCCAAGTTCGGCGTCGCGCCGGATGAGGCCAGGGAGCTGCTGCTCGCCACCCGTCAGGTCGCCGATGCACTCGGCATCTGCTTCCACGTCGGCTCGCAGGCGATGACGCCGGATGCCTATGCACAGGCGATGGAGCGCGTGCGTCAGGCGATCGTCGGTGCGGCGGTGACGGTCGACGTCATCGACGTCGGCGGAGGCTTCCCCTCGGCCTATCCGGGCATGAACCCGCCGCCACTGGAGCGTTACTTCGAGACGATCCACCGCGCGTTCGAGAGCCTGCCGATCAGCTATTCGGCCGAACTCTGGGCGGAGCCCGGCCGTGCGCTCAGCGCCGAATACAGCTCGGTCGTGGTGCGCGTCGAGCGTCGCCGCGGCGAGGAACTGTACATCAACGACGGTGCCTATGGCGCGCTGTTCGATGCGGCGCACATCGGCTGGCGCTATCCAGTCACGCTGCTGCGCGAGCCGGAGTCGACCGTCCGCGATCATGCGTTCAGCCTGTGGGGCCCGACCTGCGACGACATGGACTATATGCCCGGTCCCTTCCCGCTTCCGGCGGATGTGACCGTCGGCGACTATGTCGAGATCGGAATGCTCGGGGCGTATGGCGCCGCGATGCGCACCGCGTTCAACGGCTTCACTTCGGACGAGACGGTGGTCGCCACCGACGAGCCGATGGAGTCGCTCTACATCGAACTGCCGCGTCAGGTTACCGGCAACGTCGTGAAGCTGTAACCTTCCGACTTCAGTGATCCGGTGACGGCGTGCGGACATTCCGCACGCCGTCATCGTTTGGGTCTTCGCGTCCCCATTGAACGACGTGTATTTCCCTGTGGGAGCCCCCATGACCGACACCAAGATCAACGACCACCGCAAGGCGGAACTGCTGTCGAAGCAGGTCAAGCACATCGATATCAAGAGCTTCGACGCGCGCCCGATCGTCGACGCGATGAGCGACATGAGCTTCACCAGCCGCGACCTCGGCCGCGCGACGAAGATCTACAACCAGATGCTGGACGACAAGGACTGCACCGTCGTCCTCGTCATCGCCGGGTCGACCTCGGCCGGCGGCTGCATGGATCTCTATGCCGAGCTGGTCCGCAACAACATGGTCGATGTGATCGTCGCCACCGGCGCGACGATCGTCGACATGGATTTCTTCGAGGGCCTGGGTCACAAACATTATCAGGCGCTCGAAGTGCCCGACGACGACACGCTGCGGTCGCTCTACATCGACCGCATCTACGATACGTACATCGACGAGGAGCAGCTTCAGGACTGCGACCATACGATCTACGAGATCTGCAATCAGGTCGAGCCAAAGGCCTATTCGTCGCGCGCCTTCATCCGCGAGATGGGCAAGTATCTCGTCGAGCACGGCAAGAAGGAGAACAGCCTCGTCAAGCTCGCCTATGAGCATGACGTGCCGATCTTCTGCCCGGCGTTCGTCGACAGCTCGGCGGGCTTCGGCCTCGTCAAGCATCAGGTCGATCGCGCGAAGGAAGGCAAGCCGTATCTGATGATCGACGCAGTGGCGGACTTCCGCGAACTGACCGACATCAAGATCAAGGCGGGTACCACCGGCCTGCTGATGATCGGTGGCGGCGTGCCGAAGAACTTCATCCAGGACACCGTCGTCTGCGCCGAGATCCTCGGCCACGAGGATGTCGAGGTGCACAAGTACGCGGTGCAGATCACCGTCGCCGACGTCCGCGACGGCGCCTGCTCGTCCTCGACGCTGCAGGAAGCGGCGAGCTGGGGCAAGGTCAACACCGGCATCGAGCAGATGGTGTTCGCCGAGGCCGGCTCGGTGATGCCGCTGCTGGCGTCCGACGCCTACCATCGCGGCCTGTGGAAGGACCGCCCGACCCGCAAGTGGGCGACGCTGTTCGACACGAAGTGATAAGATGCGGGGGGAGAGTGGAAACGCTCCCCTCCGTCATTCCCGCCCCGGCGGGAATCCAGAACCTCCAATGTCCGTGGCTTGGACGACGCCCCGTCCCTCATTCGTCGCCCCGGACTTGATCCGGGGCCCCGCTTCTTTTGACAACCGAGGAAGAAGAAAAAGCGGGATCCCGGATCAAGCCCGGGATGACGATCCGGTATTCGGAGCCGCCCCGGCCAGACTAACGCCGACGGTTGCGCCCGCTCGCCCGCCGCTGCCATAACCCTCGCGAAAACAACGGAGGGACGTGGATGCACATCGACCGGCGCGCCTTGATCGGCGGAGCGGTGAGCCTCGCCACCCTCGCGATGACGCAGCGAGCGACCGCGCAAGACGCCACCGCCGCCACCCAATGGCCGCCGCGCGAGCACTTCAAGCTCTGGCCCAAACAGCCGCCCAACAGCCCGCGCCGCCTTCCAACGCCCAACAACGAGATGAGCGGCCAGCCGCCGCGTCGCGAACTCCACCTGCGCGGCGTCGCCGAGCCGGTCGTCGGCGTATACCGCCCGGCGCGCCCAGACGGTCGCGCGCTGCTGGCGCTTCCGGGCGGCGGCTACCGCTTCCTCTCGGTCGAGAACGAGGGCATCAACGTCGCGCGCACCTTCAACCCGCTCGACGTCACCGTCTTCGTCCTCGCCTATCGCCTCCCCGGCGAAGGCTGGCTGGAGCCGCAGGACGTGCCGCTACAGGATGCACAGCGCGCGACGCGGCTGATCCGCGCCCGCGCCGCCGATTTCGCGATCGATCCCGCGACGCTGGGCGTGGTCGGCTTCTCGGCCGGCGGCCTGCTCGCCGCCAGCATCGCCACCGCCTACGCCGATCCCGTATACGAGCGGATCGACGCCGCCGACGACCAACCCGCGCGTCCGGCCTACGCCGGGCTGATCTATCCCGTCATCACCGGCGACCGGATGCGCGTCGGCACGCTCGGCGCGGCGCGCTTCGACACCGACCGGCGCGTCAATCGCGACACCCCGCCGATCTTCATCGCCCATGCGCTCGACGATCCGGTCGTCCCCGCCGCGCAGCCGATGGCGATGCTCGCCGCATGCCAGGCGGCGCGCGTGCCGGTCGAGGCGCATTTCTTCCAGGAGGGGGGCCACGGCTTCGGCCCCGCCTATCTACCGCCCGACCTCCCCGGCTCGCACTGGCCGCAATTGTTCGACCTGTTCGTCAAGCGGACGCTGGCCAGCCGAACAACCGGCTGAGGCTCCGCTCGAGCACCAGCAACCGCCACAGTAGCGTAGCCTGCGCGTCCTCCCCGCCGCGGTGTCGCTCGATTTCCGCGGCGATCCGCTCCGTGTCGAACCAGCCCAGCTCGGCCAGCAACCGCGATCGCTCCAGCCGCGCCACCTCCGCGCTCAGCGGCCCGCGCAACCATTGCGACACCGGCAGCAGCGGCGCAGCCACTGGCGTCGCGGGCAGGTACCGCGCCATCGCCCCCACCAGCGGCGACGTCCGCGCCCGTTGCACGCCAGCCGGCAGCGACAGCACGAACGTCACCAGCCGCGGGTCGGCGAACGGCGTCCGCCACTCCGCCCCCGCCGCCATCCCGGCGCGATCCGCGATCGTCAGCACCTGCCCCGGCAACCGTGTCGCCAGATCGGTGCGCAGCGCGGCATCGAGCGGATCGCCGCCACCCCACACCGCCGCGAACCGCTGCATCACCGCCCGCCCGCCCGTCGCGTTCCATAGCTCGCTCGCTTCCGCCGCGCCGATGGCCAGCGCATAATCCGCCTCCGCCGCGCCCAGCCCGGGGAGCGTCCACCGCCACCGCCGCCAGCGCTCGCGCCGCGCGAACCGCCGCCAGCGCCCGCCCTCCAGCAGCAGCGAAGCGCCGGCCCCCGACATCACGACCGGCCCGCTCCCGCGCGCCGCGACGATCGCCGCCAGCGCCGCCGGATCGCCGCACGGCTCGTCGAACGCTTCCACCAAATCGTCGAGCAATGCCGGCAGGTCACCCAGCGCCGCGTGCCGGTGCGCGGTCGCAAAACGCCCCGCCACCCCGCCGTCGTCGCCCACCCCGACCGTCGGCACGGCCTTCGCGCTCGCCTCCGCCGCCAGCGCGACCACCGCCGCATCGCCCAACCCGCCGAGCAGCAACGCCACCGGCCGCGCCGCGCCCGCACCCCGCGCCACCGCCGCACGCAGCTCGGGCAGCAACGCCTCCGCCGGCGCCTCGCCCGCATCGGGCAAGCCCCACCACCGCCGTGCGCCGCGCAACGGTCGCGCACGCTCGACCAGCAGGAAATGCCCCGCCGCCAGCTTCTCGATCCCCGCGATCACGCACGCATCGTCGGGCACATAGCCCAGCGCCAGATAACCCCCGACCGCCGCCGCATCGGGCACGCGCCGCAGCAACGGATGCGCCAGCAACCCCTTCAGCTCCGACGCGAAGATCAGCGCGCCGTCCGGCAGCATCGCCAGATGCAGCGGCTTCGCCCCCAACCGGTCGCGCGCGAGGAACAGCGTCTGCGTCGCCGCATCATGCACCGCGATCGCGAACGCACCCTCCAGCCGCTCGAGTAGCGACGGCCCCCACGCCGCAAAGCCGTGCAGCACCACCTCGGCATCGCCCTCGCCCGCGAAACGATGCCCCAGCGCGCGCAGCTCGTCGCGCAAGGCCGCATGGTTCAGGATCGTTCCGTCGAGCATCGCGGCATAGCGCAGGTCCGCGGTCGCGACCGGCTGCGTCGCCGCCGCCCCGCCGATCACCGCCAGCCGCCGGTGTGCGAAGCCAACCCCCGGGGCGGTCCACTCGCCCGCGCCATCCGGGCCGCGATGCGCCATCGCCGCCGCCATCGCGCGGACGCGCGCCGGATCGACCGGCTTCGGCGTCGAGGGATGGAACAGCCCGGCAATCGCGCCCATCTCAGCCGCGCCCCTCGGCCACGCCGTCACGCACCGTCATATCTCCACGCCCCATCACCGCCCGCGCGCTATCACGCGCCGCGCGGTTCAGCGAGCCCGCTCGCCCGGCATGTGTCGCGGCGGCGCGTCGGATCGTCGCCGCACCAGCGTATAGTCCAGCGTCACCTGCCGCGCCGCGCCGCCGCCCGCCTCGCGGCGTTCCGACAACATCGTCGCCAGCAGCTCGACCGCCGCACGGCTCATGTCCGCGATCGGCTGGCGGATCGTCGTCAGCTCGGGCCAGATCGTCGTCGCCAGCGCGCTGTCGTCGAACCCGCACACCGTCAGGTCGCGCGGCACGTCCAGCCCGCGGCGATGCGCCACCGCCACCGACGCTGCCGCCATATCGTCGTTGCTCGCGAAGATCGCGGTCGGCGGCTCGGCCATGTCGAGCAATTGCTCGGCCGCCACCAGGCCGGAGCGGTAATCGAAGAGCCCCCGGGCGATCAGCGCGTCGTCCGGCGTTTGCCCCGACGCGATCAACGCCGCGCGGTAACCGGCCAGCCGCTCGGCGCTGGCATGGATATTGTCGTTGCCGCGGATGAACCCGATCCGCCGGTGCCCCAGCGCGAGCAGGTGCGCGGTCATCGCCGCCGCCGCGCCGCGGTCGTCGATCGCCACCGCCCCCACCTGCGGCGGCGGCGCGCTGGTCGCCACCGCGACGGTCGGTATGCCCGCAGCCAGCAGCACGTCGAGCACCACCGGCGAATCGCACAGCGGCGGGGGCAGGATCACGCCGTCGATCCCGCCCGCGATCAACCGCGCCGCGACGTCGCCCTCGTGATCGTCCAGCTCGCACTTCTGCACGATCAACTGGATGTCGGAGCGCCCCGCCTGATCGAGACTGCCGAGCAGGAACGCGCTCAGATACGATTCGCTGGGGTTGCTGAACAACAGCCCGATCCGCAACTGCGCCGCCCCCGCGAGCCGTCGCGCCGCCGGGTTAGGCGAGTAATCCAGCTGTCGGATCGCCGCATTGACCGTTTCGCGCGTTTCGGCGCGGACATTGCCCTCGGCATTGATGACGCGCGATACCGTCATCTGCGACACGCCGGCCAGCTGTGCCACATCGGCGATCGTCGGTACGCCCGACCGTCGCTTGCGTCTCTCCCCCGTCATCCACCCTGCTTAGCATCAACCTTGCCGCAGGTAAGTCTCCTCCGCATATTTTGATGATAGCGTTCACAGATGACGTCGCGCTTCTCCGTCTCCCCGGACTTGATCCGGGGCCCCGCTTCTTCTTGCCGACCGAAGCGAGAAGCGGGATGACGGAAGAACCTGAGTTCAGGCGCCAAGACCCCCACCATCACCACCTTGTTGCAACCCCACACAAATTCTAAGCGAAGCGCGATAATCCCCGGAGAGAGATAGCATGGCCGCGACGATCGACGCCCCCACCCGCCGCGCGCTGCTGGCTGCGCTGGCCGCCGCCCCGCTCGCGCCCGCGATCGTCGCCGCGCAGCCGGGCGACGAGACGTTGCCGCTCTGGCCGGGATCACCCCCCGGCGCGCCCGCCACGCTGCCGACCCGCAAGGTCGAGCAACGCTCGAAGACCCCCGGCTTCAACGATCGCTGGCTGACCGGCATCGCGATGCCGACGCTCACCGTCCGCCGCCCCGCGCAGCCCAGTGGCGCGGCGGTCATGCTGATCCCCGGCGGCGGCTATGGCTTTCTCGCCTACGACAACGAGGGCGAGGAACAGGCGCGCTGGCTCACCGCGCGCGGTGTCACCTGCTTCATCCTCACCTACCGGCTGCCCGGCGAGGGCTGGCGCGACCGCGCCCTGGTGCCGCTGCAGGACGCGCAGCGCGGTCTGCGGCTGATCCGCGCCAATGCCGCGCGCTACGGCGTCGATGCGAAGCGCATTTCGGCGATCGGCTTCTCGGCCGGCGGGCATCTCGCCGGCAGCCTCGCCACCCGCCATGCCGAGCGGACCTATGCGCCGGTCGACGCCAGCGACCGGCTGTCGGCGCGCCCCGATCTCGCCGGGCTGATCTACCCGGTCGTCTCGCTCGCCGAGCCGTTCACGCACGTCGGCTCGCGCGACAACCTGCTCGGCACGCCGTCGGACGAGGCCGCGCGCCGCGCCGCCTCCGTCGAGCGCCACGTCGACGCCGAGACCGCGCCGATCTTCCTCGTTCATGCCAGCGACGACGGCACCGTGCCGATCGCCAACAGCCTGGCGCTGTATCAGGCACTGCTCGCCGCGCAGCGCCCGTCCGAGCTGCACGCCTTCGACAAGGGTGGTCACGGCTTCGGCGTCCGCCTGCCCGCCGGCACCCCGGCCGCGGCATGGCCGACGCTCTTCTCCGCCTTTGCCGCGCGGCTCGGCATTTTTCCCATGCCGGCGGCGACCTGACCGCCGCTGCCGCCCGGAGACGATCGATCAAACGCCTCACCGCCGCCCTGCTGCTCGCCGGCACGCTCGCAACGCCGGCCATCGCGCAGGAGGGCGAGGAGGTGGTCGTGCGCGGCCGCGGACTCGCCCCGCGACCGGGTGACAAGGCCGCATCCGTGGTCACGCTTGACGCCGCGCGCATCCGCGAGAATGCCAGCAACCGCCTTGAAAGCGTCCTCGCCGACGTCGCCGGGCTCCAGCAATTCCGCCGCGCCGATTCGCGCTCGGCCAACCCCACCAGCCAGGGCATCTCGTTGCGCGGGATCGGCGGCAACGCCTCCAGCCGCGCGCTGCTGATCCTCGACGGCGTGCCGCAGACCGATCCGTTCGGCGGCTGGGTGCCGTTTCCCGCTTATGCCACCGACCGGATCGGCGCGATCCGCGTCACGCGCGGCGGCGGCAGCGGCTATTTCGGCCCCGGCGCGCTGGCCGGGACGGTCGAGATCGACAGCAGCGGCCCGCGCGACCAGCCCGCGCTCGCCGCCGACCTCGCCTATGGCAGCCGCAATTCGGTGGACGCGACCGCCTCGGCACTGCTCGAACGCGGCGCGGGTTTCGCGACGCTCTCCGCCGCCTATGCGCGCGGCGACGGCTTCATCCCCACCGTCGCCGGGCAACGCGGCCCCGCCGACCGCCCCGCCCCTTACGAGCAATTCTCCGCCGCCGCGCGCACCGTCGTCACCGTCGCCCCCTCGACTGAATTGCAGGCGAACGTCTCGGGCTTCACCGACACGCGTGAACGTGGCACCGCCTTCACCGCCAACCGCAGCGAGGGTGCCGATGCCAGCCTGCGCGTCGTCGGGCGCGGCGCGCTCGGCTGGTCGGCGCTCGCCTATCTCCAGACCCGCGCCTTCGCCTCGCAATTCGCCAGCGTCGATGCCGCACGCCAGACCGCGACGCAAACGCTCGACCAATACAGTACACCCGCCACCGGCATCGGTGGCCGGATCGAGCTGGCACCCCGACTGGGCAACGGCCGCGACCTGCGCTTCGGTGCCGACATCCGCCGTGTCGAGGGCCGGACGCAGGAACTCTACACCTATGTCGCCGGCCTCCCGACCCGCCGCCGCGTCGCGGGCGGCGCGGCGCTGAATTGGGGCATATTCGGCGACGGCACGCTCACTGCCGGCGCGCTGACGCTGACGCTCGGCGGACGCGTCGATCGCTGGCAACTCACCGACGGCAGCCTCCGCGAAACCACGCTCGCTAATGGGGCGGCGCTGACCACCAGCGATTTCGCCGACCGCGCCGGCACCGAATGGACCGGGCGCGCCGGGGCGGCGTGGACGATCGCGCCGCCGCTGACGCTGCGCACCTCGGCGTATCGCGGCTGGCGGCTGCCGACGCTCAACGAACTCTACCGCCCGTTCCGCGTCGGCACCGACGCGGTCGCCGCCAACGCCTTGCTCGCGCCCGAGCGGCTGACCGGCATCGACGGCGGCGTGACATTGGTGCCGGTCGGCGGGGTCAGCCTGACCGGGACGTTGTTCTGGAACCGCCTGACCGACGCGATCAGCAACGTCACCGCCGGGCGCGGTCCCGGCACCTTCCCCGGCGTCGGCTTCGTCGCGGCGGGCGGCACCTATCGTGTGCGCCAGAACCTCGACGCGATCGAATCGACCGGCGTCGAGCTGGACGCGCGCTGGGATCACGGCCCATGGTTCGCCAGCGCCTCGTGGAGCCATGTGAACCCGCACGTCCGCGCGACAGGCAGCGCCGCCGCGCTCGACGACCTCCGCCCCGCGCAGACCCCGCGCGATCTCGTCTCGACCGCGCTCGGCTGGCGACAACAGGACGCCGCGCTCTCGGCGACGCTCCGCCACAGCGCCGCGCAGTTCGAGGACGATCAGAACAGCCGCACCCTCGCCGCCGCGACGACACTCGACGGCTATGCCGCGCTCCCGCTCACCCGCCGGATCGCAATCGAGGCGCGCGCCGAGAACGTCTTCGACGCGCGCGTCGAGGCCGGGATCAGCGGCACCGGCGTGGTCGAGCGCGCCACCCCGCGCACCTTGTGGATCGGCGTCCGCCTCCGCTCGTGATGACAAGGGCCGGTTCGCGCCCGTAAGGGGGCGGCATGAACGAGCATCTCGACGTGCTGATCGTCGGCGCCGGCCTGTCGGGGATCGGCGCCGCCTATCGGATCGGCCAAAACCGTCCCGACCGGCGCTGGGCGATCTTCGAGGCCCGCGACGTGATCGGCGGGACGTGGGACCTGTTCCGCTATCCCGGGATTCGCTCGGACTCGGACATGACGACGCTCGGCTTCCCGTTCCATCCGTGGCGCGGCGAAAAGACGATTGCGGATGGCACCGACATCCTCGCCTATCTGCGCGACACCGCGCGCACCTTCGGCATCGACCGCCACATCCGTTTTCGCCACCGCGTCACGGCCGCCGAATGGTCGAGCGAAGCGGCGCGCTGGACCGTCCGATACGAGGTCGACGGCGTTCCCGCACAATTGACGTGCCGTTTCCTGTTTTTCTGCGCCGGCTATTACGATTATGCGCGCGGCCATGCGCCCGAATGGCCCGGCATGGGGGTATTTTCGGGCAGGATCGTGCACCCGCAGGCGTGGCCGGCGGACCTGTCGGTCACCGGGCAACGCGTGGTGGTGATCGGCTCCGGCGCCACCGCGGTCACCCTCGTCCCCGCGCTGGTCGCGCAAGGCGCAGCCCATGTCACAATGCTCCAGCGTTCTCCGACATTTATCGTCGCAATGCCCGCCCGCGACCGGGTCGGCGCGGCGCTCCACCGCTTCCTCCCCACGCGGCTGGCCGACACACTAACCCGCTGGAAAAGCATCACTTACGGCATCGGCAGCTACACCCTCGCCCGCCGCCGCCCCGAACTGGTCAAGCGCCAGATCGCCAAACAACAACGCGCCGCCCTCGGCGACGGCTACGATCTCGCCAAGCATCTGACGCCGAAGTACAATCCTTGGGACCAACGCCTCTGCCTCGTCCCCGACAGCGACCTGTTCACCGTCCTCCGCGACGGCCACGCCGCGATCGTCACCGACGCGATCGACCACTTCACGCCGGACGGTATCACCCTGACATCAGGCGATATTCTCCCCGCCGACCTGATCGTCACCGCCACCGGCCTCCGCCTGAAACTGATGGGCGGCGCCACCCTCTCCGTCGACGGCCACAGAATCGAGCCGCACAACCACCTCGTCTACAAGGGCGCGATGTTCAGCGACGTCCCGAACATGGCCTTTTCAACGGGTTACACCAACGCGTCATGGACGCTCCGCAGCGATCTCAGCGCCCGCTTCGTCGCCCGCCTCCTCGACCACATGGACGCCACCGGCACCACCACCGCCGCCCCGGTCCCAGACGCCGCGGAGGACGCCACCACCCCGCTCCTCGATCTCAATTCCGGCTACATTCAACGCGTTGCCCAGTGGCTCCCGCGCCAGGGCAAGCGCGTTCCATGGCGGGTGCAGCAGAACTACCTCCGCGACGCGCTGACGATGCGCCGCCGTATCGACGACGGCGTGCTCCGTTTTCGCTAACCTTATTCGACCGTTACGCTCTTCGCGAGGTTGCGCGGCTGGTCGACGTCGGTCCCCTTCGCCACCGCGACATGATAGGCAAGCAGCTGAACCGGCACCGCATAAACGATCGGTGCGATCAGCGGGTGAACCTTGGGCATCGTGATCGTCGCGACACACCCCTCGCCCGCCGCCTCGACCCCATCATAGTCGCTGATCAGCAGGACTTTTCCGCCCCGCGCCTGCACTTCCTGCATGTTGCTGACGGTCTTGTCGAACAACGGCCCGGAAGGCGCGATGACGACGACGGGAACATTCTCGTCGATCAACGCGATCGGCCCGTGCTTCATCTCGCCCGCCGCATAACCTTCGGCATGGATGTAACTGATTTCCTTGAGCTTCAATGCCCCTTCGAGCGCCAGCGGATAATCGGTGCCGCGCCCCAGATACAGCACGTCGCGCGCGCCAGCGATAACCCCGGCGATCGCCTCGATCGACTCATCATACGCCAGCGCACCATTGATCGCGGCGGGCGCCTCGGCGAGTTGCCGGACGATGTTGCGCTCTTCGCTCTCGCTCAGCCGCCCCTTCGCCTTGGCAAGATTGGCCGCCAGCGCCGCCAGCACGGAAAGCTGGCAAGAGAATGCCTTGGTCGAGGCGACGCCGATCTCCGGCCCGGCGTGGGTCGGGAGCAGCAGGTCGGCCTCGCGCGCCATCGTGCTGGTCGGCACGTTGACGACGACGGCGATCGTCTGCCCCTCCGACCGGGCATGGCGCAGTGCAGCCAGCGTATCAGCAGTCTCGCCTGACTGACTGATAAATAACGCTAACCCGCCCTCTTCCATCACCGGCGTGCGGTAACGGAACTCGCTCGCGACATCCAGATCGACCGGCACGCGCGCAAATTGTTCGAACCAGTATTTGGCGACCATCCCGGCGTAGAAGCTGGTCCCGCACGCCACGATCGTCACCCGCTTGATCCCCGACAGATCGAAGTCGGGGATCGGCAGCACGATCTTGCCTTCGAACCGCTGAAGATAGCTGCGCAACGTCTGCGCCACCACGATCGGCTGTTCGTAGATCTCCTTCTGCATGAAGTGGCGGTGATTGCCCTTGTCGATCAACGCCCCGGTGACGCCCGAGATCGTGACCGGCCGCTCGACCGGCTGATTGTCGCGATCATAGACCTGCGTGCCGTCACGCGCGCACACCACCCAGTCGCCCTCTTCCAAATAGGCGATCCGCTGCGTCAGCGGCGCCAGCGCCAAGGCGTCCGAACCGAGATATGTCTCGTCCTCACCATAACCGACCACCAGCGGTGACCCGAGCCGCGCGCCGATCAGCAATTCGGGGTGGCTGCGGAACAGGATCGCCAGCGCGAACGCACCGTGCAGCCGCGGCAGCACCTCGCGCACCGCCTCGGTCGGCGACTTGCCGCCCTCGACCTGCTCGCTGATCAGGTGTGCGACCACCTCGGTATCGGTTTCGCTCGTGAAGACACGCCCACGCGCCTGCAATTCTTCACGCAGCACTTTGAAATTCTCGATGATCCCGTTGTGAACGATGGCAACTTCATCGGTCGCGTGGGGGTGGGCATTGTTGGTGGTCGGCCCGCCATGCGTGGCCCAGCGCGTGTGCGCGATGCCTGTCGTACCCGGCAGCGGATGCGCGGCGAGTTCCTTGCCGAGATTGACCAGCTTGCCCGACGCACGTCGCCGTCCGATCGCGCCATCGACGATCGTCGCGATCCCCGCGGAGTCATAACCGCGATATTCGAGCCGCTTCAGCCCATCGAGCAGGCGATCGGCCACGTCGTCATGACCGAGGATACCGACGATACCGCACATCTTACTGGCCCTTCTTCTTCGCCGTCATCGTATCGCGAAAGCGCTTCGCCCAACCGCCGCGCTCTTCCTGCCGGCCGCGTGCCAAGGCAAGTGAATCCACGGTAACATCGCGGACAACAACGGAACCTGCCCCGACGATCGCCCCCGCTCCGACTGTGACCGGCGCGACCAGCGCACTGTTCGATCCAACGAACGCGCCCTCACCGATCGTGGTACGATATTTGAAGAAACCGTCGTAATTGCAGGTAATCGTTCCCGCGCCGATGTTCGCGCGCGCGCCGACCTCGGCATCACCGATATACGACAAATGATTGACCTTCGCGCCAACGCCGACATTCGCCTTCTTGATCTCGACAAAATTGCCGACCTTCGCGCTCTCCGCCAGCACCGCGCCCGGCCGCAGCCGCGCATAGGGACCGACGTCGGCGCGCGCGCCGACCGTCGCGCCCTCCAGATGGCTGAACGCGCGGATTGTCGCGCTGTCGGCGACGGAGACGCCGGGGCCGAACACCACGTTCGGCTCGATCGTCACGTCGCGCCCGAGCACCGTATCATGCGCGAACCACACGGTTTCCGGCGCGATCAGCGTCGCCCCGTTCGCCATCGCCTGCGCGCGCCGCGCCTGCTGCCACATCGCTTCGACCGCCGCCAGCTCGCCGCGGCTGTTGACGCCAGTCACCTCGTCGGCGCTCGCCTCGACCACCACCGCCGCGCCCGACAGCTCGACGACATCGGTCAGGTAATATTCGCCCGCCGCATTGTCGTTGCCCAGCCGCGCGAGCAGGTCGAACAGCAATTCGCCGCGCGCTGCCATCAGCCCGGAATTGCACAGGGTCACCGCGCGCTCCGCGGCGTCGGCGTCCTTGAACTCGACGATCTTCTCGAGGCGATCGCCTCCACCGGCAACGATCAGCCGCCCGTAAGCGCCTGCGTCGGCGGGACGAAATCCCAGCACCACCACCGCCGGCGCATCATCGGCGTCGAGCCGCTCGATCATCGCGCGCATCGTCTCCGCGCGCACCAGCGGCACGTCGCCGTAGAGGATCAGCACGTCGCCCGCGAACCCTGCAAGCGCTTCGCGCGCCTGCATCACCGCATGGCCGGTGCCAAGCTGTTCCGCCTGCACAGCGATCTTCGCGCCGAGCGGCGTCACCGCCGCCTCGACCTGCTCGCGCCCCGCGCCGGTCACCACCACCGTCCGCTCGGGCGACAGCGTCGCGGCGGCAGCGAGCAGATGCAGCAGCATCGGCCGCCCGGCAATCGGATGCAGCACCTTGTGCAGGTCGGATTTCATGCGGGTGCCCTTGCCCGCGGCGAGGACGACGACGGCGATGTTACGGCTCGACATGGCCCCGCCCTGCCACCCTTTGCTTGCCAATTCCAGTATCGCACGGCAACGCGCGCAACCGATGGCTGACTTCCCCTTCCGCATCGTCGGGTTCGATCTCGACGGCACGCTGCTCGATACGTCGGGCGATCTCGCCGCCGCGCTCAATCACGCGCTCGCCAGCGCCGGCCGCCCGACCTTGTCGGTCGAGCAGGTCAACCCGATGATCGGCGGCGGTGCGCGCCACATGCTCGCGCAGGGCATGGCGGCGACCGGCGGCTGCACCGACGAAGAGCTGGACGTGCTGCAACGCCGATTGCTCGGCCATTATCAGGCGAACATCGCCGTCCTCACGCGCCCCTTCCCGCACGCGCTCGACGCGCTCGACCAGCTTGCCGCGAAGGGCGTCACGCTGGCGGTCGTCACCAACAAACTCGAAGCGCTCGCCCGTCAGATCCTCGCCGACCTCGGCCTCACCGAACGCTTCGCGGCGATCATCGGCGGCGACACGATGGGGCCGGGCAACGGCAAGCCCTCTCGGCTGCCGATCGACGCGATGGTCGAGCGCTGTGGCGGCGGCCGCGCCGCGTTCGTCGGCGATTCGATCTACGACATTCGCGCGGCGCACGCTGCCGGACTACCCGCGATCGCCTGTTCGTTCGGCTTCCTGATGCAGCCGGTCGAAGAGCTGGGGGCAGAGCTGGTGATCGACAGCTTCGCCGAGCTGATCCCCGCGCTGGAGCGGCTGGCATGACGCAGGTGCGCGTCCCGTGGTTCTTCGCGCTGATTGTCGCGACGTCGTTCGCGGTGGGCATGGCGTTGTTGCCGCATCCGGTGCCGATCGTCGAGGTTGGCGACAAATGGCAGCATATGGCGGCCTTCGGCACGCTGACGCTGCTGTCGGTGCTGGCCTTCCCCAACGGTTCGCTGCTGCGGATCGGCGAGCGGCTGTCGTTCCTTGGCGCGATGATCGAGGTGCTGCAATCGATCCCCGCGCTGCACCGCGATTGCGACATCATGGACTGGGTCGCGGATACGACGATCATCGTCGCGGTGCTGATCGTGGTGCGGATCGGACGCGGGGCGCGACGGCGCTGAAACGCTCTGCCTTTCGTCACACGGCTGCGCTATCGCGGCGTTCGTGATTGACGAACTTCCCTTGCGCACCTGGCTGGCGGTGGCGATCGCCGTCGCGACCGCGGCGGTGGTCTATCTGTTGTCGCGCGACGGTCAGGCGGCGCTGGCGGCGCTCGCCGGCGGCGCGGCGCTAGTCGTCATCATCGCGACCATCCCCGAGGAGACGGCCGCGCAGGAAGATGAAGCGCCCGCCACCCCGACCGACCTGCCCGCCGCGGCGATCGTGGAGGCGGTGTCGGAGCCGGTGCTGGTGCTGCGCGGTGGCCGCGTCGCGCTCGCCAATGTCGCGGCCCGCACTTTGCTGGGCGCGCATATCGTCGGCGAGGACGCCCGCGTCGCCATCCGCCACCCGGGCGCCGCCGCGCATCTGGCGGAGGGCGTGACCCAGCCGGTCGATCTCGTGGGGATCGGCACGCTCGACCAGCGCTGGGAAATGCGCGCCGCGCCGATCGGCGAGGATGCGCGGCTCGTGCAATTGGTCGATCGCACCGGGCAGCACGCCGCCGAGAAGATGCGCGTCGATTTCGTCGCCAACGCCAGCCACGAGCTGCGCACCCCGCTCGCCTCGATTCTCGGTTATGTCGAGACGCTCGCCGACGAGGCGGGCGACGATCCCGGCCTGCGCAAGCGCTTCCTCGCGATCGTCTTCGACGAGGCGCGGCGGATGGAGCGGCTCGTCGAGGATCTGATGAGCCTCTCGCGGATCGAGGCCGAGAAATTCCGCGAGTTGCGCGCCGCGGTCGACCTCGCCGACCTGACGCAAGAGGCGTGCGATGCGCTTATCACGACGCATGGCGATCGCGGCGAGGACATCCACCTCGACATCGCCCAGGATTTGCCGCCCGTCACCGGCGATCCGATCCAATTGTCGCAGCTGATCCACAATTTGATCGGCAACGCGATGAAATACGGCCGCGCCGGCACCCCAGTCGAGGTGACGCTGTGGACGCAGGCGCAGAACGTCTGCCTGCGCGTCGCCGATCATGGTGACGGCATCCCCCCGGAGCATCTGCCGCGGCTGACCGAGCGCTTCTACCGCGTCGACCCCGGTCGCAGCCGCTCGGTCGGCGGCACCGGGCTGGGGCTCGCGATCGTCAAGCATATCGTCGAGCGCCATCGCGGCCGGCTCGACATCGCCAGCACCGTCGGCGTCGGCACACGCGTAACGGTCACGCTTCCGGCGCCGGCGCCGAAGCCGCTGTCATGAAGGCGTAACCTCGATGTCACACGGCGCGCTGCATGAGGGCTGCCGTGTTGGCGAACGCCCGTGCGGGGGATCCATGTCGCGCTTCGTTCAGGCGCTTGCAGCCATGCTGCCGCTCGCGTTGGCGTGCGGACTGGCGGCGTGCGTCGATCAGGCGGCGGGCGGCGGCGCGGGCGCGCGCGACCAGATTCGTGCGGTGGGCTCCTCGACCGTCTACCCGTTCACCACGATCGTTGCCGAACGCTTCCTCGCCACCGTGCCGCACGCGCGCCCGCCGGTGATCGAATCGACCGGCACCGGCGCGGGCATCCGCCTGTTCTGCGCCGGAGTCGGCGCCGCGCACCCCGATCTGGTCGACGCCTCGCGCCGCCTGCGCCGCGGCGAATATGGCGCCTGCGCGCGGCACGGCGTCGACCAGATCCTGGAGGTGCAGATCGGCATCGACGGCATCGCCTTCGCCGAGGCGCTGCAAGGCCCCGGCATGGCGCTGACCCCGGCCGACATCTATCGCGCGCTGGCCGCGGCCCCGCTCGGCCGCCGCAACCAGGCGCGGCTATGGCGCGACGTGAACCCGGCGCTGCCCGCGACCCCGATCCAGGTCTATGGCCCACCCGCGACCAGCGGCACGCGCGACGCGCTTGCCGAGCTGATCCTCGCCAAAGGCTGCGAAGCGGTCGAGCCCGACACGATCGGTCTCCACGAACGCGATCCCAACGCCTTTGCGACCCGCTGCCAGCGGCTGCGCGAGGACGGCGCCTATGTCGATGCCGGCGAGAACGACAACCTGATCGTCCAGAAGCTGCGGTCGAACCCCAACGCACTCGGCATCTTCGGCTATGGCTACCTCGAACAAAATGCCGGCGTCGTCCGCGGCGTGCCGTTGAGCGGCGTCGCCCCCACCTATGCGACGATCGCCAGCGGCACCTATCCGGGGGCGCGCCCGCTGTTCATCTACGTCAAGAAGGCGCATCTGCGCGCTATCCCCAGGCTGCGCGCCTTCCTCGCGCAATATGCGGCCTTGTGGGGCGCGAACGGTCCGCTCGTGAAGCGCGGTCTGATCGCCGCACCGCTGCCGGTCCAGCGCCGCGCCGCCGCGATCATCGCCAACGAGGTCGCGCTCGACCCGCGTGCGCTGCACTGATGTCGGCGCTGGCGCTCCTTTTCCTGATCGCGGCGCTCGGGCTGATCGGCTGGGTCGTCGCCCGCGCGCGCGCCGCGCGCTTCCGCAGCAGCCCGGCGCGCCGGTTCAGCTCGCTGCCGCAGCATCACGGCTGGTATGTCGCGATGTGGACGCTGTTGCCCGCTTTCGTGTTTCTCGCGATCTGGCACTCCGTCGCGCCGGCATTGGTGACGGATGCGGTGATCGCCACCCCGCTCGGCGCCGCGCTTCCCCCGCCGGGTCTCGATCGTGCCGCGATCTTGTCGGAGGCGCGCAACCTCGCCAATGGCGATGCGTGGGGGGCGTTCCACCCGCTGTCGGAACGGCTCGCGCCCGCCTATGCCGCCGCGCAGTCCCGCTACGACTGGATCGCGACCACCGTCGCGCTGCTGCTCGCCTTCGCCGGTGGCGCGGTCGCTTTCCTGCGCGTCCGGCCCGGCTTTTCGGCGCGCTCGCAGGTCGAGCGGGTAGTGATGGGATTGCTGCTCATCGCCTCGTTGATCGCGATCGTCACCACGATCGGCATCGTCGCGTCGCTACTGGTCGAAAGCGCTCGCTTCTTCCAGATCGTCCCGATCACGCAATTCCTGTTCGGCACGCACTGGAGCCCGCAGGTGATCGACGCGCGCGATCCCGGCGCGGCGCTGGGCGCGGTGCCATTGTTCTGGGGCACGTTCTTCATCGGCGCGATCATCGCGATGGCGGTCGCCGTCCCGCTCGGCCTGATGAGCGCGATCTACCTGACCCAATATGCGCACCAGACCACGCGGCGCTGGATGAAGCCGATGCTGGAGATCCTCGCGGGCGTACCGACCGTCGTCTACGGCTATTTCGCCGCGCTCACCGTCGCACCTGCGGTCCGCGACCTCGGCGTCGCGCTCGGCGTCCGCTGGGCGTCGTCGGAAAGCGCGCTCGCCGCCGGCGTCGTGATGGGCGTGATGATCATCCCGTTCGTCTCGTCGATGGCCGACGACTCGCTCTCCGCCGTCCCCGCCTCGATGCGCGACGGCAGCCTCGCGATGGGCGCGACCAGTTCGGAGACGATCCGGCGCGTGCTCGTCCCCGCCGCTTTGCCCGGCGTCGTCGGCGGCGTGCTGCTTGCGGTCAGCCGCGCGATCGGCGAGACGATGATCGTCGTCATGGCGGCCTCGGGCGTCGCGTCGCTCACGCTCAACCCGTTCGCGAGCACCACGACGGTCACCAAGCAGATCGTCGACTTGCTCACCGGCGAGGCCGAGTTCGATTCGGCTAAGACGCTCGCCGCCTTCGCGCTCGGGCTGACGCTGTTCGTCATCACGTTGCTGCTCAACGTCGTCGCACTGATCGTCGTGCGCCGCTACCGCGAAGCCTATGAATAAGCGCGCCGCCTCCCCCGCGCGCCAGCCGACCGACTGGCAGACCCCCGCGATGCAGCGCCGGGTACGTCGTCGCTATGCCGCGGAACGGCGCTTCCGCGCGATGGGCGTGGCGGCGGTGTTCGTTTCGGCAGCGTTCCTCATCTATCTGCTCGCGACGATGATCGGCCAGGGGGCGAGCGGCTTTACCGAGACTCGCCTCGCCCTCCCGCTCGACCTGCGCGGGCATGTCGTGGTCAGCCCCGCGCAACTGAGCGGCCCGACCGCCGACCTGGCGCTGGCCGGTGCCGGGCTGGAGAATGCAGTCGATGCGGCTGCCGATCGCGCCTTCCCGACGCAGGGCGGCGAAGCGCTACTGTCGGACGGCGCATGGCTGCGCGTCCGCGACGCAATCAAGCGCGATCCGCACCTGCTCTCCGCGCCCATCACCCTGGACGTGCCGGTCGCGACCGACATCGACATGGCGTACAAGGGAGAGGGCAATCGGGAGAGCGAGGCCGCGGTCGCCGCACTCGGCCCGCACCTGTCCCGCGGGCTGAACGTCAATTTCTTCACCGGCGCCGATGCGACCGACCCGACCCGCGCCGGCATCTGGGGCGCGCTCAAGGGCTCGTTGCTGACGATGGTCGTCACGCTCGCGCTCGCCTTCCCGATCGGCGTCCTCTCCGCGCTGTACCTCGAGGAATATGCGCCGCGGAACCGCTGGACCGACCTGATCGAAGTCTCGATCAACAATCTCGCCGCGGTGCCGTCGATCATCTTCGGGCTGCTCGGGCTGGCGGTGTTCCTCGGCACCTTCCATATGCCGCGCTCGGGCGCGATCGTCGGCGGGCTGACGCTCGCCCTGATGACGATGCCCGTGATCGTGATCGCCGGGCGTAACGCGATCACGGCGGTGCCGCCGTCGATCCGAGACGCCGCGCGCGCGCTCGGCGCATCGCCGATCCAGGTCGTCTTCCACCACGTCCTGCCGCTCGCCTTACCCGGCATCCTGACGGGCACGATCATCGGCATGGCGCGCGCGCTGGGCGAAACCGCACCGCTGCTGATGATCGGGATGCGCGCCTTCATCGCCGCGCCGCCGGGCCGGCTGACCGACCCGGCCACCGTGCTGCCGGTGCAGATCTTCCTGTGGTCCGACGACGTACAGACCGGCTTCGTCGAGAAGACCTCGGCGGCGATCATCGTCCTGCTGGTCGTGCTGCTCACGATGAACGGCCTCGCCATCTACCTTCGCAATCGCTTCGAGACCCGCTGGAAATGAGCAACGCCCATGAAGAGGCCGCCGTCCTGCGGGCGGCGGATGGCCCGAAAATGACCGCCACCGGCGTCAACGTCTTCTACGGGCGTAAGCAGGCGATCCGCGATGTATCGATCGACGTCCGGCGCGAGGACGTGACCGCCTTCATCGGCCCGTCGGGCTGCGGCAAGTCGACCTTCCTGCGCACGCTGAACCGCATGAACGACACGATCCCCGGCGCGCGCGTCGAAGGCGACATCCGGCTGGACGGCGAGGACATCTATGCCAAGGCGATGGACGTCGTGCAGCTCCGCGCGCGCGTTGGCATGGTCTTCCAGAAGCCCAATCCCTTCCCGAAATCGATCTTCGAAAACGTCGCCTACGGCCCGCGCATCCACGGGCTCGCGCGCTCCAAGGCCGATCTCGCGCAGATCGTCGAGCGTTCGTTGACCCGCGCCGGGCTCTGGTCGGAGGTCAAGGACCGCCTGTCCGAGAGCGGCACCGCGCTGTCGGGTGGTCAGCAGCAGCGGCTGTGCATCGCGCGCGCGATCGCGGTCGATCCCGAGGTGATCCTGATGGACGAGCCGTGCTCCGCGCTCGATCCAATCGCGACCGCGAAGATCGAGGAGTTGATCCACGAATTGCGCGGCCGCTACGCGATCGTGATCGTGACCCACAACATGCAGCAGGCCGCGCGCGTCAGCCAGCGCACCGCCTTCTTCCATCTCGGCCAGCTCGTCGAATATGGCGACACGTCGGACATCTTTACGAACCCACGGCAGGATCGCACGAAGGACTATATTACAGGCCGTTACGGCTAAGGATCGCAGACATGGCGAATACCCAGGAACATACGGTCAAGGCGTTCGATCAGGACATCGGGCAGCTGCGCGGGCTGATCTCGCAGATGGGCGGGCTGGCCGAAAGCGCGATCGCCGATGCGATGATCGCGTTGCAGCGCGGCGACGCGACGCTGGCCGAGCGGATCGCCGCCGACGACAAGCGCATCGACGCGATGGAGGCGGAGGTCGAGCGCACCGCGGTCCGCATCATCGCGCTGCGCGCGCCGATGGCCGATGACCTGCGCGAAGTCGTCGCCGCACTCAAGATCGCCAGCGTGATCGAACGGATCGGCGACTATGCCAAGAACATCGCGCGCCGCGTGCCCCGGATCGAGAGCGAGCATCGCATCGAGCCGCTGTCGATCCTTCCCGCGATGGGCCGCATGGCCGCCGCGATGGTCCACGATGTGCTCAACGCCTTCGCCGCGCGCGATCCCGAGGCGGCGCTGGCGGTGTGCCAGCGCGACAACGCACTCGACGATTTCTACGACAGCATCTTCCGCACCCTGGTCACCTTCATGGTCGAAAACCCGAAGACGATCAGCGAGTGCGCGCAATTGCTGTTCGTCGCCAAGAATCTCGAACGGATCGGCGATCACGCCACCAACGTCGCCGAGATGGTCTATTTTGCCGCAACCGGGGTGCGGCTCGTGGAACGCGAAAGAGGAGTCGATTGATGGCCAAGGCCCGCATGTTGCTGGTGGAGGACGACGCCAGCCTCGCCGAGCTGCTGGTGTGGCATTTCACCCGCGAGCATTTCGACGTCCAGCACACGATCGACGGTGAGGAGGCGCTGCTGCTGGCGCGCGAGACGCCGCCCGACATCGTGCTGCTCGACTGGATGGTCGAGGGCATTTCGGGGATCGAGGTGTGCCGCCGCCTACGCCGCGCCGCCGAGACGCAGAACGTGCCGATCATCATGCTCACCGCGCGCGGCGAAGAAGAGGATCGCGTGCGCGGGCTGGAAACCGGCGCCGACGACTACGTCACCAAGCCGTTCTCGCCCCGCGAGCTGGTGGCGCGCGTCGGCGCGGTCTTGCGCCGCGTGCGTCCGGCGTTGGCCGGGGAGCAGCTCACCTACGCCGATCTCGAGATGGACACGGTCGGCCACAAGGTCCGCCGCGGTGGCGACGTCGTCGCGCTCGGGCCGACGGAGTTCCGTCTGCTCAAGCACTTCCTCGAACATCCCGGCCATGTCTTCTCGCGTGAGCGCCTGCTCGACAGTGTCTGGGGCCATGACAGCGACATCGAAAGCCGCACCGTCGACGTCCACATCCGCCGTTTGCGCAAGGCGATCAACGAAGGCGGGCGTCCCGACATCATTCGTACCGTCAGATCAGCAGGTTACGCGCTCGACACCGGCCATTGAGTCTTTCCGCTTTCGCAACGATGGACCTTTTTTCTGTCGTGAGGCGTTGCCCGGACCGCGTGATAAACAACGCGTTTCTGACCGAACGCACACGGCAGGAGAAAGATAAGATGAAGGCCATTCTTCTCGCGGCAGCGGCCGTGATCGCCATTCCGACCACAGCGATTGCGCAGGACACGCCGCAGACCACGACCACCGCGCCCGATACCGGAGCGGCACCCGCGACGACCGCAGACCCGGCGGCCGCCGACCCGGCCGCCGCGCCGCAGACCGACGCGACGGCACCGACCACCCAGGCGGACCCCGCCGCTCCTGCGCCTGAGGCCAATGCGCCGATGACCCCGCCGGCCGGCGGCGCGATGACCCCGCAATCGGGTGGCGCGATGGGCACCGAGAGCGCGGGCGGTTACCAGCCGTCGCAGCCGGCGGTGTCGGGCACTCCGCAACCGGGCGCCACCGTCCGCTTCCAGCCGGCTCCCTCGCCGTCGCAGGCATTCCCGGCGCCCGCCGCCAAGGAAAGCTACCCGATCTGCAAAAAGGGTCAGTATGACGGCTGCATGCAGGCCAGCGACGCGCGCAAGGCGACGCGCCGCCGTCGCTAAGCCGGTAGCATTCGGACGGGCATTGCGCCCGTTCGAAGACTAGGTATGGAGGGCGCTTCATCCGTTCAGGAGGGAGCGCCTTTTCCATGTCGATCCGTTTCGACGATCGCGTCGCCATCGTCACCGGTGCGGGTGGCGGCCTTGGCCGGCACTATGCGCTCGAACTCGCCCGGCGCGGCGCGCGCGTCGTCGTCAACGATCTTGGTGGCGATCGCAGGGGTCAGGGCGCCTCCGACGCCGCACTGGCGGTCGTCGAGGAAATCCACGCCGCCGGCGGTACGGCGATGGCGAACGGCGGCAACGTCGCCGATTACGACCAGATGGTCGACATGGTCGCCCGCGCGACTGAGGCATGGGGCGGCGTCCATATCCTCATCAACAACGCTGGCGTACTGCGCGACAAGACCTTCGCCAAGATGGACCCGGCGGACTTCGCCTTCGTGGTGCAGGTCCACCTGCTCGGCAGCGCCTACGCCACCAAGGCATGCTGGGACACGTTCCGCGCGCAGAATTACGGCCGCGTGCTGATGACCTCCTCGTCCTCCGGGCTGTTCGGCAATTTCGGACAGGCCAATTACGGCGCCGCCAAGCTCGGCATCGCGGGGCTGGCGCGCACGCTGCATCTGGAAGGCGCGAAGAACGACATTCGCGTCAATACGATCGCGCCGACCGCCGGCACGCGCATGACCGAGGGCCTGTTCCCCGAGGCTGCCTTCGCCGCCTTCGCCCCCGAAAAGGTCGCTCCCGCGGCCTTGTATCTGGTCAGCGAAGACGCGCCCTCCGGCCAGATCGTCGGCGCCGGCGCCGGGGTCGTCCAGGCCAGCTACATCACGCTGACCCCCGGCGTCGCGCTGGCCGGCGAGGATCTTTCGCCCGAAGGCGTCGCGTGCGCCTGGGCGGCGATCGCCGATCGCACCGGCGAAATTGTACCGTCCTCGGGCGCGGAGCAGGCGATGGCGATCGCCCGGACCTTGCAAGGCGGTTGAGCGGCCCGCGATCGCGCGATACCCTGCGACGGTTCGGGGGGAGTGACGATGTACAGCGAGAGCGATATCGATCAGGCGGTCGCGGCCGGGGTGATGCCCGCCCAGATCGCCAACGACTTTCGCAACCATGTCGCCGCGCTCCGCGCGACCCCGGCGGTCGATGAGGAGCATTTCCGCTTCCTGACCGGCTTCAACGACATTTTCGTCACGATCGCGATCGCGCTGCTGCTGGTCGCGGTCGGCAACATTGCCGGCAATGTGCACGCCGCGGCCGGCGGCGTCGCGGTGGCGGGCGTGGCGTGGCTGCTGGCGACCTATTTCACCGCGAAGCGGCGCATGGCGCTGCCCAGCATCGTGCTGTTGCTGGCGTTCGTGGGCGGACTGGCGGCGATCGTCGTCGCGCTCGGCTTCTCGGTGGTCGAAAACCCCAGCGACCGACAGGCAGCGGCGATCGGCGCGGCCGCCGCCATCGTCGCAGCAGTCGGCGCATGGCTGCACTGGCGCCGTTTCATGGTGCCGATCACCCCGGCGGCCGGCGCCGCGGCGGCGGTCGGGCTGGTGGTCAGCCTGTTGTTGACGATCCTGCCCGAATCGCTGCGGCTGGCGTGGCCGCTGCTGTTCGTCGGCGGCGTCGCGGTATTCGCCTATGCGATGCGCTGGGACCTGTCGGATCGTGCGCGCCAGACGCGCCGCGCCGACGTCGCCTTCTGGCTGCATCTGGTCGCCGCCCCGATGATCGCGCACTCGACGTTCCAGATGATGGGCGTGTTCGAAGGCGACATGGGGCTGGGCAAGGCGGTGGTGGTGCTGCTGCTCTACGTCGCCTTCGCGCTGGTCGCGCTGGTGGTCGATCGGCGCGCGTTGCTGGTCTCCAGCCTCGTCTACGTCCTCTATGCGATGTCGGTGCTGATCCGCACCGCCGGCTCCACCGAATTGTCGCTGGCGTTCACCTCGCTGGTGATCGGGTCGGCGCTATTGTCGCTGTCGGCATTTTGGCAGCCGATCCGCGCGCGCGTCGTCGCGCAACTGGGGCGGTGGGGCGAGCGGCTGCCGCCGGTACAGATGGCGGGGTGATCGGCCGCGGCGCGCTTATTCCTCGACCAGCTTCATCAGCCGCCGCTCGACCGGCGCGAGCACCGGCCCAAGCTCATGCCCGCGCCGCACCACCTGCCCCGCCTCGCCGACCAGCGCCCACATGCCCTGCCGGTTGCGCAAGGCCGGTCGCTTCTCGACCCGGAATTCGGGCCGCTCGGTCGCACGGCGAAATGCCGAGAATACCGCCGCCTCGCGCCCCAGATCGATCGCATAGTCGCGCCAATGCCCGGCCGCGACCATCCGGCCATACAGGTCGAGGATCCGCATCAGTTCGGCACGATCGAAGGCGACCTGTCGCGGTTGGCCCGCACCGGCCGGGAAGGGCGTGACGATCCCCATCAGGCGCGGTCACGCTCCTGCCCGGTGGCGCGTTCCTGCTCTTCGATCAACGCGTCCAGCCGCTTCTTCATCGCTTCCAGCTCGCACCGGAGCGACTCGACCCGCTGCGTCGCGGGATCGAACATCTCGCGACACGGCGTGCCATAGGGAACGAAGCGCGGCGGCTCGGGCGCGGCGCCGCCCTCGACCATCGTCGGACGCGCCGGGATGCCCACCATCACCGCGCCCGCCGGCACGTCGCGCGTCACCACTGCATTGGCACCGACGCGCGCGCGCGGCCCTACCGTGATCGGCCCGAGAACCTGCGCACCCGATCCAATGATCGCGCCATCCGAAATCGTCGGATGCCGCTTGCCCGCGACGCCATTGTCGGGGCTGGTGCCGCCCAGCGTCACGCATTGATAGATGGTGACGTCGTCGCCGATCTCCGCGGTCTCACCGATCACGACGAAACCGTGGTCGATGAAGAAATTGCGCCCGATCGTCGCGCCGGGGTGGATGTCGATCGCGGTCAGCGCGCGCGAGAAGTGATTCACGATCCGCGCCGGCAAATAGAAACCGGCGCGATACAGCCGGTTGGCGACGCGATGCCACGCCAGCGCCCACACACCGGGATAGGTCAGCACTTCCAGACGCGAATGCGGCGCGGGGTCACGCGCGCGGATCGAATCTAGATAGTTGGTCAGTCGCGACATCCGCGTCCCCTTTTGTCTTCGCCGCAAGATAGAGCGTGACGGCGGCCGTTTCCATAAGCAGCGCTATCGATCGACAAACCGTATTTTCCTATCCAGGTCATGGGATATGACCGATGAAAAGGGCGAGCGATCATCCGATCGCGATGAGGAGACCGGATGGACGCGCTGACGAACCTCGATTTTGCTGCCTTATTGCCCTTCATCGCCGTCGGATTCGGTGCGCAGCTCGTCGACGGCGCGCTCGGCATGGCGTTCGGCGTCATCTGCAACACCCTGCTCGTCGCGGTGATCGGGCTGCCGCCGGCGCGTGCCTCCGCGAACGTCCATATCGTCGAGACCTTCACCACCGCCATCTCGGGGATCAGCCATGCGATCACCGGCAACATCGACAAGGGATTGTTTCTCCGGTTGCTCGTCCCGGGCGTGATCGGCGGCGTCGCCGGCGCCTATCTGCTGACCAATATCGACGGCGCGGTCGTGAAACCGTTCGTGCTCGCCTATCTCGTCATCATCGGCATCTATCTGCTGGTGCGCGGGCTGATGTTCCCGCCCAAGGTCAGCAAGCCGAAGGTGGTCGAACCGCTCGGGCTGCTCGGCGGCTTCATGGACGCGGCGGGCGGCGGCGGCTGGGGGCCGATCGTCACCTCGAACCTGCTGGTACAGGGCGTCGAGCCGCGCAAGGTCGTCGGCACGGTCAGCGCGGTCGAGTTCTTCCTCACCGCGGTCGTCTCGGCGACCTTCATCTACCATCTCGGCATCAAGGACTTTGCGACCGCGACGGTCGGCTTGCTGATCGGCGGCGTCCTCGCCGCGCCCCTCGGCGCGTTCTTCGCCAAGCGCATCCCGATGAAGGTGATGCTGGTGATGGTCGGCACCGTCCTGACGATCACCAGCACCTACGGATTCATTCGCGCAGTGTTGATGTAGGCCCCACCGTCATTCCCGCGCAGGCGGGAATCCAGAACCTCTGAACTCGCGGCTATCACGAGAGCCTTCGCGTCTGGATTCCCGCCTACGCGGGAATGACGGAGCTGATTACGCGCTAATCGCGTGCACCGTCGCAACCGCCTTCATCACCGAGGCGATGCGCGCGGCGGTCTGGATCACCTCGGCGGTGACGCCCGCCTTCTTGAGCACCTGCTCATGGCTGTCGATGCACATGCCGCAGCCGTTCATCGCGCTAACCGCGAGGCTGAACAGCTCGAAATCGACCTTGTCGATCCCCGGGGCGCCGATGACGTTCATGCGCAGCTTCGCCGGCATCCGGGCATATTCCTCGTTGCTGGCGAGGTGCGTGAAGCGATAATAGACGTTGTTCATCGCCATCACCGCCGCCGCCGCGCGCGCCGCAGTCGCCGCCTCCGGGGTCAGCTTGCCCTCGACCTCGGCCTCGGTCGCCTCGACCAGCGGCTTGTAGCCCGAGCCATGCGCACAGGCGAGCAACGTGCCATACTTGCGCTGGTCGTTGAGCACCGTCTCGTTCAGCAGCGAGCCGACGTTGAGGCGAATGTCCTTGGCGAAATCGGGCAACGCGCCCGCGAATTCCTTAAGAGCCATATCGAGTCTCCAGACATACGACGCCACAGCCCGTCATTGCGAGCGCAGCGAAGCAATCCAGAGCGTCACGCGCTGGGCTCTGGATTGCTTCGCTGCGCTCGCAATGACGGGCGGGCGACAGATTTCAGGGGGGAAGAGAGCGGGACCAACTGGCCCCGCTCTCGATCAATCAGGCCGCAACCTGCAGGACGTCGTCGCCCTTGTTCCAGTTGCATGGGCACAGTTCGTCGGTCTGCAGCGCGTCGAGCACGCGCAGCGTCTCGGCCGGATTACGCCCGACGTTCAGGCCGTTGACCTGCACCGCCTGGATGACGTTGTCGGGATCGACGATGAACGTGGCGCGGAACGCGACATGCTCGTTCTTGTCGACGATGCCCAGCGCGTCGGCCAGCGTGCGGCCATTGTCCGCCAGCCACGGGAAGTCGGCCGCGGCCAGATCCGGGTCCGACTTGCGCCAGGCGAGGTGAACGTGCGCGGTGTCGGTGGAGGCACCGATCAGCACCGCGTCGCGGTCCTCGAAGTCGCCCTTGATCTGGCTGTAGCCGACGATCTCGGTCGGGCACACGAAGGTGAAGTCCTTCGGCCAGTAGAACAGCACCTTCCACTTACCCGGATAGGCGGTGGTCAGGTCGAGCGTCTCGCCGTTCGGGAGCGCGCTGGTGCCCTGCTGGACGGGAACGGTGATGGCGGGGAAGGTATCGCCGATGGTCAGCATGTCTGGCTCCTGTTAGTGAATGCGGAGTTCCAGTCATCCTCTCTGCCGGGGCCGCGTCGCTGCGCCGCCTCTCGTTGCATCGCCGATATAGGGGGCTTCGCGTGATCGAGCAAATCGTCTATTCCATCCCCGGTGATCGACGGAGACGATGAATGGCCGCAACCTACCTGCCGACGCTCAAGCAGTTGCAATATCTTGTCGCGCTCAAGGATCACGGCCACTTCGGGCGTGCGGCCGAGGCGTGTTTCGTCACCCAGTCGACCCTGTCGGCGGGGCTGCGTGAGCTGGAAACGCTGATCGGCGTAACCTTGGTCGAGCGCACGCGCCGCGTCGTGCGCTTCACGCCGCTGGGTGAGCAGATCGCGACCAAGGCGCGTGTCGTGCTGCGCGAGGCGGAGGAACTGGGCGATCTCGCCCGCGCCGCCGGCCGCCCCTTGTCGGGCGAGATGCGGCTGAGCGTCATCCCGACGATCGCGCCGTTCCTGTTGCCCCGGATCCTGCCCCGGCTGCGCCGCGACTATCCCGACCTCAAGCTCTATCTGCGCGAGGAACCGAGCGGCCCGGCGTGCGAGGCGCTCCACAACGGCCGCACCGATTGCGTGCTGCTCGCGCTGCCCTATGCCTGCGGCGAGGTGACGGTGCTCAAGCTGTTCGACGACCGCCTGTTCCTCGCCTTCCCCGAGGGCGAGATGCCCGCCGGCCTCGCCGCGGTGCGCCCGGAAGAGATCGACGAGACGCGGCTGCTGCTGCTCGAGGACGGGCATTGCCTCAAGGAACATGCGCTCGCGGCCTGTAACCGTGCCGAATTGCGCGCCGAGGCGACGATGCTTGGCACCTCGCTGCACACGATGGTGCAGATGGTCGACAACGGCCTTGGCGTCACGATGCTTCCCAAGATCGCGCTCGACGCCGGCATCCTCGACCATACCAAGGTCGTCGCGCGCCCGCTCGATGCCGCCGCACCGGTCCGCACGCTGGCGCTGGTCTGGCGCCGTGCCTCCCCGCGCGAGCGCGACTTCCACCTGCTCGGCGAGGTGCTGAAGGCCGCGGCCTAGAAATTCCATCTGTCGCCCCGGACTTGATCCGGGGCCCCGCTTCTTCCTGCGCGCGAGGGGAAGCGGTATCCCGGTCCTTCATTCAAACCGGGCCATCGCCGCGATTGACGCGCAGTCGCAATCGGCGCAGCATCGCGCTCTGGAGCTCGTCGTTCGTCGGGCATCGTGTCCGTCGCGGCGCCTCCGGTCGGGAGGTTGGTCGCATGGCATATGCAAATCGGATCGACAATTCACGGCGTCTCACCACGATCGCGGGCGTCGCCGCGATCCACGGCTTGATCGGCTATGTCTTCATCAGCGGAATGGCGACCAGCTTCGTCCAGTCGGTGTCGAAGCCGTTCATCACCACCAACATCCCGATTGAAACGCCGCCGCCGCCCGACATCACCCCGCCGAAACAGGAGAAGGTGATGCCGCAACAACCGACCACGACGATGCCGCCCCTTACCCCCGTCACGCCAATCGTTCCCAGCCACACCACCAGCGACACTGTGGTCGTCATTACGCCCCCGATGCCGCCTGTCGATTTCGGCACTGGCACGGTGACGGTCGATCCGCCCGCCCAACCCGCGACGGTCAGCAAGGCGAGCGGCGTGCTCGCGCGCGGCAACCGCAACGAATGGATCAGCACCGACGACTATCCGCCCTCCGCCTTGCGCGCCGAGGAGGAAGGCGTGGTCGGCATCTCGATGCGGATCGGCGCCGACGGGCGGGTCGAGTCCTGCACGGTCACCGCTCCCAGCGGCCATGCTTCACTCGATCAGGCGACGTGCCGGCTCTATCAGCGCCGCGCGCGCTTCACCCCGGCGCGCGACGATGCCGGCACGCCGGTCGCCGGGACCTTCACCGACCGGATCCGCTGGCAGCTGCCGCAGTAACTACGACCAGCGCGCCGCCGCATGATCGTCGGTGGCGCGCGCTTCCACCCAGCGCGACGCGCCGTCCACCGTCTCGCGCTTCCAGAACGGCGCGTCGGTCTTGAGCCGGTCGATCAGGAACGCGCACGCCTCCAGCGCCGCCGCACGATGCGCCGAGCAGGTGCCGACGAACACGATCCGCTCGCCCGGCGCCATCGGCCCGACCCGGTGGACGATCGTCGCCGCGGTCAGCGACCAGCGCGCGCGCGCCTCCTCGGCGAGCCGCGTCAGCGCCGCCTCGGTGGCGCCCGGATAATGCTCCAGCTCCAGCGTCGCGACGCCGTCGTCGGCCCGCACCAGCCCGGTAAACGTCGCCACCGCCCCGCCCTGCTCCAGCTGCGTGAATTCATCGGCGATGTCGATCGCGTCGCGCGAGACGATCACGCGGATCATCCGCCCGTCACCGGCGGAAAGATCGCCACCTCGCGCACCCCCGCGATCGGCGTCTCGAGCGGCACGAACGCCTGATCCACCGCCGCGCGCAAGCGCGCCGGATCGGTGAAGGCGGCGGCATGCCCGGGGCTGCGCGGGGCGAGCCACGCGACCAGATCGGCGACGGTGGCGACGGTGGCGGGTGGTGTCACGTCCTCTTCGGCAAGTCCGATCCGTTCACGCACCCAAGCGAAATACAACAATTTCATACGCGTTCCTGATCCGCCTCCGTTCGTGCTGAGGAGGCATTGAGCGAAGTCGAAATGATCGGGCGAACATGCCCCCGGCATGTTCAGGATCGTCCGGGGGACGATCCGACCCGATCATCGTCTCGAAGCACGGGTCCTTCGAGACGAGGCTTCGACAAGCTCAGCCTCTCCTCAGGACGAACGGAGGAGAAGCCGGCTCCGTCAATCCATATGCTTCAAACCGACCCGCAGGTAATCCCAGCCGGTCACGATCGTCAGCGCCGCCGCCCCCCACAGGCTGGCAAGGCTCGCGACCTTGATCCACGCCTCACCCGGCAGCGCGCCCGACAGGATCAGCCCGCCCAGCGAGACGAGCTGCAACGTCGTCTTCCACTTCGCCAGCCGCGACACCGGCAGCGACACCTGCAACCCGGCCAGAAACTCGCGCAACCCGCTCACTGCAATCTCGCGCAACAGGATCACCAAAGCCGCGATAATATGCACCCCGGTGATCGCCGCGACATCGTCGTGCCGCGTACCCACCAGCATCAGGATCACCGCCGCGACCATGATCTTGTCGGCGATCGGATCGAGGAACACCCCCAGCTTCGACACCGTCCCCTGCGCACGCGCGAGGTAACCGTCGAAATAATCGGTGATCCCCATCAGGCAGTACAGGCCGAACGCGACCCCGAACCCGAACCGCCAACTCGGCCACCAGAGAAACGCCACCAGCAGCGGCACCGCGACGATCCGCGACAGCGTCAGGATGTTGGGCAGGGACAGCATGGGTGCGACGTGGACCCGCGGGGCGGGCAGCGCAAGCGCCAGTCGCGCGAAAATCGCCGTTGGATCGCAGCGGCCCAGCCGCTATGGCTCGGCGAATTGCCAACTATCCGGGGGCCCGGTCCCGCGTCATGATCAATGCCCTCGGGCTTCTCAAGCGGCGGCGCTTCCTGCCGCTGTTCACCACCCAATTTCTCGGCGCCTTCAACGATAACCTCTTCAAGACCTCGATGGTGCTGTTCGCCACCTATGAGATCTTCGCCGACGAAACGCAGGAGAGCTTCTTCAACGCGCTGACCGCGGCGCTGTTCATCCTGCCGTTCTTCATCCTGTCCGCCCTGTCGGGGCAACTCGCCGATTCGAGCGACAAGGCGCGGATCATCCGGCTGGTGAAGACGGTCGAGATCGCGATCATGGCCGTCGGCGGCGCGGGGCTGATGCTGGCGCGCACCGGGGCGGTCACGCTGCCGCTGGTGCTGATGCTCGCCGCGGTCACCGGCCTCGGCGTCCACTCGACGTTCTTCGGCCCGATCAAATATGCGATCTTGCCGCAGCATCTGGATGAAGAGGACGTGCTCGGCGGCACCGGTTTGGTCGAGGCGGGGACGTATCTGTCGATCCTGCTCGGCACGATCCTCGCCGGCTTCGTCTACAAATCGCCCTTGCTGGTCACCGTGCTGACGCTGGCGGTCGCGCTGCTCGGCTGGATGACCGCGCGCGCGGTGCCGCCCGCGCCGCGGCTGGGGCCGAAGCTGGTGCTGGACTATAATCCGGTCCGCGCCTCGTGGCGGTTGATCGCCGAGACGATGCACATCCCGCGGCTGTTCCTCGCGATCTGCGCGATCAGCTTCTTCTGGACGATCGGATCGGTGCTCATCATCGTCTTCCCGCCGCTGGTGAAGAATATGCTGACCGCCGATGCCAGCGTCGCCAGCCTCGTGCTCGCGGTCTTCTCGATCGGGGTCGCGATCGGGTCCGTGGTCATCAACCTGATGCTCCGCGGACAGATCTCCGCGCGCTTCTCGCCCGCGTCGGTGATCGCGATGGGGCTGGCGGTGCTCGCTTTCTGGTGGGTGGTCGGGCTGTGGACCCCGGCGCCCGCCGGGCACCTCTTCGACATGGCGTCGTTCATTCGACAGCCGCATGCGGTGCCGGTGCTGCTCGCGCTGCTGGGCGTCGCGATCTTCGGTGGTATGTTCGTCGTGCCGCTCTATGCGTTCCTGACGACCACCGTCACCAAGGACCATACCGCGCGCACCGTCGCCGCGAACAATGTCGTCAACGCCGGCGCGATGACGTTCGGGTCGATCGCCGTCGCGGGGATCACCGCACTCGGCGTCACCCCGTCGCAATTGTTGCTGGTGGTGGCCGGGATGTGCGTGATCTCGGCCCTGATCGCGCAGCGCCTGCACCGCGCCTGCGATTAAGCGGTTAGAAGATCATCGTTGAAAAGGTGATGAAGAACGCGGCGAAGCTCAGCAGGAACAGCCGCACGTCATGATCCCCCGCCTGCGCCGCCGTCGTGGCGGGGGGCGGCGGCAGGGTGCGGCGGAAGGGGTGTCGCGCACCCTCGTTCGTCAGGACCAGTCGGCGTTGCATAGTCAGGTCTTAACGCGCCGTTTACGACTTCGGCTACCACCGACCGTCGGCGTCCATGTATCGCGACGGGACAGCAGGGAGAGAAGCGATGCCGCTCTATGCCTTCAAGGGTCAGCGCCCGACCCGCGCGCCCTCCGCCTGGGTCGCGCCGAGCGCCGATGTGATCGGCGATGTCGTGCTGGGCGACGAGGTCGGCGTCTGGTTCGGCGCGGTGATCCGCGGTGACAACACCACGATCACCGTCGGCGCGCACAGCAACGTACAGGAAGGCGCGATGCTCCACTCCGATCCCGGCGCACCGCTAACGATCGGCACCGAGTGCACGATCGGCCATCATGCGGTGCTCCACGGCTGCACGATCGGCGACCGGGTACTGATCGGCATGGGCGCGATCGTCCTCAACCGCGCGGTGATCGGCGCGGATTGCATCGTCGGCGCCGGCGCGCTGGTCACCGAAGGCAAGGTCTTCCCGCCGCGCTCGCTGATCGTCGGCAGCCCGGCGCGCGTCGTTCGCGAGCTGGATGATGCGACGATCGCAGGGCTCAGGATGTCTGCGGCACACTATGTCGCCAACGCCCGCGCGGCGGCCGACGGGCTGGAGCGCGTGGAGTAAACCCTTCCGTCATTCCCGCGAAAGCGGGAATCCAGAACCCCTGCCCTGTCGCTTCTATCGACAAAACTGCGCTTCTAGATTTCCGCCTGCGGGGAAATGACGGCGTTGGAAAAACCCGCGCCACCTGACGTGGCGTCAATCTTGCCACACCCCTGCCCGCCCCACATAGTCGCGGGCATGTCGATCCCCCCGCTCCTGTCGCGCCTGCGCCTGCCCGTCATCGGCTCGCCGCTGTTCATCATCTCCAATCCGGATCTGGTGATCGCGCAATGCAAGGCGGGAATCATCGGCTCGTTCCCCGCGCTCAACGCGCGCCCCGCGGCGATGCTAGACGAATGGCTCCACCGCATTACCGAGGAACTCGCCGCACACGATCGCGCGCACCCCGATGCGCCCGCCGCGCCCTTCGCGGTCAACCAGATCGTCCACAAATCGAACGACCGGCTGGAGGCCGATCTCGCGGTCTGCGCCAAGTGGAAGGTGCCGATCACGATCACCTCGCTGGGCGCGCGCGAGGAACTCAATCAGGCGGTGCACGGCTGGGGCGGGATCACGCTCCACGACGTCATCGACGATCGCTTCGCGCGCAAGGCGATCGAGAAGGGCGCCGACGGGCTGATCGCGGTCGCGGCGGGTGCCGGCGGCCATGCCGGACGACTGTCGCCCTTCGCCTTGGTGCAGGAGATCCGCACCTGGTTCGACGGCCCGCTCGCCTTGTCGGGTGCGATCGCCAGCGGCGACGCGGTGCTGGCGGCGCAGGCGATGGGCGCGGACTTTGCCTATATCGGCTCGGCGTTCATCGCCACCGACGAGGCGAATGCCGACGCGCGCTACAAGCAGGCGATCGTCGACGGGCGCGCCGCCGACATCGTCTATTCGGACCTGTTCACCGGCGTCCACGGCAATTACCTGCGCGCCTCGATCGTCGCCGCCGGGCTCGATCCCGACAATCTGCCGCAGGGTGACCTGAAGACGATGAGCTTCGCCTCGGGCGGCGCGGCGAAGGCGTGGCGCGACATCTGGGGCTCGGGTCAGGGGATCGGCGCGGTCGACACGATCGTCCCCGCCGCCCAGCGCGTCGCCCGACTGGCCGACGAATATCGCGCGGCGCGTGAGCGGCTGCTTGGCCTGTAGTCACGTCACTGCGAGCGTAGCGAAGCAATGACGGAAACGGCGATCGCGCCCTAAAACGCCGTCGCCAGCCGGTCGAGCATCGAGCGCGCCGGGCTCACCACCGGCATCTCACCGGCATGCGCCGCATCCAGCAGCGCGACGCGACGGTGCAGGTCGATGCTGCTCCCGATCACGCCCTGCGCGTGCACCGGAAAGCGCGCGAGCATCTCCGCATCGCTGGTCGGGGCCGCGCCCAGCCGCCGCGCCGGGTCGAGCGCCTGCGTCGCCGGCAACTCCCCCGCCGCGATCGCGCGTTGCGTCAGCAGCCACGCGATGACGTGCATCAGCCGCGTCGTCACCTTCAGCGATTCGCAGCTGAACGCCACCCGCTCCATCGGCGGCAGCGCCTCGCGCTCGGCGCGCCCGCCCTCGTCGAAATAGTGCCGCGCCTCGTCGGCCAGCACCATCGCCTCGGTATAGAACGAGTCGATCAGCCGGCGTTGCAATCGTGGGTCATGGGCGTGGTCGGCCATAGCCGCGTCTTTGCCACGACCCCGAATCGCCGCCAAGCGCGTTCATCACGTTTGCGGCGAGCGCCTGCGTCGAACCGTCCCGAAATGCGGCGTTTACCGCGTCGTCAGGCGATAATGTCCGGGATCATCTGATCCTCCAGCTGCGCGATTTCGTCGCGCAGCCGCAGCTTGCGCTTCTTCAGCCGCATCAGCTGGAGCTGGTCCGACGCGCCGCCCTCCGCCAGCGCGGCGATGGCGGCGTCGAGATCGCGATGCTCGATCCGCAGCGTCTCCAGCCGCGTCGCCACCGCCGCATCATCGCCCACGTCGTTCATCGCCCGCACTCCCGACCCCTGAGTCGCGCCTGCATAGCCGCCGCGCCCGTGCGGCGCGACCCGTCCTACGAAAGTCGCAGATGATCGCGTGCAAGCAAAAGTCACGGGACATATCTCGCGTTTCGTGATTTCCTTGGTTTCCCTCTCAACCATGAAGGAGACTGCCATGCAGACTGCGCACATCTCGGCCCTCGAGGCCAAGCATGCGACGATCGACCAGCGCATCGCCGCTGAGTCGCAACGTCCCGTGCCCGATACGATCGTGCTTGCGGATCTGAAGAAGCAGAAACTACGGTTGAAGGAGGAAATCACCTCCTCGCACTAAGCTGAGCAAGGTGGCGCCCGGTGGACACGTTCCGCCGGGCGCTTTCCTTTATCCTGCGCAGCCGATCAGCCCGGCCAGCGGCATCACCACCGTGTCGCGCCCTTCGCGATCCAGCCGCAACGTCGCCACCGGCACCGCCGCCCCTTCGGTCAGGTTCTGCCGCATCTCGGCCGTCATCTGCACCGTCGCGACCATATCGCCGCCGCGATAGACGCTCTCCGCGTTGAGGCCCAGCGTCGCCGCACCGGTCGCGCCGGTGCGCGGCAGGTCGATCACCTTGCCGTCGATCGACAGACGCAGCGTCCCTGGATCGGCGGTCGCCATCGCCGCCAGCGCCCGCGTCGTGCCCGTCGAGAACAGATAGGCGGCACAGCCGCGCGCTGGCAGCGCCTGTTGCGGCAGCGCGCCGATCGGCAGGCCGTCGATGGCGGGGATCGGTGCGGCTGCCTGCGCCGCGAGCAGCAGAAACGCGAACTTCATGCCGCCATGCCTATCATGAGCAGCCACGCCGGGTAAGCCGCGATCGCCAGCAACGTGCCGAGCGGCAACGCATCGTCCGCCGCGACCGCGCGCCCGCGCACGCGCTGGAACGCCACCCAGCCGAGCCCGACCAGCCCCGCGACCAGCAGCACCGCCGGCAGCATCCGCCATCCCAGCGCCAGCCCGATCGCGCCGAACAATTTCGGGTCGCCCCCGCCCAGCCCTTCGCGTCCGCGCCACCGACGATAGCCCGCGCCGATCAGCCACAGCATCGCGAAACCGCCCGCCCCGCCGATCAGCCGCTCTTGCCATGCCGGCGGCGCGACCCACGCCCCGGCCGCCGCAACGACGGCCAGCGCGGCGACCAGCGGATCGGGCAGCCAGAAGTCGCGCGCGTCCATCACCGCCAGCAGCAGCAACAGCCAGCCGAACGCCGCGCCCGCCAGCGCGATCGCCGGCGGAGCGACCAGCGCTGCCGCCATGCCGACCAGCGCGCAGCCGGCCTCGATCAGTGAATGGAGCGGATCGATCCCCGCGCCGCATGTCCGGCATCGCCCACGCGCGACCAGCCACGACAACAGCGGCACCAGTTCGCTCGAACGCAACGTTCTGCTGCAACCGTCACACGACGATCGCCCGTATTTTACCGATCGTCCCTGTGACCAGCGGATCGCGGTCGTGGCCAGAAAGCTGCCGATGATGGCACCCAGCACGCCAAACGCCGTCACCCACATCCACCGTCTCAGCCCTGCTTGCGAATCAGGTACCGATACACGCCGAAGCTGTTGATGCCGAGCAACACGCCGTTCTGCACGCCCAGCGGCTCGTCGCCGGTCAGCCACGCGCCGGTGATCCACGCGATCGACGACGTGACGAAGATCGCCATCCCCCATCCGGTCACGCGCCGCCCGCTATCGAGCGACACCATGAACGCGGCCGCGATCCCGCTCAGCGCCGCATACCATTTCAGCGCTTCGTCAACGGCTTGCATGAAGGCATGCGTAGGCGTTTGCGTGCCACCGGACGAGCGCTTACATGCCGATCGAGATCAAGCGAGGAACCGCGAAATCATGGCTACCGACCCCATCGTCATCCTGTCCTATGCGCGCACCCCGATGGGCTCGATGCAGGGCAGTCTCGCCGCTTTGTCGGCCAGCGAACTGGGCGCCGCCGCGGTGAAGGCCGCGGTCGAGCGCGCCGGGGTCGACGCCGCCGCGATCGAACGCATCTACATGGGCAACGTCCTCTCGGCCGGCGTGGGTCAGGCCCCGGCGCGTCAGGCTGCGATCCTCGCCGGCCTCGGCGAGCATGTCGAGGCGACGACGCTCAACAAGGTCTGCGGCTCGGGAATGCAGGCCGCGATCCTCGGTGCCGAGGCGCTCGGCGCGGGCTCGATCGACCTGCTGGTCGCTGGCGGCATGGAGAGCATGACCAACGCGCCCTATCTGTCGAAGGCGCATCGTGGCGGCGCGCGCTTCGGGCATGACCGGCTGTTCGACCATATGGCGCTCGACGGGCTCGAGGATGCCTATCAGTCCGGCACCGCAATGGGCGTTTTCGCCGACGACACCGCACGCGAATATCAGTTCACCCGCGAGGCGCAGGACGAGTTCGCGATCGCCTCGCTGACCCGTGCGCAGAAGGCGCAGGCGTCGGGCGCGTTCGACCGCGAGATCGTTCCGGTCGAGGTGAAGGGCCGCAAGGGCAGTGTCACCGTCGCGACCGACGAACAGCCGATCAAGAGCGATCCCGCCAAGATCCCGGCACTGCGCCCCGCCTTCAGCAAGGACGGCACCGTCACCGCCGCCAACGCCTCGTCGATCTCCGACGGTGCCGCCGCGCTGGTGCTGACCCGCCTGTCTGTCGCCGAAAAGCTCGGGATCACCCCAGTCGCGCGGATCGTCAGCCACGCCGCGCACGCGCACGCCCCCGCGCGCTTCACCACCGCCCCGGTGCCCGCGATGCGCAAGGCGCTCGAAAAGGCCGGGTGGTCGGTCGGCGACGTCGATCTGTGGGAAGTCAACGAGGCGTTCGCCTGCGTCGCGATGGTCGCGATGCAGGAACTCGCGCTCGATCACGAGAAGCTCAACATCAACGGCGGTGCGTGCGCGCTGGGCCATCCGATCGGCGCATCGGGCGCACGCATCCTCGCCACCCTGCTGGGCGGCTTGCAGACGACCGGCCAGAAGCGCGGCGTCGCCTCGCTGTGCATCGGTGGCGGCGAAGGCGTCGCGATGGCGGTCGAACTGATGAACTGAGCCTCGGCGGGCGTAAATAGACCGTCATTGCGAGCGTAGCGAAGCAATCCAGGGCGTCCTGATCCGGCCCTGGATTGCTTCGCTGCGCTCGCAATGACCGACAAGCCCCAAAACAAATCGTTGCACCGACCCGGATCAGCCCCCTGAACGGTTGCGCCGCGGGCCACTTCCGGCAATCCCCTCCCTATCGTTAATCCCGAAGGAGGGTGCCCGCCTTGGAAGTCGTCTCGATCGTTCTGTTGTTGTTGTTTGCCGTTGTCATCAGCGGCGCGATCGCGCGCATTCTCCCGATCAATCTCCCCGCCCCGCTCGTCCAGATCGCGTTCGGCGCCGCGATCGGCATGGCCGCGGACCTGCGGGTCACGCTCGATCCCGAGATCTTCCTGCTCGTCTTCCTGCCCCCGCTGCTGTTCATCGACGGCTGGCGCATCCCTAAGGACGAATTGCTCAAGGACGTACCGGTCGTCGTCGAACTGGCACTCGGACTGGTCCTGACCACCGTCATCGGCGTCGGCTTCTTCATCGACTGGCTGATCCCCGCGATGCCGCTCGCGGTATCGTTCGCGCTCGCCGCGGTCGTGTCCCCCACCGATCCGATCGCGGTGTCGGCGATCGCCGCGCGCGTGCCGATCCCGCGCCGCATGATGCACATTCTGGAGGGCGAGGCGCTGCTCAACGACGCGTCGGGCCTTGTTTGCCTGCGCTTCGCGATCGCCGCCGCACTCACCGGCGCCTTCTCGCTGGCCGACGCCGCGGTCAGCTTCGTATGGCTCGCCGCCGCGGGGATCGCGATCGGCGTGGTCAGCACGCTGGCGATCACGCGCGCCAAGGCATGGGTTTCGCGGCGTTTCGGCGAAGATATCGGATCGCAGGTGCTGGTTAGTCTGCTGATCCCCTTCATTGCCTATATTATCGCCGAGCATTTCCACGCGTCGGGCATCCTCGCGGTGGTCGCCGCCGGCGTGACGATGACCTTTGCCGAGCTGTCACGCCAGGCGCTTCCCGCCACGCGGATGCGCCGCAATTCGGTGTGGGACACGATCCAGTTCGCGCTCAACGGCATCATCTTCGTGCTGCTGGGCGAGCAACTGCCGCTCATCATCGCCGGCGCCCGCGACACGGTACGGCTGACCAACCACGACAATCCGTGGTGGCTGGCGCTTTACGTGCTGGCGATCGTCGCGGTGCTCGCCGGTCTGCGCTTCGTCTGGGTATGGCTGTCGTTCCGCTTGACGGTGCTGCGGCGAGGCGTCGACGATTCGCCGCTGCGCAGCCCGGACTGGCGCGTCTTCGCGGCAATGTCGCTCGCCGGGGTGCGCGGGGTCATCACGCTCGCGGGCGTGCTGACGCTGCCGCTGGCGCTCAGCGACGGATCGCCCTTCCCCGCGCGCGACCTCGCCATCGCGCTCGCCGCCGGAGTCATCATCGTGTCGCTGGTCGCGGCGAGCATCGGCCTGCCGCTGGTACTGCGCGGCCTCGCCCTGCCCCCCGAGCCATCAAAGCAAGGCGAGGAAAATCGCGCGCGCGTCGCCGCCGCACGCGCTGCGATCCGCGCGGTCGATGGCGCGCAGCACGACCTGTCCCGCGACCGCGACGACGCCGACGTCTATGCCGAGGCGGCAACGCGGATCATGGACCTGTACCGCGAGCGCATCCGCGTCCGCGTCGACGGTGAGCCCGAACTGGCGGTGATCCAGCAGAACGAGCGGATCGACCGGTTGCTGAGGCTGGCGGCGATCCGCGCCGAGCGTGAGGAGGTCTTCCGCCTGCAACGCGCCCGCGCGATCGGCAGCGAAACCGGCCGCAAGCTGACGCGTGAGCTGGATCTGCTGGAGGGCCGGTTGCGGGGGTGACCACCGTCATTCCCGCGCAGGCGGGAACCCAGAACCGCAGGGGCCAGTTGCTTTCACGATGACCTGCGCGTCTGGATTCCCGCCTGCGCGGGAATGACGAAGGAACGGCTACCCCTGCTCCGCCAGCGAAAAGATCCGCCGCGCCGCCACCCACTTCACCCCCGGTTCGGCCCACGGCAGCCGACGCTGGTAGGCATCCATCTTCGCCTCCCACGCCTGCACTTCAGGGTCAGCCGCATCCGCCGCCGCCTTGCGCGCGGCATCGAACGACGCGTCGGTCTCCATCACCATCACCAGCCGCCCGCCGGTGCGATAGATATCCATCGCCACGATCCCCGCCGCCCGGATGCTTGCGACGACCGCCGCAGGCACCGCGCCCGCGGCGTGCCACGCCTCATACGCCGCGACCGCCTCCGGCTCATCGGCGATATCGACCAGCAGGACATGGCGTTCGGTCATGCCTGATAGGCCACGACGGTCTGGCGCTGCTGCCCCAGCCCTTCGATCCCCAGTTCCATGACGTCGCCCGCCTTCAGGAACACCGGCGGCTTTTGCCCCATGCCGACCCCCGGCGGCGTGCCGGTCGAGATCACGTCGCCGGGCTGCAACGACATGAACTGGCTGACATAGCTGACCAGGAACGCCGGCTTGTAGACCATCGTCGACGTCGATCCGTCCTGATAGCGATGGCCGTTGACCTCCAGCCACATGCCCAGCGCGGTCGGATCGGCGACTTCGTCGCGCGTCACCAGCCACGGCCCGATCGGCCCGAACGTGTCGCAGCCCTTGCCCTTGTCCCACGTCCCTTGCCGCTCGAGCTGGAAGGCGCGCTCGGACACGTCGTTGATGACGCAATAGCCCGCGATATGCCGCTCGGCATCGGCCTCGTCGACGTAGCGCGCTTCGGTGCCGATCACGATCCCCAGCTCGACTTCCCAGTCGGTCTTGGTCGAGCCCTTTGGAATTTCGACATTGTCGTCGGGGCCGATGATCGCACTGGTCGCCTTGGTGAAGATCACCGGCTCGGTCGGCACCGTCGCACCGGTCTCGGCGGCATGATCCGAATAATTGAGCCCGATGCACAGGAACTTGCCGACCGCACCGACGCACGGGCCATAACGCTCGACCTCCACCACCGGCAATGTCGCCGGATCGATCGCCGCCAGCCGCGCCAGCTCGGCATCGCCCAGCGTCGCGCCCGCGATATCCGCGACATGCGCCGACAGGTCGCGGACCTGCCCCTGCGCGTCGACCATCCCCGGCTTCTCGGCGCCCGGCGCCCCGTAACGTACCAGCTTCATGCGCTTTTCCTCAATTGACCCAGCCGCCGTCGATGACATGCACCGCGCCGGTCGTGAAGGCGGCGTCGTCGCTGCCCAGATAGGCGACCAGCGCCGCAATCTCCTCCGCACGCCCCAGCCGCCCCATCGGCTGCCGCGCGACGAACGCCTGCTGCGCCGCCTCGTAATCGCCGGTGTCGCGCAGCCGCTGCTGAAGCGACGGCGTATCGACCGTCCCCGGACAGATCGCGTTGCAGCGAATGCCCTGCCCGACGAAATCGGCCGCAACCGCCTTGGTGATCCCGATCACGCCGGCCTTGGTCGCGGTATAGGCGAAACGGTTGGGAATGCCCTTCACCGAGCTGGCGATCGACGACATGTTGACGATCGCGCCCCCACCCGCTGCCAGCATCCCCGGCAACACCGCACGGATCGTCCGCATCATCGCGGTCATATTGATCGCGATCGCCTGTTCCCATTCGGCGTCGCTCATGTCGAGGATCGTGCCCGCGTGGACGATGCCCGCGATATTGGCGAGCACATCGATCCGCCCGACCTCGCCGATCAGCGCCGCAATCTGCGCCGCATCGGTGACGTCGAGCGCGTGCTGCTCGCACCCGTCGAGCCCCGCCAGCGCGTCCGCATCGATATCGGTCGCGATCACCCGCGCACCCTCGGCGGCATAGCGCAGCGCCGCGGCGCGCCCAATCCCGTTCCCCGCCGCGGTGATCAGCGCGACCTTGCCCTTCAACCGGCCTTCCATTCAACGACTCCGTGCAGCGACCGGCAGGCACGCCGGCCCGACCGGGTCAAACGCCTTGTAGGTCAGGATGAATTCGCGGTGCCCCAGCGCTTCGGATACGCTCGGCTGTCCGCCGGCCACCGCCATGATCGCATCGACGATCTCGTCGCCGACCTCGTCGAGCGTCGCCTCGCCTTCGAGGATCCGCCCGGCATTGATGTCCATGTCCGCCGCCAGCCGGCGCGCCGTCTCCGGATTGGCGCAGATCTTGATGACCGGCGCGATCGCCGAGCCGACCACCGAGCCGCGTCCGGTGGTGAACAGCGTCAGGTGACACCCGCACGCGATCATCTCGACGATCTCGGCATTGTCCGAAATGTTCGGGAAGCCGAAGCGCGGCTCGCCGTCCGGCACAACATCGAGCAGGTACAGCCCGCCGGCCGGCGGCACGTCGCCGGGCTTGATGATCCCGCTGATCAGCGACGACCCCGATTTGGAATACGCCCCCATCGATTTCTCTTCCTGCGTCGTCAGCCCGCCCTCGGCATTGCCGGGGGCGAAGCTGCCGAAGCCCATGATCGTGTAATATTCCTCCGCCTTGCGGACGCAGGCCATGATCTCCTCGCCTAGCTCGGGGGTCAGCGCGCGATCGGCCATGATCCCCTCGCATCCGACCAGCTCGCCGGTCTCCTCGAAGATGCAGGTCGCGCCGTCCGCCACCAGCCGGTCGAACGCGCGCCCGACCGCGGGGTTGGCGGTGATCCCGCTGGTGCCGTCCGACCCGCCGCAGATCGTGCCGACGATCAGCTCGTCGACGCGCATCGGCACGCGCGGCACGTCGGCGATCTGCGCCTTGACGCGCGCGACCGCCTCCAGCCCGGCGGCGATCGTCGCCGCGGTGCCGCCGGTCTGCTGGATCACGTACAGCTCCACCGGACGCCCGCTGTCGCGGATCACCTGCTGCAACCGCTCGCGATCGAAGCTCTCGCACCCCAGCGACACGATCACCACGCCACCGACATTGGGGTGTGTCGTCACCGCCTCCATTACCCGCGCGGCATAGGCATTGGGGTAGCAGCCGGGGAAGCCGATCAGATGCACGTCGGCGTCATCCGCCTTGTCGACGATCTTGCGCGCCACATGATGCGCGCACTCGACCAGATAGGCGACTGCAACGGTGTTGCGGATGCCCTTGCGCCCGTCGGCGCGCTGCCACGCCGCGATCATGCGCGCTGCTCCGTCACGGTGCTGCGCGTATGGCTGGCGATATAGTCGCTCTTCATATTGTGCATATGGACCCATTGTCCGGCCGCCGCGGCATCGGTCATCGACCCGATCGGCGCGCCATATTTGATGACCTTGTCGCCCGCGTTGAGCGGATGCCGCGCGATCTTGTGCCCCACGGTCACGCCCTCGCGCGCCGGGATCGTCCCGCCCGACACCGGCAGCAGATCGCCCGCCGCGATCGGCGCGACGCAGATCATCACATTGTCGTCGGGGTGCAGCAGGATCAGCTGCTGCGGTGCACGCGCCTCCAGCGTCGGCCACAAATCGTCGGGGATCGGCGCGGCGATCCGCTCGCGCAAATCGACGACCTCCGCGGGATTGCCCAGCCCCGCCAGCACACAGGCCACCGCCGGATGCCGCAACGGAAACTGGATCGCGGCGGCCGGCAACGACACGCCGGCAATGGCGCAGCTTTTCGCCAGCGCGCGCGTTCGCTCGACCAGCGCGGCGGGCGGCGCGGCATAATCGTAATGCGATTGCGCGGGATCGGCGTCCTGCGGATCGCGCGCCAGAATGCCGCTGTTATACGCGCCGCCGATGATGACGCGCACGCCCTGCACTGCGCAGCGGTCGAGAAACGGCTTCGCGCTGCGGTCGAGCAACGTATAGCGCCCCGCGAGCAGGATCACGTCGAGCGGCACCCGGTCGAGCAATTCCTCGCACACCGCGACCTCGTTGACCCCGACCCCGATCGCCCCGACCACGCCCGCCTCGCGCAACGCCACCATCGCGGCATAACCGCCGTCGAGGAAGTCGCGCAGGTGCCGCGCGTGCGCCTCGCCATGCGTCAGCCGCCCCAGATCGTGCGCCAGCAGCACGTCGACGCGGTCGCGCCGCAATCGCGCGCAACTCGCCTCGAACGAGCGCCGCACCCCATCGGCGGTATAGTCGAACACCGGCTCGAACGGATCGGCATCGACGAACCCGTGCCGAGTGCCCGCCGCGTCGGTCGGCGCGAGCAGCCGCCCGACCTTGGTCGAAATCTTGCAAGTCCGCGCCGGATCGAGCCGCGCGAGCGCCGCGCCCAGCCGCCGCTCCGCCAGCCCGAAGCCGTAATGCGGCGCTGTGTCGAAATAGCGGATGCCGGCGTCCAGCGCCGCGGCCACCGTCGCCTCGGCGGTGGAGTCATCGATCGCGCGGTACAGGTTGCCGATCGCCGCGGTTCCCATGCCGAACCGCGGCAGCGCATCGCCGGTCGGGTCGAGCGACGGTAAGCCGGGGGTCAAGTCCTGGAACATGCACGCTTCCTCTCTCGGCCCCACCTTGTCGCGTGAGCACCGGATCGACAACCTAGGACAGTGGTATGACAATTGAAATGTGAAATATGGTTTTATTAACGCGAACTGAGAGACGCTAGCGCTCACTCATGTGCGTGGCTACGGTGCGCCGACCATGACCACTCCGCCCCGCTATCAGGCACCGGCCCTCAAGAAGGGGCTGGAGATTCTGGAACTGCTCGCCACCTCCGAAGAGGCGCTGACGATGTCGGACATCTCCGCCGCGCTCGGCCGGTCGGTGGGTGAGATCTTCCGGATGCTGCAGGTGCTCGAGGAGCATCGCTACATTGCGCGTCACGACGAAGGCTATCGCCTCACGAACCGCCTGTTCGCGCTCGGCATGGGCCGCCCGCCGGTCCGCGACCTGACCGTCACCGCGCTGCCGGTGATGCAGGGCCTCGCGCGCGCGACCGGGCAAAGCTGCCATCTCGCCGTCGCATCGGGCGCGGAGATGGTGGTGATCGCCGGGGTGGAGGCGCCGGGCCTGTCGGGCTTCGCGGTGCGCGTCGGCTACCGCCGCCCGCTCCATCGCTCGAACTCGGGGCGCGTGCTGCTCGCCTTCCAGCCCGCGCCGATCCGCGCAGCGATGCTGGACGAAATCCGCGAGGCCGGTAGCGACCTCGACCCGTCGCTCGACAAGCAACTCGATGCGCTGGTCACCACCGGCGATGCCGTCACCCCCAGCCCGATGCTGGAGGGGATCACCGATCTATCCGCGCCGGTCCTCGAACATGGCGCAGCGCGCGCCGCATTGACGGTGCCATTCGTCGCCGGCCGCGCGGCGCGCGTGTCGCTGGAGGAAACCCGCGCGCTGCTCCGTGACGCGGTCCGCTCGGTCAGCGCACAGCTCCAGCCGACGATCGACTGAGCCCGCCCCGCACGGTCACCCCACCATCGACAGCATGATGCGCGTCGAGCAGATCGAGCAATGCAGCGCCTGCGCTGCACCCTCCGGGCAGTCGATGCATGCGCGCTGCGGCCGCGATCCGTCGAGCAGGTCGATCAGCATCCGCTCGTCGGAGGACAGCGCCGCTACCGTCCCTACCGCAAAGGCCCGCCCCAGCGCCGCCTCGAACAGCGTCATCAGGCTGTCGAACACGGGCGCCAGCATCCCCGCCCCGTGTGGCGCGAGCAGGCGGTGCAGCTTGTGCTGCGTACAGGCGTGACGGTCGCGCGCCGCGCGCCACCCCCGCGCCATCGTCGGCAGCAAGTGCGCGATCCCGCGCGACGGTAGCGATGCCGGATGCGTGACGACGTTCATGCCTGATCCTCCACGACCGGATCAGTGCCTAGCCTAGATGCGAATGATTATCAATAGATCATTCCGTGCCGATGGCCTCCAGCGACCGCTGCTTGGTTTCGGGGAAGAACATCAGCACGACGACGAACTGCACCGCCATCATCGCCGCGAACACCACGAACGGCAGGCCGCGCGTGTGCGCCGCGATCACCGGGAAGGCCATCGCGATCACCGCATCCATCGCCCAGTGCGTCGAGGAGCCGAGCGCCTGCCCGCGCGCGCGCACGTCAGTCGGGAAGATCTCGCTGATATACACCCAGATCACCGCGCCCTGGCTGAACGCGAAGAAAGCGATGAACGCAATCAGCAAGGCCAGCAGATAGTGCTGCCCTTGCCCGGTCAGGAACACCGCCGCCGTCCCGCCCAGTGCCAGCGTCAGCCCGACCGACCCGATCAGCAACAACGTCCGTCGCCCCAGCCTGTCGATCACCAGCAACGCCAGCGCGGTGAACACGAAATTGCACAGCCCGATCGTCACCGCCTGCCGGTCCGCGGACACCGCATCATAACCGGCGGCCGCGAAGATATCGTTCAGGTAGTAAAGGATCGCATTGATCCCCGAGAGCTGGTTGAACGACGCCACCGCAAAGGCGAGCAGGATCGGCTTGCGATGTCGCGCCCACGACAGCCGGGGCGCGCTGCCGACCGCCACCGCCGCGGCGGCGCGCGCATAGCTGTCCAGCTCACGGCGCGGATCGGCGACGCCCAGCCGCATCAGCACGTCCTCGGCGTCGTCCTCGCGCCCCTTCGCCGCCAGCCAGCGCGGACTGTCCGGGATCGTGAACATCAGCGACAGCAACAACAGCGCCGGCACCGCGCTGACGCCCAGCTTTACCTGCCAGTCGCCCGCCCCCAGATCGAAGCTGCCGACCACCGCATTGCTCAGATAGGCGGCAAGGATGCCGAGCACGATGTTCAGCTGGAACGTCCCCACCATCAACCCGCGCCGCTCAGCCGGCGCGATCTCGGCGAGATAGACCGGCGCCAGCACCGACGACGCCCCGACCGCCAGCCCCGCCATCACGCGGAACAGGATCAACGCCGGCCAGCTCCACGCGATCAGGCACCCCAGCCCCGACAGGCAATAGAGCAGCGCAATCCCCTTCAGTGCATTGCGCGCGCCGTAGCGGTCGCCCGGCAGTCCCGCGAGCAACGCCCCTGCGAGCGTCCCCCACAAAGCTGCCGACACGGTGATGCCGACGCCGCTGGCGTCCAGCGCGAAGGCGGTGCGGATGCCCTCGGTCGTCCCGGCGATCACCGCGGTATCGAAGCCGAACAACAGGCCCGCCAGTCCACCCACCAGCACGCCGCGCAGCAAGGTCGTGTTCAAATCGTCAAGCTCCGCCCGTACCTTCCGCGCCGACTGGCCCGGTCGCGCACAGGGACCGCAAAGCGTGCCCGTCGTCAACCCGCGCACGCTCTTGGCAAAGCCCGATGCAGCCGGTACTTGTCTTACAAAATGACTTAATCGGGAGGATCACCGTGTACCATGTCGGCCAGCGCCGGAGCGCTGTTCTCGTCGCAGCGCTGCTCGCCAGCGTCTCGGGCGCTGCCGCTGCGCAGAACGCGCCGCCCGCGCCGCTCCAGCCGCAGATCGACCCGCAACGTCCCGACTGGGAAAATCCGGGCGTCAATTACATCGGTCGCATGCCCGCGCACGCCACCGGCTTTCCGTTCGAGACGCGCGACAAGGCGCTTGCCGGCCATCGCACGGAATCGAAGCGCTTCGTGTCGCTGAACGGGCAGTGGCAGTTCAGCTTCTCGCCCGATGCCGACAAACTGCCGACCGGCTTCGAACGTCCCGATTTCGACGCCTCGCAATGGAAGACGATCAAGGTTCCCGCCGACTGGCAGACCGAGGGCTATGACCAGCCGCGCTACAACAACATCACCTATCCCTTCCCGGCCAACCGCCCGCTGATCCCGCACGCCACCAACCCGGTCGGATCGTACCGCCGCACGATCGACCTGCCCGCGGGCTGGTCCGGGCAGGACGTGGTGCTGCACATCGGCGCAGCCGGCTCGGCCTATAAGGTGTGGGTCAACGGGCAGCAGGTCGGCTATTCGGAGGACAGCAAGCTTCCTTCCGAGTTCGACGTCACCCGCTTCGTCAAGCCCGGCGCGAACACCGTCGCGATCCAGGTCTTCCGCTGGTCCGACGGCAGCTATCTCGAGGATCAGGATTTCTGGCGCGTCTCCGGGATCGAGCGCGAGGTCTATATGATGGCCGCGCCGAAGACCCGCATCCGCGACTTCTTCGTCCACGCCGGGCTCGACGACAGCTATCGTGATGGCAAGCTCGCGGTCGACCTGACAGTCGCGCCGGGCGCGGCGGTCAGCGCGCGCTACGTGCTGATGGACGGCGACCGCATCGTGTCGCAGGGCCGCGCGCCGCTCGCCGCGGATGATGCCGATCGCAAGACGACGCTCTCCGCCACCGTTACCGGCGTCAAGCCGTGGAGCGCCGAGACGCCCAACCTCTACATGCTGCTGGTCGAACTGTACGACGCCAAGGGCGCGATCATCCAGTCGACCTATCAGCGGATCGGCTTCCGCACCGTCGAGATGAAGAACGGCCTCGTCAGCGTCAACGGCAAGCCGATCACGATCCGCGGCGTCAACCGCCACGAACACGACCCGGAAACCTTCCACGTCGTCAGCCGCGAGTCGATGGAGCACGACATCCAGCTGATGAAGCGCAACAACATTAACGCGCTGCGCACCTCGCACTATCCGAACGACCCGTATCTCTACGAACTCGCCGATCGCTACGGCCTGTACGTCATGGACGAGGCCAATATCGAGAGCCACGCCTATATGGAGATGGGGAACAACAATCCCCGTCAACGCAGCGTGTATCAGCTCGGCTTCGACAAGGCGTGGCAGTCGGCGCACGTCGACCGCGTGCTCAACATGGTCGAGCGCGACAAGAACCATCCCTCGATCATCTTTTGGTCGCTCGGCAACGAGGCCGGAATCGGCCCGAACTTCGCCGCCGCCGGCACCGCCGCCAAGACGCGCGATCCGGGCCGGCTGATCAGCTATCTCGGCTGGGGCACTTATGAGGGCGTGCAGCAGCACCGCCCGAACTGGTTCGCAGACATCTACGCGCCGATGTACGATCCGGTCGCCAAGATGGCGGATTACGCCACCAACTGGAACTACAAGCAGCCGATGATCCAGTGTGAATATGCGCACATGATGGGCAATTCGGGCGGCAACCTGAAGGAATATTGGGACACGATCTACGCACATCCCGACAAGCTGCAAGGCGGCTTCGCGTGGGACTGGGTCGATCAGGCGATGTATCGCTACACCAAGGACGGGCGGCGCTATTGGGGCGACGGCGGCGAATATGGCCCCAACCCGGGTGGCGACATCGAGTTCGGCGACGGCATGCTCCAGGCCGATCGTACCCCCAATCCGCAGCTCTACGAGGTCCGCAAGGTCTACGCACCCATCCAGTTCACCGGCTATGACGCGGGCGCCGGCCAGCTGACTGTCGCCAATCGCCAAGACTTCCTCGACGCGGACGCCTATGACTATAGCTGGGAAGTGCTGGAGAACGGCGTCGCGGTCGCGCGCGGCACGCTGGCCGCCCCGACCGTCGCCGCACACCAGAGCGCGCGCGTCGCGCTCGCGCCGACCGGCTTCACGCGCCGCCCCGACGCCGAATATTATTTGACCGTCAGCTACCGCGCCAAGGCTGGCACCACCCCCGGCGTCGCCGCGGGCACGTTGGTCGGCTGGGAGCAATTCCCGCTCGGCACTGCGCCCACACCGGCGACGATCGCCGACAACGGCCCGGTCAAGCTCGACAATCGCGGCGGCACCGTCCGGCTGTCGGCGGGCGACACCGAACTGGTGATCGATCGCAAGACCGGGCTGGTCGACCGCTACGCGACCGGCGGGCGCGTGCTGCTGTCGGGCGGCGCGCCCAACTTCACCCGCGCGCTGACCGACAACGACCTCGGCGTCGGCAGCGAAAAGCGCAACGTGCCGTGGCAGCGCGCCACCGACGAGCGCGTTGTCGAGGGCATCGACACGCAGAAGCTGCCCGGCGGCGGCGCGGCGGTGACGGTCCGCTGGCTGACCGGCGGCAATGTCGCGCGCTTCTCGACCCGCTACCAGATGGCGGCGGACGGCAGCGTCGCGGTCACCGGCGACTTCCAGCCGCTCGACACGACGCTCGGCGATCCGCTCCGCGTCGGGCTCTCCTACGTCACCCCGCGCGACTATCAGACCGTGCAATGGTACGGCCGCGGCCCGCACGAAAGCTACAGTGATCGCAAGACCTCGGCGCCGATCGGTCTGTGGCGTGGTGACATCGCGGCGCAGAACCACGATTATCTCCGCCCGCAGGAAACCGGCAACAAGGTCGACGTGCGCTGGATGGAGCTGGTGCGCGGCACCGACGGCGGCCTGCGCGTCACCGGCGACCAGCCACTGTCAATGAACGCGCTCGCCTTCCCGTACACCGAGCTGAACCGCCGCACGCCGGGCACGCGCAAGAGCACCGACATCGTTCCGGGCGCGAACGGCAGCCTGCTGGTCGACGCGGTGCAATCGGGCGTCGGCGGTGACACGCAATGGAGCGACTGGGGCCGTCCGCTCGAGCAATATCGCATCAGGGTCGCGCCCTTGCGCTACGGCTTCACACTGTCGCCGGTCACCACCGACGCGCACGGCACTGGTGCGAAGCCAGCCAGCGCGACCGGGGAGCAGTAAGGGAGCCGCACCCACCCCGTCGTCCCGGACTTGATCCGGGATCCCGCTTCTTCTTGCCGGCCGGAGGAGAAGAAGCGGGACCCCGGCTCAAGGCCGGGGCGACGAGCGTGAGGAGGGCATGCAACCCACGATCCGTCATCCCCGCGCAGGCGGGGATCCAGACGCGCAGGTCCGGCGATAGAGCCGCAAGGTCAGAGGTTCTGGATTCCCGCCTGCGCGGGAATGACGGATGTGATGACCAAGACAGCCCCCCGCCACGGCACCGATCCGCCACGCGAAACGTTCCCCGCTCATCGCAGAGGAACCGATACGATCGTGACCGACCTCCCCGCCGACCCGGTCAAACCCGGCCGCCTCCACGCCGCGGCGCGCTACGGCTGGCTGGCGCTCGGCTTCTTCTTCGTCGCGCTCGGCGCGATCGGCGCGCTGTTGCCATTGATGCCGACCACGATCTTCCTGATTCTCGCCGCCGGCTGCTTCGCCCGCTCCTCGCCGCGACTGGAAGCATGGCTGCTCGACCATCCACGCTTCGGCCCGACGCTGCGCGCGTGGCGACGCGACCGCGCCATCCCGCGCAAGGCGAAATGGCTCGCCTGCACCGGCATCGCCGCCGGCTACGCGATCTTCCTCGCCACCGCCCGCCCCCACTGGCCGCTCGGCGTGATCGTCGCAACGGCGATGGCGGCGTGCGCGCTCTTCATCCTTTCACGCCCGACCGCCACTTCATGGTCGGACGCGTAAGGCGCAAGGCCGGGCTCGCGGAGGCCGCCGCGCGCGCGCAGCAGGACGACACAACGCCCCGCACTTGCGCCCTCTGTGGCCGACCGCTCGGCACACGCATCGAATGGCACCACGTCGTCCCGCGCAGCGAAGGCGGCACTGACACGGAACCCGTCCACCCGATCTGCCACCGCGCCATCCATGCCGCCGCCGATAATGCCACGCTCGCCCGGGCCGGCACGCTCGATGCAATCCGCACCATTCCGGCACTGAGTCGGTTCCTGCGCTGGATCGCCGACAAGCCAGCCGACTTCCACGCGCCCACCCGCCGCGCGCGCGATCCGCTGCAATAAGGCAGCTTTGCGGCCGGCCACACGGACTGTGGCCGCCATGCGGCAGGGATATTCACCTTCTCGACAGATTGCGTGACTTTTGCGCAACAGTAAGAATCTTCATCGCCAGATCGGTGCTTTTCCGCGCAACCAAGCAGGGAAGGCGTGGTTAGAGCAGTCCCCGGCCCGGCCGCACCTGGTGCTGCGACAAACCGGGCAACGAAACTGTATTGAGGTATTTTATGCGTAAGCTCGTTCTTGCGGCCGTTGCCGCATCCGCCGCGTTCGTCGCCACCCCGTCGCTGGCGCAGGACGCCACCACGACGACCACCGACACCACCGCGACGGCACCGGATGGCACCCGCGCGTTCGGGATCGAGCCGTATGTCGCCGTGCGCGGCGGCTGGGAAGAATTCCAGAGCGACAGCGTTCCGGGCGCCCCGCGTCAGAACAAGCTGAACGGGTCGCTGGTCGAAGGTCTTGCCGGCGTGAACATCCCGCTCGGGCCGGTGTTCGTCGGCGCCGAGGGTAACGTCGCCAAGGGCGTGTCGGGCGACATCGACTGGCAGTATGGCGCCGCGGGCCGCTTCGGCTTCCGCGCCGGCGACAGCGGCCTGATCTACGGCAAGGTCGGCTATCAGTGGGTGAACTTCGACAAGCGCGTGAACACCGACCGTGACTTCCACGACATGACCTACGGCATCGGCTTCGAAGTCGGCCCGAAGGACATCGGTCTCGGCGGCATCACCAGCAACTCGGGCATCCGCCTGCGCGGCGAAGTGTCGAGCTACGGCTGGACCAACAGCTTCCGCCCGACGCTGGGCATCGTAGCGCACTTCTGATGCGCTGACGACAAGTTTCCGGTCGTCGAAGGGAGCCTTGGACGACCGGTTCGCACCAGTAGTGTTTCGTGCGGGGAGAAAAGGGCGGGGCCGGATGGCCTCGCCCTTTTCCTTGTGCGGCCAACATCGCTGGTCGCGAGCGACGTGTCGGAGCGGCGCGCTACCGCCGCCGCTTGCGCCGCGGCGCGGCCTGCGTGCTCAACACTTCCAACAACGCTTGCGCGGCCGCAGTCTCGGCCTCCTGCTTGCTGGCCCCCTCGGCGCTGACCTCGTCCTTGCCGACCGCAACGCGCACCGTGAAGCGCGGCGCATGGCCCGGCCCGGCGCGATCGACCAGTTCATAGGCGGGCGCCGCGCGCCGGTTCGCCGCCGCCCATTCCTGCAACGCCGACTTCGGGTGCTGCGGCGCCTTGTCGTCGCTATGGATGCGATCGGCCCACAGCCGCCGCACCGCCGCGCGCGCCGCATCGAGCCCGGCGGTGCGATACAGCGCGCCGAGCAGCGCCTCCATCACGTCGCCCAGCAAATTGTCGCCATGCTGCGCGCCATCGTCGCGCGCCTGTTTGCCGAGCCGGACATGCGCCACGGCGCCGATCCCGCGCGCCACCTCCGCGCAGACTGCACCCGTCACCAGCGCGTTGAAGCGCTTCGACAATTGCCCCTCGGGCTCGTCGGGGAAGACCTCACTCAACCATTCGGCCATGATGAGCCCGAGCACGCGGTCGCCAAGGAATTCGAGCCGCTCGTAGCTTTCGCCGGTGTGGCTGGAATGCGTCAGCGCACGCTTGAACAACGCCGGATCGTCGGGCCGGACGCCCAGCGCCTCGCCCACCCATGCAGCGACATCGTCGCTCACGCTCAGAAGCCGTGCCCGATCCGGCTGAATCGTGCCGCCGAAACCCAGGTCCACGGCTTGATCCATTCGGCCGAGCCATCAGTCGACCAGAAGGTCACCAGCGCCTTGCCCTGAATCCGTTCCATCGGAATATAGCCCATGCCCTCGGGCGGCGCGAAGCGGCTGTCGGCGCTGTCGTCGCGATTGTCGCCCATCAGGAACACATCGCCCGCCGGCACGGTGTAGACGTCGGTGTCGTCGGCGATCGGCAGGTTGCCCTGATCGAGCACCTCATAGCTCCGTCCACCCGGCAGCGTCTCGCGGAAGCGTGGGTAGCGACAGATCGGCTGCCCCGCCTTGTCGACATCCTGGAACTCCGCACCGCACTTCTCGGCCGGGAAATTGGGAGTCAGCGGCACGATGAAGTCCGCGACGCGCTGCTTTGGGATCGCCTTGCCGTTCAGGAACAACTGGCCGTTGCGCATCTGGATCGTGTCGCCGGGCAGCCCGATCACGCGCTTGATGACGTCATGATCGTCCGGCCCCAGCGACCGGAACACCACCGTATCGCCGCGCGTCGGCGTGCTCGCGAAAATACGCCCGGGGATCAACGGAATGCCCCACGGCAGCGACCAGCGCGAATAGCCGTAATTCCACTTTGACACGAACAGATAGTCGCCGATCAGCAGCCGCGGCAGCATCGATTCGGACGGGATCGAGAACGGCGAGAAAATGAAGCTGCGCAGGACGAACACGAACAACGCCAGCTTCAACAGGAAGCGGATCGTCTCGCTGGTTTCGGAACGCGCGGGCTTGCCGGGGGCAGCAGGGGTGGCCATGAAGCACCGCGTCGCGCAATGCCCGCGCTTCGTCAAGCGGAGCCTTGGCGCGCGCGAACGGTTGTGACCCGCAATTGGTCGGAAGGAAGATGAACGTGGCGGATTGGTCCAAGATCGAAGCGCTCCCGAAAGAGCGGCTGGAGACTTTGTTCGCGAACGACCCGGATCGGCTAGCGAAGCTGTCGCTCGACGTCGCCGGCATCCACTTCGACTGGTCGAAGACGCATTTGACCCCCGATGCGGTCGCGGCGTTCGAGGCGCTGGCGAAGGAAACCGATCTCGCCGGCAAGCGCGAGGCGATGTTCGGCGGCCAGAACGTCAACGTCACCGAGGATCGCCCGGTCGAGCACACCGCCGAACGCGGTGCGGGCAAGGACGAGAGCGTCGCGCGCGCCGCCGCCTATCACGCGCGGATGCGCGCGGTGATCGACGCGATCGAGGCCGACGCCTTCGGCCCGATCCGCCACGTCCTCCACGTCGGGATTGGCGGTTCGGCGCTCGGCCCGCATCTGCTGATCGACGCGCTCGGCCGCGACAGCGACCGCTATGACGTCGCGATCGTCTCGAACGTCGACGGCATGGCGCTCGACGACGTGTTCGACCGCTTCGATCCCGCCACCACTTTGCTGGTCGTCGCCTCGAAGACCTTCACCACCACCGAGACGATGATGAACGCCGAAAGCGTCATCGCATGGATGACTGGTGCGGGCGTCGAAGACCCCTATGGCCGCGTCATCGCGCTGACCGCCTCGCCCGAAAAGGCGATCGAATGGGGCGTCGACGAAACGCGCATCCTGCCCTTCTCCGAAGGCGTCGGCGGACGTTATTCGCTCTGGTCGTCGATCGGCTTCCCGGCGGCGATCAAGCTCGGCTGGGAACAGTTCGAGGAATTGCTCGACGGTGCCGCCGAGATGGACCGCCACTTCCGCCTGACCGCGCTCCACGAAAACGCTCCCGCGCTCGCCGCCTTTGCCGACCTGTACTACACGCAGGTCCGCGGCTGCGAGACGCGTGCGCCGTTCGCCTATGACGAGCGGCTGCGGCTGCTCCCGAGCTATCTCCAGCAACTCGAGATGGAATCGAACGGCAAGGGCGTGACGGTCGATGGGCAGCCGGTCGGCCGCCCGACCGCCGCGATCACCTGGGGCGGCGTCGGCACAGACGCGCAGCACGCAGTGTTCCAGTTGCTGCATCAGGGCACGCACCTCGTCCCCGTCGAGTTCCTCGCGGTGATCGAGGCCGGCGACACGCTCCCCGCGGAGCATCACCGCCAGTTGCTGCTCAACGCCTTCGCGCAGGGCGCGGCGCTGATGAAGGGCAAGCAGGTCGACGATCCCGCGCGCAGCTATCCCGGCGACCGTCCGTCCTCGACCCTGCTGCTCGACCGGCTTGACGCCCGCACGCTCGGCGCGCTGATCGCCTTCTACGAGCACCGCGTGTTCGTGAACGGCGTGCTGCTCGGCATCAACTCCTTCGACCAGTTCGGCGTCGAGCTGGGCAAAGAGATGGCCAAGGCCGCGGCGAAGGGCGGCGGCGACTTCGACCCCTCCACCACCGACCTGATCGCGCGCGCCGGTCTGGCATAAGCGCGCGCGGCCGATTATGTGTATGGCTCTGCGGAGCCATACACATGCGGACCAATATCGAGATCGACGACGCGCTCATGGCGGAAGCCATTGAAACGCTGGGCGTAAAGACCAAGCGCGAAGCTGTGACGAGAGCACTCGAAGAAGTTGTGCGAATCAAGCGGCAGCTACGCGCCCTTGATGAGTTGCGGGGCAGCGGCTGGGAGGGTGACCTCGATGAGATGCGCACCAGCAAGTACATTCCTGCCGAGTGAACGTCGTCGTCGACACAAGTGTTTGGATCGACTTGTTCGCCGATCGTGACACGCTCCAGACCAGAGCGTTGCGCGAGATCACGGCACGAGCGGATCGGTTACTTGTCGGCGACCTCGTTCTAACCGAGGTGCTGCAAGGGACGCGCGATCGTCGCGACTTTGAGCGCAAGCTTGCCCGCTTGGCCTTGTTCGATCGCATCACTGTCATGTCGGAGCCGGTCGCAATCGCGGCCGCGCGCAATTACCAGACGCTGCGGGCGCTCGGCATCACGATCCGCAAGACGATCGACACGCTGATCGCCACTCGCTGCATCATCGACGACATCCCGCTTCTCTACAGCGACCGCGACTTCGATCCGTTCGTAGAGCATCTCGGCCTTCGCTCCGCCATGACCTGACACGTCACCTGTCCTACCCCGCCTCGCCCTGCTAACAGCGGCACCATCCGGCGCGCCGCTGGTTCACCACTCAGATCCAACGCGCGATCGCCTCAACATTCGCAACATTCGCGCCCAACGGAGCTTCTCCATGTCCGACTTCGACTACGACCTATTCGTCATCGGCGCCGGCTCCGGCGGCACCCGCGCCGCGCGCGTTTCGGCGGCGCACGGCGCGAAGGTGGCAGTGGCGGAGGAATATCGCGTCGGCGGCACCTGCGTGATCCGCGGCTGCGTGCCGAAGAAGCTGCTCGTCTATGGCGCGCACTTCGCCGAAGACCTGCGCGACGCGCGCAACTTTGGCTGGGACGTGCCCGATGACTGCGCCTTCAGCTGGCCGCGGCTGCGCGACAATGTCATGAAGGAGGTGGATCGCATCAACACGGCGTACACCACCACGATCGAAAGCTCGGGCGCGGAGATCATCCACCAGCGCGCCACGGTCTCCGGCCCCAACGAGGTCACGCTCGCCGACGGCACGAGGAAGACCGCGAAGACGATCCTGATCGCGGTCGGTGCGCACCCCAGCATCCCCGAATGCCCCGGCCACGAACATGGCATCACCTCAAACGAGGCCTTCCATCTCGACAGCGTGCCTAAGCGTATCCTGATCGCGGGCGCCGGCTATATCGCCAATGAATTCGCGGGAATCTTCCATCAACTCGGCGCGCACGTCATCCTGATGAACCGCACCAAGGAGATCCTGCGCGGCTACGACTTGCAGATCCGCGACCGCCTTCTCCAGATCAGCATGATGAAGGGACTCGAATTCCGCTTCGATGCCGCCTTCCAGGGCATCGACAAGGGCGAGGACGGCTGCCTGACCGTGCACATGTCGAACCACGAGCCGGTCACCGTCGACCTCGTCATGTTCGCCACCGGGCGCAAGCCGAACACCCGCGGGCTCGGGCTGGAAACCGCCGGCGTCGAACTCGACGATCACGGCGCGATCAAGGTCGATGACGATAATCGTTCGACCTGCGCGTCGATCTACGCGGTCGGCGACGTCACCAACCGCATCCAGCTAACCCCGATCGCGATCCGCGAGGGGCAGGCGTTCGCCGACAATATGTACGGCGGCAAGGCGACCAGGGTCGATTACGACTGCGTCCCCTCGGCGGTATTCAGCCACCCGCCGCTCGCCGGCGTCGGGATGACCGAGGCGGAGGCGCGCCAGAAGCTCGGCTCGGTCAAGGTCTATTCGTCGGACTTCCGCCCGATGAAGAACGTCCTCGCCAACCGCGACGAGCGCGCGCTCTACAAGATGGTCTGCGACGGCGAGACCGACCGGGTCGTCGGTATCCACATGATCGGCCCCGACGTGCCTGAGATCATCCAGGCTGCTGCGGTGGCGGTAAAGGCCGGGCTGACCAAGGCGCAGTTCGACGCCACGGTCGCGCTCCACCCAACGATGGCGGAGGAACTGGTGCTGCTGAAGTAGCACTTCCCCTCGTCATCCCCGCCCCCTTCTGTCATCCCCGCCCCCCTCCTGTCATCGCCGCGAAGGCGGGGATCCAGACGCGCAGGTCCATGTGAGGGCCGCAACGTCAGCGTGTCTGGATTCCCGCCTTCGCGGGAATGACGGATGCGCAGGTCACCCCACCCCGCCCCGCCCCGCCGGGATCACCGCCGCCGTCATCCGGGCAAGGCACACCAGCCGCTCCGCCTGGTCGGTCACCCGGATCGTCCACACCTGCGACGACCGCCCGCGCGCCTCGCTGATCGCGGTGGCATAGACGAACCCCTCGCCGACCGGACGCAGGTGGTTGGCATTGATTTCCATGCCGACCGCGGCGGAGGTCGCCGGATCGAGCGTCGCCATTGCCGCGACCGACGCGACCGTCTCCGCCAGCGCGACCGACGCGCCGCCGTGCAGTCGCCCATACGGCTGGCGCGTCCGCTGGTCGACCGGCATCCGCGCGCGCAGCCAGTCGTCCCCGGCGTCGACGAACTCGATCCCGAGCAGGCCGGGCATCGACCCCGCACAGCCTGCGGTCAGCGCGTCGAGATCGAGAGGGGAATGCCAGATGCTCACGCGTGATCTCCAAACGGCAGGATGGTTTCGTAACGTGCCAGCTCCGGCGCACCCGGCACCATCGCTCCATGCCGCAACAGAAAGGCGTGGCGCACGATCTCGGCCTGTTGCTCGAGGCCATAGCGCTCCAGCCGCCAGCCGGGACGGATCGCATAATCGTAGCGGCAGAAGGGATGACGCTTCAGCGGCAGGAAGATGCCACGCTGATGCTGCCAGATGTGGCACATTTCATGGATGAACAGCCCCTGCCGGTCGAGCGAGGCTGCCGTGAAATCCTCGCACCACAGGCCCCCACCGGGGTGAAAGTGGATGCAGCCGCGCGGCGCCATTACCACGTCGCGCGGCTGGAAGAATGCCCATTTACGGTTCGCCAGCCGCACCGCGCCATAGTCGATCGCATCGCCGTACATCGACCGCGCCAATGCGATCTCCGCCGCCGTCAGGGATCGCCGACCGACTATATCCAAATCTCCGCGAGCAGCAGGAACGGACTTGTTCCAAGGCACCGATGGCAGGAACGTTCCAGCCAAACGATCGACACTCCACCGAGCACCACCGGAAAGGCGATCCCGAGCGCCGCGATCATGTCGATCATGTCGATCATGTCGCGATTCCCATAATGAAGCACGATCACCCCAGCGACCGCCGTAACCACCACTTCGGTAAGAAGCGTCAGGACGAAACGAAGAACGGCCTCCGCCCCGCTTGGCCGTTCGTCCGGCGGCCGAAACCTCGGGTCACTCCGGGGCGACATCACCCGCCGCAATCACCTTCGCCTCCACCTGCGCCGTCGCGCCATCGGCGAAACGCAGCGTCAGCGGCACCAGCGACCCCGGCCGCACGGTTTGCGGCAGATCGAACAACATCACATGGCGACCACCCGGCGCGAACGCCACGTCGGTCTTCGCCGGCACCGGCACCGTCGCCAGCGACTCCATCGTCACCATGCCGCTTGCGGTCATCCGGCTGCCGTGCATCTCGGCACGCGACACGCCCGGCGCTTCGACGCGCACCAGCGTCATGTCCTTTGCCCCGCCGCGCAACGCGAAATAGCCGGCCGCCGGCCGCCCCGGCACCGCCGCCAGCCGAACATAGGCGTCGTCAGCGACGGGCGCCGCCGCCTGCGCCGAACATCCCGCCGCCGCAAGGATCAAAGCTGCCATCATCAAGCGGCGCATGGTCGTCTCCCCCGTCACCGGACCGGATGTACGGTCGCGCCACGGCGCGGGCAAGCACCGCCGGTGCATTCGCTATCTCAGGAAGGCTTCATCCCCGGCCGGCGGCCATTTCTCCTCTCGCCAGCCATCGGCCAGAGCCGGGAAGCAGGACGGGGCCGGTCACTTGTTCCGCCGCGCATCCGCGTTCTTCGTCCGCAGCGTCGGCGCGGCCGCCGCAGGATCGTCCGGCCAAGGATGGCGCGGATAGCGACCGCGCATCTCGCGCGCAACATCGCGCCAGCTTCCCTGCCAGAAACCGGGCAGGTCGCGGGTCGTCTGGATCGGCCGCCCGGCCGGCGAAGTCAGCGACAGCACCAGCGGCACGCGCCGCTCGCCCACCGTCGGATGCTCGGCCAGCCCGAACAACGCCTGCACGCGCAGCTCGACAGTCGGCCCGGCCTCTGCGGCATAGTCGATTGCGTGGGTCGACCCCGCCGGGCTGGTGAAGTCGGCCGGCGCAAGCCGGTCGATCTGACGCAACGCATCCCAGCCGAGCAACGTACGCAGCGCATCGGTCAACGCGCCCGGCGCGATCGCATCCAGCCTGCGCTTGCCCGCCACCAGTGCCGGCAGCCATTCATCGAGCCGCGCGACCAGCGCCTCATCGTCGAGCGGCACCCCGGCATGGGCCGCGCGCGTCCGCAGCGCCCCCGCCCCCTCTGGCCACGGCAACAGATCGACGCCGTGCGTGCGAACCCCCTCGACCAGCGCCGCCGCCACCGCCGCCGGGTCCGCCTGGCTGTCCGGGCCGCTCGACACGCGGATCGCGCCGATCCGCCGCTCGCGCAGCGGCTGGACGCCGCCGGTCGCCGGATCGAATAACGCCGTCCGCCGCGTCTCGATTCGCTCGGCGAACAGCGTCTCGACATCGGCCGCGTCGATCGCCGCGCCCGACAGGATTCGCGCCCCCGCCGCCATCCCCTGCGTTTCCGCCACCGCCAGCCATTCGGCCCTCGCCAGCGACGCGGTCGCATCCAGCCGAAACCCGCGCCCACCCGCCGATACCCAGCGTTCGCCGCTCGCATCGCGCCGCCGCGCGACGCGGTCGGGGAAGGCCAGCGCGACGCACGCGGCGATCGTATCGCCGCTGCCGTCACGCCCCGCCATCGCCGCCCAGCGCTTCGCCAGCCCGCGCGCCGTCTCCGCCTTGGCGGAGCGGTCGCCCCGCCAGCGCCGCAGCCGCAGTTCGAGGTCGGCATCCTGCCCGCCCAGCCCGCGCTCCTGCAACAGCACCGCGATCTCCGCCGCCAGCCGCTTGTCGCCCGCGCGCAGCAGCATATGCGCCAGCCGCGGCGTCATCGGCAGCCGCGCGATCCGGCGACCATGCGCGGTCGGCCGCCCGTCCGCGTCGATCGCGTCCAGCCCGAACAACCGCGCGCGCGCCTCGTCGATCGCCACCGCCGGCGGCGCGTCGATCCAGCGCAGCGCGCGCGGATCGGCCACCCCCCACAAGGCACACGCCAGCACCAGCGCCGACAGATCGGCCTCCAGTATCTCCGGCGGATCGAAACGCGGAATACCAGCGGTCCCCGCCGCCTCCCACAGGCGATACGCAACCCCCGGCCCCTGCCGCGCCGCACGTCCCGCGCGCTGCGTCGCCGCCGCCTGGCTCGCGCGCTCGGTCACCAGCCGCGTCATCCCGGCGGCGCGATCGTAGCGCGGGCGCCGCGCCAGCCCGCTGTCGACCACCACGCGAATGCCGTCCAGCGTCAGGCTGGTCTCGGCGATCGACGTCGCCAGCACCAGCTTGCGCGCGCCATCGGGTTCGGCGCGGATCGCAGCACGCTGCGCCGCCGGGTCGAGGCTGCCGTGCAGCCGGTGCAGCCGCACGCCGGGCAGGTCACCGATCCGCTCGGCGGTGCGCTCGATCTCCGCGACGCCGGGCAGGAACGCGAGCACACCGCCCGCCTCCTCGGCCAGCACGCGCCGCACCGCCGCAGCCATCGCCTCCTCGATCCGCGCCTCCGCGGCGCGCCCGATATGCCGCAGTTCGAGCGGGTGGCTGCGTCCTTCGCTCTCGATCACCGGCGCATCGTCCATCAACGCCGCGAAGCGCGCGCCGTCGAGCGTGGCTGACATCGCAACCACGCGCAGATCAGGCCGCAACCCGGCCTGCGCGTCCAGCGCCAGCGCCAACCCGAAATCGCCGTCGAGGCTGCGCTCGTGCACTTCGTCGAACAGGATCGCCGACACGCCCGTCAGTTCGGGATCGTCCTGCAACCGCGCAGTCAGGATACCCTCGGTAACGACCGTCACGCGCGTCGCCGCCGATCGCTTGGTGTCGAGCCGCGTCGCATAGCCGAACGTGCGCCCGACCGGCTCGTCCGCCTGCGCCGCCATCCGCTCTGCCGCGGCGCGCGCGGCCAGCCGGCGCGGGCTGGTGACCAGCACCTCGCCCGTGCACCACGCCTCACCGATCAGCGTGGGTGCCACCGCCGTGGTCTTGCCCGCCCCCGGCGGCGCGACCAGCACCGCCGACGACCGCGCGCGCAGCGTCGCGAGCAGGTCGGGCAGCACGGCATGGATCGGCAACGACGTCACGCGCGGGTCTGTGACAGATCACGGCGGGCTTGAGAACCGCGAGGCGTTAGCGAGCGAGAGGCAGAGAGAGAGAGAGGGCAAGCTAACCCCAATCACCGTCGCCCCTGCGCAGGCAGGGGCCCATGACTGTGAAGTGGGCGCAAGACGCCGACACAAAGCACGACGCGCCTGTGTCAAATGCTTGCACCCGGACGACACAGACATAGGCCCCTGCCTGCGCAGGGGCGACGGGCGGTGAAGTGATCGCCCGCCCGCTCAAACCCCCGCGGTGATCGCCTTCAGGTCGACGATCGGCCGCGCGCCGAAATGCTGGATCACCTCGGCGGCGCAGATCGCGCCGAGCGTCAGCGACGCCTCCAGCGACTTGCCCTGCGCCTGCCCGTGGAGGAAGCCCGCCGCGAACAGGTCGCCCGCGCCGGTCGTATCGACCACCTTGTCGATCGGCTGCGCCGGCACGACGACGCGCTCGCCACCCGCAACCGCCATCGCGCCGCGCTCGGCGAGCGTGACGACGACCAGCGGCACCTTGCCCTGCACCGCCGCCACCGCCGCGTCGACCGTGTCGGTCTGCGTCAGGAACATGATTTCGGTCTCGTTCGCGAACAGCACGTCGATCAGCCCCTGATCGATCAGCGCGTGGAACGCGTCGCGGTGACGGTCGATCACGAACTCGGCCGACAGCGTGAAGGCGACCTTCCGCCCGGCCCCACGCGCGATATCGATCGCGGCGCGCATCGCGGCACGCGGCTCTTCGGGATCCCACAGATAGCCTTCGAGATACAGATACCGCGCATCGGCGATCAGCCCGGCGTCCAGCGCCTCGGCCGGCAGATAGTGCGACGCGCCGAGGAAGGTGTTCATCGTGCGCTGCCCGTCGGGCGTCACGAAGATCAGGCAGCGGCCGGTCGTCGGCGCACCGGCGCGCGACGCGGTGTCGAAGCGGATTCCCGCCGCGCGGATGTCGTGCGCGAACACCTCGCCGAGCTGATCGTCGGCGACCTGCCCGATGAAGGCGCACTGGCTGCCCAGCGCCGCCATTCCCGCGATCGTGTTCGCCGCCGATCCGCCCGACACTTCCTGCCCCGGCCCCATCTTCGCATAGAGCGCGTCGGCTTCCTCGGGCGAGAAGACCAGCGCCATCGCGCCCTTGGTCATCCCGTTCTCGGCGATGAAGGCGTCGGTGGCGGGAGAGAGAATGTCGACGATGGCATTGCCGATCGCGACCACGTCATAGCGGGGTTCGGTCAAGTTCGTACTTCCTGGAAGTGCGGAAAGCGTCCGACTAGAGTGCGGTCGCGCCTTGCGCAACGGCCAAGCGAAGCGCATCGCCCCACGATGGTGCGCGCATTCTGGCTCTCGGTGCAGCAACTCGGCGACCCCGCGATCCTGCGCGTGCTCGCCATGTCGCTGGCGATCACGCTCGGCATCTTCGTCGCGCTCGGTACCGGCGCATGGTGGCTGATCGACACCGCGCTCGCCGGGGTCAGCTGGCACGGCACGCTCGCCGGGGTCGCCGCCACCCTGCTGACCGTGCTGGGCGGGTGGCTGTTGTTCCGCGCGGTGGCGATGCTGGTCGTCGGCCTGTTCGCCGACACGATCGTCGCCGCGGTCGAGCGGCGGCATTATCCGCAATCGCTGGCCAGCGCGCATCCGGTATCGCTGGCACGCGGCCTGCGGATGGGGCTTGCCTCGGCCGGACGGTTCATCGCGGTCAACCTGCTCGCCGCCCCGGTCTACATCGGGCTGCTCGTCACAGGGGTCGGCACCGCGGCGGCATTCTTCGTCGTCAACGGCTGGCTGCTCGGGCGCGATCTCGGCGAGATGGTCGCGGCACGCCACCTGCCCGCTGCGGCGATGCGAGACTGGCGCGCGGCGACCGCCGGGCGGCGCTTCGTTCTGGGGCTTGCCGCAACCGGGCTGTTCGTGGTTCCGCTGCTCAACATCCTCGCGTCCGTGCTGGGCGCGGCGATGGCGACGCACCTGTTCCACGGAAACCGCCGATGAAGCCCCTCGCCCCCGCCGCGCTGCTGCTCCTGCCACTACTGGCCGGCTGTGCGACCACCACCGCGCAGCGGCCGGCGGTCGCACGCGCGATCCCGGTCGCGCTGCCGACGCTCGGGCTGGAGGCGGTGATGGGGCAGGATGCCGCGCATCTGACCAGCACCTTCGGCCAACCCGACGCCGACGTTCGCGAGGGCGCCGCGCGCAAGCTGCAATTCTCCAGCGCGATCTGCATCCTCGACGCCTATCTCTACCCCTCCGCCAATCGCGCCGAGCCGCGCGTCACCTGGGTCGATGCGCGCCAGCGCGACGGCAGCAGCATCGATCGCGCCAGCTGCGTCGCCGCGCTCACCCGCCGGACGGGCGGGCGATAGCGCAAACATCGTCGTTGAGCGTGCCCGCGTCTGCCGCTAGCCTGCGGAAAACGGGTGGGGATTCGTGATGGCACCGGCGCAGCTCAGCGTCCTTTTCTTCATGCAACTGTTTGCGATCGTTGCAGTATCTCGGGGCGTCGGCTGGCTCGCCAAACGCTACCTCGGGCAACCGCAGGTCGTCGGCGAGATGATCGCAGGCGTGCTGCTCGGGCCATCGCTGCTCGGGCTATTGGCGCCCGATTGGCAGATGCTGCTGTTCCCCAAGGAAACGCGCGGGCTGCTGTATGCGGTCGCGCAGCTCGGCGTCGGCCTCTACATGTTCATCGTCGGGCTCGGCTTCCGCGCCGACCATTTCCGCAGCAACGCGCGCAGCGCCACCGCCGTCTCGCTCTCGGGGATGATCGCGCCGTTCGCGGTCGCGGTCGTGCTCGCGCCATGGCTCCGCTCGATCCCCGGGCTGTTCGGCCCGACCGTCACCGCGACGCAGGCCGCCTTGTTCACCGGCGCGTGCATCGCGATCACCGCCTTTCCGATGCTCGCGCGGATCATCCACGAACGCGGGCTGTCGGGCACGCCGCTCGGCACATTGTCGCTGTCCTCGGGCGCGATCGACGACGCCGGAGCGTGGACGGTGCTGGCGGTGGTGCTGGCGACCTTTGGCGACGGGGCCGGGGTCGCGATCAAGGCGATCGGCGGCGCGGCGCTCTTCGCGGTCGTCGTGCTCGGCTTCGGACCGCGGCTGCTGCGCCCGCTCGGCGCGCCGGCGGAGCGTACCGGGATGGTCGGTCAGACCGAAACCGGCATCGCGCTGATGCTGTTCCTGCTGGCCGCCTTCGCGATGGATGCGGTCGGCATGCACGCGGTGTTCGGCGGCTTCCTGCTGGGGGCGGTCATGCCGCGCGGCGCCTTTGCCGAAGGTCTGAAGCGCCAGCTGGAGCCGATGACCGTCCTGCTGCTGCTCCCCTGCTTCTTCACCTTCAGCGGGCTCAACACGCAGCTTGCGCTGGTTGCTGATCCGGCGCTGCTCGGGGTCGCACTGGTGGTGCTCGTCGCCTCGGTCGTCGCAAAGGGCGGCGCGTGCTGGGCCGCGGCGCGGCTGACCGGGCAGGACAATGCAACCGCCCTGGGTGTCGGCGCGCTGATGAACGCGCGCGGGCTGATGGAGCTGATCATCATCAACATCGGCTTGGCGCGCGGCATCATCGGGCCGGCGCTGTTCTCGATGCTGGTGCTGATGGCGATCGCCACGACGCTGATGAGTTCGCCGCTGTTCGAGCTGGTCTATGGCCGCAAGGCACGCCAGCGCGGCGAACTCGGCACGCTCGACGACCGCGAGCCGATCGCGCTGCCGGAACGCGTCGCCTCCTGAGCGACGAAGAGGGACGGGATCACGCGGCGGCGCGCAAGTCGGCCGCGTAACCCGATCATTTCGGATCGTTACAACGTGATAAGGTCAACCTGATCCGTCATTGCGAGCGTAGCGAAGCAATCCAGGGCGTCCTGATCCGGCCCTGGATTGCTTCGCTACGCTCGCAATGACGAACGATATACTCGCACGATCTGGAGGATGAGCTTCGGTGCAACGAACTCAACATTTCCCCGCCGCCGCCTGATCCAGCCCTTCCCCGTCGACATCCCGATGTCGAACGTCGATCGACCTCACCGGCGACGAACCGCCCGACGGACCGGATAGAAGACCGCGCCCGGCGCCACGGACAGCGCAAGCACGACCATCACCGCCGCGATCGAGGCGCAGGTCAGCAACCGCACCCAGCGCTCGCCATCCATCGGCGTGCCGACCCGCACCAGCGCCAGCGCGATCAGCACCGCCGCGCCGCTGCGCAGCGCGCGTACCGCACGCTCGCCGGTAATCCCCGCCTCGCGCCGGAACTTGTACGAGGCCGCCGCCAGCAGCACGAACGCCAGCGCACACAGCAACACGCCTTCAAACATGCACCATCTCCCGTGCCCGTCGCGACACCTGCGCCGGCCGCGGTCGCGCCGCGCGCCACGCCGCGACGCCCAGCAGCGCCGCGATGCCCAGCAGCGCTAGATCGAAACTCATGAACAACTGGTCTCCGGCGCGCCACGAGGCCGTCAGCCCGCGCGACGTGGTCAGCGCATTGGCGATCGGGATCGCGGCATAGACCGCCGCCCCCGTCGCGAACAGGATCGCCCACGCCTGTTTCGCCGGACGCAGCAATTGCAGCACCGCCGCCCCGCCCCAGACGTAGAACATCGTCGCCACCTCGGCCGCCGCGCGACCTTCGGCGGCGGCGGGAATGACTCGATTGGCAAGCAGATAGGCCCCCATCCCGATCGGCAGCCCCGCGATCGTCGCGATATTCAGCCGCTCGACCAGCCGCAGACCGAAGAACGGTTTGGCCCCCGGCTTTCGCCGCGCCGCGGTCCATAGCAGCAACCCCGTGCCGACCATCGCCGCGCCCGTCAGCCCCAGCAGGAACAGCACCCAGCGCAGCGCCGGTGCCGCATATTGGGCGAGATGCAGACCCAGCATCACCCCTACGCTCGACACGCCCGTCCCCGCTCCGCTCGGTGGCTGGATCAAGGCGCCGGTCGCGCCCGAATAGACGACCGTGCCCGCGCGCGCGTTCAGGCTCGATTGGGCGGCACCGGTCACTGCAACGATCGCGGCGGCATCGCCGGGCTGCTGCACCACCACGCGCGCCGCCGGCCGCTGCAATCGCGCCTCGGCGTCGCGCACCAGCGGCGCGATCGGCACCAGCGGCGTGGCGCGGCCGGTCGCGACGGCATCTTGCGGCAGGCCATAGGCCTCGCGGCCGAAATCGAGCGGCTGCTTGTAATTGATCGCGATCGGATACGGCAGGTACATCAGCACCAGCGTCATCAACCCGGTATAGGTGATGACCGCGTGATAAGGCAGCGCCAGCACCGCCGAGACGTTGTGCGCGTCCAGCCAGCTGCGCTGCCCCTTGTTCCAGCGCAGCGTGAAGAAATCGGCGAAGATGCGCTTGTGCGTCACCACGCCCGAGATGATCGCGCCCAGCATGAACATCGCGCAGACGCCCGCCAGCCACCGGCCCCACGGATGCGGCAGCTGCAATTGGAAGTGGAAGCGATAGAAATGCTCGCCGCCGCGCGTATCGCGCGCATGGATCGGCGCGCCCGTCGCGGGGGCGAGCACTTGCTCGTCGGCACGCTTGCGCCGCTTGCCGGGCTTCTTATCCTTCGCCTCCGCTGCGTCGGGCTTGGGCGTGGCATAGACGTGCGTGACGACGTCACGCTCGTTGGGAAGCTGGATGAACCATTGCTGGTCGCGGATGCCGTCGCGCGAAAGCTGCGCCACCGCACTCTGCGCCGCGATCGCCGCGGGCGTGTGGTTCACGGGCATTTCGGGCTGCATCCAGCGCGTGATCTCCGGCCGGAAATAGCTGGCGGTGCCGGTCAGGAACATCGCGAACAGGATCCAGCCGGCCAGCAACCCCAGCCAGCTATGGATCCACGCCATCGACTGTCGCAGCGAGCGCGTCACGGTCGCACGCCCAGCAGCCAGACCGCCGCTCCTGCGAGGATCGCACCACCCCACACCCCGCCGACGATCCGCGCCAGCTTCGGCTCATGGAAACACCACAAGGCCACGACCGCGTAGATCAGGAAGCTCGGGATCATCGCCCAGACGGTCGCCTCGACCCGCGCGATCGGCAGCAGCCGCGCGATCAGCATCGCGACCGTCGCGATCAGCGCATAGCCGCCGAGGAACGCGGTCAGGCAGCGCACGGCCATCGTCACTGCGGCGACGCGGATGTGGCGCGTGCGCGGCGCTGCCTCCGGCGGCGATTCCACCCGCTGCATCAGCATCCGCCACTTTCCCCACGCCCTAGCATGACGCCGCTATAACAGCGATTGCGACTGACTAGCAATAGAGACGTGAGTCACCGCAGCGGGACAATCGATTCGGCGAAGCGCGTTCCTTGCGGAAATTTCATCCGATCGCAGGACGCGCGGCCCCGGCCCGCCGGCGATCGGGGGACTAGTAAATTCTTCAATTATTCCTGCGATGTGCGGCGTGGGAAAGGGACGATCCACAACGCGTGCGGGGCTCGCCGGAGTAGGGCCGGGCCTCGCACGTAACTCGTCGCTTTGACGAAACGGTGATGCTAGGCGTTGGTTCCATGATGATAACCACGAATCCGGGTGGCGAAGGCCCGATGCGGGCAGCGCTCTCGCTATGCCGCCGCCATATTCTGGCCGCCTTCGGGTTCAGCGCGCTGGTCAACATCCTGTATATCGCGCCGACGCTGTACATGTTGCAGGTCTATGACCGGGTGGTGCCGACGCATGGCCGGCTGACCTTGTGGTTCCTCACCGCGGTGCTGCTGTTCGCGCTCATCACGCTGTCGATGCTCGATCGCATCCGCACGCGGTTGCTGGTGCGCGCCGGGGTCCGTCTCGACGCGACGCTCGCGCCCGTCCTGCTCGACGCCACCCTCGGCCGCCCCGACCAGCCGGTCGCGCGACAGGCGCTGCGCGAGTTCGACAACGTCCGCCAGACGATCAGCGGCCCGGGCGTGCTTGCGCTGTTCGATGCGCCGTGGACGCCGATCTACATCGCGGTCTGCTTCCTGGTTCATCCGGTGCTGGGGATCGTCGCGCTGGTCGGGGGCACGATCCTGCCCGTGATCGCCTGGCGCAACGAAAAGGGCACCCGCACCGCGCTGGAACGCGCGCAGATCGCCGCGACCACCAGCTACGCCAGCCAGGAGGCGATGCTCGGCGGCGCGGAGGCGGTGCGCGCGCTGGGCATGCGCCGCGCGATGGTGACGCGCCAGTTGCGCTATCGCGAGACGATGCTCGCGCTCCAGACCCGCGCCGGCTTCACCAGCGGCAATTACATGACCGCTACCAAGTTCGTCCGGCTGGCGCTGCAAAGCCTCGCGCTCGGTCTGGGTGCATTGCTGGCGATCGACAACCAGATTTCGGGCGGCTCGATCTTCGCCGCCTCGTTCCTGATCTCGCGTGCGCTCGCGCCGATCGAATTGCTGATCGGCAGCTGGAAGGGCATCGCGCAGGCGCATGGCAGCTACCTGCGGCTCGACAAGCTGCTGACCGAGACGCACACCGCCGGCGTCGTCACCCGGCTTCCCGCGCCAAAGGGCACGCTGCGGCTCGAAAACGTCACGTTGTTCAACGACGCTCGCGACGGCACGATCATCAGCGACGTGTCGCTACCGATCTCGGCGGGCGAGGTGATCGCGATCGTCGGCCCAAGCGGCGCGGGCAAGTCGACGCTCGCGCGGATCATCGCCGGCGCGATCCGCCCCGATCGCGGCCGGGTCCGCATCGACGGCGCCGACGTCACCGATTGGGACCCGGAACTGCTCGCCGAACATATCGGCTATCTCCCGCAGGACCCGTCGTTGTTCGCCGGCACCGTAAAGGAGAATATCGCCCGCTTCCGCACCGAGCTGGCGCACGACCCCGCCGCGATCGACGCCGCCGCGATCAAGGCCGCCGAGCGCGCCCGCGCGCGCGAGCTGATCCAGCGGCTGCCCGGCGGCTTCGATCACGAGCTGAAGCCCGGCGGGCGCGGGCTGTCGGCGGGTCAGGCGCAGCGCGTCGCGCTGGCGCGCGCGATGTTCGGCGATCCCGCGGTGCTGATCCTCGACGAACCCAACGCGCACCTCGATGCCGAGGGCGACAGCGCGCTGCTCGCCGCGATCGACCATTACAAGAAGGCCGGGCACACCATTCTCGTGGTCAGCCACAAGCTCGGCATCCTGCCCGTCGTCGACAAGCTGCTGGTGATGCGCGGCGGCCGCGTGGAAATGTTCGGCCCGCGCGACGAGGTGCTGCCCAAGATCGCGCCGCAGCGGCCGCGCGCGGTGCCCAGCCCCGGCACCTCCCCGACGATCACCGCCCCCAGCGCGAGCGCCTGAGCCATGGCCACCCTGCCCCTCTCCCCCGCCCCGCTGTCGGCAACTGGCGACGATGCGGTCCACCTGCCCGCCGATCCGCGCAGCGACATCCGCAACGGCCTGATCGTCGCGGCCTTGTTCTTCATCGGCTTCCTCGGCTGGGCGGCGTTCGCACGGCTCGACGCGGCCGCCTATGCCGAAGGCGTGCTCGCGGTCTCCGGCCAGCGGCAGGCGGTCCAGCACCGCGACGGCGGCGTGGTCGACAAGATCTTCGTTCGCGACGGCCAGCGCGTCCAGCAAGGGCAATTACTGATCCGCCTCGGCTCGCCGGAGGTGCTCGCCAGCGAACGCGCGCTCGCGTCGCAGACCATCCGTCTGCTCGCGCAGCGCGCGCGGCTTCAGGCCGAACAGCTCGGCCAGACCCGCATCGCGCCCCCGCGCGAATTCGCGACGCTCAACGCCGAGGACCGCGCCGAGGCCGCGCTCGCGATGCGCCTCCAGCAGACCGAACTTAACGCGCGCACCGCGACGCTCACCGCGCAGCGCGACGCACTCGGCCAGCGCGCGGCGCAGTCGAACGAACAGGGCCGCGGCTACGGCGAGCAGGTGCTTTCCGCGCAGGAGCAGTTGAAGCTGCTCGACGCGCAGCTCGACGCGCTGCGCCCGGTCGCCGCCAAGGGCTTCGTCTCGCAGACCCGCCTGCGCGAGCTGGAGCGGATGCGCGCCGAATTGCAGGGCCAGCGCGGGCAATATTCCGCCAGCGTCGCGCAGACCCGGGAGGCCGCCCGCGAAAGCCAGATTCAGCGGCTCGAGGCCGAACGCACCTTCACCGAACGTACCGCCGCCGATCTGCGTGACGTCGAGGTGCGGCTTGGCGAGCTGTTGCCGAAGCTGGGCGCGGCGCGCGAACAACTGGCGCGCACCGAAATCCGCGCTCCCGCGACCGGCGCGGTGGTCGGGCTGACCGTCTTCACTCCCGGCGGCGTGATCCAGCCGGGGCAGAAGCTGATGGACATCGTCCCCGAACAGGCACCGCTGCGCATCCAGGCGCGCATCTCGCCCGACGACGCCGACGACCTCAAGGTCGGCCAGCACACCACCGTCAAGTTCCCAAGCCTCCACGAACGCGACATCCCGCCGCTCAACGGCACGATGACGCGCCTCTCGGCCGATAGCTTCACCGACGAGAAGACCGGCGTCAGCTATTTCACCGCGGAAATCACCGTACCGCCCGAGGAGCTGCATGTCCTCGCCAGGTTCCGCGGCGAACAGTTCAAGCTACGTCCCGGCATGCCCGCGCAGGTGTTGATCCCGCTGCGCAAACGCACCGCGCTTGATTATGCGCTGGAGCCCTTGGTAGGCGCCTTCTGGTCCTCGTTCCGCGAGCATTGATCCGACACGTCCTGGTCAACGATTCCCCTCTCTGTCGTCGTCCCGGACTTGATCCGGGGCCCCGCTTCTTCTTGGCACCCGCATGAAAAAGATCGGGATCCCGGCTCAAGGCCGGGATGACGGCGCCAGGGCATCCGCTCACACCTCCCGTTAACCATCTTCCCTTACGACGGCCATCAACGGCGATCCAATGCGCCGCCGCGTCCTCTTACCGATTCGTGAGTTGGTCATGCCCCTGTCCGCCGAACGCACGTCCGCCGAGCCCCTGCCCTCGCCCCGTATCGTTCTCCGCGCGCTCGCGCTGCTCCGCCCGGAGCGGCTGAAGGCCGGCTCGCTGCTCGGCGCCGGCGCGCTGGTCGCGTTCCTGCAGGTCGCCGAACCGCTGCTGTTCGGCAAGGCGGTCAATGGCCTCACAACCGGCGCGAACCCGATGCGCTACGTCGGCTTGTGGTGCGCGATCAGCGTCACCGTCTTCGCCGCGGGCGTGGTGATCGCCCTGCTCGCCGATCGCATGACGCACCGGCGCCGGCTGATCGCCATGTCCACCTATGTCGAGCATCTGCTCGCGCTGCCCCCTGCCTTTCATACGCAGGCGCGCTCGGGCCGGCTGATGCGGATCATGATCTCTGGCTGTGAGGGGCTGTTCAACCTGTGGCTGCCGCTGCTGCGCGACCAGATCACCAATATCGGAATTCTTGCGCTGCTGCTCCCGATCGCGATGGTCACCAACTGGCGGCTCGGGCTGGTGCTGGTCGTGCTGATGCTCGTCTATTCAGCGGTCAACCTGATCGTGATGCGCCACACCGCCACCGGGCAGGCACGCGTCGAGGATCGCTTCACCGACATTTCGGGCAATCTCGGCGACCTCTTCGGCAACGTCACCGTGCTCCAGAGCTTCCTCGCGGTGCCCGGCGAAATGGGCAACGTCCGCCGCTCGCTCCACGATCTGCTCCATGCGCAATATCCGGTGCTCAACTGGTGGGCGGTGTCGGCGGTGCTGACGCGTGGTGCCTCGTCGATCGCGATCGTCTCGGTGTTCGGCTTCGGCGCGGCGCTGATCACCCGCGGGCTGGCGACGATCGGCGACGTCGTGTCGTTCGTCGGCTTTGCGACCCTCATGATCGCGCGGCTCGAGACGGTCACCGGCTTCATCGTCAACATCGCCCAGCGCCTTCCCGCGCTCCGCCAGTTCTTCGAGGTGCTCGACCAGCAGAGCCACATCACCGAAGCCGCCGACGCCGCGCCGCTCGCGGTCTCGGACGGCCGGGTCACCTTCGAGAACGTCTCGTTCCGCTACCCGACCGGCTCGGGCGCGGTTCACGATCTTGACTTCGAGGTCGCCCCCGGCGAGACGGTCGCGATCGTCGGCCCGACCGGCTCGGGCAAGTCGACCGCGCTCGGCCTGTTCCAGCGCGCCTGGGATCCGGAAAAAGGCCGCATCCTCGTTGACGGTCAGGACATCAGCGGCGTCACCCTCGCCTCGCTGCGCGCCGCGACCGGCGTGGTGTTCCAGGAGGCTGGCCTCTTCAACCGCTCGATCGCCGAGAATATCGCGATGGGCAATCCCGACGCCACGATGGAGCAGATCGAGGATGCCGCGCGAATCGCGGGTGCCTGGGACTTCATCATGCGCAAGCCCGACGGCTTTGCCACCGCAGTCGGCGATCGCGGCGCCGGGCTCTCGGGCGGCGAGCGGCAACGGATCGCGATCGCCCGCGCGCTCTTGAAGAACGCGCCGATCCTGCTGCTTGATGAAGCGACCAGCGCGCTAGACGTCGCCACTGAGGCACGACTTCAGGAAAGCCTCGAACGGCTACGGCACGGCCGCACCACCTTCGTCATCGCGCACCGCCTCTCGACCGTGCGGGCGGCGGACCGGATCGTCGTGCTCGATCAGGGTCGGATCGTCGAACAGGGCGGCTTCGACGAACTGCTCGCCGCCGGCGGAGCCTTCGCGAAGCTGGCGCAGGACGGCGGACTCAGCACCCCGGCCGCCAACGACGACGCCGGCGCACGCGCCGCGGCCTGAGCCGAAGCCGTTCGATGGCTCGTGAGGCCGAATATCCCTTCCGTCATTGCGAGCGTAGCGAAGCAATCCAGGGCGTCCTGATCCGGCTCTGGATTGCTTCGCTACGCTCGCAATGACGGCTCGGGTCGACGCCGCCACACCTGACATCCGCTCACTTCTGCGCAGCAAAGGCTTGGTCGGCGCTGGGTGAGAGGTGAGCGCGCGCAAAGCGAGCGCGCGAGCCTTCGGCTCGCTGTCCCAATCGTCAACCCGGACGTGCACCGCATGACACGTCGCCCCGCCTCCGCCCGCAGCGGCGATAGCGATTGGCGACGCGCACCCGCCCCGCTACGCTGCACGGCGACAAGGGGAAGCACGCGTGGCATCGAACGATTACGCCGTCATCGCCGACGGATTGGTGAAGCGATACGGCGAGCGGCAGGTGGTCGACGGCGTCGATCTCGCGGTGCCGGCGGGCATGATCTACGGCGTGCTCGGCCCCAATGGCGCGGGCAAGACGACAACGCTGCGCATGACGCTCGGCATCATCGAGCCCGATGCGGGCACGCGCACGTTGCTCGGCAGCGACCACCCGCGCGACGTCGGTGATCGCGTCGGCTATCTGCCCGAGGAACGCGGCCTCTATCCCTCAATGAAGGCGCGCGAGGCGGTGGCGTTCATGGGCGCGCTGCGCGGGCTCGATTGGCAGACCGGCCGCGCGCGCGCCGCCGAGTTGCTGGAGGCCGCCGGGCTCGGCCATGCGATCGACGAGAAGATCCGCAAGCTGTCGAAGGGAATGGCGCAGCTCGTGCAGTTGCTCGGCGCGGTCGTTCACCGTCCCGACCTGCTGGTGCTCGACGAACCCTTCTCGGGCCTCGATCCGGTCAATCAGGAGCGGCTGGAGGCGCTGATCCTCGCCGAGCGTGATCGCGGTGCGACGATCCTCTTCTCAACCCATGTCATGCAGCACGCGCAACGGCTATGCGACCGGTTGGCGGTGATTGCCGGCGGCAAACGACGTTTCGAAGGCACCGTCGACGAAGCGCGCGCGCTCCTTCCCCAACAGGTCCATTACGTGCCCACGCACGTCGACCCGCAGCTCGCGGCGATGCTCCCGCCGTCCGCCCGCCCCGACGGGGAGGGTTGGCGTTTCGCGCTGCCCGAGGAGGGCATCGAGGGACTGCTCCGGCGGCTGATCGACGCTGGCTATGGCATCAAGGGCCTGTCGATCGAACGCCCGGGCCTGCACGATGCGTTCGTGCGGATCGTCGGGCAAACCGCTTCGGAGTCGAAGGCATGAGCCCGCTGCGCCGCCAGATCCGCCAGACGCTGACGATCGCCCGCCGCGATTTCACCGCGACGGTCTTCACGCCAATCTTCCTGATCTTCCTGTTCGCCCCGGCCATCATGGGCTCGCTCAGCGTATTGGGCGGGGTCAGCGCCGCCTCGGTGACGCAAGGGTCGTCCGACAAGGCGCGGCTGGTCGCGATGCTGCCGGCTGCATCGGCGAAGGCGTTGCGTAGTGCCGATGCGCAATTGCGTCCGCTCGTGCGCGGCGACGCGGCACCGCCGCCGTTGGCGCTGCACCCTTCGGTCGAAAACGCGCAAATTGTGTCCCGCGCGATGCTCGATGCGCCCGGGGCCGACGTGAACGCGGTGTTATACGGCACGCTTGCGGAGCCGAGGGTGGTATTTTCGGCCGGAAACCGGGACGACGCGCGTTATCTTGCCACCGTATCGCGACAGGCCGCGCTGATCGAGCGGGCCGGTGCCGATGCCCCCACAGCACGGATGGAGCCGGTCAGAACCGCCGCCCCGAAGCGCGGCGATCGCAACGCTGCGTCGTTTCTTGCTGTCTTCGGTATCTTCTTCCTGACCCTCTTCCTGTCCGGTCAGGTGGTGGGCACGATGGCCGAGGAGCGGAACAACAAGGTTATTGAAATTCTTGCCGCTTCCGTGCCGCTGGAGAGTGTTTTCCTCGGCAAGCTGCTGGGGATGTACGGCGTCGCGCTGCTGTTCGTTGCATTCTGGGGTACGGTGCTCAGCCAGGTCGGCGCGCTGCTGCCCGGCGACTTCGGCGCAGATTTGGCGCACCTGCGCCCCGCGATCGGCATGGTTCCCTTCGCGCTGCTGTTCGCCGCCTATTTCACCACCGCCTTCCTGCTTTTAGGCTCGGTATTTCTAGGGGTTGGCGCCCAGGCCGGCACGATGCGCGAGGTTCAGATGCTCTCGCTTCCGATCACGATCATCCAGGTTGCGATGTTCGGCCTCGCCTCCTCCGCGGTCTCCCATCCGGGCACCCTCCTCGCGACCGCCGCCGAATTTTTCCCGCTTTCCTCGCCATTTGCGATGGCCGGCCGCGCGGCGTCGGGTGCGCAATGGTGGCCGCATCTGGCCGCGCTCGCCTGGCAATTACTGTGGGTGGCAGTGTTCATCACGATCGGCGCGCGCCTTTTCCGCCGCGGCGTGCTGCAATCAGGCAGCGCCAAGCCAGCGTGGCGACGCATCTTCGCGCGCGGGTGAGCCGACCGGGTCAAGGCTGCTGTCGCTTTTATGCAACGCAGCGGCAAACTATTGCGATGCCGCGGCAATCGACTCGTAAGTGTCACGCAACCTTCACATACTCCGGCCATCGGCGCCCCAACGACGAAACCGTCGCGGGTCGCGCTGCGGCAAAAGGGGACATTTTTTCCGATGCGAAACAATCTGTTCGTAGGCGTGGCTGCGGTCGCGCCGGTCATGCCGGCCGCCGCGGTGGCGCAAGAAACCACCTCCGCGATCCGCGGCACTGTGACCGCCGACGGCACGCCGGTCGCAGGCGCCTCGGTGGAGATCGTGAACGCAGCGACCGGTGCGCGTTCGACCGCAACCACCGATGCCAATGGCGTCTTCAACTCGACCGGCCTGCGCGCCGGCGGTCCCTACACGGTGTCGGTCAACGCGCCCGGCTACGCCGCATCGCAAGTCACCGACATCAACACGACCGTAGCGCAGACGTTCGACCTGCCGATCAACCTGGCGGCTGAAGGCGCCGGCACTGCCGACATCGTCGTGACCGCCGCCAGCCTGCCGAGCGCCCGCTCGCTGTCGCAGGGTCCGGCAACCGTCCTGAACGCAGAGCAGATCGCGAACGTCGCCACGGTTAACCGCGACATCCGCGATCTCGAACGCCGCGATCCGTTCGCGCGTCTCGACGATACGCCGACCGGCGGCCGCGCCGTTTCGTTCGCGGGCCAGAACGCGCGCTTCAGCCGCTTCTCGGTCGATGGCGTGCCGATCACCGACAATTTTGGGCTCAATACCGATGGCTTGCCCAGCCGTCGTTCTCCGATCCCCCTCGATGCGATCGGCCAATTCCAAGCCAAGATCGCGCCTTACGATGTACGAGAAGGCAATTTCACCGGAGGCGCCGTCAACCTGGTGCTCCGTTCGGGGACGAATAAGTTCCAGGGCACCGGCTTCTACGCGCAACAGACTGACGGGCTGACCGGGAGCCGCACCAAGGACCTGCGTGTCACCCTGCCCAAGTACAAGCAGGAGAATTACGGCGCCGAGCTGTCAGGTCCGATCATCAAGGACAAGCTATTCTTCATGGTCGCCGGTGAGCGAATCCGCGGCGGCTTCCCTCAGCAGCAGGGCCCGACCGATGCCAACGCCGGCATCGCTATTCCGAACCTGAACCTGGCACAAGTCAATCAGGTCATTCAGATCGCGCAATCCAAATATGGCTACGATGCCGGCGGCGTCGTGACTGACTCGGGCGACAAGGACGATCGTCTCGTCGGCAAGCTTGACTGGAACATCGCAGACGGACAGCGCTTCGCACTGACCGGCACCTATGCGAAGGACCAGATCAACATCAACTCGTCAAACACCTTCACCACAGCGAGCCCGACAACCGGCCTTAGTCTTGCGTCGAACAACTACATTTCAGGCAACCGCTTGTGGACGGTGGTTGGTCAGCTAAACTCTGACTGGACTGACGAAATTTCGACTGAAGTTCGCGGCTTCTACAAGGACTACGAGCGTCTGGCGCAGCCGCTGCTTGGCCGCGGGTTCGCACAGTTCCGCGTGTGCGTCGCACCAACCTCTGACCGGACGACTTCGGGTGCCGCCAATAACGCGTCCACCCAGTGCCCAGCCAATTCTTCGATCGTCTCGCTGGGGCCCGACAATTCTCGTCAGACCAACGAGCTGACTTCGAACACCTGGGGCGGGTTGTTCCAGCTGCGCTACAACCGTGGCAGCCATGATCTGCGCCTGTTTACCGAAGTACAGAGCACCAGAGTGTTCAACTCGTTCCTGCAGAACAGCGCCGGCAACTATTACTTCGACTCGCTGGCAGACTTTGCCGCAGGCAATGCGCAGTCACTCAGCTACGGCAATGCCATTCCGACGCTCAACCCGGATGACGCCGCCGCGCGCTTCAACTACCGTCAATTCACGTTCGGCATTCAGGACAACTGGCGTGTCAGCGACACGTTCGACATCTCCTATGGCGCGCGGTACGATTTGTACGGCGGTCATACGTTCCCAACGATCAACAACAACTTCATCAACCGGTATGGCAACGGTGCGGTTGTCCGCGGCGAACAGACCATCATCGGCGCCAACAACGCCTATCTGAACGGTCTAGGCGTGTTCCAGCCGCGGGTGGGCTTCAGCTGGCGCCCTGACAACCGCCTCACCCTGCGCGGCGGTGTCGGCATCTTCGCCGGTGGCGCGCCGGACGTGTACGTTTCGAACAGCTTCTCGAACACCGGTGTCTTGAGCAATTCGGTGGCGATCACGCAGCTCAACAGCGGCGCGTTCAACGGAAACCAAGGCACACTGCCGGCGGGGGTAGGCGCGGCCGCGTTGCAGGGTGTCAACGGAACCACCATCCCGACGCTGGTAAACAACTACCTGCTGAACGGCACCGTCTCGGCGAATGCCACCACCAACGCGCTTGATCCCAACTTCAAACTGCCGAGCCAGTGGCGTTCGACGTTGAGCGCCGACTATCGCTTTGACCTGCCGGGCGGTGAACTGACGATCGGCGCTGATGCCCTTTACATCGGCATTCGCAATCAGGTGTACTTCACCGATCTACGCTCCACGCCGGTGTCGGGTGCGTTCGCGCTTACTCCAGACGGTCGCCAGCGGTATCGTCCGGTGACCACGGTGTCGTCGACCGGGTTGCCGAACTATTCGGACACGCAGTCGGACATTCTGCTGACCAACACGGACAAGGGTCGCAGTTGGATCGGCGTTGCGCGCTTCGACGCACATTGGGATTTGGGTCTCGCCGTTTACGGCAGCTTCACGTACCAGGACGTGAAGGATCAGGCACCAGCCACGTCGTCGACGGCCGGGTCGAATTACAGCAATGGGGCGTTCGTCGATCCGAACAACGTGGCTTATGGCGTGTCGAACGATCAGGTAAAGTACCAGTTCAAGTACGGCGCCACGTTCGACCACGCCTTCTTCGGCGACTACAAGACGCAGATCGCGCTGTTCGGCGAAACCCGCAGCGGCCGTGTGTTCAGCTACACGTTCAACGACCAGGTTCCGTCGGGCTCTCGCAGCGCAAACTTCGGCACTATCGGCACGTCGACGCGCTACCTACTTTACGTCCCGACCTTCGGGGGGGATACTAAGGTGTCGTACGGCAGCGCGGCGCAGCAGCAGCAGATAGAGGACTATTTCCGTTCGCAGGGATTGTCCAACTATCAAGGTAAGATCACGCCGCGCAACGCGTTCCGCTCGCCGTGGTTTACCCGCCTCGACCTGCACCTGGCGCAAGATCTGCCAACGTTCGTCGGCACTTCGCGCATCCAGGCGTTCGCCGACATCGAAAACTTCACCAACTTCCTTAATCGCAAGTGGGGCCAGATTTCGGAGTACGTCTTCCCATTCAACGTCGCCCCTGTCCGCGTGACCTGTCTCACCGCGGCGGCGGCTACGGGCGCGGCGGGAACGCAGACTGCCAACACCGGACAGGCCTGCGCGCAGTATCGCTACACGCCGGCGCAGACCGACGCGAACGGCAACTTCGTTGCGCCAACGCAGACCGTCTACGGCCGTCAATCGCTGTACACGATCCGTCTGGGCGTGCGCTTCAGCTTCTGATCGCTCGCACCTGATCGATTCGGGCCGCCGTTCTTTCGAGGACGGCGGCCCTTCTTTTTGCGCGCGAGGCGCAGGCGGTGTAGGAAGGCCGCGATGGCGACTTCCGTGACTTCTGTCTCCGCTGCTCCTGCCCCGCCCGCTTATGCCGGCACGCCAGAGCGCCCGCTGTTCGTCCGGCCGTTCTTCGAGAACAAGGCCTCGGCATTCTGGAAGCTCCAGGCAGTCGGCTGGACCGGCTATCTCGTGCTGCGGCTCGTCTCGTCACTGAGCAGCAATGCCTCGTTGCAGGTGATCGGCTCGGTGCTGATCGAATCGATCATCGGCTATTGCATCACGCTGCTGCTGTCGGTGCTGTACGGGCACTACCGGCAGTTGCCGCGCGTCACCGGCATCCTGCTGTCGATCTTCACGCTCGCGGCGGCGACGTTCCTGTACGCGACGCTGTACGCCTTTTCGTTCAGCCTGATCCGGCTGGCAGCGCCGGGCGTCGACCTGACGTTGCTGCTTGCCGCGCTGTTCCTCAGCTTCACGACGCTCGCGGGCTGGTCGGCGTTGTACTTCGGGATCAATTTCTACCTGATCCTCGAGGATCAGATCGATCAGATGGAGCATCTGGAAAATCAGGCGTCCTCGGCGCAACTCGCGATGCTGCGCTATCAGCTCAACCCGCATTTCCTGTTCAACACGCTCAATTCGATCTCGACGCTGGTCCTGCTGAAACAGACCGAGCGCGCCAATGCGATGCTGAGCCGGCTGTCGTCGTTCCTTCGCTACACGCTCGCCAACGAGCCCACGGCGCACGTCACCGTCGCGCAGGAGGTCGAGACGCTGAAACTGTATCTCGAGATCGAGAAGATGCGGTTCGAGGACCGGCTGCGCCCGAAATTCGACATTGATCCGGCGGCGGAAAAGGCCCGCCTGCCCTCGCTGCTGCTCCAGCCGCTCGTTGAAAACGCGATCAAATATGCCGTAACGCCGCAGGAGGATGGCGCGGAAATCTGCGTCACCATTCGGCTCGTCGGTGACAGGGTGCTGCTCGGCGTATCCGACACCGGCCCGGGTTTGATGCCGACGAAATCGCGGCCAAGCCTTTCAACCGGCGTGGGCATCGCCAATATCAGGGAGCGGCTGGCACAGGCCTACGGGCAGGACCACCGCTTCGATGTGCGGGCCATGCCGACGGGCGGGTTCGGGGTCGAGATCGAGATCCCGTACCAGCTCGAAGTACCGAACAGAGAGGTGTGATGAGCATTCGTACCATCCTCGTCGATGACGAGCCGCTTGCGATCCAGGGGCTCGAATTGCGGCTACAGGCGCACGACGACGTCGAAATTATCGCCAAGTGCCAGAACGGCCGCGAGGCGATCAGCGCGATCAAGACCCACAAGCCCGACCTCGTCTTCCTCGACATCCAGATGCCGGGGTTCGACGGTTTCTCGGTGGTGCAGGGACTCATGGACGTCGAGCCGCCGCTGTTCGTGTTCGTGACCGCCTATTCCGACCATGCGATCCGCGCGTTCGAGGCGCAGGCGACCGATTATCTGATGAAGCCGGTCGAGGAGTCGCGGCTGGCCGACACGCTCGACCGCGTGCGCCAGCGACTGTCGGAGCGGCAAAGCGCCGGTGAAGCCGAGAAGCTCAAGGAAGCGCTGGCCGAGCACGCGCCCGAGGCGGCGGCGGAGATGGCCGATGGCGGCGATGCGGTGAACGCCAGCCGTTTCGAGAAGATGATCAACATCAAGGATCAGGGCCAGATCTTCCGCGTCGACGTCGACACGATCGAACGGATCGACGCGGCGGGCGATTACATGGTGATCTACACCGGCGACCGGAATCTGATCCTGCGCGAAACGATGAAGGACCTCGAAAAGCGGCTCGACCCGCGCCGGTTCCAGCGCATCCACCGCTCGACGATCGTCAACCTCGATCTCGTCAAGCAGGTGAAGCCGCACACCAATGGCGAATGCTTCCTCGTGCTCGACTCGGGCGCGAACGTGAAGGTCAGCCGCAGCTATCGCGACGTGGTGGCGCGCTTCGTCCATTGATCAGGGTTTCTGCACTCTATCGCTTCGCCCGGTTCGACGACCCGCACGCGCTGCGCGCGCCGCTGCTCGCCGTAGCGCGCGGGGCGGGGATCAGGGGCACGTTGCTGCTGGCGGGCGAAGGGATCAACGGCACGATCGCGGGTGCCCCCGACGCGCTCGATGCGGTGATCGCGCATATCCGCGCGCTGCCGGGCTGCGCCGATCTGTCGCTCAAGCATAGCTGGGCCGAGGCGATGCCGTTCCACCGGCTGAAGGTGAAGGTGAAGCGCGAAATCGTGACGATGGGCGTGACGGTCGACCCGCTCACCGACGCGGGCACCTATGTCGCGCCCGCCGAGTGGAACGCGCTGATCGCCGATCCCGAAACCCTGGTGATCGATACGCGCAACGATTATGAGGTGACCGTCGGCACCTTCGCGGGCGCGGTCGATCCGAAGACCGCGGGTTTCGCCGATTTCCCCGACTGGTTCCGCACGCAGCGCGAGACGTTGCTCGCCGGCAAGAAGCGGGTGGCGATGTTCTGCACCGGCGGGATCCGCTGCGAGAAATCGACCGCCTTCTTGAAGGCGGAGGGCGTCGAGCACGTCCACCACCTCGACGGCGGCATCCTGCGCTATCTGGAGGAAGTGCCGGCCACCGAAAGCGCGTGGCAGGGCGAGTGTTTCGTGTTCGATCAACGGGTCGCGGTCGGGCACGGACTGGCGCCGGGGACGCACCTGCTGTGCTTCGCCTGCCGGATGCCGGTCAGCGCGGCGGATCGCACCTCGCCCAACTATGTCGAGGGTGTGAGTTGTCCGGCCTGCGTCGCCGAGCGCAGCGCGGAGGAACGCGCGGGCTATGCCGAACGCCATCGTCAGGAACGACTCGCTGCATCGCGTGGCGAGGCGCACGTCGGCCGGACGTTCGACCCGGAGTGATCGGCCGCCACATGTCGTCATCACGCAGCGACTTGCGGACCTAATCCACATCGGTAGCGTTTCCTTTGTGTAACGACATGACGATACCGGGAGCTTGTTGAATGACGATCGATCGACGGCGCGTCGAAAACGGCGGGCTGATCCTGTTCCTGCTCCTGATATCGGTCGGGTTGCTGCTCGTCGTTTCCGGCTTCCTCGGTGCGCTACTCTGGGCCGCGCTGGCGGCGCTGTTGTTTCAGCCGATCTTCCAGCGCTTTGCGCGGCGCTGGCCGGGCCGGCGGAACATGGCGGCGGCGCTGACCCTGTTGGTCATCACCTTCGCGGTCGTGATCCCGGCGATCATCCTCGGCAGCATGATCGCCGACCAGGCCGCGGGCGTCTATGAGCAGATGCGCAGCGGCCAGATCGACTTCGCGCACTATTTCAAGCAAATGCACGATGCTCTTCCCGGGCGGTTGCAGCAATTGCTCGACAGCGCAGGGCTCAACAGCCTCGAACGGGCGCAAGCGCGCTTAACCGCGACGCTGAGCAACAGCGCGAGCGTTCTTACCCGTCAGGCGCTGTCGATCGGCGCGAATGCCGCGGCCTTCCTGCTGGCGTTTGGCGTCGGGCTGTACGTCACCTTCTTCCTGCTGCGCGACGGCGAGCGGATCGGCCCGGCGATCGTACGCGCGCTGCCATTGGAGCGGTCGGTCGCCGAGCGGCTGGCCGAGAAGTTCGTCACGGTCGTTCGCGCGACGATCAAGGGATCGGGCGTCGTGGCGCTGGTGCAGGGTGCGCTGGGGGCGATTACCTTCTGGATCGTCGGTCTGCCCGCCGCCCTGCTGTGGGGTGTTATGATGGCAGTGGCCGCTTTGCTGCCCGCCATTGGGCCGGCAATTATCTGGGGGCCCGTTGCGGCCTACCTGCTGGCAACCGGCGCGATCTGGCAGGCGGTGGTGGTGATCGTCTCGGGTGTGTTCGTCATCGGGCTGGCCGACAACGTCCTGCGCCCGATCCTCGTGGGACGTGATACCGGTTTGCCCGATTGGCTGGTGTTGGTGACGACACTGGGCGGGATCGATCTGCTTGGGCTGAGTGGGATCGTCGTCGGACCGGTCGTGGGAGCGCTGTTCCTGACTGGCTGGGCGATCCTCTGCGAGCAGCGTGGGGTGGATGCAAAAGGAGAGGATGCTCCTTCGGAGCGCTAGCGCCGATCGACATTCAGGCCTTCCGCGCCGGGTCATCGTCGTTTTTGATCTGGACATCTCCCTCATTCGTCGCCCCGGACTTGATCCGGGCCCAGCTTCTTCTTGGCCGCCGAAGTAAGAAGCGGAATCCCGGATCAAGTCCGGGATGACGAGGGAAGCAGACGAACATCCAATGTCGATCCGCCCTGGAAGCCGGTGATCGGCGCGCCTGCGCGTCCTCAACCTCACCTCCGCGGGAGTGACTGACGCCCGCCCCGCACGGCAACAACCCCTCCCTTTCCCCGTCCCGCGCGATCCGCTACAGGCCCGCGCATGCTTTCTCTCAACGGCATCACCGTGCGGCTTGGCGGCCGCACGATCCTCGACCGCGCGAGTGCCGCGCTGCCGCCGGGCAGCCGCGTCGGGTTGATCGGGCGAAACGGCGCGGGCAAGTCGACGATGGTGCGCGTCATCGCCGGGCTGCTGGAACCGGACGAGGGCTCCGCGGACATGCCGCGCGGCGCACGCATCGGCTATATCGCGCAGGAGGCGCCCGCCGGTGATCCGACCCCGCTGGAGACGGTGCTCGCTGCCGATACCGAGCGCGCGGCGCTGCTTGAGGAGGCCGAGGCGTTCGACGGCACCGGCTGCATGGACCGGCTGGGCGAGGTCCACGACCGGCTGATCGCGATCGACGCCTATTCCGCGCCATCGCGCGCCGCACGCATTCTGGTCGGTCTTGGCTTCGACGAAGACGCACAGAATCAGCCGCTCGACAGCTTTTCGGGCGGCTGGAAGATGCGCGTCGCGCTCGCCGCCTTGCTGTTCTCGCAGCCCGATCTGCTGCTGCTCGACGAGCCCAGCAACCACCTCGATCTTGAAGCGGTCATGTGGCTGGAAGACTTCCTCAAGAGCTACCGCGCGACGATCGTCGTCGTCAGCCACGAACGCGACTTTCTCAACAATGTCGTCGATCACATCCTGCATTTGCAGGGCGGCAAGACGACGCTCTACCCCGGCGGCTATGACGCGTTCGAGCGGCAGCGTGCCGAGAGGCTGGCGCAGCTCGCGGCGGCCAAGGCCAATCAGGACGCGCAGCGCGCCAAGCTGCAGGATTATGTCGCGCGCAACTCGGCGCGTGCCTCGACCGCGAAGCAGGCGCAGAGCCGCGCCAAGATGCTCGCCAAGATGCAGCCAATCGCCGAGGCGGTGAACGATCCGACGCTCAGCTTCGACTTCCCGAACCCAACCGAACTACGCCCGCCGCTCATCACGCTCGATCACGCCGCGGTCGGCTATGGCGAGACGCCGATCCTCTCGCGACTCAACCTGCGGATGGACCCCGAGGATCGGATTGCGCTGCTCGGCCGCAACGGCAACGGCAAAACGACGCTGGCGCGGTTGCTCGCGGCGCAACTAACCCCGCTGGCGGGCGAGATGAATGCGACCGGCAAGATGAAGGTCGGCTATTTCACGCAATATCAAGTCGAGGAGCTGGAGGCCGACGATACGCCGCTCGCGCATATGGCGCGCGTGATGCCGGGCGCGTCGCCGGCGGCAGTGCGCGGGCAGCTAGGGCGGTTCGGCTTTTCCGGCGATCGTGCGACCGCGCGCGTCGGCAGCATGTCGGGCGGTGAGCGCGCACGGCTGGCGCTCGCGCTGGTCACGCGCGAGGCGCCGCACCTGCTGATCCTCGACGAGCCGACCAACCACCTCGACGTCGATGCGCGCGAGGCGCTGGTGCAGGCGCTCAACGCCTATACCGGCGCGGTGCTGCTGGTCAGCCACGATCGACATATGGTGGAGCTGAGCGCCGACCGGCTGGTGCTGGTCGACAATGGCACCGCGAAGGAGTTCGACGGCAGCCTCGACGATTATATCGCGTTCGTGCTGGCGGGTGACGGCAAAGGCGCGGACAAGCCCAAGGGCAGTAAGCAGGACCGCAAGGCGGCCGCGGCAGCGCGCGAGAACGACAAGGCGCTGAAGAAGGAGGCCCGCGACGCCGAGGCGGAATTGGCCAAGCTGACCGCCGAACGCGCCGCGGTGGATCGCGCGATGTTCGATCCGTCGACCGCCGGGCCCAAATACGCGAAGCTGACGATGTCAGAGTTGATGAAGCAGCGCGCCGATCTCAACGATCGCATCGAGGCAGCGGAAGCGCGGTGGATGGCCGCGAGCGAGGCAATGGAGGCCGCGTAGAATCGGAACCTACGTCATTCCCGCGCAGGCGGGAATCCAGAACCTCTGACGCTCGCGCTTCTGACGGACCTGCGCGTCTGGATCCCCGCCTTCGCGGGGATGACGGTCGGCGAGGAGATTCTACGCCTCTTCCTGATCCGCGCCTTCGTCGCCACCATCGGCAGCGTTCTCGAAATACGCCTCGACCGGGCCGGTGAGCTTGATCGTCAACGGGCGGCCATGCCGGTCGACCTTCTTCCCGAGTGCGACGCGGACCCAGCCCTCGGACATGCTATATTCCTCGACATCGCGGCGCTCCACGCCCTTGAAGCGGATGCCGACGCCGCGTTGCAGGGCGTCCTGGTCGAAGAACGGGCTCGACGGGTCGATCGACAGATGGTCGGGAGGAGTATCGCTCATGCCGCGCCCTTGCCGCAAAGCGACGCGCGCGGCCACAAAAAAACGGCGCGGGGATCGCTCCCTGCGCCGTCGTTCGCATCACCAGCCGTAATATCCCGGCGCGTCATAGCCGCGATAATAGCCGCGCGGCTCGTAATAGACCCGTGGGGGCGGCGGCGCATAGTAACGCTCGCGATAATAGACCCGCGGCGGGGGCGAATAATAGGAACGATCGTCGTAGTAATAGCCGCGATCGTCATAACGGCGGTCGTGATACCGATCGCGGTTGCTCGACGCGATTGCCGCGCCGAGCCCCAGTCCGATCACGCCACCAATCAATGCCCCCGCCGCGGTGTCGCCACCACGGTCGCGGTGACGCCAGTAACGCTGCGCCTCCGCAGGCGCGGCACTGGCCAAGGCTGTCGCCATCAGGCCGGTGGCCAAAACGGTCTTCTTCAACGCAGACATAAACCGGACCTCCTGCACTCGCTCGCCTGTTGACTGAACGCATATCTGTGCGAGCCTGTGCCACGCTTATGGACCGCCCCGGCTGAACCGGCGCGGAATGCGGCATTCATGCACGGTTTAAGCGAGAAGATGTGTGGCATATTGGCTGCTGAAGACCGAACCCGACAGCTACGGCTGGGCCGATCTGGTCCGCGACGGCGAAACCGAGTGGACCGGCGTGCGCAACCACACCGCGGCGGCGCATCTGCGCGCGATGGCGGTGGGCGATCTGGCAATGATCTATCACAGCGGCGCGCAGAAGGCGGCGGTGGGCGTGGCGGAGGTGACCCGCACTGCGCAGGCGGACGGGGCTGCGCCGTGGGTGTCCGTTGCCATCGCGGCCCGTCACCCGCTGAGAACGCCGGTAACGCTGGGCGGCATGAAGACCACCCCGGCGCTGGCCGGGATGGCGATGCTGCGGCAATCGCGCTTGTCTGTCAGTCCGGTGACCCCCGCCGAATGGGCGGCGATCACCGGGCTTGCGGATCAGATCAGCTGACGCAGCCGCATGGTCGGCCGGCGACGCAGCGAATAGCCGACCACGCCGAACCCCAGCATCATCATCGCCCACGTCGCCGGCTCCGGCACGGCGGCGCTGAAACGGACGTTGTCGAGTTCGAGCGAGTTGACGTTCGACGTGAAACGCAGCCCGGTCAGTTGCTCGTTGTTGCCCGCGCTGAAGGTCACGAGGCGGTTGGTGGTGGCAGCGGTCTGGTTGCCGGTCGCCGAGGCCGGGGCGATCAGGTCCGAGCCGGTGAAGCTCTTCAGCACGCTGCCGCCCAGCCCCAGCACCTCGACCTTGTTGCCGGCGTCGATCGAGCCGAGATAGACCGAGATGTTGCGGAACGCCGAGGCAACCGACGACACGGTCGCGCTGCCGTTCGCAAGGACGTACAGGTAGATATTGCTCTCGGGCGCACCGAACGGATTGGCCGACTTGCCCGCGACCGCCTGCGTGCTACCGCCGATCACGCTGAAGCCGGCGGCGACCGCCTTGTCAAACGTAGCCTGAGCGCCGACGGCCGACGCAGCGAAAACGTCGGCCGAGCCATTGACGGTAACGAAAGTGACCGCCGAGGCTGGTGCGGCGGCAAGCATCGCGGAAGCAACAGCCGCGGTGGCAAGAAGCGTTCTCATAGTGATCGTCTCCGGTTGCAGATGTTCGCTGGTGTTGAACACGCTGATCCCACCGCAGCGGCGACCCGGCAACTGGTACCGAAAACGGTTAAATCTTCCTTTATCTAACATTGCAGCCTTCGGCCTAACCGACGCCCGCCGCACAATCGCGCCGAATTCAGGGTTAAGACACGCCTGGTTGGCAGAATGCGGCGTCTCGTTTCGGCACAAGCGCCCCAACGACCGTGCGCGCAGGACAGGGCCGGAAATATTCCATTACTTTTCATGATCTGGACACAATCGAACCCTAGCGGCCGCCGCAGGAAGTCGACGGAAAGTGCCGCATCAGCCGGCACGCCGGCCGGGCATCTTCCCAATGGTTCATAAGGGGTTCTCATGCGTCGTTCGTCGAAATCGATCCTGCTCGCCGGCCTGTTTACCGGTGTCGCGCTCTCCGCCCTGCCCGCCGCCGCGCAGACCGGCAGCGCTGCGCCTGTAGCGAGCGAGGCGTCCCCGGATTCGGCCGACGCCGGGCTTGGCGACGTGGTGGTCACCGCGGAGCGTCGTACCGAGAACCTGCGCCGTGTGCCCGTGTCGGTGGCAGTGGTAAACGGCGACGACCTGCGCACCTTCCAGGCGGGCGGCGAGGACGCGCTGGCGCTCGCCGGCCGCGTGCCCGGCCTGTATGCCGAGACGACCACCGGCCGCATCTTCCCGCGCTTCTACATCCGTGGGCTCGGCAACATCGATTTCTATCTCGGCGCCTCGCAGCCGGTGTCGATCATCCAGGACGATGTCGTGCTCGAGCATGTCGTCCTGAAGTCGAACCCGGTCTATGACGTCGCCAATGTCGAGGTGCTGCGCGGGCCGCAGGGCTCGCTGTTCGGGCGTAACACCACCGCGGGTATCATCAAGTTCGACACGATCCGTCCCGGCCAGACCTGGACCAGCCGCTTCAACGCCTCCTATGGCTCGTACAACACCGTCACCTTCGATGGCGGCGTCGGCGGGCCGATCGTGCAGGACAAGATCGCGGTGCGGCTGTCGGGGCTTTACCAGCACCGCGACGACTGGATCGACAACAGCTACACCGGGGGCAGCCGCGACGGCACGCGTCCGGGCCGCGACGCGATGGGCGGCTTCGACGAGCGCGACGCACGCCTGCAGGTGCTGCTGACCCCGACCGAGACGCTGTCGGTCAACCTGTCCGGCCATGTCCGCTCCTATGAGGGCACGTCGACGGTGTTCCACCGCGGCGCGCTGATCAAGGGGCAGAACAACGTCAACCTCGAACCGCGCGACCGTGTTGCGCTCGACGAGGGCGCGAACAATCCGCAGGCGTACAAGACCTATGGCGGGTCGGTGAATGCGGCATGGGATTTCGGCGCGGCGACGCTGACCTCGATCACCGCCTATGAGACGACCTCGGGCTACAGCCGCGGCGACACCGACGGCGGCGCGGCGACCAACTTCGGCGGCAGCGGCTATGGCGAGAGCATGGGCCGGGTCCGCGACCTCGACCAGTGGACGCAGGAAGTGCGGCTGGCGAGCAACGGCGACGGGGCATTCAAGTGGCAGTTCGGCGGCTTCTATTTCGACAGCCGCGATGTCACCGAATTCTACCAGCGCGGCTATTTCCTGCTGCCGGGCGATGCGCAACGCAACGTCAACAACTGGGTGCGGTTGCGCAACGTCAACACCAGCTGGGCGGTATTCGGGCAGGCGAGCTATCGCCTTGCCGAGCGGCTGACGCTGACCGCCGGCGCGCGCTACACCGAGGATGACAAGGAGACGCGGCTGGTGCGCGCCGGGCGCAACGCCGCAGGCACGGTCGACACCTTCCCGGCAACTGCGCCGCGTGCGGTCAAGCTGAGCGGCAAGGAGCCGAGCTGGGATCTGTCGGCGCTGTACGAGATCGACCCGACCGCGAGCATCTATGCCCGTGTCGCGCGCGGCTTCCGCGGCCCGACCATCCAGGGCCGCTCGGCGGTGTTCAACACGCCGTTTTCGACCGCGAACAGCGAGACGATCATGTCGTACGAGGCGGGCGTGAAGACGCAGCCGACCTCGAAGCTGCGCCTCAACGCCACCGCCTTCACCTACCGGGTCAACGACATCCAGCTGAACGGCAACGACGCGAACGGCAACGGCACGCTGTTCAACGCCGATCACGCCAACGCTTACGGCGTCGAGGCGGAGATGGACTGGCGGCCGATCCGCAACATCACCTTCTCGCTGGGCGGCAGCGCGATCCACACCGAGATCAAGGACAAGAACGTCTTCGCGCAAGTGTGTCAGTTCGGTCGCGACCTGACGTGCACGGTGCTGAACCAGACCGTCCCCGCGACGATCTTCGGCCAGCCCGCTACGCTGGCGCGGATCGACGGCAACCCCCTGCCCAACGCACCGCGCTGGCAGGTCGATGCGGCGGTTCGTTACGACATTCCGCTGTCGGATCGCGGCAACTTCTTCGTGGCCAGCGATGTCAACATGCAGGGATATACGAACTTCGTCCTGTATAAAACCCGCGAATTCTACGCGAGCGACAATCTGGAACTGGGGCTCAAGGCCGGGTTCACCACCGCCGATGGCCGCTATGAGATCGCAGCATTCGCGCGCAACATCACCAACGAAAAGAACCTGAAGGGCGTGATCGAAAACTACAACGCCGCCGTGTTCAACGAGCCGCGGATCGTCGGCGTCTCGCTCAGCGGCAAGTTTGATTGAGGTGATACTTGGGGAGGCGTCAGCCTCTCCGACTTCTCCGTCATTCTCGCGCAGGAGAGAATCCAGACGCGCAGGTCTTCGCAAGACGCGAGACGTCCGAGGTTCTGGATTCCCGCCTGCGCGGGAATGACGAAGATCAATCGCGCTCAATCTCCTCGATCCAGCCCGGCAATTCGGCCAGCCGCGCCAGTTGGCGGAAGCGCGGGTGGTCGGTCGGGGCGGTCGCTACCTCGTGTGCCCATGCCAGCGGCTGCGGGATGTACGCGCCCCATGCGCCCGCCTCCAGCGCGGGCAGCACGTCCGAGCGCATCGAGTCGCCCGCCATCACCGCGCGATCGGGGGCGCAGCCATAACGATGGAAGACGCGCACGAACGTTTCCGCACGCTTGTCACTGACGATCTCGACCCCGGTGAACAATTGCCCGAGCCCGGAGGCGGCGAGCTTCACCTCCTGGTGGAACAAATCGCCCTTGGTCACCAACACTAGCCGGCCGATCCCCGCCAGCCGGTCGAGCGTCTCGCCGATCCCGTCGAGCAATTCGACCGGGTGCGCCAGCAATTCGCGCCCGATCGCGAGGATGCGGCGGACGCTCGCCGCAGGCAGATCGTCCCCAGCCAGTTCGAGCGCGGTTTCGATCATCGAAAGCGTAAAACTCTTCGCGCCATAGCCATAGTGCCGCAGATTGCGGATCTCGATCGCCTGCATTCGTTCGCGCGCCGCCGCATCGTCGGCATAAGGCGCGACCAGATCGGCGAACGCCTGCTCGGCCGCGGCGAAGAAGCGCATGTTGTGCCAGAGCGTGTCGTCGGCATCGAGACAGATGAGATCAATCGGCATGGCGGCGCTTCTACCGGCGTCAGAGTTCGCGCACCAGCCGCACGCCGAGCGTCGGACGGGCGCGATGGTGGCGGTGCTTCTCGACGCCGGCCGCAGCCTGCACGTTGACCTTGGCAGCCAGCCGTTGATGCAGTTGCGGCGCGACCCGCACCAGCCGTTCCCGCCCACCCGCGACGTTCAGCTCGACTCCCGCGATCGTGCCCGTCGCGACGTCGTAAAAGGTCGCATGGTTGAGCAGGAGCGCGTTGCGCCCGACCCGGCGCTTCAGCGCAATGTCGTCGACGCCGACCATGTTCATCATGCTCCACCGCGCATCGAAGCGATGCCCGGCCATGTAGAGCAGGGAGTTGCTGTAGCGCCCGGTCTCGCGGTCGTAGATGCCGAGATATTGCACGCCATGCGCGCTGCGTCCGTCAGCCGACGCGCCGAACGCCGCCTGCAGCCCGAGCTTGAACGCCTCCAGCTTCGCGCCGTTGAATGGCAGCTCGAACTCGATCGCCTTGCCGTCGGCGAAGGCATGTTCGACCTCCGGCGCCCACTCGGCGGCGCGCGGGCGGAATGGGGAGGTGGTCATCGCCAGCGCATTGACCTCCATCTCACCCTGCTGCGCGCCGAGCGGGCGCATCATGTCGAAGATCATCGGTTCCGGGATGACCGGATAGGCGGTCTGCGCCGCCGCGCCGTTCGCGGCGAGCAGCGTGGTGGCGAGCAGGATCGTGGCGGTGGCGATACGCATCGGAGGCTCCGCTGGGAGTGTGGCGCGCAGTCCTATCCGGGTGGCGCGACGCGAGCGTGGATGGTCGGTGACGATATGTTGCCGGTCCAATGGGTTGCCGACGCGAATGTTGCGAATGTTGAGACGCAGGCGGGGTGCGCGCGCGGGTCGCGGCGGGGCGACGGGGGCGTGGTGCGAGGGGACGATCTGGCATCGTTCGAAAGGTATCATGCGGCGGTCGGCGTAGGACAGACGGGCTGCTCCGTCGGTGATCGTGCGATCCGACCGCCACCCGGCCCGTCGCCACTGCGCAGGCAGGAGCCTATGGCTGTCGCGTCATGCGGGTCGGCTGACACAGGCGCGAGATAGGTGTGTCGGCCGCATCGACGCACGAGACAGACATGGGCCCCTGCCTGCGCAGGGGCGACGGTGGGGGTGGCCGGGTCGCGCCTTGGTCTTGAAGTGGTCGCGATCGTGCCATGTCGCGATGGGATGCCGATGCCTGGGCAGCGTTGGGGGACGTACGTGCGCAGGGCTTTGTGGATCATTTGCAGCGTAGCAGCGCTGCTGCTGACGGCCGCCATCTATCAGCGCTGCGCCGAACGGATCGACGCGCGCCACCATCCTGCGCCCGGTCGGATGATCCCGGTCGGTGACCATCGGCTGCACCTGTGGTGTGCCGGACAGGGATCCCCGACCGTTCTGCTGCTGTCGGGCGACGGTACGCCATCGGTGACGATGTACGCCGCGCAGCGCCGTGTCGCCGCCTATACGCGCGTCTGCAGCTACGACCGCGCCGGGCTGGGATGGAGCGATCCTGCGTCGCGGCCGATGGGACTCCGCGCGCAGGTCGACGATCTCGAGCGATTGCTTGCGCGCGGCGGTGTCGAAGGGCCGCTCGTGCTGGCGCCGGAATCGGGCGGCAACGTCATCGCCCTCGCCTTCTTCCGCCGCGCCCCGCGGCGGGTGGCGGGGATCGTGATGGTGGATGGGTCGGAGCCGGCATTATGGTTCCGGGGCAGTCCCGACGAATTCCCGCTGCTGCGGCTCACCGATCCGTTGTGGCAGGCCGGATGGCGGCTTGGCATCGTCCGGCTGATCCTGCCGTTTGCAGTGCCATCTTGGGTCGAGGCGCTGCCGCCCGATCTGCGCGGGCAGTTCGACGCAATCTGGTCGCGCGCGATGCCGGGCCAGGCGCGCGATCCGATCGATCGCTGGGAGCACACCCCGATCGCCGATCGGCTTGACGCAACCCTCGGGTTGCTGGGGGACCGACCGTTGATCGTCATCCGGCACGGCCTCGCCGGTGGCATGGGGGTGCCGGAAAAATACGAGCGGGAATGGCCCGCCGCGCAAGCGCGCCTCGCGTTGCTGTCGCGTGCCAGCGAAATCGTGGTGGCGACGGAAAATCATCGTCCGATCGCCGAGGAAAATCCGAAGCTGGTGAGCGAGCAGATCCGCAAGGTGGTGGCGCGGGTACGGGCCGGAAAATGGAAACGGCCACCGCCGGCAGGGCGGTGGCCGTCTTGTCGCTCATTCTCGGCCCTCCACGGGCGAGGCCCGTGTCGTCGGACGGCGCCGTAGCGCCGCCGGCCGGGCGAGGCTTGAGCGCGCGGGCAGCGTTGCTGCCCGCTTGCCGCCTCGCCTTACGCCGCCTTCGCGCGGCTGGCGCGCTTGCGCTCGTTCGGGTCGAGGAAGCGCTTGCGCAGCCGGATCGACTTCGGGGTCACTTCGACCATCTCGTCGTCGTCAATATACGCAATCGCCTGTTCCAGCGTCATCTTCTTCGGCGGGGTCAGGCGGATCGCATCGTCCTTGCCGCCGCTCGCGCGGAAGTTGGTCAGCTGCTTCGCCTTCATCGGATTGACCTCAAGGTCATCCGTCTTGGCGTTCTCGCCGATGATCATGCCCTCGTACAGCGCCTCGCCGTGGCCGACGAACAGGATGCCGCGATCCTCAAGCGGGCCGAGCGCATAGCCCTGTGCTTCGCCCGCGCCGTTCGAGATGAGGACGCCGTTCTTACGGCCCTCGATATTGCCCTTGTGCGGGCCGTACTTCTCGAACAACCGGTTCATGATGCCGGTGCCGCGCGTGTCCGACAGGAACTCGCCGTGATAGCCGATCATCCCGCGCGACGGCGCGGAGAAGGTGATGCGCGTCTTGCCGCCGGTCGACGGCCGCATGTCGGTCATCTCGGCTTTACGCAGGTTCATCTTCTCGACGACCGTGCCCGAATGCTCCTCATCGACGTCGATGATGACGGTTTCGTACGGCTCGGTCTTCTTGCCGTCCTCGTCCTCACCGAACAGCACGCGCGGACGGCTGATCCCCAGCTCGAAGCCCTCGCGGCGCATCGTCTCGATCAGCACGCCGAGCTGAAGCTCGCCGCGCCCGGCGACCTCGAAGCTGTCACGGTCGGCGGCCTCGGTCACCTTGATCGCGACGTTGGTCTCGGCTTCGCGCATCAGGCGGTCGCGGATCATGCGGCTCGTCACCTTGCTGCCCTCACGCCCCGCCATCGGCGAGTCGTTGACCGCGAAGCGCATCGACAGCGTCGGCGGATCGATCGGCTGCGCCTGGATCGGCACGCTGACGCTGGTGTCGCAGATCGTGTTGGCGACGGTCGCGACCGCGAGGCCGGCGAGCGAGATGATGTCGCCCGCGCGCGCCTCTTCGACCGGCACGCGCTCCAGCCCGCGGAAGCTCATCAGCTTCGACGCGCGGCCGGTTTCGATGACGTTGCCCTGATTGTCGAGCGCGTGGATCGGCTGGTTCAGCTTGACGACGCCAGACTGGACGCGTCCGGTGAGGATACGGCCAAGGAAGTTGTCGCGGTCCAGCAGCGTGACGAGAAACGTGAACGGCGCGTCCTGATCCAGCGCGGGCGGCGGAACATGATCGACGATCTTCTGGAACAGCGGGGTCAGCGTGCCCTCACGACGATCCATGTCGGTCGAGGCATAGCCGTTGCGGCCCGACGCGTAGAGGACCGGGAAGTCCAGCTGCTCGTCGGTCGCTTCCAGCGCGACGAACAGGTCGAACACTTCGTCGAGCACTTCCTGGATACGCGCGTCCGACCGGTCGACTTTGTTGACGACGACGATCGGGCGCAGCCCCAGCGCCAGCGCCTTGCCGGTGACGAACTTGGTCTGCGGCATCGCGCCCTCGGCGGCGTCGACCAGCAGGATCACGCCGTCGACCATCGAGAGGATCCGCTCCACCTCGCCGCCGAAGTCGGCGTGGCCCGGCGTATCGACGATGTTGATGCGCGTGCCTTCCCACTCGATCGAGGTCGGCTTGGCGAGAATGGTGATCCCGCGCTCCTTTTCGAGATCGTTCGAATCCATCGCGCGCTCCTCGACGCGCTGGTTGTCGCGGAACGTGCCGGACTGACGGAACAACTGATCGACGAGGGTGGTCTTGCCATGATCGACGTGCGCGATGATGGCGATATTGCGCAGGTTCATACGGGTTCCTGAGGGTGGCCCGCTTTGTCCGCAGGCAGTTTCGCCGCGGCGCATAGCGGAAAGTTCCGTCGGATGCCAGTGCCTCGACAGCGGTGTCGTGGCGTATTACATGAACAACACAGTTGAAAGCCGGCCGCGGACGAAGGACAATGCGCGCGCCGAGAGAGAAGGATGACGTGACGATGGCGACCGCTCCGAACGACGCGACCGAGCCGACGCTGGTGCTGACCCCGCCCGATCCGGTACCCGAGGTACGCGCCGAGAAGGCCGCCGGGCTGGTGCCGGTCGACGACAGCAAGCGCAGCGAGTTGGAGCGGCGCGTCGATGCGTTCGTCGAGCAATTGATCGCCGAAGATGTCAACTCGCCAGAATTCGGCAAGCGCGTCGATGCGATCACCGCGATGGGACAGAAGGAGATTCGCGACGCGGCCGGCCAGTCGAACCGCTTCCTCGATCGCCCGGTGCGCGCGATGGATCAGGAGGCCGGCGTCGGCAAGGACCTCGCCGAGCTGCGCCGCGTCGTCGAGGATCTCGATCCGGGCAAGCGCGGCAAGCTGACCGCGCCGCAGAAGCTGTTCGGGGTGATCCCGTTCGGCAACAAGGTCCGCAATTATTTCGACGGCTACAAATCGTCGCAGACGCATATCGCGTCGATCCTGAAGAGCCTGGGCAGCGGCAAGGACGAGCTGCTGATGGACAATGCCGCGATCGATACCGAACGCGCCAACCTGTGGACCGCGATGGGGCGGCTGGAGCAGATGATCCATCTGTCGCGCACGATGGACGCGCGGTTGGAGGACAAGGCCAACGAACTGGATCACACCGATCCTGCCAAGGCCAAGGCGATCCGTGAGAGCGCGCTGTTCTACGCGCGGCAGCGGACGCAGGACCTGCTGACGCAGATGGCGGTGACGGTGCAGGGCTATCTGGCGCTCGATCTGGTCAAAAAGAACAATGTCGAGCTGATCAAGGGCGTCGATCGCGCCAGCACCACGACGGTCGCGGCGCTGCGGACTGCGGTGACGGTGGCGCAGGCGCTGACCAACCAGAAACTGGTGCTGGAGCAGATCACGCAGCTCAATACCACCACCGCGGGACTGATCGATTCGACCGGCAATTTGCTGCGCCAGAACACCGCGCGCATTCATGAGCAGGCGGCGGCGTCGACGATCCCGCTGGAGACGCTGCAACGCGCGTTCCAGAACATCTATGACACGATGGACGCGATCGACACGTTCAAGCTGAAGGCGCTCGACACGATGAAGGTGACGGTCGACACGCTGGGCAACGAGGTGGATAAGTCGCGCGGCTATATCGCGCGCGCCGAGGGCGCGACGCAGAACCGCGTCGCCGGCGGGGCCGAGCAGTTCAAGCTGGAGTCGCTGTGACCGACGTGGACGACGCGGTGGCGGTTGCGCAGATCGCGCGCGAGCGGCGACGCGGCGGTGCGGTGATCCCGCTCCAGCGGCGGCCGCGAAGGGGGCGTGGCGGCCGTCGCAAGCGCGCGGCGGCTGTTGTGATCGGCTCGGGCGTGATCCTGACGGTCGCGATGCTGATGGGATTGGGCGCGTTCGGGATGGTCGCGGTCGCGGCGTTGATCGTGGCGCTGACGATGCTGGTGCTGTTCGCCCCCGCGACTCCGGTGCCGACACCCGAGCGGATCGTGAAATCGGAGGTGAAGGCGGTCCCCGCGCAGGCGGCGCGCTGGCTCGACGCGCGGCGCGCGGCGCTGCCCGCGCCGGCGCAAGGCGTGCTCCACCAGCTCGACGTGCGGCTCGACACGCTGGGCGTGCAGGTCGCCACACTCGACGAGGACAGCCCGCTGGCTGCGGAGCTGCGGCGGCTGGTCGGCGAGCAATTGCCGAGCTTCGTGGCCGATTATACGCGCGTGCCGCCAGCGATGCGCAACAGCCCGCGCAACGGTATGACCCCCGACCAGCAACTGGTCGAGGGGCTCGCCGTGATCGAGCGCGAACTGGGGGAGATCAGCGAGCGGCTGGCGCAGGGCGATCTCGATGCGTTGGAGACGAAGCGACGGTATTTGCAGGTGAAATACGAGGAGGGCGCGGCGTCGGGGGAGTGATGCCGGGTTCGTCGTCCCGGGCTTGGCCCGGCACCGCTTCTTTTGCCCGGCCGATGATTAGCGGGGCCCCGGATCAAGTCCGGGGCGACGACCGAGAGCGGTATGACATCGACCCGGTCCGTCATTGCGAGCGTAGCGAAGCAATCCAGGACATCCTGGTCCGGCTCTGGACTGCTTCGCTACGCTCGCAATGACGGCAGGGCGGTTCCGGTGGCGAGACCGCCCCCTTGATCCGGCTCCGAACGCCTGTATGGAGGGCGTTCCGGCCGATGGCAGACAGTCATCCCCGTCGGGCGCTTAGCTCAGCTGGTAGAGCGGCTCGTTTACACCGAGTAGGTCGGCGGTTCGAACCCGTCAGCGCCCACCATCTCCCTCACACGAACGGCAGCCGCGCCTCGGCCAGTGCCGCGACATAGCGGTGCATCGCGCCACGCGCCTCGTCCGTCAGCGCGACGAACGCGCGACGGCGATCCTCGGGATCGGGTGCACGGTCGAGCAGGCGGGCGGCGGTGAGCTTCCCGATCCAGCGCAGCGCTGTGGTCGGCGCGACGGCAGCGGCGATGCACAGGCTGGAGACCGAGACGCGCGCACCCTCAAGTTGCGCAGCGAACAGGTCGAGCAGCATGTCCCACGCCGGATCTTCGAACAGCCCATCGCCGAAGAACCGATCACGCAGACGCCGCGCGCGCAGCACGTCGCGCACCGCGCCCGCGGTGATGTCCGCGCTGGCGGGCGCGGGGGCGAAGGCGCGACGACGGTCTTCAGCACGGTCGCTGCCCTCACGCTCGGTAAAGCGCGTCAGCATCTCGGCGATGCGCGCCACCTCGGCACTGAGCCGCGCCAACCGCTCGCGCTCCTCGTCGGCGGCGCGCACCGCCCCGGGGCCGCGTGCGGCGGCGATCGCCAGCGCGCCGATCCATTCGGCCGGGCTCGGCGCGCAGAGCAATTGCACCTCGTCCGCCGCATCGCCGAGCGCCGCGATCACCAGATCGATCTGAGCGACGCTCATCGCGACGACGCAGCGCCACGCGCGCGCCTGCGCCAGCATTCCGGCGACCGCGACGACGTCGTGCGCCACCTCGTCGGGTGCGCCGTCGAGATCGAGCACCATCACCGGTGCCGGCTCGGGCAGCGTGGCGAGCACCGTCGTCGCCTGTTGCAGGGCGATCGGCGTGTCCAACTCACCGCCGATCAGCGCGATCGCCTCCTGCGCAGCCGCGCCGCCGACCGCGTCCATCGTTACGAGCACGAACGCCGTCATCCGCCCGCCGGCAAAACCGAACGGAGTCGCCACGGCTCAGTCCAGCGCCTTGACGATATCCTCGACCATCTTCTTCGCGTCGGCCAGTAGCATCATCGTATTGTCCCTGTAGAAAACGTCGTTGTCGACGCCGGCATAGCCGAGACCGCCCATCGAACGTTTCACGAACAACACCGTTTTGGCCTTTTCGACGTCGAGCACGGGCATCCCGTAGATCGGCGAGGTCTTGTCGGTCTTCGCCGCCGGGTTGGTGACGTCGTTCGCGCCGATGACGAAGGCGACGTCGGTCTGCGCGAATTCGGAGTTGATGTCCTCCAGCTCGAACACCTCGTCGTACGGCACGTTCGCTTCGGCCAGCAACACGTTCATATGGCCCGGCATTCGTCCCGCGACCGGGTGGATCGCATACTTGACGCGCACTCCCTGCGCCTTCAGCTTGTCGCCCATTTCGCGTAGCACGTGCTGCGCCTGTGCGACCGCCATGCCATAGCCGGGGACGATGATGACCTGTTCGGCCTGGCTCATCAGGAAGGCCGCATCCTCGGCCGAACCGCGCTTCCACGGTCGATCCGTTTTGGTGCCACCTGCCCCGCCGGCCGATGCCTCCGCGCCGAATCCGCCCGCGATCACGCTGATGAAGCTGCGGTTCATCGCGCGGCACATGATGTAGCTGAGGATCGCGCCCGAGGAGCCGACCAAAGCGCCGGTGATGATCATCGCGCTGTTGTGGAGCGTGAAGCCCATCGCCGCGGCGGCCCAGCCCGAATAGCTGTTGAGCATCGACACCACCACCGGCATGTCCGCGCCGCCGATGGGCACGATCAGCAGGAAGCCGATCGCGAACGACAGGATCGTGATCGTCCAGAATACCCACGGGCTCTGGTCGAGCGTAAAATAGCCGACCAGCGCGACGCTTGCGGCGAGCACGCCGAGGTTGATGACGTGGCGCGCGGGCAGCAGGATCGGCTTGCCGCCCATGTTGCCGTTGAGCTTGAGGAAGGCAATCACCGAGCCGGAGAAGGTGATTGCGCCGATCGCGACGCCCAGCCCCATTTCGACGCGGCTGACCGGGTTGATGAGCGCGACCGCGCCGTCCGGGGTCAGCAACGGGAGCGCGATCCCGAACGCGACCGGGTTGAGGTACGCGGCGGCGGCGACGAGCACCGCGGCCAGCCCGACGAGACTGTGGAAGGCCGCGACCAGCTGCGGCATTGCGGTCATCGCGATGCGGCGCGCGGTGGTCAGCCCGATGGCGGCGCCCAGCGCGATCGCGGCGACGATCTCGAACACCGCGACGGTGTCGATCGCTGACAACAACGCCGCATAGTCGGCGCCTTCGACCAGCACGGTAATCGTCGGGACATGCGTGACGAGCGTCGTGACGACCGCAATCGCCATGCCGATCATGCCGAAGCGATTGCCGCGCTGGCTGGTGGTCGGGCTCGACAGGCCGCGCAGCGCGAGGATGAAGCACACGCCCGCGACGAGGTACGCAAAGGCGACCCATGGATTGACGGCGTGTTGCACTAGGCTCTGCTCCCCCGACCTTGTCGCCCCTGCGCAGGCAGGGGCTTGTGACTATGGGGGTGCTGCTCCCCCGGGTACGTCGCCCCTGCGAAGGCAGGGGCCTATGTCTGTTTCGTCCATCGAGCGGTTTGACACAGGGATCTCGTATCTGTGTCAGACCTTGTTCTTCCACTCTACAGTCATGGGCCCCTGCCTTCGCAGGGGCGACGGCGTTTAGGCGACGGTCACTTCGCCGCCGGCCGCTCCTTCTTCTTGTACATCGCGAGCATCCGCTGCGTGACCGCGAAGCCGCCGAAGATGTTGATGCTCGCCAGCACCACCGCCAGCAGCCCCAGCCACTTGCCGCCGAGGCTCCCCGCCGCCGCACTGGCGATCAGCGCGCCGACAATGATGACGCTGGAGATCGCGTTCGTCACCGCCATCAGCGGCGTGTGCAGTGCCGGCGTGACCGACCAGACGACGTAATAGCCGACAAAACACGCGAGTACGAAGATCGACAGGATCGCGATGAAGTCCATGCTGGCCCCTTTCGTTCAGCGCGGCGCCGCGGCCGTTCGGTCGCGCAATGCCACCATCTCAGCGAAGATCCGGTCGCCCTCGGTGAAGATTTCGGTGCGGTCGCGCTTCGCCTCGGCGGCGACTTGCCGAGCGGCCTCGCGCTCGGCGCGACGACGCTGGGCAACCGTCCGCCCGGTCGGCGCGGGACGCGGGGTGGCGGTCGGCTGACAGTCATAGACGGTCTTGCGATCGTGCTTCTGGCGATCCGCCACCGCGCGCGCATAGACGCTCGCCAGCTTCGTCCCCTGCAACGACTGGACGAAGGCGGCGTCACGCGCGGCATTCTGCGCACGATAGGCATCGATCGTCGCCGCGTCGCAATGCGGCACGACGAACATCTGGTAGCGATCGACGAGATCGTAGAAGGTCTGGCGATCGGCCTTGTCGGGCGATTGCGCTGCGGCAGTGGTCGCCAACAGCAGTCCGAACAGCGCGCCCCAGCCCCGCCTCACGACAGCAGCCGCGCGTTGACGACCTTCCCGTCCTTCGTCAGCCGGATCGCGTCGCCGATCTCGTCATCGAGCACCGGCCGCCCCTGTTCCTTGTCCCAGAAGGTCGAGAGGAAATTGTAGAGATTGCGCGAGAACAGCGCCGAGGCATCGGCGGGCAGCCGGCCCGCGACGTTGCGATGCCCGACGATCTTCACGCCGTGCCGCTCGACCACCTCGCCCGCGACCGCGCCCTCGACGTTGCCGCCCTGCTCGACCGCGAGGTCGACGACCACCGAACCGGGGCGCATCGACGCGAGCTGCGCGTCGCTGACCAGCCGCGGCGCGGCGCGGCCGGGGATCAGCGCGGTGGTGATGACGATATCCTGCTTGGCGATGTGCGAAGAGACAAGCTCGGCCTGTGCCGCCTGATATTCTGGCGACATCTCGCCGGCATAGCCGCCGGAGCCCTCACCCTCGATCCCGGCGACATTCTCGACGAAGATCGGCTTGGCGCCGAGCGACTGGATCTGCTCCTTCGTGGCGGAACGCACGTCCGTGGCTGATACCTGCGCGCCGAGCCGCCGGGCGGTGGCGATCGCCTGAAGACCCGCCACGCCGACGCCCATCACGAACACGCGCGCGGCGCTGACCGTGCCCGCCGCGGTCATCATCATCGGGAACGCGCGGCCATATTCGGCGGCGGCGTCGAGCACCGCCTTGTAACCGGCGAGGTTCGACTGCGACGACAGGATGTCCATCGACTGCGCGCGCGTGATGCGTGGCATGAACTCCATCGCCAACGCCTCTAGCCCGGCGGCGGCATAGCCATCGACCCGCGCGCGTTCCCCGAACGGGTTGAGCCCCGCGACGACCCATGCGCCCGGCGCGACTCCGGCGAGCGACGCCGGGTCCGCGCCCTGCACCCCCAGCACGATATCGGCCCCCGCCAGCGTCGCGGCGCGGTCGCCGATCGTCGCCCCGGCGGCGGCGTAATCGGCATCGGCGAAGGACGCCGCTGCACCGGCACCAGCCTCGACGGCCAGCGTCGCGCCCAGCGCGGCGAACTTCTTCACCGTTTCCGGCGTGGCGGCGACGCGGCGCTCGCCGGCTGCCTGTTCCCGAACGACCGCGATCTTCACCGCGCGACTACGAGATGAGCCAGATGACGAGGAACGCGAGCAGGAAACAGGCGACTGCGCCATATTTGAGCATGCCGATCATGCTCGTATACGTTGCCTCATGTGCCTTCAGATCGGCAGGTTCGGCCATGATGATCCTCTTCCCCTTGAACGGTTGCTGTGACCGTAGTTAAGCAATCAGCAACAGGCAATATGGTGATAGCCGCATGACAGTTCGGTTTAAGCCCCCCTTTACTCAAGGGCGCTAGGGCAGCATCGGACGAAACATGGGGCCTGGCCACAACATGACGCGCAACGGACAACGTCTGCTGATGCTGATCGACGCCGAAGCCGCGCAACGGCGCGTCGTGGCGACGATCGCGGCGCGTGGCGGCTGGCGGACGATCATGGCCGAGGACGCCGGCAGCGCGCTGGCCACGCTGGCCACCGAAGACGGGATGCAGCTGGACGCGATCCTGCTCCACCATGCCGAGGCCGATATCGAACCCGCGCCGGTGATCGCGCAGCTGCGCGCCTATCGCCCGCAATTGCCGATCCTGTTGCTGACCGCGCATGCCTCGGTTGCCAGCGCCGTCGAGGCGATGCGCGCGGGGGCGACCGATTATCTCAGCAAGCCGCTGGCCCCCGAACGACTGCTCCACGCGCTCGAGGCGGCGGTCGGGGCGACCGCCGGGGGCGAATTGCGTCCGCTGACCGAGAAGATCCCGGCGATGCTCGGCTTCGACGAGATCGTCGGCACCGCGCCCGAGTTTCGCGCTGCCCTGTCGATCGCGGCCAAGGCGGCGCGCGCGCGCGTCGCGGTGCTGATCGAGGGTGAGAGCGGGGTCGGCAAGGAAGTGGTCGCCGAGGCGATCCACGCCGCCTCGCCGCGCAACGCGCTGGAGCGCGTCACGGTCAATTGCAGCTCGGTGCCGGCCAATACGATCGCCAGCGAATTGTTCGGGCACGAGCCGGGCGCATTCGCGGGCGCGTTCGAGCGGCGGCAGGGCCGCTTCGTCGCCGCGCATGGCGGCACGCTGTTCCTCGACGAGGTCGATTGCCTGCCGCTCGACGCGCAGGCGTTGCTGATGCGCGTGCTCCAGAGTGGCGAGGTGGTGCCGCTAGGCGCGCGGCATGCGCAGGCGGTCGACGTGCGCGTGATCGCGGCCACCAACAAGAAACTGGCCGACGAAGTGGCGGCGGGGCGCTTCCGCGAGGACCTGTTCTTCCGGCTGAACGCGGTCACCGTGCCGATCCCGCCGCTGCGCGAGCGCGCCAGCGACATTCCGGCGCTCGCCCGTCATCTGCTCGAGCGGATCGCGCGCCAGCCGGGGCTGCGCCACCTCAACATCACCGACGACGCGCTGACCTTGCTGATGCTCTACGACTGGCCGGGCAACGTCCGCCAGTTGCAGAACGCGCTGTTCCGTGCGGCGGTGCTGTGCGAGGGCGATACGCTCACCCGCGCCGACTTCCCGCAGATCGCGGCGCTGGGCAGCCGCCCTGCCCCGCGTGTTCGCGGCGAGATGCCGGGCGTCGCGCTGTTCGGCGCCGACGGCCACATGCGTCCGCTGGAGGAGATCGAATCGGACATCATCCGGCTGGCGATCGCGCATTATCGCGGTCGCATGACCGAGGTCGCGCGGCGGCTGGGGATCGGTCGTTCGACGCTGTACCGCAAGCTCAACGAGCTGGGGATCGACACCGCCGCCTGACGACGGCACGGTTGCGGGCATGACAATGCCCAATGCCGCTTATTCTTTCGCCGGACGCGCGTACCTCGTGACCGGCGCTGCCTCCGGCATCGGCCTTGCCTGTGCGCAGCATCTCGCCGCGGGCGGTGCGACGCGGCTGGTGGTCGCCGATCGCGATGCCGAAGCGCTGGCGCATATCGACCTCGGCTGCACGCTCGACCTGCTGCCCGGCGACGTCACGGACGAAGCCTTCTGGGACGAGGCGGCAGCAGTGCTGACCGGGATCGACGGCGCGGTGGTCAACGCCGGGGTCGCGGGGGCTGGTGCGATTTCCGCCCTGTCGTTCGCCGAGTGGCGGCGGATCATGTCGGTCAATCTCGACGGCGCGTTCCTGACGCTGCGCGCCGTGATGCGCGCGATGGAGGGGCGCAGCGGCGCGATCGTCGCGGTCGCGTCGGCGGCGGGGATCAAGGCCGAGCCGGGCGTCGCGGCCTATGGCGCGTCGAAGGCCGGCCTGATCCAGCTCGTCAAGGTCGCGGCCAAGGAAGGCGCGGCGCAACGGTTGCGCGTGAACGCGATCGCCCCGGCGGGGGTCGAGACGCCGGTATGGGACGCGGTGCCGATGTTCGCCGACCGCGCCGCCGCGATCGGGCGCGAGGCGGCGTTCGCGGAGCTGGCGGCACTGGCCACGCCGCTCGGGCGCTATGCGAAGCCGGAGGAAGTGGCGGCGCAGGTCGGGTTTCTACTGTCCGACGCGGCGGCGCTGATGACCGGGACGGTGCTGGTCAGCGACGGCGGGTATTTGCTCTGAGCGCCCCGTCATTGCGAGCGTAGCGAAGCAATCCAGGGTTGGATCAGGACACCCTGGATTGCTTCGCTACGCTCGCAATGACGATGGTCTGTTCACCCGGATGTCATCGACAAGCGCGGGCAAGTGTCACCACAGCACGCCGGTCTTGTCGGGCACCATCGGCTCGGGGGCTTCGTCGCCGATCGCTTGCAGCAGGTCGATCTCGATCGTGCGGCACATCGCGTTGAGCGGCAGGTCATGGACGGTGTTTGCGAATGGGTCGACCAGATCGTCGCCAATCGCCAGCACCGCCAGGAACATCAGCCCCGCCACCGTCGAGCCAAGCGGCGTCGCGAAGCCAAGCGTCTCGACCAGCCCGATCGGCAGCAGGATGCAGAACAGATGGGTGAAGATCGTCGGGAAGAAGCGATATTGGTTGGGTAGCGGCGTGTTCTTCAGTCGCTCCATCCCGCCCTGCGCATTGGCGATATCGATCAGCACGCTTTCCATCGACGTCTGCTGGATGGTGTCGATCCAGCCCTTCTCACGCGCCTCGTTGATGCGGCGGCCGGTGCCGTCGACGATGCCGTTGGCGGTGTTGGTGCGCGAGAGCGCGAAGTCCGCCTCGCCGCGCGACAGGAAACGCAGTACTTCGTCGTCGACCTTCTGCTTGCGCAACTGGCAGCGCAGCGCATTCACATAGGCGATCTGGCGCAACACGATCGTTCGCTTCATGTCGCGCGCGTCGGGATCGGGCAGGAAGTTACGGGCGGCACGCGCAAGATTGCGGCTGGCGTTGATCATCAGCCCCCACAACGACCGCCCTTCCCACCAGCGCTGGTAGGCGGAATTGCTGCGAAAGCCGAGGAACAACGCGAGTGCCGAGCCGAAGAGCGTCAAAGGCAGTTCGGGTGCATGGAAAGGCAGGACGTAATACGTGATCGTGACGATCACATCCCAGACGAACAGGATCACGAGTGGCTTCCAGACCTCGCGAACGATCTGGGTGAGACGGGGTACGGCAGTAACGATCATGCCCGGCTAACGCACATCAGACCGATCCGTGCCAGTTTCATTTCATTGCCGTCATGAGGTGGCCGACAGCGCCCGATCGCGCAGCCCCCGCCAAACCCGCAGCGCTTGCACGGTCTCGGCGACGTCATGCACCCGCAGCAGCTGCACCCCCGCCTGCGCCCCCGCGAGCGCCAGCGCGACCGACCCGCCAAGCCGCGCCGCAACCGGCGCTTCATTGTCGAGCGCGCCGATCAGCCGCTTGCGGCTCGCGCCGAGCATGATCGGGCAACCGAGCCCATGGAACAGCGCCAGCCCGTTGAGCAGCGCGAGATTGTCAGCGAGCGACTTGCCGAAACCGATCCCGGGATCGACCATAATCCGGGCACGGTCGACACCGCCCGCGACCACCGCGTCGACGCGCGCCTCCAGCCAGTCGAACACCTCGGTCACGACATCGCGATAGGTCGGGCGACCATGGCCGCCCGCCTTGGGATCGGGCGAATGCATCAGGATCACAGGCGCACCACTGCGCGCGACGATCTCCAGCGCGCGCTCGTCCCACAACAGGGCCGAGACGTCGTTGACGATCGACGCGCCCGACGCCAACGCCGCATCGATCACCGCCGCCTTGCGCGTATCGACCGAGACGAGTGCTCCGGCGCGAGCCAGCCGCTCGACGACCGGCGCGACGCGGCGCGCCTCATCCTCTTCCCACACCAGCGCGGCGCCGGGGCGAGTCGATTCGCCGCCGACGTCGATCACCGCCGCGCCCGCCGCGGCCATCGCCATCCCGGCGGACGCCGCGCCGGCGGGGTCGTCGACATGCGCGCCGCCGTCGGAGAAACTGTCGGGGGTGACGTTGAGGATCGCGGCGACCTGCGGCTGGTCGAAGCGAAGCGTGCGCTCGCCGAGCACCCACGGCGCGCGCGGCGCGGTGATGCGCGCGTGGAGCGTGGCGGCGCGCTCGCCGAGCTTCGCAATGTCGGCGACGGGAACGATGCGGCGGGTGGTCGGCTCGATCACCTCGTACGCGGCGAACCATTGCAGCCCGCCGGCGAGCCGCGCGACATGGCCATCCGGGTAGGCGAAGGGCGCGTCGGTGAAGTGGGTCGGCCGGAGGTGGAGCGTCATGCACTTGCGGTAGCGGGTTCACCCGTGCAGCGGAACCCGCCCGCCCTTTTAACCGTCGCCCCCTGCGTAGGCAGGGGCCTATGTCTGTGTAGTCTGTCGTGACCGCCGGACACACGACCGACGCCTATGTGTCCACGTCATCCGCATACGAGACAGACATGGGCCCCTGCCTGCGCAGGGGCGACGGCGTTCAGGGAAGCGTTCCGAGCAGCGACATCGAGGGCAGCGCGTCCAGCAGCGTTCGCCCGCGCCACACCTGACACACCACCGTCGCCCCTGCGCAGGGGTGACGGATTACGGCTGGGTCGCGAGTAGATACGTCTGGCGCAGCGCGTCGATCGGCTTGAGCGCGCCCTCGGCCTCGTAATGCCAGAACGTCCAGCCGTTGCACGCCGGCGCCCCCTGCACCGTCGAGCCGACCTTGTGGATCGAACCATTTGCACCGCAGGGCGACGACAAAGAGCCGTCGGCGCGGACCATCGCCTGCCAGCGGCGCTTGGTGTCGACCAGCATCGTGCCGGGCGCGAGATAGCCGTTCTCGACCAGCACCCCGAACGCGACCTTCGGCTGCGACTTCGGGCTCTGCATCGTCGCCAGCGCCGATTCGTCGAGCGGCAGCGCCGCGGCGATCCGCTCCTCGGCAGCGGTGATATAATCGCCCTCGCGCTCGATCCCCATCCAGCGGCGGCCGAGCCGCTTGGCGACCGCGCCGGTCGTGCCGGTGCCGAAGAACGGATCGAGCACCACATCGCCCGGCTTCGTGCAGGCGAGCAGGATGCGGTAGAGCAGCGCCTCGGGCTTCTGGGTCGGGTGGACCTTCACCCCGTCCTTCTTCAACCGCTCGCCCCCGCCGCAGATCGGGAATTCCCAGTCCGAGCGCATCTGAAGCTCGTCGTTGAGAGTCTTCATGCTGCGGTAGTTGAAGGTATATTTCGCCTTCTCGCCCTTCGACGCCCAGATCAGCGTCTCGTGCGCATTGGTGAAGCGGGTGCCGCGAAAGTTCGGCATCGGATTGGCCTTGCGCCACACGATGTCGTTGAGGATCCAGTAGCCAAGATCCTGCACCGCCGCGCCGACGCGGAAAATGTTGTGGTAGCTGCCGATCACCCAGATCGTGCCGTCATCCTTGAGGATGCGATGCGCCTCTGCCAGCCACGCGCGGGTGAAGGCGTCATAGTGAGCGAAGGTGTCGAATTTGTCCCACTCGTCAGTGACCGCGTCGACATGGCTGCCGTCGGGGCGGAACAGCTCGCCGCCGAGCTGGAGATTGTACGGCGGGTCGGCGAAGATCATGTCGACCGACTTCGCGGGCAGCGCCTTCATCTGCGCGATGCAGTCGCCGCGCAGGATCTGGTCGAGCGGCAGCACCACCGGCACTTCCGCCGCGGTGGCGCGCCGCCCGCGCGCGACCTTTTCCATGACCCCCATCGAATTCTTGCTCCCCGTCTGCGAGCCCCAAAAGGGCGGGAAAGCGCGAGTCCGTCAAGAGTCGTGCGGCGAAGCGAGTCCGCGTTCCACTCGTTGTCAATGCGGAACAAGACGAGTCCGTTTCTACATATTGAGTCATCAACGACTCGGCAGACTCAATCCGTGGTGGTGTGACCGAAACGACTCAGAACGGCAAAATGCATTGCGCGACCGGTGCGAAGCTCCGGCGGTGGAGCGGCGACGGCCCGTGCTCGCGCAACGCGGCGAGGTGCTGCGCGCTGCCATACCCCTTGTTGGCGTGCCATCCGTAATGCGGATGCGATTCGGCGGCGGCGATCATGATCTGGTCGCGGGTGTGCTTGGCGACGATCGAGGCGGCGGCGATCGAGCGGCTGTGCGCGTCGCCCGAAACGATCGCGGTGGCGGCATAGCCCCAGCGCGGCAGGCGGTTGCCGTCGACCAGTACGTGCCCCGGCGCGCACCCCAGCACTTCCGCCAACCGGTCGACCGCGAGCGTCATCGCCTTCATCGTCGCCCAATAGATGTTGAGCGTGTCGATCTCGCCCGGCTCGACGATCCCGACGCCCAGCGCCGCGCAATCGGTGAGCCGCGCATAGAGCCGCGCGCGCTCGGCGGCGGAGAGCTTCTTCGAATCGTCGATCCCGCGCGGCACGCCCTTGGCGGGCAGCACCAGCGCGCAGGCGACCACCGGCCCGGCGAGCGGCCCGCGCCCCGCCTCGTCCACCCCCGCGACCGGCGGCAGGCAGGCGCGCTCGTGCTTCAGGCCAGGCATCCGCGCTCCCACAGGTCGAACGGCGCGTCGCCGAGTGCATGGCCCATCGGTCCGTTCCCCGCTCCGAGCCCGGGTGCGGCGACGAGCGCGGCGCGGACGTAGCGGATCGCGCGCACGATCGCCGGTTCGAGCGTCAGCCCCGCCGCCAGCCCGGTGGCGATCGCGCTGGCGAGCGTGCAGCCGGTGCCGTGGCTGTGGCGGGTATCGATGCGCGGGTTGGCCCATTCGGCGATGACGCCGTCTGCGCCGATCAGCCGGTCGACCACCGTCTCGCCTTCGGCGTGCCCGCCCTTCACCAGCACCGGCGCGCCGATCGTCGCGGCATAGTCGCGCGCGGCCGGCTCGACATCGGCCATGTCGAGGTGCTCGCGTGCGACCAACGCGGCAAGTTCTGGGAGATTGGGGGTGACGAGCGTGCTCATCCGCGCGAGCCGTGCGAAACCGGCGATGGTGGCCGGGTCGGCGAGTTGCGCGCCGCTGGTCGCGACCATCACCGGATCGAGCACGATCGGCGCGGCGTAAAGGCCGCTCGTCAGTTCGTCGGCCACTGCGGCGGCGATCGCAGCCCCGCCGAGCATCCCGATCTTGACCGCGTCGACGCCAATATCCTCGACCACGCACGTCATCTGCCGCCGCACCATTTCGGGTGACAGCGCCACCACCGCCTCGACGCCAAGAGTGTTCTGCGCGGTGATCGCGGTAATGGCGGTCATCGCGTGGCCGCCGAGCATCGTGACCGTCTTGATGTCGGCCTGAATGCCCGCGCCACCACCTGAATCAGAGCCGGCGACGATCAGGACGCGCGCGATTGTCATGCGCGGTGATGCCGCTCGGTCGCGGCGGGGTATTTCTTCAGCGTCTTGCCGACCCGCGCCGGTCGGTCGAGCAATTCGCCGCTGCAATTCGGGCAGGTTTCATCGAGCGCATCGGCGCATTCGGCGCAGAAGGTGCATTCCATCGAGCAGATGAACGCGCCGCCCTCGTCGGCGGGCAAGTCCACGCCGCAGCGTTCGCAATCGGGTCGCATGTCGAGCATGCCGGGCGTTTAGCGCGTCTACTGGTGACCGTCACCCCGGCGAAGACACCCTCGATCTCCGTCGTCCGGGATGACGGGAGGCTCAATCCACGAACGCGCGCTCGATCACGAATTGCCCGGGGTTGGCGTTCGAGCCCTCGACGAAGCCCTTGTGCTCCAGCATAGACGCGATCTCGCGGATCATCGCGGTCGAGCCGCACAGCATCACGCGGTCGGTTTCGGGATCGAAGCGCGGCTCGCCGTCCAGCCCCTCGAACAGGCGCCCGCTCTCGATTAGCGCGGGGATGCGACCGGTGGTGTGGAAATCCTCGCGCGTCACTGCGGGAACGTAATGGAAGCGCGTCGCAGCCTCGTCCGCGACCAAAGGATCATCGGCCAGCCGCGCGGCGAGTTCATCGTGAAACGCCAGATCGTTGACGCGGCGCACGCCGTGGACGACCACGACCTGATCGAAGCGCTCGTACACGTCCGGATCGCGCGCGACGCTGAGGAACGGGGCGAGGCCGGTGCCGGTCGACAGCAAGAACAGCCGCTTGCCGCCGAGCAGCGCGTCGAGCACCAACGTGCCGGTCGGCTTCTTGCCGAGATAGACCTGATCGCCTGGCTCCACGGCCTGCAACCGCTCGGTCAGCGGACCGCCCGGCACCTTGATCGACAGGAACTCCAGCTCCTCCGCCCACGCGGGGCTGGCGATCGAATAGGCGCGCATCACCGGCTTGGCGGGCTTGTCGTCCGTCCCGCCCTCGCCGGGCAGGCCGATCATCACGAACTCGCCGGAGCGGAAGCGGAACGACGCGGGGCGCTCGACCGCGAAGCTGAACAGATGCTCATTCCAGTGACGCACCCATTTCACCGCCACGCTGTTGAAAGCGGTCGATTCAGGGATAAGCACTGGCGCACGCAGGTCGGTCATCGGCGATCCGGTCTGATATGAGGATTTCTTGCGAATGGCGCGCATTATGGTGCGGCGCAGGAAGGGTCAACCATAGCTAGGCTTGGGTGCAGGCAAGGCGGGTCAGTCGCGCTGGGTGAGCGGCGCCTGCACGAAGCGGAGTGCAACCCATTCGGCGGCGGTCGCGATCCGCTCGACCACGTCGGCCGCGGCGGTCTCCGCAACCAGCGTCGCGGCGATCCGGCGAACGGCGCATTCGTCGCCCTCCAGTCCCGCCGCGAACATCGCCAGCAAGGTCGCCTCCGCCGCAGTCACATGCTCCGCCCCGGGCATTCCGAAGCGTAGCCAGCGCAGTGCATGGCTGTCGAGCAACGCCATCAACTTGGTGAAGTCGGGCAGCGCGGCCATCACCCCGCGCCAGCCGAACCCCGGCGCGAGCGCCGCACAGGGGCAACGCCCGCCACGCGCCGCGGCGGTCCATTGTCGCATCGCGCCCGTGAGGAAGTGGAAATGCTCGTCGAGGTTCGGCGGCAGTCGGTCGAGGAAACGGTACATGGATCACCCTCGATATGCGAATGACTCGCAGTATCGAGCACGTGCCCAATCGTCAATGCGTTTGCGGGCAGGATCAGGGGATGCTGATCGCCGTGTCGGTCACGACCGGATAGGAACTCAACGCCGCCTGACTAAGCTCGGATGCCAGAAGCTCGGCCTTCGCCACGCTCGGCTCACCGGGACGCACCGTCACCGCGCTGCCGTGCCACAGCACCGCCGGGCTGCCGCGCTTGCGGATGCGGATCTCGATCGTGGTGCGCTGCATCGCGACGAACGACGACTTGCCGGACGCCAGCGGGATGTTCACCCCCGACCCCAGCACCGCCGGCGCATCGCGGCGCGCGCGCGTGACGGAGGTGCCGACATTGCTGCGGCTCGTGATCACCTCGGCCACGTAAGCGGCATGGTCGCGGTCGTCGAGGATCGTGAAGCCACGGTCGCCCAGCCTTGCGGTTGCGGCTTCGCGGGCGCGCCGGTCGAAGGCGTCGTCGGGATCGGCCGCGTCGGGCGAGATGATCGCGATCGTCCCGCCGGCGCGGGGCGGTGTGGCGGCGCCGTCATGGGCGGTCGCCGCCATCAGCGCCGCGCCGCTCGCCAGCATCCCGATCGTGCCCAGCGCCATATGCCATGTCCTCGCTTCGCTCCGGCGCCCACGCCCGACGCGGGAATTCGGCCGATAGATCAGCGGCGCGCTTTCGCCCATCCGCTTCCGCCGATCATCGACGTCGGGCCTACGATCATTCCCTAGCGCGTGGGCGCGGGCGCGGCATCGATCGCCGCGCCGAGCGGATCCTTGCCCGCCACCGCCGCTCCGCTGGCGGTGAAGTCGAGCAGCGCGTCGGTCTGTCGATCGTAGCGCGGCCAGCGCGGCAGCCCCGCCCCGTTCGGGTCGCCGGTCTTCGCAAAGTTGACGACATAGGCGCTGATGGTGCGCGCCGCCTGCCGATCACGCGCCGTGGTCGCATCGCCATATTTGATCGCGGCGGTGTCGAAGAAGAACGGAATGTCGGAGGCGTGGCCCGCGCCGGGCTTGCCGATCGACTCCGCGACATAGGAGAAGCGGTAGTGATAGGCGGGGGCACCCGCCGCCGCGATCGCGCCGGCAAGCTGGCGCGCGCCCGCGACCATATAGCCGGTCGCGCCGCCGATGTCGTTGTCGGTCGCACCGATCATAATGGGCACCTTGGGAAAGGCGCCGCTGCGATAGGCGGCCGCGGCATCGACCGCGACGACCCCGTCGGCATAGGGGCTGGCGAAGGTCTTCACCGCCGATGGCGGCGTGAACATGGCGGCCAGGTTCAGTCCGTTGACCACCTCATCGGGCGACAGCGCGCGCAGCTTGGCGAGCGCGGCGGGATCGTCGCGCGCGATGCTTTTGCTCGCGGCGAAGTCGACGCCGATCTTCTCGGCGTCCGCCAGCCCGTTCGTGCCCCGGCTTCCACCGTCGCCGCCCGACATCACGATCGCGCGCGCGAACAGGCCTTTGGCGAGCGGCGAGGTGACCATCGTATTGACCGACATGCCGCCCGCGCTTTCGCCGACGATCGTGACGTTCTTCGGATCGCCGCCGAATGCGGCGATATTGCGCTGGACCCACTGGAGCGCGGCGAGCTGGTCCATATAGCCGTAATTGCCGAGCCTTCCCCGATCCGGGTCCTGCGCGGTCAGTTGCGGGTGCGCGAAGGTGCCGAACCTCCCGAGCCGGTAGTTGAAGCTGACGAACATCACGCCCTGCTTCGCCAAATTGGCGCCTGCATAGGTCGGCGGCGAGGCACCGCCGTTCACGAAGCCGCCGCCATAGATCCAGACGATGACCGGCAGCTTCGCCTTTGCCGCAGCGGGCTTCCATACGTTGACGGTCAGACAATCCTCGGCGGGCGTGGTGCCGAGCGGCGCGGCATCGCTGGGGAACGGCAATTGCATGCAGTCGTGCCCGTAATCGGTCGCCGCGCGCACACCGCTCCACCTGGCGGCGGGTTGCGGCGCGCGCCAGCGCAATGGGCCGACCGGCGGCGCGGCGAAGGGGATGCCCTTCCAGCTCGCGATGCCGTCGACGGTGCTGCCCGCGACCTTGCCAGACTCGGTCGCCACCGTCTGTCCCTGCGCAGTGCCCGAGAGCAATGCGCCGCCGAACGCCAACGCCACCATCCCGAACTTCATCATCGGCTCTCCTGCTCCCCTGCGACGGCGTTCGCCGCCGCCCGTGTCACCGTCGTGATGGCAGCTTCGCTCCGCCAGACAAAGACCTGATTGAAAAGCGTATATCGCTCGCACCTCTCAACGTGACCGAATCTCGTTCTTGACCTGCGCATGCGCCAGCAGCGCGAACAGCCCGGTGCCGCCGACGATGTTGCCGAGCAGCGCCGGCAGCACGAACCCGCCCAGCGCCCAGCCGACGCTCGCCTGCCCCGCCCACATCAGCAGGAACGCCTCCGACGCGCCCGCGACGACATGCGCGAACCCGCCAAGCGATATGGCATAGGTGACTGCGAAAACGATCCAGAAGTCGCCGCTGTTCACCGCCGATCGGATCCACGCGATCGAGGCGATCAGGAAACCGGCCGGAATCGCCTGCATCAGCGTGTCGACGGGGGTGCGCTCCAGCAACTTTTCCGAAACCCCGATCATGCCGGCCAGCGTCTCCGCCGGCTGGATGTGCGCGTGCACCGCCAGCGCGGTCGCGATCAGCGCGCCGAGCATGTTCGCAGCGAAGATGACGCTCCACAGCCGCGCAAGCGCCAGAAGGTTGCGTCGGGACGGCGTGCGTACGACCGGCAGCACCGCCACCGCCGTATGCTCGGTGAACAATTGCAAGCGACCGAGGATGACGATCAGGAACCCGGCGGGGTAGCCGAGCGCAACGACCGCCTCGGCCCATGGCGCATCGGGCAGGTGGTGATGCAGCGCCCCGCTGACCCACAGCGACGCCATGATCGCGACCCCCGCGGCGAAGCCGGACCAGAAGAGCGACGCGGCCGGACGTTGGAGTTCGTCCTCGCCCTGCTCGGCGACGGCGGCATGCACGACGCGCGCCGCGGGGGCGCTGCGTTCTTCGGCCTCGGCCGCCTCGCCCGCCTTCTGTTCGTCTCCATCCGACATGCACATCTCCCCTCCCCCGTTCAACGCGCGGCGGTCGCGGATCGCTCAACCGTCACTCGTGCGGATTGATCGACGTCGGTGTGATAGCCGAAGGTCGCGGCTTGACCCTGTACGCGGCATCGGCATCGTACTCCGCTACGACATGGCGAGGTTATCAATGGCTTATCCGATCGATCGACGCGCGCTGCTGGCGGGGGCCACGCTGGGCGGGATGACCGTCGCCGCCTCGGGCACGCAGGCGCAATCGCGCGCCGCAACGATGGCGCCCGAGATTTACGAACTGCGCACCTATCACCTCGTCAATGGCTCGATGCGCGCGCGGCTCGACGCCTACCTGCGGGACGCCTTCATCCCTGCCGCGCAACGCGCCGGGTGCGGTCCGATCGGTGTCTTCACGGTCAGCATCGGACCGGCGAGCCCGAGCGTGCTGGTGCTGATCCCGCACCCAACGTTGGCCGACTTCGCCGCGCTGCCCGGCCGCCTCGCCACCGACACGCGCCACGCGCAGGCCGGCGCCGCATTCCTCGACGCCACGCCGACCGCGCCGGGGTTCGCCTCGCTCGACGTCAAGCTGATGCGTGCGTTCCCGCACATGCCAAGCGTCGAGAAGCCGGCGAGCGGCGCCCGCATCTTCGAGCTGCGCACCTATTTCAGCCCCAGCGCAAAAGGCGGCGCGACAAAGATCGAGATGTTCGACACCGGCGGCGAGATCGAGATCTTCCGCCGTACCGGCCTGACCCCGGTGTTCTTCGCGCAGGACCTGACCGGTGAGCGGCTGCCCAGCCTGACCTATATGCTGACGTTTCCCGATCTTGCGACCCGCGAGCGCAACTGGGGCACCTTCGTCGCGGACCCGGCGTGGAAGAAGCTGATCGCCACGCCCGGCCTAACCGATCCCGAGATCACGACCGGGATCGATAATCGCATCCTCAGCCCGACGGCCTATTCGCAGATTTGAGCGGGCGTCTTTCGACGGCGTTAGCCACGCGCCGGCGTCAGGCGCTGCGCCATCGCGCGTTCGACAGGTGTCAGACCGGCGAGCGGGTCGTCGTTCAGGCGGCGCTTGGCGGCGGGAGCTTGCCTGGTGGCGCCGAACAGGCTCAGGGTCGTACGGGTCATGTCCATCCTCGGAGCAGGCGGCGCGACGTGCGCCGCCGATAGGATAGGAACCGGAATGTTCGGGCTTGGTTCCACAGGCGCTGAAGGGAGCTGCTGATGGACAAGGACCGCTACGCGCACGATCTGGAGGAAGCGCAACTCGCGCTGGTCGAGGCGCAACTCGCCGCGGTCGCTGCGGGCGAGCGCGTGGTGATCGTCCTCGAAGGGCGCGACAGCGCGGGCAAGGATGGTGCGATCAAGCGGATCGTCGAGCATCTGTCGGTACGCTTCACGCGCGTCGTCGCGCTGCCCAAGCCGTCCGATCGCGAGCGGACGCAATGGTATTTCCAGCGCTATGTCGCGCATCTGCCCGCCGCGGGCGAGATCGTGATCTTCAACCGTTCCTGGTACAATCGCGCCGGGGTCGAGGTGGTGATGGGCTTTTCGACCGACGCCGAACAGGCCGAGTTCCTGCGCGACGCGCCCGATTTCGAGCGGATGCTGGTCGAGAGCGGCATCCGACTGATCAAGCTGTGGCTCGACATCGACAAGGACGAGCAGGAGGAGCGGCTGAAGGCGCGCCGCACCGATCCGCTGAAGCAGCTCAAGGTGTCCGACATGGACAAGGTCGCGCAGGCGCGTTGGGACAATTATACGGCGGCGCGCGACACGATGCTGCTGCGGACGCACACGCCGATCGCGCCCTGGTATTGCGTGCGCGCCGACCACAAGAAACCGGCGCGGATCGCGATCCTGCGCCATCTGGTCCATCGCATCGCCCCGGCGCGGATTTCGCAGGAGGTGCCGATCGCCGATCCCGATGTACTGTTCGCGTTCGAGCAGGCGGCGCTGGAGGACGGGCGGCTGGCGCGCTGAGCCGATCCACGATAGGTCCTCGCGCATGGGCATCCTGTGCGTCCTCGGATTTCATCGCTGGACCGGCAAGCCGACCGCGCGCGCCGGCACCACCGTCTATCGCTGCGCGACGTGCGGCTCGCGGTTGATACTGCACGGCAATCGCACCCGACGGCGCAAGCGGAGCTGGGTCGCAGCGGCGCTGCTGGTGTCGGGCGCGATCTGGTTCGTCAGCTATAATCTGGTCGTTCACGGTCGCACGCGCGTGCTGCACACCGCATCGGCGGCGGCACGCAAGGCGGAGGTCGCCGCCTCGCGCGGGCGCGCCGCGATCCACCGTGCGCAGGGCGACAGCGGCGCGTATGTGGACGGCGACGACCCGCGTTAGTGCGACGACGCGGCCGCCGCGCCGATGCCGGTTTCCGCGCGAACCTGTTGCGCGGCGAACCCGCCGCGATCGACGGCCGCACGCCCGCTGCTGTCGAGCAGCGACACCAGCCAGATCGTGACGAACGCGATTGGCATCGAGAAGATCGCGGGGAAGGAATAGGGGAAGATCGCGGCGGGATAGCCGAGGATCTTTTCCCACACCGCTGGCGACAGCACCGTCAGCACCACCGCCAGCACCAGCCCGAGCGTTCCCCCGGCCACGACGCCGCGCGTCGTGCAGCCCTTCCAGAACAGCGACAGCAACAGCACCGGAAAATTCCCCGACGCCGCCACCGCAAAGGCGAGGCTGACCATGAACGCGACATTCTGCTTCTCGAAGATGATGCCGAGCAGGATCGCGACCACCGCCAGCACCAGCACCGTGTGCCGCGACACGCGCAGCTCGGCCGCGGGGTCGGCAGCCCCCTTGCGCAGCACCGTCGCATAAAGATCGTGGCTGACCGCCGATGCGCCCGACAGCGTCAGCCCGGCCACCACCGCCAGGATCGTCGCAAAGGCGACCGCCGAGATGAAGCCTAGGAACAGGTTGCCGCCGACGGCATGCGCCAGATGGATCGCGGCCATGTTACCGCCGCCCAGCAGCGCGCCGGTCGGATCGAGATAGCGCGGCGCGGTCGCGACCAGCACGATCGCGCCGAAGCCGATGATGAAGGTGAGCAGGTAGAAATAACCGATCCAGCCCGTCGCCCACAGCACCGATTTCCGCGCCGCCTGCGCATCGGGCACGGTGAAGAAGCGCATGAGGATGTGCGGCAGCCCGGCGGTTCCGAACATCAGCGCGAGCCCGAACGACACCGCGGATACCGGGTCCTTGATGAAATTGCCCGGCCCCATGATCGATCGGCCCTTGGCGGCCGCCCCGGCAGGATCGGCACCGGCCGCAGCGGCGAGATCGGTCTTCACCTGCACCGCGCGCGCGAACAGCGCCTCGAACGAAAAGCCGAACTGCGCCAGCACGGCAAGCGCCATGAACGTGGCGCTCCCCAGCAACAGCACCGCCTTGACGATCTGCACCCAGGTCGTCGCGGTCATGCCCCCGAACAGCACGTAGAGCGTCATCAGCACGCCGACGATCACCACCGCATATTCGTAGCGCAACCCGAACAGCAATTTGATGAGCTGTCCCGCGCCGACCATCTGCGCGATCAGGTAGAACAGCACGACCGTCAGCGTGCTGATCGCCGCGAAGCTGCGCACCGGCGTCTGTGCAAAGCGGAAACTGGCGACATCGGCGAAGGTGTAGCGGCCCAGATTGCGGAGCCGTTCCGCCATGAGGAACAGGATGATCGGCCAACCGACGAGGAAGCCGATCGAGTAGATGAGGCCGTCATAGCCGTCCGCGAAGATCTGCGCCGAAATTCCAAGGAACGACGCCGCCGACATGAAATCGCCCGCGATCGCCAACCCGTTCTGGAAGCCGGTGATCCCGCCCCCGGCGGTGTAGAAATCGCCCACCGTCCGCGTCCGCCGCGCCGCCCAACGCGTGATGCCGAGCGTCAGCAAGGCAAAGGCGGCGAACATCAGGATCGCGGTCCAGTTGGTCGGCTGCTGCACGCTCTGCCCCGCCAGCGCGTCGGCGAAGGCCGGCGCGGGCGACAGCGCCGCTGCCACGGTGACCGCAATCGCGCCGCGCCTCATGCGTCGCGCTCTCGGCGCAGCGCCTCGGCCAGCGGATCGAAGTCGCGCGCGGCGCGGCGCACGTAGATGCCGGTCAGCACGATCGCGAGCACGATCACCGCAAAGCCCGCGACGATCCCGATCGAGGTGACGCCCGCGCCGATCGGCCGCGCCATGAACGCCTTGTCGAACGCGATCAGCAGGATGAAGCCGAGATAGGCGACCAGCATCACCGCGGTCAGCGCCCAGGTGAACCGCCCCCGCCGGCGCACCAGTTCGCGGTATCGCGGGTCCGCCGCCACCCGCGCCGCTCTCGCGTCGTCCATCCCCGCCCCCGTCTGTTTGTTGCCGCTACCATGCAGCAATGCGGACGAGGTGCAAGGGTATGATTGAACTCACGGAAGCCTCGGCGCAGCAGCGTCGGTCATGCGCACCGGAAGGATCCGACCATCACTGGCGTAACGCAGCCGGTCGATCGCGACCTGACGCTCACCCGCGAACGGTGCGGGGCCACGCGGATTTTCCCAGCGGTGATAGACGATCAGCCACTTGCCCGCAGGGGTCTTCACGAAGCTGTGATGCCCCGGCCCCTTGTGGGTCGCATCGCTGGTCAGGATCGCGCCGCGGTAGCGCCACGGGCCGACCGGGGACGGCGCGGTCGCGTAATGGACGGAATAGTCGGCGGCGTTGAAGCGCCCGTGGCTGTACGACAGATAATAGGTGCCGCCGCGTTCGTGCATGAACGCGCCTTCGGTGAAGTGCGGCGGGGTCGCCACCGCCACCTCGCGCGCGATGCTGACCATGTCGGGGTTCAGCTCCCAGACGCGCAGCTTCGCGCCCGCGCTGCCGCCGGCGTAGAGATACGCCTTGCCACTCTTCGGATCGACGAACGCCATCGGATCGATCGCCTCGAAGCCCTGCCCGCCGGTCACCAACGGCTGGCCGCTGTCGCGATAGGGTCCGCCGGGACGGTCGGCGACCGCGACGCCGATCCGGCTGGGGGTCGGGTTTTGCGGGCCGACCGAGTAATAGAGGTACCATTTGCCGTCCCGCATGGCGACGCCGGGGGCCCAAAGGAAATGCTCGCGCGTACCGTCGGCATCGATCCACGCGATCTGGTCGCGGCGGATCAACTCGCCGCGTGGCTGCCATGTCTTCAGATCGCGCGACGAAAAGGCGCCGAACCGGTCCGCCGCCCAGCTACCGCCCGGCCCACCGGTCGGGAACACCCACAACTCGCCATCGATCATCATCGCATGGGGATCGGCACCCTGGAATTGCGGATTGTCGGCGCGCACGGGCGCAGCGACGAGCAACAGGGCGGCGGCGAGGATCTGGCGAAGGTTCATATGCAAATCATAGGATAACTTCTCGCTTTTGCCGATAGTTGAGTTGTATGCCTCAGGTGAGACCTTCGATAAGAGAGGAGAGGAAGCGATGAACAGGCGGCTCGTGACAATGCTGCTCGGCGTCGCGGCGATCGGCGTCGCCCTGCCGGCCGACGCGCGTGCGCGCTGGAGCGAGGCGCAGGCCAAGGCATGGTACCGCGCGCAGCCGTGGCTGGTCGGCGCGAATTACACCCCCGCCTCGGCGATCAACCAGCTGGAAATGTGGCAGCGCGAAACCTGGGACCCGCAGCGCATCGACCATGAGCTGGGCTGGGCGCAAGGCATCGGCATGAATACGATGCGCGTCTTCCTCCACGATCAATTGTGGCAGCAGGACCCGGCCGGTTTCCAGCAGCGGATCGACGAGTTCCTGACGATCGCGGCGCGCCACAAGATCAAGCCGTTGTTCGTGCTGTTCGACAGCTGCTGGGATCCCGACCCGAAGCTGGGGCCGCAGCATCCGCCGATCCCCGGCGTCCACAATTCGGGCTGGGTGCAGGGCCCGGGCATGGCGGGCCTGCGCGACAAACGCCGCTATCCGGCCTACAAAGCCTATGTGCAAGGCGTGATCGGCGCGTTCCGCAACGATCCGCGCGTGCTGGGCTGGGACGTCTGGAACGAGCCCGACAATGGCGCCGACCAGTATAAGGGGCAGGACGGCAAGGAGCCGCTGGTCCGCGCATTGCTGGCGCAGGTGTTCGTCTGGGCGCGCGATGCCGATCCATCGCAGCCGCTCACCTCTGGCGTGTGGCAGCATGACGACTGGAGCGCGCGCGGCGGCAAGCTGACCGCGATGGAGACGGTGCAGCTCGGCCAGTCGGACGTGATCTCGTTCCACGATTATAGCTGGCCCGAGACGTTCGAGGCGCGGGTGAAGCAGTTGCTGCCCTATGGCCGCCCGATCCTGTGCACCGAATATATGGCGCGCGGCAACGGATCGACGTTCGACGGATCGCTGCCGATCGGCAAGCGCTATGACGTGGCGATGATCAATTGGGGCTTCGTCGACGGCAAGACGCAGACGCGACTGCCCTGGGATAGCTGGAAGAAGCCTTATGTGCTCGAAGAGCCGGTGATCTGGTTCCACGAGGTATTCCGCGCCGACGGTACGCCCTATCGGTCCGCGGAGACCGACCTGATCCGACGCCTGAGCGCCGCACCGCGCGAAACAACGCAACCAGCACCTTAAGCGTTGGAAAGCGACCGAAACCGTAAGGAAAAAAGCGGGTCGCCCCTTACCTGTCTTGTGACATATTGACCGAAATTAGATAATTGCCGGCGCATGGATATGTCATGGCGCGCCTGATCGCACGGCTGCGGGAGCTACGGCATTCCGATCATCGCATCACGCCGCAGGTGCGTGCGGCGCTGGTCGAGTCATTGTATGCTTCCACGCAGTCGCTGGTGATCGGCGCAGTGACCAGCACGTTGATCGCCGCGGTGGTCGCCTGGGCGACGCGCGACGGGTGGCTGGCCGCGGGCGCGGCGACGATCGGGCTGATCGGCGCGCTGCGTATCGTAGACGTGATGCGTCCACTTGCCGCCGGCCCCGATCCCAATGCCACGACGGTGCGACACGAGATCGGCTACCGCGTCGGTGCACTGGCCTATTCGGGAATGCTCGGACTGTTCGGGTTCCTGACCTTGACGCGTAGCGACGACGGCGTGGTGCAGTTGCTCGCCGTCACCACCGCCATCGGCTATGCCGCGGGGATCGCGGGGCGCAACGCCGGACGGCCGCGGATCGCGCTCGCGCAGCTTTGCCTCGCCTCGTTGCCGCTGTCCGCGGGGTTGCTGGTCGGGTTTGAGCCGCTCAAGCTGGTGCTGTCGGTGGTCATCGTGCTGTTCGTCGTGGCGATGATGGACATCACGCTGCAAACCTATGCCGCATTGCTGAAGGCGACGATCGTCAGCCATGAGAATGCCGCACAGGCGCGCCGCGACGACCTGACCGGTATCGCGAATCGCACCGCCTTCCGCGAACAATTCGAGGAGTGCCTGCGGACGCTCCCCGATCGCGGCGGCAAGCTGGCGCTCTACTGGCTCGATCTCGACCGCTTCAAGGAAATCAATGACACGTTCGGGCATCTGGCCGGCAATGCGTTGCTGGCGGCGGTTGCCGGGCGGCTGCGCGCGCATTTCGACCGGGACAGCGTCGTCGCGCGGCTCGGCGGTGACGAGTTCGCGATCCTCTGCCCGGTGGGCGACCGACAGGAGGCCGCGACGATCGGCGCGGCGATCCTCGCGCTCGTCCGCCGCCCGGTGGCGCATGACGGGCACAGCCTGCGCACCAGCGTGTCGATCGGCGTCGCGATCGGGCCGGAGAACGGCCGCGAAGCCGACACGTTGCTGAAGAACGCCGACCTCGCGCTGTACCGCGCGAAGGAAAGCGGGCGCGGGCAGCTGTATTTCTACGAGCCCGTCATGGACGAGAAGATCGAGCGTCGCCGACAGCTCGATTACGAACTGCACGGCGCACTGGAACGCGGCGAGTTCCACCTGTTGTTTCAGCCGATCTTCGACCTGGCCGCAACGCGGGTCCTGTCGTGCGAAGTGCTGCTACGCTGGACCAACCGCCACCACGGCGTCGTCTCCCCCGCCGAATTCATCCCGATCGCCGAGGACAACGGGTTGATCGATACTATCGGTCATTGGGTGCTCTACCAGGCGTGCGACGTCGCGCGTGGCTGGCCTGCCGATATTTCGATCGCGGTGAACCTGTCGCCGATCCAGTTGCGCGCGACGCGCCTGCCGACGGTGGTGCTCGATGCGCTGAACACCAGCGGACTGCCACCCGAACGGCTCAACCTCGAGGTGACGGAAACGGTGCTGCTCGAGGATGTCGAGGCATCGCTCGCCGCGCTGGAGGCGCTCAACCGGCTGCGGGTCCGCACCACGCTTGACGATTTCGGTACCGGCTATTCCTCGCTCAGCTATCTCACCCGCTTCCCGTTCCAGACGCTCAAGATCGACCGGTCGTTCGTCACCGATCTGGAACGCAGCCCGGCATCGATCGCGATCGTTCAGACGATCGTCGATCTGGGCGCCCAACTGGGGATGCGGACGATCGCCGAAGGGGTCGAGACGCAAGCGCAACTCGATCAGCTGCGCCGCACGCGCTGCGACGCGGTGCAAGGCTATCTGCTCGGACGCCCGATGCCGGCCGCGATGGTCTCCGCCATGCTGACCGGCACCGGGGGCGAGGCGATCGGCTGACGTTCAGCCGGTCGCGATCACCGCGCCTTTTCCAGCAGTCGCTCCTGCGCGCTCACCAGCCGGCGCATCAGCTTCAGGTCTCCCTCACCCAGCCGCAGCGCCGCATCGGCCCATAGCTCGACCACCGCCTCCAGTTCGCCGAGCGTCAGCGGGTTCACCGCGCGCGATGCCTCGTAGATTGCGGCATGGGCGCTGTGGCGACGGCGATTGGCGCGGATGTAATCCTCCACCACCTTTCGCCCGGTGCCCGGCTCGGCCAGCGCATGGACGAGCCCCATTTCGTACAATTCCTCGGCCCGGTAGGTGCGCCCGCTCAGGATCATCTGCTCGGCGCGCGCCGCTCCCAGCCGACGCGACAGGAAGCAATGCGCGCCCATGCCGGGGAACAGCCCGAACAGCGTTTCGGGCAGGCCGAACCCCGCGCCACGCTCCGCCACGACGACGTTGAACGACATCAGCGCCTCGAAGCCGCCGCCCAGCGCGTCGCCCTCGACCAGCCCGATCGTGACGATCGACCGCTCCAGCCCGAGCATGTTGCGGTGGAGGATCCGCACGCACGCCTTGCCATAGCGGACCAGCGCCGTGCGGTCGCGCGCCCGGATCAGTTGCGCGAACAGGTCGAGATCGCCGCCGAGCGAAAACACGCCCGGAAAGCGCGAGCCGAGCACCAGATAGCGGATCGGCATCGCGCCGCTGCCGTGCGCGATCTCGATATCTTCCTGCCACTGCATGAAGTCGTGGAGCAACGCGGGGTTGAAGCTGGGGCGCACGCGCGGGCGCATATAGGTCCACAACGTATCCAGCGTCGGGTCGAACACCGCCTCCAGCTGGTCGAAGGCAAACAGGGCGCGCGCGTCAGATGCCGCCGCGGCAATCGTGGCTTGATGGATGGTCATTGCGACTTCCTCTTTCCTGACAGCGGCTTGCTGTCGGTTAAGGATAACTCACCAGCTGTTTGCTGTCGGTGACGAAGCGCCGCTGGTGGCCGCAGCCCAGGCATGGCATGGCGCAATGATGACGCTGTCGCTGCGCATCCTCGTCGACGCCGACGCCTGTCCCGTTAAGGAGGAGATCTACCGGGTCGCCTATCGCACTGAGGTGCCGGTGGTGATCGTCAGCAACGCACACCTGCGCGTCCCTGCGCATCCGCTGCTGTCGCGCGTGGTGGTCGACGATGGGTTCGATGCCGCCGACGACTGGATCGCGGCGCAGGCCGAGGCAGCAGCGCTGGTGGTCACCGCCGACATCCTGCTCGCGGATCGTTGCCTGAAGGTCGGCGCGGGCGCGGTGATCGCGCCGACCGGCCGCCCGTTCACGACCGCCTCGATTGGCAATGCGGTGGCGGTGCGCGCGATCATGAGCGACCTGCGGGCCGGCGGCGACCGGATCGGCGGACCGGCCCCGTTCAGCAAGGAAGACCGCTCGCGTTTTCTCTCCGCGCTGGATGCGGCGATCGTCCGGGTGCGGCGGCAGCTTTAGCGCTGAGCGGGCGGAACACATCGTCAACGCGCCCTTTCACTGCGCCGGGCACGCGCCCATATTGCGCACATGGCGATTCAGATCCGTACCAACCTTGCCGAACCCGATACTGACGGGGCGTTCGTCCCACACCGCCCCGCCCGCCCGCAAAAGGTAGAGGGCGGCAAGACCTTCAAGCTGGTCAGCGAATATGAACCGTCGGGCGACCAGCCGACTGCGATCCGCGAGCTGGTCGATACCGCGCGCGCGGGCGAAAAGGATCAGGTGCTGCTCGGCGTCACCGGCTCGGGCAAGACCTTCACGATGGCCAAGGTGATCGAGGAAATGCAGCGCCCGGCGCTGATCCTCGCGCCCAACAAGATCCTCGCCGCGCAATTGTACGGCGAGTTCAAGTCGTTCTTCCCCGACAATGCCGTCGAATATTTCGTCAGTTACTACGATTATTATCAGCCAGAGGCATACGTTCCGCGCTCCGACACGTACATCGAGAAGGAGTCGAGCATCAACGAGTCGATCGACCGGATGCGCCACTCCGCGACTCGCTCGCTGCTCGAACGCGACGACGTGATCATCGTCGCCTCGGTCTCTTGCCTGTACGGGATCGGCTCGGTCGAAACCTATTCCGCGATGATCTTCGATCTGAAAAAGGGTCAGGCGGTCGACCAGCGCGAGATCGTCCGCAAGCTGGTCGCGCTGCAATACAAGCGCAACGACGCGGCGTTCCAGCGCGGCAATTTCCGCGTGAAGGGCGACAATCTCGAAATCTTCCCGTCACACTATGAGGATAGTGCGTGGCGCGTCTCGTTCTTCGGCGACGAGATCGAGGAGATCGTCGAGTTCGATCCGCTGACCGGCAAGAAGTCGGCGAGCCTCAATTCGATCCGCATCTACGCCAACTCGCACTATGTCACGCCCGGGCCGACGATGAAGCAGGCGAGCGAGGCGATCAGACACGAGCTGTCGGAACGGCTCAAGGAGCTGGAGATCGAGGGCAAGCTGCTGGAGCGCCAGCGGCTGGAGCAGCGCACCAATTTCGATCTTGAAATGATCGCCGCGACCGGCAGCTGCAACGGCATCGAGAATTACAGCCGCTTCCTGACCGGACGCCTGCCCGGCGAGCCGCCGCCGACGCTGTTCGAATATCTGCCCGAGAATGCGTTGCTGTTCGTCGACGAGAGCCACCAGACGATCGGCCAGATCAACGGCATGTCGCGCGGCGACCATCGTCGCAAGATCACACTCGCCGAATATGGCTTCCGCCTGCCCTCTGCGATCGACAACCGTCCGCTGCGCTTCAACGAATGGGACGCGATGCGCCCGCAGACCGTCTGCGTCTCGGCGACGCCCGGAACGTGGGAGATGGAACAGGCCGGCGGCGTGTTCGCCGAACAGGTGATCCGCCCCACCGGGCTGATCGACCCGCCCGTCGAAATCAAGCCGGTCGAGGAACAGGTGCAGGACCTGATCGTCGAATGCGGCAAGACCACCGCGCTCGGCTATCGCACGCTCGTCACCACGCTGACCAAGCGGATGGCCGAGGACCTGACCGAGTACATGCACGAGGCGGGGATCAAGGTCCGCTACATGCACTCCGATGTCGAGACGCTGGAGCGTATCGAGCTGATCCGCGATCTGCGGCTGGGGGTGTACGACGTGCTGATCGGGATCAACCTGCTGCGCGAGGGGCTCGACATTCCCGAATGCGGGCTGGTCGCGATCCTCGACGCGGACAAGGAAGGGTTCCTGCGCTCCGAGACCTCGCTGATCCAGACGATCGGGCGCGCCGCGCGCAACGTCGACGGACGCGTGATCCTTTATGCCGACCGCATCACCGGCAGCATGGAGCGCGCGATGAACGAAACCGCGCGCCGCCGCGAAAAGCAGGAAGCATATAACCGCGAACACGGCATCACCCCGACGACGATCCGCCGTAGCATCGGCGACATCATCGCGCATGTCGCGTCGAAGGATCAGGTGACGGTCGAGATTGACGAGGACCGGCCGCACATGGTCGGCCACAACCTCCGCGCCTATATCGAAGAGCTGGAGAAAAAGATGCGCAAGGCCGCATCCGATCTCGAGTTCGAGGAGGCCGGTCGCCTGCGCGACGAGATCCGCGCGCTGGAGCAGGAGGAGCTGGGGCTGCCGGTCGAACAGCAGAAGCTGCCACTGATGGGGCGGAGCAACGAGGGCAAGCCGGGGACGCGCAAGACGCGCTTCGGCAAGACGCAGCGGAAGTTCGGGAAACGATAGGGGCGGCACCCTCCACTTCCCGTCACCGCGGCGAAGGCCGGGGTCCAGTTGCGGAGCGTCTCAAGAAGAAGCGCAACGGCGGTTCGCTGAAATGCGGCGACGTTTCGTAGCTGGACTCCGGCCTTCGCCGGGGTGGCGATACAAGGATAGGCGACGGTGAAAGGGAGAGTAATCCCAATCACTCCCGGTTCAGCCACCCGCCCCTATATCTTCCTCCATGTACGCGCAGCCTCCACGCGAGCGGATCGGCTCCGCCATCGCCGCCACGGCGGTGAGTGCGGCGCTCGGCTGGGCACTGTTCGTCGGGCTCGCGGGCGCACCGCTTGCGCGGCAGATCGAGAATGGGCTGGCGGTGTTCCGCGTCGCGCCCCCGACCCCTCCGCCCGCAAAGGTCGTGCCCAGACGCACGCACACATCCCGCCCCTCCGGCCGCGCCGCACCGCCGAACATCCGCTCGCAGGCGACGCAGGTGGCCGCGCCGGTACCGATCGTCGTCGTGCCGCTTCCGCCGCCGCCGATCACGGTCGCGCTCAAGCCGTTCGCCGGCAACGAGGCGACGCAAGGCGCGACCAGCAAGGTCGGGCCGGGCACCGGCGCGGGGGGTGTTGGCGACGGGACCGGCAGCGGCGGCTGGGGCGATGGTGACGGCGGGCCGGGCGACGAAAGCCCGCCGATCTGGAAGCGCGGCCGGCTGACCGACGCCGACTATCCGCGCGATATCGGCGATGCGGGGTTTCAGGGAACGGTGGCGGTCAAGTTCCTGGTGTGGAGCGATGGCCATGTACGCGACTGTCAGGTCACGAAGAGCAGCGGGAATGCGACGCTGGACGCGACCACCTGCCGGCTGATCCAGCGCCGCTTCCGCTACGACCCGTCGCGTGACGCGGAAGGCCACGCGGTGCCGGCGTGGATCGTCGAGAACCACGAGTGGATCATCGTGCCGGAGCCGGCGGGCGGTCGCTGATCCGTAGGTCATCCCGGACTTGATCGAGACCTCTGCGAAAGGCGCCCGAGAAGGCGGGTAAGGCTTTTCTGGCCGATGGGGGGAGCCGTCAAGCGTGCAGGTAGGTGGGTGTATGTCCTCTGCCGAGAAGCCTCGAACGGGTCGTTCAAGCAGCAGCCCGCCGCAGATTATAGGCGATGGCGGCAAGGTCGACCTGGAGGCGGCATCGTTCGAGGCCGCGGTAGCGCATTCTGACCAGGCCGTAGGAACCGCGGTTGAGTTCGGAAAAGGTCCGCTCGACGGCGCCGCGTATCCGTCCGATCAGCTTGTTGCGCACCGCCTGCCAAGGGGGAAGCGTCGGTTGCCCACGCACGCGGCGATGCTGGATGCGGTCCTTGATGCCGCGCGCCTTGAGCGCCTCGCGCCGGGCGCGCTTCTCGTACGCCTTGTCGGCATAGACGGCGCGCTCGTCGCCCAGGATGAGGTCGTCGGCCACTTCGCTCTCATAGGTCTTGGCCGGCGTCACCCGCCGGCTGCGGATCAACCCCGAACCCTGGTCGACACCGACATGCACCTTATAGCCGAAGAACAGCCGGCGTCCCCGGTCGACGCGCGTCCAGCTGGCATCGGGGTCGTTGGCCGAGCGGCTCTCCCCGCCTTCCGCCGGCCGGGCACTGCGCGGCGGACAACGGACCGCCGCCTCCACCAGCGTGGCGTCGATCAACGTACCGGACTTGACCAGGAAACCTGCCGCGTCGAGTTGGCGCTGTACCTCGACGAACAGCGCCTCGCCCAGCCCCGCCTCGACCAGCGCCAGCCGGAAGCGGCACAAGGTCGTCTCATCCGGCGTCGGCTCCTCCAGCGCCAGGCCGCAGAACCGCCGGAACGATACCCGGTCGGATAGCGCCTCCTCCAGCCCCGGGTCCGACAAGCCATACCATTGCTGCAGCAGCAGCGCCCGCACCATCGCCAGCGCCCGGTACGGCGGACGTCCCGTCGTCCCGGGCCGCACCCGCCGCACCAGCGCCTCCACCGGCGCCCAGTCGATCAGCGCCGCGATCCGCTCCAACCGCGCATTCCGGCCAAACCCCGCCGGCAAAAACGCCTCCGCAAATCCCCGCTGTTCCATCGACGCCGATCCTCCCACAGCATCGAATCATATCCATGCCGAAACGTCAGCACATTTTCGCAGAGGTCTCGATCAAGTCCGGGATCCCGCTTCTTTTGCCATCGTCCGCCGAGAAGCGGGGCCCCGGATCAAGTCCGGGGCGACGGACAGCTAGCGGCGCTCGCCCGACGGCTCCGCGTCGGTCGTCTGCGGCGGCGGGGTGCTGTTGCCCTTTTCCGGCGCATCGGGATCGGTCAGCAGTTCCTCGACCGCTTCCTGCACGTCATTTTCTTTCCGCTCGCTCATGGCTGCGCTCCTCACGCGATGTTGAGATTTTCGCCCTGCACCTGATAGTAACTGGCGACGCGATCGGCATACGCCTGATCGAAGACGGGGGCGTTGTTCGCCCAGCTTGGACCGCCCTCCAGCAAGCGGCGGTCGATCGTCACGACATAGCGGTCGCGCACCGGATCGAATTGCAGCAGCGAGAAGGGCAGCGGATAATAGCTCTTCCCCATGCCCAGAAAGCCGCCGAGGCTGAGCACCGCATGCGTCGCGCGCCCCGTCGACTTATGCACCATGAACGCCTGCACGGTGCCGAGATGATCGCCATCACGCGTGTCGACCTTCATCGTGTCGCTGAGGGTGGACTGCACCAGGATCTGGGTCGGCGCGTCTTCGGCCATGACGGGATTCTCCTATGTTAAGCGATCTTGCGCGGTGAACCGTCATCCCGGCGCGGCGGTTCCGGGTACGGTGGTTGAGCGCGCGGCGGCGATCCGCCATAGCGTCGGGGGTGACCCGCTATCTCTCCTCGCTTCCGCTTGCACTGCTGGTGCTGGCGAGCACCGCCTGCGTTCCGCGCGCCGTGCCGCCCGCGCCGGTTGCGCCGCCGCCGGCTCCCGTAACGCCCGCCCCTGCTCCCGCCCCCACCCCGGCCGCCGACTGGCAGGACTGGCCGTGGACACCGGGTGCGTGGCGCTATGTCCGTGACGCTGCCGGCCCGCGCGCGAGCTATGGCGTGACCGGGCAGCCATCTGTTGCGGAGCTGCGCTGCGAACGTGGCCCGCGCGCGGTGTTGCTCTCACGTCCGGGCAGCAACGCGTCGCCGTTCACGATCCGCACCAGCGCGATGACCCGCAGCGTCGCGACTCAGCTCGGTGCGGGCGCGGTACCGCAGGTGGTGGCGCGCTTCGCGATCGACGACCGGCTGCTCGATGCGATGGCCTTCACGCGCGGGCGCTTCACCGTCGAACAGCCAGGTGTGACGCCGTTGGTTCTGCCGCCATGGGCGGAGGTGGGTCGGGTAATCGAGGATTGCCGCCGCTGATCGAACGTCCAGGCGCGAAGCCTTGGATGGTTGTCCAGAACCCGACGCATTACAAGCCTTGTATCACATCGCTATCCCCCTCACATTGCGGGTGCGGCTGACGCGGTCGCAACTGTTATCAACCAGCGAAAGGAGGTGATCCGATGTCTCATGGTTCAGCAATGGGGTCGGTTCAGTTCGTTCGGGAGATGCGCTTCTAAGCATCGCCTGCCCGCTGCGGGAGGATCCATCCTCTCTTCAACGTAGCGGAACAGGTGCTTCTTGGAGGCCAACATGGTCTCCCGGGCTGGAGCTCTCCGGCCGCTGACCATGTCAAGGGGTTGTCGGATGTCCGTTTGCGGGCGTTCGGCAACCTCTTCTCATATATGGCGTATGCGATTATCGGGGCTTCCCCACGCACCGTCGCCCCTGCGCTGGCAGTCTTCTCATCTGGCGCAGACTGGATCGCAGGTGCCTTCCGCTCTCGCCTTCGCCCCTGCGTAGGCAGGGGCCCATGTCTCTACGACGTGGCGAAACAGCTGACACAGACAAGTCGCTTTCCAAATGCAAGGTCGACGCTGCACGACGAAGAGATAGGCTCCTGCCTGCGCAGGAGCGACGGTACAACGATCACGGTTCAACGGTCGCGGTTCAACGATCACGAGGGCGGTCACAAAGGTTATTGATACTAACTCGCACTCACGATAGAGGCCCCGCAGCAAAGGGGTTCTCATGTCCGTCCGTCATTCCAGCAGCTTCCTCACCCTCGCCGCCTTGCTCGCCGCCGCCCCGGCCGTCGCGCAGCAGCGCAGCGAAGCCGCCCCGCCCGAGGATGTGATCGTCACCGGCCGGCAAGCCCCCGACCTCGCCAGCGCCGGCACCAAGTCGGCGCTGCCGCTCGCCGAAACCGCGCAGTCGATCACCGTCGTCACCGGCGACCAGATCGAGGCGCTCGGGCTCCAGAACCTGAACCAGGCGCTGCGCTTCGTCGCGGGCGTCACCCCAGAGACGCGCGGATCGAGCGCCGAGGTCTACGACCAGTTCAAGCTGCGCGGCTTCGACGCGCCGGTGTTCCTCGACGGGCTGAAGCAGTTCGGCAGCACCACCGGCTATGCGATCCCGCAGGTCGACGTGTCGCGACTGGCGCGCTTCGAGGTGCTCAAAGGCCCGGCCTCGACGCTCTATGGCCAGTCGAGCCCCGGCGGTCTCGTCGCACAGTCGAGCAAGCTGCCGGTCGACCTTCCCCTCTACGGCTCGGTCGCCGGGACCTACGGCGAGTACAACCTGTACCGCGTCGATGCCGATGTCGGCGGCAGTACCAGCGACGTACTGTGGCGCGTCTATGGCAGCGCGAACGGCAGCGACACGCAGCAGCGTTTCGCAAAGCGCGAGCGCCAGACCGTGTCGGGCGCGGTGACGATCGGCAATGGGTCGCGCACCACGTTCACCCTGCTCGGCACCTATTCGCACGATCCGCATAACGGCGCCTATGGCGTATTCCCGGCGCTGGGCACGCTGATCGACAATCCCAACGGCAAGCTCTCGACGCGCTTTGACGGGGGCGAGGCGGGCAACCGCTACCAGCGCGAGCAGGCGGCGGGGACGTACATCTTCACGCACGATTTCGGCGGCGGCTGGCGCTTCCGCTCGTCCGGCCGTTACCAGAACGTCACGGCGCAGCTCGGACTCGTCTATGTCAGCGGCGCGCCGGTAGCGGGCAGCACGCGCGTCTATAACCGCGCCAGCTATGCGACCGACGAGGAGCTGAACAATTGGACCTATGACAACCAGCTCGCCGGCACCGTGCGCACCGGGCCGGTGACGCACCGGCTGTTGTTCGGCGTCGACCGGCAGGTCGCGCATTCGACCGAGGACGGCAAGTTCGGGACCGCAACCCCGCTCGACGTCTACAACCCTGTTTATGGGACGATGACGGTTCCGCGCACGCCAAGCGAAGTGCCGGGCGACCAGAGTCGCTTCAACCTGACGGCACGACTCCGTCAGCAGGGGATCTATGCGCAGGACCAAATGGAGTTCGGCGCTTTGCGCGTCACGCTCGGCGGCCGGCAGGACTGGGCATGGGGGCAGCAGAACGGCGGCACCCCCAAGAAGGACGACAAGTTCACGTGGCGCGCCGCGGCGCTCTACACCCTGCCCTTCGGTCTCGCGCCCTACGTCAGCTATTCGACCTCGTTCGAGCCGCAGTCGTCGACGGTCCGGCGCGGCGATGGGACACTCGGGATCGCCGACCCGTCGTTTGGCAAGCAAATCGAGGCCGGCGCGAAGTTCAGTGTGCCCGGCACGCCGATCCTGCTGTCGGGCGCATGGTTCCGCATCGACCAAACCAACGTCGTCACCTCGACCCCCGATTTCTCGATCTCGCGCCAAACAGGCGAGGTGCGCTCCACCGGCGTCGAGTTCGAGGGCAGCGCGCCGCTCGGGCTCGGCTTCACCGCCCGCGCGGCGTACAGCCGCCAGCGCGTCCGCGTGACCAGCGACCCGCAGGACCCGTCGCGCGTCGGGCGCGGGCTGGAGACGGTCGGGCGCGGCGGCGCGTCGCTGATCCTCGACTGGGCGCCCGAGCGCGGCACCTTCCAAGGCTTCGCGCTGGGCGGCGCGGTGCGGCATGTCGACGAGGTCTACGCCGGCGTCTACACCCCACCCGAAAGCCCGGCCGCCGCTGCGCCGCTCAACAGCCCGTCCTACACGGTCTACGACGCGTGGGCCCGGTTCGATCTCGAGCGGCTGAGCCCGTCGCTCAAGGGGCTGACCGCTTCGGTCAACGCCTCCAACCTGTTCGACAAGACCTATATCACCTCGTGCTTCGCCAATTATGCGTGGTGCTGGTACGGCAACCGCCGCGTCGTGCAGGGGACGATCGCCTACCGCTTCTGATCGCGATCAACGCGATACCGGTGAACCTCTGATCGTCCCGCCCGTTCGCGCCCGGATACCGGGAGATTTGCGACATGGACGATCAGGGCACCACGCGCCGCACCATTTTGGGCGGCGCAGCCGCGGCCGGACTTACTTTCGGCGGCGCGGCCAGCGCGGCGGCACAGGCCGGCGCAGGTCCGGCCGCTCCGGTCCCGCTCCGCGATCCGCGGACGAAATACACCAGCCAGCCCTTCCCCGAGCAGCGCCAACCTTGGCCCGCGCTGCAGGGCAAGATGACCCCACGCCCGGACAGCGGCGAGACCAGCTATCGCGGCTCGGGCCGACTGACCGGGCGCAAGGCACTGGTGACGGGCGGCGACAGCGGGATCGGTCGCGCCGCCGCGATCGCCTTCGCGCGTGAGGGCGCGGACGTCGCGATCAATTACTATCCGACCGAAGAACCCGACGCGCGCGAGGTCAAGGCGCTGATCGAACAGGCCGGGCGAAAGGCGGTGCTGCTCCCCGCCGACATCCGGACCGAGAAAGCCTGCACGAAATTGGTCGCCGATGCGGTGCGGCAGCTCGGCGGGCTCGACCTGCTCGTCAACAACGCCGCCTATCAGCAGAGCAAGGCCGACATCTCCGAGATCAGCGACGAGCAGATGGTCCGCACCTTCGAGACGAATATCTTCGCGATGTTCCGCATCGCTAAGGCAGCGATCCCGTCGATGCCACCGGGCTCGGTCATCATCAACACCGGCTCGGTCAACAGCTATGACCCGGGCGAGGAACTACTCGACTACGCCAGCACCAAGGGCGCGATCCTGATCTTCACCAAGGGCCTCGCCAAGCAGCTCGCGAAGAAAGGCATCCGCGTCAACATGGTCGCGCCCGGCCCGATCTGGACACCATTGCAGGTCGCCGGAGGGCAGTTGCCGGGCAAGATGGGAGAGTTCGGGCAGGACACGCCGATGGGTCGCGCCGGCCAGCCCGCGGAACTGGCCCCGCTCTACGTCGCGCTGGCGGAAGACGGGACGAGCTTCTCGACCGGTACCGCTGTGGGCGCGCATGGCGGCAAGGGGAATCCGTAACCACTCCGTCATTGCGAGCGTAGCGAAGCAATCCCGGGTTCCACGCGACGCCCTGGATTGCTTCGCTGCGCTCGCAATGACGTTAAAGCGGCAACCTCACTGACCCAGATCAAATCACGGCGTTTCCACGGAACGCCGCTCCCCGACCGGCCATTGACGGCGCGACAGGAAAGGAGCCGCCATGGCCGATGACGCCCCGCTCGCCGCCGCGAAACACGACAAGCCGACCGCGCTTGCCGCCCGCGCCGTCACGATCAACCAGCCCGTTGCCGAAGTCTACTCACGCTTCCGCGACTTCGCCGCCTGGCCCGCGTTCATGGAGAATGTCGTGCGCATCGACGTGCACGACGAGCGCCGCTCGCACTGGGTCGTCAAGGCACCCGGCGGCAGCAACGTCGAATGGGACGCGCGGATCACCGAGGAAGTCCCGGGCAAGCTGCTCGCGTGGGAAAGCGAGCCTGGCGCGGAAATTCCCAACCGCGGCCACGTCGAGTTTCGTGACGCTGGCGCACGCGGCACGGTGATCGTCGCGACGATCGACTATGACCCGCCCGCCGGGGTGATCGGCAAGGTCATCGCCAAGATGTTCCAGCGCGAACCCGCGATCCAGGCGCGCCGCGATCTGCGCCGCTTCAAGCAGCTGCTGGAAACCGGTGAGATCGCCACCCCCGCGATGAACGCCAAGCAATTCGAGGAGATGGGGCTGTGAAAGCGATCGCCTGGCACGGCAAGCACGATGTCCGCGTCGATACCGTCGACGATCCCGGCATCGTCAACCCGCGCGACTGTATCATCAAGGTGACCTCGACCGCGATCTGCGGCTCGGACCTCCACCTCTACGATGGTTACATCCCGACGATGCAGTCGGGCGACATCCTCGGCCACGAATTCATGGGCGAGGTGGTCGAGGTCGGCGCGAAGTCGACGCTCAAGAAGGGCCAGCGCGTCGTCGTGCCGTTCACGATTTCGTGCGGCAGCTGCTACCATTGCACCAAGCAGCAATATTCTGCCTGCGACAATGGCCTGCCCGCCGACAATCAGGATATCGCGCAGGAACTGTACGGTCAGCCGATGGCCGGGCTGTTCGGCTACAGCCACATGACCGGCGGCTATGCCGGGGGTCAGGCCGAATATGTCCGTGTGCCGTTCAGTGACGTCGGCCCGATCGTGATCCCCGACGGGGTCGAGGACGACAAGGTGCTGTTCCTCTCCGACATCCTGCCGACCGGCTGGATGGCGGCGGAGAATGCCGACATCGAGCCCGGCGACACGGTTGCCGTATGGGGCTGCGGCCCGGTCGGGTTGTTCGCGATCCAGTCGGCGTTCCTGATGGGGGCCGAGCGCGTGATCGCAATCGATCACTTCCCCAACCGGCTCAAGCTGGCCGCCAAGTTCGGCGCGGAGACGATCAACTTCGAGGAAAGCGCGGTCTATGAGGCGCTGATGGTGATGACCGGCGGGATCGGCCCCGATGCGGTGATCGACAGCGTCGGGCTGGAGGCGCATGGCTTCTTCGTCGACAACGTGCTGGACCAGATCAAGGTCTCGACCTTCACCGGCACCGACCGTGCGCACGCCAACCGGCAGGCGATCATCGCGTGCCGCAAGGGCGGGCGCGTGTCGATGCCGGCGGTCTACGGCGGGTTCGTCGACAAATGGCCGCTCGGGGCGTTCATGGAAAAGGGTTTGCAGCTCAAGACCGGGCAGACCCACGTCCAGCGCTACCTCCCCGCGCTACTGACCGCGATCCTCGAAGAGAAGATCGACACCACCTTCCTGATCTCGCATCGCATGCCGCTCGAAAAGGGACCGGAGGGGTACAAGATGTTCCACGATCAGCAGAATGACGTGACGAAGATCGTGCTCAAGCCGGGGATGAGCTGAAAACGCCGCCCGTCGCCAACCTCCCATCCGTTCGTGCTGAGGAGGCATTGAGCCTGTCGAAATGCCGTCTCGAAGCACCGGTCCTTCGAGACGAGGCTTCGACAAGCTCAGCCTCTCCTCAGGACGAACGGTTGGGGTGTACCCGTTGAAGGAAATCCATCATGCCCAACAAATTCGCGATCATTACCGGTGCCTCCACCGGCATCGGCTTCGAACTCGCCACGCTCGCGGCGAAGGATGGCTATGACATCCTCGTCGTCGCCGACGAGCCGCTGATCGACGCCGCCGCCGCTGACTTCAAGCAATTCGGCACGCAGGTCACGTCGGTCGAGGCAGACCTGTCGACGATCGACGGCGTCGACCGGCTGCTCGCTGCCGCGGAAGGCCGCCCGATCGACCTGCTCTGTGCCAATGCCGGCAAGGGGCTCGGCCGCGGGTTTCTCGATCAGGACGTCGCAGAGTGGCGGCGCGTGGTCGATACCAACATCACCGGCACGCTCTACCTGCTCCAGAAGGTGCTGCGCCAGATGACCGAGCGGCATCAGGGCAAGGTCCTCGTCACCGGCTCGATCGCCGGCTTCATCCCGGGCAGCTTCCAGGCGGTCTACAACGGCACCAAGGCGTTCGTGGACTCCTTCACCGACGCATTGCGCGACGAGCTGAAGGATCACGAGGGGATCACACTGACGACGTTGATGCCCGGCCCGGTCGACACCGAATTCTTCGATCGCGCCGACATGATGGACACCGACGTCGGCACCTCCGACAGCAAGTCCGATCCCGCCAAGGTCGCGCAAGACGGCTGGGACGCGCTGATGGCGGGCAAGCATTCGATCGTGTCGGGCTGGAAGAACAAGCTGCAGGTCGCCGCCGCGCACATCCTCCCGCCCGAGGTCACCGCACACCAGCACCGCAACATGGCCGAGCCGGGCACCGCGAAGAAGTAAGCGCAGCCTGTGCCGTCATTGCGAGCGTAGCGAAGCAATCCAGGGCGTCCTGATCCGGCCCTAGATTGCTTCGCTCCGCTCGCAATGACGAAGTGGTTTGCGTAGTCAGCTCAATCCCCCGCGAACGTCCACCCGGAGATCGCTCGCTCGCGCTCGTTGACCAGCATCGCCCGGCCAGCGGGCGGTGCGGAGCGCTGCGGACACGCCATCCGGTGACACCCCCGGCACCCCAGCCCGACCGGCGTCGCAGCGCCGGTCAGGTCGAGCCCGCGCGCCGCCGCGACCGACCCTGCCACCTCCGCCGGCACTCCGAGCGCGATCGCAAACGCACTCTCCACCCGGTTCGCCCCCGCGCCGATCGCCGCGCCGGCCACCGCCACCGCCAGCGTGAACCAGCGCGCGCCATCCTCCAGCTCCAGCAGCTGCGGCACCACGCTGCCCGGCCGATCGAACGCATGGTGGACACGCCATAGCGGGCACCGCGTCTCGCCCGCCAGCAGCGGCGTGTTGCTCGCGCCCGCAAAGCGCTTCGACACCTGCCCGGCACGATCGACCCGCAGCAGGAAGAACGGCAGCCCGCGCGCACCGACGCGCTGCAAGGTCGTCAGCCGGTGCGCGACCTGCTCCAGCCCCGCGCCGAAGCGCCGCTGCAACAGCTCCAGATCATAGCCGCTCGCCTCGCACGCGCGCAGGAACCGCGCATAGGGCATCATCACCGCCGCCGCGAAATAGCTCGACAGGTGCCGCCGGAACAAACGCTCCGCCACCCGGTCCAGCGACGCGCCGCGCACCAGCGCGTCAATCTCCGCACGCGCCTCGATCAGCCCGCACTGCACCGCCAGCGCAAAGGTCCGCGACCACGGTACAAGCCGCTCGGCGAGTTGCACCTGCCGCGCGTGAAGGTCGACGCGAACGAGATGATCGGGCAGCGCTTCGACCGGCAGGATGCGGATCGCAAGTCCGTGGCGGACGCGCAGCCGCTCGACCAGCGCGCCATACAGGTCCGCGCCGACCAGCCGCAGCTCGTCGGCGAGCGTCTCGGCCGCGGCGTCGAGATCGGGGAAGTGGTTGCGCCAGCGCTCGATCTCGCGGCGCACCGTGATCGCCGGGTCGTCGAGGACCGGTGCGGCCGCACCGCCCTGCCCGCGGTCGAAGGCGCGCGCGAACGCTTCCGCCCCGCCCGGCGCGGCGGCGAGCCATTCCTCGACCTCGCTGCGGTCGACCTCCAGATCGGCGAACAACGGGTCGGCCAACCGCCGCCGGATCGCCTCCGCGCCACCCCCCGGCTCGCCCGCTAGCAAAACGCGCGGATCGAAGTCGAACCGGTCGGCAAGCGTCACCAGCAACCCGGCCGGGACCGCACGCTGGTTGCGCTCGATGAGGTTGAGGTAGCTGGGCGAGATCGCGAGCATCTCCGCCATCGCCGCCTGCGTCAGACCATGGCGGCGTCGCAGCCGTCGTATCGCGTGCCCCGCGAGCAGCTTGTCCCGGCTCACCCCGCTCTCCTGTAAATTCCTTTACAACATGACGGCACTTAGCGGCAGATACCGGACGAAGCGACACGAATTGCATGTGAATTGCTGACGACGCGCGCACCGATAGTCCTACGATGCTTTCATCATCCATCTCGACGGAGCGATCATCATGCCGCACACCGAACCGCAGCGCAGCCGCGCGGTCTTCTCGACCGAGGACTTCGGGCTGATGAAGGAAGCGGTCGCGCATTACGTCCGGCAGATCGCCGACGATCCGCGCTCGTCGAAATTCTCCAACCTGTACCACCGCCTCGGGCGGCTCGGCTGAGAGGACCGCCATGACCTATCAGGACACAGTTGCCGCCTCCGGCCGCACGATTGCACACGCCGGCCTCGGCTGGCACGGCATCCAGCCCGAGGCGGTGGCGCGGATGCGCTTGCAGAACCGCTTCCGCACCGGCCTCGACATCGCGCGCCATACCGCGGCGGTGATGCGGCGCGACATGGCCGCCTATGATGCGGATCCCAGCGCCTATACTCAGTCGCTCGGCTGCTGGCACGGCTTCATCGCGCAGCAGAAGATCATCAGCATTCGCAAGCATTTCGGCACCACCAAGGGGCGCTATCTGTACCTTTCGGGCTGGATGGTCGCCGCGTTGCGCAGCGACTTCGGCCCGCTCCCCGACCAGTCGATGCACGAAAAGACCGCGGTGCCGGCATTGATCGAGGAACTCTACACCTTCCTCAAACAAGCCGACGCACGCGAGTTGAGCCTGATGTTCCGCGACATCGACGCGGCGCGCGCGGCGGGTAACGAGGTGGAGGCGCAGCGGTTGATCCACGCGGTCGATCAGTACGAAAGCCATGTCGTCCCGATCATCGCCGATATCGATGCCGGCTTCGGCAATGCCGAGGCGACCTATCTGCTCGCGCGCAAGATGATCGAGGCCGGCGCCTGCGCGCTCCAGATCGAGAACCAGGTCTCCGACGAGAAGCAATGCGGTCATCAGGACGGCAAGGTAACCGTGCCGCACGAGGACTTCCTCGCCAAGATCCGCGCCTGCCGGTACGCCTTCCTCGAACTGGGCGTCGAGGACGGGATCATCGTCGCACGGACGGATTCGCTGGGTGCGGGGCTGACCAAACAGATCGCCTATTCGCGAACCCCGGGCGACCTCGGCGACCAGTATAATTCGTTTCTCGACGCCGAACCGGTCGATGCACCGGCACCGGGCGACGTTTTGATCGAACGCGACGGGCGATTGTTGCGCCCGCGGCGGCTCCCGTCGAACCTTTTCCAGTTCCGCAGCGGCACCGGGGAGGATCGGTGCGTGCTCGATTGCGTCACCGCATTGCGTCACGGCGCGGATTTATTGTGGATTGAGACCGAACGCCCCGACATCGCGCAGATCGCCGGCATGGTCGACCGCATCCGTGCAGAAGTGCCCGACGCCAAACTAATCTACAACAACTCGCCGAGCTTCAACTGGACGCTCAACTTCCGTCAGCAAGTCTACGATCGGTGGCACGCGGAGGGACGGGATGTCGCCAATTACCAGCGCGCACGACTGATGGACGCTTGTTACGACGACACCGCACTGGCGGTGGAGGCCGACGACCATATTCGCACCTTCCAGCGCGATGCCGCGGAGCGCGCAGGAATCTTCCACCATCTCATCACCTTGCCGACCTACCACACCGCCGCGCTCGGCACCGACCTGCTGGCGCGCGACTATTTCGGCGCGGCGGGGATGCTTGGCTATGTCAGGAACGTGCAACGCCGCGAAATTAGGGAGGGAATTGCGTGCGTGCGCCACCAGAATATGTCGGGCAGCGATATCGGCGACGATCATAAGGAGTATTTCGCTGGTGACGCAGCGCTCAAGGCCGGTGGCGCGCACAATACGATGAACCAGTTCGCGGCTTGACCTCTCTTTGAACTCAAATCGGCGACTTTTCGTCGCATTGTAATATTACTGCCGTTGCATGATGCGGTGCGGCATGAGAATAGCCGAACGCCTCGAGGGAGATGGTAAAATGAAGAAGTTTCTGATGGCGGCTGCGGTCGCTTCGCTCGCCACCGTTCCGGCGGTTGCGGCTCCGGTCAACTCGGCTGCCAGCCTGTCGGTTGCCAAGGCGGCGCGCGCGTCGGCTCCGACCGTGAAGAAGAACGAGCTGGCCGGTGGCGGTCTGATCGTTGCAGCGGTTGCGGCAGCGGCGGTGATCGCCGGCATCATCATCATCGCCGACGATGGTGACGATTCGGACAGCAACTAAGCTGCTCTGAGGCGACGGAAAGGGGGGAGCGACGCCGGCGTCGCTCCCCCCTTTTTTCGTATGCCATCCTCGCCGACCTGATCGGAGGCCACCCTTGTTGCGAGGCTGACGAAGAAGCGCGAGGCCGGAGGAAATCCGGGGCGGCGATCAAAACGGCTGGTTTATCCTGCCGCGACCGCCGGCACCGGCGGCGGCGCTTCCCGCCCGGCGTCGGTCACGAACACCCCGGCCCGCGCTGCCCGCGCGCCCCAGCGTTCGCTGGCGGTCCATTGCACGATCAGCGGCGACAACAGCAATCCGGCGGTGACCGGCGACAGCCACAGCGCCGCCGACGGCATCAGCGGCGACAGCGCCAGCAGCACCACTCCCACTCCCATATGCCAGCGATAGCGCGGCAGGATCGCGGACATCGGCAACCCGTCGACGCGGCGGTTCTGCGCGTGCCATTCCGCCTTGCGCTGCGTGGCGATGCCGATCAGGTCGATCGTTTGCGTCAACGCGATCCCCGGCGCGGCGAGCGTCGACAGCGGCACGTCGACCAGCACAGAGCGCAGGATGCACCCCACCCCGCCCAGCGCCTGCCGCCGATGCGCATCGGTCAGCGCGTGGAGGATGCCCAGCAGCTTAGGCCCGAAGAGCAACGCGAGCGTCAACTCCAGCACTATTCCCGACGGATCGCCGGACATCAGCCCCGGCTCTCCGCGCACCGCCTGCACCACGCTGACCGCGATCAGCAACAGCCACAAGGGCGAGGCGAGATACCCTGCCGCACCCAGCAGCAGTTGCAGGCGGTTGATCCAGTGGAATCCCGACGCCCCCAGCAGCGCCATGTGCTGGAGATTGCCCTGCGCCCAGCGTCGGTCGCGCACCCCGGCGTCGATCAGCGTCGGGGGATATTCCTCGAACGTCTCCTCGGTCATCACCATGTGGACACGCCAGCCGCGCCGCCGCAGCAGCGCCGCCTCCACGACGTCGTGGCTCATGATCGTGCCCCCGAACGGCGGCGCGCCCGGCAATACCGGCAGCCCGCAACTGTCGGCAAACGCTCGCACGCGGATCAGCGCATTATGCCCCCAGAACGTCGCCTCCGCGCCCGACCACCACACCAGCCCGGCGGTTGCTGCGGGGCCGTAGATGCGGCTGGAAAACTGCATCCAGCGCTGGAACAGCGTAGAGGCGCCGATCACCTGCGGCACCGTCTGGAGCAGCGCAACGCCGGGTCGCCGGTCCATGATCTGCGTCATGCCGACGATCGTCTCCCCACCCATCAGGCTGTCGGCGTCGAGCATCAGCATGTAATCGTAAGCCGCGCCATGCGCGCGGAGCCAGTCCGCGATATTGCCCGGCTTGCGCCCGACATTCTCGACACGGCGGCGATAGAAGATCGCGCAGTCAGATCGCTCGGCCAGCGCCTGCCACGCCGCAACCTCCGCGGCCTCGTTCTCCGCGGCAGAGTCGCTCAGGATGAAGAAGTCGAACGCGCTGCAGGTGCCGGTATGCGCCAGCGCCTCGGCCATTTGCGCCAGCCGCCCGCACACTTCGCCGATATCCTCATTGTGCACCGGCATCAGGATCGCCGTGCGGCCCTTCAGCGGCTCGGACCAGCGCGGCATCGGCGTGAAGCCGGGGTGCAGCCCGGTCGCCAGCACGATATAGCCGACGACGGTGTTGATGAACCCGAAGGCGAGCAGCGCGAACAGCGGAAAGAACACCGTCAGCAACAGCATGTCGCTGATCGTCAGCCCGTCGGTCAGCACCGACTCCTTGAGCGTCGTCGATGCCGCGAGCGCCAGCACCAACGTCAGCAGCACCAGCAAGGCGCGCCGCGCGAAGATGTCGGCGCCCGATCCGATCGCACCATCGAACGGGTCGGGTGCGCGCGCGGGCGGCGGCGGTCCGTCGAACCGCTGCTCCGGCATCTCGAGCGGCGCGGGCGCGGGCAAGCGGGGATGCGGATGGCTCATGGTCGGTAGAGCGGCACCAGCAGCGTCTCGCTGAGCGCCGCATCGCCGCGCTTCAGGAACAGCCGCACGTCGGCGGGCCCGTTCGCCTCCGGCGCGATGTCGGCGGTGACGCGCCAGCGGTTGCGCTGGCCAACCACCGGGTAGGCCGCACTCTCCAGCAGCTTGCCGCGCGCAACGCCGATCTCGGCGCTGACCCCGCTCTGCCGCGTCAGTCCGGCGAGCCCATCGCCGACGAAATCGGCGACCAGCTTCACCGCGCCCGCGATCGGCTCGACGCCGGGTCGCCCTGCGCTGCCGGTCCAGCTGTCGACGACATGCGCGACACGGTCGACCGTCGGATCGTCGCCACCCCACGTCAGCCGATAGTCATAGGCGAGCCGCTGCCCCGCGCGCACCGGCGCACCCGGCGTCCAGAAGCACACGACATTGTCGGTCGTCTCGCCCGCAGTCGGGAAAGCGTAGAGGATGACGCGCCCGCTGCCCCACTGCCCACGCGGCTCGATCCACAAGTTCGGGCGGCGATCGTAGAACGCGCCATCATCCTGATAATGATCGAAATTGCGGTCACGCTGCAGCAATCCGAACCCGCGTATATCGTCCGCCGCGAAGCTGTCGGTGGTCGGCTGCGCCGGGTTGCGCAGCGGCCGCCACACGCGCTCGCCACCAGCCGTGCGCATCGCCAGACCATCCGAATCATGGATCTCGGGCCGCCAGTCGCCCGCGGTCTTGTGGCTGCGGTCGTCGTACCAGAACATGCTGGTCGCGGGCGCGATGCCCAGCCGTGCGACCGGCTTGCGCAGGAACAGCACCGACGACACGTCCTGCACCACCGCCTTCGGGTGACGCGAGACGAAGCGATAGGCCCCGGTCAGGCTCTCTCCGTCGAGCAGCGCATAGATCGTGTACCCACCGTCGCCGACCGCCTCGATCCAGAATTCGGTGAAGACCGGAAATTCTTCCTTCTCCAGCCCGGTATCGATCGCGACCCCGCGCGCCGACAGGCCATATTGGTCGAGCGCCCCCGCCGAGCGGAAATAGGATGCGCCCATATAGGCGAGCCAGTCGCTGTCCTTGCCCTGCTCCATGACGCGGAACCCCGCGAAGCCCGGCGCGGGCGTGACGCCCGGCTTGGTCTCGAACAGCGACGGCGCATAGTCGACTCGGGTCGCGCGACCATTCGCGACGGTGTTTAGCGTGACTGGCACCGGCGCGTATTTGCCGAGCGGGAACGGGCGGATACCGCCCGCCAGCGTCTTGTCGGCGCGGTAACGGATCCCGCCGACCGCGTCATAATCCAGTGCAGCGGCCGCCGCGACCGGCGGAACCGCGCGATACGGTTGCCTGGCCAGCGCCTCCGCACGTTGCTGAAGCATCGCCCATGAAAAGGGCGTCGAGCTACCCCCGCGCGTTTGCGCCCGGGCCAGCGCCGGCCAGAGCGCCGCAGCGCCCGTCGCCAGCATCGCATCGCGTCGGCTGATAATCGTCATGGCTGCGAAACAAGCTAGGCTAGCGATTGTTGCAACGCAAAACGCCCGCGACGCACCGCCGCGTGCGCGCGACGGTCAGACCGACACCGCCGCCTTGATATGCGGCTGGGCCTCATAGCCGGTCAGCACGAAATCCTCCGGCTCATACGCATCGATCGACGCCGGACGGCGAGCGATTGTCAGAGTCGGCAGCGTGGTCGGGGTGCGCGCGAGCTGCATCTCGGCCTGTTCCAGATGGTTGAGATAGAGGTGGCAATCGCCGCCGGTCCAGATGAACTCGCCGACGTCCAGATCGCATTGCTGCGCCAGCATGTGCGTCAACAATGCATAGCTGGCGATGTTGAACGGCACGCCGAGGAAGATGTCGGCCGAGCGCTGATACAATTGCAGCGACAACCGCCCGTTGGCGACATGCGTCTGGAACAGGCAGTGACACGGGCTGAGTGCCATCGCGTGCAGCTCACCGGGGTTCCACGCGGTGACGATCTGCCGCCGCGATGCGGGCTTAGTGCGGATTTCTCCGATCAGCGCGGCGATCTGGTCGATATGCCGCCCGTCCGCCGCCGCCCAGTCGCGCCATTGCTTGCCATAGACCGGGCCGAGATCGCCGTTCGCGTCGGCCCACTCGTCCCAGATGCTGACCTTGCGCTCCTGCAACCAGCCGACGTTGGTGTCGCCGCGCAGGAACCACAGCAGCTCGATGATGATCGAGCGCAGATGGAGCTTCTTGGTGGTGAGGACCGGGAAGCCCTGCGCCAGATCGAAGCGCATCTGGTGCCCAAAGACGCTGAGCGTGCCGGTGCCGGTCCGGTCGTCCTGCCGCACGCCCGAATCGAGCACGCGGCGCATGAGGTCGAGATATTGCTGCACGGTCTGGGTGGTAGCGCGGCGCGGCAGGTCGCGCCACTGTCCGCGCGGTCGGGAGGCGTGGCCAACCCCTGACCGTCATTCCCGCGAAGGCGGGAATCCAGACGCGCAGGTTTGGCGATAGAAGCGCAACGTCCGAGGTTCTGGATTCCCGCCTGCGCGGGAATGACGAAACCTGCAGATGATGAATTGTCAGCCGCTCACTTCATCCGGCAAGCAACGATCTCCGCCGGATCGGGGCGCCGCCCCGCCGCGCGGAAGGTCACCAGATATCCGCCCGCCGACCGCAACTCCTGAAACCCGACCTGCGCGTACCCCACCGCCGCGAACTCGCAGCGCAGCAGCCGTGGCGGCGTCCCGTGCTGCTCGGTCGGGCGGTCGGCATCGACCACCACCACCAGCCCGTCGCGGCGCAGTGACGGCCGCATCCGCCACAGGAATTCATACGGCTGCTCGATCTCATGATACATATGCACCATGAAGATCCGGTCGAAGCTGTTGTCGGGCAGCCGCGGATCGGCGGGCTGCCCCAGCCGCACGCTGACATTGTCGAGCCGCTCGCGCGCGACGCGCTCGGCCAGCGCCTCGTGCACCGCCGGCACCACGTCCTCCGCCAGCACGCGGCCGTTCTCGCCCACACGCGCCGCCAGCCGGATCGTGTAATAGCCCTCGCCCGCGCCGAGGTCGGCGACGGTCATCCCCTTGCGGATGTCGGCGAGATCCATGACGCGCCCCGCCTCGCCGAGCCGGTCGCGCGTCTCCTCGTTCGACCAGCGCGGCGAGACGATGTTCGCGATCGGGCGATCGGCGGCCGGGAACGGCCCCGGCTCCTTGGTCTTGTGCTCGATCAGCGGCTTGGACCCGTCGCACGCCGCCAGCAGCAGCAAGGCCACCGCCGTCAGGGCGAGCACGGGCGCGCGCGTCGCCACTTAGTCGACGTCTTCCACGACCACCGCCTCGCCGCTGACACGCTGCGACAGCGCCGCGGCCATGAAGTCGTCGAGATCGCCGTCCAGTACGTCGCCGGGTGCGGTGCTGGTCGCGCCGGTGCGCAGGTCCTTCACCAGCTGATACGGCTGGAGCACGTAGCTGCGGATCTGGTGGCCCCAGCCGATGTCGGTCTTGGTCGCGTTCTCGGCATTGGCCACCGCCTCGCGTTCGGCCAGCTCACGCTCGTACAGCCGCGCGCGCAACTGATTATACGCCTCGGCCTTGTTCTTGTGCTGCGAGCGCTGGTTCTGGCACTGCACGACGATCCCGGTCGGCAAGTGCGTGATGCGCACCGCGGAATCGGTGGTGTTGATGTGCTGACCGCCTGCGCCCGACGCGCGATAGGTGTCGATTCGCAGGTCGCTCTCGTTGATCTCGACCTCGATATTGTCGTCGATCACCGGATAGACCCACACGCTCGAAAAGCTCGTATGGCGGCGCGCGGCGCTGTCGTACGGGCTGATCCGCACCAGCCGGTGCACGCCGGATTCGACCTTGGCATAGCCATAGGCGTTCTCGCCCTTGACCAGCAGCGTCGCGCTCTTGATCCCGGCCTGCTCACCCGCGTGATAGTCGATCAGTTCGACCTTCATGCCGCGGCGTTCGGCCCAGCGCGTGTACATGCGCTGGAGCATCCCGGCCCAGTCCTGGCTCTCGGTGCCGCCCGCGCCGGCGTTGATCTCGATATAGCTGTCGTTGGCATCCGCCTCGCCGGCCAGCAGCGCCTTGACCTTGTCGGCCTGCGCGCGGTCGGCGAGCGCCTTGAGCGCGGCGACGCCCTCGTCGGCCATCTCGGCATCGCCCTCCGCGTCGGCCATCTCGATCAGCTCGGCGGTGTCGGACAGCTCGCGCTCGATGTCGCGCGTCGCGGTGATCGCCTCGTCCAGCCGACGACGCTCGCGCATCACCGCCTGCGCTTCCTTGGGGTTGTTCCACAGCGCCTGATCCTCGACGCGCGCGTTGAGTTCGTCGAGGCGACGCAACGCGCGGTCCCAGTCGAGGAAACGGCGCAGCAGCGCCAGCGCCTCGTTGATGCTGTCGACATGGGCCTGCGCTTCGGCGCGCATAAATTTACTCCAAGGTCACGCCGCGCCGACCAGAGGGGTGATTCCCGACCGGCACGAGCAACGCTGCGTGACCGGGGAATCCCGGCGACTGGCTGGGACGACGAAAGAACGTTCTGGCGACGACTTAGTAGATGCCCCCCTGCCTCTGCAAGAAGTCGCTGTCGCTGGCGGTGCTGCCGGTCGCGCTCGCGCTGGGGCGGGCCGAGGGGGCGGCGGACGGCGCGGCGCGGCGGGCGCGGCGCGCCTCGCTCTGCGGCTTGAACGCCTCCCAGATCACCGCCGGCTTGGGATCGTTATCGGTCGGGAAGGTGCCGAACACCGGCCGCCCGCTCGCGCGGTCGATCCGCACCATGCGAATGCCGGGCGGCGCGCGGAACGGGATCGCCGGCATCCCGGCATAGGCCTTCTGCGCCCATTCCTTGAACACCGGCACCGCCACCGTCCCGCCCTGCGCATAGCCGCCCAGGCTGCGCGGGCTGTCGAAGCCCATGTAGAGCCCGGCGATCATCTGCGGCGTGCCGCCGATGAACCACACGTCGGTGGGGCCATTGTTGGTGCCGGTCTTGCCGAACATCGGACGATTCAGATCGCGCAGGCCCGTGGCGGTGCCGCGCTGGATCACGCCCTCGGTGATGTGCACCATCTGATAGGCGCTCATCGCGTCGAGCACCTGCCGCCCGCCGATCGCGGGGCGCGGCATCGCGCGACCGTTCCAGTCGCGTGCGTTGCACCCGTCGCAGGCGCGCCAGTTCTCGGGCCAGATCACCTGTCCGTGCCGGTCCTGCGCGACGTCGATCAACGACGGATCGTGCCAGCGCCCCCAATTGGCGAGCACGCCATAGGCGTTGACCATCTTCGTCACCGTCGTCTCACCGGCGCCGAGCGCATAGGAGAGATAGGGCGAATAGTCGCCGATCCCCATTGCCTTGATGAGCTTGACGACCCGCCCCATGCCGGTCTGCGCCGCGGTGCGCACCGTCATCAGGTTGCGCGACTGTTCGATTCCCCAGCGCATCGTATGCGGCCCCGCCCCGCGCGAATTGCCGAAGTTGCGGAAGCATTTCTGCCCCAGCCGTGCGCCCTGGTCGACGCAGAACGGCCCGTCGACGATGATCGACGCCGGGGTCATGCCGTTTTCCAGCGCCGCCGAATAGACGATCGGCTTGATCGTCGAGCCCGGCTGGCGGAACGCCTGCGTCGCGCGGTTGAACGACTGAACGCTCGACTCGAACCCGCCCTGCATCGCGAGGATGCGCCCGGTCGCGGGCTCCTGCACGACAAATCCGCCCGAGATGCGCGGGACCGAGCGGAGCGCGAACCGTCTTGCGCCGGAGGGCGCGACCGCGATGATGTCGCCCGGCTTGATCGCGGCGAAGGCGGCGCCGCCCTGGTTGCGGACCGGCATCTGCGCCGCATCGCGCGCCATCGTCCCGGTCGATCCGTCCGCGAAGCCCAGCCGCCACGCGTCACCGTCGCGCGCGATCGCGATCGCCGCGCGCCAGTTTTCGTGGTCGATCATGATGTTGGTGCCGATCAGCGGCCCCTGCCATCGATCACCCACGATCTCGATATGCCGCAACGGCCCGGACCAGCCGCGCCCGGCGTCGAAGCGCAGCAGGCCGTTGCGCAGCGCTTCGGCCGCATATTGCTGGATATTCTTGTCGAGCGAGGTCCGCACCCACAGCCCGCCGGCATAGACGCTGTGCGGCCCGTCCTCGGACTGTTCACCGAATTTGCCGATCAGCTCGCGCCGCACTTCCTCGACAAAATAGCCACCGACGCGCTCGAACTTGGGCGTGCGATGCGTGATCGCACCGATCGGCTCCGCGGCCGCCGTCTCCGCCTGCGCCGCGGTGACGAAGCCGTTCTTGACCATCTCGCGCAGCACGTAATTGCGCCGCTCCAGCGCGCGATCGGTGTCGCGGAACGGGTCGTAGTTCGACGGCCCCTTGGGCAGGATCGCGAGATAGGCCAGCTGCCCCAGCGACAGCTCGTTCAGTTCCTTGTCGAAATAGGCGTGGCTCGCCGCCTCGACGCCGTACGCGTTACGCCCGAGGAAGATCTGGTTGAGATACAGCTCGATGATCTGCGGCTTGGTCAGCGTCTCCTCGATCTTATACGCCAGCAAAGCCTCACGGATCTTGCGAGTCGGCGAATATTCGTTGCCGATCAGCAGGTTCTTCGCGACCTGCTGCGTGATCGTCGAGCCGCCCCGCGCGCGCTGCCCGCTGCCGAACTTGCGCGCATAGTCGAACACCGCGCCCGCCAGCCCGGGGAAGTCGACGCCGTGGTGCTCGAAGAAGGTCTTGTCCTCGGCGGCGAGGAACGCCTTCACCAGCAGCGGCGGATATTCGTTGTACGACAGCTCGACGCGCCGCTCGCGGGCATAGGAATAGATCGGCGCGCCATCGGCACCGCGCACGTTGGTCGGCAGCGGCGGCTCATAGGCCTTCAGCTTGTCGACCGACGGCAGGTCGCGCGCGAACACCAGCCAGAAGACGCCGAGCGCCACCACCAGCAGCGCCAGCAGATAGGTGCCCCAGCGCACCCACCAGCGACGCCACAACGCGCGGGGAGAAATACGCCGAACAGGCACGGCAGCGGTCGGATCGGAAGCCATGTCGGTTTCGGCGTGTACGGTCTCGCCCGCCAAACGGCAACTCGCTCAGGCGGGGGCGAACAGTTTCGTGCCGACGACCCCGACGATGATCAGCGCGATGAACCCGATCTGCGCGGGCGCGAGCTTCTCGCCGAACAGGAACACGCCGAAGATCGTGACCCCAACCGCGCCGAGCCCGGTCCACACCGCATAGGCGGTGCCCGCCGGCAGACCGCGCATCGCCATCGCCAGCAGCCCCATGTTGACGAAGCTGAGCGTGATCGGAACCGCCGATGCCAGCCACGATCCTTGCGTGGCGGCCCATTTCAGGCTGAGCGCCCAGACGATTTCGGTGACCACGGCGACGCCGAGGATGAGCCACGCCATTGCGGGGATCTCCTTGATTGCGGGCTCGATTGAGGAAGCGCAGCGGCCGGAAACCCGTAAGAGGCGTGCGCGGCGGGTCGGTTAGGGGTTGGGATCGGAGATGTCGAGTCCGGCCTTTCGCGGGAACTGCCGTCATCCCCGCGCAGGCGGGGATCCAGAACCTCTGCCGTCGCGCTTCTATCGGCAGACCTGCGCGTCTGGATTCCCGCCTCCGCGGGAATGACGGACATTATCGAAGGGGCCCGTAGGCCTTTACCGCTCCGCCATCCGCCGCGCGAAATACACGTCGACCGCGCGCCGCACGCTCTCGGCGATCTTCTCGCGCCCCTCCTTGCTGTCGAGGAACGCCGCGTCCGACGCGGTCGAGATATAGCCCGTCTCGAACAGGATCGACGGCATGTCCGGCGCCTTGAGCACCATCAGCGAGGCGGTGCGGTGGAAGTTGCTCTTGATCGGGATCAGCGGCCGCGCCTCCCGCCCCAAGAGGCGCGCGAACCCGGCCGAGGCGTTCATCGTCTCGCGCTGCGTCAGTTCGATCAGGATCGACGACACGTCGGGGTCGCGATCGAGCGTCACCCCCGCGATCACGTCCGCGCGGTTCTCGCGCGCCGCCAGCCGCGCCGCCTCGCGATCCGACGCGACGTCGGACAGCGTATAGGCGGTCGCGCCGGTCGGCGTGCCGGTGCCGACGCTGTCGCAATGGACCGAGATGAACAGGTCCGCCTTCAGCCGCCGCGCGATCCCGAACCGCTCGCGCAGCATGATGAAGCGGTCGTCGTCGCGGGTCAGCGCCACGCGCACCCGCCCGCTGTCGACCAGCGCATCGCGGATCGCGCGCGCGATCTTCAGCGTCACGTCCTTCTCGCGAAGCCCCGCGCCGGGATTGACCGCGCCGGGATCGCCCCCGCCATGCCCGGCATCGATCACCACCAGCGGCCGCCCCGCCGCGCCCGCGATCCGCGGCAACCGCACCCCGCGCGCCGGCGGCGGCACGCGCACCGTCACCGTGCGCGGGGTCGCCTCCCGGTGCGACTTCCACGGCAGGAAGTCGAGCTGCGGATCGCCGCCCGCCGTCGGCGCGGCCAGCACCAGCAGCGTCGCCGCGATCGTCGCTCCCGCTTTGCCTGCCATCGCCCCTTTCCCATGCTCGTGCGCCATCATGATCGTGGCGCTAGCCTGTCAGTGTTCCCGCGTGGTTAACGTGTTTGAATCATAAAAACGACCCGGTTGAAGCGGCGACGAAGCGATGCTACGTGTCGCGATGACCGGGAATGTTGCGCGAAGGTCGCGCGACGCCGCTCCGGTGCCACCCCCCGCCCGGCGACGTGCCGGCCCCGGGGTCATCAGGTTGACGTTCGCAATGCCGCATTCCGCCCGATCGCTGTTCCGCCCGGCCTGCGCCGGCGGCGGCACGATCGCGGACGGCTTTTCCCGCTCGATGGAGCGGGCGGCATCGCGAACCGCAGCAGACATCATCATCATCCGCGCCGCCGACCCCATCGGGCGGTCGGCCGCGCCTTATCGTCGCGCCCCCTCCCCTTCGGCGGAGGGCGGCGTGTGGAGAGTTTTCAATGACCACGCGTATGCTGATCGACGCACGCCACCGGGAAGAAACCCGCGTGGCGGTCGTCAAGGGTAACCGGATCGATGAATTCGATTTCGAGAGTGCCGAGCGCAAGCAGCTCAAGGGTAACATCTATCTCGCCAAGGTGACGCGCGTCGAGCCGTCGTTGCAGGCGGCGTTCGTCGATTACGGCGGCAATCGCCACGGCTTCCTGGCGTTCAGCGAGATCCACCCCGATTATTATCAGATCCCCAAGGAGGATCGCGAGGCGCTGCTGCGCGAGGAGGCCGAACACGCCGCCGAGGAAGCCGCCTTGCGCGCCGAGCAGGACGCGATCGACGACGGTGAGTTCGGCGACGATGGCGAGGGCGACGATCACGACGACGCCGACCACGACCATGACCACGATCATGACGGCGAAGAGGGCGACGCCCCTGCGCCGCGCCGTCGCGGCCGTTCGGGCGGCAACGACGATCAGGTCGAGGCGCTGCGCCAGCGTCGCATGAACCTGCGCCGCCGCTACAAGATTCAGGACGTCATCCATCGCCGCCAGGTGCTGCTGGTGCAGGTCGTCAAGGAAGAGCGCGGCAACAAGGGCGCGGCGCTGACCACCTATTTGTCGCTCGCCGGTCGCTATTGCGTGCTGATGCCCAACACGTCGCACGGCGGCGGGATCAGCCGCAAGATCAGCAACGCCGCCGATCGCAAGCGGCTCAAGACGATCATGGCCGATCTGGCGCTGCCGTCGTCGATGGGCTGCATCGTCCGCACCGCCGGGCTCCAGCGCACCAAGACCGAGATCAAGCGCGACTTCGACTATCTCGCCCGGCTGTGGGACGAGATCCGCGAGAAGACGCTGACGTCGAGCGCGCCCGCGCTGGTCTATGGCGACAGCGATCTGATGAAGCGCGCGATCCGCGACATCTACAACAAGGACATCGACGAGGTCATCGTCGAGGGCGACGACGGCTATCGTCAGGCGCGCGAATTCATGCGGCTGCTGATGCCGACCCACGCCAAGAAGGTGAAGCATTACAGCGACCCGGTGCCGCTCTATCAGCGCGCCGGTGTCGAGGATCAGCTCGCCGCGATGTACCATCCGGTCGTCCAGCTGAAGTCGGGCGGCTATCTGGTCATCAACCCGACCGAGGCGTTGGTGTCGATCGACATCAACTCGGGCCGCTCGACCCGTGAACACAATATCGAACAGACCGCCACCGCGACCAATCTCGAGGCCGCGCAGGAAATCGCGCGCCAGCTTCGCCTGCGCGACATGGCCGGGCTGATCGTCATCGACTTCATCGACATGGATAACGGATCGAACGTCCGTAAGGTCGAGAAGGCGATGAAGGAGGCGCTGAAGAACGATCGCGCGCGTATCCAGGTCGGTCGCATTTCGGGCTTCGGCCTGATGGAGATGAGCCGTCAGCGGCTGCGCACCGGCGTGCTCGAAGCCTCGACGCGCCCCTGCCCACATTGCGAAGGCACCGGCTTCGTCCGCACCGCCTCGTCGTCGGGCCTGTCGGCGCTGCGACTGATCGAGGACGAAGCGGCGCGCGGGCGCGGCTCGATCCTGACGCTGCGCTGTAGCCAGGAAGCGGCGTTCTACGTGCTCAATCGCAAGCGCGCCGATATCGCCGAGATCGAGGATCGCTACGGCGTCACCGTCGAGATCATCCCCGATGGCGAGGAAGAGGGCGCGCGCATGTCGGTCGAGGCCAGCGGCCCGCCGCCCGCGCACCCGCCGAAGTTCGATCGCCCGATCGTCGAGGAGCCCGAGGACGATCTGGTCGAGGACGAGATCGACGAGGAGGAAGAGGCCGAGGACGAGGACACCGTCGAGCAGGTCGCCACGCCCGAGGGCGAAGGCGGACGTGGTGGCCGTCGCCGCCGTCGTCGTCGCGGGCGTCGCGGTCGCGACCGGGTCGAGGGTGAGGAGCAGAACGGCGAAGCCGGCGAGGAAGACGCCGACGAGGTCGAGCCGGTCGAGGCGACCGACGCCGACGCCGAGCCGGACACCGGGGTGGACGCTGACGCCAGCGAGGAAGCCGAGCGCGAGGGCGGTCGTCGCCGTCGTCGCGGACGTCGCGGTCGCCGTCGTGACGGTGAGCGTGGGGGCGAGCAGGCTGCCGAGGCGCAGGTCGAGGTCGTCGATGACGCCGCAATCGAGCCCGAGCCGGTCGCTGCCGACGAGGTCGTCGAGGAAGCGCCGGCGGTTGAAGAGCCCGCCGCGCCCAAGACGCGTCGCCGTCCGCGCGCCCGTGTCGCCGCCGAGCCGACCCCGGCTCCGACCGCGCGCCGTGGCCGGAAGCCCGCTGCTGCGCCTGCCCCGACGCCTGCGCCGGAGCCGGAGCCGGTCGCCGTGGAGGAGCCGGTCGCCGAGGAGGCTCCTGCCAAGCCGAAGCGCACGCGCCGCAAGAAGGTCGCCGAGCCGGTGGTTGAGGCGGGCGATGCCGGCCCGGTCAACGACGGCCTCCCCGCGCCTGAGCCGGTCGCCGAGGAGGCTCCTGCCAAGCCGAAGCGCACCCGCCGCAAGAAGGTCGCGGAAGACGCCGCTCCCGAGCCGGTAGCGGCGGTGGAGCCGGCTGCGGACGAAGCGCCCGCAGCCGAGGAACCGGCCGCCGACGCCGACCCGTCGACTGCACAGCCACGCCGCGGCTGGTGGCAGCGCACGTTCGGCGCGTGACCCGATCGGCCGGGCTTCAGCGGCGGTTCAGTCGAACCGCCGCAAAGCCCGGCCGATGATCTCTGCCTTTACGCCATTCGTCGTTGCGAGCGGAGCGAAGCAATCCAGAGCCGGAACGGGACGCCCCGGATTGCTTCGCTACGCCGCCACTGACGCAGGGCCGTTCAGCTGGCACCTTTCACCTGCTCTCTTCCATCATCCCGGACTTGATCCGGGATCCCGCTTCTTACCACGGTCGCGAAGAGCAGGACCCCGGATCAAGGCTCTCCCGAGCTTCGTCGAAGGGTCCCGAGCGACGAACAAGGTGAACGTTCCGGTGAAAAGCACCGACGCGCCTTCCGGCTCCCGCCGTCATACCCTAAGACCCGCCCCATGCGCCGTCTGATCGCCGCCATCGCCACCACCGTCCTGCTCCTCGCGCAACCCGCGCAGGCGCAGTCGCTGTTGCGCGATGCCGAGACCGAGGCGCTGCTCAAGGACATGTCCGCCCCGCTCGTCACCGCCGCGGGGCTGCGCCCCACCGACGTCTCGTTCGCGCTGGTCAACGACGATTCGATAAACGCCTTCGTCGCCGGTGGGCAGACCGTCTACATTCACACCGGGCTGCTCCAGCAGGCCGACAGCGCCAATCAGGTGCAGGGCGTCATCGCCCACGAACTCGGCCACATCGCCGACGGCCATGTCATCACCAGCGCGCAGGGCCAGAAGCCCGCGATGGGCGTCTATCTGCTCTCGATGGTGCTCGGGCTCGCGGCAATGGCGGCGGGCGGCGGCGAGGCCGGCGCGGGCATCCTCGCCGCCGGGCAACAGGTGGCGATGGGCAAATATCTCGCCTTCAGCCGCGTACAGGAAGCAACCGCCGACGCCTCGGCGGTTCGCTATCTCGACACCGCCGGGATCACCGGCAAGGGGATGCTCGAGTTCTTCAAGAAGCTGCAACAGCAGGAATATCGCTACGGCACGAAGAACATCGACCCGTTCATGCAATCGCACCCGCTGTCGGGCACGCGCGTCCAGACGCTGACCGCCGATGTGCAGGCGTCGAAGGCGTGGAGCAAGCCACCCAACAGCGCGCTTCAGGAACGCTTCCTGCGCGTCCGCGCCAAGCTCGACGGCTATCTGATGCCACCACCGCAGGCGCTCCAGAAATATCCCGACAGCGACCAGACGGTCTACGCCCATTACGCGCGCGCCTATGCCTATCACCGCGCCGGCTATCCCGAGAAGGCCGATGCCGAGGCCGAGGCGCTCGTCGCCAAAGAGCCCGACGATCCCTATTTCCAGGAGATCATGGGGCAAATCCTGCTCGAAGCCGGCAAGCCCAAGCTCGCGCTTGCCCCACTCAAGCGCGCCACGGAGGGCTCGCGCGCCAATCCGCTGATCGCCACCACCTATGGCCACGCGCTGATCGCGACCGAGGACGCCGCGAACTACGACGAGGCGAAGCGCGTGCTGCGCACCGCGGTGGCGCGCGACGACGAAAATCCGTTCGCGTGGTTCCAGCTCGGCACCGTCTACGAACTGACCGGCGACGAGGCGCGCGCCGCGCTGGCGAGCGCCGAGCGCGCGAGCATGATAGGCGACGACCGCACCGCCGCCGACCGCGCCCGCTTCGCGATGGCGGGCATCCCGAAGAACACCCCCGACTGGATCCGCGCGCAGGACATTGCGATGACCGCGCAGAACGCCGTCGACAAGAATGGAAAGAAGAAGCGCCGTTGAACCGGTTGATGGTGTTGGCGCTGGTCGCGATCGGGCTGTTGTTCGGCGCCGGCGGCATGTGGCTCGCGGATCGCGCGGCGCCGGTTGGCGCAGCCGATGAGGCGCGCATCGGCCGCGTCGTGCGCGAATATGTCCTGGCGCATCCCGAACTGATCCCGGAGGCGATCGAACGGCTGCAACAGCGCGACGCGACCCGCGCGATCGCTGCTAATCGCGGCGCGATCGAGGCACCCTATGGCAACGCGTGGATCGGCAACCCGAACGCCGATGTCACCCTCGTCGAATTTTACGACTATAATTGCGGCTTCTGCCGCGCCAGCCTGCCCACGATCGAGAAACTGGTCGCCGCCGACAAGAATTTGCGCGTCGTCTTCAAGGAACTGCCGGTGCTGGCGGACACCAGCCGCACCGCCGCCCGCGCCTCGCTCGCCGCCGCATCACAGGGCAGATTCAAGGGCTTCCACGACGCGCTCTACGCCGCCGGCCCGGTCAGCGACGCGACGATCGCCCAAGCCGCGCGCGCCAGCGGCGTCGACCTGTCGAAAGCGCCCGCCGACACCGAAGAAGCACTAAACAGCAACCTCGAACTCGCTCAAAAGCTTGGAATAAGTGGCACCCCCGCGTGGGTGGTCGGCGATCAGTTGCTCAGCGGCGCACTCCCGCTCGACCGCCTGCAGGACGCGATCGCGAAAGCTCGCGCGTCCTAGACCAGCTCGCCTCCGCCCCGGACCTGATCCGGGGCCCCGCTTCCCGACCACAGGGCAAGAAGCGGTAGCCGGATCAGGCCCGGGACGGCAGATCAGCCCAGAGCCACGCGCACACGCGTCCGCCGGCGGCACGCCGCGCCGACCACGCCGAAGCCGAGCATCATCATCAGCCACGTCCCCGGCTCCGGCACCGTCGCCGTCGGTTTGAGATCGAAATTGTAGGTGGTGCTGCCCGTGCTGGTGGTCAGCGTCACGTTGTCGGCAAAGGCGTGATAGCCTTTCCCCAGCCCGCCGCCCACGCCGACCGACATCCCCAGCACCCGCGCGCCGGTGAGCTGCGACGCCCAGCTGGCGATCATCTGGCCATCGTTCTCGTTACCGCCCGTGATGTAGAATTTGTCCGCGCTGGTCGTGCTGTACCAGGTATCGCGCGTGGTCTTGCCATAGGTGCCGTTATACGCACCCTCCCAGATCAGCTCCTTGCGCGTGCTGCCGTCGAGGATCAGCAGCCGCAGCGCCGGAGTATAATCGGCATTGTACGGATTGGTCGAATCCGCGGCGACCCGCCAGTCGAACGTCAGCGCGCTGACGTCGGCAAGCGCGCCGATGTCGGTGCGACCGAGCGTGAACTGGATGCCGAGCTGCGTGCGGGTCCGGTCGCCGCGCATTTCAAGCGAGCCGTTCCCATTGTATGCAACGGTGCTCGTCACCGCCGCGGTACTGCCGGCATTGTTCTCGCCGGGATAGGTGCCCCACGCCGTCTTGCTCGGCAAACCCGCGACATTGGATACGATGACAGTGGCGGCCGAAGCCGGTGCCGCCACGACGACCAATGCCGCCGCGGTCAGGCTGTAAAGCGCTTTCATACGTCCTCCCCATTCCGACAATCCTGTCGGTACAATGGGTTAGAAGCGCTTAGCGGCCGGGCTCCAAGGCCGATCGCTTTCCGCGCGCCCCATAATGATACAGATTGAGGATCGTGGTTAAGTTCAAACGATTGTGGCGAAATGCGCGACGCCGACGCAGTTGCCGGCAAGCGCCCGCGGCACGATGGCGGAACGATTGCCCCCCATCGGCGTAACGATCTCGATCATTGTTCAGGGGGCGCAATGCCGGAACCGATTCTCACCGTCGCGGGTGTGTCGAAGACCTACAAGAACGGCCCGACCGCGCTCGGCACCGTTGACCTGACCGTCAACCGTGGCGAAATCTTCGCGCTGCTTGGGCCGAACGGCGCGGGCAAGACGACGCTCATCAGCATCATCTGTGGGATCGTCACCCCCAGTGCCGGCACCGTCACTGTCGCGGGCCACGACGTGACCCGCGACTACAAGGCCGCCCGCCGCGCGATCGGGCTGGTGCCGCAGGAGCTGGCGACCGACCAGTTCGAAAGCGTGCTCGCCACCGTCACCTTCTCGCGCCGGCTGTTCGGGCGCTCGGGCCATTCCGACTATATCGAACAGGTACTGCGTGATCTGTCGCTGTGGGAAAAGCGGCATTCGAAGATCAAGGACCTGTCGGGCGGGATGAAGCGCCGCGTGCTGATCGCCAAGGCGCTGGCGCACGAGCCGCAGATCCTGTTCCTCGATGAGCCGACCGCCGGCGTCGACGTCGCGCTGCGCCGCGACATGTGGAAGCTGGTTCACCGGCTGCGCGAACAGGGCGCGACCATCATCCTGACCACGCATTATATCGAGGAAGCCGAGGAGATGGCGGATCGCGTCGGCGTCATCACTGGCGGCAAGTTGTTGCTGGTGGAGGAGAAGAACGCGCTGATGGCCAAGCTCGGCAAGCGCCAGATGGACCTGACGCTGGTCGAACCGATGACCGCGATCCCGGCGGCGCTATCCGACTGGCCGCTGACGCTGGAGGACGAGGGGCATACACTGCGCTACATCTTCGATGCCAAGGCCGAGGATACCGGCATCCCACGGCTGCTCGAACGGCTGGCGCAGCAACATATTGCCTTTCGCGACCTCGAAACGCGCAAGTCGAGCCTTGAGGACATCTTCGTCGATCTGGTGGGAGAGCGCGCATGAACCTGCACGGGATCTGGGCGATCTATCGCTTCGAGATGGCGCGGTTCGGGCGGACGATCTGGACCAGCCTCGCGACGCCGGTCATCACCACCACGCTCTATTTCATCGTCTTCGGCGCGGCGATCGGGTCGCAGATGCGCGGCGTCGACGGCATCAGCTATGGCGCGTTCATCGTGCCCGGACTGATGCTGCTGACGATCTTTTCGGAGAGCATCTTCAACGCCAGCCTCGGCATCTACATGCCGAAATTCACCGGCACGATCTACGAATTGCTATCGGCCCCGCTGTCGCCGATCGAAACGGTGCTCGGCTATGTCGGCGCGGCGGCGACCAAGTCGATGGTGATCGCGATGGTGATCTTCGCCACCGCGCACCTGTTCGTCGACCTGCACGTCGCGCATCCGCTGCTGATGCTGCTCTACCTGCTGCTGGTCACGGCCAGCTTCGCACTGTTCGGCTTCTGCCTCGGCATTTGGGCGAACGGGTTCGAGCAGTTGCAGATCATCCCGCTGCTGGTCGTTACCCCGCTGACCTTCCTCGGCGGCGCCTTCTACTCGCTCGACGTCCTGCCCGAGCCGTGGCGGACGGTGACGTTGTTCAATCCGGTCGCCTATCTCATTAACGGCTTCCGCTGGACCTTCTTCGGACAGAGCGACGTGTCGTTCGCGCTGTGCGTCGCGGTGACGCTGGGGTTCGCGGCGCTGTGCCTCGCCGCGGTGGTCACGATCTTCCGCACCGGCTGGCGGCTGAAGAGCTGACCGCGCGCGCCATCAACCGCCGCAAGAGCCGTCATCCCGGATCAAGCCCGGGATGACGCGACAAGAAGGGTGTTGAATCTACGTCGGCCGGTCGTGTCGCCGCCAACCGGCCGTGCCGGTCAGTCGGCCCGCAAGGTGTCGTACACCGTCACCTTGCGCCACAACGGCTCGCAATCGGCGACGAACTGGCGGTGGATTGGATGATCCTGATAGGCCTTCTGGTCGGGCACGCTGTCGAAGAACATCAGCTCCGATACCTGATAGCTGCCATCGACCACATCGCGCGCCTCGGTATCCGCCGGCACGCCGATATGCAGCGCACGGATTACCGGGATCGCCGCCAGCGTGCGCAATCCGGCGATCAGCCGGTCGCGATCGGCGGTCGAGGTCGGATCCTTCAGCCAGAAGAACACGTGATGCACCACCTTGGCGGGCACCGGCGCGGCGGCCGCCCGCGCCTCGCCACCCGAAAGAGCGCCAACCATCCCCGCGCCACCGATCGCCATCATCGCCATCATCTCCCTGCGTCCCGCATCCACGGCCTGTCTCCCTTGTGTCGCGGCGGGATGTGCCTCGCGTGACAAGGAGTTGCCAGCGCCAAATAGTCGTACGGCGCGGCAGGATCGCTCCTGCCGCGCCGTCCGTCAGCCCAGAAAAGGCCGGCCCGCGGTCAGGCGGTACGCGTCCCCGACAGCGGGAAGCTGCCGAACGCGCCCGCGCCGACGCTGCCGGTGATCGTGTCGCCATCCACCGTCGCGGTAATGTCGAGCGTCATCGGCATCGGCACCGTCATCTGCTGCTTCCAGGCCAGCGTGTTGCCGTCGACGGTGCCGTTGACGTCCGACGCCCCCATCGCGCCCGATGCTTGCCCGGTGAACGCATTGCCCGACTGCGTGACGGTCAGCGTCAGCTTCTGATCGCCGAGCGGCGACTTCACCGTGCAATCGTAGGTACCATCCACTCCGGCCATCGTGTTACTCCTTACTTGGCGGCGGGCGCCGGAGGCGTTCCGGCCACCGCGGCAGCCGGGATGACCTCGACCGGCAGGCCCAGCGAGTCAAGCTGCGGCTTCACCTTGGCGGCCTCGCCGACCACGACCCATACGAACTTCGCCGGATCGATCGCGGCCTTGGTCGCCGCATTCACCTGCGGCAACGTCAGCGCGCGATATTTCTGCGTGATCGTCGCATAATAATCGTCGGGACGCTTGTAGAGGTCGTTCGACTGCATCGCGGACAGCACGTCCTCCGACGTCTCGAAATTGCCCGACAGCGAGCGTGTGCCGGCGTTGATCGCGCGGGTGAATTCGTCCTGCGTCATCGGCTTGCTGGACAGATATTGCGTCACGTCGTTGCGCAGCGCCGTGACCGAAGGACCGGTCTGGTCGGCCTGCACCGGCGCATACATGACATAGGGCGCCGCCTCGGCGTTGCGGCTGAAGCTCCCGCGCACCCCGTAGGACCAATGCTTGTCCTCGCGCAGGTCCATGTTGAGCCGGCCGAGGAAGCTGCCGCCCAGCGCATCGTTGCCGACCTGCACCGGAAGCAGATCGTCGGTGCCCTTCAGCCCGGTCTGCACCCCCGCCGCGATCATCGACTGCGGGCTGGCGGGACGGTCGACCAGCACGATCCGCGGCGACACCGACGTGACCGCGGGCGGGAACGTCTTCGCACCGGCCGCGCCGGCCGGCTTCCAGTCGCCGAACCGCGCCTCCATCACCTGCCGGATCTCGGCGAGCGGGCGGTCGGAGACGACGAAGATCTTCGCCTTGTCGGGCCGCAGCCACGCCTGCTGGAACGCGATTAGCTCCGCGCGGGTCAGCCCCTGCACCGCCGCCGCATCGCCCGCCCCCTGCGCCTTGGCGTAAGGGGAACCCGGCCCCACCAGCTTCGGCAACACGCGCTGCACCAGCCCCTGCGGACTGGTCAGCTCCTGCGCGATTTCGGCCAGCTGCTGCGACTTGACGCGCGCCAGCTCGCTTTCCGGGAAGGCGGGCGTCCGTGCGATGTCCGCCCACAATTCCGTACCCGCTTCGAGGTTCGCGCTCGGGACGCGCAGCGACAGCGTCGTGCGATCCGGGCTGCTCCCGCTCGAGATCGACGCGCCCAGCCGCTCGCGCGCCTCGGCGATCTGGATCGAGTTCAGCCGCTTCGTGCCCTCGTCCATCATTGCCAGCGTCAGCTGCTGCGTGCCCAGCTTGTCCGCGACATCGGCGGCGATGCCCGCATCGAAGCTCAGCACCGCCTGCGTGATCGGCACGACCGCGCGGTTGGCGTAGACCAGCTCGATCCCGTTCGACAGCCGGGTGCGCTCGACCGTCGGGAACGACAGGCCGGCAACCTCACCGACCGCCGGGATCGGGCCGCGCGTGCCCTTCGCCGGCTGCTCGGGCGCCTCGACCACCTTGGCCGGCGGCACCGCCTTCGATTCGGCGTAAGCGTCACGGTCGCCGTTGACGATGTCGAGCTGATAGGACGGCCGCGTCAGCCATTTGGCCGTCGCCGCCTTCACGGTCGCGGGGGTCTGCGCCGCCAGTTCGGCGAGCTGCTTCTTGTAGAAGCCCGGATCGTTCGAATAGAGCGCGCCCTCCGCCAGCGCGACCGCCTTGCCGCCGAACCCGCCGACCGCTTCCAGCCCGTCGATGCGGCCCGACACGGTGCTGGTGACGTAGCGGTTCACCTCATCGGCGGTCGGCCCGTTCTTGATGAAGTCGGCGACGAGCTGGTCGATCCGCGCCGAGACGGTCGCGGGGTCGACGCCGGGGCGGACCAGCGTGGTGATCTGGAACGTGCCGACCTGCGCGAACGACTCATATTCGGCCTGCGTCTGCACCGCGAGCTTCTCGCCCTTGACCAGCACGTTGCTCAGCCGCGAGCTGGCCAGCCCGCCGAGCACGCCTGCTGCGACCTCCAGCGACGCCGAATCCTTGTCGTTGAGGCCCGGCACCGCCCATTCCTTCATGATCAGGGTCGCGGCGACGCGGTCCTTCATCACTTCCTTCGCCGGCCCGGGCAGCGATGCCGGGATCGGCGCAGGCGGCGCGACGCTCTTCGGCCCGGCGGCGATCGAACCGAAATACTTTTCGACCAGCGGGCGGGCGGTCGCGACATCGACGTCGCCGGCCAGCACCAGCACCGCATTGTTCGGCCCGTAATGGCTCTTGAACCAGTTCTTGACGTCGGCGAGGCTCGCCTGGTCGAGATCGGCCATCGAGCCGATCGTGGTGTGCCCATAAGGGTGCGTCGCCGGGAACAGCCCCTCGGTCGCCTTGTAGCGGAGCAGTCCGTACGGCTGGTTGTCGCCCTGACGCTTCTCGTTCTGCACCACGCCGCGCTGCTCATCCAGCACGCCCTGCGTGATCGCGCCGGTCAGATAGCCCATCCGGTCCGACTCGAGGAACAGCGCGCGCGCCAACGCCGCGGTCGGCACCGTCTCGAAATAATTGGTGCGGTCGAAATAGGTCGTGCCGTTGAAGTCGGTGGCACCAACCTGTTGCAGCGGCTCGAAGAAGTCGCCCGGCGCGTTCTCGCTGCCGTTGAACATCAAATGCTCGAACAGGTGCGCGAAGCCGGTCTTGCCCTGCGGCTCGTGCTTCGACCCCACATCGTACCAGACGCTGACCGCCACGATCGGCGCCTTGCGGTCGGTATGGACGATCACGCGCAGGCCGTTCTTCAGCGTAAACTGCTGATACGGAATGTCGACCGCCTTCACCAGTTGCGATACCGGCGCGGGGGCGGCAGCCGGTGTATTCTGGGCCAGAACGGGGGTCGTCAAAGCCGCCAGCGCCGATCCGGCAGCCAGGAATGCGCGATAAGCCAACGTTGATGCTCCCCCGGGGAAATGAAGTGTCGGTCGAAACCATAGCGACAGCCGCATCCGCCGCAAGCGCGACGACTGACCCGTTTTCGATACCATTCAAATCCAGCAATGTTACGAAACAAAGTCATTGACTGCCCCGGCAATGGTTGCCATGGCAACGGTCATGAGCTTCTACGATCCCGAGACCTACACGCCGGATCGATCGGTCGGGTACCTCATTAAGACGTGTAACCAGACGATGACCGCGCTGCTCGACCGCATGCTGGCGGACGAGGAGCTGAACACCTCGCAATGGTCGGCGATGATGACGATCCACCATTGCCCGGCGCCTACCTGTGCCACGCTCGCGCGCGGAATGGCGCACGATAAAGGCGCGATGACCCGGCTGATCGACACGCTGGAGGAGAAGGGGCTGGTCGAGCGGACGCGCTCGGCCGACGATCGCCGCGTGGTGCATCTGTCGCTGACCCCTGCCGGACGCGAAGCCACCTTTCGCTGCCGCGACATCGTGATCGAACATTGGAACCGCTGTTTCAACGGCTGGACCGACGCCGAGGTCGAAACGCTGATCGCGCTGATGCAGAAGCTGCGCCGCACGCTGGAGGACAATGTGCCATGCCCCTGATCCCGTCCGCCCATCGCGCCGCCCCGCCGCGCGCGTTGTGCAGCCTTGCGCGCGCCCGCGCCGGGCTCGCCGCGGCGGTGGCGCTGCTGTTCGCCGGTTGCGCCGCCCCCGCCTCGCACACCGCCGTCGAAATGAAGACGCCGGCCGCGCTGGCGCTCGCCGGACCGTCGGTGCAGCTCGCCCCCAATTGGTGGCACGCGATCGGCGATCCGCAGCTCGACCGACTGGTCGCCGACGCGCTCGCCGGCAATCCGTCGCTAGACATCGCTGCGGCGCGGGTCCGTCAGGCGCAGGGCGCGCTGGAGCGACAGGATGCCGAGCGCCGCCCGTCGGTCGATGCCGATGCGCAGGTGCAGGGCACGCGACTGTCAGGCAATTACACGATCCCGCCGCCCTATGCCGGCACCGTCCGAGCGCTCGGCACCGCACAGGCCGGGCTGTCGTGGAACCTCGACCTGTTCGGGCGACAGAAGGCCGCGATCGAGGCCGCCGCGGCGCAGACGCGCGCCGCCGGCTATGATGTCGCCGCCGCGCGGCTGATGCTCGCCGGGGCGGTAGTGCAGAATTACGTCGAGGTCGCGCGCGCCGAACGCCGCGCCGCGATCGCCGCGCGCACGATCAAGGCGCGCGAGGGCTCGCTGTCGCTGGTGCAGGTGCGTGAGCGCAACCAGCTCGCCAGCCGCATCGACGTCACCGCCGCCGGCACGCTGCTCGCCCAGGCACGGCTCGCGCTGGTGCAGGCGCAGGCGGCGCGCGTGCTCGCCACCAACGCGCTGGCGGCGCTCGCCGGGCGCGGCAGCGACTATGCCGCGACGATCGGCGTGACGCATCTCGCCACCGACACCGCGCTGCCGGTGCCGGCCGCGATCCCCGCCGACCTGCTCGCGCGCCGTGCCGACATCGCCGCGGCGCAGGCGCGGATCGCCGCCGCCGGGGCCGAGCGACAGGTCGCGCGGCGGGCTTTCTATCCCAACATCAACCTGTCGGCGCTGGTCGGGCTGCAGGCGATCGGTTTCGGCAATTTCGTCGATCTCGAATCCGGCACTGCAGGTGGTGGCGCGGCCTTCCACCTGCCGTTGTTCGACAGTGGACGCCGCCGTGCCGATCTGGCCGGCGCCACCGCGGCGCTCGACGTCGCAACCGCGCAGTATAATGACGCGGTCGTCACCGCCGCACGACAGGTCGCCGACGCGATCGCACAGGTCCGCGCCACCGACACCGCGCGGGTTAGCCAGCGTCAGGTGACCGCCGGCTTCGCGGAGACCAACCGCCTCAACACGATCCGCGTCGCCAGCGGGCTCAACAGCCGGCTCGATCTGGTCGACAACGACGTCCGCCTGCTCGATGCCGAGCTGGCCGATGCCAGCCTCTCCATCGACGCGCTCGCCGCGCGCGCGCAACTCGCCACCGCGCTCGGCGGCGGCTTCGACCCCGTTCAGGACGCTGCCCGATGACCGACACCGCCACTCCCGCTCCCGCCCCGGCTCCCACCGGCAAGCCAGCCGCGCGTCGCCGTGCGCTCACCATCCTCGCGGTGCTGGTCGCGATCGCCGCGATCGTCTGGGCGGTCATGCACTTCTTCTTCAGCCCGCCCGAACAGGAAACCGACGACGCCTATGTCGCGGGCGACGTGGTCGCGATCACTGCGCGCGATCCGGGCACCGTCACCGCGCTCCGCGCCGACAACACGCAGGCGGTGACGGCCGGGCAGCCGCTGATCGACCTCGATCCGACCACCGCCGACGTCAACGTCGCCGCCGCCGCCGCCGAGCTGGCGCGCGCGGTCCGCAGCACGCGCGCCGACTTCACGCGCGTCGGGCAAAGCGATGCCGGGATCGTCCAGGCGCAGGCCGAACTGTCGCGCACCCAGGCCGATTACGCACGCCGTCGTTCCGCCGCCGCGCAGGGCGCGGTGTCGGGCGAGGAACTGTCGCACGCCGCCGATGCGGTGAAGGTCGCGCAGGCCAACCTCCGCCTCGCACGCGAACAACGGCAGCAGGCGCAGGCGACCGTGCAGGGTACCGACGTGAACACCAACCCCGCGGTGCTGAGCGCCATCGCCGCCTATCGCCGCGCCGCGATCACGCGCAGCCACATGCACATGACCGCGCCGATCGCGGGCGTGGTGGCGCAGCGCACGGTGCAGGTCGGTCAGCAGGTCAACGCCGGCACGCCGCTGATGGCGATCGTCCCGCTCGACCGCGTGTGGGTGGACGCCAACTTCCGCGAGACGCAACTCAAGGATGTCCGCATCGGGCAGCCGGTCGAGCTGACCTCCGACATGTACGGCGGCGACGTCAAGTTCCACGGCCGCGTCGTCGGCCTGTCGGCGGGCAGCGGCAACGCCTTCGCGCTGCTCCCGCCGCAGAACGCCAGCGGCAACTGGATCAAGATCGTCCAGCGCCTCCCCGTCCGCATCGCGCTCGACCCGCGCGAACTCCGCACGCATCCGCTGCGTGTCGGCCTGTCGGTCAAGGCGACGATCGACACCGCCAACCTCGGCGGCCCGCAACTCGCGCAGGCCGCGACGACGCCCTATCAGGGCGACACGACCACCGGCAGCGACCCGCAGGTCGAAGCCGCGATCCGCCGCATCGTGGCGGCGAACCGGTAATGAGCCCTCTTCGTCATTCCCCCGGCCCTCCTCGTCATTCCCGCGAAGGCGGGAATCCAGACGCGCGGAGGGCTCAGCTGGAAGCGCGACGTCAGCGGGTCTGGATTCCCGCCTCCGCGGGAATGACGGTGACGAATGGCCGCAGCGTGGGAACATTATAAATGGCCAGCTCATCACGACCCGGCCCGCCGCCGCTTACCGCCGCTTCCCTCCGTCATCCCCGCGAAGGCGGGGATCCAGACCCGCGGAGCCCTCGGCAAGAGGCGCAGCGTCAGAGGTTCTGGATTCCCGCCTCCGCGGGAATGACGGTGGTGAGTGACGCAAGCGGTGGGAGCATCATGAATGGCTAGCGCACCCCCCGCCGGCCCGCCGCCACTCACCGGCGCGCGGCTCGGCGTCACCGCGCTGGCGCTCGCGCTCGGCACCTTCATGATGGTGCTCGATTCGACGATCGCCAACGTCTCCCTTCCCACGATCGCCGGCAATCTAGGCGTCTCCAGCGACAATTCGACCTGGGTGGTCACCGCCTTCGCGGTCGCAAACGGGGTCGCGGTGCCGCTCACCGGGTGGCTGATGCGCCGCTTCGGCGTGGTGCGCGTCTTCTGCACCTCGGTGGCGCTGTTCACGCTCGCCTCGTTCCTGTGCGGGATCGCGTGGGACCTGCCGTCGCTGATTCTGTTCCGCGTCATGCAGGGCGCGGTGTCGGGGCCGATGATGCCGGGCAGCCAGGCGCTGCTGATCGCGATCTTCCCGTCCGACAAACGCTCGACCGCGCTCGGCATCTGGTCGATGACCACCTTGGTCGCGCCGATCATGGGCCCGATCCTCGGCGGCTATATCTCCGACAATTATCACTGGTCGTGGATCTTCCTGATCAACGTCCCCTTCGGCATCATCACCGCCTTCATCTGCTGGACGCGGCTGGGCGACCGCGAGACGCCGACCGCGCAATTGCCGATCGACACCGTCGGGCTCGGCTTGCTGGTGCTGTGGGTCGGGTCGTTGCAGGTGATGCTCGATCTCGGCAAGAATGCCGACTGGTTCAACGATCCGCTGATCGTCGTGCTGTCGATCGTCGCGATCATCGGCTTCGTCGCCTGGGTGATCTGGGAACTGACCGACGCCAACCCGACCGTCGACCTGACCTTGTTCACGCGCCGCAACTTCTGGATCGGCAACCTCGCCTTCGCGCTCGGCTATGCGGTGTTCTTCGCCAACATCCTGATCTTGCCGCTGTGGCTGCAGACCCAGATGGGCTATACCGCGACCTGGGCCGGGCTGGTCGCCGCACCCAGCGGGCTGGTGGCGGTGATCCTGACCCCGCTCATCGCGCGGCTGTCGGGCAAGGTCGACGCGCGCATCCTTGCCACCATTGCCTTCGCCGGCTTCGCGATCAGTTACTGGATGCGCTCGGGCTTCACGACGCAGGCGACGTTCTTCGACCTGATGTTGCCGCTCTTGGTGCAGGGCGTGTCGATGGCGACCTTCTTCCTCGCGATGCTGACGATCCTGCTCGACGGCATCCCGCCCGAGAAGATCCCGTCGGCGACCGGCATCTCCAACTTCGGCCGGATCGTCGCCGGCGGGTTCGCCGCCTCGCTGATCTCGACCGCATGGGACCGCCGCGAGGCGCTCCACCAGTCGCGGCTGGCGGAGGCGATCGGCAACGGCATGGGCTGGCAGATGGCAGCGGAGAATTTGCAGAAGCTCGGCATGACCACGCAACAGGCCGCCGCCGCGGTGACGCGCCAGATGGTCGGGCAGGCGTATCTGCTGTCCTCGACCGATCTGTTCCGCCTATCGGCATGGCTGGCCGCGGTGCTGATCGTCCCAATCTGGCTCTGCCGTCGCCCCAAACCGCAGCACGGGCCGGTCGCGGCGGATTAACCCGTCGTCGCCTCCGCCTTGAGCCGGGGCCCCGCTTCTTCTTAGAAGAAGGAATAGCGGATCTGGGATCAGGTCCGGGATGACGGGAGGGGGGCTTCCGTATCCCCCGTAACAACCCTACCCTCCCCGCATGACCGATTTCGCCGCCACCCGCGCGCTGTTCCATTTGCCGGAAGGCGTGATCTACCTCGACGGCAACTCGCTCGGCCCGCTGCCGCTCGCCGCCGAGGCGCGCGCCGCTCACGTACTGCGCGCCGAGTGGGGCGACCGCCTAATCCGCGCATGGAACGACGCCGATTGGACCACCCTCCCCGCGCGCGTCGGCGACCGGATCGCGCGACTGATCGGCGCGCCGCCCGGCACCGTCACCACCGGCGACACGCTGTCGATCAAGGTCTTTCAGGCGCTCGCCGCAGCGCTGGCACTCCGCCCGGAGCGGCGTGTGGTCCTGTCCGACACCGGCAATTTCCCGACCGACCTCTATATCGCCGATGCACTGACGCAGGCGCTGAACCGCGGACTGGAGGTAAAGGTCGTGGCCCCCGAGCAGGTCGCCGAGGCGATCGACGACAGCGTCGCGGTCGTGATGCTCACGCAGGTCGATTACCGCACCGGCCGCCTCCACGACATGCCCGCGCTCACCACCCGCGCGCACGCGGCGGGCGCGCTGACCGTCTGGGACCTCGCGCATTCCGCGGGCGCACTACCGATCGACCTCACCGCAGCGCGTGCCGATTTTGCGGTCGGCTGCACCTACAAATATCTCAACGGCGGTCCCGGCGCGCCGGCCTTCATCCACGTCGCGCCCGAACATGCCGATGTCGCGCAGCCGATCCTCGCCGGCTGGTTCGGGCATGACGCGCCGTTCGCGTTCGAGCGCGGCTACCGCCCCGCCCCCGGGGTCGCGCGGATGCGCGTCGGCACCCCGCCGATCGTCGCGCTGTCGATCCTCGACGCCGCGCTCGACGCCTGGGACGACGTAGACATGGCCGACCTGCGCGCCGCCTCGATCCGCCTGTCGGAACGCTTCATCCGCGAGGTCGAGGCGCACTGCCCGCAGGTCACGCTCGCCTCCCCCCGCGACCCGCACGCGCGCGGCAGCCAGGTCAGCTTCACGCACCCGCACGCCTATGCGGTGATGCAGGCGCTGATCGCGCGCGGCGTGATCGGCGACGTCCGCGCGCCGGACGTCCTCCGCTTCGGCTTCACGCCATTGTACCTGACCGAGGACGAGGTCGCACAGGCGGCCGCCATCCTCGCCGACATCCTCACCACCGGCGCATGGGACCAGCCGCACTTCCACCAGCGCGCGAACGTGACATGACCGACACCCACCACGACGCCGAACTCAACTTCGCCGACCGCATGGGCTATGGCGATTATCTCGCGCTTGACCGCGTGCTCGATGCGCAGCATCCGCTGAGCGACGCGCACGACGAACTGCTGTTCATCATCCAGCACCAGACCAGCGAATTGTGGATGAAGCTGGCAGTCCACGAACTCGAAAGCGCGCGCGACGCGATCCTGTCCGGCGCGCTGCCACAGGCGTTCAAGCTGCTGGCGCGCGTGTCGCGCATCCTCGAACAGCTCAACGGCGCGTGGGACGTGCTGCGCACGATGACGCCCAGCGATTACACCACCTTCCGCGATGCGCTCGGCCAGTCGTCCGGCTTCCAATCGTGGCAGTATCGCGCGATCGAATATCTGTGCGGCAACCGCACCGCCGCGACGCTCGGCCCGCATCGCCACCGCCCGGCGACGCTCGCGCGACTGGAGGCGATCCTCGCCGCGCCGAGCATCTACGACGCCGCGCTGACCCGCCTCCACGCCGCCGGACTGCTCGCCGACCCCGCGCGCGACTGGCGCACGCCGCACGCCGCCAGCGAGGCGATCACCGCCGCCTGGGCGACCGTCTACCGCGATCCGCAAGCGCACTGGCCGCTCTACGAACTCGCCGAGAAACTGGTCGATCTCGAGGATTATTTCCGCCGCTGGCGCTTCAACCACGTCACCACCGTCGAGCGCGTGATCGGGCTCAAGCGCGGCACCGGCGGCACCGCCGGCGTGTCCTACCTGCGCCGGATGCTGGAGGTCGAGCTGTTCCCCGAGCTATGGGCGGTCCGCACGCACTTGTAGGCGATCTACATTCGCCGGCACCCGCCCTTTTCGTCATCCCGGACTTGATCCGGGATCCCGCTTTTACCACGATCGCCAAGAAGAAGCGGGGCCCCGGATCAAGTACGGGGCGACGAACGGGTGAGGCGGTCGATCGAAATCGCGCCGATCAGGCATAAACACCCGAACGACGATCGTTGCCAGCAACCCGCTACCCTCCGGTCGTCGCCGCTGTTACGATCTCACCCGAGAAGGGGATTGATCCAATGAAAACCTTGCTGCTCGCCTCCGCGGCGTTGCTGTTCACCGTGCCCGCCGCCGCGCAGACCGCCGACGTCCCGCTCGGCCGCCTGACCGACGCCGCGCGCCCGACCGCCTACCGCCTCGCGCTCACGATCGACCCGACGCAGCCGCGCTTCACCGGCCATACCGAGATCGACACACAAATCGCCCGCGCCACCCGCGCGCTGTACCTGCACGGCAACGACCTCAACGTCACCCACGTCACCGCCACCGCCGGCCGCCGCACGCTGACCGCGCGCTATACGCAGGTCGATGCCTCGGGCGTCGCGCGGCTCGACTTCGACGGCGAACTGCCCGTCGGCCGCATCACGCTCACCTTCGACTATGACGCGCCGTTCATGACCGGCAGCGAAGGACTGTACCGCGCCAAGGTCGGCGACGAATGGTACGCCTGGACGCAGTTCGAGCCGATCGACGCGCGCCGCATGTTCCCGTCTTTCGACGAGCCGGGCTTCAAAACCCCCTTCACGCTGACCATCACCGCGCCGACCACGCAAAAGGTCTTCGCCAACACCCCCGAGATCGCGCACGGCACTGCCGGAGGCGGGCTGACCGTCCACAAATTCGCCACGTCGAAGCCGCTGCCCACCTATCTGGTTGCCGTCGCGGTCGGCGCGTTCGACGTCGTCCCCGGCAACGCCCCCGCCAATGCGGTGCGCAAGACCGCGCTCCCCTATAGCGCGATCGCCACCAAGGGGCAGGCCGCACGCCTGCAACTCGCCGCCAGCGAAGGGCCGAAGATCCTCGCGCTCCACGAAGACTATTTCGGCATTCCTTATCCGTTCGAGAAGCTCGACCAGATCGCCTCGCCGGTGATGAGCGGCGCAATGGAGAATGCCGGGCTCGTCACCTACAACGATACGCTGCTGCTGCTCTCGCCCGACGCCCCCGCGCGCCAGCGCAGCGACTTCGGCATGGTCGTCGCGCACGAACTGGCGCACCAATGGTTCGGCGATCTCGTCACTCCGACATGGTGGACCGACATCTGGCTCAACGAGAGCTTCGCCGAATGGGCCGGCAACCGCGTCGGCGAGCTGTGGCAGCCCGGCCTCGGCACCGAAGTCGGCCAACTCGCCGAGGCGCTCGCGGCGATGGACACCGACAGCCAGTCGGTCGGCCGCCCGATCCGGCAGGAGATCACGCGCAGCGACGAGGTGTCCAGCGCCTTTGACTCGATCACCTATCAGAAGGGCGGGCAGGTGCTGACGATGGTCGAACGCTATCTCGGCCCCGACCGCTTCCGCCGCGGCGTGCAATATCACCTCAACCGCTTCCGCTACGGCAATGCCGACGCCAACGACTTCTTCGCCTCGATGGCCAAGGGCTCGGGCGATGCCGGCGTCGTGCCGGTGTTCCGCAGCTTCGTCGAACAGACCGGCGTCCCCGTCATCAGCATCCGTCAGGACGGCGCCGGCTGGCGCATCGCGCAGGCGCGCTACCGTCCGATCGGCGTCGCCGCCGTCGCGCCGCAGACATGGAACGTGCCGGTCTGCGCGCGGCAGGGCGAGGTGCGCAGCTGCACGTTGCTGACCGGCGCAACCGGCACGCTCGCGCTCAAGGGCAACGGCCTCGCGGTTCCCAACGCCGATGGCGCGGGCTATTGGCGCTACAGCCTCGACGATGCCGGATGGCAGACGCTGATGGCCGGCGCCGCCGCGCTGCCGGCGCGCGAGGCGATGGCGGCGGCCGATAGCCTGTGGTCGGATTTCACCGCCGGCAACGCCAGCTTCGCGCGCGTCGTGTCGAGCGCGCGGATACTCGCCGACCATCGCGAGCGCTCGGCAACCTTGCTGCTGCCCTCGGCGATCGATGGCGTCGAACGCTTCGGGCTCACCCCCGCCGCCGATGCCGGGCTGCGTCGCCTCGCTGGCGAATTGTCGCTGCCCCGGCTGCGCAGCCTCGGCGCACTCAAGCTCACCACCGGCGGGTACACTGGCGAAGAAACCGGCCAGAGCCAGTTGCGCCAGTCGCTCGTCTCCTACGCCGCCTTCGTCGCGAAGGACGCCGAGGTTCGCCGCCAGCTGACCGCCGCCGCACAGGCATCGCTGGCCGGCAACGCCCAGGCGCTCGACCCCAGCTACCGCGCGGTCGCGTTCGTCGCGGCGGTGCAGGACCTCGGCGTGCCGTTCATGGACCAGCTCCGCGCCGCGCTGCTCGCCAGCAACGATCCACTGTTCCGCCAGCAGGCGGTGCGCGCATTGGGCGCGGCGGACGCCCCCGCCGCGGTGACGCGCGCGCTGTCGCTGACCGAGGATCAGGCGCTGCAATCGAGCGAGCGCGTCGCGATCCTGCGTACCCTGCCCATCCGCCCGGCCGGGCGCGACGCGGTGTTCGCGCGGCTACAGCAGAATTTCGACGCGGTCGCAGGCAGCATCCCCGCCTTCAGCCGCCCACGCCTGCCGCTGTCGTTCGCGGGCTATTGCAGCGCCGACAAGGCCGCGGCGGTCGAGGCGCTGTTCCGGCCGAAGCTGGCGGTGCTCGGCGGCGGCGCACTCGAACTCGGCCAGACGCTCGACGCGATCAACCAGTGCGTCGCGCTGAAAGCCGCCAAGGGCGCGGAAATCGAAGCGGAGCTGACCAAGGCGGGCTGAGCCCCCGTCCGTCATAACCTCCTTCGTCGCCCCGTCGCCCCTCCTTCGTCGCCCCGGACATGATCCGGGGCCCGGCTTCTTCTCCGACGCAACAGAAGAAGCGGGATCCCGGATCAAGGCTCTCCTGAGCTTCGCCGAAGGGTCTGGGATAACGGCAAATCAATCGTCATTGCGAGCGTAGCGAAGCAATCCAAGGCGCCCTGATCCGGCCCTGGATTGCTTCGCTACGCTCGCAATGACGAACCATCGACCAGCCAAAGAAAAAGGGGCCGGCCACCGCAGCGACCGCCCCCTTCTCACCGCAAAAACCGCAACCTCACCCCTGCATATCCTCCAGCTCGCGCCCGCGCGTCTCGTGCACCATCTTGCGCACGAAGAAGAACGAGATCGCCGCAAACACCGCATAGCCGGTATACGTCACCGCCAGCCCCGGCGACACCGCCAGCGCCGGGAAACTCACCGAGATCGCCGCATTGGCGATCCACTGCGCGAACCCGGCCACCGCCAGCCCCGAACCGCGGATCTGGTTCGGGAACATCTCGCCCAGCATCACCCACATCACCGGGCCCCAGCTGGCGTTGAAGAAGATCACGTACAGGTTCGCCGCGATCAGCGCGATCACGCCGTTGTTGCCCGGCAGGCTCACCGCACCTGCCGCGTCGGTGACGGCGGTCGAGAACGCCCAGGCGACCACCGCCAGCGTCACCGCCATGCCCGCCGAGCCGATCAGCAGCAGCGGCTTGCGCCCGATCCGGTCGACGGTGAAGATCGTGAACACGCACGCCGCGATCGACAGCACACCCGACAGGATGTTGGTCTGCAACGCATAATCCTCGGAGAAGCCGACCGCCTCCCACAAGGTCGCGCCATAATAGAAGACGACGTTGATCCCGACGAGCTGCTGGAACACCGCCAGCCCGATCCCCGCCCAGACGATCGGGCGAATCCGGCCAGTGGTACGGTCCTTCAGGTCCGACAGCTTGGGGCGGTGCTGATCGGCAGCGAGGCTGCCGCGGATCTCGCCCACCTTGCGATCGGCTTCGGCGGTGCCGAACAGCCGCGTCAGGACCTTGTGCGCCTCGTCATCGCGCCCGCGCGCGACCAGATAGCGCGGGCTTTCCGGGATCACGAGCAGCGCGAGCAGATACACCAACGCCGGGATCGCCTGCAGCCAGAACATCCACCGCCATGCGGTAAAGCCGAACCAGAAGCTCGCGGTCGACCCGCCAGCATAGCGCGCCAGCGCGAAATTCGCGACGAACGCGCCGGTCAGCCCGGTGATGATCATCACCTGCTGCAAGCTCGACAGCCGCCCGCGGATCGCCGCCGGCGTCACTTCGGAAATGTAGACCGGCGAGATGACGCTCGCCGCGCCGACACCCAGCCCACCGACGATGCGCGCGAGGATGAAGATGACCGACGACGAGGCCGCACCTGCAACCAGCGCGCTGACGAGGAACAGGAACGCCGATCCCATCATCACGCCGCGCCGCCCGATCCGGTCGGCGAGCCGCCCGGCGCCGAACGCACCGATCGACGAGCCGATCAGGATCGCGCCGACATTGACGCCGATCCCCAGCTTGCCGAGGTCGAAGGCGCTCTCAAGCCCCTTCTGCGTCCCGTTGATGACGCCCGAGTCATAGCCGAACATGAAGCCGCCGATCGTCGCCACCGCGACGATCGCGGCGATGAAGCCCATGTTCACCTGCCCCATTGCGGCCTCGCGATCCGCCGGTCCGCCCGGCTCCATCATCACCATCGCCATCCCAGTCCCGCTCCCATCCGTGTTTTGTTTCTTGTCAGTGCCGCCGGTCGGTTCAGCGCCAGCCCGCATCGACGAAATATTCGTGCCCCGTGCACATCCGCGCGTCGTCGGAGGCGAGGAACAGCGCCAGCGCCGCGACGTCGGCGGGCTGGATACGCCCGTCGAGGCATTGCGCCGCGACGATCTCCGCCTCGCCTTCGGGGGTGTACCATTTCTCCTGCCGCGGGGTCTGGACGTTGCCGGGCACGATCGTGGTGACGCGGATATTGTCGCGCCCCAAATCGCGCGCCATGCTGCGCGTCATTCCCTCGATCGCCGCCTTGGCGGTCTGATACAGCACCAGCTCGGGCAGCCCGAGATGCCAGCTGATCGACCCGAAATTGACGATCGCGCCGCCGCCCGCCGCCTTCAGATGCGGCACCGCCGCCTGCGCGGCGAAGAACAGGTGGCGCAGGTTCACCGCCATCCGGTCGTCCCAGTATGCCGGCGTGACCTCGGCGATCGTATGCCGGTCGTCGTTGGCGGCATTGTTGACGAGCACGTCGAGCCCGCCGAGCTTTTCGACCAACGCGCCGATCGTCCCCGGCAGCGCCGCGACATCGGTCAGGTCGCAACGCATGAAACGCGTCTGCGCCCCGAGCCGCGCTGCAAGCGCCTGCCCCGCTTCCTCCGCCACATCGACGAACGCGACATGCGACCCCTGCGCGGCGAACGCCTCGACCAGCCCCGCGCCAATCCCCGTCGCGCCACCGGTGATGAGAACCCGCTTGCCCGCCAGCGACGGATAGTTCGCGCGACCGCTCACTTGGCGCTCTCCAGCAACCCGCGCTGCGCGAGGTTGCGGAACAGTGCACCGATTCCGTCGGTCCACGGCGCGGCGTCCTTCGACGTCACGACGCGGTTGGTGAGCCGGCCCAGCTTCGCGCTTTCGATCGTGACGACGTCGCCGACCTTGTGGGTGAATCCACGGCCCGGTTCGTCGCGATCCTGCACCGGCGCGAACAACGTGCCCAGGAACAGCACGAAGCCGTCCGGATACTGGTGTTCCGACAACGTCTGGCGCACCAGGTCGAGCGGATCGCGGCTAATTTCGGCCATGTTGCTGACCCCGTCGAGGTCGTAGCCGTCCTCGCCGTGAATGTTCAGTCGCACCTCGGCGTGCCGGACGTCATCGATCGTGAACCCGTCGTCGAACAACCGCACCAGCGGCCCCAGCGAACAGGACGCGTTATTGTCCTTCGCCTTGCCGAGCAGCAGCGCCGAACGCCCCTCGAAATCGCGCAGATTCACGTCGTTACCCAACGTCGCGCCGATCGCGTCGCCACGGCTGTTCACCAGCAACGCGACCTCGGGCTCGGGGTTGTTCCAGTGCGAATCGGACCGGATCCCAATGTCAACCCCCGCGCCGACCGTCGCCAGAACGGGCGCCTTGGTGAAGACTTCGGCGTCAGGACCGATCGCAACCTCCAGATATTGCGACCAAAGTCCGTCCTCGATCAGCGCACGCTTCAGCTCGGCCGCCTCGGGCGTGCCGGGCACCACCGAGCGGATCGACCCGCCCATGCGCGCCTCCAGCCGCCCGCGGATCTCCGCCGCCGCCGACCAGTCACCGCGCGCGCGCTCCTCGATCACGCGCTCGATCGCCGACACCGCGAACGTAACGCCGCACGCCTTCACGCATTGCAGATCGACCGGGCTAAGTAGTTCGAGTTCAGCCGTATCGAGCGCGCCGAGCGACTTCCCGCCCGCCCCCGACAGATCGTCCGTCTCGACCAGCATCGACACCGTCGGCGCTATCGCCGACATATCAAAGGCTTCGCCGTCGATCACCAGCAGCGGGATCGGACCGGCCGGCGTGGTCGCACGCCCCAAAAATCGCCCCGAACGCCAATCCTGCGGCAAGCCCGACGCGATTGCGTCGTGAAGCTGCGCCATCATCCCCTCCACCTTCTTAGCCTGATAGCGCTAACAACACCGCATCGCGGCGCGAGTCAAGCGGCCGCCGCAACAGCACGGCGCGCGGAGGCTATGGGTAGCGCCACCCCCCACGGCGTCAACAGTCATGACATGCTGCCGCATCGTTCTGCCGCAGCAATTTTCAGATCGACGACGCTAGGATCGCGCAACCCATTGCGGCGCGATGGCGCGCGCGGACAAGGTGGCGGCGGGATCGGCGCAATGGACTGCCTCGCGTGAGGGGCGACCGATCAGGAAGCCCTGCACCTGCGGGATATCCCATTCACGCAGCCGTGCCAATTGCGCAGCCTCTTCCACCCCCTCGGCGACGATCGGGATACCCAGGCTCGCGCCCAACGCCGCGATGCTGCGCACGATCGAGCCGGACGGTGCATGATCCAGCATCGTCGCCACAAAACTGCGATCGACCTTCAGCTTGTCGAACCGGAAATCGCGCAGGTTGCCGAGCGAGGAATAGCCCGTACCGAAATCGTCCATGACGATCGCGGCACCGTGGTGCTGAAGCGTGCGCAGGACGGTCAGCACCGGCTGACGGCGTTTGTCGAGCAGCGTCGCGCTTTCGGTCACCTCGAACTCCAGCCGCGTCGGCGCCAGTCGGTGGCGTCGCGCCAGTGCGAGCAACTCGTGCGCAAGCGCCGGCTGGCGGAACTGGATCGCCGACAGGTTAAGCGCCAGCGTGATATGATTGGGCCAGCGGCTCGCCGCGGCCATCGCCTGATCGGCCATCCACAGCCCGATCGTGTCGATCCGCCCGCTCGCTTCGGCGAGCGGAATGAACTGATCCGGCTTGATCTCACCCAGCTCCGGATGCGCCCAGCGCAACAGCGCCTCCTGCCCAACCACCTGCAAAGTATCGGCATCGGCGATCGGCTGGAATGCGAGGTATAGCTCGCCGCGTTCGGCCGCGCCTTCCAGATCGCGCGACAGCCGCCAGCGCAGCCGCACCTCTTCCTTGAACTGATCGTCGAAGAAGCGCGCGGTGTGCCGCCCCTCCGCCTTGGCGCGATACATCGCCATATCGGCAAGGTTGTAAAGCTCCTCGCCCTCCTGCTCGACGCCCGACAGCGCGACGCCGATGCTCATCTGCACCGGCACCGCATCGCCCGCGGTCGCCTCGCAGGCGCGCAGAATGCGCTGGACCAGCAGTTCGGCATGAGCGGGCTGGTCGCTGCTAACCTGCACGATCGCGAATTCGTCCCCGCCGAGCCGCGCGACCATGTCACTCGCCCGGACGCAGGCGCTCAACAATTGTGCGGCGGCGCGCAACGCCTCGTCGCCGCCGGCATGGCCGAAGCGATCGTTGATCGACTTGAAGTCATCGAGATCGATCGCGAACACCGCCACCCGCTCGCCCGTGCGCGGCGCGCGCAGCAGCTCCTGCGCCAGCCTTTCCTCGAACAGCAGGCGGTTGGGCAGCCCGGTCAGCATGTCGTGATGCGCAAGGAAGTCGATATGCTGTTCGGCGCGGCGGCGTTCCTCCACCGCGCTGCGATAGGCGGCGATCCCGCGCGCCAGATCGCCCAGTTCGTCGCCGCGCCCCGCGCCGGGCAGGTCGACGGCGGCATCCTCGCCGCGACTCAGCCGGCGGACACCATCGGCGATCGCGACGATCGGACGGATCACGCGCCGGCGCAGCCAGGCCATGCAGAGCAGCACCACCACGAGCACCGCAATCGCCCCGATCAGCGCGCGATCGAGGTTCGAGGCCAGCCCGCTGGCGCTGCGCGTCAATTCGGTGTCGATCCGCTCGATCAACAGGCGCCGCACCGCCGAGCGCGACGTCTCCAGCGTGCGCAGCGCGGCAAGGAAGGCTGGCATCTGGCGTGGGATCGTCTCCGGGGCGTTGCGCGCACCCTGCAACAGACGCAGGCTAAGCGTCGCGAATTCGGCCTCCGCCGCCCGCCGCGCCGCCACCGGGCCCTGCAGGTCCACAGGCACGGACAGACGTGGCGTGAGATGCGCATTGCCGCGGTGGAACTTCAACAGCGCGATGCCGACCGATCGCCACTTCGGCTCTGGGATGGCGCGGCCCTGCTCGGCCATCCGCGTCACTTCGCCGACGCCCAGGCGCAACTGACGCTGCAAGCGATCCTGCCGCTCCTCCAGTTGCAGCAACGCGGTCAACTGTCCCAGCGTGACGTTCTCGGCGTAGATCGCGCGTCCCAACACCAGCCCGCCGCCGAGCAACGCCAACCCCAGCACCAAAACGGCGCCAAAGGCAGCAGCGACTCGAGTCGATAAGGATGTCGGCAGCACACAACCTCCGCGGTCGTCTGGCGTACCCGACGAAGTCTTACCGGTTTATGAGCGATATCAAAGGCGGTGCAAGTAACTTGCATCAGAGATTTGGCAGCCTGCCGCACCTAATGTACGTGACATTAACGGGATTGTAACATTAATGTCGCCTTCTTTACCCTGTCCGACTCGCGGAAAAGGCGTGTAAACAAGGACTTACGAAAGAATGTTCATGGGAGGCCAGATGATGATCGCCGACGAAGCCGCGCGGCAAGCTGCGGTGGACCGGCTCGATCTTCCGGCCAAGCGTTGGGATGAACGCTTGCAGCAGATCGCCGAGCGGGCCGCCGATCTCGCCGAAACGCCCATCGGGGCCATCTCCGTGGTCGATCGCAATCGTCAGTGGATGATCGCCAAGCGCGGTCCGGTCGACGACGAAGTGCCGCGTGCCCTGTCGTTCTGCGCGCTAGCGATCCACCGCCCCGGTGAGGCGATGATCGTGCCGGACGCCGCGCATGATCCGCGCTTCGCCTCCAACCCGTTCGTCTGCGGCTCGCCCGCGATCCGCTTCTACGTCGGCATTCCACTGGTCGATCGTGCCGGCTACCCGCTCGGCGCCTTGTGCGTGATCGACCACAAGCCGCGCGACCGGATGCCCGATCTCTACGAACTCGGCGCGCTGGCCCGTCAGGCAGAGCGGATCTTTACCCAGCCGAATTGATCCACCCACCGCGAAATTGGTCTTTTTCTCGCTTGCGGCGCGGGGACGGGGCGGGCAGCTAGCGCGAAGCTCGACGCGGAAGGCTCCACGGACGGGCATCGGAGGACGGGTGCCGCAACGAAAACGCATCATGCTGGTCGAAGACACGGCCAGCCATCGTAAATTGTACGCATCGTGGCTACGGATCGGCGGCTATGATCCGCATGTACTCGCCGACGAACGCACCGTTCAGCAGGTGGTAGAGGACGTTCGCCCCGCTGCGATCATCGTCGACATTCGCCTGCCCAACGTCAGCGGGCTCGACGTGATCGAGGGGCTGAAGAGCGACGAGCGCACCCGCGCGATCCCGGTCATGGCGCTGACCGTGCTCGACAGCCAGACCGACCGTCAGGCCTGCCTTGATGCCGGTGCCGACGTGTTCGTGACGAAGCCCGACCGGATCGCGACCTTCCTCGATCGGATCGCGACGCTGCTCGCCTGAACCCTGCCGCGCCCTTCGCCAAACGTGACGAAGGGCACCCGATCATCGCCGCGGGCGGCGCAAGCGCGGCTCGGTAAAGCCCGCCTCCATCAGATTGGCGACCAGCAGATCGCGCTCGGCACTGGTCGGCGCGCCCATCACCACCACGATCATCCGCTTGCTTCCACGCCGCGCCGACGCGGCCAGGTTGAACCCCGCCTCGACGGTGTAGCCGGTCTTCAGCCCGTCCATTCCCTCGACTTTACCGAGCAACTTGTTGTGATTGGGCCGGACCTGCCGCTCCCAGGTGATCGAGCGCGTCTTGAACAGCCCGTAATGCTTCGCCTCCGCGCGGATTAGATGCCGCGCCAGCGTCGCCATGTCGCGCGCGGTACTGCGCCCGGCACTCGGCGCCAGCCCGGTCGCGTTGCCGAAGCGGGTGTGCGTCATCCCGATCTCCGCCGCGCGCGCGTTCATCCGCGTCACGAACGCGCGCTCGCTGCCCGCCAGACGATCGCCGATCGCCACCGCAATGTCGTTGGCGGAAATCACCGCGATCGCGCGCAGCGCCGCGTCGACCCGGATCGTCCGCCCGCGCCGCAGCCCCAGCTTCGACGGCTGCTGGCGCTCGCCCGCCGCGGTCATCGTCAGCAGTTCCCCCGGCCTCAGCGTCCCAGCGTCGATCGCCTCGAACGCGAGGAGCAGCGTCATCATCTTGGCGAGCGAGGCCGGCGGCCGCTCGCGATCGGCATTGTCTTCTTCCAGCACCTGTCCGGTGCCGGCATCGATCACGATCTCGGACACCGGAGCGCGGGGGGCGGCGGCCATCGGTGTGGCGGCGAACAGCGCCAGCCCCGACATCGCGATACGCAACACTTTCGACATGCGCGCAGACCTAACCGCTCGCCTGGCATACGACAACGCCGCGCGGCGGTTCACACGCCGTCGCGAGCCACCATATCGACCAAATGAACCGCGCCTTCTTCTCCCGCGATGTCGAAACGGTCGCTCGCGCACTGATCGGCGTGACGCTCACGATCGACGGCGTGGGCGGGACGATCGTCGAAACCGAAGCCTATGATGCCAACGATCCGGCATCGCACAGTTTTTCCGGGCCGGGGGTGCGCAACGCCGCGATGTTCGGCCCGGCGGGCGCAGCCTATGTCTATCGCATCTACGGGCTGCACCACTGCCTCAACGTCACCTGCGGCGACGGCGCGGCGGTGCTGATCCGCGCGCTCGCGCCGACCGATGGAGTGGAGGTGATGCGCGCCCGCCGCGCGATGACGCAAGCCGAGGCGTTGCTGTGCGCCGGCCCCGGCCGGCTGTGCAAGGCGCTGGGCGTCGACCAGTCGCTGAACAACGCACCGCTCGATGCGCCACCGTTCGCGTGGCGCGACCGCATCGCTGAGCCGCCGATCATCGCCGGCGCGCGGATCGGCATCACCCGCGCCGCCGCGGTGCCGTGGCGCTTCGTCCTGGACGGCTCCCCCTCACTGAGCCGTCCGGCGCCTACGAGCAATTACCGGTCATCCCGGACTTGATCCGATATTCCGCCACTTCTTTATGTCGTCAAGAAGCGGGGCCCCGGATCAAGTCCGGGGCGACACTTGAAATATCAATCCTTCAGTTCGCGGATCCAGATATTGCGATAGCTGATCGGTTGGCTCGGATCGCCGTGATCCTGCAACTTGATCGGCGCGCGTCCGTGCGCGACATATTTGGGCTGGCCGATATAGACCGTGCCGCCGCGAACCTCGGTATGGTTCTGCGTCAACACGCCGTTGATGTAGGCGGTGACATAGGCCGGCCGCGTCACCCTGCCATCTGCACCGAATTGCGGCGCGGACCACGTAACATCTACCGTCTGCCATTCACCCGGCTTGCGCGCCGGATTGGCGAGCGGCGGGGTCTGCTTGTAGATCGCGCCCAGCTGTCCGTTGACGTAGGTCTGGTTATTGTAGCTGTCCATGATCTGCATCTCGTACCCGTCGTCGCCCTTGCCGGTCGACGCCAGGAACAGCCCGCTGTTGCCGCGCGCCTGCCCCTCGCCGGTGATGTTGGCGGGGATGCGATATTCGAGGTGCAGCTGATAGCTGCCGAAGGACTGCTTCGTCTGGATGTTGCCGGTGCCCTTCTTCACCGTGAACGCGCCGTCCGCGACCGTCCATCCCGCCGCCCCACCGGTGTTGACCGCCGACCATTTGTCGAGGTTCTTGCCGTCGAACAGCACCACCGCATCGGCGGGCGCGGCCCAGCCCGCGAACGCGCCCGGCGTCACCACCGGCACGGCGGGCGACCATTGCTCGGTCGCCTTCGGATCGCCCTGCGGCGCCTGTGCGATCCCGGCGGACGCGGCAAGCAACAGCCCGCCGCCCAGCACGATACCCTTCATAGCTCCCATCCCTTTCGATATTCCCGATCCAGATAGCGGTTCGCATCCGCGACGTTGGTAACGCGCGACGCCGCCCCGTCATAGTCGATTGGCTGTCCGGCCTTCAGCGCGACGACGCCTAGCAACATCGTCTCGGTCAGCGGCACCGCGGTCGCGAACGGGCTGGAGATCGCCTCCTCCCCGCGGATCGCGCGGATCCAGTTCATCTCATGGCCGCCCATCCCGCCCTTAATGCGCGGCAGCGTCTGCGCCACCGCCTGCGCGCGCTCGGCGACGCCGTCACCGATCAAGGTTGGCTTCTCGCCATAGGTCTCGTGCATCAACATGCCCTGCTCGCCGATGTAGAGCACGCCCCCGCCCGGATCCATCCGCGCGCCTGCCGGCATCCCCGGGGGCGTCGGCGGCATCAGCCCGCCGTCATACCACGTCATGCGGATCGGCGCGCCCTTGGCATTGCCAAAGTCGAAATAGGTGACGGTCGCCAGCGGATAGCTGCCGTCGCCAGGGTTCTTGGGGCTGCCCCACACGCTGTGCCGCGTCTCGACGCGGGTCGGCAGCCCGAGTTCGAGCGCCCAAACCGGAAAGTCGACCAGATGCGCCCCCATGTCGCCCAGCGCGCCTGTCCCGAACGGCGCCCAGCCGCGCCAGTTGAAATGCGCGTACATCGGGTTGTAGCCCCAGTCGACCGGCGCCGGCCCCCGCCACGCCTCCCAGTCGAGCGAGGCAGGCGCGGCCACCGCCTCGGGTCGTGCCACGCCCTGCGGCCAGATCGGACGATTGGTCCACACCTGCACCTCGCGCACGCGCCCGATCGCGCCCCCGCGCAGGATCTCGACCGCGCGCCGCCCGTCGTCGCCCGAATGGCCCTGATTGCCCATTTGCGTGACGAGCTTGGCATTGTCGCGCGCCAGTCCGGCGAGCACGCGCCCCTCGCGCACCGTATAGGTCAGCGGCTTCTGCACATAGACGTGCAACCCGCGCTGCATGGCCCATTTCGCCGCCACCGCGTGATGATGGTCGGGCGCGGCGATCACCACCGCGTCCAGATCCTTGCGGATGTCGAGCATCCGCCGATAATCGCTATACTTATCGGCCTTGTCGTACGCGACCTTGAGCGCAGCGCGCTTGGGATCGGATACCGACTTCGCGACATGCGCCAGATCGACGTCGCACATCGCGACGATGTTCTGCGAGGTCAGGTTCGCCATGTTCGACGCGCCCATTCCGCCGGCGCCGATCACCGCCAGATTGACACGGTCGTTCGCGCCACGCCGCCGCGTGCGTACAGCGGCAGAGACGGGCGACGCGCCCAGCCCCGCCGCCGTCGCTGCCGCCCCGCCCAGCCAGCTTCGCCGGTCGATCGTCATCCATGCCTCTCCCGCTTTGTCGGCGGCACGATGATCGGAAAGGACAGTGAACACAACCCATTGAAACGCCAGTCCGTCATTGCGAGCGGAGCGAAGCAATCCAGGGCGTCCTGGTCCGGCTCTGGATTGCTTCGCTCCGCTCGCAATGACGGATCAGGTCACTTCACGGCAGCGGATACGGCCCCTTGCCGCCATCCTTGATGAAGCGATCGGCGCGCTGGTCGATCATCGGCAACGGCACAGAACCGAGGCTGAGCATCGCGTCGTGAAACGCGCGGATGTCGAACTTCTCGCCCAGCGCCTTCTGCGCCTTCGCCTTGGCGTCGAGGAACGCCAGCTCGCCCATGTAATAGCTCAACGCCTGCCCCGGCCACGCGATATAGCGATCGACCTCGGTGGTGATCTCGTGGTTCGACAAGGCGGTGTTATCACGCAGGTAGTTCTGCGCCTGCTCGCGCGTCCAGCCCTTGGCGTGGATGCCGGTATCGACCACCAGCCGCGCCGCACGCCACATCTGGTACGACAGCATCCCGAACGTCTCATAGGGCGTCTCGTACATCCCCATGTCCTCGCCCAGCGCCTCGCAATACAGCGCCCAGCCCTCGCCGAAGGCCGAAATATATTCGTCGCGACGATAGGCCGGCAGGTCGGTCAGCTCCATCGCGAACGGCATCTGGAACGCGTGCCCCGGCGCGCTCTCGTGCAGTGTCAGTGCCGGCAGCGAGTACAGCCCCCGCGACGGCAGGTCGTACGTGTTGACCAGATAGATGCCCGGCCCGCCGCGCCCGCTGGTATAGAACGGCGCGATATCGGGCGCGACCGGCTTGATCGCGAACCGCATCCGCGGCAGCCGCCCGAAATAGGTGCCCGCCTTGCCGTCGAAGGTCTTGGCGATCCACGCCGCGCGATTGAGCAGGTCCTGCGGGGTCTTGGCGTAGAATTGCGGATCGGTGCGCAGATAGTTCAGGAAGGCGGGCAGGTCCTTCTGCCACTTCACCTCGCGCATGACATCCTGCATTCGCGCCCGGATCTTGGCGACCTCTGCCAGCCCGATCGCGTGGATCTGCTCGGGCGTCAGGTCGCGCGTGACGAATTCGCGAATCTTCGACTGATAATAAGCGCGACCGTCGGGCAGGTCGTATGCCGCCAGCGATACGCGCGCGTTTGGGATATATTCGTCGCGCAGGAACGCCTGCAGCTTCTGGTGCGCGGGCACCACCGCCGTCGCGATGACGCGCTTGGCCTCGGCCCGCAGTGCCGCCTGCTTGTCGGCCGGAATGGTCGTGGGCAGCGTCTTGAATGGCGCGTAGAAGGGCGAGCCCTCGCCGCTCCCCGCTGCGACGATCTCAGCCACGCCCTTGTCGCGCCCGTCGAGCGTCACCTTCGGCGGCGTGAAGCCACGCTTCAGCCCGGCGCGCATGTTGACGATCTGCTGGTCATAATAGCGCGGCAGGCTGGCAAGTTGCGACAGATAACGGCGCAGCGCCGGCTCGTCGCGATACGTTTCGCGCGCCATCCCGCCGATGCTCATCCAGAAACTGGTGTCGGCGTTCAGCGGCTTCTCGAACTCGCGATATTGCTGTTCCGCAAGCAAGGCGCTGATCTGCCCGCGATAGACGGTATAATCGTCGCGCGCCTGCGGCGACAATTTGGCCGGATCGATCCGGTCGAGCGCGGCCATCGTCTCGGTCCATCGCTTGGTCATCGCCGCCTGCGCCGCCGGGCCGACGTCGGGCAATGTCGCATTCTGACTGGCGGGCGCGTCCTCGTCGGGGCCGTTCAGCGTCCGCCGCCACGCATATTCGCTCTCGGAGAGCTTGCGGAACGCCGCGTCGCTCGCCGGCACCGCCGCGGTTGCCGGGGGCGTGGCGGGCTGCGCCGCGGCGGGCGCGGCCATCAACAGCGTCAGCGCAAGCGTGATCGTCATGCCTTCTCCTTCGTCACTTCGTCGATATCGTCGAGCAATTGGCGCGAGATCAATACGCCCTCTCGCGCGCTGACGGGGCGCAGCTTGTGCCGCCGTGCGCCCGAAACCCGTGCCTCCTGCCCCTCGATCGCCGCGAACACCGTCTCGGCACGCGCGAGATGGTCGGCCGCCGCCGCGCCGAGGAACCCGGCCGGATCGAGCGCGAGGATCAACTCGCCCCCAAGCGGCGAACCCTTGCGCCCGGCATCCCAGGCGATCGATTCCGCGCTGGTCAGATCACCGATCAGCGGCCCGGCAAGCAATTCGACCATCAGCGCCAGTGCCGAACCCTTGTGCCCGCCGAACGTCCGCATCGCGCCCGCCAGCACCGCGGCGGCGTCGGTCGTGTCGCTGCCGTCCGGCGCATGGCCCCAGTCGGCCGGCACCGGCTTGCCCGCGCGGCGGTGCAATTCGATCTCGCCGCGCGCCACCGCGCTGGTCGCGAAGTCGAACACGAACGGCGCCTTGTCCGTGCGCGGCCAGCCGAACGCGATCGGGTTGGTCCCGAACACCGGCTGCGTGCCCCCGGCCGGCGCGACCCACGCATGATTGGGCGTCACCGCCAGCGCGACCAGCCCTTCCTCGACCAGCGCCTCGATCTCGGGCCATAGCGCCGCGAAATGGACGACATTGTTGATCGCGAGTGCGGCGATGCCGTTGGCGCGTGTCGCCGCGACCAGTGCCGCGCGTCCGGTTTCGAACGCTAGTTGCGCGAACCCGCCCTTGCCGTCGACCCGCACCACGCCGCTCGCGCGCTGCTCAAGCACCGGCACCGCATCGGGCACCACCACCCCGGTCGCCACCGAATGCGCCGCGACCAGCAACCGGTACAGGCCATGCGCCCCGCACCCGTCGCGCTCCCCGGCGACGATCGTCTCCGCGACCGCCGCGACATGCGCCGGCGCCAGCCCGACGCGCGTCAGCGTGGCACGCGCATAATCGCGCACCTCGTCGAGCGTCATCCGGACCTGTCCGTCACTCATGCACGCGGCTCCTGCTTTGCGGTGAACAGCCGTACCCCGAACACCGGCCCGGCGGTGTTCTTGTCATGCGGCACGAAGCGTACCCGGACCTTCGACTTGCCCTTGGTCAGCGCCTCGGGAACCGGATAGTCGACATCGAAGAACGCGCCCGGCTTGTCGGTATCCAGCGTCTGCGTGGCGATGCGCTGATTGTCGACCAGAATGTCGAATGTCCGCTTGCGCTCGTCCCCCCAATAGGTCGCCTGCAACACCAGCGGACCCGGCTTCACCGCCATAGTGAACTCGAAGAACCCGCCCGTCCGCGCGTCGCGCCCGTTCCGTCCGCGATAGGCGAGCGGGTAAGAAATCTCCGACGTCAGGTTATGATCGCGCTCCGGCTGCATCTCGCCGAGGTGCATCACGTCCACCGAACGCGCCGCCAGATCCTTCTGCCGTACCTGCTCGGCGAGGAACGCGGCCTCCTCCACCTTCCACTGCGCATCGGTGAAGCGCTTGAAATACACCGCGCTGCGCCGGTCGTACTGGCGGTAGAACGGCACGAAGGACAGGTCGGCCGGACGGATCAGCCCGGTCGTCGCATATTGCGCGCTCTCCTCATCCACCGGATGGAAGGCGGCGAGCAGATCCTGCCCGACCATTGCCGGCTCGGGATGATCCCAGTCTCCATCGGCACGCCCCAGATCGGCGGCGAGCACCAGCGGTCCGCGCAGCACCGCGATCGTCTGTTCGTCACCCGGCGTAGCTTCCAGCCGCAGATCGAGCGGCAGCCGGATCGTCACACTGTCGCCCGCCTTCCAGCGGCGGGTGACGATCGCATAGCCGCCCGCCTGCGTCGCGTCGGCGGGCTTGCCGTTGACCAGCACCTCATGCCCTTTTGCCCAGCCCGGCACGCGCAGCGCGACCGGGAAGCGTCCCGCCTTGCCCAGCTTCGTAAAGGTCAGCGTCGCTTCGCCGTCGAACGGATAGACGGTGTCGAGCCCCAGCGTCGCGTCGCGTTCCTTCCACGTCGCGTCGGCGGGGATGTAGAGGTTGACGATCAGCGTGTCGTCGCCGCTCCAGAAGATGCTCTCGCCGTGCTTGGAATGGCTCTCCATGCCCGTCCCGACGCAGCACCAGAATTCCTCACCCTCGCGCTCAGAATAGGCGCGCTTCGCCCCCGACATCAGCGGCATCATGTAGGTGAAACCGCCGTTGACCGGCTCCTGATGCGCCATGATGTGGTTGAGGTGCGCACGCTCGTAGAAATCGAACAGCGCGCCATCGGGCTGCCACGCGAACAGATGCCGCGTCAGCTTGAGCATATTATAGGTGTTGCAGCTCTCGCACGTCTGGTCGGTGATGTGCTGCGCGATCGTGTCCGCACCGCTGAAATATTCGCGGTCGGCATTGCCGCCGATGACATAGCTGTGATGCCGCGTCACCTGCTCCCAGAAGAAGCGCGCCGCGGTCGCCTGCTCGGGTTTGCCCGTGATCTCGTGCAGCCGCGCCAGCCCGATCAGCTTGGGCACTTGCGTATTGGCGTGGAAGTTCGCGAGTTGGTCGCGCTTCTGGGTCAGCGGATCGAGGTTCCGCTTGTCGTAGATGCGCTTGGCGAGCCGCAGCCAGCGCGCATCGCCGGTGCGCGCGTGCAGCTCGGCGAAGCTCTCGTTGAGCCCGCCATATTCGCACGCCAGCATCACCTGCACCTGCTCGTCGTTCAAGCTGGCGAAGACGCGCTCGATATAGCCGCCCAGCCCAACCGCGATCGCCATCGCCTGCTCGTTGGGACCGATATGGTCGACGATGTCGAACAGCCCGGTGTAGAGCTTGTGCCAGTTGTAATAGGGCACCCAGCAGCCGTTGAGATCGAACCCGGCCGAGCGGATCTCGCCGCGCATGATCTCGGGGAAGATCTCCTTGCCGTTGACAACCGTGCCGTCCTTGCGCTTGCGCGAGAAGCCCGCGACATAGCCGTCGCCATGCGCCGCCTGACAGCGCGCCAGTTCACCGAGGATGTAATTAGCGCGTTCGACACAGTCGGTGCAGCCGGTTTGCGCGTGCATCAACGCCAGCGCGGACAGATAATGGCCCAGCGTGTGGCCCGCGATCGTATCGCTCTCCCACCCGCCATAGACCTCGCCCTTCGGCGACAACCCCGCAAACTGATGGTAATTGTGCAGCAGCCGATCCGGTGATAGTCGCAGCAGATAGGCGCGGTTGACCTCGACCGCGCGCGCATAGTCCGATGGCCGCAACCGCACCGCGGACAGCGGAAACGCCTTGGCCGTGGCGGGCAGCCCCGCCCCCGCCTGCGCCGCAGCCGGCACGGCCAGCATCGGCAACGTCGCCGAGGACATCAGGAACGCGCGACGGCCAACAATCATTTCCATCTCCCCGGAATATTGTATACGATACGTCTCGCTGGTACGAAGTCAATCGAACCGCGACAAAAAAAGGGTGAGCGATGCGACGGCTGGCTTTCTATCTTGCGGGCGCTGCGCTGGCGAGCGGCGCGCTGCTCCATGCGGCACCGGCGCGTAAAACCGGTGACACGGGTGGCGCTCTGACGCTCACGCTCGATCCGGCGAGCCAGACGTTGCGCACCTTGTCGCCCCGCGCGGAGCCGGGCTTCGACTTCGTGCCGAGCGGCCGCGCCGCGACCCGCAGCGGCGATGGCTTCAACCAGATCGGCGACCTCCACCTGCGCGTGCGCGGGACGGACGGCGCATGGCGCGACTTCTCCTCGGCGCAGCACCGCGTGCCCGTTCGCGCACTCGCCGCCACCGGCAATGTCATCGCGCGCGCCGACATCACCGCGACGATGGGCGAGGGCTTCCCGCTCACCGTCGAACGCACATGGCTGCGCGACAAGGGCGCGCCGGTGTTGCGCTTCACGCTCTCCAACCGCGGCACCACGCCGGTCGAGATCGGCGCGCTCGGAATGCCGATGGTGTTCGACAATATCATCACCGACCGCTCGCTCGAACAGGCGCACGCACAGGCGAGCTTCGTCGATCCGTATATCGGCAATGACGCCGGCTATCTTCAGGTCACGCGGCTCAACGGCAAGGGACCGGCGCTGCTAGTGCTCCCCGACGGCCGCACCCCGCTCGAACAATATCGCATCCTCGACGACGCGCGGCGCAAGTCCGCCAGCCCGGTCTTCACCGATCGCACGCAGCGCCAGCAGACGTTCGAGGGCTTCTACGACTGGATGGTCGCGAGCAGCGCCATGGCCGACAAGGGGCAACCGTGGAACCCCGCCACCGGCTTCACGCTCGCGCCCGGCGAACAGCGCACGTTCGGCGTGCGCCTGGTCGCCGCGCCGTCGATCCGTGGGATCGAGGCGACCCTGCAAGCCGAGCGCCGCCCGGTCGCGGTCGGGATCCCCGGTTATGTCGTCCCCAACGACAGCCCGGCCGACCTGTTCGTCCGCGCCGCACAAGCCGTGCGCGACGTCAAGGTCACGCCTGCCGATGCGCTGACGCTCACCAAGGTGGCGGGGCCGCCGGGCTGGAACCGCTGGCGCGTCACCGGCACCGGCTGGGGCCGCGCGCGGGTTGCGATCACTTATGCCGATGGCAGCGTGCAGAGCGTTCATTACTACGTCACCAAGCCGCTCGCGCAGGTTGCCGCCGACCTCGGCCGCTTCAGCACCACGCGGCAATGGTTCGACGACGCCGCCGACCCGTTCCACCGCGCACCCTCGATCCTCACCTATGACCGGGAGGCGAACAAGATCGTCTCGCAGGACCAGCGCGTCTGGATCGCGGGGATGAGCGACGAGGGCGGCGGCGGGGCGTGGGTCGCCGCGACGATGAAGCAGCTCGACAATCCCGATGCCGGCGAGGTTGCCAAGCTGGAGCGGATGGTCGACGAGACCGTGCTGCCCAAGTTGCAGTCCTCGGACGGCGGCGTGAAGAAGAGCCTGTTCTACTACGATCCCAAGACGTTCGGTTCCTATTACGACAAGGGCATCGACTGGTCGACCTGGGCGTCGTGGGACAAGAAGCAAGCCGACGATCTCGGCCGCTCGTACAATTATCCGCACGTCGCGATCGGCCATTGGGTGCTGTACCGGCTCGCGCGCCATCACGCCGGCCTCGTCACGCGCCACGACTGGCGCTTCTATCTCGACCATGCCTATCGCACGACTGTCGCGATGATGCGCGACGCGCCGCATTATGCGCAATTCGGGCAGATGGAGGGCGAGATCTTCCTCGAAATCCTGCTGGACCTGAAGCGCGAGGGGCTGACCGCGCAGGCGAACGAAGTCGAGGGGCTGATGAAGGCGCGCGCCGATCACTGGCGCACGCTCGCTTATCCGTTCGGCAGCGAGATGGCGTGGGATTCGACCGGCCAGCCCGAAGTCTATGCGTGGATGCGCTATTTCAACCATCCTAAGGAGGCGGCGGTCACGCGCGAGGTGATCCTCGGCTACGATCCGACGATCCCGCACTGGGGCTATAACGGCAATGCGCGCCGTTATTGGGACTTCCTGTACGGCGGCAAGGTCAAAAGGATCGAGCGGCAGATCCACCATTACGGCTCGGCGCTGAACGCGGTCCCGCTGTTCGACGCCTATCGCCGCGATCCCGCCGACCTCCATTTGCTGCGCGTCGCCTATGGCGGCTTCATGGGCGGCATCACCAACATTGACCGAGAGGGCTTCGCCTCGGCGGCGTTCCACTCCGAACCCGATATGATGCGCTGGGACGCGTACACCGGCGACTACGGCATGGGCTATTTCGGCCATGCCTATGCCGCGGCGACCTATCTGGTGAAGGACGCCACGTTCGGCTGGCTCGGCTTCGGCGGCACGGTGCGCGAGGACGGTGCGGCGGTCGAGATCGCACCCCACGACGGCGCACGCACGCGACTGTTCGTCGCGCCGGCCGGGCAGTGGATCACGCTGGCGGCGGGCACGATCGCGAAGGCGCGCTGGGTGCCGGCGACCCGCCGCATCGAACTGACGCTCGACCCGGCGACCGCGACGACACCGGCCGCGCAGGTGTCGGTGGAAGCACCGGCAGGCGGCGCGCCCTACACGATCGACAAGGGCAAGCCGGAAGCCGGCTTCACGACGATCGCGCTTTCCCCGGCCGCCACCACCGTGACTCTCACGCCCCGCTAACCACCGTCGCCCCGGACTTGATCCGGGGGCCCGCTTCTTCTCGACCGATCAGGTAAAGCGGGATCCCGGATCAAGTCCGGGATGACGATAATGGACCGTCATCCCCGCGGAGGCGGGGATCCAGAACCTCTGACCTCCGCGGCTCAAGCGTAAAGCTGCGCGTCTGGATTCCCGCCTCCGCGGGAATGACGAGGACGTTGTCCGCGAGCCTACCGCGCCCCACCCAGCGCGCGCAGGAAGAAGTCATATTCCCGCCGCTGCCCATAAGCGACCGGCCCCGTCGACCGCCCGACGGCATGTTCGCCGTTCGGCACCACCAGCAACTCGAAATCCTTGTCCGCGCGCACCAGCGCGTCGACCACTTGCATCGTCGAGGCCGGATCGACGTTCGAATCCTGCTCGCCGACCACCAGCAGCAACTTGCCCTGCAACTTGCTGGCATGGACCACTCCCGACGCCGCCAGATAGCTCGCGTCGACCGGCCAGCCGAGCCATTGTTCGTTCCAGTCGATCTTGTCCATGCGGTTGTCGAAACACCCCGCGAACGCCACCCCGGCCTTGTAGAACTCCGGGTGGAACAACAACGCGTTGAGCGTGCTCTGCCCACCCGCCGATCCGCCATAGATGCCGACCCGCGACAGATCGACCGCCGCGTCCTTCGCCGCCAGCGCCTTCATCCACGCGATGCGATCGGGAAAGCCGCTGTCGGCGAGGTTCTTCCACGCGACGTCGTGGAACGCCTTCGAGCGGTTCGCCGTCCCCATCCCGTCGATCATCACGACGATGAAGCCGAGATCGGCGATCTGCTGCATCCCCATCGCCTTGTCGCCGCCGGAGAAAGCGCCGAACGGCCAATAGCCCTTGGGCACGAAGCTGTCGTGCGGCCCGGCATAGATGTTCTCGATCACCGCATAACGCTTCGCCGGATCGTAATCGCGCGGCCGCACCACCAGCCCGTAGATGTCGGTCGTGCCGTCGCGCCCCTTCGCCACGAACGGCTCGGGCGGACGATAGCCGGCGGCGGTCAGCGCGCGCACGTCGCCACGCTCCAGCGTCGCCAGCACCTTGCCGTTCATCGCATCGCGCACATCCGCGACCTCGGGCACGTCGGTGCGGGAATGCACGTCGACGAAGGTCCGCCCGTCGGGTGCGAAGCTCGCGTCGTGCGTTTCGTCGCCATCGGTTAGCCGCGTCAGGTTGCGCCCGTCATAGTCCACGCGAAACCAGTGTTTGTGATACGGGTCCTCGCCCGCCGTCACCCCGCTCGCCGAGAACCAGATGCGGCGCTGTTCGTCATCGACACGCGCGATGTCACGCACCACCCACGAACCGCGCGTGATCTGTCGCTTAACCCGCCCAGTCGCCGCGTCGATCAGGTACAGGTGCCGCCACCCGTCGCGCTCCGACGCCCAGATCAACTCTCGTCCCTCGTCGCCGATATCGTGCGCATAGCGCCGCTCGTTGAAGATGAAGGTCTTCGCATCCTCGCGCACCGCCTCATGCGCCGCGCCGGTCGCGGCGTCGACCGCGATCACCGCGGCGTGCTGAAATCCGCGTCGCATGTAATCGAACGCGAAGCTCCTTCCGTCCTTGCGCCAGCTGATCGTGCCGAGCTGCCACGGATTTGGGAACAAGGCGTCCGACACCTCGATCCGCCGCCCGGTCGCCGCCTCGAAGAGCACCGGCCGTTCCTGATCGATCGCGTCGCCGGGTTTGGGATAGAGCTGCTCGGCGAGCACCGGCTGCACCTGTCCCTTCGGCGAGGACACCACCCGCGTCACGATCCGCCGATAACCGGGCCGCACGCGATACAGTGCGATCCACTTGCCGTCCGGCGACCAGCTGATCGTCTCGGGATCGTAGAAGTCGCTGGGGCTGCCGTCCTGACTGCGCCACGCCTCCGCGCCACCGTCCGTCGCGCGCAGCACGAGATTGTCGTCGATGACCAGCGCCTCACGCGCGCCATCGGGCGAGCGGTGTGGCACGTTGAGCGCGGGTACCTTCAGGTCACGCACCACCCCGAATCCGCGCGGTCGCAGCCCCTCGCCGCTGGCCGGCGCGCAGACATAATCGGTCAGCGTGCAGCGCCACGGCACATAATCGATCGCGAAGTCGATCGCACGCCGCTCGCCCTCGAACGCGAAATGCTCGAACGGCAGCCGCTTCGGATCAACCGTTTGCCCCAGCGCCTTGCCGAGTCCCTTCGCCACCGCCGCCGTGTCGAACGCCGTTGCCTTGGCACGCGTCGCGGCATCGACATCGACGAACGCGAACCCGCCCTCGACGGTCTTGCGATAATGGAAGTGCCGCCCGTCCGCGTCCCACTCCGCCGGGAAGGCGATGTCACGCGTCAGCCATTGCCATTGATCACGCAACGCGATCGAACGCGCGACGCGCGGATCGGTCTGCGCCAGCGCCGGGGTGGCGAGCAGCGCGAGCGTCAGCAGCGCGCGCCTCACTGCGCCGCCCCCAGCGTATAGGTCCATTCGAGCGGTGCGAGCGACACGCGATATTTCATGTGCGGCCGCCCATCGAGGCTCCAGCCCGTATCACCCCCAACCCCGCTCTGCGCCGCGTCGATCAACAGCGTGCCGTCGCCATGCGCGCGGATGTCGCTGCTATGCGCTTTGGCGGGCGGCTTCTCCATCAGGTCGGCGTAGGGGAACGGCAGCGCGTTGATCGCCAGCGGCCGGTCGCCGCTCACCCGCACCCCCGCGCCGGTCGCCCCGGTCACGTCGAGCCAGCGCACGTCCTGCTTGAAGCCCGATTCCTGTGGGCGCGCATAATCGTGATATTGCGCGGCCAGCGCGCCGCGCCACTCGCCGATCAGCGCCGCGGTCTTGCGGTCGGCATAATTCTCCCACGGCCCGCGCCCGTACCAGTGCAGCCGGTCGAGCGTCGGCGTCATGTGGAACTGCACCCCGACGCGCGGCGGATCGGGCAGGTCGTCACGGATCGGTGCGAAGCGCACCGCCGCACGCGCTTGCCCCTTGCTGTCCATCGTCCAGCGCGTGATGACCTTCACCGAACCCACGCCCATGTCGTGCGTCACGACTATCGCATCACCATCGACCGCCAGCGCGTCGAGCCGACGGCTGTTGCTGAACTGCTCCCACATCTTGTGCGTCTTGGTCACGCCGGTACCGACGTCATTGTCGGTCGGCGCACGCCAGAAATCGGGCGCGCCGCCGGTCAACAACGTCGCACCACCACGCGCATAGCGCTTCACCAGCCCGGTCGCCTTGTCGATCTCCAGCACCGCATCGCCCGCCGCCAGCCGCCACGCGTCGCCGCCATCGACCGGCGCGACGCTGCCGGCCGGCGCAGCGAGCACGCGCGGCGGCGACAGCGCGAATTGCTCGTATCCGACGACATGCCCCGCCTCGACTAGCGGGATCGCCCCCCTAGTCGCGCGCGCGCGCAGCACCAGCATCCGCTCCGCCCCGCCATCGCGTGCCGCCGGCAGCGCCAGCGACAGCGGCGCACGCGCGCCCGGCGCGACCTGCGGCATCGCCACCGATCCGCGCGCCACCTCGCGCCCGTCCTCCAGCACCGCATAATCGAGCGTGAAGCGGGACAGATCGATATGGTCGTGGCGGTTCACCACCGTATAGCCCGCGCCGTCAGGCTCGAACTGGATCGGCGCATAGACCTTGGCCAGCTCGTAATATTCGGGGTCGGGCGTCCGGTCGGACTGGATCACCCCGTCGCCGACCGGGCTGTCGTCGCCATCCGGCACGAAGTCGCGCCCCTGCGCCCAATATTCGCGGCCCTGCGCATCCTTCTTGATGATCGTCTGGTCCACCCAGTCCCACACGAACCCGCCCTGCAGCTTCTTGTGCGCGTGGATGACGTCCCAATAATCCTGAAAATTGCCCAGGCTGTTGCCCATCGCATGCGCATATTCGCACAGGATCAGCGGCTGAGTGAACTCGGGCCGTTCGGCGTAATCGACCAGTTTCTCTACATCGTCATACATCGGCGCAAAAATATCGACATAGGCATTGGTCGGGTGCCGCCACCCGCTCATGCTATAGCCGAGGAAATTGATCAGCCGCGTATTGTCGCGCGCCCTCACCCATTTCGCCGCCGCCTCGAAGTTGCTGCCGATCCCGGTCTCATTCCCCAGCGACCAGAAGATGATCGACGGATGATTCTTGTCGCGCTCGACCATCCGCTCGACGCGGTCGAGATGCGCGGCCTTCCACTCGGGCTTGTAGCCGAGCAGCGTATGTTCGGGATCGCCGTTCTGCTGCGCCTCCGCCAGATAGCCGTGGCTCTCGATATTGGCCTCGTCCATCACATACAGGCCGAACTCGTCGGCCAGATCGTAGATGCGCGGATCGTTGGGATAGTGCGACAGCCGCAGCGCGTTGATGTTCGCGGCCTTCATCAGCTCCAGATCGCGGCGCAGCGTCGCGTCGGAGACGACGTGGAAGGTATGCGGATCATGCTCGTGGCGGTTGACGCCGCGGATCGTGACGCGCCGCCCGTTGACGCGCATCTCGCCGTCTTGAATCGCGACGGTGCGGAAGCCGATCTTGCGCGCGGTCGCCTCGACCACCTTGCCCTTCGCGTCGAGCAACTCGACCAGCAACGTATAAAGCTCGGGCGTCTCCGCGCTCCACGCGCGCACCGCCGGAATGTCGCCGTCGAGCCGCACATTGCGCGCCGCGTCCGGTGCCCCCTCACGCTTCAGCAGCACGCGTCCCTGATCCAGCACGGTCGCGCGCACCCGCACCGGCGCAGTGCCGCCGCCGACCGCGACGTTCAGCGCCAGCGTCCCGTCGCGATAATCGTTCGCCAGCCCCGCGCGCACATCGACATCGCGCAGGTGCGTCGCGGGCGCGGCATAGAGCGTCACGCTGCGCTCGATTCCGTTGACCCGCCAGAAATCCTGATCTTCCAGATAGCTGCCATCGGCATAGCGATATAGCTCGATCGCAACCGTGTTGCGCCCCGCGTGCATCGCCTTCGTCACGTCGAATTCGCCGGGCAGCTTCGAGTCCTCGGAATAGCCGACCCGCTCACCGTTCACGAACAGATAGTAAGCCGCTCCCGCCGCGCCGACCGTCAGCAACAGCCGCCGTCCCGCGAACTCCGCCGGCACCACCACGTCGCGCCGGTACGAGCCGACCTCGTTCATCTTGTGATCGATCCACGGCTGGTTGCGCGGGAACGGATAGCCCGCGCCGACGAACACCGGCGTCCCCTGCCCCTCAGCCTGCAAGATGCCGGGCACCGCCACCTTGCCCCATTTGCTGACGTCATAGCCGGGCTGCTCGAACCCGACCGGCCGCTCTTCGGGCGTCGGCGAGTGATGAAACGACCATTGCCCGTCCAGCGACAGATGATAGCGCGAGCGCGCCACATCGTCGCGCAATGCCGCCTTGCTGTTCTCGAACCCGGCGAAGGTCGCGTGCATCGGCTCGGCTCCGATGCGGATCACCTCGGGCCGCTCCCATTCGGCGGGTGTCGCAGTCTGGGCGGTCGCCTGTGCGATCGCCAGCGTTGATACCAGCACGGCAAGTGCGACCCGACCCGTCATCGTCATTCCTCCCACGACGACGGCCGACGCGCACGCGCGCCGGCCGTCCCCTTCATTTCACCGTCCTCAGAACTCGGCCGACAGGCCGACGAAGAAGGTGCGCCCGGCGACGTCGTACACGCCGGGATAAGTGTTGCCATTACCGAACGACGCCAAAACGCCCTGGGCGATCGCAGGTGGGTCACGATCCAGCAGGTTGTTCACGCCGATGCGGAACGTCAGCTCCTTCGTCACGGTCGCCGTGGCGGCCAGATCGAAGTAATTGGCGACCGGCAGGCGCGAGTTGATGACGTAGGTGGCGCTGCCCGGGAACTGCGCCTTGTCGTTGAACGACACCTTGGTCGGGCCGATGTAACGCCAGTTGAGCGAGATCGACCCCTTGTCGTCCGGCGAGGTCCAGGTGAAGCGCGCCTGGTGACGCCATTCGGGGTTCGGCTGGCCGCAGGTGCCACCGAATAGCCCCTTGCAGTCATAGGACGAGAGACCCGGCAGCGGTTCGGTGGTCAGGTCACGCAGCCACGTGCCGACGAAGCTCGTGCTCAGCGCGCCGATGCCGGTGCGGAACGTGTAGTCGGCGGTGAAGTCGATGCCGCTGGTCGCCAGCGAGCCCGTGTTCTGCGTCGTCGACAGGACGTAACCCGCCGTGTTGGCGTCTCCCGAGAACAACACCCCGTTGCGCGGATTGCGGTTGAACAGCGAGCAGAAGAACGGATTGCCGGTTCCGATGCACTGGTCGATCGTCAACTGCATCGGGATGGAGTTGATGTAGTTCTTCACCTTGATGTTGTAGTAATCGACCGACAGCGTCAGCCCCCTCACAAAGGTCGGGGTCAGCACCACACCGGCGGTATAAGTATCCGCCACCTCGGGCTTCAGCGCCGGATTGCCGCCGAAGAAGCCGGTGCACTGCTCGCTCGGACATTCCGGAATGCGGCCGTACTGCGCCGCCGTCACGCCAGTGAGGGCGCACTGGGCGGCGGTTGCCGTCGGCGAGGTGGTTTTCGGGTCATTATCCACGACGCCGGCGCACGGGTCCTGCGTTCCGACGTTGCCCGGGTATTGCGGCGAGTACAGCTCGGTGATGTTCGGCGCGCGGATCGCCCGATTATACCCGCCACGCAGGCGCAGATCGCGTGTCGGCGCCCATGCCAGTTCGCCCTTGTAGGTCGAGATACCCTTGGAATTGATGCTGTACTTGGAGAAACGATAGCCACCGGTCAGCGACAATTCCTCGAAGAACGGTCGGTTCTCAACCAACGGCACGCGCACTTCTGTGAAGCCTTCGGTCACGTTGAAGGCGCCAGCATTCTCCTTGGTGCCCTTGGCGAGCGCCAGCGCATCGGCCTTGAACTCAAGACTTTCACGGCGATGCTCGACGCCGACCACCACGCCGATGCCGGTGTCCGCCCAAGGCAGCTTCGCGCCATATTCGCCGCCGTCGAACGTCACCGTGCCGGACAGCACCGTCTCCTTGTCCAGCCCTTCGGTGCTTGTCGGGGCGTAGATATAGCCAAGCGCCTCGGCGGTTGGCCCGCCATATTGGAAGACGTTGAGCGGAACGCAGCTCGGGTCCGACTTGTCGATGACCGACTGACAGGTTGGCACGCCGTTGACCAGGCTGACCTTCAGGGCGCGATTGGCACGCGCCGGGTCGATGTCGTTCTGATAGGTCTCGTTATAGATCACGGTCGAGAACAAGGCGTTCGCGTCGTAGCGGATACCCTTGGCGATCTCGCCACGCACGCCGCCGGTCACGCGATAATCGGTGTGACGCAGGTCGTCGCGCCGCGGCTGCGCGGGCGCGGCCACCGGGCGGTAACCGATATAGGTGTCCTGATTGACGCTCTTTCCGGCATTGTCGCCGCAGAGCAATCCGGCCTGCTGCGCGCTCATCAGCGGATTGTCGCAATTCACCGAATAGCCATAGCCGTAGAACAGCGCCGATGGCGCGACCTGCGAATTGGTGCGGTCGTCCATGAACATGAAGCTGCCGTACACCTCGACGGCGGGGGTCACCTCATATTTCGCGAACGCACCGGCGGTGATCCGCGTGTCGTTGCGCTGGAAGTAGTTCAGCGGCGAATAATTGTAGCGGAAGCTGTTGTCATACGGCACCCACGTCTTCTGGCCGTCCTTGGTGTTGTTGAAGTCGCCGGCACCGTCGCGCTGCGGTGTGAAACGGCCGAATTCGTTGTTCGACGAGCCACCGCAAATCAACGCGGTCCGATCGCCGTTCGGATCGAGCGCGCAAGCGGAAACGTCGCGATTGTACTGGAGGATCGGCTTCACGTCGCGATAGCCGAAATAGGCGGTCACATTGCCGCGATTGTCCGCGAAATTCGCGCCCATCGCGATGTTCGCGTCGAAGCGCTGCCCATCGACCGGCGTGTCGGGCGCGCGGTTGAAGCCGGCGCCGGCCACCCGGTCGCGATTGGTGGTGTTGTCGTTGTGATGGGCGGAGAAACCGTATTGCACGTTGCCCAGCACGCCGTTCAGATCGTCGCGCAGCACGAAGTTGATGACGCCCGATACCGCGTCCGAGCCGTATACCGCGGACGCGCCGCCGGTCACCACGTCGATCCGCTTGACCATGAACGACGGGATGAAGTTCAGGTCGGTCGCCTGGATCGGCAACAGGCGCTGCCCGTTGACCAGCGTCAGGTTACGATTGGCGCCGAGATTGCGCAGGTTGACCTTGGCGGTGCCGTCCGAACCGTTCGAGACGTTCTCGTTGGCGTCCGGCGTGATCTGCGGCAGGCGATTCAGCACGCTCTCGATGTTGGTGGCGCCCTGCAGGCGGATTTCGCCCGCGTCGACCGTGGTGATCGGGCTGTTGCTCATCACGCCCGGCTGCGCGAGGCGGGTGCCGGTTACGACGACACCTTCCCCTTCGACATCGGACCCTGCGGCCGTCGCCTGATTGTCTGCCGTTACCTGCGCCATCGCCGGCGTTGCTCCGCCGAGCACTAACGCACCGATCGCGGCCGAAACCAGCCACCTCTTCGCTCCAACCACGTCTACCCCCATCTTTTCGCTTGTTTGACAAGGGCGTGGATACACGAAAGACACAACGTAACAAATATATTATACGATACAGACCGTGAAAAATTACGCGGTGAGGTTACTGGGAGACAGAAACGTGTCTAGATCGCGGGCAAAACAGCAGTTCGGTAGCGAATATGCCTAAATTCCGGGCATCAACTGTCCACGTTGCCAACGCCTCGAAATTCGCGGCGTAAATCGAGCACGGTCTGCTCGATATGCGCGAACATCCGCGCACGTACGGCCTCCACGTCGCGCGCCAGCCAGCTCTCCAGCAACTGCGCATGTTCGTCGTTGGCGCGCTGGTCACGCCCCAGCGGCTCGAGGTGCTTGCGGACATAGCGCTCGCCCAGGACGTGCAACCGCTCCAGCATCGTCGTCGTGATCGGCTGTTGCGACGGGCGCAGCAGCGCGAGGTGGAACGCGCGATTGAACGCCCCAACGCCATCGCCGTGCGCGTTGGTCGCCTCGTCGAGCTGCGCCAGCGTCTGCTTCGCCGCTTTTCGTTCCTGATCGGTCGCGCGGGCCGACGCCTGTGCCGCCACTTCCGGCTCCAGCTTCAGCCGCAGCGCATAGACTTCCTCGGCCTCGGCGATCGTCAGTTCGCGCACGAAATAACCGCGGTTCGCACGCGACCGAACCAGACCTTCCTGTTCCAGCCGGGTCAGCGCCTCGCGCAACGGGATCTTGCTGACACCCAGTTCCGCGGCAAGCGCGTCCTGCCGGATCGCCCGATCCACATCCACCTGACCCGCGAGGATACGATCGCGGACCAGATCCACCAGCTGTTCGGAAAGATTGCGGACGATAATACCGGTCATGAAAAGTCCCAACCGGCAGAGATGTACCGGTAAATCAACTTAAACCGCGTACGACGCGCGACGCAATGCCTCATAAGCGCGTGTTCTTATTAATAGTACAAATGCTAACATGCTGCGGCGGCGATGCTACCCACTTTGACTGTAATGCCCGATGGTTGTCCCGCCATTTCACGCTCGGACGCCCGCGCGCTGAGGCAGCGGACGGACGGGGTTTACCCGAACCGCCCCAGATCGAACGGAGACAGGTCAAAGGCCGGTGCCTCTTCGTGCAGCAGCGCCGCCAGCGCCTCGCCGCTCGTCGCCGACAGCGTCAGTCCCAGATGCTGATGCCCGAACGCATAGGCCACTGCGCCGCGCCGCCCGATCGCGGGCAGATAATCGGGCAATGTGGGTCGCGCGCCCATCCACGGCGCAACCGGTTCGCGCAGCGGCAGCCCCAGTGCCGCGACATGCGCGCGCAGCCGCGCCCATTTGCGCGGATCGGCCGGCGTGTCGACGCGGGCGAACTCGACGATGCTCGCCGCCCGCAGCCGACCGGCAAAGCGCGTCACGATCATGGAGCGATCCTCGAACACCACCGGCGGCTGGTCGGCGGGCCAGTCGCCCGGATCGCCCTCGATATGATAGCCGCGCTCGGCGATCAGCGGCGCGCGCAGCCCCAACGGAGCGACCAGCGGCGCCGATGCTGCACCCGCCGCCACCACCACCACATCGGCGTCGATCGGCGCGCCTTCGTCCAGGGTCACGCGCGCGCGACCATCGCGTTCCAGGACGGAACGGGCCCGGTCGTGCACCCTCGCTCCCCCTGCGGCGACGAAGCGATCGATCAAGGCAGCGCCCAGCGCACCGGTATCGGTGATCTGTCCGCTGCCCTCGAACCGGACCGCCCCGGCGATCGGGGCGGTGGTTAGCGTGCGCAGCCGCGCCAGCTCCGCATCGCTCGCCTCGCGCACCGTCGCCGTGCCGGTATCCGCCGCCAGCCACGCCGCACGCCCGCGCGCAGCGCTCTGCGGCGTCTCCCAGACGACGAAATGCCCGTCGACGCGCAGCAACTCGGGCACCCCCGCATCCGCCAGCACGCGCTGCCACGCCGGGATTGCGGTTTCGAGCATCGCCGACAGCGCCGCCTTGCCGCGCGCGAACCGCGCCGGTGCGCTCGCCCGCAACAGCCGCATCGTGAACGGCAGCCACGCGCCGATTGCCCGAATCGGCAGCGCCAGCGCCCCGCCGCGCGAGAACAGCCGCTTCGGCACGGTCTTTACCGTCGCCCGTGATGCGAGCGGCTCGACCTGCTCGACCGCGATATGCCCGGCATTGCCCCATGACGCGCCGCGCCACGGCGCATCGGGCGCGACGATCGTCACCTCGGTCCCGCGCCGCTGGAGCGCGAGCGCGACGTTCAGCGCGACGACCCCGTCGCCGACGACGATCGCCGAGCGGATCATCCGTGCGCCCGCACCAGGCTGCGCGTGCGACCGTACGCCAGATAGAAGACGACGCCGAGCACGTTCCACAACGCGAACCGCTCCAGCGTATGCGTCGGCAGGCTGACCAGCAGGTAGATGCAGCCGAGGATCGCCAGCGCCCCGACCAGCATCGGCGCCGGGCAGCGGAATACGCGCTTCAGCTCGGGCGCGCGCTTGCGCAACACCATCATGCACGCCGCCACCGCGATGAACGCCAGCAACGTGCCCGCATTCGCCAGCTCGGCGATCTCGTCGAGCCGGAAGAACCCCGCCACCGCCGCAACGAATACGCCCGTCACCATCGTCACCAGCGCCGGCGATCCGGTGCGCGCCGACACCCGGCTGAGGCTACGCGGCAGCAGCCCGTCACGCGACATCACGAAGAAGATCCGGCTCTGCCCGTACATCATCACCAGAATGACCGAGGGCAGCGCGATCAACGCCGCCAGCCCGATCGCCCAGGCCGCGAACGGATGCTGGAGCGTGCGCAACACATAAGCGAGCGGCTCGGCCGATTTGCCGAGGTCGATGTAGCTCACCGCCCCGATCGCCGCGACCGCGACGCCCATATAGATCAGGGTGCACGCCGCCATCGACCCGATGATCCCGATCGTCAGGTCGCGCCCGGGATTGCGCGCTTCCTCCGCCGAGGTCGCGACCGCGTCGAAGCCATAGAAAGCGAAGAACACGATCGCCGCCGCCGCCATCACCCCGCGCGTCGCGCCATTCTCGACATGGCTGCCGAAGCCATAGGGCATGAAGGGTTCGAAACTGCCGCCGTTGAACGCGGGCAGCGCGACGAACACGAACACCGCCAGCGCAACCATCTTGATCGCGACCAGCACGATGTTGAACGTCGCGCTTTCCTTGGTGCCCGCGACCAGCATCCCCGCGATTCCCAGCGCGACCAGCACCGCGGGCAGGTTGACGATCCCGCCGCCGTGCGGCCCGGACAGCAGCACCGCCGGCAGATGCACGCCCGCGCTCTGCAACCAGCCGACCAGATAGGCCGACCAGCCGACCGCCACCGTCGAGCAAGCGAGCGAATATTCGAGGATCAGGCTCCACCCGACGATCCACGCGATGCTCTCGCCGATCGCCGAATAGGTATAGGTGTACGCACTACCCGCGGTCGGGATCAGCGTCGCCATCTCCGCATAGGCGAGCGCAGCGCACGCACACACCGCACCGGCAATCGCGAACGACAGGATCACCGCCGGCCCGGCGCGATCCGCACCGACCCCCGTCAGCGTGTAGATGCCGGTGCCGACGATCGCGCCGATCCCCAGCGCGATCAGATGCGGCCAGCTCAGCGTCTTGCGCAGCTTGCGATCCGGATCGGCTTCGCGTGCGTCGAGCGGCTTGAGCGGGCCCAACAATCCTCGTGCCAAATGCCTCTCCCTTACCGACGTTTATTCTTTTACCCGACCGTCATCCCCGCGCAGGCGGGGATCCAGAACCTCTGACCTTTCGGCATTTGCGAAGACCAGCGCGTCTGGATTCCCGCCTTCGCGGGAATGACGGAGGGTAGTGACGGTCACACCACCGTAAACCCGCCCCAGAACGGATCCTCACGGTCGATCCAGATCGTGTTGAACCCGGTCGCGATCGCCGAGCCTTCGATCGACGGCACGATCGCCGGCTGTTCGCCGATCATCGTCTCGGCCTCGACGCGCCCGATGAAGCGGCTGCCGATATAGCTCTCATGCACGAAGCGATCGCCCACCTTCAGCCGCCCGGTCGCTGCCAGATGCGCCAGCCGCGCCGAGGTGCCGGTGCCGCACGGGCTGCGATCGATCGCGCGCTCGCCGTAGAATACCGCGTTGCGTCCGTCCGCGCCCTCGCCCTTCGGCTTGTCGGCCCACAGCACATGGCTGACCCCGCGGATCGTCGGCTCGACCGGATGGACCGGCTCATAGACCGCACGCACCAGCTCGCGGATCGTGCGGCTCAGCTCGACGATCCGCGCCGCGCCCAGATCGTCCAGCCCGGTGTACGCCCCCTGCGGCTCGATGATCGCATAATAATTGCCGCCGTACGCGACATCGATCGACAGCGCACCGAACCCCGGCACGTCGATCTCCAACCCCTGTGTCGCCAGATAGGCCGGCACGTTGCGGATCTTCACCGAGCGGACGCGATTGCCCTCCGCGACATAATCGATGTCGATCACCCCGGCAGGCACCTCGACGCGCAGCCGTCCCGGCTCGCGCGGGGTGATCAGCCCGTTCTCCAGCCCGAAGGTGATCATCCCGATCGTCCCGTGCCCGCACATCGGCAGGCACCCGGAGGTCTCGATGAACAGGATCGCCGCATCCGCATCGCCGCACGGCGGGTATAGGAACCCGCCCGACATCATGTCGTGCCCGCGCGGCTCGAAGCACAGGCCGGTGCGGATCCAGTCGAACCGCGCCAGGAAATCCTGCCGCCGCTCCGCCATGCTGGCACCCCGCAGCAGCGGGGCGCCCCCGGCCACCAGACGGACCGGATTGCCCGCCGTGTGGCCGTCGATGCAGAAGAACGTGTGGCGCATCAGGCCGCGACTGCTTCCTTGAGGACCGGCCGCGTCGCCGCACACTTCTCGACCATCGCGATCACCTCGGCCCGGCGTGCGCCTTCCAGCGGAAGACGCGGCAGACGCACGCGCTCGGACCCGCGGCCCATGATCTCTTCGGCCAGCTTGATCGACTGGACCAGATCATGCTCGGCATCGAGGTGGAGCAGCGGCATGAACCAGCGATAGATGCGCCGCGCCTCTTCCCAGTCGCCGCGATAGACCGCCGCGATCAGCGCCACCGACTCCTGCGGGAAGGCGCTGGTCAGCCCCGAAACCCAGCCGCTCGCACCGAGCAACATGCCCTCCAGCGCGACGTCGTCCAGACCCGCCATCACGATATAGCGATCGCCGAAACGATTGATGACGTCGGTGAAGCGGCGCGGATCGGGCGCGCTTTCCTTGACGGCGACGATGTTCTTGACCGGCTCCAGCAGCTCCAGCGTGTTGAAGTCGACCGACACGCGATACGCGGGCGGGTTGTTGTAGAGCATGATCGGCAGCCCGGTCGCCTCGGCGACGGTGCGGAAATGCGTCGCCAGCTCGTTCGGCGTCGGGACATAGACCATTGCGGGCAGCAGCATCAGCGCGTCGATGCCGATCTCCTCGACTTCCTTCGCGAAGGTCGCCGCGCGATGCGTCGTGAATTCGGACACGCCGCACACCAGCGGCACGCGCCCGCCGACCGCCTCGACGCCTGCGCGCAGCACCGCATGCTTTTCCGCGACGTCCAGCGAGTTGTTCTCGCCGCAGGTGCCGAGCAGGATCAGCCCGTCCACGCCGTCCTCGACCAGCGCTACCAGACCGCGCTGCGTTGCATCGATATCGACCGAACCATCAGCCGCGAACTGCGTCGTCGCTGCCGGATAGACGCCTGTCCACATGCTCGAACCTGAAACCACATCATCCTCCTGATCAATGGTATTCGTATACGATATAAAGTCAGGTTCACCAAGCTATTTGTGCAGGGGCAGCGCGAAGGTGCGCGCGAGGCCGTGGTACAATTTCTCAGGGCAGATGAATTGGCTAGCGCCGTCGGCGACGAAGGCGGTGGCGAACATTGGCAGCATCAGCCCCCGGCTGCCCGTAGTCTCGGCCAGGATGATGACCGCCGTCAAGGGCGCCCGGACCACGCCGGCGAAATAGCCGACCATCCCCAGGATCACGACCGCCGAGGCCGGCGAGTCGGCGAAGATCGGCCGGAGCAGATTGCCGATCCCCGCCCCCACCGCCAGCGACGGCGCGAAGATACCGCCCGGCAACCCGGCGATAGCGGTAGCAAGCGTCGCCAGCAGCTTGGCCGGTCCGAACCACAGCGGCGCATCCACCCCTCCGATCATCGCCCGCGCCGCGCTATATCCGGTGCCCCAGGTCAGCCCGGTGCCGCATCCCAGCACCGCGACCACCATGCCGCACCCGACCGCAAACCAGACCGGCCGGCGCTTGCTCCAAGCCGCCAGCGGATGGGCGCCATTGGCGAGCATCAGCATGACGCGCGCGAACGCCCCGCCGGACAGCCCACCGACCAACCCCGCGACACCCGCGACGACCAGCGCCGATCCGATCGGCATGTGCGCGCCGACCAGCCCGAAATACAGGTAGTCGCCCTGCACCGACTGCGCGACCATCCCGGCGATCACGATCGCGCCGACCACCAGCAGCGTCACCTTCTGCTCATAGGCGGAGGCGAGTTCCTCGATCGCGAACAGCAATCCCGCCAGCGGCGTGTTGAACGCCGCCGCGACCCCGGCCGCGCCGCCGGCGATCAACACCCCGGCGCGCAACGGCACGCGCAGGATACGGTGCGTCAAGCCCATCACCGCAGCGGCGATCTGCACGGTCGGTCCCTCGCGCCCCACCGACGCGCCGGAAAGCACCGCGGCCAGCGTCAGCGCCGCCTTGCCGATCACGGTCGGCAGCGACACCAGCGACCGCGTCGCCGCTTCGGGATCGGCCTGCGCCGCCATCACTTGCGGGATCCCCGACCCGCGCGCCAGCGGCACGTAGCGGCGCGTCAGCCACACCAGCGCCCCGAACGTCAGCGGCGTCGTCACCAGCGGCAACCACCGATAGCGCCGCGCCAGTCCTGCGAACAATTCGCCGCACGCATCCGCCGCCAGCGCGAACACCGTCGCCGCCAGCCCGATCGCCACCGCCCCGGCGAGGATCGCCAGTCGCGCGCGCAACCGGCGCGCCCGCGGCCGTTGCGAGCGGAGCAACGCCCGCATCCGCGTCGGCGTCCATCCGAATGGCCCGCCGCGCGATGAAGATTGCTCCGTCATCCCGACGCCTTACACGCCAGTCACGCGGAAAGGCCAGCGTGAAGCCGGACGGCAGCTCTCCCTTAAGGCGTGGGCGCGACGCCCGATCCGTCACCCCGGGGTCTCGCTTCCGCTCTCCGTCGTTGCGAAGGAAGCGCCCGCCTACATCTCCCCGCGCGCGTGGCGGATCGCGTACCATTTCTTCACATTGGCGTTATGCTCGGCCAGCGTGTCGGCGAACACATGCCCGCCGCTGCCATCCGCGACGAAATACAGCGCCTTCGTCTGCGCCGGGTTCAGCACCGCATCGATCGACAGCCGCCCCGGATTGGCGATCGGCCCGACCGGCAGCCCCGGCGAAGCATAGGTGTTATAGCCGTTCTTCGCGCGCAGTTCCGACTGCCGGATACGCCGCCCCAGCGGCCGCCCCTTGGTGATCGGGTAGATCACGGTCGGATCGGCCTGCAACGGCATGCCCAGCCGCAAGCGATTGCCATAGACTGCCGCGACCGTCCGCCGCTCCTCGGGCTTGGCGGTTTCCTTCTCGACGATCGAGGCGAGGATGATCGCCTGTGCCGGGGTCGTGACGACCGCCGCCGGCTTGCGCGTCTTCCACGCCGCGGCGAGATACGTCTTCATCGCCGCCTGCATCCGCGCCAGCACCGCCGCGCGCGGCTCGCCGCGCTCGAAGGCATAACCGTCCGGCAGCACCGATCCCTCGGCGGGCACCTTGACGTCACCGGTCAGCGTCTCGGCCTTCATCAAGGCATCGCGCACCATCACCGACGGCAGCCCCTCGGGCACCACCACCAGCCGCTGCACCGCCTTGCCGCCCTGCAAGATCGCGAGCACCTGCGCCGCGCTGGCGTGTTCGGGGAAGGCATATTCGCCCGCCTTGATCGGCGCGTCCGACCCGAAGATCCGCGCCTGCACGCGGAATTTCCGCGCCGAACCGATCACCCCGGCCTTCTCCAGCGTCCGCGCCGCGGCGGCGAGGCTCGACCCCTCGGCGATCTCGACATTGGCGGCGCGCGGCAACGGCCCCGCGCCCTTCCAGCCGTATCCGACCCAGAAGCCGGCCGCGATCAGCAGCAGGCCGGCGACAAGAGCAAAGCAGCCGAGCCTGCGCATGACCGACGCCTCAGATCGCCTTCATCACCAGCGACGCATTGGTGCCGCCGAAGCCGAACGAATTGTTCAGCACCGCGCGCACCTCACGCTTCCTGGCCTGATGCGGGACGAGATCGACGCCCTCGGTCCCCTCGTCGGGATTGTCGAGGTTCAGCGTCGGCGGCACGATCTGGTCGCGCAGCGCAAGGATGCAGAAGATGCTCTCCACCGCGCCCGCGCCGCCCAGCAGATGCCCGATCGCCGACTTGGTGCTCGACATCGACGCGCCCGACAGATCGTCGCCGAACACGCGCTTCGCCGCCGCCAGCTCGATCGTGTCGGCCATCGTCGAGGTGCCGTGCGCGTTGATGTAATCGATGTCGGCCGGGGTCATCCCGGCCTTGCGCAGCGCCATCCGCATCGCCAGCTCCGCGCCCTTGCCCTCCGGGTGCGGCGCGGTGACGTGATAGGCGTCGCCCGACAGGCCGTACCCGACCACCTCGGCATAAATTTTCGCGCCGCGCGCCTTGGCGTGCTCATATTCCTCGAGCACGATCACGCCCGCGCCCTCGCCCATCACAAAGCCGTCGCGATCCTTGTCATAGGGGCGGCTGGCCTGCTCGGGACGATCGTTCATGCTGCAGTTGAGCGCGCGCGCCTGCGCGAAGCCGGCGACGCCGAGCGGATTGACCGTGCTCTCCGCACCGCCCGCCAGCATGATGTCGGCGTCGTCGTCGCGGATCATCCGCGCGGCGTCGCCAATCGAATGCGCGCCGGTCGAACAGGCGGTGACCACCGCGTGATTCGGCCCCATCAAGCCGTACTTGATCGAAACCTGACCCGAAATCAGGTTGATGAGCCGACCGTGGACGAAATGCGGGCTCACCCGGCCCGGACCGCGCTCGTGCAGGTTGACCGATTCGATCTCGATCCCCGGCAAGCCGCCGATCCCCGAACCGATCGATACGCCCGCGCGCATCCGCATCTCTTCGTCCATCTCGGTCAGCCCGGCGTCTTCCAGCGCCTGCCCCGCGGCATCGATGCCATAGACGATGAACGGGTCGACCTGCCGCTGGACCTTGTGGTCCACGCGCTTGTCGGGATCGAAGCCATATTCATGGTCCTTCGGCTTCACTTCGCACGCGATCAGGCACTTTTGCCCGGTGGTGTCGAAGCGCGTGATCGGGCCGGCACCCGACTTCCCGGCAATAAGGTTCGCCCAGGCGGTTTCTACATCCGCCCCGAGCGGGGTGACGAGGCCAAGTCCGGTGACGACGACGCGACGCATAGGCTTCCCTTCTTCCCGCCCCTTGCGCCTCTCCCACGCATCCGGCGGTCTTCATAAACGAAACGGCTCCCCATCCTCTAGCGAAGGACGGGAAGCCGCTCAAATCTGTTCGACGGCCGGGCGTCGGCACGGGCATGAAGCCCCGCCGCCCGGCGCATCAGGGCGTCAGCCCTTGTGCTCGTCGATATAGGTGATCGCGTCCTTGACGGTCGAGATCTTCTCGGCGGCATCGTCCGGGATTTCCACCCCGAATTCCTCCTCGAACGCCATGACCAGCTCGACGATGTCGAGGCTGTCCGCGCCCAGATCGTCGATGAAGCTGGCGTCCTCGGTCACCTTGTCGGCTTCGACGCCGAGATGCTCGACGACGATCTTCTTCACGCGGTCGGCGGTCTCGCTCATAACTTTCCCTCTTTCGATTTGGGGGGGTGATTTAAATTTCCTGAACGCAGGTAGAGCCCGTTAACCCGCCTGACAAGTCCGCGCGTGCGGCACCTGCCGGGCGAGGGGCTCAAACCATCGCCATCCCGCCGTTGACGTGGATGGTCTGCCCGGTGACGTAGCCGGCCTCCTTCGACGCCAGATACACGACCGCGGCGGCGATGTCCTCGCCCGTCCCCAGATCGCCCGCCGGGATGCGCGCCGTCAACTGCGTTTTCTGCGCCTCGGGCAGCCCGTCGGTCATCGCCGAGCGGATGAAGCCGGGCGCGACGCAATTGACGGTGATGTTGCGGCTGGCCAGCTCCTGCGCCAGCGCCTTGGACATGCCGACCAGCCCGGCCTTGGACGCGGCATAGTTCGCCTGCCCCGGATTGCCGGTCTGCCCGACGACCGAGGTAATCGAGATCACGCGGCCGAAGCGCTGCTTCATCATCGGCTTGGCCGCGGCGCGGATCAGCCGGAACGCGGCCTCTAGGTTGACGCGGATCACCTGATCCCATTCGTCGTCCTTCATCCGCATCGCCAGATTGTCGCGCGTGACACCGGCGTTGTTGACCAGCACGTCGATCCGCCCGCCCAGCGCCGCCACCGCCTGCGGCACCAGCGCGTCCACCGCGGCGGCATCCGACAGGTCGCACGGCACCGCGACATGCCCCTCCCCGCCCAGTTCGGTCAGGAAGGCCTCCAGCTTGGCGACGTTGGACCCCGACACCGCCAGCCGCGCCCCCTGCGCCGCGAGCCCCTTCGCGATCGCCGACCCGATCCCCCCCGAAGCGCCGGTCACCAGCGCGGTCATGCCTGTAAGGTCGAACATTGGTTACTCCGTAGGTTGGTTCACGCGGAGGCGCGGAGACGCGGAGGGACGATGGTTGTTGACGACCCGTCGCACGCCTTCCTTCAACGTCTCACCTCCGAAATTGATGAGCAGCCCCACGGGCTGCTCGGTAAGCCTCAGATACGTCAGCAATTGCTTGCCATGCACTGGCAGCAACTTGTCGACCGACTTCACCTCGACGACCAAACGGTCGTCGATCAACAGGTCGATCCGAAACGCCGCCGGAAAAATCTGACCATCAAAGCGAATGTCCATCGAATGCTGCCGGGAGACGGAATAGCCCATCGCCGCAAGGCGTCCGGCCAGCACGGTCTCGTACACACTCTCCAGCAGCCCGGGGCCGAGTTCACGGTGGAGCCGCAACGCCAGATCGAGAACGTCACCGCTGATGGCGTCGATATCTCTCACCTCTTCTCCGCGTCTCCGCGCCTCCGCGTGAACATCACAGCCTCTTCAGCACCGCCTCGACATCGTCCATCGACACCACGCTCACCGCCTCGACGTCCGGCGCGATCCGCTTCACCATCGGCGACAGCACCTTGCCGCCGAACTCGACGAACTCGGTCACCCCCGCCTCGACCATCGCCAGCACCGACTCGCGCCACCGCACGCGCCCGGTCACCTGCTCGACCAGCAGCCGCCGGATCGCCCCCGGATCGGCCACCGCCACTGCATCGACGTTGGCGAACACCGGCACCAGCGGCGCGCGCAGATCGGCCTCCGCCAGCGCGCCCTCCATCACCCGCGCCGCATCCTCCATCAACGCGCAGTGGAACGGCGCCGACACCGGCAACAGCACCGCCCGCTTCGCCCCCATCTCCTTGGCCAGTCCCACCGCACGCTCGACAGCGACGCGATGCCCCGAGATCACCACCTGCGACGGATCATTGTCGTTGGCGACCGTGCACACCAATGTCTCGCCGGTCTCCGTCAGGATCAGGTCGACCGCCGCGCCGGCGATCGCCTGCGCCTTCTCGACGTCCGCGCCCAGCAGCGCCGCCATCGCGCCCTCGCCGACCGGCACCGCCGCCTGCATCGCGCGCCCGCGCGTCCTGAGCAGCCCCGCGGTCGTTCCGAGGTCCAGCGCCTCCGCCCCGCACAACGCGGTATATTCCCCCAGCGAGTGCCCGGCCACATAATCGGCCTTCTCGGCCAGCCGCACATTGCCCTCACGCGTCAGCACGCGCAGCGTCGCGATCGCATTGGCCATGATCGCCGGCTGCGCATTCTCGGTCAGCGTCAGTTCGTCGCCGGGACCTTCCGCCATCAACCGGCGCAGATTCTGCCCCAGCGCCTCGTCGACCTCGCCGAACACCTCGCGCGCCACCGCCGAGGCATCGGCCAGCGCCGCGCCCATGCCGACCGCCTGGCTGCCCTGACCGGGAAAGATGAACGCGCGCATGAAGGCCTCCGTGAAAATCGCCCGCGCTGCTAGGCCGCGCGCCGCCACCGGGTCAACCACTGGCGATTCGGCGCACTTTCCGCTATGAGGATGTCAGAGGGCCGAAGCGCCCGTTCCAACGCGCGATCGTCTCAACATTCGCAACATTCGCGGCCCAACATTCGGTTGCGCCGGACGCGATTTGTCGTCATAGCGCGACGGCGTCGGGCGGAAGGGAATCACCCTTGCCGCCCTTTGCCATTGGAACGACAGCCGGAGGGGCGTTGCACATGGGGTGCACGTCAGCGATCGGCCAACATGAAGGTACATGCATGGCTCTGTACGAGCATGTGTTCCTTGCGCGCCAGGATCTGGCACAGGCGCAGGTGGACACGCTGGCGGAAACCGCCACCAAGATCGTCGAGGAACGCGGCGGCAAGGTCGTCAAGACCGAGACCTGGGGCCTGCGTTCGCTCGCCTATCGGATCGCGAAGAACCGCAAGGCGCACTACGTGATGCTCGAGATCGACGCACCGGGCGACACGGTCGCCGAGCTGGAGCGTCAGACCAGCATCAACGAGGACGTGATCCGCTACATGACCGTCCGCGTCGACGGCCATGAAGAGGGCCCGACCGTGATGATGCGCAAGCAGGAGCGCGACCGTGAGCGCCGCAGCGACCGCGAAGGCGGCCGTGGCGAGCGTGGTGACCGCGGCGGCGATCGTGGCGATCGTGGCCCCCGTCGTGACCGTGAAGAGGAGGCCGCATAATGGCGCGTCCGTTTTTCCGCCGCCGCAAGTCGTGCCCGTTCAGCGCCAAGGATGCGCCCCGGATCGACTATAAGGACGTCCGTCTGCTCCAGGGCTTCGTGTCCGAGCGTGGCAAGATCGTCCCGTCGCGCATCACCTCGGTGAGCGCCAAGAAGCAGCGCGAGCTGGCGCAGGCGATCAAGCGCGCCCGCCACCTGGGCCTGCTGCCCTACGTCGTGAAGTAAGGAGAAGAGCAGATGGATATCATCCTGCTTGAGCGCGTCGAGAAGCTCGGCGGCATCGGCGACGTGGTGAAGGTCAAGGACGGGTTCGCCCGTAACTACCTCCTCCCGAACAAGAAGGCGCTGCGCGCCAACGAAGCCAACCGCAAGGTGTTCGAGGCGAACCGCGCCCGCATTGAGAGCGAGAACGCCAACCGTCGCGGCGAGGCCGAGAAGGAAGCCGGTTCGTTCAAGGACGCGCAGATCACGCTGATCCGCCAGTCGTCGAACACCGGCCAGCTGTACGGTTCGGTCGCGGTGCGCGATCTGGTCGAGGCGCTGGTGGCCGATGGTCACAAGGTGACCAAGAGCCAGGTGGTGCTGGACCGTCCGATCAAGTCGATCGGCCTGTACGACGTCAAGGTGCAGCTGCACCCGGAAGTCGTCGTGAACGTCAAGGTCAACGTCGCGCGCTCGCCTGAAGAGGCCGAGATGCAGTCGGCGGGTGTCGACGTCATGCAGCAGGTCTTCGAGGAAGGCCGCGATCAGGGCGGCTTCACCGAGGATTACGATCCCAACGCCGAGCCGGGCGCGACCGCCGAGGCTCAGTCGGACGACGCGCAGGGCTGATCGCCTTACGCATCGCCTGCACGAAGAAAGGCCCGCCCGGATCGCTCCGGGCGGGCCTTTCCTTTTGGCACCGCCAGTCGGGGGGGAACGGCGGCGCCTTCGGGGGGCCGTAAAACTTGGAAATCAGGGGACGTTCCACACCGCGCTCACCACGGCGACCAGCGGCAGGAGCGCGAGTGTCAGGGGCATGATCTGCTTCAACATGGCGGCCTTCGCGATCCGTTATCGTCGTTGGCTGCACAATCGCCACCGCCATCAAAGGTTGCGCGGCGCTGAACAAATTGATCCGGCGACCGGCATCTCCGGTGCGACGAACCGCTGCTCGGACGCGGGAACATGCAAGCCTGTCGGCAGGTTCTTCGTTCGAACGCCGCGGGTTGCGGCATCATCGTAATGCGTAGGATCGAAGTCGTGCAGGCGAAGGAGCGGGACAAGCAGGAGCAATTGAGCACGATGGGCCGCGCGCTGCGCACCAGCCTGCGCGTTCCCACCGACACCTACATCACCGGCGACATTCCGACCTTGCTGACCCTGCTCGGCCAGGTGCCCGCCGTTCCGGAACGCAAGCGCGATTAGAGTTTGATCCACCCGGCTTGAACCATCTCCCGTCGTCACCCCGGCGAAGGCCGGGGTGGCGCTTCAGCTTGTATGGATCACACTCCAGGAGTCAGCGCTTGAAGCGTGACGGCGCGTAACGCGCCGCATCGATCCCGTCCGGCATCGCGGTATCGAGCAGCAACGCCGCACCGATCCGCGCGGCGGCCGGCGCGGTCTGAATGCCGAACCCGCCCTGCCCTGCGAACCAGAAAAAGCACGACTCTGCGCTGCCGTACACCGGCAGCCGGTCCGGCGCGAACGACCGCAATCCTGCCCAGCGCCGCTCGACCCGCACCACGCGCCAGTCGACCGCCCGCTCCAGTCGATCGATCGCGATCGCCACGTCCAGCTCCTCCGCCGCCACGTCGTGCGCCGGCACCGGATGCTCGTCATGCGGGCTCAGCCACAAACGTCCGCCCGCCTCCGGCTTGAAATAGAAGCCGCCGTTCACATCGATGACGAACGGCAGCGTCGCGGGCGCCGCCGGATCGGTCTGCAATTGCACCATCGTCCGGCGGTACGGCGTGATCCCGATCGGCGCGACGCCGCAGCGCGTCGCCACCTCGTCCGCCCACGCCCCCGCCGCATCGACCAGAATGGTCGCCTCGAACGAGCGCCCGTGCTCGGTCTCGATCCGCCACACGCCCGCCTGCCTCGACGCCGCCTCCAGCCGCGCGCCGCTTTCTATCCTGGTGCCGCTACGCGTCGCCTGTTGCAGATAGTCACCGTGCAGCCGGGCCACATCGATATAGGCGCAGGTCGGCTCTCCTACCCCCAACGTCCATTCGGCCCGCAGCCCGGGGATCAGCGGCTGCGGATCGACCGCCGACAGCGCGACCGGGGTGGCGGCGAATTCGTCCAGCAGCGCTTCGATCGCCGCCGCATCCTCGTCGCGCCCGATATGCACCGCGCCGAGCGGATCGAGATAGCCGCCTGCCTGTAGCATCGGCCCCGATGCGGTGGTGAGCGGCTGGATATGCGGCCCGCCATATGTCTCTGACCAGAAGGCCGCGGACCGCCCGGTCGCGTGATAGCCGGGCCGCTCTTCCCCCTCGAGCAGCAGCACCCGCGCACGATCGCCGATCGCCGCGGCCAGGCTGGCGCCGGCGATCCCGGCCCCGACAATCGCGATGTCGAAGCTCATGCCGCATGCCGATCGAGGAAGTCGTCGATCGCCGTTATCGCGCGCCGACGCACCGGATCGGCCTCGCGCAGCAACTCGTGCGCCGCTTCCCGCCCGAACCGGACCAGCGTCGCATTCGGCAGTTGCGCCGCCACCTCCGCCGCGGCACGCGGGTCCACCAGCCGATCATTGTCCGCCACCAGCATCAGCACCGGCGTCCTCAGCGTCGCAAGCCCAGGGTCGCGTCGCAATCGCGCGGTCGCGCTGAACGCCTCCGCCAGCCACGCCCAGCTCGGCGGACCAAGCCGCAGGTCGGGCTGTGCCTCCAGCCACCACGCCTCGTCCGAATAGCGCGCATCGTCGGCCGTCAGCAGCCGCTGGCGCGGCAACATGCCCGGCCGTTCATGGCTCTTCCACGCGGGGCGCGTCGGATCACCCAGCCGTCGCATCGCCTGCGCCACCCGCGTTCCCAGCCACGATCCGACCGGCGAGCGCAGCCCCAGCATCGGCGCGACCAGCACCACCGCATCCGCGCGGATCGCGCCGTCGAGCAGCGCACGCAGCACCATATAACCGCCCATTGAGTGGCCGACGATCACATGCGGCCCGTCCTGTTCGCTGGTCCAGTCCCGCCAGAGCCCGGCCAGATCGTCGATCAACGGCGCGAAGTCGTCGCAATGGCCGACATGCGGGTTCGCGCACAAACGTCCCGACCCGCCCTGCCCGCGCCAGTCGAACGCCGTGACCGCCCAGCCGCGCTCATGCCAGTCGGCAAACGACTCCAGATATTTCTCGATCATGTCGCCGCGCCCGCCCTGAAACATCAACGCACCGCGGCCGCGACCGGGCCGGGAGAAACGGCGCAACGGCCATCCGTCGGCCGCACGATCGAAGGACAGGCGAGCGTCGGCCGGCAGGGCGCGGCGCACCGCGGCGGGATCGGTCGTCGTCGGCATCGCGGCATGGTTACGGTTTCTCAAACCATTCCGTCTAGCGCCATGCGGCATGAGCTGGGGATTTCTTGCATGGCTGCTGCCCGTCCTGATGGGCGCGTTGCTGTTGTCGGCGGGTATCCAGGACGTGCGCTCGCGTGAGATCGCCAATTGGAAGAACGCCGCGATCGCGCTGCTCGCGCCGCTGTGGTGGGTGGCGATCGGGCTCAATCCCTGGCCGGGCATGGCGATACAATTCGGCGTCGCCTTGCTCGTCTTCGCCCTTTTCGTCGGCGCGTTCGCGATCGGGCAGATGGGCGGTGGCGACGTCAAGCTGATCGGCGCGCTCTCGCTGTGGCTCGCGCCGCTGCACCTGCTCGACATGCTGTTGGCGATGTCGGTGATCGGCGGCGCGCTGACGCTGGCGATGCTGGTCGAGCATCGCGTTCGATGCCGCACCACCGCGATCGAGGTGCCGTACGGCGTTGCGATCGCACTCGCCGGGCTGCTCGCGCTTCGCGAACCGCTCCTTAACCAATTTATCCAATAATCGCAGGCAGACGGGCGCCGGTGGCGCCGCGCGGGGACAGGGTCATTCATGGACAGTCGCAAGCTCATTCTGCTGGTCGGAGCCTTGATGGTGGCCGCGATCACCGCGTTCGCCGCGCGCTCGATGCTGGTCGGCTCGCCCGCGCCGGAGGCTGCGGCGCTGGCCGCCGCGCCGAAGATCGACGGGCCGGAGGTGCTGGTCGCCACGCGCGCGCTGCCGGTCGGCACGATCCTCGACGCCAGCGCGCTGAAGTTCCAGCCCTGGCCCAAGGAGCTGGTGGAGAACGCTTATTACATGCGCAGCGGCACCGATCTGGGCAAGCTGATCGGCACGGTCGTCCGCCTGCCGATCACCGCCGGCCAGCCGGTGACGCAGGGGCAACTGGTGAAGCCCGGTGATCGCGGCTTCCTGGCCGCCGCGCTCGGGCCGGGCATGCGCGCGGTGACGGTGCCGGTGTCGGCGCAGACCAGCGTCGCCGGCTTCGTCTTCCCGGGCGACCATATCGACCTGATCCTGACCCAGTCGGTCGAAGGCGACGGCCCGCCGCTGCGCGCCAGCGAGACGGTGATGCGCAACCTGCGCGTCCTCGCCACCGATCAGCGCACCACCGATCAGAAGGACGAACAGGGCAACACCGTCGTCCAGACCTTCTCAACGATTACCGTCGAGGCGACCCCGAAGATCGCCGAGCAGATCGCGGTGGCGCAGACGATCGGCACGCTGTCGCTGTCGCTGCGATCGCTCGCCGACAACGCCTCCGAACTCGACCGCGCGATCGCCTCGGGCAGCGTCAGCGTCGGCGACACGCACGACGCGAAGGGCGAGGAAGCGGTGCTCGACCGGCTCCAGAACACGCCGCAGACCGGCAACACCACCTATGCGGTCGGTGCCGACGTCTCGCGCTTCCAGCGTCGCACCGCGCCGCCGCGCGCGAATACGCAACCCGCTGGCCCCTCGATCCCCGGCACGCCCGTCGTCGCTGCCATCGCCGCCGGCCCCAAGGTCCGTATCGCCCGCGGCAATGCCGTGACCGAAGTCTCCGTCGCAGGAAAGAACTGAGATGCGCTCCCCCCTGTATCATGGCGCGGCGCTGGCCGCGGCGCTGACGGCGGCGCTCGCCCCCGCCACCATCGCCGCCGCCCCGCGCGGCGCGCAGCGCGCCCTAGCGGCCCGCCCGGTCGTCCGCAGCGGCCTGCCGCCGGTCGGCGTCACCAAGCCGAGCATCGAAAAGTGGCTCTCGATCGGCGAGGGTGAACTCATCACCCTTCCCGCCGCGGTGACCGAGGTATGGACCTCGAACGCCGCGACCGCCGACGTCTATGTCGCCAACCCGCGCCAGATCCATCTGTTCGGCAAGGCGGACGGCGAGGCGACGATCTTCGCCACCGATCGTGCGGGCGCGGTGATCTATTCCGCCTCGGTCCGCGTTGCGCAGAACGCGACGCAGATCGATCGGATGCTCCAGGCCGCACTGCCGGGCAGCGACTTCCACGTCACGCTGGTCGGGCAGATCGCGGTGCTGAACGGCAACGCCGCCGCTCCTGCGGACGCCGAGCAGGCGCAGCGGCTGGTGACCGGCCTGCTGAACCCCGGCGTCGATCCCAGCGCCGAAGGCGCCACCTTCAAGATCGGCGTCATCAACCGCATCAAGGTGGCGACCCCGCTCCAGGTCAACCTTCAGGTCAAGTTCGCCGAGGTCAGCCGCTCGTTCCTGAAGAACATCGCCAACAACATCACCACCCGCACGCTGGGCCGCAAGAACCCGCTACTCGGCCTCGGCTTCGGGCGTCAGGGCACGATCACCAACGTGCTGCCCGGCACCGATCCGAACCTGCAAAGTGGCGGCACGCTGTTCACGCTCCCCGCGGTCAGCAGCAGCGGCGGCACGTTCAGCCTGTTCGGCAGCCTGCTGGGCACCGACTTCATCAACGCGCTCGATCTCGGTGAGACGCTGGGCCAGGTCACGACGCTCGCCAGCCCGAACCTGACCGCGCTGTCGGGGGAGACCGGCACCTTCCTGGCCGGCGGCGAGATCCCGATCCCGATCGCGCAGGCGCTCGGCACCAACTCGATCGAATACAAGCAGTTCGGCGTCAGCCTCGCCTATACGCCGACCGTCCTGTCGGACGGGCGCATCTCGCTGCGCGTGAAGCCCGAGGTGTCGCAGCTCGACTATGGCAACGCCGTGTCGGTAGGCAGCGCACGCGTCCCGGCGCTCACCACGCGTCGTGCGGAAACCACCGTCGAGCTGGGCTCGGGCCAGAGCTTCATGATCGCCGGGCTGATGCAGAACACGCACAACAACAGCTACACGAAGACGCCCGGCATCGGCGACCTGCCGATCCTCGGCGCGCTGTTCCGCTCGAACGGGTTCCAGCGCAACGAAACCGAGCTGGTGATCGTCATCACCCCGTATCTCGTGCGCCCCGTCGACGCCGCCGACATCAAGCTGCCGACCGACGGCTACAAGGCGCCGACCGATCTCGAACGCGCGCTGCTGGGCAAGCTCGACAGCGGCGATCGCGCCGCCGACCGCCCCAAGCCGAAGCTCGCGACCCCGCCCGCGCCGGCCGCGCCCGGCTTCTCGATCAAGTGAGGATGCCCTTCATGACCCCGCGTCCGCTCCTCCTGTGCGCCCTCGTCGCCGCGCTGCCGCTTGCCGCGTGCGGCGAATATCGCGGGCTGGAAACCGTTCACCAGCCGGTCGTCGCGCAGACCGACTATGCGCTCGATCTGCTCGCCGGGCCCGACGGTCTGGGCGGCGGCGAAGCGCAACGGCTGCGCGGCTGGCTCGACGTGCTCGCGCCCGCCGCCGGCGCGACGATCGCGATCGACGATCCCGCCGCCTCGCCGGGGGCACGGGCAGAGATTGCGGCGCTGGCGAGCGCCCGCGGGCTGCGGCTCGCGCCCGCCGCCGCCGCGCACGGCGACGCCCCGCCGCCGGGCACGCTGCGCGTCGTCGTGACGCGCGCCACCGCTTCGGTGCCCAGCTGCCAGGCGCCCGGCGCGTCCGCCACGCTCGTCAATTTCGACGCACACACCAGCGGCGCGTTCGGCTGTGCGATCAACGGCACGCTCGCGGCGATGATCGCCGATCCGAACGACCTGATCCGCGGCAAGCGCGACGATGGCGCCGGCGCGGCGGCCAGCGGCGCGAAGGCGATCGGCGTGTGGCGCAAGGCCGCGCCGACCGGCGGCGGCGGCACCGTCGTGAAGAGCGAATCGACGGGGGGCCGCTGACATGAACGCACCGTGGAAAGTCGCGGGCGCAGCGACGCGCGCCCCGTTCCTCGCCTTCTGCTGCGACGACAATGCCAGCATGACGCTGCGCGCTGTGGTCGACGAACTCGGCTGGCCGCAGGAAAACGTCTACAAGGGCGGGCTGCGGCAGGCGGTGCAGACGCTGGCGGTTTCCTCCAGCCCGCAATTGCTGTTCGTCGATCTCAGCGAAACCAGCGATCCGCTCACCGACATCAACAGCCTCGCCGAAGTCTGCGAGCCCGGCACGATCGTGATCGCCGCCGGGCCGGTCAACGACGTCCGCCTCTATCGCGATCTGCTGGCCAGCGGCATCCACGATTATCTGCTGAAGCCGCTGGGCGTCGACGCGGTGCGCGATGCCTTCGCCTCGGCACAGGCGATGCTCAACGCGCCGCGCTATGCCGATGGCGCGGCGGAGCGCGTTCACGCCGCGCTCGCGGTGATCGGCTGCCGCGGCGGCGTCGGCGCCTCGACGATCGCGACATCGCTGGCGTGGCAGATGAGCGAGACCGGCAAGCGCTCGACCGCGTTGCTCGACCTCGACGTACACTTCGGCACCAATGCGCTGGCCATGGACGTCGAGCCGGGGCGCGGGCTGATCGACGCGATCGACAATCCCAGCCGCATCGACGGCCTGTTCCTCGAACGCGCGCTCGTCCGCGCGTCCGACACGCTGTCGGTGCTGTCGGCCGAGGCGCCGATCAGCAACCCGATCGTCACCGACGGCACGGCCTATTACCAGTTGCAGGAGGAACTGCGCAGCGCGTTCGACATGAGCGTGATGGACCTGCCGCGCGCGATGCTGATCCAGCACCCGCATTTGATGACCGAGGTACAGGCGGTCGTGCTGGTGACCGAGCTGACGCTGGCCGCGGCGCGCGATACGATCCGGTTGCTGTCGTGGCTGCGCACCAACGCGCCGCAGGCGCAGGTCTGCGTCCTCGCCAATCGCGTCCATCCCGGCGCGCAACAGGAGGTGCTGCGCAAGGATTTCGAGGGATCGATCGAGCACAAGATCGACGTCGCGATCCCCTATGATCACAAACTCGCGGCGCAGGCTGCGAAAACGGGCAAGCCGATGGCGGCGGTCGGCAAGAATTCGAAGACTGTCGCGCCGCTCGCCGATCTGGCGAACCGCTTGCTGGCTGCGACCGGCGATGATCCGGTGCCGCTGAACGGCGGCGCAGGACGCGGCGGGTCGCTGCTCGCGCGCATCACCGAACTGGTCGCGAAGAAGCCGGCGCGGAAGTGAGCGGCATCCGCCCCCTCGACGTGGAGCCGCCATGTCCCCGCTGATCCTGTTGCTGCTGGCGGGTGCGCTGACGCTGGGGCTGCTGGTCTTCGCGCTTGCCGCGCCATCGACGCAGAAGGCGGGTGCACGCCGGCTGGCGGTGCTGCGTGAGCGCCATGTGCCCGCGCCGACCAACACGATCGAGGCGCAGATGCGCCGCATCACCGGGAAGAGCGCGACGCGCGCCGATCTCGCGGTCATCCGCATCCTCCCCAACGCCGCGGAGCTGCGAAAGCGGCTGTCGATGACCGGCAAGCCGTGGACCGTCGGCCAATATGGCATCGCCGCGGTCACGATCGCGATCGTCACGCTGCTGCTGATGCTGCTGCAGGGCGTGCCGGTGCTGATCGCTTTGTTCGTCGCGATGATGCTGGGTGCCCTCATCCCGCATCTCGCGGTGGCGTTCCTCATCAAGCGCCGCATCGGCGCGTTCATCGCCAAATTCCCCGATGCGATCGAGCTGCTGGTCCGCGGCCTGCGCTCGGGTCTGCCGATCTCGGAGACGATGCAGGTCGTCGCTGCCGAGGTCCCCGGCCCGGTCGGCGAGGAATTCCGCTCGGTGTCCGACAAGATGCGTATCGGCCGTTCGATGGACGTCGCGTTGCAGGAAACCGCCGACCGGCTTCTGACCGCCGAATTCCAGTTCTTCGTCATTACGATCGCGATTCAGCGCGAAACCGGTGGCAATCTGGCCGAAACGCTCCAGAATCTCGCCACCGTGCTGCGCCAGCGCGGCCAGATGAAGCTGAAGATCAAGGCGATGTCGTCGGAATCGAAGGCATCGGCCTATATCATTGGCTCGTTGCCGTTCATCGTCTTCGGGCTGATCTACGCGATCAACCCGCCGTATATGCAGACGTTCTTCAGCGACATGCGGCTGACCGTCACCGCCGTCGGCGGCCTGATCTGGATGGCGATCGGCGCCTTCATCATGTCCCGGATGGTGAGCTTCGAGATCTGATATGCCCATGATCTTCGGCCTCGACCTGCTGATGCTTCTCACCCTGCTGCCCGCGGTCGGGGCGGCGCTGCTGGTGGCCGGCTATGCGACGCGCAGCCTGCGCGATCCGATGACGCGCCGCGTGCGCGCACTTAACGATCGGCGCGAGCAGTTGAAGGCGGGCATCACCGCCTCGACTGCGAAGCGCCGTACCAAGCTGGTGCACCAGAGCAACACCGCTGACCGTGTCCGTGCATTGCTGTCGTCGTTGCGCGTGTTGCAGGACGAACAGGTCAAGGAGGCGCAGCGCAAGCTGATCCAGGCCGGTATCCGCAACAAGGAATGGGCGGTCGCGGTGATCTTCGGCCGATTGGTGCTGCCGATCGTGTTCGGCGGGCTGATGGTGGTCTGGGTCTATCTGCTCGACGCCTTTCCGGAATGGGGCGCGCTCAAGCGCTACGGGCTGGTCGCGGGTACGTTCGTGCTCGCCTACAAGGCGCCCGACATCTTCCTGAAGAACAAGATCACGAAGCGCACCGACGGGATCCGCAAGGGGCTGCCCGACGCGCTCGACCTGCTGGTGATCTGCGCCGAGGCCGGGCTGACCGTCGACGCCGCCTTCCACCGCGTCTCGCGCGAACTGGGCAAGGCGTACCCCGAACTCGGCGAGGAATTCGCGCTGACCGCGATCGAGCTTGGCTTCCTGACCGATCGTCGACAGGCGTTCGAGAATCTCGCCAATCGCGTCGATTTGGATGCGGTGCGCGGCGTGGTGACGACGATGATCCAGACCGAGAAATACGGCACCCCGCTCGCCAGCGCGCTTCGCGTGCTGTCGGCGGAGTTCCGTCACGAACGCATGATGCGCGCCGAGGAGAAGGCCGCGCGGCTGCCGGCGATCATGACGGTGCCGCTGATCCTGTTCATCCTGCCGGTGCTGTTCATCGTCATCCTCGGCCCGGCGGCCTGCTCGCTCAACGACTCGTTCATCAACGCCAAGCCGTAGGAACAGCCTCCCGCCTCCGTCGTTCAGCGACGATAACGAACGGAGGACCGTCATGCTGTTCACCACGACGACGCAATATATCGCGCTGGCGGTCGCGCTGATTGCCGGATGGCTGTTCGGCCTCGCCAGCCATCCCGGCGGCCGCAAGTGGAAGGCGCGCTACGTCGCGGAGCGCGACGCGCATGCGGTGACCAGCAAGCGCATCAGCGAGCTTGAGCGCGACCACGACACCGCCACGAAGCGCGCCGCCGAGTTGGAGCGCGATTATGGCACGGTCGGCACCCGCGTCACCGAGCTGGAGCGTGAGCGCGATCTCGCCAACGAGCGTGTCGCAGAGTTGAAGCGCGAGAACGACGAACTCGAGCGCGAGAACAGCCGCCTGTCCGCCGCCCGGCCGATCGCCGACGATCGCTACGTACGCGACGATCGCCCGTTCGATGGCGACCGCTATGAAGGCGACCGCCTGGCACCCGGCCACCCGCGCGACCGGGGCTTCATCTGATCCCACCGATCAGCGGCGGAGGACGTCCAACACCTCCGTCATTGCGAGCGTAGCGAAGCAATCCAGGGCGTCTTGATCCAGCTCTCGCCTGCGTCGCTACGCTCGCAATGACGGTTCAACGGTCCAAACGGGTTTCATCCATCGCGTCATTGAGCAATCACCGTCGCCCCGGACTTGATCCGGGGCCCCGCTTCTTCTGATACCGCTCGATCACATCACGTCCGACGCACCGAAAAGGCAGAGCCCTTCCGCGCCCGCCGCGCCGCCATCCCGACGGCACCGAACCCGACCAGCATCAGCGCCCATGTCGCCGGCTCCGGCACCGCGCGGATCGCGAAGCTGTACTGGCTCGACAGGCCGCTGCTCTGTCCGGCCGACGCTTGTGGCGAAAACGCGTCCTCGATGCGGAATTCATAGCTACCGGGCCCGAGCAAAACCTGCGTATCGCCGCTCGCACCGTTCCCCAAGGGTCCTATTTTCAGCAACGCCGCGGCACCGCTCCGTGCCGCAAGTGATACCGATTGACCCGGCAGCTGCCCGTCCGCACCCTCGCCGAACGCCGAAACACCCCAGTCGACCTCGAACACCGCTTCCGTATCGGTCGTGAAGAAGTACCGGTAATTCGCGCTGCTAGCCGTCACCGCGTTACCGCTGGCGATCCCACCGGGCGTCAACGTACGCTGAAACGTCACCCGTCCACGCTCCGCGCTCCCCAGTTCCGCCACCACCGAAGACCGTCCCCGCACCGCAGGAAATCCGCCCCGCTCAACAAGTTGCGCCGCCGCGCTGATCGTGCCGACGCGCGTCGCCGCGTCGCTGCCCGATGAATCGAGCGGTGCCGCGGCAATCGTCCCGGTGATGCGCGTGTCGACGATCTGCGTCCCGATCGTCACCGCGGCGCTCGCCGACGCCGGCGTCAACACAAACACCGCCGCCGCCGCCGCCCGCCGGATCATGCGCGCGCCTGCAACGCTGCCTGCGCCGCCGCCAGTCGTGCGATCGGCACGCGGTACGGCGAAGCAGAGACGTAATCGAGCCCGACCTGTTCGCAGAACGCGATCGACGCCGGATCACCGCCATGTTCGCCGCAGATGCCGAGCTTGATACCAGGTCGCGTCTTGCGCCCGCGCTCGGCCGCGATTTCAACCAGTTCCCCGACACCCTCGACATCGAGGCTGACGAACGGATCGCGGGCGTAAATGCCCTTTTCGACATAGGCACCGAGGAAGCGGCTGGCGTCGTCGCGGCTGACGCCGAGCGTCGTCTGCGTCAGGTCATTGGTGCCGAACGAGAAGAACTCGCCCGCTTCTGCGATCTCACCCGCGCGCAGTGCGGCGCGGGGCAGCTCGATCATCGTGCCGACCAGATAGTCGAGCGTCCGCCCGCGCTCGGCGAACACCGCCTTCGCCGCTGCGTCGACGACGGTCTTCATCAACTCCAGCTCGCGCTTCGTCCCGACCAGCGGGATCATCACCTCGGGGATCGGCGCCTCGCCGGATTTCTCCGCGACGTCGATCGCCGCCTCGAAGATCGCACGCGCCTGCATCTCGTAGATTTCGGGATAGGTCACGCCCAGCCGGCAGCCACGATGCCCGAGCATCGGGTTGAACTCGTGCAGCTCGGCCGCGCGGCGCTTCAATTGCTCGACCGACAACCCGGTCGCGCGCCCGACCTCGGCGAACTCGTTTTCCTCATGCGGCAGGAATTCGTGGAGCGGCGGGTCGAGCAAGCGCACCGTCACCGGCAGCCCCGCCATCACCTCGAAGATCGCGGTGAAATCGGCGCGCTGTTCGGGGAGCAATTTCTCCAGCGCCGCGCGCCGCCCCGCCTCGTCCTCGGCGAGGATCATCTGCCGCACCGCGGTGATCCGCGCCGCGTCGAAGAACATATGCTCGGTGCGGCACAGCCCGACACCCTCCGCGCCGAAATCACGCGCGGTGCGGCAGTCGAGCGGCGTCTCGGCATTGGCGCGGACCTTGAGGCGACGCACGCCATCGGCCCATTCCATCAACGTCCCGAAATCGCCGGCCAGCTCGGGCTGGATCGTCGCGACCTCGCCGACCATCACCTCGCCGGTCGCGCCGTCGATCGTCAGCGTATCACCCTCGCGCACCTCACGCCCGCCGACGCGCAATACCTTGTCCTTCGCGGAGATCGACAGCGACCCGGCACCCGACACGCACGGCCGCCCCATGCCGCGCGCGACCACCGCCGCGTGGCTGGTCATCCCGCCGCGCGCGGTGAGGATCCCCTTCGCGGCGTGCATCCCGTGAATGTCCTCGGGGCTGGTTTCGGTGCGGACGAGGATCACCGCCTTGCCGTCCGCCGCCATCCGCTCGGCGGTGTCGGCGTCGAACACCACGAGTCCGCTCGCCGCGCCGGGCGAGGCGGGCAGCCCCTTGGTCAGCACGTCGCGCGGCGCATCGGGGTCGAGCGTCGGATGGAGCAACTGGTCGAGTGCCTGCGGCTCGACGCGCGCGATCGCTTCCTCCCGCGTGATCAGCCCCTCGCTCGCCATCTCGACCGCGATCTTGAGCGCGGCCTTGGCGGTGCGCTTGCCCGAGCGGGTCTGGAGCATCCACAGCTTCCCGCGCTCGACCGTGAACTCGATGTCCTGCATGTCACGGTAGTGGGTTTCGAGCTTGTCGAAGACCGCCGCCAGTTCGGTATAAACCTCGGGCAACGCCTCTTCCATCGACAGCGGCTTCGCCCCCGCTTCCTCGCGCGCGGCCTTCGTCAGATATTGCGGGGTGCGGATGCCGGCGACGACATCCTCGCCCTGCGCATTGATGAGGAATTCGCCGTAATAAGCGCGGTCGCCCTTGGCGGGATCGCGCGTGAAGGCGACGCCGGTCGCGCTGGTGTCGCCCATGTTGCCGAACACCATCGCCTGCACGTTGACCGCGGTGCCCCAGTCGCCGGGGATGTGGTTGAGGCGGCGATACACCTTCGCGCGCTCCGACTGCCACGAGCCGAACACCGCGCCGACCGCGCCCCAGAGCTGGTCATGCACGTCCTGCGGGAACGGCTTGCCCCATTCCTTGGCAACGATCGCCTTGTACTCGGCGACCAGTTCGCGCCAGTCCGCCGCCGACAGCTCGGTATCGAGGGTGTAGCCGCGGTCTTCCTTGGCGATCTCCAGCGCTTCCTCGAACGCGCCGTGATCGAGTTCGAGCACCACGTCCGAATACATCTGGATGAAGCGGCGGTAGCTGTCCCAGGCGAAGCGCTCGTCGCCGCTGGTCGCGGCCAGCCCCTCGACCGTCGCATCGTTGAGCCCCAGGTTGAGGACGGTGTCCATCATCCCCGGCATCGACACCCGCGCGCCCGACCGCACCGACACCAGCAGCGGATCGGCGGCGTCGCCGAACGCCTTGCCGGTGATCCGCTCGATATGCGCGATCCCCTCGGCGACCTCGGCCTTGAGCGAATCGGGGAAGCGCTCGCCTTCCTCGTAGTAACGCGTGCACATCGCCGTCGAGATCGTGAAGCCCGGCGGCACCGGCAGGTCGATCGACGCCATCTCGGCGAGGTTCGCGCCTTTGCCGCCGAGCAAATTCTTGTCGCCCTTGCCCCCGTCGGAGACGCCGCCACCGAAGCGATAGACGTAACGCTGGGTCATCGTGCCAAGTCCTTGATCTCGCGTCGGTTGGCCACGCGAATGTTGCGAAAGTTGAGACGCTGGCGGGTGTCCGTCAGCCCTCGATTCTCGAGAAATCGGCGACCTTGTGCACTGCGGCGCGAACGCGCGCCAGCAGCTTTAAACGTGTTGAACGCTTTTGCGGATCAGCATCGTTTACGATAACGCTATCAAAGAACGCGTCGATCGGCGCGCGGAGCGTCGCGAGCGCGGCCATCGCGCCTTCGAAGTCCTCGCGTTCGATCGCCTGCGCGGCGGCGGGCTCGGCAGCGTCGAGCGCCGCGATCAGCGCAACTTCGTCCCTTTCGGGCGTGTAGGACAGCCCTTCGTCCGCGGCCACGGGCGGCACCGCCTGATCGACAGAGACATGGGCCCCTGCCTGCGCAGGGGCGACGAGGAAGTTTTCTTTCTTCAGGATGTTGGCGGCGCGCTTGTAGCCGGCGAGCAGATTCGCACCGTCGTCGGTGGTGACGAACGATTGCAGCGCACGTACGCGAGCGAGCAGGCGGACGAGATCGTCCTCGCCGCCGAGCGCGAAGACCGCGTCGATCAGATCGTGGCGGACGCCGGCTTCGCGTTGCTGGACCTTGAGGCGGTCGGCGAAGAAATCGAGTAGATCAGGCGGCACACGGTAGCGCAGGTTGTTCTCGGTGATCAGGCGGATGACACCCAGCGCCGAGCGACGGAGCGCGAACGGGTCCTTCGATCCGGTCGGCGCCTGTCCAATCGCAAAAAACTGCTCGAGGCTATCCAGCTTGTCGGCCAGCGCCACCGCGACCGTCACCGGTTCGGTCGGTACGTCGTCGCCCTGCCCGACCGGCTTGTAATGGTCGCGGATTGCGTTCGCGACGGCTTCGTCCTCGCCCTGCGCGGCGGCGTAATAACCGCCCATCAGCCCCTGTAGCTCGGGGAATTCACCGACCATGCCGGTGACGAGGTCGGCCTTCGCGAGCCGCCCGGCGCGCTCGGCCTTGTCGGCGAGGTCAGGCGTGCCGACCACGCCCTCCTCGACCAGCCAGCGCGCCAGCTTGGCGACGCGCTCGACCTTGTCGGCGACGGTGCCGAGCTTTTCGTGGAAGACGATCCGGTCGAGCTTCTTCGCCTGCTCCGCCAGAGGCACCTTTAGATCGGTGTCGTAGAAGAAGCGCGCATCGCTCAGCCGGGCGGCGAGCACCTTGCGGTTGCCCTCGACAATCTTCGCGCCGCCGTCGTGCGCGTCAATGTTAGCGGTACAGACAAACGCGTTCGCGAGCTTGCCCGTCCCGTCGCGGCACACGAAATATTTCTGGTTCACCCGCGCGGTCAACTGGATGACCTCGGGCGGCACCGACAGGAACTCCGCGTCGAAGCGGCCGAGCAGCGGCACCGGCCATTCGGTCAGCCCGGCATTCTCGGCGACCAGCCCCTCGTCCTCGACCAGCACCAGCCCGGCCTCGGCGGCGAGCGCGGCGGCGCGGTCGCGGATCAGCGCGGCGCGCTCGTCCTGATTGACGATGACGTGGCAGGCGCGCAGCTTCTCGACATAATCCGCCGCCGAGCCGATCGTGATCACGCCCGGATGGTGGAAGCGATGCCCGAGCGTCGCCGCGCCGCTGGCGATCCCGGCGATCGTGACCGGCACGACCTGTTCGCCAAGCAAGGCGACGATCCCTTGCAGCGGGCGGACCCAGCGCAGGCTCTCGGTCGACAGCGAGGCGTCGCCCCAGCGCATCGACTTCGGCCACGGGAAGGCGCGGATCACGGCGGGGATCGCCTCGGCGAGCACGTCGGCGGTCGCGCGACCCGGCTTTTCGGTCACCGCGTAGAGCACGCCGTCGCGCTCGGTGAGTTGTTCGCGGGTCAGCCCGGTCTTGCGGAGGAAGCCGTCCAGCGCCTGCGGCGGGGCGGAGGCGCGAGGGCCTTTTACTTCCTCGCTGACTGCCTGCGTGGCGTCGGGCAGCTCGCGTAGGATCAGCGTCAGGCGACGCGGGGTCGCATAGGTGACGGTCGCGGCGGCGGTGAGGCCGGCTTTCGCCAGCTCGGCCGCGAACAGCCGCGCGAGATCCTCACGCGCCTTGGCCTGCATCCGCGCGGGGATTTCCTCGGAGCGGAGTTCGAGAAGGAAGTCGGTCATGCTGGGCGGGCCGTTTGGTTGGGGTCACGCGAAGCCGCGAGGACGCGAAGAGGAAGAAGAAGGTTAGTTCGCGCAGAGGCGCGGAGGCGCAGAGAGGGCGCGTCAGCGGCCAGCGCATCGCCGGAGCCGCCGGCGCTTGACGAGATTGCTACCGCGGACATGCGCCGCGCGCGCACCATCTCTGCGCCTCCGCGCCCCTGCGCGAACAATCTCTGCGCGGCGAGTCGGCAGCGCGTCACGCCGCCGGGACCTTGAGCGGCTCCGCCCAGCCGTTCTTTTCCATATACGCCGCGCACGCCGCCTTCGCGAGGTCGCGGACGCGGCCGATATAGGCCTGCCGCTCGGCGACCGAGATCACGCCGCGCGCCTGCAACAGGTTGAAGGTGTGGCTGGCCTTGATCGCCTGCTCATAGGCAGGAATCGGCAGCTTGGCGGCAAGGCTGCGCTCGCATTCCGCCGCGGCCTTTCTGAACAGGTCGAACAGCGCGTCGGTGTCGGCGACCTCGAAATTCCACGTCGACATCTGGCGTTCGTTCTCGAGGAACACGTCGCCATAGGAGACCCCGGCATCGTTGAACGCCAGATCGTAGACGTTGTCGACATTCTGGATGTACATCGCCAGCCGTTCGAGCCCGTAGGTCAGCTCGCCCGCGACCGGCTTCATGTCGAACCCGCCCATCTGCTGGAAATAGGTGAATTGCGTCACCTCCATCCCGTCGCACCAGACCTCCCAGCCCAGCCCCCACGCGCCGAGCGTCGGGCTCTCCCAATCGTCCTCGACGAAGCGGATGTCGTGCAGCCCGGTATCGACGCCGATCGCAGCGAGGCTGCCAAGGTAGAGTTCCTGCAGGTCGGGCGGGCTCGGCTTCAGGATCACCTGATATTGGTAATAATGCTGGAGCCGGTTGGGGTTCTCGCCATAGCGGCCGTCGGTCGGGCGGCGGCACGGCTGGACATAAGCGGCGTTCCACGTGTCCGGCCCCAGCGCGCGCAGCGTGGTGGCGGGGTGGAAGGTGCCGGCCCCCATTTCCATGTCATAGGGCTGGAGGATCGCACAGCCGCGCTCCGACCAATATTGGTGGAGCCGCAGGATCATCGCCTGGAAGCTGAGCGGGCGGGGAGCGCTGATGTCGGTCACGCGCCGAGCCTGTGGCGCAAGGGCCGGATCGAATCAAGCGAGCGACGGAGGACGGGATGATGTCAGCCATGCTTGACACAGCCGAACGCTCGCATCATCATGTCAGCATTACCTGACATACCGACAGGTAAGCGCGACAACGATGGTGCGATGAAGAACCGGCTGAAAGTGCTGCGCGCGGAACGGGACTGGAGTCAGGCCGAACTGGCCGGTCGGCTGGACGTGTCGCGGCAAGCGGTGAATGCGATCGAAACGGGCAAGCACGACCCGTCGCTCCCGCTCGCGTTCCGGATCGCCCGGCTGTTCGGATTGCAGATCGAGGAGGTTTTCGATGACGGGCACGACAAGGACTGACGCATGGGGCGCTAGGCGGGCCGACGACCGGCAACGGCGGCGGCGGGTTCGCAAGGCGCTCACCATCGCAGCTGCGGTAGCGGTCATGGGGGCGGCATCGCTGATCGGAGGGACGACGGTCGGTTCGGGCGTGACGATCGCCCCACTGGTCACCGCGTTCTGTATCGTAGCGGTAGCGGCGATTACGCTAGGGCTCGGGTGGCGGGAGGCGGACGAAGTGCTTCGCCGGCGCGCGCTGCACGTCTTCGCGGCAGTGGGTGTCGTGGCGATCGTCGGCAATCCGGTCGCGGAGATGCTGGGCCGGGCATTCCACATACCTAGCCCGACGGAAACCTTGTGGTGGCTGTCGATCGCGACGGGCGTGGCGGTGCTGCTGGTCCAGCGTTGGCGCGATCGGGAGGCCGGCTGACCGGTCGCCTCTTCCGCCGAATGCGACGCGCCCGTATGAGCGGCGGCATGAAGATCGCCGCTCCCCTGCCCGCGCTGCTCCTCGCCTTGCCACTGCCCGCCTGTGCGCAGCCGGCGCCCGCGCCTGCCGCGACGGCGCAGGACGCCGATCCGGCGCTGTGGGTGGTCAAGGACAAGGACACGACCATCTATCTGTTCGGGACGATCCACGTCCTGAAGCCGGGATTGTCGTGGTTCGACGAGGCGGTGAAGACCGCTTTCGACCGCTCGCAGACTTTGGTGCTGGAGATGGTCGAGCCGGACGCCACCACGCAACAGCGGGTGGTGAGCGCCGCCGCCTTCGACCCGAACGGCACGCCGCTGACGCAGCAGCTCTCGCCCAATTACCGCGCCGCCTTCGCCAAGGCGATGGGCGACGGGCAGGTCCAACCGGCGGTCTACGAGAAGATGCGCCCGTGGTTCGCGGCGGTGACGTTGTCGCTGCTGCCGGTGCGCGAGCTCGGCTATGATCCGGCGAACGGGCCGGAGAAGGTGCTGAGCGACGCGGCGAAGGCGGCGGGCAAGCCGGTCGTCGGGCTGGAGACGTTCGAGGGGCAATTGGGCGTGTTCGGCAAGCTGTCGAAGCCTGCGCAGGTGCAGTTGCTGGAGAGCACGCTCGACGAATTGCCCAAGGTCGATGCGACGTTCACGACGCTGGTCGACGCCTGGGCGCGCGGCAAGCCCGAGGGGGTGGCGAAGGAAATGAACGAGTCGCTCAAGGACTCGCCCGAGGTCGCCAAGGTGCTGCTCACCGATCGCAACAAGCAATGGGCGGCGTGGATCGCGGAGCGGATGAAGCGGCCGGGGACGGTGTTCATCGCGGTCGGCGCGGGGCATCTGGCGGGCAAGGGCAGCGTGCAGGATCAGTTGGGGGCGTACCGGCTGAAGGCGGTGCGGGTTAAGTATTAGGCCGTCGCCCCTGCGGAGGCAGGGGCCTATGGCTGTGTCGTGCTCGTGCAACGTGGACACATGAGCCGCGCTATTTGTGTCAGACCTTGATGAACGACGGTACAGACATGGGCCCCTGCCTCCGCAGAGGCGACGGTGTATGCCTACGGAGGGGCGACGGCGTTCCGGGCGGCGGCACCTTGCATTTCGCGCCCTCACCCGCTAAGCGCGCGGGCTTCCGGTCATGGTCATCCCTGGAGGCGTGGCCCGGAAAGCATATCACCGTATTTCGGAGCATTTGAGATGAGCGACACCATTACGCTCGCAGCCGAGACGCGTGACCGGGTTGGCAAGGGAGCCTCCCGTGCACTCCGTCGCGACGGCCGCGTCCCCGCCGTGATCTATGGCCAGAACAAGGAGCCGACCTCGATCCATCTCGAGGAGAAGGCACTCGTCAAGGCTCTGATGACCGGCCACTTCATGAACTCGGTCATCATGGTCGACGGCACGCGCACTTTGGCCAAGGACGTGGCGTTCCACCCGGTCACCGACCGTCCGACCCACGTCGACTTCCTGCGCATCGGCGAGCACGAGACCGTGACGATCGCGGTGCCGGTCGTGTTCACCGACGAAGAGGACGCGCCGGGCATCAAGAAGGGCAATGGCGTGCTCAACATCGTCCAGCACGACGTCGAGCTGGTCGTCGACGCCGCCGACATCCCCAGCGAGATCACGGTGTCGCTCAAGGGCGTCGAGATCGGCGACACGATCCACATCTCCGACCTGAAGCTGCCGAAGGGCGCGAAGCCGGCCGCCGAGGGCGACGTCGCGGTCGCGACGCTGGTGGCGCCGACCGTCCCGACCGCTGCGGACGAGCAGGCCGACGCCGAAGTAGCCGAGGCGCAGGCTGCCGAAGCCGCCGAGGAAGCTGGCGAAGGCGAGGACAAGGGCGAGTAATCGCCGGTCCGCCGATCGCGTGCGGACCATCGTTCTGGGGCAGGGCAGCGGCGACGCTCCCCTGCCCTTTGCTTTTGGAAGGAAGGATCAGCGATGCAATTGTGGGTGGGGCTTGGCAATCCGGGCGCGCAATATGCGATGCACCGCCACAATGTCGGCTTCATGGCGGTCGATGCGATCGCCGCGGTCCATGGCTTCGCCGCGCCGGCCAAGAAATTCCAGGGCTGGTTGCAGGAAGGCCGGATCGGCACGACCAAGGTGCTGCTGCTCAAGCCCGCGACCTTCATGAACGACAGCGGCCGTTCGGTGGGCGAAGCGCTGCGCTTCTACAAGCTCGGCACCGACGCGCTGACCGTCTTCCACGACGAACTCGACCTCGCGCCGATGAAGGTCAAGGTGAAGCAGGGCGGCGGCACCGCCGGTCACAATGGGCTGCGCTCGATCGACCAGCATCTTGGACCGGATTTCCGCCGTGTCCGGATCGGGATCGGGCATCCGGGGCACAAGGATCGCGTGACCGGTCATGTGCTCGGCAATTACGCCAAGAGCGAGATCGACGCGCTGAGCGACCTGCTCGGCGCGCTGGCCGCAGAGGCGGAGTGGCTGGCGCAGGGCGACGACGTGCGGTTCATGAACGACGTGGCGCTGCGAATGGGGTGAGCGGGCACTCCCTGCCGTCATTGCGAGCGCAGCGAAGCAATCCAGTGACGGACCAGGACGCCCTGGATTGCTTCGCTACGCTCGCAATGACGAGTGGACGGACCTAAGGACCCTCCCCATGCCGACCCGCCAGCTGTTCCCGACCCTGTTCTACGACGCCGACGTCGCCGATGCCGCGCTGCTCGCCGATCTCGACGCCTCGTGCCGGGCGCTGGCCGAGGAGGACGTCGCCGGGAAGCGCTGGTCGAAGGCGCATGGCTATCGCGGCTACACCAGCTACGCCTCGCTCAACGATCTGCCGTTGCGCGACCCGGTGTTCGCCGATCTCAAGAAACTGCTCGACCGCCACGTCGCCGCCTTCGCCAAGGAGGCCGGGTTCGATCTCGGCGGGCGCAAGCTCAAGCTCGACAGCCTGTGGGTCAACGTCATGAAGCCGGGCGGCACGCACTCCGGGCACCTCCACCCGCACAGCGTCGTCTCCGGCACCTTCTACGTCGCGGTGCCCGAGGGGTCGGGCGCGCTCAAGCTGGAGGACCCGCGGCTGCCGATGCTGATGGCCGCGCCGCCGCGCGACGGCACGTTCGTCTATGCCGAGCCGCGCGACGGCGCGCTGTTCCTGTGGGAGAGCTGGCTGCGGCACGAGGTGATGACCAGCACCGCCAAGGCCGAGCGGATCAGCGTCAGCTTCAACTATCGTTGGTAGCGTCGGGATAATCCGCGCCGAGCGCTTCGTCGCGGAGCCCTTCGATCTCGGCGACGCGGGCGCGCAACCGCTCGGTGACCGCGTCATAGCCCCATTTGCCGAGCACCAGATGCCGCGGTGGCGTGTCGCGCGTGACCGCCGCGATCATCGCCTCGCCCGCGCGCACCGGGTCGCCGGGCTGGTTGCCCGAATAACCTTTAGTGGACGCCATCCTTGCCGCGGCGGTATCGGCATAATCGGCGATATGGCTTTCGGTCTGGCGCAGCGAGCGGCCCGCCCAGTCGGTGCGAAACGGCCCCGGCTCGATGCAGGTCACCGAAATACCGAGCGGCGCGACCTCGGCGGCGAGCGCGTCGGAGAAGCCCTCCACCGCGTGCTTCGACGCGGCATAATAGCCCGATGAGGGGAAGCCGACGAGCCCGGCGACCGAGGTGATGTTGACGATCGCACCCCGCCGGTGCGCGCGCATCCCCGGCAGCACCGCACGGGTCATCGCGAACAGGCCGAAGACATTGGCATCGAACTGCGCACGGATTTCGTGCTCCTCACCTTCCTCGATGCTCGACTGATAGCCATAGCCGGCATTGTTCACGAGCACGTCGATGCGCCCGAACTTCGCCTCGGCGTCTGCAATCGCGGCGGTGATCGCGGCGGCGTCGGTGACGTCGAGCGACAGGGCGAGCAGCCGGTCGTCCTGCCCGGCCGCAAGATCCGCCACCCGCGCCGCATCGCGCGCGGTCGCCACCACCCGCCACCCTTTCGCAAGCACCAGCTTGGCCAGTTCGCGACCGAAACCGGTCGAGCAACCGGTGATGAACCAGACCGGATCGGCAGGAAGCGTCATGCGAAATTCCATGATTGGCAGGAGTGCTGCCCCAACGCGGTGCGGTCCGACTGCGTTCCCACTGGCAATTGGCGGCCAAAAGGTCCATGTGGAGGCCTTCATGGACTTCCCGAATCTCCCCCCCGCGCTCGCCAGCGCGCTCGCAACGCGTGGTTACACCGCGCTCACCCCCGTTCAGTCCGAGGTGACCGCAGAGGTCGCGCACGGTCGCGACCTGCTCGTCTCAGCGCAGACCGGCTCCGGCAAGACCGTCGCCTTCGGCCTCGCGATGGCCGAGCAATTGCTGGGCGAGGATGGCAATCTGCCGGTCGCCGGGCCGCCGCTCGCGCTGGTGATCGCGCCGACGCGCGAATTGGCGTTGCAGGTCGCCAAGGAATTGACGTGGCTCTATGAGGGCGCGCGGATCGCGACCTGCGTCGGCGGCATGGACGCCAGCCGCGAGCGCCGCGCGCTCAACCACGGCGCGCATATCGTCGTCGGCACGCCGGGCCGCCTGCGCGACCATGCCGAGCGTGGCGCGCTGAACCTGTCGCAGATCCGCGCCGCGGTGCTCGACGAGGCGGACGAGATGCTCGACATGGGCTTCCGCGACGACCTCCAGGCGCTGCTCGACCAGACGCCGACCGAGCGCCGTACCCTGCTGTTCTCCGCGACGCTGCCGCGCCCGATCGTGGCGCTGGCCAAGGCGTATCAGCGCGACGCCCTGCGCATCTCGACGGTGAGCGAGCAGCGCGGGCACGGTGACATCACCTATCGCGCGGTGACCGTCTCGCCGTCCGAGATCGAGCATGCGGTCATCAACCTGCTGCGCTTCTACGAGGCGGAAACCGCAATACTGTTCTGCGCGACGCGCGACAACGTCCGGCACCTCCACGCCGGTCTGGTCGAGCGCGGCTTCGCGGCGGTGGCGCTGTCGGGCGAGCATTCGCAGAACGAGCGCAACCATGCGTTGCAGGCGCTCCGCGACCGCCGTGCGCGGGTGTGCGTGGCCACCGACGTCGCGGCGCGCGGGATCGACCTGCCGACGCTCAGCCTCGTCATCCACGTCGAGATGCCGCGCGATGCCGAGGTGTTGCAGCACCGTTCGGGCCGCACCGGTCGCGCGGGGAAGAAGGGCACCGCAGTGCTGATCGTCCCCTATCCGCGCCGTCGCCGTGTCGAGATGATGCTGCGTGGCGCGCGGATCGCGGCCGAATGGGGCGAGGTGCCGAGCGCCGAGGCGATCCGCGCCAAGGATCGCGAGCGGTTGCTCGAGCGGCTGCTCGCGCCGGTCGAGGTCGATGACGACGATCAGGCGCTGGCCGCCGAGCTGCTCAAGCAGCGCACGCCCGAGGAGATCGCCGCAGCGCTGGTCGCCGCGCAGCGCGCGGCGCTGCCCGCGCCCGAGGAACTCGCCGATCGTAGCGAGATGAGCGCGAACCAGCAGAAGGGGCATCGCGACGGCTTCGACGACGTGGTGTGGTTCCATATGAACGTCGGTCGGCGTCAGAATGCCGATCCGCGCTGGGTGCTGCCGCTGCTGTGTCGTCGCGGGCATGTCACCAAGGCCGAGATCGGTGCGATCCGCATCGGCGCGACCGAGACGCAGTTCCAGGTGCCGCGCGCGCTGGCGGCGCGTTTCGCGGCGGCAGTCAAGGCGTCGGCCAACGCGGACGGCGAGGACGAGAGCGGCGTGCGGATCGAGCCGATGCCGAGCGGCGCTGCCCCGATCCGCAACGCCGGCGGTCCGCCGCAGCGGCGCCACGGCGGCGGTGGTGGCGCGCCCCGCGGCGGCCCACGCCCGCGGCGGTAAAGACGGGTGTTGCGGAGCGTCTGATCGCGCTCACTGCGTCATTCCCGCAAAGGCGGGAATCCAGAACCTCGGACTGTCGTGGCTCCCAGGACGGTCTGCGCGTCTGGATTCCCGCCATCGCGGGAATGACGATCGACAAAAAGACGACGACCGTAGCCCTTCCGCTACGGTCGTCGTTTCCGTTTCGGTCCTGGATCTTACAGCCCGACCACACCGCCGTCATTCTTGGTGATCACCACCGTCGCCGCGCGGGGGCGGCCGGTACCGGTGCCGGTCGCCTGGCTTTGCGGCCAGTGCGAGGTGATGTTGGCGTAATTGCCATCTTCGCCCGGATGCTGGATGTTGATGAAGATCGAGCGCCCATCGGCGGTCGAGGTGATGCCGGTGACTTCGCACTCCTTCGGCCCGACCAGAAAGCGCTTCAGCTTCGCGCCCGGTGCCGCGCCGACGCGCGCAGTGGTGGTGGCGGTGCCCCCGGACGAGCTGGTCACCGACTTCGTGGTGCCGTCCCCGACGCGGCCCGGCATGCCGATCAGCAACATGCAGTTGGTCACATCGGTATAGGCGCCGTCGTCGGTTTCGATGAACAGCAGCGGCGAGGCTTGCCCGGCCGCGTTGGTCGGCAAGCCGAACCACAGGCCATCCGGCGATGAGAAGTCGTTGGTGTCGTCCAGCCCCGACAGGTTGACGTTGGTCTTGTCAGCGGTCGAACGCGCGCCGAACGCGTAGACGTCCCAGGTGAAGGTCAGCGACTCGGTCGAGTCGTTGGCTTCACGCAGCCGGACGATATGGCCGTTGGCATTGCCCGTCGCAGGGGCCTTGCCATCCGTGCGGGTATCGACATAGGCGCGCGGGTTGGCGGGGTCGATCGAGCGCGTGCCGCTGCTGTTGGCGACGCCGCGACGGCTGGAGTTGTTGGTCAGCGTGCAATACATCTCGCCGGTGACCGGGTTCACCGCGGTCCATTCCGGACGATCCATCGGTGTCGCGCCCAAAGCGTCGCCGGCGAGGCGCGCGTTGGCGAGCACATCGGCCTGATTGGCGAACGGATAGCGCGCGTTGTTCGCGTCCAGCCCATTCTGGCCAAACACCAGCGGCAGCCACTGACCGGAGCCGTCGGCGTTGAACTTCGCGACGTACAGCGTGCCGGTGTCGAGATATTTGTCGCCGGTCGCGAGGCGATCCGACGGGGTCGCATCCGCCGCCGCCCAAGCGGTCGCCGAGACGAACTTATAGATATATTCGTTGCGACCGTCATCCCCCATGTAGAACGCCGGCTTGACGCCCGCGACCACGCGGCCCGGCATCACGCCCTCATGCGCCATGCGGCCGAGGGCGGTGCGCTTCCGCGGGGTCGAGGCCGGATTGTACGGGTCAATCTCGACCACCCAGCCGAACGTGAACGGCTCGTTGCGGAAATCGCCGGTGCCGTCGGCCGGATTGGCTGCGATCGCCGAGGCATTCCACCGCGAGAAGATCGTGCTGGTGGCATCGGAGGCGGCGACCGTTTCCCATCCGTAACGGCTGCTGGTGCCCACGCCGTATCGCGACAGCGACGTCACCTGCTTGGCATTGCCGGCAGCGGTCCGCACCGCGGCGTCGGTCGAGGCGCGCGCGAAATAGCCCGCCCAGTTTTCCTCGCAGGTGGCGTAGGTGCCCCACGGCATGCCGCCGTTCGCGCAATTGTTGATCGTCCCGCGGCCGGTGGTGCCGTCCTTGGAATACACCGTGCGCAGCATCGCGTCGCCGCGCACCGGGCCGCTGAACGACACCGGCGTGCTGGGCGTGACGCGACGGTTCAGCGTGCTGTTCGCGACATAGCTCCATGCGCCGGTATTTCCCGCGCGGGCCACTTCGACGACCGAGACGCCGTGCGCTTCGATTTCCTTGAGGACCTCGGCCTCCGGACGGCGCGCCACGCCGTTCGCATCGGTCGTCGTCGTCGGAGCGCCGACGTGCATATAGTCCGGATTGATATATTCGTGGTTGATCGCCAGCACGCCGCGCGTGCTGTTGCTGGCATCCGGGGTGGTGCCGCTGGCGGCAAGCCCGAAATAGGTCATACCGTCATGGTTGTCGCCGGCACGCTGCGCGTAATTGGTGTCGGTCCCGTCGTTGGCGAACGCCGGAACGCCCGACGCGATCGGGTCGCCGGCGCGGTACAGCACCGACACGGTATAGCCCGACGGCACCGTCACGACGTCGTTCTTGTTCTTGGCCACCGCGGTAAAGTCGAGCGTCGCCGGATTGATGACGACCGTGGACCGCTCGGTGCTGGAGCCGCTGCCGTTGGTGGCGGTGAACGCCAGCACGACGCTGGTCGCGCTCGTGACGTTCGGCGCGACGAAGCTGACCGAGGTACCGCTGGTGGTCAGCGCGACGCTGGGGCCGCTCACCTGCGCCCAGCTGGAGCTGGTGGCGTTGCTGCTGGCGGTGGAGGTCAGCGTGACGACGCGGCCGCCCTGCGTCTGGACGGTGGCACCGTCCGACACGGTGATGATGTCGCCGTCATTGTCGTCCGATCCGCAACCGCTGAGCATCGACGCGCCGAACGCCGCGGTCGTCATCGCGCTCATCCCGCCCATCATCTGGCGGCGCGAATAGCGCTTCTCGACCAGCTCGCCGAGCGTGGTGGTGGCAGACGGATTGGCATCGACGTCGCCATCGTAATCATTGCCGATGATCAGGTCGTCGTGGCGTAAGGTGGTCATAACGTTTCCCCGAGGATAGGTTTCCCGGGTGCCTATCGCGACCTTGAAAGGCAGCGGCGTGAACGTTCGGCGACACCCACACGACAATTCGGGGTCAACTTCGTGACACATTGATCGCGCTTGACCGTCGCTCACGATCCGCTATAGGCCGCCGCGTCGCCGGTCCGCTCGCGGGCATGGCACACCGTCCGAGACAGCGGGTGGCCCCTCGGGCCTTAATTCCCCGCCGAGACGGGGACAGGATCGACGCTCCCCGCGCCGCCACGATGATCGTGCGGCCGGTCGCCCGGTCATTTTCCCCATCGCTGGACTATGCCGCCGATTGCGCATCCGCGCGGCCGGTGGTTCGTACCCGGAAGGGCTTCGTGTTTCGGCACGTCCCTTCCCAATGTGGAGAATGGCATGGATCGTAGTCAGAAGACCGCGGCCGTCGCCGAGCTCAACCGTACCTTCTCCGAGGTTGCCGTGGTGGTCGTCACCCGCAACCTGGGGATGACGGTGGCGCAGTCGACCGACTTGCGCAACCGGATGCGGGACGCCGGCGCGACCTACAAGGTCTCGAAGAACAAGCTTGCCAGAATCGCCCTCGACGGCACCGATTACGGTTCGATCAGCGACATGCTGACCGGTCCGGTCGGCCTAGCGACCTCGACCGATCCGGTCGCGGCCGCCAAGGTTGCCGCCGAGTTCGCCAAGACGACCGACAAGTTCGAGATCGTCGGCGGTGCGATGGGCGCGACCCCGCTCGACGTGGCGGGCGTGCAGGCACTGGCCACGCTGCCGTCGCTGGACGAGCTGCGTGCGAAGATCGTCGGCCTCATCGTGGCGCCTGCCACGAAGCTGGCGACCATCACCCAGGCCCCGGCCGCGCAGATCGCGCGCGTGCTGGCAGCTTATTCGGAGAAGGAAGCAGCCTGATTTCAGGCCGCCTCCGGTTGATGTTTGGATTTCGGGGCCCTGTCCCCGTTTAGATTAGGAAGTAAGATCATGGCAGACCTGAACGCGCTGGTTGACCAGCTGAGCGAACTGACCGTCCTGGAAGCAGCCGAGCTGTCGAAGCTGCTCGAAGAGAAGTGGGGCGTTTCGGCCGCTGCGGCGGTTGCGGCTCCGGCTGCTGGCGGCGGCGCTGCTGCTCCGGCCGCTGAAGAGAAGACCGAGTTCGACGTGATCCTGACCGGCGACGGTGGCAAGAAGATCAACGTCATCAAGGAAGTCCGCGCCATCACCGGCCTGGGCCTGACCGAAGCCAAGGCACTCGTCGAAGGCGCGCCGAAGCCCGTCAAGGAAGGCGTGAGCAAGGACGAGGCCGAGAAGGTCAAGAAGCAGCTGGAAGAAGCCGGCGCGACCGTCGAGCTGAAGTAAGCCGAAGTGTGAGGGGCGAGCCCCTCACACGAGGCCGGCCGACGAGCGGCCCAAGCCCGCTCGTTCGACGTCATCTGGTTCAGCGCCATGACGCGGCCGCCAGCAGAAAAGGGGCGACACCCACGCGGGTGCCGCCCCTTTTTCGTGCGCTATTTCGCGAGCGCCTTCGCGGCCACGAAGTCCGCCACCGCCTTCCCGTTCGGCGTGGAGGGCGTGATGATGTCGAAGTGATTGGCGCCGGCCGGCTCCAGCGCGTCGACCGGATCGCCGGCAGCCCGCGCCGCGGCGACATAGGGCTTGATGTACGGCGTAAGCGATCCGAGCACGATCACCTGCCGCTCACCCAGCGGAAGATGATCGGCGGGGCTGGCGATCCGGTATTCGGCCGGCTTCTCCGCGGGAGTGCCCCCCATCAGCGGCACGATCACCGGCTTGCCGCACACCTCCGCATCCGCCCCGACGAACGGCGCCAGCGTGGTCGGCCCGTCGATCACCACCACCGATACCGGACGGACGGCCTTCGGAGCGGTCCAGGGTGCGGGCAATCTGGTCCTGCTCCCCGCCCACGCCGCCAGATGCGCACCCGCCGAATGGCCGACGATCGTCAGCCGCTTCAGGTCGAGCGGATAGGTCTTCGCCAGCGTCGGCAGATAATCCATCGCCGCCGCAATATCCTGGAACGTGCCCGGCCAGCCGCCACCCGGATTGCCGAGCCGCCGGTATTCGACATTCCACACCGCGAAACCGCGCTGGCGCAGCGCCTCGGCCAGCGGCGTCATGCCCTTGACGGTGTCATATTCCTGGCTCCAGCAGCCGCCGTGGATCAGCATCGCGATGGGGAACCGCCCTTTGCCTTTCGGCAACCGGATCTCGCCCGACCGCAGATCGTCGCCGCCATATCGGACCACCGCGTCCGGGGCAGGCATCTTCGCCTGCTCGGCCCGGAGTTCCGCCATCCCCGGCGGCATCTGCGCCGCCAGCGGACTGGCCACCAGCAGCATCGCCAACGCGGTCGCCCTTGCTCTTGTCATCACCACGATCGCCCCCTCCCGTTCATGACGCGCGGAGCTTCGCCGATCGATCGACATCTGTCGAGCCCGTCCGTTTGACACGCCCCCGCCCCGCCCCTATATCCGCTCCATCACCACAGCTTCCGGGAAACGGCGCGCCTTGCGCAGCGTGTCGATCGGATTGGGAAGCCGCGGTTCAGGACGCTGAAAGCCGACGCATCTTTGCGATCGGCTTTTCTTCGTTCCACCCTGCGCCTGCATTTTGACGGCTGACGAGGCACAAGCTTTTATGGCGACCAATCCGATCGACGCGGGCTCCGCGCGGACCGAAAAGGCGGGGACGCGCAAGCGTCGCATCCGCAAGGTATTCGGCAATATCCACGAAGTGGTGCAGATGCCGAACCTGATCGAAGTCCAGCGCGAGAGCTATGAGCAGTTCCTGCGGTCCGACGCGTCGATCGGCTACGTCTCCGGGCTCGAGAAGACGCTGCGCAGCGTGTTCCCGATCCGCGACTTCGCCGGCACCGCCGAGCTGGACTTCGTCAACTACGAGCTGGAGCCGCCGAAGTTCGACGTCGAGGAATGCCGTCAGCGCGGCATCACCTATGCGGCGCCGATGCGCGTCACGCTGCGCCTGATCGTGTTCGAGGTTGATCCGGATACGGAAACCCGCTCGGTGCTCGATATCAAGGAGCAGGACGTCTACATGGGCGACATGCCGCTCATGACCGAGAACGGCACCTTCTTCATCAACGGTACCGAGCGCGTCATCGTCAGCCAGATGCACCGCTCGCCGGGCGTGCTGTTCGATCACGATCGCGGCAAGACCCATGCGTCGGGCAAGTACCTCTTCGCGGCACGCGTGATCCCGTATCGCGGCTCGTGGCTCGATTTCGAGTTCGACGCCAAGGATATCGTCAACGTCCGTATCGACCGTAAGCGCAAGCTGCCGGTCACCGCGCTGCTGTATGCGCTGGGGATGAACGGCGAGGAGATCCTCAACCACTTCTACAACCGCCTAACCTTCGTGCGCGGCGACGGCGGCTGGCAGATTCCGTTCCAGGCCGAGAACTGGCGCGGCGTGAAGCCGACCTTCGACATCGTCGACGCCAAGTCGGGCGAGGTGATCTTCGCCGCCGGCACCAAGATCACGCCGCGCGCCGCCAACAAGGCGGGCAAGGACGGCCTCGAGACGCTGCTGATCCCGACCGAGGAAATCTACGGCCGCTACAGCGCCTATGACCTCATCAACGAGGCGACCGGCGAGATATACGTCGAGGCCGGCGACGAGATCGGGCCGGAGAACTTGGAGAAGCTCGACAAGGCGGGCATCGACCGCATCGAGTTGCTCGACATCGACCATGTCGCGACGGGTCCGTGGATCCGCAACACGCTCAAGGCCGATAAGGCCGAGGAGCGTGAGCAGGCGCTGTCGGACATCTACCGCGTGATGCGCCCCGGCGAGCCGCCGACGCTGGAGACCGCGGAATCGCTGTTCGCCGGCCTGTTCTTCGATCCGGACCGCTACGACCTGTCGGCGGTGGGCCGTGTCAAGCTGAACATGCGCCTCGACCTCGACGCCGAGGACACGGTGACGACGCTGCGCACCGAGGACATCCTCGCGGTGGTCAAGACGCTGGTCGACCTCAAGGACGGCAAGGGCGAGATCGACGATATCGACAATCTCGGCAACCGCCGCGTGCGTTCGGTCGGCGAGCTGCTGGAGAACCAATATCGCGTCGGCCTGCTCCGCATGGAGCGCGCCGTGAAGGAGCGCATGTCGTCGGTCGATGTCTCGACGGTGATGCCGAACGACCTGATCAACGCGAAGCCCGCGGTGGCCGCGGTGCGCGAGTTCTTCGGTTCGTCGCAGTTGTCGCAGTTCATGGACCAGACCAACCCGCTGTCCGAAGTGACGCACAAGCGTCGCGTCTCGGCGCTCGGGCCGGGCGGCCTGACGCGTGAGCGTGCGGGCTTCGAGGTCCGCGACGTTCACCCGACCCACTACGGCCGTATCTGCCCGATCGAGACGCCGGAAGGCCCGAACATCGGTCTGATCAACTCGCTGTCGACCTTCGCGCGCGTCAACAAGTACGGCTTCATCGAGACGCCGTACCGCAAGATCGTCGACGGCAAGGTGACCAACGAGGTCGTCTATCTGTCGGCGATGGAAGAGCAGAAGCACACCGTCGCGCAGGCATCGGCGGAGCTGAACGAGGACGGTTCGTTCGCCGAGGAGCTGGTCTCCGCACGGCAGGCGGGCGAATTCCTGATGGCGCTGCCGGAAACGGTGACGCTGATGGACGTGTCGCCAAAGCAGCTCGTGTCGGTCGCGGCGTCGCTGATCCCGTTCCTCGAGAACGACGACGCCAACCGCGCACTGATGGGCTCGAACATGCAGCGTCAGGCCGTGCCGTTGGTGCGCGCCGAGGCGCCGTTCGTCGGCACCGGCATGGAAGAGACCGTGGCGCGCGATTCGGGCGCGGCGATCTCGGCCAAGCGCGCGGGCATCGTCGACCAGGTCGACGCGGCGCGTATCGTGGTGCGGGCGACCGGCGAGGTCGACTCGGCCAAGTCGGGCGTCGACATCTACACGCTGATGAAGTTCCAGCGCTCGAACCAGTCGACCTGCATCAACCAGCGTCCGCTGGTGAAGGTGGGCGACGTGGTCAACGCCGGTGACGTGATCGCCGACGGCCCGTCGACCGAGTTCGGCGAGCTGGCACTGGGCCGCAACGCGCTCGTCGCGTTCATGCCCTGGAACGGCTACAACTACGAGGACTCGATCCTCATCAGCGAGCGGATCGTGAAGGACGACGTGTTCACGTCGATCCACATCGACGAGTTCGAGGTGATGGCCCGCGATACGAAGCTTGGGCCGGAGGACATCACCCGCGACATCCCGAACGTCGGCGAGGAAGCGCTGCGCAACCTCGACGAAGCGGGCATCGTCTATGTCGGCGCCGAAGTGGAGCCGGGCGACATCCTGGTCGGCAAGATCACGCCGAAGGGCGAAAGCCCGATGACGCCGGAAGAGAAGCTGCTCCGTGCGATCTTCGGTGAAAAGGCGTCGGACGTGCGCGATACGTCGCTGCGTCTGCCGCCGGGCGTTGCCGGAACGATCGTCGACGTGCGCGTCTTCAATCGCCACGGCATCGACAAGGACGAGCGCGCGATGGCGATCGAGCGCGAAGAGATCGAGCGCCTGAAGAAGGACTCGGACGACGAACGCACGATCCTCAACCGCGCAACCTGGTCGCGTCTGCGCGAGATGCTGCTGGGTCAGGTCGCGACCGCGGCGCCGAAGGGCGTCAAGAAGGGCGTGACCATCGACATGGACGTGCTGGACAGCGTCGAACGTCACGAATGGTGGAAGTTCGCGGTGGCCGACGATGCGGTCCAGTCGAACCTCGAGGCCGTGAAGGGCCAGTATGACGAGGCGGCCAAGCGCATCCGCGACAAGTTCGAGGATCGCCGCGAGAAGCTGGAGCGCGGCGACGAGCTGCCGCCGGGCGTGCTGAAGATGGTCAAGGTGTTCGTCGCGGTGAAGCGCAAGCTGCAGCCGGGCGACAAGATGGCCGGCCGTCACGGCAACAAGGGCGTCATCAGCCGCATCCTGCCGGCCGAGGACATGCCGTTCCTCGCCGACGGGACGCCGGTCGATCTCGTGCTCAACCCGCTGGGCGTGCCGTCGCGCATGAACGTCGGGCAGATTTTCGAGACGCACCTTGGCTGGGCGGCGCGTGGGCTTGGTCAGCAGATCAAGCATGCGCTGGAAGACTGGCGCGAAGCCAACCCGGACGCCAAGGCGGGCGAGATGCCCGACGCGGTCAAGGATCGGCTCCGCACCGTCTATGGCGAGCACTATCTTGACGACATCGACTCGCGTGATGCGGGCGAGATCATCGAGCTGGCGCAGAACCTGACGCCCGGCGTCCCGATGGGCACCCCGGTGTTCGACGGCGCGGTCGAAAAGGACGTGTCGGACATGCTGGAGCTGGCCGGGCTCGATACCTCGGGTCAGTCGGACCTGTTCGACGGGCGCACCGGCGACAAGTTCGACCGCAAGGTGACGGTGGGCATCATCTACATGCTCAAGCTGCACCACCTTGTGGACGACAAGATCCACGCCCGGTCGATCGGGCCGTACTCGCTTGTCACCCAGCAGCCGCTGGGCGGTAAGGCGCAGTTCGGTGGCCAGCGCTTCGGCGAAATGGAAGTCTGGGCGCTCCAGGCCTATGGCGCGGCGTACACGCTCCAGGAAATGCTGACGGTGAAGTCCGACGACGTGGTCGGCCGCACCAAGGTCTACGAGGCGATCGTCAAGGGCGACGACACGTTCGAGGCCGGCATCCCGGAGAGCTTCAACGTGCTCGTCAAGGAAATGCGCTCGCTGGGTCTCAACGTCGACCTCAAGTCGATGGAAGAGGCCAAGGACGACGACGGCATCGCCATCGCGGCCGAGTAAGCCTGCCTCCCCCCTCTCCCCACCGGGGAGAGGGCCGGGGTGAGGGGTCGGGGTCTCATCGAGACCACCGCCTTTGGCAGCCCCTCACCCAACCCTCTCCCCGGCGGGGAGAGGGCTACGAATTGAAAGAGGTTCATCAAGATGAACGAACTGACCAATTTCGCCAATCCGCTCGCGAAGCCGGAAACCTTCGACCAGATCCAGATCGGGATCGCGTCGCCGGACAAAATCCGCTCGTGGTCGTTCGGCGAGATCAAGAAGCCCGAGACGATCAACTATCGCACGTTCAAGCCCGAGCGTGACGGCCTGTTCTGCGCGCGCATCTTCGGTCCGATCAAGGACTACGAATGCCTGTGCGGCAAGTACAAGCGCATGAAGTACAAGGGCATCGTCTGCGAGAAGTGCGGTGTCGAGGTCACGGTGTCGAAGGTCCGCCGCGAGCGGATGGGCCATATCGAGCTGGCCGCGCCGGTCGCGCACATCTGGTTCCTGAAGTCGCTGCCGAGCCGCATCGGCCTGCTGCTCGACATGCAGCTCAAGCAGCTCGAGCGCGTGCTGTACTTCGAGGCGTATATCGTCATCGAGCCGGGCCTGACCCCGCTGGAGAAGTATCAGCTGCTCACCGAGGATGAGCTGCTCGAGGCGCAGGACGAGTACGGCGAGGACGCCTTCTCGGCCGGGATCGGCGCCGAAGCGGTCCGCATCATGCTCGAAAGCCTCGATCTCGAGGGCGAGAAGGTGCAGCTTCTGGAAGAGCTGGCGACGACCAAGTCGGAGTTGAAGCCCAAGAAGATCATCAAGCGCCTGAAGGTCGTCGAGAGCTTCCTCGAATCCGGCAACCGTCCGGAGTGGATGATCCTCGAGGTCGTGCCGGTCATCCCGCCCGAGCTGCGCCCGCTGGTGCCGCTGGACGGCGGTCGTTTCGCGACGTCGGATCTCAACGACCTGTATCGCCGCGTCATCAACCGCAACAACCGCCTGAAGCGCCTGATGGAGCTGCGTGCGCCGGACATCATCGTCCGCAACGAAAAGCGCATGTTGCAGGAAGCGGTCGACGCACTGTTCGACAACGGCCGCCGCGGTCGCACGATCACGGGCGCCAACAAGCGTCCGCTGAAGTCGCTGTCCGACATGCTGAAGGGCAAGCAGGGCCGCTTCCGTCAGAACCTGCTCGGCAAGCGCGTCGACTATTCGGGCCGTTCGGTCATCGTGACCGGGCCGGAGCTGAAGCTGCATCAATGCGGCCTGCCGAAGAAGATGGCGCTCGAGTTGTTCAAGCCGTTCATCTACGCGCGCCTCGACGCCAAGGGCCTCAGCATGACGCTGAAGCAGGCGAAGAAGTGGGTCGAGAAGGAGCGCAAGGAAGTCTGGGACATCCTCGACGAGGTGATCCGCGAGCATCCGGTGCTGCTGAACCGCGCGCCGACGCTCCACCGCCTCGGCATTCAGGCGTTCGAGCCGGTGCTGATCGAGGGCAAGGCGATCCAGCTTCACCCGCTGGTCTGCTCGGCGTTCAACGCCGACTTCGACGGTGACCAGATGGCCGTGCACGTCCCGCTGTCGCTCGAAGCGCAGCTGGAAGCGCGCGTCCTGATGATGTCGACCAACAACATCCTGAGCCCCGCGAACGGCAAGCCGATCATCGTGCCGTCGCAGGACATGGTGCTGGGTCTCTATTACCTCTCGCTCGAAAAGCAGAACGAGCCGGGCGAAGGCATGTTGCTGGGCGACATGGCCGAGGTGCACCAGGCGCTGTTCGCGGGTGCGGTGACGCTCCACACCAAGATCGTCAGCCGCGTTCCGCAGACCGACGAGCAGGGCAACCAGTACCTGAAGCGCTATGAGACCACGCCGGGTCGCATGTTGCTGGGCGAGTGCCTGCCCAAGAGCCACAAGGTGCCGTTCGACGTCGTCAACCGCGTCCTGACCAAGAAGGACGTCGGTGAGGTCATCGACGAGGTCTATCGTCACACCGGCCAGAAGGAGACCGTGCTGTTCGCCGACGCGATCATGGCGCTTGGCTTCCGTCACGCGTTCCGTGCGGGCATCTCGTTCGGCAAGGACGACATGCTGATCGCGCCGGACAAGGACAAGCTGGTCGACGAGACCCGCGATCTCGTGAAGGACTTCGAGCAGCAGTATCAGGACGGCCTGATCACGCAGCAGGAGAAGTACAACAAGGTCATCGACGCCTGGAGCCGGTGCGGCGATCAGGTCGCGAACTCGATGATGAACGAGATCAAGGCGGTGCGCCACTACGAGGACGGCCCGATGGTCGGCCGCGAGCGCGACATCAACTCGATCTACATGATGGCCCACTCGGGTGCGCGTGGTAGCCCCGCGCAGATCAAGCAGCTTGCCGGTATGCGCGGGCTGATGGCCAAGCCGTCGGGCGAGATCATCGAGACGCCGATCATCTCGAACTTCAAGGAAGGTCTGACCGTCCTCGAATACTTCAACTCCACCCACGGCGCGCGTAAGGGCCTGGCGGACACGGCGCTGAAGACCGCCAACTCGGGCTATCTGACCCGCCGTCTTGTCGACGTGTCGCAGGATTGCGTCATCATCGAGGAGGATTGCGGTACCGAGCGTGCGCTGGAGATGAAGGCGATCGTGCAGGGCGGCTCGACGATCGCGTCGCTGGGCGAGCGGATCCTGGGCCGGACCACGGCCGAGGACGTCGTGGATGCCAAGACGGGCAAGGTCGTCATCCCGGTCGGCACGCTGCTCGACGAGCCGATGGTCGCGCAGATCGAGGCGCTGAGCATCCCGGCGATGAAGATCCGCTCGCCACTGGTCTGCGAAAGCAAGGTCGGCGTGTGCGGCAAGTGCTACGGGCGTGACCTCGCCCGCGGTACGCCGGTCAACATCGGCGAGGCGGTCGGCGTGATCGCGGCGCAGTCGATCGGCGAGCCGGGCACGCAGCTGACGATGCGGACCTTCCACATCGGCGGCGCGGCGCAGCTCAACGAGCAGTCGAACCTCGAATCGCCGGTCGACGGCACGGTCGAGTTCCGCGACCTGCGCCTGATCGAGGACCAGCGTGGCCGTCGCGTCGTGCTCAGCCGTTCGGGCGAGATCGCGATCGTCGACATGGACGGCCGTGAGCTGGCGGTGCACAAGATCCCGTACGGTGCGTACGTCATGTTCGATGATGGCCACATCATCAGCAAGGGCGACCGGATGGCCGAATGGGATCCGTTCACCATGCCGGTGATCACCGAAACCGGCGGTACCGTGAAGTTCCAGGATCTGATCGAGGGCAAGACGCTCACCGAGCAGGTCGACGAAGCGACCGGTATCGCGCAGCGCGTGGTGATCGAATATCGTGCGACCACCAAGTCGAAGGAGGATCTGCGTCCGCGCATGACCCTGCTCGACGAAGGGTCGGGCGAGGCCGCCCGCTACCTGCTGGCGCCGGGCGCGGTGCTGTCGGTCGAGGACAATGCAACGGTCCATGCCGGCGACGTGCTGGCGCGTGTCGCGCGCGAAAGCGCCAAGACCCGCGACATCACCGGCGGTCTGCCGCGCGTCGCCGAATTGTTCGAGGCGCGCATCCCCAAGGAGGCGGCGATCATCGCCAAGATCTCCGGCCGGGTAGTGTTCGGCAAGGACTATAAGGCGAAGCGCAAGATCGGTATCCAGCCCGAGGACGGCGGCGACGTCGTCGAGTATCTGGTGCCGAAGTCGAAGGTGATCGACGTTCAGGAAGGCGACTACGTCAAGCGTGGCGACAACCTGATCGGCGGTTCGCCGAACCCGCACGACATTCTGGAGACGATGGGGATCGAGCCGCTGGCCGAGTATCTCGTCAGCGAAATCCAGGAAGTCTATCGACTGCAGGGCGTGAAGATCAACGACAAGCACATCGAGACGATCGTTCGTCAGATGCTGCAGAAGGTCGAGATCATCGAAGCCGGCGACACGACGCTGCTGGTCGGCGAGCAGGTCGATCGCGAGGAAATGGACGCGATCAACGAGAAGTTGGAGGACGGTCAGGCGCGCGCAGCGGGCAAGCCGATCCTGCTCGGCATCACCAAGGCGTCGCTGCAGACCCGCAGCTTCATCTCGGCGGCGTCGTTCCAGGAAACCACCCGCGTGCTCACCGAGGCGGCGGTCCAGGGCAAGCAGGACACGCTGATGGGCCTCAAGGAAAATGTGATCGTCGGTCGCCTGATCCCAGCGGGCACCGGTGCGGGCATGAACCGTCTGCGCGTGGCGGCCTCGTCGCGCGATGCGGCACTGCGCGTCCAGCAGCGCAAGTTGCAGGAGGCGATGGTGGCTGCGGGTTCGGCCGGCACCGCCGCGCAGACCCGCGCCGCGGAAGAAAAGCGCAGCCCGCGCGAGGACGTCGGTACCGGCAGTGATCCGCTCGCCGAGGTCGTTCCCTCGGGCACCGGCACCGATGCCGACGCGGGCGAGTATCTGAACGAGGAGTGATCCTCGCCTCAGGCGCCGGCCTGACGTGAAAGAGCCGCCGTCCGGGATGCCGGGCGGCGGCTTTTTGTTCGTGCGGTTTGGTTTGATGTAGGTCGTCGCGGCGGTACGACCGGCACGTCCCGTTCCGTCATTCCCGCGAAGGCGGGAATCCAGACGCGCAGGTCCTCGTAAAAGTCGCTACGTCAGGGCTTCTGGATTCCCGCCTCCGCGGGAATGACGACTAGGCCGAGTTCCAACCGTCATTGCGGGCGTAGCGAAGCAACCCAGGGCGTCCTGATCCGGCGCTGGATTGCTTCGCTACGCTCGCAACGACGGAAACCCGCCGGCTCACCTCACCGCGGCGGCGTGATCGTGATCCGCGCCGCCGGGTCGAGCCCGCCCTGATGCGCCGGGCAGCGCGCGTAGCGGAAGCGCTTGTCGGTACACAGCCACACTTCGTCGAGCGCACCGCCCTTCGTGCCGGTCACGCGCATCATGTCGGCGCGCAGCCCCGGATTGGCCGCGGCGATCGCTTCCGCCAGCCGCCCGGCAGTCAGCGGCGCCTGCGCCAGCCGCGCCATGTCGGGGAAGCGCAGCGCGTGGAACATCGCGTTGGACTTGGTAAAATAGCGCTCGGGCGTATAGCCGGCCATGCACGTCCCGTGCTTCGACCATTCGTGCTGCATCAACTGCGGCGACGGCGTGGCGCAGACGTGGCGGCGGATCACCTGCCGCGACAGGATCGGCGTCGCGCGGCAATATTGCGGCCAGTCCTTGCCGACGCCGTCCGGCCACAGCCCGTGCAGCACGAATCCGAAGCGATTGCTGCCCCCGCACTGGAAGCGCGCGTTCGGCCGGTCGCCGCTGGTCCGGCAATATTCGGGGCTCCAGCTGATCGCCAGCGTGTAGCTGCCGATCGGCAGCCGCCGCGCCGGCTGGCTCGCCGAGGGCAGATCGGGGCGCGGGCGCGGCAGATCGGCCGGGATCGCGCACGACAGCGCCTGCGCCGTCGCGACGCCGGGCACGGCGATGGCCGCCAGCGCGCCCAGCAGCATCACCCGCTTCGTCACCATCGTCATGCTTCTTCTTCCTCCGGGTCCAGCCCTTCGCCGAACCACAAGCGTGCGTCGGGGCGGAACAGCTGCACCGCCGCGGCGATGCTGAGCGCCAGGATCGCGGCCGACAGCAGCAGCGCGGTCACCGGCACCTTGCCGCCCGCCACCACCATCAGGTTGATCGCGAAGCGCACCGCCGCCAGCCCGGTCAGGATCGTCACCACCCATTTGGCGGCAAGGCTGGCGCGGCGCGCGATGAAATACCACAGCGTCAGCGTGATCGCACAGCTCAGCACCAGTGCGGCGGGCAACAGCCACGTATAGTTCGCGGTCTTCGGGTCGATCGCCAGCCGGTCGGCGGTCTGCTGCCAGCTGAACGCCCAGCCGATCAGCGATACCGCGAACGACGCGAGATACAGCCGCTCGAACCGCACGATCGACGGCGGGCGGCCGTCCGCACCGAAATACGCCAGCGGCGATTTCTTCTCCACCGACACCACCGTCTTCTTCCTGCGCTCGCTCATAGCTCTGCAAAGTCCAGCCCGATGTCGGCGGCGGGAGCCGACTGGGTGATCCGCCCGACGCTGACGTAGCGCACGCCGCTGCGTGCGATCGCGCCGATCGTCTCCAGCGTGACCCCGCCCGACGCCTCGGTCGGCACCCGACCCGCAACGATCGTCACCGCCGTGCGCAGCATGTCGGGCCCCATGTTGTCGAGCAAGAGGTGGGTGGCGCCCGCCGCGATGGCCGGCTCGATCTGGTCAATGCGGTCGACCTCGACGATGATCGTCGCGATGCCGGCGGCCTTCGCCAGCGCCGCCGCCGGCCCGACCCCGCCGGCCACCGCGACGTGGTTGTCCTTGATCATCGCCGCGTCCCACAACCCCATGCGATGGTTCTGCGCGCCGCCGGTGCGCGTCGCATATTTTTCGAGCCGCCGCAGCCCCGGGATCGTCTTGCGCGTGTCGAGCAGGGTCGCGCCGCTCCCCGCGATCGCATCGACATAGGCCGCGGTCAGCGTCGCGATCCCAGACAGATGCTGGACGGTGTTGAGCGCCGACCGCTCGGCGGTCAGCAGCGCGCGCGCGTTGCCAGTGATGCGCATCAGCGCGGTCCCGGGCGCGACGCGGTCGCCGTCCTGCACCAGCATCGTGATCGCCGCGCCGGGATCGAGCCGCCGGAAGAACGCCGCCGCGATCCCCAGCCCGCAGACGGTGATCGCGTCGCGGCTGTCCATCACCGCCTCGAACCGCGCATCGGCCGGAATCACCGCCGCGGAGCTGACATCGCCGCCCTCCCCCAGATCCTCGGCAAGCGTCACGGCGACGAATGCCTCGAGATCGAAGCCGTCGAGGGTGAAGGTCATGGCAATTGCTCCGTCGGCCCGACGCCCCAGATCCGGTCGGTCTGGATGAACCCCGCCTGCCCCTTCACGTCGAACCGGCACCAGCCGTTGCCGCAGCGGCTGATGCGCCCGACCACCCCGGGCTGGGCCCGCCACACGATCGTCGGCCCGCCGGGACGATCCCGCAGCTCGGCGGGCTCGGTCCCGCGCACGATCGCGGTGCGGCGGCTGCTGAGCAGCGCGTTGAGCATCCACCCTTGCGTCCCGTCCGGGTCCTCGACGCGGCGCCATTCCTTGAACGCCTCCAGCACGCGCACCGGCAGATCGGCGCGGACATAGATCCAGCTCGCCGGAAAGTTGCGCCCCGGCCCGGTGCGCATCCGCGCGCGCGATGCGGCGATCGAGCCGACGAACGGCGGCGTCTTCGCCTCGCTGGCCGCCGCGGCGGGCATGGGGGCGAGCAGCGCCAGCGCCGTCGCGCCCGCCACGATCGTGAGAAGGTCCCTGTTCACATTTACCCTCTAGCCACGGCGACCCTGCCGCATCAACCGTTGACGCATGCGCGCGGCTTCGCCAATCCCGACGCATGGCCGATACGCGACGCTGCGCCCATCCCAAGGTGATCGTGACGCGGGCATTGCCCGATGTCGTGATGCGGCGGCTGGACGAATTGTTCGACGTGACCGGCAACGCCGACGACACCCCGCTGTCGCGCGATGCGCTCGCCGCGGCGATGGCCGAGTGCGACGTGCTGGTCCCCGCGGTCACCGACACGATCGACGCCGCGCTGATCGCGGATGCGGGTCCGCGGCTACGGCTGATCGCCAATTTCGGCGCGGGCGTGAACCATATCGATCTGAAGGCAGCGCGCGCACGCGGGATCATCGTCACCAACACCCCTGGCGTGCTGACCGAGGATACCGCCGACATGACGATGGCGCTGATCGTCTCGGTGCCGCGGCGGCTGGCGGAGGGCGAGAAGCTGGTCCGCGCCGGCGAATGGAAGGGATGGAGCCCGGGCGGGATGCTTGGCTACCGGATCGGCGGCAAGGCACTGGGGATCGTCGGCATGGGCCGCATCGGCCAGGCGGTCGCGCGACGCGCGCGCGCCTTCGGGCTCTCGATCCACTATCACAACCGCCACCGGCTGCCGAAGGTCGTCGAGGCGGAGCTGAACGCGGTCTGGCATCCGAACCTCGACGAGCTGCTGGGTGCGATCGACATCCTGACGATCCACACGCCGCTCAATACCGACAGCCGCGAGCTGATCGACGCACGGCGCATCGCATTGCTGCGCCCGCACGTCTTCGTCATCAACGCCAGCCGCGGCGGCATTCTCGACGAGGATGCGCTGGTCGAAGCGCTCGAAAATGGGCGGCTCGCCGGGGCCGGGCTCGACGTGTGGCGGCACGAGCCCGAGATCGATCCGCGGCTGCTCGCGCTGCCCAACGTCGTGATGACGCCGCACATGGGCTCCGCGACATGGGAGGGCCGCGTCGCGTCGGGCGAGAAGGTGATCGCCAATATCCGCATGTGGGCCGACGGCCACCGCCCGCCCGATCAGGTGCTGGAGGGCTGGGCGTAGCGCAAGCCGCTCACCTAAAATGAACGCCTTTCACCTGATCGCTTGGGTTCCATAAATCGTCCGTCGACGTCATCCCGGCCAATCAATCCGGCCCGGCAGGAGACGATCCCACGCCCCTCCCCACCGCGCCGAGGATCAGTGCGGCGATCACGCGTCCGCTATAGCGCAGGCACAGCTCCTGATGGATCGCGGCGGCATCGGCGCTGGTGGCGCTGATCGCGCGTACGGCTTCACCGCGGGCGCGGTCGGCGTGGTAGGCGGCGTGGCGATCGTGCGGCATCGGGCTCTCCATCATGGCCGCACCGGCATGCCCCGACGACGTTGCCAGCACATGTCGATCGCGTAGCCGCGCCGCAATCTGCGTCGCAGCCGATCGGGCAGCGGAACGTGACGAAGCATGTCCGCCCGGAACCGTGCAGCGGCCGCCGCATTGACGCGGCATCCCCCAGCACAGGAACCAAGCACATGAAAAAGATCGCACTCTCCGCCTTGCTCGTCGCCGCTGCGGTGTCGACCTCGGCCTGTTCGACGCTGCGCGGCGCGGCGATCGGCGGGGCCGGCGGCGCGGGTGTCGCTGCGGCGACCGGCGGCAATGTCGAGAAGGGCGCGGCGGTCGGTGGCGTCGGCGGCGCCGTGGTGGGTACCGTGGTGGACTGACGCACCGCCTGCGTCGCGCTATGATGACGGCGCGTCACCCGGTCGGGGGGCGCGCCGTTTCGTTTGGGGGGAGGAGCGATGATCGGGATCGTGGCGATGGCGGCGGCGGTGACCGCCACCTGTCCGGCGCAGCAGCGCGGCGCGCCGCTCCAGAACGTCGAGATCTACGATGGCCCGATCGCCGACAATGCCGTCCTGGCCCCCGATGCAACGCGGCGGCTGAACCGGACGACGGTGCAGGTCTGGCGGGTCGAGGGCGTCTATCGCGCCGGACGCTCGCTCAATGTCCGGTGCGGCTATGCCGCCGACCGCTCGGTGTTGGCGCCGGTGACCCGGCCGGTCCGCGAATGTCGCCTGTCGCGGCGCGCAGGCGTTCGCACGTTCCACTGCAGCTGATCGCCACCGTCCTGCGGTGAGCGCAATACACCCGCCGCTCTGGCCCTCTCACCTGAACAGGGAGAGAGAACAACAGGAACCGATCGACATCAGACGTCGCCACGCCGGGCGTCGGAAAAACAATTTGGATCACGCGGAGGCGCAGGACGCGGAGATGTATCGCGTGAATCACGCGTCGCCCTGTCACTCCAGATCGTGCGATGGTGGATTTGCAGTGCGGCAAGCACAGCCTCTCTGCGCCTCCGCGCCTCCGCGTGAACATCCCTTTGCCCTAAGCCTGCCCGCGAGCCGAACTGACGACCGCTCCCGTATACATCAGGCCGCCACAAAGCTGCCCGCCGCGATCCGACCCACCTTCGCCAGCACAGCCTCCGCGCTTTCCGACGATGCCGACCGAACCGGCTCGAAATAGGCCGCCACGATCAACGGTGCGCGGCCACGCGGGCACGCAAAGGCGAGGTCGACGAAGATCGGCCGCCGCTCGCCCCCGCCCGTCCCGGTCTTGTCGCCCGCGTACCAGTCCGCCGGGAACCCCGCGCGCAGGCGGTGCCGCCCGGTGTTCGCCGCGACCATCCACTCGGTCAGCAGCGCGCGGCTCGCCGGTCGCAGCACGGGGCCACGCACCAATCTGGCGACGGTCGCCGCCATTGCCGCTGGGGTCGTCGTATCGAGGGTAGTGCCCGGCGGGGTCACGTTCAACGCCGGTTCGTAGCGGTCGAGCCGGCTGACCCGGTCGCCACCCGCCCGCCAGAAGGCGGTCAGCCGCGCCGGTCCACCGATCTTGCGCAGCAGGACGTTGGCGGCCGTATTGTCGCTGGTGACGACGGCGGCGCGCGCCAATTCGCGGATCGGCAAGGTCATCGCGGCGCTCGCGGTCGTGACCGGGCTGTGCGGGAGGATATCGCCGGCCGACCAGCCGAGTCGTTCGGTCAAGACAAGCCGGCCGCGATCCGCTTCGGCGAGGATCAGCGCCGCCAGCGACAGCTTGAAGGAGCTGGCCTGGGTGAAGCGCTCATGCGCTCGCCAGCCGATCGTCGTCCCGCGGCCCGTGTCGACGATTGAGACGCCCAGCCGCCCGCCCGCGCGACGCTCCAGCGCGGCAAGCGCCCGCTCGACTGACGGCCGCGGGGCGGCGCCGACGAGCGCGAACGCGCCGCCGACCAGCAATTGACGTCGGGATACGTGGATGCTCATCGCGGACCTATAGCATCGCCGAAGGGCGGCGCGAGCGGCACCGTCGGCGACAGGCTGTCGCGACCGCTGCCTCGCGCTGCGTCAATATCACCCCGCTCGCACGTCCGACCGCGACAGCAATCCCGCCCGGGCCACATCCTTGTCACGCCCGAACGCGCGCAGGATAGCCGCCAGTTCATCGCGCGCCGGCACGAACACGCCCGCGACCGCCACCCGCGTGGCCGGCAGCACCCGACGCCAGACACCATCGGTGCATAGTTCGAGATCGGCCATCACCTCGACCGGCAACGCCGCGCCTTCCAGCCGCGCGAACGGGTGCGATCGGAAGCGCTCGCTGGCGGCCCCGATCGTCACCGCGCGCGGCCAGTCGCGCAACACGCTCCCCGCATCGCGTTCGCTGACCAAAACATCGATATCCGCGACCGACGTTTCGGCGCCATGCAGCCGCACCGCTGCGCTACCGATCACCCACCACGGATCGCGCGTGTCACGCAGCGCCGTCGCTACCTGCGCCAGCGCTGCGTCGAACATCAGTCGCCGGTCAGGATGCGATCGACGAGCTGCTTCACGCTCGGCACGAAGCCGTTCGAGTAGAAGGGATCGCGCTTGAAGTTATACGCGGCGTGCCCCGCGAACATCAGGTTCGCATCGGTATCGCCGCCATGCGCGATATCCTGCAAGGTCTTCTGGATGCAGAAGCTGCGCGGATCGGCGAGCCGCCCGGTCGAATTGGTCTCGGTATCCGCCCAGCTCGAGAACAGGCACTGGCTGAGGCAGCCCATGCAATCGGCCTGATCCTTGCGGATCTCGCCCTTCTCCTGCGGCGTCACGAAGACGAGCGTATTGTCCGGGGTCTTGAGCGCGTCGGTGAAGCCCGCGCCGAACCATTCGCGCGCGCGCAGCAGGTCGTTGCGCGTCACCCAGAAGTTCTTGCCCTTCACCCCGACGTCGAGCTGGAAGACATGGTCGCCGGCTTCCTGCGTCGAAAAGGCGATCTGCCGCTCCGACCGCGCCTCGAGCGCGCGCAGGAACGGATTGCGCACCGCCGACGAATAGAAACCGGTCGGCGAGAAACGGTGCAGCAGCACCTCGCCTTCCTCGATCTGAGTCAGCTTGGCTTTCCACTCTTCGGGGATGGGGCTTTCCTGCGTCAGCAGCGGGCGGGTGCCGTACTGGAACGCGATCTGCCCGAGTTCGGGATTGTCGATCCACTCGTTCCAGTCGCGCAGGTACCAGACGCCGCCCGCCATGACGATCGGCGTGGTGTCCGGGATGCCGCCCTCGCGCATCGTCTCGCGCAGCGCCTTGACGCGCGGATAGGGGTCCTCGGGCTTCAGCGGGTCCTCGGCGTTCGACAGGCCGTTGTGCCCGCCCGCCAGCCACGGGTCCTCATAGACGACCGCCGCCAGCCACTCGCTCGCCTTCGAATAGGCGCGCTTCCACAGCGCGCGGAACGCGCGGCCCGAGCTGACGATCGGCAGGTAATTGACATTGTACGACGCCGCGATCTCGCTGAGCTTGTACGGCATCCCCGCGCCGCAGGTGACGCCCGCCACCAGCCCGCGCGTCCGCTCCAGCACGCCGTGCAGCACGCGCGGCGCGCCGCCCATTTCCCACAACACGTTGATGTTGATCGCGCCCTTGCCGCCCGCGATCTCCCATGCGCGCTGCACCTGCTGCACCGCGCCCTCGATCGCATAGGCGATCAGTTCCTCGTGGCGCTCGCGCCGGGTCAGCGCGCGATAGATTTGCGGGATGATCTTGCCGTCAGGGTCGTAGCTGTCCGCGTTGACCGCCGAGACCGTGCCGATCCCGCCCGCCGCCGCCCAGGCACCCGCCGAGGCGTGATTGGTGGCGGCAACGCCCTTGCCCCCCTCCACCAGCGGCCAGACCTCGCGGCCCGCATAGACGATCGGCTTCAGCCCCTTGAACACGCGAATTCCCGTTTCACCAATGATGGAGCGGCCCCATATAAAGCAATCGGGCCGCAACGCGACCGAAATGCGACTCACCCGAGCAAAGCCGCCCCCCCGATCGCGTTCGAATAGACGGCGGCAGAGCGCGCGATCATCGCTGCGGCATCGTGCGAAGCCAGCGCCCGCGCGCGGTTGGCCGCGCCGATGGCCGCGCGCAGCGTCGCGTCGCTGGCCAACGGCTGGAGCGCATCGCGCAACGCGACCTCCGCGGCGTAGGGCGACAGCAACGCACGGTTCTCCGGGGCGAGCAAAGCCTCGGTCGCGCCGCCGTGCAACGCCATCACCGGCACCCCCGCCGCCATCGCCTCGACGACGATCGCGGGCGCCGCGCCCAAACGCATCGGCAGCAACAGCACATCGACCCCGCCAAGCCACGCCGACGTCGGCGCCAACGCGCCGGGCAGCACCAGCCGGTCGTCTATCCCCATCGCCAGCGCCGCGCGCTCGACCGCCGCGCGCCCCGCACCCTCGCCGACGGCAACGAGCCGGAACCGCGCGGCGAGCCCCGCGGCCGCGCGCACCAGCAACGCCAGTTCGTCGTCACTTGCGCCGGCCAGTTGCACGCCGATCACCACCTCGGCGGGCTTGCGGCGAAAGCCGGCCACGGTCTTCGCATTCGGTCCCCGCGCAAAGGTTGACAGGTCGATGCCGTCGGAAATGACGTGCAGCCGCGCGGCCGGCACCTTCCAGCGCGCCGCCGCTGTCTCCGCCGCCGCCGGTCCGCCCACCACCAGCCCCGCCGCTGCGCCCAGCGCGATCCGGCGATACAGCCGCGCGCTGCCGTCGCTCGTCGCCTCCGCGGGGTCCTCGTGGTGGACGATCGGTGGCGTGTCGCGCGGAAACGCCCGCCGCGCCATCACCGCGTCGATCGCGCCCGCCCCGAAACCCAGTACCAGATCGTGACCGCGCATCGCGCGCGCGATCGCCTCATAGCGCGCGACCGACACCGCGCCGGCGAGCGGCGGCGGGTTCTGCGCCAGCGTGCCTGCCACGCCCGCGGGCAGCGCACTGCGATAGTCGTCGGCCGCGACGACGTGCCGCGCCGTCTCGCGAAACGCAGTCATCAACTGCACCGCCCGCCGGCTCCACGGATCGTCGCCCTGCGGATCGAAGACGTCGAACAAGTAAAGAAGGGACAGCGACTGTGACATACCCGCCACATAATACGGCAAATGCTGCCGCGCACCATGTTCCGCTTCCCTGCCGCGACGGAACAGGACAAGGGTTGGCCTGTTATCCGCGACTAACAGGAGACGCACCCATGAAGATCGCTTCCATGTTCGCCGCTGCCGCTTCGCTCACGCTGGCTGCCGCCCCCGCCCTCGCCGCTCCGGCTGCCAGCCCGGCGGCCTCGCTGTCGGTCGCGAAGTCGGCACGCGCCGCCACCGTCACCAGCGGCAAGAGCAAGCTGGCCGCGCCGGGCGCGATCGTCGGTCTGGTCCTCGCCGCTGCGGTCGTCGCCGCCGGTGTCGTGATCGCGGTCGACGACAACGACGATTCGGACAGCAACTGATCCGAGCCGTTGCGCCGGTATGCCGGCGTGATGATGAAAGGCCCGGGGCGCACGCGCGCTCCGGGCCTTTTCGTGTTCGCCGTCATTGCGAGCGGAGCGAAGCAATCCAGGGCCGGACCAGGTCGCCCTGGATTGCTTCGCTCCGCTCGCAATGACGGATGACAGACGACGATCACCCGATCCGATCCTTCGGCACATGCGTGATTCGGCAGGCCAGATCGGCCTCGCCGCTCGCCACCGCCCAATGGTCGCCGCCGTCCGCGATCCCGGTCGTGAACACCACGTCGGTCACGTAAAGCAGATTCTCCAGCGGCTTGAGCAACTCCGGCGCCGGCTCGAGCAGCGGCGCATGATCGGTCGCCAGCGCCTGCGACGGATCGTCCGGGTCGAGCAAGGTCCAATAGGTCCGGTAGATGCCGACCACGCCAGACGGCTCGACGCCATGCCACAGCGACAGCCAGCCCCGCCGTCCGCCGACCTCCGCCAGCACCGGCGGCGCGCCACCGCCCATCCGTGCGGTCGCCATCGTCTGCGCATGCGGGCGGATGCCGGGCTTGTCATACGGCTTCCAGTGCAGCGCGTCGGGCGAGGTCGCGAGATTGATCGACGGCCCCGCGCGCCATTCGGACTCAGGCGGATAGGCGAAATACAAATCGCCGAGCGGCCGCGTCTGCGCGCAGAATTTACCGCCGACCTTCCCCTCGAAGATCAGCATATCCTTGTTCTGGTGATCGAGAACGATCCCCTCCAGCGTCCAGTCGAGCGCATCGTCGCTGGTGTAGAGCGTCGTCGAATGCCGCTCCGGGCTGACCGAACAGGTCGTCATGTAATAACGCCCGTCGACCTGCGTGATCCGCGCATCCTCGACGCCATAGCATTGATAGTCGGTGCGCGGCGCGATCGCGCGATCATAGTGGATCGCCACCACCCCGCGCCCTTCGGCATCCAGCTCGACCGGCAACAGCCACGACAGCGACGTCAGCGCCATCACCTTCCACCCGCCGCCGCGCATCATGAACTTGCGCGGGTCGGACGTGTCGACCAGCGACAGCGGCCACGCATCGAGCACATAGCCGCCGTCGTGCCAGCGGATCGCATGAACCTGCTGCTCCCGCACCGGATGACGCAGCGCCTCGGCGACACGCACCATCAGCAACAGATTGCCGTTCGGCAGCCGCGTCATGCCGGGATTGAACGCGCCCAGCACATAGGTCTCGGCGTCGATCTTCCCCGCCAGCGGCGAGCGCGACAGATCGATGTCGTGCGGGGTCAGCACCAGCGCGTCATGCGGCCAGTCGACCATCATTCCTCCTCCTGCACGCGCGGGCTGATCGTCAGCCGCTGGATCACCGTGCGGCGCGGCTGGGTCAGCAGGTACCGAACGCCGACCGCGATATCCTCGGCGCGCAGCATCGTCCCCGCCTCGATCTGTTCGCGCTGCTCCTCGGGGCTGACGTCGGGCATCTGCATGTCCGAGCCGGTCTTGCCCGGCTCGACCAAAGCGACGCGGATGTCCTTGCCGCCCAGCTCGCGGCGCAGCGCGATCGAGAAGCCCTGCAACCCGTGCTTGATCGCCGCATAGACGGTCGAATGCGGCCCGAGCACATAGGCGCTGGTCGAGCCGATCATCACGATATCGCCGCCGGGCGCCATCGTCGCGGCGGCGCGGTGCGCGAGCAGCAGATAGTGCGTGAAGTTGAGCGAGATCGCGTGTCGCACCGCCGCCTCGTCCATCTCGGTCAGCCCCGACGCCGCCTCCGCGGCATTGGCGACGACGATGTCATAGCCGCCCAGCGCCGCGTCGGCGGCGGACAGGAACGCCCCGACATTGTCGGGGTCGGACAGGTCGTGCAGCGCGCCCTCGCCTGTTCCCACCTTGCGGATGTCCGCCAGCGCCGCGTCGAGATGCGCCCGATCGGTGCCGCCGATGAACACCGACGCGCCCTCGGCGGCGAGCAACCGCGCGATCGCGCGCCCGATCCCGGTCGTCCCGCCGGTGATCGCGGCGCGGCGTCCCTTGAGGGGCAACACGGCAGTATGAGCGTCCCGAACGCCGGTCATGCAGACGCTCCATGATAGGGCTGCTCCATCGCCCTATAGAACGTCGCCCCGGACTTGATCCGGGGCCCCGCTTCTCCTCGGTCGGCGCAGAAGCGCGATCCCGGATCAAGTCCGGGATGACGGAATGAGTTGGGAAACAATTTTGTCATCCGCGGGCTCTCCGGGCCAAGGTCGTAAAGCCCCGCGACAGCGCCTCAGTCCGCCGGGCGGTTCCCGGTCCGCGCCAGCCAGTGCCGCAACGCAGGTTGCACCGCCGGCTCGTCGAGCATGGGCGCGTGGCCGATCTCCGGCACCGTCACCAGCGTGGCGTCGGGGAGCGTCGCGACCATCCGCTCGGCGGTGCGCGCGGACAGGATATCGCTCAGCGCACCGCGCACCACCAGCACCGGCACCCCGGCCAGCGCCGCCAGCGCGCGCCACATGTCCGGCCCCGCCTCGTTGCCGGGCAGGCGGAACGGCTCGGCGATCTTCATGTCGTAATCGAGCACGATCCGCCCGGCGGAATTGACGCGGTACAGCCGCTTGGCCATCGCCAGCCATTGCTCGATCCCCCAGTCGGGATAGGCACCGGCATTGCCCTCCTGCACCCCGCGCGCCGCGTGCATCCACGTCGGCCAGGTGCTCGGCTTGCCGACATAGCCGCGGATGCGCGCGAGCCCGGCCGGTTCGATCTCCGGCCCGACGTCGTTGAGCACTGCCCCCGCCAGCCGTCCCGGCGCCAGCCCGGCGAGCAGCATCGTCACGATCCCGCCCAGCGACGTCCCGATCGTCACGAAGCGGTCGATCTTCTGATCGTCCAGCAGCGCCACCACGTCCTGCGCATAGGTCAGCGGGACATAGCTCATCGGGTCCTTGGCATAGCCGCTTTCGCCGCGCCCGCGGAACTCGACCGCAATCACGCGGCGCACGGGCGCGATCGACCGCGCCACATCGGCAAAGTCGCGCGCGTTACGGGTCAGTCCCGGCAGGCACAGCACCGGCGGCGCGTCATCGGCGCCCCGATAGTCGCGCGCATGGAGCCGCAGCCCGTCGCTCGACCACCAGTAAATGTCCCGAAATTCCGCCATCGCTTGCGCCCCCTGCCGACCGCCCCCCATATCGCGGCATGGCCGTCGACCCGCAAGCATATCGCCCCGAGCGCACCCTCACCGCGCTTGGTGACCCCTTTTACGACGAAGTCGCCGCGGCGCGCTTCCCGCAGGCGATACTTCGTTTTCGCAACGATCGCGCCGCGGCGCAGGTCGGGCTCGACACGCTCGACGATGCCGAATGGGTCGCGCATTTCGGCCGCTTCGCGCCGCTACCCGGCTCGCTCGAACAGCCACTGGCGCTGCGCTACCACGGGCATCAGTTCCGCGTGTACAATCCCGACATCGGCGACGGGCGCGGCTTCACCTTCGCGCAACTCCGCGACGATCGCGGGCGGTTGATGGACCTCGGCACCAAGGGATCGGGGCAGACGCCGTGGAGCCGGTTCGGCGACGGCCGCCTGACGCTGAAGGGCGGCGTCCGCGAGGTGCTGGCGACCGAGATGCTCGAGGCGCTGAACGTGCCGACCTCGCGCAGTTTCTCGCTGATCGAAACCGGCGAGGCGCTGGAGCGCAACGACGAACCCTCGCCGACGCGCGGCAGCGTGCTGGTGCGGCTCAGCCATTCGCATATCCGCATCGGCACGTTCCAGCGGCTCGCCTACCACCGCGACGAGGACGCGCTGCGCCGCCTGACCGGCTATGTGCTGCGCGAACTCTATGGCGAGGACAGCGACGATCCCGTCCGGCTGCTGGAGCGGGTCGTTGCGCGCACCGCGACGCTCGCCGCGCGCTACATGGCGGCGGGGTTCGTCCACGGCGTGCTCAATTCCGACAACATCAACGTCACCGGCGAGAGCTTCGACTATGGTCCGTGGCGGTTCGCGCCGGTGTGGGACCCGGGGTTCGTCGCCGCCTATTTCGACCACGCCGGGCTCTACGCCTTCGGCCGCCAGCCCGAGGCAATCCTGTGGGACGTGATGCAGCTCGCTTCCTCGCTCGCGCAGATCAGCGAGTCCGAGCCGCTGATCGCCGCGCTCGACGCGTTCGCCGGCCAGTATCAGCCCGCGATCGCCGAAGCGGTGTTGTGGCGGATGGGTCGGGTGCCACGCGCACCGGAGGAGAACCGCGCACTGGTACAGGCGGTCGAACGGGCGTTGCGCGCGACGCTCACGCCGGTCGACCAGTTCTTCTTCGATGCCTTTGCGCAACCACTACCGCAAACTTACGGCAATGAATGGGACGAGGTCCGTCAACATCTACAGGCCTTTTCGCCCCGCCGCGCGCGCGATCACGCCTATTGGCAGGGGGAGCCGTGCTCGATGCTGATCGACCGGGTCGAGGCGATCTGGTCGCCGATCGCCGATGCCGACGATTGGGGGCCATTTGGCGCAACCATCGCCAACATCCGCGTGATGGGCGACGCGCTGCGCTGACGATCCCCCCTTCCGCCCTGATGAAAGTTACGGCTAAGACCAGCGGCATGGCAGAGCTGATCTCCTTCGAACCCGCCACCGGCGCGGAACTGTGGCGTGCGGAGACGACCGACGTCGATGCCGAGGTGGCGGCGGCGCGCGCCGGCTTCGTGCCGTGGGCGGCCAAGTCCTTGTCGTTCCGCATCGAAACGCTGCGCCGCTTCGCCAATGTCGTCCGCCAGCGCGCCGATGCCTTCACCGACCTGATCGCGCGCGAAACCGGCAAGCCGCTCTGGGAGGCGCGCACCGAGGTCGACACCGTCGCGGCGAAGGTCGATATCTCGGTCAGCGCCTATGCCGAGCGCACCGCGCAGCGCCGGCTCGACGCGCCGATGAACACCCGCATGGCTTTGCGCCACAAGCCGCACGGCGTGCTGGCGGTGCTGGGCCCGTATAATTTCCCCGCACATCTGCCCAACGGCCACATCGTCCCCGCGCTGATCGCGGGCAACGCCATCGTCTTCAAACCCTCGGAGAAAACCCCCGCCACCGGCGCGTTTCTGGTCGATTGTTTTCACGCCGCCGGGGTTCCGCCCGAGACGCTGCGGCTGGTGATCGGCGGCCCCGACGAGGGCCGTGCGCTCGCCGCGCACGACGGGATCGACGGGCTGCTGTTCACCGGCTCGGCGCGCACCGGTATCGCGCTCAACCGCGCCTTCGCGGAGAAGCCCGAGAAGATTCTCGCGCTGGAGATGGGTGGCAACAACCCGATCCTCGTGTGGGACACGCCCGACCTGCACGCCGCCGCGGTGCTGATCGTCCAGTCAGCCTTCACCACCGCCGGGCAGCGCTGCACCGCCGCGCGGAGGCTGATCGTGCAGGAATCGCTGGCGGAACCGTTGCTTGCCGAGCTGGCGTCGCTGACCCGCCGGTTGATCGTCGGCGCGCCGCACGACGATCCGGCGCCGTTCATGGGCCCGGTGATCGACAATGACACCGCCGACGGGCTGACCGAGAGTTTCCTCGCGTTAATGATGAAGGGCGGTCGCCCGATCCAGCATATGGCGCGCCCGGCCGAGGATCGGCCGTTCGTGACGCCCGGCATCATCGACGTCACCGATGTTGGCGACCGCCCCGATATCGAGCTGTTCGGCCCGTTGCTGCAGGTGATCCGCGCTGACGATTTCGACGGCGCGATCACAGAGGCCAACAACACCCGCTACGGCCTGTCGGCCTCGCTGATCAGCCAGACTCCGGCGCTGTTCGACCGCTTCTGGGCGGGCGCGCGCGCCGGGATTGTCAACTGGAACCGTCCGACCAACGGCGCGTCGTCGTCCGCGCCGTTCGGCGGGATTGGCTGGTCGGGCAACCACCGCCCAAGCGCCTATTACGCCGCCGATTATTGCGCCTATCCCGTCGTCTCGAACGAAGCCGAGGCGGCCCGCGCGACGATCGGCATCGGCCTCGCCGACGCCTGATTTATAAAAGGATCGAACGACATGGCAAGCGGACTCGTCGCGCTGCTCGACGACATCGCGGGACTGACGCGGCTGGCCGCGGCCTCGCTCGACGATGTCGGGGCCGCCGCCACCAAGGCGGGGACGAAGGCAGCCGGAGTGGTGATCGACGACACCGCGGTCACCCCGCGCTATGTCGTCGGACTCTCGCCGAAGCGCGAATTGCCGATCATCGGCAAGATCGCGCTGGGGTCGATCCGCAACAAGTTGCTGTTCCTGCTGCCCGCCGCGCTGATCCTCAGCGCGGTCGCGCCCTGGGCGCTCGCACCGTTGCTGATGCTGGGCGGCGCGTTCCTGTGCTTCGAGGGTGCGGAAAAGGTGATCGAGGCGGTGTCGGGCGGGCATGGCGCGGACGAGGAAACGGTGACGACCGACCCGGTCGCGCTGGAAAAGCAAAAGGTGTCGGGCGCGATCCGCACCGACTTCATCCTGTCGGCCGAGATCATGGTGATCGCGCTGCGCGAGGTGTCCGACCAGCCGCTGCTGACGCAGGCGGTGACGCTGGCGATCGTCGCCGTGCTGATCACCGCGGGCGTGTACGGCGTCGTTGCGCTGATCGTGAAGGCGGACGACGTTGGCCTGTATCTGGCGCAGCGACCGTCGGCGGCGGCGCAGGCGATCGGACGCGGGCTGGTGAAGGGCGTTCCGGTGCTGATGCAGGTGCTGACGGTCGTCGGCACCGCGGCGATGCTGTGGGTCGGCGGCGACCTGCTGATCCACAATGCCGCCGATGTCGGCGTGCCGGCACCGGCCCAATTCGTGCATCATCTCGCCGAGGGCGCGGGCGGCGGTGCGCTCGGCTGGCTGGTCAGCGCTGGCGTAGCCGGGGTGTTCGGGCTGATCGTCGGCGGCGTAATCGCGGCGGTCATGCACAAGGGTCATGCGGCGCGGCATTGAGGGGCGACACACGTCTGTCGCCTGCGAGGCGCCGTCACGCTTCAACTCGACAGACATAGGCCCCTGCCTGCGCAGGGGCGACGGCTTTTGTTGATCGGATCCGTCCCATTTTAACCGTCGCCCCTGCGCAGGCAGGGGCCCATGTCTGTCCAATCAGCCACCGCCGCGCCCGGCAAGCCAAACGCCGCTGTGTCCACCCCACCCTCAGCAACAACCACCACAAAACCAATCCTACGCCACCGCCAAGCATCGCTCGATTGCGCCATCCGCCGCCCTGCCCCATGTGCGATGCCATCATGGCGACCCTTCTTGATCCCGACGCGCGCGGCCGCGTCATCCTCGTCGGTGCCGGCCCCGGCGATCCCGGCCTCCTAACCGTCCGTGCGGTTGAAGCGTTGCGTTCGGCCGACGTCGTCGTCCACGACGGGCTGATCGACCCGCGTGTCCTCGATCTCGCCCCGCCTGAAGCGCACCGAATCTCGGTGGCCAAACGCCGCGCGCGCCACACGCTGCCGCAGGAAGCGATCAACGCGCTGATCGTCGCGCATGTCATGGCCGGCAGCGTTGTCGTGCGGCTGAAGGGCGGCGATCCGTTCATCTTCGGACGCGGCGGCGAGGAGGTTGAGGCAGTGCGCGCCGCCGGATTGGCGGTCGAGGTGATCCCGGGCGTGTCGGCGGCGCTCGGCTGCGCCGCCGAGGCGATGCTGCCGCTCACCCACCGCGATCACAGCTCGGCGGTCACCTTCGTCGCCGGCCAGTGCAAGGGGCTGACCGATCAGGACTGGTCGGGGCTCGCCGGACAGGGCCGCACCTTGGTGATCTATATGGGCGTCGCGACCGCCGAGGCGATCGCCGACAAATTGATGGCCGATGGCGTCGCGCCGGACATGCCGGTCGCGGTGCTGGAGAAGGGCACGCTGCCCGGCCATCGCGCGCTGCGCACGTTGCTCGCCGATCTCGGCGCGATGGTGTTGCGCGAGCAGGTGGCGAGCCCGGCGATCATCGTCGTTGGCGAGGTGGTGGAACTGTCCGACGCCGAGGACCGGCTGGCGGGCTATGCGAAGGTGGCGGAGACGATGGCATGAGGCTGGTGACCGGCAACGATCTGGCGAGCGGCGACGTGGTCTGGTGGACCGGCCACGGCTGGTCGCGCCACATCGCCGACGCCGGCGACGCCGGTGAGCGCGCCGAGGCGATCGCGCGCGAGGAAGAGGCCGCGCGCCGCGTCAACGTCCCCTACGTGATCGAGGCGAGCGAGACCCCCGACGGTCCCCGCCCCGCGCATATAAAGGACCGGATTCGCGCGCTCGGCCCGACCGTCCGCCCCGATCTGACGCTCAAGCCCGCCGATGCCCTTGCGGGCGACTGGGTGATCTGAACCCCTCCCTGCCGCCTGCGCGGGGATCGAGGAAGCAACGATGTACAAGTACGACGAATATGATCAGTCGATCGTCGATGCGCGGGTCGAGGAATTTCGCGACCAGTGCCAGCGTCGGCTTTCGGGCGAGCTGAGCGAGGACCAGTTCAAGCCGCTGCGGCTGATGAACGGCCTCTACCTGCAGCTGCACGCCTATATGCTGCGCGTCGCCGTGCCCTATGGCACGCTCAACGCGCGGCAGATGCGGATGCTCGCGCATGTCGCGCGCAAGTACGATCGTGGCTATGGCCATTTCACCACGCGCCAGAACATCCAGTACAATTGGATCAAGCTGGAGGACGCCGCCGACATTCTCGCCGAACTGGCGACGGTCGAGATGCATGCGATCCAGACCAGCGGCAATTGCATCCGCAACATCAGCTCGGACCAGTTTGCGGGCGCTGCCGCCGACGAGGTGACCGATCCGCGACCGTTCGCGGAATTGCTGCGGCAGTGGAGCACCTTCCACCCCGAATTCACGTACCTGCCGCGCAAGTTCAAGATCGCGGTGATCGCCGCCGAGGAAGATCGCGCGGCGATGCGCCTCCACGACATCGGGCTGCAATTGCTCGAGCGCGACGGTGTGCTCGGCGTGAAGGTGTTCGTCGGCGGCGGCATGGGCCGCACCCCGATGATCGCGCCGGAGATCAAGGACTTCATCCCCGCCGACCAGCTGATGAGCTATCTGGAGGCGTGCCTGCGCGTCTACAATCGCTACGGCCGGCGCGACAATATCTACAAGGCGCGCATCAAGATCCTGATCCACGAACTGGGCGCGGACAAATACCGCGCCGAGGTCGAGGAGGAATTCGCGCAGGTTCGCCAGCTCGGTATCGATCCGCCCGCCGCCGAACTGGCACGGATCAGCGCGATGTTCGCCGCGCCTGCCTTCGCTGCCGACGACGGCGCGGTCGCGGATCGTAGCGACCCCGACTTCGCGGTGTGGCTCGACCAGAACGTGCGCCCGCACAAGCAGCCAGGCCATGCGATCGTCACCATCTCGCTCAAGCCGATCGGCGGCATCCCCGGTGACGCCTCCGCCGAGCAGATCGACGTGATGGCCGATCTCGCCGAACGCTACAGCTTCGACGAGCTGCGCGTCACCCATGCACAGAACATCGTCCTGCCGCACGTCCGCATCGCCGACCTGAAGGTGGTGTGGGAGGCGCTGACCGAGGCCGGGCTGGCCGATGCGAACCTCGACCTGATCAGCGACATCATCGCCTGCCCCGGGCTCGATTATTGCGCGCTCGCCAATGCGCGGTCGATCCCGCTGGCGCAAAAGATCGGGCAGCGGTTCGCCGATCTCGATCGCCAGCGCGATCTGGGCGAATTGAAGCTCAAGATCAGCGGTTGCATCAACGCCTGCGGCCACCACCACGCCGGGCATATCGGCATCCTCGGCGTCGACCGGAAGGGCACCGAGAATTACCAGTTGTTGCTCGGCGGCTCGGGCGCGGAGGACGTGTCGCTTGGCAAGATCACCGGCCCCGGCTTCGACGAGGACGGCGTGGTCGATGCAATCGAGCGCGTCACCGACACCTATGTCCGCATCCGCGAAACCGGGGAGCGGTTCGTCGACACCTATCGCCGCGTGGGCATGCAGCCGTTCAAGGAGGCGATTTATGGTTGATGCGTTCGAGGTCCCCGACGCCTTCAAGGTAGACCTGATCGACGACCGCGCGCATCTGCGCTTTCGCGACGGCGCGGCGCATGAAGAGCCTGCGGTGACGCTCGACGCGTTCCTCGCCGGCCAGTCGAACGCTACCGCGGTGCGGATCGAGCCAGGTGACGATGCGCGCGCGCTGATCCCGCACCTCGACCGGCTCGCGCTGGTCGAGGTGTCGTTCCCGACCTTCCGCGACGGACGCGGCTATTCGGTGGCGCGGATCTTGCGCGAGGCGGGCTATGCGGGCGAGCTGCGCGCCGAGGGCGATGTGCTGGTCGACCAGATCCCGCTGATGCGCCGCTGCGGCTTCGACGCCTTCGCGCCGCATGCCGCGGTCGATCCGGTTGTGCTCAAGCGCTCGCTGGAGCGCTATGACCATGTCTATCAAAAGGCCGCCGACGCGGCGGTCCCGGTCTGGAAATTGCGCCATGGGTGAGCCGGCTCACGATCTGGACATCATCGACGTCCGCCCCCCCTTTACCGCCGTCGATGCCGCGGCGATGCAGGAGCGGTTCGAGGGCGTGTCCGCGCCCGACATGCTGCGCGAGTTGCTGACCGGCGAACTGGCCGGGCGGATCGCGGCGGTGTCGTCGTTCGGCGCGGAGTCGGCAGTGCTGCTGCACATGATCGCTACGGTCGACCGCGACGTGCCGGTGATCTTCACCAATACGCAGAAGATGTTCGGCGAGACGCTGGCCTATCGCGACGAATTGTCCGAGCGGCTGGGGCTGACCGACCTGCGCGTGTTTCGTCCCGACCCGCGGCTGTTGCGGCTGAAGGACGAAAAGGGGCTGCGCTGGTCCTACGATCCCGATGGCTGCTGCGAATTGCGCAAGGTCGAGCCGCTGCGCCGCGCGCTGATGCCGTTCCAATCGTGGATCTCGGGGCGCAAGGGCTTCCAGGCGAAGACCCGCAAGGCGCTGCCGCGCTTCGAGGAAGACGAGGGCCGGTTGAAGATCAATCCGCTCGCCGACTGGTCGAAGGAAAAGCTCGACGGCTATTTCGCCGAGCATGACCTGCCGCGCCATCCGCTGGAGGCGCAGGGCTATCTGTCGATCGGCTGCGCGCCGTGCACGTCGAAGGTCCGTCCGGGCGAAGACCCGCGCGCTGGGCGCTGGCGCGGCTGGGACAAGGTGGAATGCGGCATTCACGTCGCGGAGAAGCCGGGCGAGGAACCGGCGTTCTGAGCCTTCCTGTCAGCGCCACGAAACCGTCGGCCGGACGCCGTCGTCATTCCCGCGCAGGCGGGAATCCAGAAACGCTTCCGGCGCGTCTCTAGCGACAGACCTGCGCGTCTGGATTCCCGCCTGCGCGGGAATGACGATGGGCTGACAAACGACCGCAGCCTTCAGCCCCGCTCCCCCATTGCCGTCGCCCCTGCGCAGGCAGGGGCCCATGACTGCGTCGTCCTGCGCCCGCGGCGCCGACCCTCCCGTGACAGAGCGCATGAGGTCGCGCCGGCTATCGTTCGCCATAAGCCGGCAGCCCCAGCTTGAACCGGATCGCCGCCGCCCGCAGCGCGAACCCCGCGACCGCCGCGATCACCGCCGCGTGCCAGGGCACCATCCCCAGCTCGCGCAGCCCGACGTAGCAGCCCGCCGCCAGCGCTGCGGCGGTCACGTACAATTCGGGCCGCATCAGGATCGACGGCTCTCCCGCCAGCACGTCGCGGATGATCCCGCCGACGCAGCCGGTCACCACTCCCATCAAGGCGGCCGGCAGCGGCGGCACGCCATAGCTGAGCGCCTTGGCCGCGCCGTAGACCGCATAGGCGGCCAGCCCGACCGCATCGAACCAGTCGAGCGCCGCGCCGCGCCACCAGCGCTCGGGCGTGATCCAGATGACCCCCGCCATCAACAGGCACACCGCCGCGACCCGCGAGTCATGCACCCAGAACACCGGAGCGCCGATCAACAGGTCTCGCACCGTTCCGCCGCCGACACCGGTGATCAATGCGAAAAACGCCAGTGTCACCGGTGTCTGCGCACGCCGCGCCGCTGCCAGCGCGCCCGATGCGGCGAAGACCGCGAGTCCCGCAACGTCCAGCCACGGCGCGAATGCCGGCAACAGTACGACCGGATCGAGCGGCGGCGTCATCTGCCGGCGCGCTCGATCAGATAGTTCATCCTCGCGCTGGCGATCGGACGCGCGCGATCGTCCTGCCACGCGATTGCGGTGACGGTGGCGACCCGCGCGCCGAGCCGCGTGATCTCGCCCGCCGCGCGCGTGACGTGATCGCGGCCGCCGCGCATGAAATCGACCGTGCCGTTGATCGGCTTGATCCGCGCCGTCTCACCGGCTAGCGCATGACGCAGCGCTGCCACCGAGGCGACCTCCAGCAGCCCGGCGATCGCCCCGCCCTGCAGGAAACCGGGTCGTCCGACGACGTGCTGCCCGAACGGCATCACGATCTGGGGCAGGTCGTCGACCAGCTCCAGCGTCACGCCGAGCAGCCGGGCATAGGGCGGCAAGCTCATGCCCCGACCCGCGGATAATGGCCGGCGGTCGCCATGAACGTCGCCGCGACATGCGCGACTGGGTCGTCCGGGTCGCCGTCGTGCGCGATCCCGCGCGTGAACGCGATCGAGCGGGTGATACGCAGACACTCGCCGCGCCCAATCACAATCTGATGCGGGCGCGCCGGGCGTAGATAGTCGATGCGCAGGTCGAGCGTGGCGTGCGCGACGAAGCTGCGGACGCGGTGCCACACCGCCAGGCTGGTCGCGATGTCCATCAGCGCAATGATCGGACCGGACGCGATCAGCCCGCTGTCCTCGTCGCCGACCAGATCGGCGTGCCACGGCTGCGCCACCTCCACCCAATCGTCGCCATGCGCGTGATAGTGCTGGCCCAGCCGACCGCCGTGCCCGGCCACCGAGGGCGTTTCCAGCAGATAGCGCGTGATCGTGGTCGGGTCCCAATCCATCGCTCGCCCTCTACACGCCCGCTGCCGGTGCGCAATGTTGCATCCTTTTAACTAACGCCGCGCGAGCGCCAGCGTCGACATACCGGGCTCATCAACGGAGTCTCACGCCATGCCGATCGACATCGACGACCTTCCCGAACTCGACACGCCCGTCGCGAACACCGGCGCGATCCGCGCGCTGGAGGAAGTGGCCGATCATACGTGCGAGTATATCACCGCGATCGTCATCATGACGCAGAACCCGCGGCGCTGATGCTGCCGACCGCAGCGCAATGGGCGGCCGCCGAGCGACGCTCCGAACGAACCGCACAGGCGTGGTTCGCCGGTGCGCCCGTCGCCCGCCTTCGCGCCGCCTTCGCCGATATTGATCCACAGGATGTCGACGCGGTCGCGGAAGCAGCGCGCGCTGTCCTGCACGATGCCGATTGGATCACGCCGCTGCTGGCGCCGCTGATCGATGCGCTGTCGGACGATCCGTGGTTCGAGCCGCCGCTGCGCGTCACGCGCGACCGGTTGCGCACGACGGTCGAGTTGCTCGAACTGCCCGCCGGGGTGCTGGGCGCGACGGTGTTCAATGGCGCAGCGCTGGCAAGGCCTTCGGCGGAGACGACGCTGGTCTCCTCGGGTCGGCTGGTCGTCGCGCGCTATGCGGTGACGAACGGCGCTCTGCTGCATCGCTGGCATGCCGGCGATGCCGATGCGCGATTCTGCGCCGCTACTGCGCCAACGCTCACCGCCCTGCCGCCGCTGACGCTGCACGATGGTGATGTCGTGACGATCGACGGCCGGACCCGCGCGCATCTGATCGAGGGCGCGGGCGGTGAGGTCGTCGCGCTGACCTTCGCGACGCGCACCACCGGGCTGGTGCGCGAATATGCGCGTGAGAGTGGTCGCCTGCTGCGCGTCGCCGCGACCGATCAGGACCAGTCGCGCACCCGGCTGCTGCTGACGCTGCTGCGCCACGAAGGACGACGCGACGCCATCGATTGCTTCGAGGCGGCGACGCACGCCCCCGCCTTCCACCTGCGCTGGGCCGCGATGCGCGAATGGCTGGCGCTGGATGCGACGTCGGCATTACCCCGGCTGCGCTCGCTTGCCGCCACCGATCCGCATCCCGAGGTGAGCGCCGTCGCCTGCGCGACGCTCCCGCTGGTCGAGGCGCGCCTGTGCCCCGCGTAATCGCACCCGGCGAAGGCGCGGCGATCCCGCTCGACGAGCTGATCGAGGCGCTGGAGCACGAGCGTTGGGACCCGCGCGACGAGGAGTCGTTCGCCGCGATGGGACCTTGGCTGGCGCGGCTCGGCCGCAATCGCACCTTTCTCGCCGACCTCGCAATCGCCGAACTGGAACAGCGCTTCGCCGGGCAGCGTGACAATCGCTACGGCGCGCAGGTACTGATGCTCGGCGCACCCTCCGCGCGATATGCGATCCGCGCCGCCTTCTGGCCGGCGCGCGACGACGCGGTGGTGAAGGCGGGCGGCACCGCGCCGTTCTTCTACGACCTGCCGCACGACCATAATTTCTCGTTTCTGACCGTCGGCTACCTAGGGCCGGGTTACTGGAGCGATTACTATCGGTTCGACGGCGCCGTGGCCGGGCTACCGGGCGAGCCGGCCCGGCTGGCGTTCGAAGCGCGCGAGCGGCTGAGCCCCGGCCGTCTACTCCTCTACCGCGCGCATCACGACGTGCATGTCCAGCGCCCGCCCGATCTCTTCTCGGTATCGCTGAACGTGCTCGGCGCCACGCCGGCACAGGGCTGGCGGACACAATATCGCTTCGACACAGCGCGCAACGTCGTGGCGCAGGCGATGACCGTCACCGGATCGGAGGCATTGGTGACGCTGGCGACGCGGCTCGGCGGTGATGCCGGTGTTGCGCTGGCCGCCGATCTCTCGCTGCGGCATCCGCACCCGCGGATGCGCGCCACCGCGCTGCGCGCCGCGACCGACGCGGGACACGATGCGGTCGCGCTGGCGGAGCGCGCGATCGACGATCCCAGCCCGCTGGTCGTCGATATCGCCAGGCGGGTGCTGACCCGGGCTGGCGAAAGCCGCACCGGATCGGAGGCGAGCGCGCTTCCCGACGCATGACGTGGCGTTAGCCCGCCGACCGTGGCGGTGTGCGTATTGATCGAGCGACCCACGCTGCCCGCGGCGTTGCGCGCCGTCGGGTTGACACTGGTCGCACCACCCGCCGCGACGGTGGCCATCGTCGCCGCACGCGCGCTCGCCGACGCACGCGCCTGCCCGGCGGCGCGGATCCTTGCAGTCGCGACGAACGAGAGCGATGAGCGGGCGGCATTGCTGGCCGGGGCCGACGACGCCAGCAGCGGGTCGGACACGACCATCGCGCTGCGCGCGCGCCGGCTGCTCGCCCCGGCGGCGGCGATCACGATCGGCTCCCTGCACATCGACCGGATCACGCGCACCGCGCGGCGCAACGGGCGCCCCCTTTCGCTGCTCCCGCGCGAATATGCGCTGCTCGACCTGCTGGCGCGGCACTGCAATCAGACCGTCGCCCGAGCACAGCTTCATCAGGCGCTGTTCGGTCTGCGCTTCGATCCCGGCACCAACGTGCTGGCGGTCCATGTGTCGCGGCTGCGCGCCGCGCTGGAACGGGAGGGCGGAGCCCCGATGCTGCTCACCGATCGCGGACGCGGATATCGCCTCATTCCCGACCACCCGCCGCCTGTCCCAAGATGAATGCGACGTTGTTACAGGTTCATGCAACTGCGCTAAAAGAAGGACGTTTCGGCAGCATCACGATTGAATGAACGGGAGAATGTTTCATGCGTAAACTCATGCTCGCTTTTGGCGCAGCGGCGATGGTCGCCCCGACCCTGATGGCCACCACGGTCGATGCCGATGCGCAGCGCCGCCACAAGTATCGCGAATGGCGCGGTAACGACGGTCGCCTGCGGTGCCGCAAGCCCGATGGCACCACCGGCCTGGTGGTCGGCGCGGTCGCGGGTGGCCTGCTGGGTCGCACGATCGACTCCCGTGGCGACCGGACACTGGGCACCGTATTGGGCGGCGTGGGCGGCGCGCTGGCGGGTCGCGAGATCGAGCGCAGCGGCAAGCGTCAGTGCCGTTGATGACCCGAAAATAGCACCGTCGGTGCGCCTTTATGCGCCGATGGACGTTTGTGGGGCGCGATCCGGGACACGGATCGCGCCCTTTTTCGTGTGACAAGGAGAGCAGGACATGCCCACACGCAGCGGATCCGCGCGCTACGAAGGTTTCGGCAAGGACGGCAACGGCTGGACCTCGACCCAGTCGGGGGTGCTGAAGGACACGCGCTATGGCTTCGGATCGCGGTTCGAGGATGGGCCGGGCACCAACCCCGAGGAGTTGATCGCCGCGGCGCATGCCAGCTGCTTCACAATGGCGCTCAGCTTCGCACTGGCGGGGGCCGGCTATAACGACGGCACGCTCGAAACCAACGCGCGCGTCACCGTCGACAAGGATGGCGACGGCTTCACGATCACTTCGTCGAAGCTCGACCTTAAGGCGAAGGTGCCGGGCATCGCGCAGGATGAGTTCGCCCGGATCGCCGAGGAGGCCAAGGCGAACTGCCCGGTATCGAAGTTGCTGAACACCGAAATCAGCCTGACGCACCAGCTCGAGCAATAATGTCCTGAAAGTGAACGCGAAGTAGTCTTGCGTTCACGCAACCGCCCCACTCCGTCGTCGTTCAGACCTAACTCTGATCAAGCGAAGGAGAGATGTGATGCGTATCATCATGGCGGCGGTGCTCGGCGCCACAGCGCTGACGTCGCTGTCGGTCACCCCGGCAGCGGCGCAGCGCCCGCGTGAAGCGAACCGCGAATATCGCGAGGACGTGCGTGACGCGCGGGAGGAATATCGCGAAGACCTGCGCGATGCGGACTCGCGTCGCGAGGTGCGTGATGCCCGCCGCGAATATCGCGACAACGTTCGCGACGCGCGGCGCGATCGCAACGACCGGCTGCGCGACTGGCGTCAGTCGGGGCGCTACGATCACAACCGGATCGAACCCGGCCAGCGCCGCTATTATGCCGATCGCTACTATCGCGATGGGCGTTACTATCGGCAGCGCGCACTGACCCGCAACGACCGCATCTACCGCGGCAACGACGGACGTTATTATTGCCGCCGCAACGACGGCACGACCGGGCTGATCGTCGGCGGTCTGGCCGGCGGCGCGCTCGGCAACATCATCGCGGGCGGCGGTTCGCGGCTGCTCGGCACGCTGATCGGCGCGGGCGGCGGCGCGTTGCTCGGCCAGCAGGTCGATCGCGGGCAGGTGGTGTGCCGCTGATCGGACGAAGCGCCCGGCGGCGTGCCGGGCGCTTCGCCTGACATCGTCATCGCCAGCGTAGCGACGAGGGTCGGCCGATCAGATCAGCCCACCACCCAGCATCAGGCGCAGCCCGAAGATCAGGATCAGCACGAGATTGAGGTTGCGCCCGCTATTGTGCGACGACAGCGCGCCGACCGCCGCGCCGACCACAGCGATCGGGATCACGAACCAATAGCCCCAGGCGAGAAACGGCAGGAACGGCACGATCCCGAGCAGGAGCGCGACCAGGCCTATGGCGATCGAAATCAGGTTCAGCATGACTACAACATGGCCCCTCGCACGGTGTCTTGCAAGAGCAAGACACGCATAGCGGACCGCCAACGAACGAGCGACAAGGCGGCGCATGGCCTATCTTCTGCTACTGGTCGCGATCGTCGCTGAAGTCACCGCCACCTCGGCGCTGAAACAGTCGGACGGGTTCACGCGGCCGTTACCGACGCTGGTGACGGCGCTCGGTTACGGCATCGCCTTCTACTTTCTGTCGCTGACGCTGCGGACACTGCCGACCGGCATCGCCTATGCGATCTGGTCCGGGGTCGGGATCATCCTGGTCACCGCCGTTGCGTGGCTGTGGCAAGGACAGCGGCTCGATACCGCGGCGATCGTCGGGATGGCGCTGATCGTCACGGGGGTGCTGGTGATGAACCTGTTCTCGACCAGCGCGCAGGGCTGATTTCCCTTGCGCGCCGAAACACGATAGGGCGCAGCGATGAACTCCCTGTTTCTTGTCATGGCGGGCGGCGCGATCGGCTCCGGCGCACGCTATCTGACCGGGCGCGCGATGACGCACGCGCTTGGTGCCGGCTGGCCGTGGGGCACGCTGACCGTCAATATCGTTGGTGGGCTGCTAATGGGGCTGCTCGTCGGCGTCCTCGCGCGCAACGCCAGCGCCGGCGGTGAGACGTGGCGGCTGCTGCTCGGCATCGGCGTGCTCGGTGGCTTCACCACCTTCTCCTCGTTCGCGCTCGATGTCGTCGGCATGATGGAGCGCGGCGCGCTGGCGGCTGCACTCGGCTATGTCCTGCTGTCGGTGGCCGGTGCGATCGTCGCGCTGTTCGCGGGCCTTGCCATCGCACGGGTGCCGGCATGAGCGACGCCATCCGCCAGTTCACCGTCGGCTATGACGACGACGGCATTCGCGTCGATCGCTGGTTCAAGCGGCACCTGCCCGACACCAGCTTCACCACCGTCGCCAAATGGGCACGCACCGGGCAGTTGCGCGTCGATGGCGCGCGGGTCGGCCCTGGCGACCGCATCCAGGCCGGTCAGGTGCTGCGCGTGCCCCCGCCCGAGCCCGAGCGCGCCGAGGAACGCCCGAAGCGCGAGCGCCCGCCGCTCAGCGAGGACGAGGCGGCGTTCGCGCGCGAAATGGTGATCCACAAGGACGCCGCCGCCTTGGTGCTCAACAAGCCGCCGGGCCTCGCGACGCAGGGCGGCACCAAGACCGTCCAGCATGTCGACGGGCTGCTCGACGCGCTTCAGTATGAGGCGGAGGGGCGGCCGAAGCTGGTCCACCGGCTCGACAAGGACACGTCGGGGGCGCTGCTGGTGGCGCGCAGCGCGCGTGCCGCCGCGGCCTTCGCCAAGAGCTTCTCCAGCCGTACCGCCAAGAAGGTCTATTGGGCGCTGGTGGTGGACGTGCCGTCGATCGACGACGGGATGATCGAGCTGCCGATCGCCAAGCAACCGGGCACCGGCGGCGAGAAGATGCACGTCGACGAAGAGAACGGCCAGCCCGCCCGCACCCGGTACCGCGTGATCGAGCGCGCCGGGAATCGCGCCTGCTGGGTCGAGCTGCAGCCGTTCACCGGGCGCACACACCAGTTGCGCGTCCATATGGCCGCCATCGGGCACCCGATCGTCGGGGATGGCAAATATGGTGGTCCCGCGGCGTTCCTGACCGGGAATATCAGTCGTAAAATGCACCTCCATGCGCGTCGCATCCGCGTCGATCACCCCGATGGTGGCGAGATCGATGTTACCGCGGAGCTGCCGACGCACTTCAGCGAAAGCCTCGCGAGCCTCGGGTTCGAGGTGATGGCGGGCGACATGATGCCGCTCGACGTCAAGCTGCCCCCGACCCGCGAGGAAAAGAAGGCGCGCGCGCGGGCACATGCCAAGACGGTGCGCAAGGAACGCCGCGGCGAACGGCGCGGACGCGGCGCGGCGAAGTAACTGTCATCGCTCCGAATTGAATACGATGCTCCGCCTCCCGCCGAACACCGGCGGGAAACGGGGTGCCGGATCAGGTCCGGTTTGCTGACAGCATTTCGTCGACCCACGCCGGCACCAGCGTGCCGGCCGGTCCGAGCCGCGTCTCGTCGAACCATGCGCTGCCATCCGACGGATCGAGGTTCAGCTCCAGCGTCGCCGCACCGTACTGCCGCGCCAGCTGAACGAATCCCGCCGCCGGGTAGACCGCACCTGAGGTCCCGATCGACACGAACAGATCGGCGCACGACAAGGCCTCGTCGATCCGCTCCATCTGGTACGGCATTTCGCCGAAGAAGACGATGTCCGGGCGCAACGCTGCAGCCCCGCATGCCGGACAGACGGTGCCCGGCGGCAGCGCGTCGCTCCAAGGAAGGCGCGCTTCACACGCCGCGCAGAGCGCCGAGCGCAATTCGCCGTGCATGTGCAGCATCCGCCGCGCCCCGGCGCGCTCGTGCAGATCGTCGACGTTCTGCGTCACGATCAACAATTTACCCGTCCACTCGCGATCGAGCCGCGCCAGCGCCTCATGCGCGCGATTGGGCGTGACGGTGGACAGCGCCGCGCGCCGCAGATCGTAGAAGCGGTGGACCAGCGCCGCGTCGCGCGTGAGCGCCTCGGGCGTGCACACATCCTCAACCCGGTGCCCTTCCCACAGCCCGCCCGGCCCGCGGAAGGTAGCGATACCGCTTTCGGCGGAGATGCCCGCGCCGGTGAGAATAACGATGTTCCTCATGACCCTAGCCTAGCGGGCTGGCGATGCGCGGCAAAGCCGCATAGGCGGCGGCGATGCACCTGGCCCCCGACATCTTCGCCTTCCTCGTTCTGGTCGCGTTTGTCGCAGGCGCGATCGATGCGCTGGCGGGCGGTGGCGGGTTGCTGACGATCCCGGCGCTGCTCGCGGCGGGCGTCCCGCCAGTTTCTGCGTTGGCGACCAATAAGTTGCAGAGTGCGGTGGGGACCGGGTCCGCGTTTCTGACCTTCTGGCGCGCCGGGCATGTCGATTTGCGCCGCTTCTTTTTGCCCGCGGTGGGCGCATTTGGGGGTTCCGTGGCCGGCGCGGTGGCGGTGCAGCATGTCGATCCGCGCTTCCTCGCCGCCTTCGTGCCCGTGCTGTTGATCGCGATGGCGCTCTATTTCCTGCTCTCACCGCCGATGAGCGAGACCGATCGTCATGCGCGGCTGGGACGCGCCGGGCTGACCGGGGTGACCACGTTGCTAGGATTTTATGACGGCTTTTTCGGGCCCGGGACCGGATCGTTCCTGACCACCGCACTGGTCGCGCTGGGTGGGCTCGGTCTGGTGCGCGCCATCGCCAATACCAAGTTCCTCAACCTCGCGACGAACATCGCCGCGCTTGCCGCAATGATCGCGGGCGGCAAGGTGCTGTGGCTGCTGGGCGGCGCGATGGCCGCGGCGAACGTCGCGGGCAATCAGTGCGGCGCGTGGGCCGCGCTGCGCTTCGGCGGCAAGGGAGTCCGGTTGCTGCTGGTCGTCATGTCGATAGCGCTGACGATCAAATTGCTATCGGACCCGGCCAACCCGTTATGGACGTGGCTGCGCCGGTGACCGCCTAGCGGCTGGCATAATCGTTGGCGCGGGCGGTGTCCTCCGCATCGCCGCTCGGGAGGAACGCCCCGGCGACATAGGCCTCGTCGGTGACCTCGACGGTCGCGCCGACCTGCGTCACGGTGAACAGCTTCTTCGCGAACGCGGTCGGCAACCGGATACAGCCGTGCGACGCCGGAAAGCCGGGGTTGCGCCCGGCATGCAGCGCGACGCCGTCCCATGTCAGCCGCTGCATGAACGGCATCGGCGCATCGTCGTACAGGTTCGAGCGATGCTGCGCCTTCTTCTGCAGGATCGTGAAAGTGCCGGTCGGGGTCGGGCGATCGTCGGAGCCGGTCGATACCGACGAGGCGGCGACGAGCTGCTGTCCGCGGAACACATAGGCGCGCTGATCGGGGATCGAGATCAGCACGCTGACCCGCCCCGGCCCGTCCGCCGCCGGCGTCCAGACGAAGCGATTGGGCGGCAGGGTCGCCGCCGCCTCGGTGATCGCCAGCGCCTCCGCGCCATCGGCATGTGCCGGCGCGGCGATGCCGGTCGTCAACAGCGCGGCGAGAAGAAACGGAGCGATTCGGCGCATGGCGGTGGCCTTCGGACTTTCGTTGTGGCGGCCGGCTCATCCGGCGCCCGACGATCAATCAACGCAGCGAAACCGTTTCGGTGCCGGGCGACGAAGCGTTCGACATCTGCGGCAAATGCGCTCCTGCCGGGTACAAACAGCGGTTAACGTTGACGATAATTAACTCGTTCCATGCTACATCGCCCTGATTGGGGCCGGCATTGGGTTGGGGATTTACGTTACTCATGATGCATTCGCAGGATACGGTCGCGTCGCGTCGTGCTTTGCTGAAGACCGGCGGGTTGTTCGTCGGCGCCTTGATGATCCCGGGAGCGGTCTCGGCCGGCATGCGCGACCGTGCACGCCGCAGCGCGCCTGAATCGCTGATCCCGGACGATTTCTTCCATCCGTCGGCGACGCCGGTCACGCAGCCTGCGGTGGCGAGCGCGACGGTGCCGCCCGCGATCGATGCACCGGGCGTCAACCCGCGGCTGCTGAAGCGCGCGCTGGCGGCGCTCGAGCAGCATGGCAGCCGCATCGCCAAGCGCGACCGGATCGCGGTGGCGGATTTCTCGACCGGGTCGAGCGAGCCGCGCTTCCACCTGATCAATCTGGAGGACGGGCGCACCGTGTCGAAGCTGGTCGCGCACGGCAGCGGCTCCGACCCGGCGCACACCGGCTATCTCCAGCGGTTCTCGAACGCCAACGGCTCCAATGCGTCGTGCGAAGGCGCGTTCGCGACCGCCGATTATTATGTCGGCAAGCACGGACGCTCGCAGCGGCTGCTCGGGCTGGACGCGACCAACAACAATGCGCTGGATCGTGCGATCGTCGTCCATGCGGCCTGGTACGCCAACCCGGACATGATCCGCGAGCGCGGGATGCTGGGGCGTAGTCAGGGTTGTTTCGCGGTCGGCGAGAACGAACTGACCGAAGTGTTCGAGCGGCTCGGGCCGGGGCGGATGATCTACGCCGCGAAGGTGTGAGGCCCCACGCCACGTAGCGGTAGTGCCCGACCATCAGCCAGATGTTGTCGCCCCCGACGTGATCCGGGGCCCAGCCTCAACGTTGCGGGCCGCAAGGAAGAAGCGGAGCCCCGGATCAAGTCGAGACCTCTGCGAAAGTGCGGACCATATCCTTCATAAGCCGTTCCCCGGCAGAGGCCGGGGTCCAGTTGGGAAGGTGTTTCAGTCAGTTACAAGCCTCCCCAACTGGGCCCCGGCCTTCGCCGGGGTACAAGAAGGGGACTTTCGCAGAGGCCTCGATCAAGTCCGGGGCGACGCTATGTCGGCGACTCTTCTGCTCAGCGTGCGTCGAAGGCCGCGAGTTCATACGCGATCGACGCCTCGACCAGCGTTTCCCACATCGCCGCGATCGCATCGCCGGGTAGGCGCAGCCGCTCGGCCTCATCACGCGCCTGCGCGATTACCTGCGCCTTGCGTGCCTCGTCGCGCACCGCGCCGCGCTCGGGCTTGATGCGCGCGGCGGCGTCCATATAGTCGAACCGCCGCCGCAGCAGCGCCACGAGTTCGCGGTCGAGCGCGTCGACGCCGGCGCGGACGTCGCTCATCGTGGTGCAATGCTGGCCGGGCAGGATCTCGCTCATGCGCGCTGCTTGGCGACCGGCGCGGCGTCTGTCCAGCTTGACTTGCGCGCCCTGCCCGGCTAGGCGCGCCGCTTCGCAATCGCCCCCGCATCCCGGTGAAGCGGCGGGCCTGCACCTCGATCCGGGGTGTGGCGCGAGACCGGGAACAACCCTGCCCTCCCCGAACGAGTTCGGATCAGGAAGGCGGAAAACGTCATTCGCCTATTGCAAAGGTAATTACATGTCGAAGCGCCATAGCGCCAAGTACAAGCTCGACCGTCGTCTCGGCGAGAACATCTGGGGCCGTCCGAAGAGCCCGGTCAACAAGCGCGAGTACGGCCCCGGCCAGCACGGTCAGCGCCGCAAGGGCAAGGTGTCGGACTTCGGCATCCAGCTGCGCGCCAAGCAGAAGCTCAAGGGCTATTACGGCGACGTGACCGAGAAGCAGTTCCGTCACGCCTATGACGAAGCGTCGCGCATGAAGGGCGACACCTCGCAGAACCTGATCGGCCTGCTCGAGCGCCGCCTCGATGCGATCGTGTATCGCGCCAAGTTCGCGCCGACGATCTGGGCCGCGCGTCAGCTGGTCAGCCACGGCCACATCCGCGTCAACGGCGTGAAGTGCAATGTCGCGTCGCGTCGCTGCTCGATCAACGACGAGATCTCGCTGGGCACCAAGGCGCAGGAAATGGCGCTGGTGATGGAAGCGCAGAACCTCGCCGAGCGCGAAGTGCCCGATTATGTCGCGCAGGACGGCAACACCAAGGTGACGCTGGTCCGCGTGCCGACGCTGGACGAAGTGCCCTATCCGGTGAAGATGGAGCCGAATCTGGTCGTCGAGTTCTACTCGCGCTGATCGGATTTCTCCGGTGGCAGCGATGCCGCCGGAGACCGGACACGAAAAAGGGCGGTCCCCGGCGGGGCCGCCCTTTTTCGTGTGTCGTGTCGGTTGATTAGCGCAGCGATCGTCTCGATCATCGCGAGCGTTGCGAGGCAATCAATCCGGGGTTGATCAGGACGCGCTGGATTGCTTCGCTACGCTCGCAATGACGGATGTGGGGTGCATCGCCTCACCTCGTCTTGCCTAGCCTGTCCAAGCAGGTGGCGCGGCCTCGATCGGACGGAGCCAACCGCGAATGTATGATCGCCGACGCGCCGTCGAAGGAACAGCGGGGCCCCGGATCAAGTCCGGGACGACGAATAGGGAGCCGACGGCTGTCCGCTTTGGCACGCCGGACGCCGATCTCCCTTACGAGTGGTTCGACCAGCCGATCGTCAACCGCACGCCCAGCACCAGCGCGTTGCGGATCGTCGGGTCCGCCGACGGATGGATGACATATTGGACGTCGGGCTGCACCGACACGCCCTTGACGATCTCGTCGCTATAGGTCGCCTCGATGATCGTTTCGGCGTCGCGCAGCGGCGGCAGATCGGCGGGATTGCTCAGCCGGTAGTTGCGCGACAACACCCCGCTGCCCGCGCCGATGGAGAAGGCGCTCGCCGGGCGGCTTTTGAGGGGGCGCTTGAGCAGCATTCCGCCCTGCCAACCGCCGTGGAACGGTGTGGTGGTGCCATCCGACAGGCCAAGGCGCAGGAAGCCGACCAGATAGCGGCTCGCGTCCTCGTCCTTCCCCGCCAGTCCTTGCTCGGCGAGCAAATACAGCCCTTGCGAATAATGATGGTCGTCGGTGGCCGTCAGTCCCGGCGGGATGATCGTCGGCTGCTTGCGCGTGTAATGCCAGGCACCGATCGCCAGCTTGCCCCGGCCCGTCCATCCCGCCTCGCCGATCAGCAGCGCGCCGTCATGCCCGGACAGGTCGATGCCATGTTCGTCGCCCAGCGTACCGGCGCGCGCGTTGATGACCGCGACCGAGGCATAGGTGCGATCGGTCACAGCTTTCAGGCGAAGCGCCAGCGCGGTAGAGGGGAAGATGGCCGGGCCGTTCGTGCCTGTCGCGGCCAGTTCCGATCCGACGCCGAACATCGGCGAGATCAGCAGGCCGGCCGCATCGTTCTGATAGAATTCGCTGTTGACGTCATACAGGCCGGCACGCAGCGTGAGGTGCGCGCCAAGTCCTTTTTCGACCCACGCCTCGTACAGTTTGAACCGCGTCTTTGCGACTTCGATATTGTCGATGCCCTGGATCGACCCCGACAGATCGTTCGGCCGCCCGCCGAAATTGTTGAGCAGCGAGACGTGTGCGAGGGTCTGCTTCCAGCCCGCCGCCTTCTCGAGATCCGCCTCGCCGACCACATCGAGATTGTCGAGGTAGCGCGCGCCCCGCGCCACCCCGCCCGACGCGACGCCCGTGACGTCGGCCTTGTAGGTGACGTCGAGCGAGAAGGGATTATCGGTAGGGGCGGCCTCCTGGGCCAGCGCGGGCTGCCCGAACAGGCAGCCGGCCAGCGCCAGCACGGCCAGCGCGATGCGCGTCCGATTCGGTGTCACGAGCGATCGACCCATGATGTTGACGATCAATCATCATATAACGTGCGATCGTGGAGCCTCCGTTCAGCGACGTGGTAAACCCGTGATACACCCGTATGTGCTTCAGGGATCAGCAAATGGTCTTCCGGCACGCCACAATGCCAGGGTCGTGCGCCTGCTTGTCAAGCCCGGTTGCGCTAACCCGATATTATGATGTGCAAGACTATTCTCCCGGCTCGTTCACCGCGCGGGGGTTCAGGTGCAGTCGATAAACCGGATGATGACGATCACGATCACCGCGATCGCCTTGTTGGTCGTGTTGTCGTGCGCCGCCAGCGTCTGGTCGAACGCTCGTCAGTCCGATGCGCGCGCAGATGCCAGCGCCGCCTCCGCATTGCTGCGCAATCACATGACGGCGGACATGATGCACGATGCGGTGCGCGGCGACATCTTGTCGATCCTGCGCGCCACCACCGTCGGCGACTTAAGCGTCGCCGAAAATCGCAGGGCGCTGAACGAGGACACCGCGCTGCTGCGCAAGACGATCCGGATCGACGCCGCCGCCCCGCAGGTTTCGGCGCAGGCGCAAGAGATCCAGCCGCAGGTCGACGCCTATATCGCCACCGCGCAGCAGATCGCGACCGCGGCGGCGAACGATCCGGCGCGCGCGTCCACGCTGCTGCCGACGTTCGTGGCGGCGTTCGAGAAGCTCGAAGGCGGGATGAGCCACCTGTCGGACGCGATCGAATTGCACGTCCGCACCGTCAACGCGCGCGCCGACCAAGCCGCCGCGATCGCGCGCATCCTGCTGGCGATCACTACGATCACGACCTTCGCGGTCGTCATCGCCGCGGGCATTCTGATGCGGCGCTTCATCGTCGCGCCATTGCTCGCGCTGGTCGACGTGCTCAAGCGCATGACGTCGGGGCAGATGGACGCGGCGATCCCAGCGACCGGGCGTCGCGACGAACTGGGGCAACTGGCGCAGGCGACCGCGGCATTGCGCGACCAGCTGACCGCAGCGGAACGTGCCAAGGAAGCGCAGACGACGTTGATCGTCGACGGGCTAGGCGCGGCGCTCACGCGGTTGGCGGAGGGCGATCTGGTCGCGCGCGTCGAGGCGGATCTGACCGGGCCGTTCGCGCGCATCAAGGACGATTTCAACAATGCGGTCGCGGCGCTGCAATCGACGCTGACGCATGTCGTGCAATCCGCGAGCAGCATCAACAACGGCGCCAGCGACATCCGTCAGGCGTCGGACGACCTGTCGCAACGCACCGAGCAGCAGGCGGCCTCGCTCGAGGAAACCGCCGCGGCGATGGACGAGATCACAAGCACGGTGCGCAGCACCGCCGCACGCGCCGACCGCGCGAATGCCGCGGTCGCCAGCGCCAGCGACGAGGCGCGCCGCTCGGGTGTGGTGGTGCGCAACGCCGTGGAGGCGATGGGCGGGATCGAGCGGACCTCGGCGGAGATTTCGGAGATCATCTCGGTCATCGACGGCATCGCGTTCCAGACCAACCTTCTCGCGCTCAACGCCGGCGTCGAGGCAGCGCGGGCGGGCGATGCGGGCAAGGGCTTCGCCGTCGTGGCGTCCGAAGTGCGCGCGCTGGCGCAACGGTCGGCCGACGCGGCGAAGGACGTGAAGCTGCGCATCACCGCTTCGGGCGATCAGGTGCAGGAAGGCGTGCGGCTGGTCGGCGAAACCGGCGCGGCGCTCACGCGGATCATCGAGCGGATTGCGGAGATCGACTCGCTGGTCGGCGACATCGCTGCGTCCGCCGAGCAACAGGCAACCGGGCTGCAGCAGGTGAACACCGCGGTCGCGGAAATGGACGGCGTGACCCAGCAGAATGCCGCGATGGTCGAGGAATCGACCGCCGCCGCGCGCAGCCTCGCCTCCGATGCCGATGAAATGGCGCGTCAGATTGCGCGCTTCCGCATCGGCGCGGCCGATACGGCGGTGAGGGCAGCGCCGGCTCCGGTCGCGATGATGCGACGCCGGATGGTGCCGCAAACGGTCGGCAATGCCGCACTGGCGGTGCAGGATAACGACTGGGACGCGTTCTGATGCCGAAGTGATCGGCGGGCGGGCGCGCTTGTCAGACGGCACTCCGCAATCGCTGTAAAAGAACAGCCAGCTTTTGCGCGCACAGATTATTTCGGGGAACGAGCGGCTATAGCGCCGTTCGGGACGGAAATGGTGGAGCCGAGGGGGATCGAACCCCTGACCTTCGCAATGCCATTGCGACGCTCTCCCAGCTGAGCTACGGCCCCATTCCGTCCGGGAGGCAGCCCACTAGCCGGGGGCCGCCGGCTTGGCAAGCGGCAATTTCGCCACTCGCCAAGCTTTTTGGAAGGTCAGTTGTTTTCGTCGTCTTCGTTGCTGGTTTCGACGCCAAGATCGTCATCGCCGCCGAGATCGACCTCGTCGTCGGGCGAGGGCTCCTCGTCTTCACCAGTGTCCAGATCCTCGTCGTCACCGGCCAGATCGGCGTCGACCTTCTCCTTGTCGGGCTTGGCGGCCTCGAACGGCAGCGGCTGCTTGGACTTGAGGATCGGCTCCGGCTGCCATGCATAACCGCAGTTGATGCAGGTGACGGGCTCGTCCTTCTGGAGGTCGTAGAAACGCGTCGCGCATTTCGGGCACGTACGCTTCGTGCCCCATTCCGGCTGGATCATGCCGTGAAAAGCCTTTCGGATGGGTGGATCAAACAGGTCGCCCTGTGAAGTGGCGCGTGCCTTGCCATAGCGCAAGGCGGCTGGCAAGGCGCGGCGCGCATGGCGCATTCCTCCTCCCCCGCTCCGTTCACCGTCCCCTCGCCCGCGCGGCTGGCGGGACGGATCCGCGTTCCCGGCGACAAGTCGATCAGCCACCGTTCGCTGATGCTGTCTGCGCTGGCGGTCGGCGAAAGCCGCGTCGAAGGGCTGCTGGAGGGCGAGGACGTGCTCGCCACCGCCGCGGCGATGCGCGCGTTGGGCGCGACGATCGAGCGCGGCGAGGATGGCGTCTGGCGCATCCAAGGTGTCGGCGTCGGCGGGCTGCTCCAGCCGACGCAGGCGCTGGAGATGGGTAATTCGGGCACGTCTACGCGGCTGCTGATGGGCCTTGTCGCCAGCCATCCGATCACCGCGACCTTCACCGGCGACGCCTCGCTGTCGTCGCGCCCGATGGCGCGCGTCGCGGTGCCGCTGGCGCAGATGGGTGCGTCGTTCGAGGCGTCGCCGGGCACGCGGCTGCCGCTGATGGTGCGCGGCGCCTGCCCGGCGGTGCCGATCGACTATGAGCTGCCGGTCGCCTCGGCGCAGGTGAAGTCGGCGGTGCTGCTCGCTGCGCTCAATACGCCCGGCATCACGCGCGTGATCGAGCCCGTGCCGACGCGCGACCATAGCGAGCGGATGCTCGCCGGCTTCGGTGCGCAGCTGACCGTCGAACAGGGGCCGCGCGGGCGCGTGATCTCGCTGACCGGCGAGGCGGAGCTGAAGCCGCAGTCGATCGTCGTGCCGGGCGATCCGTCGTCGGCGGCGTTCTGGATGGTCGCGGCGTCGATCGTGCCGGGCAGCGACGTCGTGATCGAGAATGTCGGGCTCAATCCGACCCGCGCCGGACTGCTCACCGCACTCCGCATGATGGGTGCGGACATCACCGAACTCGATGCACGGGTCGTCGGTGGTGAGCCGGTCGCCGATCTGCGCGTCCGCCATGCGACGCTCGCCGGGATCGTGGTGCCGCACGATCTCGCGCCATCGATGATCGACGAATATCCGGTGCTGTTCGTCGCCGCCGCCTTTGCCGAGGGCACAACGGTGGCGCGCGGGGCCGAAGAGTTGCGCGTCAAGGAGAGCGACCGGATCGCCGCGATGCGCGCCGCGTTGTCGGCGAATGGCGTGGCGACCGACGAACATGAGGACGGGCTGACCGTGCATGGCTCGGGCGGGGAGAAGATCGCGGGTGGGGGCACGGTTGCGACCAAACTCGATCACCGGATCGCGATGAGCATGACGGTCGCCGGGCTGCACGCGCGCGATGCGGTGACGATCGACGACATCGCGCCGGTCGCGACGAGCTATCCGGCCTTTTATCAACAGCTCGCGCACTTGTCGGGGGCCGAGGCATGATCATCGCGGTCGACGGCCCCGCGGCCTCGGGCAAGGGCACGATCGCGCGCGCGCTCGCGCGTCATTACGGCATCCCGCATCTCGACACCGGGCTGCTGTACCGTGCGGTGGCGACGCAGGTGACGCGGCTCGATCTTGACCCCGCGATCGAGGCCGATGCGGTAGCGGCGTGCGACTTCGACGATCAACTGCTGTCGGACCCGATCCTGCGCGACGATGCCACCGGACAGGTCGCGTCGATCGTGTCGGCGCATCCGCTGGTCCGCGCGGCACTGCTCCAGCGGCAGCGGCGCTTTGCGCACCAGCCGGGCGGCGCGGTGCTCGACGGTCGCGACATCGGGACGGTGATCGCGCCCGATGCCGATGCGAAGCTGTTCGTGCGCGCGACCCCGACGATCCGCGCGCGGCGGCGCCATGACGAACTCCACAAGCGCGGCGGTGCGATCAGTTACGATCAGGTGCTGTCCGACATTCGCACCCGCGATGATCGCGACAGCTCCCGCTCGACCGCGCCGCTGGTGGCCGCAGAAGACGCGATGGAACTGGATACCAGCTTTCTGTCGATCGACGCGGCGGTATCGCGCGCGATCGCGCTGGTGGATGCGCGGTCGCGAGGCTGATCAGGCGTTGTGCTGCCAGTCCTCTCGGGCGTGGCGGATACGAAGAACCTCGATGCCTTCATCACGAACGTCGTAGACGATCAAATGCGCGCGATATGGGTAAGCTCTGACCGGGGGCTCGAGTTCATACCGTAATCGAGCGGCGTGCGGAAACTGACTCAGAAACTCGACCGTCCGCCAAAATCCGGCGGCATAGCTGTCTGCCTGCTCGGCACCAAATCGCTCCACTCCGCTGAGATAGATCGCCTCGAAATCGAGCGATGCCCTACGCCTTAGCCGGAACCGCGACAGAGCTGGCCTCCATTGCCTTGGCGCGCACGTCGGCCATGATCTCATCGACTGACCGTGGATCAATCCCGCTCGCGCGCGCTTCATCCACCAGCCGCTGCATGTTCGCGATCTTCTCCGCACGCACCTGTTCGCGGCGGATCAGGTCGCGCACGACGTCGCTGGAGTTGCTGTAGCGGCCGGTCGCGGCCTGCTGCTCGACCCAGTCCTTCATGGCATCGGGGAGCGAGATGTTCATCGTGGCCATGACGTGAAGATGTGATCGATTGGCAAGGATTGTCAACCTTGCTTGCCGAGCGCTTTTCGGCTAGGGCGCGGCGGTCCGGCGGGCTGTGGCTCGCGGAGGCGCGGCGCGATGGCTTGCCCTTCGCGCCTTTTCGCACATCCGCGAATAGCCCCCGCCGCTCCCCAGATCGAACGGATGTCGCGCCCGGCACGGGGCCGGTGCGACAGTGATGGCCAAGACCGGCGGAACCAACCGCCTGGCCGGAAAACGACATAGGACAATTTCTTTTATGGCCTCAGTGGCAACTCCCTCGCGTGACGAATTCGCGGCGATGCTCGATGACATGTTCGGCGGCGCCGACAGCTTCGAGGGCCGCGTGGTGCTGGGCACCGTTACCGCCATCGAGAACGACCTGGTCGTCATCGACGTCGGCCTGAAGAGCGAAGGCCGCGTGCCGCTGCGCGAATTCGCGCCTGCGCCGGGCCAGAAGGCCGACCTGAAGGTCGGTGATGAAGTCGAAGTCTATGTTGACCGCGTCGAGAACATGCACGGCGAAGCGATGCTGTCGCGCGACCGCGCACGCCGCGAAGCCGCCTGGGACAAGCTGGAACTGGAATTCGCCAAGACCGCGCGCGTCGAGGGCGTGATCTTCGGCCGCGTGAAGGGCGGCTTCACCGTCGACCTGAACGGCGCCGTGGCGTTCCTGCCGGGTTCGCAGGTCGACATCCGCCCGGTGCGCGACGTCACCCCGCTGATGGACATCCCGCAGCCGTTCCAGATCCTGAAGATGGACCGCAAGCGCGGCAACATCGTCGTCAGCCGTCGCGCCGTTCTGGAAGAGACCCGCGCCGAGCAGCGTTCGGGCCTGATCCAGTCGCTGCATGAAGGCCAGATCATCGACGGCGTCGTCAAGAACATCACCGATTACGGTGCGTTCGTCGACCTGGGCGGGATCGACGGCCTGCTGCACGTCACCGACCTCAGCTACAAGCGCGTCGGTCACCCGAGCGAGATGATCAACATCGGCGACACCGTGAAGGTCCAGATCATCCGCATCAACAAGGACACGCAGCGCATCTCGCTGGGCATGAAGCAGCTCGAGAGCGATCCGTGGGATGGCGCCGCCGCCAAGTATCCGGTCGGCGCGAAGCTGTCGGGCCGCGTCACGAACATCACCGAATATGGTGCGTTCGTCGAGCTGGAAGCCGGCATCGAGGGCCTGGTCCACGTCAGCGAAATGTCCTGGACCAAGAAGAACGTCCATCCGGGCAAGATCGTCTCGACCTCGCAGGAAGTCGAAGTGGTGGTGCTCGAGGTCGACGAGGACAAGCGTCGCATCTCGCTGGGCCTGAAGCAGGCGCAGAACAACCCGTGGGAGGCGTTCGCCGCCGCGCACCCGATCGGCTCGACTGTCGAGGGCGAAGTCAAGAACGCCACCGAGTTCGGCCTGTTCATCGGCCTGGACAACGACGTCGACGGCATGGTCCACATGTCCGACATCGCATGGGGCGTGTCGGGTGAGGACGCGCTGAACCTGCACCGTAAGGGTGAGATGGTTCAGGCCGTGGTGCTCGACATCGACTCCGAGAAGGAGCGCATCTCGCTGGGCATGAAGCAGCTCGAGCGCGGCGGTCCGGTCGCGGCGGGCGCGGGCGATCGCCTGGGCAAGAACCAGGTCGTCACCGTCACCGTCCTCGAAGTCCGCGACGCGGGCCTCGAAGTGCAGGCGGGCGACGATGGCGCGACCGGCTTCATCAAGCGCACCGACCTCGGCCGCGATCGCGACGAGCAGCGTCCGGAGCGTTTCCAGGTCGGCCAGAAGTTCGACGCGATGGTGACGGGCTTCGACCGCTCCAAGAAGCCGACCTTCTCGGTCAAGGCGATGCAGATCGCCGAGGAGAAGCAGGCCGTGGCGCAGTACGGTTCGTCCGACTCGGGTGCGTCGCTGGGCGACATCCTGGGCGAGGCGCTCAAGGCGCGCGACACCAAGAAGTAAGCGACCTTGCCTTATGGCATCTGGGGGATCGGCCGCTGGCCGGTCCCCTTTTTATTTGCCTGACTTTTGGGTGACCCACTTTGCACAATCGCTGCCAGATCGGTGCTACCGAGGGTACAAACTTACCTGTATCAGACCGCTGTGAACGTAATCCAAGCTCTAAGGAAACGCGGACAATGATCAGGTCGGAGTTGGTTCAGGCATTGTTGAAAGACAATCCGAGCCTGTCCCAGCGGGATGTCGAGGCAATTGTCTCGACCTTCTTCGATGAGATCACCGAGCGGCTGGCCGCAAACGGTCGTGTCGAATTGCGCGGTTTCGGTGCTTTCTCTACGCGCGCTCGCGATGCACGCGTTGGTCGCAATCCGCGCACTGGCGAGACGGTCGAAGTGGACGCGAAGCGCGTGCCGTTCTTCAAGCCCGGCAAGGAAATGCGCGTCCGCCTCAACGTCGCGTGACGTCAATGGGCGCCGCAACGGCTTGACGTGGCGCCCCGCAACCGCTTCGTGGCCGATGATGCGCGGGCGTGGCGGAATCGGTAGACGCTGGGGACTTAAAATCCTCTGCCATTGGCGTGCGGGTTCGAGTCCCGCCGCCCGCACCAGCATCGTTCGTCTGGGTGCACTCTGTCTTCTGGCGCTCGCGACGCCGTCTTGCGGGCGGCGCCCCGATGTCGGCGCGGTCGTGGTGAGCGTGATCGGCGCCGAACCGAAGCTCGCCGAACGCGATCGCAGCGCGCTTCAGGCCGGTGACCGCTTGCTCACCGACTCGCTCGCCGAAGGCCTGGTCCGCTTCGATGCTGTCGGACAAATCGAAGCCGGGGTGGCGGAGCGGTGGATCGTCATCGATGACGGACGCAGCTACATCTTTCGCCTGCGCAATGCCGAATGGGCCGATGGCACGCCGGTTCGTGCGCGCGATGTCGTCCCGCTGCTCCGCCGACAGATCGCGCGTGCCGCCGACAATCGCATCGCGCCCTATCTGACCGCGGTCGCTTCGATCGTCGAGATGACGCCGGAGGTGATCGAGATCGAGCTGGCGCGGCCGCGCCCCGATCTGCTCAAACTGTTCGCGCAGCCCGAATTGGCCCTGGTACGGCCCGGCAAGGCCGGCGGCGCCGGACCGTTCCGACGGCGTGACGGCACGCGCGACAGCATCCTGCTGACACCCGCGCTCGACCCGGATCGTGACCCCGATGAGGAGCGACCGACCCCCGAACAGAATGTCCTGCTGCGCGGCGAACGCGCGGCACTTGCCATCTTACGCTTCGTCGAACGTCATTCGGACCTCGTCTCCGGGGGGACGATCGACGACTGGCCGACGCTACAGGCCGCCAACCCCGCGCCCGCCAACGTGCGGATCGATCCCGCCGCCGGGCTGTTCGGGCTCGCGATCGTGCGACGCGAGGGTTTTCTGGCCGACGCTGCCAACCGCGGCGCGGTTGCGCAGGCGATCGACCGGGCGGACCTGACGGGAAGCGTGTCGGGCGACTGGCCGGCGCGCGAGACGATCCTGCCCGAGCAACTCGATTCCGGCGCACCGCCGATGGTGCCGGTCTGGGCAACGCTGCCGCCCGAGCAACGGCCCGCCGCGGCGCGTTCGCGGGTCATGGCGTGGCGCGCGGCGCAAGGCAGTGCGCCGGTGCTGCGGATCGCGCTGCCCCGCGGGCCGGGCGGCACGCTCCTTTGGGCGCATCTGGCGCGCGATCTGTACGCGGTGGGCATCAAGCCGCTGCGCGTCGCCAGTGAAGACCCGGCCGCGGACCTGCGGCTGGTCGATCTGGTCGCGCCCTATGACAATGCCCGCTGGTATCTGGCTGAGGCGTGCGTCGCTTGCTCTCCGGAGGCACGCGCCGCGATCGAAGCGGCGCGGCTGGCCGACTCGCTGCCGCAGCGCGCCGAGGCGGCGGCGCTTGCCGACCGGTTGCTGACGCAGGATGTGGCGTTCGTTCCGTTGTCACGCCCGTTCCGCTGGTCGCTGGTCGCGCTACGGCTGCGGCAGTGGCAGCCGAACCCACGCGCGTGGCACCCATTGAACCGCCTGCGCGCCGACACCAATTGAGGGTCATGAACGCACGCCCCACCCCGCTGAATGCCGGTCTTTTCGACGCGCTGCCGGTCGGCCGCGATCCCGTGGCGGTACGCCGCCGCGTGGAGGCGGTCGAACGGTTGCTGGAGGGATTGTATGTGATCCCCGGGATCAATCGCCGCGTGGGGCTTGATGCGATCGTGGGGCTGGTGCCGGTGGTTGGCGATCTCTTCGCTGGTGCGATGGGCATGTGGCTGGTGTGGGAAGCGCGCAACCTGGGCATGGGCCGGCTGGCGCTGCTCGGGATGACGGCACGGGTCGGGTTCGACACTGCCTTGGGGATGATCCCGTTCGTCGGTGATGCCGCCGACTTCTTCTACCGTTCGAACACGCGCAATCTGAAGCGAATCAAGAAGCATCTGGATCGCCACCATCCCGCGACCGTGACGCTGGATCGATAGGCGCGGCGGGCGTTAGCCTGCCCAGGGGACGAATACCGTCCCGCCCGGCATCGCATAAGGCACGCCGGTCGTGCCCGGGAAGCTGATCGGTAGTCCCGCAAGAGTCCGCACCGCCATGTAGGCAAAGCCCTCTGCCTCCAGCCCGTCGCCGTGCCAGCCGAGCGCATCGACGGGCTCCAGAGGCAGCGCCGTTCGCTCGGCAATCATCCGTAGCATTGCGGGATTGTGGCGTCCCCCGCCGGCCACCAGCAGGCGCCGGGGCTGGAGCGGAAGCAGTGTCAGCGCCTCGGCGACCGTGGCTGCGGTAAAGGCCGTTAGCGTTGCGGCACCATCCGCCGCCGACAGACCGCGCGCCGGCTGGATCGTGAAATCGTTGCGATCGAGCGACTTCGGATAGGGTGCGTCGAAGAATGGATGGTCGAGCATCGCGGTCAGGACCGTTTCGTCGACCCGACCCGCGGCGGCAAGCGCGCCGTCCTTGTCGAAGCGTGCGCCGCTTTCGTGTTCCACCCAGCTATCGATCAGGCCATTCGCCGGCCCGGTGTCGAACGCGGCGATCGCCGCGCCGCCATCGATCAGCGTGATGTTCGCCACCCCGCCGAGGTTGAGAATAGCGACCGGCCCGTCGAGCCCGGCGGCGAGCGCCGCGTGATAGATCGGAAGCAGCGGCGCCCCCTGCCCGCCCGCTGCGACATCGGCGCTGCGAAAATCGGCGACGGTCCGAATACCGGTGGCATCGGCCAGCACCTGACCGTCGCCGATCTGCCACGTCCAGCGCCGGTCAGGACGGTGCGCGACCGTCTGCCCATGAAAACCGATCACGCCGACGTCACCCGCCGCGACACCGGCATCGCGGAGCAGCTTCTGCACCGCCAGCGCGTGCGTTCGCGTGATCAGCGCTGCGGCCTCGACCAGCGGGGGGCTGGAGCGCGGGCGAGGATAAGTGAGCGCAGTCGCGGTCGCCTCCGCGAGTTGCGCGCGCGCGGCGTCCGAGTACGGCTCGCCGCGGAACGCAAGGTGACGGACCGCCTGCTGCCCGTCGGTTTCGATCAGCGCCGCGTCGATCCCGTCCAGCGATGTGCCCGACATCAATCCGATCGCCAGCATCCGCGCGTCCTCCCGTCCCGAAACAGTCGCCGCTATCGCGTGTGCCGCCGCCACTGGCAAATCGCGTCATCGCGCATTATGTGCGAACGATCCCATGGCAACGCAAATCCCCTCACCGCCCCGCGTGGGCATGGTCTCGCTCGGCTGCCCCAAGAACCTGGTCGACAGCGAACGGATCCTGACCCAGCTCCGCGCCGACGGCTATCAGATGTCCGCCGATTATGCCGGTGCGGACGTGGTGCTGGTCAACACCTGCGGTTTTCTCGATTCGGCCAAGGAAGAGTCGCTGGAGGCGATCGGCGAGGCAATTGCAGAGAACGGGCGCGTCATCGTCACTGGCTGCATGGGCAAGGAAGCCGAGACGATCCGCACGCGCTTCCCCGGCGTGCTCGCGATCACCGGTGCGCATGAATATGAGCAGGTGGTGGAGGCGGTCCATGCCGCCGCGCCCGCGTCGCTGAGCCCGTTCGTTGACCTGATCCCCGATGCCGGGCTGAAGCTGACGCCGCGCCACTACAGCTATCTGAAGATCTCGGAAGGCTGCAATCACCGCTGTTCCTTCTGCATCATTCCGTCGCTGCGCGGCGATCTGGTCAGCCGTCGCCCCGATGCGATCCTGCGCGAAGCCGAGAAGCTGGTGGCGGCGGGGACGAGGGAATTGCTGGTCATCAGCCAGGACACGTCGGCGTATGGCATCGACATTCGCGACCAGTCGCGGATGTGGAAGGGTGCGGAGGTCCGCCCGCACATGACCGATCTGGCCCGCGAGCTGGGCAGGATCGCGCCGTGGGTGCGGCTGCACTACGTCTATCCCTATCCGCACGTCGATCAGGTGATCCCGCTGATGGCGGACGGCCTAGTACTGCCGTATCTCGACATTCCGTTCCAGCACGCCGCGCCCGCGGTGCTGCGCCGGATGAAGCGCCCGGCCAACGACGCCAAGGTGCTCGGTCGGATTAAGGCATGGCGCGACATCTGCCCCGATATTGCGATCCGCTCGACCTTCGTGGTCGGCTTCCCGGGTGAGACTGAGGAAGATTTCCAGTATCTGCTCGACTGGCTCGACGAGGCGCAGCTCGACCGGGTCGGTGCGTTCCGCTTCGAGCCGGTCGAGGGTGCGTCGGCCAATGCCCTGCCCGATCCGGTGCCCGAGGCGGTCAAGGAAGAGCGCTATGCGAGGATCATGGAAAAGACCGCCGCGATTTCCGCCGCGAAGCTCGCCGCCAAGGTCGGGCGGACGCTGGAGGTGATCGTCGACGCCGTCGATGCCGAGAGCGGCGGTGCATCCGGCCGATCGATGGCCGATGCGCCGGAGATCGATGGCGAAGTGCATCTGCGTGATGCCGGGCATCTCGCCCCCGGCGATATCCTGCCGGTCACGATCGAAGATGCCGACGAGCACGATCTGTTCGGCGTTCCGGTAGTCCGGGATTAATGCAGGTTTTCTCCTGAAAACCGACTTCCATACGGTTGGTTAACCCGGCGCTTTTAAGCCGGCACGACCATCGATGGAGATGTCATGCCGCGCCGTATCCGGTCCCTGCTGTCAATGCTGAGCGCCGAAGTCGCCGCGCACGCCGACCGGTCGGAGGCGATCGCGGGACAGACCCGGCTGCTCGCGCTCAACGCCGCGATCGAAGCCGCGCGTTCGGGCGAGGCCGGGCGCGGCTTCGGGGTGGTGGCGCAGGAGGTGAAGACGCTCGCGGCGCAGGCGAGCAACTCCTCGCGCGCATTCCGCGAAGATCTGCTCGGTCGACTTCATCAAGGTAGCGAAATCGCGGCCGATCTGGTGCGCGAGCTGGAAGGTGGACGCCTGGGCGAGCTGGCGCAATCGATCGCTGACGCGCTGTCGCGCACGTTGTTCGACCGCACGATCGACGTACGCGTGCTGGCGAGCGATCACGCCGTGCGCGAGAGCCTTTTGCTGCCCGGCGACGCCCGCGCCGAGGCACGGGCGCTGGAGCGGATGCGCTCGCTGCTGGGTTTTTCGCCCTATTTCCTCAACGCTTTCGTCGTCGCGGCCGACGGGCAAGTCGGGGTTTGCGCGCATGACAACGCCGCGGTGCGGACCGTTCGTTTCGAGAATTACGGTCAGTTTCGGGCCGCGATGGATGGACCGATGCCAAGCGGCTGGGCCACCGACGAGGTGTGGTCCAATCCCTGGTCGCACGATCGCAAGGTGCTGATTTTCGTCGCGCCGGTCGTTGTCGAGGGGGTGACGGTCGGCGTCTGCTATCTCGAATATGATTTCGAGGGACAGGTCGCCCGATTGATCGACGTCATGAACCGATCGTCACAGCGCGCGACGATCTCGATCGTCGATACCGAAGGCCGGGTGGTCGCGACCACGGGAACACGGCGCTTCCACGAGCGCCATCCGCATGCCACCGACATGCGCGGCGCCCGGGTGCAGTCGCTCGACCAGTTGGTGGTGGCGCAGGCGTCGGTGCCCAGCGACCATGGCGTTCCCGGGCTCAACTTCCGGTGCGTGATCGAGGATCACGTCGCGTCGGAAACCGACGTCGTGGCTGCAATGGCCGCCTGACCCACCGCCCGAACCCGTCAGGTAAAGCGAAGGATCGTTCGGCGGCGTAGACCGAAGCCGATGAGGCCGAAGCCCAGCACCATCGTCACCCAGGTGCCGGGTTCGGGCACCGCGAGCGCAAGCGACCGCGACACCGTCAACGCAGCGACGGTCGAGGTGTTCTTCGACTGATAGGAGCCGGCCTCCGCAAAGGCACCGTCGTTGAAATAGCGATACACGAGCGTCGAGCCGAAACCGGTGCTCGCGACGATGCTGACCTGATCGCAGGCACTTGTGCCGCCACCATTCGGGCAGGTCGACTCGAAGCGCACCCGCTGGATAGCGGTGGACGCATTCTTCAGCGCCGCCCGCTGGATCCACTCTTCTCCGACGAACGTATCGGTGTTGACCGTGAACTCGAGCGGGCCACCCGCGAACGGCTCGGTCGTGGCGAACGTGTACGTGACGGCCGCGCTGGCGGTCTCCGGTGCCACGATTGCCGCTGCTGCCGCGGCAAAAGCCCATAATTTCATCGAAATCCCCCGTCGCACGTCGCTGCCCCATTCACCGTCGTGCGTGCTTGCTCACCTAACAGCGCGCGCGTCACCTGTTAAGCAAATCGCGCCACAGCAGTCGGCGGACTGTCCCGTTTCAGGAGTTTGGCAGAGTATCGAACACCCGGGAGGCAAGTGACCGTAGGCCATCGGCTTGGCCGTCGTCGATGGCCGGGCGCGGTGTTCGGCTCGAGACGCACAGGACGCCGAGCGCCAAACCCGCCTCGTTGATGAGCGGCGCGGCGACGAAGAAGCGGATCAATCCGACGCGCACGAATGGGTTCGAGCCGAATGCCTCCGCCGATCGCGCGTCCGGCACACAGAAAACCTGTTCGGGCGAGATGATCGCATGCGCCGACATCGATCGCGCCCGTTCGTATCGACCGATCTGGCCTCCAGAGGAGGCAATCACGATCTGCACATCATCGACGATCAACGCAACGCCTGCCCAGTCGGCGTGGAAGAGTTCCTTGGCCTGTTTCGCGATGGCGTTCAGGGCCGGATCGTTCATTCGGTCGAGCAGGCCCGATGCGTGAACGGCGGCGTTTCGCACGGCCTCGTTCGGTGGAATCGGTGCCGGGGAATAGAAAGTCACCGACACGCGATACCGCCCCTCTTTACTCGACATTGTCCCGAGCTGGCGATCCCGGCTCCTCGATTACCGCGATTGACGCGCCTGCTTCGCATCTACCACTATGTCAGTAATGATGAATTTCGCCTTTCGATCCAGAGCCCTCGGATCACTTTGTCTCAAATTGAGACAAGCGCATAAAGCAAGCTGCCAACGGAGGATTGAAACCGCGGACACGCCAGTTCGCGGCGCATACCTCGCCGTCATCAACAATGGCGGTGGGCCGGATCAGCTCAAGTGGAGCGCCTGATCAAAATGGAAACACGAACGCTTGGTAGCGGAGGAGGGACTTGAACCCCCGACACGCGGATTATGATTCCCAAGTAAGCCGGTGATTTAGCGGACAAATTTTCCCAATACAGGGAAAAACCCGCTGTGAAGTTTCAATGGGTTAGCTGCTCTTTTCCAAACGGATTTGCTGCGTGAGCGCCGTCTCATTCGGCGATCTGATGCGCAGTCGCCGCCTGCTCGGCAGCACCGAGAAGCCGACCGATCGCGTTCGCCCGAAGAGCCACCACGAGGATACCCGCAAGGCGAAGCCGTGGCGGGTCCACGGGGACCGCAATCGCGCGCGTTGGAACGTCTTCAAGGCCGCCGCCCTTCGGAGTTTCGACAGCATGCGCCACAAGCACCTCGCCGCGCTTCGTGACGCTCGCGCTGCCCGGCGAGCCGGCGATTCGGTCGAGCTGCCGGCCGCTCAGGAGCGCCTGCACGGCGATGATCGTGCGGTAATGACCTTCATGCTTGACCGCCATAATCACATGACCGGCGAGCTGTACCCGACCTACGCCACGATCGCTGCGGAAACCGGCCTTAGCCATGGCTTCGTCAAGGCGTCGATGGCGCGGCTGCGAGCCTTCGGCCTGATCGACTGGGTGCGCCGCTCGAAGACGAAAGAAGGCGCCGAGGGGCAAGCCGGCCCCCAGCTCGAGCAAACTTCGAATGCATATTTCTTCGCATGGGCCGAGCAGCTCGTGGGTGCCGCTAGGGAGACGTTCCTGAACTTCCTGACCATCGGCCTGAAGAAGCTGGGTGCCGCTCGCGCAGCAGCGCCGGCCGCCGTCACGCACCCCGAGATGATTGCCACGCTCGCGCGCATGCGAGAAGGGCTCGAACGTGGCCCCGTTCTCGTGCCGAGCGCGAGTTCATAGAATGCCCGCAACCCGGAGGAAGGTTTAAGAATAGGAGGAATGCCCTCGCTGTAGCGAGGCCATACGTTGAATTTGATAATCCCCCCACACCTCAACCGTCTCGGCCCACGCTCTCGATCGCCTAGAACCGGCTGTCGAGCGTGGCGGCTTGCGCCGCCCCGAGGCTGCCTGGGGGGAGTGTGCGAAAATCGCATCGCACCACCGCATCCGCGCGTGCGCGGAAAGCGCGTCACGGCGCATCAATCCGCATCACGGAAGGTGCACTGATTGGCCCCTGTCCTGCCCTCGTGGGCAAGGCGTCGCGGTGCTGCATCAAAACCGAGATAGAAAGCGGGCGGGCGCGGCGGGGAGGAAAGCGCGCGTTTCGGGGTCGCAAGGCCGGGGGGCCGGGCACCGGGGCGCTGGCGCCCGGCCGACCCGTCCCCCACATTGGCCCGAGGGAGACAGGCGATGTGCAACAGGTATCGAATGACCGAGGCGCAGGCCGCGCTCGCCGCGCGCTACGGCATCGCCGCCCCTTTTCCGCCCGATCACACGATCCCGCCGCCTGAGCTGTTTCCTGAGAAGCCGGCCTTTGTGGTGCGCGACGATGATGGCGCGCGCGTGCTGGACGTCATGGCATGGGGCTTCCCGCACAAGGTGCCGGGCAAGCGGATCGACAAGGCGACCGGCAAGCCGGTGCTGCTCAACAAGAGCGTGACGAACGTCCGTAATTACACCTCGCCGTTCTGGCGATCGGCGCTGATCAACCCGGCACGCCGATGCTTGGTGCCGTTCACGGCATTCAGTGAATATGGTCAGACGCGCGGCGACGACGGCAAGCTACCGCTCCAATGGTTCGACGTGCCCAGTCGCCCCGTCGTCAGTTTCGCCGGCGTGTGGCGCCCGGCGGAAGATGGTGCCGTCTTCGCCTTCCTCACCACCGATCCCAACCCGCTGGTCGCGCCGATTCATCCCAAGGCTATGCCGGTGCTGCTGCACGAAGATGACGAAGAGGCATGGTTGACCGCCCCCTTCGATCAGGCGATCCTGCTCGCCCAGCCGTTTCCGTCGCAGCTTATGCGCGTCGACTGAGTGCCCCGACGCCGCGTCCGACGCCGGGGCGATTGGAGTTAGGGCAGCGGAAGGTCGGAGATCAACAGCTCGGCCGCCTTGGTGCTACCGCGAAATTATGCGGCTGCCGACGCGGTGCGCTGGCGGAAGCGGATCACCTCCTGCCCCAGCCGGTCATTCACCTCGAGGAACGCGGCCTGTATCGGCTCGATCTCCAGCTCGAAGAACATCGCGGTGGCATCCTTCGGATTGCCGAACGCCGACCCCTGCGCCGGCACAATCCCGAGCAGCTGCGGCGGCACGCGATGCGCGGCCATGACATCGGCCTGCGTCGCGTTCTTGATGCCCATGAACTCGTCCTTCGCGCCGACCTCTGCGATCGGGATGATCTTGATCGAGCCATCCTTGCCGTTCGGCGCGTGCACGAACATGTTGCGAAAGTTGCCCGGTCCCTTCGACGCCTTCATCGCCGCCTTGATGGCGTCGGTGTCCTTCACGTCGATGTCGCCGGTGGCGTAGAGGATGTACCCGGCGTGGCTGCCGTTCAGGTAATAGCGACGCCGGAACAGCGTCGCAGCCTCGTTGAGCAGTGCCGCCTGTAGCGCCGAGAGGTATTCCGGCACGCCGTACAGCTCTTGATTGACGTCCGGCATCGCAAGGTGAACCACGCCCGGCGCGAGCTGGGTGGCATCCTGCGCACCCGGCACCCACCAGTATTCGCCATCCACCAGCCCGCGCCGCGTGTACCGCGCCATAGCATGACGCAGCGCCAGCGTGTTGCCCAACACCCCGCGCACCGGCTCCAGATAGCCGTTCCCAAACACGACATAGTCCTGCACTGCCTTCTTGAAGGTGGCGCGGTCGATCAGCGATGTCGGATCAAGCGATGCGGCGACGAGGTTGACCTTGAGCAGGATCGCGGAGCTGTGGTGCGGCGACACCCGGAACGCGCGCGCCAGCCCGTCGAGCGGCAAGGGTGGCTCGTACCAGCGGTTGTTGTGCCAGCATTCGAGCAGGTCGATCCACTGGCGGCGATCCAGCACCGGCTCGGGATCGCCGAAGGCGAAGCTCTCGACATGGCCACCCGCCGCGGCTGTCGCCGGCACGCTTGCGCCAGCGTCGATCGCCGAAGACGATGCCACCGCCATCTCCGGCGCCGTCTCCATCCGCGACATCCGCCGCGCTTTCCCCTTCGCCACTGAAAATCTCCACAGTCATGCCCGGCCGGCGTTGTCCGTCCAGCGGCTCGTTGATGAAAATGTGCATCGCTGCCCATGCGAGATCGGCGTGGCCGACATCCTCGCTACGCCGCGCCTTGAACGTCACTGCGCGACCCGACCCGGTCAGCGCCTTCTTGATCGACAGGAACGACGATTGCAGGTCGATCCAACCGGCATCGTATTCGACACGCTGGCGGGCGAAGGTGTGCTGCGCCTTCATCACCATCTGTGTTTTCGATTCGAGCGAATATTCCAGTGCGACGACGCCGCGCATCTTGTCGCGCACGAGCTGGTAGACCGCAGCACCAACCCCCTTCTTGTCGATCCCGAGGTAGGTGCAATTGTAGCGCGCAAGCCGGGCCAGGACGAAATCCGCCTGCGTCTGGAAGTCGCCCTTGATCTGATGCCGCTCCAGCAGTCGGAACTTGCCGCCCGGCCCGCCCGGCGGCAACGCGATCACCAGCGCGGCATTGTCGCCGTCCTCGCTTTCCTGCGGATCATAGCCTGCCCACACCTCGCGGTTGCCGACCGGCCGGGTGGCGAGCAGGTCGACATCGATCCAGTCGACCACCGTGTCGACCGTGGCGCGTTGCAGTTCGTTGAACTTGAACGCCGAAAGGCTGTCGTCGACGAACTGGCACAACAGCAGGTTGGCGAACTCGTCGGGCGCATATTCCACGCGCAGCTCGTCGACGTCGAACAGGTCGCACCCGCGCGCCGCGGCATCCTCGATCGTGACGATCTGGCGCCACACCTTATCCTCGCACAGCACGCCGGCGGCGAGCCGGGCATGCGTGACGTCCATATCAACGCGGTCGGCCTTCTTCACCCGGCGGTTGCGGCGCTCGCCCGTCCAATAGGGGTGCGCCTGATGCGCGACGCTCGACGGCGTCGAGAAATACGTGCGGCGCCAGCGCTTGTGCATCGCCATGGCGCTGGCGACCTTGTTCAGCTCCTCGAAGCCGTATGTCCAGAAGAATTCGTCGAAGTAGAAATTACCGTGATAGCCCTGCGCGGTGCGCGCGTTGGTACCGAGGAAGATCAGCTCGGCCGCGGGCTCACCGTCCGGGATCGTATCAGCGGTCAGCACGATCGGATCGCCCTGCAGCTTGACCCCGACCCGCGCGGCGAACTGGATGATGTAGCCGCGGAAGATATGCGCCTGCGCCTTGGAGGCGGACAGGAAGATCTGGTTGCCGCCGCCCCGCAGCGCATCGAGCAGCGCCTCGCGTGCGAAATACCACGTCGCACCGATCTGGCGCGACTTCAAGATCATGCGGGTGCGCTGATCCTTCGCCGCCCACCAGTCCTCCTGATAGCCGAACAGCTCCTTTTCGAAGATCGCTTCGAGCTGCTCGACCTGCTCGGTCTTGAAATGGTTCTTCGCGCCCGACTTCTTCTTTTCGCCGGCGTTGCGGTTACCGACCTTGTCGTTGAGATCGCCGCTATGCCCGCCCGGCGCCTCGTAGCGCCGCACGCGCGCGGCCGAGACCACCTGCCTCATCAGCAGGTCGATCTCCTTATGGTCGCCGCCGGTCTTCTGATCCTTGGCGATCAGCGTGTTGAGGCGGCATTCCAGCGCGTCCTCGATCTTCGACAGCGATGGCGCTTCGTCCCACCTATCGCGCTGTTTCCACGCCTCGACGGTCGGCCGCTTCAAGCCCAGCTCGTCGGCGATCTGGGTGACGCCCCAGCCGCGCCAATACAGGCTGCGCGCCTGCCGCTTCGCGTCGACCGGGATCGGAAACGCGGAGGCAGGGAGCGGCATTCCGGTGTCGGGTGGCAGCTTGTCCATGGCGCGGGACCGTAGCCACGCCTGTTCCCCGAACCCGACGCCTGTTGCCTGTGGAATAGCCATTCCACAGGCACGCGCGCTGGCAATCAGCACCGGCTTTCCGCTTCTTCGCCGTCATCGAACGCGCCGCCCGCCCGGCGCAGTCATGCGAACCGAGGGAAGCCGCCATGAAGAGCCAGTATTTCCGTTGCTTCGTCGCCGGTAGCACGATCAGCGACGGCCGGACGATCACGCCGGAGATGATCGACCAGATCGTCGAAACCTTCAACGCCGAAACCTACACCCCGCGCATCAACGTCGAGCACATGAAGGGCTACAGCCCGGAGCCGCCGTTCAACGGCTATGGCAGCGTGATCGGCGTCAAGGCGCAGGACGACGAAATCACGATCGACGGCAAGACCGAGAAGCGCCGCGCGCTCTATGCGCAGGTCGATGGCAACGCCCAGCTGGTGAAGCTCGCCAAGGCCGACCAGAAGCCGTTCCCCTCGGTCGAGCTGACCCCCAGCTATGCCGGCATCGACAAGATCGGCCTGATCGGCCTCGCCTTCACCGACAGCCCGGCGTCGATCGCGACGCAGCGCCTCCAGTTCTCGCGCAACGCGCCCGGCTCGTTCCACGCGCACGGCGCCGACGCGGTCGCGCTGGAGTTCGAGGCCGCGCCGGCCGACACCGCCGGGATCGCCGACGCGATCAAGACGGGCTTCGCCAGCGTCGCGGCGCTGTTCTCGCGCAGCGAGCCCGAGAAAAAGGAAGAGCCCAAGCCGAAGCCGGAGGCCGCGAACGACAATTTTGCGGCGTTCGCCACCGCGATCGGCGACCAGATGGCGACCCAGCTCGCCGCCGCGATCCAGCCGATCGCCGATGCGCAGGCCAAGTTCCGGAGCGACTTCGACGCGCTCGCCGCAAAGCTGGAAAAGCAGCCGGATGGCAACTTCAGCCGCGCGCCGGCCACCGGTGGCAACGGCGCGGTCCTGACCGACTTCTGATCGCCGCCCCGCTCACCCCGCCCCGCCAGCCGCCCCACAGGAACCCTGACAGCCATGCCCATGCGCAACGAAACCCGCGTCGTCTTCAACAACATGCTGTCGCGCATTGCACAGCTCAACGGCGTGGACGTGTCCGTCCTCACCGGCCAACACGAGTTCGCCGTCGCCCCCGTGGTCCAGCAGAAGCTGGAAGAGGTAATTCAGGCGTCGAGCGACTTCCTGACCAAGATCAACGTCATCCCGGTCAAGGAGCAGGAAGGGGCCAAGGTCGGGCTGGGAGTCACGCGCCCGATCGCCAGCCGCACACTGACCAACAGCGCCACCGGTGTACGTCGTCGCCCGATCGATCCGACCGACACGCTCGACAAGGGCAAGTATCGCTGCGAGCAGACCAACTCGGACACCGCGATCAAATACGCCAAGCTCGACATGTGGGCGGGCATGCCCGAGTTCCAGAAGCTCTACGGCGAGGTGATCGTCAAGCAGCGCGGTCGTGACCGGATCATGATCGGCTGGAACGGCGTCGCCAAGGCCGACACCACCGACATCGTCGCCTTCCCGCTGTTGCAGGACGTCAATTACGGCTGGCTCTACAAGATCCGCACCTTCGCGCCGGCGCGCCACATCGCCGGCGGCGCATTCGCCGCCGCGACCCGCAACGCGCAAGGCGTGGTGACCGCGCCCGGGAAGATCTACGTCGCCGCCGGCACGCCCGGCACCGACGTCGATTACGTGAACCTCGACGCGCTCGTCTTCGACGCGATCGAGATCATGGACGAATGGCACCGCGACGATACCGACATCGTCGTGATCGTCGGCCGCGACCTCGTGCAGGATCGCTTCCTGAACGTCATCAACGCCGCCGGCGACAAGGCGACCGAGATGGAGGCGCGCAACCGCATCCTGACGTTGCCCAAGCAGATCGGCGGCAAGACCGCGATCATGGTGCCGTTCTTCCCGCAGAACGCGCTGCTGGTCACCAAGCTCGATAATCTGTCGATCTACGTCCAGGAGGGCACGCAGCGCCGCCAGCTCAAGGAAGAGCCGGAGTTCGACCAGCTCGCCGACTATCAGTCGGTGAACGAAGCCTATGTGGTCGAGGATTACGGCTGCTGCGCGCTCGTCGAGAACATCGTCCAGACGAAGAAGCCGTAAGCGGCTTCGCGCCCAACCAACCCCATCCCCGAACAGCCCGCTTTCCACAGGACACGCGCATGAGCCTCGCTCGTCGACACCGGGAATATATCCAGTCCCTGACCGCCGCGTCTGCTCCTGCCATGGAAAGCGGACTGGCTCCCGCCGCGGCGTCCGACGCCGCGGCGGGGCACGCCCCGATCCCCGCCGGCGGCATTAGCACCGCCGCGCATACCATCAACCTGCGCATGCAGGTCGACCTTCGCCGGCTGAAGGACATCAAGTCGGTCGCCAACAAGATCGCGGTCAAGCAGGTGATGATCGGCGAATATCGCGCATGGTGTGACGGGCTGCTCGAAGCCGGCCGCAACGCCGAGCGCGGCCCGCTCGCCCCCACGGGCGCCGACGAGGTGCTGCCCACCATCATGGTCTGGGCGATCGACATCGGCTTCTGGGCATACGCGCTGGAGCTGGCCGAACACGTCCTGCGCCACGACGTTGCGCTGCCCGCGCGCTACAAGCGCGACCCCGCAACGCTGATCGTCGAGCAAATCGCCGAAGCCGCGTTGAATGCGCAGTCCGCCGGCAACGCCTTCCCGATCGACGTGCTGGAACAGGTCGAGGCGCTGGTCGACGGCATCGACATGCACGACGAGGTGCGCGCCAAGCTCCTGAAGGCGATCGGCACCGAAGTCGCGCGCGGCGTCGATGCCGCCAGCACGGACGATGCACGCCGCCTCGCCACCGCTGCGATCGAGCGCCTCGCCGCCGCGCAGGCGCTGCATGATCGCGTCGGCGTCAAGACACAGATCAGGGGGCTGGAAAAGGTGCTTGCCGCCCTGCCCGCGCCGACGCCGGCCCGCCCCCTTCAGGAGCTGGAGCGTGCCGTGGATGCGCTTCAGTCCGCAACCGACACCGCCGGCGACAAGCCGGCGGACTGACCTCGCCTCCCGGCGCTCGGGGGCGAATCGCGTGAGGCGGGAGACCTTTGGGTCGCAGGGCCGCCCTCAACCCGGTTCCCACCCCCGAAACTAACAGGAACCTGCCATGTTCGCCGACCTCGTCGCCATCGCCCTGCTACTCACCACCGTTCTCTTTCTCGGGATCGGTGCGGCGCTGACGTTTGTCGGCTTCGTCGGGACGGTGATCGCCGTCGCGGCCGAGCGGCCGTTTGTCATTGAGGTTCCGGGGCGCGTCGGCTTCGCGGTGATCGCCCTGCTCGGTTTGCTAATCTTCGTGCTGGCGACGATCGCCTTTATCCCGCAGCTGCCGTGAGCGCGCCGCTGATCATCCCGGCCTTTGCGACCAGAGCCTGCGACGGCCCCGTCACCCCTGCCCCGGCCGCGGCCGAGCCGGTCGACCATGACAGTTGGTTTCCCGGCGTCGACTTGACCGCACTCCGCGCGCAGGCGCGGCTGCGCGAATCCGTGACCCCGGAACGGCTGCGCGAGGCGGTGCTCTCGGCATTGATCTGGGTCGGCGATCAGCTCGCCGACTGGCAGGCCGCGCAGATCGCCGCCGGTTACACGACGCTCGCCGCGGTGCCCGCGACCACGATCATGGGCGAAAGCCGCAAGATCATCCTCTACCGGCAAGCCGTCACCGCCTGGACGAAGGCGCTGGCGGTGGAGCGCTACCGCGACACCGATCTGACCGGCGCCGGCGACCGCCGCGTCGAGGATCTCGATCCGTCCGTGGGCGAGCTGCGCCGCGACGCCATCCACGCCATCCGCGCGATCCTCGGCCGCACGCGCACCGACGTCGAGCTGATCTGATGGCCGAGACGGTCACCGCCCGCACCGGCGACACGCTCGACGAGCTGGTCTGGCGCACCTGTGCGCTCGGTCCGGCCGATCTGCCCGGCGTGATCGCGCTCAACCCCGGCATCGCCGACGCCGGGCCTGTGCTGCCCGCCGGCACCATCGTCATCGTGCCGCCCGCGCCGACCACGCCGGCGACACCCACCCGCGACCTCATCCAGCTCTGGGACTGACCATGAAGCATCTCATCCACGAGGCCGCCCTTGCCGCCAGCGCCTTCATCGCCGGGCTGGTGCCGTCCGCGCTCGGCGCTGCGGTCAGCCTCGCCTACGAACCCGGCCTGACGTGGCGCCAACGCTTCGTCCAGCTGTCGGTGGGCGTGTGCGTATCGTACTTCGTCGGCGGCGCGATCCACAGCGTCACCGATTGGAGCGCGTTCGTGCTTCAGGCGATCCAGTTCGTCACCGGCATGATCGCCTACAAGGCGACCCCGCGCGTGACCCATGCGCTGGTCGAGCGCGTCGCCGAAATCCCGGCCGCGCTGATCGACCGCTTCCTGCCCCGCGGGGATCGCTCGTGACCACGCCTGTCATTCGCACCGGCGCGCAGCTCGCCGCCCTGCCCCCCGCAACCTACGATCGCGTCAAGCTCGTCGCCGAGCTGGTGCGCGACGAGGGCGAGAAGCTCCGCGTCTACCGCTGCACCGAGGGCAAGCGCACGATCGGCGTCGGCCGCAACCTCGACGCGGTCGGCATCACGCCCGCCGAACAGCGCACGCTGGGCCTGACGGTCGGGATCTGCGTCCTGACCGGGATCACGCCGGCGCAGTCGCGCGCGCTGCTCGCCAACGATATCGATGCGGCCGAGCGCGCGCTGGATCGCCGCTGGCCATGGTGGCGCCGGATGAACGCGCCCCGTCAGCGCGTGCTGCTCAACATGTGCTTCAACATGGGGCCGGCGCGCCTCGCCACCTTCGTGCAGGCGCTCGCGCGCATGGAGGAAGGCGACTTCGGCCGCGCCGCCATCGCAATGCTGGCCTCCCTGTGGGCGACGCAGGTCGGCGGCCGCTCGATACGCCTCGCCACGATGATGCGCACCGGAAGGGATTTCGCATGAAGCTCTCGCCTCACTTTACCCTCGCCGAGATGACTGCCAGCGCCACGGCTGCCCGCATCGGCGACAGCAATCAGCCGCAGCTCGCCGCGCACGTCGACGCGCTGCGGCTCGTCTGCCTGAAGGTGCTGGAGCCGGTGCGCGCGCACTTCGGCCGCCCGGTGCGGGTCAACAGCGGCTATCGCTCGGCCAAGACCAACGCCGCGGTCGGCTCTTCGTCGACCAGCCAGCACCGCCGCGGCGAGGCGGCGGATATCGAGATCGACGGCGTGTCGAACGCGGATCTGGCCGCGTGGATCGCTACCCATATCGAGTTCGACCAGCTGATCCTCGAGGCGCACCGCGCCGGCGATCCGAACAGCGGCTGGGTGCACGTCTCCTACGCGGCCGGCCGCAACCGCCGGCAGGTGCTGACGATGACGATCGGCACGCACGGCCCGGTCTACGCCGCCGGCCTGCCCGACTGAGAGGGGTGAAGATGCTCAAGACCTTGCTGGGCGGCATCACCGCCAAGCTGCGCGCCGAGATGGCGTTCATCGTCCTGCTCGCCGTCGCGGGTGCGGGCGCATGGCTCTACGTCCAGCTGCGCAGCGCCGTTGCCGACCGCGACGATCTGCTGCGCCGCGCCGAGCTGATCTGTGCCAGCGCCGGCGGCGATTTCACCGCGGGCAAGCTGAAGCGCGGCGAGGCATGCCGCCTGAAGATCGCCGGCCTCGCTGACTTCAAGGCGCGCACCGACCAGATCACGGCCGCGACGCTGGCGCAGGCGCTGGCCGATCACGACGCCCGCCAACTCACCGACAACAATGCCGCGCGCCGCGCGGCCGCGGCGGCCCGCGACGCCGCGCACCGCATGGAGATCGCCGATGCTCAAGCCGAACGCCGCAACCTTGTCGATCGTGAGTGGACTGCTGCTGTCAACGGCGTTGCCGGGCTGCGCCCACCGCGCTGAGATCGTCGAGAAGCCGGTGCCGGTCGCGGTGCCGGTGAAGGATACGCCACCCGCCGAGTTGCTGACCTGTGCCGAGCGCCCCGAAGGGCTGCCCGAGGATCCACAGCTTGTCGCCCAGATGCCGACCCGACTGCGCGCCGGCGTGATCCGCCTCGCGCGCGCCTTTGCCGCCGTAGCCGGCCGGCTCGATCGCCTGATCGACTGGAATGCGCCCGGCACCTGCACTGCACCCAAGAAGGACTGACCATGGGCGTTTCGACGATTGAACAGCGCGCAGCCGCGTACCGCGCCGGGCTGCTGGCCGAAAGCGCCGGCGCCGCGGTCGCCGTGCGCGAGCAACTGCCTGCTGCGTTGGGCATGGACCTGCTCAAGACCGCCGCAAGGGATACGCCCGCTGCGGCAATCAACGAGGTGGCCGACAGCGTCGGTGCCTATACCCCGTTCCGCATCGGCTTCGGTGCTAGAGGGGACGTGCGACACAATCGCCGTGGCAGCATGACCGCGGGCAGCCCTAGCCTGACCTCGCCGGACGCAAACTTCCGAGCTGACGACGTCGGAAAGACCGTGATGATCGCGTTCGCCGGCAACGCCAGTGATCTCGTCTCGACGGTAAAGACCTATGTCAGCTCGACCGAGGTAACTCTCAACGCTTCGGCCGTGACGACGGTCAACGCCTCCAACATGCACATTGGCACGGACGATGGGCCGGCGCTCCAGCGTTGGCTCGATGGCGCAGCCGCTGACGGTGTCGTTGCGCGCGTTCCGCTCGGCCGGCGCTTTCTGTGCCAGCAGATGCCGCTGCGCTACAATTCTGGCCAGATCATCGAAATGTCCGGCGACATCGTCTGCGGCACCGGCTGGGGCGCAGGCTTCGCGCTGTGCGACAAGCTCATGGGGACGGTCGCCGAAACCGAATATCCCAAGAATCTCGGCCGCAACACCGGCTTCGTCTTCTATGGTCGCGGCGGTTCGTTCATCCTGTCGTCGGCGCTGGGCAGTGATTCGCCGGGCAAGCGCCGCAAGGGTCTCGGGATCACCTTCACCGACAAGTTCTTTGTCGAGGGCTTCCGCACCACCGGCTCGACCATCAACGACTATTTTGCGGTCCAGCCTTATCACAGCCGGCGCGGCGTCATCCTCGGCGGCTATTTCGAGCATCTCAATCCGGGCCACGGCTCGGATGGCGTGCACCTGTGCGGCGCCTGCTCGGACATTCACGTCTTCGGCGTGCACACCTACTCGGGTGATGACGGCTCCAGCCAGACGCATGAGACGATCGACTGCAAAGACATCGTCATGGAGCGGATCAAATACACCGCCTGCTCTTTCCGCAACGTCGGCCATTCCGGCATCAAGGCGTACATGAACAACAAGGCCGGTGCGGCGGTCATTCAGGACATCGAGTACCACAATTGCGATCTGATCACGGAGGCTGACCCGGTCGGCGGCTTCGGTTCGCCGATCGCGATCTATTTCGAGCCGAACGGCACGCCGACCCCGCGCGAGAATGGTGCGATCATGCGCCGCATCAAGATCTTCGGCGGTGTCAGCGAGACGATCAACCCGCTCGCCACGTCTGCCTCCTATGGCAATTCCAGCGTCGTGGTCAGCGACGTACAGGATCTGGAGCTGCACGGGCACACCATCAAATGCCCCGGCTACACCGCGATCCTGTTGACGCGCTGCGACAATGCCTTGGTGAACGACTGCCATATCATCCATACGCGCGGTCCCAATGTGGTGGCAGCCGGGCTGGCCGTCGCATCGATCGCGTACCGCACCGGCAACACCGTGCGCGTCACGTTCACCGCTGACGTGCCTGCGCTGTCGGCGGACGGCCCTCCGTCGCAGTCGCTGCTGGTCACCGGTGCGGCGAACGCCGACAATAACGGCGGCTTCCGCGTCGAGGCGGTCGGCACGAACTATGTCGATATCCGCAACTACAAGCGGACGTCGGCCGCGCTCGACGAGACCGGCGGCACGGCAACGGCTCGCGCGGTCCGCAACGGGGGTGCCAGCATCGTCGTCCTGGACAGCCGTGATCCGCGTATCATCGACACCAAGGTGCAGTCGCCGATCGGCGGTGCCGCGCTCCAGCTGCACGGCACGGTCAACGACACCACGAAGTTCGTCGACGGCGCGGTGGTGCGCGGGCTTGAGGTGTATGATCAGTCGTTCGGCAGCGCGATCCTCAACTACAACGCGCGGAACTCGGAGATCCGCGGCACTCGCCTGCGCCGCAGCCCCATCGACATGATCATCAACGAGGCCGGCACGACGGGCGCTGTCGCCGGCGGGCACCGCTACATCGACAATGTCGACGTGGACAAGCTGAGCGCGCGCGCGTTGCTCAAGCTGCCCGCTACCACCGGCCCGGCGACGGTCAATCGCGGCAACATCTCGCGGCAAAGCGACAGTCTCCGGGGCACAGCGAATCAGGCGTCGGGTGCCACGACCTTCACCATCTCGATCGGCGGCATCACCTGCGAACGTGGTGCGATGATGGACGCCAGCTTCCTGAAGCTGGCGCCGATGGCCGCTGTCTCGAAGATCGAGTGGAACGCTGCCACCAGCGTTTTCACCGTCACGACGGCCCCGGCTGCGGCTGCGCAGACGGCGTGGCCGTGGGCGATCGAACAGCCGAATTCGTGAGGATACGCCCATGACGAAGATCGATAGCCTGCGCGACCTCCTGCTGCGCGCCGTGCCCTCACTGCGCGCCAACCCGGAGACGCTGTCGATCTTCGTCGACCGCGGGCGCGTCGCGGCGCGCGCCGGCGCCTCCCTTTCCTTCGAGTACCGATACACCGCCAACCTCGTCGCGCAGGACTTCTCGGGCAGCCCGGACGAGATCATCGTGCCGGTGCTGGCGTGGATCGCGCGGCACCAGCCCGAGCTGATGGCCAAGCCAAACGGCGAGCCGATCGCCTTCGAGGCCGAGCTGCTCGATGCCGACACCAGCGACCTGTCGCTGACGATCGAGCTGAGCGAGCGCGTGAAGGTCGAGGTTCTGCCCAACGGCGACCGCAGCATCACCCACATCAGCGACGACGCGGACACCTTCGACCGGTTCGATGGCCTGTGCGGCGTGAACCTGTGGCAGCTCTACCTCAACAACGAGCTGTCGGCCGAGTCCGCGAGCCAGCCCCAAGCATGAGCGACGGGCTCGACGAGATCGAGCAGCTGGCGCGATCGTGCCTGCGCAGCGTCGCCGCACCCGAACGTCGCCAGATCCTGCGCGGGTTTGCGCGTGACATCCGCCAGTCGCAATCCGATCGCATAGCCGCCCAGCGTGAGCCGGACGGCAGGGCGTTCGCCCCCCGCAAGCCGCGCGAGGCCGAGCAGGTCGGCGGTTACACCGTCAAGTTCCTCTATCCCAAGGGTGCAGCCGAGCCGCGGCTGGTGATCATGAAGAGCTGGGTCCGCCAAGGTCCGCTGCTCACCGGCTTCGACAGCGAGGCAGGCGCGATCCGCAGCTTCTTCTGGGACAAGATCGCACAGTGGTTGCCTGTCGAGGGCAATGAGCGGGTGCGTAGCGGCAAGCTGCGCCGGCGCGGCACGATCAAGTCGAAGGCGATGTTCCGTCGGCTGCGCACCGCCCGCTATCTGAAGAGCGGCGCGACAACGGACGAGACTTGGGTTGGCTGGAGCGGCGGCGCCGCGACGATCGCGAGCATCCATCAAGAGGGCGGAAGCGACCGCCCGGCAAAAAAGGGCAAGCCGGTGCGCTATGCTCGACGCGTCCTGCTTGGCCTAAACGCCGCCGAGCATGGCGTGCTGGTCGATCGGTTGCTGGAGCATCTGGCAGCCGCTAGTGCGCATTGACTAGGTGATAGACCGCGGAACACGACACATAGCGTCAGCTTTGCTCAGTCCGCTACCGATGTTCGACACTTGCACATCGCGGATCCTCATCTATGAATAGCTAATGACGCCCCGATAGCGGTTCATTGCAGGATTACGCCGTGGCCTTGCTAAATGTATTTATTGACACGAACGTACTTGTCAGATTTTTTGCGTTCACAAACGACAATTTAGACGAGGCGGCTAAGCTTTCGGCACTTATTGAGACAAAGCAGATTCGGGTGTTCGTCACCGAGCAGGTGATGGATGAGTTTTACCGGCAACGCGATCGCGAGTTGCTCGGCTCTATACGAGCGTTTGAAACCGGAATAATCAACGAACAAACACCGCGCTTTATGGATGGTTACGAAGAACTGAAAGCTTACAAGGAAGCGGCTCGCTCGATAAAAGATGCGCGGAAAAAGCTTCTTCTAAAAGTAAGGGAGGATTTAGCCAATCAGACCCTGCGCGCCGATACGGTCACCAACGATATCTTTGATAAATCAGGAATTCTGTTTCGCGATCAAGAGGTGCTTACGGCAGCACGCTTAAGGAAAGAACTTGGCAATCCCCCCGGAAAGGAAGCTCAACGCTCGATCGGCGATCAAATCAATTGGGAAATGCTATTGAAGCACGTTCCAAATGGAGAAGACATTCACGTCATCTCGCGCGATGGCGATTTTGGCGATGGTGAGAAAGTAGCGCAAAGATCCTCCTTTCTCCAGCAGGAATGGCATCGAAAAAAAGGGGGGGAGATGACTTTGTACGCAGGATTGGCCGAGTTTACAAAGGAGCACTTCCCGGACATCAAACTGCCTTCTGACGCCAAGCGGCTAGCCGCGGTCAAGGCACTAGCCAACTCCGGAAGTTTTTCTCAAACACACGACCAAATCGCACTTTTGAACAGTGTGTACGATGGCATAACCTCCGACGATGCTGTAATTCTCTTGCGAGCTTTCGTTGATAACGGCCAGATAGGCATGATTTACGATGATCATGACGTTAAGGATTTCTTCAGAAGGCTTCATTCTGACTTCTGCCTCTACTCCTCTCCAGATTTAGATTCCGAGCTACGAGCACACCAAGGTAGCGGCATCTTTCCTCTATTATAGAATAGAGATCGAATAGCGGAGCTAGAGCCAAACGCTTCATGAACCTACGTCAACCTGTGGAAAGCGATTTCCACAGGTAACTGTTCTGGCATCTACGCCCTCAAGCGTCACCAGATCACGCCATGGCTGACCTTGCCACCTTCACCGCTGTCGATCTCTCCCGCCTCCCCGCGCCCAGCGTCGTGGAGGCGCTGAGCTACGAGCGGATCTATGCGGACATGCTCGCGCGCCTGAAGGCGCTGATGCCGACGTTCGACGCCGCGGTCGAAAGCGACCCGGCGGTAAAGCTGCTACAGGTCTGCGCCTACCGCGAGTTCCTGCTGCGCGCCCGCGTCAACGACGCCGCCCGCGCCGTCATGCCGGCGTTCGCGATCGGCGCGGATTTGGATCAGCTCGCCGCGCTTGTCGGCATCGCCCGCCTCCTGATCGACGCCGGCGACGCCGCACGCGGCATCGCGCCGACCTATGAGAGCGACGATGAATTCCGCCGGCGGCTGGTGCTGGCCCCCGAAGGCTATTCGGTCGCCGGCCCGGCGGGTGCCTATATCTTCCACTCGCTGTCGGCGCACCCGGACGTGCTGGACGCCAGCGCCACCAGCCCGACGCCGGGACAGGTGGTCGTCACGGTCCTGTCGCGCGCCGGGGACGGTGCCGCTCCGGCCGCGCTGGTCGCCGCGGTCGACACGTATCTGTCGGCCGACGCCCGCCGGCCGCTCACCGACATGGTGCAGGTCCGCTCGGCCACCATCGTTCCCTATGCCATTGCCGCCACCATCACGACCTACGGTGGACCCGACCCGGCAATCGTCTTGAAGGAAGCGCGCGCGCGGCTCGACGCCTATGTCGCGCGCTGCCATCGTATCGGGCTCGATGTGACCCGCTCCGGGATCTTCGGCGCGCTGCATGTCGAGGGCGTCCACAACGTCACCCTGACCCAGCCCGCTGCGGACGTCGTGGTCGACCGGACGGCCGCAACGTGGTGCACCGGCATCACCATCAAGCCCGGCGGCGTCGGCGAATGACGCTCCTGCCCGCCAACGCCACGCCGTTCGAGCGCGCGATCGAGGCGAGCGTCGCGCGGATCTCCGACGTGCCGGTGCCGCTGCGCCAGCTCGTCAATCCCGACACCTGCCCGCCCGACCAGCTCCCGTTCCTCGCATGGGCGCTGTCGATCGACACATGGGACAGCGGCTGGCCCGAAGCGATCAAGCGCGCCCGCGTCCGTTCGGCAATCAGCATCCAGCGCCGCAAGGGAACCGCGGCTTCGCTGCGCGACGTCGTCACCAGCTTCGGCGGCGCGGTCGCGGTGCGCGAATGGTGGCAGATGAACCCGCCCGGCCCCGCGCACACCTTCTCGCTCGTCGTCAGCCTCGACGGCATTGTGCGCCCCGAGGCGACCGCCGCCTATGCCGATGCCGTGATCTCGGAGGTGGCGCGAACCAAGCCTGTCCGCTCGCACTTCACCTTCAGCCAGGCGCTCTCCGCAGCCGGCGCGATCGGCACCGTCGCCGCTGCGCGCCCCGCGATTCATGCGCGCCTGATGCTTGCCGCCTGAGGAACCGCCATGGCCCTGCAACTTGTCATCACCAACGCCGGTCGCGCTGCGATCATCAATCAGGCAAGCGGCGGCTTTCGCGCCGTACGCATCGCGGCGGTCGGCGTATCGCCCACGCCCTTCATTCCGCTGGCAACCATGACCAGCCTGTTTGGCGAAGTGAAACGTATTGCCAGTGTCGCCGGCGAAGCGACCGCAACCGACGTCGTGCACATCACGGTGACCGACGAAAGCAACGACGTCTACGCGATGCGCTCCTTCGCGCTGTACCTGTCGGACGGCACATTGTTCGCGATCTACGGACAGGCTGATCCGATCGTTGAGAAGGCGTCACAGGCGCTGCTGCTGCTCGCGCTGGACGTGACGCTTGCCGAAATCCCCGCGGCCAACATCACCTTTGGCAATGCCAACTTCACCAACCCGGCGGCTACGACCGACCGCGCAGGCGTCATCGAGCTGGCGACGATCGACGAAGCAAAAGCTGGCACCGACGCGCAGCGCGCGATCACGCCGGCGACCGCCCGCGGAGCGATAAAGGATTGGATCGGCTACACGCCGGTTCAGCAGGGCACCGGCGTCGGGCAGCAGCCGAATGTCGTCAAGATTGGGTGGTCCGGCTTCAAGCTGCTCGCCACCGTCGACGCCAGCGCGATGGGCGCCTTCGTCATGGAGGTTGGCAGCGATACGGTATGGCGCGTCAGCAATGACGGCGCCGGCTCCGGCCTCGACGCCGATCTGCTCGATGGTCAGGACGGCAGCTGGTACACCGATATCGCAAAGCGGCTCGGCTTCACCCCTGTCCAGCAAGGCACCGGCGTCAATCAGAAGACGAACGTCGTGAAGATCGGTTGGTCGGGCTTCAAGCTGCTCGCCACCGTCGACGCCGGCGCGATCGGATCGTTTGTCATGGAGGCGGGCGATGATGCCGTCTGGCGCACCAACAATGACGGTGCCGGCTCGGGCCTCGACGCCGACCTGCTCGATGGCCAGCAGGGCAGCTGGTACAGCGACGTTCCCGCCCGGCTCGGCTTCACTCCCATCCAACAGGGCACGGGCGTCGACCAGAAGGCCAACGTCGTGAAGATCGGGTGGTCGGGCTTCAAGCTGCTCGCCACCGTCGACACCGGCGCGATCGGATCGTTCGTCATGGAGACGAAGGACGACACCGTCTGGCGCACCAACAACGACGGTGCCGGGTCGGGGCTCGATGCCGATCTGCTCGATGGCAAGGATGGCAGCTGGTACACCGACGTCGCCACCCGGCTCGGATTTACCCCCGTCCAGCAGGGCACTGGCGTAGACCAGAAGCCAAACGTCGTAAAAATCGGGTGGTCAGGCTTCAAGCTGCTCGCCACCGTCGACACCGGCGCGATCGGATCGTTCGTCATGGAGACGAAGGACGACACGGTCTGGCGCACCAACAATGACGGTGCAGGCTCGGGCCTCGACGCTGACCTTCTCGACGGTAATCACGCCAGCGACTTCGCTCTGTCCTCACACAAGCACGTCGCCGCCGACATTTCCGCCGCATTCACCGGCTCACTGTCTGGCAACGGCTACACCGTCTTACCCAACGGCCTGATCCTGCAATGGGTCACCGGCGCGCAGCAGGCAGCCAGTTCCGAGGGCACGCAATACGTGGCGTTCCCGATCTCTTTCAACACCTGCTTTCAGGTCATCACGTCGACACAGGTGGCCAATCCGAACATCGAGTCGCACGCCGTATATCAGCTCATCAGCTATACGACTGAGGGTGCGACCGTCATGCGCCAGCTGGTCAGCTCGTCCGGCGCCGATCGCGAGCCGAGCTGGCCGCGCCTCTTCGCCATCGGAAAATAAGGGAGTCGCATCCATGTCACTTCACTACAGCCCGAGCCGCAACACCTTCTTCGACGATCGTGTGCATGCCACGCTCCCCGACGACTCCCGTCCGGTCACGGCCGAGGAACATGCCCGATTGCTCGATGCGCAGAGCGCCGGCAAGGTGATCACGCCCGGCAACGATGGCGAACCCACCGCGCGTCGCCCCGCCGAAAATGGCGAGCAGCTGCGCGCCCGTCTCATCAAGGCCACCAAGCGCGAGGCTGCGCGCCGGATCGACGCTGTTGCCCCATTGTGGCGCCAGATCAATGATTGGCGTGACCTTTGCCACATGCCGCCCGGCGAGCAGCGCACCGCGATCGAAGGACGGCTCGATGCGATCAACGCCATCCGCGCCGCCTCCAACCGCCTGGAACAGCAGCTCGCCGGCATGACCGCGCGTCAGCTCGCCAAGGCGGACATCGCCGACGACACCTACTGGACCCAAGGAGCAGCAGCATGAAGATCATCATCGGCGCCTACGATGCCGCCACGCGCACCGTTCACGTTACCTTCGAGCAGGGCGCGATCGAGCACAAGCGCGCGGTAAACGCCTGCCTTGATGCCGAAGGTAGCTATGACGAGGCTGCAACCGCGGCGCGCGTCCACGACGTCGCCCGCGGCGTGGCGCAGAAGATCCTCGTCGGTGCGATCACCGAACCCGAGACAATACCGCAAGCTTGAGCCGATCAAGGTGAAGTCGCGTTTTGGTGGGAAGCGGACTTTTGCACCCCATCGTTCATCACACACGGTGAACCCCGAAGATCGTATAGATCCCATCCTCGCAGCCGTTTCCAAACGCCCCTGCGTCTATGGCTGCAACGGCTTCGTCCAGGCTCGCGAACAAACAATGCTCGTTTACATGAAGCTCTTTGGCAATCGAGTTGCATGACAACGGGGAGTGCTCAAGAAAGTCTCCGAACACCACAACGTCGTAACCGAGCAGTGTCGAGGCACCCGAGGTGGGGACGCGAACATCGTCCACGACAGCGGCAGAGCTTGCGGGCAAGCGCGCTCGCCAGTTAGCAGGATCAAACGTCCACCCATCGGACTCTTGCTCGCGGTCGTAGGCAGTGAAGTAGAGCAGGGCTGCATCGCTCACGTCAGCGCCAGCATCGGCGGCCAAAGACACGAGAACATCGGGATTGTTTGCCAAGCCGAAGCCGTTGTGCTGCCATGCTCCTTGTACATCGACTACGTTGTCGTTGACGCAGTCGGACACGCTGCAAACGTCTTTGATGTGGCCGGGACCAGTAGCGAGCCACTCCGGGGGTGGCGCGAGGCGCTTCAAGAGATAGCCGGCAGGAACCATAAGCGGGCAATACACCCACGAGCAAATGTCCGCTATCGGGCGTTTGCGGCCGGGCCGCTTACGATGCCCGCGCTGAACGTCGCGACGTGGTGGAGAGCGGACCATGGCCGACTGTCTGAGGTTAAGGCCCACGTCGACGCGTTAATGCCTGCATCAGCCAAATCAGACCTGCATATAGCAGCACCGCGCCGCATTGAAGGACGGGCAAAAAGGCAAGCACAATTCCATTCTGGGCATCGGCGACCAAGAACACAGGCGGCAAGAGCCAAGCTGATGATACGACCACAACCAATTGGGCGGCGAAATAGGATCGTGAGGTCCAAACATGCTGAGATGACTTTACGAGCAACGCGGCCACGGCCGCCGGCAAGCTCAGCCAGCACGCGAGGAAGACGCTATAGCCGATTCCGGCTACGAGGTCGCCTTTCCGAAAAACCAAGCCAAGTACGGAAAGCAAGAGGACGCAAGCGTAAGCAGCGAGCAACCAGGTAGCAATCAGGCTGAGCCGAACACGTTCCACGACGTGAACCTACCGGGCTTCGCGATCGTCCGCTACTGGGCGCTAGCGGACCTAAGGCCGCGTCTCATAACCAGCTGCGTATGGCGGCAGTTCTCGGATTGCCGCCTCGAAAGCATCACGAATCTCCGTCTGGCTAAAGCCACGATCCCAAAGCTCAGTCGCCATGTATTTCATGGCCTCTGGTAGAACCGGGATGTGGGGCCACGGATTGCTTAAGTGCTGCTCGCGGAGAGTCTCTCCGACGCGGTCAACAGTCCCCATCCACTCGTTCTGCCATTTGTCGTCGGGATCGTAGTCGGCCATGGACGCGATTGTATCGGTCACACGAAACGTCGGCAATTGGGCGTAAGCGGACTACCTGCTTCTGGGCGTTTTCGGACATCGCGCCGGGTGACTGCGGCGGAAGATATACCTCCGCCGCGGTCATCCTGCGCGACGTCCGAAACGCCTAATTGCGGACACATGGCACGGCCGATATGCTCGCCGTATGCGTGTAGCGAATATCGTTAGCGGGCTTATCTCGGCGCTGTGGTTTGCCCTCTTCGTCATGGGTCGAGGGATCATACACGAGGCTTACTTACAGGAGCACGTTAATTTTCCAAGCGCTGAGCAAGTAGATTATTACATGATCTACCCGCTTCTGGCGCTTGTACTGATCCTGCTCGCTAGTTTGGCGAGCAACATTTGGCGAAAGCCAGTTGTTGCATTGGCTCCAGCGATCGTCATTGGCTTCGCAATCCTGCCTTTCCTCTTCGTATACACCGGCGGGATGTGACGCTTAGATGTCCGACTTTGGTGGACAGCGGCCGGTCCGCTTTGAGTTTACGAATTTCGGCATCGAGCGGTTGAGCCGGGAAGGTTCTAGCTTGTCGACCAGCCGCCATAAAAACAAAGTCGGGTTGAACCGCGGCATCCGTTACAAGCATGGTCCGCGGCTCACCTCGGCGTGGTGGCTGCTGATCGTCTTCGTGGACAAGGTAGCCCACGATGCACTTGCGTCTTCCTTTCGGACGGTAGCCGCGCAGCTTTATACCTACACGTCCGTGAATTTTCGACACGGTGTCTGAATAGAGGATCGATCGATCCGCTGAAACATGACCGCAAAGTGTGAGCCGATATCCGACAAAGGCCGGCAAATCGGCTCGGACGGCATCGATTGAGGGATGATTGCCGGCCACAGTCGCACCGAGCAGAAGGAGCGAAGCTATTATCGTCATACGACCGGCAGCGTATGGCCGGATGAATAAGCGGCCGCAATCGAGCGGCGCAAAGACAGCCTCGAAGCGTCCGCTATTGGGCGGAACCGGTCATTGTCGCATGCGCCTCGCCCGAGGCAGCGTGTCTGGAGCCACCCATTCCTGTGGAATGCCGTTTCCACAGGAACAGGCCCGCGCGAGATAGCGCCTTCGGCGGCATGGTCCGGCACCGTGACCGCCATTTCCGATCCCCGCCGCTTGGCCGGCAACCTGATCCAGCTAGGCACGATCGACCATGTTGATCTGGCCGCGGCGACGTGCCGCGTGCGCGTCGGCGAGATCGAGACCGCCGACCTGCCATGGCTCACCGCGCGCGCCGGAACGACGCGCATCTGGTCGGCGCCGAGCGTCGGCGAGCAGTGCCTGCTGCTGTGCCCGGAAGGCGACATGGAAGGCGGCATCGTCCTGCCCGGCCTGTTCTCCGACGCGAACCCCGCCCCCGCCAGCACCGCGCTGGATCTGATCCGCTTCAGTGACGGTGCCGAGCTGGCCTATGACGCCGCCGGCGCCGGCCTGAAGCTCACGCTTCCCGGCGGACGCCCACTGACGATCGTCGCGCCGGCCGGGATCAGCCTCACCGGCCCGGTCAAGGTGGACGGCAAGCTCGACTGTACCGACACCATTACCGCCGCGACCGACGTCGTTGGTGGCGGCAAGAGCCTCAAGGATCACATCCACACCAAGGTGCAGGCAGGCGGCGCGGTTTCGGGTCCACCGCAATGATCGGCATGGACGCGACCACCGGCAAGCCGCTCGCCGGCGAGGATCACCTGCGCCAGTCGGTGCGGGACATCCTGTCCACCCCGCTCGGCAGCCGCATCGCACGGCGCGACTATGGCTCCCTGCTGCCCGAGCTGCTGGATCAGCCGATGAACGCGCTCGGCCGCATGCGGCTGATCGCGGCGACAGCGCTGGCGCTCGCCCGCTGGGAACCGCGCATCCGCGTCACCGCCATCAACGTCGCGCCTGCGGCGACCGGCGTCACCACCATGACGATCGACGCCACCCGCCTCGACGTGCCCGCGCCGAACGCCCGCACCCGCCTGCTCGTCCCCCTCGCCCGCACCGTCTGAAGGAACTGCCCATGCACGGCATCACGTACACCGAACTCAATCAGGGCGCCCGCTCGCTCGTCACCGTCGCGACTGCCGTTATCGGCATGGTCGCGACCGCGACCGCACCGGCCGGCGCACCGACCGCCGCGCTGGACGCCGCCTTCCCGCTCAACCGCCCGGTGCTGGTCGCCGACCTTGATGCCGCGATCGGCGTCGCCGGCAACGGCGGCACGCTGCGCCTCGCACTTCAGGCGATCACCGATCAGGTGCGCGCGCCGGTCATCGTTGTGCGCGTCGCGCCGGGCGCGGATGCCGCCGGCACAACGGCCAATGTTATTGGTGGCACCACCAACGGCCAGAAGACCGGGATGCAGGCGCTGCTCGCCGCGGAGGCGCAGCTTGGCGTCCGCCCGCGCATCCTCGGCTGCCCCGGCCTCGACAGCGCCGCGGTCACCGCAGCGCTGGTCACCGTCGCGGACAAGCTGCGCGGTTTCGCCTATGCCGGCGCGGGCGGTGCCGACGCCGCAGCGGCCATCGCCAACCGCGCCACCTTCTCGTCGCGCAGGCTGATGCTGCTCTATCCCGACTTCGTCGCCTTCGACACGGTTGCGACGGCAAACGCCACCAGCTTCGCGGTCGCGCGCGCGCTCGGCCTGCGCGCCAAGATCGACCAGGAGACGGGCTGGCACAAGACGCTTAGCAACGTACCGGTGGAAGGCGTGCTGGGGCTCACCAAGGATATCGGCTTCGACGTCATGGACGCAACGTGCGAGGCGAACCTGCTGAACGCCAAGGAAGTCACCGCGCTGGTCCGCACGCCGGCGGGCTACCGCTTCTGGGGCAACCGCACCACCGCGCCGACCGGCGACCTGTTCGCGTTTGAGTCGACGGCGCGCACCGCCGACGTGCTGACCGACACGATCGTCAACAGCCTGCTGTGGGCGATCGACAAGCCGCTGCGCCCGTCGCTGGTCAAGGACATCGTCGAGACGATCAACGGCGGGCTGCGCCAGATGAAGGCCGAGGGCCGCATCGTTGATGGCCGGGCGTGGTTCGAGCAGAAGGCCGGCAAGAACGACACCGCCTATCTGTCGGCCGGCAAGCTGGCGATCGACTATGATTACACGCCCGTCCCGCCGCTCGAAAACCTCAACCTCACCCAGCGCATCACCGACAGCTACCTCGCGGATTTCGCGAAGGGGCTGGCGGGCTGACGCGCGCACCATCGTCCCACCTCGATCAACGGAGCTGAACCATGGCGTTGCCCGCGCTGCTGAAGAACATGAACCTTTTCAACGAAGGCCAGAGCTGGCTGGGCGAGGTAGCCGCGGTCACCATCCCGACGCTCACCCGCAAGCTGGAGGAATATCGCGGCGGGGCGATGGACGGCCCGATCAAGTACGACATGGGCGGCGAGGCGCTTGAACAGGAGGCGACCTATGGTGGACCGATGCGCGAGATCCTGCGCCAGTTCGGCCATACGTCGGCATCTGGCATCTACCAGCGCTTTGTCGGCTTCTATCAGGACGACTCCAGCGATCGCACCGCAACGATCGAGATCACCACGCGCGGCCGGCACGAGGAAATGGAGTTCGGCGACCAGAAGCCGGGCGAGCCGGGCGAGTTCAAGGTCAAGTCCGCGCTCACCTATTACCGGCTCGACTGGGACGGCGTGACAGAGATCGAGATCGACCGCCTCAACATGGTTTTCATGGTCGGCGGCGTCGACCGCCTCGCCGAGCAGCGCGCCGCCATCCTCTGACCCCCGGCGCGGGCTGCCCCCTTGCCTGCTCCCACCTCGGCCGGCGCCTCACCAGCGCCGGCCGCTTTCTCTCGCTGGATTGACCCATGACCGAACAGACCACCATTGCCGCCGCGTCGACCATCGCGCTTGCCGCCGCCAGCTTCACGCTCGACGGCCCCGTCACCCTCAACGGTGCCGAGGTGATCGCCGCCGGTACCGAAATCCATGTGCGCAAGCCCATGTCGGGCGAGCTGCGCGGGCTCACGATCAACGCGCTGCTCAATTGCGACGTCGCCGCACTGCTGACGATCGCGCCGCGCATCACCACCCCCGTCATCCCGAAGGGCGCGACGATGGACCCGGCCGACCTGACTCAGCTCGGCGGCGAGGTGATGGATTTTTTGCTGCCGAAGGCGGCGAAGGCAGCCTTGCCGACGACGTAGACGAGGCGATGGCGGACGTGGCGACCGTCTTCCACTGGTCGCCCGCCGCCATGGACCCGATGCCTCTGGCCGAGCTGATGCGCTGGCACGCCCGCGCGCTCGACCGCTTCAAGGCGATGAACACTCCCGCCAAGGCGCGCTGACCGCATGGACCGCAATCTCCGCATCCGCATGCTGCTCGAAGCCGGCGACCGCTTCTCCAAGCCGCTGCGCGATCTCGCCAGCGGCGGGCGCAATGCCGACGCGGCACTGAAGGGCGCGCGCGACCGGTTGAAGGAGATCGAGCGCACCAAGGGCAACGTCGACGCCTTCCGCCAGCTCAAGACCGACTCGGTCGCTACCGGCCGCGCGCTCGAAGGTGCCAAGACGAAGGTCGGCGAGCTGTCGCGCGCGATGGCGCAGGCTGAGACGCCGACGCGGGCAATGACGCGGGATCTGGAGCGCGCGCGCCGCGAGGTGGCGAGCCTGACGCGTCAGCACGAGGGCGAGGAACGCCAGCTCCACGAGCTGCGCACCGCGCTGCGCGAGGCTGGCGTCGCGACCAACGATCTGGCGCGCCACGATCGCGAGCTGCGAGCCGCTGCGACCGGCGCCAATCGCGAGCTGGAAGAGCAGCTTCGCCGCACCGACCAGCTCGCCGATCGACAACGCCGGATGGGGGCGGCGCGCGAGCGCTTCAACCGCATGCAGGACATGGCCGGCAACATCGCCGGTGCCGGGGCTGGTGCCATTGCCGGCGGCGTCGCGGTCGGTGCGGGCGTCTGGGAAGGCGTGAAGGCCGCGCAGTCCTTCGAATCGGTAATGACCGATATCGCGCAAAAGGCCGATCTGAGCCGGGTGCAGGCCGCGCGCATGGGCAAGGAGCTGCTCGGCGCGGCGCGCGCCGCTAACCAGCTTCCCGAGGATCTGCAAGCCGGTGTCGACGTGCTGGCAGGCTTCGGCCTCGATCCGCGTCAGGCGGTGGCGATGATGAAGCCGATCGGGCGCGCAGCGACCGCCTACAAGGCCGAGATCGCTGACCTATCGTCGGCCGCGTTCGCCGCCCACGACAATCTCAAGGTGCCGATCGCCGACACCGGGCGGATGATCGATGCGATGGCGCAAGCCGGGAAGTCGGGCGCCTTCGAGATCAAGGACATGGCGCAGTATTTCCCGACGCTCACCGCCGCCTATCAGGGGCTGGGGCAGACGGGTGTCAACGCCGGCGCGGATCTCGCCGCTGCGGCGCAGATCACGCGCAAGGGTGCTGGCGACAGCGCCACGGCTGCCACCAACCTCGCCAACATCCTGCAGAAGATCAGCTCGCCAGCGACCAACAAGGCGTTTTCCAAGCTGGGCGTCGACCTGCCCGCCGCGCTCCAGCGCGCCTATAAGGAAGGCAAAACGCCGATCGAGGCGCTTGCCGAGCTGACGAACCGCGCGCTCAAGGGCGATCTCAGCAAGCTCGGCTATCTGTTCGAGGATGCGCAGGTGCAGCAGGGGCTGCGCCCGCTGATCCAGAACATCGGCGAATATCGCAAGATCCGCGCCGAGGCGATTGCCGCTGCACAGGCGAACCGCACCACCGACACCGACTTCGCCGAACGCCTGAAGGACAGCGACCAGCAGACCAAGGCGCTGGCGATTAACGCCAAGGTGCTGGCGGTGAATATGGGCACCCTGCTGTTGCCTGCGGTCAATGGCGTGACCGAAAAGCTGGCGGCGCTGACCGGCTTGGTCGCAAGCGCCGCCGAGCGCCACCCGCTGCTCGCCAAAGGCGCCGCGCTCGCCGCGGCCGGGCTCGCCGTCCTGATGGTGACGTTCGGCGTGCTGGCGATTGGCGCGGCGGCAATCCTCGGTCCGATCGCGCTCGCCAACGCCGGGCTGGTCGCGATGGGGATCACCGGCGGCGCGGCCTCGATCGGGTTGTTCCCGATCATCGCGACGATCGCCGGCGTCGTCGCGGTCGCGACGCTGCTCGCCGGCGCCGCCTACCTGATCTACCAGCATTGGGGCGCGATCAGCGGCTTCTTCACCAGGCTCTGGGTGGGCGTAAAGGGCGCGTTCGCCAGCGCCGGTGCCTTCATCATGGACTGGGGGCCGCGTGTCGGCCGCTTCCTCATGGACGGGCTGCTGACGATGTTGAGCCCCGACCGACTAGTCGCGCGCATCGTCCAGCTCGGCCGCGCCGCGATCGGCGCGTTCAAGGGCGTGCTGGGCATCCATTCGCCCAGCCGCGTGTTCGCTGGGCTTGGCGGCTTCATGATGGCCGGGCTCGACCGCGGCCTGGACGATGGCGCACGCCGGCCGATCGCGAACGTCCGCCGCGTCGCCGGTGCGCTCGCCGGCACCTTCGCGGCCGGCGCCGCGGTTGCCGCACCGGGGCTTGACATGGAGGCGCGCGGTGCTGGTGCGCGTCAGGCGCTGTCGCGAGGTGCCGGTGCGCTGGCGCAGTTCCGCGCGATCGAGCGAGGCCGCGACGCGTCGCGATCGGCGCCCGCACCCGCTGGGCCGGCCGAGTATCACTTCCACATCACGCAGGCGCCCGGCCAGTCGGCCGAGGATCTGGCGCGCGCGATCCGCGCGGAATTGCAGCGCATGGAACGCCAGAACGCCGCAGCGCGCCGCTCCACCTTCCGCGATGATCCCGATGGAGCCGACGTATGAACCTCATGGCGCTGGGCATGTTCGTCTTCTCGTTGCCGACACTGGCCTATCAGGAGCTGGCGCGCGAGCGATCGTGGCGCCACGCGCGCGCGGGTCGCGTCGGCGCGCTCGATGCCGTCCAGTTCACCGGGCGCGACAATGACGAGATCACGCTGTCGGGCGATGCGCCGGCCGAGCTGATGGCCGGCCGCGCCTCGATTGACCAGCTGGTCGACATGGCGAAGGACGGCGCCGCATGGCCGCTCGTCGCCGGCACCGGGGCGATCTACGGCAACTTCGTCATCACCAAGATCAGCGAACGCCACACCGCCTTCTTCGCCGACGGCACGCCGCGGCTGATCAACTTCACGCTCACACTGCTCGAAGTCGACGCGCAGCCCGCGCCGGTGGCCGTATGACCGAGGCAAACGTCGCCGATTACCGCATCACGGTCGACGGCAAGGACCTGACCCCGCGTCTGAAGGGTACAGATGGCGCAGCCGGGCGCACACCACGCGCGCGCCTGATCGGGCTGCGCCTGTCCGAGAAGCGCGGCGGCGATGCCGACCAGCTTGAAATGACGCTCGACGACAGCGACGGGCTGCTGGAGATCCCGCCGGCCGGCGCCACGATCACCGTCAAGCTCGGCTGGGCGAGCGGCAACGACGTAGCGGTCGGGCTCGTCGACAAGGGCAGCTTCGTGGTCGACGAGATAGAACATAGCGGCCCCACCGACCAGCTCGTCATCCGCGCGCGCTCCGCCGACCTGACCAGTGCAATCCGCACCCGCCGCGAGCATAGCTGGCGATCGACGACGTTGGGGGCCATCGTGAAGGCGGTCGCTGCGCGCAACAAGCTCAAGCCGCGCGTGTCGGCCGCGCTGGCGGGGATCGCAGTGCCCGCGCTGGCGCAGAGCCGTGAGAGTGACATGGCGCTGCTACGTCGGCTCGGCCGCGAGCATGACGCAACCGCCACCGTGAAAGCCGGCGCGCTGATCTTCGCGCCGATCGGCAAGGCTGTGACCGCCAGCGGCGCGGCTATTCCCGGCCTGACGATCACCCGGCGTGATGGCGACCGACATACCTTCAAAATCGAGAAGCGCGAGGAAGCCGGCGCGATAGAGGCGGCGTGGCACGACCGTAAGGGCGCGAAGAAACAGGTGGTGAAGGTCGGCGGCGGAACGGGAGAGGCGAGGCGGCTGGCACGCACCTACGCCAGCGAGGCCGGCGCGCGCGCCGCTGCAAAGGCAGAACTCGGCCGCGCCGCCCGCGCGCCCCGCAAGCTGGACCTCGGACTCGCGCTTGGCCGGCTGGAGATCTACCCCGACCGGCCGGTGACCGTCCGCGGCTTCAAGGCGCCGATCGACGGGACGAAGTGGATCGTCAGCGACGTCACGCACGAGCTGATCGCAAGTCGCGGCTTTGAAACCGCCGTAACGCTGGAAAGCACCGGAACTTAGCTGGCGAACTTACGGGCCTTTATCTCTACATAACAAATATCATAAGCATTTATTAGGCGGTACACAGTGATTTTAGCTATGCGCAACTGAATGGCAGCCAATGCGATGTTGCCGTGATTATCAAGAAGCGCGGCTTCGAGCGCACTCCGCTGAGCGTAAGCCATCGTCCCCTCAGTCTCACAAGCTCGTCGCTCGGTGCCCCGAGCCACAACCTGATCTTGATTAGAAGAAATTTGCTGGTAACCGTTCAACGTATCCAGCTCCCGTGCAGCGCTCATCCAGAACCACCTTCCCGATTCTCACGCCTTTCTGGCGCAACTTGGGGCAGTTACGAGAGCCATCCGCAGATGGATGCACAAACCTCTTAGCTTTGACTTACAAGAAGCGCTACTCGATCGAGATTTCTCCCTCGCCATAGGCAGCTCGCTCGAAAACGTTCGTTCCCTCACGTAGCGGTGCCGACGACAGAATCTCCAGCCGCGCCAACGCTCCGCGGACCAACTGCTCGGCGACAAGCTGCTCGGCCGGGCGTCGGACATCGGGATTTGACGATGCAAGATTCTTCCGCAGCCCCGCACCGAGGCGGCTCAACTGATATCTGACGCGCCAAACCAGCTCGGCTTCGTTGACCTGCCTCATAGTCACTCCGATTCGATTTTTCGCTCCCGTGTTCCCTATCCGTTCTACGTGCAAGGCACTAGTCGCCACGCCCCGCGTGCTTTTACAGGACGTTAGCAGTCACATTTTTTCGTCGCTAATTTCATCTGGCCTGAGTAGGGCAGCACTGGGGAATAAGAAGGTGCGGGGAAATCGTGCAACAGCGGGTGGTAGGTAAAGCTGCGGATCGCGGCACCATATTGGCGCGTCTGACCTTCTTCTTAGGCTTCTCGCTGCCTTTTCCGGGCTTGCTGATACCTAACGCAACGTCGTCACCTCGCTACACCGATTTGGCAGTAGCGCTGTGCATTCCGTTCGCGTGGGCGCTTTATAATCGGACGATCCGAAACAGCAGCACTGTGCCGTTCATGCTAGCTTGGCAGGCGGCAATCGTGGTGCCCGCCGTTGTGCATTATCTGACGTTCGGCAGCTTCGTCATCGCCGACTACGTCTATTACATGCGCTGGGCACTTGCCATTGCGCTCGCGGCGCCGCTTGCGCAGATCATGCCCGGCAATCCACGATTGCAGCGCATGTTCCTGCTCGGGATCATCGCCGGTGCAGCGCTGCACGTTCTTACGATCTGGTTTGCCTCGATCGGCGGCAAACCACTCCTGCTGCAAATCGGATTCGCTTCACCGCGCGTGAAGGACACCACCTATTTCGGCGAAACGCGTATCACCTCGCTTTCCGAACACGCCAACAATGCGATGATCCTTATCGCAATGTCGGTTCCGGCAGCCGTATCGTACCGACTCGTCGCGCCTCGCGATAAGGGGCTGTGGATCGTCGGCGTGTCGCTGGTGCTGCTCGTCATCGGCTTCTACTTCACGCTCACCCGGTCGGCGACACTTGGCGCTTTCATCGCGATCGCAATCGGCGTGCTTCAGGTCTTCAAGCGCAGTGAGAAGAGTGCCGTCTGGTTCCGCGTGATCTTCGCGGTGCTGGCCGGGATCATGGTGCTGCTCGCCATCCAGCTATCGCAGTTCGAGATCGGGCAGGATCGCTTGGCGGAACGCATCGCCTCTAAGGGTTTGGACAAGAATCTGTCGGGCCGTTTGCACACGGTCGAGGCGACGATCGACTTGTTGCTGCACCATCCGCTCGGCACCGGCTGGTCGCAATTCCTGAAGCGGATCACACTCGCGGACGGACTCACCGCCAGCCACAATGGCTATCTGTTCACCGCGCGGATCATGGGCCTGCCCTTGCTGCTCCTGATCGTCATCGGGCACGCACGCCTTGTCTGGCGGATCGCGTCGACGCGTCGAATCGACGCATTGCCGCCAATGATCTGCTTTCTGCTTGTCGTCATGTTCGCCGAGGACGTGACGCAAGGTATGTCGATGGTGTTCCTAGTCACCTTCATGGCGTTTTGCGGTTACAAGTTCGCGCCTTGGGCATCGACGCTTTACCGAAGCGCGCTGGTCCCGCCCGCCGCGCCAACTCGGGGAAGCATGTCGCCGGGTAGGACGACCGGCGTACCGCTCAACCGGTAAGATCCGCTGACTGACTGTGATGGCGCACAGAAGGGGCGCGCCATCACAGTTTTTCCTACCTGCAACGTCGCGGGCGTATTCGCCTTCGTTGCCCAAGCGATGGTTTGCACGGTCGATCCAGTTCGAACCAAGACGGCGGTAAGGTCGTCGCCCTCATACGTCTGGAGCACAGTGCCACGCCGGACGAGCTGGTTGGCCAAGGTAGCGGCACATGCTCCCGGCTTGGGCGCCATGTTGAAATCGTACAGGCCGAAATGGCTTTCAATATCGTCGGGATTGGTGCCGCTGTCCTTTAGCTCATAATACCAGATACCCGCGATCCACGGCCGGCTGTTCGCCAGCAAAGTGAACTGGGCGACGGCCGCGGCGGCCTCATCCGGTGAGATATGGCAGGTGCCGCCGTCGGTCGGCCAGCCGAATTCAGAGACATAGATCGGCATGCTCGACTTGCCGATCGCGACCATGTCGGCGCGCAGACGATCAAGCCGCCCGATCATGTCAGCGGCGGCTCGATTGCGACGTGGGGCACTGCAATGATTGTAGACGTGTACCGAAACGCCATCGGCCAGAGCGGCCTCGGGACGGCGTAGCAGCGCCTTCGTCCAGCGAAACTCCAGATCCTGCTGGTCATCAGCCGCTCCGCCGATCAGCACCTTGGCAGCGGGCAGCGCTCGCCGGATCGCGGGTACGCTGGCGTTGACCAGATTGGCATAGCCCTCAACGGTCCCGCCCGTCTGATTGTCGGGGTTCTTGTCCCACTCGTTCCAGATTTCGATCAGGCTGCCGCGCGGAAAGGCCGAAAGACCCTGCTGCAGGGCGGCCGCAAATGCCTGAACCCGGTTGGCCGGCGTGCTACCTTCCGGCCATGTGTTGACGATCAGCAGCGGCGACTGTGGGGTGGCGGCCGAGGTCGCGAATGCGCCGAACTGACCCAGCACTGATTTCTCGAGCGCCGAGCCGGCCCGCAGCCGGGTAAAGCGCCCCATAGAGGCTACGTCACGCCAAGATTCAAAACCAAGTCGTCGGATGGCAGTGGCGGATTGGCCGGGGACGTAGTTCGACCCGGTGACCTTGGACCCGAAGTGGGTGTTGATCCCAAGAATAAGCGGAGCCGATCGTGACGCCGGCTTCGTCGACGCAGCCGGTTGCGGCATACCCGCCCATGAGGACAGCAGCAAAGCCAGCGTCAGCGACGCCATTGAGCGCAGAACCATACCCACTCCGTATCAGGCACACGCCTCATACCGCAGTGTTACGGAATGAACCACCAAGACCGGCTTGCCCACGTCGTGAGCGGCAATCGTTGGATCGGACCGGGAGCAGCGGCAACGCCGGTGCACCGACCCTCTCCACAAATTTAACTATCGAGTGAAATCGACTACCAGATTAGCAGAAGGCACACACCGGCAATCAGCGCGAGCGCTTGCAGCCGTAACAAGGTCGCGTCCCCCGTATCAACGCTGCCCAGATCAAACGCGAATGCGCCAGCCTCTTCCATAAGCCTCCCCCTAGTCTCTAATCCCGCGCTATGACGCGGCTTGCTCCATCCCCATGGAGCAGCGAACTGATAGATGAAGCTCTTGCTAAATGGAAGCGTCGAAGAATCTATGCGCGAGTTCACAGTGTCTATCGTTGGGATCGATTTTCCAAACGAAGATCGTGCGAAAAGCAATCGCCGATCCGAGCTGCTGATGCTGCCGCCGGGCGTGCCGATGGAGCTGCGCCCCGAGCCCCGTAACCGTCACGATCCTCAAGCAATTGCCGTCTTCAGCCCCGCCGGCGTCCAAGTCGGCTACATTACAGCTGAGCGCGCCCCATGGATGGGTTCTCGGATACGCAATGGCGAGGACGTTCGCGCGATCTACCAAGGGCTTGTGGGATCGTCTGGCTATCTACGCGTTCGAGTAGGAGGCGGGGACCCCTCTTTGCCACCTGTCGCGTTTGCCCCAGAGAAACCACGCGACCCGCAAGAACTCGCAGAAGCCGGGGATGGATTTTGGCCTGACGATGATGGGCCGGAATGGGGAGCCTAGCGGCGCTGATTAATCAAGCAACGCCACTTCCCATACAACGTCATAAGCATTCACATCAATGTGAACCACAGGCGGGGGGTATCACAGTCGCTTGATTATATGTGAAACGCGCCCCACCACATTGATTTCATCCGGATGCGCCTCGTCCGGAGGGACACGATCGTTATCAGACAGGATCGTAACTTTGTCGCCTCGCACCCGCAGGCGCTTCATCATGGCGATGTCGCCGATTGTGAAAGCCCAGATTGCATCCTGATCCTGCACGCGGCGATCGGAACGATCGATCAGGACAATGTCGTCATCCTCGATCGTCGGCGACATGGAGTTTCCACGCCCGCGCGCCCACGTCAGCGAAGCAGCCGGCGTTCGTGTCATCGCCTCCAGCCACGGTCGCGGGAAGTGCATAACCTCGACGTTGACGTGCCCGTCTGCGAAGGTTCCGCCCATACCATAAGCCATGTCGATCGAGGCGACAGGGACCAGGTCGAACATCTCCGCAATCTGCGCAGAAGAGGGCGCAGGCGGAGCGGTGCTTGCCGGATTGTCTGTTTCGCCGGTCAGGTACTCGACTGACGTGGACAGCTCTCGAGCAATTTTATGCAGGTGCGACGACGAGCGCTGCTCGCCTTTGATTAATCCGTTGATCGTGCTCTGATTCACACCAACCCGCCGGGCCAATTCCGACTGGCTCATTCCGAGGCTGCCCAGCTGCGCCGTTATGCGGTCACCGTAGATCACGTGATCTCACTAACGGCAAAGCGGTAAATCTCACCGTGCATTTTCCGGTCGACGGTTTACCGGTACACCGGTAGTTCATAGGAATGGGCATAGAAACACATTCCGATGCGCCGTTGGCGAGGGCTGTTCGAGCTGCAGGCAGCCAGTCTGCATTTGGTCGTTTGATCGGTCGTCGCCAGTCCACCATCTTCATGTGGTTGAGCAACGACACCCCGCTCCCCGCCGAACTGGTTCTGCGAGTTGAGCGCGAGACTGGCATCTCGAAGCACGATCTGCGTCCCGACATTTATCCCCCTACCTCCGCTACCGGGATGCCCATCGGGCACGAGAATGTCGCGTGCGATCGTCCCTCAGTTTCGCAACAGGCACAGGCATGACGCACTTCCGCGCCCCTCTCACCTTCCCCGGTGCGATGACGCAGGTCGCCGGGCTGATCGGCTATCCAGCTGCGGCCAAGATCGCCGGTCGCGCAGAGCGCACGGTCTATTCTTGGGCACACCCGACCAGCAAGACGGTCCCGCCGGTTGATCAGGCGCTCGCCTTCGACGCGGCTTGGCGCGAAGCTGGCGGCGTCGGTGCCCCGTTCCTTGACGCCTTCGCCTTCCAGCTCGGGCTGGTGATCGAGCGTCAGGACGCCTGCGCCCGCGCGCTGGTCGCCGATGTCGGCAACGTTTCCCGCGAGACGGGCGAGGCGATCGCTGCCGCCCTCTCGCTCACCAACACCAATGCCTCGCCGCTGGATGCGCACCGCGCATTCGCCGAGGTGACGCAAGCCGCTGGCGCGATCGACGCGCTTCAACAGCGGGTCGCCAGCTTCCTTCCGTCCGGCGCGGGGCCGGACGCAGGGTCGACGGGGGTTACACGGTGAGAAGGAACTATACGAAGCGGGCGCCGATGGTGCTGTGCCCGCACTGCCAAAGCGCGGCCGCGATCCGCACCAGCGAACAGCAGACGCGACTGGTTCGAGAACTGCTGCTGCTGTGCAGCAACGACGCCTGTGGCTTCCGGTTCGTGGGGCAGATCGTCGCGGTGCGCACGATCCAGCCGAGCTACGCGCCGCATCCGGCCATCTCCCTTCCGCTCGTTGTCAGATCGCGCCCGGCGAATGACGACGCTCCCATCCCCGCCAACGATGAACGCGCGCCGGCCGCTGACGTCGAACCGATGCCCTGATCGCCGCGCGCTCACCCGCGCGCTCACCATCACCGTCCCACTCCGGCCGATCGCAACTCCCGCTTTCGGCAACGCCCCCGCTTTGTCCCGAAAGGATCGCCTTCATGATGCACGCTTTCCCACGAACCTTCGCGCTTGCGACCAGCCGAGCCGTTCGCGGCGCGCCGCCTGCCCTTGCGTTGCCGCCGCTCACGCCGGCGACGTACCTACGCCTTTGTCGTCACTCCGCCAGCCTGTCGCGCGCGGCGGTGGCCGCGCGGCTCGCGCCACGCCCCGCTGATGTGAGCCCGGCGAGCGATTTGCTCGCGCTGCTGGAGACGCCCGGCGCCGTCGCGCGCAAGGAAGAGACGCTGGAACGCCTGCGCGCGGCACTCCCCTTCGATCCCGATGTGTACCGCCAGCTCGCGAGCGAGCCGCCCGAGCGACATCCGCGCGTGTGCCGCGGCTGCGCCGCCACGAACTGGACCGCGCTGGAGGGCGCCGGGCCGCTGCGCTGGGCGAATGACAACGCCTGCACGCGCTGCGCCGGCACGGAAAGCGAAGGCGATGTGGCATGACTACCGCACCCGCGTCGCGCGCGCCCCGCTGGCGCCGATCGGCGGTGATGATCGTCACCATCGTGGGCGTGATCGTCGCCGTGCCCTTCATGCTGATGCTGCTGGTCGTGCGCCTCGGCGGCGAGCGATGAAGGCGGCGCGCGGCCTGACCGCCAATGGCGTCGCGACTCGCGCGCTTGCTGGTCTCGCGCTGGGTCAGTTGATCGTCATCGCGCTGGATGCGGCAACCGGTGGCCCCGGCCCCTTCGTGCTGTTCGGCCTGTGAGATGCCGGCTGTATCCTCGACGGCGATCGGTCATGGCGACCGCTTCGTCTATCTCGGTCGTGGTCGGCGGCACGGCAAGCACGGCACTGTCATCGCGGCACGCCGCGGCTTCGCCAACGTCCGCTTCGATGACGGGCTCGCGCTCCTGTGCCTTGCCCGCGACTGTCACCCGATCCCGCGGCGCCCTCCTCCGATGTGGTGACCGCTTTGACCTGTGGAACCGTCATTCCACAGGCAGGCCCGTTTCCCTCCGCACCGTCCCGTCATTCATCAGGATCTCCGCCCTATGATCACACCGTCGAACGATACCGATCAGCCGTTCACCGGCGGCACTGTTGCCGTCGACGAGCTGCGCCTGCTGATTGAGCGCGCCGAGCGCCTCGAGGAAGAGAAGAAAGGCATCACCGACGACATCAAGGATGTCATGGCCGAGGCGAAAAGCCGTGGCTACGATGCCAAGGCGATCCGCACGATCCTGACCATCCGCAAGAAAAAGCGCGAGGATTATCAGGAGGAGCAGTCGATCCTCGAAGTGTACATGCAAGCGCTGGGGATGCTCTGATGCCCCCGCCTGTCCCGATGCTCCACAGGATCAACACCGATCACCGCCCGCCGCGCAATACGTCCAGCACACGTGACGTGCGCGCGGGATGTCATGTGTGCGGCGATGCCGTTCGCTGGTCCGGCCCGAACGCACAAGGGGTCGCGGCACGTCACCACGACGCGACCGGCCACGCGACGTGGTGCGAGATTGCGCTGTCGATCGCTTATGGTCGCCCGGTCGCCGACGATCGCCAGCTCGACCTTGAGGATGCGATCGGAGCGGTCGCGTGAACCGTGCAAGGGTCACCTTTCGTCAGGATGATCTGGCACGCGCGTTGAAGGCCGCGGCGAAGGCGCACGTCCTTGTGACCCGGACGGAGATCGCGCCGGACGGCCGAATCATCCTGTTCCACGGACAGGAAAGCACCGCCCCTGCCTCACCGTTCGATGAGTGGAAGGCCCGCCGCGATGCGCGTTAAGCTGAAAGGGCTGAACAAGGTGACGACTCGCCTGAGATCCGGCGAGAAGGTCACCTATTATTACGCATGGAAGGGCGGGCCACGCCTGTCCGGTGCATTCGGAAGCCCCGAATTCCACGCCAGCTATGCCGACGCTGTGCGCTCCCGTCGCGCCGACGCCTCGCACCTGCTGCGCAGCGTGCTCGACCAATATCAGGATTCGTCCGACTTCACCGATCTCGCGAAGCGGACTCGCGCCGACTATCGCAAGCACCTGCGCGTGATTGATGCTGAGTTCGGCGACTTCCCCTTGGCGGCGCTGTCCGACCGGCGGACGCGCGGCGAATTCATGGCATGGCGCGACCGGCTCGCTGGCACCTCGCGGCGACAGGCGGATTACGCCTTCGCGGTGCTGGCGCGGGTCATGTCGTGGTCGCTCGATCGCGGCCTTGTCACCGTCAATCCCTGCCTTGCAGGCGGGCGGGTCTATCGCGCGGCGCGATCCGACCGCATCTGGACGTCGATCGACGAAGCGGCATTCTACGCCCGCGCGCCCGATCACCTTCATCTTGCGCTGGCGCTGGCGCTCTGGACCGGTCAGCGACAGGGCGACCTGATCGCACTGACATGGGCGCAATACGACGGCACCCACCTGCGTCTGATCCAAGGCAAGACCGTCAGCAAGGTCCGGCGATCGGTCGGCAAGCGCGTGGTCATCCGCGTCGGCGCGCCCCTCAAGGCGCGACTCGACGCCATCCGCGTAGGCCGCGCAACCAGCGAGACGATCCTGCTGACGGAGCGCGGCACCGCCTGGACCGAAGGCGGCTTCCGCGCCTCATGGCGAAAGGCGTGCGCGCTTGCCGGCGTCGAGGGCGTCACCTTTCATGACCTGCGCGGAACCGCCGTCACCCGGCTGGCACTCGCCGGCGCGACGCCACCCGAGATCGCGACGGTGACCGGTCACTCCCTGAAGGACGTGAACGAGATTCTGGACGCGCACTACCTCAACCGCGACCCGGCGCTGGGCGAGGCCGCGATCCGCAAGCTGGAGGGCGAGGACAAGCCGCCAGAATAGCGGTTTTCCCAAATAAACGCCCAAACGAACAAGCGGCGTCAGTCTCAAGCAACCGACAGAACCGAAAATTAGACGCTAAATCAGGGGCTTGGAAACACGAACGCTTGGTAGCGGAGGAGGGACTTGAACCCCCGACACGCGGATTATGATTCCGCTGCTCTAACCAGCTGAGCTACTCCGCCCCGTTTCCGAGGGAACCAGCGCTCGTGAGGCGCGGGCTATAACAGCCGGTTCGACGCGGTCAACCCGCGAACGAATGCTTCGACAACATTTCCCAGGGCCCGCCCCGATACCAATAGGCGGCCAGTCCGGAGATCGTGACCGGGCGCGGGCGAAATCCGGCACGCAGTTCGGTCAGCAACGCCTTGGCGACCGCCGGTTCGACCTTGTTCTGTACCGTGACATGCGCGCGCCAGCCGCCGGCATCCTGTGGTGTCAGCAGTCCGGCGAAGGCTGCGGCCAACCGCGCGCGGACTGTGGACAGTTCCTCACAGTCGATGCGGTAGGCCACGCCGCGCCCGAGCGAGATCACGTCTGCAATCCGCGCATGCAGTGCCGGAATGCCGCGAGTTTCCGATACCAGCCGCTGCTTCAGCTCCGGCGCCAGCGACGGCGGGAGATGGTGGAACATCGTAAGATGCGCCGCGAGCTGATTGCGCTCGGGTGGGAAGTACGCGCTGCGTTCGGCATCAAAGAACGCTTGATCCTCGCGCCCGAATAGCGCGGTGACGATGATCGGGGCGGGCTCGAACGATGGGGTCAAATCTCGATCTGGCTGCCCAGCTCCACCACGCGGTTGGTAGGCAGGCGGAAGAATTCCATCGCGCTTTCGGCGTTGCGCAACATCCAGCTGAACAGCTTTTCGCGCCAGATCGCCATGCCGGGACGCTCCGAAGCGAGCAACGTCTGACGGCTGAGGAAGAAGCTGGTGTCCATCATCCGGAACGCCGCGCCGCACCCGTCGAAGGTTTTGAGATGCGCGGGGACGTCAGGCTCCTCCATGAAGCCGTAGCGCAGGATAACGCGGTGGAAGCCCTGTCCGAGATCCTCGTGAAGGAAGCGATCCTCCTCGGGAAAATACGGCATATCGGTGACGCGCACCGTCAGCAGGATCACGCGTTCGTGCAGGACGCGGTTGTGCTTGAGGTTGTGAAGCAAGGCATGCGGAACGCCCTCCGGTGTCGAGGTCATGAACACCGCGGTGCCCGAAACGCGCGTTGCCGAGCTCGCGGCCGAATCGATGAAGATCTTGATCGGCATTGCCGCCTCACGCATCCGCTCGATCATCAGCTTGCGCCCCTGCGACCAGGTGGTGAGCAACACGAAGACGATCACCGCGACCAGCAGCGGGAACCAGCCGCCATCGGGCACCTTGGTGAGGTTCGACGCGAAATACAGGCCGTCGATTGACAGAAAGACGATCTCGAACAACGCGGTCGCCCATAGCGGCCAGTGCCACACGCGGCGGATCAACACGCCGATCATGCAGGTGGAGATGAACATCGTCCCCGTCACTGCGATGCCATAGGCCGCAGCGAGGTTCGACGATTCGCCGAAGCCGAAGACGAGCAGCAGTACCATCACCATCAGCGCCCAGTTTGCGGCCGGGATATAGATCTGCCCCGCCTCCGACGCGCTCGTGTGGGTGATGCGGATGCGCGGCATCAGCCCGAGCTGCACCGCCTGCTGAACGACCGAATAGGCGCCGGTAATGACCGCCTGGCTGGCAATCACGGTCGCCATCGTTGCGAGGATGACGAGCGGCAGGCGCCAGTTCTCGGGCGCCATCAGGAAGAAGGGGTTTTCGGCGGCCGATGGGGTTTGCAGCAATAGCGCCCCCTGCCCCAGATAATTGAGCATCAGCGCCGGCAGCACGAACGCCAGCCATGCCAGCTCGATCGGGCGACGACCAAAGTGGCCCATATCCGCGTAGAGCGCCTCGGCCCCGGTCACCGCCAGCACCACCGAGCCGAGCGCGAGGAACGCCAGCCCGCCGTCGTTCATCGCGAAGCGTACCGCGTAGAGCGGGTTGAGCGCGAACAGAATATCGGGGCGCTGGATGATGTGCGAAACGCCCATCACCGCCAACACGACGAAATAAATCGCCATGATCGGGCCGAACAGCCGCCCGACCTTCTCGGTCCCGATCGACTGCATATAGAAAAGCGCGATCAGGATCGTCACCGCGATCGGCAGCACGAACGAGTCGAACCCTTGCTCGACCGTCGCCAGCCCCTCGACCGCCGACAGCACCGAGATCGCCGGGGTGATCATACAATCGCCAAAGAACAAGGCGGTAGCGAGCACGCCGAGGATGACGAGGCTCGATCCCCATTTCTTGCCCGCCCCGGAGCGGCGCTGGATCAGCGCGAGCAGCGCGAGGCTGCCGCCTTCGCCGTTGTTGTCGGCGCGCAACACGATCAGCACGTATTTCAGCGTGACGATCAGCATCAGCGACCAGAAGACGAGGCTAATGACCCCGAACACGTGCAACGAATCGACCGCTAGCGGGTGATGCCCGACGAACACCTCCTTCATCGCGTAGAGCGGGCTGGTGCCGATGTCGCCGTAGACGACGCCGATCGCGCCGAGCGCGAGCTTGGCGAGGCTGCCGCTGTGCTGGTGATGCCCCGCGGCCGCCTGTGCACGGACGGCAGGGTCGACGGTGCTGACGCTCATGCGCTGGCCACCGCTATCGAAAGGACGTGCGTGATCGTGGCCATATTGGGGCGCGACTAGCACGCAGCCGAAGCGCCCGCAACGCGGAACAGGTGGCGAACATAATTGTTCTGTTCAGCGAAAGGACCTTGCCACCATGAGCGATACCCAAAATCCGAAGAGCGAGCCCTTCTCGAACGCCGAGAAGGATCCCGACGACTGGACCACCGGCGACGAGCCGATGACCGGCGCGCAGGCCAGTTACCTGAAAACGCTGAGCGAAGAGGCGGGCGAAGCTTTCGACGAATCGCTGACCAAGGCCGATGCCTCCAAGCGGATCGACGCGCTTCAGGAGCAGACCGGGCGCGGCAAATAACCCGCTCCGGTCAGCGCGCGTCGTTGGCCGCGATCAGCCGGTCGAGCAGCGCCAGTCGGCGCGCGATCTCGATGCGGTAGGGCGTGCCGTCCGGCGAAAGCTGGACGGCGCGTGCCCATAGGGCGCGTGTTTTGGCGATATCGCCCGCCTCTAGATACGCAAAGCCGAGATAATAAGGCGGTGCCGGATGCTCCGGTGCCAGTCGCGCGGCCTGTCGGAACGCAATCAGCGCGGGCGGTGACACGCGGTGCCCTGCTTCGGCGGAAAGCGTGACGCCCGCCCAGGTCCACAGAATGAAGCTCTGCGGCAGTTTGGACAGCCCGCCGAGCACGACCCGCGCCGCCGCATCGTCATTGCCGCTGCGCGTCATCGCGTCCGCGGCGATCAGATAGGCGGTGTCGGCATTGAAGCGTCCGAACAGGCTGTCGCGCAACTGCGTCTCTTCGATATCGACCGGCGGAGTCGTGGTCGTCCGCTGCGGTGCCGCGGCACCAAGCATCGGTCGGCCTTGCCACGCATAGCCCACCCCGCCGAGGCATAGCGCCGCGCCCAGCATCGACCACAACAGCCGGTCGACGCGCAGCCACAACGCCATCGCCGCGAACGCCGCCGCCGCCAGCACCAGAAGCGCAACGAAGCCCATCAGCGCTGCTCCTCAAGCGTGCGGGTTTCGTGCATCTTGCCGGCCATTTGCGGCGGCATGTATTTCTCGTCGTGCTTGGCGAGCAGGTTGGTGGCGACGAACGAGGCGTCACGACGGAAATGCCCTTCGGCCACGACTCCCGAGCCTTCGCGGAACAGGTCGGGCGCGATCCCGCTGAACCGCACCGGCGTGGTCGCCTTGCCGTCGGTGACGACGAAGTCGATCGACACGCCATCCGCCGCGCGCTTGAGCGAGCCGCGTTCGACCATCCCGCCCAGCCGCACCGCCTTGTCGGGCGGGGGCACGTTACCCGCCACGTCGGCGGGCGCGTAGAAGAACGCCGCCTGATCGCGCAGCCCCGACAGCGCCAGCAACGCCGCCGCGGCGATTGCGCCGAGCCCGAGCAGCACGAGCATCAATCGCTGGTTCTTTCGCGTCACTTCTCGGCGTCCCGCATCTGTCGCCAGCTCCACCACGCGAGCGCAGCGGCAGCGAGCAGGGTGAGCGCATAGGCGCCGGTGACGAACGGCCACGGATTCATGCGCGCGCGCGCCGCCGCAGCCGCGCCTCGGCCTTTTCGCGCGCCAGCATCGTACGCATCCGCATCAGCACCACCGCACCGAAGAAAAATGAAAAGCCCGCCAGCACGATCGGCAGCGGCCAGAGCAACGAGCGATCGATGCTGGACCCGGTCAGCCCGATGCTCGGCCCCTGATGCAACGTGTTCCACCATACGACCGAATAGCGGATGACGGGAAGCAGCACCGTTCCGGCGATGCCGTACAGCGCAGGAATACGCCCGTCGCCGTCGCGCTCGCGATCGGCCTGCGCCAGCGCGATGAAGCCGAGATAGACGAAGAACAACAGCAGCATCGACGTCAGCCGCCCATCCCATTGCCACCACGTCCCCCAGGTCGGCCGTCCCCAAATCGCGCCGGTGATGAGGCAGAGCGCGGCGAAGATCGCGCCGGGCGCGGCGATCGCGCGCGCGGCGATCATCGCGAGCGGATGCCGCCAGACGAGGAAGACGATGCTCGAGATGGCGATGCTGCTCCAGCCGCCCATCCCCAGCCATGCGGCGGGGACGTGGATGTAGAGGATACGGACCGTCTCGCCCTGCAGGTAATCGGCCGGGGTCTGGGTCAGCCCCGCCCAGCAGCCGACTGCGATCAACACGACCCCCGCCCAAAACATGATGGGGGTGAGCGGACGCGCGATCTTCAGGAAACGCGCCGGATTGGCAAAGGCATGGAGCGCAGGCACCCGGCCCGGATAGGCGAACCGGGGGCGGTCGTCACCCCCGGCGTTGGGTCGGCGGCATAGGGACACAATGGCAACGTCTCGTGCAGCACGCGCAGCGCCGGAATTTACAGACATGGGCCCCTGCCTTCGCAGGGGCGACGGGGATCAACCAACCGTCGCCCCTGCGGAGGCAGGGGCCCATGTCTGCTTCGTCTCACGTACTGTCACCGCCGAACGCGGCGACAGTGTGTCAAAAAACCGCGGTTACGCCGCCCTGCCGATCAAACGGCGCGCGATCCGGTCGGCGACCTCGGCAGTCGGATCGCCCGAGGCGGCGGCTTCGTCCCACACCTGATCGAGCCGGCCGGGGATCTGCGCGATCCGCGCCATCACCTCGGCCTCATCGCCGTGGCCGAGATATTCGAGCCCGACGTTGATGATGCCACCGGCGTTGATGACATAGTCGGGCGCGTAGACGATTCCGGCATCGTGCAGCCGCTGCCCGTCGGCGCGCGTTTCGAGCTGGTTGTTCGCGCCGCCCGCAACGATCTTCGCCTTGAGCGTCGGGATCGAACGTTCGGTGAGGATCGCCCCCAGCGCATTGGGGCTGACGATATCGACATCCGCCGACAGGATCGCGTCCGGTGCGACGGTCGTCGCGCCCAGCTCCGCGGCCATCCGCTCGGCACGCGCCTGATCGACGTCGGCGAGCGTCAGCACCGCGCCGTCCTTCGCCAGCAAGCGGGCGAGCCCGCCGCCGACCGAGCCGAGCCCCTGGATCGCGACACGCACGCCCTTCATGTCATCGCTGCCGAGCCCGCGCTTCGCCGCGGCGCGCACGCCGAGATAGACGCCGTGCGCGGTGTACGGGCCGGGATCGCCGCCCGCCGCGCCCTGTGCGACCGGCAGGCCCGAGACGTAGCGCGTCTCGCCCGCGATCACCTTCATCCGCGCTTCGGACATGCCGACGTCCTCGGCGGTGACATAGCGGCCACCCAGCGACTCGACCGCGCGGCCGAACGCCACCAGTTGCGCCTCGCTGATCGTCGCGCCCGGCTGGTCGGCCAGCACGACGCCCTTGCCGCCGCCCAGATCGAGCCCGGCCATTGCATTCTTGTAGCTCATGCCGCGCGAGAGCCGCAGCGCATCGGTGATCGCCCGGGAATCATCGGCATAGTGCCAGAAGCGTACCCCGCCCGCCGCCGGCCCGAGCGTCGTCGAGTGCACCGCGATGACCGCCTTCAGCCCCGACGCCGGGTCAGTGAACAGATGCAGCCCTTCATGGCTGTCGAAATCGGGATAGTCCCAGACCGAGGTCATCGTCTCTCCAGTGCGCACGACGTTAAATTACGTCCAAGCGCAATAATCTTGTCGCGCGAAAAACGCCAGCAAGAAACAGAAATGGAGGGATGGGGCGATCGACGGGACTTGAACCCGCGACCCTCGGTACCACAAACCGATGCTCTAACCAACTGAGCTACGATCGCCGCGAAGGCCGTGCCCCTAGCGGCACCGCGGGCCGTTCGTCAAGCGGTTCAGAAGCGTCCGTCGACCGAGAAAGTGCGCGCCGCGCCATTGGCCGCGAAGCCCGCGCCGTCGAGCCGCGCCGCGATCGTCGGGTCGGTCGGGATCAGCGTCAGGTCGGCGCGATAGCGGCCATCCGGCCAGAGCCGCAGGTTGACGCCCTCCCCCGCACCACTGGTGAGCGGCAACAGCAGCGCCCCCGCATCGCAACGCGCACTGCCGCTGAGCGCGCCGGGCAGCGGCTGACCGAGGAACGCCCCGGCGAGCGTCGCGCGGACGCGACCTTCGGCCGCCTGACAGGTGCCGTCGACGAAGCGCACCGTAACCCCGTCGAGGTTGAGCGCCGAAACCGGCAACGGCGCGAAGGCGTTGCCGGGCGAGAGCGGGCCGCTGGCGTCGATGATCGCCGCGCGATTGCGCCCGATCTCGACCGCGCCGGCCAGCCGCTGCGCCGGGTCGTTCGACTCGCTCGACAGCGCAATTCGCGCGCGGCCGATCAGCAGCGCGAACGGCGACAGGCCGGCGTCGAGATCACCCAATGCGATTTCACCGAACCGCGCCTCGACCAGCCGCCCCGACCACAGGCTGCCGGTTACTTCGCGCGCGGCGAATCCCTGTCCGTCGAGCCCGCTCCAACCGAGCGCGAGCCGCAGCGGGAGGAAGGCAAGCATCGCCGCCGCGAACAGCGCGAGGAACAGCGTGCGACGCCCGGTGGTGAGCGGGATACGCATCAGACCCCTCGCGCGCGGAGCGTCATGGTCGCGGTGACGCTGCCCGCGCCATTGCCGGAGACGCTGAGCGAGTCGACCAGAATCCCCTCCGATTCCAGCCCGCTGATCCATGGCATCAACGCGCCGGCGCGCGCGGTGGCGATCGCGGTGCGGACGCGGTCGGGCGCCTCGACATCGAGGCTGGCGAGCGTGAACCCCGCGGCGTCGGCGCGCGCGCGGACGACATCGGCGAGCGGCGCGGACAGCGGGGTCGCGCGGCGCTGCAACGCCTTGACCTGCCGCAGCCCGGCCTGCGCGGTGCCGAGGCGGATCACGGCGTCGGTATAGCGCTCACGCGATGACGACAGCCCGTCGCGGACCGGGCGGATCACCGCGCCCCACACCAGCGTCACCGCTGCCAGCGCGACCATCACCAGCAACAAACGCCGTTCGCGCAGCGAGCGTCCGTCGAACCATGTCTTCAACGCCGTCATGGCCGCACCGTCATGTCGCCGGTCAGGCGACCGGCCGATTGCTGGAAGACGCTTGATTCGACCGTGAAACCCGCGTCGGCGAGCCGCGACTTGACCGTATTCGCCTGCGCCTCGCCCGCCAGCGACAGCGAAATGCGCAACGCGCCGTTCGGCTCGAACTGCAACGCGGTGATCTCCGTATCGGGCACCGCCTCCACGATCGCGTAGACCGCCGCCGCGGTGCGGGTGAAGCCCTGCCCCGGCCCGCGCAGCGCCGACAGCCGCTCGCCGAGCATTCGCGTTTCGTCACCTTCGCCGGTGCCGCGCGGCAAACCCTGCCGCGCGATCGTCGCGGCGCGCTGCTCGATCGCGTCCGCGCCGAACGAATAGCGCATGATCCGCACGACATCGATCGCGAGCGTCGCCAGCAGGATCAGCCCGGCGAGCACCGCCAGCCGCCGCACCAGCGCCCAGTCGATCGCGGTACGCCGGCGGCGACGCGCGAACGCGCCTTGCCGCAGGTCGATGACCGGCTCGGCGACCGCCTCGATCGCGGCGGCACGCAGTGCGGCGCGGTCGAGCAGCCGCGGAGTTTCGCCGCGGGTCACCAGCCCGGTGAGCACCGGCTCGTCGGCCCAGCCGGTCGTGCGACCGCGCGCCACCACCTGCCCGCCCAGGTCGGCGCGGACATAGCCTTCCTCGGGCTCAGGCAGCAGCAACGGCGCGGGGACGACCGCGGCCGGATCAACCCCGCCGCGCGCCAGTGCCGCGAGCCACGCCGCCATCCGCGCCGGCGCGACGACCGCGATCGCGCGCTCGCCGTCGCGTTCGCGCCCGACCGCGACATGCAGGTCATGCGCCGGCTCGGCGGTGGCGTCGCTGACCACGACGCGCGCCGCCGCCAATGCCTGCGCCGGTGAACGCGCGGGCAGCGTCGCCCAGTGCAGCGTCACCGCATCGGCCGGCGCGACCGCGACGACGCGGTCCTCCGCCGTCACCTCGGGCATCCCCTCGCCCTCGCGCTCGACCGCGTCGTCGCGGATCCGCCACCAGCGCCACGGCTGCGAATCGTCGGGAGGCAGGAAGAGGAGCGTCGCAGCGGTCATGGTACATCCCCCCATTGCCGCGTCACGAGCCGGACGGGAAGAGTCCGCGCGTCGATCAGCCCTTCCTCATGCAATTCCGCGCCGCCATTGACCACATCGATGCGCAGCGCGAACCATTTGGTCGTCACGCCGGTCTGCGATTGCGCGCCGATGTCGGTCGCGCCGCCCGCGCTGGCCAGTTGCGCCCAGAATTGTCCGGCCTGCGCATAACCGCCGGGCGGGCGGCGCAGCAGCAGACCCTGCGCCTGCGCGACCCCCATCGTGTCGGGCAGCAGCATCGCGAGCAGCGGCGCCTGCTCGGGGAGCAAGGTATTGACGTTGAGCACCGATTGCCGCGCGATGGGCAGGGTGCACACCCACGGCTGGATCAGCTTGTACGCCTCGGGCGTGACGCCCTTTACCGCACGCAACTCGCTGACATCGGCCATCAACGTGCCGGCGGTGCGATAGCCGCGATAGGCGCTGTTCTCCGCGCCGCCGGGCAGCGGATCGTCGTCGCTGTCGAGCCAGTCGGCGGTCGCCACCGCGATCGCATCGCCGTCCGGCACGCGCAGCAGTCGCAACAGCCGCTGGAAACGCGTCAGCGCCTGCGGGTTGACGAGATAGGCGTCGCCGAAGCCGAAGGTGACCAGCCCGTTGAGGTTGAAGCAATTGCCGCCATCGGTGACCCGCGCGGTCGCGGTGCCGCCGGGGATCGGCAGGCCGAACGGCCGTCCGCTCCACCCGCCGGTCAGCGCGACGCGGTCGCGGCTCTGTTGCAGAAGCGTCGAGACGCGGCGCGTCGCCAGCGTCTCGGCGGCATAGGCGTAACCGCGCGCAGCATCAAGCGCGACAGCATTGGCGGCGAGTCGCGTCGACAGCCGCAAGCGCTCCAGCGCGGTGGCGGCCATGACCGCGATGACGGCTACGAGCAGCAGCACGGTCAGCAGCGCGGCCCCGCGCTCGCCCGGCCTAGCGCGCCGCATTCGCCGTGCCTGTCGGAGTAGCGGCCGGGGCACCGCCCGAGCCGGGGCCCAGCTGCCCGTTGTTGACGTCGTCGAGCGTGCGCGGTGCGCCGGTGCCGACGAGGAACAGCAGCCGGTACGACTGCCCGCCCGCGCGCACCAGCGTCAGTTCCATCGCCTGCGGCAAGGACGCGCGCTCGTCGCCCTGCCATGTGTCGCTCCACGCCCCGGCGTAGCGGAAGCGGACGCGCACTTCCTGCACGCGGTCGACCAGCAACGCCGCGGGCAGCGGCGCGGCGCCGTCGAGCGCGGGATAGGCGACGCGCTCGATCCCATCGGCGGTCAGGCGATATTCGACCTTCTGCACGGTCGCGCGCGGGGCCTGATCGGGGTTGGCCCAGCCGCCGCGGACGAAGCGCAGGATCGGCTGCGCGCTGCGGTCGCCCGAGAAGGCGGGGAACAGCGTGCCCGCGGCGTCGCGGGTTGGACGATCCTGCGCCTGCGCCATGTCGGCGGTCATGATCGACACGAGCCGGTTGAGCGCGGCATTGTCGTCGAGCGCGGCGCCGGTCGCCCCCTGCGCGCGGACGCTGAACGCCAGCAACGCGACCCCCGCGGCGGCGATCATCCCGAAGATCATCAACGCGATCATCACCTCGACGAGCGTGAAGCCCGCGTCGTGCGTCGTCCGGCGCGTCACGGCCCGACCCGCGTCTGTGCGATCGGCGCAGGCGGCGGGCGGACCATCGTCGCGCGGCCCATCACCGCGCCGCCCGCATCGCTGACCGCGACGTCGATCCGCTGAACATCGCCGTCGCCGAGCGGCTGCGTATCGCGCACCCACGTCCAGGTGCGTCCGCCGGCCTGCTCGACGCCGCTGGCGCGCCCGCGCGTCGGCGGCTGTGCATCGGTGACCGCCTCGATCGCGACGTTGCGCGCCACGATCTGCGCGAGCAGCGCCGACGACACGAAGCCGGTCGAGCGGATCGTCTGCCCCTCCAGCCGGATCAGCGCGAGCGCGGCGAGGCTGAACACGACCAGCGCGACCATGATCTCGACGAGGGTGAACCCGCGCGCGGGCGGGTCAGCCGGCGACACGGACGGTCCCGTCGGCGTCGATCACCACATCGGTGCGCATCCCCTCGCGCGTCAGCGTCACGGTCATCGCGCGATCGGCGAGCCCGGTGGTGTCGAAGGTCAGCCGGTCGCGCGCCGGGCCGGTGGTCGCGGTGCCCGGTTTCCAGCGCTCGACCTTCAATGCGCCGTCGAGCGGCGTCCACGCGCCGCCGCGCCATTGGTCGAAGCCATAGCCCCCGGGCGTCACCCACAGGCTGACCGGGCGCGCCTCGACGATCGCGGCGTCGTGCGCGGCGCGAGTGCGCACCGCGAAGCGCGTCGCCTCGTCCATCAGCCGGCCGCGCGTGTCGGGCATCATCAGCACCGCCGCCGCCGAGGCGAGCCCGATGACGGTGATGACCACCATCAGCTCGATCAGCGTGAAACCGCGCTGGTGGCCCCGGGCCGCGTTACTGCCAGGACCCGATATCGGCATCGATCCCCTGCCCGCCGTCCTTGCCGTCGGCGCCCAGCGTCCAGACATCCGCCGCGCCATGCTGACCGGGCGAGGCGTAGAGGTACGGACGGCTCCACGGGTCCTGCGGCAAGCGCTTGATATAGCCGCCGGCCTGATAGCGCGCGGCGTCCGCCCCGGCCGGCGGGGTGACCAACGCCTGCAACCCTTGCGTCGTTGTCGGGTAGTTGCCCATCTGCAGCCGGTAGAGTTCGAGGCCCTGCTCGATCGTCGCGATATCAGCCTTCGCCTTCTGGATCCGCGCGGTGTCGCCCGAGGGCAGCACGTTGAGCGCGACGATCGTCGCCAGCAGGCCGATGATGACGATCACCACCATCAGTTCCACCAGCGTGAACCCGTTGCGCTTCTTCCGGGGCTTCTTCTCAGTCGACATAGGCATTCTCATTGTCCGGCCAGCGTGTTGAGCTGAAGGATGGGGAGCAGGATCGATAGCACGATCGTCGCGACGATCGCGCCCATGATGACGATGATGAGCGGTTCGAGCAGCGACATCGCGGTGGCGGTGAAGCGGTCGAACTCGCGCTCCAGATAGTCGGCGGCGCGCTCCAGCATCTCGTCGAGCCGCCCCGCCGCCTCGCCGCTGGCGGCGAGATAGACGAGCAATGGCGGGAAGACTCCGGCGCGACGCATTGCCGCCGAAAGGCTGCCGCCGCCGCGAATCGATTCGGTGATCTCGTCCGATGCCGCCTTCAGCCGGCGGTTGTGGATCGTGCCGGCAGTGAGGCTAAGCCCTTCCAGAAGCGGGAGACGGCTGGCGACCATCGTCGACAGCGTCCGCGCCATCCGCGCGGCGTGGAGGTCGCGGAGCAGCCGCCCAAGCAGCGGCACGCGCAGCAGCCAGCTATCGAAAGCCAGCCGGATCGGCGGCTGACGCAGCGCGGCCCATGCCCCGAACCCCAGCGCGACGAGCACCAGCAGCATCAGCCACCACCAGCCGACCAGCACCGCCGACAGGCCGATCACGAGCCGGGTGAGCAGCGGAAGTTCCTGACCGACGGTATCGAATTGCTCGACCACCTGCGGGACGACGAAGGTCATCAGCGCGAGCACCACGCCGAGCGCGACCGCGGCGAGCACCGAGGGATAGGCCATCGCGGTCAGCAACTTGCCGCGGATTTCTGCCTGTCGTTCGAGCAGGGTCGACAGCCGCTCCATGATCTGCGGCAGCGTGCCGGAGCTCTCGCCCGCCGCGACCATCGCGCGGTAGAGCGGCGGAAAGCTCTTCGGCTCGCGCGCCATCGCATCGGCGAGCCGGCGCCCCTCGACGACCGCGGTATGGACGGTCTGGACGATCGCGCGGACGCTTTCCTGCTCGGTCTGGCGGGTGATCGTGCGGAGCGATTCCTCCAGCGGCGAAACGCGATTGAGCGTCGCCAACTGGCGGGTAAACAAGGTCAATTGCTTGCCCGACATCTTCGCGCGGCCGAGTTCGAGGCCGAACAGCGGGCGGCTGCGCGCCTGCGGGGTGCTGCCGGGCTCGATGCGGACGACGTACAGACGCTTGCGATCGAGCGCGGCGCGCGCGGCGTCCATGTCGGTGGCGCTCACATGGCCGCGCGTCTCGTTGCCGCGGGTGTCGATCGCGATATAGTCGAAGTCAGCCATTGGAAATAAGCCGTTCGCTTCGAGCCGAGGGTCGAGCGAAGTCGAGACCCGGGGTCGAGAAGACTGTGGCCCCACACTTCTCGACAGACGCATCTCGACTGCGCTCGATGCTGCTCGAAACGAACGGAAAATGGCGTTCAGTGCGCATCGGCGATCGCGGCTTCGGCGGTGTCGGCGTTTTCGCTGCGGGAGACGCGAATCGCTTCTTCCGCCGTGGTCTGGCCGCTTTCCACCAGCCGCCGCGCGGCGGTGGCGAGCGTGTCGTTGTTGGCGAAGGTGTGGCGCGCGATGGCATCTTCGTCGCCGCCCTCGTTGATCAGGCGGCGGACGGTCGCGTCGACGCGGACCGCCTCGTAGACGCCGATCCGGCCGCGGAAGCCGGTTCGGTTGCAATTCTCGCACCCTACCGCCTCGTAGACGGTCGTCGCCGGATCGATCCCGAGCAGCGGCGCGACCGTCTCCGATGCTGGCACCGGGCGCGCGCAATGTTTGCACAGGCGGCGCACCAACCGCTGGGCGATGACCGCGCGCAGCGTCGAGGCGAGCAGGAACGATTCGACCTTCATGTCGCGCATCCGCGTGATTGCGCCGACCGCGTCGTTGGTGTGGACGGTCGACAGCACGAGGTGGCCGGTCAGCGACGCCTGCACCGCGATCTCGGCGGTCTCACGGTCGCGGATTTCGCCGATCATCACCACGTCGGGGTCCTGCCGCAGAATGGCGCGGAGCCCCGCGGCGAAGGTCAGTCCGACCTTGGCGTTGACCTGCGTCTGGCCGACACCCTCAACCGCATATTCGACCGGGTCCTCGACGGTCAGGATGTTGCGGCTGCCGTCGTTCAACAACCGCAGCGCGGCGTAGAGCGTGGTCGTCTTGCCGCTACCGGTCGGCCCGGTCACCAGCACGATGCCGTTCGGCTCCGCGATCGCATCGCGCAGCAGCGCATACATCGGCGCGCTCATCCCGAGCGCGTCGAGGTCGATGCCGGCATTCTCCTTGTCGAGAATACGCAGGACGACACGCTCGCCCGCGCGGCTTGGCAAGGTCGAGACGCGGACGTCGAGCAGCTTGCCGCCGAGCGTCAGCCCCATGCGCCCGTCCTGCGGCACGCGCCGCTCGGCGATGTCGAGCCGCGCCATCACCTTGATACGGCTGACCACGACCGGGGCGACGTGCGGCGGCATCCGCAGCGTCTCGCGCAGCACGCCGTCGATACGCATCCGCACGACCAGCCCGGTTTCATAGGGCTCGATATGAATATCCGACACGCCGTTGCGCGCGGCATCGGCGATGATGCCGTTGATGAGCCGGATCGCGGGCGCGTCGTCGGCGGTGTCGAGCAGATCCTCGGCGGTCGGCAAGCCCTCCGCGAGCAGGTCGAGTTCGTCGCCCATGCCGACGGCGGCGGCGGCGGTCGCCTGCCCGTCCATCGCGTAATTCTCGCCGAGCAGCCGGTCGAACGCAGCGGGCGCGACCACCGCGACATCGAACGCGCGGCCGAGCACGCGCCGCACCTCGATCAACGCGCGCGGGTCGCTGCCCTCGCGCAGCGCGACGCCGTCCCCATCGAGGACGACGCCGAATTTACGCGCGAACGCATAGGGCAAGGCGAGCGGCGGGACGACCGGCACCGCCTCGCCCAGCACCGTCGCGCCGTCCGGTGCGGGCGGCAGCGGCGCGGCGGCTGCGTCGATCTCCGCTCCGGTGCGCAGGATCATTTGCGCCTGGCTCCGCTGATGACGGTGGTGGAGTTGCGTTGCACCGGCACGCCGATGCGCGGATCCTCGATGCTACCCGGCTCGCCGGCCGGCGGGAGCGGCGGGGTCGCGCCCATATAGTCGCGGACCAGTTCGTCGATCGAGGGCTCGGCGGCGGGGTCCTGCAACCCCTGCTGGAGCCGCAGATAGCCGTAGCGACGCTCGGTGACGCGGCGGTTCTCCTCCGCCGAGCGGATCACGGTCGGGCGGATGAAGATCATCAGGTTCGACTTGGCGCGGGTCTTCGCACGGCTTTTGAACAGATTGCCGAGCACCGGAATGTCGCCGAGGAACGGGATCTTCTCGATCGTGCGCCGCTCTTCGTCGGAAAGCAGCCCGCCTATAACGCCGATCGCGCCATCGTCGACGGTCAGCACCGTCTCGACCTCACGCTTGTTGAGGATCAGGTCGGAATTGTTGCTGCTGACCGGGCCGGCGATCGAGCTGACCTCCAGATGGAGGTTCATCTTGATCGTGCCCGACGAATTGACCTGCGGGCGGACGTCGAGCCCGATGCCGACGTTCTGGCGCTGCGTGGTGCGGAAGGCATTGTCGAAATTGTTCGACAGCGCCTCGCCAGTGGTGATCGGGATTTCCTGCCCGACCAGGGTATGCGCCTCCTGATTGTCGAGCGTCATGATCTGCGGGACTTGCAGCAGGTTGGACTGCGTATCGCTCTTCACCGCATTGATGATCGCGCCGAAGATCGTGCTGCCGATCTTGCCGCCGAAGCCACCGAACCCGCCCTGCGAGCCGATGATCGAATTGATCGCCGACTGGGTCAGCGTGTTCGACGCGGTGTTGTTGGTCGTGGTTTCGGTGCGGGTGCCATCAGCGGCGGTGACGACGGTGCGCGTCGACCCCAGCGACTGCGCGCCGACCGCGCCCGCGATCTGGAGGATGTTCGGCGCGGAATTGCTGAACGTCGAGGCGGCGAACGCGCCGCCGTCGATGTTGCCGAGCAGGAATTGCGCGCCGAGCCGGTTGACGGTGCTGTCCGACACTTCGGCGACGATCGCCTCGACCAGCACCTGCTGGCGGCGCTGGTCGAGCTTGCGGATCACCTCCGCCAGCTGGCGCTGAACGTCGGCCGGGGCGGCGACGACGATCGCGTTCGCGCCGGCATAGCGGGTGACGACCGCTGCGGTGCGCGCGCCCTCGCCGCGGATCGCGGCCTGTTGGGGCTGGCTGCCCGACGCTTGCGTGGCGGTCTGCTGCGACTGGCTGCGCGTCGCAGGCTGCGGAGTCGCGCCGACGCCGGTCGAACCGGTGCTCGACGTGCTTAGCCCGGTGCGGCTGAGTCCCTGTTCCTGCACCGCATCGGGGGCCTGACCGACGAGCTGCTGGAGGACCGGCAGCAATTGATTGGCGTCGGCGTTTTCGAGGAACACGACGCGAATTTCGGTGGCGTTGCGTGCGCTCTGGTCGAGTTCGCGCGCCAGCCCGGCGAGCCTCGCGACGGTCTGCGGGTCGCCGCGCAGCGCCACCGCGTTGCTGCTCTCGATCGCGACCGCCGAGGCGCCGCCGGTCGCCGCCGCTGCGCCGCCCTGTGCGCCGCCGCCGAGCAAACCGGTCAGCGCGGTCGCGACCTCGCTGGCGCGCGCGTTCTTGAGCGCGATGATCCGCGTCGCCGACGTGTCGGCGTCGATCCGTCGCACCACTTCGCGGACACGGCGGACGTTGTCGGCGAAATCGACGACGACGAGGCTGTTGCCGCCGCGATTGGCGGTGACGGACCCTTGCGCGCTGACCAGCGGGCGGACGGTGTCGACCGCCTGCGCGGCGTCGACCGAGCGCAACCGGATGATCTCGGTGACGAGCTGGTTGCGCTGTGACCCGGCGAGCCCGATCCGCCCCGGCTGACTGGCGGCATTGTCGATCGGCTGGACGCGGAACGCGCCATTGGCGGTCGGCACCGCGATGAGCGCGTTGGCGCGCAGCGTGGAGAGGAACACCTCCAGATATTCGCTGCGCGACAGCGGGCGATCGGTGACGACGGTCACTTTGCCCTGCACGCGATTGTCGATGATGAAGGTGCGCCCGGTGACCTTAGCGGCATCGGCGATGAACGCGCGAATGTCCGCATCGCGGACGTTGAGCGTGGTCTGCGCGAGCGCGGGCTGCGCCGCGGCGAGGAGGACGAGCGGCGACAGGAAAGTGGCGGTGCGGTTCATCGAGCTACCGGAATGGTGAGCGGCAGCGGCTGTCCGGCGCGCTCCACCGTGAGGGACAGGGTGCCGCCCGACGCGCGCGCGCGGGTGAGCATTTCGAGATCGGACGGGCCGGTGATCGGGCGGCCCGCGACCGTGGTGATGACGTCGCCGTCGCGCAGCCCGGCGGCGCGGAACGCCGCGCCCCCCTGCCCACGCACGGTGACGCCAGTGACCTTGCCGCCGTCGATCCGTGGGATCGCGTTGATCTCCTGACGCAATTGCTGTGGCGAGACGGTCGGGGTGCCGGCCGGGATCGTCCCGCCGCTGGGTATCTCAAGCCGGGCGGCGAGCCCGCGTGCGCCGGGCGGCGCCTCGGGCGGCGGGTTCTGCGCCGGATCGTTGCCGGGGGCGGTGACGGTGCCGCCACTGCTGCCCGACTGGTCGAGGAACAGATCCTCGCTGCGGCCGCCGCGATCGAGCGTGACATGATCGAAGGCGACCGACTTGAGCGTGACGCCGGGGGCGACCTCCTCACCCACCGCGACGCTCTTCTGGACGCCGTCCGGCCCGGCGATGATCGCCGCGCCGCGCGCCTGCGCGCTGTCCATGCGCGTGCCGTAGAGCGTGAGCTGGAGCGAGGTAACCGCGGTCGGCCCCTGCGCCTGCGCCGCGCCGCTGACACGGTAGAAAGGATCGAAGCCTGCCAGCACGCCCGCGGCATCGGCGGGGACGGTCGGCCCGGCGGGGGTCCATGCCCCGAGCGGCGCGACCGGGGTCAACAACACCCACGCCAGCCGCGCGCATTGCACCGCCAGCGCCGCAAGCAATACCAATTCCGCCGCGGAATAGACATTTACCACGGGCAGCCGCCGCAGGATCGCCCGTGCACGGGCATCGAACTTCAAACGCATCGGCCTGGCCAACTCCCCGCGAACGGCCGCTAGGTAAACCATATTACGTGGGTATTGCGAGTTTGTGTAATATTTCTGTGCTTGGGCTCGCGCCTTTACCTGTGGCACTAACCCGCAATGGCCACCGATCCGATCGCCGCCCGGCTTTCCGCCCAGTCCGGCTTCCAGCGCCTGCCCAGCCCCAAGCTGACGTTGTTCACCAAACGCGCGTTTCTCTCGCCCGAGACGTGCGCCTATCTGGTCGAGCTGATCGATATCGGCCGGCGACCGTCGACGATCGCCGACGCGAACGGCGACACCGCGTTCCGCACCAGCGAAACCTGCGACCTGCCCGCGACCGACCCGGTGGTGGCGCAGGTGGACGCGGCGCTGGCGGCGGCGACCGGGCTTGATCCGCTGCATGGCGAGCCGATCCAGGGGCAACGCTATGCGGTCGGGCAGGAATTCAAGGCGCATACCGATTACTTCGAGCCGAACGGCGCCGACTTCGACCGCTATTGCAGCGTGGCGGGCAATCGCACCTGGACCGCGATGATCTATCTCAACGAACCCGAGGCAGGCGGCGCGACCCGCTTCAAGGCGGTCGACAAGACGATCCAGCCCGAACTGGGCAAGCTGGTCTGCTGGAACAATTGTCGCCCCGACGGGACGCTCAACCCGGCGACGATCCACCACGGGATGAAGGTGCGCGCCGGCACCAAATATATCGTCACCAAGTGGTATCGCGAGCGTCCGTGGGGCTGGTGAACCGGCGCGGTCCCCCGCTCCGTTCGTCGCCCCGGACCTGATCCGGGGCGACGCTTCTTCGCGAGGGGAGAAGCGGGATCCCGGATCAAGTCCGGGATGACGGCATGGCAGGCACCAGTCCTACCGGTCAGAACGTCACGCTCGCCCCCAGCGTGAACAGGCGGCCGAGGCGATAGCGGTTGATGTCGACGCGATTGCCGCCGTCGAAGGTCTGGAATTCCTGATAGCGCGTGCCGGTCAGGTTGCGCATCTCGGCCTTGATCTCGACCTTCTTGCTCATGAAATCGACCGTCTGGCGCGCGACGAAGTCGAGGCGGATGCCGGGCCGTTCGATGATGTCGGGCTGGAAGCCGGCACCGCCCAGCAGCGACGGGCCGCGGTTGGTCACGCGCTCGCTGGCGTAGTTGAACAGCAATGTCGCCTGCGTGCCGTTGTCCTTGTCCTCATAGCCGAGCTGAAGGTTGACGAGGTGGTCGGACTGGCCGGTGAGCGGTGCGCCGTCGCGGAACAGGCTGGCGGCGGGGGCGAAATTCGGCTGACAGCCGCCGAGCGTCGTTCCTTCCAGCACGCCGGGAACGCAGGTCTTGTCCGCGCTTAGCGCCGAATGCGTCCAGGTGTAGTTGGCGATCACGACCGCGCGCTTGCCCGCCATGCCCTCGGAGATGAAGTCGAGCGGGATGTACTTCTGCGCCTCGATCTCCGCGCCGTACAGCCTGGCGCGCGGCAGGTTGGTGAAGCCGGTCTGGAGCCGCGCGTCGGGGGTCGGGAAGAAGCCGACCTGCTCGATCGGATTGTCGATCCGCTTGTAGAAGCCCGCCAGCGTGATCCGCTGGTCACGCGCGAAGAACCATTCGTAGCGCGCCTCGAGATTGTAGAGTTCCGAGTCCTTGAGGCGCGGGTTGCCGAAGAACAGGCGGTCGGATTCGAAGTCGCGGAACGCCTGCGGGGCCAATTCGCGGAACTGCGGGCGCGCAATCGTCTTCGATGCGGCGAGGCGCAACTGCATGTCCTGCGCGAAGTTCCACGTCAGCGTCGCGCCGGGCAGGAAATAATCGTTCTTCAGGCGCGTGCCGGTGGCGTTGATCGGGGTGACGCGCTGCGTCGCGGTTTCGTAGCGGACGCCGACGATCGCGCGGACGCCATCGAACGCCTCGGCCTCGGCCTGCACATAGCCGGCGTGGACGCGCAGCAGCGCGTCATAGGCGTAGGAGCCGTTCTGGCCGGCGTCGAAGCGCATCTGCACCGCGGTGTCGGACGCGTTGCCCGCGCCGGGCACCGGGCAGCCGTTCACCACATCGGGCGACAACAGGTAATCGGGGCGGAACAGGTTGCACGGGAACGGGATCGCCCCGCCCACCGCGGTTTGATAGACGAAGGGAAGACGCGTCGAGGTGCGCTCGTTCTCCGAATAATAATAGCCCGCGGACAGCGTCATCGGGCGATCGCCCGCGAACTTGTAGGCGACGTCCGCCTGCCCCGAATACAGGTTCTCGTTCAGCTCGCTGAACACCACCGTCGCGAACCGGTCGAAGGCGTTGGTCGCCTGCCACACGCCCGGGCAGCTCACCCCGGTGTCGGATACCGGCGCGTTGCTCAGGTTGGTGTTGAGCGAGGTGTTGCAGAGATAGATGAACTGCCGCTCGTACGGCGAGTTGCGCTGCGAATTGGCATAGGCGCCGCGCACGTCGATCGACAGATCCTCAAGCGGCTTGAACTCGCCGACCAGCTGCGTTTCGATCAGCTTGCGCTCGAACCAGCTCGTGTTCTGCTGGAACAGCGGGTTGCCGCTGGAATTGTTGTAGACGGTCGCCGCCGACGCACGCCCCTGCTTGAGCGTGTCGTGGATGTAGACGTTGGTCCAGCGGACCTTGTTCTCGCCGAATTCCAGCCCGAAGCCGAGCAGGCCGTTCACCACCGCGCGATTGTCGGTGATGACGGTGTCGAAATCGTTGCGGATCGTGCCGTCGTCACTGACGGTATCCTGCTGCACCGCGTCGCGGGTGCGCCAGTTGTTCGACACGCCGACGCTGCCGATCAGGCCGACGCGCGCGCCACCGATATCGCCGGTGACGCCGAGATCGAGGCTGCCCGAATAATTCGCCGGAATGTCGCTGTTGCGCTGAAGGAGCGTCGTGCGCGCGTTCGACAACTGAAGCACCTGCGCGCCCGGGATCACGCCGTTGCCGGCCGGCGCCTGCTTGATGAAATCGGGGACGTTGCGCTCGCCGCCGTCATAGCCGAGCCAGTCGGTCTTCGAGCCGAAATAGGTGTAGCCGAGCCGGCCGGTCGTCTCGGTATCGATCCCGCCCGAGGCGCCGACGGTGAAGAAATTCTCGTCCGGGATCGCCTTGGTCGTCAGGTTGATGACGCCGCCGCCGAACTCGCCGGGATAGTTCACCGAATAGGTCTTCTGGACGAGCGCCGAGCCGACGACCGTCGTCGGGAAGATGTCGAGCGGAACGGTGCGGCGCAGCGGCTCGGGGCTGGGCAGCGGCGAGCCGTTGAGCAGCGCCGACGAATAGCGATCGCCCAGACCACGGACGAAGACATAGCCGTTGCCGACCACCGACAGGCCGGTGACGCGCGTCAGCGCGCCGGCGATGTCGCCCTCGCCCGTCCGCGCGATGTCGGCGGTCGACAGCACGTTGACGACCTGCGCGGTGGCGCGAACCGCATTCGGAATGTTGCGCCCGACGACGACGATGTCGCCGGCGGTGCTGGCGTCGACGCCGGGGGCGGAAATCTCGGCCTGATCATCAGCGGCACCCGGCACTGCGTCCTGCGTCGCCTGCGCCTGCTGCTCCGGCGCGGGGGCCTGGCCGGGTGACGTCGTGCTGGTTTGCGGCGGACCGGCGGGCGCCGACGGAGCCGGAGCGACCTGCGCAAGCGCCGCGGGGGCGACCAGCGTGGTCGTCAGGAGAAGAAGCGAAGCAAGGGTGCGCTGGCGCATGTCGAATTCCAGTCTGGTTCTAAAAAGCGGGCCCGGGTGGCGCGATCAGGCGCTCCCCGGGCTCCGCTGAGCATCACGAGGGGCTAAGAGCGCCTCAGCGGCCCTGGCACTGGAAGTAGATCGAGTTGAAGGTCGGCGGGCCGACGTCCTGCAGCGCACTGTCCGCCGAGCGGATCGTGGAGCGGTCGTTGCCGGTCGCAGCAGCCCCGTTCACCGCGTTGCCCGCGATGACGTTGAGGCAGGCCGCGCCCGACTGGGTCTTCACGATGCCGTTGACGAAGGCGAAGTCCGCACCGCCGCGCAGGCGGATCGCGGCCGGGGCCGAGTTCGTCTGGACGAAGGTGAAATTGGCGTAGCGGCCGTAGGTGCGCGGCAGCGCGTCTTCCTGGCCGTTCGAGTCGATCTCGGTCGCGAAGGAGTCGGCGGTCGAGCCGCCGGCCTTCTGCGCCGCGATGATGAACTGCATGAACCCGCGCCAGCCGTTGTCGACGTCGAAGCCGTCGTCGTCGGCGCCGGTGACCACGAAATACTTCAGGTTGGTCGCGCCACCGAAGATCTCGATGCCGTCATCCGCCGAATTGTGGCTCTGGACGTGATCGATCGTTGTGCCCGAACCGGTGCCGCCGAGCGTGAGGCCCTGCAGTTCGTTGCCTTCGCTGATCGCGATGCCGGTGTAGCGGATCTGCACGTACTGCAACGTGCCCGAGCTGTCGGCCTGGTTCGAACCACCGTAGAAGCGGCCGGTCACGCCCTCGATCGCCTGCTGGCAGGTCGTCGACGAACCGTTAGCGTCGTTCGGGCCCGTGCCGGTGGCGCAGACCGCGGTCGGCGCGCGGCCGAGCAGCACGACGCCGCCCCACAGGCCCTGCGACGAGTCCGACACGCCGTTATTCACGAGGTTCTGCTGCGCGGTGAAGATGATCGGCGCGTCGGCGGTGCCGACCGCGTTCAGCTTGCTGCCGCGGTTGACGAGGATCAGATCGTTCGACGTCTCGGTCGAATCCGCCGCCAGCACGACGCCGGGCTGGATCGTCAGCGTGGTGGCCGACGTGCCGTCTACGCCCACTTCGGTCTGCCCGCGGAAACGATAGACCAGACCAGGGATCTTCGCGAGCGTCAGGTCGGCGGTGATGAGCTGCGGCAGGCGGCAATAGCGGAACGTGCCGGCGGTCGTGACCGTGCCCGCGCTGTTGCGAATTTCGTTGGTGCCATCGTCGGTCAGACCGGTCGGGCAGGACGCCGCCGGGGTGCCGGTGCCGATCGACGGCACCGCGGTGCACGATCCGCTGTTCAGGAAGGTCGCGCTCGACGAATTGCAGGTCCAGCCCGAGAAGCTGTTGTCGTTCGGACCGCTGAGCGCGCCGACGAAGCTGGTGTTCTGAAGGAAGGCGGTGTTGCCCAGCACCGTCTGCGGGTTGCTGGCGATGGCCAGCGAGGTGCCGCTGACCGGATAGACGCCGTTCAGCGTCGTGCCGAAGCCGTTCAGATTGTTGTTCTGTCCGGCGTTGACCAGCGCAACCTGCTCGTCGGCGGTGATCGTGACGCCCGACTGGGTCGTGGCGAGCGCGAACTGCGCGGCGGTCAGCGGGGTCGGCGTCGCGGTACCGGTCGGCGTGGGAGTCGGCGCCGGCTGGTTGATCGTGATCGGAATGCTGCCAGCGCCTGGCGACGCCACATCGTCCGCACCGCACGATGCCAGGAACAGGGCGGCACTGGATGCCAGCAGCATGTGGCTGCGGCGGCTGAAGCTGACCATGAACTCACTCCCTTCGAGATTCGGACCCTTTGCCAAGGCCCCGATCCGAGTCGGACCTGACTGTCCGCTCGATCGTCGAAAGCGCCGCTAGTCGGTGAGGATGACAGCTGAATGCGATTTCAGCGACGTTTGCGTGACGCAAGCGTTACGGTTGCGTGACATGTGCAAAGTTGAGACGTGCGCGGTGCCGCGTCCTTTCAACTACTTAGGCTTTTCGAGCATCCGCGGGAAGCGGGAGATCACGTCTTGCGAAGATCGTACGGGTCCGGTTGCATGAAATTTACGCGGCAAGATTGTGAATAGGAGCGGGAACCCGGAACCTCTGACGTGGCGGCTCACCCGGAAACCTGCTCGTCTGGATTCCTGCCTGCGCGGGAATGACGATGAACTGGGGTGGCAGAAACCGCGGATCGACTTCATCGTCCCAAACGCGAAAAGCCCCGCCGGTCGGAGCGACCGGCGGGGCTTTTCGTGAACCGGATGGTGGGCGCGACAGGGATTGAACCTGTGACCCCACCCGTGTGAAGGGTGTGCTCTACCGCTGAGCTACGCGCCCATCCGTTGGCGGAGCGGCGCAATTACGCAAGCCCCCCCGCCCTGTCCAGAGCAAATCCGCGTCAGTTGAGCGAATCCTTCAGCACCTTGCCGGCCTTGAACTTCGGCTGGCTCGACGCCTTGATCGTCATCGGTTCGCCGGTGCGCGGGTTGCGGCCCGTCGAGGCCTTGCGCTTGCTGACCGCGAAGGTGCCGAAGCCGACCAGACGGACTTCGTCCCCCTTCTTCAGGCATGCCGAGATGGTGTCGAACACCGCCTCGACCGCGCGGCTCGCCTCGTTCTTCCCCAGTCCGGCGGCCGTCGCGACCTGCGCGATCAGTTCCTGCTTGTTCATCCCGCAAAACCCCACTTTCAAAAGTCATTACGTAATTGGAATGGATTCGCGGATCGAAACCCGCATCCGCCCATTAACGCGGGTGCCCATGGCGGAGTCAAACGAAACCGCCGCACCGAAATATCGGTACGGCGGTCACAATAAACTGACAAACTATGTAATTTAGTGATGTAGTTCGCCACCAACCGGCGTGATCGGCGCCGGTGGCAGCGCGGCCAGTTCGTCGGCCTCCGTCCAATCGATGGCCTCCAGCGGACGCACGAGCGCGAGCCGCAAAACCTCATCGACATGCGACACCGGCACGATCTTCAGCCCGTCGCGAATGTTCTGCGGGATCTCGGCGAGGTCCTTCTCATTCTCCTTGGGGATCAGCACCGTCTCGATCCCGCCGCGCAGCGCGGCGAGCAGCTTTTCCTTGAGCCCGCCGATCGGCAGCACGCGCCCGCGCAACGTCACCTCGCCGGTCATCGCCACTTCCTTGCGGACCGGCGTGCCGGTCAGCGTCGAGACGATCGAGGTGACCAGCCCGATGCCCGCCGACGGACCATCCTTGGGCACCGCTCCCTCGGGCAAGTGGATGTGGATGTCCTTGCGGTGGAACAGGCTGGGCTTGATCCCGAACGACGGCGAGCGCGCCTGAACGAACGAGAAGGCGGCCTGCACCGATTCCTTCATCACGTCGCCGAGCTTGCCAGTGACCTTTGCCTGTCCCTTTCCGGGAACCGTAACGCTTTCGATCGTCAACAATTCGCCGCCGACCTCGGTCCAGGCGAGTCCGGTGACGCCGCCGATCTGGTCCTCGGTTTCCGACAGGCCATGACGGAATTTCTGTACGCCTGCGAAGTCGGACAGATTGTCGGGCGTGATCGTGACGCTTTCCGCCTTACCTTCGAGGATCTGGCGCAGCGCCTTGCGGCACAGCTTCGCCAGCTCGCGCTCCAGCGTACGCACCCCCGCCTCGCGGGTGTAGCGCTGGATCAGCGCGCGCAGACCCTCGTTGGTGAGCGTGAACTCACCCGGCTTGAGCCCGTGCGCCTCGATCTGCTTGGCGACCAGATGGCGCTCGGCGATCTCGACCTTCTCGTCCTCGGTGTAGCCCTCCAGCCGGATGATCTCCATGCGGTCGAGCAACGGCTGCGGCAGATTGAGCGAGTTGGCGGTGCACACGAACATCACGTCCGAGAGGTCGATGTCGATCTCGAGGTAATGGTCGTTGAACTTCGCGTTCTGCTCCGGGTCGAGCACCTCGAGCAGCGCCGAGGCGGGGTCGCCGCGGAAATCCTGGCCGAGCTTGTCGATCTCGTCGAGCAGGAACAGCGGGTTGCTAGCACCGGCCTTCTTGAGATTGGTCACCACCTTGCCGGGCAGCGAGCCGATGTACGTCCGGCGATGGCCGCGGATCTCGGCCTCGTCGCGCACGCCGCCCAGCGACTGGCGGATGAACTCGCGCCCGGTCGCCTTGGCGATCGACTTGCCCAGCGAGGTCTTGCCGACGCCCGGCGGGCCGACGAGGCACAGGATCGGTCCCTTCAGCTTGTTGGTGCGCGCCTGCACCGCGAGGTACTCGACGATGCGGTCCTTGACCTTCTCCAGCGCGTAATGATCCTCGTTGAGGATCGCCTCGGCGGCGGGAATGTCCTTCTTGATCTTGCTCTTCTTGCCCCAAGGCAGCCCGAGCAGCACGTCGAGATAGTTGCGCACGACGGTCGCCTCGGCGCTCATCGGCGCCATCGTCTTCAGCTTCTTCAGCTCGGCGGTCGCCTTGGTGCGGGCCTCCTTCGACAGCTTGAGCGTGGCGATCTTCTGGGTCAGCTCGGCGATCTCGTCGCCCTCGCCTTCCTCGCCCTCGTTACCCAGCTCGCGCTGGATCGCCTTCAGCTGCTCGTTGAGGTAATATTCGCGCTGCGTCTTCTCCATCTGACGCTTGACGCGGCTCTTGATCTTCTTCTCGACCTGCAGGACGCCTAGTTCGCCTTCCATCAGCGCATAGGCCATCTCCAGCCGCTTGAGCGGATCGGCCTCCATCAGCAGCGCCTGCTTCTCCGCGACCTTCACCTGGATATTGCCCGCGACCGTATCCGACAGCCGGCCGGCGGCGTCGATCTCGGCGAGTTGCGCGGCGAGTTCAGCGGGCAGCTTGCGGTTGAGCTTCGCATAATTCTCGAACTGGTCGACGACTGAGCGCATCAGCGCCGCCGCCTCCGGCCCCTCAGCCTCGGCATCGGCGACCGGCGCGACCGTGGCGGTCAGGAACTCGCCGCCTTCCTCCAGCGTCTCCAGCGTTGCGCGCGCCTTGCCCTCAACCAGAACGCGCACCGTACCGTCTGGCAGCTTGAGCAATTGCAGCACCGTGGCGGTGACGCCCATCGAATAGAGATCGTCACGTGCGGGATCATCCTCGGCCGGGTCGAGCTGCGCGACGAGGAAAATCTCCTTGTCGGCGGCCATTGCGGCTTCCAGCGCGGCGACCGACTTGTCGCGACCGACGAACAGCGGCACGATCATATGCGGGAAGACGACGATGTCGCGAAGCGGCAGAACGGGGAAAGCAGACGTCATGTATACTCCGGTACCGCCCGTGTGGGGCGGCCAACACCGTTTATATGGTGCGTTCGCGCGCGGCATCAATCTTCTGCTCGCGCTGGCCGTCCCGACGTCGGTCGCTGCCGCGCAACTGCCGGAAAAGGGCGAGCCGCCGATCAGCGAGCAGACGCAGCTTTCAGGGGGCGTGCGGCCGGCCGGGCAGGCCGATCTGACGCTGCGGTCCGCCGATCTGTCGTTCGCGCCCGACCCGGCGACGCGACGGATGACGGCGCGCGCGACCCTGGTAGTGGCGGCGAAGCGCGACGTGGCGGCGATCACGCTCGATCTTGATTCGAACTATCAGGTGCGATCGGTGACGCTCGACGGCAAGCCGGTGCGCGCGGAGCGGCCGGACGGGCGGATCGTCGTGGCGCGTGCGCTGGCGGCGGGTAAGCAGGTGACGATCGCGATCGCCTATGACGGCACGCCGCACGTCGCGGTCAACGCGCCGTGGGACGACGGAATGGTCTGGTCCCGGACGCCCGATGGCCGCCCGTGGATCGCGAGCACGACCGAGGGCTATGGCTGCGACCTGCTGTGGCCGTGCCTCGACTTCCCGACCGGCGAGCCCGAGGTGGCGACGCTCCACATCACCGCGCCCAAGGGGTTGAAGGCGCCGTCGAATGGTCGGCTGCTCGGCGTGGACACGCTCGCCGACGGACGCACCGTCTGGCACTGGCGCGCGCGCCAGCCGAACACCTATGCGATCGCGATCAACATCGGGCCGTATGAGGTGATCGAGGGCAGCTACAAGAGCCGCTTCGGCAACACGATCCCGTTGTTCTATTGGCATTTGCCCGGTGAGGGCGCGCAGGCGCGCAAGCTGTTCGACGAATTTGCGCCGACGCTCGATTTCTTCGAGAGCGTGATCGGCCCCTACCCCTTCGGCGACGAAAAGCTGGGCGTGGTCGAGACGCCGCACAAGGGCATGGAGCACCAGACGATCAACGCCTATGGCAATGGCTATGCCAAGGCGCCCGAAGGGTTCGACTGGCTGTTCCACCACGAATTCAGTCACGAATGGTTCGCCAACCAGCTGACCGCCACGAACTGGGACGATTACTGGCTGCACGAAGGCTTCGGCAGCTACATGCAGCCGCTCTATGGCCAGTGGCGCGAGGGCGACGCGCGCTATGCGGTGATGCTGGAGGCGCAGCGCAACCAGATCACCAATCGCGCCCCGATCGTCCGCGACCGCGTGCTGACCGAGGAAGAGGTGTACGAGCCCACCAAGGGCGGCGCGGGCACCGACATCTATTACAAGGGATCGTGGACGCTCCACACGTTGCGCTGGCTGATCGGCGACCACGCGTTCTCCGATTCGGTGCGACGCGTCGTTTATGGGCGGCGCGACCCGAAGCCGGGCAATTTCAGCCCGCGCTATGGCTCGACCCGCGAGTTCGAGGCAATCGTCCGCGAGGAGAGCGGGCGCGATCTGTCGTGGTTCTTCGACACCTATCTGCGTGATCGTGCGTTGCCCGAGCTGGTGACGACACGTGACGGCGATACGCTGCGGCTCGCATGGCGGACGGAGCGCGCGCGTGTCTTTGCGATGCCGGTCGAACTGACCGTCGATGGCGTGGCGCGGCGCGTCGAGATGCCGGACGGCACGGCGACCGTCGCCGTACCGGCCGGCGCGCATGTGGTGATCGATCCGGCGGCGCGCATCCTGCGGCGATCGGTGGCGGTGGAGGAGTACCAGCAATGGCGTCAACAGCAGCAGAAGCCCCGCTGACCGCGCGCGTGCTTGAGATGACGGCGGTGTTCATGATCGGCGACGGGTTGCTCGGGCTAACGCAGACCGCGCGGCATACCGACTTGTGGAAGGAGAACGCGCTGGGCGCGGAGCGGACGGTGCGGCCGTTCGTCGGTCGGCCGGGGCGGCGGCGGCTGTATGCGGTGGTGCAGATCGCAGCAGGGCTAGCATTGGCGGCGCGGCAGCGGGGGTAGCGCCGCAACGCTCGTCATTGCGAGCGCCGCGAAGCAATCCAGGGCGTCTTGGTCCGGCTCTGGATTGCTTCGCTGCGCTCGCAGTGACGGATCAGGGCACAACCGTCGTGAACAGATACACCGCGAAGATCACCAGATGCACCGCGCCTTGCAGCACGGTGGTCCGCCCGGTGCCGAGCGAGATCGTCGCGATGAACAGCGACAGCGCGAGCAGGATGATCTTCATCGCGCTGAGCCCGAGCGCGAGCGGCAGGTCGAGGACGAGGCTGACGATCGCGACCGCCGGGATCGTCAAGCCGATCGTCGCCAGCGCCGAGCCGAGCGCGAGATTGAGGCTGGTCTGGATGCGATTGCGCGCCGCGGCACGATAGGCGGCGAGGCTTTCGGGCGCGAGCACCAGCGCCGCGATCACGACGCCGACCACCGCGAGCGGCAGTCCGGCGCCGAGCACCGCTTCCTCGACGGTCTGCGACAGCGCCTTCGCGAGCAGCACCACCGCGACCAGCGCGACCAGCAAGGTGCCGAACGCAACCGTCGTGGTGGCGCGCGTCGGCATCGCGGCATGACCGTCTTCATCGCCATGTTCCGGAAGGAAATATTCGCGGTGGCGCAAGGTCTGCACCATCACGAACACGCCATACAGCAGCAGGCTGACCACCGCGACCAGCACCAGCTGCGAGGTCGCATAATAGGGCCCCGGTGTGGTCAGGGTATAATTGGGCAGCACCAGCGTCAGCACCGCCAGCGCAGCCAGCGTGCACAGCGCGGCGCTGACCCCGCGCAGCGTGAAGCGCTGCTCGCCGTGCCGGACGCCGCCGACCAGCAGGCACAACCCGATGATCCCGTTGAGGATAATCATGATCGCCGCGAAAACCGTGTCGCGCGCGAGCGCCGAAGCGTCGCCGGCGTCGGAGAGCATCAGCGAGACGATCAGCGACACCTCGATCACCGTCACTGCAATCGCGAGCACCAACGTGCCGAACGGCTCGCCGACGCGGTGCGCGACGACCTCGGCATGGTGAACCGCGGCGAGCACGCAGCCGAACAGCACGATCGTCGCGCCGATCGTCCCCGCGGCTCCCATCTTGTAGAGAGACAGCAACACGGTCAGCAAACCGAGCGGCGGCATTGCCAGCGTCCACAACGGCAGATCGAGCCGGTGGAGCAGCGAACGGCGGACATCGGCCGGTGGCAAAGCGTCGTCTTCGGTGGTCATGCGATCTGGCGGGCTCCCTTCCCCCGACCAATGCATGACGCGCGGACATGATCCGCAGGTGTAACGATGGGTAGGTCCCGGCGTCTGCGCCGGGCGGAAGCGCTGTTTCCAAGCGCGATCGATTTCTGCCGAACGATTTCCGCCGAACAACCCCGCTCTTCCGTCATCCCGGACTTGATCCGGGATCCCGCTTCTACCCCGGTTGCCGAAGAAGCGGCGCCCCCGGATCAAGTCCGGAGTGACGTAAAATCGAGAAGAGAAGCCGTCCCTATTCCCGTGATCACCGGCTTGATCCGACGTTCCGCGCTTTCACCAACGTCGCGGGGAAGCGGGGTCCCGGGTCAAGCCCGGGACGACGATGGTTAGGAGGCGGGCCGCGTTATGCGACCTCGCCGGCCTTCTTGCTCTTTTCGGCGTAGACGCGGACCGGGTCCTTGCGGCCCTCGACCACATCCTTGTCGATCATGACCTCATCGACCGAGTCCATCCCCGGCAGATCGAACATCGTATCGAGCAGGATGCCCTCGAGGATCGAGCGCAGGCCGCGCGCACCGGTCTTGCGCTCGATCGCCTTCTTGGCGACCGTGGTCAGCGCGTCGTCGGTGAAGCCGAGCTTGACCTCCTCCATCTCGAACAGCTTCTGATACTGTTTGACCAACGCGTTCTTCGGCTCGGCGAGAATCTTGACCAGCGCCGGGATGTCGAGGTCCTCCAGCGTGGCGATCACCGGCAGACGGCCGACGAACTCGGGGATCAGTCCGAACTTGAGCAGATCCTCCGGCTCGGTCTGGCGCAGCACCTCGCCGGTGCGACGCTCCTCCGGGGTCGCGACATAGGCGCCGAAGCCGATCGACTTGCCCTGCAAGCGGTCGCCGATGATCTTCTCGAGGCCTGAGAAGGCGCCGCCACAGATGAACAGGATGTTCGTCGTGTCGACCTGCAGGAACTCCTGCTGCGGATGCTTGCGCCCGCCCTGCGGCGGCACGCTGGCGGTGGTGCCTTCCATCAGCTTGAGGAGCGCCTGCTGGACGCCCTCGCCTGACACGTCGCGGGTGATCGAAGGATTCTCGGCCTTGCGGCTGATCTTGTCGATCTCGTCGATATAGACGATGCCGCGCTGCGCGCGCTCGACGTTGTAATCCGATGCCTGAAGCAGCTTCAGGATGATGTTCTCGACATCCTCGCCGACATAGCCGGCCTCGGTCAGCGTGGTGGCATCGGCCATCGTGAACGGCACGTCGAGGATGCGCGCGAGCGTCTGCGCCAGCAACGTCTTGCCGCAGCCGGTGGGACCGACGAGCAGGATGTTGCTCTTCGCCAGCTCGACATCGGCGCCCTTGGCGCCGTGATTCAGCCGCTTGTAGTGATTGTGGACGGCCACCGACAGCACGCGCTTCGCCTGCTTCTGCCCGATGACATAATCGTCGAGCACATCGCAGATTTCCTGCGGCGTCGGCACGCCACCATCCTTCTTGGCGACCAGCGCGGACTTCGTCTCCTCGCGGATGATGTCGTTGCACAGCTCGACACATTCATCGCAGATGAAGACGGTGGGTCCGGCGATCAGCTTGCGCACCTCGTGCTGCGACTTGCCGCAGAACGAGCAATAGAGGGTGCTCTTGCTATCGCCGCCACTAAGTTTCGTCATTCAGTCCATCCTTCGTCGCGGATCGTCGACCCGCCAGTGCGCGGCGCAGGCTAACGCACCGCTCCTTAAGCAACAACGTACAAAGCGCCGTTTTTCCGCAGACCGTTCCGGATCGGCGCTCCGCCGTCCGCATCGGCGTATATCGCTGTTGCATGCGCGACCTTCAAGGGCGGCGGCGCGCCACTTGACTCCGCCCGCCATGCCGTCGACCGTAACATCGAGACGCGTCGCGGGGGACGCCCGTCTTCCGGGGGAATTCAGGACATGACGACTGCGCCGGCGGCGCCCTTGCGGCACGCGATCGATCCGGGTCGGGGCACATCCGGGCTGCCGTCGCTGTCGGTCATCGTGCTGACGATGCTGGCGCTGGCGCTGCCGATCCTGCTGACCCCGATCCCGCTGCTGATCGACCTGCCCTCGCACATCGCGCGGTTTCACGTCGAAGAGACGATCGCGCACAACCCGGCGCTGGCGGCCAATTTCACCTATCAGTGGCGGTTCATCCCGAACCTGGGGATCGACCTGATCGTCGCGCCGCTGGCCGGCCTGATCGGGGTCGAGAACGCGGCGCGGATCGCGGTGGCGACCATTCCGGCGCTGGGCGGTCTCGGAATGTTGCTGATCGGCGCGGCGCTGCACGGGCGGCTGACCGCGGGTGCGTTGCTCGCGCTGACGCTGAATTACGCTTACCCGCTGACATTCGGGTTCGTGAACGCCTGCCTCGCCGTGTCGCTGGCGCTGGTGGTGTTCGGTCTGTGGCTGCATTTCGGCAACATGGGACGTGTACGGGCGCGATTGGTGCTGGCGGCGGTTTCGGCGCCGGTGATCCTGACCGCACATATCATCGGCTTCGGCGTGCTCGGGTTGCTGGCGGGGGGTGCCGCGATGGCCGAACGGCGCGAGGATTGGCGGCATCCGGTGCGATTCACGATCGGCGTTGTGCGGCCGATGCTGCCGTTCGCATGGCCGCTGGCCTTCCTGCTGCTGTGGCAGACCGGCGAAGCGCCGCCCAGCAGCGAGTGGTTCGCGTGGGCGCAGATCGCGCGCTGGCTGGTCGGCGTGCTGCGCGACCGCTGGATGCCGATCGACATTGCCTCGGCGTTGCTCCTGTACGCGGCCGTGGCGCTGGCGGTGGCGCTGGCGATTATCGGGCGACCGCGATTCGTGATCGAATGGCGCGGCGCGGTACCCGCTGCGATCCTGTGGATGGCGGTCATCCTGTTGCCCGGGCGCATGTTCGGGTCCGAATTTGCATCGGTCCGGCTGATCCCGGTAGCGCTGTCGATCTCGTTGCTGGCGGTGCGCGAGCGGCGCGGTGACGCGCGGACGCTGATGGCGGTGGCGCTGGGGTTCCTGGGACTGCGGCTGGCGCTGACGACGGCGTCGCTCGCCACCGCATCGGCGCAGGCGGAACGCGAACTGGCGGTGCTGCCGATGATCCCATCGGGGGCGCGGGTGGCGGCGATGTCGATCGTGCCGTGCGCGCGCGAATGGGCGCCGCCGCGGCTGAGCCACATCCAGTCCTACGCGACCACCCGTCGCGATGCGTTCGCCAACGGACAGTTTTCGGCGGTGGCGGGGCAGGCGATGGGGCTGACATCGCGCATCGATCCGGTGCTGGCCGAATTGTTGAGCACCGGCACGGTCGAGCGCTGCGACCGGTTCTTCCCGTCCACTCCGCTGCACGAGACGCTGGCGGGGCTGCCGTGGCGCGGGGTCGATTACCTGTGGTTGATCGACGCCGGCGATACCGCAGTGCCGCTCCCGGCCGGCGCCCGCCTGGTCTGGCGGAGCGACCGGTCGCGGTTGTACGAGATCAGGCCGCCGCGCTGACGTCCTCGGTCGGCTGCGGACGCTTGTCGAACACCTGATCGATCAGGCCGAACTCCTTGGCCTCTTCGGCGCTCATGAACTTGTCGCGGTCCATTGCGCGCTCGATCTCCTCAAGCGGCTTGCCGGTGTACTTGGCATAGAGCGTGTTGAGGAAGTGGCGCATCCGCAGGATTTCGCGCGCCTGGATCTCGATGTCCGCGGCCATGCCCTGCGCCCCGCCCGACGGCTGGTGGATCATGATGCGGCTGTTGGTGGTCGCCACGCGCATCCCCGGCTCACCCGACGCAAGCAGGAAGCTGCCCATCGACGCCGCCTGACCGATGCAGAGCGTACCGACGCGCGGCCGGATGTACTGCATCGTGTCATGGATCGCCATGCCCGCCGTGACGACACCGCCCGGCGAGTTGATGTACATGTAGATGTCCTTCTTCGGGTTTTCCGATTCGAGGAACAGCAACTGCGCGCAGATCAGGCTGGCCATGCCATCCTCCACCCCGCCGGTGACGAAGATGATCCGCTCGCGCAGCAGCCGCGAGAAGATGTCGAACGAGCGTTCGCCACGGTTCGACTGCTCGATCACGATCGGGACCAGTCCGGCCGAGGTCGGTTGCAGGCCGATCCCGGCGCTCGCCAGCTTGCCCGCGAAGTCGCCGGTCTCGAACGGATTGTGCATGGAAACTCTCTTTTCGCTTAGGAAGAGCCGCAACATCGGTGCTTCCGCGAAACGGTTCAAGCCCCTTCGCTCACCCGCCCCGGCGCCGGCAGTTGCAGATAGGCGAGTCGGCGCACCTCGCGTCGCCCGCGCACCACGGTGTCGAGGATCAGCCCGGCAAAAAAGCACAATGCCGCCAGGATGATGAGCCCGGTGGTCAGGATCGCGGTCGGGAAGCGGGGCACGAGGCCGGTGTGCATGTAGGTGACGACCAGCGGCACCGCGAGGATGACCGCCAGCAGCGCGAGCACGCCGCCGATCCCGCCGAAGAACCACAACGGCCGCTCGATCCGGTAGAGCGTCGCGATCGTGCCGAGGATGCGCCAGCCGTCGCGATAGGTGCTCAGCTTCGACACCGATCCTTCGGGACGCGCAAAGTACGGCGTGTCGATCTCGCCGACCGGCATCTTGAGTTCGAGCGCGTGGACGCTGATCTCGGTTTCGATCTCGAAGCCGACCGACAGCACCGGGAAACTCTTGACGAAGCGGCGCGAAAAGACGCGGTAGCCGGTCAGGATGTCGGTGAAGCTGCGCCCGAACAGCCGCGTCAGCATCCCCGTGAGCAGCGCATTGCCGAGCCGGTGCCCACGACGATAGGCGGCCGCGGCTTCGCCGACGCGGCAGCCGACGACCATGTCGAGCTGCTCGTCGAGCATCCGCGCGACCAGCGCCGGCGCGGCGCTGGCGTCGTAGGTCGCGTCGCCGTCCGCCATCACATAGACGTCGGCGTCGACGTCGGCGAACATCCGGCGCACCACCGCGCCCTTGCCCTGGATCCGCTCGGTACGAACGATCGCCCCCGCCGCGGCGGCGCGCTCGCGCGTGCGATCGCGGCTGTTGTTGTCGTAGACGTAGATGGCCGCATCCGGCAGCGCGGCGCGGAAGGACGCGACCGTCTGCGCGATCGCGGCTTCCTCGTTATAGCACGGCAACAGCACCGCAATCCGCGCGGCCGAGTTCACTGCGGCACGACCTCCGCGCGACGTATCTGCCGGGCGCGCAGCACCGCGATCAACCCGAAGAAGACGGGCAGCCAGATCAACCGTCCCTGATAGCGATATTGCGGATCGGCGACCGCGCCACCGAAGAAACAGCAGACGAGCATCCCTGCGCCGGTGATGATCAGGACGTTGCGCATCCTGACGAAGCCGTCGCGATCGTGGCGCGCCAGTATCGGCATCGTCACCGCGAGCGCCAGCAACGACGCGATCACCGCAGCATAGAGGATGCCGTTCATCAGGTCGCGCGGCCAGGCGTTGCGGCCCGACGGCGTCTGCATGAAACGCGCACGGACGACCGGCGGCAGGCTTTCCCAGCATTCCGGCCCGGTGCCGCAGCCCTGATTGAGCGCGTCATAATCGATCCACAGCAGTTGCCGGATCGTATCGTGGACGGAAGCGCCGATCTGCTCGACCGGGTAGGCGCGCAGCACGGCGGTGGCGAAGGCGACGTCCTGCTCACCCATGAGCCGGCGCTGCTCGGGCGTGGCGAGCATATAGGCACCGGTTTCGGGCTCGACCGAGAAGAGCCAGCTCGAATTGTCGAAGGGCTTGCCCATCGGGATGCGGCACGCCTCGAAGCGCCGGCCCTCGCAGCCCGCCTCAATGAATTTCTCGCCCGGCCCGTCGGCGTAGAAGCGCGCGGTCAGCAACGGCAGCAATTGCGGCGGGCGTCCGACCGCGATCCGCGTCGCGTAGGTCGTCGCCTGCATCGCCAGCACGGCAACGATCATCGCGCCGATCGCAGCGTACCAGACGCGCGGCGGCGGGCGCAGCCATCCCACCAGCCGCAGCAGCACGATCGCGCCGGTCATGCCCGCCAACATGGTCAGGTGCGTGAGATGCGCGATCACCGACATCACGATGACGGCGACCAGAAACGCGACTTGCCAGCGCGATAACCGCCCCGGCAGCGCGAGCAACACCAGCGACAGCATCCCGAAGGAAGCGAAGGCGTCGGCGAGCAACATGCTGTTGTAGGTCGGCAGGCTGGTGGTGAACGACAATATCAGCGTGACGAGGGTTATGATCGACGCGCGCGCCAGATCGAAGCGGCGCAGGACCATGATGATGAGCAGATAGGCGATCACCGCCTGCAGCAGCACGAAAGGCCAGAACCAGCCGAGCACCCAGCCAGCATAGAGCAGCGCACCGATGTACGGCGAGCGGCCGCTCATCACCAACCCGCTTTTCAGGTCGTTCGCGCTGGTGCGATGTTTGGCCTCGGGATTGTCGGTCGCGCCCGTCGGTGCCGAGGAAGGGGCAGTCTGCCTAGGCGGCAGATCGTCGGCGTAACGCGCGGTCCAGACCGTCGAGATCGTCCGACCCGAGGCGAGATGCACCGCCAGATCGGCGGCGCGGACGTAGTTGGTCGTGTCGGGAAAGAAGAACGGCTGACCGTTGACGATCCCGGTCCACATCAGCGCAAGGATGCAGACGATGTGCCGGAAAATGTCGAGCGCGCGCACGGGGTTGCCGGTCTGAACGACCGTCCGCCCCGCGCTATCGCCGCTCAGCGCCATGTCCATGCCAGCCCCCGTTTCACGCCCCATCGGGCCGCGTCTAACAGCCGGAAACAGGGGCGTCATCCGCCTTCGTCATGCGGCGATGGGACAGTGGGCAGCGCCCGAACCCCAGGCGCATCAGCGCCGGGGTCCGGACGCGTGCCGGCTTACTGGGCCTTCTTCGCGCGCGGCTTCTTTGCCGGCACATCGTCGGCGGCCTGCGTGCCCTCGGCCGCCTCGGCGGCTTCCGGCGACGACTCAGTCACCTGCGTCTCGGCGTCGACCGGCGCGGCCTTCTTGGCGCGCGGCTTCTTGGCCGGCGCTGCCTCGGCGTCGGCAGCCGGCTCGGTCACCGCGCCGGCGTCCTCGCCCTTGGCGACCGGCTTCTTGGCGGCGGCCTTCTTGGCCGGCTTCGCCTCGGCAGCGGCCTCGTCGCCCTCGGCAGCCGGCTCGGCCTTCTTCTTGGCGCGGGCCTGCTTCGGCTTATGGTTGTCGTGATCGTGGCTGTGCGTGCCGGTCGCGAAACCGTCCTCGCTCTCGATCGCCGCTTCCAGCTCTTCCTTGGTCGTCTCGCGCTCGGTGATCTCGGCCTTATCGAACAGGAAGTCGACGACCTTGTCCTCGTACAGCGGGGCACGAAGCTGGGCTGCGGCCATCGGGTCCTGCTGGACGTACTGCATGAAGCGCTGACGATCCTCGGGACCGTATTGCTGCGCCGCCTGCATCAGCAGCCGCTGCATTTCCTGCTGCGTGACCTCGACGCCGTTCGCCTGACCGATTTCGCTCAGCAGCAGGCCGAGACGGACGCGGCGCTCAGCGATCTTGCGGTAATCGTCGCGCTCCTTCTCCATCTCGTCGAGAGCCGCCTGCGGATCGGGCTCGTGCGTCGCTTCGTGCTGGAGCTGCTGCCAGATCTGGTTGAACTCGGCCTCGACCATCGACGGCGGCACTTCGAAGTCATGCCCCTCGGCCAGCTGGTCGAGCAGCTTGCGCTTCATATAGGTGCGCGTCAGGCCATTGTTCTCCTGCTCGAACTGGCCCTTCACCAACCCGCGCAGCTGCTCCAGGCTCTCGAGCCCGAGGCTCTTGGCCATCTCGTCGTCGATCTGGCTCTCGCCCGCGGTCTTCACCGACTTGATCGTCAGGTCGAAGGTCGCGTCCTGCCCGGCCAGTTCCTTCGCGCCGTAATCCTCGGGGAAGGTCACCTTGATCTGGCGCTCCTCGCCGGCCTTCGCGCCGACGACCTGCTCCTCGAAGCCGGGGATCAGGCGACCGGCGCCAATCTCGACCGCCATGTCGGTGCCGGTGCCACCGTCGAACGCGACGCCGTCCAGCGTCTTGCCGACGAAGTCCATGACGACCTGGTCGCCGGTTTCCGCGGCCTTGTCGCCCGCATCTTCCCAGCGCTTGGCGCCGTCGGCGAAGCGCTTCAGCTGCTCGTCGATCGCCGATTCGTCGACCGGCACGGTGAGGCGCTCGAGCTTGAGACCCTCGATCGCGGGCGCCGGGACCTGCGGGAGCACTTCCAGCTCGACCTTCAGCTCGGCGTCCTTACCCGACTCATAGCCCTCGACCAGCTCGACGCTCGGCTGCATCGCCGGGCGCAGCTGCTTCTCGGCGATCAGCGCCTGTATGCCCTCCTGAATCGAGGTGTTGAGCGCGTCCTGCTCGATCGCGGGGCCGTGCATCTTCTTGACCAAATTGGTCGGCACCTTGCCCGGGCGGAAGCCCGGCATCTTGATCTGCGGCGCAACGCGCTTCAGCTCGGCATCGACCCGCTTGGCGATGTCGCCGGCGGGGATCGTCAGGGTGAAGGCGCGCTTCAGGCCCTCGTTCAGCGTCTCGACAGTCTGCATTGGCCGCTTTCGTCAGAAGAATTTCGTTAGTGGTGGCAACCCCGCTTGCGCGGGGACTGGTGCGGGCGAAGGGAATCGAACCCCCACATCTTGCGATACCAGAACCTAAATCTGGCGCGTCTACCAGTTCCGCCACGCCCGCTAGTCGGACACCGCCGGTCGGCGGCATCTATACCGACGCGCGCGACGGGGCAAGCGGGCAACCCGCGCTTCGACGGCGCGTTGTCGAAGCGAAGGAGAAAAATGCCATGGCCACCAACCCCGGAGACCTGCCCGCCGACGTGCCGCAGCCGACTCAGCCGGCTACGCCCGATACGCCGCCGCCTGAAATCACGCCGCCCGGCCCGGACATCGACGTCCCCGCCCCCGGTACGCCGTCCCCCACGACCCCTAGCATCTGAGAGGCGCGACGCCATGACCGACAAGACCATCGACCCAACCCCGAACCGCGACGACGAACGCCCCGACATCCAGCAGGCGGTCGAGGCACGCAGCGACGCGGTGGCGCGCGGCGAAGGCGGCAAGGAGCCGGCGCGTTTCACCGATACCGGCGAGTTCGACGGCAACAGTGGCACCGGCGGCGAGGTGAAGAATCAGGATCTGACCCAGCAATAACGCCCGGAAGATCGTGATGCGCGCCGCCGGTGGCTCCCGGCCTATTTGGTGACCGCGAAGTCGAAGACACGGGCACTCATCACGCCGCCCGAATACAGGCCGGAGGTCGAGCCGGCCGACATGGAATACAGAAAGCCATATTCGCCCGGCGCCAGATCGGCGTCGGGCCGCACCCTGAAGACGCCCGGGGCGATCCGATCGTAGCTGAACGCGATCCGATCCTTGTCCATCACCCCGCTCTTCGAGCCAGCGATGTTGAAGCTGCCGACGCGCGCCTCGCGGCGGTTTTCCTTCACGTCGAACCGGATGAGGCTGAATTCATTGGGCGACGTGGTCGTCACCGCCGGCCCCGCCAGGAACGATCCGGTGTTGGCGCCGTGGGACAGGCTGGTGTTCGCCTCATCGAAGTAGAAGTAGAAATCCGGGCGTGCCTTTGTCCCACTCACGCGGGCATGGGCGTTCGGGATCACCGATTTCATCTTGATCGAGGCCAGCCCGCCCGTCACCATATAGCCGAGCATACCGCCCGTCTTCGTCTGGTTGGCGGTGGTCGGATCGATCCGCGCCATTTGCGCCGCATCGCCCTCCCCCTTGTAGAGATAGATGCCCGCCGGATGCGGCACGCGCCAGTCGGCCGAATCGATCGACGAAGCGGCAGCGGCCGCACTGGCACCAGTGCCCAGCATCGCCGCGATCACCGCCGACGGCACGCCTTGCTGTTTCAGCGCGATGATCTGATCGGTCGACAGATCGAACTGGCCCGGCGTCGCCTTAATCTTCGCGATGATCGCCTCGTCGCCCAGCCCCGCCTTGACGAGCGTGACGACGGTGGCGTTGTTCAAGGTTTCAGCCGAGGCAGCAGTCGGCAGCGCACACGCCAGCAGCGCAGCGAAAAGTCGTTTCATTGAAAAATTCCCCCATGTCGTCGGTCGACGACAAGGAGGAACTTAGCTGCTGCCCGCCCAAGAGCAAGCGGCCGCAAAACGCTCCGGGTCGTTTACCCGAGCGCCTTCTTCAGCAGATCATTGACGACCGCCGGATTGGCCTTGCCGCCCATCGCCTTCATCGTCTGACCGACGAAGAAGCCGAACAGCGCGACCTTGCCGCCGCGATATTGCTCCAGCTGACCCGGGTTCTTCGCGAGCACGTCGGCGATCACCGCCTCGATTGCGCCGGTGTCGCTGGTCTGCTTCAGACCGCGTTCCTCGACGATCTTGCCCGGGGCGTCGCCGGTTTCAAGCATCGCCTCGAACACCTGCTTGGCGAGGCTGCCCGACAGCGTACCGTCGGCGACCAGCGCGAGCAGTTCGGCGGCCTGACCGGGCGTGACCGGGCTGTCACCGATCGAGCGGCCCAGCCGGTTGAGCGCGCCGAACAATTCGCTGGTCACCCAATTGGCGGCGGCCACCGGCTTCGCGCCGGCGTCGAGCAGCGTATCGAACCAGCGCGCGCTCTCGACCTCGGCGGTCAGCACCTGCGCGTTGTAGGGCGTGATCCCCAGCCCCTCGTAGCGCGCGCGCTTGGCATCGGGCAGTTCGGGGAGGCTGGCGCGGCATTCATCCAGGAACGCCTCGTCCAGTTCGAGCGGGAGCAGGTCGGGATCGGGGAAATAGCGGTAGTCGTGCGCGTCTTCCTTCGAGCGCATCGAGCGTGTCGTGCCGCTGTCGGGATTGAACAGCCGCGTTTCCTGCACGATCGTGCCACCGGCCTCCAGCACGTCGACCTGCCGCGCCGCCTCATGCTCGATCGCCTGCATGACGAAGCGGATCGAGTTGACGTTCTTCGTCTCGGTGCGGGTGCCGAATTCCTCGCCGGGCTTGCGCACCGAGACGTTGACGTCGGCGCGCATCGAGCCCTGATCCATATTGCCGTCGCATGACCCGACGTAGCGCAGGATCGAGCGCAGCTTGGTCAGATACGCCCCGGCCTCGGCGGGCGAGCGCATGTCGGGGCGGCTGACGATCTCCATCAGCGCGACCCCCGACCGATTGAGGTCGACATAGGAGCGGGTCGGATGCTGATCGTGCATCAGCTTGCCGGCGTCCTGCTCGACGTGGATGCGCTCGACGCCGATCGTCTTGGTGTCGTCGCCGACCTCGATCTCGACCGCGCCCTCACCGACAAGCGGATGATAAAGCTGGCTGATCTGATAGCCCTGCGGCAGATCGGCGTAGAAGTAATTCTTGCGATCGAACCGCGACCATTTGTTGATCTGTGCGTCGATGGCCATCCCGGTGCGCACCGCCTGACGGATGCACTCGCGGTTGGGGACGGGCAGCATTCCCGGCATCGCGGCATCGACCAGCGATACCTGCGTATTTGGCTCGGCACCGAAGGTGGTCGCTGCGCCGGAGAACAATTTGGCGTTGCTGGTCACCTGGGCATGGACCTCCAGCCCGATGACGACTTCCCAGTCGCCCGTGCTACCCTTCACTCGATACGCGCTCGCGGTCACCGTCTTTCCGCTCCTTGCTGGAAGCGTGTCGCTCTAGGATACGCACCGCGCGCTGGCAATGTCCGCCCGGCTTGACTTGGGCCGCGGCGCGCGGTCCAAGCGCGGCACGATCGTGGGGGACCGATGTGATGTTCAGCCTTCGTCCGCTCACCGCGCGGATCATGCGACCGCTGGATGCAGAAGGCTTTTGGCGCGGCGCGAAGACGGTCGACATCGACCCCTCGGGACGGGTCGAGCGCGCGCCGGCGCTTTTCCTGCCTGACGAGCTCGACCGGATTATCGCGCACTATCCTGGGGTCGCGCCCAAGGACGATCTGGACCGGCTGCTGCATAGCAGCCGGATCGAGTCCGCGACGACCGCGCGGATCGTGCGTGACGTCATCGTCGCCGACGGAACGCTGTTGCGGCATGGCGGCGTGCAGGTGATCCGCCCAGGTCCGGGCAAGCGCAAGGTGCTGCGCGGCACGTTCGCGACGCTGCCCGAGGCGATGCTGTGCGCGGACTATGTGATCGACCGCTATTTCGGGCATTGGGTGGCCGATGGCTGGTCTCGCGAGCAACTGGCGATCGAACGCGGGATGGTGCCGATGGTGCTGGATCCCGCACGCTTCGGGCATAGCGACGGCTATCGGGCGTTAATCGATCTGCCGGCGCGCAGCATCGCGGACGCGCGGGTGCGACGGCTGTGGCTGATCGACGATCGCGGCTACAATCCCGCACGGATGGAACGGTTCAGGCGGGTGCGCGCGCGGCTGCGCGCCGCCCTTGCGGGACGCGGCGGGCCAGACAAGGTGTTCATCCGGCGCGGCGCGCAGGCGGCAGGACGCAATCTTTGCAACGAGGCCGAGGTGATCGCCGCGCTTTCGGCGCGCGGCTTCACGATCATCGCGCCCGATACCTTGCCCGTGGCGCAGATCGCCGGGACGCTGCGCGACGCCCGCATCGTCGTAGGGGTGGAAGGGTCGGCGCTGGCGCACGCCAACGCCGTGCTCGATCCCGGTGCGTGCGTGTTCGCGATCCAGTCGCCCGCGTCGTTCAACACCATCCACCGGCTCGCGACCGCCGATGCGGGATTGCGCTTCGCCTTCTCGGTCGGTGACGTTGCGACGGGCGACGATTTCACCATGCCGGTTGCGCGTCTGCTGCGCGCGATCGACATGGTGGAGGCGGCGGTGCGCTAATCGAAGCGCGCGATCACCACCACTTGGCCGGTCGCGCGGTGAAGGCGGCCCGTTCCTCGATCGCCAGTGCGGCATTGAGGACGCCCTGTTCGTCGAGCGGCTTGCCGATCACCTGCAGCCCCAGCGGCAGCCCCGCCGCGTCCAGACCGCCCGGCACGCTCATCGCGGGCAAGCCGGCGAGGCTGGAAGGAACGGTGAATACGTCGTTGAGATACATGGCCAATGGGTCGGCCGACTTCTCGCCGAGCGCGAACGCTGCCGAGGGTGCGGTGGGGGTCAGCAGCACGTCGCAGACCTCCCATGCGCGTTCGAAGTCGCGGGCGATCAGCGTGCGGACCTTCTGCGCCTGAGTATAATAAGCGTCGTAGAAGCCGGCCGAGAGCACGTAGGTGCCGATCAGGATGCGGCGTTTGACCTCGTCGCCGAAGCCTTCGGCGCGCGTCCGTGCATACATCTCCTGCAAATTAGCACCGTCCGGGAGGTCGCGGAGCCCGTATCGCACGCCATCGTAGCGCGCGAGGTTCGACGAGGCCTCGGCGGGAGCAATAATGTAATAAGCGGGCAGCGCGTATTTGGTGTGCGGCAGCGAGACGTCGACGATCTCCGCGCCGGCATCCTTCAGCCACGCGATCCCCTGCTGCCAGAGCGCCTCGATCTCGGCGGGCATGCCGTCGACGCGATACTCCCTGGGGATGCCGACGCGCTTGCCGGCGAGCGAGGCGTTGAGCTGTCCCTCCCAGTTCGGCACTGGCAGGTCGAGCGAGGTCGCGTCCTTCGCGTCGAAGCCGGCCATCGCCTCGAGCATGATCGCGCAGTCGCGGACGTCGCGCGCCATCGGCCCGGCCTGATCGAGCGACGAGGCGAAAGCGATCGTCCCCCAGCGCGAGCAGCGGCCGTAGGTGGGCTTGATTCCCGAGATGCCGACGAACGCCGCCGGCTGGCGGATCGAGCCGCCGGTATCGGTCCCCGTGGCGCCCGGCGCGATGCGCGCCGCGACCGCCGAGGACGAACCGCCCGACGAGCCACCGGGCGCGAGCGGGGCGTTGCCGCCGTCGTTGCGCCGCCACGGGCTGATGACGTTGCCGAAATAGCTGGTCTCGTTCGACGAGCCCATCGCGAACTGGTCAAGGTTCAGCTTGCCGAGCATCCCCGCGCCGGCGTTCCACAGGTTCTGCGAAACGGTCGACTCATATTCGGGCGTGAAGCCTTCGAGGATGTGGCTCGCCGCGGTGGTCGGCACGCCCTTGGTGCAGAACAGGTCCTTCATGCCGATCGGCACGCCGGCCATCGGCTTCAAGGTCTCGCCCGCGGCGCGCGCCTGATCGGCAGCTTCGGCGGCGGCGAGCGCGTGTTCAGGGGTTTCGACGAGGAAAGCGTTGAGCGGCTTGGCGGCGGCGACCGCGGCATTGAACGCCTCGGCCACCTCACGCGCGGAGAAGTCGCCGTCGCGCACGCCATTGCGGATCGCGGCGATGCCCAAATCGGTGAGTGCGGTCATTATTCGATCACCTTGGGCACAGTGAAGAAGCCATGTTCGGCCTGCGGCGCGTTCGCCAGCACCTTGTCGCGGACCCCGCCGTCGGTGACGACATCATCGCGCAGCCGAAGGTGGTTGGGGATCACGGCGGTCATCGGATCGACCCCGGCGGTATCGACCTCGCCGAGTTGCTCGATCCAGTCGAGAATGTTGCCGAGTTCGGGCGCGAGCCGGGCGGCTTCGTCGTCGGTGATGGCGATGCGGGCGAGGCCGGCGATGCGCCTGACGGTTGCGGTGTCAACGGACATGCCGCCGCCGCTACCACCCGGCGGCCCGGTCTTGCAACACGCCTCGCATGGTTGCGCCTGGCGCGTTCCTGAGGCACCAGCTTTGCGGTTGCGGACCCGGCGCTTTTGCTGCACCGCACAATGGTGACACACATTTGGCCCGCAAATTCCTTTACGTCGTCGTCGCGCTGATCGTGCTGGGGACGGCGGCTGCCTTTGCCTACCGCCTGTGGGGCGTCGGGATGATGCGGATGGCGATGGTGCCGGGCGAGTCGTTCCGCGATCAGAAGCACTTGAGCGCAAAGGATTATGCGCCGGACTCGATGTGGCTGGCGCGACCGGCGCTGGCGGGCAATCCGGCCTTGTGGACGCCGCCCGGCTATTCGCCGCGCAAGACGCCCGGGGGCGCGGCGGTGTTCTTCATCCACCCGACCTCCTACCTCAACCGCGCGCACTGGAATGCGCCGCTGACCGACGAGGAGGCGAACAACCGCGCCGCCCTGTTCCTGCGCGGGCAAGCAAGCGCGTTCAACGAAGCGGGCGAGATCTGGGCCCCGCGCTATCGTCAGGCGACGTTCGGCGCGTTCCTGACCGACCAGCGCGCCGCCGAACAGGCGCTGGCGCTGGCCTATGGAGACATCCTCGCCGCGTTCGACGCGTTTCTGGCCGAGGCCGGTCCGAACCGGCCGATCATCCTTGCCGGCCATAGCCAAGGCGCCTTGCACCTGACGCATCTGCTCAAGGACCGGGTCGCGGGGACGCCGCTCGCGAAGCGGATCGTCGCGGCCTATGTCGTCGGGTGGCCGGTGTCGTTCAGCAACGACTTGCCCGCGCTCGGCCTGCCGGCGTGCGAGCGGGCCGACCAGCGTGGCTGCGTGCTGTCGTGGCAGACGTTCGCGGAGCCTGCCGACCCGTCGCTGATCCTCGACAATTACGACCGCTCGACCGGGTTCGACGGCAAGCCGCGGCGCGGCACGCAGATGCTGTGCACCAACCCGCTGACCGGCACGCCGAACGCCGCCGCGCCGGCGAGCGCCAATCTGGGGACGCTGTTCCCCAATGCGGCGCTGAGCGAGGCGCGGATCGAGGCGGGGCGGATCGGCGCGACATGCGGCGGACGCGGGTTGCTGCTGATCGGATCGCCACCGGATGTGGGGCCGTACACGCTGCCGGGTAACAATTATCATGTGTACGATTACAGCCTGTTCTGGGCGAACGTGCGCGCCGATGCCGCGCGACGGCTGGCGGCAGGGTGATGACGGGCGTGTGGTCCGCCCCGGGTCGATCATCAAACACCGTTCGCGCTGAGCTTGTCGAAGCCGGTCCCGAGCGGCCGGCTTGGTCGGCCAGCCGAGGGGGGCGTGATCGCCGGGCCACGTGCTTCGACAGGCTCAGCACGAACAGCTTTAACCGTCATTGCGAGCGTAGCGACGCAGTCCAGGGTTGGACCAGGACGCCCTGGATTGCCGCGCTGCGCTCGCAATGACGGACGGAAGGGCGCCGATGATCGTCACCGAAGCCGCGGCGTTTCGCGCGATGCTGCCCGAGGGCGGGCGGCTGCTGGGGCTGGATGTCGGGACCAAGACGGTCGGCACCGCGCTGTGCGACGCGGGGTGGAGTTTTGCGAGTCCGGCGCAGTTGGTGAAGCGAACGAAGTTCACGGTCGACAAGGCGGCGCTGGTCGCGCTGTCGCAGGCGCAGCAGGTGCGCGGCTGGGTGATCGGGCTGCCGCTCAATCTCGACGGGACCGAGAGCCCGCGCAGCCAGTCGACGCGGGCGTTTGCGCGCAACTGCCGGGATACCGGGCTGCCGATCCTGTTGTGGGACGAGCGCTGGTCGACGGTGGCGGCGGAGCGGGCGCTGATCGAGCAGGACTTCAGTCGCGCGAAGCGGGCGGAGCGGATCGACAACCATGCCGCGGCGCATATCCTGCAGGCGGCGATCGATGCGCTGGTGGCGGTGGGTTGATCCTTCTGCCCTTCGTCATTCCCGCGGAGGCGGGAATCCAGAACCTCTGACCTTTCGGCCTTTGCGTAGACCTGCGCGTCTGGATCCCCGCCTTCGCGGGGATGACGGGTGCAGAAGGTCGGACGGTGGGCGCGCTCCACGACATACCGTCATCCCGGACTTGATCCGGGATCCCGCTTTTCGATCTCGACCGCCAAGAAGAAGCGGGGCCCCGGATCAAGTCCGGGGCGACGGTAGGAGTGGCGATAAGGCCCTAGCCCACACCCCGCTTGCCCCCTCCCCGCTCCGCCATTAGGCAGCGGCTTCGATGAACCAGTCGGACCACCGCCCCGCCACGCTGATCCCCGGAGGCGCGGTGTTTCCGCACCGCCATCTGACCGGGATCGAGGGCCTCGAGCCCCACGAAATCACCTTCCTGCTCGACGAGGCCGAAACCTGGGTCGAGGCGAACCGGACCCGCGCCGCGCCCGACCAGCGGCTGGCGGGCTTTACGCAGATCAACGCCTTTTTCGAGAACAGCACGCGCACGCTGCTCAGCTTCGAGATCGCGGGCAAGCGGCTCGGCGCCGACGTCGTCAACATGCACGCCGCGCAATCGAGCGTGAAGAAGGGCGAGACGCTGATCGACACCGCGATGACGCTCAACGCGATGCGCGCCGACGTGATCGTGATCCGGCACATGTCGTCGGGCGCGGTGCGGCTGATCGCGGACAAGGTCGATTGCCCGGTGCTCAACGCCGGCGACGGGCGGCACGAACATCCGACGCAGGCGCTGCTCGACGCGCTGACGATCCGGCGGCGGCTGGGCGGCGTCGCCAACAAGCGCGTCGTGATCTGCGGCGACCTGCTGCACAGCCGCGTCGCGCGCTCGAACATCCTCGCGCTGACCGCTTTGGCCGCCGAGGTGCGCGTCTGCGCGCCCTCGACGTTGATGCCGCCCGCGATCGAGCGGTTCGGCGTCACCGCCTTCACCGACTTCGACAAGGCGATCGAGGGCGCGGACGTGGTGATGATGCTGCGGTTGCAGACCGAGCGGATGGCGGGCGGCTACGTCCCGTCTACCCGCGAATATCACCTGCGCTACGGGCTGACGCTGGAACGGCTCAACGATCGCGCGCCGGGGGCGCTGGTGATGCATCCGGGGCCGATGAACCGCGGGGTGGAGATCGATTCGGCGGTGGCCGACCATGTCGAGCAATCGGCGATCACGGAGCAGGTGCAGATGGGCGTGGCGGTGCGGATGGCGTGTCTGGACGTGCTGACGCGGCGCGCGCGCAAGGTGGAGGGCTGGGCATGACGCAGGCGCTGCACCTGACCAATGCGCGGCTGGTCTGCCCGGCGGGCGGCGAGCGCGACGGCGAGTTGCTGATCGTCGACGGCACGATCGTTTCCGGCGAGGCGCCGAGCCATGCCGAGCGCGTCGACTGTCGCGGCAAATTGCTGGCGCCGGGGATCATCGACGTCGGCGTGGCGCGGATCGACCGCGCCGCGGCGCGCGCCGGGGGCGTGGTCCGGGTCGCGCCGATGCCCGACCAGGTGCCGGTGCTCGACGAGCCGGGCGCGGTGCAGCGCCTCGCGCTGATCGGGCGGCCCGATCTTTGGATCCATCCGATCGCGGCGGCGACGCGCGGGCTGGCGGGCACCGACCTCGCCGAGATGGCGATCTGCCTCTCGGCGGGGGCGCGCGCGGTCGGAACCGGGCGTGGCTGGATCGCCGATTCGGGAGTGATGCACCGCGTGCTGATGTATGCGCGCGATCTCGACGTCGTGGTCGTCACCCATGCCGAGGACGGCGGGCTGGCGGCGGGCGCGGTGGCGACCGAGGGCGAGACCGCGACGCGGCTCGGGCTGCCGTCGGCACCGGCGCTCGCCGAGCCGCTGGCGATCGCGCGCGACCTGATGCTGGCGGAGGAAACCGGCGCGCGGCTGCACCTGCGCTGTGTGACCACCGCGGCGGGGTTCGCCTTGGTGCGCGCGGCCAAGGTGCGCGGGGTGCGGGTGACGTGCGGCGTCACGCCAGCGTATCTGCTGCTCAGCGACAATGCGATGAGCGATTTCCGTACCTTCGCGCATCTCTCTCCGCCGCTACGCAGCGAGGACGATCGCAAGGCGGCGCTGGCGGCGCTGGCCGACGGGACGATCGACCTGTTGTGTTCGGGGCACGATCCGCGCGGGCCGGAGGAGAAACGGCTGCCGTTCGCGGATGCCAGCGCGGGCGCGGCGGATGCGGCGACGTTGCTGCCGCTCGCGCTGGGGCTGGCGCGCGACGGGCGGGTGACGCTGACGAGGCTGTTCGGGTTGCTGGCGCAGGGGCCGGCGGCGCTGCTCGGGCTGGAGACGGGGACGCTGGCGGCGGGGATGCCGGGCGACGTGATCCTGATCGACGAACACGCGCCGTGGCAGATCGATGCCGACCGGCTGCCGGGCAAGGCGGGCAATACGCCGTTCGATGGCCTGCCGGTGCAGGGACGCGTCACCGCGATGTGGAAGGGTGGCCGCGCGATCGCTGGGTGAGGATGCCGCGTCAGCGGGCGGTCGTCACCGCTTCCTCGGGTGGGCCGGGCATGAAGCGGTCGATGTCGGCGTCGGCGAGCGCCGCCGGTGCCGGGCGCTGCAACGCGAGCGCTTCGGGCTGGCCCGGATCTAGGGCGGGAGTGATCTTCATCAAGGCGGCGACCTGCTCTGCGGGGCCGGTCGGGCGGGCGAAGCGCATCCAGCCGAGGATGCGCTGCCGCGCTTGCGCGGGCGGCAGGTCAAGCCCGACAAGGAAGAGCGCGTCGGGCCATTCGCCGGCGAGTGCCAGCGCCATCGCGAGATTCTGGCGCGTGCGCGCATCGGCGCCAGGGACGCGCATAGCCGCCATCAGCACCTCGACGCCCTGCCCCGGCTGACCGGCCAGCGCCAGCGCCAGCCCGCGATCGGCGGCCGGGATCAGCGCGGCGTAGCGCGACAGCGTCGCCTGCGCGGCGTCATGCTGCCCGCTGGCGATCTGCGCGAGTGCGAGGTGGAGCGCGGTGGCGGCGTCCGCCTGCCGCAGCGCGAGCGTGTCGTCGAACGCCTGCGCCGCCGAACGGAAGCGCCCGGCGCGCAAGTAAGCGGTGGCGAGCAGCGCGCGGCGGTCGCCATCGCTGCCGTCCTGCGCGACGGCCTGTTCGGCACGCGCGATCGCCACCGGCCAGCGTCGCTGCTTGAGGGCGCGTTGTGCCGCCGTGACATCGTCCTGCGCGGTGTGTGCGCGGCCGAAGTCGAAATGCCAGAGGCTGCATCCCGCCAGCGCCAGTGCGAGCAGCAGCATCCCGCCGGTGCGCAACAGCGCGCGCGTCATCAGCTCAGCACCCGGCGGCCGAAGCTGTGCGCGGTGGCGCGGACCACGCCATGTCCGCCACCCAGCGTGCCGGTGGTGAAGACGGTGCGACGGAAGTTCTTTTCGAGCCGGTCGGAGACGCCGTCCCACAGCGCCTCGATCTCCTGCGCGGCGGCGCTTTCCGGGGCAACCTCCATAACGGTGCGCCCGTCGGCCATCGACTCGGCATATTCGGCGCGTTGATGCACCGTGACCGACGCCACCGTGCCATGCCGCGACAGCGCGACGGCAGTGTCCGCGGTCAGTGCTGCGTGAGGTGTCGCCGCATTGACGACGAACAGCATCGGCTTGCCCGAGCGTTCGCACAAGTCGACGGTGCCGCCGACCGCGTGGAGATCGTGCGGGCTGGGGCGCGTCGGCACGACGATCAGCTCGGCGAGATGGATCGCGGCCTGGATCGCAACGGTCAGCGCCGGCGGCGTGTCGATGACGACCAGCCGCACGCCGCGCTCTCGCAAGCCCTCCAGATCGGCGGCCAGCCGCGTCACGCTGGTCGCGGCGAACGACGGCGATCGCGCGGTACGCGCGCCCGCCCACGGCGCGAGCGTGCCTTGCGGATCCATGTCGAGCAGCGCGACCGGCCCGAGGCCGGCGCGCTCCGCCTGCACCGCAAGATGCCCGGCGAGCGTCGTCTTGCCCGACCCGCCCTTCTGCGATGCGACCGCGAGTACGCGCATGTTGGCTGCCGATGTCCCCCGTTGATCCGTGTGGCTGCTTGCCACGCGGATGGTGGAGGAAGCGTTAATGGCGATCCGTCAAACGGTTGCCCATTCGGCGCGCGGCACACCCTGCGCCCACAGCAACGCGGTCAGATCGCCGTGCTCGATACGCGCCGCCGCTGCCGCCGCGACGATCGGCTTGGCATGATAAGCGACGCCGAGCCCGGCGACCTCGATCATCGCCAGATCGTTCGCGCCGTCGCCGACCGCCAGCGTCGCGGCATCGGCGAGCCCGAGCGCGGCGCGGGTGTCGAGCAAGGTTTCGCGCTTCGTCGCGGCTCCAACGATCGGGCGTGCGACGGTACCCGACAGCGCCGCGCCGTCGATCTCCAGCACGTTGGCGATCGCGCGATCGAAGCCGATCTCGGCGGCGACCGGCTCGGCGAAGCGGGTGAAGCCGCCCGACACCAGCACCGCGCTCGCCCCCCAAGCGCGCATCGTGCGCACCAGCTCGCGCGCGCCCGGCATCAGCTGCACGCGCTCGGCACGACAGGTATCGATCACCGCCGCGTCGAGCCCCTTGAGCAAGGCCACACGCGCGTCGAGCGCCGCCTCGAAATCGAGTTCGCCGCGCATCGCCGCCTCAGTGATCGCGGAGATCTTCGGCTTGAGGCCGGCATAATCAGCGAGTTCGTCGATGCACTCGACGGTGATCATCGTCGAATCCATGTCGGCGACGAGCAGCATCTTGCGGCGTCCGTCGCGCGGCTGGACGACGACGTCGACGCGATCGAACGCGCCCTCCAGCGCGGCGCGGGCGTCCGCCGGGGCCAGCTCGAATTGCCAGTCGGCGGCGTCGCCCTCGTCGATCCATGCCATCGTCGTCGGTGCGCAGCCCGCCGCCGCGAGGCGGTCATGCGCCTCGGCCATGATGTTGGGCGTCAGCCGCCCTGCTGCTATCAGCGTCGCCGTGAACATGCCTAACCCCGCAAAGCCAAGGCTGGCGCTCATCGCAGGGCCGACCGCCAGCGGCAAGAGCGCGCTCGCGATTGAACTGGCGGAACGCGTTGGCGGGATGGTGATCAACGCCGACGCCAGCCAGGTGTATCGCGACCTGCGCGTACTGTCGGCACGCCCCTCCCCCGTCGACGAGGTACGCGTGCCGCATCGGCTGTTCGGCTATGTCGACGGCGCGGAGGCGTGCTCGGCGGCGCGCTGGGCGGCGGATGCGGCGGCGGAAGTGCGTCGTGTTCATGCGGCCGGCGCCGTGCCGGTGCTGGTCGGCGGGACCGGGTTGTACCTGCGCACACTGCTCGACGGGATCGCGCCGGTGCCGGAGATCGACGCCGAGGTGCGCGCGACGGTGCGGGCGCTGCCGGTCGCCGAGGCGTATGTGGCGCTGTCGCGGGAAGACCCGGAAGCGGCGGTGCGGCTCAACGCGCGCGATACGACGCGGGTCGCGCGCGCGCTGGAGGTGGTGCGATCGACCGGGCGACCGCTGGCGGCATGGCAGGCGGATCGCAGCGGCGGGATCGGCGAGGCGCTCGACGTGCGCGGACTGGTGCTGCTGCCCGATCGCGAGACGTTGATGGCGCGCTGCGATGCGCGGCTGGTGCAGATGTTCGACGAGGGGGGAGTCGAAGAGGCCGCCGCGCTGCTCGCGCGCACCGACGTGCCCGCCGATGCGCCGGTACGGCGCGCGATCGGGGTGCCCGAAATCGCTGCTATGCTCTCCGGCACGCTGTCACGCGTCGACGCACTGGCGGCTTCGCAGCTCGCCACTCGGCGTTACGCCAAGCGACAATATACGTGGTTCCGCAATCAGTTACCCGCCGACTGGCGATGCTGCACCGCGTCAAATTCGCAATTTTATTTCGCATAAAGCTGTTGACGCGTAACTTTCTATGCCGTAGCGCCCCCGGACCCGGCAGGCTAAGACGTCTGCCCCTTCCCCAATGAGGAGACGTGACGTGACCGAGAAGAGCGGAGCAGACATCCTGGTCGAGGCGCTGTGCGATCTCGGCGTGGAGGTCGTGTTCGGCTATCCGGGCGGTGCCGTCCTGCCGATCTACGACGCCTTGTTCCGTTCGAAGCGCATTCGCCACATTCTCGTGCGTCACGAACAGGCGGCCACCCATGCCGCGGAAGGCTATGCGCGCTCGACCGGCAAACCCGGCGTCGTGCTCGTCACCTCCGGCCCCGGCGCGACCAACGCGGTCACCGGGATCACCGATGCGCTGCTCGACTCGATTCCTATGGTGGTCATCACCGGGCAGGTGCCGACCGCGCTGATCGGCTCGGACGCGTTCCAGGAGGCCGATACCGTCGGCATCACGCGTCATTGCTCGAAGCACAATTATCTCGTGAAGGACCCGGCGCGGCTCGGCGCGGTCATCCATGAGGCGTTCCATATCGCCACCTCGGGCCGCCCCGGGCCGGTGGTTGTGGACATCCCCAAGGACGTGCAGGTCGCGACCGCCGGCTATGCCAAGCCCGGCCCGATCCAGCACAAGACCTATCGCCCGCAGATCAAGGCCGACCGCGCCGCGATCGAGCAGGTCGTCGACATGCTGGCGGCGGCGGAGCGTCCGGTGCTCTATACGGGTGGCGGCGTCATCAACTCGGGTCCGGCCGCGTCGCAGCTGTTGCAGGAGCTGGCGAAGATCACCGGCGCGCCGGTGACCTCGACGCTGATGGGGCTCGGCGCCTATCCCGCGAGCGGGCCGCAATGGCTCGGGATGCTGGGCATGCACGGCACCTATGAAGCGAACATGGCGATGAACCAGGCCGATCTGGTCGTCGCGATCGGCTCGCGCTTCGACGACCGGGTCACGGGGCGGCTCGACGCCTTTTCGCCCAACAGCCGCAAGGTGCATATCGACATCGACCGGTCGAGCATCAACAAGACGGTGCGGATCGACCTTCCGATCGTCGCCGATGCCGGCCATGCGATGCAGGACATGATCCACGTCTGGAAGGCGCGCCAGCATCCGAAGCCCGACATCGCCGAATGGCTGCGGCGGATCGAGGGCTGGCGGGCGCGCAAGTGCCTCGACTTCCCCGAGACCGGGCCGAACGAGAACAATGGCGAGATCATGCCGCAGCGTGCGGTGCGCGCGCTGTACGACGCCACGCATCGCCGCCAGCCGATCATCACCACCGAGGTCGGTCAGCACCAGATGTGGGCTGCGCAACATTTCGGGTTCGATCTGCCGAACAAATGGCTGACCAGCGGTGGACTGGGCACGATGGGCTACGGCCTGCCTGCCGCGATCGGCGCGCAGCTCGGCAACCCGAATGCGCTGGTCATCGACATCGCGGGCGAGGCGTCGATCCAGATGAACATTCAGGAGCTGGCGACGGCGACGCAATATCGCCTGCCGGTCAAGGTGTTCATCCTCAACAACGAATATATGGGCATGGTCCGCCAGTGGCAGGAGCTGACCTATGAGAGCCGCTATGCCGAGAGCTATTCGGATTCGCTGCCCGATTTCGTGAAGCTGGCCGAGGCCTATGGCTGGAAGGGCATCCGTATCGAGCGGCCCGACCAGCTGGAGGCCGGGATCGCCGAGATGCTGGCGCATGACGGTCCGGTGATGGTGGATTGCATGGTGGCGAAGCTCGCCAATTGCTTCCCGATGATCCCGAGCGGCGCGGCGCACACCGACATGATCCTGCAGGCCAACGAGGTCAGCGGAACGATGGACGACGAGGCCAAGGCGCTGGTTTGATGAAAGCCCTCTCCCTTTCAAGGGGGGGGTTGGGGGTGGGTGGCGTGCTCGCATACGGCGCAAGGTGCGCCCCGCCCTCCGTACACCGCCAGGACGCTAACCCACCCTCAACCCCCTCCCTTCAAAGGGAGGGGAGTCAGGAATGTTAAATGCACATCCGTGAAGAGAAAGCCGAACGCCATACGCTGGCGGTGATCGTCGACAACGAACCGGGCATCCTCGCCCGGATCGCCGGGCTGTTCACCGCGCGCGGCTACAATATCGAGAGCCTGACGGTCAGCGAGATTACCGCCGACAAGGCGGTCAGCCGCATTACGATCGTTACCAGCGCCAGCCCGGCGACACTGGAGCAGATCGTCGCGCAGCTCGACCGGCTGGTGCCCGTCCACCGCGTCCACGACCTGACCGCCGAGGGCGATCACGTCGAGCGCGAGCTTGCGCTGGTCAAGGTTCGCGGCACCGGCGATCATCGCATCGAAGCGCTGCGGCTCGCGGAGGTATATCGCGCGCGCGTCGTCGACGCGACGACCAGCAGCTTCGTGTTCGAGGTGACGGGCGGCACGAGCAAGATCGACAAGTTTCTGGAATTGATGGCGGAAGTCGGCCTGATCGAGGTCGCGCGCACCGGCATCGTTGCGATCGCCCGCGGCAAGGACGCGGCCTGAGTTTATCGTTTTACATCAACACCACGTCACCCCCGGACTTGATCCGGGGTCCCGCTTCTTCTGCCACACCGGCGAAAAGCGGGACCCTGGCGCAAGGCCGGGGCGACGAAGAAAGGAGTAGAATATCATGAAGGTCTATTACGATCGCGACGCCGATCTGAATCTCATCACCGGCAAGAAGATCGCCATCGTCGGCTACGGCTCGCAGGGTCACGCCCATGCGCAGAACCTGCGCGACTCGGGCGTCACCGATGTCGCAATCGCGCTGCGCGAAGGCTCGGCGACCGCGAAGAAGGCCGAGGGCGCCGGGTTCAAGGTGATGAGCACCAAGGATGCCGCGGCATGGGCTGACATCCTGATGATCCTCGCTCCCGACGAGCATCAGGCCGCGATCTACGAGGACGATATCAAGGGCCGAATGAAGCCCGGCAGCGCGCTCGCCTTCGCGCACGGGCTCAACGTCCACTTCGGGCTGATCGAGCCGCCGGCGGACATCGACGTCATCATGATCGCGCCGAAGGGCCCGGGCCATACCGTGCGTAGCGAATATGTCCGCGGCGGCGGCGTGCCGTGCCTGATCGCGATCCATCAGGACGCGAGCGGCAACGCGCATGACGTTGCGCTCGCTTATGCATCGGGCGTCGGCGGCGGCCGTTCGGGGATCATCGAAACCAATTTCCGCGAAGAGTGCGAAACGGATCTGTTCGGCGAGCAGGCCGTGCTGTGCGGCGGCGCCACCGCATTGGTCCAGGCGGGCTTCGAGACGCTGGTCGAGGCGGGCTACGCCCCCGAAATGGCCTATTTCGAGTGCCTTCACGAACTGAAGCTGATCGTCGACCTGATGTATGAGGGCGGCATCGCCAATATGCGCTACTCGATCTCTAACACCGCCGAATATGGCGACATCAAGACCGGTCCGCGCATCATCACCGAAGAGACCAAGAAGGAAATGAAGCGCGTGCTCGCCGACATCCAGTCGGGCCGCTTCGTGCGTGACTTCGTGCTCGACAACCGCGCCGGCCAGCCCGAACTGAAGGCCAGCCGCATCGCCGCGAAGCGCCACCCGATCGAACAGGTCGGCAGCGAACTGCGCGCGATGATGCCGTGGATCGGCGCGAACAAGCTGGTGGACAAGGAAAAGAACTGATCGCAGCGCAGCGCGCGGCAGCCCTGCTGCCGCCCGACTGCGCCAGATCGGCCGGCGCGGCAGAGCCGGCCCATAGGGCCCGGCTTTGCCGGGGCCGACGGGCCGGCGGGTTGGGGGGCATCGCGCACCTCCTCTGGCGTCATTCCCGCGAAGGCGGGTATCCAGAACCTCGGACGTATCGGCCTTTACGACGACCTGCGCGTCTGGATCCCCGCCTTCGCGGGAATGACGTTACTTGCGCCCACCACCTAACCGCTTTGTAACCCCGAAGCCGATTGCCGCCCGCGGCTCCCTCCTGTAATCGCGCGCAGATGCGGACGGCGACGTACCGAGCTTCGTCGTACCGGACCCGTCAAGACACGGGCAGCCGCGTCGTGTCGGTGCTGCTGGCGATCGGCATCGCGATCGCGATCATCCTCGCGCTGCTGACGATGGGCGGCGTGGTGCACGGCGACTTCGGCGACGGACGCCGGCTGGTCAGCTTCGACGTACGCAACGAAGGCGCGAAGCAACAGAAATCGGACACGCAAAAGGCGCAGCGCCAGCAGGCCGCGCCGACCCGCAGCGAGATCACCACGCCGCGCGTCGTCACCCCGCGCCCGGTGCCCGCCCCGCCGCTCCCCGAGCAACCGCTGCATCTGCCGGGCGTGATGATCCTCAACCACGTCGATTATGCCGCCTCCGACATCGGCACGATCAAGGGCACCGCCGGTCCGTCTGCGAGCGGCAAGGGCGATAGCGGACGCGGTGACGACACGCAGACCGTCGGGCTAGGGCCGGGCGGCGAGCCGCTGTACGCCGCCGAATGGTATCGCCGTCCCCGCCCCGCCGAGACGCAGCCGTACATGCCGCGCGGCAAGACCGGCTGGGGGATGGTGGCGTGCCGCACCGCGCCGCGCTTCCATGTCGAGGATTGCCGCGAGCTGGGCGAGACGCCGGGCTCCGGGATCGGGCGCGCGCTGCGGCAGGCGGCGTGGCAGTTCCTCGTGAGGCCGCCGCGCAAGGGCGGGACCGAGTTGATCGGCGCATGGGTGCGGATCCGCTTCGACATCATCCCCAACGGCGGCGCGGAGCCAGATCAGGAACCCGCGGGCGAATAGCGGCCTCGCGGCGAAATGATCCGTTTCGTGCGCGGCGTCTTCGCACCGACGCGAAACTGTGGTGCAACCGCGCACACCACAGGAGGATCAACAACATGCGTCCGATCATCGCCGCCGTTCTCGCCACGACACTCGCGGTTCCCGCCGTCGCGCAGCTCGCGACCACCGCGCAGCAGCCCGGCCAGCCGCAGGCGGCGCGCGTCGCCGCCGGCACCTATCAGGTCGACCCCGCGCACACGCAGGTGACGTGGGAGGTCAACCACATGGGCTTCTCGATGCTGCAGGGCCAGTTCGGCGCGCAGGGCGGCTCGATCACCATCGACCCGAAGAAGCCCGCCGCGACCAAGGTCGACGTGACCTTCGCGATCAACGAGCTGTCGACCACCTCGGCGCCGTTTGCCAAGCACCTCAAGTCGGGCGATTTCTTCGATGCCGCAGCCAATCCGACCGCGCGCTTCGTCTCCACATCGGTGACGCCGCGCGGGCCGAACCGCGCGACGCTGAACGGCGATCTGACGATCAAGGGCGTCACCGAGCCGGTCGCGCTGGACGTCACGTTCGTCGGCGCGGGCACCAACCCGATGAGCAAGAAGGTCAACTTCGGCTTCACCGGCACCGGCACGATCAAGCGCAGCGACTTCGGCCTCGGCTATGCCGCGCCGGTCGTGTCGGACAACGTCAAGCTGACGGTGCAGGCGGCGTTCACGGCCTGATTGCCCTCCCGGCCCCGCCACGCGGGGCCGGGCGTTACTGCCCGAGCGAGTAGGCCGCGCCGAACTTGCCGTCCTTGCGGTGACCGATGCTCCAGATCGCCGTCGTCCCGCCCGCGAATTTGACCGCATAGGTTTCGATGCGCGTGTCGCCGTCGCCTTCGCCCTTGATGAACGACAGGTCGCCGACCGCGCCAAGTGCCGTCAAGCCGGGCTGCATCTGTGGCAATTGCGCGCGGCATGCGGACAGCAACGGCTCGGCCATCAGATCGTCGGGACAGCGTCCGCCCGCCGCATCGGTCAGCATCTTGCGCAGCGCGGGACCATAGTCACCCGTGTCCGCCGCCGACGCGGCACTCGCCGCCGCCATCCCGATCGCCGCCGCCATGATGATCGCGCGCATCGTTAACCTCCCCGTCTGCTTCGAGGAAGGTTATTGCGCCGTGCCGAGCGGCGGGCAAGCGACGATCTCAGGCGGCGCGGTGCAGCTGGACGAAGCCGTCGAAGGTCGCGCGCACCGAAGGCGAGGCCTGCGCGACCAGCGTCCGGACGCGCGCCACGAAGGCGTCGGCATCGTCGCCGACGACGCGTTCGGCCATCGCCCACGCCCCGAACTCGCGTGTGCTGACGTCGCGAGACGAAAGCACCACCATTGCGCGATGCCGCGGATCGGCGTCGATCCGGGCCATCGCCCGCTCGATGTTTGCGGGATCGCCCTCGAGCACCTGAAGGAACCGCTTGCCATTGGTATAGAGCAGGCCGGTCAAACCATCGCGCGCGTTGTTACGGCGCGAAGTGGCCAGGATCGCGGCCGTATCCACTGTTCCGGTGGCCGTGCTGATATAGACGATCTGTAACATGCAAACTCCCGTCAACGCCGTAAATGGCCGGGAAACCTTGCTTTTTCCTCAATAAAATCGCGGCACTGGACAGTGGCCGGTCTCGCGGGGTAGGCACGGCCCCAATGACGCGTGGCCCGGCCCTTCTTCTGCGACTTACGCGCCCTTAGGCGCGAACCTGCCGACGCGTGCATCGCACGCGCGACGCGCCTAAGGGCTGATCCGACCTTTCCCCGACGCTCCTGCATAAGAGAGCCCCGTGATGTTGCGCGATCCTTCCGTCAAATACCGCCCCTTCCCGACCGTCGACCTGCCCGACCGGCGCTGGCCGTCGAACACGATCACGCGCGCGCCGCGCTGGTTGTCGACCGATTTGCGCGACGGCAATCAGGCGTTGATCGACCCTATGGATGCCGAGAAGAAGACGCGTTTCTTCGACCTGCTGGTGAAGGTGGGATTGAAGGAGATCGAGGTCGGCTTCCCCAGCGCCGGCGCGACCGAGTTCGACTTCATCAGCGGGCTGGTGCGCGACGGTCGCGTGCCCGACGACGTCTCGATCCAGGTGTTGACGCAATCGCGCCGCGACCTGATCGAGCGCAGCTTCGAGAGTTTGGAGGGCGCGAGGACCGCGATCGTCCACGTCTACAATGCGGTCAGCCCGGCGTGGCGCAAGATCGTGTTCGGGATGACGCGCGACGAGGTGAAGAACATCGCAGTCGAGGGCGCGAAGGTGCTGCGTGACGAGGCGGCGAAGCGGCCGGACACGCGCTGGCAGTTCGAATATTCTCCCGAAACCTTCTCCACCGCCGAGCTGGATTTCTCGGTCGAGGTCTGCGCGGCGGTGATGGAGGTGCTGCGCCCGACCGCCGACGCGCCGATCATCCTCAACCTGCCCGCGACCGTCGAGTGCGCGACGCCGAACGTCTATGCCGACCAGATCGAATGGTTCGGGCGCAATATCCCCAACCGCGAGGCGGTGGTGATCTCGCTCCACACGCACAACGATCGCGGCACCGGGGTCGCCGCCGCCGAGCTTGGGCTGATGGCGGGTGCGGACCGTGTCGAGGGCTGCCTGCTCGGCAATGGCGAGCGAACCGGCAATTGCGATCTCGTGACCGTCGCGCTCAACATGTACACGCAAGGCACCGACCCGCAGCTCGACCTGTCGAACATCGACGAGATCGTGAAGACGGTCGAATATGCGACGAACATCCCGGTGCATCCGCGCACGCCTTACGCCGGCGATCTGGTGTTCACCGCCTTTTCGGGCAGCCATCAGGACGCGATCAAGAAGGGTTTCGCGGCGCAGGCGGCGCGCAACGACACTTTGTGGGAAGTGCCGTATTTGCCGATCGACCCGGCCGATCTGGGTCGCAGCTACGAGGCGGTGATCCGCGTCAATTCGCAGAGCGGCAAGGGCGGGGTCGCCTGGGTGCTGGAGCAGGACAAGGGGTTGAAGCTCCCCAAAAGGATGCAGGCCGATTTCAGCCGCCACGTTCAGGCGCTCGCCGACGAAAGCAGCCGCGAGCTGAACGCCGCCGACATCTGGGGCGCGTTCGAACAGACGTATCTGCCGGGCAGCGGCGACCGCTTCGTGCTGCGTGACTATGAGGAGACAGGCGCGACCGGTGAGCGCGTATTCGTCGGGCGCGTGGCGATCGACGGCGAGGAACGCTCGCTGTCCGGGCGCGGCAATGGCTTGATCTCGGGGGTGATCGCGGCGCTTGCCGACAGCACCGGACCCGATCTGGACGTCGTCGATTATAGCGAACATGCGATCGGCCACGGCGCGGGTGCGCAAGCGGTTGCCTATCTCGAATGCCGCACAGGCGACGGCCGCACCGTGTGGGGGGTCGGGATCGACAGCGACATCGCGACCGCCAGCGTCCGCGCGGTGCTCTCGGCGGCGAATCGCGCGTGACGCGCCGCTACGCCGCCTTCCTGTTCGACATGGACGGGACGCTGATCAACAGCATCCCGTCCGCCATTCGTGCATGGACGGCATGGGCGGAGAAGCATGCGATTGACGTCGACGCGCTGATGGCGGTGATGCACGGGGTCCGCGCAATCGAGACAATCCGCCGCTTCGCACCACCCGGCGTCGACCCGCAAGCGGAGTTCGAGGCATTGTTGCAGGCCGAGATCGACGATGTTGCCGATGTGGTCGAGATCGCGGGCGCGGCGGCGTTCACGCGCGCGCTACCCGCGGATCGCTGGGCGATCGTAACCTCCGCGCCGCGCTCGCTGGCGGAGGTGCGGTTGCGTGCCGCCGGGCTGGCGGCTCCGAAGGTGATGGTGACGGCCGACGATATCGAGAGGGGCAAGCCCGCGCCGGATTGCTTCCTTCTCGCCGCCGAACGACTGGGCGTGGCGGCAAACGACTGTCTGGTGTGGGAAGATGCGCGGGCCGGGATCGCTGCGGGCGAAGCGGCGGGCGCGGACGTGATGGTCATCACCGCGACGCATCACCAGCCGCTGGAAACCGCGTACGGCAGCGTCGAGGACTATCGCGCGCTGTCGGTCGAGATTGCGGAGGACGGCGCCTTGTTGCTGCACGAACCGATGACGGCGGAGAACTGATCCCACTTCCGTCATTCCCGCGAAGGCGGGAACCCAGACGCGCAGGTTCTCGCAAGGGTCGCACCGTCAGAGGTTCTGGATTCCCGCCTTCGCGGGAATGACAATTTGACGGCAGAAACGAACGCCGGGTGACGGCGTCAGCCCACTTGCGCCTTCCTGACCCGTGCCAAGCCAACATGTGCCATTCGCCCTGAGCTTGTCGAAGGGCGTGTACCCGCCACCTGCTTCGACAAAGCTCAGCACGAACGGGCGCTGCTTGAGCCTGTCCCGGCGTTACTCAGTTCACCGTTTCCGGCGGCGTGACCGGCAGCGGCAGCGGGGCGATTGGCACGCCTTCGTCCACCAACTGCTTCGCTTCGGCGAGGCTCGCCTGGCCGTGGATCGGCGCGTCGGGCTTGTCGCCCACGTGCATCGCGCGCGCCTCGGCGGCGAAATCGCTCCCGACCCAGCGCGATCCGGCTAGCGCCCGGCGCTGTGCCTCGGCGACCTTCGCGAGCAAAGCCTTGGCCTCGGCGGGCGCAACGCTGCGATTGCCCTTGGGCGCGACGTTGGGCGCCATGACTGCCTTTTCGACGTCCGCCGCGCCACATGACGGGCATTCCAGCAATCCACGCGTGCGCTGGTCGTCATAGGCGGCGGACGAGGCGAACCATGCCTCGAACACGTGACCGTCGCGCGCGCACCGCAGGTCGAACACGATCATCGCATCGTCAGCGGCCGAGCAGCGCATCGAGCTTGCCCGCGCGTTCCAGCGCGGCAAGATCATCCGAGCCGCCGACATGCGTGCCGTCGATGAAGATCTGCGGAACGGTGGTGCGACCGCCGGCGCGCTCGATCATTTCGCCACGCCTGGCGGTGTTCATGCCGATATCCGTCTCTTCCACCGCGACATCCTTCGATGCCAGCAGGTTCATTGCGCGCGCGCAATAGGGACAGAATGCCTTGGTGTAGATCTCGACCTTTGCCATCACCCCTAGGTGTGGGCGACGACCCGCGCTGTCAATCGCTTGCGCCCTCGATCACCCGCGCCCAGGCGAGGATCGTCACCGACGCCGCGCCACCGGCGCGCAGCACCTTGACGCACGCCTCGGCCGTCGCGCCGCTGGTGTAGACGTCGTCGACCAGCACCAGCGAAGCGCCCCTGACGGCGTCCCGACCACGTTCGGTCAGGCGGAACGCGCCCGCCACGGTCGCACGCCGCTCGCGCGCGGAGCGATCGCGGAGCGGCGGGGTCGCTCGGTGGCGTTGCAGCGCATGCAGGTCGACGGGCAGGTCAGCGCGCTTGCCCAGCGCCGTCGCGATCAGCGCCGCCTGATTGTACCCGCGGGACCACAAGCGGCGGCGATGCAGCGGCACCGGGATCAGCCGCGTCGCATCCGTTGGCAAATGGCGCAGCATCAATGCGGCCATCGTCGCGGCATAGAAGGGGCGCGCGCCATATTTGAGCCGCAGCGCGACGGTGCGCGCCACCGCGCCATAAGCGACCGCCGCGCGAACGCCGGCATGGCCGGGCGGGTCGGCGAGACAGGCGGCGCACATCGCCCCCTCGCCGCGATCGAACGCAAACGGAAGGTTGCAACCCGCGCACCACGGCGGACCGAGGAAGCGCAGGCTCGACCAGCAGGAGGCACAAAAACGCCCCTGCCCCGCAACGGTGGCGCCGCACCCCGCGCAGCGCGGCGGAAGCACGAGGTCGAGCAGGCCGGGCGGGAGCAGGCGGGGCGGCACGCCCGACCTTGTGGCGCGGGCCGCGAACGGGCACAAGCCACGCGCATCATGGCCTCCCCCGACATCTTCGACCGCGCCGCGCGCCGCCTCCGCCGCGACCGTGCCGCCATCGGCTATGCCGACCACGATTTCCTGCGCGCCGCGATGATCGAGGGGATCGTCGACCGGCTGGGTGCGGTGAAGCGCGACTTCACCGACGTCCTCGATCTCGGCTGTTTCGATGGATCGTTCCCGCCGCCCGCGGGGGCAAGGGTCGCGCGGTTCGATCCGGGCTTTGCCTTCGCGCGCGCGGCGGGCGGGGTGCAGGGCGACGAAGACCGGCTGCCGTTCGCGGACGGCGCGTTCGATCTGGTGGTCGCGGCAGGGACGCTCGACAGCGTCGGCGACCTGCCCGGCGCGCTGACCCTGATCCGGCGGACGCTGCGCCCGGACGGGCTGTTCCTCGGCGCGTTCGTCGGCGGAAACAGCCTGTCGACGTTGCGCGCAGTGCTGCGCGAGGCGGAGGGCGAGCGCCCGGTAGCGCGGCTTCATCCACAGGTCGATCTGCGCTCGGCGGGGGATCTGCTGGTGCGCGCGGGGTTGACGCTGCCGGTCGCCGATAGCGAGACGCTGACGGTGCGCTATGGCGCGTTCGGGCGGTTGCTCGACGATCTGCGCGGGATGGCGGGCAGCAACGTGCTCGCCACGCGGCATCCGCTGCGCCGCGACGTGCTGGCGCGCGCAGCAGCGGCCTTCGCCGCGCGCGCGGACCCGGACGGCCGGACGGCGGAGCGGTTCGACCTGATCTTCCTGACCGCGTGGTCGCCCTCTCCCGACCAGCCCCAGCCGGCGCGGCGCGGCAGCGCAGGGGCGTCATTGGCGGCTGCGCTGCGGCCGCAGGGGTAATAACGCGCTCAGATCAGCGCGGCGTCGCCATCCTCGGCGAGCAGGCGGCCCATCGCGTCGAACAATTCGTCCATCGCCACCGGCTTGAAGATCACGTCGTTCGCACCCGCCGCGACGCAGCGCTGGCGCAGGTCGACCGCGGTGTCGGCGGTGACGACGATGATCGGCAGCCGCGCCTTGGCATCGGTGCGCGCGCGGATGTGGCCGATCGCGGTAAGCCCGTCCATGCCGGGCATCCGCAGGTCGATCAATGCAATCGCGAAATCATGCGTGTCGATCAGTTCCAGCCCGATTTCGGCGCTCTCGGCCTCGACCATCTCGACATCGGCGACGTCCAGCATGTCGCGCACGACACGGCGGTTCATCCGGTCATCCTCGATGAACAGCACCGTCATCGCTGCCATGTTCCGCCCTTCCTGCACAACGCCACCTGCCCGTTACGCAGCGTCCCGAACGGAGCGCCTGAGCATGGCACCTATTGCGTCGACCAACGCCTGTTTGGAAACAGGCTTTTCGATAACATTTGTGATACCCGTCGCGTACATGGCGTGGCGCTTGCTCTCGTCCAGCTTTGGGCAGAGCAAGGCGACCGGCGCGCCGTGCGCCGCCTCCACCAAAGCGACGAGATCCGCGGCGGCCTCGCCATAGGTACCTGCATCGAGCAGCACGCCATCCGGCCGCATCTCGTCGATCCGCGCGATCGCCTCGTCCGCGTCGCAGAAGACAATACGCTCCGTCACGAACAGCGCGCGCAGCATGGCGCGCGTGATCGGTTGCCGCTCGACGATCAACAGGCCGCCCTGCTCGACGGCACTGGTCGGCGCTTCGGCGAGCACCAACGGCACATCGACCGTGAAGCGCGATCCCTCGCCCAACCGGCTGTCGACCGTCACGTCGCCTCCCATTGCGCGCGCCAGATTGCGACAGATCGACAAACCCAGCCCGGTGCCGCCAAAGCGACGCGTGGTGCTGGCATCGGCCTGACGGAAAGATTCGAAGATGATCCGTTGCGTCGCGCCATCCATGCCGATGCCGTGATCGGTGACCGCGATCGTCAGCCGCCCCTGCCCCCCCGCGACACGCAGCGAAACGACCCCGGCTTCGGTGAATTTAACCGCGTTAGACAGCAGGTTGAAGACGATCTGCCGCAGCCGCGCGGCATCGCCGACGATCCAGTGCGGCGCGTGCGCGATATCGACCTCGAAGCGCAGGCCCTTGGCGACCGCCGGGTCGCGCCACAGCCGCGCGGCGGCATCGATCGTGGCATGCAGATCGAACGGTGCGACCTCCAGCGTCAGTCGCCCGGTTTCGATCTTGGCCATGTCGAGGATGTCGTCGACCAGCGTCCGCATCGTCTGTCCGGCGGCATGCACGACGTTCAGCCGCTCGCGCACCTGCGGGTCGAGCGTCTTGTCGGCGATCATCACCTGCGTCATGCCCAGAACACCGTTCAGCGGCGTCCGAATTTCGTGACTGGTCGTGGCTAGGAACTCGGTCTTGGCGAGCGACAGCTTTTCCAGTTGCGCATTGCTTGCCGCCAGATCGCGATTGGCGGCGCGTTCGCGGTTGCGGCTCCGCCCGATCATCGCCAGCCCGATGACGAGCAGCGCGATGATCAGCAATGTCGCGCCGACCACGCCGTACAGGATCAGCCGCTGTGACCGGGCCGTGGCGCGCTGGAACGCGATCGTCCGGGCCAAGTCCGCCGCTTTCAGCCGCGTGATCCGCAGCTCCTGATTGGCATAGTCGAAGCGTGCCGCCGCCAGTGCCGCGCTGGTCGAACGAGCGATGTCAGTCGCCTGCGCATCGAGCCGCTGGACGGCGACGAGATGCGGCAATGCCGCGGCGGGATCGCCGTTGTCGACGAAGGTGCGATAGGCGACGTCATGCGCGTGCCGATCGGCAAGGATCGTGTGCGTCAGGTCGACGCCCGCGAAGCGTTGCTCGACCAGATGGCGCGCTCTGACACGATCGCCGGCGTGCAGCGCAACGTCCGCCGCCGCGGCCAGCAACTGCGGCCGGATCGCCGCCGCATCGGGGCGACGCGCGACCGCCAGCGCGGACTGAACGCTGCGCGCCGCACCCGCGACGTCGCCGCCGCGCAATTGCGCGAGCGACAGGTCGCCCAGCGATTGCGCCATCACCGGCAGGCTGCGCAGGCGGCGGGCGGCGGCCAGTTCCTCGCGAAACTCCTGCTGCGCCTCGTCATAACGCCCGAGCGATAGCAAGGAATTGCCCCGGCCGCTTTCGACCGCCACCGCGAGCCCGGGATCGTTGGGATAGCTGTCTTCGAGTTGATCGAAATAGCGAAGCGCGGTCACATGGTCCTGCGCGCTGGTATAGAGCAGCGCAATAAGGATCAGCGCGCGCGCCTGACTGCGACGATCGTGCAGCGCGACGAACATGTGATGCGCACGTTGCAGGCTCGACAAGGCCTCCGCGATCCGACCGGCATCGGTGAGCGCGCCGCCTTGCGACAAGGTGATGTCGGCAAGCAGCCGGGTGGCGTCCGGCAGGCGCGCGGCGATGCCGCGCGCCTGCGCCAGCGTCTGTAGCCCGGCCCGCGGATCGCCGAGCCGCACCTGCGCCTCGCCCGCCAGCCACAGCAATGTCGCGCCGTCCGCGCTTCCCAGCGCCGCGGGTGCCAAGCGCGCGCGGGTGGCCTGTGCCATCGCGAGCGCGGATTCAGGATCGCTGACCATGTGCCGTTCGATCGCGCCGAAGTCGACCGGCGCGGCCCGCGCCGGTACGACCGCGATCAGCAGCGAGGCGAGGATGGCGCCGAGCACGATCCGCGCCGCCGCGATCATCCGCGTTTCCACCCGGCGGCGCGGCGCGTGAACGAGCCGCGCACGTCCTGCGTCGCCTGACGGTGCTGCTCGGCGGCGAGGAACGCGGCAAGCGGCGTCAGTGCGAGCGCCGGGCTGATGAAATAGCCTTGCGCCATGTCGCAGCCCATCACCGACAGCAGCGCCAGCGCCGCCTGCGTCTCCACTCCTTCCGCGACGACCTCCATGTCGAGCGCATGGGCGAGATCGATCGTGGAGCGCACGATCAACGGATCGCGGTTCGAGCTGGTGAGCTGGGTGATGAACAGTTTGTCGATCTTCAGCTCGCATGCCGGAAGCTGCTTGAGATAGGCGAGGCTCGACAGGCCCGCGCCATAATCGTCGATCGAGATGCGCACCCCGATGCGGTCGAATTCGCGAAGATGCGTGATCGCGGCATCGGGATCGCGGATCACCGAGGTTTCGGTCACCTCGAAGCCTAGCCGCGCGTCGGGCGCGGCCGCGATGCAGGCGCAGGCGAGCCGCACGAACTCGGCATCGGCGAGCAGATGGCCCGAGATGTTGATGAAAATCCGCACGTCATGGCCCTGCGTCCGCAGCGCGCGCTGGTCGACGATCGATTGCGCGATCGTCCACAGCGTCAGCCGTTCCATCCGCTGCGCCCGTTCGGTGGCGGGGATGAAGTGGCCCGGGAGCACCAATCCGCGCTGCGGATGCTGCCAGCGCACCAGTGCCTCGACGCAATCGATCGCCTGGCGACGAATATGCACCTTCGGCTGGTAATGAAGCACCATCTCGCCGCGATCGAGCGCGCGATCGACCTCGGCGACGACCGTCTCCTCGACCGCACCGGCCGGCCGCGTGCGCGGGGCGGCGGCGGCTTCCGCGTCGGTCAGCGCAGCCTCGGCGCGTTCGATCAGGAGGGTCGAGTCGCCATCGGCGGGCGCGCAGGCACCGGCGATCGCCATTTTGGGTAAGCAGGAAATTCGGTCGACCTGAATCGGGACACCGCAGATCGCGCGACATTTCACCACGATCTGCGCCAACGCCGCCGGCTCGGCGATAGAGAAGGCCACCTCGATCACGTCGCGGCCGACCGGTTCGACCTCCGCGTCCGGCATCGCCACGCGCAGGCGCGCCGCCATATCCTGCATCACCCGACCGATCGCCTTTACCCCGATATCGCGGCGTAAAGCGTTGTAGTTGGTGACTTTTGCCAGCACGCGCCCTTGCTGCCGCGCCATCGGCACGGTGCTGTCGTCGCGCGGCGTCAGCGGAGCAAGATGGTACAGGCTGGCCATGTCCTTGCCGTTGGTAGAACTCACTCTTGAAGAATGACTTAAGTCGTCACGATCGATGGTGAATAAAGGGTTAACGCCATTGAGCCCTGCCTAACGTTCCATTAAGAAGAAGTCACCCTTCGGGGGGTCACATAAGGGAGAGAGACCCATGATCGCTTTCATCGTCGCGCTTGCCGTCGGTATCGTCGTCAAGCCCTGGTAATTCCAGCGGCGGTCCGGCCTGTGGCTGGACCGCCGAACCAGCGATGAAGCGTGGCGCGGCCTGCCCGCGCGAATGTGGGTGATCCGGCCAGCGATCCGCGGCCGTCGAAGTGCTCCCTGCACATATCCTTTATCTTCAGCTGATCGCCTTCTGCCTGTCGCGGCCGATCGACGTCGTCGAGTTGAAGCTGCCCTGCGCTTCTTCGTCATTCCGGACTTGATCCGAGATCCCGCTTTTCACGCGTGTCGTAAAAGGAAGCAGCGCCCCGGATCCAGTTCGGGGCGCCGTCAAGATAGGGAGCTGCCTCTACCAGTCGCGCGAGTAGCGGAGCTGGACGTTCGACCCGCCGAACGACCCGGCTTGCGACAGGATGCTGATCGACTTGGTCAGCGCGATCGTCAGCTGGGTGGCGGTGAAGCCGCGCGCGTCGGTGACGATCTCGATATAGATATCGTTCGTCAGGTACTTGCCCGCCGCCAGCGCCGAGCCGCGCCCGCTCGCCTCGTCCGCGCCGAGGATGCGCAGCCGGTCGAACCCGGTCGCCGAACGCAGCTTGCCGAGCGGGTTGAGCCCGCCGCCCGACCCGCGCAGCGAGTTGAGCGCCGACGCCAGTTGCAGCGCCTCGGTCGCCGACAGATTCTCCGGATTGGTCCCGAACAGCAGCCGGCTGAGCACCTCGTCCTGCGGCAGTGACGGGGTGGAGGTGAAGGCGATCTGCGGGCGCTGTCCAGTGCCGGTGATGTTGATGTTGAACGTCACGCCATCGTTGCTGGTGGTGGCGAGGATGTTGATGTCCGGATCGGTGAGCGCCGCGCCGCCGCGGAAGCGCACCTGCCCGCGCGACACCTCGAAGCGCTTGCCCGCGAACGAATAGGTGCCGCGCACCAGATCGAGTCCGCCACCGATCGTCGGCGCCGCGCTGGTCCCGCCGATCCGCAGGTCCATCGACCATTCACTCTCCAGGCCCATGCCCGAGACGAACAGCTGGTTGTCGGCGTGGACGCGCAGGTCGAGCTTGAACAGCCCCACCGCCGGGGCGGCCGGGCGATCGGTCGGGCGCGCGGGCCGCGGCGCGTCGCTCTTGCGACGGATGCCGGTCAGCTCGGGCACCTCGGCGGCACCCTGACGGATGATCTCGTAGCGTGCGTTGGGGACGAGGATATCGCCCGAGATCAGCCCGCCGTTCGCATTGTTCTGGATGCGAATATCGCCGGTCGCGGTCGCGCCGAGCGCGTCGGACTTCGCCAGCCGCGCATTGCGCAGCGCGACCCGCACGTCGAGCGGGAAGCCCTGCGCCGCCGCGAGGCTGACGTTGCCCTGCGCCTGCACCGTTCCCTCGCCGGCCTTGGCCTGAAGCTGCGACAGCTCCAGCCGGTCGTTGTTGAAGCGCGCACCGATCCGCATGTTGGTCAGGCGCGTGCCATAGGTCTCGTTGGTATAGGTGAGATTGTCGGCGCGGATCAGGCCGTTGATGCGCGGCGCGCCCACCGTTCCGCCGAAGTCCGCCGCGATCGCGATCGGCCCCGACAATTGCTGCTCGGCGAGCCCGGCGAGGCTGAACAGCACGCCTGACGGCCCGTTGTAGCGGATCCCGCCCGCCAACGGGCCCTGCATCAGGCGTGTCGTCCAGCTGCCGCTGCCGCTCGGCGTCAGCGTTGCGACCATCCGGCCGACCGGGGTGCCGCCGCGCTTGATGAGCGCACGCCCCTCACCTGCCGCGCTGGTCAGCCGGCCCTGGAAGACCACGTCGACCGGCTCTGACACCGAAGTCAGGCTGGAGCGGGTGAAGTTGGCGATGTTGACGCGTGCGTCGGCTGTCGGGAACGCCTGACCCGCCTGCTGGACATAGTCGACGCTGCCGGTCGCTTGCCCGCCGAGCCCGAGATTGGGCACGAGCGCGTTGAGCAGCGCGAGGTCGAGCCGGTCGAGCCGCAGCTGTGCCGAGGTTGCGCCGCCGCCGAACTTGCCCGCCAGCCGCATCGAGCCCTTGTCGAAGTCGAGACGTGCCGGATCGAGGCGATAACCCTTGCCGTCAGGCACGATACGCGCCGGAGAAGCGGTGCGGAAGTTGACACCATTGGCCGCGCCTTGCAGCGCCACCAGATATTGAGACGGCGACAGCTGCGCATTGGCGGCCAGGCGGAACGGCACGCTGTTCGAACCGGTCAGCAGCGCCTGAGCGGTACCGGAGCCGTTGGCGTAGTTCACACGCACGCGCCCGGCCTCGATCACCGTTGCGCCATAGCGCATGTCGGCAATCTGCGCGTCGGCGCGGACCTGCGGCTTGTCGTAGAGCACGACGTCGGCGTTGATGAGCGCGCGCCCGATCGTGAAGTCGACCGCGCCCGGGATCTTCGCCGCGAGCGCGCGCGCATTGACGCTGGCGCGCTGATACTTGCCCTGCGCACCCAGCGTCGCGAGGCCGTTCAGACCCTGCCCGTTGAAGCGCACCTGCCCCGCGAACGGCCCGGCGGCGGTCTGGACGACGCGCCCCGCGAACTGGACGCCCGCGAACAGCACGCGGCGGATATCGACCGCCAGCTGCTTGCCCGGCGTGACCAGCACGTCGGCGTTGAACGGCCCGTAATTGGTGCCGCCGGTCGCGTTGACCTGATACGACCCGCCACGCCCCACGACACGCGCGTCGAGATCGGCGAGCCCGATCCCGACCCCCGGCCGCGGCGCGCGCAGCCGCACGACCGGCGCGGTCGCCGAGCCGGTGACGCGCGCGAACAACGGGCCATATTGCTTGGAGTAAGCGTCGGCATCGACCAGCAGCGCACCGCTCGCCGGATCGAAGCGCCCCTGCCCGCGCGTGATGCGGAACAGCGGCGCGTTCATCTTCAGGCTCTCGAAGGTAACGACGCCCTCGGGCGAGTAACCGAAGCGCGTGCTGAGCACCGCATTGCCGCCGAGGAAGTTGCGCGCGCCCTCGTTGAACAACCGCTTGGTCTGCACCGCGACGCGCCCGGTAATCCCGAACCCGCCGCGCGCGCCGGGCACCAGCTTGGCATCGGTCTGAATGTTGAGGATGCCGACGCTGTCGACACGGAAGTTGTTGACGCGCCCCTGCAACCCGCCGGTGTAGCGGCCGGTCTCCATATTGGCGGCGACGATCGCGGTGGCGTCGATCGTGTCGGAGCGGATGCGCAGATTGTCCGACAGGATGTTCGGCATCTGGATCGCCAGATCGCCATCGATCCGCGCGTTGGTGGTGAGGCCGCCGAGCGCCGGATTGAGCCCCGCGATCCGCTTCGCGCGCGCATGGACAGGCACGAGGATGCGGTCGCTGTTCACGCGCGCCAGCCCCTCGGCGTACAGATTCTCGACGCTCATCTCGCCGAAGCCGAGCGAGGTGGCGCGGACCTTATAGTCGACGGTTGGGGTCGCGAACGCGCCGTTCAGCACCACGCGCGCCAGCACGTCACGCCCACGAACGTTGGGGGCGATCGCGCCGGGGGTGAGCAATTTGGCATCGACCGCGAAATTGCCGAAGCGGCTGTTCTTGAGATCGAGCATGCCGCCGGCGTCTACCGCCAGCGCGTTCGAGGTCAGCTTGACGCGTGTATCGGCGCTACGCTCGCCGAGCGTGACGTCGGCGGCGACCTGCAAGGCCGGCGCGGTCAGCCGCTCGACCGGGCCTTCGAGATAGAGGCCGGGGCGCGTCGGACCGCGCACCTCGAAATGACCGTTGCGTGCGGTGAGCGCGAGGTCGGCGAGCTGCCCGCCGCCGAGCGTGGCGAGCGCACGGCCCTGCCATGACGCCCAGCTGCCGCGGCCGGTGACGGTCGCGGTCAGCGGCGCCTTCAGCCCGCCCAACTGCGCGACCATCCCGCTCGCCGGGGCGGTGAGGCGCACGTCGACGTCGAGCTTGTCGTCGTCGGGCACCGCGTCGATCTTGATGCGCGCGACATCGCCACCCGCAACGCCGGGCGCGCGGAGCGTCACCGCATTGACCAGCAATTGCGCGCGGCGGTCGGCGATATGCGCCTGACCGTCGAACCGCGCGATGTGGCGCGCGCCCGACACTGCGGGCTCCATCACGAAGCGCGCGACCTGCAGGCGGTTGATGTCGATATCGAGATCGGGGAGCAGCGGTGCGTTGGGATCGGTCGGCTCGGTCGAGGGCTTGAGCTCGGGATTCCGGCGCAGCGTGATGAGCTGGCTCGCGACCGAGCGCACGTCGACATGGTTGTTGGCGAAGGCGAACGGGCGCCAGTCGACATCGAGCCGCGGCGAGGTGAGGAACACGCCCTTGGGGTCGCTGACGCGCACGTCACTGAGCCGCATCCGGCCGTAGAGCGAGCCGTCGATCCGCCCGACCTTGATGTTGAGCCCCGAGGCGGTGGTGTAGCCGCCGATCTGGTCGGCGACGAAGCGGCGGCCCGGATCGGTGTTGATTCCCAGCACGATCGCAACGAGCAGTAACAGCAAGGCGAGGATCGCGATGCCGATCCACTTGAGGATGCGCAGCCACAAGGGGCGGCGCTCCACCACGATCGTGCCCTCGCGCGGCGCCAGCGTGTCGTCAGTCATCAGAACGCCTGCCCGATCGAAATATAGAGCGCGACCTTGGCATCGCCGGGTCGCGGGTTGAGCGGCGTCGCCACGTCGACGCGCATCGGGCCGAAGTTGGTGTAGAAGCGGCCGCCGATGCCCGCGCCGAAGCGCAGGTCGCTGCCGTTCGGCAGGCTGCTCTCATAGGTGTTGCCGCCGTCGATAAACGGCACGATCCCGAAATTACCGAAGCGATACCGCGCCTCGATCGAGAATTCGTTGAGGCTGCGTCCGCCGATCGGGCGGAGATCCTTGACCTCGTCGCGATCCTTGTCGTCCGGCACCAGCGAGCTTTCGGGCTCGAGCGGCCCAAGCCGCTGGAAACCATAGCCGCGCACCGATCCGCCGCCGCCGCCGTAATAGCGCCGCGACGGCGCGATGTCGTCGCGCGCGATCCCGAAGATGCTACCCGCACGGAGGCGGCCGGCGATCACCAGACTGTCGGAAACGGGATAATAAGCCGTCGCCTCGACCAGACTGCGCCCATAAGGCCGCACCGAACCCTGCACGGAGGTTTCGGGGCTGAGACTCAGTTTCAGGCGATAGCCGCGCGTCGGGTTGAGCAGATTGTCCGAGGTGTCGAACTGCACCTGCCCCGGCAGCGCCAACACGCCATAGGTGCGGCGAACGCGATCGTTCTCGGCGAAGTCGAAGACGCTTTCGTTCGTGCCGACCAGCTCGAACCCATAGGCGTAGGTGAATTTCTTCTGCCAGATCGGGGTCGAATCGTAGGAGATGCGCCCCGACAGCGTGCCGGTGAACGCCTCGAAAGCGTCGTAATTGGCGCGCAGCGCGCTCGCGACGAAAGTCACTGTGCGGTCGCGCTTGCCGGCGTTCTGGCGGCGGAACGTACCCGATAGCCCCTGCTGCTGCGTGCCCGCGATCGCGCCCAGGATCAGCGCACCCTCGGGCGGGAAGCGGTTGCGGTTGGTGAACGTGCCCTCGACGGTTACGCCCTGCCCGGTCTGGAAGCCCGCGCCGCCCGACAGGCTCTTGGCGGGCCCGCGGGTCTGGCGGACCATCAGGTCGACCTGCTCGGTGCCGTCGGGGAGGATCGTGCCGGTGCGGACCGGCTGGACGCCGACGCCGTTGAACAAACCGGTCGCGACCAGCGCCTCGCGCAGATCGTCGGCCTTGCGATTGTCGTACAGCTCGCCCTGATCGAAGCGCGGGAAGACGTTGAGGTGCTTGAGGTCGAAGACCGGCTCGCCCTCGGTGCGCAGCACGCCGAACGACGAGCGCGGCCCGGTGTCGACCGGCAGCGTATAGTCGCCGCGCGCGGTCTGTTCGTCGAGCAAGATATCGCGCTCGCCGACCTTGACGAACGGATAGCCCTGTTGCGGCAATTTCAGGCTGACGTTCGCCTCCGCGCCCTGCACGCGCAGCGCCTCGATCGGGTCGCCGGTGCGGAGCGGCAGTTCGCGGCGGACCAGATCGGGCGGCGTGGTCGGATCGGCCTTCACCGCGATCGTGCCGAGCTTGTATTGCTGGCCGGGCGTCGCGCTGACGATCGCCTTGATCTTCTGGCCAGCACCGGGAACGGTCTCGATCGTCGAGATCGCGGAGGCGTCATAATAGCCGAGCGACTTCATCAGCCGCACCGCGAGTTGTTCGTCCTCGCGCCCGCGTGCGGCGACCTGCGTGGCATTGTCGGCCTTGCCCTTGCCCTCGCGCAGCGCCGACAGCGAGTTAAATTCGTCGGTCAGCCCGAGCGGATCGAGCCCGCGCACCTCGTTGGTGTAACGGATATCGGGCGCGTCCTCGTCCTTGACGTCGGCGACCGAGCGCAGCGGCTCGGTGTTGAAGGTCGACAGCGGCTCGAGCGGCTGGGCAAGCGCGGAGTCGACCGCCGGCGGCGGGGGCAGCGTGCCCGGGGTGATCGGCTGTTGTGCGGCGGCGTCGGCAGCCGGCGTGGTCGCGGGTGCCGTGGTGTCGGCGGGCATCGGCTCGAGCGGCGCGTTGATGTCCCCCGACAGCGGCGGGAGCGCCTTGTCGAACTCGGCGTCGGGGACGATCGGTGCGTCGCCCTGCGGATCGGCGGCCGGCGGCGTCTCGCGCGGCGCATCGGGACCCCGCGCCGGGGCGGTGCCCGGCGTCTGGATCTGGCCTTGCGCCTGTCCTGCGATCAACGCGATCCCGGCGCTGGCCAGGAGCAGGCGGGAGTGACGAACCGAAAAAACCAAGAACAACGCCCCTTTGTGCGGGAGAGTCCGGCAATCCGGTTCTGATCTCCCGTCCCACGGCAACGATCCACCGGCGAAACGGTTGCGCGCTTTGGGTCGGAGCGAAGTCAGGGATCGTCTCGTCGCCCCGGACTTGATCCGGGACGCCGCTTCTTCGTGGCTCCCCTGGAAGAAGAAGCGGGATTCCGGATCAAGTCCGGGATGACGGAGGGGGGAACCATCATCGACACCGCTGGCGCACGCCCGGCCAACAGCTTAGAGCCGGCGGCAACGAACGCTGGGAGAGCGCATGAACTTCGATCTCGACGACGATCACCGCATGATCGCCGAGCTGGTGCGGCGCTTCGTCGATGACGAACTGGTGCCGCTGGAGAACGGCCTGCTGGAACGCGATGCCGCCGGGCACGGGCTCGAGCTGACCGCGGACGAGCGCGCCAACGTCGATCGCATCTCGCGCGAACTGGGGCTGTGGGGGCTGGATGCACCGGCCGATGTCGGCGGGACCGACCTGCCCGCGGTCGCGATGGTCGCGGTCAACGAGGCGCTGGGCCGGACGATCGTGCCGTGGACGCTGCCGCCCGACAGTCCGAACCTGCGGATGCTCGCCGCCACCGTCGACGACCGTCAGCGCGAGGCGTATCTCGCCCCCTATGTGCGCGGCGAGACGATCTCGGCGATCGGCATCTCGGAGCCGGGCGCGGGCTCCGACCCGGCGGGCATGAAGACCACCGCGGTGCGCGACGGCGATGACTGGGTGCTCAACGGCCGCAAGATCTGGATCACCAAGGCCGACCGCGCCGACTTCACGATCGTGATCGCGGTCACCGACAAGGAAAAGCGCCAGCGCGGCGGAATGAGCGCGTTCCTGGTCGATCGCGACGCGCCGGGCTTTTCGGTGGTGCGCCCGATCCCGATGATCGGCGGCGAGACCACCTATGAGGTCGCGCTCGACGATTGCCGCGTTCCGGGCTGGAAGTTGCTCGGCACCGAGGGGCAGGGCTTCGCGCCGATGCAGCTGCGGCTCAACACGCGCCGCGCCGAGATGGCGGCGAATGCAATCGGGATGGCGGCGCGCGCGCTCGACATGCTGGTTGACTATGCCCCGCAGCGCACCACCTTCGGCAAGCCGCTCAGCGAGCGGCAGACCGTGCAGAACTGGGTCGCCGATGCCGCGATCCGCATCCATGCCGCGCGGCTGATGGCCTATGATTGCGCATGGAAGATCGATCAGGGCCGCGACGCGCGCACCGAAGTGTCGATGCTCAAGAGCTTCGCGCTGGAGATGGCGTGGGAGGTGCTCGACCATGTCATGCAGGCGTTCGGCGCGATGGGGATGACCCGCGAGCTGCCGCTTGCGCAGATGGCGGCGCGCATCCGCCTGATGCGGATCTACGATGGCCCGACCGAGATCCACAATTGGGTCGTGGCCCGCAACCTTCTGGGAACCCGCGCATGAAGCAGCATCTGTCCATGACCCGCGAGGATCATGTCGCCACCGTCGTGATCGACCGCGCGCCGTACAACCACGTCAACGCCGCGCTGATCCATGCGCTCGCCGACGTGCTGGACGAATGCGACGCCGACCCGGAGGTGCGCGCGGTGGTGCTCGCGACCGAGGGGCGCGTCTTCTGCGGCGGCGCCGACCTGACCGGCGACAAGCCGCTCACCACCGAAGACGGCGAAAGCGAAACCCCCGCCCTGTACCGTGGCGCCTATCGATTGTTCTCGGCGAAGAAGCCGATCGTCGCAGCGGTTCAGGGCGCGGCGGTCGGCGCCGGGCTCGGGCTCGCCTTGGTCGCCGACTTCCGCGTTGCCGCGCCCGAGGCGAAGTTCTCCGCCAATTTCGTGACGCTCGGCTTTCACGCGGGGTTCGGAATCAGCCTCACCTTGCCGCGCGTGATCGGCAGGCAGCACGCCAGCCTGATGCTGCTGACCGGGCGGCGCGTGAAGGCGGACGAGGCGCTGCGCTACGGGTTGGTCGACCAGATCGCCCCCGATGCACGCGCCGCCGCGCAGGCGCTGGCCGCCGAGATCGCCGCGAACGCGCCGCTCGCGGTCGAAGCGACACGCGCGACGCTGCGCGCGGGGCTGGCCGAGGCGGTGCGCGAGCGGACCGAGCATGAGCGCGCCGAGCAGGACCGCTTGATGCAAACGCAAGATTTCCGTGAGGGATTGCAGGCTGTTGCCGAGCGGCGGCCGGGACGATTCCGCCGCGGTTGACGAATAAATGTTCGCCGGTGCGAAACATTTGCGACAAATAGCGCTTAGCCGAGGACACCCTCGGGTTCGGACAGGCACAGAGTGAAAAGAAATTTGACGGTACGGCGGATGCGCGCGGCGGCCGGGCTGGCGAGCCTTGCGGCGGCGCTTGCCCTGTCCGCCTGTGGCGGTGGCAGCGACAACGGGCAGGCCAAGGGCAAGGGTGGCCCGGGTGGTCCCGGTAGCGGCCCGACGACGGTCGGCTATGTCGTCGTCCAGCCGACCGCGGTGCCGACGATCAGCGAACTGCCCGGCCGGACGGTCGCCTATGAAAGCTCGCAGGTGCGCCCGCAGATCACCGGCGTGATCCAGAAGCGCTTCTTCACCGAGGGCGCGCTGGTGAAGCGCGGGCAGCCGCTTTATCAGATCGACCCGTCGCTTTATCGCGCCGCCGCCAATCAGGCGCAGGCCAATGTCGCCAACGCGCAGGCGACGTTCGCCGCCGCCAAGATCCGCGCCGACCGCTACAAGCCGCTTGCCGAGATGGAGGCGATCAGCGCGCAGGATTATACCGACGCGGTCGCGCAACAGCGGCAGGCATCGGCGCAGATCGGCGTCAACAGCGCGCAGCTCGACAGCGCGCGCGTCAACCTGCGCTTCACCACCGTCCCCGCCCCGATCACCGGGCGGATCGGGCGTTCGTTGTTCACGGTCGGCGCGCTGGTCAGCGCGACGCAGGCCGATCCGCTGGCGACGATCCAGCAGCTCGACCCGATGTTCGTCGACATCCAGCAATCGAGCACCAACCTGCTCGCGCTGCGCCGTGCGCTCGCCGCCGGCGGCGCTGCCCCGGCGCGCGCGGAGGTGACGCTGAAGCTGGAGGACGGCAGCGATTACGGGATCAAGGGCACGGTAGAGTTCGCCGAGGTCGTCGTCGACCAGAGCACCGGCACCGTCACATTGCGCGCGCGCTTCCCGAACCCGCAGGGGCTGCTGCTGCCGGGCATGTTCGTCCGCGCCGAGTTCGCGCAATCGATCCTGAAGAACGCCTTCCTCGTGCCCCAGCCCGCGATCAGTCGCGACGCCAAGGGCAATGCGACGCTGTTCGTGGTCGGCGCGAACGGCAAGGCCGAGCAACGCAACATCAAGGCCGATCGCACGCAGGGCGCCTACTGGGTGGTCACCGACGGGCTGAAGCCCGGCGAGAAGATCATCACGCAGGGCCTCGCGAACCTGCGTCCCGGCGCACAGATCCGCGCGGTGCCCGCCAATGCGCCGCAGCCGGTGAAGGCCCCCTCACCCGAGGAAATGAAGAAACAATCCGGTGGCGGTCAGGGCAAGGCGGGCTAAGCCGGCATGTCCCGCATCTTCATCGACCGCCCCATTTTCGCATGGGTGCTGGCCATCATCGTCATGCTGGCCGGGGTCGGCGCGATCCTGTCGCTGCCGATCGCGCAATATCCCGACGTCGCGCCGCCGCAGGTCTCGATCCGCGCCACCTTCCCCGGCGCGAACGCCCAGACGATCCAGAACAGCGTCACGCAGGTCATCGAGCAACAGCTGACCGGCATCGACGGCCTGCTGTATTTCCAGTCGAGTTCGTCGAGCCGCGGCTCGGTGACGATCACCGCCACCTTCGACAAGGGCACCGATCCCGACATCGCGCAGGTGCAGGTCCAGAACCAGGTCCAGCAATCGCTGAGCCGCCTGCCGCAGCAGGTGCAGCAACAGGGGCTGGTGGTCCGCAAGTCGAACCCCGACTTCCTTTTGATCGTCGGCGTCTATGACACCACCGACAAGCTGACCAATCAGGACGTTTCCGACTATCTCGTCTCGAACCTGCAGGACCCGCTGGGGCGTATCCAGGGCGTCGGCGACACCAACGTCTTCGGCTCGCAATATGCGATGCGGATCTGGCTCGATCCCGCCAAGCTCAACAGCTTCCAGTTGATGCCGGGCGACGTCATCACCGCGATCCAGAACCAGAATACCGAAGTCGCGGCCGGCGAGATCGGCGGGCAGCCGAGCCCGTCGACGCAGATGCTCAACGCGGTCGTCACCGCGCAATCGCGGCTCCAGACGCCCGACCAGTTCGCCAAGATCATCCTGAAGACCGAACAGGACGGCGGCACCGTCCGCCTCGCCGATATCGGGCGGATCGAGCTGGGCGCGGAAAGCTACAATGCGTTCAGCCGCGTCAATCGCCACCCCGGCGCCGGCATCGCGGTGCTGCTCGCGCCCGGCGCGGACGCGCTCAAGACCGCCGAGTTGGTCAAGGCGCAGGTCGAGCAGGCATCGAAGGCGTTCCCGGCCGGCGTGACCTATGCCTTCGCCAACGACACGACCGACTTCATCAAGCTGTCAATCGAGGAAGTGGTCAAGACGCTGATCGAGGCGATCATCCTCGTCGTCATCGTCATGTTCGTGTTCCTGCAAAGCTGGCGCGCGACGCTGGTGCCCGCGATCGCGGTGCCGGTGGTGCTGCTCGGCACGTTCGCGGTCTTCTATGTCGCGGGCTTTTCGATCAACACGCTGACGTTGTTCGGGCTGGTGCTCGCGATCGGCCTGCTGGTCGATGACGCGATCGTCGTGGTCGAGAACGTCGAGCGACTGCTGGAGGAAAACCCCGGCATGACCCCGCGCGAGGCGACGATCGAATCGATGAAGGAGATCACGGTCGCCCTCGTCGCGATCGCGCTCGTGCTGTCGGCGGTGTTCATGCCGATGGCGTTCTTCGGCGGGTCGACCGGGGTAATCTACCGCCAGTTCTCGCTGACGATCGTGTCGGCGATGGTGCTGTCGGTGCTCGTCGCGGTCATCCTGTCGCCCGCGCTGACCGCGACGCTGCTCAAGCAGACCCACGACCAGCATGGCGATCCGATCGAGGAAAGCTGGATCGGCCGCAAATTCCCGCGCGTCGCGCACGGGCTGGAGCGCGCGCGCGACGGGTTCAACAATACCTTCGATCGCGGCGTGGCGCGCTACGTCGCGAGCGTGCGGCGGGTGATCGATCGCAAGGCGCTGTTCCTGCTGATCTACCTGCTGACGGTCGGGTTGCTGGCGGTGCTGTTCCTGCGAATGCCGACCGGCTTCCTGCCGACCGAGGACCAGGGCGCGGCGATCGTGCAGTTCCAGTTGCCCGCGGGCGCGACGCGCTCGCGCACCGAGGACGTGCAGCACAAGGTCGAGGATTATCTCGCCACCAGCGAGGGCAAGAACGTCCGCACGATGTTCACCGTCAGCGGCGGCGGTGGCGGCGGCGCGAGCGGGCAGAATACCGGTCAGGGCTTCGTCAATCTCGCGCCGTGGGACGATCGCAAGGGCAAGGAAAATACCGCCGATTCGATCGTGGCGCGTGCCTCGGCAGCGTTCCGCGGCCTGCGCGACGCGCGTGTCTTCGCGCTGGTGCCGCCGGCGGTGCGCGGGCTGGGGCAGTCGAACGGCTTCACGATGGAATTGCAGAATTCCGGCGGGCTGACGCAGGAGCAATTCGCCGCCGCCAAGGACAAGTTGCTCGCCGCCGCCAACGCCGATCCCGCGCTCGCCTCGGTGCGGCTGACCGAATTGCCCGACACGCCGACGCTGAAGATCGACATCGACCAGCAGAAGCTCGCCGCGCTCGGGCTGACGCAGGCCGACGTCAACACGACGCTGTCGACCGCCTGGGGTGGCCGCTACGTCAACGACTTCGTTGACCGCGGGCGCGTCAAGCGCGTGTTCGTGCAGGGTGACGCGCCATATCGCGCCGCGCCGACCGACCTGAACCAGTGGTTCGTGCGCGGATCGAACGGCCAGATGGTGCCGTTCGCGGCGTTCGCGCAGATCGGCTGGAGCCAGGCTCCGGTGACGCTGTCGCGCTTCAACGGCATCCCGTCCTACGAATTCCAGGGCGCGGCGGCCGAGGGCAAGAGCTCGGGCGACGCGATGACGCGGATCGAGGAACTGGCCGGACAGGTGCCGGGGACCAGCGTGTCGTGGGCCGGGCTGTCGTTTCAGGAGCGGTTGTCGTCGGGACAGGCGCCGTTGCTGTACGGGCTGTCGATCCTCGTCGTCTTCCTGTGCCTCGCGGCGCTGTACGAAAGCTGGTCGATCCCGTTCGCGGTGCTGCTGGTGATCCCGCTCGGGCTGATCGGCGCGATTCTGTTCACGACGCTGCGTGGCCTCGTCAACGACGTCTATCTCCAGATCGGCCTGCTGACGACGATGGGGCTCGCGGCGAAGAACGCGATCCTGATGATCGAATTCGCCGAGCAGGAAGAGAAGAAGGGCAAGCGTGTCATCGACGCCGCGCTGGCCGCGGCGAAGATCCGGTTGCGCCCGATCCTGATGACCAGCCTCGCCTTCATCTTCGGCGTGCTGCCGCTGGCGATCTCCACGGGCGCGGGCGCGAACAGCCGGATCGCGATCGGCACGTCGGTGATCGGCGGGATGATCACCGCGACGGTGCTGGCGATCTTCTACATCCCGTTGTTCTTCGTACTGGTGCGGCGCGGCTTCCGCGACGGCTGGAAGGGGCTGCGGCGTGGTGCCGATCCCAGTTCCGAGCCGGGCCCGGACGATGACGGTCCGCACGACCACGGCGGCCACGCCGCACCCGACGCGCCCAAGCAATTGCCGCGTCCGATCGACAAGCCCGCGCTGCCCGCGCCGGAAGGGGCATGATGACTCGCCTGATCGCCGCGCTCTGCGCCTCCGTCGCGCTCGCGGGCTGTTCGCTCGCGCCCACCTACGTCCGCCCCGCCCCGCCGGTGCCGACGTCATGGCCGGTCGGCGACGCCTATCTGCGCCAGAGCGAGGCGGCGCTGCCCAGCGTCACCTATCGCGACGTCTTCCGCGACGCACGGTTGCAGGCGCTGATCGATCAGGCGCTGGTCAACAATCGTGACCTGCGCGTTGCGGTCGCCAATATCGAGGCGACGCGCGCGCAATATCGTATCCAGCGCGCCGATTTGTTCCCGCAGCTCAACGCGACGAGTGCCTACAGCTATCGCGAGAGCAGCCGCTCGGGGGTGAACACCGGCGTCAACACCGGCGGAACCGGTACCGGTGGAACGGGCACCGGCACGGGCACTGGTGGCACGGGAACCGGACCGGGCACCGGCGGAACCGGCACCGGCACCGGCGGGACCACCGTCGTGTCGGGCTCGAACAGTACCTTCCAGGCGCAGCTCGGTGTCACCGCCTTCGAGATCGACCTGTTCGGGCGCGTCCGTTCGCTGACCGGCGCGGCGCTATCGCGCTATTTCGCGCAGGAGGCCGCCGCGCGCGCGACGCGATTGACGCTGATCGGCGATATCGCCAGCGCATGGCTCAATTATGCCGCGGACAAGAGCTTGCTGACCGTCGCCGACCAGACCGCGGTTGCGGCGCGCGCCAGCGTGCGGCTGACCGATGCGCGGCGTCGCGGCGGCGTCTCGCCGCGCACCGACGTGCGGCAGGCCGAACAGATCCTCGCCACCGCGGAGGCCGACCTCGCGCAGCAGCGCAGCTTGCTGGCCCAAGACGTCAACGCGCTGCAACTTCTGGTCGGCGCCCCGATCGATCCGGCGCAATTGCCGGCCGGGATCGAACAGGCCGCACAGACGATCGGCGAGTTGCCCGCCGGGATCGACTCGGGCGTGCTGCTGCGTCGCCCCGATGTCGTGCAGGCCGAATATTCGTTGCGCGCCTACAATGCCGAAATCGGTGCGGCGCGCGCGGCCTTGTTCCCGCGCATCTCGCTAACCGGGCTGGTCGGCTTCGCGAGCACTGCGCTGCGGACGCTGTTCTCGGGCGATGCGTTCAACTGGTCGGTGGCGCCCAACGCCAGCTATCCGATCTTCCGCGCCGGTGCCGGCCGCGCGAACGTCGACTATAGCGTGGCGCAGCGCGACGCCGCGCTCGCCAATTACGAACTGACGATCCAGAGCGCGTTCCGCGAAGTATCCGATGCGCTCGCCCGCCGCGGGACGATCACCGACCAGCTTGCGGCAAACCAGCGCTTCTACGCCGCGGCAGTCGACACGCTGAACCTGACCAATGCGCGCTATCGTGGCGGGATCGACACGTACCTCACCTCGCTCGATGCGCAGCGGCAATTGTATTCGGCGCAACGAACGCTGGTCGCGACGCAGCTCGTGCGCGCCACCAATCTGGTGACGCTGTACCGGACATTGGGCGGGGACTCGCTGCTCGACGTCTCCGATCAGGGGCCACGACCGACAGCAAACTAACCTTGGTTCGTCGTCCCGGACTTGATCCGGCACCCCGCTTCTCTCGTTACTGCGAAGAAGAAGAAGAAGCGGGATCCCGGATCACGTCCGGGATGACGAAGGGATCAGCCGTTCGGGTCATTCCCCCCACCCGGCGCCACCGCTGCACGTCCGAATTGCATGATCAGCTGCCCGATCTCCCGCGCCTGCTCCATCGAACGCTGACCCTGGCTCCGCAGGAAGTCGCTCTGGATCTGCATCACCTGCGACAGATCCTTCGCCTGCGCGGCGGCGCGCATCGCGGCAAACGCTTCCTGCGTGTTGGCCTCGACCTGATCGAGAATCTTGGTGCTGATCGTCTGGCCGCTTTCCATCATATGCTGGCCCGACGCGCGAAGGCGATCGGTCGCCTGCTGCGCTGCGTCGGCTGCCGCGCGGCCCATATCATTGTGTTGATCGGTCATCATCGCTCTCCCTTACCGTGACGTCAGGCTGCACCTTCGCACTGAACCCGGCAAGCCGGTCGTTGGTTGCCGCGAGCGCCGATCGCCGGGCTGGTCGCGGCGCGCCGGGAAGGGTATGGAGCGGCGATACATGGAGCCCCGTGGATGTCGTTCGCCTTGTCCCTGCTGCTCGCGTCAGCGCTATTTTCCGCGCAAGACGTGCCCGCGCCCGAGCCGTCGTGCGCCACCGTGCGCCCGGCGCTGCCGATCGGCTTCGAAAGCTGGAGCACGCGGGTTGCACTGGATGCAGGAGCAGCGACACGCCACGCGCCGGTAATCGCGGTCGGCCGGGCTGCCGAGCTGCGGCTGGTCCCGCTCGACCGGCTCGCCCCCGCCGCCCCGCCGACGCGTGACCTCGGTGCGGGGACCAATGCCGGAATGGCGCTGTTTCAGGTAACGCGGCCCGGCACTTACCGGATCGCACTCGGCGCCCCGGCGTGGATCGAGGTAGTGCGCAGCGGACGTGCCCTGCCCTCCGCCGCGCATAGCCACGGACCAGCGTGCAGCGGTATCCGCAAGATCGTCGATTATCGCCTCGCGCCCGGCCGCTACGTTCTGCAACTGACCGGGGCGGCCGCGAACACGCTGCCGGTGCTGATCGCGCCGGCGCCGCGGGGGGCGGCATGATCGCAGCGCTCGTCGCGCTTGCGCTGGCCGCGCCGCAGGTCGCCCCCGCCACCCCGGCTGCGCCGCCGCCAGTATCAACGCCTCCGACCGCGCCGGTTCCGGCGACGCTGACGCGGGTCGTGCTGACCACCGACGCCGGCCCGGTCACGATCGGCGTCGACACCAGGGCCGCGCCGATTACTGCCGCCAACTTCCTGAAATATGTCGACGGCAAGAAGCTGGACGGCGTCTCCTTCTATCGCGCGGTGAAGGTCGCGGACGGCTACGGCATCGTCCAGTTCGGCACGCGCAACGATGCCAAGCGCACGCTGCCGCCAATCAAGTTCGAGCCGACCACGCAGACCGGGCTCAGCCACACCGACGGCACGATCTCGATGGCGATGGCCGCGCCGAACACCGCGACCGGCGACTTCTTCGTCGTGGTCGGCGACCTTACGTCGATGGATGCCAAGGACGGGCAGCCCGGCTTCGCTGCGTTCGGGCGCGTGCTGGAAGGGATGGACGTGATCCGCAAGATCCTGCTCGCCCCCACCTCGCCGACGCTGGGTGAAGGCGCGATGAAGGGACAGATGCTCGCGCCCGCGATCCGCATCACCGGCGCGCGCCGCGCCCCCTGACGCTTCCGCCGGCATGACGGATCGGTTACAGCTGCGACCAAAGGAGTCCGTCATGACCAGCACGCTCGCCACCCGAACCGACTGGACCGCGATTGGTGCCGCCGAACTGGCCGACGTGATCGCGCTGCGCCGGGCGATCCATGCCGAGCCTGAGGTCGGGCTGCATTGCCCGCTGACCACCGCCAAGGCAAAGGCGGCGCTGGCCGGGCTGCCGCTCGAGATCCACGACAGCACCAGCACCACCGGCTTCGTCGCGATTCTGCGCGGGGGGCGGAGCGGCGGCGCGGGGTCGAACGGGCGCACGGTGCTGCTGCGCGGCGACATGGACGCCCTGCCGATGAGCGAGGAAACCGGACTGCCGTTCGCCTCGACCGTGCCCGGCAAGATGCATGCCTGCGGGCATGACGCGCATACCGCGATGCTTGTCGGCGCGGCGCGGGCGCTGAGCGCTCGCCGCGAGGAAATGGCGGGGACGATCGTCTTCATGTTCCAGCCCGGCGAGGAAGGGCATCACGGCGCGCGGCATATGATCGCCGACGGCTTGCTCGACGTCGCGCGGCCCGAGGCGGCGTTCGCGCTGCACATCCTCCCCAACGCGCCCGCGGGGATGTTCGTGGGCCGCGAGGGCGCGATGCTCGCCTCGACCGACACGGTGCTGGCGACGATCCGCGGCAAGGGCGGCCACGCGGCGATGCCGCACGAGGCGATCGACCCGATCCCGGTCGCCTGCGCGATCGTCACCGCGCTGCAACAGCATGTCGCGCGCCGCGTGCCGGTCGCCGATCCCGCGGTGCTGACGATGACGCAGATCCACGCCGGATCGTCGCACAACATCATCCCCGAGGAAGTGCAGTTGATGGGAACGCTGCGCACGCTGTCGGAGGCGACGCGCACCGCGATGCGCGAGGCGTTCCACCAGATCGCGCAGGGGATCGCCGCCGCGCATGGCTGTGTCGCTGAGACGTCGATCGAAGAGGGCTATCCGGTGACGGTCAACGACGCGCGCGCGACGCGGCTGCTGCGCGAGTTGTCGTCGGAGGTGCCGGGCGGCGCGGGCTGGACCGCGATGCCCGCGCCGATGATGGGCGGCGAGGATTTCAGCTATGTGCTGCGCGAGGTGCCGGGCGCGATGGCGTTCGTCGGGGTCGCGCCGGCCGGCAGCGACTGGCGCACCAACCCGCCGCTCCATAACACGCGGATGACGATCGAGGAAAATGTGCTCGCCACCGGCGTGGCGATGCATTGCGCGGTGGCGGAGCGCTTTCTGGAGCGCGGGCTGGACTGACGACGATGTCCGCGATGACGATGCTGCGCGACGCGACCGGCGCGGCGCATGAGGCGGTGGACGCCGCGTTCGGCAAGCACGATCTGGCGTCGCCGGAGGCGTATCGGCGCTTCCTGCTGGCGCACGGTCGCGCCCTCCCGGCGGCGGAGCGCGTGATGGCGGCGCTGCCGTTCGCGCGGACGCTGCCGACCCGCGCGCCCTTGCTGGCGGCCGATCTCACCGACTTGGGCGTCGCGGCGCCCGATCCCCTGCTCTTCGCGCCGGGCGACGATGAGGCAACCTTGTGGGGCGTGCTGTATGTCGTCGAAGGCTCGCGACTGGGTGGCGCAATGCTCGCGCGACAGGTGCCGCCGGAGATGCCGGGGCGGTATCTCGGGGCGGTGCACGCGTCCGGCCAGTGGCGTGCGATCCGCGCCGCGCTGGACGAAGCTGCAACCAGCGAGGACGGCGACTGGACCGCGCGGATGATCGCGGGCGCGCTGGCGACCTTCACGCTTTATGCCCAAGCGGCGGAAGCGGACTGAGCCATTTATCGTCACCCCGGACTTGATCCGCGGTCCCGCTTCCCAGTGCGGTCGACAAGAAGCGGGGCCCCGGATCAAGTCCGGGGCGACGAAGAGTATCAGGCCGCCTCGATCGGCGCGGTCAGCACCGCGCGAAGGCCGGGTTCGTTGTCGAGATAGTCCATCTGCCCGTCGATGCGCTGAATCACCGCGCGCATCATCCGGCTGCCGAACCCCTCGCCGTCGCCCTGCTTGCCGACGCCCTGATCGGCGACGATCAACCGCAGGCGGTTGCGATACTGCTCCAGCGTGATCTCGATCGGGCCACCGGATTGCTCCGGATAGGCATATTTGGTCGCGTTGATCACCAGCTCGGCAGCGATCAGCCCGATGTTAACCGCGCGATCGGTGGGGATCAGCACCGGCGCGATCGACAAGATCATGTGGCGCGACCATTCGTCACCCAGCGACGCCTTCAAATCCTCGATCAGCTCGCCGAGATAGCGGCTGAGGTCGATCGTCTCGATCTGGTCCTCGCGATAGAGGCGGCGGTGCACCAGCGCGACCGCGGACAGGCGCGAACGGGCCTCGCGCAGCTGGTCGGCGACGACGCCCGGCCCCGCATCGCGCGCCTGGATCGCGAGGAACGACGACACCAGTTGCAGGCTGTTCTGCACGCGATGATCGACCTCGCGCATCAGCAGGTCCTTCTGCGCGAGCAAGGCGTCCTTCTCCGCGCCGGTCCGCTCCAGTTCCTGATTCAACCGGCGCAGTTCGTTCGAGACGCGCGCCTCCCGCAGCAGGCGGCGGAGCCGGTTGGCGCCCTCGATCTGCTCCAGCGTCCAGCGCCGGGCGCGCCCGCGCACCGTTTCGTGCCACGATTCGAACGACGCGCGCGGGTGCAGGGTCGCATTTGGATCGTGCGGGATCGCCTTGTGCGGGTTGCCCGCCCATTCGATCTCCTCGATCTGCTCGACCCGCAGCCATATCAACGTGTGTCGATCGTCGATCCGAAGCGCCAGCACGCCGGTGACTGGCCCGAACGCGGCTGCATCGGGCCAGTCGATCGCCAGCTCGCGGGTTGCGAACACCGGACCGTCCTCGCGCAGCGCCGCGAAGCGCAGCAGGTCGAACACATCCTCATCGGCGGGAGCCACGCCGGTCGAGAGCAACGTATGGTCGCGGACCAGTACGAGGCCGTCGGCATCGAACATCCGGCGCAGCTCGTCGGTCCGCTCGGCCAGCACGCGGAACGGATCGCTTTGCTGGAGCAGCGGGCGCAACGCGTCCTCCTCGCTGCGCAGCGCCAGCCGGACGCGATAGGCCTCGGCCTCTTCCTTGGCGAGTATCTGCCGGGCCAGCGCGCTCGCCATTGCCGCCGCGGCAGCGCGGACGCTGCGCGGCATCAACCGCGGAGTCATGTTGTGACAGGCCACCAGGCCCCACAGCAGCCCGTCCTTGACGATCGAGATCGACGCCGATGCCTGCACCCCCATGTTACGCAGATATTCGACATGCACCGGGGAGACGCTGCGGATCGCGACATCGCTGAGATCGACCTGCTCGAACCCGGCCGGGCGCAGCGGCGCGGGAACATAGGTGACGTCGGGGATCACGCGGGTGCGGTTGCGCACGTACAACGCGCGCGCCTGCCGCGGGATGTCGCTCGCCGGAAAGTGGTGGTGGAGGAATGACGCCAGTGCCGGATCGCGATCCTCGGCGATCACGCAGCCGGCGTCGTCGTCGAGGAAGCGGTAGATCATGACGCGATCGAACCCCGTCAGGGCGCGGAACGCCGCCGCGGCGCGATCGCTCAGCATCCGCAGCGAGCCCGTTCGCTCGAACCCGGCGGTGATCGCGTCGAGCCACCCCAGCGTGGCGGCGACCGTACCCGGCGTCGCCTCGCTCGGCTCCAGTTCGGCGATCAGCCACGGCCCGGCACGATGCAACGCAACGTCGTGCCCCGCGACGGTGGCGCCGAGCACGGTACCCCCCGGCCCCGGCGCCGCCCCGGTCAGGGCTGCGACATCCTGATCAAGCAGCACCGAAAGATCCGCGTCGAGCCAGTCCGGGGTCAGCACGTCCTCGATCGCGCCCGCGCCGGCGACGACGCGCAGCGTACGCGGATCGGCCACCAGCATGATCCCGTGAGGCTGCACCGCCCCCGAAAGGTGGATAGGTTCGTGATCGCACGGCGTGAGTGCACTGGACGGCGAAAGAAGCGCCTCAATCGACGCGGGATGCGGATCCATCCGTCGGCACTATTTCAATGCCGCAGCGGCATGCAACCGTTCTTATGCAGATCAAGGGGTTTAATCAAAATCAGCCCCGCCGTTACGTCCGGACGCGTTAACTGCCTGTTCGCCACGTCCGTGCTATGACGACTCGCAATGTCCGATTCTCCTCCTCGTGAACCGCGCAGCAGCGTGATCCTGTATGCCCGCATCGACCATCGCGAGCGGGCAGTGGAGGCGCGGGTGCGCAATCTGTCGATCACCGGTGCATGCATCGACAATCCGGGCGAATTGACCAAGGGCGATCAGGTCGCCGTGACGATGGGATCGCTGCAGGAGTTGCCCGCCGAAGTGATGTGGACGTCGGCGACGCTGGCCGGGCTGCACTTCACGAAGGGCGCGATCGATCTTGCCGAAGCCCGCAAGCCGCGCGACCGCGGCGCGACCGCGGCGAAGGCGAGCGCAGGATGGATCAACAACATCCACCACGCCTATCGCCGCCGGGACGGGTAACGCCCGATCGCCGCAGGCGGCTTGTTGCGCGCGCCTTGGGCGGATAGTCCCGGGTGATGACCCGCCTGACCGTCAACAACGAGGCCGTTGAGTATCGGATGGCGCCCGACACGCCGCTGTTGTGGGCGCTGCGCGACGCCGCCAACCTGACAGGCACCAAATACGGATGCGGCACCGGGAGTTGCGGTGCGTGCACCGTCGACGTCGACGGCAAGGCGGTGCGATCGTGTCAGGTGCCGCTGCGCGCGGTCGAGGGGACGTTCGTCACGACGATCGAGGGCCTGTCGCGTGAGCGGGCGCATCCGGTGCAGCTTGCGCTGATCGCCGAGAACGTCCCGCAATGCGGCTATTGCATCCCCGGCATCGTCATGGCTGCCGCCGCGCTGCTGAAGCGCGATCCGATGCCGTCCGACGAGGCCATTCGCGCCGGGATCACGAACATCTGCCGCTGCGGCATCTATCCGCGGCTGATCGAGGCGATCCAGCGCGCGGGCCGCGCGATCCGCGGCGACGAACGCCTGCCCGCCGCACCCCGACCGGGGATCGAGCCTGCCGAGGCGGCGCGGCGCGTGCCGGCGCTCGATCCGTCCGGCGGGCGGTGATCCGTCCGCCGACAAACTCGCTCACCCGTCCCGACCGTAGATGTCGTCGCGGAAGCTGAGCCCGCGCGCGCCGCCGGTGGCGGTAAGATAGGTCAGGTACACCGGGGTCGGCGCGGTCAGCGCGACCGCCTGCTCGGGCTTCTTCCCCGGATTGAGCGGCTTTCCCATCAACCAGCGGCCGAGCCGGGCTGCATCCTCCAGCCGGATACAGCCGTTGCTGAAATGCCGGTCCTCCTTCGCCAGCAGCGCGCGATTGGGCGTATCGTGAAGGTAGATGCCTTCGGTATTGGGGAACAGGAACTTTACCTTGCCCATCGAATTGACCGGCCCCGGCAGCTCGCGCAGCCGCAGCTCGCGCTTGCCCGCCGCCACCGCCGGCCAGTCGATCGCGCTGGCCGGAATCGGTCGCGCGCTCGCGGTCCAGTCGCTCAGCGCCTCCATATGGAGCGACGCCAGGGTGCGCCCCGCCAGCACCTTAGCCGCGATGTTCTTGCGCACCAGATAATCGGGGACGTTCCAATAGGGGTTGAGGATCGCCCATTGCAGCGTGCCGACAAGCATCGGCGTCTGCGTCTCGCGCGTGCCGACGACGACGCGCATCGTGCCCTTCGTCGTGCCGGCTTCGTAATACCACAGCCGCCCCGAGGAGGCGTCGACCTCGACGTGCCGCGTCCACGGCCCCGGCAGGATGCGGGCGCGATCCAGGTTGCGCCGCAGCCGCGTCAGCGCCGCGGGAGCGATCCCGGCCGCGCGCGCCTGTGCGGACAGCTGGCGAAGCTCGACATAGCGCGGGCTCATCCAGCCCATGTCCTTGACATAAGCGGCGAAGGATTTCGGAAAGGTCGCCGCGCGCAGCACCGCCTCCGGCTTGGGGCGTTTCGGCTTGAGCGCGGGATCGGCCCATTTCATCCCGACGTCGCGCGGCTTGCGCTGGTCGCGGACGAACTGGACGAAGGTGTCGGAGAGGGCCAGCTCCGCCGCCGCCACCCGCACCGGATCGCCGCCACGCGCCGCATCGATGCGCACGCGCAGCTTTTCGACATCGTAGGATGACCTGTTGAGGTTATCGAGATCGGCATCGCGCAGATAGCCGATCAGCGTCTCCGCCGCGGGACCGATCCGCCCGCCATTCGCCCAGAGTGGCGCGTCGTTGCGCTGCGCATAGACGCGCGCCATCCAGCCGCCCGCAGCGGCGCGGATCGCGGCGGCGACAGCGCGGTCGCGCGCCTGATCGGCGACCCAACTGACGCTTCTGGCTCTCGCGGCCTTGGCCTTCTGGCTGCCGGCCTTCGGCTTGGCTTTGGCCGCGGATGCCTTTGCGGTACGCGACACGGCTGCGGCCGCCGGCGCCAGTGGCGCGGCGACCGTCAGCACGATGGCGGCGATCCCGACCAGGGGAGAGCGGCACCGCCACTCTCCCGACAGGCGGGTGATCAGCCCCGTTCCCCGCGACGCGTCGGCGCGGGCGGCGGCGGCGGCGGGGCCGGCGGCGCGTAGGGATGATAGATGCCGTCGGACGTATAATATCCGTCGACGATCCCGTCGCCGTCGCGATCCGCGGCATGGCTGCCGGCGACCGCACCCGGCGGCGGGGGCGGCGGAGCCGGCGGCGCCTTCTTGGCGCAGGCCCCCAGCATCAACATGCCGCACGCAGCGAGCATGATCGAACGATGACGCATGAACTATCTCCCTTTGGCATCAGCGACCTATGGTCGACGTACCGTTCTCCCTTGTGCGCCTATCGCTGATCGATCGCCGCGTCGCCGACCATCCGTGCTGCGACCGGACGTGCGCGCCGCGCGCCAGTATGGTTAACATGATCGGACGATGCGGACGGAACATCGCCGCCTCTTCCGTTTTGTCGCTGCTGACGAAAGCGAAAGGACGAATGAATGGCGATCGACCGGCTTGAGATCGACATGGGCACGCTGCTCGACAACATCGACGAGCGGCAGGTGGAATTCAGCGCCGAGGCCGACGGCGACGAGTATGAGTTTGCCGTTCAATATGATGTGCTGGAAGCGTTGAGCGGCGATGCGCCCGACGGCGACGCGATCGACATGTTCAATCGCTTCTCCGACACGATTGTCGACGCGGCGCTTTCGGCGCTGGCGCGCAACGCCGATGCACAGCCGATCATCGTCAGCGAAAGTGATCTGGAATAAGCGCCTTCCGCAATAATGAGGCGGCGCTGAGTTAATAGTTGCAGTGATGGCGGCTTGCGTCCACTCTCCCACGCACAAAATGAAAAGCCGCCAATGACGCGGCAGGGAGAGGATGATGGACGTACCAAGCATTATGGTGATCGCTGTCGGCGCCGTCGGCGCTTTGGGCACGCTGGCGATGGTCGTGGTTCTCGCCCGTCGCGCGCCCCAAAGATAGGAACTGCCGTCGCCCGTCATCGCGGGCGCTGCCCGATGACGAAGCGAGAAGTGCAGGAGGCCGCGGGACGAACCCGCGGCCTTTTTGCTGTTCGGGTGTCGCAGGACGACCTCGTCCAGGTCGATACCGGGATAGACCCACGCGCAAGACCAATGCAGCTTGTCGTTGCGACCGCCGGCCGGACGTGCATGGTGGGCGACGAACAAGGCGAGGGGCGTGGCGGATGACGGACAGGCGATCGGTGATGGCCGGAATGGCGGCGCTGGGGGCGACGGCACCGGCAACGGCGGCGCGCGGGGGCGGCGCGATGATCGTCTCGACGTGGGATTTCGGTGCGGCGGCGAACGACGTGGCGTTCGCGGCAATGAAGGCGGGCGGCTCGCTGCTCGACGCGGTCGAGGCGGGTGCGAAGGTGCCGGAGGCCGATCCGAACAACCATTCGGTCGGCTATAGCGGCTATCCCGACCGCGACGGGCACGTCACGCTCGACGCGGTCATCATGGACGATGCCGGTGCGGTCGGCGCGGTCGCCGCGCTGGAGAACACCACCCACGCGATCTCGGTCGCGCGTCGCGTCATGGAGAAGACGCCGCACACCCTGCTGGTCGGCGAAGGCGCGACACGCTTCGCCCGCGACCAGGGCTTTCCGCAGGAGAATTTGCTGACCCCCGAGGCCGAACAGGCGTGGCGCGATTGGCTGAAGACCGCCAAATACCAGCCGGTCGCCAATAGTGAGACCGGCACGTACGGCACACAGCGGCATGTGCCCCCGGGCGGCGCGCTCGATCACGACACGATCGGCCTGCTCGCGCGCGATGCGGGCGGGCGGATGGCAGGCGCGTGCACGACCTCTGGCATGGCCTTCAAGATGCGCGGGCGGGTCGGCGATTCGCCGCAGGTCGGCGCTGGGCTGTACGTCGAACGCGGTGTCGGCGGCGCGACCTCGACCGGGGTCGGCGAGGAAGTCACGCGCGTTTCGGGCAGCGCGCGCGTCGTCGCGTCGCTGCGCGCCGGCCTGTCGCCGCAGCGGGCGTGCGAGGAAGTGGTCCGTCACATCGCCAAACTCCGCGGCGACGCGATCAAGGGCGTACAGGTCGGCTTCCTCGCGCTCGATCCGCGCGGCAACGTCGGGGCGTTCTGCCTGCTGCCCGGCTTCACCTATGCCGTCACCGACACCGCCGGGCGCACCGTCGTCAACAAGGCGCCGTCGCTGTTCGCGGCATGACGCGCCGGCTGCTCGAGGTCTGCGTCGAGGATGCGCGCGGCATCGCCGCGGCGGTTGCCGGCGGCGCGGACCGGATCGAATTGTGCGCGGCGCTCGACGTCGGCGGGCTCACCCCGCCCGCCTCGCTGGTGCGTGCGGCGGCGCAGGCGCCCCTGCCCGTCCACCTGCTCGCACGTCCCCGCGCCGGCGGGTTCGTCCATGACGCCGCCGAGCGCGCGCTGGTCGCCGACGACATTCGCACCGCCGCCGAAGCGGGGCTGGCCGGAGTCGTCATCGGCGCGAGCGTGCGCGACCATCGCCTCGACACCGAGACGCTGGCCGCGTGGATCGCGCACGCACGCGATCTCGGCGCGACGCGTGGTCGCCCGCTCGCGCTGACGCTGCACCGCGCCTTCGATCTCGCACCCGGCCTGCCCGCCGCGTTGGAGGAAGCGATCGCGCTGGGCTTCGATCGCATCCTCACTTCGGGCGGAACGCCGCAAGCGGTCGACGCGGTGCCGATGCTGGCGACACTCGTCGAGCGCGCCGCAGGCCGGATCGTGATCCTCGCGGGCAGCGGCGTGTCGGCGGCGACCTTGCCCGCGCTCCTCACCACCGGGGTGACGGAAGTGCACGCGTCGTGCCGCGCCGCGCTTCCCGAGCAGGACGCGACACTCACACACTTCGGCTTCAGCCCGCCGATCGCGAAAGCCACCGATGTGGAGACGGTTGCCACGCTCGCCGGCATGCTTCGCGCGGCAGAGACTTGAACAATACCAATGTATGACTTAATTCCGTCCCAACAGGGGGGCGGCACACCGGGTCCGCGCCGTTCGCGAGGGAAGCGCCACCACATGCCCGACGCCGATAAGACGTTGATGTTCGCCGAGGCGGCCGAATCCGCCGCCGCGGTGGCGCGCACGCTCGCCACCAACCGCGATACCCTGCGCGATCTGGCGCGGGACCTGCGCGCGACGCCGCCGGCCGTCGTCGTCACCTGCGCGCGCGGCTCGTCGGATCACGCCGCGACCTATGGCAAATATCTGATCGAGACGTTCGTCGGCGTGCCGGTCGCCTCCGCCGCGCCATCGGTGGCCTCGGTCTACGAATCGGCCGTGAAGACCCCGGCGGCACCCTTGTGCATCGCGATCTCGCAGAGCGGACGCAGCCCCGACCTGCTCGCCACCGTCGCCGCGCAAAAGGCGGCGGGCGCGCGGATCGTCGCGCTGGTCAACGACGCCAGCTCGCCGCTCGCCGAAGCCGCCGACACGGTCGTGCCGCTGATGGCCGGGCCGGAGAAGTCGGTTGCGGCGACCAAATCCTATATTACGGCGCTCGCCGCGCTGGCGCTGCTGGTCGCCGAATGGTCGGGCGATGAGCGACTGCGTGCTGCGGTCGATACGCTCCCCGATCGACTCGACACCGCCTGGGCGCTCGACTGGAGCGAGGTGGTCGATCTGCTGGTCGACGCCAACAATCTGTTCGTGATCGGGCGCGGGCTCGGCTTCGGCATCGCGCAGGAAGCCGCGCTCAAGCTGAAGGAAACCTGCGCGCTCCATGCCGAGGCGTTCAGCGCCGCCGAGGTCCGCCACGGGCCGATGGCGATCGTGGGCGAAGGCTTCCCGCTGCTCGCCTTCGCCACCTCCGATATCGCCGGAGACGGCGTGCGCGAGGCGGCGGCCGAGTTCGCGGCGCGCGGCGCGCGGGTCGCGCTCGCCGATGCGCGCGCCGACGGCGCCAGCCATCCGCCCGCGCTCGCCGACCATCCCGCGATCGAGCCGATCCTGACGATCCAGAGCTTCTATCGCATGGCCAACAATCTGTCCGTCGCGCGCGGGCTCGACCCGGACGCGCCCCGCCATCTGAGCAAGGTCACCCGCACGCTATGACGCGGCACAGTTTCACCAACGGCCATATCGTCACACCCGGCGGCACCTTGTCCGCCGCGACGATCACGGTCGAAAACCAGATCATCACCGCGATCGACGCCGACGCCGATGCCGGCGCGACCGATCTCGACGGTGGCTGGGTGATGCCCGGCTTCATCGATACGCAGGTCAATGGCGGCGGCGGGGTGCTGTTCAACGACACGCCGACGGTCGAGGGGCTGGCGGCGATCGCGCTGGCGCACGCGCGCTACGGCACCACCGCGACGATGCCGACGCTGATCAGCGACACGCCCGATGCGATCGCGCGCGGGCTCGACGCGGTCGATGCCGCGATCGAGGCCGGCGTGCCCGGCGTGATCGGCATCCATGTCGAGGGGCCGGTCATCAACGTCGCGCGCAAGGGCATCCACGACCCGGCGCGATTCCGCGCGCTCGATGACGCCATGCTCGCGCTGCTGACCGCGCCGCGGCGCGGGCGGGTGATGGTGACGCTCGCGCCCGAGCGGGTGTCGACCGAACAGATCGCGACGCTGGTCGCGGCGGGCGTGCGCGTCTGCCTCGGCCATACCGACGCCGATTACGCGACCGCCACCGCCGCCTTCGCGGCGGGCGCGAGCGGGGTGACGCATCTCTACAACGCGATGTCGCCGCTGGCGCATCGCGCGCCTGGCGTGGTCGGCGCGGCGCTCGACAATGACAGCGCCTGGTGCGGGATCATCGTCGACGGCTTCCATGTCGACGATGCTGCGCTTCGGATCGCGCTTCGCGCGCGCCCGGCCGACCGCTTCATGCTGGTGACCGATGCGATGCCGTGCGTCGGCGCGCAGACCAAGGACTTCGTGCTGCAGGGCAAGCCGATCCATGTCGAGGGCGGACGCTGCGTCGGTGCCGACGGGACGCTCGCCGGATCGGACCTCGACATGGCAGGCGCGGTGCGCGGCGCGGTGACGCGGCTTGGGCTGAGCCCGGAAGCGGCGGCGGGGCTGGCGGCGACCAGCCCGGCGGCGTTCCTCGGCCTCTCCGACGAACGCGGCACTCTCGCGGTCGGGCAGCGCGCCGACTGGGCGATCCTGACCCGCGACCTGTACCCCGCCAGCACCTGGATCGGCGCGCAGCCGGTCGCCTGACCCCGATCGTTTCCGGAGACGCCATGGCTTCCCTCTCGCTCTACGCACCGCTCGAAGGCTGGGCCTGCGCGCTCGACGACGTGCCCGATGCGGTGTTCGCGGAGCGGATGCTGGGCGACGGCGTCGCGATCGACCCCACGGGCGACACATTGGTCGCGCCGTGCGATGCGCGCGTCGTAACGGTGCAGCCGACCGGTCATGCGATCACGCTGCGCACCTCCGAGGGCGCGGAACTGTTGATCCATATCGGGCTGGATACCGTCGGGCTGAAGGGTCAGGGGTTCGAGACATTGGTCGCGGCAGGCGACGCGGTGACGCGCGGCCAGCCGCTGATCCGCTTCGACCTCGACCGGATCGTCCGCGAGGCGCGCGCGGCAGTGACGCCGATCGTCGTTACGAACGGCGACCGCTTCACGATCGCGCACCGCGCGACCGGCGCGATCGTCGCATCGGGCGATGCGCTGATGACGCTCACCGCGCTCGACGCGCAGACGCAGCAGGCGGCGGACGATGGTCCTGCAACGACGCGCACGATCGTCGTGCCGCTGCCGCACGGCATCCACGCCCGCCCCGCCGCGCGCATCGCCGAGGTCGCGCGCGGCTTCGACGCCGTCGTGACGCTGGCGAAGGATGGCGAACCGGTCGGCGCGACCAGCCCGATCGGTTTGCTGTCGCTGATCGTCGCGCATAACGACCGGGTGACGATCGCCGCGACCGGCGCGCAGGCCGCGGCGGCGGTCGAGGCGGTCGCCGAACTGATCCTCCACGGCATCAAGGAAGACGCCGCTCCCGTCGCGCCCCGCCCCGCTCCACCCGCCGCCGGTGACGTACCCGAGGGGGCGATCGCTGGCGTGACCGCCGCACCGGGTCTGGCGATTGGCGCGGCGTTCCGGTTGCAGGTAGCCGATCTGGCCGTCGCCGCCAGCGGCAACGGCGTCGCCGCGGAGGAAGCGGCGTTCGAGGCCGCACGCACCGGATTGATCGCCGAATTGACCGAGCGCGCCGCCACCGGCCCCGCCGGCGCACGGGCGATCCTCGAGGCGCACGCCGCGATCCTCGACGATCCGAAATTGATCGCGAACACCCTGATGGCGATCACGCGCGGCAGCAGCGCGGCCCATGCCTGGCGCGAGGCGATCCGCCCGCAGGCCGACGCGTTGCGCGCCGGTGGCGACCCGCGACTCGCCGAACGCGCCGACGACATGCTCGATCTCGAACGTCAGCTGATCGCGCGGCTGGTCGGCGCCGAAGAGGAAGCGGTGACGCTGCCCGCGGGCGCGATCCTGCTCGCCGACGATCTGTTGCCGTCGCAGTTCATGGCGCTCGATCTCGACCGGGTCGCCGGGCTGGCGATCGAACATGGCGGCCCGACCTCGCACGTCTCGATCCTCGCCGCCGCGCGCGGCGCGCCGACGCTGGTCGCGCTCGGCAGCGCGTTGCGCGCGGTGCCAGACGGGACGACGCTGGTGCTCGACGCCAGCACCGGCTGGCTCCACCCCGCCCCGTCGCCGGAGATGCTCGCCGACGCGCAGGTCCGCGTCACCGCCGCCGCGACGCGCCGCGCCGACGCGCTCGCCCGCGCCGGCGAGGATTGCCGCACCGCCGACGGCACGCGGATCGAGCTGTTCGCCAATTGCGGGTCGCCCGCCGACGCCGAAGTCGCGGTGCGCAACGGCGCGGAAGGCTGCGGGCTGCTGCGCACCGAATTGCTGTTCCTCGACCGCGACACCGCCCCCGATGTCGCCGAACAGACCGCCGATTATCAGGCGGTGGTCGACGCGCTCGACGGGCGTCCGCTCATCGTCCGGCTGCTCGACATCGGCGGCGACAAACCCGCGCCCTATCTACCGATCGCGGGTGAGGAAAACCCCGCGCTCGGCCTACGCGGCGTCCGCGTCGTGCTCGCGCATCCGCACATCCTCGAAGATCAACTCAAGGCGATCCTCGCCGTCCGCCCGCTCGGGCGCTGCCGGGTCATGGTGCCGATGATCGCGGGCGTCGACGAACTGCTCAAGGTGCGCGCGGTGCTCGACCGGCTGACAGGCGGCGCGCGCGACGTCGAACTCGGCGTGATGGTCGAGACGCCCGCCGCCGCGATCGGCGCCGATCTGCTCGCCGCCGAGGCCGACTTCCTGTCGATCGGCACCAACGACCTGACCCAATATACGCTGGCGATGGACCGCGGAAATGCCGCGGTCGCCGGCGCGCTCGACGGGCTGCACCCCGCCGTCCTGCGGCTGATCGGCGAGACGGTGCGCGGCGGCGCGCTGCGCCACCGCTGGACCGGCGTGTGCGGCAGCCTCGCCTCCGATCCGCTCGCGGTGCCGATCCTGCTCGGGCTCGGGGTCACCGAATTGTCGGTCGCGCCCGCCGCGGTGCCGGAGATCAAAGCGCTGGTGCGCGATCTCGACCTGTCGGCGGCGCGTGATCATGCGCGCGCGGCGCTCGCCTGCCCGGACGCCGCCGCCGTCCGCCGCCTCGCACGGGAGTTTGCGCGATGAAGTCGATCCTCGGCACCCTCCAGCCGCTCGGCCGCGCCTTGATGCTGCCGATCGCGGTCTTGCCGATCGCCGGGCTGCTGCTGCGGCTCGGCCAGCCCGACCTGCTGAACATCGCGTTCGTCAGCGCGGCCGGCGACGCGATCTTCTCGCACCTGGGACTGCTGTTCGCGATCGGCGTCGCGACCGGCTTCGCGCGCGACGGCAACGGCGCGGCGTGTCTGGCGGGCGTGGTCTGCTTCCTCGTCGCCACCGAAGCCGCTAAGGTGCTGTTGTCGGTGCCCCCTGAGGTCACCGCCGGGCTGACCGGCCCTTCGGCCGATCTGGCGATCGCAGCGTGGAAGGCGAAGGCGATCACGCGGCTCGACGTCCCCGCCGGCATCCTCTCGGGGCTGGTCGGCGGCTTGTTCTACAATCGCTTTTCGACGATCGCGCTGCCCGAATATCTCGCCTTCTTCGGCGGACGGCGCTTCGTACCGATCGTCAGCGGTCTCGCCGGCCTCGTGCTCGCGGTGGTCATCGGCACCGGGTTCGCCGCGATCGCCAGCGGGATCGACCAGCTGAGCTACGGCATCGCCGCCTCGGGCGGCGCGGGGCTGTTCTTGTTCGGGCTGCTCAATCGGCTGCTGCTCGTCACCGGGCTGCACCATCTGCTCAACAATATCGTCTGGTTCGTGATGGGCGACTATCACGGCAGCACCGGCGACTTGCGCCGCTTCTTCGCAGGCGACCCCGGCGCGGGCGCGTTCATGGCCGGCTTCTTCCCGGTCATGATGTTCGGCCTGCCCGCCGCCTGCCTCGCGATGTACCATGCCGCGCTGCCGGAACGGCGCAAGGCGATCGGCGGGATGCTGTTCAGCCTCGCGCTCACCTCGATGCTGACCGGCGTGACCGAGCCCATCGAGTTCAGCTTCATGTTCCTCGCGCCGATCCTCTATGCGGTCCATGCGGTGCTGACCGGCATATCGATGGCGCTGATGGACGCGCTGGGCGTGAAGCTGGGGTTCGGCTTCTCGGCGGGGCTGCTCGATTATGTGCTGAACTTCCGGCTCGCGACACGGCCGCTGCTGCTGCTCCCGGTCGGTGCGGTCTATTTCGCGCTCTATTACGGGCTGTTCCGTTTCTTCATCGCGCGCTTCGACCTCAAGACTCCGGGGCGCGAGCCGGTCGAGGGCGACGGGCCGGTGGCGGTCGCCGCGGGAGAGCGCGGTGCGGCGTTCGCGCGCGCGCTGGGCGGGGCCGGCAACCTCACCGAAGTCGGCGCATGCACCACCCGGCTGCGGCTGAACGTGCGCGACCAGCAGGCGGTCGACGATGCCGCGCTCAAGGCGCTCGGCGCGCGCGGGCTGATCCGCCCCTCGCCGACCGCGTTGCAGGTCGTGCTTGGCCCGATCGCCGATGTGGTCGCGGTTGAGATTCGCGATGCGCTCGCGGCAGGCGGCGTGACGGTCACGGCGGTCAACGTTGTCGATGACACCGCCGACGCGGCGGTGGTGCTCTCGGCATCGACGCTGGAGGCGCTCGGCGGTGCAGCGAATGTGCGACAGGCCAGCGTCCATCCGGGGCGCGTCCGCGTGACGCTGAGGCAGGCGAAGGTCGACGAAACGGCATTGCGCGGACTGGGCGTCCGCGCGGTGGCGCGACCGGCGGATGGCACGCTGCACCTGCTGGTAGCGGATGCGGAAGCCTTGACCCAATAAGCCGTCACCCCGGACTTGATCGAGACCTCTGCGAAAATGTGCTGACGTTTCGGCATGGATATGATTCGATGCTGTGGGAGGATCGGCGTCGATGGAACAGCGGGGATTTGCGGAGGCGTTTTTGCCGGCGGGGTTTGGCCGGAATGCGCGGTTGGAGCGGATCGCGGCGCTGATCGACTGGGCGCCGGTGGAGGCGCTGGTGCGGCGGGTGCGGCCCGGGACGACGGGACGTCCGCCGTACCGGGCGCTGGCGATGGTGCGGGCGCTGCTGCTGCAGCAATGGTATGGCTTGTCGGACCCGGGGCTGGAGGAGGCGCTATCCGACCGGGTATCGTTCCGGCGGTTCTGCGGCCTGGCGCTGGAGGAGCCGACGCCGGATGAGACGACCTTGTGCCGCTTCCGGCTGGCGCTGGTCGAGGCGGGGCTGGGCGAGGCGCTGTTCGTCGAGGTGCAGCGTCAGCTCGATGCGGCAGGCTTCCTGGTCAAGTCCGGTACGTTGATCGACGCCACGCTGGTGGAGGCGGCGGTCCGTTGTCCGCCGCGCAGTGCCCGGCCGGCGGAAGGCGGGGAGAGCCGTTCGGCCAACGACCCCGACGCCAGCTGGACGCGCGTCGACCGGGGACGCCGGCTGTTCTTCGGCTATAAGGTGCATGTCGGTGTCGACCAGGGTTCGGGGTTGATCCGCAACCGGCGGGTGACGCCGGCCAAGACCTATGAGAGCGAAGTGGCCGACGACCTCATCCTGGGCGACGAGCGCGCCGTCTATGCCGACAAGGCTTACGAGAAGCGCGCCCGGCGCGAGGCGCTCAAGGCGCGCGGCATCAAGGACCGCATCCAGCATCGCCGCGTGCGCGGGCAACCGACGCTTCCCCCTTGGCAGGCGGTGCGCAACAAGCTGATCGGACGGATACGCGGCGCCGTCGAGCGGACCTTTTCCGAACTCAAGCGCGGTTCCTACGGCCTGGTCAGAATGCGCTACCGCGGGCTCGAACGATGCCGCCTCCAGGTCGACCTTGCCGCCATCGCCTATAATCTGCGGCGGGCTGCTGCTTGAACGACCCGTTCGAGGCTTCTCGGCAGGGGACATACACCCACCTACCTGCACGCTTGACGGCTCCCCCCATCGGCCAGAAAAGCCTTACCCGCCTTCTCGGGCGCCTTTCGCAGAGGTCTCGACTTGATCCGGGGTCCCGCTCCTGGCGCAACCGTCGAGGAGAAGCGGGGTCCCGGATCAAGTCCGGGACGACGGGAGCTCAGAGGTCCGACAATTCCGCGACGAAGTCATAGGCATCGCCGCGATAATAGGACCGCGTGAACTCCACCGCGCGCCCGTCGCGCCGGAACCCGCGGCGTTCGATCAACAGCCCGGCATGGCCGGCGTCGACCCCCAGCATCTTGGCATGTTCCGGCCCGAACGGCACTGCGCGCAACCGCTGGAGCGCGCGCACCGGGCGGCTGCCCGCCTTGTCGAGCGCACTGTACAGCGAGTCCTCGACCGCCTCGACCGACGGCAGGCAGTAACCGGCGATCGTCGACACCTCGAGCGCCATCGGCTCGTCGTCGGCATGGCGGATGCGCTGGAAACGGAACACCGGTGCGCCCGGTGACAGCCCCAGCGCCATGCTCTCCTCTGGGTTCACGGTGCTGGCCACGCGGCTGATCCAGCTACTCGACGCGGTCTTGCCGCGCGCCGCCATGTCCTCGGAGAAGGACGAGAGTTTGGAGAAGCTCTTCTCGACGCGCCCGGCGACGAACGTCCCCGCCCCACGCCGCCGCGTCAGCAATCCGTCCTCGACCAGCCCGCCGATCGCCTTGCGCACCGTGATCCGCGACACGTCATATTCGACCGCCAGATCGCGCTCGGCGGGAATCGCATCACCCTGGTTGAGGATGCCGCCATCGATCGCCTCGCGGATCACCTGTTGCAACTGGAGGTAGAGCGGCGCGGCATTGCCCTCCCGAAACCGTCCCACCTCGTCCGAAAAGGCCATCCGCGTTCCTTCCTGTCTCCGCTAGAGCGCAGAGCTTTCCCCTGACGGCAACCGTAACCCAAGCCCGACGGCGCGCAACCCCAACCCGGCCAATGCGACGCCAGAACGGCGGGATCGCCATGTCGCCCAAAAACCACACTTTCGACCGAAATGCTAAAAATCGCTTTTGCACGTGAAACTATTTCGTAACAACCTATGTCCGAGCTGACCCAGATTGGTTACAAGACCAGTCCAGGACCGATGCGGTTCGTAGTTACGACTACGCCGACGCATCGCCCGTTTATCAATGTGCTCGGCCCACGGGCTTATGAGGGGGTTCAGGTATGCGCTTGCGTCACATGATGCTGGTTTCCACCGCCATTGTCGGTTTCGCCGCCACCAGCGCGCAGGCGCAGCAGACGCCGGCCACGCCGCCGGCAAGCGCCGCGCCCGACACGCAGGCCGACGGCACCGTCGGCGACGACATCGTCGTCACCGGCTATGCCGGCAGTCTTCGGCAGGCGATCGAGCTGAAGCGCAACGCCAACGCGGTCGTCGACGCGATCTCGGCCGAGGACATCGGCAAATTCCCGGATCGCAACGTCGCCGAGTCGCTCGCGCACATCCCCGGCGTCTCGATCGACCGCCGCTTCGGTGAGGGCGAGAAGGTCGCGATCCTCGGTACCGATCCGGCGCTCAACCGCATGCTGCTCGACGGCCACGCGCTCGCCTCGGCCGATTGGGGCGGCAACGACAACGATCCGTCGAGCCGTACCTTCAACTATTCGCTGCTCGCCCCCGAGCTGGTCGACCGCCTTGAAGTCTACAAGTCGCCCGAGGCCCGACTCGAGGACGGCAGCCTCGGCGGCACGGTGATCGTGCGCACGCGGCGCCCGCTGGAGCTGGACGCCAATTCGGTGTTCGCCTCGGGCGGCTACACCTACAACGACCGTTCGGAGAAGGGCAGCATCCGCGGCTCGGGCCTGTACAGCTGGAAGAACCAGGACGAGACGTTCGGCTTCCTCGTCGCCGCCACCTATGACAAGCAGCAGCTCGTCCGCGCCGGCGTCGAATTCTTCGGGTACGAGCAAGCCGACGGCCGTCTGTTCCAGACGATCAACGACGCGGATGGCAACCCGACCCGTGATGCCAACGGTAACATCAACCTCGTCCGCGATGCCAGCGGGCAAGCGCTGCTCAAGAACCCAAACGCCACCGTCACGGGCGGCACGCGCAACGACCTCGCCGCCGCGACGCTGCCGTTCGGCATCAACTACGCCTATTTCCAGCAGCAGCGCGAGCGCACCAGCGTGTCGGGCACGGTGCAGTATCGTCCGGCCAGCAATCTGACGCTGACGTTGAACGGCCTGCACATCGACGGCAATTACAACAACTATAGCCAGTCGATGTACACGATCCCTGGCGCATGGAGCGGTGCCGACCTGCAATCCGCGACGATCTCGAACGGCGTCATCACCAATGCCAGCTTCGGCGCGGCGACCAGCCAGCGCAACGCGCAGCTGGATACGCTAGTCCGCTCGACCAAGCTGAAGACCGACAACCTCAACTTCTTCGCCGATTGGGAAGGCGACAACGGTGCCAAGGTGTCGTTCGTCGGCGGCTGGAGCAAGGCGACCGGTGGCCGCAACCCCGAATATCTGTTCAACGTGCAGACCAAGCTGCCGTTCAGCTACGCGATTTCGCCGACGACGGCGGAGGTGAACTTCACCGGCGACCTGACCAACCCGGCCAATTACTTCACCAACCCAAGCAACAACAAGGTCACGATCGAGGGCACGCCGTATCTCGTCAACGGCACGCAGTTGAACGCCGCACAGATCGGCGGGCAGGATTACAGCGTCACAACCGATCGCGATGCATTCGGCGGCTTCGACGCGGTCGTCCCGCTGGGCGACGGCTTCTTCAAGCAGCTGCTGATCGGCGCCCGGATCACCGATCACGTCAACAAGATCGATGCGCGCGGCATCAACAGCTATCTGACCACGTCGAAGGACGGCTCGCAGCTCGGCGTCACCACGCTGACCACGCCGGACGGGATCTTCGACGGCTCGGGCGGCTCGGGCACCGCGACCAAGTACCTCAACCTGCCGCGCGAGGCGGTGATCGACATCCTTGCGAATAGCATCAACACGCCGCTGTTCTACAAGGTCGGTGCCTCGACGCGCGTCGAGGAGCGGACCGCGGCGAGCTACGTCCAGGTGAACTTTGATCAGGGCGGGCTGCGCGGCAACCTCGGCGGTCGTCTGGTCTACACCCATGACGCGTCTTACTATGCGCTGTCGCTGCCGACCGCGACCAACCAGAACCCGACGCCGGTTCCGACCAGCACCTCAACGGACTATCTGAAGTTCCTGCCGGCGCTGAACGTCGCTTACGAAATCTCGCCGCAGTTCATCGTGCGCGGCGCGGCGGCCAAGGTGATCTCGCGTCCGCGCTATCAGGATCTGGCAGCGTCGATCTCGCAGAACGACGTCACGCTTGACGCCGGCGGCGGCAACCCGAACTTGAAGCCCTACGAGTCGACCAATTACGAGGTTACCGCGGAATTCTATCCGCGCGCCGGTGCGTTGCTGTCGCTCGAACTCTATCGTCGCGAGATCAGCAACTACATCATCACCACGACCCAAACCGGGCAGAGCTTTTACAACTCGCTCGAGGGCCGGGTCATCAACACCTACCGCGTGAACAGCCCGATCAACGCCGGCAAGGCGAAGGTCAACGGCGTACTGGTCAACGGCCAGGCCGAGATTTGGGGCGGGTTCGGCATCCAGGCGAACTATGCCTATCAGGACAGCTCGACCTCGGTGATCCCGGGCATCGACGGTGCGCTGAACCTGCCGTATCTGTCGAAGCACACCGTTAACGTGATCCCTTATTTTGAGAAGGGTCCGTTCCAGGCGCGCGTCAGCTACAATTACCGCTCGTCCTACTTCCGCTCGATCGGTCGCCTGAACTCGTTCGAGATGGTCGCGCCGTACAATCAGCTGGACGCGTCGGCCTCGCTGGCGCTGACCCAGAACATTTCGCTGACCGTCAACGCGCAGAACCTGCTGGACGAGACCTATCTCCAGTACAGCGGCACCCCCGACCGTCCGTCGGCCTTCTACAAGAATGGCCGCACCTTCGTCGGCAGCGTGACGTTCCGCTTATAACCTCAGTTACTTATCTTAATTCCTGCCCTGGGCCTCCGCATCCGCGGGGGCCCATTTTTTTTGCCGGCGGCATGGACGCGCCGGAATCGCGGCGGCATGATGCCTGCCAATACCAAAACAGAACCAAGGAACAGCGATGCCCCGGCCTTTCGCGACCGCGGTCGCGGCATTCTCGATGACGTGCCTCGCCGCGCCCGGCTTGGCACAATCCCTGCTCCCGCTACCGCAGTCGATCGTCGCCAGATCGGGAAGCGTGACGATCGCGAACGGCGCGACGGTCAGCGCCGCCGCTCCCGCCGCCGCCGCCGCACGGCTGTTGATCGCGCATGTCCGCACCGCGCGCGGGCTGACGCTGGAGAGCACGGCCGGCGCGGCGCGCATCCGCTTCGAACAGGACGCCGGCATCACCGGCGCGGAGGCCTATCGCCTGATCGCCGCACGCGACGGCATCCGCATCCTCGCCAGCACCCCGGCCGGGTTCGTCCATGGCGCGATGACGCTCGTACAAGTGCTCAGCCCCGACGCGCGCGTCGGCCAGCCGGTGCGCGTCAAGGCGATGACGATCGACGACGCGCCGCGCTTCGGGTGGCGCGGGCTGATGATCGATCCCGCGCGACACTTCCTCACGATCGCCGATCTGGAGCGGATCGTCGACCAGATGGCGGCGGTGAAGCTCAACACGCTCCACCTGCATCTGACCGACGATCAGGGCTGGCGCTTCGAGGTGAAGCGCTATCCGAAGCTGACCGAAACCGGCGCGTGGCGCACCCCGCCGTCGACCGGCGGCCCCGCCCCGGCGACGCGGGTCGGCGGCTTCTACACGCAGGATCAGTTGCGCGACTTGGTCGCCTATGCCGGTGAGCGCGGCGTCACGATCGTGCCCGAGATCGACCTGCCCGGCCACGCCACCGCGCTGGTCACCGCCTATCCCGAACTCGGCATCCTCGGCGACCGGCCGCCGGTCGGCAATCGCTGGGGCATCGAGCCGTATCTGTTCAATCCCGGGCCGCAGGGAATCGCGTTCGTCAAGGAAGTGCTCGACGAATTGATCGACATCTTCCCCGGCACCTACGTCCATCTCGGCGGCGACGAGGCGCTGAAGGAACAATGGCAGCGCAGCCCCGTGGTGCAGGCGCAGATCAAGGCGCTGGGGCTGAAGGACGAAGACGCGCTGCAAGGCTGGATGATCGAGCAGTTCGGTCAGTATCTGCAATCCAAGGGCCGCCGCCTGATCGGCTGGGACGAGATCCTGGACGGCGGGTTGCCCGCCAGCGCCTCGGTGATGTCGTGGCGCGGTGAGGCCGGCGCGGTCGCCGCCGCCAACCAGGGGCACGACGTGGTGCTGTCGCCGGGCACGCCGCTGTACCTCGATCGCGTGCAGAGCACCCTCGACAGCGAGGTGCCGGGGCAGAACGTCGTCAGCTCGCTGGCCGACGTCTACGCCTATGACCCGATGCCCGCCGGCATCCCTGCCGAGCGTGCGCATCATGTGCTGGGCGCGCAGGGCAACGTCTGGAGCGAATATCTCGTCACCCCGGCGGCGGTGCAGTTCCACATCTTCCCGCGCGCTGCGGCGCTGGCGGAGATCACCTGGTCGGCGAAGGACAAGCGCGATCTGAACGGCTTCCTACCGCGTGTGCAGCGACAGACGGCACGCTGGACGCGCGGCGGCATGACCGTCGCCGACAGCGCGTTCGCGGTCGGGTTCACCGTGCCGGGCACACGCGGCGACGCCTTGCGCGCCAATCGCGTGCCGCTGACGCTGGCGACGCAGGCCGGCTACGGCACGATCCGCTACACGACCGACGGCAGCACGCCCTCGTCCACATCGCGCGCCTATAAGGCTCCCTTGTCGCTGACTCCCGGCGTGGTGGTGCAGGCCACCGCCTTCGACGCCGCCGGGCAGCCGACCGCGGCGGTGCGCCGCTTCGACACCGCGCGCGCCGCATTGCTGACGCGCGGCAACAACGATCTCGCCCCCTGCGGTACCGGGCCGTTCGGCCTGCGCGTGCCGCTGGTTCCGGATGTGACCGACACCGCGCCGGCGTTCAACCTGAACCTGTTCAACACCTGCGCGGTCTATCCGGCCGCGCCGCTCGACATCGCGGGCGGCTATACGGTCGAGGTGGTGCGGCTGGCGCGCAACTGGGCGCTGGGCCACGACATTCCCAAGCTGCGCCGGCATTATCCGGTGTCGCCGCACGGCGAATTGCTGGTGCAGTTCGGCTGTGCGGCGGCGACCAAGGCGCAGGATGCGGGAGACACGACCGCGAAGCCGGTCGCGATCGGCGGGTTCCCGTTGCCCGACCCGACGACCGCCCCGCAGCGCCTCACCTTCACCGGCACCCTGCCGAAGATGACCGGGGATCAGGACATTTGCTTCCAATTCACCTCGCCGCTCGACGAGCCTTATTATGCGGTCGCCAGCGTGACGCTGACGGAGCGCCGCTGATGCGCTGGCTCGCCCTGCCCCTGCTGCTCGCCTCGACCGCCGCTGTGGCGGCGCCCAAGACGGTGATCCCGCTCGATCGGGACTGGCAGGTCCGCATCGACCTCAGCGATGCCGAGGCCACAAAGGCGCATCCCCGCGCCGCCAAATGGTTCGCCGCGACCGTGCCGGGCAGCGTGCAACAGGCGCTGATCGCGACCGGGCAGGTCCCCGATCCCTTCAAGGGCACCAACGAGGCGGCGATCCAATGGGCCGGGCTGACCGGCTGGCAATATCGGCGCACGCTCCGGCTGACCGCGGAGCAGGTCGCGCGCGACCATCTCGACCTCGCGTTCGATGCGCTCGACACGTTCGCCACCGTTTCGGTCAATGGGCAAGCGGTGCTGACCACCGACAATGCGCACCGCCAATGGCGCGTCGACGCGAGGCGCTGGCTCAAGCCCGGCGACAACACGATCACCCTCACCTTCGCCTCGCCGATCCGGACGATGCAGCCGAAGGTGCTGGCCGAGGCGCACCCGCTGCCCGGCGAATATGATTCCGCGTTCGGCGACGAGCCGAAGGGCAAGCAGACATCGCCCTACATCCGCAAACCCAAATATGACTGGAGCTGGGACTGGGGGCCCCGCATCGTCAACATCGGGCCCACTCAGGGAATACGTCTGGAGGGGTGGGACGACGCCCGGCTCGAGCGGATGCTGGTCCAGCAGGTCGCCCTCAACGATGCCGAGGCCCGTCTAGGCGCAAACTTCGCCATCTTCGCCGATCGCCCCGGCCCGGCGTTGGTCCGCGCCACCGTCACCGGTCCGGACGGCAAGGTCGTCACCGCCGAACAGCAGGTAACGCTGGCGGCAGGTGACAATCGCGTCACCGTGCCACTGACGATCGCGCAGCCGCAGCGCTGGCAGCCGGTCGGCTATGGCGCGCAACCGCTCTACCGGGTGGCCGGCGCGCTGGTCGAAGCCGGCGTGGAGAGCGACCGGACGGAACGCCGCATCGGGCTGCGCACCGTCGAGCTGATCCGCGGTGACGGCGCATTCGGGTTCAGGATCAATGGCATCCCGATCTTCGCCAAGGGCGCGAACCTGATCCCGTTCGACAATTTCCCCGCGCGCGTCACGCCCGAGAAGATGCGCGGGCTGCTCGCCGATGCGAAATCGGCCAATATGAACATGATCCGCGTCTGGGGCGGCGGCTATTACCTGCCCGACGCCTTCTTCGACGCCGCCGACGAACTCGGGCTGATGATCTGGTCGGACTTCATGTTCGGCGGCGCGGTGACGCCCCCCGACGCAGCCTTCCGCGAGAACGTCCGCATCGAGGCCGAGCAACAGGTCGCGCGCGCCTCCGGCCACCCCTCGATCGTGCTGTGGGCGGGCGGCAACGAGGTGCTGTCCGGCTGGGAAAACTGGTCCGATCGCAAGGCCTTCAAGAAAGCGGTCGGCCCTGACGAGCAGGAGCGGATCGGCACCGGCATGGCGGTGCTGTTCGACCGCGTGCTGCGGCAGGCGGTGCGCGACTTCGATCCGGCGGTGCCGTATTGGCCGGGTTCACCCTCGACCGATTACGAAGGCCCGGTGGATACCGATGCCGCCGGTGACCGCCATTTCTGGGATGTTTGGTCCGGGTCGAAACCGGTGGCCAACTATCTGAATTCTTGCCCTCGCTTCATGTCCGAATACGGCTTTCAGGCGATGCCCGATCTCGCGACGATCAAGGGCTTTGCGGGCACGCTCGACGTGACGCCCACCGACGCGGTGATGAAGGTGCACCAGAAGTTCCTTGCCGGCGAAGGCAACGACCGTCTGCTGCTCTACATCCGCGAGCGGCTCGGCGAGCCCCGGGGACTGGCCGACTACGTCTATCTCACGCAGGTCAATCAGGCGCAGGCGATCGAGCTGGCCGCCCTCCACCACCGCGCCTGCCGCCCGGTGACGATGGGGTCGCTCTACTGGCAATTGAACGATACGTGGCCGGCGATCTCGTGGTCGAGCATCGACTATGACGGGCGCTGGAAGCTGCTTCAGTACGCCGCGCGACGCTTCTTCGCGGATCAGGTGATCGTTACCGAGCACAAGGACGCCGCGACCCGCGTCGCGCTCGTCTCCGACGCGACGACCCCGACGGCGGCGCGCTGGCGGGTGCGCGGCTATGCGATGGACGGGCGATTGCTGGGTGAACAGGGGGGCGACGTCACCCTCGCCCCCCTCGCCTCCACCGACGTGGCGGCAGTGCCGGATGCCGCGCTGTTCGGCACGACCCCGGCGGCGGACAGCTATGGCGTCGCCGAACTCTATGCCGGCGACCGCCTCCTGCACCGCCGCCTCGTCGAGCGCGCGCTGCCCAAGGACATCCACTGGCCCGATCCCGGTTTATCGACGCGCTGGGACGGGCGGACGGTGACGATCACCGCCACGCGGCTCGCCCGCGCGGTAATGCTCGATTTCGGGGCCTTGTCGGCGCAGCCGTCCGACGACGGGTTCGATCTGCTACCCGGTGAGAGCCGGACCATTCGCGTGGAAACTACCGCCACGCCGGCACAATTGAAGCGCGCGCTAACGCTGCGCTCGCTGGGAGGACGCAAATGATCTGGCTGCTGTTGGCAAGCGCGGCCGCCGACCCGGTCGCGGCGACGATCGCGACGATGACGATCGAGGAAAAAGCCGCGCAATTGCAAAGCACCGCGCCCGCCGACGCCAAGGCCGGGCTCCCCGCCTATGACTGGTGGAACGAGGGTCTGCACGGCCTCGCCCGCAACGGCCACGCGACCGTCTTCCCGCAGGCGATCGGGATGGCGGCGACCTGGGATACTGCGCTGGTCCACAAGATCGGTGATGTGGTCGCCACTGAGGCCCGCGCGAAGTTCAACGCGCAGGCCGTTGGCGCGAACCGCCGCATCTACGAAGGGCTGACGATCTGGTCGCCCAACATCAACATCTTCCGCGATCCGCGCTGGGGCCGCGGACAGGAAACCTATGGCGAGGACCCGTATCTCACCGGCAAGCTGGGGGTGGCGTTCGTCACCGGGCTGCAAGGGCCGGACCCGCTCCACCCCAAAGTGATCGCCACGCCCAAGCATCTCGCGGTGCACAGCGGCCCCGAGGCCGGACGCGACGGCTTCGACGTCGATCCCAGCCCGCAGGATCTCGAGGCGACCTACCTCCCGGCGTTCCGCATGGCGGTGACCGAGGGCAAGGCGCAATCGCTGATGTGCGCGTACAATTCGATCCACGGCACCCCGGCGTGCGCCTCGGGCACGTTGCTCAACGATCGCGTGCGGCGCGACTGGGGGTTCACGGGCTTCACCGTGTCCGACTGCGATGCGGTCGCGAACATCCACATGTTCCATCATTACCGGCTCGACGCCGCGGCGGCGGCGGCCGCGGCGGTCAAGGGCGGCAACGACCTGAATTGCGGCAACACCTATGCGGCGCTTCCGCAAGCGGTCGCGCGCGGGCTGGTGAGCGAGGCCGAGGTCGACACCGCGCTCCACCGCTCGCTCGAAGCGCGTCGCCGGCTCGGGATCGCGTTCGGCGCGACCAGCCCCTGGGCCTCGATCAAGCCCGATGCGGTCAACACCGCCGCTGACCGCGCGCTCGCGCTGGACGCGGCGCGCAAGGCGATCGTGCTGCTCCAGAACAACGGCCAGCGGCTGCCGCTCGCACCGACCACCAAGCTGGCGGTGATCGGCGCGAACGCTGACGATCTGGGCGTCTTGCAGGGCAATTACCACGGCACCGCGGTCCAGCCGATCACGCCGCTGGCAGGCCTGCGTCAGCGGTTCGCGAACGTGGCCTATGCGCAAGGCGCGGTGCTCGCCGACGGCGCGCCGGTGGTGCTCCCGGAAACCGCGTTCAAGGACCTGACCGCCAGCTACAGCGTCGCGGGCCGCGAGGTGCTGAAGCGCGCCGAGCGCCACATCGACCTCGACCTGACCCGCGTGCCCCCCGCCCCCGGCTTGCCCGTACAGGGCTATGTCGCGCGCTGGACCGGGACGCTGACCCCGCCGGGGCCGGGTGCGTACCGGCTGATGCTCGATCAGGCGCAATGCTGGAAGGATTGCAAGACCCACGACACCGCGACGCTGTCGGTCGGCGGGCGCGTGCTCCACGACGGCGCGATCGCCAAGGGCCGGGTCGAGATCGCGTGGGACAGCGACGGCCGGCCGCAGCCGTTCGACCTGACGCTCAACCACAGCAGCCCGGACGAGACGTTCCGCCTGCTGTGGCTCCCGCCCGAGGAACCGATGATCGCCGAGGCGGTCAAGGCGGCGCAGGCGTCCGACGTGGTGGTGATGGTCGGGGGCCTGTCTCCCGATCTGGAAGGCGAGGCGTTGCAGGTGCAGGTCCCCGGCTTCATCGGCGGCGACCGCAGCGACATCGCGCTGCCCTTCGCGCAGCAACGCCTGCTGACCGCACTCAAGGCGACGGGCAAGCCGATCGTGCTGGTGCTGGCGAGCGGCAGCGCGGTCGCGGTCGACCCGAATGTGGCCGATGCGGTGCTCGCGCTCTGGTATTCGGGCGAGGCCGGCGGCACCGCGCTCGCCGACGTGTTGACCGGCGCGGCCAATCCGTCGGGACGGTTGCCGGTCACCTTCTACAAGGCGACCACCGACCTGCCCGCCTTCATCGATTACGGCATGAAGGAGCGGACCTACCGCTATTTCACCGGCACGCCCTTATGGGGGTTCGGCCACGGCCTGTCCTACACCTCCTATGTCTATGACCGGGTCACCGGCGCGGCGAGCGTCGCGAGTGGCCAGCCGCTGACCATCACCGCGCGCGTCACCAACAGCGGCCGGCGCGATGGCGAAGAAGTGGTGCAGGCGTATCTGGTCCTGCCGAAAGTGGCGGGAGGCGGGATGACCGCGCCGGTCCTGCAACGACAGCTCGTCGGCTTCCAGCGCGTACCGCTGCGCGCCGGCAAGAGCGCCACGGCCCGCTTCACGATCGATCCGCGGATGATGAGCGTCGTCGAGCGCGACGGGCGGCGACATGTCGTGCCGGGCGCGTATCGCCTGTGGGTCGGCGGTGGCCAGCCGGGGAGTGCTGCCGGCGCGTGGACCGACTTCGCGGTGATCGGGGCGGATATGGATCTGCCGAAGTGATCTCCCCCTCCCCTTACCTCTTCCCCGTCACCCCGGCGAAGGCCGGGGCCCAGTTGGGAAGGCAGTCGTAATGAAGCGCCCCGCGTCGTCATCAGCGCCCCGTAACTGGACCACGGCCTTCGCCGGGGTGGCGGGAGTGAGCGGTGTCGACGCTGCATACCAAATCTCCCGTCATTGCGAGCGCAGCGAAGCAATCCAGAGCCTAGCACGCGACGTCCTGGATTGCTTCGCTACGCTCGCAATGACGTCTCGATCGGAAACCTCCGCATGACCCCCACCCGCCGCCACTTTCTCGCGGGCAGCGCCGCGCTTGCCGCGACGCCGGCCTTCGGCGCAACGCCAGACTATGCCAGCAAGCGCCCCGCGCTCGCCGATCGCCGCTTCACCTCGCCCGCGGTCGAACGCGAGCTGGCACGCGTCTCCAAGCAGATCGCCGACCCGAAGCTGCGCTGGATGTTCGGCAATTGCTATCCGAACACGCTCGACACCACCGTGAAGATGGGCACCGCCGACGGCCAGCCCGACGCGTTCGTCATCACCGGCGACATCAACGCCTTGTGGCTGCGCGACAGTTCGGCGCAGGTCACGCCGTACCTGCATCTGGTCAAGGACGATCCGAGGCTCGGCGAGCTGTTCCGCGGGCTGATCGCGCGACAGGCGCGCTCGATCCTGATCGATCCCTATGCCAACGCCTTCATGCAGGACCCGGCGGCGAAGACCGATTTGTCGTGGTCGCTCAAGGATCAGACCGAGATGAAGCCCGGCGTCGCCGAGCGGAAGTGGGAGATCGACTCACTTTGCTATCCGATGCGGCTGGCGCATGGTTACTGGCAGGCGACGCGCGACCCGCGGCCGTTCGACAAAACCTGGGCCGCGGCGGCGCGCGCGAGCGTCCGCACCTTCCGCGAGCAGCAGCGCAAGGACGGGCGCGGGCCGTACAGTTTCCTGCGCACCTCGAACCGCAACACCGAGATGATGCCGCTGGAAGGCTGGGGCAATCCGATGCGACCGGTGAGGTTGATCGTGTCGGGCTTCCGCCCGTCCGACGACGCCTGCCAATATCCGTTCCTGATCCCGTCGAACCTGTTCGCGGTCACCGCGCTGCGCGAGATGGCGCGCGTCGCCAGCGAGGCCGCGCACGACGATGCGCTCGCCAGCGACGCCACTGCGCTCGCCGCCGAGGTCGAGGCCGCGCTGAAGCAATGGGGCACGATGCGGCTGCGCGATGGGCGTGAGGTGTGGGCGTTCGAGGTCGACGGCTTCGGCAACGCATTGTTCATGGACGACGCCAATGTTCCGTCGCTGTCGGGGCTCGGCTATCTCGGCTGCGTCGCGCCCGACGACGCCTTGTGGCGGCGGACCGAGGCGGCGGCGTGGAGCGAGGCCAACCCCTATTTCTTCTGCGGCACCGCGGGCGAAGGGATCGGCGGGCCGCACGTCGGGCTGGGTCAGATCTGGCCGATGTCGCTGATCGTCCGCGCGCTTTCCACCACCGACGCAGGCGTCATCCGCACCTGCCTGAAGACCTTGCGCGACACCGACGCGGGCACCGGCTTCATGCACGAGACGTTCGACATGAACGATCCCGCCAAATGGACGCGCCACTGGTTCGCCTGGGCGAACGGCCTGTTCGGCGAACTGATCGTGCGGCTCGCGCGCACGAACCCTGCGATCCTCAAGGAAGCCCTGTAATGCTTACCCGCCGCGCCCTGCTCGCGACCACCGCCACCGTCGCGGTCACCCCGCTCCCGGCCTTCGCCGCCGCCCCGCGCCGCGCCGCGCCCAATCTGTTCGTCGGCACCGGCGGCGACGGCCACACCTATCCCGGCGCGACGCTGCCCTTCGGGATGGTGCAGCTGTCGCCCGACACCGATGTCGCGCGCTGGGATACCTGCTCGGGCTACCACCACGGCGACGGATCGATCATGGGGTTCAGCCACACGCATCTGTCGGGCACCGGGATTGGCGACATGCTCGACTTGCTGGTCGTCCCGACACGCGGCCCGGTGCAGCTCCAGCCCGGCCCGATCGACAACCCCGACGCCGGCTATCGCCAGCGCTATTCGGACGAACATGCCGAGCCCGGCTATTACCGCGTCGCGCTGGAAAGCGGCGTCCGCGCCGAGCTGACCGTCACCGAGAGGACCGGCTGGCACCGCTACACCTTCCCGAAGGGCGCCGGTCACCTCCTGATCGACATGGCGCACATGATCCTGGACAAATGGGACAGCGGGCCGCTGATCGACGAGGGCAGCCTCACGCTCCACGCCGATGGCACGCTGACCGGCAGCCGCCGCGTCCACCGCTGGGCGAAGGGTCGCCGTATCCATTTCGCGATGCAGCTCTCGCGCCAGCCCGACCGTGTCGCCTTCTACGGCGACGATGATGCCGAGCAGCCGAAGGGCACGACCTCCGTGGCGGCCAAGCGCGTCAAGGCGGTGCTGTTCTTCGACGATGCCGGCGCGGCGCCGATCGTGGTCCGCTGCGGCATCTCGGCGGTCGATGTCGCGGGCGCGCGCGCCAACCTGCAGGCCGAGGCGGCGCGCGGCGATTTCGACAGCGTCCGCCGCGCCGCCGCGCGCCGCTGGGCCGGGGCGCTGGGCGCGGTCACCGTCGAGGGCGGTACCGCCGACCAGCGCACGATCATGGCGAGCGCGCTCTATCACACGATGGTCGCGCCGACGCTCTTCTCCGACGTCGACGGCCGCTACGTCGGGCTCGACCGGCAGGTGCACACCGTCCCCACCGGGCAGCGTGCCTATTCCACCTACTCGCTGTGGGACACGTATCGCGCGCTCCACCCGCTGCTGACGATCGTCGCGCCGGATCGCGCCAAGTCGCTGGTCGACGACCTGATCCGCCAGACGCAGCAAAGCCCTTATGGCCCGCTGGTCTGGCCGTTGCAGGGAGTCGAAACCGGCACGATGATGGGCTGGCACGGCGTGTCGGTGCTCGCCGAGGCGCACGCCAAGGGCATCCCCGCCGATTACGCCGCGGCTTGGCCCGCGATCGCCAAGCGCTCGTTCGATTTCAGCGCGCCCGATCTCGACAACAGCAAGGGCCGCGACCTGTACGACGCCAAGGGCTATGTCCCGGCCGACAAATGGTTCGAGAGCGTCAGCCGCACGCAGGAATATGCCTATGACGACTGGGCGTCGTCCAAGCTCGCGCGCGTCGCGGGTGCCGAGGCGGAGTCCGCGCGGCTGCTCAAGCGCTCGGGGAATTGGCGCAACGTCATCGACGCGTCGATCGGCTTCGCGCGCCCGCGCTTTGCGAACGGTTCGTGGTGGAAGGATTACGATCCGATCCAGCTCGGGCACATGCCCAAGCCGTGGTGGCGCGACTATACCGAGGCGAACGGCTGGCAGGCGACCTTCCTCAACCAGCACGACGTCTATGGCCTGATCGCGCACATGGGCGGCGACGCGAAGTTCGAGGCCAAGCTCGACGCGCTGTTCACCGTGCCGTCGACGCTGCCCAAGAACGCGCCGCCAGACATCAGCGGGCTGGTCGGCCAATATGCGCATGGCAACGAGCCCGACCAGCATGTCGCCTATCTCTATGCCTTCGTCGGCGCGCCTTGGAAGACGCAGCGGATGGTGCGCCGCCTGCTCGTCGAGATGTACAAGAACGATCCGGACGGCGTGATCGGCAACGACGATTGCGGGCAGATGAGCGCGTGGTTCGTCATGTCGTCGCTCGGCTTCTACCCGGTCGACCCGGTCGAGGCGGTCTATGTGTTCGGCTCGCCGTTGTTCGAGCGCGCGACGCTGGCGCTGCCCGGCGGAAAGAGGCTGGTGGTCGAGGCCCCCGGCAACACCGCCGCGACCCCCTACGTCACCGCGGTGACGTGGAACGGGCGTCCGTGGACGAAAAGCTGGATCGCGCACGCCGATCTGGTGAAGGGTGGCACGCTGCGCTTCACGATGAGCGCGACGCCCAACCCCGCGTTCGGCAAGGCGCTGGCCGACCGCCCGCCGTCGTTCGGGCGCACGCCGGGGTGATGGCAAACTCCATTCATCCCACTCACTACCGTCGCCCCGGCGAAGGCCGGGGCCCAGATGGGGAACGTAGCCGCATCTCGCGAGCCGCCCGCCACTGGGCCCCGGCCTCCGCCGGGGTGACAATTGATTCTTGCGCCCGTCTCAGGAGCCCCCGATGACCGACCTCACCCGCCGCGCGCTGCTAGCCGCCGGTGCCGCCACCACCGCGCTCCCCGCCCTCGCGCAGGGCAGCGCCGCGCCGAAGCCATGGGGCGCGACACCCTCGAAGCGTCAGGCCGCGTGGCACATGCGCGAGCAATATGCCTTCATCCATTTCTCGATCAACACCTTCACCGATCGCGAATGGGGCTACGGTGACGAGAGCCCGAAGCTCTTCAACCCAACTGACTTCGACGCCGACCAGATCGTCGCGGCGGCCAAGGCGGGCGGAATGCGCGGGATCATCCTCACCGCCAAGCATCACGACGGCTTCTGCCTGTGGCCGACGCTGTTGACCGAACATTGCATCCGCAACAGCCCGTACAAGCAGGGCAAGGGCGATATCGTCGGCGAGATGGAAAAGGCGACGCGCCGCGCCGGGCTCGCCTTCGGCCTGTATCTATCGCCGTGGGACCGCAACCACGCCGAATACGGCCGCCCCGCGTACATCGACTATTATCGCAAGCAGGTGGTCGAACTCTGCACGCGCTATGGCGAACTGTTCGAATTCTGGTTCGACGGCGCGAATGGCGGCGACGGCTATTACGGCGGCGCGCGCGAGACGCGGAAGATTGACGCGCCGAAATACTATAACTGGCCGTCGATCATCGCGCTGGTGCACCAGCATCAGCCGATGGCCTGCACCTTCGACCCCTATGGCGCGGACATCCGCTGGGTCGGCAACGAAGATGGCGTCGCGGGCGATCCGTGCTGGCCGACGATGCCCGCGCATCCCTATGTCCAGTCCGAAGGCAATTCGGGCGTCCGCGGCGCGCCCTTGTGGTGGCCGGCGGAGACCAACACCTCGATCCGCCCCGGCTGGTTCTACCACGCCGATGAGGATGCGAAGGTGAAGAGCCCCGCGCGCCTGCTGCGTTACTTCGACGAGTCGGTCGGACGCGGCACCAACATGCACCTCAACATCCCGCCCGATCGTCGCGGCCGCGTCGCCGATCACGACGCCGCGGTGCTCAAGAGCTTCGGCGAGGCGCAGGCGCAGACCTATGCCCGCGATTTGGCGCAGGGCGCGGTCGCGCATGCCAGCGCCGAGCGCGGCCGCGCCTTCGCCGCATCGCGCGTGCTCGACGGCCGCCGCGACACCTATTGGTCGCCCCCCGATGGCGACACGACGCCGACGCTGACGCTCGACCTCCCGCCGAACCGAACCTTCGACGTGATCCGAATGCGCGAATATCTCCCGCTCGGGGTGCGCGTGACGAAGTTCGCGATCGACCTCGAGGAAGCCGGGCAGTGGCGCACCGTTGCCGAACATGAGTGCATCAGCGCGCAGCGCATCGTACGCCTGCCTGCGCCGTCATCGGCACGCCGGCTGCGGTTGCGCATCCTCGACGCCCCCGCGTGCCCCGCGATCAGCGAGATTTCGCTGTTCCGACAGGTGCAACCGGTGCCGGTCGCGCCGCCCAAGGTGTCCGATCCGACGATCATCCCGCAGCGCGGCTGGTCGATCGTCACCGCCAGCGGACCCGGTGCGGAAAAGCTGATCGATGGCGATGCGCAGACACGCTGGACGGTGCCGGCACCGACCGCCGCCAATCCCGCCAGCGTCACGGTCGATCTCGGCCGCGTCCTGCCGCTCGCCGGCTTCAGCCTGACGCCATCGCGCACCGTCGCGAAGGATACCGCGCCACCCCGCGGCTATGTCGCCGAGACGAGCGCGGATGGAAAGGACTGGTCACCCGCCGCAACGGGCGAATTCGGCAACATCGCCTATGCGCTCGCCACACAGCGTGTGCCGTTCACGGTGCGGCAGGCGCGCTACCTCCTGCTGCGCTTCGACGCGCCAGCGATCCCGGCGGGCAGCATGACGGTGGCCGAGATCGGGGCCTTTACGGGGTAACTCAAATCCCCACCCTCTTGTCGCCCCGGACTTGATCCGGGGCCCCGCTTCTTCTTCGCTGCCAGAGTGAAAGCGGGATCCCGGATGGAGTCCGGGAGGACGAATAATGGGCTCAGAACGCCGACCAGTCGTCCTCGCTCGTCGCCAGCGCGGTGTTGCCGACCACGCGGGGCACGGCGCGCGTTGCGCGGGCCGGCGCGGTGATGTGGCGCGCACGCGGCGCAGCACTCGCCGCCACGGCCACCGGACGCGCCGCCGGCTCGTCGACCGTAAACGTCGCGACCGCACCTGCGAGTTGCTCGGATTCGCGCGCCAGCAGGCTCGCGGCGGCGGTCGACTCCTCGACCATCGCGGCATTCTGCTGCGTCACGCCATCCATTTCGTTGATCGCGATGTTCACTTGACCCAGGCTCTGCGCCTGATGGTCCGACGCGCGCGCGATCGTGTCCATGATGACGCTCACGCTGCCGACCCGCTCGATGATCCGCTCCAGCGCCTGCCCGGTCTCGTCGACCAGTTCGACGCCCGATTTGACGTGGTGGATCGCGGAAAGAATGCGCGTCTTGACGTCCGATGCCGCGTCGGCCGAGCGCTGCGCCAGCGCGCGCACCTCGTTGGCGACCACCGCGAAGCCCTTGCCTGCCTCGCCCGCACGCGCCGCCTCGACGCCCGCGTTCAGCGCCAGCAGGTTGGTCTGGAACGCAATGCCGTCGATCACGCTGATGATGTCGGCGATCTCGCGGCTGGCCTTGTCGATGCCGTTCATCGCCTCCACCGACTTGCGGACCACCTCGCCACCCAGTTGGGCGGCATTGCGCGCGTCGGCCATCGCCTTGTTCGCGTCGGCGGCGTTCGACGCGCCCTCGCGCACGGTACCCGTGATCTCATCCATCGCCGCGGCGGTTTCGCGCAAGGACGACGCCTGCTGCTCGCTGCGCGCCGACAGGTCGCGCGCCGACTGGCTGATCTCGTCGGCGTTCTGCTTGATCGTCTCGACGCTGCGCCGCACGTTGCAGGTCAGGTCGGACAGCTTGCCGACCGCGCCGTTGAAATCCTTCGACAGCACCGCATAGGAGCCCGGCAAGGCGTTCAGCCGCACGGTCAGGTCGGCCTCGGACAGCCGGTGCAGCCCGTCGCCGATTTCCCGCATCGCCAGCTCGCGCTCCTGATCCGCGGTTAGCTTGGCCTGCGCGGCGTCGCGGAACACCAGCACCGCGCGCGCCATGTCGCCCAGTTCGTCGGCACGCGCCGTATCGGGAACGTCGATCGCGCTCTTGCCCGCGGCCAGATCGGCCATGCGCCGGGTCAGCGCGCTGACCGGGCGCGCGATGCTGCGGCTCAACGCGGTCTGCAGCAACACCGCGATGCCGATCAGCGCGATGCCGCCCAGCACAAGCGCGATCGTCGCGGTGGTCAGCGCGTGCGCCTGGCTCGCGGCATTTTCCTCGATCGCGGCGGTTTCCTGATCGCGCAGGTCGCGCAGCGGCAGCACGATCGCGCTGGTCAGCACCTTCTTGCCGGCGTCGCGCACCGCCTGTTCGGCGGCCTCGCGCTGCCCGGCCTTCACCATCGTGACCAGCCGGTTGCTCCACGCCTCCCGCCACTTCGCGGTTTCCGCGCGCGAGGTGAGGACGAGCGCCCGGCGCGCCGGATCGGTCAGCAGCTTTTCGAGTGCGAGGGTCGTCTGGTCATATTCGTCGCGCGCTTCGTTGTACGACTTCAGATAGGTCGGATCGGCGGTGACCAGATAGCCGCGCAACTGGCTGTTCTCGCGCAGGATCGACGTCTCCAGCGTCAATGCCTTGGCATAGACGTCCTGGCTGTGGTTGCTGTTCACCGTCGCCGAGCGAATCATCCAGATGTTCGCGAAGAAGACGACCATCATGATCGCCGCCGAGGCATTGATGACGAGGAAGGAGAAACCCAGCTTCCTCGGTATGCTCAGGGTCTTGAACATCTCTGGTCTTTCTGCCGCACGGGCCTGTTGGTCGTCCGACGCGTAGCGCCGATTAGTTAAATGCGGATAAAGGGGAGGTTTTTACCCCAGCCACTCGATCCACGCGCCATAGGGATGACAGATGGCGAGCACGCGCGTGTCGCCGTCGGGCCAGCAGGTGAGCCGCAGTTCGACCGCAGTGCGCCCCGCGTTCCACTCGAACGCGATCCGCGCCAGCGGTCGCCGTTCGTCGGCGCGCGCGCCCGCCGCCGCGATGCTGCGCTCCAGCGCCTTCCGCTCGGCCGCACCGACATATTGCGCCATCATCGAATGGAAGATCACGCGCCACCGCCCGGCCGGCTGCGCCGTGTCGAGCCGTTCCGCCAGCCACCCGGTCGCATCGGCGCGAGTGATGCGCGGCGGGTGTTGCCGCGCGACCGTCAGCGCCGCCGCCAACCGCGCGGCCCGCGCGGGCTGATCGGCGAAGACATAGGCCATCAACCGCTCGCACGTCGCGGCGTCGTTCGGGTCGAGCGGGTGGAGATCGACCCCCTCTGCCGCGACGACGTCGACGCGGCGATCCGGCGCGCGCGCGCCCCGCCATTCGGGCGCGACCTGCACTGCCGAGTCGGCTGAACCGGCCAGCACACCGCCCAGATCATAGCGATAGCGCGCAAGATTCAGGTTGAGCCCCGCACTCGACCCCAGCTCGATCAGCTCGACCGGCAGGTCGGCGCGCGCAACCACCTCCATCAGCGCCGCCAGTATCGCACCGGCCCGCCCGACCTCGTTGGTCTGCGGCGTGTCGCGCATCCACTGCGCAATGAACGCATCGTGCGCCGCAAACGCTGCGCGTACCGCGCCGTCGACATCGCCATGCTCGCCGCGATAGAGCGCGCCCAGCACCGTCGGCGTGTCGCGACGCGCCAGCGCGTGCAGCGCCGCGTTCAGCCGCATCGCCACCGCCGCCGCGGCCGGATCGCCCGGCCAGTCGGCCAGCATCGCGCGGGTGCGCGGTGCATGATGAAGCTGCCGGTCGGCGGCTGCCAGTATCTCGGCCACGAACGGAGAGCCGATCGCGCGCATCACCGCCGACTGGCGCAGCAATTCCCCCGAGTCACTCTCAGGCATGATCGTCCTTAACGCCTGCAACAATGCACTTCCCCGCCGGCACCGGCGCCGTTCCCGGTCATCCATGCAAGGCATTGGTTGTAATCGGATTAACCGCACCGGCCCCGGAAGATGCTTTGCCATCGCCCGGCAGGTTTAACGTCATTTTAGGACAGATCGGGCACATCGGCTGCCGACCGGTCCCCCGTCGGCAGGATGAAGCGCGGGGGTCGACCATTTTTGGGAAGGAGGGGACGATCATGATGCCACATCGCTTCGGCCCGTTCGTCCTCACCGTCATCTGACAGGAAAGACCGCGATGTCGATCGTCCTCAGCCCCCGATTGGATACCGCCGCGGCGGCGCCATTGCGCCTGTCGTTGCAAAAGCTGGTCGACGCCGCAGAGCCGGTCGCGATCGACGCCGCCGGGGTCGACCAGATCGGTCAGGCGTGTCTGCAGGTGCTGGCCACGGCGCGCGCCGCCGCGGTCGCACGCGGCCTGTCGTGGCAGGTCGCCTTCCCCAGCGTCGCGATGGTCGAGGCCGGCGAACTCGCCGCGATCGACGTCCTCACCGCCGCCTGACCTCACTACCTTTCGCGCAGGAGCCCGACCTTGGACCTCGATGCAATCCAGCAGATCTTCTTCCAGGAATGCGAAGAAGGCCTGGCCGGCATGGAAAGCGCCTTCGCCGCGCTTCGCGACCAGCAATATGACGGTGAGACGATCAACGGCATCTTCCGTGCGGTCCACTCGATCAAGGGCGGCGCGGGCGCGTTCGGGCACGAACGGCTGCAGGCCTATACCCACCAATATGAGACGCTGCTCGATCTGCTGCGCAGCGAGACGCTGGCGCTGACCCCGGCGCTGGTCGACCTGATCGTCGCGGCGTTCGACATGCTGGCCGATCACGTCGCCGCGGCGCGCGACGGCGGCGATGCGCCGGACGATGCGGCGATGCTCGCGCGTCTGATCGCGGCATCGAGCGGCGAAGCACCCGGTGCCGCCGAGCCGGTCGCCGAGGCGCCCGCCGCGTTCGTCGAGGAAGCGCCGGCCGGCGTCAGCGACGATTTCGACGACCTGATGGCGATGCTGGACGATGTCGGCGGCGCGGCCGGTCCGGCGGACGACGACGATCTCTTGACCACCGGTGCGGCCGCCCCCGGCTGGCTGCTCACCTTCCGTCCGCCGGCCAACGCGCTCGACAACGGCGGCGAACCGCTGCTGCTGCTCCGCGAGTTACAGCGGATGGGTGCGCAGGTCCTGTCGTGCGATGCCGACTCGCTGCCCCCGCTCGCGACGCTCGATCCCGAGTTGTCGTATCTAGCGTGGCGCATCTCGGTGCCGGCCGCGGTCGAAGAAGACGACATCCGCGCTGTCTTCGAATTCACCGATGGCTGCGCGCTGACGCTGGAGCGAGTCGCGGCACTGCCGCCGGTTTCGTCGCCGACGATCGTCGTCGCCGCCGCGCCCGAGCCGAGCCCGGCCCCCATGCCCGCTCCCGCTCCGGTCGCCGCGGTCGCGGAGCCCGTCGCCCCAGCTCCGGCCGCCGTCGCGCCAGCGCCCACCCCGGCGCCGGGGCCCGCTCCCGCACCGGTCGCGACGGCCCCCGCCGCCCCGGCTGCCGCGCCGCGCCCGGTCGCGGTCGCTCCTACTCCGCCTCCGACGCCAGTTGCGCAGACGATCCGCGTCGATCTGGACAAGCTCGATCGACTCGTGAACCTCGTCGGCGAATTGGTCATCACCCAGGCGATGCTCGCGCAGCGGCTGAGCGAGAACGACATGGCCGGCATCTCCGAACTGACCGATCTCGATCACCTGACGCGTGAGCTTCAGGAATCGACGATGGCGATCCGCGCGCAGCCGATGAAGACCGTCTTCAGTCGCGTACCGCGGATCATCCGCGAGCTGGAAGGCGAAACCGGCAAGCGCGTCCGTCTCGACATCGAAGGCGAGATGACCGAGGTCGACAAGACCGTCGTCGAACGCATCGGCGAGCCGCTGACCCACCTGATCCGCAACGCGGTCGATCACGGGCTGGAAACCACCGAGGAACGCGTCAAGGCGGGCAAGCCGGAAACCGGCGTCGTCACGCTCTCGGCCGCGCATCATTCGGGCCGGATCGTCATCACTGTCGCCGATGACGGGCGCGGTATCGACCGTACGCGCGTCCGCGCCAAGGCGGTCGAGCGAGGGATCATCCTGCCCGATGCGGTGCTGAGCGACGAGGAAGTCGACAATCTGATCTTCGCACCGGGCTTCTCCACCGCGGCGACCGTCTCGAACATCTCGGGGCGCGGCGTCGGGATGGACGTGGTGCGCAAGAACGTGCAGGCGCTCGGCGGCCGCATCGGCATCCACTCGAAATTCGGCTCGGGCTCCAGCTTCTCGCTCAGCCTGCCGCTGACGCTTGCGGTGGTCGACGGGATGATCGTCACGGTCGGCGACCAGACGTTCGTCATCCCGCTCAGCCACATCGTCGAAAGCCTGCGCCCGTCGGATCGCTCGGTCACCGCGATCGGCATCAACGGCTCGGTGCTCGACGTTCGCGGCTCCTATGTGCCGATCTACCCGGTCGCCGAACAGCTCGGCATTGAGGGCGGCGAACGCAACCCGGAGAAGGCAGTGCTGATCGTCGTCGAAGGCGATCAGGGTCAGGCCGCGCTGCTGGTCGACTCGATCCAGGATCAGCGTCAGGTGGTCGTGAAGAGCCTGGAGGCGAATTATCAGGCGATCGACGGGCTGGCCGGCGCGACGATCCTCGGCGACGGGCGCGTTGCGCTCATCATCGATGTCGATGCGCTCACCTCGCAGCGGTCGCGCCGTCCGCAGCTTGCGCACGCCGCATGACCGCCGCGCTCGCCATGTCCTCGGCGAAACGCGAGTTCGACTTCGCACCCGCGGATCATCAGGCGATCGCCAAGATCGTCTACGACACGCTCGGCATCCTGTTGCCCGACGGCAAGTCGCAGCTCGTCTACGGGCGCGTCGCACCGCGCGTGCGCGCGTGCGGGTTGACCAGCGTCTCCGCCTATCTCCGCGTGATCGAGCAGGACGAGGAAGAGCGCAACCGGATGCTGGATGCGCTCACCACGAACCACACCAGCTTCTTCCGCGAAGCGCATCATTTCGAGGATTTCGTCGAGCGGATGTGGCCGACGCTGTCGCAGCGGCTGGTGAACGGCGGCCGCGTGCGGCTGTGGTCGGCGGCCTGCTCCAGCGGCGAGGAGCCCTATACGTGGCTGATGGCCGCGCTGGGCCACGATCGGTCGGCGGCACAACGGCTGCTCAAGGGCGATCTGCGGATGCTTGCCACCGACGTGTCGCCCAGCGTCCTCGATACCGCGCGTGCGGGCCGCTATTCGGCGGACACGCTGCGCACCGTGCCCGCCAAGCTGCGCGCGACCTGGGTCGACAATCGACTGACGGTCGATCCGGCGCTGCGCGAGGCGATCTCGTTCCGGCCGCTCAATCTGCTCGGTCCGTGGCCGATGAAGGGGCGTTTCGACGCGATCTGCTGTCGCAACGTCATGATCTATTTCGACGAACCCACAAAGGCCAAGCTGCAATCGCGGCTGGCCGATCATCTGGAGACCGGGGGGATGCTGTACATCGGCCATTCGGAGCGCTTGTCGCCCGATGTTGCGGCACGCTTCGACTGCGTCGGGCGCACCGCCTATCTAAAGGTGCGCGCATGAGCGTCCGCACCCTCGTCGTCGATGATTCGCTGACGATGCAGGCGCTGATCCAGCGCACGCTCGCCAGCGATCCGCACATCCAGGTCGTCGGCACCGCGTCCAGCGCGGAGGAAGCGCGCGCGCGGATCAAGGAACTCGATCCCGACGTTGTCACGCTCGACATCGAGATGCCGGGGATGAACGGCCTCGACTTTCTCGAACGGTTGATGCGGCTGCGCCCGACCCCGGTCGTCATGCTCTCGACGCTCACCTCCGAAGGCGCGGACGCCAGCATCGCCGCGCTCGAGCTGGGCGCGTTCGAATGTTTCGACAAGCTGGCGCTGCGCCGCCCGGACGAGGCGATCCGCCTGCCCGCGCTGGTCCGTGCCGCCTCCGGTTCGCGCGGGCGCAGCGTCGCGGCGGCACCGCGCACGCCCGAGCCGGCACCGCAGGCCGATTATACGCCCCGCGACCAGTCGATGATCGCCGTCGGCGCGTCGACCGGCGGCGTCGAGGCGCTGATCGAATTGCTGTCCGGCTTCCCCGCCAATTGCCCGCCGACGGTGATCGTGCAGCACATGCCGCCCAGCTTCACCGCCAGCTTCGCCGCGCGACTCGACCGGCTGTGCAAGCCGAGCGTCGAGGAAGCGCGTGCCGGCGCGGTGCTGCGTGCCGGCAAGGTCTATCTGGCACCCGGCGGCGATCAACACCTTGAGATCGCGGGCCCAGCGACGCGGCGTTACTGTCGCTTGCTCCCCGGCCCGAAGATGAGCGGGCATCAGCCGTCGGTCGACGTGCTGTTCCACTCGGTCGCGCGGATCGCGGGTGCCGATGCGGTCGGCGCGATCCTCACCGGCATGGGTGCCGACGGCGCCGAGGGAATGCTGGCGATGCGCCAGTCCGGCTCGGTGACGATCGGCCAGGACGAGTCGTCCAGCGTCGTGTACGGGATGCCCGCGGTCGCGCACCGCATCGGCGCGGTCGTGCAGCAGATGCCGCTGCGCCGGATCGCCGCGCGCTTGCTGCAGGAGTGTCGTGCATGACGGGGCTCGCGCTTCGCGATGGACTGCGCCGCATCACGGTTGCGCAGGGGGAAACGCGCGTCAGCGACGAAACCGACGTCGTGCTCACCACCGTGCTCGGCAGCTGCATCGCCGCATGTTTTTACGATCCGGTCGCCAAGGTAGGAGGTATTAACCACTACCTGTTAGCGGAGGGGCATGCCTCCGATCCCGCCTCGATGCAGCGCTACGGCGTCTATGCGATGGAAGTCCTCATCAACGCGATGCTGGCGATGGGCGGAGTGCGGTCGCGGTTCAAGGCGCGGATCTTCGGCGGCGCGACGATGCGCACCGGTTTCCGCGACATCGGCGGCGACAATATCGCGTTCGCCCGTCGCTTCCTGCGTGACGAGCGGATCGCGCTGGTCGGCGAGGATGTCGGTGGCAACGGCGCGCGGCGGGTCGAGTTTCGCCCGGCGCTGGGCCTCGCGCGCTGCAGGGTCGTGACGGAGCAGTCGGTCCCGGCGCCGGTCGTGCGGGTCCGCCCCGCCCCGCCGCCGCCCGCCACGCTCGGCGACGTCGAATTCTTCTGATCCCGCCTACTCCTTACGACCCGAATTCTGCCCAGGAGCCAGTACCCGTGACCAAGACGATCATGACCGTGGACGACTCGCCCAGCATGCGAATGCTGCTGCGCGCCGCGCTGACCGACCTCGGCTATCAGGTCGTCGAGGCCGAGGATGGCGTCCATGCGCTGGAGACGCTCGCCAGCTTCGACGAAGAGGACGAGCCGGACCTGCTCATCACCGACATCAACATGCCGCGCATGGACGGGTTCGGGCTGATCGAGAACGTCCGCGCCGATGGTCGCCGCACGTTGCCGATCCTGGTGCTGACCACCGAAAGCTCCGACGAGAAGAAGCAGCGCGCGCGCCAGGCCGGCGCGACCGGCTGGATCGTCAAGCCCTTCCACCCCGAAAAGCTCGCCGCCGCGATCCGGCGCGTGCTGCACTGATGTCACAAGGAACGAACCCTATGTCCCGTCAGCTCATCACCTTCCAGCTCGGCGATCAGTATCTGGGCGTCGACATCATGGCGATTCGCGAAATCCGCGCCTGGTCGCCGGCCACCCCGCTCCCGAACGTGCCCAGCCACGTTCGCGGCGTGGTAAATCTGCGCGGGGTGGTGCTCCCGGTGCTCGATCTGCGTCACCGGCTGGGCTGGGGCATGACCGATCCGACGGCGCGCCACGTCATCATCGTCGTGCGTATTGGCGAGCAATTGCAGGGCATTATCGTCGACGCGGTCAACGACATCGTCACGGTGCAGACCGAGGACATGCAGCCCCTCCCCGACATGGGCGACTCCGCCGCCCAACAATTCCTCGACGGCCTCGCAACCATCGATCAGCGGCTAATTTTGGTGCTCGCGCTGGAGCGGCTGGTGGAACGCGCCGCAATGGCGGATGCCGCCTGATTACACATAGTTAACGCGCGTAATTTAGGACTGGGTCATGGCTGGAACGAAAGTATTGGTGGTCGACGATTCGCTGACCATGCGCGCGCTGATCTCGGGTGCCCTTGAGCGGATCCCGGGCGTGGAAGTGGTCGGCATGGCCGATGGCGCGGCGGAAGCGCGCGGGCTGGTGGAAAGCAAGCGCCCCGACGTCATGACGCTCGACGTCGAGATGCCGGGGATGAGCGGTCTCGAGTATCTCGCCGAGATCATGGACACCAAGCCGATGCCGGTCATCATGTTTTCGACCCGAACGCAGGACGGTGCGGCGGAATCGATCGAGGCGCTGCGGCTAGGCGCGATCGATTGCTTCCCCAAGCCGCGCGTCGCGGCGCCCGCCGAGCTGGACGCGATCATCGCCAAGCTGGCCAAGCGACTGAAGGCGGCCAAGAAAGCCGACCTGAAGCCGAAGACCGCACCCAAAACCGCCAAGCACCCGCCGATCGACTGGAACGGTCGCCTGTTGCTGGTCGGCGGCGATGCGTCGAACACCAAGTCGATCTTTGACCTGTTCGCGGGCTTCCCGGCGAACTGTCCGCCGACCGTCGTCGTCCAGCATCTCGGGCCGGGCATGGTCGAAAGCATGGTCGAGAAGCTTGCCGAGCAGTGCGCCGCCAGGGTGGTGGTCGCGGCCGACGGCATGAAGCCGGAACAAGGCACGATCTATCTCGCGCCGCACGGCGACGCGCACCTCGTCATCGACAGCTGGCCGAACGGCACGCTGCGGCTGCTGCCCAAGGATCCGGTCGCGGGCGAACGTCCGTCGATCTCACTGCTGTTCGCCTCGGCGGCGAAGGCGGCGGCGGCGAACGCGGTCGGCGTGCTGCTGCTCGACGGCAACGAGGATGGTGCGGGCGGCTTGCGCGCGCTGAACGCGGCGGGCGGCTATGCCTTCGCCCCGGCGGAGAGCGGCGGCGGCTATACGCTGACGCGCGGTATGGTCTCGCAGCCGGTCGCCAGCGACGCGCTGGTCGCGGGCGTCATGAAGATGTGTTCGAAATGAGCGCCGCGGCGGGGCTACCCCTGCCGATGGGGACCGCGGCGGCAGCCGGCGTGCCGCGGCCGCTGGCGCAGGCGCTCGCCGCCGAGCTGGTGCTCGCGTCGAGCATGCTGGCCGAACTCGCCTACGATCTGGGCAGCGATGGTGACACGCTGCGCCGGCACATGGCGAGCCTGCAGTTGATCGACCACATCACGCAGATCCAGCTTGCGATCGCCGATCTGCTGCGCACCTCGAACGGCGCTGATGGCGACATCGGGCAGGTGACACTACAGGATATGGCCGACCGGCTGCGGGCGTTCCTCACGCAGCACGGCACGGCCTGAACCATCGACGACGCTGTACGAAAAACGCTGCCGGCTCATGCCGGCGGCGTTTTTCCCGTGCCGGCGATGCCGGTCAGGAAGCGCGAAGCGCGGTCATCTCGCGACGCGCACTGCGGCGCATCGCATAGCCTGCAAGGCCGAAGCCGAGGACCATCATCGCCCAGGTCGCTGGTTCCGGGACGGCCGCACCGACGTTAGTGGCATAGAGGACGGCGTTCGAACTCGCCGACTTGTAGCTCAACGTAATCGACGAGAGATTGCTGCCCGCATCCAGACGATAGAAAGCGGTGCCGTTACCCGGGCCGCCCGTGCCGTTGCCATAATGCACGGCGATGTAGGTAACGCCCTTCAAAGCGGTGCCGAAGTTGACGGTCGTCGCGCTGTTCAGGCCGGTGACCTTCGCCACCGTCGTGCCCGACCAGTCGAAACCGAGCTGCTTCAAGGCAGCGGTCTGCGCATCGACGTCCGACTGGTTGTTGCTGAGCAGGTTGCCGTTTTGGAACCCAACGCACGCCTGCGCGGTGGGCGCGATGTCGTTGACGCTGCACGTCGCCAGCAGCGCGGCCGATGCGTTCGTGGCAGCCGTCGTCCCGATGATCAGCGCGGCGATATACGCTAACTTCTTCATGTCCCCTCCCCCGAGAAGTATATTGGATGGCAGATGCCGTAGCGGCAGGATGCCTCGTTTGCGACGGTCGCGATACGCCTGTCGCTTCATGACAGTACCGAATCGGAACAGTCGATATTTGGGGCCGGGGATCGCCGGCGCGACAGAAGCAAAAAGGCGGCCCGTTGCCGGACCGCCCCTTCGTACCATCGCTGGCGAGCCAAGTCGTCGAGCGATGCCGGCACAGCCGGCACCACCCGCCTTACCTTAGCGCTTCGAGAACTGGAAGCTACGACGTGCCTTGGCGCGGCCGTACTTCTTACGCTCGACGACGCGCGGATCGCGGGTCAGGAAGCCTGCCGCCTTCACCGGAGCGCGCAGCGCCGGCTCGTAGCGGGTGATCGCCTGGCTGATGCCGTGCTTCACCGCACCGGCCTGACCCGACAGACCACCGCCCTTGACGGTGCAGATCACGTCATACTGACCTTCGCGCTCGGTGATCCCGAACACCTGGTTGATGACGAGACGCAGGGTCGGACGCGCGAAATAGACTTCCTGGTCACGACCGTTGATCGTGATCTTGCCCGAGCCCGGCTTCAGCCAGACACGCGCGACGGCATCCTTACGACGGCCGGTCGCATAGGCGCGGCCGTACTTGTCGATTTCCTGCGCACGCAGCGGCGCGCGCTGTACCGGCTCCTGCACGTCACCGGCCAGATACGCATCGGCCGAGGTTTCGACCGGCGCGCCGTCGGTGGCCTGCTGCTGCTGCTGGAGCGCCGCACCCAGATCGGAAAGGGACTGGCGGTTGTCGGACATTATGCGCCCACCTTGTTCTTGCGGCTCATGGCCGCGATATCGAGGACTTCCGGGTTCTGCGCTTCGTGCGGATGCTCGGCGCCCGCGAAAATGCGCAGGTTGCGCATCTGCTGACGGCCCAGCGGACCACGCGGGATCATGCGCTCGACGGCCTTTTCCAGCACGCGCTCGGGGAACTTGCCCTCCAGCACCTTGGCCGGCGTGATGCCCTTGATGCCGCCGGCATACCCGGTGTGCTTGTAATAGACCTTGTCGGTCAGCTTGTTGCCGGTGAAGCGCACCTTGTCCGCGTTGATGACGATGACATTGTCACCGCAATCGACGTGCGGGGTGAAGCTGGTCTTGTGCTTGCCGCGCAGCACGTTGGCGATCACCACCGCCGCACGACCGACCACGAGGTCGGTGGCGTCGACGATGTGCCACTTCTTTTCCACCTCGTGCGGCTTGGCCGCCTTGGTGGTCTTCATCAGCGCCTTCATGGTGCCTGGTGACCTTCATTTCGCGTCGAAAGAGAAAAAACGCGCCACCCCGCCGGGTGCACGCGTCGATGGCGGCGCAATGCCGCGCGCGGCCGATCCTGTCAAGGTTTCCGCGGGTTTGCTGACGGGTATTATGATACCGCAGGGGCAAATCTGATCGTGGTGGTGTCACGATCGAGATGCGCCTCGCTCCCGACATCCGCGCCGATCGTCTGCTCCTCCCGCTGCTCCGTGACCAACCCGCTGGCGGCATCGATCGTGCGGTGCCGCGACAGCGAGACGATTGTGCCGCCGTCGTCAGCCTTCGCCTCGGCGGTGATCTCCACCCGCGCACCGCTCCGGTGGACCGTCTCGATTCCCTGCATCGGTGCCGCCAGCCGCACCGCGCCGACCGACGGCAAGGTGACCGCGCGGGTGCCTGCTCGCTGCTCCGCTTCGTACGGTGCGAGCACGATCGCCAGCACGCCTGCCACCACCTGCACGCGCTGCGCCGTGGTCGCCGCGTCGTGAACCCGCCACAGGGTCAGCCGCAACGCGTCGCTGGTCGCCGCGGCCCCGATCGCGGCGCGCAACCGCGCCCAGATCGCGTCCAACTCGCGGACGCTCAGAAGGTGCCCGCGCCGATCCAGCTCCACCTCGATCGGCCGACCGGCCATCCCCGCTGCCAGCATCGCATAATGGCTGTCGGGGCGGCTGTCCCTGGTGACGACCAGCGTGAGCCGCACCAGGTAGCCGCGGCCCTCGCGCAAAAAGACGACCCGTCGCTCGCTGTCGAAACGGCGTTCGCCATTGCGGCTGTCATAATGCTGCTGCGTCCGCAACAGTCGGTACGGCGCGCCCAATATGGGGGCGAACCGCGCCTCTACCACGCCGCTCGACAGCAGCGCGGCAATCGCCAGCACCCTCACGCGCGGCGGCGGCTGACGGTGTGCGCGGCGACGACAGTGGCGATCAGCAGCAGCGCGGCGTTGGCCTGATGCGCGACGGCGACGACGATCTCCACGCCCGACAGGAGCGTCGCGATCCCCAACCCGATCTGGACGACGACCAGCAGCGCGACCACGGCGGCGATCCGATCCGCGCGCATCTTCCGCGTCTGATACGCCAGCCACACCAGCGCCCCGGCAGTGACGAACGCGATCCAGCGGTGGAGGAACTGCACAAGGACCGGATTGTCGATCGCATTGGTCCACGCCGGCGTCAGCATTGGCACGTTCGCGGGAAACCACGCGTCGCCCATCAGCGGCCAGCTCGAAAAGGCATAGCCCGCGTCGAGCCCGGCGGTCAGCGCACCCAGAATGATCTGCAGCGCCAGTGTCGCGATCACCAGCGCCGCGCCCGTGCGCAGCGCCGCGGGACGCGCTAGCGGGTTGGTGGCGAGCGCACTCAGGTCCCGCGCGGTCCAGATGATCCCGCCGAGGATGAACAGCGCGGTCCCGAGGTGCGTCGCGAGCCGCAGGTGGCTGACGTCGGTGCGCACCGACAGGCCGGAGGCGACCATCCACCAGCCGATCGCCCCCTGCAATCCGCCGAGCGCCAGCAGCGCGCTCAACCGCCAGCCATAGCCGCGCGGGATCTGCCGCTTCGCCGCGAACCACAGCAGCGGCAACGCGAACGCCAAACCGATCACGCGCCCGAGCAGCCGGTGGAGATATTCCCAGAAGAAGATCGCCTTGAACCCGTCGAGCGTCATGCCGCGATTGAGCTGCTGATATTCGGGAATGCGCTGATAATTGGCGAACTCGGCGTGCCATTGTGCCGGCGTGAGCGGCGGGACGACGCCGCTGATCGGCTTCCATTGCGTGATCGACAGCCCGGATTCGGTCAGGCGAGTGATCCCGCCGACGACCACCATCGCGACGATCAGCGCGGCGACCCAATAGAGCCAGCGCGCGAGCGCGGCCGGACGCGTGGACAGCGAGAACCCCGGGCTTGCCTGTAGCATGGCACCTTCTACGACCCGCTTGTAAGGAAGGGAAGCCCGCGCGCTTTACCGCGAATCACCGCCCCTCCTTCGTCGCCCCGGACTTGATCCGGGGCCCCGCTTTTCTCACGCCTTTAAGAAAAAAGTGGGTCCCGGATCAAGGTTCTCCTGAGCTTGTCGAAGGGTCCGGGATGACGAAAGTCGATTACCCTTCAATATCCGGCCCGTTCGCCTTCAACTCCGCCAGCCACGCTGCCGCGGTGCCGTCGGACGGTGCACGCCAGTCGCCGCGCGGCGACAGTGCCCCGCCCGCCGAGACTTTCGGCCCGTTGGGGATCGCCGAGCGCTTGAACTGGCTGGTCTGGAAGAAGCGGATCAGGAACCGCTCCAACCAATGCGTAATCGTCGCCAGATCGTAGGCGATACGCGCGTTCTCCGGGTAACCGATCGGCCAGCGGCCCGTCGATGCATCGTGCCACGCATGCCACGCAAGAAACGCGACCTTTGACGGCGCGAGACCGTGGCGGATCAGGTAATGCGCGAAGAAATCGTTGAGCGCATACGGCCCGATCTTGCTCTCGGTGCTCTGCATCACCTCGCCGGGGACCAGTTCGGGGCTGATTTCCTGCCCTAGAATGGCCTCCAGTACCGCGTCGGTCTCGCGATCGTACTGGTCGGTGCCGATCGCCCACCGGATCAGGAACTGAATCAACGTCTTCGGCACGCCGGCATTAACCGCATAATGGCTCATCTGGTCGCCGACGCCATAGGTGCACCAGCCGAGCGCCAGCTCCGACAGATCGCCGGTGCCGACCACCAGCCCGTCGCGCTGGTTGGCGATGCGGAACAGGTAATCGGTGCGCAGCCCCGCCTGCACATTCTCGAACGTCACGTCATACACCGGCTCGCCACGCCCGAACGGATGCCCCATATCCTCCAGCATCCGCGCCGCGGCGGGGCGGATGTCGATTTCCTCGGCGGTGATGCCCAGCGCGCGCATCAGCTTCCACGCGTTGCCCTTCGTCCCCTCGCTGGTCGCGAAGCCGGGCATGGTGATCCCGAGGATGTCGCTGCGCGGCCGCCCCAGCCGGTCGAGCGCCTTCGCGGCGACGATCAGCGCGTGCGTGCTGTCGAGCCCGCCGGACACGCCGATGACAAGCCGCTGCGCACGTGCCGCGACCAAGCGCTTGGCAATTCCCTCGACCTGGATGTTGAAGGCTTCGTAGCAATCCTCGTCGAGCTTGTCGGGGGTGTTGGGCACGAAGGGGAAGCGGCGGATCTCGCGCTTCAGCCCGACGTCGGCAAACTCGGGCTGGTGCCGGAAAGCGACACGGCGAAAGCGCGTCTCGGGATGCGCGGCGAAGGCGGCGGCGTCGTTGAAGGTGCCGTTGCGCAGCCGCTCCTGCACCAGCCGTTCGGTATCGACATCCGCGATCGTGAGCCCTGGTTCGTGCGCGAAGCGGTCGGAGGTCGCCAGCAACTCGCCCAACTCGTGAATGCTGCCCTGTCCGTCCCACGCCAGATCGGTCGTGCTCTCCCCCGGCCCGGCGGCGGAATAGACATAGGCACACATCGCGCGCGCCGACTGCGACGCCGACAGCATCATCCGCTCGCGCGACTTGCCGATCACGACGTTCGACGCCGACAGATTGGCGCAGATCAGCGCCCCCGCCAGCGCCCCCATCGTCGAGGGCGGGGTCGGCGCCCAATAATCCTCGCAGATCTCGGCATGGATCACGAAGTCGGGCAGATCGTCGGCGGCGAAGAGCAGGTCGGTCCCGAACGGCACGTCCTCGCCATCGATCGCGATCGTGAGCCCGGCCAGCCCCGCCCCGCTCGCGAACCAGCGCTTCTCGTAATATTCTCGGTAGTTCGGCAGGAACGTCTTGGGCACCACCCCCAACACGCGCCCGCGCGCGACGGCGAGCGCACAATTGTAGAGCCGGCCGCCCCGCTCCAGCGCTGCGCCGACCAGCAGCACTGGACCCAGGTCCGCGCTCGCCGCCGTCACCGCCGCGATCGCCTCCCGCGTCGCGCGCTGCAGCGCCGATTGCAGGTGCAGATCGTCGATCGCATAGCTGCTGAGGTTCAACTCGGGATAGACGACCAGATCGACACCGGCGTCGTGCGCGGTGCGCGCGATCGCGAGCGCGGCCTCGGCATTGGCGGCGGGGTCGCCGACTGTGGCGAGCGGGGTGGCGGCGGCGACGCGCACCATGCCGTGGCGATGCAGCGAGCGGAAGGCAGGGTTCATGACCCTTCAGATACCGGCGGCGCACCAAGTTTGCCAACTGTTCGCGATGCCCCGGCTAAGCTACATCAGGAAGGATGACGCCGCCTCCTTCCCGCCCGGATCACGACCGGCACCCTTTTGAAAAGGGGGGAGAAGTCGGAAAGCTGCTCCGCACGACCGATTGGTCGGGCACCGTGCTCGGCCCGATCGAGGCGTGGCCGGCGCCGTTGCGCAGCACGCTGGAATTGCTGCTGCCGACCGGGGCGCAAATCCTGCTGATCTGGGGTCCGCAGCGCTACGTCTTCTATAACGATGCCTATGCGACGCTGCTGCAGGAGCGTCATCCCGCGGCGCTGGGTCAGACCGCCGACCGGCGCTGGCACCGGGCGTGGGACGAAGTCGCGCCGATGGTCGACGAGGTCTTCGCAACCGGGCGAACGCTGACGGCCGGCGACCGCCGCTTCCACGTGCTGACGGACGGTCGTCCTTCCACGCTGCATTTCGACCTGTCGCTGTCCGCCGTCATGCTCGACGACGACACCGTCGGCGGAGTGCTGGGCGTGGTGTCCGACGTGACCGAGCGGATGCGCACGGTCGAATCGGCGAAGCGCGAGCGTGAACGGCTGCACCAGATGTTCGATCAGGCGCCCGGCTTCATCGCAGTGCTGCGCGGCGCGGACTATGTCATCGAACTGGCCAACGCCACCTACCGCCGCATGACCGGCGACCGCGAACTGGTGGGGCGCCGCTATGCCGAGGCGATACCCGAAGTCGCCGCCGCCGGCTTCATCGACCGGCTCGACGAGGTTCGCGCGACGCGCCAGCCGTTCCGCGCGGTCGACATGCCGGTACAGTTGCCGACCGCCGAGCCGGGCGTGTTGCGCGATTACTGGATCGACTTCATCTGCCAGCCGATCACCGACGAGCAGGGCGACGTGACCGCCATCTTCATCGAAGGAGTCGACCGCACCGACCGGCACCGCGCGCGCGAGGCGCTGGCGCGCGGACGCGCCTCGCTCGAACAGGCGACCGAGGCGGGCGAGATCGCGACCTGGGACTATGACTTCCGCTCCGATCGCTTCATCTGCTCCCCGCTCGGCATGTCGCTTTACGGACTTCCCGCCGGCAGCCCGCCGCTGACCCGCGAAGCGTTCCGCGGCCTGGTCGAGCCCGAGGACCGCCCGATCCTGGAGAGAGCCTTCTTGCCGGTCATCGACCCCGCCAAGCGCGGGCTGTTCGACGTCGAATACCGCGTCGCGCAGGAACGCGTCGGCGGCGTCCGCTGGCTTTCGGTGCGCGGGCGCGGCATCTTCGAGGGTGACACCTGCGTCCGGGTGGTCGGCACGATCATCGACATCACCGCGCGCAAGCTGCAGGCCGAGGCGTGGCGCGAAAGCGAGGCGCGTTTCCGCACGCTTGCCGACAGCCTGCCCGCGCTGGTGTGGATGACCGATCCGCAGGGTCAGGTTACCTTCGCCAGCCGCGGGTTCGAGACGATCCTCGGTGTCGCGCCCGAGACGATCGAGCAGCGCGGCTGGGTCGAGCTGCTACGCCCGGATCGCCGCGGCGCCGCGTCGGCCGCGCGCACCGGCTGGTTCGCAACCCCGCGCCCGCTCAACGGGGAGCATCCGCTGCTGACGCCCGCAGGCGCGACGCGCTGGATGCACGTCGAGGCGCGTCCGCGTTTTATCGGCGACATGTTCCAGGGCTATACCGCCTGCGCGATCGACGTGACCGACGCGCATCTTGCGGGCGAGCGGATGGAGGCACGGGTCGCGGACCGCACCGCCGAGCTGACCGAACAGATCGCGGAGCGCGAGCGCGTAGAGGAGGCGCTCCACCAGATGCAGCGGCTGGAGGCGATCGGGCAGCTCACCTCGGGCGTGGCGCACGATTTCAACAATCTGCTGACCGTGATCCTCGGCAATATCGACTCGCTGGTCGCGGCGGGCAAGCGCGGACTGATCGATACCCGGCTCGAACCGCGGCTGGAGCATGTCCGCATCGCCGCAGAGCGCGGCGCGGCGCTGATCGCGCAATTGCTCGCCTTCTCGCGGCGGCAGCGGCTGGAGGCGAAGGTCGTCGATCTGAACCGCACCGTCGCCGGATTGCTGGAACTGCTCGGCGGCACGTTGGGGCGCGACATCGCGATCGAAACGCGCACCCCGTCCGGCGTCTGGCCGGCGTTCGTCGATCCGACGCAGATGGAGCTGATCATCCTCAATCTCGCGATCAACGCGCGCGATGCGATGCCGGATGGCGGCACGCTGGTGCTGTCGGTCGACAATGCCACGCGGGGCCGGCCCGAGCGCGCCGAGGAGCCGCCGCCCGGCGACTATGTCCGCGTCGCGGTCGGCGATACCGGGATCGGCATGTCGGAGGCGGTGCTGGCGCGCGCGTTCGAGCCGTTCTTCACCACCAAGGAGGTCGGCAAGGGATCCGGGCTCGGGCTGGCACAGGTCTTCGGCTTCGCCAAGCAATCCGGCGGCGGGGTGCGGATCGACAGCGCGCCGGGGCGCGGGACGACGGTCAGCGTGTTCGTGCCGCGCGCCGCCGTGGCGCCCGCCGAGGTGACGCCCGTCGCGCCGGCGATCGGGCCTGCCGAGCTGATCGATGGCGCAACGGTGATGGTGCTCGACGACGACGACCGCGTCCGCCAGGTCGCGGTCGAGGCGCTGCGCGAGGCGGGATGCCGCGTGATCGAGGCGGCCGATGGCGAGGCGGCGCTGGAGGCGCTGGTCCACGAACCGGCGGTTCGGCTGGTCGTCACCGATATCGCGATGCCGGGCATGACGGGCGTCCAGTTCGCGCGCCGTCTGCAGGAGCTTCACCGCCAGATCGCGGTGCTGTTCGTCACCGGCCATGCCGATCCGTCCGATCTGGCGGGGGTCAGCGAGGATCGGCTGATCCGCAAACCCTATCCGCGCCGGCTGTTGATCGAGCGGGTCGGGGCGATCCTCGCCGGGGGATGACGCGTGGCTTTCAATCGGCTGCACGACCGGTTCAGTCTTCGTTGTCGCACCGCGTGGCAGGACGGCGGCACGATAGTCGGAGGTGGCGATGTTGAAGGCGATGGTGGCGGGCTTGTTGTCGATGACGGCGCTGGTGCCGCCGGCGCATGCGCAGGACGCGCGGTCGATGGATCGCGGGCAATGGCGGCGGGAACGCCCCGAGCGGCCGACCCCGCCACCCGAGCCTGCAGCGCGCCCTGCCCCGGCCGCACCCGCGACTCGCGCGTCGGAGCCCGCACCGCGCCGCTGGGAACGGGACGGCGCCACGCCCGATCGTCGCGGTGCCGAGCGCTGGGGACGCGACGATCGCGGACAAGACTCCCTCCCCCGTCCGCCCGCACCGAACGGCGACTGGCGGAGCAGCCGCGCCCCGGAGCCGCGTGAGGCATGGCAGCGCGATCAATATCGGGACCAGCGCGGCGACGTGGCGCGCCGCGCCCCCGAACGTGACTGGACCGCCGAGCCTGGCCGCCGCCGCTACGATCGCCGCGAGGCGCCGACGCCGCCCGCCGCGATCTGGCGCTCGGAGCGCGACGGGCGCTGGGATCGCGCATGGCGCCGCGAGCCGCGCTACGACTGGAGCCGTTATCGTGACGAGCGGCGCTCGGCGTTCCGCCTGCCGCGTTATTACGCGCCTTATGGCTGGAGCGGTGGCTATCGGCGCTTCGGGGTCGGCATGCCGCTCGCCCCGATGCTCTACACGCCGCGCTACTGGATCTACGATCCCTACGCCTACCGGCTGCCCGATGCCGAGGAGCCGTATCGCTGGGTCCGCTATTACGACGACGCGCTGCTGGTCGATATCGAGGACGGCACGGTGGTCGACGTGATCCACGGCATCTTCGAGTGACGTCGGTGGCTTGAAAGTCGCGGCGGCGCGCGACACACCGGCGCGCATGTCGCTTGCCACCACCCCGCCCGGCCACCCGTCCGCCGTCCGCGCCCAGCAAGGCGCGGCGGTGGCGGCGCGGCTCGACGCCGATCCTCGAATGCAGCGCCTGCCCAGCGACACGGTCGCGGCGTGGCGCTGCCCCGATTTCCTCGACGCCGCCAATTGCGACTGGCTGGTGCAGGTGATCGACGGCAACCGCCGCCCCTCGACGCTGTTCAGCGACCGCGGCGGTCCCGCCAGCCGCACCAGCGACAGTTGCGACATGGACCGCAACGCCGACGGCATCCGTCAGATCGACGAATATATCGCCGCGTCGCTCGGCATCGCGCCCGAGTTCGGCGAGACGATGCAGGGGCAGCGCTATGCGCCCGGCCAGCTGTTCCGCGCGCACCACGATTATTTCCACGAGGCCGAAAGCTATTGGCCGGCGATGCGCGAGAATGGCGGACAGCGCACCTTCACCGCGATGATCTACCTCAACGACGTCGAGGAGGGCGGCGCGACCTGGTTCCCCAAGGGCGGCCTGCGCGTCGCACCGCGCAAGGGGATGCTGCTGGCGTGGAACAACATGAACCCCGACGGCAGCCCGAACATTGCGACGCTCCACGAAGGGATGGCGGTGCTGGAGGGCACCAAATACATCATCACCAAGTGGTTCCGCGAGGAACCCTGGGGCCGTAAGCCGCGCGCCTGACGTCGTCGTCCCGGACTTGATCCGGGACCCCGCTTCTTCTCTCACGCGCGACAGGAAGCGGGCCCCCGGGTCGAGCCCGGGGTGACGTCAATTGGCGGGGACCAACAACCCCTCACGCGCGATCTTCTCGCGCCACACGAGCGGCGCGAGCTGGTGGACGTTATTCCCCTCGGCATCGACCGCCACCGTCACCGGGAAGTCGGACACCTCGAACTCGTAGATCGCCTCCATGCCCAGATCCGCGAAGCCGACAACCTTGCTACCCTTGATCGCGCGCGCGACCAGATAGGCCGCGCCGCCGACCGCCATCAGATACGCGCTCTTCGCTTCGCGGATCGCATCGGTCGCCGCCGGCCCGCGCTCGGCCTTGCCGACCATCGCGAGCAGGCCCTGATCGAGCATCATCCGCGTGAACTTGTCCATCCGCGTCGCGGTAGTCGGACCCGCCGGCCCCACCACTTCCTCGCCGACCGGATCGACCGGGCCGACGTAATAGATCACGCGGCCCTTGAACTCGACCGGAAGCTCTTCGCCCTTCGCCAGCATGTCGGCAATGCGCTTGTGCGCGGCGTCACGCCCGGTCAGCATCTTGCCGTTGAGCAGCAACCGGTCACCCTGCTTCCACGACTGCACCACCTCCGGCGTCAGCGTGTCGAGATCGACGCGGATCGCGGCCTTGTCGGGGGTCCAGTTGACGTCCGGCCATTCCGCCAGCTTGGGCGCTTCGAGGAACGCGGGCCCCGATCCGTCGAGCGTGAAATGCGCGTGGCGGGTCGCGGCGCAGTTCGGGATCATCGCCACCGGCTTGCCCGCGGCATGGCACGGCGCGTCCTTGATCTTGACGTCGAGGATCGTCGACAGCCCGCCCAACCCCTGCGCCCCGATGCCGAGCGCATTGACCTTGTCGAAGATCTCGATCCGCAGCGCCTCGATATCGTTGCGCGGCCCGCGCGCCTTGAGCGGGCCCATGTCGATCGGCTCCATTAGCGCCTGCTTGGCGAGCAGCACGCAATGTTCCGCGGTGCCGCCGATCCCGATGCCGAGCATCCCCGGCGGGCACCAGCCCGCGCCCATCTGCGGCAGCATCTCGACCACCCAGTCGACGATCGAATCGCTGGGGTTCATCATCTTGAACTTCGACTTGTTCTCACTGCCGCCGCCCTTGGCCGCGACATCGACCGAGACGGTGTTGCCCGGCACCATCTCGACGTGCAGCACGCACGGCGTATTGTCCTTGGTGTTGCGGCGAGTGAATGCCGGGTCGGCAAGCACCGAGGCGCGCAGCTTGTTCTCCGGATGGAGATACGCGCGCCGCACCCCCTCGTCGACGACCTCCTGCATCGAGCGGCTGTTTTCGTCGAGCCGGCAGTCCATGCCCCATTTCACGAAGACGTTGACGATCCCGGTGTCCTGGCAGATCGGGCGATGCCCCTCCGCACACATCCGGCTGTTGGTCAGGATCTGCGCGATCGCATCCTTGGCGGCGGGCGATTGCTCCGCTTCGTAGGCGGTCCCCAGCGCGCGGATATAATCCATCGGGTGATAGTAACTGATGAACTGGAGCGCGTCGGCGACGCTCTCGATCAGGTCGGCGGTACGGATCACGGTCGTCATGGCGACGCTCTATAAGCGCGCTCGCTCCGCGGCAACAGCGCCGCGATTCGCCCGAGCGACGGCCCGGGATGGTGAAAAAAAATTTGGCGACTTGCGCTTTCGGAAATTGGCGGAAGTCCGCGCGTCGCATCATCATATGGCCGGAGGCGGTCCTATCGCGGGACTTGCCCGTCGTGCGCTTCTGCCACAATCTGTAGAGGTAGAGGCCGGGCACCGGCGCTATCGGTGGTAAGGTGGCGGGTGACGCCCCACATCGGTTGCGCGGCCGGTCGGGGTTATCGAATAGCCGATCCGAACGGATCGCACCACTGACAGGCGGGCGAGAGCATGAACTTCACGACCACGGACGCCGAGGCGATGAGCGCAGACATGATCGAGGCGATGACGGCCCAGGCGACCGCAGAGGCGACCGCCACCGAACAGGCGATCGCCAAGCATGGCGCGCGCACCGCGCCTTTCCCGCTCGACGTCGATCACAGCCGCGACGCGCTGCTGACCGATTTCGGCAAGGAGACGCTCAAGGATCGCTATCTGCTGCCGGGCGAAAGCTATCAGGACCTCTTCGTCCGCGTCGCCAGCGCCTATGCCGACGATCAGGCGCATGCGCAGCGGCTGTACGATTATATCTCTAAGCTGTGGTTCATGCCGGCAACGCCCGTTCTGTCGAACGGCGGCACCGGACGCGGGTTGCCGATCTCCTGCTACCTCAACTCGGTCCCCGACAGCCTCGACGGCATCGTCAAGACGTGGAACGAGAACGTCTGGCTCGCCTCGCGCGGCGGCGGGATCGGCACCTATTGGGGCAACGTCCGCGGGATCGGCGAGCCGGTCGGGCTCAACGGCAAGACCAGCGGGATCATCCCGTTCGTCCGCGTCATGGATTCGCTGACCCTCGCGATCAGCCAGGGCTCGCTACGCCGCGGCTCTGCGGCCTGCTACCTCGACATCTCGCATCCCGAAATCGAGGAATTCCTCGAAATCCGTAAGCCCTCGGGCGACTTCAACCGCAAGGCGCTCAACCTCCACCACGGCGTGCTGATCCCCGACGCGTTCATGGCGGCGGTGCGCGAGGGCGCGGAATGGCAATTGCTGTCGCCGAAAGACAAGACCGTTCGCGCCACCGTCGATGCGCGCGCGCTGTTCCAGAAGCTGGTCGAGACCCGGCTGGCGACCGGCGAGCCGTACATCGTCTTCTCCGACCATGTGAACTCGACGATGCCCAAGCATCACCGCGAGCTGGGGCTGAAGGTTTCGACCTCGAACCTGTGCAGCGAGATCACGCTGCCGACCGGCACCGACCATCTCGGCAACGATCGCACCGCGGTCTGCTGCCTGTCGTCGCTCAACCTCGAGACGTGGGATCAATGGAAGGACGAGAAGGGCTTCGTCGAGGACGTGATGCGCTTCCTCGACAATGTGCTTCAGGACTACATCGACCGCCACGAGCCCGGCATGGAGCGCGCGGCCTATAGCGCGGCGCGCGAGCGTTCGGTCGGGCTTGGCGTAATGGGCTTCCACTCGTTCCTGCAGGCACGCGGGCTGCCGTTCGAAGGCGCGATGGCCAAGAGCTGGAACCTGCGCATGTTCAAGCAGATTAACGCGCAGGTGAACGAGGCGTCGATGGTGCTGGCGCATGAGCGCGGGCCGTGCCCCGATGCCGCCGATGTCGGCGTCATGGAGCGGTTCAGCTGCAAGATGGCGATCGCGCCGACCGCGTCGATCAGCATCATCTGCGGCGGCACCAGCGCGTGCATCGAGCCGATCCCGGCGAACATCTACACGCACAAGACGCTGTCGGGCAGCTTCGCGGTCAAGAACCCGTATCTGGAAAAGCTGCTCAGCGAGAAGAGCAAGAACGCCGAGACAGTGTGGAACTCGATCCTCGAACACGGCGGGTCGGTGCAGCACCTCGACTTCCTCAGCCAGGAGGAGAAGGACTGCTACAAGACCTCGTTCGAGATCGACCAGCGCTGGCTGCTCGAACTCGCCGGCGACCGCACGCCGTACATCGATCAGGCGCAGTCGCTCAACCTGTTCATTCCCGCCGACGTCGAGAAGTGGGATCTGCTGATGCTCCACTTCCGCGCGTGGGAGCTGGGCATCAAGTCGCTCTACTATCTCCGTTCCAAGTCGGTGCAGCGCGCCGGCTTCGCGGGCTCGGAAGGATCGGGTGGAGTCGAGGCCGACAACACGATCGACACGCCGAAATTCTCGATCGGCGAGACGACCGACTACGACGAGTGCCTCGCCTGCCAGTAAGCCAGCTAGTGTCGTCCCGGACTTGATCCGGGGTCCCGCTTCTTACTTCTGTGGCCAAGAAGAAGCGGAGCCTCGGATCAAGTCCGGGGTAACGGGAAGGTTACCTTCTTTCCGTAATTTCGTCATTCCCGCGAAGGCGGGAATCCAGACACGCGGGTCTTTGCAAGGGGCCCGAGGTCAGAGGTTCTGGATCCCCGCCTTCGCGGGGATGACGACGTCGACGGTTGGGGCCTTAAACCAGCGCCTTGCCGGCGACGAACGTCACCAACGCGCCGAACGTCTCGAGCATCTCGCCATCGACCTCGTCGTCCTCGATGACGATGCCGAGCCGGTCCTCCAGCTCGGTGAGCACGCCCGCGACCGCCATCGAATCGAGTTCGGGCAGCGCACCGAACAGCGGCGTGTCGGCGTGGAAGGCGGCGACGCGCTCCGGGTCGAGCGCCAGAACGTCGACCAGCACCGCGCGGATGGTCGTCTCGATTTCGCTCGTGCCTTCGGGAATCACGCAACCTCCACCTTCGCCGCATGTATCCGGCGGCAAGCCGGCGTCGCGTTAGGCGCAAGGGGTGGATTCCGCAACGCCTGAGCCTAGAAGCCGAATCTATGGTGTCCCCTGATGCTACGCCGCGCCCGATCGACCATGTGCTGTGTGGGGCGCCGCACGCGCCCGCGCTGATCGATCGCGAGGGCGTGGTCGATTATGCCGCCGCCGAGGAGGCGGTGGCGCGGCTGGCGGGGTGGCTGGCGGGGCTGGAGCTTCCGGCGGGCGAGCGGGTCGCGACATGGCTGCCGAAAACGCGGGTGGCGTGCTGGATGCCGCTGGCAGCGGCGCGCGCCGGGCTGGTGCATGTGCCGGTCAACCCGGTGCTGCGGCGCGCGCAGGTCGCGCATATCCTTGCCGACAGCGGCGCGGCGCTGCTGCTGACGCAGGATGCGCGCGCGGCGACGCTGGAGGTGGGCGACGTGCCGGACGGATGCCGGGTCGTGACCGAGGCGGAGGTGGGCGATCCGTTGCCGCGCTCGGACGCCGATCCCGATGCGCTGGTCGCGTTGCTCTATACTTCCGGGTCGACCGGTCGGCCGAAGGGAGTGATGCTCAGCCATGCGAACCTGTGGCTGGGGGCGGTCGCGGTCGCGCACTATCTGGCGATCACGCCCGACGATCGCGTGCTGGCCGTGCTGCCGCTGGGGTTCGATTATGGGCAGAACCAGTTGCTGTCGACCTGGGCGGCGGGGGCGGCGGTCGCGCCGCTCGATTATCTGACCCCACGCGATGTCGTGAAGGCGGTGGCGCGGGTCGGGGCGACGACGCTGGCGGGGGTGCCGCCGCTATGGACGCAGCTGCTGGAAAGCGAATGGCCACCCGAGACCGCTGGGCAGCTGCGGCGCCTGACCAATTCGGGCGGGGCGCTGACCCCCACGATGGTGCGGGCGTTGCGCGCACGCTTCCCGGCGACGCGGCTGTTCCCGATGTACGGGCTGACCGAGGCGTTCCGCTCGACCTATCTCGACCCCGATCTGGTGGATGCGCAGCCCGACTCGATCGGGCGCGCGGTGCCGTTTGCCGAAGTGATGGTGGTGCGCCCCGATGGCGCGCTCGCAGCGGCGGGCGAGCCGGGCGAACTGGTTCACGCCGGGCCGCTTGTCGCGCAAGGCTATTGGCGCGATGCCGAGCGAACCACGCTCCGCTTCCGCCCGGCACCGGCGGGATCGCATTACGGCGGGACGGCGGTGTGGTCGGGAGATACCGTCGTGGCGGACGACGACGGGCTGTTGCGGTTCGTCGGGCGTGACGACGAGATGATCAAGAGCGCCGGACATCGCATCAGTCCGCAGGAGGTCGAGGAAGCTGCGACCGCCGGCGCGGAAACGGCGGAGGCGGTCGCGGTCGGCGTTCCCGACGCGCGGCTGGGGCAGGCCATCGTGCTGGTTGCGCGCGGAGATGCGGCCGCAGAGGCGGCGTTGCGCGAGCGGCTGAAGCGGGAGCTGCCCGCCTATATGCAACCGGCGCGCATCGACTGGCGTACCGAGTTGCCGCGCAACGCCAACGGCAAGCTGGACCGCGCGGCGATCGCGGCGTCGGTGAAGGAGGCGAGCGTATGAAGCCGATGGGGCCGATCCCGCCCGCCTTTGCCGCGCAGACGGGGGCCCTGACGATCGGCGGACACGATGCCACGGCGTTGGTGACGGCGCATGGCTCGCCGCTCTTCGTCTATGACGCGGCACTGGTCACGGCGCAGGTGGTGCGGTTCCGCGCGGCAATGCCCGCGGAGATCGATTTGCATTATGCGATCAAGGCCAATCCGTTGCCGGCGTTGCTGGCGCGGGTCGCACCGCTGGTCGACGGACTGGACGTGGCGTCGGCGGGCGAGCTGGCCCACGCGCTGGCGGTCAAGCCGGGTGCCGCGATTAGCTTTGCCGGCCCGGGCAAGCGCGACGACGAACTGGCGGCGGCGATCGCGGCCGGGGCGACGATCAATCTCGAATCCGCGGGCGAGGCACGACGCGCGCTGGCAGCGGGCGAGCGGCTCGGGATCGTACCGCGATTGGCCGTGCGGGTGAACCCCGATCTGGAACTGCGCGGATCGGGCATGAAGATGGGAGGGCGCGCCTCGCCCTTCGGGATCGATGCCGAGCACGCCGCGTCGGTGGTGCGTGAGGTGATCGCGGCGGGCGCGGACTGGCGCGGCTTCCATATCTTCGCCGGATCGCAGGCGCTGGACGCCGCGGCGGTGATCGAGACGCAGGCGGCGACACTTGCGCTCGCCGCGCGGCTGGCGGACGAAGCCGGTGCGGTGCCGCCGCTGGTCAATCTCGGCGGCGGGTTCGGGGTGCCGTATTTCGCAGGTGACGTGGCGCTGGATGTCATGGCGGTCGGGGCGGCGCTGGGCGAGGCGCTGGCGGCGCGCGGCGATGTGCTGCGCGACAGCCGGTTTGCGATCGAACTCGGGCGCTGGCTGGTCGCCGAGGCCGGCGTCTATCTGACACGCGTCGTCGACATGAAGCAGAGCCGTGGCGAGACGTTCGTCGTGGTCGACGGCGGGCTGCATCACCAGTTGGCGGCGAGCGGCAATTTCGGGACGGTGGTGCGGCGCAACTATCCGCTCGCGGTGGCGGGACGGATGGGCGCTGCGCCGGACGGCGAGGCATCGGTGGTCGGCTGCCTGTGCACCCCGCTCGACCGGCTGGGCGACCGCGTCGCGCTGCCGCCGGTGATGGTGGGGGAGATCGTCGCGATCTTCCTCGCCGGCGCGTACGGCGCGACCGCGAGCCCGGCGGCGTTCCTCGGGCACCCCGCGCCGGGCGAGATCGTGGTGTGATTTGACGGACCGAGCGTCCGGTCCGCGTCGATCAGGCGGCGAGACCGGGGGCGAACGGAACGCCGTCCTGTTCAAGACGGTCGCGACCGCCGCGCTTGGCGCGGTACAGCGCGCGATCGGCGCCGGTGAGCAGATCGTCGAGCGTCGGGGAAACGGGGTCACTCTCGGCGAGCCCGATGCTGACGGTCATCCGCGCCGCGCCGGGCGTATGCCGAAGCTCGCGGACCCGCGCGGAGATGCGCAGCCCGAGCGCCACCGCCTCGTCACGCGACCCACCGGGCAGCAGCACCGCAAATTCCTCCCCGCCGATCCGCGCCGCCACCGCGCCGACCACCTCGCCGGTCGTATCGAGCAATGCACCCGCGAACAGCACCAGCGCGCGGTCGCCCGCCGAATGGCCCCACAGATCGTTGACCTGCTTGAAATGATCGATGTCGAGCATCAGCAAGGTCGCGCCGCCCGGCAGCGCGGCGGCGGGCGTGGCGCGCTCCATGAAGGCGCGCCGGTTGAGCAGCCCGGTCAGCGAGTCGGTGGTCGCGGCCTCACGCTGCCGCTGCGCTTCGTTGCCGAGTTCGAGCGTGGTCAGCGACAGCACCAGCGTGATGTAGATCGCGGTATACAGCAGCAGCCACAATCCCGGCAGCGACGAGGCGCTGGCGAGTGGGCGGACCGGCGCGCTGTGCAGGGCCGAATAGGCGGCGAGCGTCAGCGACGCCGTGGAGACAAGCACGAGCAGCCCACCGGTCAGCCAGCGCGCCGGAGCGGTCCGCGCGCGCGCGTGGCGTAGCAATTCGCCGGTCATCGCAAGGCAGTAGAAGGTGAAGGCGAGCGTCGCGACGACGTTGCGCAGCGCCTCCGCGGCGAAGAGCGGCGGGATCAGGCACAGCGCGGTCCAGACGAGGCTGCCGCTCCATACCGCCCATGCGAAGTGCGACCGCGCATGGACCAGCCGCACGCCGCCCCACAGGAACGCAAAGACCTGAATGAAGCAGACCTGCGACGCCCAGACCGCGATCCATTCGGGCGCGATACCGCGCAGCATGTAGCAGAAGCAGCCAAGCACCCCGGCGGTGATCGAGCACGCGACCCACAGATGCACGCGCTGTTCGCGGCGGCCGAGCCACAGCGTCCAGAAATAGAGCGCCATCACGAACTCGATCGCCATGCTGGCGATGAACAGTGTCGCCACGTCCAGCGTCACGGAATTCCCCCCGAATCACGGCCCCCCGGCGCGATGGCATCGTATAACCTGACGTTGACGCAAGCGGCAAGTGGCCGGGATACCTAGGTTTGTTATAATATTTCGTCAGCGGAAGAGCAGCATCAGCGCACCGATCAAGGTCGCGCCGCCAATCGGGGCGACGATCAGCAGGATCACGTTGAAGCCGATGATCGCCGCCAGCGCCCTTTCCTGCTTCGGCGTCAGTCGCGGACGACGGCGCGGCGGCTGCCAGGGCGGCGGCGGGGGCTGATCGCGAAAGTCGACGAACATGCGCGTCCTCTTGCAGCGGCGGAACGGGGAGCAGCGTTGGTTTAGCACGAAAGCGCTGCGCACAGGAAAGTGCCCGATATCAGACACGTAGCGGTTAAAGTGCTATGCCGGCCATGCGCTTACGCCGGATCAGGGAGACGGAGCATGCGAACGGCACGGATCGTGATGGCTTTCGCTGTGGCGTTGCTGGCGGCGACACCCGCCTCGGCGGCCATCTTCACCTATATCGTCACGGGCATTGTCGTCGAAGACGGCAGCGTGGACAGCGCGGCGTTCGGCGACGATGTCGTCGGCCGTGGCTTTTCGGCGCGCTTCACCGTCGACGACGCGATGCCGCTGGCACAATATGCGGCCAGCGTTGCGGGATCGTCGGCGCAGGGCGGCGGGCTGGTGCAGGACGGCACCCGCCCGCCCGTCACCGCGACGCTGACGATCAACGACATCGATTATGCGATCCGCACGAGTGACAAGGACGAACCGCCGTATTGCGAGCCGGGCTTCGGGTGCTTCGGTCCGTCGGCGCGGATCGACGATCTGGGTGCGATCGTGAAGGATGCGGGTGCGGGGCGGCTCGACCTGACGACCCGGTATGAGGACAGCAGCAGTTGCTGCGCGGATTACGGAAGCTGGTACAGCGATGCGACCGACGACCTCCGCTTCACGTTGAGCGACGCGGCCCTCACCTCGCCCGACTATCGGCAGGGCGGGACGTTCGCGGTCAGCGGAATCGGATCGTTTCTCGCGGCTTACGCGGCTGGCGACCGGTCGGGCGGCGTCGATGGCGCAACTCGGCTGACGCTGGCCGCGACGTCGTTGCAGGTCAGCGGCGGCGTGCCCGAGCCGGGAAGCTGGATGATGATGATCCTCGGCTTCGGCGTGATCGGCGCGGCGGTCCGGCACGCGCCGCGTGCACAGGCCGTCTAGCGCCTACGCGGCCTGCGGGATCGGATCGCGGCGGCGATGGCGGATGTGATCGTCGATCGCGGCGACGATCGGGTCGACCAGTTCGGGCGGCAACGTATGCCCCATGCCATCGACTTCCATGAAGTGTGCGCCGTGGATTGCCTGCGCCGTCGCGCGCCCGCCCGCGACCGGCACCAGCGGATCGTCGCTGCCGTGGATCACCAGCGTCGGCGCGGTGATCCGGCGCAGGCGGTCGGTGCGGTCGCCGTCGGCGATGATCGCCGCCATCTGGCGCAGGAAGCCGGTCGGACAGCGGTTGCGCAGCGTTTCGGCGCGGATCCGATCGGCCATGATCGCATCCTCGATCGGGAAGCGTCCACCGACCGCACGCCCGGCCATCGTGCCATGCGCGACGATCGCCTCGATATCGTCGCTCTTGGGGTGGCGCAGCAGCAACGCGGTGGCGCGCATCGTCGGGCGCGAGCAATGCGGATGCCCGGTAGTGGACATGATCGAGGTCAGCGTGCGGACCCGCTCGGGCCAGCGCGCGGCGATCAACTGCGCAATCATCCCGCCCATCGACGCGCCGACGACATGCGCGCGGTCTATGCCCAGCGCGTCGAGCAGGCCGATGCCGTCTTGCGCCATATCGGTCAGTGTATAGGGAACCGCGGGGACGCGCCCGAACTGCATCTGCATCGCGGTCCACACGATGTGCGGCGCGCCGAGATCATCGAACTTGGTCGACAGCCCGACGTCGCGATTGTCGAAGCGGATGACGCGATAGCCACGCTCGACCAAGGCATCGACCATCGATTGCGGCCATCGGACCAGTTGGGCCCCCAGGCCCATCACCATCAGGATCGGTTGACCGTCGCGCGGTCCTTCGTCCTCATATTCGATCTGGATACCGTTCGCCGTGATCGCTGCCATCTTCTGCTCCGTTGCGCCTCCCGAATGTGACTCCGCGAAAGTGGAAGGGGTCCTTGTGCCCCTTGTCACATTAATGCAACGTTTCCGGTTCTGGTTCCGATCGTTTCCTTCCCGTCCTCTCTTGGGTGTCCCATGGTAGAACGCCTTCATCTCGAGCAGTTCCTCCCGTATTTGCTGTCGGTTACCTCCAATCGGGTCAGTGGTCGGATCGCGGACGCCTACGAGGCGGCGTTCGGACTGACGGTGCCCGAATGGCGGCTGGTGACGCTGATCGCCGAATACGCGCCCGTCACGCAGGCGCAGCTCGGCGAGCGCAGCCGGATGGACAAGGTGACGGTCAGCCGCGCCGCGATCGCGCTCACCGACCGCGGGTTGCTGACCCGCACCCCCAACGCCACCGACCGGCGATCGCACCATCTCCGCTTGAGCCCGGAGGGGGAAGCGCTGTACGCGCAGGTCGCGCCGCAGGCCGTCGCGCTGGAGCGCCGGATCTTCGGGCGCTTCGACGCGGACGAACTGGCGCGATTTACGGACATGCTGCGGCGGATCGACGCCGCGGCCGAGGAGGAAGACTGAATGGCGCAGCTGCCGTTGATCGCGGGCGTGGAACTGGGCGGCACGAAGTGCATCGCGGTGCTCTCCAGCGGCCCCGACGCGATCCTGGAGGAAGTGCGCGTTCCGACCACCCGCCCCGAAGAGACGCTGCCCGCGCTGGAGGCGGCGATGGACAAGTGGCGCGGCGTCGCGGCGATCGGCATCGCCAGCTTCGGCCCGGTCTCGATCGATCCGCAATCGGCCGATTACGGCAAGATCACCTCCACGCCCAAGCCGCATTGGGCGAGGACCGACATCGCGCGGCGGCTGGCGGCGCGCTACGACGTGCCGGTTGGCTTCCACAGCGACGTGGTCGGCGCGGCGATGGCCGAGGCGCGCTGGGGTGCCGGACAGGGTCTGGGCGACCTCGCCTATGTCACGGTCGGCACCGGCGTCGGCGCGGGAATGATCGCGCACGGCCGGCCGGTCGACGGTCTCACGCACAGCGAATTTGGGCACATCCGCCCGGTGCGGCTGCCCGGCGACGATTGGGCGGGATCGTGCCCGTATCACGGCGCGTGCGTCGAGGGGCTGGCCGCCGGGCCGGCGATCGCGGCGCGAACCGGGATCAAGGGCGAGGACCTGCCGCACGATCACCCGGCATGGGAGACGGTGGTCGGCGCGCTGTCGTCGCTGTTCGCGACGCTGACGCTGACGGGCGTGCCGCGGCGGATCGTGCTGGGCGGCGGCGTGATGGTCGGCAACCCCTGGCTGCTGCCCCGGCTGCGCGCAGCGACCGCGGCCAGCCTGAACGGTTATGTCGCGTTGCCCGCGGTATCGGATATGGACACGTTCATCGTGCCCGCGGCGCTGGGTGGCAATGCCGGGCCGCTGGGCGCGGTGGTGCTCGGCGCGCAAGCGCTGGAGGACCGGACCGGGATCAAGGTGCTGGCGTCCTGACAGTCACCTCAGCCTGATCCGTCATTGCGAGCGTAGCGAAGCAATCCAGGGCCGGATCAGGACGCCCTGGATTGCTTCGCTACGCTCGCAATGACGAACGACTCGGGTCAGCTCAGCGCATACGCCTCCGCCGCCGCGACCTGTTCGTCAGTCGGTCGCACACCGGTGTAGAGAACGAACTGTTCCAACGCCTGCAACGTGGCGATCTGCGCGCCGGTGACGACCGTCTTGCCCGCCGCCTGCGCGGCGCGAAGCAGCGGGGTCTCGACCGGCTTGGCTACGGCGTCGATCACGATCTGCGCCGCCGCGATCTGGTCGGGGGGGAAGGCGAGTGCGTCCTGATCCGCGCCGGTCATGCCGAGCGGGGTGACGTTGACGAGCAGCGGCGCCTCGCCGTCCGCTTCCGCCTGCCAGCGGCAGCCGAGCCGCTCCGCAAGCGCGCGCCCGGCGGCCTCGTTGCGCGCGACGATCGTCCCATCCGGGAAGCCGGCGTCGACCAAGGCGGTCGCGACCGCCTTGCCCATCCCGCCGCTGCCGCGCAGCAGGAACGGCACGCGCGGCAGGTCCGCGATCAGATCGCGCACCGCGCTGTAATCGGTGTTGTAGCCGAGCAATTCGCCACCATCGTTGACGATCGTGTTGACGCTGTCGATCGCCGCCGCGCTGTCGCGCAGGCCGTCGAGCATCGGGATCACCTTTTCCTTGAACGGCATCGATACCGCACAGCCGCGAATGCCGAGCGCCCTGATGCCGGTGATCGCGCCGGCCAGATCGTCGGTCGTGAACGCCTTGTAGACGTAATCCAGCCCCAGCGCGTCGTAGAGGTGATTGTGGAAACGCGACCCGAACGTGCCGGGGCGCGCGGCGAGCGACATGCACAGGCGGGTGGCGGGGCCGATCGGCGGTTTCATCGGCGATTCCTTGTGGTTCTAAGGGGCGGTTCAAAGGGGAAGAGCGGGCTGTACGACTTCCTCGTCGCGCAGGATGCCCGACAGCGTCAACCCGAGCAGCCGTATTCCGCCTGGGGCGGGAAGCAACGGTGCGAGCAGTCCGCGCCCGAGATCGAGCAACTGGTCCTGCGTTTCGATGACCCCGGTGACCGAGCGCGCGCGCGTCAGCGTGGTGAAATCGGCGCGGCGCAGCTTCAGCGTCGCGGTGCGCCCGCGAACGTCGGCACGCTCCACGCGCGTCCAGGCGGCGGCCGCGACCGTCTCCAGCGCGGCATCGATCTCCGTCGCATCAGTCAGGTTGGCGTCGAAGGTCCGTTCCGCGCCGACCGATTTGGCCTGACGCTCTGCACGCACCGGCCGGTCGTCGACGCCGCGTGCCGCGCCGTGGAGATAATCGGCGTGGCTACCGAAATGCGCGCGCAGGAAATCGATCGGACGGTCGCGCAGATCGGCACCGGTGTGGATGCCAAGCCGCGCCATCTTCTCGGCGGTGACCGGGCCGATGCCGTGGAAACGCTTGACCGGCAGCGCGGCGACGAACGCCGCGCCCTTGGGCGGCGGGATCACGCACAGGCCGTCGGGCTTGTTCTGATCCGAGGCGAGTTTGGCGATGAACTTGTTGTAGCTGACCCCGGCGGAGGCGGTGAGCCCGGTATCGGCCTTGATCCGCGCGCGGATCTCGGCGGCGATCGCGCTGGCCGAGCCGAGCCCGCGGCGATCTTCGCTGACGTCGAGATACGCTTCGTCGAGCGACAGCGGCTCGATCGCATCGGCATAATCGGCGAAGATCGCGTGGATCTGCCGGCTGACCGCGCGATAGACGTCGAAGCGCGGCGGTACGAAGACGAGGTCGGGGCAGCGCCGCGCCGCCACCACCGACGGCATCGCCGAGCGCACCCCGAATGCGCGCGCCTCGTAGCTGGCCGCCGCGACCACCCCGCGCGCGCGATTGCCGCCGACCGCGACCGGACGCCCGCGCAATTCGGGGGCGTCGCGCTGTTCGACCGACGCATAGAAGGCGTCCATGTCGATATGGATGATCTTTCGGGAAGCGGCCACGATGATGCGCGTATCCTCGGGCCGATCGACAGTCGGAGAGCGCCAACGTTCCTTCGTCATCCCGGACTTGATCCGGGATCCCGCTTTTGCTGCGGTCGCCGAAGAAGCGGGGCCCCGGATCAAGTCCGGGGCGACGGATGGGGAGGGCTGTCGATCAGTCATTTAGCCCATTGCAATAAGAACCTTGAACGCCCGGCGAGCTTAGCAGGCCGTCACCCGCACGGCCAGCACAAAGCGGAACAAATCAGGTATGTTGCCGCGGTCAATCGATCCGTTCGGCGAGGATCATGCGATCGTCGTACCATTCGAACGCCATCGTCCGGCCGAGCGGCAGGACCAGCCCGTACCATTGACCGGACGGATCGCTCGGCACCGACCAATGGCCGTCATCGCAGCCGAGATGCCGCGCCGCCGCCGCATCGGCCTTGACGCTCCAGGCGGTGAGCGCGCGGGTCAGCACGGCGCGCGAGGCATCCGGGTGCGGCTTCGCGGCGGGACTCAGGAAAGGCCCGGTACAGACGTCGGAAATGTCGAACTGACCGGTGTCCGGACCATCCCAGCGGATCGCGCCCGGCCCGGCCCCATTGCCCGTGACGGTCAGCGTCGCGCCCGTCATGCCCATGTCGTCGACGGTCGGGTCGGACGCGGCGGGGTTGAAGGTCTTGACGATCCGCCAATGCCCGACGACCGGGCACGGGCTTTCGGGCGCATCGGGCTCGCACGCCCCGGCGGCGGTGGCAGCCGGCGTGGTCGTCGCAGTGGCAGTAGCAGGCGTGTTGCCCGTCGCACGATCCGGTTGCGCCGCGCCGGGCTCGCCACATGCCGTGAGCAGGAGCAAGGCGGCGAGAACGGGACGCATGGAGCCTCCGAAAGCGATCAGCGGTTGGCGTTGACCAGCACGTAGCTGAAGCTGTGCTGCGTGCCGAGCCCCTTCAACAACGCCGCGAAGTCGGCCGGGTTCAGCGTCTGGCAGCCCGCCGAGCCGGTCGTGCCGTTCCCGCCCTGATGGATCAGCATCGAACGCCCCGCCCCGCTGCGGTCGATCGTGTCGGCGGCGGTGAAGCGCCCGTCATGGTTGCTGTCGCGCAACGCCTGCTGTGTCTCGGTCGCGCGGAAGAAGCGGTTGCCGGCGAAATTGCCTGGTTGCAATTCGTAACGGTAACTGCCCTCGACCAGCCGGCCGAGTTCCTTGCGCCCGTCGCCGTTGACGTCGACGCCATAACCGCGCGCGGCATATTTGCCGGCGGGCTCGGTATTCCCCTGGAACGTCTGCGCGCGGTAGCTGCCGTCGGCAGCGCGCGAGAGCAGCGCGAAGCGATCGTTATAGTCGCCCTGCCCGTTGTGCGCGCCGGTCGTGCTGTCGGTGCGGATCGCGACCAGCACCTGCTTGCCCGCGGCGAGATCCGCCCGCGCCTGCGCATCGCCCGACGTCTCGACGATCTTCGCGAAATCGGCGGCGGTGCGCGCCTCGGCCGCGGTCGCGGGCGCGGCGGACGCGGTGGCAGCAGCCGGGGCGGCCTCGAACAACGCCGCGACATCGCGCCGCTCGTTCGGGTAGCGCGTCGCGGCGATCGAGCGCAGCTGCGCGGCTTCCTTCGCGGTGTATTTGCCGTTGTCGGCAAGCCCGTTCAGATAATCCGCGCGACCGGCATAGATGTTGTCGACCAGCTTGCGGTCGTAATCGGCGGAAGTGCGATCGACCTGCGCGTCGGTCTTGCTGATCGCGGCATTGAGGATGCCCTGCGCACCGCCATGCTGGACCGAAGTCGACCAGGTCGCCTCGCGCACCGCAGCGTGGCGGCTGGACAGGTCGAGCCCCGTCGTCGCCTTCACGCCGTCGACCGCCGGCTGATAGTGCGTGCGATCGATGAAGGCGTGTTGCGCGGCGCGAAAGCCCTGCGGGTCGCGCGCGGCAATCGCCTTCCAGGTGGCGTTGAAGCCCTCGCTGCCGACGCCCGTCCCGAGTTCGGCGGCATAGCTCTTGCCCTCGTTGGCGAGGAATTTCTGCAGCGTGCCGGCGTTCGAGGACAATTGGTAGACGCCGTAGGAGACGCCGCCGGGATCGCCGGACCCGGTCGACACCGTACCGGGACCACGGCCACCCCTCTCGTAGCGCTCGGCGATCGCGCCGAGTCGCGGCGCCGCGCTGGCGGGGGTGTTGACCGGCGCGTTTGCCGGGGCAGCGGGCGCAGTCTGCGGTGCAGGCGCGCTGCCACTCAGCCGCAGCGTCTGACCGACCGCGATCCGATCGGGGTTGGCAAGATGGTTGGTGCGGGTGAGCGTGGCGACGTCCAGTCCGTTCGCCTGCGCGATGCCCGACAGCGTCTCGCCGCGCCGGACGACGTGCGTCGCGGGCGTGTCGCTCGCCGGAAGGCGGATCGGCTGGCCGATCGTCAGCCGGTCGGGATCGGAAAGGCCGTTGATCCGCGCCAGCGTCTGCCAGGTCGTGCCGTGCTTCGCGGCGATGTCGGAGAGCGTGTCGCCCTCCGCCACGACATGCGCGAGCGGCGGCGCGAGCTGGTCGAGCCGCGAGGGGCTGGCCATCAGCCGGTCCAGCCCATTCCGGGTCACCGGCGGATCGAACGACGCAGTTGGGTTGGGGTTCGTGCCGACCCGCGCAGTGGCCTGATTGGCTGACAGCATCGTTGCGCCCTTTCCTCTCCGATAACGTGAGTGGAGCATAAGCGACGCGGCCGGCCGGCTCGATAATCGGATCGATTAGGTGGAGGAGTCGGCAAGGCGTTCGTCATTGCGAGCGCAGCGAAGCAATCCAGGGCGTCCTGATCCGGCACTGGATGACTTCGCTCCGCTTGCAATGACGCCAGGCAGCTAGGCTCGGTGGACCCTACCGCAGCGCGCGAACCGCTGGCGTGTCAAGACAGGCAAGCATCGCGACAGGGGTCGTGGCCGGCAGCGGCGGCGGATTGGTCGCAACCGGCACCTCGACCGTCCGCCCGATCGCAACCGCGTCGAAGCCGGTGCGGTTCAGGCATTTCATCGCCGCGGCCAGCATCCGCGGCGGCGTGTCACGCGCTTCGTAGGACAGCCGGAACGTGCCCCAGTGGATCGCCAGCGCCCGCGATGCGCGCAGCCGCTCGAACACCAGCGCGGCATGTGCGGGGCCGATGTGCGCGCCCGACACCATCTGCCCGGGGACGAAACGGAACGCGCCGATCGGCAACAGCGCGAGCCGGATCGGGCCAAGCGCCGCGGCCTCGGCCGGCCATTGCCCGTCGCCGAACCCGGTGTCGCCCGCGAAGAACAAATTGCCGCCCGCCGGCAATTGCAAGACGAAGCTCGACCACAAGGCACGGTTGCGGTCCGCGAACCAGCGGCTGCCCCAATGGTGGTTGCGGGTCACCGCGACGCGGATGCCGGGGCGGACCTGCACCGTGCCGCGCCAGTCCAGCGCGGTGGCGCGGGCACCGGTCTGCGCGATGACGCTGTCGTTGCCGAGGCTGGTGACGATCGTCGGCGTGTCGCGCTGCCAGAGCCGCCGGAGCGTCGCTTTCTCGAGATGGTCGTAATGGTTGTGGCTGACCAGCACGAGGTCGATGCGCGGCAGATCCTCGAAGCGGATGCCCGGCGCAGCGACGCGGCGCGGGCCGAAGCCGAGCGGGCCGGCGCGCTCGCCCCAGACCGGATCGGTGAGGATGTTGAGCCCCTGCGTCTGGATCAGCACGGTGGCATGGCCAACCCAGGTGACGAGCATCCGCGTTCCCTCTACCCGTGCCGGCGGGCGCGCCGGCGTGACCGCGACGGTGTCCGGCCATGCAGGGCGATCGTCGCTGCCGGTCAGTTGCCGCCAGAGGAACCCGCCGCGGCTGCCGCCCGCTGGCGGCGCCATCGTGTCGTCACCATCGGGATTGAAGAAGCGCGCGCCGTCATAATGATCCGACGCCGGACCTTCGTAATAGAGCCGGTCGAGGAAGCGCGGGACGATCGTGATCGCCAGCCCGATCGCGAGCACGAGCAACAGCAGCGCGGCGAGGACGGTCCTGACGATCTTGCTGACGACCGGCACGCGCCGTTCCTTCCGCGGGAGGTGAGGTGGCGGAATGATCGCGGCCCGGTTTCGATCCGTGACGTGTCGGCCTTCGGGTCAGGTCGACCCGACCCTCATCGCAAACGCGATCAGGTGCCTGCGCCGACCGCGTTACTCCGCCGCTTCCCTCACCGCCTCGAACTCCGCCGCCGCCAGGAACCGCTCGGCATCCAGCGCCGCCATGCACCCGGTTCCCGCCGCGGTCACCGCCTGGCGATAGACCTTGTCCATCACATCGCCGCACGCGAACACGCCCGGCACGCTGGTGCGCGTCGACCCGGTCTCGACCGCGATATAGCCGTCCTCGTCCAGCGCGAGATGCCCGCGGAACAGCTCGGTCGCCGGATGGTGCCCGATCGCCACGAACCCGCCCTCGACGTCGATCCGCGAATGCGCGCCGGTGACGGTGTCCTCCAGCTCCAGCGCCACGAGGCCCGCATTTCCGCCGCCGTCGACGAACGCGCGGACTTCCTTGTTCCACAGCACCTTGATGCCCGGATGCGCGAACAGCCGCTCCTGCAAAATCCGCTCGGCGCGCAGCGTGTCGCGGCGGTGGATCAGCGTCACGTCGTCGCTGTGGTTGGTCAGGTACAACGCCTCCTCGACCGCGGTGTTGCCGCCGCCGATCACCGCCACCTTCTTGCCGCGATAGAAGAAGCCGTCGCACGTCGCGCACGCGCTGACGCCCTTGCCCTTCATCGCATCCTCGCTGTCGAGCCCCAGCCACTTGGCCTGCGCGCCGGTCGCGATCACCAGCACCTCGCCCTCGTAGACGTCGCCGCCGTCGCCGATCAGCCGGAAGGGACGCGCAGTCAGGTCGACCTCCACGATCGTGTCCCACATCAGCCGCGTGCCGACATGCTCGGCCTGTTGCTGCATCTGCTCCATCAGCCACGGCCCCTGGATCACCTCCTTGAAGCCGGGATAATTCTCCACGTCGGTGGTGGTGGTCAGCTGGCCGCCGGGCTGGATGCCCTGCACCACGATCGGCGCCATCCCGGCGCGCGCGCCGTAGATCGCGGCGGACAGCCCGGCCGGGCCCGAGCCCAGGATCAACATGCGAGTCGAATGTGTCGTCATGCGCGCGATGTAGGATGGCGCGCCGCGCAAGGGAACCGCGCGCGTTGCGCCCCGCGCCAAGTCCTGCTTTGGTCCCGCGATGACCGACTTTAGCGCCCTGCTCCAGCCCGATCGCGGCCAGCCCGCCCGCGACATCCACGTCGTCCACCCCGACCGTTTCGCTGATTGGCTCGCGGGGCAACCGGCGCGCGTCCGCACCGCGGTCGCCGCCAACAAGGTCACCGGCCGCGCCGGCAATCGCGCGATCCTGCCCGGCGAGGCGGCGGACGACTGGGCGATGCTGCTGGTCTGCGACGAAGCGCTCGACTCGCCGTGGCGGATCGCCTCGCTCGCCGACACGCTCCCGGAAGGCACGTACCGGCTCGCCGACGGCGGCGCGACCGGCGCGGCGGGGCTCGGCTGGCTGCTCGCGCAGCACCGCTTCACCCGCTACCGCAAGGTCGAACCCGCCGCGCTGCGCGTGCTGCTCACCACCGACGTCGCCGCGATCGACGAGACCGTCCGCCTCGCCGCCGCCACCGCTCGCGTCCGCGATCTGGTCGACACCGGCGCCAGCGACCTCGGTCCGGCCGAGCTGGAGGCGGAGGCTGACGCGCTTGCCGCACAGCATGGCGCGACCGTCACCGTCACGCGCGGCGACGCGCTCGCCACCGGCTATCCGATGATTCACGCGGTCGGACAGGCGGCGAGCAAGGATCGCGCGCCACGCCTGATCGAACTCGAATGGGGCGACCCATCCGCGCCGCGCCTCGCGCTGGTCGGCAAGGGCGTCTGCTTCGATTCGGGCGGGCTCGACATCAAGCCATCGTCGGGGATGCGGCTGATGAAGAAGGACATGGGCGGCGCCGCGCACGCGCTCGCGCTCACCGCGCTGGTGATGCAAGCGCGGCTCAAGGTGCGGCTCCACCTGCTGATCCCGGCGGTAGAGAATGCCATCGCCAGCAACGCCTTCCGCCCCGGCGACGTGCTGACGACCCGCAAAGGGCTCACGGTCGAGAACACCAACACCGATGCCGAGGGCCGGCTGATCCTCGGCGACGCGCTGACCAAAGCGGTCGAGGGCGCGCCCGACCTGTTGATCGACTTCGCGACGCTGACCGGCGCGGCGCGCGTCGCGCTCGGGCCGGACCTGCCCGCGACGTTCGTGCAGGACGAGACGCTCGCGACCGAACTGCTCGCGGCGGGGACGTCGGTCCACGATCCTTTGTGGCGACTGCCGTTGTGGGACGGCTACGACGACATGCTCAAGTCGGACGTGGCCGACATGGTCAACGCGCCCGATGGCGGCTTCGCGGGCTCGATCACCGCCGCGCTGTTCCTCCGCCGTTTCGTGCCCGCGAGCGTGCCATGGGCGCACCTCGACACTTTCGCGTGGCGTCCGTCGCCGCGGCCGGGTCGCCCGAAAGGCGGCGAAGCGTATGGCCTGCGCGCGACATGGGCGCTGCTGAAGAAAAGGTTCGGCTGACCGACCACGTCATCCCGGACGTGATCCGGGATCCCGCTTCTTCCTGCCCGACCGCCAAGAAGAAGCGGGGCCCCGGATCAAGTCCGGGGCGACGAAGACGAAGACGAGGCAAGCCCCGCCCCCTGCGCCGTCGCCCCTGCGCAGGCAGGGGCCCATGTCTGCATCGTGCCGCGCAAGGTCTGACACACGGCCCACCACCCCTGTGTCAAACCGCCCAAAATACGAAACAGCCATAGGCCCCTGCCTCCGCAGGGGCGACGGTGCCTTATCCGACCGCCGCCTCGATAATCGGCACGAACTTCGCCGCGGTCAGGCTCGCCCCCCCCACCAGCGCGCCATCGACATCCGGCACCGCCATGATCGCGCGCGCATTGTCGCCGGTCACCGACCCGCCGTACAAAATCCGCACGCCATCCGCCGCAGCGCCGATCAGCTGCCGCATCTTCGCGCGCGCGATCGCGTGGATCGCCGCGATCTCTTCCAGCGTCGGCGTCCGCCCGCTCCCGATCGCCCAGCGCGGTTCGTAGGCCAGCGTCAGCCAGTCGCCATGCGCCTTCTCGGGCAAGGATTTCTCGATCTGCGCCTGCACTACGCGCTCCGCCCGCCCCGCATCACGCTCCGCCCCCGTCTCGCCGCAGCACAGGATCACCGACAGCCCGTGGCGATGCGCCGTCGCCGCCTTCGCCCACGCATCCTGACTCGTCTCGTTCTGATACTCGCGGCGCTCCGAATGGCCGACGATCGTGAACCGCGCCCCCGCCTCGCGCACCATTGCCGCCGAGACGCAGCCGGTAAAGGCGCCGCTCTCCGCCTCGTGGACGTCCTCGGCCCCGATCGCGAGCCCCGGCACCCGCTGCGCGGCCGGCGCGATCAGCGTCGCGGGCACCGCCACCGCCACATCGACCTCGGGCAAGCGCGCCGCCGCCGCCGCCACCGCATCCAGCTCCGCCAGCAACGCCAGATCGCCGTTCATCTTCCAGTTGCCCGCCACCAGCTTGCGCCGCACGATCGTGTCTCCCCGTTGAGTTGTTAAACCTGTTATACGACCGCGCGGCTTGATGCCAGCCGGACGTGTGCCTAAAGCGGCGAGCTTCACTCCTGTCCCGGTCTGCCTCTTCCATGCTCAGCTTCCTCCGCGGCATCATCCATTCGAAGGTTGGCATGATCGTCACCTTCGGCATCCTGATCGTGATCGCGCTGGCGTTCGCGGCCGGCGACGTCACCGGTCTGGCCAGCGGCGGCGGCATCCTCGGCCACCCGCTGGCGGCGGTCGACGGCGAGAAGGTCACCGCGGACGACATCCGCCGCCGCGCGCAGGACGAAATCCGCACCGCACGCCAGCAACAGCCCGATCTCGACATGGCGACCTTCGTCCGCGCCGGCGGGGTCGAGAGCCTGATCACCCGCTCGCTGACCGGGCTGGCGCTGGAGACGTTCGGCGAGGAACAGGGCATGCGCGTCAGCCGCGCTTTGGTCGGCAGCGAGCTTAAGGCGATCCCCGCCTTCGCGGGCGCGACCGGCCAGTTCGACCAGCAGGCGTATCTCCGCCTGATCGCGCAGCGCGGGATGACCGATGCGCAGGTCCAGCGCGAGATCGCGCGCGAGACGATGGCGCAATTCCTGATCGTGCCAACGGTCGGCGCCAGCCAGGTGCCGCAGCGCCTCGCCCTGCAATACGCCTCGTTGCTGCTCGAACGCCGCGCCGGTCAGGCGGCGCTGATTCCCGCCAGCGTGTCCGGCCCCGCGCCGACCGACGCCGAGGTGCAGGATTGGTACAAGCGCAACGTCGCGCGCTACACCACGCCCGAGCGCCGCGTGATCCGCTACGCGCTCGTCACCCCGCAGCAGGTCGCCGCGCAGGCGGTGCCCAGCGACGCCGAAATCCAGAAGGCCTATGACGCCGACAAGGCGAAATACGCGCCCAAGCCGCTCCGCGACGTGACGCTGGCGACCGTCCTCGATCAGAAGACGGCACAGGCGCTCGCCGACAAGGTCAAGGCCGGCACGCCGCTCGCCTCGGCCGCGCGCGCCGCCGGGTTGGAGGCACGCACGATCACCGCGGTCGAGCAATCCGCACTCGCGACCCAGACCTCGCCGGCGGTCGCCGCCGCGCTGTTCGGGGCGGCGCAGGGCAATGTCGTCGGCCCGGTGCGCGGTTCGATCGGCTTCGTCGTCGCACGCGTCGAGAAGGTTTCGCAGGACCCCGGCAAGACGCTGGCGCAGGCACGCCCGGAGATCGTCGCCGCACTCACCAAGCAGAAAGCGAACGACACGATCGGCAAAATTCGCGACGCGGTCGAGGATGCGCTCGCCGACAACGCCAACATCGCCGAAGTCGCGCGCGACCAGAAGCTCAACGTCCAGACCACCCCGGCGGTGCTGTCGAGCGGCATCAACCCCGATCAGCCGGAGGCGCAGCCCGACGCGACGCTCGCCCCGGTGATCGCCGCGGGCTTCGCGGCCGAGGACGGCGACACGCCGACCACGGTCGGCATCGGGCAGGATGGCGGCTTCGCGATCGCCGCGCTTGACCGCATCGTCCCCGCCACCCCGATCCCGCTCGCACAGGCGCGCGCGAAGGTCGTCGCCGATCTCACCGCCGACCGCGCGCGCCGCGCCGCGCAGGCCGCCGCCAACGCGATCGTCGCAAAGGTCAACGCCGGCACCCCGCTCGCCGCCGCGGTCGCGCAGGCCGGCGTCAAGGCGCCGGTCGAGCGCGTCGAGGCGACCCGCGCGCAGATCACCGCCAATCAGGGGCAGGTGAATCCGGTGCTCGCAATGATGTTCGGGTTGAAGCAGGGCGCGGCACGCGCGATCCAGGCTCCCGACGGGCGCGGTTGGCTGGTGCTGCGTGTCGAGCAGATCGTGCCCGGCGACGCAAGCAAGCAGCCTGCGGCAATCCAGGCGACCCGCGCCGATCTCGGTCGCGCGATCGGCGGCGAATATGCGCAGCAATTCGCCAATGCCGTCGCCGCCGCGCAGGGCGCCAAGCGCTATCCCGACGCGATCGCCCAGCTGAAGAAGGACCTCGTTGGTGGCGACGCCGGCCAGTAATGCCGCGGCGGCGCTCGCCGGCGGTCGCCCCGCGCTCGTCTGGCGGCGGCGGATCGCCGACACCGAGACACCGGTCGCCGCTGCGCTCAAGCTGATCGAGCCCGGGCGCGGCGACTTCCTGCTCGAGTCGGTCGAGGGCGGCGCGGTGCGCGGTCGCCACTCGATGATCGGCCTCGCCCCCGATCTCGTGCTCCGCGCGCAGGGCGACCGCGCCGAGATCAATCCGCGCTGGCTGGAGGATCGCGACGCGTTCGCGCCCTGCGCCGCGCCGACGCTGACCGCGCTGCGTGACCTCGTCGCCTCGATCCGCATGGACCTGCCGCCCGAACTGCCGCGCGCACTGGCGTGCCTCGTCGGCTATTTCGGTTACGAGACGATCGGGCTGGTCGAAAAGCTACCGCAGCCCGAACAGGATGCGCTCGGCCTGCCCGACCTGATGTTCGTGCGCCCGACCGTCATCCTGATGTTCGACCGGCTCGCCGACGAGCTGTTCCTCGTCGCGCCGGTCTGGCCCGATGCCGCGCAGGTGCCGGGCGACCAGATCGCCGCCGCCGAGGAACGCCTCGATGCGGTCGAGGCCCGCCTCGCCGCCAGCGCACTGCCGCCGCGCGCCCGCGCCGAGCAGACCGACATCGCGCTCGCCCCCACGCTCGCCCCCGGCCGCTACGCCGAGATGGTCGCGCGCGCGCAGGACTATATCGCCGCCGGCGACATCTTTCAGGTCGTGCTCGCGCAGCGCTTCACCGCGCCTTTCCCGCTTCCGGCGTTCGAGCTGTACCGCGCGCTGCGCCGCATCAACCCGTCGCCGTTCCTCTACCATCTCGACCTGCCCGGCTTCGCGCTCACCGGGTCCAGCCCCGAGATCCTCGTCCGCGCGCGCGACGGCGAGGTCACGATCCGCCCGATCGCCGGCACCCGCCCGCGCGGGAAGACCGCGCTGGAGGACGCCGCCAACCGCGACAGCCTGCTCGCCGATCCCAAGGAACGCGCCGAGCATCTGATGCTGCTCGACCTCGGCCGCAACGACGTCGGCCGCGTCGCGTCGCCGGGCACGGTGCAGGTGACCGACAGCTACGGCATCGAATTCTACAGCCACGTCATGCACATCGTCTCGAACGTCGTCGGCCGGCTCGCCCCCGAGCATGACGCGATCGATGCGCTGTTCGCGGGCTTCCCGGCCGGCACGGTCAGCGGCGCACCCAAGGTTCGCGCCTGCCAGATCATCGCCGAGCTGGAACCCGAAAAGCGCGGCGCCTACGCCGGCGGCGTCGGCTATTTCTCGCCGGACGGCTCGATGGATTCGTGCATCGTGCTGCGCACCGCGGTGGTCAAGGACGGGACGATCCACGTCCAGTCCGGCGCGGGCATCGTCGCCGACAGCGACCCGGCCTACGAACAGCGCGAATGCGAGGCCAAGGCCGGCGCCCTCCTCGCCGCCGCGCGCGAGGCGGTGCGGCACGCGTCAACGCCCGACTTCGGGCAGTAAGCCTCGTACGTCGTCCCGAGCGCGACCCGGGACCCCGCTTCTTCCTTCACCGCCGACACGCCGCGAGTTCCTCGCTCAGCAACCGCACAAGCTCAATGGCGGGAAGCACCCGCGCCAGCGGCGCGCCCTGCCCCGCCCAATGCGCGCCATAACCATGCTCGCCCTTCGCCACCGCCGCGGCGTGGAGCGCCTTCCCCGCGTCATAGGCGATCGGATAATCGGGCGGACGCCACCCCGCGACCTGCTCACCCAAAGCGGTGAAGCGGTTGGCCAGCGCCCGCGCCGGTCGCCCCGAGATCAGCGAGGTGAGCACGGTATGATAACCGCCCTCTCCCGCCAAAGCCGCCCGATATTCGTCGCTCGCCGCGGACTCGGGGCAGGCGATGAACGCCGTCCCGAGCTGCGCCGCGACCGCGCCCAGATCGAGCGCGGCGGCGATCCCCGCACCATCCATGATCCCGCCCGCCGCGACCACCGGCAGCGATGTCGCGCGTACCAGGAGCCGCGTTAGTGCGATCGTGCCCAGCGCATCGTCGGGGGCAGCGGGATCGAAGACGCCCCGATGCCCGCCTGCCTCGATGCCCTGCGCCACGACCGCGTCGACTCCGGCCGCCGCGATCAGCCGGGCCTCGTCAAGACTGGTGGCGGTCGCCATCGTGACGATGCCGCGCGCCCGCAACGCGCCGATCACCTCGGCATCGGGCAGTCCGAAGTGAAAGCTGACCACCGGCGGCGCGACCTCCAGCAGCATCGCCAGCATGTCGGGATCGTCGGCGAAGCTCGTGTAGATCTCGCGCAACCTTTGCGGCGGCACCGCATCATAAGCCGCAAACACCGGCGCCAGCCATGCCAGCCACGCCGCCTCGCGCACCGGATCGGGCGTGGCCGGGCGATGAACGAACAGATTGACGTTGAACGCACGCCCGGTGCGCTCCCGCACTTCTGCGATCATCGCCCGCGCGGCGGCGGAATCGCCGGCACCGACGCCGATCGACCCGAGCCCACCCGCCTCCGACACGCTCGCCGCGAGCGCTGGGGTCGAAACACCGGCCATCGGCGCCTGGATCAGCGGCAGACGGAGGTTCAGCCGATCAACAAACGACATGCCAACCCACCTGACGGAGCGACAACACCACCTCCGTCATCCCGTACCTGACCCGGGCCCCCGCGCCTTCCTACCGGATCGCTGTTCACCGCCCGCCGGGGATCATCGAATCGTTCTTCTCCGCCGCGCGGCGCTCCGCCGCCCACGCGCGGTTCATCATCAGCGCGCACCCGGTCTGCCCGCCGGATCCGACCGGCGAGCACGTATCCGGCAATCCGCCCGCCACGCGACTCACCTGATCGGCCGTCGCGACGCGATTGGTCCACGCCTGGTTCTTTGCCGCCGGCTCCGCACTGTCACGCAACTGCTTGGGAATGCGATATTGCTCGTCGGGGTTCAGCCGGCTGCACACCACCACCTCGTCGCCCTGCGCGACGGGGCACTTCTCTTCACCCTCCAGCGTCACGCTGCGCACGCGCTGCGGCGCGCGCCCGGTGTCGCCCGCGGACTGGACCTGCGCCACGGCCCCGGTCGGCAGCACCAGCATCGCGGCACTCAACAGGGCGATCATCGGACGGCGCATCGTCTTTCTCCTTGGTCCCGCGAACGCGCGGGGCGACGCTTTTCTCCGCGCCGCGCTTTGCGCTGCCATGACGAATCTTTGCGCCGGTGCAACATTCCTGTTGCGCACGGGCGCGCTCGGCGGTTGCGGTCGGCGGCGCATCGGCTATGGCGGGTCGTATGATCCTGGTGGTCGACAATTACGACAGCTTTACCTGGAACCTGGTCCATTACGTCATGGAACTGGGCGCCGAGGTTCGCGTGGTCCGCAACGACGCGCTCACCGCCGCCGAGGCGTTGGCGAGCGGGGCGCAGGCGATCCTGATCTCGCCCGGCCCGTGCACGCCCAACGAGGCGGGGGTCAGCCTCGACCTCGTCGCCGCCTGCGCGGAGGCACGTCGGCCCTTGTTCGGCGTCTGCCTCGGCCATCAGTCGATCGGCCAGCATTTCGGCGGCAAGGTCGTGCGCGGCGGATTGATGCACGGCAAGACCTGTCCGGTCGAGCATGACGGCACCGGCGTGTTCGCAGGGCTCCCGTCGCCGTTCACTGCGACGCGTTACCACTCGCTGATCGTCACCGACGTGCCCGACAGCCTGATCGTCAACGCGACGGCCGGCGACGCGTCGGTGATGGGGCTGCGTCACCGCGAGCTGCCGATCCACGGCGTGCAATTCCATCCGGAAAGCATCGCGACCGAGCACGGCCACGATCTGATCGCCAATTTCCTGCGACTCGCCGGCGTCAATCACGCGGGGCGGATCGCCGCGTGACGAGCGTCGCGTTGCTGCCCGATCCGTCGTCGCCGCTGGCGCGCGAGTCGGCGGCGCGGGCGTTCGCCGACATCCTTGACGCAAAGACCAGCGAGGAAGCGGTCGCCGACTTCCTGATCCGCCTCGCCGAACGCGGCGAGACCAGCATCGAGATCGCCGAGGCCGCCCGCGCCCTGCGCCAGCGGCTGATCCCGATCGCCGCCCCCGCCGACGCGATCGACGTCTGCGGCACCGGCGGCGACGGGCAGCACACGCTCAACGTCTCGACCGCGGTCAGCCTCGTCGTCGCCGCCTGTGGCGTGCCGGTCGCCAAGCACGGCAACCGCGCCGCCTCGTCCAAGGCCGGCGCCGCCGACACGCTCGAAATGCTCGGGCTCGACATGGAGCGCGCCGGGGCGCAGGCCGAGGCGACGCTGCGCGACCTCGGCATCTGCTTCCTGTTCGCCGCCAACCATCATCCCGCGATGCGCCGCATCACCCCGATCCGGCGCAAGATCGGGCGGCGGACGATCTTCAACCTGATGGGCCCGCTCGCCAATCCCGCGCATGTCACCCGCCAGCTGATCGGCATCGCGCGCCCCGATTACGCCCCCATCTATGCCGAGGCGCTCGCGCAGCTCGGAAGCGACGCCGCCGCGGTGGTCGCGGGCGAGGAAGGGCTCGACGAAATCTCGGGCGCCGGCCCGACCCGCGTCGTCACGGTCGGCAACGTCCCGCTCCCCGCGCGGATCGTCCCCGAGGACGCCGGCGTCCTGCGCCACCCGACGATCGCGATCCGTGGCGGCGATCCGGCCTATAACGCCGCCGCGCTCCGCCGCCTGCTGACCGGCGAGCATGGCGCATACCGCGACGCCGTGCTGCTCAACGCCGCCGCGGCGCTGGTGCTCGCGGGACGCCAGACCGACCTGCGCGCCGCCGCGGCGCAGGCGGCGGAGGCGATCGACGCCGGCCACGCCAACACGCTCCTCGATCGCTGGATCGCCTGGTCATGACCATCCTCGCCGACATTTGCGCGACCAAGCGCACCGAAGTCGCCGCCCGCAAGGCGACCACCTCGCTCGCCGACCTCATCGCGCGCGCCGCCGCGCAGAGCGCCCCACGCGGCTTCCGCGCCGCGCTCGACGCAACCGTCGCCGCCGGCCGCCACGCGCTTATCGCCGAGATCAAGAAGGCGAGCCCATCCAAGGGCCTGATCCGCGCCGACTTCGACCCGCCCGCCCATGCCCGCGCCTATGCCGAAGGCGGTGCGACCTGCCTGTCGGTGCTCACCGACGCGCCCTATTTCCAGGGGCATGAGGAGTATCTGGTCGCGGCCCGCACCGCCTGCGACCTGCCCGTGCTCCGCAAGGATTTCACCGTCGATCCGTGGCAGGTTGTGGAGGCGCGCAGCATCGGCGCCGACGCGATCCTGCTGATCGCCGCAGCGATCGACGACGCCTGCATGGCGGAATGCGAGGCCGCCGCGATCGAGCAGGGGCTCGACGTGCTGGTCGAGGTGCATGACGCCGACGAGATGGAGCGCGCCGCTCGCCTGAAGACCCGCCTGATCGGCGTCAACAACCGCGATCTGCGCACCTTCACGGTCGACTTCCGTCGTACCTATGATCTCATCGCGCACGCGCCGGCGGGCTGCACCTTCGTCGCCGAAAGCGGCCTCACCAGCCGCGCCGATCTCGACGAACTGGCGGCTCATGACGTCCACTGCTTCCTGATCGGCGAGGCGCTGATGCGCCACGACGACGTCGCCGCGGCAACGCGCGCGATGGTCGGCTAGGGTGACGGCGCTCACCCACCTCGACGCCGACGGTGCCGCGCACATGGTCGATGTCGGCGACAAGGCGATCACCCGCCGCGAGGCGGTCGCGACCGGCACGATCACGATGTCCGCTGCGGCGCTGACCGCGATCCGCGACGGCGCGGTGAAGAAGGGCGACGTCCTCGCGGTCGCCCGCGTCGCGGGAATCATGGCCGCAAAGCGCACCAGCGACCTCATTCCCTTGTGCCACCCGCTCCCGATCACGCGTGTGTCGCTCGATCTTGAACCGGTAGAAGACGGCATCACCGCCACCGCCGCCGTCGCGACCGACGGCAAGACCGGCGTCGAGATGGAGGCCCTGACCGCGGTCTCCACGGCCCTGCTGACCGTCTACGACATGGCAAAGGCGATCGATAAGACGATGACGATCAAGGACATCCGCCTGCTCGAGAAGCGCGGCGGCCGCTCCGGCGACTGGCGCGCGCCGTGACGCTGCTCCCGGTCGCCGAGGCGCAGGCGCGCGTCCTCGCGCTCGGCCGCCCGGTCGACACGGTAGAGGTACCGCTCGATGAGGCACTTGGCCGCTGGGCCACCGCCCCCGTCATCGCGCGCCGCACCCAGCCGTCCGCGGACCTGTCGGCGATGGACGGCTATGCGCTGCGCTTCGCCGACCTGCCCGGCCCCTTCCGCGTGATCGGCGAAAGCGCTGCCGGCGCGCCCTTCTCGGGCACGGTCGGCGCGGGCGAGGCGGTCCGGATCTTCACGGGTGCCGCGATTCCGACCGGCGCGGACACCGTGCTCGTGCAGGAAGAGGCCGCGCGTGACGGCGACACGCTGACGCTCGACGGCGAAGGCCCGGCGCACGTCGGTCGCAACGTCCGCCGCCGCGGGCTCGACTTCGCCGAGCGCGACGTGCTCGTCGAGCAAGGTCAGCGGCTTACCCCCGCACGGCTCGCGGTCGCCGCAACCGGCGGCGTCGCGCAAATCCCGGTCGCGCGCCCGGTCCGCGTCGCGCTCGCCGCCACGGGGGACGAACTGGTCGAGCCCGGCACCCCCGGCGACGCTCTCCCCGAATCCAACCGCCTGCTGCTCCGGGCGTTGCTCGCGGGCAGCGGTGTCGAGATCGTCGACCTCGGCATCCTCCCCGACCGGCTCGACCGCCTGACCGAGGCCTTCGCCACCGTCGACGCCGATGTCCTCGTCACCACCGGCGGCGCATCGGTCGGCGACCACGATCTCGTCCGCCCCGCGCTGCTCGCCGCCGGCACGACGCTCGATTTCTGGCGGATCGCGCTCCGCCCCGGCAAGCCGATGCTCGCCGGGCGGCGCGGCGACATGGCCGTGGTCGGGCTGCCCGGCAACCCGGTGTCCGCGTTCGTCACCGCGCTTTTGTTCGTCCGCCCGCTCGTCGCGCATCTCGCCGGCGCCACGGACCCGTTCCCGCCCGTTTCCCGCGCGTTGCTGGGCGAGGACCTGCCCGCCAACAACGAGCGCACCGACTATCTGCGGGCCGAATTGCGCGACGGTCGCGCCTTCGCCTCGACCATTCAGGACAGCTCGATGCTGCGCACGCTGGCGCGCTCGACGTGCCTGATCGTGCGCGATCCGCATGCCCCGCCGGCCCGCGCGGGCGACTCGGCGGAAATCCTGATGATCGCTTGACGGACAGCGCTATGTTCCATAAAGGTTCGCACTCCGTTCACTAGGAAGGCGCCGGGACATGCTGACGCGCAAGCAGCACGAGCTGATCTGCTTCATCGAGGACCGCCTCGCCGACACGGGCGTCTCGCCCTCGTTCGAGGAGATGAAGGACGCGCTGGAGCTGAAGAGCAAGTCGGGGGTCCACCGCCTCATCAGCGCGCTGGAAGAACGTGGCTATCTCCGCCGCCTCCCCAATCGTGCCCGCGCGCTGGAGGTCATCAAGGCGCCCGAACGCGGCCCCGAGGCGAAGCGCCCCGCGCCGCCCTCGGTCAAGCGTACGATGCCCGAACCCGCCAACGACGTGGTCGAGATCCCGCTGCACGGCCGGATCGCCGCCGGTGTGCCGATCGAGGCGTTCGAAGGCTCGACGATGCTCCCGGTCCCCGCCGCGCTGCTCGGCGCTGGCGAGCATTTTGCGCTGGAAGTGGCGGGCGATTCGATGGTCGAAGCCGGCATCTTCGACGGCGATTATGCGCTGATCCGCCGTCAGGAAGTGGCGCGCGACGGCGAGATCGTCGTGGCGCTGATCGAGGACAGCGAGGCGACACTCAAATATTTCCGCCACGAAGGCGCGATGATCCGCCTCGACCCCGCCAACCGCGCCTACGACCCGCAGCGCTATGCCCCCGGGCAGGTCCGCGTGCAGGGCAAGCTCGCGGGACTGCTCCGCCGCTACTCGTAAGGCGCGGGACACCAATCCCAGACCGTCGCCCCGGACCTGATCCGGGGCCCCGCTTCTTCCCGACGATCAAGCCAAAGCGAACCGCGTAGGCACAACCTTCGCAAACATCCGCGCCTCCGCAAGCCCGCACCGCCGCGCTCTCCTACCGCCCCGGCAAACGCCGGGGCCCAGTTGAGCGAAGCTTCGCAACGACTTAGCGCAGCTCGCCAAACAAAACCCACTATCGTCCGGCGCCGCACGCAACCGATCACGGCCGTGTCACCTTCGAGCCCGCAACAGGCAACATTGACAACCACCTCGCCAACATCGACGAGCCTTCTGCCTCCTTCCGCGTCTGATACCGACCGGCGTTCACCCAGGGGTGCCGGTCCCCCGCCGCGCGCACCGTCGCGACCTGCCCGGTCGCAAACGTCACCCGCACCCCGCCGGTCCGCGCCAGCGTTGCCCGGTCGAGCGTCAGCCACCGCCCCCGACACGCGCGCGGCAATCGCCGCTCGCTGACCACCACATCCGCCCGCCGACACAGCGAAATCAGCGCGTTGGCCGGCACCAGATACAGGCTCCTTGTCGCCAGCACCCGCCACACCCGCCCGTCGGCATGCCGCTCCATCCAGCACAAATCACGATTGCACCACGCGCCCGGTGCCTCGCTCAGCAGCTCTGGCACCCCGTCCAGCCCGCCCGCCTCGGCGAGCAGATCGCGAACGTAATCCCCTGTCCGATCACGCAAAATCGCCACGCCGCCATCATCGCCCCGCAGCGCCAGATGCCGCCCGTCCCCGGTGACGATCAGGTCCGGCACCGGCGTCGCGATCGTCCAGACGGCCCCGATCACAACCGGCACCAGCCCGAGGTAACGCCACCGCGTCCGCCAGATCGCCAGCCACAACCCGCCCGCCACCATCGCGGCAAATGCCGCCTGCGGCATGACCGGCAACGCTGTCACCGCCCCCGGTGCCGCCGCTACCGTCCTCGCAATCCACAATAAAACTGCCAGCGCCCGATCGGCGACCCACCACCCCGGCGCGCCCGCTCCGACCAGATCGAGCAGCAGCGCCAGCGCCTCGGCCGGCATCACCACGAATGTCGTCAGCGGGATCGCGACGATATTGGCGATCGCGCCATAAAGACCCGCCTGATGAAAGTGATAGACCGCGATCGGCATCAGCGTCAGCTCGACGAGCAGCCCGGTCAGCAACAGCGACGCCGCCCCGCGCAACACGCCACGCCACCGCGACTCCTCATGCTCGCCCAACCACGCCCGGACCCACGGATGCTCGTGAAACGCGATGATCGCGGTAACCGCCGCAAACGACAGCTGAAAGCTCGGCCCCACTACCGACTCGGGCCAGCAGAGCAAAACCACCAGCGCCCCCGCCGCGACCAGCCGCAACGTCAGCGCCTCACGTCCCAGCACCAGCGCCACCAGCACCATCAACGCCGCGACGCAGCTGCGGATCGTCGGAACCTGCGATCCCGTCAGCCAGGTGTAACCGATCGCCGCCACCGCCCCCGCCGCGGCGGCGACCAGCGGCAGCCGCCCGGTCAACGCCAGCCGCGGCGACAGCGCGAGCAGCCGCAGCGTCAGCCACATCACCAACCCGACCGCCGCGGTGATGTGCAAGCCACTGACCGACAATAGATGCGCCAGCCCGGCACGCCGCATCGCATTGGCATCGCCCTCATCGATCGCGCCGATATCGCCGGTGGCCAGCGCCGCCGCAATCCCGCCCGCGCTGCCCGCCAGCCGCGCCTCGATATGCCGGGTCAACGCCGCACGAATGTCACCGGCGTCGGTCGGGGCCGGCGTGATGATCGTCACCGGCGCAAAGCCCCGGCCGGTCGCGCCGAGCCCGGAGAACCACGCGACCCGCGCAAAATCATAGGCGCCCGGCACGGCGGGGGGCGCGGGGGGCATCAGGCGGGCTCGCACACGGATCACCGCACCGCGCGCCAGCCCGTCCGGTACCGTCGGCGCTTCGAGATTAACCCGCACCCGCGTCGGCGGGGGATCCTTTCCATCCCATTCCGACACCGTCAGCGTCACCCGGGTCAGCCGCCGTGCCGGTAATGGCTCGACCTGTTCGACGCGCCCGCTCAGCCACGCGATCGCCGGCCGGGTCAGCACCGGCGCGGCGACCCGCTCGGCGCGCGCCCAGGTCAGCGCCAGCCCCGTTGCGACCGCCACCGCGAGCACCGCCACCAGCACCGCTGCGCGCCCACCCCGCGCCGCGGCCAGCGCCGCCGACGCGACCGCCAGCGCCAGCAACAGCACCGCTGCCCAGCTCCGCAGATCGGGCAGCACGAACCACGCCGCCGCGCCCGCCCCCATTGCCACCGGCACCCAGAGAACGAGTTGATCGCGCTCCGCCTCCAGCCGGCGTTCGATCGCGGCCTGTATCAAAGCGATGCCGTGCGCGGCGCGTATTTGAAGCGCCGACGATGCTTTGCTAGAGGCGGGCGCGGCTGAACTGGCCATCCGATTATCCAGCCTGGGAGCAAGCGCGCTTGAGCGCAACCGACAAAACCGCCAGCGCGGACGGCCGCGCCGTCGTCACCCGCTTCGCCCCGTCGCCGACGGGGTTCCTTCACATCGGCGGCGCGCGCACCGCGCTGTTCAACCTGCTGTACGCGCGCCATCATGGCGGCACGTTCCGGCTGCGGATCGAGGATACCGACCGCGCCCGCTCGACGCAGCCCGCGATCGACGCGATCCTGTCGGGGATGCGCTGGCTCGGGCTCGATTGGGACGGCGAGGAGGTCTATCAATTCGGACGCGCCGATCGCCACGCCGCGGTCGCGCAGACGATGGTCGAGCACGGCCACGCCTATCGCTGCTATCTAACGCCGGACGAGCTGGACGCGATGCGCGCCGCGGCACAGGCCGCCAAGCAGCCGCTGCGTATCCGCTCGCCGTGGCGCGATCGCACCGACTATCCCGCTGACAAGCCGTACGTCGTTCGGTTGCGCGCGCCCACTGAGGGCGCGGTGACGATCGACGACCGCGTCCAGGGCAGCGTTACCGTCCAGAATGCCGAACTCGACGATCTCGTCCTGCTCCGTTCCGATGGCACGCCGACCTATATGCTCGCGGTGGTGGTCGACGACCACGACATGGGCGTGACGCACGTCATCCGCGGGGACGACCACCTCAACAACGCCTTCCGCCAGTTACCAATCTATCGCGCGATGGACGCGATCGAAGGCGGCTGGCCCGACCCGGTCTATGCGCACATCCCGCTGATCCACGGCAGCGACGGCGCGAAGCTGTCGAAGCGCCACGGCGCGGTCGGAATCGAGGCGTATCGCGACGAACTGGGCATCCTGCCCGAGGCGCTCGACAATTACCTGCTCCGGCTCGGCTGGGGGCATGGCGATGCCGAGATCATCTCGCGCGACGAGGCGATCGAATGGTTCGACCTCGCCGGGGTCGGCAAGTCGCCGAGCCGCTTCGACCTGAAGAAGCTCGAGAACCTCAACGGCCATTACATCCGCGCTGCCGACGATGCGCGGCTGGCCGATCTCGTCGCCGAGCGACTCGCTTTCGACCACGACGATACCCGGCGTTCGATCCTGCGCACCGCGATGCCGTCGCTCAAGCCGCGCGCCGCAAACCTCAACGAGCTGACCGACGCCACCGCCTTCCTGTTCGCCGCGCGTCCGCTCGCGGTGGAAGAAGCCGCGCAGCCTTTGCTTGCCGGCGAGGCACCTGCCTTGCTCTCACGCCTGCACACGGCGCTTGACGCGGTGCACAACTGGGATACGGAGACGACCGAAGCGGTGGTGCGTTCGGTGGCCGAAGACGCGGGCGTCAAGCTCGGTCAGGTCGCCCAGCCCCTCCGCGTCGCGCTGACCGGCCGCAAGACCTCGCCGGGCATCTTCGACGTACTCGTCCTTCTAGGACGCGCGGAAAGCCTGGCCCGCATCGCGGACCACATGACCCCGACCGGGGCCTGACAGGAGAAGATCATGACCGAAGCCGCAAAGTTCACGCTGTCGGGCAACGAGCTCGACTATCCGGTCCTTTCGGGCTCCGTCGGCCCGGACGTGGTCGACATCCGCAAGCTGTACGCGCAGACCGGCGCCTTCACCTACGATCCGGGCTTCACCTCGACCGCCTCGTGCCAGTCGAAGCTGACCTATATCGACGGCGACGAAGGCGTCCTACTCCACCGCGGCTATCCGATCGGCGAGTTGGCCGAACAGTCCAGCTTCATGGAAGTCTGCTACCTGCTGCTCAACGGCGAGCTGCCCGATCAGGGCGAGCTGGACTCGTTCTCGCACACGATCACCCGCCACACGATGGTGCACGAACAGCTCGCGCAATTCTTCCGCGGCTTCCGTCGCGACGCCCACCCGATGGCGATCATGTGCGGCGTCGTCGGCGCGCTGTCGGCCTTCTACCACGATTCGACCGACATCCACGATCCGCAGCAGCGCATGATCGCGTCGCACCGGCTGATCGCCAAGATGCCGACGATCGCGGCGATGGCGTACAAGTACAGCGTCGGGCAGCCGTTCCTGTATCCGGACAATTCGCTGTCCTACACCGGCAACTTCCTGCGCATGACCTTCGGCGTGCCGGCCGAGCCCTATGTGGTGAACCCGGCGGTCGAAAAGGCGATGGACCGGATCTTTATCCTCCACGCCGACCATGAGCAGAACGCCTCGACCTCGACCGTCCGTCTGGCGGGCTCGTCGGGCGCGAACCCGTTCGCGTGCATCGCGGCGGGCATCGCCTGCCTGTGGGGCCCGGCGCACGGCGGCGCGAACGAGGCCGCTCTCAACATGCTGCACGAGATCGGCACGCCCGAGCGTATCCCCGAGTTCATCGCGCGCGCCAAGGACAAGAACGATCCGTTCCGCCTGATGGGCTTCGGCCACCGCGTCTACAAGAACTACGATCCGCGCGCGACCGTGATGCAGAAGACGGTGCGCGAGGTGTTCGAGGCGCTGAACGTGCAGGACCCGCTGTTCGAGACCGCGCTGCGGCTGGAAGAGATCGCGCTCAACGATCCGTATTTCGTCGAGAAGAAGCTGTTCCCGAACGTCGATTTTTATTCGGGCGTGATCCTGTCGGCGATCGGCTTCCCGACCAGCATGTTCACCGTGCTGTTCGCGCTGGCGCGCACCGTTGGCTGGGTGGCGCAGTGGAACGAGATGATCACCGATCCCGACCAGAAGATCGGCCGTCCGCGTCAGCTCTACACCGGCCCGACGCAGCGCAGCTACGTGCCCGTCGCGCAGCGCTAAGCCCGCATGTCCCGGCTCCGCCCGATCCTGACCGTCGTCGGTGTGCTCTGCACGCTGATGGGCGCGCTCTGGATCGCGCAGGGGCTGGGCTATGTGAATTGGCCGCGCTCCAGCTTCATGCTGGGGCGCGGCATCTGGGCGGATTACGGCAGCGGCCTAGCGATCTTCGGCTTGCTGCTGATCCTGCTCGCCCGGCGCCTGCGCTGAAGCGGCGGGCAGCGCGAGCGTGAAGCACGCGCCCTGCCCGAGCTCGCTTTCGACGGTCAGCGCCCCGTCCATCGCCTGAGCCAGCCGCCGCGCGATATAGAGGCCGAGGCCACTGCCCCCCGGCACGCTGTCATCGCCGCGCACGAACTTCTCGAAAATCCGCGCCTGCTCGGGCGGCGCGATCCCGCGTCCCTCGTCGGCCACCAGCAGCCGCACCTGCGCGTCGCGGCGCTTGGCCCGCATCCGCACCACCCCGCCCTCGGGCGAGTAATCGATCGCATTGCCGAGCAGGTTGAGGACGATCTGCAACGCGCGCCGGTAATCGCCCAGCGCCATCGCGCTCGCCTCGCCCGCCAGCGGCGCGATCGTCACCGCGCGCGCCGCTGCGCGTGCCGCCAGCAACCCCGCCCCCTCGCGCGCGACCGCCGCCAGATCGAGCGGCATGCGCGCGACGACCAGATCGCCGCGTTCGATCGCCTCCATGTCGACGAGATCGTCGACCAGCCCCATCAGGTGCCGACCGGCGCTGGCGATGTCCGCGGCATAGTCGCGATAATGCGCCCCGACGCCCGCCTCGTCGGCGCCGCTGATGCTTTCGGCCTGCGTGATGATCGTGTCGAGCGGCGCACGCAGCACACGGTGCAGCCGCGCGTTGAAGGCGCCGGTCAGCCCGTCGCGCACCCCGGCGGCGACCCCGGTGTAGACGCCACCGACGAACCCCGCGAACCCGCCCGCCGCGTCGTAGCGGACGCGCCCCGCCAGCGCGACCCGCGCGCCGCTGGCCCGTACCACCGCCGCCTGCCCGCCGAAATCGCGCACGTTCGATACCGATTCGAGCAGCGGCATCGCGCCATCGCCGCGCGCCTCCAGCACGAACAGCGTCGTCAGCGGCTGCCCCAGCACCGCCACCGGATCGATCCCGTGCCGCGCCATCGCGACCGCATCGACGCGCGTGATCCGCAGGCCGCTGTCGACCTCCCACGACCAGGCGGCGTCGGCGGGCGGCTCCGCGGCGACGATCGCGCCGGCCGACGATGTCGCGCACGGCCGCTCGCGCAACAGCGTCGCCGCCAGCGCCACCGTCCCGTCCGCATCGGGCACTGCGCGAACATGCCAGTCGCCATCGCTCTCGTCGTCGCCGATCGCGATCGTGCGCGCGACCGGGACGCGCAGCCCGCGCGCGATCCGCACCAGCGCCGCGACCGCCGCCAGCGCCAGCGCGGCACCGATCCGCCCGCCCGCGCGATCGTTCAGCTCCGCGAAGCACGCATCGCCGCTCAGCACACGGTCGTCGGTATCGAGCAAGGCGTGGAAGGCGCCGCGCATCACATCCCCGCCCGCCCCGCCGGTGCCCGCGCCGCCAGCGCGCGCACCGCCGCGCGGAAGTCGCCCGGCAGCCGCAAGGTCGCGATCGCCGCCGCCGCCGCTGTGGGATCGAGCGCCGCCAACGGATCGAGCACCTCGATCAGCATCGTCACGTCGCGTTCGCGATCCGCCTCCGACAACAGGAAGCCGGCGCGCGCGATCGCATCGCGGTCCAGCGCCGCCGCGCGCAACGCCAGCCACAAGCGATCGCTGGTCGAATCGAGCACCAGCGACAGCGCCGCCTCGGCATCGACGCCGATCGCCTCGGCCAGCAATGCCGCGAACAACGGCGTCCGCGCACTCTCCAGCGCGCGGACCATCAGGGCCCCGCGCTCCGCGACCGTCGGCGACAGGGCATGGACCAGCCGCGCCGCGGCGTCGCGCATCTGGCCTTCGTTGGCGCGCGCGATCCGCCGTTGCGCCGCTTCACACAGCGCCGCGTCCGCCACCGCGCCGCCCTCCGCCCCCAGTTGCTCGCGCAGCGCCGCGGCGACCCACCAGGCGATCCGCGCCTGCGCCGCCGCCGGCAGGATCGCCTGTCGGCCCTCGACCCCCATCCGCCGCTTCCCGTCGGCCAACAGGTAATCGCTCGCTGCCGCGCGCTGCGCCGCGTCGCCGCGCTCGATCAGCATCGTCACCAGCGTCGGCCCCGCATCCGGCGCGCGCAACGCCGCGAGCGATTCGTCGAGCAGATCGACCCGCGCCTGCGCGATCAGCGCCCCGATCAGGTCGGTATCGCGCATCAATCCGGCATCCAGCAGCCGCGGCCACGCCAGCGAGCGATTCGATCCCAGCACGGCCGCCGCCTCGCGCCGCCCCGCCGCCATCAGCGTGCGCGCCGCGTCGCCCGAAATCTGCTGCTCGGTCGCGCCGATCGTCGCCTCGGCCAGCCGCAGCGTCGCCGCGCGCGTGCGATCGTCGAGCCGGCCCGGCTGCGAGAGGAAAATATCCTCGACCGCGACGAACAGACGCTGCTCCGCCGCGCGTTCGGCGTCGGCCGCACAGGATGCAAGCCGCGCAGGATCGCCCATGACGCTGGCATGAGGAGAGGAGGCCGACATGCTCCTCCCTTATCCGGGGTTCGTTAAAGCACGGCTAAGTCTAGCGAAGTCGTTCGACCGCCGCGATCAGCGTTGCGACGGCGTACCCGGCGACCACCGCGATCCCGATCGTCGGATAGCCGAGCAGCGAAAACAGCGTCAGCACCGCCAGATATGCCGGTGCCACACCCCACCACGGCTGGCGTCCGCGCGCGCTCGCGGCGCGCTCTCCGACACCGCCCGCCACCAGCGCGAGCAGCGCGAGCAACCGCGCGGTCGTCGTCGCCGCCGCGCCATCGACGACATGCGCCAGCAGCAACACCGCTAGCGCCGGCGCGATCAGGATCGCCGCGCGGTTCGCGCGCAGCAGTCCCGGCTCGTCGCGGAACAGCGCCAGCGCCCCCGCCAGCTCGGCGGCAAGCACGCTGACCAGCACCAGCGCGAGCCCGACACCGGTGAAGCCGGCGCCGACCGTCACCAATCCCGCCAGCATCGCGGCCCCTGCGCCGGCGCTGCACGCCTCGGTGCCGATCCCGTGCCGTGCGATCCACGGGATCGCCATCCGCGCCAGCGGGCGGAGCACCAGCCGCTCGAACCAGCTCGGCCGCACCGCCATCGACGCGGACAGCACCGCGCGGCCGCGTTCCTCCAGCGCGACGGCACGGCGCTCGATGCCATGCCCCATCGCCATATTGTCCAGCCGCAGCGTCACGTGCCGCGCGCCGGCCTGTTCGGCGGCGTGGAGCAAGGTCGATTGCAGGTCGTAATCCTCGGGCAGCCGCGCGGCATCGGCGACGCGGCCCGCGTCGATCCGCGCCACCCCGGCCCAGGCGGCTCCGCCGCCGACGCGCTCGTATGTGGTCGCCGCCTGCGTGCCCGGCACCACCAGCAACGCATCGCCCGCCTCGCCCGCCATTCGGCTGACGACGTCCTCGGTCGTGACCAGCCCGTCGGCGATCATCACCACGCGAGCCAGCGGGTGCAGCTTGGCGAGAGCGTCGGCGGCACTGCGCACGGTATCCACCGCCACCCCGCGCCGTCCGATCCGCGCCAGCGCGCCGATCAGCTCGGGCGTAAGGCGCGAGACGACCACCACGATCTGCGCCGCGTCGCACGCCACCAGCAACCGCGCCTGATATTCGATCAGCGTCGCCGCCGCGAACGGCAGCGTGGCCGCGAGCATCCCGGAGCGATCCTCCGCTTCGTGGGTCGCGAATAACAGGCCAGCCAGCATGGGCATGGCTGTTAGGGTGGTGTCGAGGGACTGGCAACAATCCCCGACACGACCGTCGCTTGCGCCGAACCGAGCGGCGGATCGCGCCCGAAACGGGTTCCCGGAAACGGTAAACGTGTTACACCCGCATGATGAACGGGGGGCCGTCTTCCATTTTCGACATTCGACCAGCGGGCGCAGAGACGCCAGCAGAGCCATTCGTCCCGACGCATTTCGCGGAGCCGCAGGAATTTGTGACCGATCCCGTCTTTTCCGATGACGACGGTGCCGATGCGCCACTGCGGCGTCGTGCCGTGCTGGGATGGGTCGCGATGGCGATCGCGACGGTCTGGATCGTCGCCTTGCTGTGGATCGCGCGTGACGCGCTGACGACGATGCCGCCGCTCGCGCTCGCGCAATTCGGTGCCGCGATCGCGACCGTCCCGGCGCTGGCCGGGATCGTCTGGCTGCTGACGCTGCGGACCAGCGATGCGGAGGCCCGCCGCTTCGGCGCGACCGCGCGCGCGATGCGGATCGAATCGGCAGCGCTCGAAAGCGCGGTCGCCGCGCTCGGCGACGAGATCGAGGCGCGTCGCTCGGCGCTCGCCGAACAGGTGCGGTTGCTGACGGCGCTCGGCGAGGCCGCGACGGCCCGCCTGGCGGCGATCGGCGACGATCTGTCGGCCGAGATCGCGCGCGCCGACACCCATGCCCGCGCGCTGTCGAGCGCCACCGGCCACGCCGCCGAGCAGCTCGATGCGCTGCTCGGCGCGTTGCCGCGCGCCACCGACGAGACGCGCACGCTGGCGTCGACGATCGATCAGGCCGGATTGGTCGCCTACGAACACAGCGCCGCGCTCGATGCGCAGGTCGCCGCGCTCGCCGCGCGCGGCCGCGAGGCGGAAAGCGTCGCGGGCGGCGCGGCCGAAAAGCTCGCCGCCTATATGCAGCGGATGGAGGCGACCAGCGCCACTGCCGGGCTGCGGCTGGAGGGCGTCACCTCCGACGCCGCGGTCGCGGTCGATGCGTTGCTGGAGCGCACCGCCACCGCAATCGACGAATCGCGCAAGGGGATCGTCGCGCAGGGCGAGGCGATGCTGGCGATGGTCACCGCCAGCCAGCAGGCGCTCGACCATGCGGCGCGCGGCAGCGCCGAGGCGCTCGGCGAACGGATTGCGCTGGTCGAGGTCGTGATCGAGCGGATCGCCGCGCGACTGGATGCGCAACGCGGCGCGGGCGAGATGCTGTTCAGCACGCTCGACGATGCGATCGACCAGGCCGGCGCGCGCTTCGACGCGCTTCACACCGACGGCACCGAGCGCAGCCGGCAATTGGCCGCCACCATCAGCGCGCTTCAGGCGACCACCGAGGCGCTGATCGCGGCAATGGACAGTGGTAACAACACCGCGGAACGCACGATCGCCACCACCGAGCATCTGCTCGTCGCGCTCGACGCGGCGGCGCGCGAGATGGACGAGACGATGCCCGACGCGATCGCGCGGCTCGAATCGCGTGTCGGCTCCACCAAGCAGGTGATCGTCGCCGCCAAGCCCGAGCTGCTGGCGCTCGTCACTGCCGCCGAAAGCACGCACGACGCGATCGAGGCGGTCGCGCAGGTCGTCGCCGAGCAACGCGAAACCGTCGAGACGCTGACGACGCGGCTCAGTGAGGGACTGGAGCGCGGTCGCGCGCAGGCCGGGCTGATCGGCGACGCGGTTCAGGATGCCACCCGTCGCGCCGACGATCTGGCCGAGGAAGCCGCTCCGCGCTTGCTGGAGGCGCTGCTGCGCGTCCGCGAAACCGCTGCGGCCGCCGCCGATCATGCCCGCGAGGCGCTGACGCGCGTCATCCCCGAGGCGGCGAGCGCATTGGAGAGCGCCGGCGTCGCCGCGCTGGAACGTGCGGTGGAAAGCGGCGTGCAGAAGCAGGTCGAGCAGGTCGCGCGGATCTCAGAAACCGCGGTGGTCGCCGCCAGCCGCGCGGGCGAACGGTTGCAGACGCAGCTTGAGGAGATCGAATCGACGATCGCGCTCATCGATCGCCGGCTCGAGGAAGCCCGGACGGCCAATGAGGAGAACGAGCGCGACACCTTTGCGCGGCGTGCCTCGCTGCTGATCGAGTCGCTTAACTCGGCGTCGATCGATCTCACCCGCACCTTCGCGCCGGAAATTTCGGACAGCGCCTGGGCCGCCTATCTCAAGGGCGATCGCGGCGTCTTCACTCGGCGCGCGGTGCGGTTGCTCGACGGCTCCGAACAGCGCGATGTGGCACGTTTGTACGACGAGGATGGCAACTTCCGCGAGCAAGTGAATCGCTACATTCACGACTTCGAGGCGATGTTGCGCACGATCCTGGCGCAGCCCGACGCCTCGCCGCTCGGCGTGACGCTGCTGTCGTCGGACATGGGCAAGCTCTACGTCGCGCTGGCGCAGGCGATCGAACGCCTGCGCTAGGCGCAACCTTCGCAAACATCGGGTCGTTAAAGCCGTTCCGCCGCAAGCAGATAGTCGCGCATCCGCGCCGCTCCCGGCGTGGTCATCCGCAACCGGACACGGCGGCGATCGCTCGGGTCCGGGTCGCGCGCGATCAGGCCTCGATCGACCAGCATCGCGATCTGGCGCAACGCCGTGGTGAGCGACGCCCCCGACGCGACCGCGGCACTGGTGGTATAGCTATCGCGCCCCGCCAGATCCTGTGCGTAAAGATCCAGCAACAGGTCGAAGGCCGGCTCCCCGAACATCTCGTCCTCGAAATAATGCGCCCGCAACCGGCGCTTGGCGAGGATGCGCTCCGCCGCCTTGCGCAGCAGCCGCGTCTCGTCCTCGGGCGGCGGACCGTCGATCAACTCGACCGTCGCCATCATCCGCCGCGTGTTCCCGGCGTGGAACAGGCTGATATGATTGGTTACCCAGAGCGCTCGACCGTCCGCCCCCAGATAGCGCTTCGTGATCGAAAACGGCGTGCCACCGGCGATCAGCGCATCGGCCCGCTCCCGATTGACCTGCCGGTCGTCGGGGTGGGTTAGCTCCAGCACGTCACGCCCGACCAGCGCATCACGCGCATAGCCGAGCGCCACGCCATAGTCCTCGTCGGCATCGACAATGCGCAGATGCTCGTCGGTCAGACAACACAGCAATTTCCGTGCCCCGGCCCGGTCGACGGCCCGATCCATGTCCCCGATTTCCCTGTCCATTGTTGTGGCGCACCGGCCAATGGCCGGGCGCTTTTCATGGAAATATCACAGGAAAAATCGCGGCAATGCAACATGGTTATGGTCGCATACGCGCTCGGCCGTGGATGCGCCGATTACAGCCGTTGATCGCCCGGATAGGCGAACAGCAGGTCGGCATCCTCGGACGCGTGGAGTTGTTCGTTGCCCGTCACCATCACGCATTCACCCGCCTTCCAGGCGATGCCGCCGACCGCGCCTTCGCCGCGGATCGGCACCAGCCAGCCGGTCTTCCCCTCGGGAAGCGCGATCTGACGTTGACCGCCGGTCCAGCGCTCCAGAACGAATTTGGGGCCTTCCACCATGATCTTGCGGCCCGGCGCGGCCTCGCCCGGCTGCGGCGGCGCGACATAGGGCGTGAGTTCGGCGACCGCGACACCGTCGTCCAGGTGCAGCTCACGCGGGCGCCCGTAATCGAACAGCCGGTATGTCGTGTCTGAATTCTGCTGCACCTCGATCAGCGTCAACCCCGCGCCGATCGCGTGGATGACGCCCGAATGGGAGTAGTAAAAGTCTCCGGCCTTCACGGGCTTCCAGTCGAGCTTGTGCTCGAGGCTGCCGTCCTCGGCGGAGGCGCGCAGCTCCTCGCGGGTCATCGGCGCGAGCGGCCCGACCGCGATCGTCGAATCAGGTTCGGCAGCGAGGATCGTCCAGCATTCGTCCTTGCCGCGCGGCAGGCCGCGCTTGTGCGCCTCCTCGTCGGACGGATGATTCTGGACCGACAGCTTCTCGCTGGTGAAGAGATATTTGATGAGCAGTTCGGGCTCTTCCGGGTGCGGCGACTGGAACCAGATCTCGCCGATCGGCTCCGCGCCCGGCGCCGGATCGGGGAAGCCGGGATACAGATGATGCCGCCCCCACGGCTTTTCGACGCGCTTGGTGGCGAGCAGGGTCGCGGGCATGAGCGTAATCCTTCCTTCCGGTTCGCTGACGGGCGCATCAACGCCTTTCCGCTAGCCCCTGTTGCGCGTGCGCGAAAGCCGTTGTTCGCGGGGGTTCCTCTAAGCTAAGAGCCAAGGCGATGCGTACCCTCACCCTTCGCCCGCTCCCTACCCGCTCGCTCGCGATCGGTGTTGTCGCTGCCTTGGCCGTGTCGCTCGCCGGTTGTGCGGGCGGTTCACGCAACCGCGCCGACCTGCCCTATGTCGCCCGCGACGTCGGCACGCTGTACTCCGCCGCCAAGCAGCGGCTCGACCAGGGCCGCTACAAGGAAGCCGCGGCGCTGTTCGACGAGGTCGAGCGTCAGCACCCCTATTCGGTATGGGCGCGCCGTGCGCAGCTGATGGGGTCGTTCAGCTATTACCTAAGCGGCGACTATACGCAGGCGATCCAGGGTGCGCAGCGCTTCCTGTCGGTCCACCCCGGTAACCGCGACGCGCCGTACGCTTATTACCTCGTCGCGATGAGCTATTACGAGCAGATCAGCGATGTGACCCGCGATCAGAAGATCACGCAGCAGGCGCTGGATTCGCTCGGCGAGCTGATGCGTCGTTATCCCACGTCGCGCTATGCCGCCGACGCACGACTGAAACTCGATCTGGTCCGCGACCACCTTGCGGGCAAGGAGATGGAGATCGGTCGCTTCTACGAGCGTCGTCGCCAGTGGCTCGCCGCGACGTTGCGCTTCCGTCGCGTCGTCGATCAATATCAGACCACGACCCACACGCCCGAGGCGCTGATGCGGTTGACCGAAGGCTATCTGGCACTCGGCGTGCGCAACGAGGCTGAGAAGTCGGCCGCGGTGCTCGGTGCCAATTACCCCGGCACCGACTGGTACAGCCGCGCCTACAAGCTGATGAAGGACAATCCGCCCGCCACGATCGCGCCGCTCGCGCCCGGCGAGACGGTCGTCGCGACCCCGGTGCGCGCGGCGGTGCCCGGCGAGGCAACAGGTGCCGCACCGAAGGCCGACGCGCCGCTTCCGTCCACCCCGGCAACCACCGGCGGCGACGCACAGGCCGGCGTGCCGACCCCGGGGGTCAGCTCTCCGTCGCCTGCGACGACGCCGACCGGCGGCTGACCCCGTCGCACCGGAACAAAAAGGGTAACCAACCGCGTTTTTTACGGGTAAGGAGCGGCTCCCCATGCTGACCGCGCTTGCCATTCGAGACGTCGTGCTGATCGAGGCGCTGGAGCTGGAGTTCGGCCCCGGCCTCGGCGTGCTGACCGGTGAAACCGGCGCGGGCAAGTCGATCCTGCTCGACGCGCTGGGGCTCGCGCTCGGGCGACGCGGCGAGAGCACGCTGGTGCGCGCGGGCGCGACGCAGGCGGTAGTGACCGCCACGTTCGATACACCGCCCGCGGTCGCCGCGCTGCTCGCCGACAACGGGCTGGAGATCGATCCCGGCGAGCCGCTCATCATCCGCCGGCTGGTCAAGGCCGACGGCGGCAGCCGCGCGTTCGTCAACGACCAGCCCGTCTCCGCTGCCTTGCTGCGCGAGATCGGGCCGATGCTCGTCGAGATTCACGGCCAGCATGACGACCGCGGGCTGCTCGCCGCCGCGGGGCACCGTGCGTTGCTCGACAGCTATGCCGGCCGCGGCGTGCGCGACGTCGCCAGCGCCTATGCGGCATGGCGCGATGCGCGCGTGGCGTTGGCCGAGGCGCGCGATGCGATCGCGACCGCCCAGGCCGATCGTGACTGGCTGGAGCATGCCGTCGCCGAGCTGGAGGCGCTCGCCGCCCAACCCGGCGAAGAAGAAACGCTCGCCGAGCGCCGCCGATCGATGCAGCGCGCCGAGAAGAGCGCGGGCGAGCTGGAAGCGGTCACCGAGCATCTGGAGGGCAGCGCCGGTGCCTTGAGCCATTTGCGACAGGCGGCCCGCGTCCTGGAGCGGATCGCCGACGATCACCGTGCGCTCGGCGAAGCGCTGGCGGCGATCGACCGCGCGCTGATCGAGGGCACCGTGGCCGAGGAGAAGCTGCGCGATGCCGCGGTCGCGCTGCTCTACGATCCGCGCCAGCTGGAAGAGGACGAGGCGCGGCTGTTCGAATTGCGCGCGATGGCACGCAAGCACCGCGTCCAGCCCGATGCACTGGCGGCGCTTGCCACCGAGTTGCGCGACCGGCTGGTGCGGCTGGATGCCGGCGAACAGGGGCTCGCCGATCTCGAAGCCGCGGTGACGCGGTCGCGCGCCGCTTACGATCGCGCGGCGGAGCAGCTCACCGCCATTCGTGCCGAAGCGGCGGGGCGGCTCGACGCGGCGGTCGCGGGCGAGCTGGCGCCGCTGAAGCTCGATGCCGCGCGCTTCCGCACGGTGGTGGCGCCGCTGGCCGAGAGCGAGTGGTCGGCGGCGGGGCGCGACCGCGTCGAATTCGAGATCGCCACCAACCCCGGCGCGCCGTTCGGCCCGCTGGCCAAGATCGCGTCGGGCGGCGAGTTGTCGCGCTTCATCCTCGCGTTGAAGGTCGCGCTTGCCGAACAGGGCGGCGCGGCGACGATGATCTTCGACGAGATCGACCGCGGCGTCGGCGGTGCGGTGGCGAGCGCGATCGGCGAGCGGCTCGGGCGGCTGGCGCAGGCGACGCAATTGCTGGTCGTGACGCACAGCCCGCAGGTCGCCGCGCGCGGCGCGACGCACCTGCTGATCGCCAAGGCCAGCGACGGCACGGTGACGCGCACCGGCGTGCGCCCGCTGGATGCCGAGGGCCGCCGCGAAGAGATCGCGCGGATGCTGTCGGGAGCGACCGTCACCGCGGAGGCGCGCGCGCAGGCGGAGCGGTTGCTGGAGACGGCGTGAGGCGCGACCGAGATGCCAGTTGCGGGTGGCGCCTTGCCAGTGCAACATCGCGGCAGCGAGCCACGGAAGCACTTATATGGTTTATGAAACCGACCGTCGCAGCCGGACGAAGGCTCTCGTCACCTATGCGGCCGCCCTTTTCTTCGCGGCGATCCTCGGTCTGCTCGTGAGAGTCGGTGTCATCACCGATCATATTCTCTGGTGAGAATAAATCGCGACCATCCTGTCGCTCGCCCAACTGCGCGCAATGCTCGTCGTGGTTCGGATCAGCCCGTTACTTTTGCCTGACGACCGCGACGCGACGTCGTCGGCGACTGGTTGATTAGAGTGTCTAGCCCGGAGAGCCTCTGCCGGGGCGCTCACGCAGGCAGTTCGTAGCGGGCTCGGTCGGCATCGATCGACTTCAACCGCCGAGCCCGCGCAAACCTCCGTTTAGTCCCGCCGCCGCGTTTCGGCCGGGGCGGTATCGACGTCATCCTCGCGACCGCTGCGATCGCTGCGCGCGGTCATGCCGGTCGCCGAGGCGTCGTCCATCATCTGCGCGTCGGGCGCAGCGTCCTCGGGTGGCGGCAGGATCGCAGTATCGTTGCTGGGCGTCGGGCTCGGCTCGACATATGGCGTCGGCTCTTCGGTCGGCGTCGGCTCGGGCGTCGGTTCGAGTTCCTGCACCGTCATGTTCATTTCGGGCGGATCGGGCTCGGACTTGGAACAACCCGCCACGCCCAGACCCAAGAGCGCGACCAACGCCAACCGATGCCGCCATACCGTCATTCGTGCTTCCTTCACTTCGCCGCCAGCGCCTGCGCCGCGGACCGTCGCTCGACCGTAGCAGCCAGCTTGCCGTCCCAGCCATAGGGATCTTCGCGGAACCCGACCTGCCCGTCCGTGCCCGCAAAAGCCGACCAGTAAAGCAGGTAGACGCTGACCGGCTCGGCCATCTTGGCACGCACCGTCTTGCCGGCGGCCACTGCTGCGTCGATCGCGTCGGGCTGCCACTCGGGCGTGGTCGCCATCAGCAATTTGGCGAGGTCCTCGGGCTTCTCCAACCGGACACAGCCGTGGCTGGCAAGCCGGTCGAACTTCGAGAAACCCGATCGCGCCGGCGTGTCGTGAAGATAGACCGCGAAATCGTTCGGGAAATCGAACTTGAACCGCCCCAGCGCGCTTTGCTCGGACGCCTGTTGCAGCCGCTTGCCGCCGTCACCGGTATCGATCACGCGAAAGCCGTTGCGTTTCAGATAGCCGGGGTTGGCGCGCTCCTTCGGCCACAGCTCTTTGGTGGCGATCGAACTGGGCACGTTCCACGGCGGGTTGATGACGATGCTGCTGATCTGCGACACCAGCATCGGAGTTTCATTCCCCGGACGTCCGGTCACCGCTCGCATCGACATGATCGGGCGGTCGCCGTCGAACGCGGTCAGCACCGCCGCGGCGATGTTGACCTGCACGCGCCGCCGGTCGAGCGTCGGCGGCAGCCAGCGCCAGCGTTCCAGATTGGCCATGATCGACTGGATGCGCTGCTCCACCGGCACGTTGAGCGCGGCGAGCGTCTGCGCGCCGACCTGCCCGGCGGGGTTGAGACCGTAGCGACGCTGCGCGCGGCGCACCGCCTCAAGCAACGCAGCGTCGAAGCGGTCGCCGGTGCCGGTCAACTCCGGATCTTCGATCGCCAGCCGCTCACGCAGCCGCGCGACTGCCGGCCCGCTTCTGCCATAGGACGGCGCGACGGTGAGCGTCGGCCAGCCACCTGCCGCCGCGATCTTGCGATAGCGTGCCAGCCCTTCGACGAGCGTATCATACCCCTGATAAGGCGGTGGGAGCGACCGGACCCACGTGGTCAGGCGATCACGCGCGACCGCGTCGGTAAAGCCTGACAGCGGGTCATAGGCGGCTGGTCGAATGCCCCAATCCTTCTGGAAATCGGAGGGCATCAAGCGACCGCCGTGCACCGCGCGCGCATGATCGAGCGCCACGCGCACCAGCGAGGCATTGTCGAGCCGGTCGAGGTCGGTACGCGCCGTGCGGCTCAGCCCTTGCGCAACTTCGTCCTTGGCGATCAGCCGGGCAAGCTCCTGCCGCTGCGCGTCGCTGAGCGTCGGCAGTGGCACCTGCGGCTGGACGAGCGGGATCGGGGCAGGCGCGGCGCTTTCGGGCGTGACCGGCACCTGCGCCCCGGCGGGGGCCGCGGCGACGAGCGCGGCCAGCAAGAGGCTTCGGGAGATAAACGAGTTCATGGCAGCGGGCTTATCACCTTTGATTCGTCGGGTAGAGATGCCGAATCGCGCAATCGCGATTGTCGGCGATGCAGCGGGAGGCGTCATGCCGCATCAACGGATAAGGGCATGAAAGGACGCGTGCTTCGCGCGCAGCGTTAACCATTCTTTATCGGTGGTCCCGTATCAGCACAGTCACAAATTTCGTGAGATGTTACGGGGGGATACCGCATGCGTAAGGCGCGTTTGTATCGGTCGGCGGCGGTGTTGGCGATGATTGCGGCGCCCGCCACGGCGCAGGATCTGCGCGGTGCGGCAGCGAACCAGCCCAAGGACGCCACGCAGGAAGCCTCCCCCAACACCGCCGACATCGTCGTCACCGCGACGCGCCGCTCGGAACGGTTGTCGAACGTGCCGATCGCGGTGTCCGCGTTTGGACAGGCGGCGCTCCAGAATTCGGGCGCGACCGATATCCGGCAGATGACGCAAATCGCCCCGTCGCTGCTCGTCTCCTCGACCGGCAGCGAGGCGAACGCCTCGGCACGTATTCGCGGCGTCGGCACCGTCGGCGACAATCCGGGGCTGGAAAGCTCGGTCGCCGTGTTCATCGACGGCATCTATCGCAGCCGTACCGGCTCGGGGCTCAACGATCTGGGCGAGGTCGAGCGTATCGAGGTGCTGCGCGGGCCGCAGGGCACATTGTCGGGTCGCAATTCGTCGGCTGGCGCGATCAGCATCTACACGAAGCTGCCCGAGTTCAAGTTCGGCGGGATGGGTGAAGTCAGCTACGGCAATTACGACATGGTCCGCGTGCAGGGCGCGCTGACCGGGCCGGTCATCAAGGATTTGCTTGCCTTCCGCATCGACGGTGTCGCCTCGAAGCGCGACGGCTTCCTGAAGGATGTGATCAACAACACGGACTTCAACGACCGCCAGCGCTATTTCGTGCGTGGGCAGTTGCTCTTCACGATCACCCCTGATCTCGCCGTGCGCTTCATCGGCGACTATACGCGGCGTGACGAGAAGTGCTGCGGCGCGGTCTATGCCGATACGCGCGAAAAGGTCGATCCGACGCCCGGCGTCGCCGGCGATTACGCGATCAGTGCCGCCAACCCGATCACCGGCATCCTGCGCAGCCTGGGCGCGGTGCTGCCGAGCGACGGCGATCCGTACAACCGTCGCATCGCCCAGACCGCGGGACGCGCATATAGCAACCTGACCACCGACGGCGGCGTGTCGATGCGCGTCCGCTGGAACCTGGGCGCGACTCAGCTGACCTCGTTGACCGCCTACCGCGAGTATAAGTCGGCCGGCGCCGGCGACATGGATTATTCGAACGTCGACCTGGTCTATCGTCCCGACGACGGGAACAACTATCGCCAGTTCAAGGTCTTCAGCCACGAGAGCCGCTTTTCGGGCACGATCCTCGACAACAAGCTCGATTGGCTGATCGGCGGCTATTACGCGCACGAGGATCTGGCACTGGTCGATAACCTTCATTTCGGCGGGCAATATGGCGCGTTCGCGGCGTGCCGCGCGGTGCTGTCGATCAACCCGACCGCGGCGCTGCGCAACGCCGCCAATCCCGGCTGCCTCAGCGCGGTCGGGCGCGGCGCGCTGACCGCCGGGATCGGGGCGACGGCGGTCGCCGGGCTCGACCGGCTGAGCACGATCAACAACGTCGGCAGCCTGCGCGACGTGTATCGCCAGACGAGCGAAAATTTCGCTTTCTTCACCCACAACATCTATCGGCTGACCGACCGCCTGAACGTGACGCTCGGCCTACGTTATACCAACGAGCACAAGACGCTCGCCGCCGGGTTCAACAACAACAACACCGTGTGCCCCGCGCAGCAATCGGCGCTGCGCCCGCTGCTCGCCAGCAGCAATGCCGCGCTGCGTTCGGTCGCGGGCGGGATCATCACCTTGTCGTGCATCGGCAATTCCAGCGAGGCGCTGTCCCGGCTCGCGCTGGGCGACCAGATCCGCGAGGGGCAATTGACCGGCACCGGCGTGCTGTCGTGGAAGCCGCTCGACTCAACATTGCTCTACGCCTCCTATGCGCGCGGCTATAAGGCGGGCGGCTACAATCTCGATCGCTCGGATCTGAGTGAGACGGTGCTGACCACGCCGGCGGCATCAAGCGTGCGCAACCTGCGCTTCGATCACGAAACGGTGAACGCTTACGAGCTGGGGCTGAAATACACCTCGCGCCAATTCACCGCCAACGTCGCGGCGTTCCGGTCGGAGTTCACCAACTTCCAGCTTAATACCTTCAACGGGACCAGCTACATCGTCCAGAACATCGGCGGCTGCGACAAGCCGCTGAATGGCGCGGACCGCGACAATTCCACCGCGACCGGCGCCTGCACGGGGAAGGTCGGCAAGGGGCTGGTGACGCAAGGCGTGGAGTTGGAGGTCGGGATGTATCCGACGCCGGACGTCACGATAAATCTGGGCTATACCTTGGCCGACGCCAAATATGCGCGCAACCTGGTCGGCAGCAAGTCCGGCGAGCCATTGAGCGCGGCCCTGTTCCTGCTGCCCGGCGCGCAGATGTCGAATGCGCCCAAGCACACCGTCACCAGCTCGGTCAGCTGGACCCCGGCGATCGGCGGCAACGGGATGAGCGCGCTGTTCTATGTCGATGGCCGAATGACGAGCGATTACAACACCGGCTCCGATCTGTTCGTCGAGAAGATGCAGGACGGCTTCTTCCTGATGAACGCGCGCATCGGCTTGCGTGGTGACGAGCAACGTTGGGCGATCGAGCTGTGGGCGCAGAACCTGCTCGACACGAACTACCAGCAGGTGGCGTTCACGGCGCCGTTCCAGGGGGCCGGGTCGCAGGCGCAGGTGCAGGCGTTCGGCAGCCCGAGCTTTGCGACGGCCAATTCGCTGTTCACGTCGTTTCTGGGTGAGCCGCGGACCTACGGCCTGACGCTGCGGACGCGGTTCTGATCGGGTAGGCGCGCTCTGGCTCCGGTCGGGTGGAACTGGCGGTAGGCAGCGCCTCTTCAGCTCAACACCATCGCCACCATTCGTCGGCCGCGGGCGGCGAGATGAAGTACCGCTTTGTCTCTTACCGTCACCCCGGACTTGATCCGGGATCCCGCTCCTGAACCCCGGCCGCGAGGTAGCTCGCGGTCGGATCGGTTTATGGGCGCCCAAATAATAGGCGCGGTCCCCGCATGATGCGTTCCCATCGCGTCCGCGGAAGAGCCGGCGCACGCCGCGCGGCATCACGCATAGGCGTAGGGTCCGCCCGCCGCCAAGGCGCGCTGATAGGCCGGACGGGCGTGGATACGCTCCAGCCAGGCGATCGTGTTCGGCCGGCTGGCATCGAGCCCGGCGCGGCTTCGCGCGGCCTCCAACGGGAAGCTCATCATGACGTCTGCGGCGGTGAAGCTATCGCCGGCAAACCACGGGTGATCCGACAGCGAAGTCTCTACATAATCGAGGTGGCGGTCGATCATCGGCTGAATTCGTGCCGCCACGCGCTTGCCGAGCAGCGGGATGCGCGACACCACCAGCTTCACGAGCAAGGGCGGCATCAACGAGCCTTCCGCATAATGGAGCCAGAAGCGGTAGGCGAGCGCATCGTCGCGCTTTGACGGTGCCCCCAGCTTACCGTCCGCGCGATCGACCAGATATTCGATGATCGCGCCTGTTTCGGCGATCACGCGTGGGCCGATCGCCCCATGTGCTGCGGTGTCCTCGATCACCGGCGACTTGCCGAGCGGATGGACGCGGCGGAGTTCGGGAGGCGCCAGCATCGTCGCCTTGTTCCGCTCGTAGCGTTTTACCTCGTAGGCGATCTCCAGCTCTTCGAGCAGCCACAGGATGCGCTGCGAGCGTGAGTTCTCGAGGTGATGCACGATGATCGTCATGCGACTTCCTTCCCCGCCCGAGCGGTGATGATCCATATCGCAGCGGAGAACGTCACGGCACCGTCGCGTATCCGCGAAGCCAGCACGTCGCGCAGGCGCGTTTCAAGACTTTGGCGCTCCGCGGGCGATGCCGTGGACAGAAGCGACGCCAGCGGACCGATGCGGCGGTAGAAGGCAAGTGCATCCTCGACCGGATCAATACCCGATCCGACGACATAATCGACCCGGTGGAGGCGCAACTGCACGTCCGTCCAACCGGACTGGTGCAACAGCGCGCGCGTGAACGTCGCATCGCCAAGCGCAAACGGCCCGGGCGCATAGGCGCCTTCTACCCGCGGGGACAGGCCGAGTGTGCGTTCCGGCACCGTGACCCATTCATTCTCCGAACGGGCAGCGAAACAGGAAAACACGAGCGGCGCGTCGAGTGCGGTCGCCGCACGCAACACAGAAAAGCCAGCGACCGGGTCGGCGAAGAACATCAGCCCGTGCCGCGAGACGAGCAGATCAAGCGGCGCGAGGGTCGGCAACACCTGCAACACGTCGCCAACGACGAAAGCGGGAGCAGCGGCTGCCTCCCCCACCCTCCACCGTGCAACCTCGATCAGCGACGATGACAGGTCGATGCCGGTGACCTGCAGCATCGGCCGGGCTGCGGCGAGTGCGAGCGTGGTGCCGCCGACGCCGCAGCCAAGATCGACGGCGTGCCCCGAAACAGGCGCGACCGTCGCAATCGCCGCGTCGAGCGCCGCGGCAGTGGCGGAAAAGGCGCGCTCGGTCCGCGCATATTCCGCCGCCCAGACATCGCCGACCCGCCCGCTCCAGTCGGCAGCGCCCGTCATCTGTCCCGCGTCCGATCCGCGCTTGCGATCAGACGTCGTCGTCCTCGCTCGGCCCGGCCATCATTCCGTCGGCGACCTGCTCGGTACGGCCACGGATCGCCTTTTCGAGCCGCTCGGTCATTTCCGGATTTTCGCGCAGGAAGTTCTTTGAATTTTCACGCCCCTGCCCGATCCGCACCGAATCGTAGGAGAACCACGCACCGGCCTTTTCGACCAGCCCGGCCTTGACGCCGATGTCGAGGATCTCGCCGATCTTCGAGATACCTTCGCCGTACATGATGTCGAATTCGACCTGCTTGAACGGCGGCGCGACCTTGTTCTTCACCACCTTCACGCGCGTCGAGTTGCCGATCACCTCGTCGCGGTCCTTGATCGCGCCGGTGCGACGGATGTCGAGGCGCACCGAGGCGTAGAACTTCAGCGCGTTGCCGCCGGTCGTCGTCTCGGGATTGCCGTACATCACGCCGATCTTCATGCGGAGCTGGTTGATGAAGATCACCATGCAGCGCGAGCGGCTGATCGAGCCGGTCAGCTTGCGCAGGCTCTGCGACATCAGTCGCGCCTGCAGGCCGACGTGGCTGTCGCCCATCTCGCCCTCGATCTCGGCGCGCGGCACCAGCGCGGCGACCGAGTCGACCACCAGCACGTCGATCGCATTCGAACGCACCAGCGTATCGACGATCTCCAGCGCCTGCTCGCCGGTATCGGGCTGCGACACGATCAGCTCGTCGATGTTGACGCCCAGCTTCTTGGCATAGACCGGGTCGAGCGCGTGCTCGGCATCGACGAACGCGGCGGTGCCGCCGTTCTTTTGTGCCTCGGCGATGACGTGGAGCGCGAGCGTCGTCTTGCCCGAGCTTTCCGGGCCGTAGACCTCGATCACGCGCCCGCGCGGCAGGCCGCCGACGCCGAGCGCGATGTCGAGCCCGAGCGAGCCGGTCGAGATCGCCTCGACCTGCATCGTTTCCTTCTGACCCAGCTTCATCGCCGAGCCCTTGCCGAAGGCGCGATCGATCTGTGCCAGCGCGGCGTCGAGCGCCTTTTGACGGTCTGTATTCGCGGTTGCCATGCCGGTATCGATCACCTGAAGTTTGGCGGCCATTGCCGTGGAGCCTTTCGCTAGAGCAACCGCGCGCCGCATTCAACGCGCCGTGCCGTTGTATTCAGTTTGTTCCACAAGAACAAGTAGCGAACTTCGCCCTGAATACAAGCTTTTCAGCTGATCGTGGTCGGGCATAGCCACCAAGCGGGTGCCGCGTTTGCGATCGCCGCAGCGGCTGAGTCGCGCGTCGCCGCGTCGTCGAACAGCGCGAAACAGGTCGCGCCGGAGCCGGACATGCGCGTCAAAACCGCCCCTGGTGACGCGGCGAGACCGGAAATAACAGCCCCGATCACGGGTGCGATCGCCTCGGCGGGCGGTTGGAGATCGTTTCTGCCCGCCCGGGCGCGCTCCAGTGTCGTTCCGGTCAGATCGAGCGCGCCCCGATCGACGCCATCCCAATGCGCGAACACCTGCGCGGTCGACACCGCCACCCCGGGGTTGACCAGCAGCGCCGGCATGTCGCCGAGCCCCGCGATCGGCGCGAGCGCATCGCCGCGTCCGCGTCCGAAGGTCGGGCGGCCGAGCAGGCAGGCGGGGACGTCCGCGCCCAGGTCGGCGGCGATCGTCAGCAGCCGTGGCGTATCGACGGGCAGCCCGTGCAGCCGGGCGAGCGCGCGCAGCGTCGCGGCGGCGTCGGCCGAGCCACCGCCGATCCCGGAAGCGACCGGCAGATGCTTGTCGAGCGTCACCGCATGGATCGCGTCGGGAACGAACGCCTGCCGGAACGCCGCCTCGGCGCGTGTCACCAGATTGTCGGCGGCCGGACCGACCGCTTCGGCGAAGGGGCCAGTGACGGCGAAGCTCCGCGTGGTCGCGGGGGCGACCGTCACCCGGTCACCGTCGCGCGCGAAGACGAACAACGTCTCCAGCTCGTGATAGCCGTCCGCCCGCCGCGCGCGGACGTGCAGCGCGAGGTTGAGCTTGGCGGGGGCAGTTTCGGCGATCATCACTGCGGCAGTCCCTGTTTGATCTTGGCGGCGAGCCGCGCGGTTTCGACCGGGGTCGCGGTCGCCTGCGCGGCGGTCCAGGCGTAGCGCGCCTCGTAGCGGCGCCCGGCCTGCCAGTAGAGATCGCCGAGATGCTCGCCGATCTCGGCGCTGAGCGGGTCGCTCTGCGCGGCCCGCTCTACCAACGGCAGCGCGCGCGCCGGTTGACCACGCAGGTACAAGGCCCAGCCGAGCGAGTCGGCGATCGCGGCATCGTCGGGCTTCAGCCGCGCGGCCTTTTCCAGCATTGCCTGCGCCTCGTCGACGCGCTCGCGATGCTGGGTCAGCGCATAGCCCAGATAGTTGAGCGCGAGCGGCTGCTCGGGGCCTTTCGCGACCGCCTTCTCCAGTGCATCGCGCGCCGCGGGCCACCGCCCCGCCCCGTCGAGCGCCGCGCCATATTGCAACCAGTCGGTCCAGTCGGCCGCCGCGCCGGCCTGCTTCACCAGCCGCGCGTAGAGCGGCACGGCCTGCGCGGGCCGATCGAGCCGCATCTGCAGATCGGCGAGCCGCTGGACGTCGCCGATCGGCGTCTTCTTCGACACGGTCAGCGTGTCGAGCAGCGCCAGCGCCTCGTCCTCGCGCCCGCCGTCCGCAAGCATCTGGACGCGCCCCGTGTCGGCAAGCGATGCATAGGGGCTGTCGGCGGGCACTTCGCCGAGCAGCGCCAGCCCGGCATCGAGCGCATCGTCGCCCGCCAGCACCCCGGCGAGCAGCAGCCGCGCGCGATCATTGGCAGGATCGGCGCGCAGCGCGGCGCGCAGCAGCGTGTAGGTGAGCACGCCAGGATCCTCGCCGCTCGCCAGATCGGCGGCGATGCGCGTGAACAGGTGCGCAGCGCCGAAGGCGAGCGTCGGCCGCGCGCCACGGTTCGGCTCGACGCGCAGCGCGGTCGCGCCGGCATCGTCGTCGAGCAACGCGCGGGCCGCCTTGTCCTTGCCCTGCCCGATCAGCAGCCGCGCCGCCGCGACGCGCTCGTCGAAGGCGGCGAGATCGGCCGCGCCGCCCAGCGCGCGCACCGCCGCCACGCCTTCGTCGGTGCGGCCGGTCGCGACCAGGAGCAGCGCGCGCGTCTCGGCGGCGAAGCGCCGTGCGACCGGCTCGTCGCGGGCCTGCGCGAGCGCAGCGAACGGATCGTTGCCCGCCTCCAGCGCGAGCCATGCGCGGAGCGGCGGTGCGAGGATGCGCAGCCGATCGCCATCGAAGCGCTTGAGCGCCGCTTCCGCGCCCGCGCGGTCGCCGTCACGCGCGGCGCGGGCGAGTGTCAGCAGCGCGGTGTCGGAGGGCGCGGCGTTCTGCGCGGCGAGCGCGGCGGCGGCGCGATCGGCGAGCGGCATGTCGCCGGCCCGCACCGCGGCGCGGAAGGTGCGTAGCGCGATCGCGATGTCCTGCGGATCGTCGGCGAGCACGCGGGCATAATCCTGCGCGGCGCTGGAGACGGCGCCGTCCGCTTCGGCGATCCGCGCGCGGGCATAAGCCGCCGGGTCGACCGTCGCCGCCGCGGCGGGCAGCGCGGCGCCGGCGAGCGTCGCGGCGAGCGGGAGCGCGAGGCGGCGGGTAAACGTGGCGGCGGCCTTTCGGATGCGAATGGTCGAGGGCCGGTCGGGGTAGAGGGGGCGGACTGCGAGGTCCAGTGGCGGCGGGCGGCGGGTCATGCGTGGCTTAACACGCGAGGGGGCGGGTGCGTTCAGGGGGGAATGCGGTAAGGTCTGACGAGCCCGATTTACAACAGGCGGTCGAGGTCACGCATCCCTTCAACGATCGCGACGATCTCGACCTGATCGGCGCTGGCGTCATGCTCGTAAAGGATCAGATAGCGGCCATGAACGAGTGATCGCGCACCGGGCCGGATGTCGTCGCGCAGCGTACCGATGGCGGGGAAATCCCGTAACCGCGCGATCTTGCTGTCCAGTGCCAGCAACAGCGTATCGGCGGCACGCTGATCATCCAGCGCGATATAAGTCCAGATCGGCTTGAAATCCTCGCGGGCGCGGCGCGAAATGACGATCGCGGTCATCTCAGCGTGCGGCGTCAGCCTCGCTTCGGGCTTCCGCAATCACCGCCTTCATGTCGAGCGGACCGGCAATGCCGCTGGCCTTGCCCTTGTCCCAAGCATCGCGCAGCAGCCGCAATTCTTCTCCACGAAACGCCCGGCGCTCGTTCCACAGGCGCATCGCATCGCGTACCACTTCGCTCGCCGACGCATACTCGCCCGCCGCAATGGCGGCATGGATCGTCTCCGCCATCGACTCGGGGACCACCACGGTCATTCTGGCATATCCACCCATCGTCGAACTCGCTTTATATAGGCGTTCATAATAATTCATAACGACACAGTCGACAAAGCGATCACTTGCACGGCCGAGCGAGTTGCGAGAGTCATGACGCGGTGCGGAGAGCCTTTCCCATTTCGGATCGAGTTTCGGGAATGGCTCGTGATATGCAACCGTCGAATGTCTGCGCGAGTCCAGCGTTCCCTAGGGTGCTTGCACGTCTGCGAATGGATCGGTGGCGTGCATGATTGTCAAAGCTGAAACTCTATCCCACCAGTTTTGGAGGTTGGGTAGCGCTGAAAGCGCTTTTGCCCCTTCTTCGGCGCGGACGAAATAGTCGATCATTGGAGCGACGTGACAATCTGCGAGGGTGATATCGTACCCAGTCAGCACAAAACCCTCCTTCGCGACGCCATCAAGAAAAGACAATGCCTTTGCCGATGCCACCAATCCCGTCTCGACCTCGGCACTGCTGGATGGGTCACCGAAAAACGGGCGAAAGAACGAATGAGAAGCAACCTGCCGCACCATTGGCCAGTAAGCATAGGCGTCAACAACTGCGATCACTTGATCCATCCTAGCTACTGACGCTGCATCGTGGGGTTGTAGCGATGGCCCATCAAACATGCGATCAACATATCTAGTGATTGCGTTCGTTTCGAATATTTTGAAGCTTCCGTGGGAGAGGGCAGGTACTCGACCGAATGGATGAACTGTCAGGTATGTTTCTGAAGCTTCGCCAAATGGGTCGACTTCTTGAACGTGATGGGTCACGCCTTTTGAAAGCAACGCCAAGCGCGCAACGCGAGTGTACGCGCTGTAGCGATACCCGTAAAGCTGGACTGGCTCCGTCATGGACGCCTCTTCAGGTTTGGTGAGCAGCAACAATCGCAGAGGTCATATCTTTAACAGGCCATGCCTTCTACACGTCCTCGAAACTGACCTCGATCAACGGGACCTGCGCATAGGTTCCTTTCCCAAAAAGGAACCTGCGATGGCAAGCCCGCCGCGCCGATCGCGTAGACGGACGCCCGCGGCTCAAGCTTTTCCCAAAACCTGTTCCCGATTGCTCTTTCCCGAAACGGCGATTGCGAGACGGAGAAACGAGAACGGTGATCGCTGATGCCGCAGCCGATCCGGCACGCCGCTCCCCAGCTTGACGCTGAGAAAGAAGCGGGGCCCCGGATCAAGTCCGGGGCGACGATACCGGCGGCTTCCTTACATGTTCGGGTAGTTCGGGCCGCCGCCGCCTTCGGGCACGACCCAATTGATGTTCTGCGTCGGGTCCTTGATGTCGCAGGTCTTGCAGTGGACGCAATTCTGCGCGTTGATGACGAACTTCGGGTCGCCGGTTTCCTCGCCGACGACCTCGTACACGCCCGCCGGGCAGTAACGCTGCGCCGGCTCGTCGTAGAGCGGGAGATTGTACGCGACCGGAACGTCCGGGTCCTTGAGCGTCAGGTGGACCGGCTGGTCTTCCTCGTGATTGGTGTTCGACAGGAACACCGACGACAGGCGATCGAAGGTCAGTACGCCGTCGGCCTTGGGGTAGTCGATCTTCTTGACCAGATCCTTGCGCCACAGCGTCTCGTGATCGGGGTGGTGGTGCAGCGTGAACGGCATCTTCAGCCCGAGATATTCCGCCCACATCGTCACGCCCGCCAGCCCGGAACCGAGGAAGTCGCCGAACTTCTTAACCAGCGGCACGACGTTGCGGACGATCGACAGCTCCTTCTTCACCCAGCTGCGCTCGAACGCTTCCGGGTATGCGACCAGTTCGTCGCCGCCACGCTGCGACAGGATCGCGTCGACCGCCGCCTCGGCGGCGAGCATCCCGCTCTTCATCGCGGTGTGCGTGCCCTTGATCCGCGGCACGTTGAGGAACCCGGCGCTGTCACCGATCAGCGCACCGCCCGGGAAGACCAGCTTCGGGATCGACTGCAACCCGCCGTCGCTGATCGCGCGCGCGCCGTAGCTGACGCGCTTGCCGCCCTTCAGCAGCGCGGCGACCTGTGGGTGGGTCTTCCACTTCTGCATCTCCTGGAAAGGTGAGACATAAGGGTTGGAATAGTTGAGCCACGTCACGAAGCCGATCGACACCTGCCCGCCGGCCTGGTGATAGATCCAGCCGCCGCCGTTGCCGCCATGCTCGCTGAGCGGCCAGCCCTGCGTATGGACGACCTTGCCGGGTTCGTGGAGCGCGGGGTCGATGTCCCACAATTCCTTGACGCCGAGGCCATAGACTTGCGGATCGCAATCGCGGCGCAGGTCGAAGATCCGCATCAGCTCCTTGGAGAGATGCCCGCGGCACCCCTCGGAAAAGAAGGTGTATTTGGCGTGGAGTTCGAGCCCGGGCTGGTAATCGGGCTTGTGCGTGCCGTCGCGCGCCACGCCCATGTCGCCGGTCGCGACGCCCTTCACACTGCCGTCGTCGTTGAACAGGATCTCGGCGGCGGCGAAGCCGGGGAAGATCTCGACGCCCAGTTCCTCGGCCTTGCCCGCCAGCCAGCGGCACAGGTTCGCGAGCGAGCCGGTATAGGTGCCCTTGTTGTGGAGGAACGGCGGGGTCCACAGGTGCGGCAGGTTGAACTTGCCCGCCTTGGTGAGCACCCAGTGGTGGTTCTGGGTCACGGGGACCTCGGCGAGCGGGCAGCCGTCGTCGCGCCACGTCGGGAGCAATTCGTCGAGCGTCTGCGGGTCGATCACCGCGCCCGACAGGATGTGCGCGCCGACCTCGGAGCCCTTTTCGAGCACGCAGACCGAAATCTCCGCCTCGCGTTCGGCGGCCAGTTGCTTGAGGCGGATCGCCGCCGACAGCCCCGCGGGACCGGCACCGACGATTACCACGTCATAGGGCATGGATTCGCGGTCGCTCACTTCGTCATCTCCTGCGCGCGCACCCGCACCGGGCGCTCGTCGTATCGTGCCAACGTTCTATCGGCATCGGCGGTGCCAGTAAGTTGACCTTCGCGTCAACTCTCCATCCTATGGCGGCATGGGGGCCGATCAGAATCTCGACTGGGCGAAAGCCGCGGCCAGCGCGCTCGACTGGTGGCACGATGCCGGGGTCGACGTGGTGGTCGGTGACGACGGGTTCGCATGGCTCGACAGCGCGGCGCGGCAGCTCGCGGCACGGCAGGCGGCTCGTCCGGCGGCGGCGGAGGTCGCGCCGGCCGGGGACGCGCTGCCAGAGGACGCGGCGGCGTTCGCGGCGTGGCGGGTCGGCGACGCCGCGCCCGAGGCGCGCTGGGGCGGCGGCGCGATCGCGGCGAGCGGGCCGGCGGATGCCGAGCTGATGGTGTTCGTCGACTGTCCCGAGCGTGACGACCGCGAGCTGTTGATGGAGGGTGAGGTCGGGCGGCTGTTCGAGCGGATGCTCGCCGCGATCGGGCGGTCGCGCGCCGATACCGCGCTCGCCTCGGTCTGCGTGCGGCGGCCGACCACCGGCCGCGTGCCGCGCGATATCGAGGCGCGGCTGGGCGAGATCGCGCGGCATCATGTCGCGCTGGCCGCGCCGAAACGGCTGCTGGTGATGGGCGATGCGGCCAGCCGTGCGATCCTGACGATGAACGTCGCGGATGCGCGCGGGCGTTTCCATGCACTTAACCATAAGAATGGCACGGTCACGCAGGTCGTGGCGAGCCATCATCCGCGCTTCCTGCTCGATCGGCCCACCGCCAAGGCGGAAGCGTGGAAAGACCTGTTGTTGCTGACCGGGGAGGTCGAGTCTTGAAAGTTGCGTATGCCTCCGGGCTGATGATCGCCACCGCAATGGCGCTGGTCGCGCCGGCACAGGCCGCGCCGGTCGGCGGCGGACTGCCGGTGGTCGCCCCCCCTGCCCCGCCACCCTCGGCGAGCGAGGACGCCGGCATCCCGGCGCAGCTGACCCCCGAGCAGCGCAGCGCCTATCGCGCGGTGTTCGCGGCAATCCATGAGGGGCGGTGGAGCGACGCGCAACTGGCGCTCGATGCGATGGCGACCGGGCCGCTCCACGCCTACGCCCGCGCCGAGCTGTACACCGCCAAGGGCTCGCCCAAGGCGGACGGCGCGGCGGTGGCGCGACTGCTCGCGGAAGCGCCCGAACTGCCGCAGGGCGATGCGCTGCTGCGCGTGGCGAAGGCGCGCGGGCTGAGCGATCTGCCGATCCTCCCCGAGCAGCAACGACTGATCTGGAACGACGGCGCGCCGATCCGTGTCCGCGCCAAGGCGACCGCCAGCGACCAGATCGCCGCCGATCTGGCGGTGAAGATGCAGCCGCTGGTCAAGGCCGATCTCGGCGCGGAGGCGCAGGCGTTGCTGGAGAGCACCGCCGGCCTGTCCCCCGAGGCGCAGACCGAATGGCAGGCGCGGATCGCGTGGATCTATTTCCTGCAAGGGCTCGATCCGCAGGCGCGCACGATGGGCGCAAAGGCGGCGCTGGGCAGCGGTGACTGGGCGATCCACGGCCGCTGGACGCAGGCGCTGGCGGCATGGCGGCAGCAGGATTGCACGACGACGCAGACCGAATTCGAGAATGTCGCGGCGCGCAGCCCCGATATCGACCTGCGCGCGACCGCGTTGTTCTGGGCGGCGCGCGCCGACATGGCGTGCGGGCGGCCCGACAAGGTCGAGGCGCGGCTGAAGATCGCGGCGCAATATGGCGAGACCTTCTACGGGCTGCTCGCGCGGCAGGCGCTGGGGCTCGGAATGCCGGCGGTGCGCCCGCAGCGCGTCTCCGCCGACTGGACCCGGCTGGAGCGACGCCCGAACATCCGCGTCGCCGCCGCGCTGGCCGAGATCGGCGAGAGCGACGATGCCGATCGCGTGGTGCGGCAACAGGCGCGGATCGGCACGCCAGGCGAGTTCACCAGCCTCGTCCGCTTCAGCGAGTCGCTGAATCTGCCCGCCACGACCGTCTGGCTGGCGCACAATCTGCCGCAGGGTGCGGTCGCGACCGCCGACACGCGCTATCCGATGCCGAACTGGACGCCGGATACCGGCTGGCGGATCGACAAGGCGCTGGTCTACGCGCACACGCTGCAGGAATCGGGCTTCCGCAACAAGGTGCGCAGCCCGGCCGGGGCATTCGGGCTCATGCAAATCATGCCCGCCGCCGCGACCGATTATATGCGCGAGCGTGGGCTGACGATCGATCAGAATGCGCTGGCGCGGCCGTCGACCAATATCGACATCGGGCAGCGGCATATAGAGAAATTGCGCGACATGGGGCTGACCGGCGGGCTGCTGCCCAAGGTGATCGCGGCCTATAATGCCGGGCCGAAGCCGGTCGGCGAATGGAACGCGCTGGTGCGCGACGGCGGCGATCCTTTGCTGTATATCGAGAGCATCCCCTATTGGGAGACGCGCGGGTACGTGGTGACGGTGCTGCGCAATTACTGGATGTACGAGGCGCAGGGCGGCAAGGCGAAGAGCCCGAGCCGCGCCGCACTGGCGCAGGGCATGTGGCCGCGCTTCCCGGGTCTGCCGGGGGCGAGCGCGGTGCGGATGAACCCCGCGCCAAACACCGCGCTGGCGGTGAATGCCAGCGTCGGGGTGCAGACGCCGATCCAGTCAAACTGAGGGCGCGGGTTTCGAGGTCGTCATCTCGGACTTGATTCGGGATCCCGCTTCTTCTTGCTCGCTGGTCAGAAAGCGGGGCCCCGGATCAAGTCCGGGGCGACGTAGAGGCGGTGACATGGCGCTGGTGCTGAACGCCCCTCCCGCGCCGAGATAGTTCACATGAATGCATTCCCGCCGTCACCCCGGCGAGGGCCGGGGTCCAGTCGGGAAAGCCCTCGCAATGAAGCGTGACGCGCATCATCAGCGTCCCCCAACTGGACCCCGGCCTTCGCCGGGGTGACGCGTCAACTTATCTGAAACACTCCAGCCAGAATGGCCCGCCCGCTGGACGCCCCCGCCCCGCGCCGCTACCCCGCTACGATGCCGATCGACGAAAGCCGCGCCTTCCTGCCCGTCCGCATCGCAGTGCTGACCGTTTCCGACACGCGCGGGGTGGCGGAGGATCGCTCCGGCGACACATTGGTCGCGCGGCTGTCAGATGCCGGGCACATGCTCGCCGAACGCGCGATCTTGCGCGACGATGTCGAGGCGATCATCGCGCAGCTCCACCGCTGGATCGACGATCCGCAGGTCGATTGCATCATCACCACCGGCGGCACCGGCGTCACCGGGCGCGACGTGACCCCCGAAGCGGTCGAGCGCGTCGCCGACAAGATGATCCCCGGCTTCGGCGAGCTGTTCCGCTGGCTGAGCTTCCAGACGATCGGCACCTCGACGGTGCAGAGCCGCGCCTGCGCGTGCGTGGCGCGCGGGACCTATGTCTTCGCGCTGCCGGGGTCGACGGGCGCGGTTAGGGATGCGTGGGACGGTATCCTGTCATCGCAGCTGGATAGCCGCCATCGGCCGTGTAATTTCGTCGAGTTGATGCCGCGGTTGATGGAGCGGTAGGCGGGAACGCTATCAAGCCGTCATTGCGAGCGCAGCGAAACAATCCAGGGCGTCCTGATCCGGCTCTGGATTGCTTCGCTCCGTTCGCAATGACGGACAAACTCATCCCGCCTGCGACGCCGCCAGTTCGTGTCCGTCGATATCGCGGAAGTGGAAACGTCGGCCGCCCGGAAAGGCGAAGATCGGCACCGTGATCGTGCCGCCGGCCCCCTCGACCGCGGCCTGCGCCGCCTCCAGATCCTCGACCTCGATCACCGGCAACGGCGCTGCAACGCGGTCCGGTGCGGCGTCGAGCCCGACATCGGTATCGCCACTGAGCGTCGCCGCATAATCCGGCCCGAAATCGGTGAAGGTCCAGCCGAATGCCTGCGCGTAAAAGCCTTTGGACGCAGCCCGGTCGCGGGTCGGCAGCTCGAGATAATAGAGGCGGGCCACATCGCATCTCCCTGTTTGTTCTTGTAACGTTCTATTCGACCGAATAGCCTTGCGCAATGGCGAATCCACGGCCTCACCGCGGCGCGACCCTCAACACGCGTAGTGCGCGCTTCAACCTGCCGCAGGCGGAAGAGGACGACGACTGGCGCGACGCGCGGGCAGTGATCGACGGCGCGCCGCCGCCGGTGCGCACCACCGTCACCGTCGAGCATCCGCGGACGATCATCTCGCGCAACCAGTCGCCCGACGTGCCGTTCGACCGCTCGATCAACGCCTATCGCGGCTGCGAGCATGGCTGCATCTATTGCTTCGCGCGGCCGAGCCATGCGTTCCACGATCTGTCGCCGGGGCTGGATTTCGAGACGAAGCTGTTCGCCAAGCCCGATGCTGCCACGCTGCTGCGCGCGGAACTGGGCAAACCGGGCTATGCCTGCGCGCCGATCGCAATGGGGACGAACACCGATCCCTATCAGCCGATCGAACGCGAATGGCGAATTACGCGCGCGCTGATCGAGGTGCTCGCGGAATGCGATCATCCGCTGGTCATCACTACCAAGTCCGACCGGGTGGTGCGCGATCTCGATCTGCTGGCGCCGATGGCGGCGAAGGGGCTGGTGGCGGTGGCGATGTCGATCACCTCGCTCGATCCACGCATCGCGATGACGCTGGAGCCGCGCGCGACGGCGCCCGAGCGGCGGCTGGCGGCGGTCCGCACGCTCAGCGACGCCGGCGTTCCGACCTATGTCAACATGGCGCCCGTGATCCCGGCGATCACCGACAGCGAGGTCGAGACGATCGTCGCGCGCGCGGCGGCGGCGGGGGCGCTGGGGGTGTCGTACATCCCGGTGCGGCTGCCGTGGGAGGTCGCGCCGCTGTTCCGCGCGTGGCTCGACGAACATTATCCCGATCGCGCCGGCAAGGTGATGGCGATCGTCCAGTCGCTGCGTGGGGGCAAGGACAATGACCCGCGGTTCGGGATGCGGATGAAGGGTCAGGGACCGTGGGCGGAATTGCTGCGGACGCGCTTTCGGATCGCGCGCGGCAAGGCGGGGTTCCCGGACCGGCGGCGGGCGCTCGACCTGCGGTGCGATCTGTTTCGCAAACCGGCGGGGGCGCAGGGGGAGTTGTTCTGAGTTCCCCTCCTTCGCCGCCCCGGACTTGATCCGGGGTCCCGCTTTCTTCCCGATACGCCGCTAAGAAGCGGGGCCCCGGATCAAGTCCGGGACGACGTAAAAGGGTTACTCACCGCCCCAAGCGGCTGCGGCTCGACATCAGTCGCCCGTGTGCGGGCAGCGCCGGGGCGAAGGCGCCGAGGCCGGGGGCGTGCGGCATGTCGACATAGATCGCCTCCATTCCGCCACGCGCGGCATAGGCTTCGTGCCAGAAGCCGTTGCCGTGGCGATCGGCGAGGAAGTCCTTCCACCAGCCGGCGTGCGGCATCGAGCGGGTGAACGCCTCAAGGCTGTCGAGGTCGCGCCAATATTGGCGGATGCCAACGTGGTTCCAGCCGTGCAGGCATTGGTGCGCGGCGAGCAGGCCGTCGGGCGGCGACTGCGCGATCTCACGCAGCCCGCGACCGATGCGCAGGAACGACGGCAGGCCGCGCACGCTGCCGACGCGAAACCCGAGCATCACCACGACCAGATCCGGCCACGCCGCAAGGTCGACCGTCATCCTTTTGGCATCGCTGGCTTGCATGATCGTCGCTCCGCTGTTTACACCGTACACATACGCAGCCATGTATACGGTGTAAACAGGTGATGGTTCCGGCGACAGGATTGCGCGACACGCTACTCGATCACGCGATCGTGATGCTGGAGGCGGGCGAGGCCGAGCCGGGCATTCGCGCACTAGCGCGGGCGGCGGGGGTCTCGGCGATGGCGCCCTACCGGCATTTCGCCGACAAGGCAGCGTTGCTGGCCGCAGTCGCCGAGCGCGGGTTCGCTCTGTTTCTCGACGCCCTGTCGGCGGCGGATGCCGAGGGCAGCGATGCCGAGCGGCTGGTCGCGCAGGGGGTTGCCTATGTGGATTTCGCGTGCGCGCATCCGGCGCTGTTCCGCGCGATGTTCGCGCGCGGCGCGGCGGCGCCGAAGCAGCCGGATGCGCCGGCGTTCGCGATTCTCACCCGGCGCGTCGCGGCGCTGGTGGGGGCGGACGATCCAACTGCGGCTCTAGGGTGCTGGGCGATCGTGCATGGGATGGCGACGCTGGCGCTGGATGGCGGGGTGACTTTGATGCCGGAGCAGGTGCGCGCGGTGTTGCGGACCTATGTCGCGGGGATCGTGGCGGTGATGCGTGACTGCCCTACCCCCGGCCCCTCCCCCGAGGGGGAGGGGTGAAGTCGCTTCACCCCACTGACCGCAAGCGGGTTTCCTCGACCTCGAAGTCGACCTTGGTCACGCCGGGCAGCGCCTCGATCCGCTCGGCCAGTTCGGCGTCGAGCGCGAAGTCGCGGTCCAGGATCACGGTGGCGATCTCCCCCTCGCCGATCGGCACCTTGAGCGTCACCTTGCCGCGCGCGCCACGCAGCGGCCCGATCAGCGAGGCGAGCCCCGCCACCGCGCCGGCGTCGGCGACATGCACCTCCAGCGCGAAGCGCGTCGAGGTGGCGAGCGTCTCGAACGGCTTGATCGACTTGACCGTCACGCGCGGCGTTTCCTCGCCGGGGCGGCGGTCCAGCTCGACGGTCGCCAGCCCGCACCCACCGCTCTTGGCGGCCTCTTCGAGATCGGCGGCGGGGCCGTCGTCGAAGCAGGTCGCCATGAACTGTCCGGTCGCGTCGGAGAGCGTCGCCATCATATAGCGCTTGCCGCGCGCCGAGGTGCGCCAGCGCGCCTCCTCGACCAGCACCGCCATCGTCGCCATCACACGCGCGCCATCTGCGATCTGCAACTCGCCGAGCGTGACGTACGTCCGCGCGCCGTGCGTCTTGGCGAGGTGGCGGTAGCGGTCGACCGGGTGCGCGGAGAAGTAGAAGCCGAACGCCTCCTTCTCTTGCTCCATCCGCTCGGCGAGCGACCAGCGCGCGCTGGCGGGGAGCTTGATCGCGTCGCCTGCGCCTGCATCGTCGCCGAACAGCCCGCCTTGCCCGCTGGTCCGCCCCTCGTGCGTGCGTGCCGCGATCGCGAGCACCGTCTCGGCGACGGCATGGACGCCAGCGCGGTTGGGCTCCAGTCCGTCGAACGCGCCCCCCGCGGCGAGCGTCTCCAGCTGACGCTTGTTGAGCAGCCGCGGGTCGACGCGCGCGGCGAGATCGTCGAGGCTTTTGAACGCGCCGGCGGTGGTACGCTCCTCGCAGAGCTTCTCCATCGCGCCCTCGCCGACCGATTTGAGCGCGGCGAGCGCGTAGCGGACGGCGGGCTGGCCCTCGTCGTTCAGCTGGACGTCGAACTCGGCGACGCTGCCGTTGATGCACGGCGGGAGCAACGGGATGCCGAGCCGGCGCGCGTCGTCGACGAAGATCGCCAGCTTGTCGGTAAGGTGGAGATCGTAGCACATCGACGCGGCGAAGAATTCGGCCGGGTGATGCGCCTTCAGCCACGCGGTCTGGTAGGCGAGCAGCGCATAGGCGGCGGCGTGCGACTTGTTGAAGCCGTACCCCGCGAACTTGTCGATCAAGTCGAACAGCTGATTGGCATAGGGCGCGGGGATCTGGTTGTGCTCGGCGCAACCGGTGACGAAGGTGGCGCGCTGCGCGTCCATCTCCGCCTTGATCTTCTTGCCCATCGCGCGCCGCAGCAGATCCGCGCCGCCGAGCGAATAGCCCGCCAGCACCTGCGCGGCCTGCATCACCTGTTCCTGATAGACGAAGATGCCGTAGGTCTCGGCGAGGATCGGCTCCAGCAACGGGTGCGGATAGGTGATCTCTTCCGTCCCCTGCTTACGCCTACCGAACGACGGAATGTTGTCCATCGGACCGGGGCGGTAGAGCGAGACGAGCGCGACGATGTCGCCGAAATTGGTCGGGCGCACCGCGGACAGCGTGCGGCGCATCCCTTCCGATTCCAACTGGAACACGCCGACCGTGTCGCCGCGCTGGAGCAGTTTGTAGACGCCCTCGTCGTCCCATTGCAGCGCGTCGAGATCGACGTGGATGTCGCGCTTCTTGAGCAGCTCGACGGCCTTCTTGAGCACCGACAAGGTCTTGAGCCCGAGGAAGTCGAACTTCACCAGCCCGGCGCCCTCGACATATTTCATATCGAACTGCGTGACCGGCATGTCCGAGCGCGGATCGCGGTAGAGCGGCACCAATTGCGCGAGCGGGCGGTCGCCGATCACCACGCCCGCGGCGTGCGTCGAGGAGTGGCGCGGCAGCCCCTCCAGCTTGGTCGCGAGGTCCCAGAGCTGCCGGACCTGATTGTCGTTGGAATATTCCTTGGCGATCTCGGGCACGCCGTTCAGCGCGCGCTTGAGGTCCCACGGATCGGTCGGGTGGTTGGGCACCAGTTTGGCGAGCCGATCGATCTGGCCATAACTCATCTGGAGGACGCGCCCGGTATCCTTGAGCACCGCGCGCGCCTTGAGCTTTCCGAAGGTGATGATCTGCGCGACCTGATCGCGACCGTATTTTTCCTGGACGTAGCGGATCACCTCGCCACGCCGGGTTTCGCAGAAGTCGATGTCGAAGTCGGGCATCGATACGCGTTCCGGGTTCAGGAAGCGCTCGAACAGCAGGCCCAGCTTGATCGGGTCGAGATCGGTGATCGTCAGCGCCCAGGCGACGACCGAGCCCGCGCCCGAACCACGCCCCGGCCCGACCGGAATGTCGTGATCCTTCGCCCATTTGATGAAGTCGGCGACGATCAGGAAATAGCCGGGAAAGCCCATCTGGATGATGACGTCGACCTCGAACGCCAGCCGCTTGCGGTACGTTTCGCGCCAGTCGGGATCGCCTTCGGGCTGCGCGCCGAGCTCCTCGATCCGGTCGAGCCGCGCCTCCAGCCCGGCGGCGGCGTCGCTGCGCAGCATCGCCGCCTCGCCCTCGCGGTCGCCCGCGAGGCTGGGAAGGATCGGCTTGCGCTTCGGCGCGGCGACCGCGCAGCGCTGCGCGACGACGAGCGTGTTCGCGAGCGCCTCGGGCAGATCGGCGAACAGCGCCGCCATGTCGATCGCGGGCTTCATCCACGCATGGCCGCAGCTGCGCGGGCGGTCCTCGCTTTCGACGTAGCTCGACGAGGCAATGCACAGCATCGCGTCATGCGCGTCGCCGAAATCGGCTTCTTCAAAGCAGCACGGATTGGTCGCGACAATCGGCCAGTTGCGATCATAGGCGAGGTCGAGCAGCAACGGCTCGGCCTTGTCCTCGATCGCATCATCGCGGCGGCACAATTCGATATAAAGCCGGTCGCCGAAGATCGCGTGGAGGCGGTCGGCATAGGCCGCGGCGCGATCGGGCTGATCCTCGGCGAACAGCCGCGCCACCCCGCCCTCGCCGCCCGCGGTCAGCGCGATCAGCCCGGCGGAATGGCGTTCCAGCACATCGAACCCGACGTGCGGCGCGAGTTCGAGCGGGCGATCGAGGTGCGCGTGGCTGACCAACGCGCAGAGATTGTCGTAGCCGGTTTCGTCCTGCGCATAGAGCGCGATCCAGTCGGTGGCGGTCGCGACGCCCTCCGGCATATCGGGGCGCGCAACGCCCAGCATCGTGCCGATCACCGGCTGAACACCCGCGCCCATCGCCGCGTCCGAAAACGCCATCGCGGCATACAGGCCGTTGCGATCCGTCAGCGCCGCGGCGGGAAAGCCGAGCTTCGCCGCACGCTTGGCAATCGCCTTCGGCTCGATCGCGCCGTCGAGCATGGTGTAACTGGAGAAGATGCGGAGTGGCACGAACCCGGAATGCGGCATCGCTGCAACCTAGGCGCGCCGACCCGATTCGACCATCCCCGACAGCTTGAGCGGAACCGCGAACACGCCGACCCGTTCGCCCAGCCGGAATGGAGTGATCGACATGGCACAATTCGGAGCTTCATCGGAACGTGGGTTCGGCATCCCCGGCGCGGCGACCGGCGCGGGCTGGGGCTGGATCATGGCGTATGGCGTGGTGTCGGTGTTGCTGGGGGTGGCGGCGTTCGTGTGGCCGTTCGCCGCGACCTATGCGGCGACAATGGTGATCGGTACGCTGCTGTTCGTCTCGGGCGTATTTTCGATCGCCGCCGGTTTGTTCGGACAAGGGCATGAGGGGCGCATCTATGCGGTGCTGTTCGGCGTGCTGTCGGTGATCGTCGGCGCGGTAATGGTGTTCGAGCCGGCGACCGGCGCGCTGTCGCTGACGCTGATGGTTACCGTGTGGCTGCTGGTGCGCGGCGTGCTGGAGGTGGTGCTCGGCTTCCGGATGCGGCGGCGGCGCGGGCTGATGATCGCGCTGGGCGTGGTCAACATCCTGCTGGCGGGGTTCATCCTCGCGACTGTGCCGTGGTCCGCGCTGACGCTGCCGGGGTTCATCCTGGGTGTGAGCTTTCTGGTCGGCGGCGTGACCGCGATCACCGCCGCGAGCGATCACCGCAAGGGCGCGGATGCGTTCGCGATGCCGGGTTGAGGGGTCTTCGCTTAAAAGACTTTCTGTTCGTCGCCCCGGACTTGATCCGGGGCCCCGCTTCTTCTTCCTGCCGACCGATGTAAGAAGAAGCGGGATCCCGGATCAAGTCCGGAATGACGTGGGCTATCTTGCCGCTACGTGCACCAGCGCCATCGCGACCAGCAGCAGCGCGAGGATCGCGAGGATCAGCCCGAACATACAGCCGAGCATCACGCGATCGCCGAACATCGGCTACAGCAGCGCCTCGATATCGGCGGTGATGTCCTCGGGCTTGGTGGTGGGCGCGTAGCGGCGCACCACCCGACCTTCCCGGTCGACGAGGAACTTGGTGAAGTTCCACTTGATCGCCTTCGTCCCCAGCACGCCCGGCGCGTCTGCCTTCAGCCGCTCGAACAGCGGGGCGGCCTGCGCACCGTTGACGTCGATCTTCGCGAACATCGGGAAGGTCACGTCATAGGTCAGCGAGCAGAAGCTCGCGATCTCCGCGGCATCGCCGGGCTCCTGCGCGCCGAACTGGTTGCAGGGAAAGCCGAGCACCGCAAAGCCGCGATCGGCGAAGCGGCGCTGCAGCGCCTCAAGACCCTCGTACTGCGGCGTGAACCCGCATTTCGAGGCAGTGTTGACGATCAGCAGCACTTGCCCATGCCATTGTTCGAGCGAAACCGGCGCGCCATCCGCCCCGGTGACGGTCAGGTCGGTGATCGCGTTCACGCCGCGCCCTCCAATTGCCCTTCGTGGAGTCGGACGACGCGGTCCATCCGCGCGGCCAGCCGCTCGTTGTGCGTCGCGACCAGCGCGGCCGAACCCTCCCCGCGCACCAGCCGCAGGAACTCGGCCAGCACGCGATCGGCGGTGGCTTCGTCGAGGTTGCCGGTCGGCTCGTCGGCGAGCACCAGCGCCGGGCGGTTGGCGAGCGCGCGTGCGACCGCGACGCGCTGCTGCTCGCCGCCCGACAGCGCGGAGGGACGGTGCGTCAAGCGGTGTCCGACGCCGAGCGCGGTGAGCAGCGCGGCGGCGCGTTCCTCGGCCGGCGCGCGCTCGGCACCCTGGATCAGCTGCGGCAGGACGACATTCTCGATTGCGTTGAAATCGGGCAGCAAATGGTGGAATTGGTAGACGAACCCCAGCCGGTCGCGGCGGAGCGCGGTGCGCCCGGCGGCGTCGAGTTTGGCGGCTTCGGTGCCCGCAATGCGGATCGAGCCCGAGAAGCCGCCTTCGAGCAATCCGACCGCCTGCAACAAGGTCGACTTGCCCGAGCCCGACGGCCCGAGCAGCGCGACGATCTCACCGGGGCGGACCGCCAGATCGACGCCGCGCAGGACGTGGATCGTCGTCTCGCCCTGCGTGAAGCTGCGCGCGAGGCCGGTGGTCTGGAGGACCGCGGGCGCGCCGTCGGGCGCGGGTACGCTATTCATACCGCAGCACCTCGACCGGATCGGTATTGGCGGCCTTGAGCGCCGGATAGACAGTGGCGAGGAAGGTCATCAGCAGCGTGATGATGACGATCGCGGTCACCTCGACCGGATCGACCTTCGACGGCAATTCGGTGAGGTAGCGGATCGACGGATCCCACAGGTTCTGCCCCGTGACCAGCTGGACGAAATTGACCACCGACTGGCGAAAGAACAGGAAGATCGCGCCGAGCGCCAGCCCCGCGAAGGTGCCCAGCACGCCAATCGTCGTGCCGACCGTCATGAAGATCCGCAGCATCGCGCCGCGGCTCGCGCCCATCGTGCGCAGGATCGCGATGTCGCGCGTCTTGGCGCGCACCAGCATGATCAGCGAGCTGGCGATGTTGAACGCGGCGACGAGAATGATGATGCACAGCACGACGAACATCGCCACGCGCTCGACCGCCAGCGCGTCGAACAGTTCCGAATTGAGGCGTCGCCAGTCGCTGATGATGCCGTACGGCTGCACCTGTTTGGCGAGCGGGGCGAGGATCTCGCCGACCTTGTCGGCATTGGTGGTCTGCAACTCGATCATGCCAACGGTGTCGCCGGTCAGCAGCAGGGTCTGCGCGTCCTGCAACGGCATGACGACATAGGCCTTGTCGTAATCGTAGACGCCGACCTCGAAGATCGCCCCGACCCGGTAGCTGACGCTGCGCGGCATCGTGCCGAACGGCGTCGAGCGGCCAAGTGGGCTGATGACGGTGATGTCGGAGCCGATTGTCGCACCGAGCTGTTCCGCCAGCCGCGCGCCGATCGCGACATTGCCGCTGTTCGGGGTCAGCGTCGCGAGGCTGCCGGCGACGATCTTGGTGCGGATCGTGGCGTTGGTGCGGATGTCCTCCGGGCGCATCCCGCGCAGCAGGATCGCCTCGGCGCGGCCGTTGAAGGTCGCGAACAGCGGCTGCTCGATCATCGGCACGGCGCTGGTCACGCCCGGCGTCGTCCTGGCCAGCTCGACGACGCGCTGCCAATTGTCGAGGCGGTTGTTATAGCCCTGCACCACGGCATGGCCGTTCAGCCCGACGATCTTGTCGAACAGCTCCGCGCGGAAGCCGTTCATGACGCTCATGACGATCACCAGCGCGGCGACCCCAAGCATCACTGCGCCAAGCGAGAAGCCCGCCACCAGCACGATGAAGCGTTCACCCTTGCCCGGCAGCAGATACCGCCGCGCGATCATGCTCTCATAGCGGGACAGCAACATGCCGGCCGCGATAGGGAGCCACCCGCTGATGCGCAATGGGGGCTGTTGCGGAATCGTCACATAGTCGCCGCAATCGGTTTTGCCGCGGTTCATTTGTATCGACAGCGAACAAGCCGCACCGCATACCTGCGGGCACTGGCACACAGGCAAAAGGCCGTGGTTCGGGGAACGCCATCAAGCCCCGCTGATCCCTCGGGAAAAGCGTGCGGGCTTAAGGCTGGATAGGGGGCTGACGAGCGATCGTCACGCAGGCGCCCGGGTCGTGGATAACGGCCCGGGCGTTTGCTTTTAGGGCGAAGGCGGCGGCGCCCGCCGCCGGTGCAAAGCGAAGCGAGCAGCGCGCCAAACGGCCGGCGGGTCGGCGTAGCCGATCCCGTCCGACGTCACGCCGGCGGCTTTGCCGTCGGCGCTGGGATGGCGCGGCGCGTTATCCGGCAGAGCCTTTCCAACTGGGCCCCGGCCTCCGCCGGGGTATATTCAAATAACAACCTCCGTCATCCCGGGCTTAACCCGGGATCCCGCTTCTTACTTCTGTCGAGAAGAAGCGGGGCCCAGAATCAAGTCTGGGGCGACGGTGTGAAGCGTCAGAACCCGAACCCGACCGTCACACCATAGGTCCGCGGATCGCCGACATTGCCCGCGATCAGCCCGGTATTGCCCGGCGTCGTTGCCAGCACCTCGTAATATTCGGCGTCAAACAGGTTGCGCACCCAGCCGAACACGTTGACCCCGCTGTCGGTGCGGAACCCTAGCCGGGCGTTCACCAGCGTATAGCCGTTCACGTCGGTATAGATCGACCGCGAGGCATTGGACGAGAACTTGGTCCGCGAATTGGCATCGACGCCGAGATATGCCTCTCCCGACTTGCCGAACACCTCGCCCGGCAAATTATATTCGCCGCCATAGGAGAAGGCGAACTTCGAGATACCCGGCAGCCACTGGCCCGAGATGTCGCACACGACCGGGCTGTTGGTGCCCGCCTGCCCCGGCGCACCGATCGTCGCGCCGCTCCCGCCGCCCGACAATTCCGGCGGGCACGGGGCATTCTTGAAGTCGACGTATTTGTGATCGGTGAACGCGCCGTTCGTGTAGAGATTGAAGCGGTCGCTCGGCCGTACCGAAAAGTCGGCTTCGACACCCCGCACCCGCACCTTGCCGGCATTGGCGAGATACCCGCGGAGCGTCGAGGTCGAGCTGTTGTTGACCACCGCCTGATAGTCGCTGATCTCGGTCCAGAAGCCGGTGACGTTGAACGTGACCTTGCGATCCCAGAATTGCGACTTCGCGCCCAGCTCGAAATGGTCGACCTTTTCCGGCGCGACCTGCGCCAGCTGCGTCTGCACCACGCCGTTCACCACCGGCACGCCGTTGAGGTTGAGCCCGCCCGATTTAAAGCTGTGCGCATAGGTGCCGTAGAGCAGCACGTCGCGCGACGGCTTGTACGACGCGGTCAGATCATAGGAGACGTTCCATTCGCGGAACTTCTGATCGCGGAATTCCTGCGGCTGGATCGCGTCGCGCTGCGCCGCCTGTCGCGCATTGCCGCCGGTCGCGGGGACGAGATTGCCCTGCCCGTCGCGCACGACGCTGACATAGCTGCCGGTCTTGTCGTCGTAATTCAGGCGCACGCCCGGCGACAGCGTGAAGGCATCGGTCAGGTTCCAGTTGAGCTTGCCGAAGATCGCGCCCGAGAAGTTCTTCAGCCGGATGTCGTTGGCGGCGGTCAGGCCGTTGAGCACCGACGGGTCGCGCGACAGCGCGTTCGACGGATTGATGAGCCAGCGACTCGCCGCCGGGCCCTGCCGCTGCGTGCCGGTGGTGTGGATCGTCTGGTAGAAACCGAACAGCCCCAGCACGTAATCGAAATGCTCGGCCTTGCCGGCGTAGCGGAATTCCTGCGTATATTGGTCCTGCCGCGTCGGGTTCTGCGACAGCGTCGTGATCGGCAGCCCGGTAAAGTCGCGGTCGTTGGCGGGCAGCCAGTCCCAGAAACGATAGGCCGTGATCGAGGTCAGCGTCCCCTCGCCCAGCCGCTGCTCGCCGCGCAGCGACAGCCCGCCGAGCTGGTTGCGCGCGCTGAGCTTCGCGTCGAGATCGGTCAGCCGGTCGAACGGATTGCGGCTGGGCGGTTCATAGCCCTGCGCGGCGGCGAGCAGGTCGAACTGGCGGTTGAGCGGACGCTGCGTTTGGCCGACGCGCACGAAGATCTGCGCGCAGCAATTCGGGTTCTGGCGCGAGTAATCACCCGACAGCGTCAGATCGAGATCGTCGGTCGCCTTCCACAGGATCGCGGTGCGGATACCGAGATTGTCCTGCGCATTGACGTATTGGTTGCTCGCGACGTTGTAGATCGTGCCGCGGCGGCTGGTGGTCGACACGCCGAGCCGGATCGCGACATTGTCGGTCAGCGGGCCCGAGATCGACGCTTTGGCCTGTTTGAACTCCAGATTGCCGACCGACACCTCGGCGCGGCCCTGCAACGTGAAGCTCGGTGCCTTGCTGGTGATGTTGATCGCGCCGGCGACGGTGTTCTTGCCGTAAAGCGTCCCCTGCGGCCCGCGCAGCGTTTCGATCTGTTGGACGTCGAGGAAGTCGAGCGTCGCCGCCGCGACGCGGCTTAGATAGACCTGATCGATATAGATGCCGACGCCCTGCTCGATCCCGTCGTTGGTGAGCCCGAGCGGCGCGCCGAGCCCGCGGATGTTGACCGAGGAATTGCGTGGATTGGTCGAATAGAATTGCAGCGTCGGCTGGAGTTGCTGGAGCCGCTGCACGTTGAAGCTGCCGGTGGCGTCCAGCTCCTTCACCCCGACGACTGAGATCGGGATCGGCACGTTCTGCGCCGATTCGGCACGCCGCCGCGCGGTGACGACGACGTCGGAGGCGGCGGAGCTGCGCTGCACCTGCTCCTCGGTCCGGTCAGGGTCGCCCGGCGTGCTCGGCACCGCTTCCCGCTCTCCGATGACCACCGGTGCGGGCGGTTGCTGCTGCGCCGTCGCCTGGGCGGCCAGAAGCAGAGCGAGCGTAACGGACATGCAGATACCCCTTTTGATTCTCGAACCGGCTCTTTGCGGCACCTCCAATACTCCATCAACAAAGTAGGGGTTTGTCGACCCCTTGAAACGCTTCGCATCGGCCCCAAATTCAGGCTCGTGCGGTGCCGGTCACCGGGCTGCACGAAACAGGCGTCGCGCAACAGCGGACGCCGCTTTCAAATAGCTCATTGGAGGATTTGACGATGCGTTTCGATTTGACCCCTTATCGCCGCTCCACGATCGGTTTCGATCGGCTGTTCGACCTCATCGAGGCCAACGCCCGGAGTGCTGCGGAAAATTACCCGCCGTTCAACCTGGAGCGCGTGGCGGACGACCGCTACCGCATCACGCTGGCCGTCGCCGGGTTCAGCCGTGACGAGATCGAGATCGTCGCGCAGCAGAACCTGTTGCTGGTGACCGGCAAGAAGGACGACAAGGCGGACAACAACCAGTTCCTCCACCTCGGCATCGCCAACCGCAGCTTCGAGCGGCGGTTCGAACTGGCCGACTTCGTGTTCGTGGAGGACGCACGACTGAACGACGGTCTGCTGGTGGTCGATCTGGTCCGCGAGGTGCCCGAGGCGATGAAGCCGAAGAGCATCGCGATCAAGACCGGTGCGCCGCTGACCGCAGTCGAGAAAAAGGCGACCGACGAAGCACAGGCCGCCTGATCGGGATCGGCGTCTCTTTGCTCCCTTTCGAGACGCCGGTGGGGGCGTCCGGGCCGCAAGGCTCGGGCGCCTTTCCTTTTTTCCTTTGTCGGCCTCGTTTCATCGGGATCGAGCGGCTGCTGGCCCGGTCTATCCGTCATTGCGAGCGAAGCGAAGCAATCCAGGGCGTCCTGGTCCGACCCTGGATTGCTTCGCTTCGCTCGCAATGACGATCAGTGTTTGAGGTCGGTTCTGCCGTACTTTCAGGCGACCACGCGCCGCCGACGATCGCGGCGGAGCGCAGCGCCGACGGTGGCGAAGCCCAGCACCAGCATGGCCCAGGTCGTCGGCTCCGGCACGGCGGTCAGCCCGAAACCGAACTTGCCGTTGATGTCCGCGAACAGCGCCTGATGGATCGCGGCGGTCGGGTGGATGCCGTCGAACGAGAAATAGCCGGTGCACGCCGGGAAGGCCGCCGCGCCCTGACAGGTGGTCAGCGGTTTCTTGTCCTGCGGGAGAATCAGCGGGTTCGGCAGGTTGAAGGCGCTGGGGTTGGCCTGCACGCGCTGGAAGAAATCGAGATAGCTGTAGCGCATCAAACGGGTATCGGCCGCCAGATTGAGCTTGGCCAGTTCCTGCGCCAGATCGATCTCGGCCTTGATCGAATAGGCGAGCGGCGTGCCCTCCGTCGCGACCGGGAAGCCGGTCAGCAGGATGTTGCGCGCGCCTAGCTTGTTGAGCGCGTCGACCGCCGCCGCGTAATTCTGTGCCGCCGCGAGCAGGAAGGCGTCGGGATCGGACACGCCGGCGTCCGCACCCTTGACCGCCGCGAACACGTCGTTCCCACCGAAGTTCAGAACGTACAAGCCATTGGGATCGACCTTCCCGCCCTTGTCGAGCGCGGCCTTGTAGAGCGCGACCTGTTCCAGCGCGTCCGGCACCGGGGTGGTGGCGGTGGCGCGCGCGCCGCCATAGGCGTAGTTCGTCCCGCCGTTCAGCGACGCCACGGTTGGCGTGCCGTACATCGCCAGGCTCAGCAGGTCGGTATAATCGTACCCGTTGGTGAACCGACCGTCGACATAGCCCAGCGCCGGATCGGCGCCGAGGCCGAGCTTGCGGATATTGCCCGCGTCGACAAGGCTGTCACCGAACACCGTCAGCGAAGAGAACGGCGCCACATTCGTCTGCGCCGCTGCCGGAAGCGCTACCGTCATCGCCGCCGCGCACAGCAGCGTCGCCACCCGTCCGATCATGCCATCCTCCCATTTATCTTTGTAAACGGAAGGTTAACGTGGACGTAAGCGGTAAGCAATGGGTGGGCACTTCGTCATTGCGGGCGCAGCGAAGCAACTCAGAGCCGATCGACATTCATGCCCTTCGCGCCGGGCCGTCGTCGGTTGCGATCAGGACATCCCCTCGTTCGTCGCCCCGGACTTGATCCGGGGCCCAGCTTCTTCTTGGCCGCCTAAGCGAGAAGCGGGATCCCGGATCAAGTCCGGGATGACGAAGAAAGCATACGAGCATTGAACGTCGATCGGCTTCAAGGCGTCCTGATCCGGCCTTGGATTGCTTCGCTACGCTTGCAACGACGGAAGAGCTTTAAACCAGCCGGCTCTGCTTCACCGCCGCCGCGATGAAGCTGGCGAACAGCGGGTGCGGCTCGAACGGCCGGCTCTTCAGTTCCGGGTGGAACTGCACGCCGACGAACCACGGGTGGTCGGGGCGCTCGACGATTTCGGGCAGCGTACCGTCGGGCGACATGCCGGAAAACACCAGTCCGCCCTTCTCCAGCGCTTCGCGATAGGCGGTGTTCACCTCATAGCGGTGACGGTGACGCTCGCTGATCGAGTCGCCGCCGTAGATCGAGCCGACCACGCTGTTGCCGGCCAGCGCCGCCGGATAGGCGCCGAGCCGCATCGTGCCGCCCAGATCGCCGTTCTCGGCCCGCTTCTCAAGCCCGCGCTCGCCCATCCATTCGGTGATGAGCCCGACGACCGGCTCCTCGGTAGGCCCGAATTCGGTGGAGGATGCGGCGGTGATCCCGGCGAGATCGCGCGCGCCCTCAACGCACGCCATCTGCATCCCGAAGCAGATCCCGAAATAGGGCACGTTGTGCTCGCGCGCGAAGCGGACCGAGGCGATCTTGCCCTCTGCCCCGCGCGACCCGAACGCGCCAGGGACGAGGATCGCGTGGCACGGCTCGAGATGCGCGGCGATCTCGCCGTCATCGTCACCCTCGAACAATTCGGCGTCGATCCAGCGAATGTTGACCTTGACCCGGTTGGCGATCCCGCCGTGGACCAGCGCCTCGTTAAGCGACTTATACGCGTCCTGCAGGCCGACGTACTTGCCGACCACGCCGACCGTCACCTCGCCCTCGGGGTGCATCAGCCGCTCGACGATCTCTTCCCAGCGGCTGAGATCGGGCGCGGACGACGGGGTGATCCCGAAGGCGCGCAGCACTTCCGAGTCGAGCCCTTCGCCGTGATACTGGAGCGGCACCGCATAGATGCTCTTGGCGTCGAGCGCGGGGATGACCGCGCTTTCGGGGACGTTGCAGAACAGCGCGATCTTGGCGCGCTCCGATTCGGGCAGCGGCTGTTCGCAGCGGCAGACGATCACGTCGGGCTGCACGCCCAGCGCGGCGATCTCGCGAACGGAATGCTGGGTGGGCTTGGTCTTCAGCTCGCCGGCCGCGGCGATATACGGCACCAGGGTCACGTGGATGCTGATCGCATTGCCACGCCCAACCTCGTTCTTAAGCTGACGGATCGCCTCGATGAACGGCAGCGACTCGATGTCGCCAACGGTGCCGCCGATCTCGCACAGCACGAAGTCGAGATCGTCGGTTTCGGCGCGTGCGAACGCCTTGATCGCGTCGGTGACGTGCGGGATCACCTGCACCGTCGCGCCGAGATAGTCGCCGCGCCGCTCGCGTTCGATGATCGTCTTGTAGATGCGGCCACTGGTGACGTTGTCCGACTGGCGCGCCGAAACGCCGGTAAAGCGCTCGTAATGGCCGAGATCGAGATCGGTCTCCGCACCGTCGTCGGTCACGTACACCTCACCGTGCTGATACGGGCTCATCGTGCCCGGATCGACGTTGAGATACGGATCGAACTTGCGGATGCGCACGCGATAGCCGCGTGCCTGCAACAGAGCCGCGAGGCTCGCCGCCATGAGACCCTTGCCGAGCGAGGAAACCACGCCGCCGGTGATGAAAATGTACCGCGCCATGGGACGCAACCCCTAACCTTCAAATGCGCAAAAGGGCAAGCGCGCGGGAAGCCCGCGCGCGACGAAACGACGATATTGTCGCGATCAGCGCGCCAGCGGCACGCCGTTGTCGGCTGGCGCCGGGGCGACGGCATTGTCCGCGGTCGCCGGCGCCGGCTGCGCCGCGACCGGCGGCTGCGCCTGCGTCTGCGCGGCCGGCGCGCGCCGCTGGAGCGAGGTGTCGACCGACACCGCGCCGCGGCTGGCGGCGAGGAACGCCAGCGTGATGCTCATCAGGATGAACAGCCCCGCGAGCACCGAAGTGGCGCGCGTCAGGAAATCGGCCGCACCGCGCGCCGACATCAGCCCCGACGGGCTGCCCGACGAGGTCAGGCCGCCCCCTTCCGACCGCTGCATCAGGATCACGGTGACGAGCGCCGCCGCGATAATGGCCTGGAGGACGATCAGGAAGGTGAACATGGGCTGGGCGCGATTCCGAAGCGAGAATGGGCCGGCGGTCGCCATGCGGCGGCCCCCGATCACCGGCCACATAGGGGAGCGGCGCGCCGGGATCAACCGCACCGCCCGGCCCCCGCGGGACAAGGGGCGTGCCAAATTCATGACATAGCTGAAACCAGCGGTGCAAGCGGGCGTTAATCCATCGACAGGTCCGGGATGATCCGGCCTTCTTTCGATGCGGGACGAGGACGTGGCAACATTGGCTCAACCCGAACTGAGTTCGTGGATGAATGCGCTGGTCGATTACGTGCGCTCGGGCGAGCCCGACCTCACCAATCGTCAGATGGCACTGTTACTCGTGGTTTACCTGCGGCCGGGGCCGCACACCGTGCGCGGGTTGGCGCGCATATTGAACGTGTCGAAGCCGGTCGTGACGCGCGCCTTGAATCGCTTGGGTGCGCTGGGCTATCTGCGCCGCCAACGCGACGATAGCGACAAACGCAATATCTTCGTCGCCCGCACGACCGAAGGGGCAGATTTTCTTGAAGAGTTCGGCCAGTTCATCGGCGAAGGGGACGCCGTCCCTGCCGCCGTTCGCGCCCACGGCACCGGGGATGCGGCCCGAGCGTAGCGGCTTTGCGCTCACCGGCCGGTCGCGCGTGCTCGATCCGCGAACTCATGCAGTGCGCCCCGACATTGCGGACGTCCGGCTCGCCGATCGCGTCTTCGCACCGCATTACGCCGCGCCGCTCCGTCGCACGTTGCTGCGCGAGGCGGTGTTGCGCGAGACACGCGAGCGGACGGCCGCGCCGCTCGCCACGCTCTCGGCGGGCGCGGCGTTCGATCTGCTCGACCTGACCGGCGGGGTCGCCTGGGGGATTGCTGTGGAAAACGGAATGGTCGGCTATCTCGACGCCGATGCGGTGCAGCCGCAATGACGGTCAAGGTCTTTATCGACGGTGCGGTCGGCACCACCGGGCTCGAGATTCGCGAGCGGCTCGAATCGCGGCGCGACATCACGCTCGTTACGCTCGACGAGGCGCGCCGCAAGGACGAGGCGGCGCGGCGCGAAGCGATCAACGACGCCGATTATGTCGTGCTGTGCCTGCCCGACGATGCCGCGCGCGAGGCGGTGGCGATGATCGCCAACGATCGCACCCGCACCGTCGACGCCTCGACCGCGCACCGTACTGCGGATCGCTGGACCTACGGCTTTGCCGAGTTGGAGCCCGATCAGGCGGAGCGGATCGCGGGCGCGCGCTTCGTCAGCAATCCCGGCTGTTACCCGACCGGGTTCCTCGCGCTGGTCCGCCCGCTGGTGCGCGCCGGGCTGCTCGGCGCCGACGCGCTGCTCAGCGTCAACGCCACCTCGGGTTATTCGGGCGGCGGCAAGGCGATGATCGCCGAGTTCGAAGGCGGCGAGACGAACACCGCCTTCCGCCCCTATGCGCTGGGCTTGGCGCATAAGCATGCGCCCGAGATGCGCCGCCACGCCAGGCTGACCCATGCGCCGATCTTCCAGCCGGCGGTGGCGCGCGCCTATCGCGGGATGGTCGTGCAGGTGCCGCTGCATCTGGCGCAGCTGACGCGCCGCGCGACGCTGACCGATGTCGCCGAGGTGCTGGCCAGCGCCTATGACGGCAACCGCGTCGTCCGCTTCGCACACGAGGCGGTGACGACAGTGCGGATCGAGGACGACGCCAATACCGACCGGATGACGCTGCGCGTGACCGGCAACGAGTCTGCCGGGCAGGCGCTGCTGATCGCGACGCTCGACAATCTCGGCAAGGGCGCGGCGGGCGCGGCGGTGCAGAATCTGAACATCATGGCCGGGCTCGATCCCGTTGCCGGCCTGACCCTGTAAGAAGGAGACGCGAGTTGGAGCGCAACCCGGTCGGCAAGCTGCTGTTGTTCGGTGCGACGGGCGATCTCGCCAAGCGGATGCTGTTGCCGTCGCTGTACGGCCTGCACGCCGACGGGCTGCTGCCCGAGGGGCTGACGATCACCGGTTCGGCGCGCGGCGACCTGACCGATGACCAGTTCCGCGAGGCGACGCACAAGGCGCTGGACGAGTTCCTGCCGGCCGACCGCAAGGACGAAAGCGCGCTGTCGTCGTTCCTCGCGCGGATCTTCTTCCAGCCGGTCGACCTGTCCGACCCGACGACATTTCAGGCGCTGGCGGACAAGATCGGTGACGTGTCGGGCGGCCTGGCCATCTATCTGTCAACCGCGCCGTCGCTGTTCGAGCCGGCGGTCAAGGGGCTGCAGAGCGTCGGTCTGGCCGGTGAGACGGTACGGATCGGGCTGGAGAAGCCGCTGGGCTACGATCTTGAATCGAGCCGGGAAATCAACGACACCGTCGCCTCGGTCTTCCCCGAAGACCGTATCTTCCGCATCGACCATTATCTCGGCAAGGAGACGGTGCAGAACATCCTGACGCTGCGCTTCGGCAATTCGATGTTCGAGCCGATCTGGAACGCGCAGGGCATCGACAACGTCCAGATCACGATCGCCGAAACGGTCGGGCTGGAGGATCGCGCCGGCTATTACGAAGGCGCGGGCGCGCTGCGTGACATGGTCGCCAACCACATGCTGCAACTGGTCGCGCTGATCGCGATGGAGCCGCCGGCGCTGTATGACGGCACCGCGATCCGTGACGAAAAGGCCAAGGTCTTCCGCTCGATGCGCAAGATCGAGCCCACCGAGGTACAGCAGAACACCGTCACCGGCCAGTATGAAGAGGGCGCGGTCGGCGGCAAGGTCGTGCGCGGTTACGACGAGGAGCTGGGTTACGACAGCGACGTCGAGACGTTCGTCGCGATCAAGGCGCATATCGACAACTGGCGCTGGCAGGGCGTGCCCTTCTACCTGCGCACCGGCAAGCGCATGGCCAAGCGCCGCAGCGAGATCGCGATCCAGTTCAAGCCGGTGCCGCACTCGATGTTCTCGGGGCGCGGCGGGATGCTCCAGCCCAACAAGCTGATCATCCGCCTCCAGCCGGAGGAATATGTCCAGCTGCTGGTGATGACCAAGGAGCCGGGCCTCGACCGCGACGGCGTTCGCCTGCGCGAAGTGCCGCTGAACCTCAGCCTTGACGCCGAGTTCGCGGGCAAGCGTCGCCGGATCGCCTATGAGCGGTTGCTGCTCGACCTGATCGAGGGCGACCAGACCTTGTTCGTGCGCCGCGACGAGGTGGAGGCGCAGTGGCGCTGGATCGACGCGATCCGCGCCGGCTGGGCCGCGAACCAGACCAAGCCCAAACATTATGCCGCGGGCACCTGGGGCCCGGCCGGCGCGATCGCGCTGACCGAGCGGGATAACGTGACGTGGCAGGACGATTGATGGGACAAGGGGAAGGACAAAAATGCCTTCCCCGTTCGTCCTGAGGAGCTGCTGAGCGAAGTCGAAGCGGCGTCTCGAAGGACATGGTGGTTCGAGACGAGGCTTCGACGGGCTCAGCCTCTCCTCACCACGAACGGAAGACTGGAAAGCACATGACCGAAATCGAATGGTGGGAATATGACGACGCCGCCGAGCTGGCCGATGCGGTCGCGGGCGATATCCAGTTCGTCATCGAAAGCGCGATCGACGCGCGCGGTTCGGCGGTGATCGCGCTGGCGGGCGGCAAGACCCCCCTGCCCGCCTATGAGAAGCTGGCCAAGGCCAAGCTCGACTGGAAGCGCGTGACGATCATCCCCGGCGACGAGCGGATCGTGCCGCTGGGCGACGCGCTGTCGAACGTCACCGCGCTGGGCAAGATCTTCATCCCCAAGGGCGCGCGCGTGATGCCGATCGTCCCGAAGGCGACCGACGATTACAAGGCTGCGGGCCGCTCGGCCGACGCGCTGATGCAGGACCTGCACTGGCCGCTCGACCTGTGCCTCCTTGGTGTGGGCGGCGACGGGCATACCGCGTCGATCTTCCCCGGCCCCGATTACGACGAGGCGCTCAACGGACCGAAGGAACGTCGCGCGATCGGCGTCATGCCCGATCCGCTGCCGCCCGAGGCGCCGGTCGCGCGCGTCACGCTGACCCGGCAGGGGATCGTCACCGCCCGCGCGCTGATGATCGCGGTGACCGGCGACGCCAAGCGCAAGGTGATCGAGGATGCGATCAAGGAGGGCGCCGGCTCGCCCTATCCGATCGGGCGCGTGCTGGCCGATGCGGAACTGCCCGTCGACATCCACTGGGCGGCGTAGCCGATCGACGTCGCTCCCACACCGTTCGTGCTGAGGAGATGCTGAGCTTGTCGAAGCATCGTCTCGAAGCACCGGCCCTTCGAGACGCCGTTTCGACAGGCTCAACGGCACCTCAGGGCGAACGGGGGTGGATGTGGATCAATCGCAGCAAGTTCCAGCCCTTGTCCCGCGAACGATGCTGTCGCAAAGACTGCCGCTACGGCCTTCATTGAAGGCCATGATTGCCGGGAACGCCCCCGGCAAGACGAGGACGCAAGATCATGAACCCCGCCGTCAGCGCCGTCACCGACCGGATCATCGAGCGCAGCCGCCCGACGCGGCAGGCGTATCTCTCGCTGATCGAACGCGAGCGGCAGGGCTGGATCGGCCGTCCGCGGCTCGGCTGCGCCAACCTCGCCCACGCCTATGCCGGCACGCCCGAAGACCGCGAGGCGATGAAGACGCAGCATCAGGCAATGAACATCGGGCTGGTGACCGCGTACAACGACATGCTGTCCGCGCATGCGGTCTATTATCGTTACCCTGAGCAGATGAAGGTCTGGGCTCGCGAGGCCGGGGCGACCGCGCAGGTCGCGGGCGGCGTGCCCGCGATGTGCGACGGCGTGACCCAGGGCTATGCCGGGATGGAGCTGTCGCTGTTCAGCCGCGACACGATCGCGCTGTCGACCGCGGTGGCGCTGAGCCACGGCACGTTCGAGGGTGCGGCGCTGCTCGGCATCTGCGACAAGATCGTGCCCGGGCTGCTGATGGGCGCGCTGCGCTTCGGCCATCTGCCGATGATTCTGATCCCCGGCGGTCCGATGCCCTCGGGGCTCCCCAACAAGGCGAAGGCGGCGGTGCGCGAGCGGTTCGCGACCGGCGATTGCGGGCGCGAGGAGCTGCTAGAGGCGGAGATCGCCGCCTACCATACGCAGGGCACCTGCACCTTCTACGGCACCGCCAACACCAACCAAATGATGATGGAGGTGATGGGCCTCCACATGCCGGGTGCGGCGTTCGTCAATCCGGGCACCAAGCTGCGGCAGGAGCTGACCCGCGCCGCGGTCCACCGGCTTGCGAAGATCGGTGCGCACGGCGACGATTACCGCCCGCTCGGCGCGTGCGTCGACGAGAAGGCGGTGGTCAATGCCGCGGTCGGTCTGCTGGCGACCGGCGGGTCGACCAACCATTTGCTCCACCTTCCCGCGATCGCGCGCGCGGCGGGGATCGTGATCGACTGGGAGGATTTCGACCGGCTGTCGGCGGCGGTGCCGCTGATCGCGCGCGTCTATCCGAACGGCTCGGCCGACGTGAACGGCTTCGAGGCCGCGGGCGGAATGCCTTATGTCATCAAGGAATTGCTGGCGGGCGGCTGTCTGCACCGCGACATCATGACGGTCGCAGGCGACGACCTGACCGCCTACGCCGCCGCGCCGACGCTCGACGGCGACGCGCTGACGTGGATGCCGGCGGGCGACAGCCGCGACGAAACGATCCTCCGCCCGGCGACCGCGCCCTTCTCGCCCGACGGCGGGATGCGGATCCTGCAGGGCAATATCGGACGTGCGTGCATCAAGGTGTCGGCGGTCGAGCGCGAGCGCTGGATCGTCGAGGCCCCCGCGCGCGTCTTCGCCGACCAGCTGGAGGTGATCGAGGCGTTCAAGAACGGCGAGCTGGAGCAGGACGTGGTCGTCGTCGTCCGCTTCCAGGGGCCGCGTGCCAACGGTATGCCCGAACTGCACAAGCTCACCCCGCCGCTCGGCGTGCTTCAGAACCGTGGGTTCAAGGTTGCGCTGGTGACGGACGGGCGGATGTCGGGCGCGAGCGGCAAGGTGCCGTGCGCGATCCATTGCTCGCCGGAGGCTCTGCCTGGTCTGAACGGACGCGGTGGCGCGATCGGGCTGATCCGCGACGGCGACCTGATCCGCGTCGATGCCGAGGCGGGGACGCTGGAGGCGCTGGTGCCCGCCGACGAATGGGCGGCGCGCGAACAGGCACCGACCCCGGCGCCAGCCAGCGGCATGGGCCGCGAATTGTTCGGCATGTTCCGCGGACTGGCGGATGAGGCCGAAAAGGGCGCGAGCGCGGTGCTGGCCGGCGCGGGACTTTGATGTTTAAGCCCTCTCCCCTGTGGGGAGAGGGTTGGGAGAGGGGTTCGGGTCTCACCGAGGGGAACGCCAGCGGCAACCCCTCACCCCGGCCCTCTCCCCACCGGGGAGAGGGAGTAAGTTTATGCAGGTCGTAGCGGTCGATATCGGGGGCACGCACGCGCGCTTCGCCATCGCGGAGGTCGAGGCCGGGCACGTCGTCTCGCTTGGTGCACCCACCACGCTCAAGACCGCCGAGCACGCCAGCCTCCAGACCGCCTATGAGGCGTTCCGCGAGCGGATGGGCGGAACCTTGCCCGATGCGGCGGCGATCGCGGTCGCCTCGCCGATCACCGGCGACGTGATCCGCATGACCAACAACCCGTGGGTGATCCGCCCGTCGCTGATCCCCGAACGGCTCGGCGCATCGACCTGGACGATCATCAATGATTTCGGCGCGATCGGCCATGCGGTGGGGCAGCTGCCGGAGGGCGATTTCGAACATCTGTGCGGCCCTGACGCGCCGCTGCCGAAGGACGGCGTCACGACGGTCTGCGGTCCCGGCACCGGGCTGGGCGTCGCGCAGGTCTACAAGCAGGACGGCCGCTACCGCGTACTGCCTACCGAGGGCGGGCATATGGATTACGCCCCGCTCGACGGGATCGAGGATGCGTTGCTCAAGCGGCTGCGCAAGACCTATACCCGCGTGTCCGCCGAGCGGATCGTCGCCGGGCCGGGGATCGTCGCGATCTACGAGACGCTCGCCGAGCTGGAGGGCCGCGCCTACATCCACAAGGATGACAAGGCGATCTGGACCGAGGCGCTGGAGGGCACCGATTCGATCGCGCTCGCGGCGCTCGATCGCTTCTGCCTCGCGCTGGGCGCGGTGGCGGGCGATCTCGCGCTGGCGCATGGCGCGAAGGGCGTCGTGATCGCGGGCGGGTTGGGCCTGCGGATCAAGGACAAGTTGCTGCGCTCGGGCTTCGATCAGCGCTTCGTCGCCAAGGGCCGGTTCCAGTCGCTGATGTCGGCGATCCCGGTCAAGCTCATCACCCATCCGCAGCCGGGCCTGTTCGGCGCCGCGGCCGCCTTCGCGCAGGAGCATCAATCGTGAGCAACATCGAAACCGTCATGCGCACCAGCCCTGTCATCCCGGTGCTGGTCATCCACGACGCCGCGCAGGCGCGTCCGCTCGCGGAGGCGCTGGTCGCGGGCGGGCTGAAGGTGCTGGAGGTGACGCTACGCACCCCCGCCGCGCTCGACGCGATCCGCGAGATGCGTCAGGTGCCCGGTGCGATCGTCGGCGCGGGCACGGTCGTGTCGACCGAGCAGGTCGCGCAGGTCAAGGATGCGGGCGTCGAGTTCATCGTCTCCCCCGGCCTGTCGGCGAAGACCGGCGAGGCGATCCTCGAGGCGGGCATCCCGTGGCTGCCGGGTGTCGCGACCGCGGGCGACATCATGCGCGGGCTCGACATGGGGCTGGAGCATTTCAAGTTCTTCCCGGCCGAAACCAGCGGCGGGGTGAAGGCGCTCAAAGCGCTCGCCGCGCCCTTCTACGAGTGCAAGTTCTGCCCGACCGGCGGCATCACCGAGGCGAGCGCGCCCGACTGGCTGGCGATCGGGCCAGTGCTGTGCGTGGGCGGCAGCTGGGTGACCGAGGGCACGCTGCCCGAAATCGAGGCCCGCGCGCGCGCGGCGGCGGCGCTGGGGCGGTGACCGTCGCCATGTTCCGTACCTGACCCGAAGACTCCGCGTTTGGCAAAGCGAAGTTCAAGGTCGACCCGAAATGACAGCGGAAAGCGACTGGTGCGTCACGACATAAGCCTTGGCGCGCCGTCCTCAGCCTGGCAGCCTAGTGCCTTCCTGAGCAGAGGAAGCTAGACCACCGTACCGTGTGGTCAGGACATCACGCAGACCTCGAACGACCCCAGCACGATCCGCATTCGCGGCGTCGAGGTGAGCTGGAACCAGTCGTTCGACCGCTGGCTGCCGGTCGACAGCTTCGGCTTGCTCGCCAACTACACGCGCGTGATCCCGACCAAGGTGGCGATCGGCACCGGCTTCACGGTGCGCAACCTGTCGAAGAACACCGCGAACATCACGCCTTATTGGGAAAACCGGCTGTTCAGCCTGCGGCTGTCGGCCAATTACCGCAGCTCCTACGAACAGAATGGCGCCGACAGCTTCTTCGCGACCGAGGGCCATACGGTGCGCGCCCGCACGCAATTCGATCTGTCGGCGGGCTTCACCCCGACCGATTATCTCAGCTTCGCGGCGGGCGTCATCAACCTCAACAACAGCCGCGAGGAAGCCTATTACAACAACAATCCGTCGATCTGGCAGGAGAGCAGCTTCTACGGTCGCAGCTTCTATCTGTCGGCGACGCTGCGGATGTAATTGACGCGCCTTCGTCATTGCGAGCGTAGCGAAGCAATCCAGGGCGTCCTGATCCGGCCCTGGATTGCTTCGCTCCGCTCGCAATGACGGTCGACGGCGCACACGATCGCTTGTTGTGACCGGACGCAGACCCTAGGCTGCGGAAAACAAGGGGGTCTTGCCATGCGTCATCTGCTTCTCGCCGCCGCCGCGCTGGGCGCGTTCGCGCCGCCCGCGTCCGCCGAGCCCGATTATGCCGCGGCGATCCGCGCCGATTACGACACGTCGCTCGCCGCGATGTGGGACGACTTCCATCGGCACCCCGAGCTGTCGTTCAAGGAAGAACGCACCGCCGCAAAGATGGCGGCGGCACTGCGCGCAATCAAAGGCGTGCAGGTGACCGAAAAGGTCGGCGGCACCGGCGTGGTCGGCGTGCTGAAGAACGGCAACGGTCCGGTCGTGCTGGTCCGCGCCGACATGGACGGGCTGCCGGTCGAGGAGAAATCCGGGCTCGCCAATGCCAGCACCGTGCGGCAGGTCGGCATCGACGGGGTCGAAGCGCCGGTGATGCACGCCTGCGGGCACGACACGCACATCGTCGGGCTGGTCGCGACCGCGCGCCGGCTGGCGGCGCTGAAGGACCGCTGGGCCGGGACGGTCGTCTTCGTCGTCCAGCCCGCCGAGGAACGCGTCGGCGGCGCAGCGGCGATGGTCAAGGACGGGCTCTACACGCGCTTCCCCAAACCCGACTACGCTTTGGCCTATCACTCAAATTCCGAAGGGCTGGCCGGCACCGTCTCGGCGTCGGAGGACATCCAGTACAGCTCGTCCGACAGCGTCGACATCATCGTCCCCGGCATCGGGGCGCATGGCGCGAGCCCGCAGGCGGGCAAGGACCCGGTCTATATGGCCAGCCAGCTGGTCATCGCGCTGCAGGGGCTGGTCAGCCGCGAGCGCCAGCCGCTGCGCCCGGCGGTCATCACCGTCGGCAGCTTCCACGCCGGGCTGAAGCACAACATCATCTCGGATCAGGCGAAATTGCAGGTGACCGTGCGCGCCAACGACGAAGCGACGCGCGCGCAACTGCTCGCCGGTATCCGGCGCGTCGCGCGCGGCATCGGCGAGCTTAACGGGATGCCCGCCGACAAGCTGCCGGTCGTCACCGTGATCGAGGGCACGCCGACAACGGTCAACGACGCCGCGCTGGCACGCCGGCTCAATGCGGTAATGGCGACGACACTGGGCGCCGACAAGGTGATCCCGTTCCAGCAAAAGGGCATGGGCGCGGAAGATTTCGCCGCGTTCATCGAGCCCAAATACGGCATCAAGGGCTATTATTTCGCGGTCGGCGGCACGCAACAGGCGGCGTTCGATGCCGCCGCGAAAGGTGGACCGCCGATCCCTTCGCACCATTCGCCATTGTTCAAGGTCGATCCGCAGGCGGTCGTCACCACCGGCGCGACCGCGATGACCGCGGCGGTGCTCGACCTGCTCAAGCCGGGCGGCGCGGCCTGATCGTCATTGCGAGCGTAGCGCGGCAATCCAGGGCGTCCTGATCCGGCCCTGGATTGCTTCGCTCCGCTCGCAATGACGGGGTGACGATCATTTCGGAAGGATCGGCGGCGAATAATCCGTCGCGGTCATGAACACGCTGTCGACCTTCGTCACCAGCTTGCCCGCCGCCTCGGAGGCGGCGACGACCTTCTGCCACTCCGGGTCTTTGCCGAACGCCGCCCAGTCCGCCTCGCGCGCCGCACGGCTGGGATAGGCGAGCACATAGACCACCCGCCCCTCGGGCGCGGCATCGGTGGGGATCTCATTCCAATAGGCGACATTGGTCATGCCATGCTTGGCGAACAGCCCCAGCGTATGCTCACGGAAGCGCGCGTTGAGCGCCGCCGCCTTGCCGGGCGCGGGATAGTAAGTGCGCAGCTCGTAGATCACTGTCTTCGGATCGAGTTTCGCCGGCTCGGCCTGCGCCACGCCGCCCGCCAACAACGCCGCCACGCCCGCACACAGGATCAGTCGCATCTTGCCCCTCCTTCTCATTGTCGCGCAGCATATCGTCGCTAAACCGTTGAGCGGACAAGCCCTTCCTCTTTCCGTCGCAGAAAGAAGGCCTTAACCTCGATTGTGCCCGATCGTCGGGCTGGAGGGTGTCCGATGTTCCGCCTGCTCGCCGTCGCCGCCGCGCTGACGCTGATGGCTCCGCCCGTCGCCGCCGCGCCGTGCAAGGACCCGAAGACCGGCAAATTCGTCAAATGCCCGCCCGCCAAGGCGACGCGCTGCAAGGGCGCGAATGGAAAGTTCGTCAAATGCGGTACGCCCGGCGCGCGCCCGGCCGGCTGACGCGCAGCGCACGAGCCGCTACACCGGCGGGCATGACCGACACACATATCCTCATGCCCGCCCCGATGCCCGGCGCGGTGATCGCCGCGCTCGAAGCACGCTTCACGCTGCACCGGTTGTGGGAGCAGCCCGACGCCGATGCCTATCTGGCGGAACACGGGCCGACGATCCGCGGGATGGCCGCCAATACGCTTGCCGGCCGGGTCGATGCCGCGCTGTTCGACCGGCTGCCCGCGCTGGAGATCGTCGCCAATTTCGGTGTCGGCTATGACAATATCGACGCGCGGGCGGCGGCGGCGCGCGGGATCATGGTCACCAACACCCCCGGTGTGCTGGACGCCGAGGTCGCCGACCTCGCACTCGGGCTGTTGCTCGCGACGATCCGGCGCCTGCCGCAGGCGGATCGCTACGTGCGCGAGGGGCAGTGGGAGCAGGCCCCCTTCCCGCTCTCCCCGACGCTGCGCGGGCGGACGGTCGGCATCCTCGGGCTGGGCGCGATCGGGCAGCAGATTGCGCGGCGGCTGAAAGGGTTCGATGTCGCGATCGCCTATCACCAGCGGACCCGGCGCGACAACGTGGCCTATGCCTATCACGACAGCCCGGTCGCACTCGCCCAAGCCTGCGACGTGCTGATCGCCATCGTGCCGGGCGGCGCGTCGACGCGCCATCTGGTCAATGCAGAGGTGCTGGAGGCGCTGGGCAAGGACGGCATCTTCATCAACGTCGCACGCGGCAGCGTCACCGACGAGCCGGCGCTGATCGCCGCGCTGCGCACGGGGACGATCCTCGCCGCCGGGCTCGACGTCTATGCCGACGAGCCGCACGTCCCTGCCGAGCTGCGCGCGATGGACAATGTCGTGCTGCTGCCGCACCTCGGTTCGGCCTCCGAACAGACCCGCGCGGCGATGGGGCAGTTGGTGGTCGATAACCTCATCAGCTGGTTCGACACCGGCGCGGCGCTGACGCCGGTCCCCGAAACCGCCTGACGCGCGAAAAGGGGAGCAGCGCGCGTGGCGCTGCTCCCCCGGTTCGATCACGCGCGCGGCGCGACCGGCGCGGGCGTCACCTGCCCGTTCACCGGTGGCGGCGGCGGCGCGCCGGCGCCCGGTGCGGGCGGGGGCGGTGGAGCACCAGCGCCCGGTGCAGGCGGAGCCGGCGGTGCGCCAGCGCCCGGCGGGGGCGGAGGCGGCGGAGCACCCGCGCCGGGCGGAGGGGGCGGCGGCGCACCGGCTCCCGGCGGCGGAGGCGGCGGTGCGCCAGCCCCCGGCGCGGGCGGGGGCGGCGGAGGCGGCGGCGCGCCGACCTCGCGCACCCCGCCCTGATCGGCGAGGAAGCGCGCCCGCAACTGCCCGTCGTCGAAGCGGCCCTGCACCAGCACCGGCGCGCCCTTGGTCAGCGAGCCCGCGCCCGACCCGGCGTCGACCAGCGTCCGCCCACTGGCATCCTCGACCAGAAAGCGCGTGCCATAGACACCCGCGACGCGCCCACGCACCGTCACGATGCCGCTGGTGGCAGGCAGTTTGGCGATCGCGGTCGGCACGGTCGGCGCCATCTCGACGCTCGGACGCGTCAGCTGCACCGCGCCGGCACCACCGGCGGCACCCATCGCCAGCAAGGCGGCACCACCGAGCGCAATACGCTGCCCGCGCGACAGATGCGGGATCATCGAAGCTTTCATCACTCACTCCTCTTCGGGTTGATGAGCGATGTTTAGGCGCGCCCCCTGGCACCCGCGCTGAACCGGATCGTTCAGTTTCGGTTTAAGCGATCGGCATAGGGCGGAAGACAGCAGGAAGCACCTGCACCTCCCCGTCGCCCCGGACTTGATCCGGGGCCCCGCTTTCAGCGACGGTGGCAAGAAGCGGGATCCCGGATCAAGTCCGGGATGACCAAAGGGGACATGGTTCACGCACACACGAAGAAAGGGGCACGATGCGTATCCTGCTGGTCGAGGACGACCGCGATCTCGGGTCGGCGATCGCGCGCGCGCTGCGCGAGGAGAATTTTGCGGTCGACCTTGCCGCTAACGGCATCGACGCCGCGCATCTCGGCGAAACTGAGCGGTTCGACGCCGCAGTGCTCGACCTCGGGCTGCCGGGGCGCGACGGCATTTCGGTGCTCAAGGCGTGGCGCGACGCGCACCGCGACCTGCCGGTGCTGATCCTCACCGCGCGCGATGGCTGGTCGGACAAGGTCGCCGGGTTCAAGGCCGGCGCGGACGACTTCCTCGTCAAGCCGTTCCGCGTCGAGGAACTGGTGATGCGGCTCCGCGCCTTGATGCGCCGTGCGGCTGGCCATGCGCAGGCACTGGTTGCGTGCGGTCCGCTCTCGTTCGACACACAAACCGGCGTGTTCGAACTCGACGGTTTGCCCCTCAAGCTCACCGCCTTCGAATGGCGCGTGCTGTCGCAGCTGATGCTCCATCGCAACGCGGTGATCGAGCGGCTCGACCTGCTGGAGCGCGTCTACGAAGGCGATGCCGATGTCGACTCGAACAGCCTCGAGGTGATCGTCGGGCGACTGCGCAAGAAGATCGGCGCGACGCTGATCGAGACGGTGCGCGGGCGCGGCTATCGACTGGTGTGCCCGGCATGAGCCGGCTTTTGCCGCGTTCGCTGCAGGCCCGGATGCTGCTGGTGTCGGCGGCGGCGACGATGCTGGCGCTGGTGCTGGCGGGAGCGGTGATGGCCGGGCTGCTCGGGCGGTTCGTGACCGAGGGGCTCGACCGTCGGCTCGATGCGCAACTGCTGGTGCTCGCCTCGGTCGTCGACGGTGAGGGGCGTGTCGATCGCACGCGATTGACGCAGCGGGCGGCGGCGTTCGGCAGCGACCCCGGCTGGCAATGGCAGATCAAGGGACCGGACGGCGCGATCGGAGCCGCCGACATTCCTGCCCCACCCGCGGGACCGCCCACCCCGCCGGCGCCACCCGCGCCGCCCGCCCCACCCGGGCCACACCCGGTGGAGGCGAAAGCGGCGGACGGCGGGACGCTCCACGCCCGCACGATCACGCTCACCACTCGCCGCGGCGACGTGACGCTGACCGCCGCCGCACCTCGTGACGTGATCGCGCGGCCGATCGAGGGCGCGCTCACGCCGTTGCTGATGGCGCTCGCCGGCGTCGCGGCGTTGCTGACCGGCGCATTGCTCGTCCAGCTCCGCATCGCGCTGCGCCCGCTGCGCCGGCTGCGCGAACAGGTCGCGGCGATCCGCATCGGCGCGCGCGAGCAGGTCGACGAAGACCAGCCCGCCGAACTTGCGCCGCTGGCGAGCGAACTCAACGCACTGACCGTGGACAATGCCGCCGCACTCGCGACCGCGCGCGCTTCGGCCGCCAATCTCGCCCATGCGCTCAAGACCCCGGTCGCCGCGCTGGCGATCGACCTGCGCGACCAGCCGCGCCTCGCCGCGACCGTCGCGCGGATCGACCGCACGATTCGCCACCATCTCGCCCGTGCGCGCGCCGCCGCGGTCAACCGCCGCGTCGCTACGCCGCTCGCGCATGCGGTTGCGGACATCGCGGTGGTGGTGGAGCGGCTTCACGACGGCCCGCCGCTGACGATCGTACGCGAGATCACGGACGACATTGCGGTCGCGGTCGATGCGCAGGACCTCGACGAATTGCTCGGCAACCTGCTCGACAATGCCGCGCGCCACGCCGCGTCGCGGATCGTCGTTGCCGCGCACCGCGACGGGCGCAGTGTCGCGGTGACGATCGCCGACGACGGCTCCGGCATCCCCGCCACCGCGCGCGCGCAGGTGCTGCAACCCGGCACGCGGCTCGACGAGCGCGGCGACGGCCACGGCTTCGGGCTGCCGATCGTCGCGGAACTGGCGGCGCTTTATGGTGGGTCGGTGACGCTGGCGGAGAATGCGCCGCATGGCCTGTTGGTGACGCTGACGCTGCCCGCGGCGTAACCGTCATCCCGGACTTGATCCGGGATCCCGCTTCTTCTTGCCTCGGCCACCAGAAAGAAGCGGGGCCCCGGATCAAGTCCGGGGCGACGAGGAAGGACAGGAACCCCTCACCACTCAGCGATCGCGTCCCCCGCGCGGATCGCCTGCCCCTCTTGCAATCCCTCCCGCAGCCGCGCCGCCTCCGGCAGAAACATCACGATCGTCGAGCCATGCTCGAACCACCCCATCTCCGCCCCCTTGCGCACCGCCACGTCGCACGCGCGCCGTCCCGGCCCCTGCTCGCGCAACGTCCGTTCGGTATCAAGGAACGTCAGCCGGATGCTCGCCACCAGAATCGCCGCGACCGGCACCAGCAGCAGCTCGCGCCCGGCCGCCCCGCGTGCCTCGATCACCGCGCGCTCGTTGCGGCAGAACAGCCGCTCGACGCGGCGCAACGCGATTGGATTGACGTTCCAGCAATCGCCCGACTGATAGGTCACCGCCTCCACCGTCAGATCGGCGGGCGCATGGAAGCGATGGTACATCCCCGCGGTCAGCCGCAGCGTCACGAACCACCCATCGGCAAATCGCGCCGCCAGCGCCGCATCGGGCACCAGTTCGTCGAGCCGGTACGAAAAGCCCTTCACCTGATACAGCCGCCCGTCCTCGACGCGTCCATGCGCGCCGACGATCGCATCGCACGGGCTCGCCACCACGCCCTCGCCCGCCGCGAACACCCGCGCTCCCGCGCGCAGCCGCCGGATGAACCCGTTGCGCAAGCTCGAAAAGCGCGTGGTCTCGGCATCGCGCAGGTCGACGTCGCAGAAGAACCGCCACGCCGCCAATGCGGGCCTGGCGACCAGCGGATGCTCGATTGCCGCGATCCGCCCGACCATTTTCGTCGCCCAGCGCCGCGGCAAGCGGTTGGTCAGCAGGAAATTGAGGTCCTCCTGCATCAGCACGCGCATCAGTCCGCTTCGCATTGTCACACCTGCGTCATCGCGGCGCGCGTAGTGGCGCTATGGAGAAAAAGACCCTCGCCGCCGTCGCCGGGCTCGTCGCCGGCACCCTGTTCGCCGCCACCAAGGGCCGCGAGCGGCTCGCGCTGTCGCGCGCCAAGCATCCCGGCCCCGGCGGCCACGTTCGCATGGCCAAGCGCCTCGCCGGGCAGATCCCGTATTACGCGCATGTCGACGAACGCTTCTTCCGCGCCGACGCGTGCGACGCCGCTGTCGCCGCACGCCGCCGCGCCGGCTTCGAGCGCCTCGCCGCGCTCTATGCCGAACGCTTTCCCAAGACGCTCGCGCTGACCGCCGGGACGCGCGAAGGGCTGTCCGACCTGCAATTCACCGGCCGCTACCGCGTACCCTTCCCCTTCGCAGCGACGGTGCGCGAACACCTGCCCGTCGGCGCGTTCATGGCGCGCTCGGACGGCGCGTGGCTGACCGACCTCGACGGCAACCGCTTCATCGACCTGACCGGCAGCTATGGCGTCAACCTGTTCGGCAACGACTTCTACAAGGCGACGATGCGCGAGGCGCTCGACGTGGCCGAGCCGCTCGGCGCGGTGCTGGGCAGCTATCACCCGGTCGTCGCCGACAACGTCCGCCGGCTGCGCGCACTGTCGGGGCTCGACGAGGTGTCGTTCCATATGTCCGGCACCGAGGCGGTGATGCAGGCGGTGCGGCTCGCGCGCTACCACACCGGCAAGCGCCGGCTGGTGCGGTTCGCGGGCGCGTATCACGGCTGGTGGGGCGACGTGCAGCCGGGGATCGGCAACCCCGTTCCCGCCGACCATACGCTGACGCTCGCCGACCAATCCGAACAGACGCTGGCGGTGCTCGCCCGGCGCAAGGACATCGCCTGCGTGCTGGTCAATCCGTTGCAGGCGCTCCATCCGAACGTCGGCGCACCGTCCGACAGCCAGCTGGTAGACAGCGCTCGAACGGCCGGCGCGGACCTGCCCGCGTACATCGCGTGGCTCCGCCGCCTCGCCGATACGTGCCGTGCCAATAGCATCGTGCTGATCGTCGACGAGGTGTTCATGGGCTTCCGCCTCGCGCCCGGCAGCGTCGCGCGGGCGTGGGATATCGACGCGGACATGATCGTCTGGGGCAAGTCGCTGGGCGGCGGGTTGCCGATCGGCGCGCTGACCGGCCGTGCGGCGCTGATGAAGCGCTGGCGCGACGATCGCCCGGTGGACATCTGCTTCGCCCGCGGGACCTTCAATGCGCACCCCTATGTCATGGCCGCGACCGACGCCTTCCTGCGCCGGCTCGACACGCCGGCGATCGAGGCGCTGTACGAGGGCATGACCGAGCGATGGAACGCACGCGCCGCACGGCTCAACACGTTGCTCGCGGAGGCCGGATTGCCGCTGTCGGTCGCGCATCTGGAGACGGTGTGGACGATCCTCTACACCCGCCCGTCGCGCTATAACTGGATGCTGCAATATTACCTCCGCGCCGAGGGGCTGGCGCTGTCATGGGTCGGCACGGGGCGGCTGATCTTCAGCCTCGACATCGACGACGCGCTGTTCGACGACATCGCCGCGCGGATCGTCTCGGCCGGGCAGGCGATGCGGGCCGACGGCTGGTGGGACGGGCCGGTTGCGACCAACAAGCAATTGAAGCGGCAGGCGTTGAAGGAGTCGTTCGGTGCTCGCCTGCGGGGCGGGTGACGAAGAAGCCCTGCCCTCTCGCCCTCCACCATCGTCATCCCCGCGCAGGCGGGGATCCAGAACCCATGTCGTAACGGCTCTATCGAGACGGTGCCAACCACCGTCCCGAACCTCACCAGTCACCGCGCGTCTTGATTCCCGCCTTCGCGGGAATGACGGACGGGCGGGGGCAAACGGAAGCCCCCGCCCCCGTTCACGCCGCCGCGTGCGTGTCGTCGCTGCGCCCGTGCTTCAACAACTTCGCCGGCGCGGTGCGGTACAGGCGGAAGTCGCTGAACGGATCGGTGACGATCTTGGTCGCCCAGACGATTCCGGTCTCCAGATCGCGCTCGATCCACAATTGCCCGACGCGGAACAGGATCGCCGCAACGCCGAAGAACAGCCACCCGAACCCGACATGGCGCAGGAAGTCCATCGCCCCGTCCGGCCGCTCCAGCACACCGAACAACGTCGGGAACAGCGCCAGCACCACCGGGATCGCCAGCCACAATCCCATCAGCACATATTTGCGCATCAGATTGTAGCCGACCTTCACCTCTTCCTTATATTCGTTGGTGACGCCATTCTCTTCGTCATAGTCTTTGGGCTCGAAGAAGAAATGCCCGGCCTGCCGGCTGGTCATCGCGACGCCCCAGGCCAGCAGGCTGGCCAGCGCGGCATCGACGAACAACAGCGCATAAGCGGTGATGAACGTGCACGCGCTGACGAAATGCAGGCTCTGGTTGATCAGATCGTGATGGTAATAACGATGATCGTCCCAGCGCTGCTCCTTCAGCTGCGCGCGAAATCCGGGATTGCCCTGTTCATCCTCGAAACGGAGCTTGCGAAGCGACGGCATCATGCCTTCTCCTTGGCGATGCGGACCAGCGAGAAATGTCCGAGCGGCGGGATCGCACGCCGCTCGGTCAGCGACACGTCGCTGCGCGTCGCGATCCAGTCCGTATAGAGCGCGAACGGGAAGTCGGTGCGGAAGCCGAGCCGCTCGGTGATCGGCATCAGCGCGCGCTCGATCCCGCCGCGCAACCCCTGCTCGGCACCGACGCGGGTGGTGATGATGATCTCGCCGCCAGGCCGGCAGACACGCGCGAATTCATCCAGCGCACGCCGCGGGTTGGCAACCGCACTCACCACATATTGCGCAACGACGACGTCGAAAGACTCGTCGGCAAAATCCAGCGCTTCGGCATCGCCGACGCGGATCGCGTCGACGTTCGGCAGGTTTAACCGCCGCGTACGCGCCCGCGCCTTGTCGAGCATGTCCTCCGAAATATCGACGCCGGTCACGCGGCTGGTGGTGGCATATTGCGGCAGCGAGATGCCGGTGCCGACCCCCACCTCCAGAATGCGCCCGCCGATCCGGTCCGCCGCGCGGATCGCCGCCGCGCGTCCCTGTCGAAATACCGGGCCGAACACCAGATCGTACACCGGCGCCCACCGATCATAGGCCAGCGCCACGCCGGCCGTCGTCATCGTCGCTGTCATTCCCGCCGCTTACCTTCGCTGAGGAGCCCCGCTGGGGCCTTGGGACGGCGACCCTTGTGCGACGGCGAGGTGTCAGCGTGACGACGATTGGGTGACGGTCGTCGTCATCGAAGCGACACGCGACTGACACATGCCGCGAGTGGAAATCTTTATCTTCTAGATTGATCTGCATCAGGGAGCCAAGCGGTTCGCCACCTCGTTCGCTGCCCGGGACTTTTCTCCCACGAAAGGAAGCAGCCGATGGCCGTGAAATTCGCCGGAACCATGAACGCGATCAATCGCGGGCTCGACGAGACCAAGCCCTCCAAGGGCGTCGACATGATCGAGGATTGGGAGGCTGCGCTCGCCGACCTCGATACGCCCGGCGCAAAGGGCATCCTGCGCGACCTCGGATCGCTGCGCAAACAACTCGAGAAGGACGAGCCGGATGCCGACCGCGTCCACGCCCTGCTCCACCGGCTCGGCGCGGCGACGACCAAGATCGCCGACAAGGCCGAGAAGTCGCAGGACAAGCTCAAGTCGCTCGGCGAAGCGCTGACCGAGGCGGGTGAAGAGGAACACGACGAGGAGGAAGACACCGCCGCGTCCGCCGCCCCGAAGCGCGCGCGCAAGAAGAAGTAAGGCTCGCGGAGGGAGGTTGCCCCTCCGCCGTCGCCCCGGACCTGATCCGGGGCCCCGCTTCTCTCCAACCGTGCGAGAAGAAGAAGCGGGGTCCCGGGTCGAGCCCGGGACGACGATCAAGGTGCACTACCCCGCGACGCCCAGCGCCTCGGCCACCACCTTGTTGACGATCTTGCCGCCGCGCACGTTGACACCGGCCATCAACCCGGCATCCGCCTCCGCCGCGGCATAACCACGATCGGCCAGCGCCAGCCCATAGGGCAGCGTCGCATTGTTGAGCGCATGGCTCGACGTGAGCGGCACCGCGCCCGGCATGTTCGCGACGCAATAATGGATCACGCCGTCGACCTCATAGGTCGGCTCGGCATGGGTGGTCGCGTGGCTGGTCTCGAAACAGCCGCCCTGATCGATCGCGACGTCGACCAGCACCGCGCGCGGCTTCATCAGCTTCAGCATCGGGCGCGTCACCAGCTTCGGCGCCGAAGCACCGGGGATCAGCACCGCGCCGATCACCGCATCGGCTTCCGAAATCTCGTGTTCGATCGACTCCAGCGTCGACACGCGCGTCCGCACCCGCCCCTGGAACAGCTCGTCCAGCTCCCGCAGCCGCGGGATCGCGCGATCGATGATCGTCACCTCCGCTCCAAGGCCCACCGCCATGCGCGCGGCATGGGTACCGACGACACCCCCGCCCAGCACGACGATCCGCGCCGGCTGCACGCCGGGCACGCCGCCGATCAGCACGCCGCGCCCGCCGTTGACTGCCTTCAGCGCGGTCCCCGCCGCCTCGATCGACAGCCGTCCCGCGACCTCGCTCATCGGCGCGAGCAGCGGCAGGTGTCCCCGCGCGTCCACCACCGTCTCATAGGCGACCGCGGTGACGCCCGACGCCTGCAAGCCCTTCGCCTGCTCGGGATCGGGCGCGAGGTGGAGGTAGGTGAACAGGATCTGGTCCTCGCGCAGCTGCACCCACTCGCTGGGTTGCGGCTCCTTGACCTTCACCACCATCTGCGCGGTCGCGAACACTTCCTCGGCGGTGTCGACGATCCCGGCGCCCGCCGCCCGATAGGCGTCGTCGTCGGCGGCGATGCCCGCGCCCGCGCCGGTCTGAACGATCACCTCATGGCCATGCGCGACATATTCGCGCACCGCGCCGGGGGTGAGGCCGACACGATATTCGTGGTTCTTGATTTCCTTGGGCACGCCGATGCGCATGGGTCCGCCTCCTGTCGTTTCGCGCAGTATAGCGCGTCATCGACGTTGAAACCGGGCGAAATGGGCGTGCGCCCGGTGACTTTGCGCCGAAATCCTGCATGATCGCGCACGATGATGCCGAAAGACCCCGTTCTCGACCGAATCGATCGCCGCCTGATCGCGCTGCTGCTCGACAATGCCCGCGCGACTGCCTTCACGCTCGCGGAGGCGATCGGCCGCTCCGCCACAGCCGTCGCGCGGCGGCAGCGCGCGCTGGAGGAGGCCGGGATCATCACCGGCTATGCCGCGCGGCTCGATCTGGCGCGGCTCGGGTGCCAGACGACCGTGCACATCAAGGTGACGCTGGAGAGCCAGCGCATCGACGTGCTCGACGCCTTCGAAACCGCGATCGCGGCAAGCCCATCGGTGGTCCGCTGCGACCTGATGTCGGGCAGCTACGATTATCTCGTCACTGTAAGGGCCCGGGATCTGGCACATTTCGCGCAGATTCACCGCGACGAGCTTTCCCGGCTGCCCGGCGTCACGCAGATGGAAAGCGGGTTCGTGCTGAAAGAAGTCGTTGCCCCCCGCCTGCCGCCGGCCTTGCTCGAATAAGTAGATCTCGGTGATCGAATTTCTGTGACAGCAACAGCAAACATTTGAAACAGGGAAAAGTTTCATCACGGATTGCGTTACAGGTTTGTTGCTTGCCCGCATCCGTTAACTTCACCTTCAACAAATCCCGCCAGTTCTCCGCCAGCTAATCTCCATTGGTAGAGATGCTCGGGATTGGGTGCGGAGAACATAAGAATGATCCAGTGGTTTCAACGGGATGCACCGATACGCGTGAAGTTCGCCGTGCTGGCGGCGCTCTATGGCAGCCTCTCCGCGCTATCGCTGGGCACCACGATCGGCGCGACGAGTGGTACGCTGCCGGCGACGCTCGCGATCGGGCTGGCCGCCACGATCGTGGTCGTCGTGCTCGTGATCGCGCTGAAGTCGCGCAAGCTGATCTGCGACCCCTATGTCAGCACGGTGCTGCGCATGGAGCGGCTGGCTGCCAACGATCTCGGCTCGCCGATCGCCTTTACCGAATTCCGCGATTGCGTCGGCCGGATGGCGCGCGCGATGCATGTGTTCCAGCGCAATGGCAAGGCGTTGGCCGAGGCGGCGGCGACGCAACAGGCGGTGGTCGACGCGCTGGGCGGCGGACTCAGCCGGCTTGCCGACAACGACCTGAGTTTCACGATCGATACGCCGTTCACGCCAGAATATGACGCGCTGCGCGTCAACTTCAACCTCGCGATGGCGGCGGTGTCGAACACGATCGCGGCCGTCGCGGCGGCCAGCAACGGCATCAACAGCGGCGCGGCGGACATCCGCCAGGCGTCGGACGATCTGTCGCAGCGCACCGAGCAGCAGGCCGCCTCGCTCGAGGAAACCGCCGCGGCGATGGACGAGATCACCACCACCGTGCGCGAAACCGCCGCCGGTGCGCGCCGCGCCAACGATGCGGTCGGCGATGCGCGTGCCGAGGCGGAAAGCTCGGGCGACGTCGTGCGCCGCGCGGTCGATGCGATGGGCGGGATCGAGCGTGCCTCGTCGGAGATCAGCGAGATCATCAGCGTCATCGACGGCATCGCCTTCCAGACCAACCTTTTGGCGCTCAACGCCGGTGTCGAGGCGGCGCGTGCGGGCGACGCGGGCAAGGGCTTCGCGGTCGTCGCCTCCGAGGTCCGCGCGCTGGCGCAGCGCTCCGCGGATGCCGCAAAGGACGTGAAGGCCAAGATCCTCGCCTCCTCGGAGCAGGTCGAGGCGGGTGTGACGCTGGTCAGCGAGACCGGCAAGGCGCTGCAGCGCATCATCACGCGCATCGGCGAGATCAGCACGCTCGTCTCGACGATCGCGCAATCGGCCGAGCATCAGGCGACGGGCTTGCAGCAGGTGAACACCGCCGTGTCGGAGATGGACGGCGTCACGCAACAGAATGCCGCGATGGTCGAGGAAGCCACCGCCGCCGCGCGCAGCCTCGCCGAGGAAGCGACCCGTCTCACCACCGAAGTCGCCCGCTTCCGCACCGCGCACGGGCAACGCCCGGTGCTCGCCGCGAGCGCCCCGGCCGCCGCGTCGGTCCACGACCTGCAGGCGCGCGCGGCACAGGCCAGCCGCGACCTGGCGCGCACCGCGCGCCGCCCGGTCACCGGCACGCGCGGGACGGCACTGGCGGTGGCGGACGAGGAATGGTCGGAGTTCTAGGTCGCCGGGCGGCCCGTCGCACTCTGCGACGGGACTCGCCCAAGACCGGCCGGCGGGGCACCGCCCTGACCGACGACGCGGCTTCGCCGCGGCGGACACGGGTTGCCGTCATTCCCGCGAAGGCGGGAATCCAGACGCGCAGGTCCGTCGATAGAAACGCAACCGTCAGCGTCTCTGGATTCGCGCCCCCGCGGGAATGACGGAGCTACTCCCTACCCCCGCCCCGCCGCATAAATCGCGTCCAGCACCCGCGCGGTCGCGACATACTCCTCCGCCGCCGCGTCGAAGCGCGCACCGGCGGCCAGCCGTTCCGCCCAGTCGACCGCCGCACGCCCGCCCCAATCGTCGGGCGGTATCGCCAACGTCTCGCGCGCGGTGCCGCGGAAATGTTCGGCGGTGAAGTCGTAGAACGAGCCGCCGACGTTGCGCAGCGCCGCGCCCCCCTCGGTGCCGTAGAAGGCCGCCTCGATCACCGCATCCTGCCCGGCGTGGAGCCGCCACGAACAGGCCAGTCGAACGATCACGCCATTGTCGAGCCGCACGGTCGCAGCGGCATAATCCTCTACCGCGTCCGCCGCGAGCGGCGCACCGCCGGCATAGAGTGCCGCCTCGACACGCTCCGCAGTCGCCCCCGGATTGAGCCACAAGGCGAGATCGGCAAGGTGGATGCCGAGATCCATGACGCATCCGCCGCCGGATTGCGCGCGGTCATAGAACCACGGCTTGTCGGGCCCGTAAGCGTTGTGGAAGGTCAGATCGATCGCGAACACGCGCCCCAGCGCCCCGCCGCGCACCAGCGGCGCGACCGCGCGCATCCCGGCGGTATGGCGATAGGACAGGTCGACCCCCAGCAACCGGTCCGCCCGCCGCGCCGCCGCGACCACCGCTTCATTCTCGGCGGCGTCGCGCCCGAGCGGCTTCTGGCAGAACACCGCCACCCCCGCCTCCAGCGCGGCGATCGACTGCGCGGCGTGCAGCGCGCTCGGGCTGGCGATCACCACCCCGTCGAGCCCGAGCGCAAGCATCTCGTCCAGCGATGCGCACACCTGCGCGCCGGGCGCGTCCTGCGAGGCGGCGGCGACCATCTCCGCCGAGGGATCGCTGATCGCGACCGCCTCGACCGCGCCGCTCGCAACCATCGCTGCCATCCGGTGCCGCCCGATCCAGCCGGTGCCGAGGAAACCGATGCGGAGTTTGGCGTGAGTCATGCCTCGTCTTTCCTTCATCTACTTTGGTCGCTTGCGCGTCATCGGCTTCCAATGCGGCTCGACCGTCAAAACTCCCATGCGGCGCGGGCAATGGTCCGAGCCGCACAATCTCTCATTCGTCGCCCCGGACTTGATCCGAGGCCCCGCTTCCTTGTGGCGACTGAAGGAAGAAGCGGGATCCCGGATCAAGTCCGGGATGACGGGAGAGAACAGGTGATCGGTGGATGTCGATCGGTCCTGAACGCCCTCCCGCGCGGGGTCACGGTCGCGAAGCGGCCCCGCCTCAGAACGTCACCACCGCCTTCACGAAGCCGGCGGGCTTGTCGCGCGTCGCGGCGACCGCCTCGTTCAGCTCCGCCAGCGAAAAGCGGTGCGTCAGCAGCGCCGCCAGATCGACGCGGCCGCCGGCCACCGCCGCCACCGCCTCGTTCAGCCCGCGCAGATTCACCCGTGGGTCGCGTTCGTGCGCGTTAATCACGTCGATTCCCTTCCAGTTCCAGTCCTGCATGTTCACCTGCCGCGGCCCGTCCTGATGATAGCCCGCCACCACCAGCCGGCCGCCGAACCCAATGATCGCCGAGGCGAGGTCGAGCGGCCATTGCTTCCCGACCGCTTCGATGACGCGCTCGCACAACGCCTCGCCGGTCAGTTCTTTGACGCGCTCGATGATCGCCCAGTGATCGTCCATCGCGATCGTCTCGGCTGCGCCGTTCGCGCGCGCCAGCGCCAGCGATTCCTCGCGTCGCGAGATCGCGATCACCCGCGCCCCCGCATCGCTCGCCAGCTTGGTCAGCACCGCGCCGAGGAAGCCGATCCCGACGATCGCCACCGTCTGCCCGGGCAGCACGTCGGCGCGGCGGAATATGTTCATCGCGCAGGCCAGCGGCTCACCCGGAAACGCCTGCCCGTCGAGTGCGGACGGCAACCGCACCAGCTGGTCGACCGCCGCCACGTCATACGGCGCGAAGCTGTGCCCCGACAGCATCGTCACCCGCTCACCGACCGCAACGTCGGTGACGCCCTCGCCGAGCGCATCGACCACGCCCCAGCCTTCATGTCCCATCCCGGCGGCCTCGCTGGGATAGGTCGACCACGGCTGCCCCTCCCACGGCTCGACGTTCGACGCGCACACGCCGCAACCCTCCAGCCGTACGCGCACCTCGCCCGTGCCCGGCTGCGGCACCGGTACCTCGCGCACCTCGAACCGCCCCGGCGCGACCAGCACCGCGGCCGACATCATGCTTCCATTACCCTGCGACAATCGTTTGGCTTCCCATGAATGAACCGCGTGATCTGAACGGCGCCCTCGCCGACAACATCCACCGCCTCGCCGAGCGCCAGCGCCGCGTCGAGGCCGACGCCCCCTGGTCGGACCGGCTGGCCGGCCGGATCACCGGCTTCACCGGCTCGATGACGTTCGTCGCGCTGCACCTGACGTTCTTCGGCGGCTGGATCATATGGAACCTGCGGCTGACCCCCAAGTTCGACCCAACCTTCGTCGTGCTGGCGATGATTGCGTCGGTGGAGGCGATCTTCCTGTCCACCTTCGTGCTCATCAGCCAGAACCGCATGGCCGCGCAGGCGCAGGCGCGCGCCGACCTCGACCTGCACATCAACCTGCTCGCCGAGCACGAACTGTCGCGGCTCACCGCGGTCGTCCGCCAGATCGCCGAACGCGTCGGGGTCACACTCCCCGACGACATTGCGGAAATCGAGCGCGACGTCCGCGCCGAGGACGTGCTCGACACGCTCGACCGGGTTACGCCACCGCCGTCCGGGTCGTGACCGCCGCGGGCGCGTAGCGGTCGATCATCCACGCGCAGAAATCCGCGAATGCCTGCGGATCGCGCGCCGCGCTGGTGTGATGCGGCTGGATGCCGAGATGCTCGGGGGTGAAGCAGAAGGTCACCGTCGTATCGAACTCGGCGAGCGCTTCCATCTGTCGGTCGAACCAGTCGGTCGCATTGGGGCGGAAGCTGTCGGCCCAGCTCAGCCCGGTGCGCAGCTTCTTCGTCCCCAGCCGCTTCATCCACATGACCGCGTCGTCGAGCCGAGGGTCCTCGAAATGGAACCATTGCATCAGCCCCATCTCCGACGCGACCTTCGCATAGCTGTCAAGCGACGGCTTGGGTGTGCCATCCTCACGGATCAGTCCCATGTAGAAATGCCGGTAATAGCTCGATCCTTCCGCCTCGCGGTGGCGGGTGGTCGCGCCCCATTCCTGCGGCAGGTCGAACAGCGAATACCAATAGACGCGTGGCACGCGCCCGATCAGCAGCTCGGCGGTCTTCTCGACCCCGAACACCTGCACCTCCTCGGCGCCGAACGAGCCGACGCCGACCTCGGTCACCCACACCGGCTTGTCGGTCACCGCCTCGATCTCGGCGATCTTGGCGGGCCAGTCGTGGATCGACCACAAATTCCAGTCGAGCGGGAAGCCGTGCACCGCGATCACGTCGACCGCGTCGAGGCAGCCATGTGCCTCCAGCCGCTTCACCCACAACGGATCGATCGGCGACATGCCGCCCAGCACGCGCGTCACCGCCGGGTTGACCGCCGCGATCGACGCCCCCGCGCGCTTGACGGTGTCGGCGAACAGCGACCAGTCGGGGTCGACCTCCGGATCCCAGTGCGACTTGTTGTTCGGCTCGTTCCAGATCATCGCGGCTTCGATCACGCGCGCACTCCCCCCGTGGATGGATAGACCGCCGCCGGTCCGTGCTCCGCAAAGGGCACGTCGCTGACGCGGCAGAGATAGACGTCGTCCTGCGGATGCGCGGTCACCGTGAAGCCGGCGGCGCGAAGCATCGCTTCCGAACAGGCGCGGTTCGGCGCCCACCAGTTGGTCCAGTCGCCCGCGAACTTGCGCTCGATGAAATGCAGCTTGGGATAGTCGCGATCGTCGAAATAGTCGGGCGGGGTCCAGGTGCCGGGCACATAGAAGGGATGATCCTCGGGCACCTGCGCCTCGTCCTTCGACCCCTGCTGCATCGTCTGGAACAGCATCAGATCGCCCGCGACATGCTCGCGGATCAGGTCGAGCGCGAGCAGCGGATGCCGCAGATGGTAGAGCACCCCCATGAAGATCACGAGGTCGAACCGCTCGCCGAGCTGCGCGACGTCATAGACCGACAGGTTGCGGAACTCGACGCTGTCGCCGAATCCCAGCGCCTCGCTCGCAAACCGCGCCTGCGCCAGATAGCGGTCGTCGGAGTCGATCCCCACCACCCGCGCTGCGCCGCGTCGCTTCATCTCGACCGAATAGAAGCCCGCGTTGCAGCCGATATCGAGCACCGTCTTGCCGGTCAGATCCTCTGGCAGACAGACGCCGAATTCGGCGAACTTGTTGCCGGGATAATCGAGCAGGAAATGATCGGGAGCTGTCTGGACGCCGCCGGGCAGGTGAATGTTGTGAAACCACGGTGCCAGTTCCGCGACCCGCGCACGCAAATCTTCGCTCATCAATCCCCCGTCACCCATCGCAAGCATCAACTATCCTCGGACAGCCGCGTTCCGCTGGATTGATCTCGCTCAACTTAATATTGTGGAACCGCCGCCCGGGTGTGCCGCGTTTGCGGCGGCATGAGCGATCACGGCTGGACCCGGGCGATGCGCGAGGAGCGCTACGAGGACGCCTGGGCGATCGAGCAGGCCGTACTCGTCGCCCGCGACCCGTCGACGCGCGACGACCCCACGCTCCCCTATCATCGGCGCTGGGTGTGGGACGGCGGCGCGGTCGACGATCGTGACGTGCTGGTGCGCTGCTATCACGGTCTCGGCGACACGCTGCAATTCGCCCGCTTCCTGCCGTCGCTGGTGCAGCGCGCACGCACGGTGACGGTCGAGGTCCCCGCGCGGCTCCACGCATTGTTGCACTTCCCCGGCGTAGCGCTCGCTGCCTTCGACGAGGCACACCCACTGCCGCGATCGGAGTGCGATATCGAGATAACCGAGCTTTGCGCCGCGCTCCGCTGTACGCCGCGGGACGTTCCCGTCCCGTATGTAAGCGCCGCCCCCGCCCCGCTGCCCGATGACACGATCGGGCTCTGCTGGCGGGCTGGCGACTGGGATGCCGATCGCTGGGTGGCGCCCGCCTTGCTCGAACCGATCGCGTCGCGGCACCGTTGCGCCTCGCTGGTCAGCGCGCCGACCACCCTACCCGTCATCAACCCCGAAGGCTGCCCGTTCGACCTCGCCGCGACCGCCGCGCTGGTCGCCGGCTGCGCACTGGTCATCACCGTCGACACGATGATCGCGCATCTCGCCGGCGCGCTCGGGCGGCCGACGTGGCTGCTGCTCAAAGCCACGCCCGACTGGCGCTGGGACCCCGCCCGCCGCGACAGCGCCTGGTACCCACACACCCGCCTCTATGCGCAGCCGACCGCAGGCGACTGGCACACGCCACTCGCCACGATCGCGTGCGATCTCGACGTGATAGAAGGAGAAGATCATGGCCAGCCTCCCCAGCCCGTCCGTGCCCGTGTCCTGGGGTGAGTTGCTCGACAAGATCACGATCCTCGAGATCAAGCAGCACCGCATCGACCGCGCCGACGCGCGCGCCAATGTCGCGCGCGAACATTCGCTGCTGTCGCGGATCGGTGCGGGCGTGCTCGGGCAGGACGAGGTCGCGCCGCTCTATGCGCGGCTAAAGTCGGTCAACGAGGACCTGTGGGAGATCGAGGATGCGATCCGCCGCGAGGAGGCGGCGCGCAGCTTCGGCGGCGAGTTCATCCGGCTGGCGCGCGCGGTCTACGTCAAGAACGACGAGCGCGCGGCGCTGAAACGCGCGATCAACGTCGCGCTTGAGTCGGATCTGATCGAAGAGAAGAGCTATGCGGCGGTGAATTGATTTTTCCCGACACCGAAGCGTGGCTGCCGGGGCGACTGCACCTCCGGATTGGACAGACATGGGCCCCTGCCTTCGCAGGGGCGACGGCGGCCAAACGAACCGTCGCCCCTGCGAAGGCAGGGGCCCATGTCTGTAGAGTTCATCTGCAACGCCGCCCCAACCACGCCGCCGATGTGTCAACCGGAACGCTCGTTCAACGCCACCACCACCGCCCCCTCGCCGTGCAGCGCCAGCGTCGTCACCGACCCCGGATCGCACCCCAACGAAAAGATCCGCTCCAGCGGCAATCCCAGATAATGCGCCACGACGCCGCGGATCACGTCGCAATGCGAGACGCATAACGTCACGCCCTCCCCGCAAACCGCGACGAACCCGACCGCGCGCGCCACCGCCTCGCCCATCGTCTCGCCGCCCGGACAGCGCGCGGTGTCGCGCTCGGCATTCCACCGCTGCCAGTTCGCATCCGCCTCCAGCAGGGCGAACGGGCGACCGGTAAACGCACCGAAATCCACCTCGTCGAGCGCCGCGTCGATCAAAACCGGCAACTCCAGCGCCGCCGCAACCGCCGCCGCCGTCTCTCGCGTCCGTGCGCGCGGACTGGTGACGATCCGCGTCACGCCGCGACCGGCCACCAATCGTGCAAGTTCCCGGGCCTCTGCCTGCCCGCGCTGATCAAGCGGAATATCCGATCGACCGCTCAACACGCGACCGACTTCTTTATGGTGCCCATGCCGGGCGAGCAAAACAACTCTGGCCATAGCGGATTGATCTGAATCAATTCACCAGCAAAGTCCATAAAAATTACGGTACCGCAATTATCTTCGGAACCAAGCTAAGTAGAAGATGTTCTTCTTTCTGCAATCAATCAGCAATGCACGCGCGTGTCATTGATCGAAATCAATTGCGGGGCGGGAGGAACATTCGTGGAAACCATTCTCATCACCGGCGGGGCCGGCTTCATCGGGCGTTTCGTTGCCGATGAGTTGCTGGCGCGCGGCCATGAAGTGCGCGTGCTCGACAGCCTCATCGAGCAGGTCCACGGCGATTGCGAGCGCCCGCCGCTCCTCAACGACGCGGTCGAACTGATCCGCGGCGACGTGCGCAATGGCGATGTCGTCAGCAAGGCGCTCGACGGCGTCGACAGCGTGATCCATCTCGCCGCCGAGGTCGGGGTCGGCCAGTCGATGTACGAGGTCGAACGCTATACCTCGACCAACGACGTCGGCACCGCCGTTCTGTTCGAGAAACTGATCGACAAGCCGGTGCGCCGTGTCGTCACGGCCTCGTCGATGTCGATCTATGGCGAAGGGCTGTACCGCGATGCCGACGGCAATCTGGTCCAGGATGCCGAGCGCAAGGGGCTGCGCGATGGGCTGACCAATTGGGAGCCGGTCGACGCGCAGGGCCGTCCGCTCACCCCGGTCGCGACGCCGGAGTGGAAACAGCCCAACCTCGCCTCGATCTACGCGCTCAACAAATATGTGCAGGAGCGCACCACCCACATCATGGCCGCGCCTTACGGGATCGAAGGCGTGTGCCTGCGGCTGTTCAACGTCTACGGCCCCGGCCAGGCGCTCTCCAACCCGTATACCGGCGTACTCGCGATCTTCGCGTCGCGGTTGCTCAACGGGCAGAAGCCGATGATCTTCGAGGACGGCGAGCAGCGCCGCGACTTCGTCCATGTCAGCGACGTGGCGCGCGGCTTCGCCGATGCGCTGTTCCTGCCGCAGGCGGTCGGCGGCACGTTCAATATCGGCTCGGGCCATGACCGCTCGGTGACGGAAGTCGCAACCGAACTCGCCAAGGCGATGGGCAAGAACGATCTCGTCCCGGAGATCGTCGGCAAGGCGCGGATCGGTGACATCCGCCATTGCTTCTGCGACACCACGTTGGCGCAGGAACGGCTGGACTTCCGCGCGACTCAGGATTTCACCGCCGGCCTTGCCGAACTGGCGGAATGGGTCGCCGAACAGACCGCCGAGGACAAGGTCGCGACGATGCGCGCCGAGCTCGAGCGCCGCGGGCTGGTCGCATGAACGGGCCGGTGCTGGTTACCGGCGGCGCCGGCTTCATCGGCTCGAACCTCGCCGACCGGCTTGCCGGCGAAGGGCATGACGTGGTGATCTACGACGCGCTGGCGCGCGCCGGGGTGGAGCGCAACCTTGCATGGCTGCGCGCGCGCCACGGCAGCCGCATCCGCTTCGTTCATGCGGATATCCGCGACGCGGCGCGGCTCGCCGACGAGGTTGCGGGCGCGGCGGCGGTGTTCCACTTCGCCGCGCAGGTGGCGGTGACCACCAGCCTCGACGACCCCGCCGACGATTTCACCACCAACATCACCGCCACCTTCCAGTTGCTGGAGGCGATCCGCACCCGCGCGGCGCACGTGCCGTTGATCTTCGCCTCCACCAACAAGGTGTATGGCGACCTCGCCGACTTGGATTTCGTGCTGGAGGACGAAGCCTATCGCCCCGTCGACCCGCAGGTCCGCGCGCACGGCATCGGCGAGGCGCGGCCGCTCGACTTCCACACGCCCTATGGCGTGTCGAAGGGTGCGGCGGACCAATATGTCCTCGACTACGCGCGCAGCTTCGGGCTCAAGACCTGCGTCTTCCGGATGAGCTGCATCTACGGCCAGCGCCAGATGGGCACCGAGGATCAGGGCTGGGTCGCGCACTTCCTGATCCGCGCACTGAACGGCGAACCGATCACGCTCTACGGCGATGGGCATCAGGTCCGCGACGTGCTCGACGTCCGCGACGCGGTGAACGCCTATCTCGCCGCATGGCGGCGGATCGACGATGTAGCGGGCCGCGCCTTCAACCTCGGCGGCGGACCCGACAATGCGGTCAGCCTGCGCCAGTTGCTCGCGCATATCGCGACGCTCACCGGCCGCCCGGTCGATGTCCGCTATTCGGGGTGGCGCGCGGGCGACCAGCGCTATTTCGTCGCCGACGCGCGCGCCGCCGCCGCGACGCTCGCGCTGCCGGAGCGCCGTGACTGGCGCGAGGGCGTCGGCGCGCTCGCCGACTGGTTGCAGCGCGAACATGCCGCCGCCGAGACGCCGGCGATCGAGGTCGCTGCGTGACAGGACGGCTGTTGATGACCGCCGACGCGGTCGGCGGCGTCTGGCAATATGCGCTTCAGCTCGCCGCCGATCTGGTCCGCACCGGCTGGTCGGTCGACCTCGCCACGCTCGGCCCTGCCCCCTCGCCGGCGCATCACGCACAGGCCGAAGCAGCGGGCGTCACGCTGATCGACACCCGCCTCCCGCTCGACTGGCTCGCCAGCGACGCGCGGGCGGTGTCGGTCGCCGCCGATGCGATCGCCGCACTCGCTGCGGCACGCGCGGTCGACGTCGTCCAGCTCAACCAGCCCGCGCTCGCGATCGCCGATTTCGCGGTGCCGGTCGTCGCGGTCGTCCATAGCTGCGTCGCGAGCTGGTGGGAGGCGGTCGAGCACGGCCCGCTCCCCGCCGATCTCACGTGGCAGACCGAATTGGTCGCACGCGGCCTCGCGCGTGCCGACGCGATCGTCTGCCCGACCCGCGCCTTCGCCGCGACGATCCAGCGTCTCTACGCGCTGCCCGCCGCGCCGCGCGCGATCCACAACGGCCGCACACTACCCGCCGCGACCGGCGCGCTCGAGGCACGCGCCTTCACCGCCGGACGGCTGTGGGATCGCGGCAAGAATGTCGCAACGCTCGACCGCGCCGCCGCTTTGCTGCCGCTGCCGTTCCGCGCCGCCGGTCCCGCGCGCGGCCCGCATGGCGAGCATCACCGGCTCCACCATCTCGAACCGCTCGGCCGGATCAGCGACGCCGCGATCGCCGCCGCGCTGTCGACCCGCCCAATCTTCGCCTCGGCAGCCTATTACGAGCCGTTCGGGCTGGCGGTGCTGGAGGCGGCGTTGACTGGCTGCGCGCTGGTCCTGTCCGACATCCCGACCTTCCGCGAATTGTGGGACGGCGTCGCGACCTTCGTCGACCCCGACGATGCCGAGGGCTTTGCGCACGCGATCGCCGCGCTCGCCGCCGACACCGACCTGCGCCTCGCCCGCGGTGCGCTCGCCCGCACCCGCGCGCTCGACTACGCGCCGGAGCAGACCGCGCGCGCAATGGCCGCGCTGCTCGACCGCGTCACCGCCACCGGCGAGCGGGTCGCGGCATGAAGCTGGTCTATTTCGCCCACAGCCTCGCCTCGTGCTGGAACCACGGCAACGCGCATTTCCTGCGCGGCGTGCTGTCGGAGCTGATCGCGCGCGGGCATGACGTGCGCGTCTACGAACCGGTCGGTGCGTGGAGCCTCGACAACCTGCTCGCCGACAATGGCGACGCCGGGCTCGACGCTTACCGACGCGCCTATCCCGAACTGTCGTCGCAGACCTTCGCCCCCGACGCCGACCTCGCCGAACTGGTCGACGATGCCGACGTGGTGATCGTCCATGAATGGAACGCGCACGATCTGGTCGCCGCGCTCGGCACGCTCCGCCGCGACGGCGCGCGCTTCACCTTGCTGTTCCACGACACGCACCACCGCGCGGTCAGCGCGCCCGAGGAGATGCGCGCCTACGACCTCGACGGCTATGACGGCGTGCTCGCGTTCGGCGAGGCGCTGTCGCGCGTCTATCGCGACTGGGGCTGGGGCGACCGCGTCTGGACGTGGCACGAAGCCGCCGACACGCGCCGCTTCTTCCCCGTCGAAACCGAGGATCGCGACGGCCTCGTCTGGATCGGCAACTGGGGCGACGGCGAACGCACCGCCGAGATCGAGACCTATCTGCTCGCCCCCGCGCGCGACGCCGGGCTGCCGCTCGACATCTACGGCGTCCGCTACCCCGACGACGGCAAGGCGATGCTCGCGTCCTATGGCGCGCGCTATCACGGCTGGGCGCCCAACGCCGCCGCCCCCGCGATCTTCGCGCGTGCGCTGGCGACCGTCCATGTCCCCCGGCGTTATTACACGACGATCCTGCCCGGGATCCCGACGATCCGCGTCTTTGAAGCGCTCGCCTGCGGCCTGCCGCTCGCCAGCGCACCGTGGGACGATGCCGAGCATCTCTTCCGCCCCGGCACCGACTTCCTGTTCGCGCAGACGCCCGACGACATGACGCGCATCCTGCGCGACCTGCGTCATGATCCGGCTTTACGCGCATCGCTTGCCATCGCAGGGCTCGAAACCATCCGCGCACGCCACACCTGCGCGCACCGCGTCGACGAATTGCTGGCTATTCTGGCCACGATCGACGCCCCCTCGCTGTCACGGAGCATCCCAGCGTGAAGATCGCCTTCTACGGGTCCAGCCTGCTGTCGTCCTACTGGAACGGCGCCGCGACCTATTACCGCGGCATCCTGCGCGCGCTCGGCGAGCGCGGCTATGACATCACCTTCTACGAACCCGATGCGTTCGAGCGGCAACAGCATCGCGACATCGACCCGCCTTCCTATGCCAAGGTCGTCGTCTATCCCGCGACCCACGACGCGCTGCGCGAGGTGCTGGCCGAGGCCGCCAACGCCGACATCGTCGTCAAGGCCAACGGCGTCGGCGTCTTCGACCGCGAACTGCTCGAAGGCATCATCGCGCACGCCCGCCCCGACGCACTCAAGATCTTCTGGGACGTCGACGCCGCCGCGACGCTCGACGAGATGCGCGCCGACCCCGATCATCCGGTCACCGCCGCGCTGCCGCACCTCGACATGGTGCTCACCTATGGCGGCGGCGATCCGGTCGTGAACGCCTATCGCGGCTTCGGCGCGGCACAGTGCATCCCCGTCTACAACGCGCTCGATCCGCAGACGCACCACCCCGTGCCTGCCGACGAGCGCTTCGCATGCGACCTCGCCTTCCTCGGCAACCGCCTCCCCGACCGCGAGGCGCGGGTCGAGGAATTCTTCCTCCGCCCCGCCGCGCTGCTACCGCAACAGAGCTTCCTGATCGGCGGCAACGGCTGGGATACCAAGGCGATGCCCGGCAACGTCCGCCACCGCGGCCATGTCTTCACTGCCGAGCACAATGCCTTCAACTGCACGCCGCGCGCGGTCCTCAACGTCGCGCGCGACTCGATGGCGCACATCGGCTTCTCGCCCGCGACGCGCGTCTTCGAGGCCGCCGGTGCCGCCGCCTGCCTCATAACCGATGCGTGGGAGGGGATCGAGCTGTTCCTGATCCCCGACCGCGAAGTGCTGGTCGCGCGCGACGGACAGGACGTCGCCGACCATCTTGCCGCATTGACCACCGAGCGTGCGCAGGCGATCGGTCAGGCCGCGCTCAAGCGCGTCCTAGCCGAACACACCTATGACCTGCGCGGCGCGCAGGTCGACACGCTCTTCAAGGCGCACGCCGCCCGCCAGCGCGAGGCCGCGTGATGAAGCTCGTCGTCCTCGGCCTCTCGCTCAGCTCCAGCTGGGGCAACGGCCACGCCACCACCTTCCGCGCGCTGCTCCGCGCCTTCGCCGCGCGCGGCCACAAAGTGCTGTTCCTCGAACGCGACATGCCCTGGTATGCCGCGCACCGCGACGAACCCGCGCCCGATTACTGCCGCCTCGAACTCTACGACAGCCTCGCCGCGCTGGCCGACTGGCAAAAGGAGATCGAACAGGCCGATGCGGTGATGGTCGGCTCCTACGTTCCCGACGGTATCGAGGTCGGCAAGCTCGTCCAGCAATGGGCGCGCGGCGTGACCAGCTTCTACGACATCGACACGCCCGTCACGCTCGCCAAACTGGCGCGCGGCGCGTGCGATTACGTCTCGCCCGAAGTCATCCCCGGCTACGACGTCTATTGCTCGTTCACCGGCGGCCCGACGCTGCGGCTGATCGAGGAACGCTACATGAGCCCGGCCGCGCGGGCGCTCTATTGCTCGGTCGATGTCGACCGCTACCGCCCGACCGGCGCGGACAAGCGCTGGGACCTGTCGTATCTCGGCACCTACAGCGGCGATCGCCAGCCGACGCTCGACCGCTTGCTGATCGAGCCCGCGCGCCGCCACCCGGAACAGCGCTTCGTCGTCGCCGGCCCGCAATATCCCGACACGATCGACTGGCCCGCGAACGTCGAACGGATCGAGCATCTCGCTCCCGCCGACCACGCCGATTTCTATTCGGCGAGCCGCGCGACGCTCAACGTCACCCGCGCCGACATGATCGCCGCCGGCTGGTCGCCATCGGTGCGGCTGTTCGAGGCGACGGCCTGCGGCACGCCGATCGTCTCGGACCGCTGGCCGGGGATCGACGAGCTGCTCACGCCCGACACCGAAATCCTGCTCGCCGACACCAGCGACGATGTCGAGGCGGCGCTCGCGCGCCACGATCTCGACGCGATCGGCACCGCCGGCCGCGCCCGCGTCCTCGCCGAGCACACCGCCCACCACCGCGCCGCCGAGCTGGAGGCGCATCTCCGCGAGGCGGCGGAGGCGAAACTCACCACCGCCTGAAGCGTCCTTGCGATCAACGGAACGAACCGCCCCTGATCCCGGTTATGCCCCGCGAAGTCACACAAGGAGATGTTTGATGAACAGCGACACGCTGACCGGCGCCACCACCGACTTGGGCGGCAAGCTGAAGGAAGGTCTGGGTAAGGCATTCGGCGACAACCAGCTTCAGGCCGAGGGCAAGGCCGATCGCGCCGAGGGCACGGTGCAGAAGACCTATGGTGACGCCAAGGACAGCGTCGCCCCGTTGCTCGATCAGGCCCGTCGTTTCATCAACGAGCGTCCGTTCGCCGCCGCCGCCGTCGGTGGCGTGATCGGCCTCGCGTTGCTCAACACGCTGCGCGGCAAGTAACGACACCGTCGTCCCGGACTTGGTCCGGGACGACCGGCATCCAGCCGTCATTGCGAGCGTAGCGAAGCAATCCAGAGCGCCACGCGCAGACGCCCCGAAATCTAGGCCGCCTTCTGCCGCTCCGCACACCGACGCAGCGCATTCGCCAGCGTGTCGGGCGCGCTCGGTTTCGGACAAACCGTCGCGCTGGGATAGCGCTGCCGCAACGCCGCATCGTCGGCGTGCCCTGAATGGAACAGCAACGGCACCCCCGCCGCATGCAGTCGATCCGCCGCGGGAAACACCGTTCCATCCGCCAGCCGCACGTCCAGCACCGCCGCCGCGAAGCGCGCCGCGTGGCGCTCGATCGCCGCCTCCGCTTCGACGAGGGTCGCGCACGGCCCCACCACGTGAAAGCCGGCATCCTCGATCGTCTCCTGAAGATCGAGCGCGATGAAAAGCTCGTCCTCGACCAACAGGACGTCGACGGCAGCAGGGTCAGTCACGGGCAAGCACACTCGCGGGCAGTTTCATTCGCATCCGAAACGATCGTCCGGCCGCCTCGCTCCGTACCTCGCCAAGTAATTGTCGGACACTCGTGTCGACCAGCAGCGATCCGAACCCGCGCTGAGTCGCCTCCGCCTCCTGATCGCCGGGGCCGACCTCGTCCCAATCCAGTTCCAGCCCGTTGCCGCCCACGCGCCAGCGCACCGTCAACCCGGTGCCGCCGTCCGGCGCGCCGTCGCGCTTCTCCCCACATAACGCGCCGTATTTCACCGAGTTGGTCGCCCATTCGTGCAGGATCAGCGCCAGCGACGACAGGCATTGCCGGTTGAGCGCCACCTTCGGCCCCTCGACCGTGATGTGCGAATGGTCGCGATACGGGGCAAGCGTGGCGGCGACCAGTTCGTCCAGCCCGATCGCCTGCGGCTGCCCGGCCGGCGACGCCAGCGAGTGCGCGCTGCCCAGCGCCGCGATCCGGTGGCGCAGGTCGGTCGCGAACGGGCGCACTTCGTCGTGGTTGCGTGACGCGACGGTGATCATCCCCGCGATCACCGCGAACAGGTTCTTCACGCGGTGGTTCATCTCGCGCAGCATCAGCTCGCGCGTCTCCGCCAGCGTATATTCGGGGGTGACATCGATCGACACGCCCACCAGCCGCGGCGGATTGCTCCCGGCGATCACCCGGCCGAACCCCTTCACCCAGCGGACCTTGCCATTGGTCGGGCGCAGCCGGAACGTCGCCTCGAAATCGCCATTGCGCTCAACCGCACGGCGCAGCGCGGTTTCGACCGCACCGCGATCCTCGGCCTCGATCCGGTCGAGCAGCGGATCGATCCGCGTCGCTTCCTCACCCTCGACGTCGAACAGGCGCTGTTCGACCCCGTCGAGCACCGTCTCGCCGGTTTCGGGGCAATATTCCCACACACCGATTCCCGCGGCCTTGATCGCCAGGTCGAGCCGTTCGCGCTCGGCCGCGAGCTGCCGCTCCAGCGACAGCGCCTCGGTAATGTCGGTCAGCACCAGGGTCGTGCCGTCAACCGACCCGGATTGCGTGCGATACGGCAACACGCGCAGCGACAGCACGCGGTCGCCGTCGCGGGTCATCACGCGCCGCTGCGTCGCCGGTGCCCCCGCCGCCACTGCGCGCGCATCCTCCAGATAGTCGCTGCCGCGCAGCCGGCTGGCGACATCGCTCAGCGGCCGGCCGCGATCGGCGGGCTGCAACGGGAAGATCGACACCGCCGCATCGGTGTAGCTGCGCACCTTCAGATCGGCATCGAGCACCACCACCGCCAGCTCGGTCGACTGGTGGAAGTTGCGCAGGTCGGAGATAGCGACCGTCAGTTGCTCGACCTTGCTCTTCAGCTCGTCGTTGACGGTCGACAATTCCTCGTTCGTCGATTGAAGCTCCTCGTTCATCGACATCATTTCTTCGTTGGAGCTTTTCAGCTCCTCGTTCGCGGTCTCCAGTTCCTCGATCGCGGTACGCAGCCGGTGCCGCGTCAGCCGCAACTCGTCCTCGATCGCCTCCAGATGATCGTCGGTGGCGGCCAGATCCTCCAGCTCGCCCTGATCCGACGGCCGGAACGCGCCGCTGTCGCGGAACACGAACAGCAACGTGCCGTCGCCCAGCGGATCGCAGATCACCTCGACCGGCTGGATGCCATAGTCGGTCTCGACCTCGACATCGCGCGCCACCACGCGTCGCCGCTCGTCGCGCGCCTGCCGCAACAGCGGGCCGATCACGGTACGCAGCCCGGGCCGCGCGAGATTGACCGCGCTGCTCCCGCCGGTGCGCGTCACGGGAAAGTCGAAATACCGGCCCAGCTTTCCGTAAGCGGCGGCGATCCCGCCGTCCTGATCGACGATCAGGCTCGCCGGCGCGTAACGGTCGACGATTCGCCGGATCGCGACGCTCTCGTTGGTCAGCGCAGGGCTCTCGCCCCGTCCGTCGCGCTCGCGTCGCGCACCCGTAGGCCGCGAATTGCCGGGAAGGTCGATCGGATAGCTCGGCGCGCCGGGCGCGCGTTCGTAAAGGCGCGCGTGCTGGTCGACGACCGTGAACAGATGCTCGAACCGGCCGACGCTCTCCGATGGCCCCAGGAACAGGAAACCACCGGGGCGCAACGCATAGTGAAACAGCGGCAGCACCGCCTGCTGCAAACGATCGTCGAAATAGATCAGCAGGTTGCGGCACGAAACCAGATCGATCCGCGAGAACGGCGGATCCTTGACCAGACTGTGGCTGGAAAAGCGGATCATGTCGCGGATCTGGCTCGCGATCGTGAACCGTTCGGCGTGCGGCACGGTATAACGCTCGCGCAGCCCCGGCGCCAGGTCATTGAGCGCTGCGGCCGGATAATTGCCCTCGCGCGCGATCGACAGCATCTGCTCGTCGATGTCGGTGGCGAAGATCTGCACCGCCAGCGGCTGCCCGGAGGTGCGCGCCGCCTCCGCGAACAGCATCGCGATCGTATAGGCTTCCTCGCCGCTCGAACAGCCCGGCACCCATACGCGCAGGTCGTCGTCGGTCGCGCGCTCGCGCAGCAACGGCTCTATCACCTGCTTGCGCAGCGTTTCGAACGCCTCCGCATCGCGGAAGAAGCGCGTGACGTTGATCAGCAGGTCGCGGAACAACGCCTCGCATTCGTCGGCATCGCCGCGCACCCGCGCCAGATAGGCGCGCCCGGTGTCGATCCCCAACACATGCATCCGCCGCTCGACCCGGCGGATCAGCGTCGAGCGTTTGTAGCCGGAAAAGTCGTGCCCGACCGCGTTGCGCAACACGCGGCACAATTCGTCGACATGATCCGCGACTACCCCGGCCTGCGCATCGCCCGGCTCGGAATTGCGCCGCCCGAAGAAGCCGCGAAGGCAGTCGAGGATCTCGCCCGGCGGCTTGACGAAGTCGATCAACCCGGTGCCGACCGCCGACAGCGGCATCCCGTCGTAGCGCGCGCTTTCCGGCTGCTGGACGACCGCGACGCCGCCATTCTCCTTGATCGCGCGCAGGCCGGTCGTCCCGTCCGCGCCGGTGCCAGACAGGATGACGCACGCGGCGTTCGATTGCTGATCGCCGGCCAGCGACTGGAAGAAGTCGTCGATCGGCCGCCGCATCCCGCGACGCTGCGCGAAATCGGTCAGCTCCAGCACGCCGTCGCGGATCGCCAGCCCGCGCCCCGGCGGGATGATATAGACCTTGTCGGCCTCGATCCGCTCGCCGCCCGCGCTTTGCAGCACCTCCAGCGCGGTGGCGCGGTCGAGCAATTCGGCCAGCATGCTCTCGTGATTGGGGTCGAGGTGCTGGACCACCACGAACGCCAGCCCGGTCGGCCGCTGCGCCGGCGCCAGCATCTCGCGCAGCGCCTCAAGCCCGCCTGCCGATGCGCCGATGCCGACCACCGGCACCGCCGGTCTGGTCATGGCGGACGCGGGACGAGCGTCGGCGTCACGCACGATGGTCGTGCTCCAGTCCGGCGAGCATCATCTTGGCCTGCGCCACCGTCGCGGCACTGTTGGCGATCGTCAACAGCGTGCCCTCGACCACGATCCCGGCATCGCTCGCGATCGGCGACAGCCGTCCCAGCGTACGGCCAAGCTCGTCGTCATACTCGCTCAGCAATTCGGGCTGCGACCGGCTGACGTCGAATTGCGAGGCGAAGATGTAGCTGGCGGAGCCGTCGAGCGCGCGCAGCCGCGACATATACAGCAGGTTGACGAACGGCGTCCCGTCCTTCCGGAAATTCACGATCGGCGTGCGGACATTCTCCTGCCGCGGGTTGGCGAGGAACTCGCGCAGCCGCGCGCGCGGTTCCTCGTTCGGGGCCGATCGCTGCAACATCCGGCAGTTGCGGCCCAGAACGTCCTCCGGGCGATAGCCGGTCAGCGTGCAGAACCGCTCGCTGACGGCAAGCAGATGATTGTCGTCGTCGGCGGTCGCGATCGCCAGCGCGACACGCGACTGGCGTAGATAATCGAGCAGCGCAGAAGGAAGTTCGGGGGTCACGCATACTCCGATCCGAAACGATCTAGATGTGGATTACGCCCGAAGGCATCCGAACTACAACCGTCTTCGCTCGCGTGAGTGCCCCATTGCCGGTCGATGCCCGTTGCAGGTGCATCAACATTCCACCACGTTCACCGCCAGCCCGCCGAGGCTCGTTTCCTTATATTGCGTCCGCATATCCTCGCCCGTCTGGCGCATCGTCTCGATCACCGCGTCCAGGCTCACGACATGGCTGCCGTCGCCGCGCAGCGCCAGATAGGCGGCGTTGATCGCCTTCACCGCGCCCATCGTGTTGCGCTCGATGCACGGGATCTGCACCAGCCCGCCGATCGGATCGCAGGTGAGGCCAAGGTTATGCTCCATCCCGATCTCGGCGGCATTCTCGATCTGGCGATTGCTGCCCCCCAGCACCGCCGCCAGCGCCCCCGCCGCCATCGAACAGGCCACGCCCACCTCGCCCTGGCACCCCATCTCCGCGGCGGAAATAGACGCGCGCTTCTTGTAGAGCATCCCGATCGCCGCCGCGGTGTACAGGAAGCACCGCACCCCCGCCTGCCGCACCGGCGCGGGCTTGGTCTGCGCGACCAACGTCTCGTAAAAGCGCAGCACCGCCGGCAGCACGCCTGCCGCGCCGTTGGTCGGCGCGGTGACGACGCGCCCGCCCGCGGCATTCTCCTCGTTCACCGCCAGCGCCCACAGGCTCACCCATTCGAACACTTCCGCCGGATTGCGCCCCGGCGTGTTGCCGGTCAGCGCCTGCTCCAGTGCCCGCGCGCGCCGCCGCACCTTCAGCCCGCCGGGCAACAGCCCGTCCTGCGCGATCCCGCGATCGATGCACGCATCCATCGCCGCGTGCACCGCGTCGAGAAACGCGTCCGCCTCCGCGCCGCTGCGCCACGCCTCCTCGTTGCTGCGCACCAGCTCGGCGATCGACAGCCCGGTCGCATCGCCCAGCGCCAGCAATTCGGCGCTCGACGAAAATGGATAGCGTACCGCGACATTCTCGGTCGCCACCGGCGCGCCCTTGCGCAGGATCGCCCCGCCGCCGATCGAGAAATAGGTTTCGGCATAACCGGTCCCGTCCGCCAGCCGCGCGGTAAAGCTGATGCCGTTGGGATGTTCGGGCAGGAAGTCGCGCGGATGGAAGACGATGTCCGCCGCCTCGGCGAACGGGATCGGGCGCTTGTCCGCCAACCGCAGCCGCGAGGTTTCGCGGATCGTGTCCAGCAACGCCGGCGCGGCATCCGGGTCGACGCGCTCCGGCTCCCACCCCGCCAGCCCGAGGATCGCGGCGGTGTCGGTCGCGTGCCCCCGGCCGGTCAACGCCAGCGAGCCGTACAGGTCGCACCGCACGCCCACCACATCCTGCGCCAGCCCGATCGCGCGCTGCGCAAAGTCGAAGGCGGCGCGCATCGGACCGACGGTGTGCGAACTCGACGGGCCGATGCCGATCGTGAACAGCTCGGCGACGCTGATCGGGCGCAAGGCCGAGCGGTCGAGCGGAGCGGGGGTAAGCGCGGCGTACATCAGGTCCTCGGCCTCTGGTTCGACCGCCCTTGTGTCCGCTGCAACGCCGCTTGGCCACCCGGCACGATCATCGACGCGACCCGCTGCGGCGGCGCGCGCTTAGTCGAAACGATTATGGTGCGCGCGGTGGTCGCCATGTCAGGAAGAACGCGGAAGGACATCGCCATGCTCGACGCCGCCAGTTCGACCAATCGGTCTCCCAGCCCGTCCGCGCCACCGCCGCCGCCCCCCAGCGCGACGCCGCAGGGCGTCGCAACCGCCCGCGCGACGCAGCTCGCCCCCGCGAACCCGGCGCAGGTCGCGACGACGATGGTCCGGACCGCCACCGATCCCGCCACCGGCCGGATCGACACGCGGACGCTCGCCGAACAGGTGGTGGCCGCCGCCCGCACCGATCCGGCCGCAGCCAGCGCCGCTTATGCCGCGATCGAGACCGAAGTCGCGCAGCGCGGTGGCATCGGCGATGTCGGTCGCCTCTCGGCCGACGTTCAGGCCGCCGCGCGCGCGTCGCAGCCTGCGAACAACAACGACACGCCGCTCGGCACCACCGTCACCGGCGCGACGGTCCCGGCCGCCAATCGCGTGATCGCGGCCGGCGCGGACCAGGTCGCGCGCGGACAGGCGCTCGGCGCGCACGGCACGGCGCTCACGGATCGCGGCACCACCGTGGCCGCGCGCGGCACGCAGTTGCTCACCGACAATCCGATCCTGTCGGTCCGCTGGGAGGGGACGACCAGCGCCTGGACGCAGAGCGGCGGGCTCAGCGGCCCGCTGGCCGATCGGTTGCGCGCCGGCGGGATCGAGGTCGCGACCTGGACCAACCCGCCCCCTACCGGCAGCGTCGCGAAGGGTCAGGGTATCGACAAGGGCGTCGCCAACAACATCAACGGCTCGATCGCCGAACAGGCGATCGGCGACCGGTATCGCGCCGCCGGCTTCGACGTCACCACCGCGCCCGATGCCGCCAACCGGGTCCAGAATGGTGCCCGCGTCGTCGACGTCGTCGCCGAGCGCCCGAACGTCGATCCACGCCTCAATGTCCGCATCGAAACCGAGTCGAAGGTCGGCTACACGTCGGACACGGGCAAGGCCGGTCGCGAGGCGACGATGGACATCAACCGTCTCGCCGCCAACCAGACCGCGCGCACCACCGGCACCGCGCTGGAGGCCGAAGGCGCCACCCTCGCGCGCACCGGCGAGGCCGCGATGCGTGAGGGCGCCGGTGCCGTGCGCGCCGGGCAGGTGCTCGGCACGGTCGGCAAGGTCGCACGCCCGGTCGCGATCGCGATGGACGTGGTCGAGGTCGGTTCCGCCTTCCATGCCGATGGCGACCGGGTCGGTGAGAACACCGGGCGCAGCCTGTCCGGGCTCGCGGGCGGCGCGGCCGGCGGCTGGGGCGGCGCGGCCGCGGGGGCGGCGATCGGCACCGCGATCTTCCCCGGCGTCGGCACGGTCGTGGGCGGGATCATCGGCGGCGTGGCCGGCGGGCTCGCGGGCGACTCGGCCGGCCGCGGCGTCTTCGATACCGTGCGCAGCTGGTTCTGAACGCTGGCAGCGCCGGGCGACGACTGGTAGATCGTGGCCATGTCGAGGATTTCCGATTGGCTCACCGGCCGCAAGACGCCGGAACCGCATGAGGACGGACCGGCTGACGGCGGCGATCCCTATGGGATCCTCTCCGCGCGGCTCGGCGACTATCCGCCCGACCCTCCACGCCACTGCGGCGATCCCCGCACGCTCACCGCGGCGCAGCGCGCCGAGAACCTCGCCGATTTCCTCGCCCACGATGCCAAGCGTATCGCGATCCTCGCCGCCTGGCTCGCGCGCGAGGGGTTCGACGCGACCGCGCTGTTCGTCAGCGGCGACGCCGCGCGCGCCGAGGGCAAGCGGATCGACGACTGGCTGGCGCGTTGGGTGCCGCAACGTCCGCTCGACATGGTGCGCGGCGATGCCGAGGTGAATCCGCCGCTCGCGCGCTGGTTCGCCAGCGACCGCGCCGGCGCGGACCTCGTGTTCAGCTTCGTGTCCGATCTCGGCCGGCTCAACGCCGCGGCGATCGTCGCCGCCGATCCGCTGTTCCGCTGGACGATCGTCGAGGATGACCTCGACGCCGCGATCACCGGCGACCGCGCTGCCCAGCCCAGCGACCGCCGCTACCATCTCTGCCTGGTGCGCGACGCCTTCGACGGTTCGGTGCCGGTCGTCCTTGATCTGCCGCTCGCGCTGCTCGGGCTGGTGCACGGCCGAATGTCACCGCTCGGCGTACCGGTGGTCGCGCGCTTCCCGCTCTGGCTGTCCTCGATGGAGACCGGCACCGCCGCCTGACGCGGCCGCCCCCCTCGACGGATCGGGGCGGCGTCATTATATACCGGTCGTTATGGAATCGATCACCACCGCCGACGCCCCTGCTCCCACCCGTGGGCGTCCGCGCGAATTCTGCCCCGATGCGGCGCTGTCCGCCGCGCTCGGCGTGTTCTGGGCCAAGGGCTATGACGGCGCGTCGATGGCGGATCTGACCGCCGCGATGGGCATCACCAAGCCCAGCCTCTACGCCGCGTTCGGCAACAAGGAACAGCTCTTCCACCAGGCGCTCGACCGCTATGAGGCGGAGAAGCTGGCCTATACCCGTGAGGCATTGAAACAGCCAACCGCGCGCGCGGTCGCGGAGCATTTCATGCGCGGCGCGGTCGCGGCGCAGACCAGCACCTGCGATCCCAAGGGCTGCATGGGCGTCGTCAGCGCCAGCGCCTGCGGTGCCGAAGGCGATTCGATCAAGGCACACATCATGCAGCGCCGCCAATCCTCGAACGCCGCGCTCGTGGCGCGCTTCGAACAGGCGCGGCAGGACGGCGATCTGCCGTCAAATCTCGATCCGCAGGCGCTCGCTTATTACCTGTACGCGATCCTGCAGGGCATGGCGGTGCTCGCCACCTCCGGCGCGACGCGCGACGACCTCGACGGCGTCGTGTCGATCGCGCTCTCGATGTGGCCGACATCTTGATCCAGAAATAAATTACCGATCGGTACACAAAGCCGTTGACGGGCGTTCGGACGGTTTATATACCACACGGTATGGAATGAGGAGCCAGCGCGGTTCCTCCTCATCGCAGGAGCCGCTCATGGATCCTCGTTGCTTCGTTCGTACCGGCTCGTCTTGAGAGGGGCGCGCTCCGCCCGCTCTTTGCCTTTCACCTGCCAGCGCTTCCACCCGTCGTCCGCGACGTCGGGAACGGCTGCGCCCGCCCGTTTCCAAGGGAGTTCGCCCATGGCCTATCTGATGCTCGACGACGATCGCTCGGTCGTCACCACCGCCCCCCTCCCCGCCGCGATCACGCCGTGCGCCGATCCGCTGCCGACCGACGCCCCGGCGCGGCTCAGCGCGCTCGAATGGTCGGTCGTGGCGCTCGCGCGCAAGGACCGGCTGTGGTCGCTCGACAAGCCCGGCCGGATCGCCAAGGCGATGTCGGTGCTCTTCAAGCCGCCACACAACCACATGCTCGCCGACGACCGGCTCGAGGCGCTTCGCCGCATCGCGGTGCTTGGCTGGCACTATGGCTATACGATCCCGACCGAGGAGCTGAAGCGCTTCCTCCGCGCCGGCTTCTCGCCCGCGCAATACGAGCTGATGATGGACAGCATCGGCGTCGCCAGACTGCGCAGCGCGCAGCGCTGATTCCCTGTCATCCCGGACCTGATCCGCGATCCCGCTTCTTCCTTGCGAGCCAAAGAAAGAAGCGGGGCCCCGGATCAAGTCCGGGGCGACGAAGAGATGTTCACCCGATCAACAATCGCGCCCCCAAAGCCGCGACCAGCGCCGGAATCATCGTCGCCGCCCCCACCTTCAGGAACCGCCAGAACCCGACATCCTCGCCCTCGCGCCGGATCGCCTGCAACCACAGGATCGTCGCGAGGCTCCCGGTGATCGACAGGTTCGGCCCGAGATCGACCCCGATCAGCAGCGCATCGACGATCACCCTCGGCGGCTGCGCCTGCGCCACCGCGGTACTCGCGATCAACCCGGCGGGCAGGTTGTTCATCAGGTTCGACCCGAACGCGAGGATCGTCCCGCTCCACGCCGCCCCACGCAGCGGGTCCGCGGCCAAACCGCGCAGCCCATTCGCCACCCACGCGATCACCCCGGTGCGATCGAGCGCCTCGACCAGCACGAACAGCCCCGCGACCAGCGGCAGCACGCTCCACGACACCGATCGCATCGTCGCGACCGGCGAACGCCGCACCAGCGCCGCCACCACCAGCATCGTGGCGACGCCCGCGATACAGGTCGGCAACCCCAACGGCCGATCCAACGCCGAGACGACCAGCAACAGCAAGGCCGTCGCCGCAATCCCCGCCAGCGCCGCCTTGCCCGCCGCGCTCAGCGGCTCGCGCGCCACCGCCGCCTCGCACGTCCCGGTCAGCCGCGCGCGCTCGACGTAGCGCAAGGCGAGGAACGTCACCACGATCGCCGCCACCGACGGCGCGGCGAACGACGCGAACCACGCCCCCGGCGGCGGCATCTTCCCCCCGTACAGCACCAGATTGGCCGGGTTCGAGATCGGCAGGACGAAGCTCGCCGCATTGGCGATCAGCGCACACGCGAACAGCAACGGCAGCGGCTCGGCCTTCGCCTTGCGCGCCGCGGCATAGACCGCCGGGGTCAGCACCACCGCGGTTGCGTCGTTCGACAGGAAGGTCGTCGTCACCACCCCGGTCGCATAGACCAGCAGGAACAGCCGCGTCGGCGAGGCTTTGGCATGGCCGACCGCGGTCGCCGCGACCCAGTCGAACAACCCCTGCTCGCGCGCGGTTTCGCTCAACAGCATCATGCCGATCAGGAACAGATAGACGTCGCCGCCTTTCGCCACCGCCCCCAGCGCATCGCCCGGAGTCACCAGCCCGAACAGCAGCAGCGCCACTGCACCCGCCACCGCCCAGATCGCCTCCGGCCAGCGGAACGGCCGCGCGATCACGCCCGCGGTGGCGGCGGCGCAAATCCCCCAGGTCGCCCCCGTGGCAAGGATCATCGCGCGCGGTCGGACGGTATGAACATGCCGCCCCCCTGCCCCAACGCCCGTCGCTTCGCCAGCGTCCGCGTCACGCCTGCGCCGCCGCGCACGCCTCGCGCACCACGCCCGCGAACACGATCCACAACGCCACGCTCACCAGTGCGAAGCTGCCCAGTATATAGAAAGCGATGTGGTAGCCGAGTTCCTGCGCCAGCCACCCGCCGATCGCCGGGCTCAGCGACGCACCGACGCCCTGCACCGTCATCACCGCGCCCTGCCCGACATTCACCCGCCCCGTGCCGTTCAACAGGCACGCGACCAGCCCCGGCACCGCGACGCTCTGCAATCCCGCGCCGATTCCGTCGAGCGCCTGCACCGGCCACACCCCCCAATGCTCGATGAACGTCCCCGCCAACGCGCCGCGCACCGGCAGCGCCGCGAACGAGATCAACAATACCAGCCAGTAACCCCGCCCCGCCGACATCCGTGTCGCGACCAATGCGGCGACGATCATCACCGCCTGCGCCACCACCACCGTCTCGGCGGTGAAGATCGCTGCATTGCCCTTCCCTGCGCCGACCACCGCCAGCCCATAGAGCGGCAGCATCGCGCCGTTGCCGAGGTGGAAACACGCCAAAGCGGCGGCGAGCACCAGCATCGGCTTGTTGCGGAGGAGTGCGCGAAAGCCTTCCGCCTGCCCGCCTTCCGCATCGTCGTCATCGCCTTTTTCCAGCCCGCGCGCCGCGCGGTGGTCGATCGCCTTTTCCGGGATCATCAGCACGCTGTTGATCGCCAGCACGCCAAAGACGGCGGCAAGATAGAAGATCGCCGGCATCCCGAACCGCCAGCCAAGATATCCCGACAGCCCCGCGCCGACCATGTTGCCGGCATGGTTCCACGCCTGATTGCGCCCGTTCTGCGCGTTGAAGCCCTTTTGGCGGACGATCCCCAGCGTCATGCCCGTCACCGCCGGCCCGATCGCCGCCCCCGCGATTGCAGTCGCAACCTGGCTGACCGTCACCACCCACCCGGCCTGCGAGAACAGGATCAGGAAAGACGCCATGACGGTGCAGATGCCGGTGACGATCACCACCAGCCGCTTCTTCTCGGTATGGTCGATGAACGCGCCTGCGGGCACGGTCATCAACATGCCCGCCACCCCGCCGGCGGTCATCACCGATCCGATCGGCCCCGCGGTCCAGCCGCGCTGCTGGAGAAACACGCCCAGAAACGGGCCGATCCCCGCCTGCATGTCCGCCATGAAGAAGTTGAGCGCCTCCAGCGGCCGCGTCGCGCGCTTCCGCTCATCGTCACGCGACAGCGAAGCTCCGCCAAGCATATCCGCCACCGTCGCCATGATCCGCGCTCCTCCACCGTTCGCGCGCCCAACCCGGCAACAATCGGAAATATCCCGTTCAACCCTAATTTATATTGCTGACCGGCGTTCAGAAGCCGGCGAGGGTCGGGGTCCAGTGGGGGACGCTGATAAGGCGTGGCCAATGCCCGTCGTCCCGGACTTGATCCGGGGCCCCGCTTCTTCTTCGCGACCGGGTAAGAAGAGAAAGCGGGATCCCGGATCAAGTCCGGGATGACGAAAGAAGACAAATAATCGGCCGACCCACCTTAAAGGTTCGCCTGCTCATCCTCCGGCAACTCGGCGTCGGGCGGATAGTAAAGCGCCGCACATTCTTCGCGCAGGCACCCGCCCTCGATCACGATGTCGTCACGATAGGCGTCAGCGATGAACGACAGCGTGTCGACGTGCTTCGCCTCGAAATACATCGCATGAACGTCGTCGCGCCCCGCGCCATAAACGACTCGCCCGACCTTCGACCAGATCGACGCCATCGTGCACATCCCGCACGGCTGCAGCGTCGAATAAAGCGTCGCGTCGCGCAGCTCCAGCGCGCCCTCCGCCTCGCAGCCGCGGCGGATCGCCATCATCTCGGCATGCGCAGTGGCGTCGGGCAGTTCGTGGGTCTGGTTGCGCTCGGCGGCGATCACCCGCCCGCCCCGCACGATCACCGATCCCAGCGGCGAGGTGGAAGGGTCGCTGCCCTTGGAGCGCGCGACCTTGATCGCCTCGCGCATCCAGCGTTCGTCATCCTGTGTCATCGCCGCTCAACGCGGGAATGCGCAAACGGGTGCCCCCCTCTCGTCGCCCCGGACTTGATCCGGGGCCCCGCTTCTTTCTTCGTCGCAACCGACTGACACTCTCCCCCACGTCATTGCGACCGGCGAAGGCCGGGGGAAGCAATCCAGGGCCGGACCAAGACGCCCTGGATTGCTTCGCTACGCTCGCAATGACGAAAGCGCCGGCTCACCTCACAACAACTTGTCCAACGTAATCGGCAGCTCCCGCACGCGCTTGCCCGTCGCATGCCACACCGCGTTGGCGACCGCCGCCGCGACGCCGGTGATCCCGATCTCGCCGATCCCGTGCGCGCCCATCGGCGTGTGCGGATCGGGGATGTCGGTCCACAGCACGTCGATCTCGGGCACGTCCATATGCACCGGCAGATGATATTCGGCGAGGCTCGGGTTCATGATCCGCCCGTTGCGCTCGTCGAACTGCGTCTCCTCCATCAGCGCCATCCCCAGCCCCATGATCATCCCGCCGCGGAACTGGCTGGCGGCGGTGCGCGGGTTGAGGATACGCCCGCAATCGAACGACCCCAGCAAGCGGCTGACCCGCAGCTCGCCGGTCACCGCATTGACCCGCACCTCGCAGAAGATCGCGCTGTGCGAGTGCATCGACCAGTGCATCAGCTCCAGCGGCATCGACCCCGCCTTGGTCACCGACACCGCACCGCGCTGCGCACGCGACAGGATCGAGGCGTAGCTCTCGCGTCGCGACGGATCGGTGCGGCTCGCCAGCCCACCGTCGATGCTCCCGACCTCGTCCGCCGACAGCCCCGCCAGCGGCGAGTCGTTGCCCGCCAGCTTGAGCAGATCGGCGACCAAAGCATTATGCGCCCCGATCACCGCCGCGCCGATCGCCGCGGTCTGCTGCGACCCACCCGCCATGATCGCGCCAGGAATCGCCGAGTCGCCGTATCCGACCTCGACCTGTTCGATCGGCAGCCCCAACCGCTCCGCCGCGACGATCGCGGTGGTGGTGGAGGTGCCCATCCCCATCTCCGCCGCCGCTACGTCGACCTGCGCGCGCACCGCATCGCCGTCGCGCGTCAGCGTGATCCGCGCCTCCGCGCCGGGCATCCGGTAATAGGGATAGGTGCCGGTCGCGCAGCCGGTGCCGATCAGCCACTCGCCCTCGCGCCGCACCCCGGCGCGCGGATCGCGCCCGGCCCAGCCGAACCGCTCCGCCCCCTGCCGCCATGCGGTGACGATATGCCGCGACGAGAAGGGCACGCCGCTCAGCGGGTCCTTCTCGGGCTCGTTGAGGAGACGCAGCTCGACCGGATCGATCCCCAGCTCCACCGCCAGCTCGTCGACCGCCACCTCCAGCGCGAAGGTGCCGACCGCCTCGCCCGGCGCGCGCATGAAGGTGTTGGCGAGCATGTTCATCCGCGCCACCTCGACCTTCAGCGCGAAGCTGCGCGCGGCATAGGTACAGCGCGTGCCGAGGATGAACGGCTCGGGCATGTTGTTGTGCGGGGTCATCACCGACATGCCGGTGTGGACGATCGCGTCGAACGTCCCGTCCGCTTGCGCGCCGATCGCGACGCGCTGCTCGGTCAGCGTCCGCCCGCCGACCGTTCGGTACACGCCCTCGCGCGACAGCGTGATCCGCACCGGGCGTCCCGCCAGCTTCGCCGCCGCCGCGCCGATCACCTGATGGTCCCACAGCCCCTTGCTGCCGAACCCGCCGCCGACATAGGGCGAGGTCAGCCGCACCTTGTCCGCCGCCAGCCCGAACACCGCACCGATCGACTCGGCCTGTTGCGAGACCATCTGGCTGGCGTCGTGAATCACCAGCCCACCGTCGACCCACGCGATCGTCGCGGCGTGCGGCTCGATCGGATTGTGGTTGTGGCGCGGCGTGCGATAGGTCTGGTCGACCTTGACCGGCGCCTTCGCCAGCAGCGCCTCGGCATCGCCGACGTCGTTGCGCAGCGGCTGGCCGAAGAACATCGCCTGCTCGGTCCCGTTCGCCACCGCCCCGGCGACCGTGGTGGTCGAGGGTTCGGCGTCATAGCTGACGTTCAGCAGCGACGCGGCATGATCGGCCTGCTCCTGCGTCTCGGCGAGCACGCACGCGACCGGCTGCCCGTTCCAGTGGATGCGGTCGTCCTGAAGCACCGGCAGGTTGTGCGGCCCGACCGCGTTCGGCGACGACCCGAACACCGGCATGTTCTTCATCCGCGGCGCGTTGAGGTGCGTCATCACCAGCACCACGCCCGGCGCAGCTTCCGCCGCCGCGCTGTCGATCGCCGCGACGCGCCCGCGCGCGATCGTCGCATAGACCAGCGCCGCATAGGTCATGTGCTCGAAACGATATTCCGCCGCAAACGCCGCCGCGCCCGTCACCTTCAGCGCGCCGTCCAGCCGCGACACCGGCGTCCCGATCAGCCCGTGCTTGCGCGCGATCAGCGGGTCAGGCTTGCCGCCCGGAATCCAGCTGTCGGGCGCGAGCGGCACCAATTTCTGCATCGCCCCCATCATCAGCCCCTGCGCGACCTGCTTGGCGTCGTCGACGATGCTCATGCCGTCTCTCCCGTCTTCAGCGCGTTCAGCACCGCGATCAAGGTCCGCGTCGCCAGCGCCGGCTTGAACGCATTGTCGCGCAACAATTGCGCATCGGCGAACTCAAGCGCCGCCGCCGCCCCGATCGCCTCGTCGGTCAGCGCCGCCCCGCGCAGCGCGCCCTCAACCTGCGTCGCGCGCCACGGCTTGTGCGCCACCCCGCCGAACGCGACACGAATGTCCGCGACCTGCTCGCCCTCCATCTCCAGCGCCGCCGCCACCGAGATCAGCGCAAAGGCATAGCTCGCCCGATCCCGCACCTTGCGATACGTCGACCGCGCCGCGACCGACAGCGCCGGCAACTCGACGGCGGTAATCAGCTCGCCCGGCTCCAGCACCGTATCCAGATCGGGCCGCTCGCCCGGCAGGCGGTGGAAGTCCCCGAACGCCACCGTCCGCGTCGCGCCTTGGCGCTCGACATGCACCACCGCATCCAGCGCCGCGAGCGCCACGCACATATCGGACGGATGCGTCGCGACACACGCCTCGCTCGCGCCGAGCACCGCATGGATGCGCGTGAACCCGCCCCGCGCGTCACACCCGCTCCCCGGCTCCCGCTTGTTGCAACGCGAGCCGTCGGTATCGTAGAAATAGGTGCAGCGCGTCCGCTGCATCAGATTGCCGCCGACCGTCGCCATGTTCCTGATCTGCGCCGACGCCCCCGCAAGGATCGCGCGCGCCAAGACCGGATAGCGCTCCCGCACCACCGGATGCGCCGCCAAAGCGGTGTTGCGCACCCCCGCCCCGATCAGCAACCCGCCGTCGTCGGTTTCGCTGATCGCACCCGACAGCGCCGAGACATCGACCAGCCGCTCCGGCCGCGCGACCGTCTCGCGCAACAGGTCGACCAGATTGGTCCCGCCGCCCAAGTAGGCCGCGCCCGGCGCATTCCCCATCCGCACCGCCTCGGCGACATCGCCGGCCCGGTCGTAGCGGAACGGCGTCATGCCACCGTCTCCAGAATGGCGTCGATGATCCCGTTATGCGCGCCGCAGCGGCAGAGATTGCCGCTCATCCGCTCCTGCACCTCCGCGCGCGTCAGCGTCACCGCGCCGCCCAGATCGGCGGAGACATGGCTCGGCACGCCCCGCTTCGCCTCCGCCGCCATCCCGATCGCCGAGCAAATCTGCCCCGGCGTGCAATAGCCGCACTGAAACCCGTCATGTTCGATGAACGCGGCCTGCAACGGATGCAGCGCATCGCCCTCCGCCAGCCCCTCGATCGTCGTGATGTCGCGCCCGTCGTACTGCACCGCCAGCGCGAGGCACGACAGGATGCGCTCACCGTCGACCAGCACCGTGCACGCCCCGCACGCGCCCTGATTGCAGCCCTTCTTGGTGCCGGTCAGGTGCAAGGTCTCGCGGAGGTGATCCAGCAGCGAGACGCGCGGATCGCCGGGCGGGTCCACCGCCAAGCCATTGACGACGATCGACATCCCACTCTCCATCTTCAGACAGAAACACAGGATAACAATCATTTCGCGCGGCGGAAGCCCCGCGCGCGACAATAGTCGTCACACGCCGATGAACACCGCCGAGGGAATCCGCACCACCTGCGTCGGACGCAACGGCACCCCGTCACGCCCGACCGGCAGCCGCGCGACATCGCCCGATCGCTGGTTGGCGACCAGCATCTCGCCAGATGCCTCCAGCAACCGGAAATAGCGCGGCCAATGCCCGCCGCTCGCGACATGCCCGATCAGCCGCAGCTCGCCCCGGCTGTCGATCGCGAAGGTCGCGATACTGTCGTGCCCGCGGTTGGAGACATACAGCCGCGTCCCCGTCGCGTTCATCGCGATATGCCCGGCATAGCTCTCGCCGCGGTAGCCGGCGGGCACCGTGGACAGCACCTTGCGCGCCACGAGGCGCCCGTCCGGCAACGCGCGCAACACCGTCACCGTGTTCGCCAGTTCGGCGACCAGATAGGCGACCGGCACGCGCGGATGCCGCGCCAGATGCCGCGGCCCCGATCCCGGCACCGCGCGATAGGCGATATCGGTCCCCGTGACGCCAGCCGCCCCGAGCCGATGCGCGAAGATCGTGTCCGCGCCCAGATCGACCGAATGCAGCGTTCGCCCGTCGCGCGTAAAGCCAACCCAATGCGCATGCGGCCCGGCCTGCCGCTCCTTGTTGGGGCCGCTGCCCTTGTGCTGAAGCGCGAGCACCGGCCCCTTCGGCAGCCCAGTCGCCCGATCGAGCGTCCAAAGCGCGACGCTCCCGCTCGAATAATTGGCCGCCGCCAGTATCCCGCCGTCCGGCGACAACGCGGCATGGCACGGGTCCGCGCCCAGCGTCGACGACGCCGCGACCCGGCGGAAGCCACGATCGTAGACCCCCAGCCCGCCCTTCTGTTGCTCGTCGAGCACGTAGCGCAGCCCGCGCGCGCCGCCGACCGCAAACGAGGCGTTGCGGATGCCCGCCACCGCGGCCCCGCTCCCCCACGCGTCGCCGACCTTGCGCAGCGGCACCACGCCCGCCCCGCCCTCGGCCACATAGGTCCCGACCCACAGGGCCGGCGCGGCGACCGCCGCCCGCACCGGCAACGCGCCCAGCGCCAGCAGGCCACCGACGCAGCCGCGCCGTGTCATCATCAGGGTTCGATCATCATTCATGACCGCAGCCAACGCTTTTTGTCCCGCGTCGTCAATCACCCGGCCGGGATCGTCGCGGCGGGCACGTTCCACCCGGACAGCGTCACACGCGGCGCGCCCGCGACCGCCGCCGGATAACGGATCGCGATCTCACGCCGCTCGCCGGGCAGCAGCGAGACGTAATTGTCGTCGTAGAACGCCGGCAGGATGCGCTTGCCCGCCGCGTCGACCAGCGTCAGCTTGGCGTTGAGCGCGGGCGTCGCGGTGTCGTTCGCCAGCGTCACGCGCAAGACGCGATCATTGCCCTCGACCACCGCCGCCGCCGCGCGCGCGGTCAGCGCCGCCGGCGCCAGCGTATCGAGCGCGCGATAGGCGCTCTCATCACGCCCGCGCCAGTAGAAGTTCTCCGACACCGCCGCCCCGTCCGCGCCGATCAGCGACAGCTTGACCAGCACCATCGGGTTCGCCGCGAACAGCCCGTCGAGCGGCACCGCCGCCAGCGCGGTCGCACGATTGGCGAGCGCATCCAGCTTCGTGTCGCGCGCGAACAATTCACGATTGTCGAGTCCCACCACCTTCACCCGCGCGATCAGCCCCTTGGCATCGGCCTGCGTGGTATTGAGCACCACCAGTTCATTGCCCGGCAGGTTCAGCTGGACGTGCAGCGGCTCGACCGCCTTCTTCGCCCCGTAATAGGACGCCTGTGTGTCGTAATCCCACGAATAGATCTGCCACGCGTTCGACGGCCACGCCGGGTGCGTCATCCACAGCAAGCGCCCGGAATTCTTGGTCCACAAATGCCCCAGGAACCCCTCGTACATCGCCTTGTGCGTTTCGAGGTTCATCATCTGCGCCTTGCGCTCGAAATCGGCGAAGCTGGTGCCCGCACCATACATGCGGTCGAGCGCGGCCATGAACGTCTTGGTGTCGCCGTTCCCGCCGAAATGCCAGTCGTGATAGGCGAGCACGTCGCTCAGCGGCCAACGGTCGCCCGCGGGCACGTAGCTGGCGATCGACTCGGCGGTCGAGAAGGACGGCGTGCCGGTCTCGACCGAGAAGCCGGTGGCGAGATCGGTGAAATAGCCGACCGGCGCACGGTAATTGTACGGCCCCGACCCCTGCAGGTTCACGACGTTCGAGCTGCCGGTGAACCAGCGCGTGCCGTCCAGTTCGAACACCGCCTTCGCCAGCCCCTCGTTGAGCACCGGATAGGGCACGCCCTCATTGCGCCCGAACCACAGGATGATCGACGGATGGTTGCGATAGCGCGCGATCGTGTCGCGCGCGTTGTCGAGGAACAGCGACGCATCTTCCGGTTCGATCTGGAAATTCTGCGTCGACTGCCAGAAGTCGTTGAGGACCATCATGCCGTTCTCGTCGGCGAGGTCGAAGAACTCCTCCTCGTTGTTATTGCCCATCCAGTTGCGGATGATGTTCATATGCGCCTCGCGCTGGAGGCGGAAATAGGGCGCAAGCCGGTCATAGCTGACGCGCTTCATCGCATCGTCCATGCCCCAGTTTCCGCCGCGCGCCGCGATCCGCACGCCGTTGACGCGGATCGTCAGATGCGGCTCGGGCAAAGTCTCGGCGATCGGCGTCACGCCCCGCGACGTCTCGCCCGCCGCGGTCAGCGACTCCGCCCAGCCGGTCGGCGATTGCTTGATCGCGGCGTGGCGAATGTCGATCAGCGGCGTCCCCGCCAGCCCGCCGTCGGTGGTCTGGACGTTAACGCGCCGCATTGCGCCGGCCGCATCGAACAGCGACAGGTCGTAGCTGACCTCGCGAATCCCGAACCGCGCCTTGCGCTGGTCGGACACGCCCCGCGCATCCGCGACCTGATAGGTCACGTCATACAGATGCGGCGCGCCATAGCCGTTCGGCCACCACAATTTCGGATCGGCGACGCTCAGCTGGCGGAACTCGGCGGGCGTGAACCTCACCTCGCTCTTGCCCGCCGGGGCGGTCACCTGCTTCTCGACCGTCACACCCTCGAACGCGACGCGCACCGTCACCGGCGTCGCCGCCCCGGCATTGTCGAGCGGCACCGTGACATAGACGTCGGCGCGATCGGTGCGCGGCAGCGGCAGATCGGTCACAACATGCGGGTCGCCGATCCGCACCGCGCCGGTCGCGACCAGCTCGACGGGCCGCCACAGCCCGGTGTTGCGGTCACGGATGCCGGGGATCCAGTCCCAGCCCTCGGTCGCGACGAACGTCGGCCCGTCGATCGCGAGCTGCCCGCCATTCTCGCCGACGCCTGCGCTCACCGATTGCTCGTGCGGGATACCGGGATGCGGCGGCGGCGACACGCGCACCGCAATGACATTCTCCCCCGCGACCGGCACATAATCGAACTGCCCGCGCACGAACGCGCCATGCGTCTCGCCCAGTCGCTGCCCGTTCGCCCAGATCTCCGACGCATAGTTGATCCCGCCGAACACCAAAGTCAGCCGCTTGCCCGCCGCCGCGGCGGGAACGGTAAAGCGCGTGCGATACCAATAATCCTGCCGCGCGAGGCTTTCGGGGATCTTGAGATTGTTCAGCCCATAATAGGGATCGGGATAGACGCCGCGATCGACCAACGTCTGGAGCACCGTCCCCGGCACCGTCGCCGCGCGCCACGTCCCCGAAGGCGCGCCGGGCCGCGACAGCGTCGCGCCGTCTCCCTTCACCTCGGGCGCAGCGGCGAGCGTCCAGCCGTTCACCTGCCAGCGATCGTCCGCCACCGGCTGCATCACCGCGACATTCGCCAACGGCTTCGCGACGGGCGCGGTATAGGCACCGTCGCGCGACTGCGGCAGCGTCCACGCGTCCTGCTGGGTCGTCAGCCCGATATTGGCCTGCTTCTGAAACGGCCAGCCGACCCCGACCTCGGTCATCTGCACCAGCGCCGCATCGGGCCTCGCCCGCGCGATCGCCGCCACCTGCCGCGCGTCGAGCGCCGCGCCGGTGACGCGTGCGTCGATCAGCTGTCCGCCGAAATGCGGCTGGCCCGCGTCCGCCGGCGCGATCGCGATCTGCGCCGCGACCGCGCTGGATCGCGCCGCGCCACCACCGACGCGGCGGCCGTCGAGATACAAGGTCACCCGCGCGCCGTCCGATACGGCGGCGAGATGATGCCAGCCCTTCGGCACCACGGCACCGCGCAGCACCGTCGTGCCATCACGCAGCACCATTCGCCCCTTTTCGAGCGACAAGGCGCGAGCGGAGGCTGGTATTCCAAGCCGGATCAGCGTCCCCGACGCGTCATTCTCCGCACCCGCGTCGACCCAGGTCGCGATCGTGTACGGCCCCCCTGCGGCGACCAGCGCCTCCGCCTGCTCCAAAGGCCGCTCGACCCCGATACCGCCCTGAAGAAAACGCGCATTGTACGGCCCGGCATTGCCGATTTCCTGCGCCTGCGCGCTCCCCGCCAGCAACATTCCGGCGATCATCGTCGTCCCGCGCATCACTCTACCGCCCTTTGTCTCGTGAAATCATCGCGTCGGGCTGTCGTCCCGGCGTATCGGCCGGCAGCATCAAATGCCCGAACGCCAGCAACGCCGCCCCGATCGCCGGCGAATCCTCCGCCAGCGCCGCCGTCCGAATCGGTGCCAAAACAGGCGCATAGCCGCCGTCACGCTGCATCAGCGCACTGGTCGCCTGCCCCAGCCGCTCGACCAGCGCGACCGGCAACCGCCCCCCGACCAGCACCGCACCCGGATTCAGCAGGCAACTCACTGCAATCAAAGGCGGTGCCAGCGCCGCCGCGGCCCGCGCCACCCACGCGTCGGTCACCGCCGCCACCGCCGGATCGTCCAGATCGAGCGCATGAATTGCCCTTCCGCCCAACCCCTTGGCCTCCAGCGCCCGCGACAGACCGGCGATCGACAGCACCTCCTGCAACGGTACGCGCCGCCCGTCCTCACCCTCGACCATCAGGAAGCCGATCTCGCCGCTCCGCCCGTCCGCACCGCGATCGTACAGCGAATTGACCACCACGCCCCCGCCCAGCCCGACGGTGATCAACAGATAGAAAAAGCTCGCATATTGCTGGCCGAGCCCGAACTGCATCTCGCCGATCGCCGCCGCCGCGGCGTCGTTCTCGACCGTCACCGGCAGGTCGAGAGGCCCGGCGAACAGCGACGCGACGTCATGCGTCGACCAGCGATCATGGTCGCGCGGTCGCCCGGGCAGGTCGATCGCACCGAGATCGTCCGGCCGCGCCACCCCGATCCCGCTTAGCGCCTCGGGAGCGATCCCGCCCTGTCCCAGCAGCTTGTGGACATGATCGCGATAGAAGCGCTGGACGTCCTCGGGGCTCGAATAGGCCACCTCGCGGCTGATCCGCGCACGCGACCGCCCTTCGAAATCGACCACCACCATCGTCAGGTGATCGCGGTCGATGTTGATCCCAATCGCGAACGCGCCGTCGGGATTGACGCACAACCGCGTTGCCGGCTGCCCGCGTCCGCCGCGCCGTTGCCCGGCGCGGTCGAGCAGGCCCTCTTCGAGCAAGCGGTTGGTTATATTGGTAACCGTCGCGGTGGTCAGACCGGTGACCGCCGCGACTTCCGCCCGCGTCGCCGATCCCGCGACGCGGATCGCGTGCAACACGACGCGCTGGTTGTGGAGCCCGGCATGTTCGATATTCGCGCCCGTCAGGCGCAACAGCCCGGCGACGTTCATGCCCGACCTGCATGGACGCGGGTCAGGAAGTCCGCGTGCGGCTCGGCATGGCGCAACGTGCCCTCGATCGCCGCGCGCATACGCATCAGGCTATCGTGCAGATCGGCCTCGGGAATTTGATCGGCCAGCGGCGCGTAACGCGCGGGCAGGTCGTCGAACCCCGCATACATGCTCAGCCAGCTCGCATCCTGGAACGTGTCCCACTCGCGCCGCACAAACTCGCCCGCCGCGCGCCACGCGTCGAGTTTTCCCTGCAAAGCCTCGGTAGGCACGATCCCGCGGACATGATCCCAGAAGGGTTCACCGATACGTCGGTTGCCACTGTAATGCAGCATCAGGAAGTCGCGGATGCGCTCGAACTCCAGCACCGATTGGCGGTTGTAGGTCGCGGCCAGTCGCGGGTCGATGTCCCGCGTCGGGAACAGCGGGATCAACCGCTCCAACCCCGACTGGATCAGCGTTATACTCGTCGATTCAAGCGGTTCGAGGAAGCCAGATGCCAGCCCGAGCCCGATGACGTTCTTCTCCCAAAAGCGCGCGCGATGGCCGGCGGTGAAGCGGATGCGGTTCGGCGCCGCGAGCGGCTTGCCTTCCAGCGCCCCAAGCAGATCGTCCTCCGCCGCCGCATCGTCGATGAAGTCCGAGCAATAGACATGCCCGTTGCCGACGCGGTGCCGCAGCGGAATGTGCCACCGCCACCCCGCGCTGGTTGCGGTGGCGGTAGTGAACGGCCGGTGCACCTGCGCCGCCTCGCACGGGATCGCCACCGCGCGGTCGCACGGCAACCATTGCCGCCAGTCGACGAATGGGACGTCGAGCGCCTCGCCCAGCAACAGGCTGCGAAACCCCGAACAATCGATCCACAGATCGCCGGCGATGTCCTGCCCGCTGTCGAGCCTCACCGCGGTGACGCGCCCGTCCTCGCCGTCGCGCACGACATCGGTGATCCGCGCGTCGACGTGCTGGACGCCGTTGGCGAGCGCGAGCCGTCGCAGCAGCGCCGCAAATTTCGACGCATCGAAATGCACCGCGAAATTGAATACGCCCAGATCGTTGGCCGGCCGATCGACCGACGGGAGGAACAGCCCACGCTCCGCCAGTTGCGTCGCCAGACAATAGGCCCCGACCGGCGTTTCATCGCCGCCCGCGCGCAGCTTCAACCAATAATGATGGAACGCCACGCCATGCGCCCCGACCCCGTACAGGCCGAACGGGTGGAAGAAGTCGTGCCCCGGCTCCTTCCATCCGGCAAAGCGGATGCCGTATTTGATCGTCGCCTCGGTCTCGCGGAGCACGTCCGCCTCGCCGAGTTCGATTGCGGCAAAGAAGTCGCGGATCGCGGGCACCGTCGCTTCGCCGACCCCGATCGTTCCGATCGCCGAGCTTTCGACGACCGTGATCGCCAGCCGCAGATGCGCCAGGCGCCGCGCGAGGAACGTCGCGGCCATCCAGCCCGCCGTACCTCCGCCGACGATCACGATCGATCGTATCGGATCACGCATTCTGCTCTCTCACCTCACGCTGTCTCGGGCCTTGGGCCGTCGTACGTGCGAACACAGCACGACGGCCCGCGGCAGGGAAGCGCGATCAGAAGCGCACGCGCGCCCCGGCGATGAAGCGGCGCTCGTAGATGTTCTCGTTGAACACCTGATCGGTCCAGGTCAGGTAATAACGCTCGGTTTCGGCGGTCAGGTTCGACGCCTGCCCGTACAGCGTGATGAACGGCGTCACGTCATAGGAGATCGAGGCGTCGAGATAGTTGGTCGGTGCCTGATATTGCGCCAGCCCGACGATCCCGCCGTAATTCGACGACACCAGCCGCTTCGAGCGATAGTTGTAGGCGACGCGCGCCTGCAACCCGTACTTCTCGAACCACAAGGCCGCATTGACCTGATGCTTTGAATTGTCCTGGAACGGCTGATTGTTGCCCGCCAGATCCACCAGCCCGGCATCGCCCAGCGACAGCGTGTAGTTGGCGTCGACACCGAACCCACCGAAGAAGCCGTTGACGCCGTAATCGGCCAGCGACTGCCGCGCCGACGCCTCGATGCCCTTCAGCGTCCCGCCCTCGCCCTGCGCCAGCGTGTTGGTGACGACCGGACGACGGATCACGCCGTCATTGTCGGGGATGTCGTTGCGGATCTCGGTGGTGTTCGAGATGAAGCTGTCGACCGCGATGTAGAACGCACCGATCGCCAGCAGGCTGGACCGGCCGGTGTAATATTCGAAGCTGCCCTCGACGTTGGTCGCGCGCCACGGATTGAGGTTCGGGTTGCCGACCGAGGTAGCGGTCTGCGCCTCGAACCGCGCCGGATTGATCGTGGTGTTGATCGCGTAACCGACGTTCAGGCCACCACCCCATTGCTGGAAGTCGAGCAACGTCATCGTCTTCGAGAAGGCAGCACGCGCGCGCAGCTTGCTGGTCACGTCAAAGGCGATGTTGATCGACGGCAGGAAGTCGGTGAACTCGCGCTTGGTCACCAGATCGCCCGCGTCCACACCCGACACGCCATAGGGCTGCGGGTTGCCGACGATGTTCTGGCGGACGTTGAGCTTCGTGTTGACGACCTGCAGGCCACCGTTCGCGCGGAACGGCATCCCCAGCAACTCGCCCTCACCCGACACCTGCGCGTAACCCGAGATCTGGCGCGTGTGGACGTCGAACGACAGCGCCGGGTTCACGAGGTTCTGGCTGCCCGGATAGAATTTGTTCTGCCACGCCTCGCTGTCGTCCATCGCCTTGGGATCGAGAACATAGAGGTTCGGCGCGCCATTGGCGGGCAGCGCATATCGCTTGATCAACCCGGCAAAGATCGGGTCGGTCGCCTGTCGCGTCAGACCGGCCGTGTAAGCATTGCCCTGCGCGTCGAGCACCGGGCAGGACTTGTCGTTCAGGTTGACGTCGAACGCCTTCCACTTGACGAGGCAGCCCGCCGCCGGATTGGCCGCATTGTCGCGGTTGCCGGCGTAGAAGGGCGAGACGCGGTCGAACGTGAACTGGTTGACGCTCCGCTCGCCGTAACGGCCGCCGAACGCCACCTTCAACTGATCGTTGGCCTGCCACTCGGCATCGCCACGCAACGCCCAGATGTCGCCCTTCTGATACTGATTGCCCTCCGACGAGATCGTCTTCAGCCCATAGCGCGACGGATCGGACGCCTGCGCCAGGAACCCCGGCGAGAAGCCGAACACCGGCGCGCCGCTCGAATAGTCGACGGTCGCAGTGTCGCTGTAGATCTGATAGCCGGTCGGGTTGAAGGTGACGTCGCCGGCCGGATAATTGCCGACGCCATTATACGCCCATTGCTTGCCGTTGGTCAGGCTGAACTGCGTATAGGACTGATCGCGGTTGCGATACGCCTTGCCATAGATGCCCCGCACGGTCGCCTTGAAGGTTTCGGACGGCTTCCAGTCGAGCTGCAGATTGTAGTTCTGCGACTCGCTCTTGGTGCGGAACGTCTCTGCATAGCTGTCGAAGTTCGGCAGCCCGTAGGTATATTGCTGAACCGTGTTGACGTTGAACGGCCGACTGGCGGTAATCGGAATGCGGTCGCCGCCGTTCGGGTTGGGGCCATCGCCCAGATTGACGGACTGATTGTAGGTCGCGCCGGTATCGGTCGACTTGGTCGGCACGAAGGGCGACGACAACCAGTCGACGTTCTGGAACTGGAAGCCGGCGGTGCGATCATATTGCGTCTGGCGCGTATAGAAGGCGTCGGCAGTCAGTTGCAGCGCGTCATTGATCTCGAATTGCAGCGAGGCGTTGGCGCCGAACCGCTGGCGATCGGTGACGCGGTTCCATGCGGTGTGCGACTGCGGCGTGATGTACGTGTCGTTCGCATCGCCGTCGCCGTTCAGGTCATAGCCGACCAGTGCGCCCGACGAATTGCGGATCGGCGTGCCGCGGCTGACGCCGTTGTTGCCGGTTGCAAACTGCCCCGCAATCGCCGGCGACAAGACGCCGTCGCTGCCGATCGTCGCATCGCGACCATATTCGTTATTCAGCGCGACACCGTAATCCTGAATTCCGCGGAAGCTGTTGGCGAGCGTCAGGTCGCTGTACGCCGCCGACACCAGCAGGCCGATGCGCTCGCCGTGGAAGGCGATCAAGCCGTTGGCGGACGGGTTCCACTTCTTGGTCTTGTCACCATACTGCCCCTCGGCAGCGGCCGAGAAGGTCAGCCCACGCTTCAGGTCGAACGGACGCCGCGTCAGCAGGTCGACGGTGCCCGAAAGGCCCGCCTGTTGCAGCGAAGCGGTCGGCGACTTGAACACGGTCGCGCCCGAGAACAGCTGCGACGGAATGTCGGTGAAGTTCGGCTGGACGGTCGTCACCGAATTGGCGCCGAGGAACTGCTCGCCGTTGAGCAGCGTCGTCACCTGCGGCAGGCCGCGGATGTTGATCGCCGCGCCCTCGCCCGCGTCGCGGCGGATCTGGACGCCCGCGATGCGCTGGAGCGAGTCGGAGATGGTGACGTCGGGCAGCTTGCCGATGTCCTGCGCGCTGATCGCCTCGACGACGCTGTCCGCGTTGCGCTTCACCTCGATCGCGCGCGCCTGCGACGCGCGGATACCGGTGACGACGATATCGCCGGCGGCGTCGTCGGTCTGCGCCGGTGCGGCAACCTGATCGGCCGAGGTGGCGACGGCGTCCGGCGTGGTGGTCTGCGCCGTGGCGTCCACGACCATCGCCATGCTGAGCACGACGGGCGATACGGCGGTCAGCATCGCGCCGCGTACAGTGATCCTACGCATTGATCCTCCCCTTCATCCCTGAAAACGTGTTTTATTTAATAAGGCTTTTTTATTTAATGATCGCGGCTACGGATTTGTCAAGCGTATCCAGCGCGGAAGACATTGATCTGAACCAGTTTTCTTGGTGCCGTCCCCGCGGTATGCATCAAATCGTCAGCGCAAGACTTACTTCGGAGGCGCACTCAACTGCTTGACGCCGCAAACATGGTTCAAAACCAAAAGCTGACCAATTTCAAGCCTTTTCGCCGATTGGCGTGGTCGTAGTCTCGTCGCCGGGTCAGCGGCCTCTCGCCGCAGCGACGTTGGCCGGTCGCACCGCACAGGAACTCTCGCTCCCGCCAGCAACTGGCGCAGGACGTTTCGCGGTCACGATGCAATGATAAGTGGCGGAGAGGGTGGGATTCGAACCCACGGTACCCGTGAGGGCACGCCGCATTTCGAGTGCGGTGCATTCGACCACTCTGCCACCTCTCCGCGAGGGTCACCGGCGGCTTCGAAAAGCGCCCGGCGGTGGGTCGAGGCGCGGCCCCTAGCGGCTTGCGATACACGACGCAAGCGCATCTCGTGTTGTGCTGCACGATTTCTGCACTAGATACGCTGGCATGACCCGCGATGCGCTGGCTGATACCCGCCTCCCTGCCGATCCGATCGCTCCGCCGATCGCCCATGCCCGTTTCTCGATCGGCGACGTCGTGCGCCACCGGATGCTCGACTTCCGCGGTGTGATCTTCGACGTCGACCCGGTCTTCGCCAACAGCGAGGAATGGTACCAGTCGATCCCGGAGACGCTGCGCCCCGCCAAGGACCAGCCCTTCTACCATCTGCTCGCCGAGAATCTCGAATCGAGCTACGTCGCCTATGTCAGCCAGCAGAACCTGGAGCATGACGACAGCGACGAACCCGTCGACCATCCGGCGATCGCCGGGCTGTTCGACCGGTTCGACGACGGACGCTATGGATTGAAGCGATTGCACCGCCATTAACCGGCCCTGTGGTCGGGGAATCGGTTGACATCCCGGAAGGGCTATCCTAACCGCCACGCTTCAACCGTGCGGCTACGCCCGTCGCGGTCCATGACATTTGGGAAGCAATTCCCGTTGAAGGAAACATCGTAGCCATGTTCGCAGTCGTGCGCACGGGCGGCAAGCAGTACCGCGTCGCCGCCGGAGACAAGATCGTCGTCGAGAAGATCGAGGGCGAGGCCGGCGCGTCGGTGACGCTGGGTGATGTGCTGCTCGCTGGCGAGGGCGCGGAACTGAAGGACGTCGCGGGCCTGACGGTCGCCGCCGAAATCATCGCCCAGGCGAAGGGTGAGAAGGTGATCGTTTTCAAGAAGCGTCGCCGTCACAACTATCGTCGCCGCAATGGCCATCGCCAGAACCACACGATCCTGAAGATCGTCTCGGTCGGCTGAGCCCCAAAGCGCGAAAGGAACAGACACAATGGCACATAAGAAAGCAGGCGGTTCGTCGCGTAACGGTCGTGATTCGGCCGGCCGTCGCCTTGGCGTGAAGAAGTTCGGCGGTCAGGAAGCGATCGCGGGCAACATTCTAGTGCGTCAGCGCGGGACGAAGTTCTACCCGGGCCGCAACGTCGGCATCGGTAAGGACCATACCCTGTTTGCGCTCGTCGATGGCCGCGTGGTGTTCCACGACGGCAAGCTCGGCCGCAAATTCTGTTCGGTCGATATGATTGCGGCCGCGGCCGAATAACATCGGGTGACCACACGGGTTGCCCACCAGGGCGACCCGGGGTTCCGAGACGGAACCCAGCCAGACAAGGGAGACGGGTCCGCCCCGGCTCCCTTTTTTCTTGTTGCTCCCTCCCCTTACCGTCCCCCGTGTCGCGCGCGCGTCATCGTCGCGTGCCACGGGCCCGTCGCAGGAGATGGAGCACATGTTCGCGTTGACGCCCCGCTTGACGTTACGGCCCGGCTGGTTCGAGGACGCGCCCGCGCTTGCGCAGGCGATTGGCCACGAAACGGTCGTGAACCGCCTCGCCCGCGCCCCCTGGCCCTACACGTCGGAGGATGCGGAGACGTTCCTGTCGCTGCCGCGCGGCGCGACCGAGCCGCGCTTCGTCATCGTCGAACGCAGCGGCGCGCACCGGCTGATCGGCGGGATCGGTCTGCACCGCGCGGACAATGGCGATCACGAACTCGGCTATTGGCTGACCCCCGACGCGTGGGGCCGAGGCTATGCGACCGAGGCCGGGCGCGCCGTGATCGACATCGCGCGCCACGCGCTGCCGCTGACGCGGCTCACCGCCTATCACCACGCCGACAATCCGACGTCGGGGACGGTGCTGCGCAAGCTCGGCTTCGTCGAGACCGGCCGGTCGCAGCGATGGTCGCTGGCGCGCGGCGGGATGGTCGCATCGGTCGACTTCGCGCTCGATCTCGACGCGCAGGTCGCGCGCACCGACGCCGCAATGCCGATCGCGGCGTGAAGGTCGGAGGATAACGCTGACCCGTCGCGCGCGTGCCGGGCACGTTCGACGAGCGCCAACGGCGCAAACTCGAGACCGCGGTGCGTGCGTGCCCGGTGCACAACGCACTCGGCATTGATGCGCCGATCGTCTTCGACTGGGCCGACTAGGTCATGATGACGTCAGATCGTATCATCCGGTCGTCATTGCGAGCGCAGCGAAGCAATCCGGCGCCGGATTGCTTCGCTGCGCTCGCAATGACGGATCAACTTGCCGTCATCACCTCCCAGGCGCGTCGCTGGCAACAGAGAAGCGGCATCGGCAAAGCTTCGAACGATGCGGCGAGCATTCATGCGCAAACATCGACGAGGCTTTTCGGCGCAAAGCCGACGCCGCCCTCGCCGTCCGCACCACTTTTGCTGATGACCCGGATTGACGCAGGCCAAGTGCCGCCTGCTTCCTCATCCCGATCGGCTCGCAATCAACAGCCGCCGATACAATGGCTTGCCAGCCGCTGCTGTCCTACATCAGCGTCGCGACCTTATACCCTCCCCATGGCCTCGCCCGCTCCCGCCACGTCCCCTTGGTCGCAGTCGATCCCGCGTTTTCCGGCGGTGAGCGCAAACATCGCCAACTTCCGCCCGATTGCGCGGTCACACCGTCACTCGCGGCAGCACCGCCGCCTCATAGTCGCTCTCGGCCAGCCCGATCAGCGCGCGATCGTCGTGCTTCCACGGGTGGAAGCCGGGCAGGAAATAGGCCAGCCACACCCCCGCCACCTTCCGCGCCATCCCCGGATAGCCGAAGGCATACCACGCCATCCGCGCCCAGACCCTAGGTCCGGTCAACCCGTCCTGCCGCAGCAGCTCGGCCATGCCGCGCGCCCGACCGTGGACGAACCGCCACGTCGTGATCAGCATCACCAGCGCCTTGATCCGCCAGCGCGTAAACCGCGGCCAATCGCGCGTTGCGTGCAGCCAGGTGTCATAGGCGACGCCCTTATGCTCGATCTCCTCGGCGGCGTGCCACAGCCACAAGCCGCGCGCCTGCTCGTCGCCGCCGGCCAGATGGCGCGGATTGGCAATCAGCTCGTGCGCGAGCATCGCCGTGAAATGTTCGAGCGCGGTCGTGGCGGCGAGGCTTCCGATCGGTGGCCGCCCCTTGGTCAGCGCCAGCGCCGCATCGACGTCGCGATCCAGCAACGTCGTGTCGTAACCCTGATCGGCGACATGCCGGTTGAACGCGACATGCTCGCGGGTATGCAGCACCTCCTGCTTGATGAAGGCGTTGATCTCGCGCTCCAGCCGCGGCGGCGTGCCCTCACGGAACTTCCGCACGCTGTCGACGAAGAACCCCTCGCCCTTCGGAAAGGTCACCGACAGCGCGTTGTAGAAGGCGGTGGCATAAGGGTCGTCGTTCAGCCACCAACGCCGGATCGTGGCACCGCGCCCGAATCGCCGGTCGCGCGGGGTGATGGTCAGGTCGGCGGGCGTGGTTGCTTTCGCCACGGAAACCTCCACTAATGACGGGCATTATCCGTTTACTTACAATGGTGTCAGTTAATTGCCCCCTGCTGCGATTGCAACCCTGCGACGACGGTTGAGCCCGGAGGCTTCGCGTGACGCGGCGCTGGAGGCAGCGCGCGTGCTGCTGGTCGAACAGGGGCCGCAGGCAGTGACGCTGAAGGCGGTGGCGGGCCGGATCGGGCGGACGCACGCCAACCTGCTCCACCATTTCGGCTCGGCGGACGGGCTGCAATCGGCGTTGATCCAGCGGATGACCGCCCTGGTCGTCGCACCGATTCGCGACGCCGCGCGCCGCTCGCGCGAACGCAAGGACCCGGCCGAGCTGGTCGATGTGGTGTTCGACGCATTTGGTGCGAACGGCGCGGGGGCGCTGGCGACGTGGATGATCCTCAACGGCAATCAGGATGCGCTCGATCCGATCCTCACTGCGGTTCACGATCTGGTCGAGGAGCTGTCGCGCGAGCAGCGCCCGGACGCGCCGATCAAGGACGAGACGCTGCAACTGGTGCTGGCGGCGCTGGGCGACGCGCTGCTGGGGGCCCCGATGGCGCGCGCGCTGGGTCTGCCGAGGGACCGCGCACGGGCAATCACGCGACAGATGTTGCTGCGGGATCGGGGGGCGGCGGAGGCGTAGCGTCGTCATCCCCGCGAAGGCGGGGATCCAGACGCGCAGGTCGTCATGAGGGCCGCAACGCCGGAGGTTCTGGATTTCCGCCTGCGCGGGAATGACGGGGATAACCCGCCGCGGCAAAGCCGCGTCGTCGGTCGCGGGACGAGCCCGCGCCGGCCGGGCGCGCTCCGATATCGCTTTAGCCGCGCTAAAGCGGTACGGAGCACGCCATGCACTTTCTCGATCAAGCGAAAATCTTTGTCCGCTCCGGCGCGGGCGGTCCCGGCGCCGTCAGCTTCCGGCGTGAAAAATACATCGAATACGGCGGCCCCGACGGCGGCAATGGCGGCAAAGGCGGCGATATCGTCTTCGAGGCGGTCGCCGGGCTGAACACGCTCATCGACTTCCGCTACACCCAGCATTTCCGCGCGCCGCGGGGCATGGGCGGCTCGGGCAGCAACCGCACCGGCGCGGGTGGCGACGATCTGATCGTCAAGGTGCCCGTCGGTACGCAGATCCTCGCCGACGACGAGGAGCGCAGCCTGCTCGCCGACATGACGCGCGTGGGCGAGCGGATCACCTTCCTGCGCGGCGGCGACGGCGGGCGCGGCAACGCCAGCTACAAGACCTCGACCAACCGCGCCCCACGCCAGCACGGCACCGGCTGGCCGTATGAGGAGGCGTGGGTGTGGCTGCGGCTCAAGCTACTCGCCGACGCCGGGCTGGTCGGCCTCCCGAACGCCGGAAAGTCGACCTTCATCAATCAGGTGACCAATGCGCAGGCGAAGGTCGGCGCCTATGCTTTCACCACCACCCGCCCGCAGCTCGGCGTCGTCCGCCACAAGCAGCGTGAGTTCGTCGTCGCCGACATCCCCGGGCTGATCGAGGGCGCGGCGGACGGCGCGGGGATCGGCGACCGCTTCCTCGGCCATATCGAGCGCTGCCGCGTGCTGCTCCACCTGATCGACGCCAACGACAAGGACGTGGCGGAAAGCTACCGGATCGTCCGCGACGAGCTGACCGCCTACGGCGGCGGGCTCGACGAGAAGCCGGTGGTGGTCGCGCTCAACAAGATCGACACGCTCGACGACGAACTGATCGCCGCGCTGTCGGCCGAGCTGGAGGAAGCGAGCGGCGCGGAGGTCATCCCGATCTCGGGTGCGAGCGGTGTCGGCGTCGACTGGGCGCTCGACCGGTTGCTCGAAGCGATTCCGACCCCTGATCGCCCCGTCGACGACGATGGCGAGGAACAGGAAGTCGAATGGTCGCCGGTATAAGCTGACTGCCCCTTCCGTCAGCCCGACGGCATCCTATCTCCCGTTCGAAAGGTAGGTTGCCGATGCAGGTGAGGAAGCGCGACGGTCTGGCTTGGGCGGTGCTGCTCACGGTGGGCGGCTGCGGCGGCGGGGGATCTTCGGACACCCCCACCGTCGCGACTGCCGCCCCCACGCCCAGCCCGACACCTGCCCCGTCGCCGTCGCCCACACCGACCCCGACCCCGACCCCGACCCCGACGACCGCGGCGGTCGAGCCCTATGTGCTCGGCACGCTCGGCTACACGCTGGCGTCCGACATCCCCGCCGACAAGCTGCCGGGCATCCGCGACGCCATGGACTTCGCGATCGGCCACACCAATACGCTCGGCGCCTTCACCGGCACGGTCAACGTCGTCTACGGCGCGCAGACGCCGACCGCCGACGCCAGCTATCGCGGCACGATCCGGTTCGGCGGCGCGATCAGTCGCCGCGTTGCGCTCCACGAACTGGCGCATTGGCTCGGCTCCGGCTCGACCGCCGCCTGGGCGCGTGCGGTCATCGACGGCCGCTTCACCGGCGCAAAGGCGGTCGCGCGGATCAAGTCATTCGACGGCACCGACGCGATACTCAATGCCGACAGCCAGCATTTCTGGCCCTACGGCCTCAATTACGACGGTGAGACCAACGACACGCAACGCAATACCCAGCTCGTCAGCGCGCAGGTCGCCGACATGGGGCTCGGCGAGGATGCGACCGCCGCTATTGCGGGCGCGCGTCGGTTCCAGAACCGATCGAGCGGCCTCGCGCTCCGCGCCGACAGCGCCGCACCGGCCCTGGCCACGCCCGCCGACGGCACCGCCCAGCAATGGCGCGCGATCTTCGCAGACGGTTTCATCACGCTCGCCAGTACAACCGACGACCGCCGGATCACCGCGACGGCGCGAGGCGACAATGCCGCGGCGACGCTGACCGCTGCCGCGGGGACGCCAGAGCAGCAATGGGAGATGTTGCCGACCAGCGACGGCTGGTTCGTGCTCCGCAATCGCGCGACGGCCACTTGCCTCGACAATATCGGCAACCTCGCGCCCGGCGCGGCGATCCGGCTGTGGAGCTGCGGCTTCCACCCCAATCAGCAATGGCAACTGATCCGCTGACTGTCTTTCGCCCTCGTCAACGGTTATGATGCACGCATGGCCACGCAGATCGCCCCCGAGTATCCGATCCTGACTGCCGCCGAGTTTCTCGAACTCGATTTCGGCGACCTGAAGGCGGAACTGGATAATGGAATCATCCGCATGATGGCGGGCGGTTCGGCACGGCACGCCGAGGTGGCTGGTAACATCCAGGCGTTCCTGCGAACGGCGCTGCGGGGTAGCGGGTGCAAGCCCTACACGTCGGACATGGCGACCCGTACCCACGACCTGTCGGTGCGCTACCCTGACGTCTCGGTATTCTGCGGCAAGAACGATCCCGCGCACGACACCGCCAAGTCGTTCGACGATCCGCGCGTGCTGTTCGAGGTGCTGTCCGCCACCACCGCGCGCACCGATCTGCGCACGAAACTCGACGAATACAAAGCGCTCGACAGCGTCGAAACGATCGTCTTCGTCGACATCGCCAGCGAGCGGCTGCGCGTGATCCAGCGCACCGGCCCGCACGGCTGGAGCGACGTCGCGCATGACGAACCGTTCGACGTGCCGCTCCCCGCCTTGTCCCTCACCCTGCCCCATACCGAGATGTTCGCACGCGATTGAGCGCCGCCGCCCGCCGCGCTAACGCCGCGTCATGTCGCTCTTCCCCCCCGCCGCCTGCCCGCGATTGATCGTCAAGATCGGCTCGGCGCTGCTCGTCGATCCCGAGGGCGGGGTCCGGCGCGCATGGCTGGAGGGGATCGCGCAGGATATCGCCGCGCGCACCGCCGCCGGGCAGCAGGTCGCGGTCGTGTCCTCCGGCGCGATCGCACTCGGCGCGCGGCGGCTCGGGCTCGCCAAAGGCGGACGCGCCAGTCTCGAGGATGCGCAGGCCGCAGCCGCCACCGGACAGATCGCGCTCGCGGGGGTGTGGGCCGACGTGCTCGCGGCGCAGGGGCTGACCGCCGCGCAGATGTTGGTCACGCTCGGCGATCTCGAAGAGCGTCGCCGCTACCTCAACGCCGCCGCGACGCTCGGGCGGCTGCTGCAGCTCGGCACCGTACCGGTCATCAACGAGAACGATTCGGTCGCCACCGAGGAAATCCGCTTCGGCGACAACGACCGGCTCGCGGCGCGGATCGCGCAGGCGGCGGGCGCGCACGGCGTCGTGTTGCTCTCGGACATCGACGGACTCTACGACCGCAACCCTGCGCAGCCCGGCGCACAGCACATCCCGCGCGTCGAGCGGATCGACGCCGGCATCGAGGCGATGGCCGATCGCGGCTCCGCCTCCGGCATGGGATCGGGAGGGATGGTGTCGAAAATCGCCGCGGCGCGGATCGCCAATGCTGCCGGGGCCGCGCTCGCCATCGCCTCCGGCCACGCCCCTCACCCCTTGTCGACCGCCGCGCGCCACACGTTGTTCGTCGCCGAGCGTACCGCCCCGGCGCGCAAGGCGTGGCTCGCAGGCGGCTTGACCGCGGCGGGAACGATCCATGTCGATGCCGGCGCGGCGCACGCGCTCACCGAAGGGCGCAGCCTGCTCGCCGCCGGCGCGACACGCGTCGAGGGCGCGTTCGCGCGCGGCGATCTGGTCGCGATCGCCGGCCCCGCCGGCCCGATCGCACGCGGCTTGTCCGAATATGACGCCGTCGAGGCCGCCCGCCTGCTCGGGCGACGCAGCGACGAACATGCCGCGCTGCTCGGCTATGCGCCCCGCGCCGCGCTGGTCCACCGCAACCATATGGCGTTGCTGTGATCCTGGCGCTGACCGGCGGCACCGGCTTCGTCGGCGGCGCGCTGATCGACCAGGCGCTCGCCGCCGGGCATCAGGTGCGCGCGCTCGCTCGCCGCCCGCAGCCGCCCCGCGACGGCGTGACGTGGATCGCCGGCGCACTTGACGATACGCTAGCGATCTCGACGCTCGTCTCGACCGCCGACGCCGTCGTCCACGTCGCCGGGGCGGTCAACGCTCCCGACCGCGCCGCCTTCGCCGCCGCCAACATCGACGGCACGCGCAATGTCGTCGACGCTGCGCGGACGTGGGACGTCCGCCGCTTCGTCCACGTCTCTTCGCTCGCGGCGCGCGAGCCGGCGCTTTCGAACTACGGCTGGTCGAAGCACGAGGCCGAAGCGGTCGTACGTGACAGCGCGCTCGACTGGACGATCGTCCGTCCGCCCGGCGTCTACGGCCCCGGCGACATGGAGCAACGCGACCTGTTCCGCGCCGCGCGCCGTACCGGCGTCGTCCCAATTCCGCCGAAGGGCCAGCTGTCGATCATCCACGTCGCCGACCTCGCCCGCCTGCTGCTCGCGCTTGCCGAGACGCCCGACGACCGCGCCACCTACGAGCCGAGCGACGGCAGCACGCTCAGCTATGCCGATTTCGCGCGGGCGATCGGCGCGGCGGTCGGACGGCGCGTACGGCCCCTCCCCCTCCCCGCCGCGCTGCTGCGCACCGCCGCGCGCGCCGACCGGCTGCTGCGCGGGGCGAACGCGAAGCTGACCGCCGACCGCGTCGCCTATATGGTCCATCCCGACTGGACTGCCGACCCCGCCAAGGCCCCGCCGCCCGCACTCTGGCGTCCGCACATCATCGCCGCAGACGGGCTGACCGATACGGCACGATGGTATCGCGCCCACGGCTTGCTATAGCAGCGACAGACAACCGCCGCATTTCAGGGCCAGAGCATCCGCATGACCGACCGTACCGCCATTCTCGACACGCTGCGCACGCAGATCGAACCCTTCAACAAGAAGGGCGTCGCGATCACCGAAGCGACCAGCTTCCAGGGCGACCTGGAATGGGATTCGCTGACCGTGATGGACTTCGTCGCCGCGATCGAGGACGAATTCGAGATCATCATCACGATGAACATGCAGGCCGAGATCGAGAATGTCGGCCAGCTCGCCGATGCCGTCGAGAAGCTGAAGGGCTGAGGCGGATGACCGAAACCGGCCTCCAGAGCGAGAAGCTGCCCGCCGAACCCGCCGCCGCGCCGGTCGCTCACGACCTGTTCGCGAAGTTCGATCCGCTGCTCGCCGAACGCGAGGCGCTCATGAGTTCGGGCGTGCGCGATCCGTTCGGGATCGTCATGGAACAGGTCACCTCGCCGACTACCGCGGTGATCCGCGGCAAGGAGACGATCCTGCTCGGCACCTACAATTACATGGGCATGACGTTCGACCCGGACGTGATCGCCGCCGGCACCCGCGCGCTGGAACAGTTCGGCAGCGGCACCAACGGCAGCCGGATGCTCAACGGCACCTTCCGCGACCACGTCGAGGCGGAGGACGCGCTCAAGGAATTCTACGGCGCGAGCGGCGCGATCGTCTTTTCGACCGGCTATCAGGCCAACCTCGGCACCATCTCCACGATGGCAGGCCGCGGCGAATACGTCATCCTCGATGCCGACAGCCACGCCTCGATCTACGACGGCTGCAAGATGGGCGACGCGGAGATCGTCCGCTTCCGCCACAATTCGGTCGAGGACCTCGACAAGCGGCTCGGTCGCTTGCCCAAGGAACCGGGCAAGCTGGTGGTGCTGGAGGGCGTCTATTCGATGCTCGGCGACATCGCTCCGCTGCGCGAGATGGTGCAGGTCGCCAAGAAGCACGGCTGCATGGTGCTGGTCGACGAGGCGCATTCGATGGGCTTCTTCGGCGAGCATGGCCGCGGCGTCTATGAGGCGCAGGGGCTGGTGCTCGGCGAGGATGTCGATCTGGTGATCGGCACCTTCTCCAAGTCGGTCGGCACGGTCGGCGGCTTCTGCATCTCGAACCACCCGAAGTTCGAGGGGCTGCGCTTCTCGTGCCGCCCGTACATCTTCACCGCGTCGCTGCCGCCGTCGGTGGTCGCGACCGCCGCCACCTCGGTGCGCAAGCTGATGACCGCGCACGACAAGCGCGCGCGGCTGTGGGACAATGCCCGCCGGCTCCACGCCGGGCTTAAGGGGCTGGGCTTCGCGCTCGGCACCGAGACGTGCGACTCGGCGATCGTCGCGGTAATCCTGCAGGATCAGGCGCAGGCGGTGGTGATGTGGCAGGCGCTGCTGGAGGCCGGCCTCTACGTGAACGTCGCCCGCCCGCCCGCCACGCCGTCGGGCACGTTCCTGTTGCGCTGCTCGATCTGCGCCGAGCACACGTCGGACCAGATCGACCGCATCATCACGATGTTCGCTTCGGCGGGACGCCTCGCGGGTGCGACCAAGTGAGGCGGCGTTCGCCTTCTCTTAACGCTTGTTAACCTAATATCGCGGCCGTGACCGATCGCGACGACATCACCGGACGACTGACCGGCGCATGGCGCACCATCACGCTCAGCGTGATGGCGCTTGCCGGCGCGATCGTGCTCGCGCTGCTCGTCGTCACGCTGGCCGAGGTCAACAACAAGCGCGATCGCGCGCTCGCGTCGCAGCGGCACAGCTACGACGTCATGATCCTGGCGCGCACCGTGCAGGGCACGATCGCCCATGCCGAGGCATCGCTCGGTCGTTACGTGATCTCGGGTGACCAGCAGCTCGGACAGGTCTATTACGACGACTGGCGGCGCGCGAAACAGGCGATCAGCCGCCTCGCCAAGCTGGTCCGCGACAATGACGTCCAGCTCACGCATGTCGCGACCTTGCAGGAGGCGTTCCGCACCCGCGGCGACGAGCTGGCGCTGACCGCGCTCAGCACCAATTACGGCAAGAACAGCCAGGCGTTGTCGCGCTTCTATCAGGCACGACAGAGCGATGCGCTCACCCGCATCAACGATTCGCTCGACGGGATCATCACCGACGAACGGCTATTGCTGGAGATGCGCACCACGCAGGCGCGCGCCTCGGTCCGCCGGTCGACGACCATCGCGAAGGTGCTGGCGGTGTTCGGCGTGCTGCTGGTCGGCGGCGGGATCACGATGGGCTGGATCATGGTCGAGGCGCTTGCCGACCGTGCGATCGCGCGCGCCGAGGCGGAAAGCGAACGGCTGCGCGCCGACGAGCTGGCCGACGCGGTCGCGCGCGCGACCGAGGAACTGCGCGCGCAGGAAGCGCGGCTGCGTCAGGTGCAGAAGATGGAGGCCGTCGGACAGTTGACCGGCGGCATCGCGCACGACTTCAACAACATGCTCGCGGTGGTGCTGAACGGCGTCGAACTCGCCGCGCGCCATCTGCCGCCCGGCGCCGGTGAGGCCGCGCGCCATCTGGAGGGCGCCCGCGACGGTGCGGAGCGGGCCGCGGCGCTGACCGCCCGGCTGCTCGCTTTCGCGCGTGAAACCGCGATCAATCCCGAGCCGATCGCGGCGGCGACGCTGTTCGATGGGCTCAGCGACCTGCTCACCCGCGCGCTGGGCGACGGCATGACGCTGGTGCTGGAGGATGACAGCGCCGGCTGGTGTGCGCGCGTCGATCGCGTCCAGCTCGAGAACACGCTCGTCAATCTCGCGGTCAACGCGCGCGACGCGATGGATGGGCGCGGCACGCTGACGATCCGCGCCGGGCATACCATCGTGTCGGGCGGCGCCGATCCGGACCGGCCGGGCGGCGAGTTCGTGACGCTGTCGGTCGCCGACACCGGCTGCGGCATCGCGCCCGACGTGCTCGATCGCGTCTTCGAGCCGTTCTTCACCACCAAGCCACTCGGCAAGGGCACCGGACTCGGGCTCAGCCAGACCTTCGCCTTCGCGCGCCAGATCGGCGGCGAAGTGACGATCGCCTCGCGCGTCGGCGAGGGCACCATCGTCACGCTCTTGCTGCCACGCGATCGGCGGGGCGAGGCGACCGCACGCCCCCCCGCCCAGCCCGCGCTGCTCGCGCCGACCATCCCCGCCACCGCCGCCCGCGCGATCCTGGTCGTCGAGGACGATGCGCGCGTCCTGTCGTCAACCATGGAGGCACTCGCCGACCTCGGCCACCACCCGGTCGCGTGCGAAGACGCGACTCAGGTCGGCGCGGTGCTGGCGACGATGGAGCGCGTCGATCTGATCCTCTCCGACGTGCTGATGCCGTCGCTGACCGGGCCGGAAATGATCGCTAACCTCCCACTTGCCTTCGCGCAGGTGCCGGTGCTGTTCGTCACCGGCTTTGCGGGCGAGGCCAATGGCGGCATTGCGCTCGGCGACCATCCGGTGCTCCGCAAGCCGTTCACGCTCGCCGCGCTCGACCGTGCGGTGGCCGCGGCCGCGGCGCGCGGCGACGATCCGGCACCGCTCGCTGCCGAATGACCCAAATCGGCTGCTGACGCGCCCGCCGACGCACCCTATAGCCGGTCGTCCCGTCTTCCACGCAAAGGCAGCGCTGCCCCGCCCATGACCTCGATCGACCGCTACATGGCCCGGCTGATCGCGCTGCCGTTGTTCTCGACGTTGCTGATCTCGGCGATGCTGTTGATCCTCGACCGGATTCGCCGCCTCTTCGATTTCGTCGCGACGCAAGGGGGGCCGGTCAGCGTCGTGTGGAAGATGCTGGCCAATCTGCTCCCCGAATATCTCGGTCTCGGCATTCCGATCGGGCTGATGCTCGGCGTGCTGCTCGCCTTCCGCCGCATCGCGACGTCGAGCGAATTGGACGTGATGCGCGCGGTCGGCATGAGCTACGGCCGGCTGCTGCGCGTGCCCTATTATTATGCGATCGTGCTCGCCGCGCTCAACATCGCGATCGTCGGCTATGTCCAGCCGCAGGCCCGCTACGCCTATGAGCAGCTCCGCTTCGAGCTGCGCACCGGCGCGCTCGGCGCGTCGATCAAGGTGGGCGAGTTCACGCACCTTGGCGACCGCATGACGCTGCGCATCGAACGCAGCCAGGATCGTGGCCGCCAGCTTTCCGGCATCTTCGTCCATGCCCGCTCGCCCAAGGGCGATTGGGTCGGCGTCACCGCCGCCACCGGCCAGTTCCTCGCCACCGACGATCCCAACGTCATCATCTTCCGGCTGACCAACGGCACGATGATCCACAATCGCCCCGATTTCACGACCCCGCGCACGCTGACCTTCACGTCGCACGATCTGCCGATCAACCTGCCCCGCTTCGAGAGCTTCCGCACCCGCGGCGGCAAGAACCTCGAATATACGCTGCCCGAACTCGCGAAACTCGGCCACGCCTCGACGCGCAGCGTGGAACAACGCGACGGCAGCCGCGCCGAATTCCACTTCCGGCTGGTCGAGGTCGCATCGATGTTCCTGTTGCCGCTGCTCGCGGTCGCGCTGGGCGTGCCCCCGAAACGCTCGACCTCGGCACTGGGCGTGTTCCTGTCGATCGTGATGGTCGTCACCTATCACAAGATCAATCAATATGCCGCGTCATTGGGCGAGCGCGGTGCGGTCGACCCGGCGATCGCCCTGTGGGTGCCGTTCGTGATCTTTGCCGTGCTGATCCTGTGGATGTACCATACGATCGCCAACGTGCCGGGCGGGCAGCCGATCGGCGCGCTGGAGCGGTTCTTCGGCAAGGCGTGGGCGATGGTGGCGCGCTACCTGCCCGGTCGCCGCCGCAAGGAGGCCCGCGCATGACCGCGCTGTTCCCGTCGCGCACCGTCGCGATCTACATGGCGCGGCTGTTCCTGACGCGCACCTTCGGCATCCTGTTCGGGCTGGTGCTGGTGCTCCAGACGCTCGATTTGCTCAGCGAGAGCGGCCGCATCCTCGCCACCGCGGGCAATGGCGATGCGGAGGTATGGCGCTACGTCTCGCTGCGCGCGCCGCAGCTGATTTCTACGTTCCTGCCCTTCTCCGTGCTGCTCGGCACGATCCTGACGCTGATCACCATGAACGCCAACAGCGAGGTGGTGGCGCTGAAGGCCGCCGGGCTGTCGGCGCATCAGGTGCTCGCGCCGCTGGTGATCGCCAGCGTCGGTATCGCGCTCGTCACCTTCGCGTTCAACGACCGGATCGTCAACCGCGCCACCGCCGAGCTGAGCGCGTGGCAAAAGGTTAATTACGGCACGATGCCGATCGATCGCGGCAATCGGAGCAACGTCTGGGTCCGCGCCGGAGACGATCTGATCCAGGCCGATGCGATCGGCGGGCGTGGCGCGAGCGCGCAACTGGGCGGCGTGACGGTCTACGAGCGCAACTCCGATGGCGGCTTGCGCGGGCTCATCAACGCCCCGCGCGGCGTGCGCGACGGCGACGGCTGGCGCATCTGGCCGGCGCGCCGCTTCGACGTCGCCTCGGGCAAGGTGACCCGGCTCGGCGCAACCGTGGTCGGCCGCGGCGTCACCCCGGATCAGTTCACGCTCGCCAATGTCGACGGCGACGCCCTGTCGTTCGCGGGCTTGCGCGAGGCGATCGGCGATCTGGAGGAAGCCGGCCGCCCGACCAAGGCGCTCGAAGGCGTGCTGTGGCACAAACTGTCGGGCCCGTTGTCGTCGGTGCTGATGCCGCTGCTCGGCGCGGTCGCGGCGTTCGGGATCGCACGCTCCGGCGCGCTGTTCGTCCGCGCGGTGATCGGTATGGCGCTGGGCTTCGCCTATTTTGTGGCCGACAGTTTCGCGCTCGCGATGGGCAACTTGGGCGCCTACCCGCCGTTTCTCGCCGCTTGGGCACCGTTCCTGCTGTTCCTGCTGATCGGCGAGGCGGTGCTGCTCAGGACCGAGGAATAGCGATCACCCCCGTCATCCCCGCGCAGGCGGGGATCCAACCACGCCGTCATCCCCGCGCAGGCGGGGATCCAGACGCGCAGGTCTTCGCAAGGGCCGAAACGTCAGAGGTTCTGGATCCCCGCCTGCGCGGGGATGACGATTAAGGCCCGAATACAATTTGGCCCAAGCTCTAGCTTTTTCCCGGAGGAAGTGAACTGCTGCAGCGGGAACAGGCCCCTTACCGGCCCCGCAGCGTCGCCATCGTCAGCTTGCCGACCAGCCCCGGCAGCCCGCGATAGTTCGCCTTGTAATAGGGCGATTCAGGCTCCAGCACGCCGATCAGCCGCTTATGCGCCTCGCCCAGCGCGTGATACGGCACGCCCGGCAGCAGGTGGTGCAGCGCATGATACCGCAGCCCGATCGGCGCCCACAGCACCGGCAGCAGCGCCGGCGGCGGCACGTTGACCGAGTCGAGATATTGCGCGGTGACGGTCATCACCTCGCCCTCATTCTCCCACAGATGCGCGACCAGCGTGCGCACCTGGTTGATGAGCGCCACGCCAGACCCGACCGCGAGGAAGATCAGGAACGCCTTGAGCGGCAGCACGCCGGTGGCGGTCAGCACGATCAACGCCAGCGCCCACACCGCGGTCGCGGCCTCGACACGATCCCAGCGCGTCTTCTCCTCGCCCTGCGGCATCCGGCGGCGGAACTGCGGGTTGATCGACAACGCCGAATATCGCGACACCACCGCCGCCCGCAGCTTGGGCGACAGCACCGACAGCGGCGCCAGCACGCCGAAGCGGATCAGCAGCCCAATCGGCGCCAGCGCCGAGACGAGGATGAACACCGGCAGCGTCCACGGCTTCATCAGCGCGAGGGGCAGGTACTCCGGGTCTTCCGACGTGCCATAGCGGGTCTTGGCATGGTGCAGATTGTGCACGCCTTCGTACATGAACGACGGGATCATCATCGGCACGCCGATCAACGCGTTCCACCCGGCGCGAAAGCCCGGCAACGACGCGTGCTTCACATGCGTCAGCTCGTGGATCATGCTCATCCCGCGATACAGCGCGAGCACCGCCACCACACCCGCGACAATCGCCAGCGCGGTGGACGTGGTGACGATCGCCGTCACCAACGCGCCGTAACCGACCACCGAGGAGGCGATCAGATCGGCCCAATAGATGCCGGGACGCGGCTTCAGCAGGTCGCGGGTCAGCTCGGCCGCAGCCTTCAGCATCGCCTTGTCGTCGGCGATCGTCGGGCGCGACGCGCGCACGGCGGCGCCGGCCGCACGATCGAGAGTCATGGTGTTCATGGGCATATCCATTGCCCGTACATAGTGGCGAGACGGTGACCGGAACAGGAGCGGGCAGCTTGCCTTTCTGGATAAATGTTCACTCGCTATGATCGAGTGACCCGTTTACACGCCAGCAACATGGCTGAGCTCTCGATCACTCCCGTCCTGTCCAAGAGCGACCGTAAGGCGTTCGTCGATCTGCCGTTTCGTCTTTACAAGGACGATCCTTACTGGATTCCGCCACTAAAGGGCGAGGCGCTGGGGCTCATCACGCCGGAGAAGAACGGCTGGTTCAGCCATGCCAAGGCACAATTGTTCCTCGCGCGCCGAAATGGCGAAGTCGTCGGGCGCATCTCCGCGCATATCGATACGCTGGGCCTCGAAATGCCGGCCGAACGCGGCTTCGGCCCCGGCTGCGGCCAATGGGGGCTGATGGATGCCGAGGACGAGGGCATCTTCAAGCAATTGCTGGCGACGGCCGAGGGCTGGCTGCGCGAGCAGGGCATGACCCGCGCGCTCGGCCCGATCAGCATGTCGATCTGGGAAGAGCCCGGCCTGCTCATCAAGGGTTACCAGCAGGCGCCGACCGTCATGATGGGGCATCACAAGCCCGAATATCGCGGGTGGATCGAACGCGCCGGCTACGAAGCGGTGAAGCAGCTCATCACCTACGAACTGGACATCACGCAGGAATTCCCGCCGCTGGTGAAGCGGATCATCCGCTCCGGCGACGCGAACAAGAGCATCGTCGTGCGCGAGGTCGACAAGGGCAAGTTCGAGGAGGAGGCGGCGATCATCCTCGACATCCTCAACGACGCATGGTCCGACAATTGGGGCTTCATCCCGCTCACCCCGCCCGAGATCAAGGACGTCGGGGTCAAGCTGAAGCCGATCGTCTTCAACGACCTGATCCGCATCGCGGAACTGGACGGCAAGCCGGTCGCGTTCATGATCACGCTTCCCGACCTCAACGAAGCGATCAAGCCGCTGAACGGCAGCCTGCTGCCGTTCGGCTGGGCGAAGCTGCTGTGGTGGCTGCGCAAGCCGCGTGTGCAGACGATGCGGGTGCCGCTGATGGGCGTTCGCAAGGAACTGCAAAGCTCGCGGCTCGCCGGGCAATTGGCGTTCATGATGATCGAGGCGATCCGGCAGGCGTCGGTCGCGAATTACGGCGCGACGCGCGGCGAGATCGGCTGGGTGCTCGACGACAATCAGGGCATGAACTCGATCGCGACCGCAATCGATAGCCGCGTCAACAAGATCTATCAGGTCTACGAACGCACGTTCTGACCCGTGGCGGCGGGTTTCCGGCCGGCGCCGGAGACCCGCCGGGTGCCGGCGATCACAGGTTCTGCGGGACGATGACGCCCATGTGCTTCCAGGCATCGCGGGTTTTGCAGACACGCGACAGCAGACGCGAGCCGGTGATCTCGGTGTTGTAGCAATAGCGGGTGTTGGCGTTGTGGGCCGGCGAAGGCATGTCGGTCGAGGCGGCGGCCGGCGACGGCTCGGCATTCGGGGCGGTCTTAGGCGCGGCATGGGCCGGGGCGATCGCGAACAGGCTGGCGATGACGGCGGTGGCGATGGTCTTCATGGCGGGTCTCCCTGCCCCGTTGATCGGGGACGCAGGACACTTTGCAGCCATCGTGCCAACTCCGATTTTCCGCAGAAATCCGCGGTTTTTGCCGAATGACGGGTGTGTTGCACAGGCCAAACACGCCAAAAGTCGGCGCGATACGCCGATTGCCGGTCAGAATAGCAAAGCGCCGCCGAAGGCGATCCGCGCATCGGGCGCATCATGGTTCAGCCCGGCCACTGCCAGCACGTCCAATTGGGTGTGTTTGGTTAGTTTCCATGCCACCGATGCCGCCGCCAGCGTCCGCACGACATGCTCTGCCGGGTCCTGATCGCGCTCCACCGAAAGCTCGGCATTGGCGGTGACGCTGTCGGTCAACGCATAGCCGACGCCGAATACGCCGGTGGCGTCGAAATGCCGGCCATGCCCGTCCTCGTCGACCGCCGCGGCCAGCTGACCGGTAAAGTCGACGCTCCATTTCTTGTTGATGCGCCAGAACACCGGCAGCACGGTTCCCGCCGACCAGTCGCCGTCGCCGATCCCGCTATGTCCGACCGGCAGCGTCACGTACGGCTGCACCGCCGCCGAAAGCTTCTTGCCGTCGGGATGGCTTAACGCCCGACGCCACCCCAGCGTCACGTCGCCCACGCCGGTCTGCCGCATCACGTCGCCGCTGGCCTTGTCGCGCGAACGCAGCGTGCCGAGCGGCGTCCACCCGATCTGCGCCTCGCTGTTGCCAGTCAGCCCGATCCGCGCGGTCACTTCGCTACGGATCAGGTCCTCGCGCGTCTCACCGTCGTCGTTGCGCTCCCAATCGACCCCGGACAGCTCGACTTGCACCTGTCCGGGCAGGGTCGTGCACCCGCTCGCCCCCAGCGATGGTCTATTGGGGCAGAAACGCACCCCCGGCGCATCCTGCGCCGCCGCAGGCGCTGCGATCGCGAGCGAAAGCGCCACCGCGCCCCATTTCAGCGTCACCGTAACCGCACCCAGGTCGGCGCATGGTCGCTGGCCTTCTCGCGTCCACGATACGCCTTGTCGACACCCGCCTCCACCAGCCGGTCGGCGAGCACCGGGCTCAGCAGCAGATGGTCAATCCGGAACCCCGCGTCGCGCTGCCACGCACCCGCCTGATAATCCCAGAAAGTCCAGACACCGCCCTTGGGGAAGCGCGTCCGCAGCGCGTCGGTCCAGCCCTGCGCCAGCAACGCGCGATAGCCATGTCGGCTCTCGGACTGCATCAGCGCGTCCGACGCCATCGCCTTGACCGAGAAGGTGTCATCATCGTTGGGGATGACGTTGTAATCCCCCGCCAAGACGACCGGCACTTCCTCAGCGAGCAACGCGCGCGCGCGCTCCTGCAACCGCCCGATCCACCGCAATTTGTAATCGAACTTCGGCCCCGGCAGCGGATTGCCGTTGGGCAGATAGATCGACGCGACCACCAGCCCGAATACCGAACATTCCAGATAGCGGCTATGCTCGTCCTCGGGCTCGCCCGCCAACCCGCGCTGCCGCTCGACCGGGTCGACCCCGCGCGCGAGCACCGCGACGCCGTTGAAGCCCTTTTGTCCATGCCAGACAGCACCATAGCCGGCGGCACGGATGTCGGCTTCGGGAAAGGTATCGTCGCTCGACTTCAGCTCCTGGAGACAGACCACATCGGGCTGCTCCTCGGCGAGATATTCGAGCAGACGCGGAAGCCGCGCCTTGATGCCGTTGACGTTGTAGGTGACGATCTTCACGCGCGCCGGTCTAAACGCGGTCCGCGCGCTTGTCTAACTACACCGAAAAGCTGGTCCCGCATCCGCAGCCGCTCGCGGCATTCGGGTTCTCTACCTTGAACGACGCGCCGCCCAGAGATTCGACGTAATCGACACTGGCCCCGCGCACGAGATCGAGACTGATGTCATCGACCACCAGCCGCACGCCGTCGGTTTCCGCAACCAGATCGGCGGGCTCCGGCGCATCCGCGAAGCCGAAGCGATACTGGAACCCCGAACAGCCGCCGCCCTCGACCGAGAGCCGCAGGATCGCGGGCTTGTTCTGGCGCGCGGCAATCGCCGCAACGCGAGCCGCGGCGGCAGGGGTGAGGACGATGTCGGGTGCGAGCGTGGCCATGCGTTCAAGATAGGCGCGATCGCCGCAATCGGAAAGAGTATCCCCCTCTTCGTCATCCCGGACTTGATCCGGGATCCCGCTTTTATCCCCGCATCGGTAAAAATAAGCGGGGCCCCGGATCAAGTCCGGGGCGACAGCGTGAGGGTGATAGCGCGCCCCCTCAGTCCTGCGGTACCGGCCCACTGGTCGACACCGGGATCTGCCCGACCGCGCGATCCTGCGCCGCCATCAGATAATCGGCGGTGGTCAAGAACGGCACCGGATTAACCGCATGGCCGTCGATCCGCACCTCGTAATGGAGATGCGGCCCGGTCGAGCGCCCGGTCGAGCCCATCAGCGCGATCAGCTGCCCGCGCTTCACGCGGGTGTTGTCGGCGACGATGATCTTGGAAAGATGGCCGTAACGGGTCGCGATGCCCTTGCCGTGGTTGATCTCGACCATGTTGCCATAGCCGCCCTGCCGCCCGGCGTGGCTGACGACGCCGTCAGCGGTGGCATAGATCGGCGTGCCCGACGGCCCCGGAATGTCGACGCCCGCGTGCATCGCGGCGGTGCCGCGGAACGGATCGGACCGGATGCCGAAGTTGCTGGTGAATTGCAGCTTCTGCACCGGCTGCACCGACGGGATCGCGATCACGCCCTGCTCGAGCCGGTCGAGCTTCTTCCACGTCATGAACAGCGAGCGGAACTGCTGGTCGGCGGCGAGATCGGCGCGCGCTTCGGTGCTGTTCGCCTCGACCAGCGGCCCACCAATCGCCGAACCGCCCTTCGCGACGCGGCTCGGCGTGATCCCGCGCTGGCGCAGCTGCTGCGCAGTCGCGGCATAACGATCGAGCAACTGCTGCTCGGCGACCTGCGCCAGCGCCACCTGCCGACGCTCGACCTTCAGGAACGGGCGGATCGTATCGGCAGCCACGCGCGTCGCCTGCGGATCGACCGCGAGCGTCGCCAGCGCCATCCGGCGCGCATCGCCCTGCCCGGTCAGCGCCGCGGTCAGCAGCGCCTGTCGCTGCTCGATCCGCGTGGCATGTTGCTGCGCAGCGGTGCGGATCGTGGCGACGCGCGCCTGCATCCGCTCCACCTTGTGTTCCATCGCCTGCATCCGCTGCGCCTGCGCCGCCGCGGCGGGCGTCAGCCCGGCGGCCTGCGCAACCTGCGTCGAAGCTTGCAGCGCGCCATAACCGGCGAACCCGAGAAGAAGTGCGGCGCCCCCGCGCAGCAGCGCCGGTCGGCCGGCGATTACGGCGTTCAGGCGGACAAGCGGCCGCCCGGCCGGCAAAGAAGCGGTGTCGGTCATCGAACCCCAGATCAAGACTGCGACCAGCGCGACACGCGCCGGTCTTCCCCTTTTTCCGTGTCCGCCCGCGATAGAACCGCCGCAGCGAACGCAAAGGTTTGTGCGCGGTAGAAGGTTAATCACGCAATAGCGTCTGCCGCCGGGCGCGTCCAAGCGCCGGAGTCCTGCGCCGAGTCGTTGTAAGAAGCGGTAGTGCGGCCGCTTCGGGCGCGGTCGACGTACGGGCTGTCGGGATAATTCCCAACGTTTTGTCGCCAGCTCGAGCCTTCACCGTCGTTTGAATCCGGTCGGGATGACGGAAGAAAGACAGGAGATTGGCGAACGTCGACTGGCCGTGGGCCGGATCAACACGTCATCGCCCGCCAACAGAGTTCGTCATCCCGGACTTGATCCGGGATCCCGCTTTTTGCTCCACTGTCAAAAGGAAGCGGGGCCCCGGATCAAGTCCGGGGCGACGAGGAAGAAATGTCGACTTGCGTTACAGCGCCTTCGCGGCGTCCAGCACCGCCGCGGCATGGCCCGGCACCTTCACCTTGCGCCACGCCTGCACCAGCCTGGCATCGCGATCGAACAGGAACGTCGCGCGCTCGATCCCCATATAGGTCCTGCCGTAAAGTTGCTTTTCACCCCACACGCCGAACGCCTCGGTAACGCTCCCGTCTAGGTCGCTGGCGAGCGCTACGGTCAGCGCATGTTTGTCGCGGAACTTCGCATGCTTCGCCACGGTATCGCGCGATACGCCGATCACCGTCACGCCCGCGGCGGCGAAGTCTTCACCCAGCGAAGAGAAATCCTGCGCCTCGCGCGTGCAGCCCGGCGTGTCATCTTTGGGATAGAAATAGACGACCAGCGGACGCGGCAGATCGTGCAGCCGCAGCGGCGCGCCATCGACGCCGGTAGCGATCACGTCCGGGAGGGTGTCCATGCGATGCTCTCCTGCCAGCTTGCCGCGACGCTCTCGCGCACCGTCGCCAGCGTGGCAAGCACCGTCTCCCAATCGGGCAGCATCACCGCGCGCGCGATCAAGGCGCGCGTCACCGCCGCGGCGGGTTCCTGCGCATCGGGGGCGATCAGCCGCACCGTGACGAGCAATCGGCCAAGCAGGTCGTAGGCGGCGCGCAGCTCCGGCGCGAACACCCCCTCGGCGATCAGCGCGTCGATCGCCGCGCCGAGTTCGGGCGTGAACGCGGTGCGCCGCGTCAACTGCGCGACATGCACCGCGAACTCCAGATCGACGAGCCCGCCGGGCAGCAGCTTGGCGTCGAGCGGCCCCTGCGGCGGCTTGTGCTGAGCCATCTCGGCGCGCATCGTCGCGGCGTCGGCGGCGATGTCGTGTTCCGCGCGCTCGCCGCGCAGCACGCGCGCGACGATCGCCTCGACCGCCGCCCGCGCCGCCGGGCTGCCATAGATGGCACGCGCGCGGGTCAGCGCCATATGCTCCCACGTCCACGCCTCTTCGCGCTGGTAGCGCGCGAACGAGTCGACGCTGACCACCAGCGGCCCTTGCGCGCCCGATGGTCGCAGCCGGGTGTCGACCTGATACAGCGGCCCCGCCGCGGTCGGCACCGACAGCGCGGCGGTCACGCGCTGCGCGAGCCGCGTGAAATACAGCGTCGCGCCGAGCGGCTTTGCGCCGTCCGAATCGGCGGTGAAGTCGCCGGTAAACAAGTAGATCAGGTCGAGGTCGGAGGCATGGGTCAGCGCCGCGCCCCCCAGCCGGCCGAGCGCCAGGATCACCAGCTCGCCGCCGGGCACCCGCCCGTGCACCTCCTCGAACGGCGTGACGGTCGCTGCGGTCAGCACCTCCACCGCCGCCTCGGCTACCCGCGCATAGCCCGCCGCGACGTTCAGCGGATCGGCGCGCCCGGCGACGATCTGCGTGCCCAGCGCGAATTGCCGGTCGCCGACGACGCGGCGCACGTGGTCGAGCACCGCCTGATAGTCCGCGCCCTGCTCGGTGGCGCGCATCTCCGCCATCAACGCAGGCACGTCGCCGACCGGATCGAACGCGCTCGCATCGATCAATCCGTCGAGCAGGTCGGGCCGCCGCGCCAGCGCCTCGGCCAGCGTCGGCGCGTGACTGAGGATCTCCGCGAGCAACGTCGCCAGCGCCGGTCGCGCCTCCAGCAAGCGGAAGATGTTGATCGCGCTCGGCAATCGCTCCAGCAACCGGTCCAGCCGGTTGAGCGCCATCAACGGCACCGGCGCCTGCGCCAGCGCCTCTACCAGCCCGGGCAGCACCGCCTCCAGCGCGCTTTGCGCCGCGCCGCTGCGCAGCGCCGGGTAGCGCGCCTCGCGCCACGCGACGATCCGGCGCGCGGCATCGTCGGTTTCGGCGAAGCCAGCCGCGGCAAGGTAGTCGGCCAGCCGGCCAGCCTCGTGCGGCACCGCCGCGGTCGGCGCGGGCGCGAGCCGGTCGAACGTCGCCGCCACGCGCTCGACATGCGGGCGCAGCAGGTCCAGCAACGCCGCGCCGTCCGCCAACCCGTGCAGCCGCGCGACCCGGTCGAGCCCCTCACCGGTCGGCAGCGCATGGGTCTGCCGGTCGTCGATCATCTGGATGCGATGCTCGATCGTCCGCAACAGCGTATAGGCCGCCGCCAGCGCGCGCGCGTCCTCGGGGTCGATCCGCCCCGCCGCGGCCAGCGCCGCCAGCGCGTCGCGCGTCGCCGGCGCGCGCAACGTCGCGTCGCGCCCGCCGTGGATCAGTTGGTGGATTTGCGCGAAGAACTCGATCTCGCGGATGCCGCCGCGCCCGCGCTTGAGGTCATAGCCGGGACCGAACGCCTGCCCCTGCGCATGATGGTCGCGGATGCGCCGGGTGATATCGAGGATTTCGCCGACCGCGCCGAAATCGAGGCTGCGCCGCCAGATGAACGGGCGGATCGTGTCGAGGAACCGCTGCCCGAGGTCGCGATCCCCCGCCGCGACGCGCGCGCGGATGAACGCGGCGCGCTCCCACGGCAGCGCCTGCGATTCGTAATAAGCGATCGCTGCATCTATCGGGATCACGATCGGCGTCACCTCGGGTGAGGGCCGCAGCCGCAGGTCGACGCGCAGGACATAGCCGTCTGCGTCGCGCGTCTGCAAAAGCTCCAGCACGCGCCGGCCGATCCGAACCGCCGCGTCGGCGACGTCCTCGCGCGGGCGATGCGGCAAGGTCCGGGGATCGTAGATCAGGATCGGGTCGATATCGGACGAATAATTGAGTTCGCGGCTGCCCTGCTTGCCCAGCGCGATCGCCGCGAAGCCGTGCACCGCAGCGTCAGGCGTCCGCTCGCTGATCGCCGCGGTGATCGCACGATCAAGCGCCGAGTCCGCGAAGTCGGTCAGCGCCGCCGTCACCCCGGTCAGATCGAGCGTCCCCGCCAGATCGCCCTCGGCGACCTGGAGCGCCAGCTGCCGCCGCTCCAGTCGCAGCCGCTTGCCGATCGGCAAATCGTCCGCGGAAAGCGCGGCGGCGGTCACCGCTTCGCGCGTGATCAACCCGTCCAGAAATGGCGCAAAGCGGGCGGCGCGCGCCCGCGCCTCGGCGACAGCATCTGTCATATCGGCGCAACCTTAGCGAAAAACCGGCGTTGCGACATCATGGTTCAAGACGCGACCTCCGACAGCATCCCTCCGCATGGCGCCTATGCCGTGCGTGATCCGCAGGCCGCAGACGCGCTGGCGATGCCGCTGCGCGCGGCGTTCCGCAAGGAAACGAAGATGCCGTGCGAGATCGAGGCATGTCTCGATCAATTGCGCCGGGTGCGCTTCCGAGGCTGATCCAAACCGACGTCACTGCGAGCGTAGCGAAGCGATCCAGGGCGTCTTGGTCCGACCTTGGATTGCTTCGCTACGCTCGCAATGGCGGATGATCATCTCTAGGAATCACGGTCCCGGCTGAGTTCGTCGACTTCGCTCATGATCGAATCTAGCGTCGAGCGCTCGGTATCGACCTCATGATCGCGTCGCGACGACAGCGCGCTGCCAGCCATCAACGCCTCGAGTGCGACGCGACCACGTGCCACCCGGCTCTTGATCGTGCCGACCGCCACGCCGCAGATCTCCGCCGCCTCTTCATAGGCAAACCCACCCGCGCCGACGAGGATCAGCGCTTCCCGCTGCGGCTGCGGCAGGTGCATCAGCGCGCGCTGCATATCCGCCAGCTCGACATGCTTGTCCTGGCTGGCCGGCGCGGCGAGCACGCGATCCGCGACCAGATCGTCCCACTCGCCCTTGAAGCGTGCACGGCGCATCTGGCTGAGAAACAGGTTGCGCAGGATGATGAAGGTCCACGCACGCATGTTGGTGCCGGCCTGGAAGCGCTTGCGCGCCGCCCAAGCCTTCAGCAGCGTCTCCTGCACCAGATCGTCGGCAAGATCACGGTTGCCCGACAGCGAACGCCCGAAGGCGCGCAGATGCGGAATGACCAGCGCCAGCTGTTTCTTGAACTCCGGATCGGAGAGCGCGACGTGCTCGATCGGCGCCGCTTCAGGCGTGTCGTCTGCGAGCGTATTGGATTTGGTCATGCCGCTCCGTTGTGCTGGATCGATGCCTGGCTGGCGCCCGTCCGAGCCGTGAAGATAGGTATCGTCCGGCCGCTTGGCCAGTCCGTGCGTCAACATCGACGCGTCAGGAAAGGAGGATAGCCGCGAAGATCGCGATCACCAGCAGCAGCGATGCCACCAGAATATACCGCGTCATCCCGGGCGTGCTGCCCGCCCGCGCTTCGTCGGTTTCGAGGTGAATGCGCTCGTTTTCGTCTGCCATAAGCGATGTAACCCCTTAGAACCGTTTTGGGTCCGTATCGAAGACGGACCCGCAACAGGATGCCGGATCGTATGGCAGCGCGCCGCGATCAGGCCGGAACCGTACTTTCGTCGAAGAACAGCGCCTGGCTGATCGCCGCCTTCACCGTCGACCGCTGGAACGGCTTGGTGATGAGGAAGGTCGGCTCGGGGCGCTCGCCGGTCAGCAACCGCTCCGGGAAGGCGGTGATGAAGATCACCGGCACGTTGAACTCGGCCAGGATGTCCTTGACCGCGTCGATCCCCGAACTGTCGTCGGCGAGCTGGATGTCGGCAAGCACCAGCCCGGGGCGATCCTCCATTGCCAGCGCCACCGCCTCGTCGCGGGTCACCGCGACGCCGGTCACTTCATGGCCGAGATCGCGGACGATCGACTCGATGTCCATCGCGATGATCGGCTCGTCCTCGATGATCAGCACGCGGGCGCGCGTCTGCTTCTCGATTTCGGCCAGCGCCTCGGCGACGAGTGCGTCTACCTCCGCCGCATCGACCTCAATCAGATACGCCGCGTCTTCGGGCGTGAAGCCCTCCATCGCAGTCAGCAGCAGCGCCTGCCGCGACAGCGGCGTCATCCGCGACAGCCGCGCGCGCGCTACCGCTTCCTGATCCTCGGCCGGCGTTTCGTCCGCGGTTTCATCGAAGTTGGCGGAATTCCAGATCGCCTGGAACGTGCGATACAGCCCCAGCCGCGGATCGACGTCCCGCGGGAATTCCTCCGGCGCGGCCACGATCGCTTCCAGCGTGGCGCGCACATACCGGTCGCCCTGCGCCTGGCTGCCCGTCAGCGCGCGACCATAGCGGCGCAGGAACGGAAGGTGCGGCGCGAGTTGTTGTCCGAGCGACATGTGTAGAAAACCCTCCCTGCGGCGCGGCTCCGGCCGGCGCCGCCGATACCCATATGTGCGTGGACGTCATGACAGGTCGCAGATGATATCCCCCGACCGGCGATTTTCGTCGCACCCGCATGGAACCAACGATGCCGGATTTGGTTTCATCGGACATACGTGCATTACGCGCTTGTCCGGGTGGGGCGTTCGTCCGACGAACGTCCTTTGATGCTGTGTCGGTCCGTCAGCGGCGCCGACGACCGGACTGTCTTAGGGGGTTTACGTTGACGTCGGATAAGGAAGCGCCTGAAAAGCCGAAAAAAGGCACTGCGGCACAATCGAAGAACCGCGACATGGGATCGGCGCTGCGCTCCGTCTACCAGAAAACCGTGGAGGAAGCGGTGCCCGACGACCTGCTCTCACTGCTCGGCAAGCTAGACTAACGCGACGTGGCCACCCCTACCGCGGCTGACGCCCCCCGGCCCGTCGCGGGGCGTCTTGATATGGTTTCGCGCTGGCCAACCGGGGCCAAGCTGTTCCTGATCCTCAGCATCGCGCTGCTCCCGCTCGCGCTGATCGCGATCTTCGCCACGTTGCGCGTCACGCAGATCGCCGACACCGAATTGCGCTCACACCTGCGCGTCGCTGCCTCCGAATCGAGCCGCGCGATCGCGATCGAACTGGTCGGGGATATGACTGCGCTGCGCGTCGCGGTTGACGCGCTGACCGCCGACCGTGGCGACGCCCCCAGTTGCGCGCGCGCGCAAGGCGTCTTCGCCCAGCAATCCGCCGCCGGCACCAGTTTCGTCATCCTCGATCGTCGTGGCCGCGCGATTTGCGGCGAGCCATTCCCCGGTGCCGCCGCCTTCGCGCGCCAGTCCGCGACCGACGCGGTCAGCGCGCGGATCGTCGAGAAGCGCGGCGTGATGCTCCGCTTCGCCGGGCGCAACGACGGGTTGACTGCCGCCGCCTATTTCCCCGCGCCGTTCCTCGCGCAGATCAGCCAGCCCAGCGGCTTCGCCCCCGATTACGGGCTGTCGCTCGCGCTCGGCGACGAGCGACTCGAACTCGACCCGCTGGTGCGCGAAAGCGCGCTCGAGCGTCGCGAGACGATCCGCAGCGATCTCGGCATCGCCGGCCTGGCGCTTGAAATGCAGGTCCGCAGCGCGCCGATCGGATCGCCGCTATTGATCGCGCTGACCTTCCCGCTGCTGATGTGGGCGGCGGCGGCGGCGATCAGCTGGTTCGTGGTTGACCGGCTGCTGATCGCTCCGCTCCGCGCACTGCGCGGCAGCATCGCGGCCTATGCGCCGGGCGATCAGCCCGATCCGGCGATGCTGCGCGCGCTGCCCGCACAGGAGATCCGTGATCTGGGCGACACCTTCCGCGCCCTCAGCCGAACGGTGGCGATCCACGAAGCGGGGCTGGCGGAGGGTTTGATGCGCCAGACCAAATTGACGCGCGAGGTGCATCACCGCGTCAAGAACAACCTTCAGGTCATCTCCAGCCTCATCAATTTCCACGCTCGTGGCGCGCGCAGCGTCGAGGCGACACAGGCCTATGCCTCGATCCAGCGGCGCGTCGACGCGCTCGCGGTGGTCCATCGCTATCACTATGCCGAGATGGAGGAGAACCGCGGCGTCGGCCTGCGCGCGGTGCTCGGCGAACTGGCGTCGAGTATCCGCGCCACCGCCCCCGAAGGAACGCGCGTCGGCATCGTGCTCGACATCGACACCTATTACGTCACGCAGGACGTGGCGGTCGCGGTCGCCTTTCTCGTCACCGAACTGGTCGAGCTGGCGATGACCTGCGTGAGCGAAACGCAAGTGCGGATCACGCTCAAGCCGCTCGACGATCCGCAGCGCGCGCTGCTGCGCCTGTCGTCACGCGCGCTGGTCGACTCCGATGATCTGCGCGAAGGGTTGAAGCATCGCTATGGCCGCGTGATCGAGGGGCTGACCCGCCAGTTGCGCTCAACCCTGCAGCATGATCCGCTCACCGGCGCGTACGAGATAGCGATCGCCGTTACAGGCCGCGAATAACGCTGTAATTTTTTTCCCATTTGCGAGATCGGACGCGGAACCTGGCCCGCCGACCGTCGTTCTCAACCTCGGATAGCGACTATACGCCCCCCGCTTTCGCTATCCAAGACATAGGCCCGGAAGCATCCACCCTCCCCCCCCGGTGATGCTTCCGGGCCTTATTCGTTCCCACCCCCTCAGCTTTGTCACCGACGCGGAACGAACCGCGCCGGGCGGCATTGTGCGTTGTGTGTTTTGGGAGACCATTCAATGCGTAAGGTTTTAACTGCCGCCGTGCTGGCCGGTGCGGTGCTCGTCTCGGCATGCAACACCGTCGGCGGCGTGGGCAAGGATGTATCGTCCGCCGGTGACGCCGTCGCGGGTGCGGCCGACAAGCACAAGTAACCTTCGCCACGCCGAAGCGAAACGGGCGGCTCGTCGACGACGGGCCGCCCTTTTTCGTATGGTCAGCGGGCCGTCACGACCATCCGTCGCTCCGGGCTTGATCCGGGGCCCCGCTCTTCCTCGCAACGGAGGTAGGAGCGTTTTCTCGAACTAACCCGGGATAACGAGTGCCGCCGAGTCCTTCGATGGACGGTCACGTCCCTGAGAAGGGCTAAAGAGAGGGGGTTGTCACGCAGAGGCGCGAAGGCGCAGAGACCTCGTGTCGTCGCACCGGAAGCTCACCTTCTCGCGATGAGAAATGACTGGGTTACATCCGGCCACGCGGAACGCCTCCGCGCCCTCTGCGCCTCCGCGTGATCCAAATCTTCTTCGAACGCCGAGCGTGACAACTTAATTGTCGATCCGCCTCGGAGCGGGGGTGATCGGAGTTCACGTCCCCCATACGTCATTGCGAGCGTAGCTAAGCAATCCAGAGCCGGACCAAGACGCCCTGGATTGCTTCGCTACGCTCGCAATGACGAACTGAATTGATGCAACCCCGCCCCAACCGCATCGCGAAGATCGACGAACGACAACGGTCAGCCCCGCGCCTTCACCGCCAAAGGCGGCGTCCGCGGGAGGAACACCGCTTACTCCGCGCTGGCGGCGGCAACCTCTTCCCGCGCGCGCTTGCGCTCGGTGAACCAGATGCCGATGATTGCCGCTTCGTACAGGATCACCAGCGGGATCGCGAGCAGCAGCTGCGACCCGACGTCCGGCGGCGTCAGCACCGCCGCGATCGCGAACGCACCGACGATTGCGTAGCGCCGCGCGCCGATCAACTGCTTGCGCGTCACGATGCCGGCCCGCTCCAGCAGCATCAGCAACACGGGCAGCAGGAACGCCGCACCGAAGCCGAACAGGAACTGCATGATGAAGCTGAGGTAATAGCCCATTGCCGGCAGCGCCTGCTGATGCACGCCGCCGACCGTTCCGGAGAAGCCGAGCAGGAAGTGCAGCGCCATCGGAATCGCGATATAATAGGCCATCGACGCGCCGAGCAGGAACAACAGCGGCGTCGCGAGCAGGAACGGCAGCAGCGCGCGCCGCTCCTTCCGGTACAGCCCGGGGGCGACGAACTGCCAGAGCTGCATGGCGATGATCGGGAACGAGATCATCATCGCCGCGAAGAACGCAACCTTCACCTGCACGAAAAACGCTTCGAACAGCTGCGTGTAGATCAGCGTCTTCTGCCCCGCGCTGAGCAACGGCTGCACGAGGAAGCCGAAGATATTTTCCGCGAAATACCAGCAGACGAAAAACGCCAGCAGCACCGCCGCGATGCAGTACAGCAGTCGCCGCCGCAACTCGAGCAGATGGTCGAGCAACGGCGCGCGCGAATCTTCCAGTTCGTCGACGATCTCGGTCACGATGCGGCCTTGTCCTGAACCACCCGCTCACCGGATGTATGATGATCGTCGGTGCGCGGCTCGACCCCGCTGGCATCGCCTTGGTGCGGCGCAGCCACCGGCGGCGTGTCGGGCACGACGTGCGGCTTCTCGACCATCACCGGAGTCTGCACGTCGTCGTGCGGCGGGGTGACGTCGGTCGCGGCAGCGTGATCGGGCAAGGCCGGGGCAGCAGGCGGCGTCGGGACGAACGGATGCTCGCGCATGATCCGCTCGTTCTCGGCCTTCCACTTCTTCTCCATCTCCTCCAACTCGGCCTCACGCACCATCTCGTCGAAGCCGTTGCGGAACTGGCGGCCGACCGCGCGCGCGCGGCCGACCCAATAGCCGAGGACGCGCATCGCCTTCGGCAGGTCCTTGGGGCCGATCACCACCAGCGCGACGAACGCGACCAGCAGAAATTCGGAGGGAGCGATGTCGAACATTCAGCGCGCGCCGGATCGGATACAGGGGCTCAGCGGCGTTCCTCGCGCACCGGCTCGGCATCGCGGTCGAACGCCGGCTCGGCGTGGCTCTTGGCCTCGATCCGCGGCTTCGGACGCGCATCGTCCTCGTCCTCTTCGGCCATGCCCTTCTTGAAGTTCTTCACACCCTTGGCGACGTCGCCCATCAGGTTCGAGAAACGCCCGCCGCCCAGCAGCAGGATCGCGACCACCGCGAGGATGAGGATATGCGGAAGGCTGAAACTGCCCATGACGAAATCTCCTAAGGTAGAACGGTATCTAGTCTTCCTCGACGGCGTTTTCCACCGCGAGTTGATCGAAGGCCAGATCGACCGGGTCGAGCAGCCCGGCGGCACGCAGATCGTCGACGCCGGGAAGGTCACGGCGGCTCTTGAGCCCGAAATGTGACAGAAATTCGGGGGTGGTCGCGAACATCAGCGGTCGCCCCGGCACTTCGCGACGCCCCGCCGGGCGGATCCACCCCGCCTCCATCAGTACGTCGAGCGTCCCGCGTGCGGTCTGAACGCCGCGGATCGCCTCGATCTCGGCGCGCGTCACGGGCTCGTGATAGGCGATGATCGCCAGCGTCTCGATGCCGGCGCGGCTGAGTCGCCGGACCTCGTCGCGTCCGCGCCGCAACAGATGCGCGAGGTCGGCGGCAGTCTGGAAATGCCAGCGTCCGCCGCGCTCGACCAGCTCGAACCCGCGTCCACGATAGTGCGCGCTCAACCGGTCGAGCGCGCCCGCGACATCCCCGTCGCCGGCATGCGCCCGGATCGCGTCGCGGGTCAGCGGCTCGGTCGCGGCGAACAGCACGGCCTCGATCGCCCGGTCGAAATCGTCGCTCACGATGCCACCCGACGGAGATAAAGCGGTGCGAATGGCGCCTCCTGATGCAACTCGGCGCGTCCCTGCCGTGCTAATTCGAGCGCCGCGAGGAAACTGGACGCCAAACTGGAGCGCCGCAGCCGCGGATTTGGTGTCTCGGGAAGGAATTGTTCGATCTCGCGCCAGTCGATTGCGGCCCCCAGCAGCGCAGCAATGCGCGCCAATGCCGCTTCAAGCGTCACCACTTCACGATCCCGCACCACATGCAATGCCGGCCGGGTCCGGGCCTTCACCTGCCCGTAAGCCGCGAGCATGTCGTAATATTCGACCTCCCAGAACGACTTGCGCACGACATGCAGCCCCTCCGGTGCCCCCCGCCGAAACACATCACGCCCCAGTCGATTGCGCGCCATCAACCGCGCCCCCGCCTCCCGCATCGCGTCGAGCCGTTCCAGCCGCAATTGCAACCGGATAGCCAATTCCTCGACGTCCGGCTCCACCTCGGGATCGCGTGGCAGGAGCAGGGCCGATTTGAGATACGCGAGCCACGCCGCCATCACGAGATAGTCGGCAGCGAGTTCGAGCTGCAGCACCCGCGCCCGCTCGACGTAGCCGAGATATTGCTCGACCAGTTGCAGGATCGAAATGTCCCGCAGATCAACCTTTTGCGCGCGGGCCAACGACAAGAGGAGATCGAGCGGCCCCTCGAACCCGTCCAGATCGAGGGTCAATTGCTCAGGGGACGCGTCGGTCATGCCGCCAGTGGATCAATGACATACGCCATGAGATCGAGACTGGCATAAGCCGACGCGTGCGGCCAGAGGGGTTCAGCGACGCTGTCGTGGCCTGAACGCGCCGTCGGGGCGCGGAGTACGAACACCCTCGGCGCGATTTTGGCGGCGCAAGTCACGGTAATCGCGGCGAACATCGTTGCGATATTCCTGACGAGCGTCGCGACGCTGCTGACGAAACTGGTCACGGGTAATTTGCCCGTTCCTGAACGCCTGACGGTCCGCGCGAACGTCGCCGCGATAGTCGCGACGCTCGCGGCGCACATCCCGGCCGAAATCGCGCCAGTTGGACCGCACATCGCGGTCTCCGTAACCGGCGCGGCGTTGCGCCCAGTAGCGTTGCTGACGATCGTTCCACGGGTAAGCGCGCCGATAACGGTCATAAACATACGCGCCGGTGCCCGGATAATAATAGTTATCGTACCATCCGTAATAGCCGGTGCCGTAACCGCCGGCATAATAAGCGTCATCGTAATAGCCGGAGCCAAGTCCGACCCCCGAATAACCGTATCCGTCGGTACAGGCGGCGGTCGCCAACGACAGCCCTCCCAACAGCCCGATCAGCAGCACCCGTGGCGCAAACATCGTGGCATCTCCTCACATGGAGCAAGGCGGCATAACGCACCGCCAATCGACATCAACGAGGGCTGAGCAGCGCGGTTCCGGCGGCGGATCAGTGGCCGGGAAAGGCGACCAGCGACGTCACCGAGATACCCTCGGCGCGCAGCAGTTCGGCGCCGCCCAGATCGGGCAGGTCGACAACGAACTGCGCCTGTTCGACCACTGCGCCGGCTTTGCGCAGCAGCCGCACCGCGGCGCGCGCGGTGCCGCCAGTGGCGATCAGGTCGTCGACCAGCAGCACGCGCGCACCCGGCGCGCAGGCATCGGCGTGGATCGCGATCCGGTCGGTGCCATATTCCAGCGCATAATCCTCGGCGATCGTCGCACCGGGCAATTTGCCGTCCTTGCGGATCAGCAGCACGCCTGCTTTCAACGGGATCGCCAGCGCCGCCGCGAACAGGAAGCCGCGCGCCTCGACGCCGGCGACAAGGTCAACCGGACCGTCCACCGCCGCCACCATCCGCTCGACGCAGGTCGCGAGCCCGTGAGGCGACAGCAGCAACGTGGTGATGTCGCGGAACTGGATGCCCGGCTTGGGAAAGTCGGGGATAGTGCGGATCAGCGCCTTGAGGTCGTCGTTCATCCGCCCCGCCTACACGAAAACGGCGACCGGGGGAGTGCCCGGTCGCCGCTTCCATCTGGTGAAGTTCACGTTGCAGCGAGTCCCGGCTCTACCTGCGCAAAGCCGTGCCGCCCGCTCAATGCTTCACGTCGCGCCACACGTTTTGATAGGCGCCCCACGTCAGGTAGACGAAGATGAGCAGGAAGATCACGACCGCGATCCCCGCCGCATGGCGCGCCTCGAGGTTGGGCTCGGCGGTCCAGGTGAGGAACGCCGCGACGTCGCGCGCCATCTGGTCCTTCGTCGCCTTGGTCCCGTCCGAATAGGTCACCTGCCCGTCCGAGGTGATCGGCGGCGGCATCGCGATGTTGAGGTTCGCGAAATACGGATTGTAGTGCAGCCCCTCCGGCGTCTTGGCGTCGGGGAATTCACGCAGCAGCTCGGCGGGCTGGTCGCGATAGCCGGTGATCAGCGCGTGGACATAGTTCGAGCCGTCCTCGCGTGCCTTGGTCATCAGCGAGAGATCGGGCGGCAGCGCATTGTTGTTCGCCGCACGCGCCGCGACTTCGTTGGCGAACGGCGACGGGAAGTGATCCGAGGGCAGGTTCTTGCGCGTCGCCGCTTCGCCCGTCTCCGGGTTCACGCTCGGCTGCTCGATCACCCACTGATTGGCGATCGCCTTCACCTCGGCCTCGTTATAGCCGATCTTCTGCAGGTCGCGGAACGAGACGTACTTCAGCGAATGGCACGCAGCGCAGACTTCCTTGTAGACCTGGAAGCCGCGCTGCAGCTGCGCACGGTCGAACTTGCCGAACAGCCCCGCCGAGGACAGATGAATGTTCTCGGGATGCTGGTGGAACGCATGTTCCGCGGTGTGTGGTGCCGGGTTCTGGATCGCGTCCTTCGCGGTGAAGAAGAGCGCCAGCGCGAGCACGAAGACGAACCCCGCACCGATCAGCAGTGAAATGAGACGAACCATATTCTGTCGAATCCCCTCTTCGTCTCTGTCTCAGCTCGCCATCGCGGTTTGCGCGGGGCTGGTGCCGCCGTGCTTCGCCAGCACCGCCTCGGTGATCGAGTTGGGCAGCGGGCGCGGACGCTCGGCCGCCGACACCAGCGGCAGGATGATGAGGAAGTGCGCGAAATAATAACCTGCCGCGATCTGGCCCATCATCACGTTGCGCGCGGTCGCCTCGGCCCCGCCGACATAGCCGAGCACCAGCACGTCAAGCAGTAGCACCAGCAGGAACCAGCGGTAGGTCGGACGATAATTCGCCGAGCGCACCGGCGAGGCATCCAGCCAAGGCAGGAAGAACAGCAGCAGGATCGAGCCGAACATCGCCAGCACGCCCCACAGCTTCGCGGGCAGGATGAAGTCCGCGGTGAAGCTCTTCAGGATCGCGTAGAACGGCAGGAAGTACCATTCCGGCACGATGTGCGCCGGAGTCGAGAGCGGGTTCGCCTCGATGTAATTGTCCGGGTGACCCAGCAGGTTCGGCGAGAAGAACACGAACAATGCGAAGATCAGGAAGAACACGCCGACCCCGACGCCGTCCTTCGCGGTGTAATATGGGTGGAACGGCACCGTGTCCTGCTCGCCCTTCACGTCGACGCCGGTCGGGTTGTTCGACCCCGGAATGTGCAGCGCCCAGATGTGGAGGATGATGACCCCCGCGATCACGAACGGCAGCAGATAGTGGAGCGAGAAGAAACGGTTGAGCGCGGCGTTGTCGGGCGCGAACCCGCCGAGCAGCCACACGCGGATCGTCTCGCCGACCAGCGGGATCGCCGAGAAGAAGCCGGTGATCACCTGCGCGCCCCAGAAGCTCATCTGCCCCCAAGGGAGCACATAGCCCATGAAGGCGGTCGCCATCATCAGCAGGAAGATCACGACGCCGAGCAGCCACACCATCTCGCGCGGCGCCTTGTACGAACCGTAATACAGCCCGCGGCCGATGTGGATGTAGACCACCGCGAGGAACATCGACGCGCCATTGGCGTGCGCATAGCGCAGGAACCAGCCGGCGTTGACGTCGCGCATGATGCTCTCGACCGAGCCGAACGCGACCCCGGCATTGGCGGCATAATGCATCGCCAGCACCACGCCGGTGACGATCTGCAGCACCAGCGCCGCGCCCGCGAGCACGCCGAAGTTCCAGAAATAGTTGAGGTTGCGCGGCACCGGATAGCCCGCGCCAATCGCGTTGTAGACGAGGCGCGGCAACGGCAGCTTCTCGTCCATCCAGCGCATCAGTGGCGCCTTCGGCTCGTAATGCTTGGCCCAGGGAAAGCTCATTTCTCTATCTCCCCTCAGCCGACCGTGACGACGGTGTCGGAATTGAACGTATAGTCGGGCACGTGCAGGTTCTGCGGCGCCGGCCCCTGCCGGATGCGCCCCGCGGTGTCATAGGCAGACCCGTGGCACGGGCAGAAATAGCCGCCGAACGGCCCCTTGTTCTCGCCCTCGCCCGCGCCCAACGGCACGCAGCCGAGGTGCGTGCAGACGCCCAGCGTGATCAGCCAGTTCTTCTTGCCCGCCTTGGTGCGCTCTTCCAGCGTCTGCGGATCGCGCAGCGAGGCGACGTCGACCGCATCGGCCTCGCCGATCTCCTTCGGCGTCAGGTTGCGAACGAACAGCGGCTGCTTGCGGAAGCTGGCCTTGATCGCCTGCCCCGGCGCGATCTTCGAAATGTCGATCTCGGTGGTGGACTGCGCCAGCACGTCGGCCGACGGGTTCATCTGGTTGATCAGCGGCAGGACGATCGCGACCGCGCCAACCCCGGCGAACGACACCGCGGCGATGTTGATAAAGTCGCGGCGGCGCGGATCATGCGCTTCCTCATGATAAGGCGCGGGATCTTCGCCGAGGGGGATTTCCTGCTCTGCCATCGCCATTCGCGTCACACCTCTGCCCGTTCCTCTGTCCGGCGGGTGGCTGATGCCGCGTGCGACACTGTTGCTCCCCGCCTGTGGCCTGCCCGTCCCCACGGCGGCCTTTCCGGCCTGATAGCCGTGCCCTCGCCGCTTTGCCAACAGCATTTTGCGTCGGTAAGGACGGTGGCGATGCGGATCGCGCTCTACCAACCGGACATTGCGGGCAACGTCGGCACGCTGCTGCGGCTGGGCGCGTGCCTTGGCGTCGCGGTCGATCTGATCGAGCCGATGGGCTTTCCGTGGAGCGATCGCGCGCTGGCGCGCTCGGGAATGGACTATGCGGGGAAGGTCGAGGTCCGCCGTCACGTCGACTGGGACGCGTTCCTCGCCGCCAGCACCGGTCGCATCGTGCTGGCAACTACCACCGGCGCGGTGCCGCTGACCGACGCGCGGTTAAGGCCCGATGACATTTTGTTGCTGGGCAGCGAGGGGGCCGGCGTACCGCCCGACGTGCACGACCGCGCCGATTTGCGCGTGCGCGTGCCGATGCGCGCCGGGCTGCGCTCGCTCAACGTCGCGGTGGCGGGGGCGATGCTGCTGGGTGAGGCGCTGCGACAGACGGACGGCTGGCCGGCGGCGTAGCACGCGCAACCGCGCCGAGCACGTGCGCGAGCAGGCCCTCACCATCGTGGTGAAGATTGTGCCCGCCCGGCATCGCGATGATCGTCGCGCCGGGCACGCGCAGCTTCGGGCACAGGCTGTCGTCCTCCTCGGCGCCGTAGATGCACGTGAGCGGCGCCCACGTCAGCGTATTGCCCGTCTCCACGCCATAACTGTCGGGGGTGCCTCGATAGACCCAGCCGGTCGGATCGGCGCGGTAGAACACCGTTTCCCCCGGCAGGATCAGGACGATTCCGGCAACGTGCGCGCGCAAATCGGCGGGCAGATGCGCCAGCCCGGTCTGGACGATGTCCGCGCCATAGGATTGCCCCATCACCACCACCCGCTGCTGCCCGGTACGCTTGATCGCGGTGCGCACCGCATCGGCGACGAACGCGTCGACCTCCGCGCGGGTACGGCGGAAGCGGAAGAAGACCGGCGACGACACGCCCAGCACCGTCACGCGATGCTCGGTCAACCCGCGCGAGGTCGACGCCCCCAGCAGGAAGCGCAGCCCCATGTCGCCCGAGATGTTGACGACCGCGATCGGTCGCGCGGGCGGCTGTGCGGGATAGAGATGGTATGGATCGCGATCGAAATAGCCGCCCGCCCCCACCAGGGCGCAGACGAAGGCGGAGCTGACCGCGGTCACGCGCACCCCGCGCCAGAAGGATTTGGCGTTCATGCCCGTCGCTCTGCCATCGCCGCTGCGCCTTGGCCAGCGCGCACCGACGCGCTAGGTCGGCGGCATGATGACGCTGGATGACGAACAGGCCGCCGCGCGCGCCTGGTTCGAGGAGTTGCGCGACCGGATCTGCGCGGAGTTCGAGGCGATCGAGCGCGAGGCCGGATCGGATGCCGGGTTCGACTTTACGCCGTGGGATCGCATCGATCCCAGCGGCTTGCCCGGCGGTGGCGGGGTGCGCGGGGTGATGAAGGGTCGCGTGTTCGAGAAGGTGGGCGTCAACGTCTCCACCGTCGGCGGCACGTTCGAGGGCGAGTTCGGGAAGACGATCCACGGCGCGGGCGACGATCCGCGCTTCTTCGCCACCGGCATCAGCCTCGTCGCGCACATGGCCAATCCGCATGTGCCGGCGGTGCATATGAACACCCGCTTCCTCGTGACGACCAAGCGCTGGTTCGGGGGCGGCGCGGATCTCAACCCGCCGCTGCCGATCGCCGAGGATACCGAGGATTTCCACGCCACGCTGGCGCGCGCCTGCGACGCGCACGATCCCGACCATTATCCGCGCTTCAGGAAATGGGCGGACGAGTATTTCTACATTCCGCACCGCCAGGTGCATCGCGGGGTCGGCGGCATCTTCTACGATCATCTGGAGGGCGATTTCGCGCGCAACTTCGCGTTCACGCAGGATGTCGGGCGCGCGTTCCTCGATGCCTATCCCCGCATCGTGCGGCGGCGGATGGACATGCCGTTCAGCGAGGCCGACATCGCCGAGCAGCGCGCGTGGCGCGGGCGCTATGCCGAGTTCAACCTCGTTTACGACCGCGGCACGCTGTTCGGGCTGAAGACCGGCGGCAATATCGATGCGATCCTGATGAGCCTGCCGCCGCTCGCGACCTGGGCCTGACGATGTCGGGGCTGACCACGCTCAGCGACGATCAGGTCGCCGCGATCGTCACGACGCTGGTGATGACCGAGCGGCCACGTCCCCGCGCGCTGCCCGACGCCACGCTGCGGCTGGTGCGCTGGGAGCGGCCCGCGCCCGACAAATACCGCGCGCTGTTTCGCCGCGTCGGCGCGCGCTGGCTGTGGTTCTCGCGGCTGGTCATGGACGATGCCGCGCTCACCGCGATCGTCCACGATCCGGCGGTCGAGGTCTATGCCGCGGTCGATCGCGCCGGGATCGAGGTCGGGATGCTCGAGCTGGACTTCCGCCACGAGGCCGCCTGCGAGATCGGCTATTTCGCGTTGATCCCCGAGTTGGCGGGGCGCGGGCTCGGGCGGTGGCTGATGGCGCGGGCACTGGGGCTGGCGTGGCGCGGCGGGATCGAGCGGGTGTGGCTGCATACCTGCACCCTCGATCATCCGCATGCGCTGGGTTTCTACCGCGCGCAGGGCTTCGTCGCGACCAAGCGGACGGTCGAGACCTTCACCGATCCGCGCGTGCTCGGCGTGCTCCCGGCCGATGCCGCGCCTCAGGTGCCCTTGCTGGCGCGAATCCGGTAGGCGACAACACCCAGCAGCAGCAGCGCGACCGCGTAGCTCGCGCCGATCGCGGCGATCAGCGCATCGACCAGCGCAAGCGCCAGCGGATTGCCCGCGCCGCTGCGCAGCGACTCATCGGCGAGCAGCAACGGCGACACCGCCAGCCATTGCGCGAGGAACAACGTGACCAGCGCACCGGTCAACGCGCGGTCCATGCCCTTGGTCATCTTCCAGCTGAGCCGCAGCGAGGCGAGCGGCTTCAGCGCCGGGTGCCGCGCCATCGCGGGCACCGCAACGATCAACCGCGCCTGCACATACAGCCCCGGCAACACCAGCAGCCACAATCCCAGCGCGATCGGCACGGCCATAGCCGCGGTGGCGATCGTGAACGCCACCAGCCGCACGATCGCCTGCCCCAGCGCCTGCCCGATCGTCAGCCGATCGGGTTCGAGCAGGAACAGCGCGATCGCCGCAATGCCGTAGGTGCCGATCAATTCCGCCAGCAGGAGCCAGATGCCATTGTCCTGGCTCCAGAGCGCGACGTTGCTGAGCCACGCCTCCATCGCCACCTCGCTGCGCGGGCCCGCCGGCAACGCGGGCAGCGGATCGCACAGCAGCGCCGCGGCGAAGGCGGGCAGGAAGACGAACGTGCCGGCGATCGGCAGCAGCAACGTCGCATCGCGCCGGAACAGCCGCCAGACGACCGACAGCAATCCTGCGAACCCGATCGTCATGCGAGCGGCGCCATCCGTTGCTCGCGCTCGACCGCGGCGACGTAAAAACGCGCATAGAACACGCTCTGCAGCACGGTCGCACCGGCGGAGATCAGCGTGCTGGCCAGCGACACCACGAACCGCACGCTGCCCGGCGCATCACCGCCCAGCGCCAGCCGCGCGATCACGCCGACCACCGATGTGGCGGCCAGCATCGCGACGGTGGTGATGATGAAATAGAGGATCAATACCCCGATCAGCTTCAGCGTCGCCCCCTTGGTCAGCGCCAGACTGCGGCGCAGCGCGCCGATCCCGCGGCGTTCGTTGACGACGATACCGAACAGCGGCACGATCCGCGCGCTGAGCCACAGCCCCAGCAACGCCGCCACCAGCACGTACAGCCCGGCGCCCGCGGTATAGCCGGGCACCGCGCGCGTCATGTCGAAGGTTCCGCCCGCCGTCATCGTCGCACCCGACAACGCCAGCAACACGCCGGCCGGGATGAAGAGCACCACCGCCGCGATCACCAACGCCAGCAGCACGCCCAGCGCCGGCGGCAACCGCTGCCCGCCGATCCGCAGCGCCTGCGCCCGATCGACCGCCGGATCGCTGGCCACCGCGGTGATCGCCAGCACGCCGAGGACCAGCAGCACCAGCACGCCCAGCCGGATCAACGGCACCGCCAGCGACGCCGGTACAGGCAGCGGCACGATCGTACCCAGCGCCCCGGCCACCACCCCCGGCAGCACCAGCGTCATCAAGGCGATGCTCGCCAGGATGCCCGCCCGGCCGCGCAGGACGTCCACCGTCCGATCCCACACGTCGCCGATCCTGATCATCGCCACCTCATGCCGTCCGCGATTGCATCTTCATCGCGGGCGTAGGGGCACTTCCGCCGCTCGGCAATGGGCGTCGTCGGCCGCCCCCGCTTGCCAAGCCGCGGGCGGAACCGCATCTGTGGCGCGTGCAGACAAACTTCACGACAGGCATCGCCGCTGGCTACACCACCCCCGCGGACATCGAATGGCGGGTGACGCCGGGGCTGACTGATTACGCGACCGCGCTGGCCGAGATGGAGGCGCGCGCCGCGGCCGTGGCGGCGGGCGAGGCCCGCGAGCTGGTGTGGTTGCTCGAACATCCGCCCGTCTATACCGCCGGCACCAGCGCCGACCCCGCCGAACTGGTCGATCCGCGCTTCCCGGTCGTGCCGGCCGGGCGCGGCGGTCGCTACACCTATCACGGTCCCGGGCAGCGCGTCGGCTATCTGGTGCTCGACCTCAACAAGCGCGGGCGCGACGTGCGCTGCTTCGTGCATGCGGTGGAAGGCTGGGTGATCGCGGCACTGGCGCGGATCGGGATCGCAGCGTTCCGCGCCCCCGGCCGGATCGGCATCTGGACCATCGACGCCAGCGGGCAGGAAGCGAAGATCGGCGCGATCGGCATCCGCGTCCGACGCTGGGTGACGCTGCACGGCTTTTCGGTCAATCTTTCACCCGATCTGCAACACTTTACCGGGATCGTGCCGTGCGGACTGGCCGAATATCCCGTGACCAGCGCCGCCGCGCTGGGGATCTCGCCAGATGCTGCAACCTTCGACGCCGCTCTGGCGTTCACCGCCGAGGCCTTTCTCAATAGCCTGATTTGTGCGGGTGAAAACGAGACTTGAGGGGCCGGTCATCTGTGATTAATGTCCAAGTCGATTTGGGAACAAAACAACGGCCGCCAGGTCGCCAAATCCACAGTCTAGGGAGCAATTACATGCGTGCAGTCATCACCAAGTTCGTGGCCGGCTCGGCACTCGCGGCGGCCGCTCTCGCGGTTTCGGCGTGCGGCTCGAAGACCGAAGGCACCGAGAACACCATGGTCACCGACATGAACGCCACCGAGGGCATGGACACCATGACCGACAACATGACCGCCGTCGACGGCGCCATGAACGGCGGGATGATGGCCAACGACACCTCCATGAGCAACGACATGATGATGTCGAACATGGGTGGCATGTCGAACGCGATGTAATCTGCCGCAACGGCGATTGTATCCGAAGGGCCGTCCGGGCAACCGGGCGGCCTTTTTCTTTACGGCAACGAACCGTTACGCGCCGTCAACAAGATCCCACGCCGCAAGCTATTTGCGGTGAATCGAATCCGGCGCACGATAGTTTGCGCTTGGGTCACCACCCCAAATCATCGTAAAAGGCGGCCAACGGCGTGGCCGTGTGCGATGGAGTGTTGGGGAAATGCAAAAGGTGGGGATCGCCGGCGCGATCGCGACGCTGGCGGCCGGCTTGCTGGTCACGACGCCGGCGACGGCGCAATTCTATATGAAGAGCAAGGATCTGCGCGGAGAGCGCGTGCGCGGCGACGAACCGGGCATCGGGCAGATGATGCCGGGCGCGACCAATGACGAACTGCGCGCCGCAGTGGTGTGGAACATGCGCGCCGCGCTCAACGTCGCGGCGCTGCAATGCCAGTTCGAACCGTCGCTGCTGACCGTCCAGAACTACAATGCCATTCTTGCCGATCACAAGCAGGAGCTGGCGCAATCCTATGCCGTGCTCGGCAAATATTTCGAGCGCGTCGCCAAGACGAAGAAGGAAGGGCAGAACGCCCTAGACCAGTTCGGCACCCGCACCTACTCGGGCTTCGCGACCGTTGCGGCGCAATATGGCTTCTGCACGACCGCGTCGAGCATCGGGCGCGAGGCGCTCTATGCCCCGCGCGGCACCTTCGGCGAGATCGCGCTGGGCCGCATGCGCGAGGTGCGCAACAGCCTGACGCCGTGGGGCGAGCAGCAATTCCCGCGGATGCTGGTATCGCTCAGCCCCGCCACGCTGCCGCGTTTCGACAAGGCATGCTGGAAGAAGGACGAGTTCGTCGTCAAGAAGTGCGGCCAGCCGTTCGGCGCCGTTACCTACGCCGCGCGGTGACATCGCGGCCGGTGCGGGATTGCCGCACCGGCTGAACGGTCAGCGCAAACCCAGCAGCTTGTGCGTCTGAAGCGACAGCCGCCAGCGCGGGCGCTCCATCACCACCGCCATCGCCGCCGCGACATTCGCCTCGCCAGCGGCATCGTCGAGCGGTTGCAGCAGGAAGTGCTTGAAGTCCCAGCCCTCGATCGCCTCGATCGCGGTGCCCGGCTGCGGCCAGACCAGCTTCAACTCGTCACCGTGGCGCTGGACCGTCTCGCTCCCCGCCTTGGGGCTGATGCACACCCAGTCGATGCCGGGGTGCACCGCCAGCGTCCCGTTGCTCTCGATCGCAATCTCGAACCCCGCGGCGTGCAGCGTATCGACCAGCGCATCGTCGACCTGCAGCATCGGCTCGCCACCGGTCAGCACGACAAAACGGCGCGCACTCCCCTCGCCCCAGAACCCTTCGACCGCGGCGACCAGCGCCGTGGCGTCCGCGAACTTGCCGCCGCCCAGCCCGTCGGTGCCGACGAAATCGGTATCGCAGAAGCGGCACACCGCGGTCGCGCGGTCCTGCTCGCGCCCGCTCCACAGGTTGCATCCCGCGAAGCGCACGAACACCGCGCGTCGCCCCGCCTGCACGCCCTCACCCTGAAGCGTCAGGAACATCTCCTTGACGGCGTAGCTCATGGCGCGGGCGGCGTGACCGCATAGTCGGTGGGATCGGCGACGCCTGCTTCCTCGAAGCCCTTGTGACGCAAACGGCAACTGTCGCACATCCCGCAATGCCGAGCACCCGGCGCGGGATCGTAGCACGACCAGCTCATCCCCATGTCGAGCCCAAGCCGCGCGCCCTCGCGGACGATATCGGCCTTGGTCATATGCTGGAGCGGGGCGCGGAAACGGAACGGAATGCCTTCGACCCCGGTCTTGGTCGCGAGTCCGGCAAGATGCTCGAACGCAGCGATGAATTCGGGGCGACAATCGGGATAGCCCGAATAATCGAGCGCATTGATACCGAGGTAGATGTCGCGCGCACCCGCCGCCTCCGCCCAACCGAGCGCGAGGCTGAGGAAGATCGTGTTGCGCGCCGGCACGTAGGTGACGGGGATCGCCTCGCCGACGCCGTCCTTGGGCACGTCGATCGTCGCATCGGTGAGCGCCGACCCTCCGAACGCCGACAGGTCGATCGGCAGCACGACGTGCCGCACCGCGCCCAGCGTGCGCGCGATGCGCCGCGCGGCGGCCAGCTCGACCTGATGGCGCTGGTTGTAATCGATGGACAGCGCGTAGAGCGGATGCCCGGCTTCACGCGCGAGCGCCGCGGACACCAGGGAGTCGAGCCCGCCCGAGATGAGCGCGACGGCAGGAGTGGATTGGGTCATGATCCGCGCGAGCTAGGCGCACTGCGGCTTCAGTGCAACCGCCGCCTGATCCAGCGGAAGCGCAAAAAGAGCGGGCCGCCTGTGCGGCGGCCCGAAGGGTGCCCGTTCGACCGGGCGGGGGAGAGAGCATGCCGCCGAAACAGCATGCGATCCTTATGACGCATAAGGGTTAATGAAGGGTTAGAACGGGTTGTTTGTCCTAGCCTCACTCGTTCGTCGCCCCGGACTTGATCCGGGGCCCCGCGTGTTATTGGCGGGCGAGAAAGTAGAAGCGGGATCCCGGATCAAGTCCGGGATGACGAAAGAGGCAAGTGAGCCGCGCGGCGACGCCCCAGCCCGCCGGATTGGTGACGGATCACGCCGCCAAATCCTCCGCGCGCAGCGGAAAGACCGTCGAGCAGAACGCGCAATCGACCGCGATCAATCCACGCTCGTCGGCCATCTCCAATCGTTGCTCGAGCGGAAAGCGCTCCAGCACCGAACGGATATGCTCGACCGTGCAGCGACAGCCGCGCGATACCGGCTGCCCGTCGAGGACGCGCACTTCGCTCTCCTCGTTGAACAGCCGCCACAACAACGTCTCGAGCGGCAGTTGCGCGTCGGCGAGTTCGTCCGCCGCGATCGTCCGCCCCAGCGCCTCGACATGCTCCCATTCGGGATGATCGAGCTTGGTGTGCAGCCGTTCGCGCCCCTCCTCGCCCTCGGGAAGATGCTGGAGCAGCAACCCGCCCGCGACGCACTGGCCCGTCGCATCCTTGTGCATCCCGACGCGCACCAGCGTCGGGATCTGCTCAGACTGGTAGAAATAGCTTTGCGCCGCCTCGGCCAGCGTATCGCCGTCGAGCGGCACGATCCCCTGATATCGCTCGCCGGTGCTCGCCAGATCGAAGGTGATCGCCAGATAACCGGGGCCGAACAGCGCGAACAACGTCGGATCGGCAAGCGCGGCGGCCAGCTTGTCAGCGTCATACTGGACATAGCCGCGCACCTCGCCGCCCCGCCAGTCGCAGACCAGCAGGGTAACGATCCCGTTCTCGGTCTGCGTTTGCATCGTCAGCTGACCCGCGGGGTCCTTGAGCGTCGCGCCGATCAGCGCGGTCAGCGTCAACGCCTCGGCGAGCAATTTTTCGATCGCCGGCGGATAGGCGTGCGCGGACAGGATCGCGTCCAGCGTCGGCCCGAGCCGCACCGCGCGCCCGCGCGCGTGCCGGTCGGGAATGGTAAAACCGAGCGCGCGGTCGAGATCGGGGGTCGTGGTCTGATCGGTCATCGTCTCTTTCGCCACCGAACCGTCACCCCGGGCTTGACCCGGGGTCCCGCTACCTCGTGGCGCAGGAAAAGCGGGACCCCGGGTCAAGCCCGGGGTGACGAAGGATGTTCCGGTGAGCCGCCTAAATGGGAGCGCCCCCGCCCGCGATCAACCGATCTGCCCGAGGCACCAGCGCAGCACCGATTTCTGCGCATGAAGCCGGTTCTCCGCCTCCGCCCAGATCAGCGATTGCGGGCCGTCGATCACCTCCGGGGTGACTTCTTCGCCGCGATGCGCGGGCAGGCAGTGAAGGAACTTCGCGTCGGGCTTGGCGGTGGCCATCAACGCCGCATCGACCTGATAGGGCATCATCGCCGCCAGCTTGGTTTCGGCGTGCGCCTGCCCCATCGAGATCCACGTATCGGTGACGACCACGTCCGCCCCCGCGACCGCCTCGCGCGGGTCGGCGACAACCCGCGCCCGACCGCCCGCGCGCGCGACCGAAGCCTCGTCGGGCTGGAACCCCTGTGGGCACGCCGCGACGACGTCGAAGTGCATCAGCCCCGCCGCCTCGACGATCGACGCGAGCACGTTGTTGCCGTCGCCCAGCCACGCGACCTTGAGCCCAGGCAGCGACTTGCCGCTTTCGATGATCGTCAGCACGTCGGCCATGATCTGGCACGGGTGCGATTCGTCGGTCAGTCCGTTGATGACCGGGACGCTGGCGTAATGCGCCATCTCCTCGATCTTGGCGTGATCGTCGGTGCGGATCATGATCGCATCGACATAGTTCGACAGCACGCGTGCGGTGTCGGCGACCGTCTCGCCACGGCCGAGCTGCATCTGCCCGGCCTCCATGACGATCGACTGTCCGCCGAGCTGGCGCACCGCCATGTCGAACGACACGCGCGTGCGGGTCGAATTCTTCTCGAAGATCATCGCCAGCACATGGCCCGCGAGCGGTGCGTCGGCATCGACGCGCCCCTTGGTCCAGCCGGCGCGCGCCTGCTTGCGCGTCAGGGCATCGTCGAGCATCGCGGCGATCGCGTCCGGCCCGGCATCGGTCAGGTTCAGGAAATGGCGCATCGTCTCTCCCCCGCTCCGCCCCCGGCCGCGGGGGCGGAGATCAGGCCATCAATCGTCGGCGACCGGCACGTAGACGCGTGCCGCCTCGCTCAGCTTTTCCACGCACTCGGCGATGTGACTTTCGTCGATCACCAGCGGCGGCAGGATGCGGACAACATTCTCGCCCGCCGCGACCAGCAACAGCCCGTGATGGTCGCGGCAATGCGCGACGAAGCGGCGGCTGTCGCTCTTGAGCTTCAGCCCCTGCATCAGCCCGTGCCCGCGCACCGAATCGAACAACCCGTCGTGGTTGGGGATCAGCTGCTCCAGCGACGAGCGCAGCCGCTCGCCCATCTGCGCGACATGGTCGAGGAAGCCGTCGGCGAGGATCACGTCAAGCACCGCCTCGCCCGCCGCCATCGCCAGCGGGTTGCCGCCATAGGTGGAGCCGTGCGTACCGAACACCATGCCCTTTGCCGCGTCGGCGGTGGCAAGGCACGCGCCGAGCGGGAAGCCGCCGCCGATGCCCTTGGCCGCCGCCATGATGTCCGGCGTGATACCGTACAATTCGTGCGAGAAGAACTTGCCGGTGCGGCCATAGCCCGCCTGCACCTCGTCGAGCACCAGCAGCAGGCCATGCTCGTCGCACGCCTTGCGCAGGCCCTGCAGGAATTCCTGCGTAGCCGGACGGATGCCGCCCTCGCCCTGGATCGGCTCGACCAGAAAGCCGGCAGTGTTGCCGTCGATCAACGCGAGCGCCCCCTCCAGATCGTTGAACTGCGCATATTTGAAGCCCGGCAGCAGCGGCTCGAACCCGTCGCGCATCTTGGCCTGATTGGTCGCCGAGATCGTCCCCAGCGTCCGACCGTGAAAGGCGGTGTCGAAGGTGATGAGGTCGTGCCGCTCGGGATTGCCGTTGGCATAATGATAGCGGCGCGCGGTCTTGATCGCGCATTCGACCGCCTCGGCACCCGAATTGGTGAAGAACACCGTATCGGCGAAGGTGTTGTCGACCAGCCGCTGCGCGAAATGCTCGCCTTGCGGGCTACCGTACAGGTTGCTGACGTGCATCAACGTCGCGGCCTGTTCCGAAATCGCCTTCGTCAGCGCCGGATGGCCGTGGCCGAGCGCATTGACCGCGATCCCGCTCGCGAAGTCGAGATACCGGCTGCCGTCCTCGCCATAGAGGTACACGCCCTCGCCGCGCACCGGTCGCACGCCGCACCGCGGGTAGACGGGCATCAACGGCGGGATGGATGCGTCAGGCGACACGGGGCCTTCTCCTCGAACGAAAGCGGGCGGCCCGACATGGACCGCCCTCGTGGCGCTTGTAGAGGCAAATATTCGCGCAAACAACACCACGTCAGCGTTGCGCAAGCCCCCTGCCCGCCGCCGCGATCGCCAGCGCGAACGCGAACGACGCCGCGCCCCACAAGGCATCGGTGCCGAGCGCATGATAGGTAAACGTGCCGCCCAACGCGCCGAGCACCAGCCCGCCCCACAGCAGCAGATACGGCACCCACCCGGTCGCCGGCGCGGTGCCGAGGAGGGCGCCGGCCAGCGACTGGCCGAGCCGCACCAGCGTGCCGGTGACGTAGGTGATCGGGATGCTCACCCCGCCGCCGCGCTGGAAGACGACGTTGAGCGCGCCCATGGCCGCTGCGAGCAGCACCGCGCCCGGCCCCTCGACCATCAACAGCGCCGACCACGCCAGCAAGGCCGCGCTGAACAGGATCATCGCCATTGGCGACCAGCGCCCCAGCCGCTCGCCGAGGATCGCAGCAGTCATCACACCGGACAGGAAGCCGAGGATCAGCGCCACGATCATCACCGTCGCACCGTCGCGCTGGACCAGATCGATGCCGAGCAATGTCGAATTGCCGCTCATGAACGACACGAACAACCCGCCGATCCGCAGGAACCCCACCGCATCGACGAACCCGGCCAGCACCGCCAACGCGATCGCGAGCGGCCAGTCGGCCCGCGGTCGTTCGGTTATCGGCATGACGGCCGGTCCTTAGGGTGATCGCCCACCATGTTCGACACCTTGACGTCATTGCGGGCGCAGCGAAGCAATCCAGGGCGTCCTGGTCCAACCCTGGATCGCTTCGCTGCGCTCGCAATGACGAAGGCGCGGGCATCGCCGCCGTTGTAAACAGACGAATTTGCGAAGATCATCGCATTCAGGACCTCAATTCACGCAGTCACCCCACCCTCGTCGCCCCGGACTTGATCCGGGGCCCCGCTTCTTCTTGCCGGATGAAGGAAGAAGCGGGATCCCGGATCAAGTCCGGGATGACGGAAAAGAGGGGGTCGGCCAGCATCCGCAACATAACCCCATCACGCGTCGATCGCCTCCTCGTCCAGCCGCGCAGCATTTTCCTGGATGAACGCAAAGCGGTGCGCGGGATTGGTGCCCATCAGCCGGTCGACCAGATCCTTCACCCCCGCGCGCTCCTCATATTCGCCCGGCAGCGTGATGCGGATCATGCTGCGCTTCGCCGGGTCCATAGTCGTCTCGCGAAGCTGCTGCGGGTTCATCTCGCCCAGCCCCTTGAAGCGCGCGACCTCGACCTTCTTGCCCTTGAACGCGGTGCGTTCCAGCTCGGCGCGATGCGCGTCGTCGCGCGCGTACAGGCTCTTGATCCCCGCGGTCAGGCGGTAGAGCGGCGGCTGCGCCAGATAGAGGTGCCCCTGCCGCACCAGATCGGGCATTTCCTGAAAGAAGAACGTCATCAGCAGCGTCGCAATGTGCGCGCCATCGACGTCGGCGTCGGTCATGATGACGACGCGTTCGTAACGGAGCTGTTCCGGGCGACAATCCTTGCGCGTCCCGCAGCCGAGCGCCTGGATCAGATCGGCGATCTCCTGATTGGCGAGGATCTTGGCGCTGGTCGCCGAGGCGACGTTCAGGATCTTGCCGCGGATCGGCAGGATCGCCTGCGTCTTGCGGTCGCGCGCCTGTTTCGCCGAGCCGCCCGCCGAATCGCCCTCGACGATGAAGATTTCGGTCCCGTCCGAATTGTCGGCAGCGCAGTCGGTCAGCTTGCCGGGCAGCCGCAGCTTGCGTGCCGAGGTCGCGGTCTTGCGCTTGACGTCGCGCTCGGCCTTGCGCCGCAGCCGGTCGTCCATCCGCTCCAGCACATAGCCGAGCAGCGCCTTGCCGCGGTCCATATTGTGGCCGAGCCAGTGATCGAAATGGTCGCGCATCGCTTTCTCGACCAGCCCGGCCGCTTCCGGAGAGGTCAGCCGGTCCTTGGTCTGCGACTGGAATTGCGGATCGCGGATGAACACCGACAGCATCAGCTCGCTGCCGACCATCACGTCGTCGGCGGTCAGCTCCTTGGCGCGCTTGTTACCGACCAGATCGCCGAACTGGCGAAGCCCGCGGACCAGCGCCTGCCGCAACCCCTGTTCGTGCGTGCCGCCATCGGGGGTCGGGATCGTGTTGCAATACCAGCTATAGCTGCCCTCGCTCCACAGCGGCCACGCCACCGCCCATTCGACCTTGCCCTGGCTGTCGGCGAAATCCTGCTGCCCCGCGAAGAAGTCAGCGGTCGCGCATTCACGGCCTGCGATCTGTTCCTTGAGGTGATCGGACAACCCGCCGGGAAACTGGAACACCGCCTCGGCGGGCGTCTCATCGGTGATGAGCGACGCGGCGCATTTCCAGCGGATTTCGACCCCGGCGAACAGATACGCCTTCGACCGCGCCAGCTTGTAGAGCCGCGCCGGCTTGAAGTGCAGTTCCGGCCCGAAGATCTCGGTGTCGGGGACGAAGCCGACCGTCGTGCCGCGCCGGTTGGGCGCCGCGCCGACCGTCTCGAGTGGCCCGAGCGTCTGCCCGCGTGAGAATCGCTGGCGATACAGCTGCCGGTCGCGCGCTACCTCGACCACCGTCTCGCTCGACAACGCATTGACCACCGACACGCCGACGCCGTGCAACCCGCCCGAGGTCGCATAGGCCTTGCCCGCGAACTTGCCGCCCGAATGGAGCGTCGACAGGATCACCTCCAGCGCCGACTTGTCGGGGAATTTCGGGTGGGGGTCGACCGGGATGCCGCGGCCGTTATCGTGGATCGTCAGGCGGTTGCCCGGCTCCAGCGTGATCTCGATCCGCGTCGCATGGCCCGCGACCGCCTCGTCCATCGCATTGTCGAGCACCTCCGCGGCGAGATGGTGGAGCGCGCGTTCATCGGTGCCGCCGACATACATGCCGGGACGGCGGCGAACCGGCTCCAGCCCCTCCAGCACCTCGATCGACGACGCATCGTAACTGGCGGGGGTGGCAGTGGCGGACGCGAAGAGATCGGACATGCGGGGGTATATACGGAACAGACGCCGCCTGCGCCACCGCGCGCCGACAGCAACCGTTCGTCACGCAACCTATATTGGGCGCGTCCCGTTGCCGACTCGTATTGTCAGGGAGTTGGTGAATGAAGGCGTATCTTCTGGCGGCGGTCGCCGCGCTGGTTTCGGTGCCCGCGCTTGCGCAGGACGGCACGAATGGCGATCCCGCGGTGACCAGTGGCTTCTCGGGCATCTATGTCGGCGCCTCGGGTGGCTATGACGTCGAGCCCAATGACGGCGGCTCGACGATCCAGTTTGACCGCAACCTCGACGGGCGCTTTGGCGACACCGTCCTTACCGGCGCCGGTGCAAACGCGTTCGGCCCCGGCTTCTGCGACGGCCGCGCGCAGGCGGCGACCGGCCCCCAGAATGGCGGTCCCGGTTGCCGCAACGACAAGGACGGCTGGTCCTACAACGCCCGCGTCGGCTTCGATCATCAATCGGGTCCGATCGTCTATGGCGTGGTCGGCGAATTCGGGAAGTCGCGCATCAACGACAGCGTCACGGGCTTTTCCTCGACGCCGGCCAATTACGTGATGACGCGCGAAATCGGCTGGGAGGCCGCGGTACGCGCCCGCGCCGGTTTCACGCCGAACGACTCGACGCTGTTCTACGGGACGTTCGGCCCGTCATATGCTCGGATTGACCGCGATTTCTCGTCGAGCCAGAGCACCAACAGCTTTGAACAGCGCGGCAAGCGCAACCAGTTCGGCTTCCAGGGCGGCGGCGGCATCGAGCAGCGCATCGGCGACCATTTCTCGGTCGGCATGGAATATGTCTACCACCAGTACCAGGACAACGATTTCCGCGTTCGCGCCGCCGGCCCGGCCGGCACGCCGTTCACCAACGCCAACAACGGCGGGACGGTGAACGGGACGGACTTCCGCCGTTCGGACGACAAGTTCAACTGGCACAGCTTGCGCGCGACCGCGGCGTTCCGGTTTTAAGGCGCCGGGTGGCCTGCGCCATACTGGCGCAGGACTCACCCAAGCCCGGCCAGCGTAGCGCCAGCTACGTCTGACGACGCGGGCTTTGCCCGCGGCGCGGCTGGAGGGAATAAGCCAACGCGCCACAACCGTCGTCGCGAGCGTAGCGAAGCAATCCAGGGCCGGATCAGGACGCCCTGGATTGCTTCGCTACGCTCGCAATGACGAAAGATGCACACTTGACTTGGGGCAAAGCCCACGTCGTCGGACGCGGCGTTCCGCCGCGCCGGCCGGGTGACCGCCTAGGCGGGCTCCAGCTTGCGCCGGAGCCTCACGCGCTCACCGCATCCGTGGCCCACCGAACGGCAGCGGCGGCGCACGCCGGTCACGCCGCGGAAGCTGCGCCTGATACGCATGCCCGCAATGCGTGACGCAATAGGGGAAGCCCGGGTTCACCTTCTCGCCGCAGAAGTGGAAGTCCGGCTCGCCCGGATGCCCCAGCGGCCACTTGCAGATCTTGTCGTTCAGATCGAGCAACGACGTCTTGTCGGCATATTCCGGCGCGGTGCGCGCGGGCACCAGCCGGCGCGGCGGCGCGGGGGCGATCGGCGGCTGTTGCTCGCCGGGCGCCTGACGCACGAACCCGCCCGGACCGACCGAGCGCAGGATCGGCTGCGGCGGACGCTCGGGAGCAGGCGCAGCCGTTGCAGTATCCTCGGCGGCGAAGGGCGCGTCATCCTCGTCTTCGTCGTCAGCGTCGACCACCGAAGCGGGCGGCGGCGCAACAACCGGGGCGGCGGCCACCACCGGCTTGGCCCGCGGCTCCGGTTTCGGCTCGGGCGGCGGGGGCGGCGCGGCGGCGGCGATCGGCGCAGGCGCGGCCGATGCCGCGGCGGCGTTCGCCTTCTCGGCGGCGACACGCGCCTCTTCCTTGCTGACGACGGGCGACGGGCGCGATTGCAGGCCGAGACGATGCGCCTTGCCGATCACTGCGTTACGGCTCACGCCGCCCAGTGCTTCGGCGATCTGGCTGGCGGTCTGGCCGCCTTCCCACATCGTCTTGAGCGTATCGATGCGCTCCTCGGTCCAGGACATGATCGTCTTCCTCGTTCGCGTTCCGGTTGCGGGCGGCGTCGGCAGCGGTTACCCGCATCGGCGATGAGCAGCCAGCCCCCCATCGGACAAATTCCATCAGGCGTCAGGAACGCCCCCGGCGTCCCGGTTATCCGGAACGTCAACTGGGGCGGCCTGAAGACCCTCTATGTGAAGGAGGTCCGCCGTTTCTTCAAGGTGCAGCTCCAGACGATCTGGGCGCCCGCGATCACGACGCTGATGTTCCTGGTGATCTTCACGGTCGCGAATGGCGCGCGCAGCCCGGTGCGCGTCGGCGGGACGGACGTGGCATTTGCGGATTTCATCGCGCCCGGGCTGATCGTGATGGGGATGCTCAACAACGCCTTCGCCAACGCCAGCTTCTCGCTGCTGGTCGGCAAGATCCAGGGCACGATCGTCGACTATCTCCAGCCGCCGCTGTCGACCGCCGAGCTGCTCGCTGCGCTGACCGGCGGCGCGGTGACGCGCGCCTTCTGCGTCGGGGCGACCGTGTGGCTGGCGATGGCGCTGTGGCCCGGCGTCCACGTCACCCCGCAGCATCTGTGGGCGGTGTTGTGGTTCGGGCTGCTCGGCGCGGTATTCCTCAGCCTCGCCGGCGTGCTGACCTCGATCTGGGCCGAAAAGTTCGACCATGCCGCGGCGGTCACCAACTTCGTGATCGCGCCGCTGACCTTGCTCAGCGGCACCTTCTATTCGGTCGACCACCTCGCGCCCGCGTTCCGCGCGTTCAGCCATGTGAACCCGTTCTTCTACGTCATTTCCGGCTTTCGCTACGGCTTCCTCGGCACCGCCGATTCCCCCGTCGCGACCGGCAGCATCGTGATCCTCGCGATCGACGTCGTGCTGGGGCTGCTCTGCTACTCGCTGCTGCGACGCGGCTGGAAGCTCAAGAGCTGAGCGCGCCCCCGCCCGCCGTCGAGCTGTCCGCCGCAGAGCCGCGCAGCACGCCGACCGCTCCGCGGCTGGCGTGGATTGCGCTGGCGATTGCGGGACTGATCGCCGCCGCACTGCTTGCCTATGAGATTGGCGATGGTTCGCCGCTGGCGTGGGACCGCGCGATCATCCTCGCGCTGCGTACACCCGGCGACACCGCGCAACCGCTCGGCCCCGCGTGGCTCCACGCGGCGATGGTCGACATCACCGCGCTCGGCAGCGGGACGATCCTCACCTGCGTGGTGCTTGCGGTGGTGGGCCTGTTCCTGGTCCAGCGGCTGTGGCTAACCGCAGCGCTGGTGCTTGTCGCGACGCTGGGCGGGTCGATTATCGCAGGACAGGCCAAATATTGGGTCGGCCGTCCCCGCCCCGAACTGGTCGATCATCTGGTGCAGGTGACCGGCCTCAGCTTCCCGAGCGGCCATGCCACCAACAGCGCGATCATCTATCTGACGCTTGCTGGACTGGTGGCACAGGTCACGCCGCACCGCGTCGTTCGACGCTATGTCCTGCTGCTTGCGGTCGTGCTGGTCGGTGCGATCGGGGTAAGCCGGGTCTACCTCGGGGTCCATTGGCCGTCGGACGTACTGGCGGGCTGGAGCGCGGGGACCGGCTGGGCGGCGCTGTGGTGGTGGATCGCCGCGACCGTGCGCGGGCGATTGGGCGGAACAGCGCGGCGCTAGGACCTACACCGCCCCTTCCGTCACCCCGGCGAAGGCCGGGGCCCAGTGGGGAAAGCCGCTGTTACAGCGCCCAACGTGCCTCATCGACGTTGCGCAACTGGACCCCGACCTTCGCCGGGGTGACGATAAATGGACGGGGTGCGCCGCTACTCCTTACCCCTGCCGCTCGGCCAGCTTGCGCTCCCACACCAGCGCATCGCGAACGATGCCTTCCAGATCGTCGCGCTTCGGTGCCCATTCGATCGTCTTGAGGATCGCGCTATTGTCCGCGACCAACTCGGCCGGATCGCCGGGACGCCGCCCCTGCAACTTGCGCTCGATCGTCCGGTTGGTGACCCGGTCGACCGCATCGAGCACCTCGAGCACCGAGAAGCCGCGGCCATAGCCGCAATTGAGCACATGGCTCTCGCCCGGCTGGTCGATCAGCAACTTGAGCGCGGCGACATGCGCCTCGGCCAGATCGCTGACGTGGATGTAATCGCGCACGCCCGTCCCGTCTCGCGTCTCGAAATCGGTGCCGAACACCCCAACGCTGTCGCGCTTGCCGGTCGCGGCCTCGACCGCGATCTTAATGAGATGCGTCGCACCGATCGTCGACTGTCCGCTGCGCCCCTCCGGGTCCGCACCCGCGACGTTGAAATAGCGCAGGCAGCAATGGTTCATCGCATGCGCCGCGGACACGTCGCGCAGCATGAACTCGGTCATCAGCTTCGACATGCCATACGGGTTGATCGGTGCCTTGGGATCGTTCTCCGCAATCGGCACGCGCTCGGGGGTGCCATAGGTCGCGGCGGTTGAGGAGAAGATGAAGTGCGGCACGCCCTCGGCCACCGCGCTCTCGATCAGCGTGCGCGTCGCGGCGGTGTTGTTGCGGTAATATTTGAGGGGGTCGCTGACCGACTCGGGTACCACCACCGATCCGGCGAAGTGCATGATCGCGTTGACGTCGTGCTCACGGATCACGTCGCGCACGCCGGGGTCCTCGACCGCGATCTGCACGAACGCCGCGCGCCCGTCGACCGCCCAGTCGAACCCGGTGACGAGATTGTCGATCACCACGACCTCATAGCCGGCATCGAGCAGCGCCAGCACCGCATGGCTGCCGATATAGCCCGCGCCGCCCGTCACCATCACCTTGCCGTTCAACGCCGTCATGTCAGTCTCCCGAAACGTTGCCGCCGCGTAGCGACTTCCTACATGGGACGCAAAGGAGACGAGTTTCATGACGGAATATGCGACGCTGGCCGGCGGCTGCTTCTGGTGCACCGAGGCCGTGTTCAAGGACGTGATCGGCGTCGAAAGCGTCGAGAGCGGCTATATCGGCGGCCACGTCCCCAACCCGACCTACAAGCAGGTCTGCGGCGGCGATACCGGCCATGTTGAGGCGATCCGCGTCGGGTTCGACCCAGAACAGGTCAGCTACGCCGACCTGCTCGACATCTTCTTCGCGACGCACGATCCGACGCAGCTCAATCGGCAGGGCAACGACGTCGGCACGCAATATCGCTCGGCGATCTTCCCCGAGACGGTGATGCAGGAGGAGCAGGCCAACCAGGCGATCGCACGCGCGCAGGAGACCGCGTCGGGCAAGATCGTGACGACGATCGAGCCGTTTTCGGACTGGTACACCGCCGAGGGCTATCATCAGGATTATTGGGACGGCGAAGGCCAGCGCAATCCCTACTGCCTCGCAGTGATCCCGCCGAAGCTGCAAAAACTGCGCAAAAGCTTCGCGGCCCGCAGCAAGACGGTCACCGCCTGATCCGTCGCCCCTGCGCAGGCAGGGGCCCATGTCTATATCGTGCGTCCGGCCATCTGACACAGCCGCGACGTTATTGTGTCGAGCGCACCGCGAAACGAAACAGCCATAGGCTCCTGCCTGCGCAGGAGCGACGGCGTAGCTTCCGTCATTCCCGCGCAGGCGGGAATCCAGAACCTCGGACGTAGCGGCTCTTACGAAGACCTGCGCGTCTGGATCCCCGCCTTCGCGGGGATGACGGTGGTGGGTTTGACCGGGCTCACCTATGGGCGGCGCGGCGCAGGCGATCGTTGATCGCGACGCCGATGCCAATCTCCGGAACGGGCGCGACCGCGATCCCGTCGCGTTCACCAGCATCCGCGCGGTGGAGCGCATCGAACAACCGCGCCGCCGCCTCCTCCAGATCGCCGCTCGCGGACAGCGTGTCGTCACCCTCGACCGCGCCGAAGCCGATCAGCCACTCCCCCGCTTCCCGAGTCACAGCTCCCAACCGCAACGGCTTGCGCGGCGCATAATGCGTCGCGAGCTGCCCCGGCGCGCTGACATGCGCGGTCGTGCCCGCCGCGACGGGCAACACCTCGCGCAGCATCTCCATCGTCACCGGCCCCGGCCGCAAAATTGTCCGCCCCGCAACGATCGTCGACTCGACCCCCGTCGCGGTCGCACCGTCATCGAGGATCAGCGCCACCGCCCCGCCGAGACTCGCCGCGACATGCGCCGCGCGCGTCGGGCTGATCGCGTTGCTCGCATTAGCCGACGGCGCGGCCAGCGGCGCGCCACTCGCCACCAGCAATGCCTGCATCGCCCGGTGCGCCGGCACCCGCAGCGCGATCGTGTCGAGCCCCGCCGTCACCAGCGACGCGATGCCCGCCTCCGCTCGCACCGGCAGCACCAGCGTCAGCGGCCCCGGCCAGAAGCGTGCGGCCAGCGCGCGCGCGTCGGCGTCGAACACCGCGATCCGCTCCGCCGCCGCAAGATCGGGCACATGGACGATCAAGGGATTGAAACTCGGCCGTCCCTTGGCCGCATAGATGCGCGCCACCGCCGCCGAATCGCGCGCGTCGGCGGCGAGTCCGTAGACCGTCTCGGTGGGCACCGCGACGATACCGCCGGCACGAATAATGCCGGCGGCTTCCTCGACGGCGGCCATGCCGTAACGTCGAATGACAGGGTCTTGAGCACGCATCGCGCTCGGCTATAGCGGCTGGACAGGAGAGAGAGAAATGCCCTTCGCCGCCACCACCAACGAACAGCGCTTCGTGCTCGACCATGTCGTCCGGCTGGACGAGATCGCCGCCGCCGACCGCTTCGCTGCCGCCTCGCCCGACGTGATCGAGGCGGTGCTGGACGGCGTGGCGCAGTTCGCGGCCGGAGAATGGGCCCCACTCTTGCGCACGGGTGACACGATCGGCGCGAAATGGACCCCCGATGGCGTGAAAATGCCCGCCGGGTTCCCCGAAGCGTACCGCGCGTATGTCGAGGGCGGCTGGGGCACGATCGGCGTCGACGAGCAATGGGGCGGACAGGGCTTGCCGTTCGTCGTGCAGGCCGCGGTGCTGGAGACGCTCGGCACCGCGAACATGGCGTTCGCGCTCTGCCCGACGCTGACCGTCGGCGCGATCGAGGCGCTGGCGCATCACGGCTCGCCCGAACAGCAGGCGACCTACCTCCCCAAGCTCGCGACCGGCGAATGGACCGGCACGATGAACCTGACCGAGCCGCAGGCCGGCAGCGACGTCGGCGCGCTGCGCACCACCGCCTCCCCGCGCGGCGACGGCACGTTCGCGATCAAGGGCACCAAGATCTTCATCAGCTTCGGCGACCACGACATGGCGGACAATATCGTCCACCTCGTGCTCGCGCGCACCCCCGACGCGCCGGCCGGCACGCGCGGCATCTCGCTGTTCCTCGTGCCGAAGGTGCGGCTCGACGGCACCCCCAACGACGTGCGCGTCGTGTCGATCGAGCACAAGATGGGGCTGCACGCCTCGCCGACCTGCGTGCTGTCGTTCGGCGATCACGACGACTGCCTCGGCGAGCTGATCGGCCCCGAGTTCGGCGGGATGCGCGCGATGTTCACGATGATGAACAACGCCCGGCTCAACGTCGGCTTGCAGGGCGTGCAGTCGGCGGAGGCGGCGACGCAGGCCGCGGTCGCCTATGCGCGCGACCGGGTGCAGGGCGCGCGCGACGGCAAGGCGGCGGCGATCGTCGAGCACGCCGACGTCCGCCGGATGCTGCTGCGGATGAAGGCGCAGACGATGGCGGCGCGCGCGCTCGTCTATTACGCCTGTGGGCAGGTCGATCGCGCGACGCTCGGCGACGCACGCGCCAAGGAGCGGCTGGAGATCATGACCCCGCTCGCCAAGGCGCACGCCACCGACATCGGCAACGAGGTCGCCAGCCTTGGCATCCAGATCCACGGCGGCATGGGTTACGTCGAGGAAACCGGCGCGGCGCAATTCTTCCGCGATGCGCGGATCACCCCGATCTACGAAGGCACCAACGGCATTCAGGCCGCCGATCTGGTCGGGCGCAAGCTGGCGCTGTCGAACGGCGGCGCGTTCGCGGACCTGATCGCCGACATGCGCGCCGAGGCGCAGGCGCCGACGCTGGTGCGGTTGATCGACGCGTGCGAGGCCATCGGGCGGCGCTTGCAGGGCGCGAACGCCGACGATCGCCACGCGGCGAGCTATCCGTTCCTGACGATGCTGTCGGTCGCGTCGTGCGGGTGGCTGATGGAGCGACAGGCGCGGGTCGAGGGCGCGGATCAGGTGAAGAAGGTGGCGGCCGGGTTCTATCTGGAGCAGATCGTTCCCGAGGCGCTGGGGCTGGAAGCGGCGGCGAACGCCGATGCGTCGGTGCTCTACGCGCTGCCGGCGGAAGCGTTCTGATTTTTCGTCATTGCGAGCGGTGCGAAGCAATCCAGGGCGTCCTGGTCCAACCCTGGATTGCTTCGCTACGCTCGCAATGACGGATCGTTCTTCGTCGTCCCGGGCTTGACCCGGGACGACGTTTAAAGGAGGGCAGTCCGCTTGTTTGGGGCGGGCATACCGGGCTTATTCCCCCGACGGACACCCGTTGACCGGCGCCGGCCCGGCCTTCTCCGGATACCAGCGCGCCACGCGGCGATCCTGATCGTACAGGCAGACCGCCGCATCCGTCCCGTCGGGCCGGATCGCGACCGCCCAGTTATGCGGCCCGCAATTGTGCGGCTCGCACCCGAAGGCGACCAGCTTCCCCTCGACCAGCGCGATCGGCGTCGCGGTGACGTCGCTGCCGAGCACCAGCGCGCGCACCTCCTTGTCGGGCACCACCGCCGCCACGGCCTCGCGCACCTGCGGCTGGCGGAGGAAGCTGGGCGCGGTCCCCTTCGGCTCGGTCGGATATTCGCCGACATAGGCGGACAGATCGGCGACCGGCGACGGTGCGGCGCTCGCCGTCGGTGACGGCGCGGCCACGCTAGGGGTCGGTGTCGGCGCGGCAGGCTCACGCTGGCACCCGGCCAGCACGACGCCCAGCGTCAGCGGAAGGAGAAAGGCACGCATCACCGGGTCATTAGCGTCACGCCGGCGCACGTTCCAGCAGCACCGCGGCATCCAGCCCGAGCAGCGCGATCCGCTCGCGGATCCGCGGCCATTGCTGCGCGACGAAATCCTCGCGCTCCGCGGTGCGCAACCGCTCCGCCGCGCCGGGCAGCACGAACATCCCGACGCCGCGCCGCACCTCGACATAACCGTCGTCCTGAAAGCTCTGATAGGCCTTCGCCACCGTCAGCGGGTTCGCGCCATGTTCGGCGGCGAGCGCCCGAACCGAGGGAAGCTGGTCGCCCGCGCCGAACTCGCCGCGCAGGATCGCCGCCGCGATCGTGCCGCGCAGGCGGAGATAGACGGGCGAGTCGTCGTTGCTGAGCGCTGCCATGCTGCCTTAATACAGCATGGGGCTCATGCTGTCGAGATCAGCCCTGCCAGTCGCTCCACAACCGCGCCTCATCGGGCCGCGGGCGCTCGTCGAGCGCGCGCCCGGGGGTGCCGATGAAGATGAATCCTGCGATCCGCTCCGGCGCTTCGCCGAATGCATCACGCACCCGATCCGAAAACGCCGGCCAGCCGGTCAGCCACCCGCCCGCAAAGCCATGCGCGTGCACCGCATGGAGCAGGTTCATGCACGCCGCCCCCGCCGACAATTCCTGCTCCCACAACGGGATATGGCTGTCCGGCCGCGGGCTCGACAAGGCGACCACCAGTGCCGGCGCCTGCCGCGCGAATTGCTCCATCGCCTCGATCTCCGCGCGTCCCGCGGCGGGACGCTCGGCCCGATAGGCATCGACCAGCAGCGCGGCGAGCGCATCGCGCCGCTCGTTGCGAACGATCAAGAACCGCCACGGCGCCAGCTTGCCATGATCGGGGGTGCGCCCGGCAATGCGGATCATCTCAACCAGTTGCGCGTGATCCGGCCCGGGCGCGATCAGGTCGCGCGGCTTGCCCGAACGGCGGGTGGTCAGCATCGACAGCGGCGAGGAAAGGTCGTTGAACATCACGCGACGGTGGATAGGCGATGTGACAGGATATTTACAGCGCCCGCTTTGCCGTTAGTCTCCGCCGCAACCTTGTGCCCGCGCGACGCCGCGGGCAACGACCCATATTCTGGAGAGCTTGCCCCTCATGGTGGACACCCCAACCGCGGACAGCCCGCGCGAGCCGGATATCAGCCACGTCAATCCGGCCGAGGAAGCGACCTGGTTCGGCCATCCCCGCCAGCTCGCCCGGCTGTTCACGACCGAAATGTGGGAGCGGTTCGGCTTCTACGGGATGCGTGCGCTGCTCACGCTTTACCTGACGCAGCATTTCCTGTTCGGGGACCGGCAGGCGACCGGGCTGTACGGCGGCTATACCGCGCTGGTGTACCTCACCCCGCTGATCGGCGGCTATCTCGCCGATCAATATCTGGGCTCGAAGCGCGCGGTGAAGTTCGGCGCGGTGTTGATGGCGATCGGCTATTTCACGCTCTGCTTCGGCGGCGACACCGCCAAGCCGTTCGCGACCATCGATGGCCAGCGCTATGAGGTGGCGATCGAGAAGAGCGCCGAGGGCGTCGAGACCCGCTACGTACTCGACGGCGCGAAGCGGCTGGCGATCAAGGGCAATGACGATGGCACCGTCGCGTTGCTCGGCGCGGCCGGCCGGGCCGAGCGCACCGTGGCCCAGGGTGGGTTCCAGTCGGATGGCGAGCGCAGCCCGTTCTACGTCACCGTCATGCTGCTCGCCTTGTGCATGGTTTCGGTCGGCAACGGCTTCTTCAAACCGAACATTTCGACGATGGTCGGCGAGCTGTACCCGGTCGGCGATCGTCGCCGCGATACGGGCTTCACGATCTTCTACATGGGCATCAACGTCGGCTCGACGCTGTCGCAATTGCTCTGCCCGCTGCTCGCGACGATGGTCGGCTGGTGGGCCGGCTTCGGGCTGGCCGCGGTCGGCATGCTCGCGTCATGGTCGCTGATCCAGTTCGATGGCGGGTTGCTGCGCGGCTATGGCGAGTCGCCGGTACAGCCCGGCCAGCGTGATCGCGCATTGGGCATCTATGCTGCCGCGCTGATCGGGGTGCCGATCTTCTACCTGCTGTTCACCAACCTGATGAACGCGCCCGATCCGGTCGCCGGGGCCGGGATCGTCGGCTATGTGCTGGCGCTGCCGCTGATGGGCAAATTGCTGTTCGGCACCTTCCTGATCGCGGTGCCGGGCATCCTGATCTGGTCGTTCAGCAACGGCTCGCGCGTCGAGTTTCAGATGATGCTGGCGGCGATGGTACTCATCGTTTTCAACGTCGTGTTCTGGACGATGTTCGAGCAGGCAGGCTCCAGCCTGACGCTCTATGCCGATCGCAATACCGACCTGTCGGTATTCGGCCTGTTCTCGCTGTCGGCGGGTCAGACGCAGTTCTTCAACGCCTTCTTTATCGTCGTCTTCGCGCCGATCATGGCGGCGATGTGGACGAAGCTCGCGGCGGCGGGACGCGAGCCGTCGATCCCGGTCAAGTTCGGGATCGCGCTGATCCTCGTCGGGCTCGGCTTCCTGTTCCTCGTCTTCGGCGGGGCGTTCGCCGGCCCGACCTTCAAGGTCGCGATCTGGTGGCTGGCGGGGTTGTACCTGATCCACTCGGTCGCCGAATTGTGCATCTCGCCGGTCGGCCTGTCGATGATCACCAAGCTGTCGATCCCGCGCGTCGTCGGGCTGATGATGGGCGTGTGGTTCCTGTCGACCTCGGTCGCACAATATGTCGCGGGCATCGTCGCGCAGGGCGCCAGCGTCGAGACGGTCGGCGGCCAGGTGACCAACCTGAAGGTCAGCCTGGACACCTACAACGCCACCTTCTGGCACATCGGGCTGATCGCGGTCGGCGTTGGCGCGGTGCTGATCGTCCTGTCGCCGATCATCCGCAAATGGATGCACGGCGTGCGCTGAGCGACGTAATCGACATCAATCGATACGCGACAAGCGCGCGGCCTTCTGGCAGCAAGACGGCGGCGACCCGACACTTCGGGCGCCGCCGTTTTCGTTGGTGCGTATCGGGGAGCATTGATGGCTGAGTTGTTCGGATTGATGCAGGACACGCCGCTCACCGTCGACCGCTTCCTCGATCACGGCGCGACGTGGCACGGAGACCGCGAGATCGTCTCCCGCGCGGCGGACGGCAGCATCTCCCGCACCGATTATCGCCGCCTGCACCAGACGGCCAGGCAGGTGTCGGACGCCTTGCTCGCCGCCGGCATCGCACGACGCGACCGGATAGCGACGCTCGGCTGGAACGGCGCGCGCCACATGGCGGCGTGGTACGGCACCACGAACGTCGGCGCGGTGTGCCACACCCTCAACCCGCGGCTATTCCCCGAACAGATCGCGTGGATCGCCGCGCACGCCGGAGACCGGCTGCTGCTCGCCGACCCCGCCTGCGCCGGGCTCGCCGCGCGGCTGGTGCGCGACGTGCCGTCGATCGAGCAGGTCGTGTTCCTGTGCGACCGTGCCACGCTGCCCGCGACCGACTATCCGGCGGTCGCCTTCGACGACTGGATCGCGCCGCACGCCGGCAGCGCGGCATGGGGCGGGTTCGACGAGCGATTGGCGTGCGGGCTGTGCTACACCTCGGGCACCACCGGCGATCCCAAGGGCGTGCTCTATTCGCACCGCTCCAATTACCTGCACACGATGATGGCGTTGCAGGCCGATGCGCTGGCGCTGACGCAGCGCGACACGGTGCTGCTGGTCGTGCCGATGTACCACGCCAATGCCTGGGGGGTCGTCTATGCGGCGCCCGCTGCGGGCGCGAAGCTGGTGCTGCCCGGCGCGCGGATGGACGGCGAGTCGCTCTACGAACTGATCGAGCAGGAGGGCGTCACTTTCTCCGCTGCGGTGCCGACCGTCTGGCAGGGGCTGTTGCACTATCTTCGCGGCACCGGGCGCGCCTTCTCGACGCTCCACCGCGTCGTGATCGGCGGCGCCGCGCCGCCGCCCGCGCTGATCCGCGCCTTCCAGGACGATTACGGCGTCGAGGTCGTGCAAGGCTGGGGCATGACCGAGACCTCGCCGCTCGCCACTTTGTCCTCGCCGACCGCCGAGGTGCTGGCGCAACCCTATGAGGAACAGGTGCGGCGCAAGGCGATGCAGGGCCGGTTGCAGGTCGGGCTCGATTTCCGGCTGGTCGACGATGCCGGCCAGCCGCTCCCGCACGACGGTCAGACCGCCGGGCGACTGCTGATCCGCGGGGCGACGATCACCAGCGGCTATTTCCGCGACGACACGCCGGTGCTCGACGCCGACGGCTTCTTCGACACCGGCGACGTGGCGACGATCGACGCTTCCGGCTACATGCACATCACCGACCGCGCCAAGGACATCGTCAAGTCGGGCGGTGAATGGATCAGTTCGATCGAGATCGAGAATATCGCCAGCGGCCACCCCGCAGTGGCGATCGCCGCGGTGATCGGGGTCGCGCATCCGAAATGGGACGAACGCCCGATCCTGCTGGTCCAGCCCGCGCCGGGGCAGACGCCGGACAAGGCGGAACTGCTTGCATACCTCGACGGCAAGATCGCACGCTGGTGGATGCCCGACGACGTGCTGGTGGTCGACGCGATCCCGCTGGGCGCAACCGGCAAGATCGACAAGAAGCTGCTGCGGCGGCAGTTCGCGGACTATCGTCTGCCGGGATAGCCGGAACACCGCGCCCCGCTACCTCGTTACGCCCCCGAACCACCGGTAACGTGAGAGAGACGATGGCGGACGCGATCAGGACCGCGCGCGGCTGGCTGCACGATCTGCCCGGCTGGCTGTCCGACATTTTCTACGTCGTCGCGGCGCTCGCGCTCGCGCTGGTGCTGCACCGCATCGTCATCTGGGTCGCGCGTCGCGCCACCGCCGCGCGCCCCGACAGCGCCAGCGCGCTGTTCGTCGAGCGCATCCGCAAGCTGCTGCGCTGGCTGATGCTCGCGATCGCGCTGGCGGCGGTGCAGCCCGCGCTCGACCTCACCCGCGGTCAGGCGGCGCTATGGGGACGGCTCGCCGCGCTGCTGGTGCCCGGGCTGATGGGCTGGTGCGCGATCGTCGCGGTCGGGACGGTCACCGACGTCATGATCCGCCACGCCGACATCAGCGTCGCGGACAATCTGCGCGCGCGCCGCCGCCGCACGCGGCTGGGCATCTTCCAGCGGATCTTCGTGTCGGTCATCATGCTGGTCACGATCTGCACGATGCTGATGACGATCCCCAGCGTGCGCAGCCTCGGCGTCACGCTGGCGGCCTCCGCCGGCCTCGCCGGCCTCGCGGTCGGCGCCGCCGCGCAGCCCGCGCTCAAGAACCTGATCGCCGGCTTCCAGATGATCTTCACCGAGCCGATCCGCATCGACGACGTCGTCATCATCGACAACGAATGGGGGCGGATCGAGGAGATCCGGCTGACCTATGTCGTGGTAAAGATCTGGGACGAGCGGCGGCTGGTCGTCCCCGTCTCCAAATTCCTCGAACAGAGCTTCCAGAACTGGACGCGCCAGTCGAGCGCCTTGCTGGGCAGCGTCTTCTGGTACGTCGACGCCGACACCGACGTCGAGGCGCTGCGCGCGAAACTGGGCGAGATCGTCACCGCCAACCCGCGCTGGGACGGCCGCTTCTGGAACCTGCAGGTCACCGACGTGAAGCCGGATGGCTCGGTCGAGCTGCGCGGCCTCATGACCGCCAAGGACGCCTCGACCGCGTTCGACCTGCGCTGCGACGTGCGTGAGGCGTTGCTGGCGCACATCCGCGCCGAACAGCCCGGCGCGATGCTCCGCCGCCGCGCCTATGTCGCGCTGGAAAGCGGCGGATAGATACGATCGCGCCCGGCCTGCTTCGCCGCATAGGCGTGGCGGTCGGCGCGATCGAGCAGGGTCACCAACGTGTCATGCGGCCGCAGCTCGGCGATGCCGCCGCTGACCGTCACCGTCGGCAGCCCCGGCCCCAGCCGGGCGAGCGCGGCGCGGATCGCCTCCGCCGCCGCGACGGCATCGCGCGGCGCGGCGCCGCTCAACAGCGCGACGAACTCCTCGCCCCCGAGCCGCGCCACCAGCGCCCCCGGCGGCAAGGCGCAGGTCAGCGCCTGCCCGAACGCGTGCAGCACCGCATCGCCGGTCGCATGCCCGAAGCGATCGTTGACCTGCTTGAAATGATCGAGGTCCAGCAGGATCGCCGCCATCGGCGCGCCCAGTCGCCGCGCCGTCGCGATCGCCGCCGCCGCGCGCCGCTCGAACCCGCGCCGGTTCGCGATACACGTCAGCATGTCGGTCTCGGACTCGGCCCGCGTCGTGCGCAGGATCGACCGCACGATCATCAGCAGCACCGACAGTGCGGTGGAGATCGTCAGCAATCCGCCCAGCGCCTGCGAGAACAGCGCATAGCTGCTGTCCACGTAATCGCGCATCGACTCGCCCGAACCGAACACCGCGGCGAAAATCGGCTTCACCAGAAAATAGCTGGCAGTGATCGCGAAGACGACGCCCAGCCCCGCCCACCACGGATCGCGTTGCTGGCGCACCGCGCACACTGCCATCACCGTGCACAGCAACAACATCGCGTAGAAGGGAAATTGAAAGACCAGCCCATAACCGATCGTGTTGCGCGCGTGATCGTCGAGCATCATCCGCCCGGCCAGCGCCAGGATCGCAATCGTCGGGACCACGGCACGCGCCGGCCTCCGCCCGCTTAGTGCGATCACCCCTTGCGTGAAGCAGAGCATCGACAGCACCAGCGACAGGTAACTGGTGGCGGTGAACACCAGCGGCGCACCCGTGTACCGGATCGCCAGTTCGCTGAGCGGGGTCAGCAGCCCGATCGCATAGGTGGCGCAAAACCAGCCGGTCGCACGCTGTTGCGGATAGGACGCGCGCAGGACCGCGAACGTGGCCGCGAACAGCACCGCGACACAGGCATTCACGATCAACGCATAAACCGCACCGCTCACGCACGCACCACTATGATTCCCGATTAGCAGCCCGTGCGACGATGATGCGGCGGCAGCAACCGGAACGCCAGCGTTAGTGCAGGTTTATTTTCACTCAGCCGGCGGCGTCGGCGGTGATCTCGCTTTTTTCCAACGCGGTCAGGAAGGTCTTGGCCCACCACGTCACGTCGAATTCCTGCACCCCGGCCATCAGCTTTTCCCAACGCCGCACGCGTTCCTCGCGCGGCATCCGCAGCGCCTGGTAGATCGCGTCGGACACTTCCTCGGCGCTATAGGGATTGACCAGCAGCGCGTCGGCCATCTGCTCCGCCGACCCTGCAAAGCGCGACAGCACCAGCACGCCGGGATCTTCCGGGTCCTGTGCCGCGACATATTCCTTTGCGACCAGGTTCATGCCGTCGCGCAACGGCGTCACCAGCCCGATCTTGGCGGCACGATAGATGCCGGCCAGATGATCGCGCGGATACCCCTGGTTGACGTAACGGATCGGCACCCAGTCGACGTCGGCATAGGCGCCGTTGATCCGCCCCGACAGCCCTTCCAGCGACTGCCGGATGCGCTGATAGCTCTCCACCGACACGCGGCTGGGCGGCGCGATCTGGAGCAGGAACACTTCCTTGCGCTCCTCGGGATGCTCGTTGAGGAAGCGTTCGTAGCCGAGGAAGCGCTCCTCCAGCCCCTTGGAATAATCGAGCCGGTCGACCCCGACGATCATGTCACGCCCGTCGGCGCTGTCGCGCATCCGGCGATAGGCGAGCCGTGCCGGCACGCTCTTCGACATTTCCGCAAATTCGACTGCGTCGATCCCGATCGGGCAGGCGATCAACTCGACGTGCCGGTCGCCGAGCCGGGCGATATTGTTCTCGATCGTGGCGCCCATGTCGTGGCGTGCGAAATCGCAGAACGACTCCAGCCATTCCTCTGTATGGAAACCGATCAGGTCATAGGCGAACAGCGACTCCACCAGCTCGCGCGCGTTAGGTAGCGTCCCGAGCAACCGCCGTGGTGGCCACGGAATGTGCAGGAAGAAGCCGATCCGGTTGGCGCAACCACGCGCGCGCAGTTCCGCGCCCAGCGGGAACATGTGGTAATCCTGGATCCAGATCACGTCGTCCGGCTCGATCAGCGGGCGCACCGTGTCGGCGAACCGCTGGTTGGTCCGCTTGTAGCCACCGGCGAAATCGCGCTCATATTCGGCCAGATCGATGCGGTAATGGAACAGCGGCCACAGGGTCCGGTTGGCGTAGCCGTCGTAATATTCCTGAACGTCCTGTTCTTCGAGGTCGACCGTCGCAGTGGTGACGCCGCTGTTGCGCTGGAAATTAATGTGGCCGTTGAACTGGTCGGTCTGCTCCCCCGACCAGCCGAACCACATGCCGCCGCGATCGCGCAGCGCGGCGGCGAGCGCGACCGCCAGCCCCCCCTGTGCGCCGGCGGTCGAGCCCTTGGGCGCGGTGACGCGGTTGGAGATGACGATCAGGCGATTCAACGGATACTACTCCACGGTTTACTGAGCATGGCGGCGCAATTGATCATGCCGACCAACGAATAGGTCTGCGGATAATTTCCCCACAGCTCGCCGCTTTGCGGATCGATGTCCTCGGACAGCAGCCCGGCGGCGGTGCAGCGCGACAGCATTTCCTCGAACAGCGCGCGCGCCTCGTCGCTGCGCCCGGTCAGGAACAGCGCCTCGATCAACCAGAAGGTGCAGACGTTGAACGCGGTCTCGGGCAGCCCGAAATCATCCTCGGTGTCGTAGCGCAGCATCGTCGAGCCGCGCCGCAATCCCTTCTCGATCGCCACCAGTGTGTCGAGGAAGCGCGGATCGTCCGCCTCCAGAAAACGCAGGTCGAGCAATTGCAGCACGCTGGCGTCAAGGTCGTCGCCCGCGAAGGTCGCCGACATCCGCCGCGTATCCTCGCGCCACGCCGCGCTCTCGATCCGGTCGCGGATCACCTGCGCGCGCTCCGACCACAAGGCCTCGCGCTCGGGCAGCTTCAGCCGCTCGGCGGCGTTGGCGAGCCGGTCGCACGCCGCCCAGCACATCGCGCTCGAATAGGTGTGGACGCTCTGTCGCGTGCGTAGCTCCCACAGTCCGGCGTCGGGCTGGTCGTAATTGGCCCAGGCGCGCTCGCCGACGCGCTCCAGCGCCTCGAAATCCTCGACGCCGCTCTTGCGGAACAGCCGATGATCGAAAAAGGCATGGACCGAACACAGCACGATCTGGCCATAGGCGTCGTGCTGGATCTGTTCGGCGGCCTGATTGCCGACGCGCACCGGCCCCATCCCGCGATAGCCCGCCAGCGACTCTTCGATCCGTTCGGGCAATTGCGCCTCGCCCAGCACGCCGTACAGCGGCTGGATATGCCCGCCGCGCGCGCCGTCGACGATGTTGCGGAGATAGCCGAGATAGCCCTCCAGCACGTCGAGCGCCCCCAGCCGGTTGAGCGCCTGCACTGTGTAATAAGCGTCGCGGATCCAGCAGTATCGATAGTCCCAATTACGCTGCGATCCGGCATGTTCCGGGACCGAGGTGGTCAGCGCGGCGACGATCGCGCCGGTTTCCTCGTGTTGGCACAATTTCAGCGTGATCGCGCAGCGGATCACCACTTCCTGCCATTCCAGCGGCACGGCGAGGCCGCGCACCCAGCCCTGCCATTCCTGCGTCGTGCGATACAGCATCAGGTCGACGGTGCTGGCCAGATCGCCCTGGAAGCTCTCGTCCGGGCCGAGGAAGAAGTGCAGCGGCCGCTCGACGCGGAAGGCGTGTTCGCCCTGCACCATCGCGATCGGCGCAGTGGTGGTCAGCCGCAGCGCGATCGTGTCCATCAACAGCCGCAGGTGGTTCGATCCGCCGACCTGCTCGCGGCATCCCCCGCCCCAGCCGCAGGTCGGGCGCAGCGCGACACGGACGCGCGGGCTACCCGCGATCGGCCGCACGATCCGCGCGAACCCTACCGGGCGATAGGTCCGCCCCTCGCGCTGGAAACGCGGGCAGAAATCGATCACCTCGATCGCGCCACCGTGCGAATCGCGATGCGTGGTGACCAGGATCGGGGTGTTGCGGATATATTCCTGCTCGATCGACACACTGTCTTCGAGGCAGATCCCCCAATAGCCGGTGTCCGGCTGCTCGCCGCCCAGCAGCGCGGAGAACAGCGGATCACCATCGACGCGCGGCACGCAGCCCCAGACGAACCGTCCCTCGCGATCGACCAGCGCACTTACCTGGCAATTGCCGATCGGCCACAGATCCAGCGTCGTCATGTCTTCTCCCTGCACGCGGTGTCGAGCCAGGCGAGCACGTCGGCGACGCCCTCGACCCGGTAAGTGGCGGCGGTGTCGCGCGCCGGGCCGACCAGCACACCCGCGCCGCCCAGTGCGGCGGCCGCGGCGAAGCCGGCTTCGTCGGTCACGTCGTCCCCCACGAACACAGGAACCGTGCGCTGCCGCAACGGTTCCCGCATCAACAGCTCGACCGCCGCGCCCTTGTCGCGCCCGGCCATCCGCAGTTCGACCACCATCTTGCCGTGTTGCAGGTGCAGGTCATGGACGGTGGCGAGCTGTTCGGCCAGCGCGGTCATTGCCTCGCCCGCCTCCGGCGCGCCACGGAAGTGCAGCCCGACGCCGAACGGCTTGTCCTCGATCAACGTGCCCGGATGATCGGCGGCAAACGCCTGCGCCTCCGCCAGCGCGGCATCGAGCGCGGCCGACCGATCGGGCGCCGTGATGCTGCCGTCGGGGGCGGCCACCTCCAGCCCGTGGCTGCCCGCGATCGGCGGCACGGCGGGGGCGATCAACGCGCTGATCTCCTGCACCGGCCGCCCGCTGACGATCGCGACGCCGCCGGGCAGCGCCGTGCCGAGCCGTTCGAGCAGGGTCGCCAGCCCGTCCGACACCGCCACCCCGTCCGGCGTCTCGGCGATCTCGACCAGCGTCCCGTCGAAGTCGAGGAACAGGCTGGCGTCGGTCAACAGCGAAGGCGGCGGCGGCAACAGGTCGGTCATGCACGCTCAAACCCGGCGCGCGCGATTTCGATGCAAGCGCGCAACGATTACCCGGTCGCGGCGACGCGCACCAACGCACCTGATTGCCAGCGATCGTACGCGGTGAAGAAATCGGTGAACGGTGCCTCCAGAACCGGCAACCGCTGCGCCGCGAACCGGGGTATTTCCGCGGCCGGTACGGTCCCGACGGCCGCCAATGTGTCACGCGCGGTCGCGCAGAATCCGGCGTGCGCGAAATCCTGTGCGAAGAAATTGTACAGCCGCGTCATCTGATCGTCGAACGCATCCTCCCACTGCGTGCCCCGCGTGGCGCGATATTCCTGCTGCAACGTGGCCTGCGCGCTCGCCAGTTCGCTCTTTCGCGCAGCCAGCATCGCATTGTATTCGTTGACCATCACCGCCTGATCCGCGCCCCGGCACGCCAGCACCGCGACGTTCAGCGCCGCCCGCAGATGCCAGACGCTCCCCGCCGCCGACAGCCCGACGTTCGGCGTCGCCCACCGCCCGTCCGCCAGCTTCGCCGGTATCCGCATCCCCGGCCTTGCGCCGACCGGCATCGGCGCAAGCGTCATCTTTACAATGGGTTGCGACGCAGGCGTGGGTAGCGCGGGCGGCAGTGTGCGCGAACAGGCCGCAGCAAGGAGCGACGCTACCCCGACGGCGAACAGGCGCAGGCGCATCGTAAAACCCCTTATCAAACGCGACCTTGCCGCGATCCCATCGCGGGACGGTCGGCGATAGGCTCAAGCCGCCACGCCGTGCGCCAGACGGGCCGAGGCGAGTCGCCAAGCGTCACTCCCGCGCAGGCGGGAATAACGACCGACGCCTACCCCGCCCGCTTTTCAAACGCTTGCGCCGCTTCCGTCATCAGCGTCGCGATAATGTCGGCGATCGGCTCTTCCTTGGTGACCATGCCGACCGACTGCCCGGCCATCACGCTGCCATGCTCGACATCGCCATCGATCACCGCCCGCCGCAGCGCGCCCGCCCAATAATGTTCGATCTGCAACTGCGCCTCGGCCATCGCGACGGCGCCCTGATCCAGCGCCTGAGCCACCTCGCGCTGGCGCGTCGTAAACAATTCACCACCCGCGTTTTTCAGCGCACGCACCGGAATCACTGGCAGCCGCGGATCGAGCTGCACGCTCGCCACGGCGTCACGCGCCGACGCACGGATGAACGCCTTCTTGAAGTTCGGATGCGCGATGCTTTCGCTCGCACACACGAAGCGCGTGCCGAGCTGCACCCCCGCCGCGCCCATGTCGAGATAGCCCGCGATCGCCTCGCCGCGCCCGATCCCGCCCGCGACGAATACCGGTACGACGTCAGACAGTTCCGGCAACATCTCCTGCGCCAACACGCTGGTCGAGACGGGCCCGATATGCCCGCCGGCCTCCATCCCCTCGATCACCAGCGCGTCGACGCCCGAGCGCACCAGCTTCTTGGCCATCGCCAGTGTCGGCGCGAAGCAGATCGCCTTCGCCCCGCTCGCCTTGATCGCCTCCAGCGATCCCTTGGGCGGGAGCCCGCCCGCCAGCACGACATGCCCGACCTTATGGCTCGCGCACACTTCGATCAACGCGGTCAGATCGGGGTGCATCGTGATCAGGTTCACGCCGAATGGCTTGTCCGTCAGCGCCTTGGTCGCGGCGATCTCCGCGTCGAGGAGCGCCGGCGTCATTGCCCCGCATGCGATCACCCCGAACCCGCCTGCATTCGACATCGCGGAAACGAGATGCCGCTCCGACACCCACGACATCGCGCCGGCCATGATCGCTACTTCGCTGCCGAGGAATCGCGCGCCGCGCTCCATACGGGAAACGAGGCGCTTTTCTCCGGCAGTCGAGGCGGAAACGGCCGGCGCCGCGGCGGTCATTGTATCGGTCATGGTCTCTGACTAGGCGGGGCGTCCGTCGGTGGCAACATGACCAGTCGATCACTGCAGCTGCAATCGTTCTCACTAATCGAAATTATGCGTGAAGAACGGCAGCAATCCATACTTTTCTGCGGGCCGCGGACGTGTCACGTTCCTGTCATAAGAAAGAGGATGAGGACCCTGAAAATGACGGCCGGCTACAATTTCTCGACGCGTCGCCGCTTCGCTACCCTGGCGGGATTGATCGTCGTGAGTTGGGGCGTGATCGCGGTGACGATCGACGCCATGGCGCACCTGGCCGGCTGACGCGGAACCGTCACCGATCGGCCATCTCGCCGTCACCGCGTCGAGACAGCGGCGTCACATGAAGGCGGCATAAGAGCGGCGAGGGAGAGCCGCCCATGCCGCCGATCGCCGACACGCTCGCGCCCGTCTCCGGGCATATCGCAGACGTCACCGATCTGTTCGATTTCGCGAACTCGCGTCCGCATCGCCCGGAAGAGCCGGTCGGCGAGCGCCGCCGTTATCGCACGATCTGGATCAGCGACGTGCACCTCGGCACGCGCGGCTGCAACGCGGACATGCTGATCGACTTCCTCGACCATGTCGACAGCGACACGATGTATCTGGTCGGCGACATCGTCGACGGCTGGCAGCTCAAGAAGCGCTTCTACTGGCCGGCCGCGCACAACGACGTCATCTGGCGGCTGATGAAGCGCGCGCGGCGTGGCACGCGCATGATCTACATCCCCGGAAATCATGACGAAATGTTCCGCCAGTTCGCGGGGCTCGACTTCGGCGGGATCAAAATCCGGCGCAAGGCGGTCCACGAAACCGCCGATGGTCGCCGCCTGCTGGTGCTCCACGGCGACGAGTTCGACGCGATTACCCTGTCGCATCGCTGGCTCGCGCATGTCGGCGACGCCGCTTATACCGCGCTGATGACGCTCAACCGCGCGGTCAGCGCGGTGCGTCGCAAGTTCGGGATGCCTTATTGGTCTCTGAGCAAGCACGCCAAGGCCAAGGTCAAGAACGCGGTGGCGTTCATCTCGCGCTTCGAAGAAATCGTCGCCGAGGCGGCGGGCAGCCGCGGCGTGGATGGCGTCGTTTGCGGCCACATCCACACCGCCGAGATGCGTGACATCGCCGGGGTCGCCTATTACAATGACGGCGATTGGGTAGAGGGGTGCAACGCCTTGGTCGAGCATTTCGACGGCACGATGGAAATCCTCAACTGGGGTGAGGAAATCGCGCGTCGCGAGGCAGCCCCCGTCACCGCCCTCGCCGCCTGACGCAATGCGGATCGCGATCGTCACCGACGCCTGGGCGCCGCAGGTCAACGGGGTGGTCCGCACGCTGGAAAATGTGATCGCGGAGTTGCGCAGCGGCGGGCATGAGGTGCTGGTCGTCTCGCCTGCCGACGCGCCGTCGATTCCCTGCCCTACCTATCCTGAGATCCGGCTGGCCTTCATGCCCCCGGCGACGATCGGGCGGCGCATCACCCGCTTCGGCGCGGAGGCGGTGCATATCGCCACCGAAGGCCCGCTGGGCGTCGCGGCACGGCGCTGGTGCCTGTCGCGCCGGTTGCCGTTCACCACCGCCTATCACACGCAATTTCCCGATTATGTCGCCGCGCGCACCGGGGCGAATCCCGAATGGATCTGGCGCTACGTCCGCTGGTTCCACACCCCTGCCGCCGCGGTGCTCGCCTCGACCCCGACGATCGAGCGCGCGCTCGTCGCGCATGGCCTGACGCGCGTTCGGCGCTGGGGGCGCGGTGTCGCGCCGCTGTTCCGCGCCGAGGGCGAGCGCAACGCCGCGATGGCCGCACTGCCCGGGCCGGTGCTGCTCCACGTCGGGCGGGTCGCGGTCGAGAAGAATATCGCCGCCTTCCTCGCCGCCGACGTATCCGGGACGAAAGTGGTGGTCGGCGACGGTCCGGCGCGTGCGGCGCTCGAACGTGAATATCCCGACGCGATCTTCCTTGGCGCGCTTTTCGGTGATGCGTTGGCCGCCGCCTATCGTGCCGCCGATGCGCTGGTGTTTCCCAGCCGCACCGATACGTTCGGGCTGGTGATGATCGAGGCGCTGGCGTGCGGCACCCCGGTCGCGGCCTTTGCGGTCGCGGGGCCGGTCGATGTGCTGACCGCCGAAACCGGCGCGATGGGGGCGGACCTTCCTACCGCGATCGCGCGCGCGTTGACGCTCGACCGCGCCGCCTGTGCCGCGGCGGGCGCGCGCTTCACCTGGCCGGCCAGCGCGCGGCAGTTCCTCGATGCGCTCCATCCGTTCGGCCACGCACTCGCCAAGGCGGCGTGAGCGCGCGCTTGCCCTAACGCGCGCCACGCACTAAGTCCCTTGGTAACAGGCGGCCGCTCCGGGAAGGGGCGGCCCTTTGCATTTATGGAGACTGTCCGCATGGCCCAGCCGCTCATGCCCCACGCGACCGCCTCGTGGCTCGTCGACAATACCGCGCTGTCCTTCGAGCAGATCGCCGACTTCTGCGGGCTGCATATCCTCGAGGTGCAGGCGATCGCCGACGACACTGCCGCGACCAAGCTGACCGGGCGCGATCCCGTCCGCGCGCACGAGCTGACGCAGGAAGAGATCGACAAGGCGCAGGCCAACCCGAACTATCGCATGACGATGACCAAGGGCCCGGATCAGGTGCGCCGCACCAAGGGCCCGCGCTACACGCCGGTCAGCAAGCGGCAGGACAAGCCCGACGGCATCGCCTGGATCATCCGCAACCACCCGGAGATTTCGGACGGCGCGATCAGCAACCTGATCGGCACCACGCGCACGACGATTGCGGCGATCCGCGACCGCAGCCACTGGAACATCGGCAACATCACGCCGAAGGACCCGGTGACGCTGGGCCTGACCACGCAGCGCGAGCTGGACGCCGCGGTCAACAAGGCAGCGAAGGCGGCCGGGATCGAGCAGGCGCCGACCGACACGCGCCTCGACGGCGACCGCGAGGCGCTGATCGCGTCGCTGCGCGCCCAGCGCGAGCAGGCCGCGCGCGACGCCGAGAATGGCGTCGAGAGCGACGCCCCAGCACGTCCCGCGTTCGAGGACCCGTTCCGCCGCTGATTGTTGAGCAGAAAGGCTTTCTTTTGTCGTCCTGGACTTGATCCGGGACCCCGCTTCTTCCTGCCTTCAGCTGACAAAAAAACAGCGGGGCCCCGGATCAAGTCCGGGGCGACAAGGTGATTATTTCGTCATTGCAAGCGAAGCAATCCAGGGCCAGATCAGGACGCCCTGGATTGCTTCGCTTCGCTCGCAATGACGACGCTGGGGCGGGCAATGCTCCGCCCCCGCCAACCTCAGATCGCGCCCGAGAAGGTGTCGCACACCCCCGGATTTCCGTTGCTCTCGATCCCGCGCCGCAGCCATGCCTGCCGCTGCGCGGAGGTGCCATGCGTGAAGCTGTCGGGCACCACACGCCCCTGCGCCTGCCGCTGCAACGTGTCGTCGCCGATCGCCTGCGCCGCGCGCATCCCCTCCTCCACATCGCCCGGATCGAGCCGGTCGCGGTTCATCGACGCCCAGACGCCGGCGTAGCAATCCGCCTGCAATTCCAGCCGCACCGACAGCGCGTTGCCCTCCGCCTCGCTCGCGCGTCGCTGCGCCTGTTGCACCTCCGTCGAGGTGCCGAGCAGGTTCTGAATGTGGTGGCCGAATTCATGCGCAATCACGTAATATTGCGCAAAGTCGCCGCCCGCCTTGTACTTGTTGGCCAGTTCGTCGAAGAAGCTGGTGTCGAGGTAGATGCCGCGATCCGTGGGGCAGTAGAACGGGCCCATCGCCGACATTGCCGCGCCACAGCCCGATTGACCGCTGCCGCTGAAAAATTGCAGCTTCGGCGGGCTGAACTGCTGGTTCTGGCTCGCAAAGATCTTTTCCCACGTGTTCTGCGCGTTGCTAAACGCGCGGCACGTATCGCGGCGCGCGGTCGAGACGTCGCAGACCTGCTGCACCGTCTCCCGCGACGGCGCGCTCACCTGCGGCGCGCTGCCGCTGCCACCGCCCAGCATTCCACCGAGATTACCGAGCCCGCCGAACACCGCGAGCAGCAGCAACACCACCACAATCCCGCCGCAGCCGAAGCGACTACCGATCAGCGGCAGCAGCCCCAACAGAAATCCCCCGCCCCCGCCACCGCCAAGCCCACCGCCACCGCGGGCCTCGCCGACATTGATATCATTGTCATAATCGTCGAGCCGCATGTCCGCCTCCCCTGCAAAGGCCAATCGTTACCGTTGCGGCATGAATGCGTGCACCCCGCTGCGGGTTGCAACCGCCGCCCCGCTCGCCGATTGATGGGCGAAACTCAGGTGTGAAAGGCCCGGCAATGTTCCTGAACGGCAAGAGCGCGATCGTCACCGGATCGACCTCGGGCATCGGACTGGCGGTGGCGCGCGCGCTGGCCGGAGCGGGTGCACACGTCATGCTCAACGGGTTCGGCGAGCCCGACGCGATCGAGAAGGCGCGCGCCGGCGTAGACGCGCTCGGTGTCGGCGAGGTGTTATACGATGCGGCGGACGCCGGCGATCCCGCCGCGATCGCCGCGCTGGTGGCGCGCGCGCACGAGGCGTGGGGCGGCCCGGACATCGTCATCAACAATGCCGGCATCCAGCACGTCTGCGGCATCGCCGATTTCCCGCCCGAGAAGTGGGACGCGATCATCGCGCTCAACCTCACTGGCCCGTTCCACATGATGCGCGCCGCGATACCGCACATGCGCGAACGCGGCTGGGGCCGGATCGTCTCCACCGCCTCGGCGCACAGCCTCGTCGCCAGCCCCAACAAGTCCGCCTATGTCGCCGCCAAGCACGGGCTGGTCGGGCTGACCAAGACCGTCGCGCTGGAAACCGCACAGCAGGGGATCACGGCCAATTGCATCTCGCCCGGCTATGTCTGGACGCCGCTGGTCGAGCAGCAGATCCCGGACACGATGAAGGCGCGCGGGCTAACGCGCGAACAGGTGATCGACGACGTGCTGCTCGCCGCGCAGCCGACCAAGGAGTTCGTCACTCCCGAACAGGTCGCCGCGCTCGCGCTGTTCCTGTGCCGCGACGAGGCGAAGGCGATCACCGGTTCAAACCTGTCGGTCGACGGCGGCTGGACCGCAGCGTGAGGTGCGCTGCCGGCGCGCTGCTCCTCTGCCTAGCCGGCTGCGGCGCGCGTCCGACTGCTCCACCCACCGCGCCGCCTCCACCCGACCAATTGGCCGCTGCACCCGACTGGCGACGGCTCGCCACCCCCGCCGATCGCGACCGTTTGCGTCGGTGGTACGAGGCATGGACTGCGGCGTTGGCACAGGCGCGTTCGGTTGCCGCCGCCGATCTTTCCGCGCAGGGGGCATTGTTCACGATCGACGCGGGGCTCGACGACCCCGTGCCGCCGGTCGGAGCTTATCGCTGCCGCACCTTCAAGCTGGGTAGCAAGGGGAAGGGCGGCGGTGGTTTTACGGCTTACGCGTGGTTCGATTGCCGGATCACCGCCGCGCCCGGAGGAGCGGTGCAGTTGGTCAAGTCGACCGGCTCACAGCGGCAGGTCGGGCTGCTCTATCGTGCCGACCCGACCCGCGCCGCGTTCCTGGGGACGCTGATTCTCGGGGATGAATCCCGCGCTTACGGCTATGGCGCCGACGCAACCCGTGACGTCGCCGGCTGGATGGAGCGGATCGGCCCGCAACGCTGGCGACTGGTGATGCCCTATCCGGCGTTCGAATCGACGCTCGACGTGCTGGAACTGGTGCCGGCCGCATAAGCCGTCGCCCCGACGTCCGCCGGGACAAACGACAGGATCAATCCCGGTTCCCCGGCGTGCTCACCGGTGCGTCGACCGGCACCACGCCGTCGATCGGCGGCAGCGTTGCGAGATATTCTTTCCCCGTCTGCTCGATCACCGTCACCGCTTGCGGCTGGGCGGCGATCACCGCGCGCAGATAGCCGCTCGGCTTCTTCATCAGTTTCGGAAATTCTACCTTGTTCAGCCCCGACCGGCGCGCCGCCTCGCGCACGAAGGTCACGCAATTGCGCTTGTTGAGATTGTAGGTCGCATCCCCGGTCCGCTCGTCCCAGTCGCGGATCAGCGCGAGGATCGCGCCATATTGCGCGTCGGTCAGCGTGCGCGAGAAGCGGACGTGGCTGCCCGCCATATAGCTTGGCTTAGGCCGCTCGACCCGCCCCGCGACGTTGCCGAACAGGATCGCCGGGGTCAGCGACCGCGCGGTGAAGCCATAGGCGGCATCGACCGGCGTCCCGCCCGCGTCCGGCGTACCGCGTAGCATGAAGAAGGCGTGCGGAAAGCTGTTGCCGAAGTCACGGCTCCAGAAGGTGATCGTCACCGCCGCCTGTGCCGGCCATGCCGCGAACGTGACCAGCAGCAGCGTCAGCCGCGCCAGCCAGCGTCGCGGCCGCCACTCAGGCACCCGCGGTGGTCAACCGTTCGAGCTGATCGTCGCTCAGCCGGATCGCAGTTGCGCCGAGCAATTCCTCGACCTGCTTCGCCGAGGTGGCGCTCGCGATCGGCGCGGTGACGCCCGGCTGCGCGATCAGCCACGTCAGCGCGATCTGCGCGAGCGTCGCGCCGCTCTCGGCCGCGACGGCGTCCATCGCGTGGATCACCGCGGCACCCTTGCCGGCGAGCAGGTCGCCCATCCGTGCGCCGCGCACACTCTTGGAAAGATCGTCGTTCGTGCGGTACTTGCCGGTCAGGAACCCCGAGGCCAGACCATAATAAGGCACCACGCCGACATTCTCGGTCACGCAATAATCCTGCAGCTCGCCCTCGAATTTGTGGCGGCTGACCAGATTATATTCGGGCTGGAGCACCTGATAATGCGGCAGCGTCGCGGCGCGCGCCGTCTCGATCGCCGATTTCAGCCGCGCGGCGTGGAAATTGGACGCGCCCAGCACGCGGACCTTGCCCGCCTGCACCAGTGTCGCGAAAGCCTCCGCAACCGCTTCCTGCGGCTGATCCTCGTCATCCTGATGCGCGAAATACAGGTCGATCCGGTCGGTCCCGAGCCGCCGCAAGGACGCCTCGCACGCCGCGACGATCCGCGCCGGCGCCAGCTTCTCCCCACCCTCGCCCGGCAGCATCCCGACCTTGGTGGCGATCAGCACCCGATCGCGCACGCCGCGGTCGCGCAGCCATTCGCCGATCATCGTCTCCGATTCGCCGCCCTGGTGGCCATCGACCCAGGCGGAATAGACATCGGCGGTGTCGATCATCGTCCCACCGCCCGCGACGAAGGCGTCGAGCACTGCAAATGACGCGTCACGATCCGCGGTCCAGCCGAAGACGTTACCGCCGAGCACCAGCGGCGTAATCCGCAGGTCGGAGGCGCCGAGGCGTCGCTTTTCGGTCATTCTGATCTTCCGGCCAGAGAAACCGCCGCGGCTTTTCGACCGCGGCGGCAGTCGCATCAGTTCTTGTCGCGAAGATCCTCGCCCGCGCGCACCATCGCATTGCCAGTCGCGTCGGCGGCGCGATCGCCGGTGTTCTTCAGCGCGTCGCCGGTGCGGTCGAGGCTGTTCTCGGCCTTGTCGAGCGCGCGATCGGTCGCGGCATCGACGTCGTTGACGGCGTTCGACGTGGTCGCGGCGGTGTCGGCGGCGATCGCATTACCCGCCTGTGCGCTCTCGTTCTGCGCACGCTCGCTGCATGCCGCGAGGCCGAGTGCGGTGGCGGCAATCAGGCCGGTGGTGAAAAGACGCTTCATCGGGTTTCTCCCTGTTTTGTTACGCCGGCAAAATAGCCGCAGCGGCAAGGCGAACGAAACATGGCAGGAAAAGGTTCAACGCGCGTCCTGCGTTGACCCATATAAAGATATCTTTATATGTGGTGCCATGAAGCTGGCTCTCGATATCTTCCGCGCGCTTGCCGACGAATCCCGTTTGCGGATCGTCGCGCTGCTCGGCGCGATGGAATTGTCGGTCGGCGAGCTGGCGCAGGTGCTCGGGCAAAGCCAGCCGCGCGTATCGCGCCACGTCAAGATTCTGTGCGACGCCGGACTGGCGGAGCGCCGCAAGGAAGGTAGCTGGGTGTTCGTCGCGCTTGGCGAGCGGGCGCGCGTCACGCCGGTGCTGGCGGCGCTCGACGCTTATGGCGTCGCCGGCGAGGTCGAGGCGGATATCGCGCGGCTTTCGGCGGTGCGTGCGGACCGTGCGGCCGCGGCCGCGGCGTGGTTCGAGGCGCATGCCGGCGAATGGGACGCAATCCGCTCGCTGCATGTCGCGGAGGATCAGGTCGAGGCCGCGATGCGCGCATTGCTCGGCAGCGCGCCGCTCGGGCGGTTGATCGATATCGGCACGGGGACCGGGCGGATGATCGAATTGTTCGCGCCCGCCGCGACGCATGTGCTGGGGATCGACAAAAGCAGTGAGATGCTGCGGCTGGCGCGTGCGCGGATCGGGGAACAGGCCGATCTACGGCAAGCCGATCTTTACGCCTTGCCGGTATCTGATGGCGGCGCCGATGTCGCGATCCTCCACCACGTCCTGCATTTTGCGCAGCAACCCGGCGCGGCGATCGCGGAGGCGGCGCGCGTACTCGATGCGTTCGGGCGCTTGCTGATCGCCGATTTCGCCAGCCACGATCGCGAGGAATTGCGCGCCCGCGACGCGCATACGCGGCTCGGCTTCGCGGATGCGCAGATCGCGGGCTGGTTCGAGAAGGCAGGGCTGGCGCTGGAGCGGGTCGAGACGCTCGAAGGCGGCGAACTGACGGTGAAATTGTGGCTCGGGCGCAAACAGGGCGTACCGGTGCGGGAGGTGAAGGCGGCATGACGTTCTCGGTCAATCAGCTCGAAGAGGCGCGGCGCGCGCTGGAAGCGCCGCTCTACGCAGACGTCGGCGGGGACGTGGAGGTCAGCTTCGAATTCTCGCCGCCGAAGACCGACAAGGCCGAGGAAAACCTCTGGCAGTCGATCGAGACGCTCTGCCCGCTGGGTCCGCGTTTCCTGTCGGTCACCTATGGCGCGGGCGGCTCGACGCGGGACCGGACCCATGCCACCGTCGCGCGGATCGCGCGCGAAACCAACGTGCCCGCCGCGGCGCACCTCACCTGCGTCGAGGCGACGCGCGAGGAAATCGACGCGGTCGCGCAGGAATATTGGGCGGCCGGCGTGCGCCACATCGTCGCGCTGCGCGGCGATCCGCCCGCCGGTGCCGCCGATTACGCCCCGCATCCGGGCGGTTACGAGAATGCCGCCGCGCTGGTCGAGGGGCTGCGCCGGCTGCATCCATTCGAGATTTCGGTCGCCGCCTATCCGGAAATGCACCCGAATTCGGCCGATCTTGCCGCCGACCTCGACAACCTCAAGCGCAAGCTCGATGCGGGCGCGAACCGCGCGATCACGCAATTCTTCTTCGAACCCGAAACCTTCTTCCGCTATCGCGACGCCGCCGCAGCGGCCGGGATCAGCGCGGAGATCGTCCCCGGTATCATGCCGATCGGCAGCTTCGCCGGGGTCACGCGGATGGCGACGATGTGCAACACCGACGTGCCGGGCTGGCTGCTACGGCTGTTCGAGGGGCTCGACGATCATCCCGCCGCGCGCCAGCTGGTCGCCGCGACCGTCGCTGCCGAACTGTGCCGCAAGCTCTATGCCGGCGGGGTCAAGCAGCTTCACTTCTACACGATGAACAAGGCGGAGCTGAGCTTCGCCATCTGTCACCTGCTGGGCGTCCGCACGCGCCCGGCGCAGGAAAGGGCGGCGGCATGACCATCCGCGACATCTTCAACGCCGAGGCGGCCAAGCGCATCCTAATCACCGACGGCGCGTTCGGCACCGAGATCCAGAACTGGAAGCTGTCGGAGGCCGATTACGCCGGCACGCTGACGCTCGGTCACGACCAGAAGGGCAACAACGACATCCTCGCGCTGACCAAGCCCGAGGTGCCCGAGGCGATCCACCGCGCCTATTTCGAGGCCGGGGCGGATATCGCCGAAACCAACACCTTCTCCGCCAATCGCATCAGCCAGGCCGATTACGGGGCCGAAGGGCTGGTGCGCGAGATCAACGTCGAGAGCGCGAAGCTCGCGCGCCGCATCGCCGACGAATATCAGGCCAAGGACGGCCGCCCGCGTTTCGTGGCCGGCGCAATCGGGCCGACGAACAAGACACTGTCGCTGTCACCGGACGTCAACGATCCCGGCTATCGCGAGATCGACTTCGATTATCTGAAAGACGTGTATCGCGAACAGATCGACGCCTTGGTCGAAGGCGGCGCTGACTTCGTGCTGATCGAAACCGTCTTCGACACGCTCAATGCCAAGGCCGGGATCATGGCCGCGATCGAGGCCGGCGAAGCGCTGGGTCGAGACCTGCCGATCATGCTGTCGATGACGCTCACCGACCTGTCCGGCCGCAACCTGTCGGGGCATACCGTCGAGGCGTTCTGGCACGCGGTGCGCCATGCACGGCCGCTGACGATCGGGCTGAACTGCTCGTTCGGTGCCGAGCAATTGCGCCCGCACGTCAAGGTGCTGAGCGAGCTGTGCGACACGCTCATCATGGTCTATCCTAACGCCGGGCTGCCCAACGAACTGGGCGCCTATGACGAGGCGCCCGAGACGACTGCAGGGCTGGTCGGCGAATGGGCGTTTGCCGGGCAGGTCAACGTGCTCGGCGGCTGCTGCGGCTCGACCCCGGCGCATATCAAGGCGATCGCCGACCACGTCCGCGGCATGGCCCCGCGGCAGGTGGCGGTGCCGGCGGTGCGGACACGATTGGCCGGGCTGGAGCCGTTCACGATGGCGGCATAGCGCCACTAAGCCCTCTCCCCTGTGGGGAGAGGGTTGGGTGAGGGGCCGCCACAGGCGCTTCGCTCTATGAGACACCTACCCCTCACCCCACCCTCTCCCCAGAGGGGAGAGGGCTTTCAGAAAAGAACCATGACCACCTCCTCCACCCAATTCGTCAACATCGGCGAGCGCACCAACGTCACCGGCTCGGCGGCGTTCAAGAAGATGATCCTCGCCGGCGACTATAACCGCGCGGTCGAGGTCGCGCGCCAGCAGGTGGAGAATGGCGCGCAGGTGGTCGACGTCAACATGGACGAGGGGCTGCTCGACGCGCACCACGCCATGACGACCTTCCTCAAGCTGATCGCCGCCGAGCCCGATATCGCGCGCGTGCCGGTGATGATCGACTCCTCAAAATGGGACGTGATCGAAGCGGGCCTGAAATGCGTCAGCGGCAAGCCGATCGTCAATTCGATCAGCATGAAGGAAGGCGAGGAACAATTCCTCGCCCATGCGCGCAAGTGCATGAATTACGGTGCCGCGGTCGTCGTCATGGCCTTCGACGAAACCGGTCAGGCCGACACGCAGGCGCGCAAGGTCGAGATTTGCGAGCGCGCTTACAAGCTGCTGACCGGCATCGGCTTCCCGCCCGAAGACATTATCTTCGACCCCAACGTCTTCGCGGTCGCGACCGGGATCGAGGAGCACAACAACTACGGCGTCGACTTCATCGAGGCCTGCCGCGAGATCAAGGCGCGCTGCCCGCACGTCCATATCTCGGGCGGTCTGTCGAACCTGTCGTTCAGCTTCCGCGGCAACGAGCCGGTGCGCCGCGCGATGCATTCGGTGTTCCTCTATTACGCCATTCCCGCCGGCATGGACATGGCGATCGTCAACGCCGGGCAGCTCGACGTCTATGACGCGATCGATCCCGAGCTGCGGCAGGCGTGCGAGGACGTCATCCTCAACCGCGACCCCGAGGCCGGCGACCGGCTGGTCGCGCTCGCCGAGAAGTTCCGCGGCACCGATGCGGCGGCCGAGAAGCAGGCGGCGGAATGGCGATCACTGGAGGTGCGCAAGCGGCTCGAATATGCGCTGGTCAAGGGCATCGACGCGCATGTCGTCGAAGATACCGAGGAATGTCGCCAGCAGTTCGCGCGCCCGATCGAGGTAATCGAAGGGCCGTTGATGGACGGGATGAACGTCGTCGGCGACCTGTTCGGCTCGGGCAAGATGTTCCTGCCGCAGGTCGTGAAGTCGGCGCGCGTCATGAAGAAGGCGGTCGCGCACCTGATGCCGTTCATCGAGGCCGCCAAGGAGCCGGGCGCGAAGGGCAAGGGCAAGGTCGTGATGGCGACCGTCAAGGGCGACGTTCACGATATCGGCAAGAACATCGTCGGCGTCGTGCTCCAGTGCAACGGCTTCGAGGTGATCGATCTCGGCGTGATGGTGCCGTGGTCGAAGATCCTCGACGCCGCGAACGAAAATGACGCCGACATGATCGGCCTGTCCGGCCTCATCACCCCGTCGCTCGACGAGATGGTGACGGTCGCCGAGGAGATGCAGCGCGCGCAGATGCAGATGCCGCTGCTGATCGGCGGCGCGACCACGTCGAAGGTCCACACCGCGCTGCGGATCGCGCCTGCCTACACCGGGCCGGTCGTCCATGTGCTCGACGCCAGCCGCGCGGTCGGCGTCGCAACGACGCTGGTCTCCGACACGATCCGCGACGATTATGTCGCCGGGGTCGCCGCCGACTATCAGGCGGTGCGCGACGCGCGCGAGGGCAAGGGGCAGAACAAGCTGTTGCCGCTGGAGGAAGCGCGCAAGCGCGGCTTCGTCGCCGACATGGCGCTCAAGGCACCCGCCCCCGTACAGCCGGGCGTGCACGTCTTCGACGACTGGGATCTGGCGCATCTGCGTGAGTTCATCGACTGGACGCCGTTCTTCCGCGCCTGGGAACTGGCGGGCAATTACCCCGCGATCCTCACCGATGAGGTGGTCGGCGAAAGCGCCTCATCGCTGTTCGCAGACGCGCAGGCGATGCTCGACCGGGTCGTCTCGGAGAAGTGGCTGACCGCGCGCGGCGTCGCCGGGCTGTGGCCGTGCCACCGCCACGACGACGACGTCTGGGTCCACGACCGCCACAGCGTCGATCATCGCTCGCCCGACGGCGGCAGCGTGCCCGAGGGCTTCAACGTCCCCGATCTCGACCGCCGCAACGAACATTCGACGCGGCTGCCGTTCCTGCGTCAGCAGATTGCCAAGCGCGAGGGGCGCGCGAACATGTGCCTCGCCGATTTCATCGACCCGGCGGGCGACTGGATGGGCGGCTTTGCGGTCGGCATCCACGGCATCGACGCGCACCTCGCGCGCTACAAGGCCGACAACGACGATTACAACGACATCCTGCTGAAAGCGCTCGCGGATCGTCTTGCCGAGGCGTTCGCGGAGGCGCTGCACCAGCACGTCCGCCAGGAACTATGGGGCTATGCGCGCGACGAGCAACTGACCAACGACGCGTTGATCCGCGAGCAATATCGCGGCATCCGCCCCGCGCCGGGCTACCCCGCCTGCCCCGAACATTCGCTCAAGGTGCGGCTGTTCGAGATGCTCGACGCGGAGAAGAACGTCGGGCTGGAGCTGACCGAAAGCTTCGCGATGCTCCCGACCGCAGCGGTCAGCGGCTTCTACTTCGGTCATGCGCAGGCGGAATATTTCGGCGTCGCGCGGATCGGCGAGGATCAGCTGGCGGATTACGCGCAACGGCTGGGCGTCGACAAGGAGCGCGCCACCCGCCTGCTCCGCCCCAATCTCGACTGACCACGGTCGTCACGCAGCGATCAACCAGCGTCGCCCCTGCGCAGGCAGGGGCCCATGACTGTCGAATAAATCGCGGCATCTGACACATAGGCCATGATGCCTGTGTCAGATGAATCAACGAACGACAAAGACATAGGCCCCTGCCTCCGCAGGGGCGACGATTTACGGTCGAGCCGCCCTACCCCACCGCCGCCGCGACGATCGCGCGCGTGCCGCTATGCGTGCGATCATATTCGACGATCGAATCGAGGCTCTGCGCCATCGCACGGATCAGCCGCGTCCCCACGCCGGTCCCCTTCGGCGGGGCGTCGCCCAGCCCGATCCCGTCATCCTCGACCGTCAGCCGGAACCGCTCATCGCCATCCCGCGACAGCCGCACGCGCACCTCGCCCGGCCTGCCCGGATACGCGTACTTACACGCGTTGCTCACCAGCTCGGTAACAATCACCCCCAACGACACCGCGCGATCGGTCGGCAGCCGCAGCGGCTCGGCATGAAGCACCAAAGCGCGCGGGCAATCGTCGGTCGACCAGGTCTGCGTCAGCTCGTCGATCAGCTGCGTGAGATAATCGAACATGTCGACGTTCTCGACATCGTCGCCGGTATAGAGCCGCCGGTGAACCTGCGCGATCGCGCTGATCCGCCGCTGCGTATCCTCCAGCGCGGCACGCGCCGCCTCGTCGGTCAGCGCGCTCGACTGCATCCGAACCATCGCCGACACCAGTTGCAGCGAGTTGGCGACGCGGTGGTTCACCTCCGCCAGCAACGCCTCCAGCCGCGCATTGCTGGCGCGCAGATCATCCTCGGCACGCGCCTTGGCGCGTGTCAGCTGCGCGCGCTCGATCACCTGCCGGAAGGTCGCGTCGAGCAGGTCGAAGAAGTCGTCGCCCGGCGTCTTGACGATATAGTCCGCCGCCCCGCCGCGCAGCGCCGCCAGCGCGACCTGCGTCTCCTCCGACCCGCTGACATAGACCATCGCCGGCGCCTCGGGCAGCGCCGACAGCCGCGCCATCGTCTCCAGCCCGTCGATCCCCGGCATGTAATGATCGACCGCAACGACATCGAACGGCTCAGCCGCGGCCAGCGCCACCCCCGCCTCGCCGCCATCGGCGACCGTCACCTTATACCCGCGCCGCTCGAGCGCACGCGACACCAGCCGCCGGATGCCCGCGTCATCGTCGATATAGAGGATGCGGGGCGTTTCGATCATCCGTGCGCGTCACCCAGATCGGGAACCTGGATCACCGACAGGAACAGCCCCAATTGCCGGATCGCCTGCGCGAAGCTCTCATAATTCACCGGCTTGGTGATATAGACGTTGGCGCCCAGATCGTAGCAGCGCTGGATCTCGCGGCTGTCGTCAGTGGTAGTCAGCACCACGACCGGCGTGCGCTTGACGGGCCCGTCGCTGGTCTTGATCTTGGCGAGGATGTCGGTCCCGCTCATGTCGGGCAGGTTGAGGTCGAGCAGCACCAGCGCCGGGCCGTTGAGCTGCGGCCCGCTGGTATCGTTGAAGATATAATCGAGCGCGGTCGTGCCGTCGGTGAAGTGGCGGATCGGGTTCATGATCCCGGCGCGACGGATGTTCTTCTCGATCAGCCGCGCATGACCTTCGTCATCCTCGATCATCACGATATTGACGGATTGCGGCGCATTCATGGGTTGAGTTCCTGTTTGGCGACGACGAGCGGCAACGACACGGTGAATGCCGCCCCTTGCCCGAGTTCGGAGGCGACGTCGATCGAGCCGCCCAGTCGGAAGACGAGTGCGCGGACGGTGGCGAGCCCGATCCCCTCGCCCGGCCGGTCCTGCGCGCCCGATCGGCGGAACAGGTCGAACACGCGCTGATGATCGCGCGGATCGATCCCGCGCCCGTTGTCGCGGATCGTGTAATGCAGACGATCACGTTCGCGCCGTCCACTCACGGTGATGCGGCCCGGCACACCGGGCCGCAGATACTTCACCGCATTTTCAATCAGGTTCGAGAAAATCTGGTCCAGTGCGAGGCGATCACTCACCACCACCGGCAACGATCCCTGGACGGACAAGACGGTGTCGGTCTCCGACAACCGATGCGACAGCGTTTCGCCGATCTGCTGGATCAGCGCGGCAACGTCGATCTTCTCGGGCGCCAGCGCGCGCCGCCCCTGCCGCGACAGTTGCAGGATCGCGTTGATCAGCCGGTCCATTTTCTGCGTCGAGGTGCGGATGAAGCCGATCGCCTCGGGCAGATCCTCCGTTGCCGCCAGCCGCGCTTCCTCGCTCGCGACCGCGGGCGCCTCGGCATCGACGCGCTCGACCAGCGCGCGCAGCGACGACGCGGCGGTTTCCAGCTCGGCGGTGAAGCCCATCACATTGACCAGAGGCGAGCGCAGATCATGGCTGACGATATAGGCGAAGCGCTGGATCTCCTCATTAGCACGCGTCAGGTCCTCGGTGCGCGCCGCGACCATGTCCTCCAGCCCCGCATTGAGTTCGCGAAGCGCCTCGTCCGAACGCGCCAGATCGCGCGTGTACGACAGGATCGTCAGCGTCGAGATCACCGCCGCCACCGCCAGCACGACGCCGCCCAGCACGATCAACGTGTAGAAGGCGCTCTGGCTCGCGCGCAGTTCGGCGTCGCGATGCGTCATCAGCCGCCGCTCTACCTGCGCCATCCGATCGAGGACGTTGCGGATCGTCACGATGTCGCGCACCTCGGCATCGTCGGCGAAGGCCAGGATCGCATTGCGCTGATCCCCCGTCGCCAGCAAGGCGAGCGTCCGGTCCTGACGCGCCAGCAGGCTGCCCAGCTGCAGCCGCAATCCCTGCAGGTAGCGGCGCTGCGCCGGATTGTCGCGAACGAGCCCATCGATATGCGCCAGCGCGGGCGTCATCTGCGCGCGCGCGCGCTGGAAATTGGTCCGCGTCACCGTGCGATCGGGGATCAGCATCAACCCGCGCCGGGCCGCCTCGCTTTCCTCGACCAGCCGGCGGACGTCCAGCACCGCGCGTTCGACCTGATAGGTATGCTCGACCAGCCCCGTATGCAGCTCGTTTCGCTGCATCACCCGCACCGCGGCATAGCCGACCAGCAGCAGCGCGATGAAGCCGAGCGCCATCAGCGCGGTCATACGCCGCGCAAGCGTTCGATTGGTCGGAGCGGCGGCAGGCAGTTCGGCCATTACGCTTCCGTTATCGCCTGCTGGCGTGTCGCGCCAGCGAAGATGCAGCGTCACTGACTTAAGTTGCGCCGGACCTGTACTGAACCCTAGAGCAAAAGCTCCTGCGGGGTCATCCGCCCGACATGCCCGCCGCCTCGCCGCCGCGCCATCTCGGTCTCGGCGGTGAAACGGACGTCCGGATCGCGGTCGGTCATGAACTTGACGAGGCTTTCCTCCTCGATCTCACGCCACTCCTTGCCGCGATCCGGGCCATAGCGGACGCGCGGCAGCAGCCCCGGCTCGCTCGACCATTGGATCAGCTGCGCCACCGACGCCTCGTTCAACTGATCGCGCAGATGGTGCGCGGTGACATAGGCGTCGGGAAAAGCGCGGTGCGCGGGCAGCCCGCGTTCATGATCCAGCCCCACCGGCTTGCGCCAGTAACGCAGCACTTGGTTGGAATAGCTGGGCGAATCCGGCCACAGCCGCAACGCGCATTTCCAGGTGCAGATCCAGTCCGCGCCATGCGTCAACGCGGGCGTGCAGAATTGCTCCTCGAACGCCGCGCGATGCGCCGCCAGCGCGATGCGACGCGGATAGGGATCGAGCACCTGTCGCGCCACATCGTGCCACCACGGCGCTTCGGCGACATCCTCGTCGCGGATGTGGTGGACCGCCTGCGTGATCGCGGGCATCGGGCGGCCCGGGTTGACGAGGATGTTGCCTCCCTCGCCATACAACTCCCAGCGCCCGTCCGCCCCCAGCGCGACATCCTGCCAGCCGACCTCGCACACCGCGTGTGCGGGCGGGGCGGCGCCGGTGGTTTCGAGATCGATGACGCGAATGATCTGCGATTGCGTGCGGCGGGGATACATCATGCCCAGCCGATGTGGGCCTTTCGATCGCAAATTGCCACCTTTGGCGCCGCGCACGAAAAAGCCCCGGACCGTCCGGTCCGGGGCCTCCCGTCACAGCCGCGCCACCCTCCGGCAGCGCGTGCCGCACCAGCTCAATAGGTGCCGGAGAAGCTGCTGTTCAGATTGGTATCCTTCTGATCGGTCGTGCCGGTCGTCGTGCCCGTCGTGGTCGAACCGGTCGTCGTCGTGCCGCTGGTGCTCGTCGACGACGTGCCCGTCATCGAACCCTGCGTACGGTCGCGATCGTTGCCGCGATCACCATAGCCGAACATCGCCTGGCTCGATTCCTCGTTGCGCCAGTGTTGCTTGGCCTCTTCGGCGGTCTTGGACAGCGTCACCTTCTTGTCCTCGACCGACTTAAGCCAGCGCGACGGGATCGAGTGGTGCTGACCACCGGCGTCGACGTCGTTCTTGGTCAGCAGGATGCGGTCGCCGCGCACCTTGTCGACGGTGCCGACATGGCTGCCGTCCGAACCGACCACCTCGAAATGCTCCTGCACCTTGTCGAGCGACGCACGCTGCGTCTGACGCTCGGTACGGAAGGTCGAGAATTCATTCTCGAAGCGCGAACGGTTTTCCTGACGATATTCGTCATAGTCGCGGTCGAGCGCGGCGATCTGGCCCGAACGCCAGTTGTGATAGTCGCCGTCGCGGTCGGAGCGACCCTGCTGCTGGTAGTAACGCTCGTCATAGCGGCTGTCGGCCTCGCGACGACGCTCGGCATCCTCGTCGCCGAACCAGCTGCGGACCTCGTCGCCGGCGCGGGCGAAGAAGCCGCGATCGTCATAGTCGTAGCCCTGCGGCTGGCGGCCGTAATCCGCGCCGCGGTCGCGGTGGCGGCTCTGCGCGCCACCACGATAATTGTCGTCATCGTCGTGGCGACGCGATCCGACGTCGTTGAAACGACGCCCATCCGATCCGTAGCTGCCATGATAGTCGCCGCTCTGGCCATAGCCGGACGACTGACCATAGCGCTGCTGCTGGCCGTAACCGCCGCCCGAGCGCTCGCTGTAACGGTCGCGATAGTCGCTGCGCTGCCCGCTCGAATAGCCACGGTCCTCGCGGTCGCGATCATAGCTGCCGAAGCCGCCCTGCTGACGGCCATAGCTCTCGCGCTGGCCATAATTGTCACGGCCGTAGTTGCCCTGCCCATAGCTGTCGCGGCCATAGCTGCGCTGCGAATAATCGTCGCGCTGCCCATAGCGGCTGCGGTCGCTGCGATCGTCGTCGCGGTCGAATGCGCCCGCTGCCTGATAGTCGCGCGCGCTCGAATAGCTACCGGAGCGGCCGGCGCCATAATCGCGACCATAATCCTGCGTCTCGCTGCGCCCGTAATAATCGCCCTTGGGGTCGGTACCGCGCGGATAGCGTTCGTAGCCCATCATGATTCTCCTGCGTCAGACACGGGTCGCGCACCGCGTTGCGGCGTCACGCCAGTACGAGCAGAAAGCTGATCTGCGGCAGTTCGTTCCTGTCGTTACACTCGCACAACATTGTTTTCGTCGTGTGCGCGCACCGGCTGGCCGTCGATGATTTTTCGGCTTTCGGTCAGAAGCCCTGTTGCGTCACCCGCGGATCGCGTTTAAGGGCGTCGCTCCCGGCCAGGCCGGGGTATCGGCGGGCGGGGCTGTAGCTCAGATGGGAGAGCGCTGCAATCGCACTGCAGAGGTCAGGGGTTCGATTCCCCTCAGCTCCACCACCCGCCACCGATGACCGAACCTCCCCGAAAACCACCTGAAGCACGACCCGCCGCCACGCTGATCGTGATGCGCGATCGCGCCGATGCGCCACCCGACATCCTGATGGTCGAACGGGCCGGCGTGATGGCGTTCGCGCCGGGCGCGATGGTCTTCCCCGGCGGACGCGTCGATCCCGGTGACCATGATCTCGCCCGCGCGCTCGGCTTGCCCGACATCGACGAAGGCGCCGCCCGGATCGCGGCGATCCGCGAGACGATCGAGGAGGCCGGGCTGCCGATCGGCTTCGCGCGGACTCCCGACGCCGCCGCGATGGCGACGATCCGCGCCGCGCTTTGCAGCCAGATGTGCTTCGGCGAGGCACTGCGCACGATCGATGCGACGCTGGATCTCGATTTGCTGGTCCCGTTCGCACGCTGGCGCCCCGATTATAGCCCGGTTCGACGCTACGACACGCGGTTTTACCTCGCCCAATTGCCCCCCGACGCGCCCGCGCCGCAAGTCGACGGCACCGAAAATGTCCGCCTCTTCTGGTCGAGCGCACAGTCGGTGCTCGACGATGCCGATGCGGGGCGTCTGTCGCTGATCTTTCCGACCCGCCGCAACCTCGAGCGGCTTGCCCTGTTCCCCTCTCATGCGGCGGCGGTCGCGCAGGCCCGCGCCTATCCGATCCGCGTCGTGGTGCCGTGGTCCGAAACCCGTAACGGTAAGGAATATCTCTGCATTCCCGACGATCTCGGCTATCCCGTCACCGCCGAGCGCCGCGATCTGGTCCGGCGCGGGTAGCGCGCGCGGTCCGTCACATCGCCGGCTGGACCGTCGCGCTCGCCCTGTTCGCCACGCTCGCGCTCGTCGCCTGGGGCACGCTGCGAGGGCGTCCACAGGATCTACCGTGGACCCCGCTCGATCTCGGCCAACCGGTCGGGCTGTTCACCGGACGCAAATTGGCCGGACTGACCGGCGACGCCGCCTCGTGCCGCGGCTTGCTGACCCAGGCCGGGGTGCGTTTCACTGCCCTGCCCGCGCGCCGTGAGGGCCAGTGCGGCTATGACGATGCGGTACGGCTGACTGCCGGAGGTGCGCGGAGCACGACGCTATCTCCCGCCAATCTCGGCATTTCCTGCCCGGTCGCCGCCGCGTTGACGATGTGGGAGTGGAACGTCCTGGCCCCCGCCGCTCGTCGCCATTTCGACGCCCGCGTCACCCGCATCGACCATTTCGGCAGCTATTCGTGCCGCCGCCTATACGGTCGCGACACCGGCGCGTGGAGCGAACATTCGACCGCCGACGCGATCGACATTGCCGGCTTCCGCCTGTCGAACGGCACGCGGATCAGCGTCGCGCGCGACTGGAACGGGGGCGGCGCAAAGGCCGCGTTCCTGCGCGACGTGCGCGACGGCGCGTGCGGGCTGTTCGCGACGGTGCTATCACCCGACTACAATGCCGCTCACCGCGATCACTTCCATCTCGATCAGGCGGCACGCGGTGAGAAAGGCTGGCGCGCATGTCGCTGATAAAACTCGATGCACGCGATTGGCAGTCTCGCGAGGACTTCTGGGCAGCGCTGCTCCCGGCGTTGGGCGCGCCCGACTGGCACGGCCCCAACCTCGACGCGCTGTACGACGGATTGGTGGCGGGAGAAAATTGCGTCCGCCCGCCGCTAACGGTCGAAATCGCGGTCAGTACGCCCCTCCCCGAGCCACTGACCGCCTATCTCGACCGCGTCCGCGGGGTGTTCGCCGATGCGGCAAGCGATACGGGTCTGCCGATCGACTTCCGCCTCGTCTGAACGTCAGTGCGGCAGCGCGGCGGTGTCGACCTTCTCGACCCAGTGCGGGAAGAATGCCGGCTGCCGTGACGACCAGCCCGATGCGGTCGCCGCCGCCTCGCTGATCGACTGGAGCAACTGACGCCGCAGTTCCGGGTGCAGGTGCGGCATCGCCGCCGCCGAGCAGAAGGCGGAGGGCAGCCACGGACGGACCTTAGCCCCGACCAGCCGCTCGAACAGGAACCGGAATGCCGAGAAGGACGTGATCCGCCCCTGCCCCAGATCGAACGCCGCCAGCGTGATCAGCGGGGCCAGCACCTGCTCGGCCGCGTCGAGCCCGCTGTCATCGGGGACCAGCGCGCGGATCCCGTCGAGCCGCCGGTAATGCTGCGCCTGCGCGCGGATGCTCGCTGCCTCGACGATGTCGCGCGACCAGCGCGCCAGTGCATCGTCACGATCGAGACCGACATCAAGGCTGCGACGGATGTACCGCTGCGTCGCTGCCGGGAAGGTCGCAAACTCCTTCATCTCGGCCAGCGTCATCGCCCCTTCGGCCGCCTTCATTCTACCCATCGTCACACCCCGCCGTGCATGATCCAATGCCCGGAAGAATGCGCCAAAGTGGTTAACATCTGGCTTAACGGCGCCGTCTTCCGACTGTCACAAGTCAGCATGGAGCGTGCCGCACCGCAACATAGATGCGACGAACGGAGTAGTAACGTCAGATACGTAGGTCAGCGGCGGCAAGGCGCAAGAATCGACATGCCGCCGGTCCGGGCTCGACCCGAACCAGCGGCCTGAACGTAACAGCATCACGCGTCGCGCTGACGCTCCGCTTCCTCGGCGGCATCGAAGCCCGACGATGGCGCAGGCTCGCTTCTACCGGGCTGCGTGATCGATACCGGGTCCGACGCGTCCATCGTCTCGTCGAGGCCCGCGTCCAGCCGCGCATCCTCGCTCCCCGGGTGCTTGGCCAATCGCTTCTCGATGGAGCGGTCCTGCCCCGCATCCTGTCGCGCGTCCTTCGATCCGCCGGCATTGCCAGCGTCGGGCGCCACCGACAGGCTGTCGAGCGCGCGGTCGTCGATCGGGCTCGCTTCGGTCATCATACCCTCCTCATCCGGACACATTGGTTTACATCCCAACGCCGCTCGTGCACACCCGTTCCTACGGCAACCGCGTCACCCGCACGCGCTGCTCCCACAGGCTGGCGGTGCCGAAGATCGTCATGAACGCGATGTCGGTGGCGTCGCGCCCGACCCCGACCATCGCGATCTCGTCGGGACGCGCCATGCCCGTGGCGTCGAGCAGATGCCACGCACCGTCCAGCCACACCTCGGCGACCGCGTGAAAGTCGGGCGGATCGACCCCCGGCGCATAGACCGATGCGCAGCGCGCCGGGATCTCCGCCGCCCGCGCCAGCGCCACCAGCAGGTGCGCATAGTCGCGGCACACGCCGCGTCGCTCCGCGAAGGTATGCAGCGCCCCGCCGCCCGGTGCGACCGGCGCGTAATCGAGGTTGTCGCGCACCCATTCGGCGAGCGCCACCGCCAGCGCGCCACCGCTCAGTCCGTCGAAAGTGCGCCGCACGAAATGATCGAATCGGTCGGCTTCGCAATAGCGGCTCGGCAAAAGATAGGGGATCGTCGCCGCGGGTAGCCGCGCCGCCGGGGTGGCGGGCAACAGGTCGAGCCGGACCGCCGGTCGGTCGATCGCAACGATCGCATTGTATCGCGCTACCAGCCGATGCTCGGCACGCGCCCAGCACCGTTGCCCGATCCCGTCTTCGCCCGCAACCGCGCGGATCGGCTGATCCGACTCGATCACCAGCGACTGTGTCTCCAGCAGCTGATCGGGCAGCGCCGCGACCTCGATTTGCAGCAACACATCGGCGGGGGCGGGAAAACCGTAATCCAGCTCGGCCTCGATCGACAGGCGCATTCTCCCCCCTTTTCACGCAAGAGAAAGGGCCCGGCGGTTACCCGCCGAGCCCTAGACGTTCCGTCACTCAATCCCGCGGATCAGTCGCGGTTCCCGCCGAACAGGCGCAGGATGAACAGGAACATGTTGATGAAGTCGAGGTACAGGCTCAGCGCCGACATCACGACCGCCTTGCCCACCATCTCCGGGCCGTAACCAGCAACCTGGAAATACAGGCTCTTGGTGCGCTGCGTATCGTAGGCGGTCAGCCCCGCGAACAGCAGCACGCCGACCAACGAGATCAGCAGGCCGAGCGGCCCCGAATTGACGAACAGGTTGATCAGGCTCGCGACGATCAGCCCGACAAGGCCGATGATCAGGAACGTCCCGAACGCCGACAGATCACGCTTCGTCGTATAGCCGTACAGGCTAAGCGCCGCGAAGCCCGCCGCGGTGGCCGCAAACGCCTGTGCAATCGCGATCGGCGAATAGACGAAGAAGATCGACGACAGCGACAAGCCCATCGCGACCGCGAAGCCCCAGAACATCGCCTTCAGCGTCGAGGTCGAAAACTTGCCCTGTCCGAAGCTCATCGCGAACACGAACGCCAGCGGCGCCAGCGCTACGACCCAGCGCAGCGGCGTGCCGAACACCGCCTGCGCATAGCCCGACAACGCAAAGCCGAGCGCGACGATGCCGGTCAACAGTACGCCGGAGGCCATGTAATTGTAGACGGACAGCATGTACGACCGCAGGCCGGCGTCACGCGCCTCCGTGCGGGTGCCCGAAGCGGCCCCGCCAAACGGGGCAGCGGAGGGCCGGGGATCGGACCAATTGGCCATTGTCTCTTTGCTCCTTCATCCGAACGAATGGGTCGGATACGGGGAATATCGCGCGTCGGTTCCCGCTTTTCAAGCGAGGCGCAGCCGCGCATCCGATCCAGCAAAGGTTCGTTACAGCCCCATGCACCGCCTCTTCGTCGCGCTGCGCCCGCCCCCGGCGATCCGCACCCTGCTGCTCGACGTGATGGAAGGCCTGCCCGGCGCGCGCTGGCAGGACGACGAACAGCTGCATGTCACCCTGCGATTCATCGGCGAGGTCGACCGGCAACAGGCCGAGGACGTTGCCACCGCGCTCTCGCGCATCGCCGCGCCCGCGCCGACCGTGCGGCTTGATGGCGCGGGCACCTTCGACAAACGCGGCCGGATCGACACGCTCTGGGCGCGCGTCGTCCCGGTCGAGCCGCTCGCCGCGCTCCACCGCAAGGTCGACCAGGCGCTCGCCCGCGCCGGCGTCGCCCCCGATCCCCGTCGCTACCTGCCCCATGTCACGCTCGCCCGCTTCTCGCGCACCGCGGGTGATCCGGCGCTGATCGACCGCTGGATCGCCTCCCACGCCGCGCTCACCTCGCCCGACTTCACGATGCCGCACCTGACCTTGTTCGAGAGCATCCTCGGCCACGAGGGCGCACGCTACGAGGCGGTGGCGCGCTGGCCGCTTGGCGACGCGCCGTCACCCCGGACTTGATCCGGGGCCCCGCTTCTTCTTCAACGGGCAGCTAGATCAGGATGACGTGGGAACCGCCTCCCGTTCGTCATTGCGAGCGCAGCGAAGCAATCCAGAGCCGGACCAGGACGCCCTGGATTACCTCACTGCGCTCGCAGTGACGACTCCGGTTCGACATGACGTGCCCGCGTCGGCGAAGAAAACCGGGAAGCCTCCCCTTCCCTCGCTCCATTACTCTGATACGCTGCCGAAAAATCGGGAGGATGCATGGCCGGAGAGCAGGACGCCCGCGCGAGCGGCTATGCATGGTATGTGCTGGGGCTGCTGTTCCTGGTCTATGTCCTCAATTTCGTCGACCGGCAGGTGATCTCGATCCTCGCCGAGGACATCAAACGTGACCTCAACCTGCGCGACGAGGATCTCGGCTTCCTCTACGGCACCGCTTTCGGCGTCTTCTATGCCTTATTTGGCATCCCGCTCGGACGGCTGGCTGACAATTGGCATCGCGTCCGTCTGATGACCGCCGGACTGACGCTCTGGTCAGCAATGACCGCGCTGTCGGGGCTGTCCGCCAGCGGCGCGCAGCTCGCCGCCGCGCGCGTCGGAGTCGGAGTCGGCGAGGCGACCGCTTCGCCCTCGGCCTATTCGCTGATCTCCGACTATTTTCCGAAGCGGCTGCGCGCCACCGCGCTGTCGATCTATTCGGCGGGCCTGTATGTCGGGGGTGGCTGCTCGCTGTTCATCGGCGGACTGATCGTCCAGAACTGGAACCGCGCCTATCCCGGCGGCGGGCCGCTCGGGCTCAGCGGCTGGCAGGCGGCGTTCCTCGCGGTCGGCATACCGGGGCTGGTCCTAGCGCTGATCGTCGCGACCCTGCGCGAGCCGGTGCGGGGTGCGGTCGAGGGTCTGCCCACCCCGCCGCCACACCCGGCGCCGTTCCGCGCCTTCGGCGACGAGTTGGTGACGATCCTGCCGCCGCTCACCCTGATCGGGGTGGCACGGCTCGGGCAGCGCGCGCTGCTCGTGAACCTGGCGGGGCTCGCAGTCACCGTAGCGCTCGTCGCGCTGCTCCACGCGCTCGGCGAGCCGCTCCCGCAATGGATCGCGGTCGGCGTCGGCTTCTATGCGGTCTTCTCCTGGGGCTGCGCTTTGCGGCAGCGCGACCCGCCGACCTTCGCGCTGATCCTCGGCACCCCCGCCTTCCTCTGCGCCGTCGTCGCCTACGGGCTCAACGCGTTCATGGCCTATGCGTCGAGCTTCTGGGCGGCGCCCTATGCGATTCGCGTGCTCGGCGTCGCACCGGCGCAGGCCGGGCTGTTCATCGGCGGCGCGGGCGCGGCGGCAGGGTTCATCGGCGTCACCACCGGCGGTCTTATCGCCGACCGGCTGAGGCGCACCAACCCGGCAGGCCGGCTGGTGCCGGTGCTGGCCAGCGCGGTGCTGCCAGTGCCTTTCATGATCGCCGGCTACACCACGGCGGCGCCAGCGGTGCTCTACGTCTGCGTGTTCTGCGCGCAGGTCTTCGCGGCGTGGGGGCTCGGCTCCGCCGCTGCCGCGACGCAGGATCTCGTGCTGCCCCGGATGCGCGGCACCGCGACCGCGACCTTCTTCATCGGCACGACGCTGATCGGGCTCGCGCTCGGCCCCTATCTCGCTGGGCGGATCTCGACGCTCAGCGGCAGCCTGTCGACGGGTATGCTGTCGCTGCTGCTCAGCGTGCCGATCACGCTGGCGGCGGGGCTGGTCGCCTACCGCCGCTTCCCCGCCGCCGAGCGCACCCGCGAAAAACGGGCGCGGTCGGCGGGCGAGCCGATCTGACCTTCGGTCGCCCCGGACTTGATCCGGGCCCGCTTCTCTCTCGTCAGCCGGAGAAAAGCGGGATCCCAGATCGAGTCCGAGATGACGGAGTTGACCTCACGACGCCTGGAACACTCCGCAGGCGATCCGCCCGCCCGAATTGCCGCTCGGATCGGTCATCAGGTCGTCCGGGCCGGCGTGGATCACCATCGCCGCGCCATCTGCGTCGAGCAGCCCAGCCAGCGTCGCGCCCGGGATCACCGCGCCGATCGTTCCGCGCCCGTCGCTGCCGATCACAAGGTTCGGCAAGTCGCCCTGATGCGGCCCCTGCGGGTTCATCGTGCCATGCTTCTTCTGCGTCGGGTTCCAGTGCCCGCCCGCGCTGGCGAAGTCCGGCGCGTCGCAGCGCCCGACCATATGAACATGTGCACCATGCGTCCCCGCCGGCATCCCGGTCGCGTCGACAGTGAAGCGCACGCCGCCCGCCACTTCGGTCGCGCTCGCGCGGCCGACCGGTGCGCCCGTCGCTGTCGCCAGCATCGCCACCGCGCGCGCGCCGCCGGCGACCGGCGTGCCGGTGTCCATCTTGCCCTCGTCGTTGCACGCCGCCAGCGTCAGCACCGCCAGCCCGAGCCCCGTCATCGTCAGAACCTGTCGCATCGTCGCTCCTCCCTATGATCTATGTCGCGCCAACCCGCCGCCGCACGGCCCGGTTCCGGCATGGCTATTGATGCCCGTCCGCGATCAGCGCCGCGATCCGCCGCCCCAGATAGGCGGCCTGCATGATCGCCAGCACCAGCCCGATGTTGAGGACCACAATTTCGATCAGGAAGAACCATAACGGCGTCCCCGCGATCATGCACAGCCCCAACAGGATCGTGCGCGGATTGGCCCCGAGTACCGCCAGCAGCGGCAAGGCGCGCGACCCGACCGTCCGCGCGATCCCCGCGATCCGACGCCGCTCGGGCGGATCGGCCTCGGCGCTCGCCACCAGCGCGTTGACGCGCTGCGTCGGGCGGGACAGCGCATGCCACACGCTCAGATACAGGTTCGACAGCGCCACCCCGATACCGCGCCCGTCGGCCTTCGCATTCTGCAGCCACGGCGTATTATACGCCCACCATTGATAGGTCCGCCGCTGGCTCTCCGCGAAAACCGACTGCACCGCGCGGCTCAGCCCAGCGACGATCGCGATCGGCCACGCGATCCAGCCCACGCTGTCATCCAGCGCGCCCGCCAGCAACAGATACAGCACGCCATGCCCGGCATAGTCGCACAGGCCGTCGACGATCTCGCCCGACGGCGATGCACGACCCGACATCCGCGCCAGCGCCCCGTCCGCCCCGTCGACGACATGCCATCCGCAATGCAGCACGAAGCCGGTGGCGATCGCCACCGGGGATGCGACCCAGGCGTAGAGCACCGCCGTCACCATCACCATCACCGCGCCCGCGATCGACACCATGTTCGGCGTCACCGGAGTCGGCACCAGCGCCTTCGCCAGCCCATGCGCCAGCGGGTGGTACAGCACCCTGTTCAAAAAACCTTGCAGCTCACGCGGCTTTCCCGCCACAGCCGTTTCAGATTCGTTCACGCGGTCCCTCGCGAGATTGCCTCGGTGCGCCTATACAGCGCATCGGCTCGCTTGACAGATGCCACGTATCTGTCACGAAGCGGCAACGTAAAATGGCTTTTCGTCCGACTAAGCGTCGGCAAGTGGGGTAGAATGGCGACGATCAAGGTTGCGGTTATCGGTGTCGGCAACTGCGCAAGCAGCCTAATTCAGGGTAAATATCACTACGCCGGCAGCAATACCGCCGCGGGCCTGATCCACGAGGACATCGGTGGATACAAGGTGGGCGATCTGGAGTTCGTCGCCGCATTTGACGTCGACTCGCGCAAGGTCGGCCTTGATCTGAGTGAAGCGATTTGGGCCAAGCCCAATTGCACCAAGGTCTTCCATGCCGACGTGCCCAAGACCGGCACGATCGTGAAGATGGGCGCAAAGCTGGACGGCGTCGCGCCGCACATGCTGACCGCGGCCAACGATCGCGGGTTCGAGATCAACGACACCCGCGACGCCGAGAAGGCGGAGATCATCGCCGAGCTGAAGAACTCGGGCGCCGAGATCCTCGTCAACTTCCTGCCGGTCGGCAGCCAGGAGGCGACTGAATTCTACATGGAGTGTGCGCTCGAGGCCGGTCTCGGCGTCGTCAACTGCATGCCCGTGTTCATCGCGTCGCGCCCCGAGTGGGAGAAGAAGTTCGCCGACGCGGGCCTGCCGATCATCGGCGACGACGTGAAGGCGCAGGTCGGCGCGACGATCGTCCACCGCGTGCTGTCGAACCTGTTCGGCCAGCGTGGCGTGACGATCGATCACACCTATCAGCTCAACACTGGCGGCAACACCGACTTCATGAACATGCTCGACCGCAACCGGCTGGCGAGCAAGAAGGAGTCGAAGACCGAGGCAGTGCAGGCGGTGATCGCCGAGCGGCTGGCGGACGAGAACATCCACGTCGGTCCGTCGGACTATATTCCGTGGCTGGGTGACAACAAGCTGTGCTTCCTGCGGCTTGAGGGCGACCTGTTCGGCGGCGTGCCGATGAACCTCGAACTGCGCCTGTCGGTCGAGGATTCGCCGAACTCGGCAGCGGTCGTGGTCGACGCGATCCGCTGCGTGAAGCTCGGGCTGGAGCGTGGGATCGGTGGCGCGCTCGAAGGCCCGTCGGCGTTCTTCTGCAAGCACCCGCCGCAGCAGGTGACCGACGACGTGGCGGCCGCGATGACCAACGAGTTCATCCACGCCGACGCGCGCCTCGCCGCCGAATAAGGCTTCTCGACCTTGCACGCGCTGATCGTCGCGGCCGGCTATGGCAGCCGGCTGCGCGAGGTGTCACCCTCGAAACCGCTGACGCTGGTCCACGGCGTCCCGCTGATCGAGCGCGTGCTGCACGCCGCCCGCGCGGGCGGCGTCACCGACGTCACCGTCGTCACCGGCCATGAAGCGGAGCGGCTCGAACGCCATCTGGCGCTCGCCGCTGCGACGCTCGATTTGCCGGTGCGCTTCGTGCGCACGCCCGACTGGTCGCTGTCGAACGGCCATTCGGTGCTGACGGGCGCCGAGGCGATCGGTGCGCGGCGGCACTTGCTGATGATGGCCGACCATCTCGTCGACCCGGCGCTGATCGCCTCCGTCATCGCCGCCCCTGAGGCGGCGCTGACGCTTGGGGTCGATCGCCGGCTCGACAATCCGCTCGTCGACATGGACGACGTCACGCGCGTGCGTGCGGAAGGCGACCGGATCGTCGCGATCGGCAAGCATCTGCCCGATTATAATTGCTTCGATACCGGAGTGTTCGCGGTCGACGTTCGTTTCCACGACGCGCTGCGCGCCTCAATCGCGGCGGGTGGCGCGGGGTCGATCTCGGCCGGGGTTGAGGCGCTCGCACGGAGCGGCGAGGCCAGGGTGCTCGACATCGGCGATGCCTGGTGGCTCGACGTCGATGATGCCCGCGCCCTGGCGCAGGCGGAGGCCGCAATAGCCGACCGCGACGCGCATCAGCACGCCGCTTGACAGCAACAAAACCTCACCGGCCAGCCCGGAACACGCCCGCAACACAGGTTATTACACCCGACGATTGTTTCGATCGCCGGAGAATAGCCATGTCGCACGACCATCGCCCGATCGGCCAGCGCAGCAGCGCCGGCTGGCCCGCCCTGCTGGCGATCTGCATCCTGATCGCAGGCGTCCTCTATCTTACGCTCGGACGCAACGAACCTGCGGCCCGCGTCAAACCCGCCACCGGCTCGGCACAGGCGATGGCGCTGGCGGCGGAACAGCCCGCGCGGCGGTAGTGTCCCATCGCCCCGAACTTGATCCGCATCTGCGCTTCTTCTCATCATTGATGGGGCAACGGCGATGGAGACAAAGGGATCATCACTTCGATCCGCGCGTTGCTCCACCATGACCGACCCCGTCGACCCCCAGCATCGCCGCCGGACCGCCTTCGACAAGGACACCGGCAAATTCGGCCAGGGCTATACGCTCGACGACGAGCGCGCGCTCGCCGCGGACATGCCTGCCGGCTCCGTCGCTCCACGCCCGTCGCAGCTGGACGAGTCGGAGGGCGACGTCGGCCGCCGCGCCTCGTTCGATCCTGCGACCGGGGCGGTGCGCGGCAGCGGCGCGAGTGCTGGCGGCGGCCATGACGGCGAGGACCCAAGCGACGATCGTGCCGGCGGCTCCGGTGCGCCGCTGACCGGGGTCGGCACGGACTGACGATCATGGCGGCCGAATTCGACATCGTCCTGTTCGGCGCGACCGGCTTCACCGGCAAGCTCGTCGCCGAATATCTCGCCCGGCGCGACCTGGATGGGATGCGCTGGGCGATCGCCGGTCGCTCCGCCACCAAACTCGCCATGGTCCGCGACGAGTTGGCAATCGACGTGCCGATGGTCATCGCCGACAGCGACGACGCCGCCACGCTGGAGGCGATGTGCCGCCGCGCCACGGTCGTCATCAGCACCGTCGGCCCCTACCAACTCCACGGCAGCAAACTCGTTGCCGCCTGCGCCGCCACCGGCACCGCTTATGTCGACCTGTGCGGCGAGCCGGCGTGGATGCGCCAGATGATCGACGCGCATCACGACGAAGCGCAACGCAGCGGCGCGCGGATCGTCTTCTCGTGCGGCTTCGATTCGATTCCGTTCGATCTCGGCGTGATGACCTTGCAGGAGGCTGCGTTAGCACGCTTCGGCACGCCGGTTCCCCGGATCAAGGCGCGAGTCCGTCATATGAAGGGCGGCTTCTCCGGCGGCACCGCGGCCAGCCTCAAGGCGACGCTCGCCGCCGCCGCGCGCCAACCGTCGCTGCTGGGATTGCTCAGCGACCCGTTCGCGCTCACCCCCGGCCACGCCGGCCCGCACCAGCCGACCGGGCTGCTCCCCGAGTTCGACCCGACGCTCCAGTCGTGGGTGGCACCTTTCATCATGGCGCCGATCAACACCAAGAACGTGCACCGCACCAACTTCCTGCTCGGGCAGCGCTGGGGCGATCTGGTCTATGACGAGATGGTGGTCGCCGGGCTTGGCGATCTCGCCAAGGCAGCGGCGGAAGCGCTGGCCAAGCTCAATCCGTTCGCCGGCGATAAGCGCCCTAAGTCAGGCAAAGGCCCGTCGAGGGAGGAGCGGGACGCCGGCTATTTCGACATCCTTTTTGCCGGGCTGATGCCTGACGGTACCCGCATCGACGCGGTCGTAACCGGGGACAGCGATCCCGGTTACGGCTGCACGTCGAAGATGCTCGCCGAGAGCGCGCTGTGCCTGCTCCACGACGTGGAGGGCGCGGGCGGCATCTGGACGCCCGGCGCGATCATGGGAACGTCGCTCCGCGACCGTCTGATCGCCCGGGCCGGAATGACGTTTACCGCGGGTTGATCTCACGCGTCGCCCCGGACGTGATCCGAGGCCCCGCTTCTTTCTTCTGTCGAATAAAAGCGGGATCCCGGATTAAGTCCGGGATGACGGAGTGGAGCTCACCCCTCTTCCTCGCGAGCCTTCTCGCGCACGTTCTGCCCGCCCAGCAACGCCAACAGATCACGCGCGCTATACGGCTTGGGCAGCAGGTGCATGTTCGGCTCCTCCACCTTCACCGCGCCAATGTCCCCGCTCGCGACGACGATGCGAACCCCCGGATGCAGCTCCGCGGCGCGCGCCGCCAACTCCAGCCCCGACGATCCCGGCAGGTGCACGTCGGTTACCAGCACGTCGATTGGCGCGGTCTGCAACGCGGCCATCGCTTCCTCGGCGCTCGCCGCATCGACCACGACATGCCCCGCCTCCTGCAACACCTCGGCGGTGGCGCTGCGGATCAGCATATCGTCCTCGACCAGCAGGATCGTACGCCGCTCACCTGCCGGCTCCGCAACACGCGGCAACGGTTGCGGACGCGGCGCGACGCTCTCACGACGCTGCCCCTGCTGGGCGAGGACATGCCGGATCTTCCGCGCCAGCGCTTCACGCGTGTACGGCTTGGACAGCAGCTCGACACCCGCATCCAGCCGCCCGCCGTGAACGATCGAATTCTCGGTGTAGCCGCTGGTGAACAGCACCGCGAGGTTTGGCAGGCGCTGGCGTGCCTTGCGGGCCATTTCCGGGCTCTTTAGCGTGCCCGGCATCACCACGTCGGTGAACAGCAGGTCGATCGCGATGCCGCTTTCGACAACGCTTAGCGCGCTTTGCGCGTCCACCGCCTTGAGCACGCGATAGCCGAGATCGCCGAGCATCTCGACCACCGTCGCGCGAACCTCGTCGTCGTCCTCGACCACCAGCACCGTCTCGGTGCCGCCGGTGACCGGGCTGTTGTCGAGCACCACCTCCACGTCCTCACGCTCCATCGCGCGCGGCAGATAGAGGCGGATCGTCGAGCCGTGGCCCGGCTCCGAATAGATGTTCACATGCCCGCCGGACTGTTTGACGAAGCCATAGACCATCGACAGCCCCAGCCCCGAGCCCTTGCCCTCCGCCTTGGTGGAGAAGAACGGCTCGAACACCTTGGCGACCACATCGTCGGACATGCCGCACCCGGTGTCGGTCACCGCCAGCATCACGTATTGTCCCGGCTCGACCTCGTCATGGCGGCGCGCATAATCGTCGTCCAGATGCGCGTTCGCCAGCTCGATCGTCAGCTTGCCCTGCCCCTCCATTGCGTCGCGCGCATTGATTGCGAGGTTCAGCAGCGCATTCTCGATCTGGCCGGGATCGATGAAGGTGTTCCACAATCCGCCGCCGAAGATCGTCTCGACCTCGATCCCCTCGCCGATCGCGCGGCGCAGCATGTCGTCCATCCCGCGCACGAAGCGCGTGACGTTGACGACCTTGGGCTCCAGCGCCTGCCGCCGCCCGAACGCCAGCAACTGCGCGGCCAGCCGCGACCCGCGCGACACGCCCGCCAGCGCGTTCGCGACGCGCGTCTCGGCACGCTCGTTGCCGGCGATATCCTTCTGCAACAGCTGGAGATTACCCGAGACGACCTGCAGTAGATTGTTGAAATCGTGCGCGACGCCGCCGGTCAGCTTGCCGACCGTCTCCATCTTCTGCGCCTGCGCCAGCTTGCGCTCGGCGGCGTGCCGCGACGCGATCTCCTCGATCACGCGCGTCTCCAGCGTTTCGTTGAGCTGACGGAGCTGATCCTCGGCACGCTCGCGATGGCGCACCTGCCGTTCGAGCTGCTCGGCATGGCCGCGTAGCGCTGCCTCGGCGGCGCGTTGATGCGTGATGTCGGTATGGACGCCGACCCATTCCGCAACCTCGCCGTGCGAGTCGATCCGCGGCACCGCGCGCACCGCAAAGGTCCGCCACGTCCCGCAATGGCGGCGGACGCGATGCTCGAAGACGAAGGTCGACTTAGACTCGACCGCCTTGCGCCACGCGGTCACCGTCGGCTGCGCGTCGTCGGGGTGGACCGCATCGGCCCAGCCATAGCCCTGATATTGCTCGGGCGTCTGCCCGGTCAGCATCGCCCAGCCGAGCTGCTCGCCGACCATCCGCCCCTCGGCGTCATTGGTCCAGAGCACGCCGTGCATCGCCTCCATCGCGGCGCGGAACCGCGCGTTGCTGGCGTGGAGCGCCTCCTCGCGCCGCACCCGCTCCTCGACGTCGAGCACGATCACCTGGAAGCCGAGCACCGCGCCCTGTTCATCGAAGCGCGGCAGGTAACGGATGTCAGCGCGACGCCACGATCCGTCGCCATGCTGGATCAGCGAATCCTCGACGATCGTCTCGCCAGCCAGCGCGCGCTCCATCGCCGGCCGGCGGCGCTCAAAATTATCCGCGCCGATCACGTCGGAGGCGTGGCGGCCGATCACATCATCGGCGCCAATCCCGAACCACTCATAATAATGCTGGTTGGCGTAGCGATAGACCAGATCGCGGTCGATGAACGATACCAGCAGCGGCAGCGCGTCGGTGACCATCCGCAACTCGCCCTCACTGGCAGCGAGCCGCCGCTCCAGCAACAGTCGGGTCGTATTGTCGATCACGGTGCACAGCACCCCGCCGGGCTTGCCGTCGCCCTCGATCACCGGCGTGTAGAACAGGTCGAAGAACAATTCGGTCGGTCCGCCCTCGCGCATCAGCGTCAGCGGCTGATCGCGATAGCTGACGACCTCACCCGCCAGCCCGCGGTCGATGATCGCACGATTCCACTCCGCGATTTCCGGGAACACCGCGGCCGCAGTCTTGCCCATACCGCCGGGATGGCGCGCGCCCAGTACCTCGCGATAGGCGTCGTTGTAGAGCAGCACGCCGTCACGGCCCCACATCAACACCTTGGGCACCGGCGAGTTGACGACGTTCGCCACCGTCACGCGTAGCGTCGGCGACCAGCGGTCGACCGGGCCCAATGCATGGCGCGACCAGTCGCCGTCGCGGATCATTGCCCCGCACTCTCCGCCGCCGACCGGCCAGCCGCGCAGCACCTCGCGCGACGAACCGCCGTCGCGCAGCAGCTTCAGCGCGGTGCGTACGACCTCGCTGGCATTGCCGTAATCGCCCGTTGCCAGACTGTCCGTGACGAAGGCTTCCAGTTCCGGGGTGAGCGAAACGTTGCGCGATTGACGTTGGGCCATGATGCGAATGTCTGCCTCGCTCCACCCTGTGTCAATGAGTGACACATGGGTTCTGACCTAGATCGAGTAGGTTAATTATCCGTCAATCCATCCGGCGCGAAAAGCACGCTGCTTGCCGCTCAGTTTGCTGCCGGTCGCCTCGGCCCGCACGATCTCGAGGCGGGGATCGGCAAGCGTGCGGACGCTGCGCTGCTGCTCGACACCCCGTCGCGTGAAGCGGATCGTCACCGTCTGCTCCGGTGTCAGCCGCTCCAGCGTTGACGCCCATCCGCTCGCATCTGAGAGCGCCACACCATCGATCGCGACGATCTGGTCGCCTGCGTCGAGCCCTGCCACGTCGAGCGGCGAGCCGGGCACCGGCGCGGCGGCGAGGACCATTCCGCCTGGAATACCATGCGCTTCGGGTGCGCCGATCCAGCCGTGCCGCGGCGCAGCCGGGCGCAGCACCAAGCCAGCCTGCGCCAGTAGCGGTGCGAAATCGGGCAGGCTGCTGGCGTTCACTGTATTTGCGAAGAAATTATCTGCGAAAGCGGCGTCGCCGGTAACGGTCGCTAGCCCGTGGCGTAGGTCGTCGGGCGTGTACGGCCGCTCGGTGCGGCCGAAAGTTTGCCACATGTACCGCATGACGTCGTCGAGCGAGCGCGCGGGAAAGCGCTGCCGGATCGAAAGATCCAGCGCCAGCGCAACGACTTGGCCATAGGAGTAGTAGGACAGGAACACGTCGGGCGCCACCGGGTCGACCGACGTCGCTGCGTCGGCGAAGGGTGCGCGCAGGCTCATCTCCTGCGGCCCGCCGTTCCGCCGCGCGGGCGAAAATAGCACCGTGTTGAGCGCTCCGGTGGTCGTTTTCGCCCAGGTATCGATGTCCGTCAGCCCGGCGCGGCGCAACATCAGCGGCCCGTAGTAATTGGTGAAGCCTTCGGCGAACCACAGCGACGGCGTGGCATTAGCGCGGGTGAAGTCGAACGGCTCCAGCTCGCGCGGGCGCAACCGCTCGACATTCCAGGCGTGGAAGAATTCGTGCGAGATGGTCGAAAGCTGCACGGCGTTGATGCCGTCGAGCGGGGTCGGCGTCGTCACCACCGTCGAGTTGCGATGCTCCATCCCGTCGCCCGACACCTGAGGCATGTAATCGGCGAGGAAGGTATAGCTGCCGTGATCGAAGCGCGGCCATTCGCCGAACAGCTTGCGGTGCTGCGGGATCAATTGCTTCACCTGCGCCGCCAGCCGGTCGACATCGGCGGGCGAACCGCCGTGATGCACCGCCAGCCGGATCGTGTAGCGCTGCTTGCCCTCCCCGACCGGCCATTCGCGGATGTCCTGCCGCGCGACCTCGATCGGGCTGTCCATCAGATATTGCAGGTCGGGCGCGGAAAAGGTGTTCGGCTGCCCCGCCATCGCTGGCAATTGCGTCGCGATCGTCCAGCCGGCGTCGGGCGACACGATCCGCACGCGCACCGGCGCGGCGTCGAAGCCGGTCGCCCACATCAGCGTCGCGGGCGGATTGAGGTGCGCATGCTGCGTGTCGATCTGCGCGTAGGTGCCATCGCCACGATTGCCGAACAAAGTATAGCTGACCACCACCGTCCCGTCGTGCCCGGCGACGCTCCAGCCATAGGGATCGCGGCGCGTCAGCGGCAAAGGTCGCCCGGCGCCGTCGCGCGCGGTGACCGCGAAGACATTCTTGGCGAATTCATGGAGCGCATAGCGGCCCGGCGACGACCGCGCCATCTGCACGCGCAACGGCCCGGCCGGCACGCCGCGAAACGTCGCGACGATCTGCGCGCGATGATGCGCCGCATCGGGGAAGGACAGGTCGTAACGGACCTCGCGCGCCGATTGCGCGACCGCCGGCGTCGCCAGCAACAGCCCGCCTGCCATCATCATCATTGCCGTCCGCACGTCCGCCTCCTCCGCCGCCCGCCGTCCCTTGAGCACGCGCGGCGCGCCTCGGCAATCACCCTTGCCACACACGAATCTTCAACGGGGATGAACCGATGGCGACACGGCGGGTTACGAAGACAAGGTTCGCACAATATTGGAACGACATACGATGCCCGATCCGCGCCCCGCGCCGCCGCGTCCGACGCCCGCGACAGGAGGCAGGCTATGACCCCGACGCTCAAGCCCCTGACCGATCAGGTCATCGTCATCACCGGCGCCAGTTCCGGGATCGGGCTTGTCACCGCCCGTTTGGCCGCAAAGCGCGGCGCACGCGTCGTGCTGGTTTCGCGCGATGGCGATGCGCTGGTGCGGATCGTACGCGAGATCACAGAGGCCGGCGGTCACGCCGATTTCGCCACCGCCGATGTCGGGGACCTGCGTGACGTGCAGCGTGCGGCGACGAAGGCGGTCGAGCGGTTCGGTCGCATCGATACGTGGGTCAACGACGCCGGCGTCGCGATCTATGGCAAATTGCTCGACACGCCGATGGGCGAGCATGAGCAGCTGCTGCGCACCAATTATTTCGGCACGGTCCACGGCTGCCTCACCGCGGTCGAGCACCTGCAACGCGCCGGCGGCGCGCTGATTACGATCGGTTCGATCGTTTCCGACATCCCCAGCCCCGGCATGGGCGCCTACGCCGCCAGCAAGCACGCGGTGAAGGGCTATATCGATTCGCTGCGGATCGAGATCAATGCCGATCGCCTTCCGATCTCGGTAACGCTCATCAAGCCGTCGGGGATCGACACGCCGATCGCCGAGCACGCCGCCAACCATCTGGACGGCGCGGCGCTGCTCCCGCCGCCGGTCTATGATCCCGAGTTGGTCGCCGAGGCGATCCTCGATGCCGCGCAGCATCGCCGCCGCGATGTGACGGTAGGGGGAACCGGACGGCTGGAGGTGCTGACCGCACAGCATTTCCCGGGGCTGCTCGATCGGCTCGGCGGCACGCTGCTGCCGTGGTTGCGCGACCCGAAACGCACGCCGAGCCGCCACGACAATCTCGCCGCGCCGGTCGCCAATGGCGATGAGCGTTCGCAGGACCAGCACGGTCGTCGCCTCAGCGTCTATGAGACCGCCGGCCGTCATCCGCTCGCCACCGCCACCGCCGCCGGGGCGGCGATGGGGCTGGCCGCGCTGGCCTTTCTGGGTCAGCGCCGCGTTGACCGATAGGCGGAGAGCAGGAATGTCTATGCGATCGCCAACAGGGGTCAGATAATTTTGTCCGACGAACGATGCGATGAAATGACATGAGCGCCGGGTCGCCCACCACGGTACTGATCGTCGAGGACGAGTTGTTCGTGCGCATGATCGGCGCCGATGCGCTGGAGGAAGCAGGTTATGCGGTGATCGAGGCCGCGAGCGCCGACGAGGCGCTGGCGGTGCTGGAGGAGGCGGACAATGTCGAGGTGCTGTTCACCGACATCAGGATGCCGGGCTCGATGGACGGACTGAAGCTGGCCGAAATCGTCCACGATCGCTGGCCGAACATCCGCATCCTGCTCACATCGGGCGATACGCGCCCGTCGCGTAACGACATTCCCGACGACGGGCGCTTCCTCGCCAAACCTTATCGTTTCGAAAGCCTGTCGCGCGAGCTGACGACGCTGCTCGACAGCCGTTAACGGCCCGGCGTCCGTCGCCCCGGACTTGGCTCGGGGCGCGGCGTCTTTCGTTCGACGAAGAAGAAGAAGAAGCGCGGTCGCGGATCAAGTCCGGGATGACGGACCGGTTGGGGGCAGGATTTTCGCGCCTCTTTGCGAACAACCCATTCTCGTGACACCCTCCAGCGCACCACCACCCTTGCGCGCCCGCCCCCCGCCACCTATGTCTCCGGCAACGCGGGCGTCCTTGTGGCGCCCCGCTTTGCGCGCCTTTCCTTTTTTCGTCTTCTCGGCTAAGGCCGCGCGCATTCAACGCGAAAGAGATCCCGTTTGGCGAAAGAAGAACTCCTCGAGATGCGCGGGCAGGTGGTGGAGCTGCTCCCCAATGCGATGTTCCGCGTCCGGCTCGAGAACGATCACGAAATCCTCGGTCACACCGCCGGCAAGATGCGCAAGAACCGCATCCGCGTGCTGGTCGGCGACGAAGTTCTGGTGGAACTGACCCCCTATGATCTGACCAAGGGGCGGATCACGTACCGCTTCATGCCGGGTCGTGGTGGTCCCGGCCCTTCCTGATCCTGTTCCCGCGCCCGCCAGCGGGCGCGTGCTCATGACCCGCCTCGTCCTCGCCTCCTCCTCGCCGCGCCGTCGCGACCTACTTGCGCGGATCGGCGTCGTGCCCGACCGGATCGTTGCGCCCGAGATCGACGAGACGCCGCACCCGCGCGAATTGCCGCGCGCCTATGCGCTGCGTCTCGCGGTCGAGAAGGCGCGAGCAGTCCCGCGTGCGGCGGACGAAGCGGTGCTGGCCGGCGACACCACGATCGCGGTCGGCCGCCGCATCCTGCCCCCCGCCACCGACGAAGCGATCCAGCGCGAGTTGCTGGGGCTGCTCTCCGGGCGGCGTCATCACGCGCTGTCCGCAGTCTGCGCGATTGCGCCCGACGGCACCGAGCGGGTCCGGCTCGCCGACACGATCGTCGCGTTCAAGCCGCTCTCCCCTGCCGAGATCGATGCTTATGTCGCGTGTGGCGAGGGGCTGGGCAAGGCCGGCGGGTATGCGATTCAGGGCCGTGCCGAGGCCTTCGTCCGCTTCCTCCACGGCAGCCATTCGGGCGTGATCGGGCTGCCGCTGTTCGAGACGCGCGCGCTGCTCGCGGCGAGCGGCGTCGCCCTTGGCTGAATGGCTCTATGAGGACGGGATCGGCGAGGCGCGCGCCGCGCTGATCGCCGGCGACCGCATCCTCGCCGCGCGCGTCGAACTGCCCGACACGTTGCGCGTCGGCACCGTCGCCCGCGCGCGCCTGACCGAAAAACTGGTTGCGACGCTTGATGATGGGCAGGAGGTGATGCTCGACCGCGCACCACCTGGCGTGACGCTCGGTGCTGCGATCACGATCGAGGTGATCCGCGAGGCGATCCCCGAACCCGGCCGCGCCAAGCGCCCGCGCGCGCGCGTCACCGATGCCGTGCCCGTCCCCGGCCCCGACCTGCTCGCGCGGATCACCGCCACGCCCTATCCGGTGCGTACGCTTCGCGCGCATCAGCCCGACGCGCTCGAAGCCGCGGGCTGGTCGGAGGTGATCGAGGAAGCGCAGACCGGCGAGATCGCCTTCGCGGGCGGCGCGCTACGCATGACGCCGACCCCGGCGATGACGCTGTTCGACGTCGATGGCGACGGCCCGCTCGACCAGCTCGCGGTGCGCGCCGCCACCGCGGTCGCGCTCGCGATCCGTCGCCTCGCAATCGGCGGGTCGATCGGCATCGACTTTCCGAGCATCGCAGGCAAGGCGCTCCGTCAGGACGTCGCCGCCGCGCTCGACGTCGCGCTGCCGCCGCCGTTCGAGCGCACCGCGGTCAACGGCTTCGGCTTCCTCCAGATCGTTCGCCCGCGCCCGCGCGCCTCGCTGCCCGAGCGCGTTCGCGACGATCCAGTCGGTGCCGCCGCGCGCGCCGCGCTGCGCCAGCTCGAACGCGTGCCCGCCAGTGCCCCCAACGCGATCCGCCTTCCCGCGGCGGTGCGCGCGCGGCTCGAGTCGCGCCCCGACTGGATCGAGCAACTGGTGCGCCGCACCGGCCGCACCCCCATATTCGACGGATGAGCATGTCCCGCTGCCCGATCTGCACCGCCCCGGCGGTGCCCGCCCACGCGCCCTTCTGCAGCCGCGGCTGCAAGGATCGCGACCTGCTGCAATGGCTGGGCGAGGGTTACCGGCTGCCCGGCGAAACAATCGACACGGAATCGCTGGACAGCCGCTCCGACACCGATTAGGGGACGCGCCTCGCCGCTGAAAAGCGGTGCGCCCAAGTAGCTCAGTTGGTAGAGCATGCGACTGAAAATCGCAGTGTCGGTGGTTCGAATCCGCCCTTGGGCACCATCCCTTCTTTCATGATGCGCCGTCAGCGGCATTGCCCCGCGCGGCGGGTGCGGCGCTGACCCGCTCGAATGGCCGGCGCCTCGACGGTCGCGCCTAGCGGCGATCCAGTACCACGAGCGCGACGCCCTGACGTGGCAAGGTGAAGGTGGCCGTCGTTTCCTTGTTGCCGGCTGCCACGGTCACTTGCTGCGGCACCATCACCGACGCCTTTTGCAGCTGCAGATATTGCGCATCGTTCGGCGCGATCGGCGCGCCCATTTTCTTCCATGCGGCGAAGGCATTGGCGTTTTCGCCATCGACGCGCCACAGCGTCGCGCGCGTGCCGCCGCGCACCCCGCGTACCGCCAGCGTCACCGCCGCCTCCGCGCCCGGCACGTCGTCGTCGTGATAATGCCAGACCAGCACCGCCACCTTCCCGTCGGCGGTGCGCGTCGCGATCGTCCCGACATCCGCCGCCCCGCGCACGCCCTCGGCGATCATCATCTCGAGCGAGATCTGGGCGTCGCTCGTCGCCGCCAGCCGCTCGGTGCCCAGCTTCGCGAACAATCGGAATACGTTGAGCACCGGCAGGTCGACGCCGTTGCTCGCGAGCTGGCGATAGCCCGCGAACCACGGCTGGTCCTCGAACTCGAACGCCCAGGTCAGCACGCCGTCCAGGTTCACCTTCCGCCGCGCCGCAAGCTCCCAGATCCGGGCGAAGCTGGCCGCGGTATAGCTCGAATACATTGTGCCGTTGCGATAGGCGTTCTCCGGTCCCGGACAGGCCGCGCAGCCCTCGGGATCGCTTTCGCCGATCACCACCGGCTTGCTCGCCAGCGCCGGGATCGACAGCGCCTTGGTGAAGCCGCGGTCGACCTCGCGCAATTGCGTCGCGATCCCCATGCGGACGTGGCCGTCGACGAAGGTCGGGCTGCCCTTGGCGTGAAAGGCCAGAAAGTCGGCCGGCGTCCCGACCTGCCCGGTGGCGTAGTTCCGTTCGCTGCTGACGTGCTTCAGGAACCCGTCCATGAACCTGCCGCCCGCGCCGGCGGAATCGGGCCCGCCGACCCGCGCGGTCGGCAGCGCGCGGCGCACCCCGTCGACTGCATAATCATGCAATTTGTAGAAGTCGTCGGGTGACGCGGTCCAGTAATAGCCGTTCGCTTCGTTCCAGACTTCGAAATACCAGCGCTCGACCTCCGCGCGGCCGTACCGCTCGACGTTATGCCGGGTCCATTGGAAGATCAGCTCGCGCCATTTGTCGTAGTCCTTCGGCGGATAGGCCCAGCCCGACATGATGCGCTTGTAATCGAACCCCGGCCGCCAATCGTGGCGATACGGCGTGCCCTTCGGCGCCGACGACAGCGCCTCGGGCATGAACCCGAGTTGCAGGTACGGCCGGATGCCGCGCGCCAGATAGGTGTCGAGGATCCGGTCGACGTTCGTCCAATTGTAGACCGGTTTGCCGTCCGGGGTTTCGTTGTAGATGTCGGTGCTGCCCCATTTGAACGCGGCGGTGCCGTCGCCGGTGTTGAGCAGGTTGTGCGTGCGGAAATAGACGTCGCCGCGCTTCAGCTTGCCGAGTTCGACCAGCAACTTCGTGCCGTCCTTCATCGTCGCGTAATTCGGCTCGTCCGCGCCGAAGAACCGCCAGACCGGCGGCAGCGTCCCGTCAGTGCGAGAGGCATCGACCGTCACGCGCACCGGTCTCGCCGCTTGTGCGGCCGCGACTGACGGCACGATCGCGGCAAGCAGCAACGGGGTCAGGAAGCGGGAAAGCCGGCGCATCGGTGATCCTCTCTGGCATCGTCTTGGCCGGGTCCGGCGGCGATGCCGGACGCGACGATCGATGGGTAGAGCACCCGCCGCCGCTCTGCCACGCTCTTCTCGCGCCGGATCTGCGGGATGCCGGCGATCCGTCCATGACCATCTTGCGCCAGATCACCGAAACAATGCTGGCAGGCCGGCCGGTCGTTCGCCAGAACATGCTTCTCTTTCAGGAAGGTATCCCGTGGTTCGACTATTCCCGACGGCGATGATCGTGATGCTGGCCGGATGCGGTTCGCCGCAGGACGCGAAGCAGTCCGCCCCGGCACCAGCACCCACCGCCGATCCGGTCAATTACGGCGCATCGACCCCGGCGAAGGTGAAGCCGTTCAAGGCCAGCCCCGTCGCGACCTTCGACAGCCCCTGGGCGCTCGCCTTCCTGCCTGACCGGCGGCTGCTGGTGACCGAAAAGCCCGGCCGACTCTGGCTGGTGACCGCCACGGGCGCGAAGACGCAGGTCGGCGGCGTGCCGAGCGTCCATTTCGAGGGCCAGGGCGGGTTGCTGTTCGTCGCCGCCTCGCCGACCTTCGCGCAGAACAACCAGGTCTATCTCACCTATTCCGAACCCGGCGAGGGTGGTGACGGACTAGCGCTGGCCCGCGCGACGCTCGACACCAGTGGCGCGCAGCCCGCGCTCAAGAACCTCGAGGTGATCTGGCGCCAGCTGCCGCGTGGCAAGGGCGGGCAGTTCGGCGGCTACATCGCCTTCTCGCCCGACGGGCGCTACCTGTTCCTGACCTCGGGTGAGCGGCAGCGCTTCACCCCCGCGCAGGACCCCGATCAGGCGCTGGGCAAGATCCTGCGGCTGACGCTCGACGGCAAGCCCGCACCGGGCAACCCGGGGGCCGGCAAGACCGGCGGCACGACGATCGGCATCATCGACCCGCCCGAGAACACCGGCGCGGCGGCCAAGGCACCGGTCCGCACGGCGACGATGCCCGCGCCGAACCTCACCCCCGCCGAGACGTGGAGCACCGGGCACCGCAATCCCTATGGCCTCGCCTTCGATTCAAAGGGGCAGCTGTGGGAAACCGAGATGGGGCCGCAGGGCGGCGACGAGCTGAACCTGATCGAACCCGGCCGCAATTACGGCTGGCCGCTGGTGTCGTATGGCAAGAATTACGACGACACGCCGATCCCGTCGCACAAGGGCAACACCCGCTTCCAGCAGCCCGCGCTCTACTGGAACCCGATCATCGCGCCCGCCGGCCTGACCTTCTACGACGGCAGCATGTTCCCGCAATGGCGCGGCTCGGCGTTCATCGGCGGGCTCGCCTCGACCGCGCTGATCCGCATCGCCTTCGATGGCAACGTGCCGCGCGAAGCCGAACGCTGGGACATGGGCGCACGCATCCGCGCGGTGATGACCGGCCCGGACGGCGCGTTGTGGCTGCTCGAAGACGGCGACGGCGGACGCCTGCTGCGGCTGACCGCGGATCGCGCCGGCTAAGCAGCTATCGCCCAGGGCAACCGAATCATTAACCTCTATGAGCTAGCGAGCCCCGACCTAATCATTTGAATTGTTCGGGGTTTTCGTGACATCGTTATTTATTGCCGCTGCTATGGCGTCGACCTCGCTGTCGTCGGCCACCGTTTCCGACGCGTCCGTTGATGCCGCAGCAATCAAAGTGAATGCCGACGACACCGTCACCACCGGCGTCGCCAAGGGTCGCGACCGGCTGGACAGCGCCACTTCGACCAGCAACCTCAAGGAAGCCGATCTTGCCAAGCTGGCACCGCGGTCCATCGGCGACCTGCTGCGCGGCATCCCCGGTATCCGTTCCGAAGCCGCCACCGGCGAGGCGCTCGCCAGCGTCTCGATCCGCGGGCTGCCGCTCGCCTCGTCGGGGATCAAGTTCGTCCAGTTGCAGGAAGACGGACTCCCGGTGCTCGAATTCGGCGACATTCAGGGCCTCGGCCCCGACAGCCTGATCCGCGCCGACCTCAACCTGTCGCAGGTCGAGGTGATCCGCGGCGGCTCGGCCTCGACCTTCGCGTCCAACTCGCCCGGCGGGCTGATCAACTTCATTTCTAAGACGGGCGAGACCGAAGGCGGCGCGATCGCGCTGACCGGCGGGCTCGACTATGACCAGTATCGCGCCGACTTCGACATGGGCGGCAAGCTGGGCGACACCGCGCGATTCCACATCGGCGGCTTCTTCCGGCAGGGTGAGGGTCCGCGCCGCACCGGCTACGATGCGCAGCGCGGCGGGCAGGTAAAGCTCAACGTCACCAAGACCTTCGCCGGCGGCTATGTCCGCCTGTACGGCAAGTACCTCGACGATCGCTCGCCCTTCTACGACACCGTCCCGGTGCAGGCGACCGGCGACAATGCGTCGCCGAAGGTCCGCGAGATCGCCAATTTCGACGCCAACCGCGACATGCTGCTGTCGCGCTACATCCGCAGCAACCTCGTGCTCGACGGCAACAACAATCCCGTCGTCCATGATCTCGCCGAAGGCGTCACCACAAAGGTGAAGTCGGTCGGCCTGGAGAGCCAGATCGATCTGGCGGGCTGGACCGTCACCGAACGCTTCCGCTTCTCCGACGTTTCGGGCGCCTTCGTCACGCCGTTCACCTCCGCTTATCTGCCCGCGACGCAGGGCGCGGCATTGCTCGGCGGCGCGGGCGCGCGGCTGACGTATGCCAACGGCCCGTCCGCCGGTCAGGCGATCGCCGATCCAGCCAGCCTCAACGGCAACGGCCTGCTCGCCGCACTCAACATCCTCGACCTGCGCATCAAGTCGATGGACAATGTCACCAACGACATTCGTGCCAGCCGCGTCTGGACGATCGGCGACGGCGACCTGACCACCACCGCCGGCTTCTACGCCGCGCGCCAGTCGATCGCGCGCGACGCGCTCTGGTCGACGCTGATCTCAGACGTGCGTGGTGACGGGCGCGCCGCGCTGGTCGACGTGGCGACCGCGGGCGATCGCGCGCTGACGCAGAACGGCGTCTATGCGTACAACCTTGCGCTGGCCGGGGGCACGCGCCGCCGCAGCGTCGATCTCGATTATGCGGTCAACGCGCCCTTCGCCTCGGCGAACTATCACATCGGCCGCGTCGCAATCGGCGCGAGCGTTCGCTACGACTTCGGCACCGCACGCGGTCAGGTGTTCGGCTCCGATCTCGGCGGCGGCCGCGTCGGCACCGTCGCGCGCGACATCGACGGCGATGGCGTGATCTCGTCGCCGGAAACGCGCGTCGGCGTCACCCCGCTGACCACCCCCGCCCCGCTCGACTACAGCTATCATTATCTGTCCTATTCGAGCGGCATCAACTTCCGCATCGCCGAGCCGTTGGCGGTGTTCGCGCGTTACAGCCGCGGCGCGCGCGCCAACGCCGATCGCATCCTGTTCAGCCCGATCGTCAACACCACCGACGGCAGCCTGGCCACGAAGAGCGCGGCGTTCGATCCGGTCAAACAGGCCGAGGTCGGCGTCAAATACCGTCAGGCCGGGCTGACGTTGAACCTGACCGGTTTCTGGGCGAAGGCACAGGACACCAACGTCGACGTCGTCACCAGCCAGATCATCCAGCGCGAGTATCGCGCCACCGGTCTGGAGTTCGAGGGCGGCGTGCGGCGCGGGCCGTTCGCGCTTACCGCGGGGGCGACCTATACCGATGCCGAGATCACCCGCGACGCGGTCAACCCGGCAGTGGTCGGCAATACGCCGCGCCACCAGGCAAAGCTGATCTTCCAGGCGACGCCGCAGATCAGCACCGACCGGTTCAGCATCGGTGCGGTGTTCATCGGCACCACCGGCAGCTATTCGCAGGACACCAACCTGCTGCGCACGCCGGGGTTCGTCACCACCAATGCCTTCGCGCAGTGGCGGCTTGCGGAGCGGCTGATGCTGGGCGTCAATGCGAACAACCTGTTCGACACGCTGGCGATCACCACCTTCGACGAAGCTGCGATCCCGGCATCGGGCATCCTGCGTGCCCGACCGCTCAACGGCCGCACGGTGTCGGCAACGGTCCGCTTCGACTTCTAACCATCACCGCCGCGACCGCATTCCGGCGGTCGCGGTCGGACTCCGGGCCGCCGCCGCACGTCCTCGCGCGTCGGGCCGGAAGCCTAGCCGATCCCGGGCGTTGCCCGCGGGTTAGCCGACCTCGAATTGGTAGGTACCCGCCGGGACGCTCAGGATCGCTTCCTGTGCGGTGCGCTGTTCGATCGTCGCGGGCTTGCCGCCTTCCAGAACACGCACCCCCTGTGCCGCGGGCAGGTGGACGCGGGCCACGCTGCCGACCGGCACCGTCAAATCGAGCGAGAAGCGGTCCTCGTCCTGCCGCCAGCGCGTGCCGATCCGCCCGAGCCGCGAGTCGTACGTCGCGCCCGCCGACGTCATCCGCGCGTCCCGCAGCGGGCGGACGGTGAAGCGCGTGAAGCCCGGCGCGGTCGGTGCGATCCCCCCGATACGCCGGAACATGAAGCCGACCACGGCACCCAGCGCATAATGGTTGAACGAGTTCATCGAGCGGTCGCCCGCGTCGCTGTTCCACCGTTCCCAGGTCGTCGTCGCGCCCTTGGCGATCATATAGCCCCACGACGGATATTCGGTGCGCAGCAACAGATCGTAGACCAGCCCGATCTCGCCGGCGTCCGCCAGCACGTCGAGGCTGTAGGGCGTGCCGAGGAAGCCGGTCGACAGCAACGTGCCGCGCCGTCTGATATCCGCCACCAGACGCTGCACCGCCCCTGACCGCGCGCCCGGCGCGAGCAAATCGAAATGCAGCGCAAGGATGTAGCCGGTCTGCGAGCCGTTGCCGATCGTCCCGTCGGCGCGCACGAACGCGCGTCGGAACGCCGCAGCCAGCTTGCCCGACAGCGCGGCATAGCGCACCGCGTCCTGCGCCCGCCCGCTGGCGCGCGCCATGTCGGCCATCTGGTCCGCCGCGGCCTTCCAGAAAGCGGTGCCGATCAGGTCCTTGGGCGTGGTCGGATCGCCGGGGTTGACCGCGTCGAGCGCCAGCCAGTCGCCATAATCGACGCCGCGCGCCTTCGACCATATCAGATCGGGGTTGCTCGCCTGGATCGAGGCGAGGAACCGCTCCATCGATGCCCAATGCTGCTCGATGATCGCGGTGTCGCCATAGCGCTGCCACACCGTCCACGGCAGCGCGACACCGGCGTCGCCCCAGCCCGGCGACGAACCCGGCTCGGCGAAGTGATCGTGGCGCGCGACCGGCGCGATGTCCGAATAGGCGCCGCTGTCGCGCTGCGCATCGCGCATGTCGCGCATGAAGCGCTGCGTGAACGCTGCGGTATCCATGTTGAAGCTGGCCGCGTCCCAGAAGACGTGCGCGTCGCCGGTCCAGCCCAGCCGCTCGTCGCGCTGCGGGCAATCGGTGGGGATGCCGGTGAAGTTCGACCGCTGGCTCCAGCGGCTGTTGAGCCACAGCCGTTGTGGCACGTAGCTGCCGAGCTGCAGGTCGCTGGTCTCGGTCAGGTCGCTACGGATCGAGACGCCGGTGATCTCCGCGGCGGTGATCGGGCGGCCGAGCCCCTCCACCTGCACGTAGCGGAAGCCGTGATAGGTGAAGCGTGGTTCGTAGCGTTCCGCTTCGCCATCGGTGGCGAACGTATAATGATCGGTGGCATCGGCGGCGCGCAGGTTGCTCTGATCGACGCTGCCGTCGGCGTTCAGCAGTTCCGAATAGCGCAGCCGCACCGTCGTGCCGCGTCGTCCCTTCAGCACGACACGCGTCCAGCCGGTGAAGTTCTGCCCGAAATCCACCACCGACGCGTCGTCGGGCAGCGTCGCGATCGTCTGCGCGGGCAGGCGTTCCTTGCGACGGATCGGCGGCACGGTCGCCGCCACCAGTGCCGCAGTCGCCGGCGCCGCTTCGACCGCGGGCGACCAGCCGGCGCCGGGCGTGAAGCCGGCGCGGCTCCAGCCGTCCAGCGCGCGGCGCGCGTCATAATGTTCGCCGTCGTAGATCGTCGCGCTCGTCACCGGCGATTCCGCCACCATCCAGCCCGGGCCGGTCGCCACCGTCTGCGTGCGTCCGTCCTCGTAGCGGATCTCGAGCTGCCCGAAGAGGCGGAGCGGCGGTTCGCCATAGGAAAAGCGCCCGTCCGGCGAGATATAGCTGCCGTACCAGCCATCGGCGACATGCACGCCCAGCACATTGTCGCCGGGCACCAGCGTGTCGGCAACATCCTCGACACAATAGAGGCAATGTTTGCGATAGTCGGTGAATTCGGGCCGCAGCAGTGCATCGTCGAGCCGCTTGCCGTTGAGTTCCGCCTCGTACATGCCGAGCGCGGTCAGGTAGAGCCGCGCGCTGGCGACGCGGCCATCGACGCGGAAGCCCTTGCGCAGCAGCGTCGCGGCGCGCGCGGGCACCGTCGCCTGTCCATCCGCTGCGGTGGTCGGCACCCAGCCCGCCTCGTCCGCGCCCACCCGGCACTCGAGCCCATCGCCGCCGAAGCGCACCGTGCGCCCGTCGGCAGTCGTCACGCGCAGCAACGCCGCGGCGCGCGCGGGCGCATCGCCCGGCGCGCGCGTCTCGATCGTCAGCGCATGGGCACCCGCGGTGACCGGCACGACCGCGCTGCGCGGACCGGGCGATCCCCAGCCGCCGCGTTTCGGCGCGATGATCTCGTTCCCGTCGACGCGCACGGTGCAATTGCCGCTGCACGCGATCAGCGCGGTCAGCTCACCATCGCTGAGGGCATCGAAGCGCAGCCGAAACATCTGGCGCTCACCCCGCTTCGCCACCGGTGCGGCCCGCCAGCCCAGCCCGGCCTCGCGATCGGCGCGTTGCAGCGGCGTTTCCGCGGACAGCCAAGACGCCGACCAGTCGGTCGCGGCCAGTAGCCCCATTTCCCAGAACGAAACCGCTGAGGTCGCCGCCGTCCCACGCTCGTCCCAGGCGGTCACCCGCCACCAGACGCGCTGGCGTGACGTGAGCGGCGCACCGCCATAAGCGACGTCGAAACACCGCTCGCCCGCGATCCGCCCGCTGTCCCACAGGTCGAACCGTCCCGCCTCCGCGCCCGCCCGCGTCGAGGCGACCCCGACCTGCCACGCCGCCTGCCGCGCCCCGCGCCGGCTGGAGCGAAGCTGCCACGACAGCCGCGGCTGCGTGTCGTGCAGACCCATCGGCTCGCGCAAGCCGCCGACCAGCAGTCCGTCGACGCCCCACGCCGGAACCGCGGGCGTCGCGGCGAGCGCACCGTCGCGCATCGGCAAAAGGGCGAGGCCGGCGCCGGCCCCCAGCAAAACGGAACGTCGCCTCGGCATCAAACCATCTCCCCGCGCCCACCGGGCGGCCCCCGCCCCGCTCACCGTCGGCCGGCTCCTCGTCCGCCCGATCCAGCTCGCAGCACGTTACCGACACCGCCCGGCTTATCTCATGACCGGGGCAACCTTAGTCATCATCTGGAGAAAGGTCCACATCCTGAAGATCATCTTTTCGGCCGCTTGCCGCCCGCCCCCCGATGTCCGATCGCGGCACTGATCTGCTCGGCCGCAGCCAGCACGTCGCGGCTCAACGCATCCATCCGCGCATCTTCCATGTAATGCGCCGCGCCCGAGACGCTGATCGCGGCGACGATCCGGTCGTGCACGTCGCGGATCGGCGCCGCCACGCAGCGGATACGATCCTCATTCTCCTCGAGATCGAACGCGCGACCGTGCTGCCTGTAATCGGCCATCCGCTTTTTCCACGTCGCCCAGGTCCGACGTGCGTCGGCCTGTTCGGCAGCGAGCCGCTCCTCCCAATAGGATGGGTCGTGGTCCAGCATCAGCGCCTTGCCGAGCCCGGTGGAGGTCAGCGGGTGGCGATCCCCGACCCGGCTGGAGACCACGACGCGACGCCGCCCCGGCACCTTGTCGAGGTACAGCGCCTGATCGGCATCGAGCACACCAAGGTGCACGGTATCCTCCGTCAGCGCCGCCAGATCCTCGATGATCGGTCGCGCCGCCTGCACCAAGTCTACCTGATCGCGCGCCGCCGAGCCCAACGCCAGCAGCTTCGGCCCCAGCCGGTATCCCGCGCGCGGCGTCGCGGCGAGATATCCGCGATCGACCAGCGCCGAGGCAAGCCGGTAGGTGGTGCTCTTGTTCAGGCCGACACGCTCGGCCAGGTCGCCGACCGTCAATTGCTCGTCAACCAGCGCCTCCAGCACATCGAGCCCGCGCATCAACGTCTGGCTCCCCGCCCCGACGATGGCGGACGGGGCCGACTCCTCTCCAGATGGCTCACGTCGGTTGGGCATGGGGGCCTTTTCTATGGGCGTGCGGGGACACTCGAGCTGCTATCGAGGTGGCGCATCCTTCGGCACGGAGCAATAGCCAGTCAAGCCCACCACCGGCCCGCGCAGGACAGGTCGAATTCAGGATTCTGACCGGTGTTGGCATCGCACCTGCAGATCGTATACGTATTTCATCAAATGAGTGATGAGGGAACGGACCGTGGGGATAGTGCAGCGTATCAGCCGGGTGGCCGCCTTGCATGCTGCGGCAGCGGCTCTCGCAGCCGTAACCTCCGCCAATGCCCAGAATGCGGCGCGGACACCGCCGATGGGCTGGAACCCCTATAACGTCTTCGACCTGAATTACGGCGAGGCCGAGGCGATGGCGCAGGCCGATCTGCTCGTCTCGTCCGGGCTGGCAAAGCTCGGCTACGATCACGTCAACATCGACGACGGGTGGTGGCTTCGTCGTGAGGCGGACACGATCCGCGTGCGGACCACCATCTATCCGTCTGCCGCGCTTCCGGACGGCACCACCAGCCTGCGCCCGTTCGTCGATCGGCTGCATGCGATGGGGCTGAAGGCGGGCATCTATACCGACATCGGGCTGAACACCTGTTCGCAGCGCTGGCGGCCAGGCACTCCCAATCTGCCCGCCGGCACGGTGCAGCAACGCGAAGTCGGCACCTACGGCCACCATGCGCAGGACGCCGCCTTGCTGTTCACGAAATGGGGGTTCGATTTCATCAAGGTCGATGCGTGCGGTGTGGCGGATTATGCCCCTGACGTCGGCGAGGTGACGGACGGCACGTTCCGCGCCTTCACCCCGCTGATCGTGCGCGAAAAACCAGCGCAATCGAAAGCGGGCGAATTGGCACGGCAATATGCAGACTTTGCCGAGGAAGTGCGCCGCGTCGCGCCGGGAAGGACGCCGCTGATCTCGATCTGTGCGTGGGGGCAGGCCGACGTCAACGACTGGGCGCAGCGCTATGGGCAGATGTCGCGCACCAGCTTCGACATCTCGCCGTCGTGGGACGCGATGCTCTTCAATTTCGACAGCGCCGCGTCGCGCGCGTTGTTCGCCGGGCCGGGACATTGGAACGACCCGGACATGCTGGAGGTCGGCAACGGCGCGTTCGACGGCAAGCACCTGACGGCAGCGCGCGCGCACATGAGCCTTTGGGCGGTGCTCGCCGCACCGCTGATTCTCGGCAACGATCTGCGCCGCATGACCCCCGAGATCGCGGCGATCGTCGGTAACCGCGCGGTGATCGCCGTCGATCAGGACCCGGCGGGCAATCAGGGTGTGGTCGTGTCCCGCGTCGGCGATGGGCAGATCGTCGCCAAGGCGCTGTCGACGCCGGGACGCAAGGCCGTGGCGCTCATCAATCGTGGCAAGGCGCCGCTGAAGCTCTCGGTCGACCTCGCCGATCTGGGGCTGGCCCCGACCGCGCCGACGCGCATCCACGATCTGTGGACCGACGCGACGACGGCGGCGACGAACGGCCGGATCAGCGTTGCGCTCGCGCCGCAGGAGACCGCGCTGCTGCTGGTCGAGGGTCGCCCGCTTGCCGATGGCATCGATCTGCCCGCCGATCTGCCGGCGCGGTTCGACGTGGCGGACGAAGGCTTCAAGGCGCCCGACCGCACCCCGGCACGCCAGTGGGTGCTCGCGCAGATCGGCTTTCGTCCGTACGGCGCGCCGCTGTTGCTGGACGGCAAGCCCGATCATGCCGGGCTGGGCGTCGCCGCGGGATCACGGGTGCGCATCGACCTTGGCGGGCGGTACGATCGCGTCTCGCTGGATCCGCGGACGCTTGGCGGGACCACGGGGCGCTATGTCATTCGCGTCGGCGGCAGGACGCTGGCCGAGGGGGTCGCATCGCAGAAGGCGCACCAGATGATCCTGCATGTCCGCGACGCACGGCAGTTGGAGCTTGTCGCCCCGCCCGCGGCGGACGGGCTCAAGGAATTCGGCTGGTATCGCATGAGCCTGCATCGCCGACCCGACGCGTGATGCGTCACGCCGGCCCGGGCGCCGCCTGTCCCCACCGGGTCGGCGTGTCCGACAGGATCAGCCGCAGCTCCCCGCCGCCGGTGATGTCGCGCTGCCGGATGAACGGCGTGTCGAGCGGGCGACCATTCAGCGTGGCGGAGGCGATGTAGATGCGCCCCGGTCGCCAATTATCGGCGACGATGGTGAAGCGCTTGCCGTTCGCCGCCGCGATCGTGCCGCGCGGCTGGTGCGGAGCGTGGAGGTAATAGAGGTTGGTGGTCAGCTTCGGGAACAAGCCGAGACGATTGAAAACATAGTGCGAACTCATCGCGCCATTGTCCTCGTCACCCGGATAGGCATCCGGGGTGAAGCGGCGGAAGATGCGGTCCGCCCAGTAACTCGACAGGTCGGGACGACCGACCTCGCTGAACAGCCACGGCGTCGCGAAGCTGGGTTCGTTGGTGATGTCGATCAGGCCCGCGTCGAGTGCGTGGCGCAGGCGTTCGGTGAACAAGGCGCGGCCGCCCATCACGTCGATCATGCCCGGCACGTCGTGGAGCATCGCATAGGAATAGACCCATGCCGTCCCCTCGTAAAAGCCGACATTCTCGTACTTTTTGCCGTCCCAGCCGATCTTGGGGTCGAGCGGCTGGAAGCGGCCGTCGGGGTAGCGCGGGATGATGAAACCGCGGTAGCCGTCGCTGGTCGCCTCAGGATTCCAAACGTTGCGCCAGCCAAGCGCGCGCTGGCGGAGCATCGCCGCCTTGCCGCTGTCACCAATCGCTTCAGCCAAACGCGCGGCATAATAATCGTTTAGCGCGAAGGCCGGCGTCGACGAGCCGGAGCGGGCACGCTGGTTGTCGGGCTCGGGGCTCGCGTCGCCGACCGCGAACCAGCCCTGTTCGCGGTAGCGGGAGCTTCGTTCTTTCAGGGCGTTATGCAGCGCGGCGGGAGCGGCACTGCGCCAGTCGATGCCGGGCACGCCGCGGATCAGCGCCTCGCCCAGCACATTGTCGACCTCGTCCCCGCCCTGCCCGACATGGTAATTTCGCCCTGCAATGAAGGCGGTATGCGCCGCGCCGAAGCGCCGGTAGGTGCGCACGATCGAAGCGACATTGTCGCGGTAGACGCCGGGGCGGAGCAGCGACATCAGCGGGAAGCCGGTGCGATACGTGTCCCACAGCGTGTAATAATCGTCCCAATACGGGGTCTTGCAGTCGGCGAGCGGTTGGTCGCGGGTGCGGTCGCGCGGTTGTACGGCGCTGTGATAGAGCGCGGTGTAGAAGCGGCGCTTGTCGGCATCGGGGACGCCGTCGATCATGGCGCGCGCCAGTTCGCGGTTCCAGGCCGCCTGCGTGCCACGACGGACGGCCTCGAAGTTCCAGCCGTGGATATCTTCGTCGAGCAATTCGGCGGCGCGGGACGCGCTGCTGAACGAAATTGCCACCTTCAACTGGACCGGCGTCGCGGCTTTGGCGTCGAACTGCCACCAGCCGGCGAGTTGGGTGTCGCCCGGTGCACTTGCCTGCGTCGCACCGTCGCGATCGGCCGCGCCGACATGGACACCCCAGCGGGTCGGCGTGCGATCGAGCTGTGCGACGAACCAGATATCGACCTCGGCCGGGTTCCAGTAATTGCGCGTCCGCACCCGGCCGGTGATCCGACCGCGCGCCGGGTCGATCGTCACGTCGGAGCCCGCGCTCGCCAGCTCGCCGCGGATCTTGCGGGTGATGTCGAAGACCATCGTCGCCGGCTGTCCGGCGGGGTAGCTGAAGCGGTAGATCGCGGCATAGGGCGCGGGGGTCACCTCGGCGCGGATGCCATAGCGGGTCAGCGTCACCGCATAGGCGTCGGCGGCGACGCGCTCGTCAGCCTTGGGCGAGAGATGGCGCGCCTCGTCGAAGACCGGTGCGCCCGTCTGCGGCGAGATCAGGAAGGTGCCGTAGGTGGTGCGCCCGCCCGAGCCTTGCGTGTGGAGTTGCGCGAAGCCGCTGAGCGGGGCGTCGCGATCGTAGCCGGCGTTGCTGCCGACCAGGGTCTGCGGGCTGGGATGGATCGAGCCGGCGGGGCGCGTCGGGCCGGGGACCGTGTCGCCCTGATCGTCGTTGCCGTTGCCGACGCGCGGGTCGACGTAGCGGAACAGCCCCGGCGCATCGCCCGACACCGCCATCGACGAGGTTGCCGCGAGCAGGAGGCCGAGAGCGACGCCGGTGCTGGTCTTCATGCGCGTTCCTTATGTCGTCGGTTGGCCGGTCCGTAGCAAAAAAGGGCGGCGCTTCCACGAACCGGAAGCGCCGCAGTCGCCCTCAGGGAAGGGACCTAGAAAGTGGCACGCGCGGTGACGGTAAAGGTGCGGCCGTCATAATCGGCGCGACGGATCAGCCGCGGATCGTTCTCATATTCGATGCGGATCGCGTTGGTCAGGTTGTAGGCGTCGAACGACAGCGACACGGTGTCGCTGAGGTTCGCCGACGCCGACAGATCGAGCTGCCCGCGTGCCTTCACCTGCCGCGCCGCGCCGGTGAAGGTACCGGCCGAGGCGAGATCGTATTTGCTGCGGATGTTGTAGACGAGGCGAATGCCGCCGGCATCGGTTTCGTAATAGCCGATGACATTGGCGTTATGCTTCGACACACCCGGCAGCGTCGCGTCGGCGCCGGTCGCGGTCTTGCCGCTGATCCCGGTGAAGGCATAGTTGAAGCCGCCGCCCAGATGGCGCAGCGCGCCGGGCAGGAAATCGAGCGACTGCTGGAGGTTGAACTCCAGACCGCGCACCGTGACCGGATTGTCCTGATTGACGAAGCCCGCGGCGGTGACGAGGAACGGCGTCGGCACCGCGCCGCCGGTGTAGATCTGGTCGCTTTCGCAGCGATCGCCGTTGACGCGCAAATTGCCGAGGCCCAGCGCCGCGCCGTCGGCGGGGCACAGGCGGGTCGGATCGGTGATCTGCGCGATCAGCCCGGTAATCCGCTTCTGGAAAGCCGCGACCGAGATGATGCCGTTCGGGCGGTTGTACCATTCGAGCGAGGCATCGAACGACGTCGCTTCATACGGCTTCAGATCGGGGTTGCCGAGCGTCAGCGAATAGACGCCGTTGATCGGATTGCCGACGATCGTCGAGGGCGTGAATTGGCGCGGCTGCGGACGCACATAGGTGCGATAGGCGGCACCGCGCAGCAACAGCTTCTCGGTCAGGTCGGCGACGACGATGAACGACGGCAGCAGCTTGCCGTAGCTCTGCTTGTAGGTGTTCGTGCGGAAATCGGCGGGCGAGCCGATCGTGCCGGTCAGCGAGATGCGATCGAGCGCATCTATGGTATTGCGCGCATATTCGTAGCGCAGGCCGCCGTTGCCGCGGATGCGGATGCCGCCGATGTCGAAGGCATATTTCGCCTGCGCATAGCCCGAGGCGATGTCGGTCTGGTTGGTGAAATTATACAGCGCGTAATTGTTGTCGTTGTAGCGGATGTTGAACCCCGCCGGCGACAGCGCGCCGCCCGGATAGAGCGTGACGGGCAGCAACTTCGACAGCGCGTAATCGAAGCGCGTCGCCTGCCAGTTGGTGCTGTACGTCCCCAGCTTGCCCCCGAAGAAATCACCGGCGACCGGCGCGGTCTGCACGAACGAGCCGTCGATATTCTGCGTCTGGAGCCCGAAGCCCGAGGTGCGGTAGCCCTGCGAGATGAACTTGTTGTGTTCGAAACGGAAGCCGGTCTGGATGCCGCTGATGACGCTGTCCTGGAACGTCCGCTCGACGTCCCACTGGTACGCTAGCAGCTGGTTCTCGGCATAGCTTTGCGTGCCGGTCAACTGGAAGCGGTTGGTGCGCGCCGAGGTGGTCGAGGAGTTATAATATTGGGTCGGATCGGACAGGCCGCCCCAGATCCACGTCGGCACCGCGCTGGTGATCAGCGGCTGCGGCGCGAGCGCATAATACATGTCGCCGACATCGCCCGCGCCGGTGCGCAGCGTGCCGCTGCCGCCATTGCCGGACGACGTCTGGAGCCGGTCGAAGTCGATCGAGGTTTCTTCCGAGCGGTTGTTCGCGCGCGAAGCGGTCAGGATGGTCGACAGCCGCCAGGAATCGTCGCTCCATTCCGCCTTGCCGTTGATCCCCCAGCTGCTCTGGCGGATGCCGAGCCGGCGGGTCGAGGCGCGCGCATCGGGGTTGGTGAAGTCGTAATCGGTGACGACATAGCGGCCGTCGTCCAGCTTCACCGGCGCGGAGGTCGGCGTCAGGAAGCTGGCGTCGTTCTGGCTGATGATCGAGATGTACTGCATCGTCTTGGGCAGACGACGATCGGTGTAGAAACCGGTCAGGCTGACGCGGGTGCGATCGTCGGGCTTCCATTCCGCGCCTGCCGCCCCGGTGTAGAGGTCACCGGGGTTGAGCCGCGAATATTGGCGCAACTGCGAGTTGTAGAGCACGCCGCTGGTCGAGGTCGCGCCGGTGCACGATGGGCAGGCGGCCGATTTCGCATAATAGCTGCCAAGCGTGCTGGCATTGGCCTGCGCCTGTGCGGCGGAGAAGCTGGAATAGCTGTTGAACTGCACCGTATCGCGGCGGAAGTTCTCTTTCTTGTACGCCAGCACCGCGAACACGCCGAAGCTGTCGGAGAACAGGTGATTGTAGCCGACGGTGGCGGCGGGGGCGAACTTGTCGCCAAGCTGGTTGTATTCCAGCGCCGCCTTGGTGAAGCCGCCTTCCTTGCGGCTGAGCGCGGGCGCGATCTGAAGATCGACGTTGCCTGACAATCCGCCTGACTGCGCATTGGCGAGCGGCGATTTGTCGATTACAATCGCGCTGAAGATATCGGCGTTGAACGCGCCGAGCGGCGCGGCTTCGGTCAGGATCGGTTCGGCGAAGGCGACGCCGTTGAGCGTCAGCCGCGCATATTCGCCGGGCAGGCCGCGCAGGTTGATCGTCGCGTTGCGCCCCTCGGCCTCGCGGTTGATCTGGACGCCGGGGACGCGCTGCAACGCTTCACCGACGTTCAGGTCCGGGAAGCGGCCGAGGCCGTCCGACGAAATGCCGTCGGTGATCGCGATGTCGTTGCGCTTCGACCGGATCGCATCGGCGTAGCTCTGGCGGAAGCCAGTGACGACGATATCGCCCTCCGGCTGCGGGATCGCCTCCGGCTGCGACTGCGGATCGGCGGCGGTGGTCTGATCGGGGTTGGCGGGGGTCGCCACGGTCGGGGTCGGCGGGTTGGCCGCGGGTTCGGCCTGCTGCGCGAAAGCCGGGGTGCCGGCCAGCATCGTGGCGGCGAGTAGCATGGCACCGAACGACCGATGCTGACGTGCAGCGAACCTCATTGAATTCCCCTCCCTTTTCGGGGCTCGCGCCCCCTGTATCCGGTCGACCTCGCGGCTGATGCGCGATTTGATTGGCCTGCCTGTTTGGTAAGGCCAATCTACGGATGGAGCAGTTTATATGTCAACTTGAATTATTAATTCGTTTTGGCACAAGGCGATGGTCTCCGACACGCCGCAGGCGCGAGCGATCGTGCCGGTTAAGCCGATCCTCGATGCGCACCCCGTGGTTGCGGAACGCTTGTCGGCACGTCGCTTACAGCAGATCCCCCGGCGCATGGCCGAAGTGCGCACGGAAGTTGCGGTAGAAGGATGACAGGCTGTCGAAGCCGCAGGCGAACGCGACGTCGGCAATCGTCCCTGCCGGCCGCTGTCGCAGCAACGCCTGTGCTGCGTTCAACCGCGCCTCCAGCAGCACCCGCGCACAGCTTTTGCCCGTCCGCTCGAACAAGCGCTGGAGCGCGCGTTCCGACAATCCCTGCGCTTGGGCGATCGATCGCGGGGTCAGCCGCGGATCGGCGCAATGCTTGTCGATGTAGCGGACGATCTCGCGCAGCCGCAGGTCGCCGAGCGACGCCTGCGCCACCTCGCCGGCATCCGCCGACAGCCCGCGATCGAGCGCGATCAGCGTCGCCACATGCCGCATCAGCGAACAGGCGTCATCCGGCGACACCATGTCGAGCGCGGCGGGCAGATGCGCGAGATAGTCGCTCGCCAGCCGGCCAAGCGGCGTGGTGTGGCGGATGATCCCCACCGGATCGCTGTCGGGACGCGCCAGCAAGTCGCGGAGCAGCCCGGCGGGGAACACCCATTGATCGAAATCCACGAACGGGCTGCCGCTGGCCGACACCGCCACCCCGCAATCGCCGTAGACGATGTCGCCGGGGCGCACCTCGATCTCGCGTCCGTTCAGCGCGATCCGCCCGGACGTCCGGCGGTAGCGGATCGCCCACAGGCAATCGGGTGCGCCGCGCGCGATCTCCGCCGCGCCGCGCACGCCCGATGCCGCCTGCCCCAGATTGCGCACCATCCCCACGCCTCCGGCGAAACCGTGCACTTCGACATGGGCGATGAACCCGCCGTCGCGGTCCAGCCCGTCGCGCTCCAGACGGATCGGGATCGCCCCCTGCATCAGCATGTCACGCATGACGTCGAAGCGCGCCGGCCGCGGAACAGCAAGCGTTGACCAGCGATCGATCAGCATCGTCTGCCCTCCACCCGACCTGTATCAAATCGGGGCATAGTGTAAAATAGCACTTCCTTACTGTCGGTCGGTGAGACGTTGCTGGCGGAAATCGGGACGACGGCGCGCATCGCCGCTGCGACAACGTGTCGTCCCGAACGGCGGGTGGGCGTGCCCACGACGTAACTGCGTACGTCGCCGGGATCGAACGGAGAGTAAGGCGATGCCGATGCGATCGTTGCCCGACGCTGCTGCCGGGCCGCGCGCGAACCGGCGTCGTTCGATCCGACCGCGTGACATGACGCAGAACAGGGGAAATGGCATGAAGACGATGATGATGGCGGCGGGCCTGTTGATGGCCGCGGCGACCGGCGCACAGGCGCAATCGATCGTGTACAACGACTTCTCGAACACCAACGGACTGAAGCTGAACGGATCGGCACAGGCGACCAACGACGGCACCCGCGACGTGCTGCGGCTGACCCCGTCGGGCATCGGTCAGGCGGGGTCGGCGTTCAGCCTGCTGCCGCGCACGCTGAGCGCCGATTACGGCTTCAGCACGCGCTTCACCTTCAACATCGCCAACAATTACAACGGCGGTGCCGATGGGCTGGTCTTCGCGATCCAGACGCTGTCGAACACCGTCGGCGGCTCGGGCGGGGGCATGGGCTATCAGGGGATCGCCAACACCTTGGGCATCGAATTCGACACCTGGGACAATGGCCCCGGCGACGACTTCAGCGACAACCATATCGGCATCGATCTGGGCGGCAGCCTCAGCTCGGTGGTGCTGGACAAGAACCTGCCCTTCCAGCTCGACGGCGGCAAGGACATCACCTCGTGGGTCGATTACGACGGCACCACCGGCAAGCTGGACGTGCGCTATGCCGCCGACGGCATCCGTCCGATCCTCGCCAACCTCAGCTACAACGTGAACCTCGCCGACGTGCTGGGCACCACCACCGCCTTCGTCGGCTTCACCTCGGCGACCGGCGCGGCGGCCAGCACGCATGACATCGTCAGCTGGGAGTTCCGCGATTCGTTCAGCCCGATCGTGACGCCCGCGGTTCCCGAACCCGCGACCTGGGCGATGATGATCCTCGGCTTCGGCGTGGTCGGCAGCGCGCTGCGGCGGCGGCGTGTGGCGACCACGGCGCGGCTGGCGCTGGCCTGAGCCGAATGGTCGAGCGGTGCGGGGCGGGATGCAGATCCCGCCCCGGCCGTGAGGGATCGCGCGCGTCTGGCTGTGACTTTATCGACAGGGTAGCCGGATTGTTAACCGTCTGATTCTACACCGATCGCCATCACTTACGCGATCGGAGTCCCCCATGATCGTCATTGCCGGCTATGCCATCGGTTCGCTGTTCACGCTCGCCGCGGTCGCCAACGTCTGTCGCACGCGTCGGCCGGCACGGGTCCGCGCAAGGTAAGCGATGCGCTCAACAGTCCTTTGCCGCCGATACTAAGACAGTAACGCTCGTGAGCGTGAACAACGTCTTCGATACCGATCCGCCGGCCTGTTTCTCGTGCAGCCTGACGACTACGATCCGGCCACCGATCGGACGGGCCCATCCTTTTGATCGACCGGTTAGCGCAATCGCAAGGCTTGTCGGACTATCCCGTTGCATCAGGTGGTTGCGGGAACGGTTGTGGCGCTCAACAAGAAACTTATCGCGGCACTCGCGGCGGCGCTGATCCTCGCGGTCGCCGGCATCGCGCTCGGGATCTGGATGCAGCGCGACGGGGTGGCGAACACGCTCGAACGGGATGCGCGCCGCGCCGAGGCGGATGCGCCCGCCGCGCCCGCCGTTCAGGCCCGGCAAGCGCAGCCGCTTTACTATACCTTCGACCCGGACATCGTCCTCAACATCAAGGATACCGATGCGGTGATCGACGCGGGCGTGTCGCTGTCGACGCACGATGCCGCGACCAGAGACGCACTGAAGAATGACGATCCGGCGCTGCGCTCGGCGATCCTGATGGCGCTCGCCGACATGCCGCAGGACACCGCAATGAGCGACGCCGGCAAAGCGCAGATGCTCGCCCGTATCGTCACTGCGGTGAACCGGCAGCTTCAAGGCGACGGCTATCGCGGCACCGTCGACGGCGCTTACTTCACCAGCTTCGTCGTCGGTGGCGGCGACACGCAGTAAGGGCGTCCCGAGTCACGGCAGCGCGGCGATCCACCGTTCCAGCGCCGCGGTGTCGCGCATGTCGCCACGATACGCATGGCGCGGCGTCGCAGGCACGTTCGACCCGCGCTTGCGCCCGCGATAGACCTTCATCGGCACCACCGCATCCGCAAAGCCGCTGGGCAACGGGATCGAGCGCACGTCCATGTAGAGCGAGTCCGCGCTCGTCTCCTGCCCGACCTGCACCGCGCCGAGCGCGGTCCAAAGATCGACCGCATCGAGGCATGCCGATGCGCAGCCCCAATCGGTGAGCACATACACCTTGGCGGTCGGTACCGTCTCCGGGGCGACGGTCGTGGACGCGCGCGCGGGTGGTGCGGTGTCCGGCTCGCGCCACAGCGGCTGCCGTCGGGCGATCGCATCGAACAGTCCGGTCGCGACCCGCTCGACCCATGCTTTCGCGTCGGGCGAGACATCGGCGGACGCGGTCAGATCGGCGCGGTACTTTTGCATCGCGGCCAAATTGCCCGGCGACGCGCGCCAATCGACCGTGGTCGCCTCCGCTTCTTGCGCGTCGGCCGCCGCCTGCCCCCACAGCACGGCGGCGATCTGTTGCGACCAGTCCGACGACCCGCCGCCATTGCCGCGCAGATCCAGCACGATGCGGGGGGCCGTCGTCACGACGGCGCGATCGCGCTTCATCGCGGCGATCATCGGGGCCAGCGCCCTGGCAGCGTCGCCCGCCGGATCGCCGTCGAAGCTGGGCATCGTGTACCAGCGCGTTCCGTCAGCGAGGGTGCGCGACGCGAAATCGGGGCGCGCGCGCGGCGCGGTGGCGGCGAACCGCTCCTGAAACGCGGCATCGGACAACGGACGCCACGCCAGCGCGACGTCCCGCACCTTTCCCTCGACCGAGAAACGACAGCGCGTCGGCCGGGTGATGAACGGATTGCCCGCGTCGATGAACAAGCGTCCGCCGTTCGTCGCACGTTGGCTGAGCAACTGCCACCGTCCCCGGAACGCGCCGACGTTGCGCGCGGCGAGCGTCTCCGCCGCCACGCCGTCGCAGCTTTCCAGCTGCGCGCCGAGCGGCAGGTCGACGTCATCCGCGCGCGTCCGCACCACCTGTCGCCCCGCTTCGTCGAAGCCGGTCAGGAACCCCGGCCATGCCAGCGGCAACGGCTGTGCATCGTGGACATCGAGCGCGAGATGCCCGTCGTTGAAGCTGGCGACATAGCCGCGCATCGCGCCGATATAGCCGCCGTAGCTCCGCACCTGTCCAGCACGCCGCCGCGCGAGTGCGAAGCTCGCCTCGTTCCGCTTCGTGAAGCCGGGGTCGAGCCGGTTGAGCGGCCCGGGATGGTTCGCCACGACCTGATCGTGGAACGCCTGCACGTCCTGCCGCGTCAATGCCGCCCAGTCCGGTGGCGGCGCGTCGGCTGCCGACAGCGTCATCCCGGTCAGCGCAAGCATCACAGCACGTCGTTTCATCGTCATCCCCCCGCCCCTGTCCGCCCCCATGTGCGGATTGTCCGCGCGCCTCAACCGGATATTGCGTCCACCCGATCCCGACTTCCATTTAACGATATAAGGATATCTTTATATCGTGGTTGACAGGCGTGCGCGGATCGTGTTCAAACCGGCGCGTCGAGGTTCCTCATCCCAGGCATGGCGATGGGGCTAAGACGGGAAGCCGGTGCTGCCTTTCGAGGCAAAGTCCGGCGCTGCCCCCGCAACTGTAAGCGGCGAGCGGCGGTTCCTTTTCGTGTCACTGGGCTCCGCACTGAGCCCGGGAAGGCCGGAACCACTGCGTCGACCCGTGAGCCAGGAGACCTGCCTCCGACGCGATAACGTTCCTCGGACGGGGGTTCCTCCGGCGGATCGCGCTTGACGCATGGTCCGCGGTCGCTTGCCGTCCGGCCCTGTTCACGCCTTGCGCGCTCTTCCGTGACCCCTGCCCGCAACATGCAGGTGAGTCATGACGAATAGCGGCTTCACGTTCACGGTCGGCAGCATCCCGTTCGACGAGGACTATCGCCCCGCGGACAACACGCGCATCACCACCAATTTCGCCAATCTGGCGCGCGGCGAACGTCGGCGCGAGAATCTGCGCAACACGCTGGCGATGATCGATCATCGCTTCAACTCGCTGATGCACTGGGACAATCCAGCGGGCGACCGCTATTCGGTCGAGCTGACGATCATCTCCGCCGCGTTGCGGATCGATGCCGACGCGGGGGCGGAGGCGTTTCCGCTGATCGAGATCCTGCACACTGCGGTGGTCGACAAGCAGCGCGGCGAGCGTAGCGACGGCATCGTCGGCAACAATTTCTCGTCGTACATCCGCGACTATGACTTCAGCGTCGTGTTGCCCGATCATCTCGGACGCGCGGAGAACCGCGGCGCGCCCGATCATTTCGGCGAGCTGCACGGCAATCTGTTCAAGCATTTCCTGCGATCCGACGCCTATCGCGCGCATTTCGCCAAGCCGCCGGTCATCTGCCTGAGCGTCTCCAGCAAGGAAGTCTATCACCGCAGCGCGAACGTCCACCCGATCCTGGGCGTCGAATACAGGAACGACGGCGTTTCCGCGACCGACCGCTATTTCGCAAAGATGGGCATGAAGGCGCGATACTTCATGCCGCCGCACAGCGTCGCGCCGCTTGCCTTCTATCACATCGGCGATCTGGTCGGCGACTATAGCAACCTGGAACTCGCCAGCACGATCAGCACGATGGAGACGTTCCAGAAGATCTACCGGCCGGAAATTTACAACGCCAATTCGGTCGCCGCCGAACGGTACCAGCCCAGCCTGGCGTATCAGGACTATTCACTGACCCGCATCGTCTACGACCGCGAGGAGCGCAGCCGGCTGGCGATCGAACAGGGGCGGTTCGCCGAGGAACATCTCATCAAGCCGCACGGCGCGACGCTCGCGCGCTGGTCCGCGACCTGCGGGCTTTGATCAGCACGAACGACACGAAGGTATTGCATCATGACGACATTGTTGCCGACGACCACCGCGGGCAGCCTGCCCAAGCCCGCATGGCTGGCCACCCCCGAAACCCTGTGGTCGCCGTGGAAGCTGGACGGTGACGAGCTGGTCGCGGGCAAGCAGGACGCGCTGCGGCTGGCGGTCGACGATCAGCGTCAGGCCGGCATCCATATCGTCGGCGACGGCGAGCAGACCCGCCAGCATTTCGTCACCACCTTCATCGAGCATCTGGGCGGGGTCGATTTCGAGAAGCGCAAGGTCGTGCGGATCCGCAACCGCTACGACGCCAGCGTGCCGACCGTGGTGGGCGCGGTGTCGCGGCCGAACCCGGTGTTCGTCGCCGATGCCGCCTTCCTGCGCGCGCAGACCGACCGGCCGATCAAATGGACGCTGCCCGGCCCGATGACGATGATCGACACGCTCTACGACGACCATTACCGCAGCCGTGAAAAACTGGGGTGGGAATTCGCCTGCCTGCTCAACGAGGAAGCGCGCGAACTCGAGGCCGCAGGCGTCGACATCATCCAGTTCGACGAGCCCGCCTTCAACGTGTTCTTCGACGAGGCCAACGACTGGGGCATCGCCACGCTGGAACGCGCCGCGCAAGGGCTGAAGGCGGAAACCGCCGTCCACATCTGCTATGGCTATGGCATCAAGGCCAACACCGACTGGAAGAAGACGCTGGGCGCCGAGTGGCGGCAATATGAGCAGACCTTCCCCAATCTGCAGAAATCGACGATCGATATCATCTCGCTGGAATGCCAGAATTCGCGCGTGCCGATGGATTTGATCGAACTGGTCCGCGGCAAGAAGGTGATGGTCGGCGCGATCGACGTCGCCACCGATGCAATCGAGACGCCGGAACAGGTCGCCGCGACGTTGCGCAACGCGCTTCGCTTCGTCGATGCCGACAAGCTCTACCCGGCCACCAACTGCGGGATGGCGCCGCTCGCGCGCGCCGTCGCGCGCGGCAAGCTGAACGCGCTCACCGCCGGGGCGACGATCGTCCGGGAGGAGTTGACGGCCTGACCGCCGCCGCCGTGCGCTCGTTGAACAGCGCGGCGCTCTGCCAAACGGTCAGCTACGGACGACCAGAACGAACAGCAGGTCGGCGGCGCAGCACAGCGCGGTCGCCGTGAGAAAGCGACGCCATCCACCCGTGGGCGCGGCGAAGCCGGTGCGGAGCATCTTGGGCAAACTACGCATCGGCTTGTTGCGCCCGCGAGAGGGCATCGATCCTTCGCGCCTCGCTGGCGACGGCTTCGCCGACGATCAGCACGGCAGGATCGTTGGTGCTGATCGCGTCGACGAGAAACGCCAGCGCCGACAGCCGCCCGCGAACGAGCCGCTCGCTCGGCAAGGACGCGTCGACCACGATCAGGATCGGCGTGTCGGGCGATCGCCCCGCCTCGATCAATTGCCGTGCGATCGTCGCCGCCGCCGCGCGGCCCATGTAGATGGCCAGCGTCGCATCCGGCGCCGCAAACGTCGTCCAGTCCATGTCGAGCGGCACGCCCTGCCTGGCGTGCGCGGTCGCGAACACCACGCGGCGGGCGAGGCCGCGGAGGCTGAGGCTCACGCCGGCGCTCGCCACGGCGGCGCTGGCGGCGGTGATGCCCGGGCATATCCGCACCGGCACGCCCGCCGCGGTGCAGGCCGCGACTTCCTCCGCACTCCGGGCGAAGATCGCGGGATCGCCCCCCTTCAACCTCACCACCCGGTGCCCTTCAAGGGCGGCCGCGACGATCAGCGTATCGATCGTGCCCTGATCCCTGGAATGACGGCCCGATCGTTTGCCGACGCTGATCCGCGTGGTGCCCGGCGCGATCAGGTCGAGGACGCCGGGGCCGACCAGCGCATCGTAGAAGACGATATCGGCCTGCGCGATCAGCCGCGCCGCCTTGCGCGTCAGCAGTTCGGGGTCGCCCGGCCCGGCGCCGACCAGCCAGACGCTGGCGGGCGGGAAATCGTCATGCGGCATCGGTCTTCTCCTCGGCAATCAGTCGCGCGAGTGCGGGGCGGCAGGAGCCGCAATTGGTGCCGGCGCCGATCGCGGCACCCACTGCGGCGACGTCGGTCAGGCGCTGTTCGCGGATCGCCGCGACGATCGTCCGTATGCCCAGATCGAAGCAGGCGCAGACGATCGCGCCACGCTCGACCGCGATGCCAGGGGCGCGCCCCGCGAGCACCGTCGGTGCCGCCAGCGGCGCGGACAATTGCTCGATCAGCCAGTCCCGCGCGGGCAGCTCCCCGTTTTCGGTGAGGAACAAGGCAGCGACCAGCCGCCCGCCGGCCAGCACCGCAACGCGACGCGTGCCGCGCGCCGGATCGACGGCTTCGACGCGCTCGCCAGCGGGCAGCAGCACGTCGAGCCCGTCCGGCGCGCGATCGTCGGCCAGTTCCCACAGCGTTCCCGCCGGCACCGCAACGCGCGTAGCCCACAGCACGTCGGGCCGCCGCGCCGGCTCGCCAGCGAACAGCGCGAAGCCGCGCCAGCGCGTCGCCACCGCGGCGATCGTCGCCGGTGTCGCCTTGAACCCCGGCTGCCCGGAATGCGGATCGGCGAGCGGGCGCGGGAGCAGCCCGGTGCGGCCGCCGGTCGACGTGCGATCGGTCCAGTGAATCGGGACGAACAGCTCGCCCGCGCGCTGCGTCGTGACGATGCTGGCGCGATAGACGCTCTCCCCCTGCGGCGTCGCGACGCGCGCCAGCCCGCCATCGGCGATGCCGAAGCGCGCCGCGTCGTCGGGATGCACCTCGACCAGCGGTTCGGCGCGATGCCGCGCCAGCCGTGGGGCCAGCCCGGTGCGCGTCATCGTATGCCAGTGATCGCGATAGCGCCCGGTGTTGAGCGTCAGCGGCCATTTCGGCAGCGGCGCGGCGAGCGGCTTCTGCGCCACCGCCACCAGCCGCGCGCGACCATCGGCGGTCGAGAAGCGTCCGTCGGCGAACGGCGTCCCGCCCCAGCGGAACGGCGCGAGATCGTCATAACCGGCATTGCCCCCGCCGCTCGCGGGCAATGTGAACACGCGCGCGCCGTCGTTTTCGTAGCGCGACAGCCGCACATGCTCGCGCCAGATGTCGGCGGGTCGATCATAGGCGAAGGCCGACTTCCACCCCATCCGCCGCCCGACCTGCGACACGATCCACCAGTCGGGTCGCGCCTCGCCGGGGAGCGGGAACAGCGCGCGCTGGCGGCTGACCATCCGTTCCGAGTTGGTGACGGTGCCGTCCTTCTCGCCCCATGCCGCCGCGGGCAGGCGGACATGCGCGAACGCGCCCGTATCGGTGTCCGCCATCACGTCCGAGACGACCACGAACGGGCACGCGGCCAGCGCCTCGCGCACGCGCGCCGCGTCAGGCATCGATACGGCGGGGTTGGTGGCCATCACCCACAAAGCCTTGATCCGCCCCTCGCCCACCGCGCGGAACAGGTCGACCGCCTTCAGCCCCGGCTTGTGCGCGATCGTCGGCGACGCCCAGAAGCGCTGCACCACGTCGCGGTTCTCGGGCGCGAAGTCGCGATGCGCCGCCAGTGTCGTCGCCAGCCCGCCCACCTCGCGCCCGCCCATCGCATTGGGCTGCCCGGTGATCGAGAAGGGCGCCGCGCCGGGCTTGCCGATCCGGCCGGTGGCGAGGTGGAGGTTGAGGATCGCATTGACCTGATCGGTGCCGGCCAGCGACTGGTTCACGCCCTGGCTGAACATCGTCACGGTGCGCGGGGTGGCGGCGAGCAGTTCGTAGAAGCGCCGCAGCTCGGACGCGGGCACGTCGCAGGTGCGCGCCACCGACCACAGGTCGTGCCCCGCGCCCAGCGCCGCCCAGAAATCGTCCGGCACATTGACGTGATCGGCGAGGTAGCGCTCGTCGACCGCTCCGGCATCGCGACACCACGCCAGCGCGCCGTTCATCAGCGCGACGTCGCTGCCCGGCCGGATCGCGAGATGCAGGTCCGCTTCCTCGGCGGTCTCGGTGCGGCGCGGGTCGATCACCACCAGCGTGGCGCCCGCCGCGCAGCGCGCGCGGATGCGCTGATAGACGATCGGGTGGCACCAGGCGGTGTTCGACCCGACCAGCACGATCAGGTCGGCAGCGTCGAGGTCGGCATAGCTGGCGGGCACCACGTCCTCGCCGAACGCGCGCATGTGCCCGGCCACCGCGCTCGACATGCACAGCCGCGAATTGGTGTCGATGTTCGCGCTGCCGATGAAGCCCTTCATCAGCTTGTTCGCGACGTAATAATCCTCGGTCAGCAATTGCCCCGAGACGTAGAAGGCGACGCTGTCCGGGCCATATTGCGCGACCGTGTCACGGAAGCGCTTAGCGACCAGATCGAGCGCCTTGTCCCATGACGCGCGGCGCTGCCCGATCATCGGGTGGAGCAGACGCCCGTCGAGCCCGACCGTCTCGCCGAGGTGCGTGCCTTTGGAACAGAGCCGGCCATGGTTGGCGGGGTGATCGGGGTCGCCCTGGATGTGGACGCTGCGATCGCCGGTCGGGGTGGCGAGGATGCCGCACCCGACCCCGCAATAGGCGCAGGTGGTGCGGATCATCGCCTAGCCCTCTCCCCTCCGGGGAGAGGGTTGGGAGAGGGGCGGGGTTTCACCGAAACCGCCCTCTCTGCGAGGCACCTTCCCCTCACCCAACCCTCTCCCCAACGGGGAGAGGGCCTTGTTACACCCCCGCTCACGCCGCCGCCTTCAGCGTGCTGGCGCGGCAGATCAGCACGCGTCCGGCGGTCACCTTCACCGGCACCACCGGCGTGCAGCCGCGATCCTCGCCCAGCGCTTCGCCGGTCGACAGCGAGATCCGCCAATTGTGCAGCGGACACGCCACCGCGCCGCCATGCACGATCCCCTGCGACAGCCGCCCGTGCTTGTGCGGGCAGCGGTCCAGCAGCGCGAAGACCTGGCTCTCGCCGGTGCGGAACACCGCGATATCGTCGCCCCCTGCGACCTGGACTGTCCGGCTGCCGCGCAGCGGGATCTCGTCGACGCGCCCGATGTCGAGCCATTCGCCAATCATGCCAGTTCCTCCTGCGGCTGGAAGCGCGCCATCGGCGCATGATGCTCGCGCTCGGCGCCGGCGACGCGCTGCGCCCACGGATCGTCCTGCGAGAAGCGTTGCGAGTAGAAGAACCGCCCCGCGAGGGCGGCGCGCGCCTCGGCATCGGGCAGCAACCGCGACTGGAGGTACGCCAGCCCGACGCGCTCGATCCACGGCGCGGTGCGCTCCAGATAGCGCGCCTCCTCGCGGTAGAGCTGGATGAAGGCGGCGCACATCTCGATCGCCTCCGCCTCGGTCGCGACCTTGCACAACAGGTCGGTGGCGCGGACCTTGATCCCGCCATTGCCGCCGACATGCAGTTCGTAGCCGCTGTCGACGCAGACGATCCCGAAATCCTTGATCGTCGCCTCGGCGCAATTGCGCGGGCAGCCGCTGACCGCGATCTTGAACTTGTGCGGCATCCACGACCCCCAGGTCGCACGCTCGATCTTCACGCCCAGCCCGGTCGAATCCTGCGTGCCGAACCGGCACCATTCGCTGCCGACGCAGGTCTTCACGGTGCGCAGCGACTTGCCATAGGCATGACCGCTGACCATTCCCGCGGCGTTTAGGTCCGCCCAGACCGCGGGCAGATCCTCCTTCCTGATCCCGAAGATGTCGAGCCGCTGCCCGCCGGTCACCTTGACCATCGGCGCGTTGAACTTCTCGACCACGTCGGCGATCGCGCGCAGCTCCTTCGGCGAGGTCAGGCCGCCCCACATCCGCGGCACCACCGAATAGGTGCCGTCCTTCTGGATGTTGGCGTGCAGCCGTTCGTTGACGAAGCGGCTCTGCTGATCGTCGACATACTCACCGGGCAGCGCGCAGAGCAGATAGTAATTGAGCGCCGGCCGGCACGACGAACAACCGTCCGGGGTCGACCAGTGCAGCTTCTGCATCACCTCGGGGATCGCGCGCATCCCCTGCGCGACGATCTCGCGGCGCACGTCGTCGTGACCGAAGCTTGTGCATTTGCACATCGTTTTCGGCCCGGTCTCGACCTCGCCGCCGAGCCGTAGCGCCAGCAGGCTTTCGACGATCCCGGTGCACGACCCGCAGCTCGCCGAGGCCTTGCACCCGCTGCGCACCGCGTCGAGGCTGTGTGCGCCGCCGTCGATGCACGCCAGCACCTTGCCCTTGGACACGCCGTTGCAGCCGCAGATTTCCGCCCCGTCGGAAAGCGCCGCAACGGCCGCCTTAGGGTCCGCCTGCCCCCCTCCCGAGGCGAAGGCCTGACCGAAGATCAGCGCGTCGCGGATCGCCGCGATATCCTCGCCCTTCTTCAACAGGTCGAAGTACCAATTGCCGTCGGCAGTATCGCCGTACAGCACCGCGCCGACGATCCGGTCGGCGCGCACCACGACGCGCTTGTAGATGCCGCGGCTGGCGTCGCGCAGCACGATGTCCTCCGCGCCGTCGCCGCCCGAGAAATCGCCCGCCGAGAAAACATCGAGCCCCGCGACCTTCAGCTTGGTCGCGGTCGGCGCGGGGCGATAGCCGCTCGGCTGTTCGACCAGCCCGTCCGCCAACGCGCGGCACATGTCCCACAACGGCGCGACGAGGCCATAGACCTGCCCGTCATGCTCGACGCACTCGCCGACCGCGAGCACGTTCGGGTCGGAGGTGACCATATGGTCGTCGACCTTGATCCCGCGCCCGACGTCCAGCCCGGCGTCACGCGCCAGCGCCACCGACGGGCGGATGCCGACCGCCATCACCACCAGATCGGCCGGCAGTTCGGTCCCATCCTTCAGCTGCACGCCCGTGACATGCGCGTCCCCGAGGATCGCCGCGGTGTCCGCGCCGGTCAGGATCGTCTGCCCGCGCGCCTCCAGCGCGGTGCGCAGCAGCCACGCCGCCGCCTCGTCGAGCTGGCGTTCGAGCAAGGTCGGCATCAGGTGCAGCACCGTGACGGTCATCCCGCGCAGCGCGAGGCCGTGCGCGGCTTCGAGGCCGAGCAGACCGCCACCGATCACCACCGCGCGTCCGCCCTTTTCGGCGGCCGCGAGCATCGCGCCGACATCGTTCATGTCGCGGAAGCCGATCACGCCCGGCAGATCCCTGCCCGGCACCGGGATGATGAACGGATCGGAGCCGGTCGCGATCAGCAGCCGGTCATAGTCCATCGTGATCCCGCCGCGCGTCGTGACGGTGCGCGCCGCGCGGTCGATCGCGATCACCGGATCGCCTGCCAGCAACGTGATGCCGTTGTCGGCATACCAGTCGTGGTCGTTGATGACGATCTCGTCGAAGGTCTTCTCGCCCGCCAGCACCGGCGACAGCATGATGCGGTTGTAGTTCACGTGATGCTCGGCACCGACGATCGTGATGCGGTAGCGGGTCGGGTCGCGCGCCAGCAGTTCCTCGACCGCGCGGCATCCCGCCATGCCGTTGCCGATCACGACCATGTGCAGCCGGGTGTCGGCCTCGCCGATGCGGATGGGTTCGTGTTTCATATGCTTGTCCTGTCCGTATCCGGTGGATCAGATCCGCACGCCGGCGGCGGTGCCCCAGCGTGCGCGCCAGCCGCGCTTGACGATCGTGAGCCCAGCCAGCGCGACGAGCGCGAGCGTGGCGAAGATCAGGAAGCCGGGCGCGAAGCTGCCGGTCCATTGCTTGGCAAGGCCCAGCGACGAGGCGAGATAGAAGCCGCCCACCCCGCCAGCCATGCCGACCAGCCCGGTCATCACCCCGATCTCGGCGGCGAACCGCTGCGGCACGAGCTGGAACACGGCGCCATTGCCGACCCCCAGCGCCAGCATCGCCGCGACGAAGCACGCCAGCGCGGCGACGAACGTCCCGGCGAGGCTGACCCCGAGCAGCGCAAGCGCGGCGAGCAGGAACACGACGCTCAACGTGCGTACCCCGCCGATACGGTCCGCCAGCGCGCCGCCCATCGGCCGCACCAGCGATCCGGCGAACACGCAGGCGGCGGTCGCATAGCCGGCATGGACCGTGCTCAGCGCGAAGCGATCGGTGAAATAGATCGGCAGGCTCGCCGCCAGCCCGACGAAGCCGCCGAACGTCACCGCGTAAAAGGCCATCAGCCACCACGCATCCGCCTGCCGCAGCGGCGCGAGATATTCGGCCAGCCGCTTCGGCGCGGGCGCGCCCGGCGCGTCCTTGGCGAGCGCCATGTAGACGAGGAACACGATCGTCAGCGGGATGCAGGCGAGCCCCAGCACCGCGTTCCAGCCGTACAGCCCCGCCAGCGCGGGCGCGAACAGCGCGGCGAGCACCGTGCCCGAATTGCCCATGCCGGCCAGCCCCATCGCCTTGCCCTGATGCTCGGGCGGATACCAGCGGCTGGCGAGCGGCAGCGCGATCGCGAAGCTCGCGCCGGCAAAGCCGAGGATCACGCCCAGCGCCAGCGTCCCCGCGAAGCTGGTCACGCCGAGCATCCACGCCGCGAGCAGGCCGAAGATCACGATCAACTGGCTGATCGCCCCCGAGCGCTTCGGCCCGAGCCGGTCGACCAGCAGCCCGTTGACGACGCGCAGCCCCGCCCCCGCCAGCGTCGGCACCGCGACCATCAGCCCCTTCTGCGCCGGGCTGAGCCCCAGCGCCGCGGCGATGTCCGGCGCGAGCGGCCCCAGCAGCACCCACACCATGAAGGCGAGATCGAAATAGAGGAAGGCGGCGATCAGCGTCGGGCTATGCCCGCTCGCCCAGAAGCCGCCCGCCGCCGCCTGCTTCCCCCCTTCTTGCCCGCGATCCCAGAACGCCGTCGCCATCGCCCGTGCTCCAAACAGAAAAAGCCGCCAGGACGGCGACCCTTGCGGGTGCGTCCTGGCGGCGTCGTTGCCTCGGTACGGATGCGGGGCGCTGTCGCCCTGCTCCGCCAGCGTGGACCTCCCCGGCGTTGGAGAGGCGTGTCGCTGCTATCTCGTGTCCGGCATCATTGCCCGACGAATGTAAAGCTGCCTGATTCGCGGCGGCGATGCAAGTCCCCTTCGCATCCGCAGCATCAGCGGCGTTACGGAAGCTGCGCCAGATAGCCGGCGATATCGTCGGGATCGAAGGCACGGCCGTCGAAGAAGCGATCCTGCCCCAGCAGCAACCGCCCCTGCGTCGATCCCGCGCCGATCGGCGCATCGAGCGCACCCTCAAGCTTGGAACTGGCGTTGGGCAGTGGCGCACCCGATCCGGCCAGCGCGGCGCGGTACAGGTCGGGGCGGAACACCGATTGCGCGGTTGCGGCATCCGCCGCGGAGAAGCGCAACCCGTCCCAGCGCACCATCTGTGCATAGAGCCACGCCGCCTGACTGCGCCACGGGAAGTTGGCGGCCTCGCGGTACTGGAACATGAAGTCGGGATAGGCGATCGGCGCGCTGCCCGGCGTCACGCGGATGCGGTCGGTGATCGCACGCAGGATCGCCTCCACCGGCGCGTCGCAATATTCGGGCCGCGCGAGCAGCGCGGCACTGTTCTGGACGGTGTCGGGGCGGACGAAATATTCGGCGGCGGCGTGGAGCGCACGCAGCAGCGCGGCGAGCGCCTCGGGCCGTTCGGCGGCGGTGTCGGAGCGCAGCGCCAGCACCTTCTCCACCCCGCGCCGCCAGATCTGCGCGGTCGCCAGCGCGATCCGGCCGACGCCGCGATCGACCGCGATCGCGTTCCACGGCTCGCCGACGCAAATGCCGTCGACCTCGCCCGCCGCCAGCGCATCGGCGGCGAAGGTCGGGCTGGTGACGGTGATCGCCACGTCATCGTCGGGGCGGATGCCGACCCCCGCCAGCCAGTAACGCAGCATGTAATTGTGGCTGGAGTAGCGATGCACCACCCCGAAGCGCAGCGGACGCCCCGCCGCCCGCCGCTGCGCCGCCACCTGCTTGAGCGCCGCGCCGAGCGCGATCGGATCGCCGAGTGAGTCGCCCAGCCCGCACGCCTCGCCCAGCGCGGTCGAGAAGGTGATCGCATTACCGTTCAGCCCCAGCACGAACGGCACGGTCAGCGCCACCGCCGGTCTATCACGCCCCAGCGCGGTCGAGATCGCGAGCGGCGCGACCAGATGCGCGGCATCAGTATGGCCGTAGAGCAAGCGGTCGCGCACCGTCGCCCAGGTCACGTCGCGCATCAGCTCGATCCGCACGCCCTCGGCGGCGGCGAAGCCCAGTTCGTGCGCGAGGATCGGCAATGCGGCATCGACCAAAGGCACGAAGCCGATGCGGAAGGTCTCGGCGCTCATGGCAGGTCTCCCATCAGCGCTTCGCTGGTCACGATCGCCTCCGCCACCTCGGCGATCCGGCGGTTCGACTTCATCGCATGGCCGCGCAGCAGCGCATAGGCGGCGGGTTCGTCCAGCCCGCGCCGCTTCATCAGGATCGCCTTGGCGCGGTCGATCGTCTGCCGGTCGGCCAGCGCCGATTTCGCCTCGGCCAATTCGGTCTGCAACCGCGAGAACGCCTGAAAGCGGCGGATCGCGAGATCGAGCACCGGCTTGATCCGCTGCTTGGCCAGCCCGTCGACGACATAGGCCGACACGCCCGCATCGACCGCCGCCATCGTCGTCTGCGCGTCGGACTGGTCGACGAACATCGCGATCGGCCGCGCCAGCGCACGCGACATCGCGAAGAAATCCTCCAGCAAATCGCGGCTGGGGTTTTCGAGATTGATGAGCACCACCTCGGGCGCGCTCGCCTCGACCTGCGCGACCAGCGGCCCGGCGGGATCGATCACCACCAGATCGACGAGCCCGGCTTCGCGCAACCCATCCGAGATGATCGCGGCGCGCGTGGTGCTGGTATCGATGATCGCGATCTTCACGGTGACGATCGACTAAAGCGAGGACGGGACACTGACTAGCCCCTGGATGGCGTCGTCCCTCCTGGCTGGCACGGCAATGCTCACGCTTCGGCGTGGCGGACGATGGCCTCGCAAATCTCGTGCGTCGCCAGCAGCGCGGGGGCGTCGACGGGCCGGCGCTCGCGCGCTGCTAGCAGGAAGTCGTCGCACATCGCCTCGAAACCTCGCTGTTGCCCGACAGAAACCCAGTCACCGCGACGGCGCACCGTCGTCATCCCGCTCGACTCGATGCGATCCGCGAGGTTCAGGACGGTCCGGCGCACGCCGCCGCCGATGACGTCGAGCCGTTCCTCGTCGAGCCCGCCGTCGCGATGCATCGTGCCGATCGCCGTGAAGCCGTCGCCCGCCAGCGTGAGCGTGATCGCGTGCAGCATGCCCTGCACGACATGCGTCTCGATCGTGCGGCGTCGCACCCGCGCGGGCGCGAGCGACAGCAGCGTATCGGCGACGTGGATGAAATCGTCGAACACCACGCGGCGGGCGACGTCGGGCTGTCGGTGGCGGTGCTTTTCCATGACGATCAGGCTGGCATCGACGGCCCGCAGCGCGACATAATCGGGCGCGAACCGCCGGTTGAAGCCCACGGCAAGCGGGGTGGCGCGATCCCGTGCCAGCGCGACGAGCGCCTCCACCTCGCCGAGATTGTCGGCAAGCGGCTTGTCGACGAAGGTAGGAATATTCCGGCCGAGAAGAAGCTCGACGAGTTCGGCGTGCGCGGGGGTGGCCGTGTGGACGAAGGCGGCGTCGAACGTGCTCGCGGACAGCGCCGCGACCGTGCTGGTGTGTCGATGCGCGATCCGGAACGAGCGACCGACCTCATCCAGAACCGATTGGTTGCGGGTGGCGAGGTGGATATCGAGATCGGATCGCCGCGACAGGACCGGAAGATAGGCTTTGCGGGCGATGTCCCCCAGTCCGATCATGAGCACGCGCATCTCTGTCATCCTTCGTCGGGGGCCGTCGCCGGTCGCTCAGCGTGCTGTACGGCTGAGGCGCGGTGTCGCCAAATCGGTGGTCGACAGCCGCGGAATGTTCGGGTGACACGCCGTTCCTGCAAAGCTAGTCATGTCGCGTGCATGCCGTTCGGCACCTTCTTGCGCAACGCCGGCTCGCGATCCTGATCTGCGCGGCGACGCTGCTGCTCAAGCTGCTGGTTCCCGGCGGCTATATGATCGACCGTGCGCCCGGGCATTTCACGATCACGATCTGCCCGGGGATTGCGACCCCCGCCGCAGCGGCCGCAATGCCGGGCATGCACGGCGACATGCCCGATCACGGCAAGACGGACGATCGCGGCAAGGCCGACATGCCGTGCGCCTTTTCCGGCCTGTCGGCCGCCGCCTTGAGCGCGACCGATCCGCTCCAGCTTGCCGCCCTGATCGTCTTCGTGATGGCCATGGGCCTCGCACGACGGGTGCTGCCGCCCGGCATCGCATGGGAGCGCCTGCGCCCACCCTTGAGAGGTCCGCCGACCCTCCTTTGACCGATCGATCCCGCGTTCCTGGCGGACGCGGCTCCCGTTCAAACGCGTGGGCGTTCCGCCGCGCGGGTCGAAGGCCTTTCCATGATCCGATCCCATCTTCTGGCGGGGGCCTGCTTGCCCTGCCTGTTCTTCGTCGTTCCCGCACCCGCGCAGGTCGCGGCGCCCCCCACACCGCGACCGGCCACCGATGCCGAAGGAACCGTCCTTCGCCAGGCCGAGATCGTCGTGACCGCGCAGAAGCGGCCGCAGATCGTCCGGGACGTGCCGGCCAGCGTCACGACCCTTTCGCCCGGCCTGCTCGGCCGCCTCGACACGCCGGATTTCTCACGGATCGCCGATGCGGTGCCAGGCGTCGCCTTCGCCACCACCGGGCTCGGCAATTCCCAGTACATCCTGCGCGGCATCGGCGGGGTCGGGTTCGTCCAGTCGCCGACGACCGGACTCTATCTCGACGAGACGCAATTGCAGACCCGCACACTCCGCGGCTTCTCACAACCCGACCCACAATCGTTCGACATCGCACGCGTCGAGGTGCTGCGCGGACCGCAGGGCGTTCTGTACGGCTCGTCGACGCTGGGCGGGATCGTGCGGATCGTCACCAACCAGCCCGACGCGTCGCGGATCGCTACCCGGGGCGAAGCGGGCGCGTCGACGATCAGGGACGGCGGCACGAGTTGGGAAGCGAAGGCGATGCTGAACCTGCCGATCATCGCCGACACGCTGGCGCTGCGCGTCGTGGGCGGGATCGTCCGCCAGGGCGGCTGGATCGACGATCTCCGCCCTGTCACCGGCAACCTGACCGAAAACGGCGGGACGGCAGCGGTGCGCAAGGACGTGAACTGGGCGCGCACCGGGTTCGTCCGGGCCGCGCTGCGCTGGACCGCGACGCCGACGCTCACGATCACGCCGTCGCTGGTCTGGCAGGATGGTTTCAGCAACGCCGATCGACCGCACAGCGACGCGACCTTCGGCAAGCGTGCGCGGCTGAAGGCGCGGTACGCGGATACGTTCGCGAAGGACCGGTTTGCGATCGGCTCGCTGTTAATCGAGAATACCTTCGACGCGTTCGGCGGCCTGACGCTGTCGTCGAATTCGTCCTTTCTCGACCGGCGCAACAGCCTGTCGTTCGACGTCACCGCGTTCGATTCTCCGATCGTCGAGCAGATCGTCGGCCCTGCGCCCGGCGGCCGGTTGTTTCCGACGCCGCTGGTCGATGTCGGGCGAACGAAGCAGTTCACGCAGGAAGTCCGCGCGGTCTCCGACGGGACAGGGCCCTGGCAATATGTGCTTGGCGGCTTCTACCGCGATCTCCGCCAGCGATCCGGCCGCACGATCACGGTGGCGGATTTGTTCGGCGTCGCCGCGCCGCTGCCGCTCGGCGCCAGCAGCCCGCCCGTCATCCAGGACAGCGCGGTTCGCTTTCGCGAGCAAGAAATCGCGGCGTTCGGTGAACTGACCTACGCCGTCGCGCCGCACATCAGGATCGCCGCGGGCGCGCGGTTGTTCGGCTATCGGCAACGCGAGGCCAACCGGCGGTTCGGCATCGGCGGGGTGAGCGGCGGCGATCTCGCTTATGCCTATGACGAGCGCAACCGCGAGCATGGCATCACGCCGCGCGCCACGCTCAGCTACGCGCCTGGCCAGGCCGCGACGCTGTACGCCAGCTATGCGCAGGGCTTTCGGACGGGCGGTGTCAACGCACCGGTCACCGACAGCATCTGCTCGCCCGCGGAACGACGTGCCGCGGGCATTCCCGACGTGCCGCCGCCTTATCGCAGCGACCGGACCGACAATTACGAAGTGGGCGCCAAGAGCAGCCTGTGGGGCGGCCGCGTGCGGATCGATGCGGCGGCCTATGCGATCGACTGGAAGGACTATCAGCAGGCGTTCCAGACGGCGTGCGGAATCAACAACGCCACGACCATCTCCTTCACGGTCAACGCCGGGCGCGTGCGCAGCCGCGGCGGTGAACTCGAAATATCCGTCATGCCGTTTGACGGGCTCGACCTGCACGCGGGGGGTGCGTTCACCGACGCGACCTATCGCAACGACGTGCCCAACCTCTTGCTGCCGGCAGGATCGCGCGTGCTGGACGTGCCGCGCTGGACCTGGAATGCGCGTGGCGATTACGATGTCGCGTTGTCAAACAGGTGGCGCGGCACGCTGTTCGCCGCGGTCCGGCATGTCGGATCGAGCAACAGCGGGTTCGGCGAGGGCGAGGTGCTGCCGCGACCGGCCTATACGCTGGTGGATGCTTCGGCCGGTTTACGAAACGCGCGCGGCGTTGGCGTCGATCTGTTCGTCACCAACCTGTTCGACGTCGTGCCGCTGTTCGGTCAGGAGTTTACGACCTCGCCCGGCAACACCACGGCGACGAGCTATTTCTCCTATCTGGTCGGCCCGCCCCGGACGATCGGCGTCAGGCTGACCGGTGGCTGGTGACGGCGGATGCCGAGGCGTGGAACCATCGTGCGGTGGCCGCACTTGTAACCGGTTGAGGTGTCACCTCCAACGAAGGGGCTTTTCATGAAGAAGGTTTTGGCGATCGCGTTGCTGGCCGGCGTGGCCTCGCTCAGCGCATGCAACTCCAGCCCGCGCGAGCAGGCGGCCGACAATATCGAGGCCAATGCCGACGCGGTCGCGGACAATCTCGAGGATGCGGCGGACAATGTCGAGAACGACGCGGCCGAGGACCAACTCGAGAACAAGGCCGATGCGGTTCGCGACCTCGGCGAGAAGAAGGCCGACGACATGCGCACGCATGATGCGGACACCAATCTGAAGAACGGCATCTGAGCCACATCGAACAGGACGGGCTGCTCCCAAGCGTGGCCCGGACTGGAGGGGCGTCCGCATCGGGCGCCCCTTTCGCGTTTATGACGCGCGACGCGTGCCCGTGGAACGCTTTCGGGCGCCGATTATTTCTGAATGTGTCTGCCACCGCCGGCAGGCGCATCGATTAGGGAAGACGCCATGTTGTGGACCATCGCCGTGATTTTGCTGGTGCTGTGGCTGCTCGGATTTTCCCTGCACGTCGCCGGGGGCCTGATTCACATCCTGCTCGTCGTCGCCATCGTGGTCGGGCTGATCCAGCTGTTCTCGGGACGTCGATCGGTCTAGGTGTTCAGTCCCGCGCGCGTCGCTACGCTCACGTCGGTGAGGGAAGCGACGCGCCGACCGTCACCACCCCGTGCTGCCGGAAACGCCCTTGAACGGCCCCGCGAGGTCGGAGGTGATCCAGCCACCGTAAAAGCCGCCGGGCTGCGGCACCACCTGCTCGCCATCGATCGTGCAACGGTCGAACGGCCCTGCATAGAAGGCGACGTGATCGCGCAAGGCCGCGAAGTCAGGCGTCGGCTCGGGATAGCTCCACGCCACGTCGCGGAGCAATTCGTCGCCGATCGCCAGATGCCAGTAGACCGCGTGCCCCTTCCATTCGCAGAAGGAGCGGCGTGACGATGCGCGCAGCAGCCCAGACGTCAGGTCGGCAGGGGGCAGATACCAGCTTGGTGGATGGCTGGTCTCCAGCGTGCGAACCGCACGGCGCGTATCGGCGACAAGAACACCGCGATGCTCGATGATGACATGTCGATCGCTGGCTTCTGCGACCGCAGGGCGCGGGTAGCACCACACCCTCTCCTGTCCGGGCGCCACGGGATCGGGCCGCGGCCTCATGCGCGGGCTTTTCGCCGCAGGAACCGGCGCTTAAGCCGCGGCCGCACGCGAAGGAAGGACCGATAGACACGCTCCAGCCCGGCCAGCACCAGCCGGTTGCGCGCCACCTCGCCCAACGGCCGCAACAGCGGGATCGCGCGCCACATCGCCGCAAACGCCGCCGCCCCGGACAACAACGGACCGCCGTCCTCCTGCGCGTGGAAGCGGGCCAGCATGTCGGCGCGGTCGAGCGGACAATCAACCGGGCCGGTGGCATCCACGAACGCGATCGCACCGCGCCGATCCAGACGCCGCATCAGGGCGATCTCGCGTCGGCAGAGCGGACAGTTTCCGTCATGCCAGACGGTCACCCGCTGCGCCGCCGCGTCACGCACGCGATCACCCCTTCGCCAGCAGGCGCTCGAGTTCGTCGCTGCCACCGATCCGCTCGCCATCGATGAAGACTTGCGGCGTCGTCGCGACGCCCTGTTCCGCCTTGAACGCATCGACCTCGTCGCGCGACCGCAGGATACGGTCGTCGACGTCATAGCCCGCGTCCTCCAGCATCTGTTTGGCGCGGACGCCGAACGGACAGGTGTGACCGGGCAGCACCATTCGATATAGTGTCGCGGTTCCGGCTTCTGCCATCAAGCATCTCCACGGGCATCCGCGCCCGTGCTGCTCAAGCGACCCACGCGGCATGACGTTCCCGATCATCGTGCGCGGCCGGCCAGCCGGACGTCACGGATCGTTCGAAGGCGCCGCGTCGGCGGCCGGCGCGTTCGCCGGCACATCGACCTTGATCTCCACGCGCCTGTTCTTGTCGCGCCCCTGCGGATCATCCGTGCCGTCGAGATTCCGATTGGGGGCAATCGGCCGCGCCTCGCCAAGCGCGATGACGGTCATGCGATCCGCCGCAATCCCCTTCGTCACCAGATAGTCGCGTGCGGCCTCTGCACGGCGGCGGGACGCGCTGAGGTTGGCCGCGTCGGAGCCCTTGGAATCGCTGTGACCCCAGATCGTGATCGGGCCGCCGAGCGCCACGACCGGATCGGCCGCCAGCGTGTCGAGCAACGCCCGTCCCGCCGCATCCGGCTGAACGCCGCTGGCGGGGAACGGCACGGTCAGTTCGGCTGCCTTGGCGGGAGGGGTCGTCGTGGGGGATGGCTCGATGTCCGGACGGATGATCGATTTGGCCGCATCCTCCTTCGCCCCATCGTCGACTTGATTGTTGGGCAGCGCGCCGTTGCCGGCGGCCTCGCCCTCGGGCGATTCGTGCGCCGTATCGTTGCCGGCGGGTTCGGTTCGCGGCGCGCACCCGGCCATGCCGAGGCCGATCGCGGCGGCGGCGGCGAGGAGCGACGCGCGGTCCTTCCACTTCAACATCGTCATGCAATACCCTCTCCGACTGCGATGGATCGATTTGCCTCCGGATCACCATGCCGCGACGGACCGTAAGACACCATGATGTCGCCGCTTTGCGGCGTCGGTCGTGCGGCATGGGTGAAGAACCGGATACGACCATCCTTGTGCAGCACGAACAGCATGTCGGCCTCGTCCGGCAGCAGCGAGCGGGCATCCTCGAAGTTGAACTGCTCGCTGATCCGGGTTCTGCGAAACGCCCAGCCGGCGGCCTCACGCCGAGAAATGTCCTCGACGCCGTGCCCGGCGGTGAACATCGCGCGGCCACGCAACGCCTCGGGCAGGCTGCGCCGGTCCTCGTCATCGCCGCTGCCCCCCAGTTGATAGACCGAGTCGCGACCGACCTTGTGCGCGAATTCGTTGCAGACCAGCGCGTTATAGGCTTCGTTCTCTGTGGTCGCGGCAAGAACCTGAAATTGCGTGAGGTCGAGCCGTTCGTCGGTCGTCTCCGCCAGGATCTCGCCGTGGAAGGTTTCGATGCCCGCCTGACGCGCGGCCGACAGTCGCTGCCAGCTCGTGTCGGCGATCATCACCGGCAGCCCCAGCGACTGAAGCTGTCGCGCCAGCGAGACGCTCCACGACGTGCTGCCGACGATCAGCAATCCTTTCTGCGTCGCCCCGGTCACCTTCAGCCAGCGCGCGACGTGGCGGATGCTGAAGCCGTGCGCGACGATCGTCGCGACCACGACCGCGAAGGACAGGGTGACCAGGATTTCGCCATTGCCATAGCCGAGCTGGTTGAGGCGCAGCGCGAACAGCCCCGAAATCGCGACCGCGACGACGCCGCGCGGCGCGATCCACGCGATCAGCAGCCGCTCGTTCCACGGGATCTTGCTGAACGCCAATGCGATCAGCACGGTCGCCGGCCGGACGAGGAACAGCAGCGCGAAGAGGAACGCGGCGAAGCGCCACTCGAACAGGCGAAGCGCCGCGAAGTCGAGCGAGGCGGACAACAGGACGAAGACGCCGGAGATCAGCAGGACCGTCACATTTTCCTTGAACGGATGGATGTCGCGCAGCGAATCCAGCCGCATGTTGGCCACCGCCACCCCCATCACCGTCACCGCGAGCAGCCCGGTTTCCTGCTGGATCAGGTTCGACAGGACGAACGTCCCGATGACGGCGACGAGCAGGACCGGCGCCTTCAGATATTCCGGCACATGCCCGCGCGGGAACGCCCAGGCGATCGCACGCGCCATGCCGTACCCGATCAGCCCGGAGACCACAGCCGCGCCCAGCAGCGCGGACACCACTGACAGCAATGTCCCCCCGTCATCGACGCGCCGCAGATATTCGTAGGTGATGACCGCGCAGAGCGCGCCGAACGGATCGTTGACGATCGCTTCCCACTTCAGGATCGCGCGCGGACGCGACGCGACATTGCTCTGCCGCAGCAGCGGGATGACCACTGTCGGGCCCGTTACGACGAGGATGCCTGCGAACAGGATCGCGACAGGCCACACCAGCCCGGCGACGTAATAGCAGGCCAGCGTACCGAGAACCCAGCCGAGCGGAATGCCGATCACCATCAACCGCGTCACCGCGCCTTCGGTCTTGCGCAGCTCCCGGAAATTGAGGCTCAGCCCACCTTCGAACAGGATCAACGCGACGGCGATCGAGATCATCGGCTCCAGGAGCGAACCGAAGGTCTGTTCGGGCACGATCACGCCGGCGATCGGGCCGGCGATGACACCCGCGGCCAGCATCAGCGCGATGGCGGGCCATCCGGTCCGCCACGCCACCCATTGCGCACCGATCCCCAAGGCGCCGATCAGCGCGATCACGAGAGCTTGTTGTTCCATAAGGCGGCTTAACCGCGCAGGCCGGCGAAGGTAACCGCCGGCCTGCTTTTATCGTCGCCCGTCCCCGCGCATCAACGCTGCCGCGGCAGCGCGAAGGCCAGCGTGTAATCACCGTAACGCGTGCCCAGCGCACCGTGGCCGCCCGCGGTGATCACCACATATTGCCGCCCGTCGCGCCCTCGGTACGTCATCGGTGTCGCCTGCGCGCCGGCGGGCAGCCGCGCTTTCCACACCACCTCGCCGCTGTTGAGATCGTAGGCGCGCAGATACTGGTCGGTGGTCGCGCCGATGAAGGCGAGCCCGCCGGCGGTGATGATCGATCCGCCGAGATTGGGCACGCCGGTCTTGATCGGGACGCCCAGATGCGTGCCGAACAGCCCGGTGTCGCGGGCGGTGCCCAGCACCTTCTTCCACAGGATGCGCCGCGTGCCGAGATCGACCGCGGTCAAATGCCCCCACGGCGGCGCGACGCACGGCGCGCCGAATATTCCCACCCACGCCTTCACCACCGCGACATAGGGGGTGTTATACTGCGTCTGGAGCTGCGCCTGCATGGCGTTCTCGCCGCCCTGCTTCTGCTTCATCATCGGCCCGACGCGCGGATCGTCACGGCGCATCAGCCACAGCTTGAACGGCATCTCCATCGTGTTGACGGTCATGATCCCGCGCACCGGATCGACCGCCGCACCGCCCCAGTCGGTTACGCCATCAAACGCCGGATGGCCGATGATCGGCTTCAGCCCCATCGGCTGGTAGATGCCGGTGCCCTGCGCGCGGCGGATGTCGATCCGGCAGAACAACTGGTCGATCGGCGTCGCGCCCCAGGTCGCGACCTCGCTGGGGGCCGCCGGGGTGAAGCTCGGCATCCCGGTCGAGAATGGCTGCGTCGGCGACACCCGGACACCCGGGGTGGCGCCGTCGGTGCGGACCGGCCGTTCGGTGATCGCGGCGATCGGCGCGCCGGTCATGCGGTTGAGGAAGAACACCTGCCCCATCTTGGTCGTCTGGAGCAGCGCCGGGATCACCTGCCCGTTGGGCGCGCGATAGTCGAACAGCGACGGACCGATCGGCAGGTCCATGTCCCACATGTCGCGGTGCACCAGCTGCCGCGTCCAGCGCAACTTGCCGGTCGCGATGTCGAGCGCGACGATCGACGAACCGAACCGGTCGTCGAAGGGCCGGCGGTAGCCGATCCAGTAATCGGGCGACGCGTTGCCGGTGCCGAGATAGACGAGCCCGTTGGCGGAATCCGCCGTGATCGCGCCCCAGACATTGGGCGTCCCGCGCGTGTAGGTCTGCCCCGCCGGCAGCGGCGCGATCGCATCGGGGGAGCGGCCGACGTCCCACGCCCAGACCGGCGCACCCGACACCGGGTCATAGGCGCGCACCACGCCCGAGGGGATGTCGCGATTGACGTTGTCGATGATCCGCTCGCCGATGATCAGGCGATTGTTGACCACCACCGGCGGCGTGGTGCCGATCTGATCGGATGGCTTGGACGTGCCCATATTGGCGCGCAGGTCGATCGCGCCGCCGTTGGCGAAGCTCGGGCACGGCCGCCCGGTGTCGGCATCCAGCGCCACCAGCCGGGCGTTGAAGGTCGGCGCGAAGATGCGGCGCGGGCACGGCGTTCCGGCCGGCGCCTCGAAATAGGTGACGCCACGACAGACGAGATAATTGTTGCCGGCGATCCTGGCATCCTCGTGCCAGCTCCACTTCGTCCGGCCGGTGGTGGCGTCGATCGCCTGGACGAAGGAATGCGGCGTACAGGTATAAAGCGTGTCGCCGATGTGGATCGGGGTCGCCTCCGAATGATATTCGCGTTTGTGCTCCTTGCTCTCCGCCGGCATCGGCAGATCGCCGGTGCGCTGCGTCCAGGCGAGCTGTAGCTGCCCGACATTCTGTGGCGTGATGTCCGCCAACGCGGAGTAGCGGCGACCCGAAAGCGTTCCGCCATAATCGCGCCAATCACCGTCCGCCCCCCCGGTGGGCGCAGCGGCGACGACCGAATTCGGCGTCTGCTGCGCGACCGCACCCTCACCGCGCAGCAGCAACCCGCCGGCACAGAAGGCGATCAGCGCGATGGCGGCCGCCGGAACCGCACGGTGATGCAGCCGTGGCGATCGCCCGCTCCAGCCAGTCAACAGCACCAGTACGAGCAACACCGTGGGGGCGACCAGACGCGGGACGAGCTGGAGACCGTCGAACCCGACCTCCCACAACGCCCAGAGCAGCGTCCCTGCCCAGATGAGGACGAACAGCCAGCGCCCCAGCACGCTGCCGCGACCGAGCAAGGCGCCGCTCGCGATCATGGCGAGGCCGGCGACCAGATAATAGGGCGATCCGCCCAGCGAGACGAGCACCCCGCCGGCCACCGCGAAAAATCCGCCGAGGATCGCGATGAGCCACGCCAGTAAGGTGGTCAACAATCGTCCCATCGCGCCGTCCTCTTGCCGTTCACCTCCCCAACGCGGCAAGCAAAGAAAAGACACAAATCGCACAGACCGGAGCGGATCGGCTGATTCTTCAGGCCATCGGTCTGCGCCGGTTTGTGCGTGGCCGGTGATTGAAGCCGCCGGTGACGGCCAAATCCGCCGTCTTTGCGCCCGGCGCAGCCTGCGAAACCAAATTTGCCGACCGCCAATTTTAAATTTCTATCAATTCCCACTGAATCGGTGGAGTTTGAATTGTGCCTCGGTCGGTTGCGGCCAATCGCCCGTCGCCTGTTTGAGAAAGAGCATTCATGACCGTGATCCACCATGAATTTGCCGGTGCCTCTTCCGCCGAAATCGCACCCGACATGCGCCCGGCCGCTGGCCGGACCGGCGCGGAAATCCTCGGCATCGATCTCGGCCGCGACGCGGGGGACGCCGCAACGCTGGCGCCGATCCGTGCTGCTCTTCTACGCTGCACGGTGATCTTTTTTCGCGGGCAGGGCGCGCTGGACGATGCCGCGCGCGGCGTGAAGCAGGCGGGCTCGCAGCGCATCTTCAACGCGTTGCAGGAACACGCGACCGTGGCAGAGCATACGATGCGCAGGCAGCCCGGCGACGTCGCGATCAGGGACAATCGCGCGATACAGCATCGCGCCATCGCGGACTTCGGCAAGAAGCCACGTCATCTGCGCCGCGCCACCATTGCCAGAGACGTGGCGGTCGGTCTCGACGACCACCGCAGCCGCACGATCAAACCCGAACCGGCGGAGCGCGCCGCCGCGGCCTGAGCGGGTCGCCGCCGACCTGAACCGGGTCACACCCGCGCCGCGCGCGAAGCAACTCGCCGCGTGCGGATTCGCGCGCTGCTTCGACGCGCGCTGACAAGAACAAGAAAAGGGGGAACTTTCTATCATGACAATCAACGGCTTCGGTGCCGCGTTGCTCGGTGCCGTCTCCTTCCTCGCGCTGGCGACGCCGGCTGCCGCGCGCGATCTTCCGGGCGAGGACACCGCCGGCAAGATCGCCGATGCGTCGACGCCGGACGTCGACGAGGCGTTCGGAGGCGAAGTCACCGTCACGGCGCGTCATCGTAGCGAACGGTTGCAGGACGTGCCGATCGCCATTTCGGTCGTCGCGGGGCAGGAACTTGCCGCAAAACACCTCGATCGAGTCGCCGATTTCGCGATCAAGGTGCCCAATTTCAGCGCGCTGCAACAGAATACGCGCGTCTCGGGGCTCTTCATCCGCGGTCTTGGCGGCAACGCCAGCAACGACGGCGCGGAGGGCGGCGTCGGCCTGATCGTCGACAACGTCGTCTACAATTATGTCGGCTTCAGCTGGCTCGATTTCGTGGACCTCGACAGCATCGAGGTGGCGCGCGGCCCCCAGGGCACGCTGCTGGGCAAGAACACGACGATCGGTGCGCTGATCGTCCGGACGCAGCAGCCGAGCTTTACGCCCGAACTCAACATCAACGCCACTTACGGCTCGCGCAACCTGAAGCAACTGCGCCTGAATGCGACTGGCCCGATCTCGGACACGCTCGCGTACCGGCTGACCTTCTCCAATTCGGTCGACGACGGCTGGATCACCAATGCCTATGACGGCGCCGGCTACCTGAACACGAACCGCTGGTCGACCCGCGGCCAGTTGCTGTGGAAGCCGAGCGATACCGTCAGCAGCCGATTGATCGCGGAACATTACGAAACGACCGAATACAACAACTGGTATCCGCCGACCGTCGACGTCAACACCAACCTGAAGCTCGACAACACGCCCTTCACCACAACGGCCAATCCCACCGGCGCACGCAATAGCTGGACCAACAAGCTACGCACGCTCTTCGGCTACAATCCGAGCCTGGCCTCCCCCGACAACGCCAACCTCAACACGCAAAAACGCCTCGTCTCGCGCGTGGATGGAGCTTCGAACGAGGCGACGGTGGGTATCGGCGGAACGACCTTGTCGGCGATCTCCGCATGGCGGCGGATGTACTTCCGCCCCTATAACGACAGCGACGGCAGCCCGCTGTCGATCCTGCGCTACGGCTTCGACGTCGATGTCGACCAATATACGCAGGAACTGCGCCTAGCCTCCGACAAAGGTGGGCCGATCGACTGGACGGTCGGGGCGTATTACCTGCACGAGGATCTGCGCAGTCGCCTGCGCACCATCTATTACAGCGACGCGAGCACCTATTTCCTGTCGCCCAAGGTGCCCTCGGCCGTCCTCGCCAACCTGGAGGTCGATCGCGACGGACGGATGAAGGTCGACAGCCTGGCGGGGTTCGGTCAAGCGACGCTGCACCTTGGTGAGCGGGTGTCGGTCACCGGCGGGGTACGCTACACCAGCGAGCGGAAGGCGGCGTCCGTTGCGGGCTCGTCGTTCGGCGCCGCGCCGCTCACCGACAGCCTTGCCGCCTATGCCGCGCAACGCGCCGCGATCACCGGCCCAGTCTACAATCTCGACGCGGCGGTGCGGCACGGATCGTGGTCGTGGCTCATCAATCCCGCCTGGAAGATCAGCGACACGCTGAACGCCTATGCGGTTGCCAGCTATGGCGAGAAATCCGGCGCGGTGAACACGGCTGCGACCGCCGCACAGGCCGGCGTGCTGATCATCCAGCCGGAAACGTCGCAGGACTTCGAAGTGGGAGTGAAGGGCCGCTGGCTCGACGGGCGCGTGACCGCCAACCTCAACTTCTACAACGACACGATCAAGAACTATCAGGACACGCAGGTCGATCAGAGCCAGCCGGTCCTCGGCACCTATCTCGCCAATGTCGGCAAGGTGCGGCTGCGCGGGTTCGAGCTGGAGACCGGCGTCTCCCCGGTGCAGGGCTGGACGCTCACCTTCAACGCGGCGCATAACGATGCGCGCTACCTGTCGTACGACAATGCGCCGGCCCCCCTTGAATATCAGGCGTATCTTGCGACGCAGCAGGGCGTGGCCGCCGCCGCGACGCGACTGCCGCTGACCGGCTATCAAATCCGTAACGCGCCGAAATGGACGCTGCAGGGCGGTCTGGACGTCACGCAACCGATCGGCGGCCATCTGGTCCTGACCGGCTATGCCAACGTCGCCTACCGCACGCGCACCAATCTCGCGAATCCGCGCTCGATCTACTTCTGGCAGCCCGGCTATGCACTGGTGAACGCCGGCGTCGGCGTGCGCTCGGCCGACGATCTGTGGTCGCTTTCGCTGTGGTCACGCAACCTGTTCGACCGGCGCTACGCGACAATGTTCAGCACGGCGGGCGGCTCCTCGCCGATCAACCAGATCTTCGGCGAACCCCGCACGATCGGCCTCACGCTCGGCCGCCGGTTCGGCTGAGCCGCCCGCTTCCCTTTCTGGAGACGTTTCCATGACCAAGCGTACCGACCAAATTCGCCTTGGCGCGTTCCTGATGGCGACGGGACATCATGTCGCCGCGTGGCGGCACCCGCGCGCCGCCGCCGACGCCGGCGTCAGCATCGACCATTATGTCACCATCGCGCAACGTGCCGAGGCCGCAGGCTTCGACATGATGTTCCTTGCCGACAGCCAGGGTGGCTGGGTCGACCGGTCGCAGCTCGACAGCGTAGCGCGCAGCCCGCAGGTCGCCGGGTTCGAGCCGCTGACGCTGCTCTCCGCGATTGCCGCACGCACGCAGCGCATCGGGCTCGTCGCGACGGCGACAACGACCTATTATCCGCCCTATCTGCTCGCGCGGCTGTTCGCGTCGCTCGACGTGCTCAGCAACGGGCGCGCCGGCTGGAACCTCGTCACGTCTGCGGCCGCCGCCGAGGCGCAGAACTTCGGGCTGGACCGTCATCCGGAGCCTGAGGCGCGCTACGCACGCGCCGCCGAGTTCGCGGCCGTGGTGAAGGGGCTGTGGGAGAGCTGGGAAGACGATGCGTTCCCGCGTGATCGCGCCACCGGGCTGTTCGCCGATCCCGACAAGCTCCATCTGCTGGACCACCGCGGCGAGCATTTCGCGGTCGCGGGTCCGCTGAACGTACCGCGCTCTCCGCAAGGACATCCGGTGGTCGTGCAAGCCGGCTCGTCCGAACCGGGGCGCGACCTGGCCGCGGCGACCGCGGAGGTGGTGTTCACCGCGCATCAGACGCTCGACTCCGCCGCCGCCTTCTACGCCGATGTGAAGGGACGGCTCGCGCGATACCATCGCACACCGGACACGCTGAAGATCATGCCGGGGGTGATGCCGGTGATCGGCCGCAGCGAGGCGGACGCGCGCGCGCGCTACGAAGAATTGCAGCAACTGGTCCATCCCGACATCGGCCGTCGCTTTCTGGCGCATATCTTCGAGGACGAACGATTGCTCGACCACGATCAGGACCGGCAACTGCCCGACTGGCTGGTAGTGGATGGGCGCAAGAGCCGCCCGGCCTTGTTGCTCGATATCGCCCGCCGCGAGGGGCTGACCGCGCGCGAGTTGCACCTGCGCGTCACCGGGGCCCGCGGGCATTGGACGATCTTCGGCGACGCCGGCCAGATCGCCGACCAGCTCGAACAATGGTTCGATGGTCATGGCGCCGACGGCTTCAACATCATGCCACCCGCGCTGCCGGAACATCTCGACGATTTCGCCGATCAGGTCCTGCCCGAGCTTCGACGCCGCGGCCGGGTCCGCGACGGCTATGAAGGGACGACGTTGCGCGAGCATCTTGGCCTGCCCTTCCCCGTCCACCCCGCAGCGGGCGCAGCTCTGGCCGAGGCAGCGGAATGACCCGGCGCGGCTGGATCGTCGCCGCACTGGCGCTGCTTCTCGCCGGCTGCGGAGGCGAGGCGAACAAGAGCGATGGCATCACCATCGGCTATCAGAAAGGTGGCACGCTGCTCATCGCCCGACTTCGCGGCGTGGTGACGAAGCGGCTGGAGTCCGAGCATCTCGGGCCGGTCCGTTGGGTCGAGTTCCCGTCGGGCCCACCGCTCATCGAGGCCATGCGTGCCGGCGCGGTCGATTTCGGCCATGTCGGCGATACGCCGGTCGCCTATGCCCAGGCGACCGGGCTCGACATCGTTTATGTGGCGACGCACAGCTTCCCCGCCGAAATCGGCAGCCAGTTGCTCGTTCCCAAGGGCTCGCCGATCCGCACGGCGGCAGATCTGAAGGGCAAGCGCCTGGCGTTCGTAAAGGGATCGGCGGCGGAGGTCGCGGCGATCGTCGCGCTCAGGAAATACGGCCTGACCCTCAAGGACGTGACCCCCGTCAATCTGCCTCCCGGCGATACGATGACCGCCTTCGCCAACGGCGCGATCGACGCGTGGCTGACGTGGGACCCGTATCTTACGCTCGCCGAGGACAAGATCGGTGGGCGTGTCGTCCCGCTCGACCGCGGAGGATTGGCCGCGACCAATTTCTACATCGCGCGCGGCGCGTGGGTGAAGGCACAGCCGCAGCAGGTTCGCGCCGTGCTCGACGCATTGCGTGACGAGGCGGCATGGGCGGACGCGCATCTCGATCAGGTGGCGCCATTGTTCGCCGCGGCGACCCGCATCTCCCCACCGCTTCAGCGGCGAATGCTCGACCGCTTCACCGGCACGCCGTTCGCCGTGAACCCGGTGGCGCCCGCCGAGATCGCCAACCAGCAGCGGGTTAGCGACATCCTGTTCGAGGCAGGGGTGCTGACCCGCAAGGTCGACGCGCAGGCCGCCGCCTGGACCGGCTGGACGCCGAAGCGCTGAGAGGAGACGATCATGGCCAGTCTTGCTTATGGACCTCCCCGCCGCGCTGCGGACCCGCGCGCGGTGGCCAGCCGCGCGGCCACCCGGCAGATCCAAGAGTCGCGTCTCGCCCGGTCGCGCTGGACGCCGCTGCTGGTGCCGGCGCTGTTGCTCGCCGGCTGGGAAGCGGGATCGGCGACGGGCGCGTTGCCTGCGTCGGTGCTGCCGGCGCCGGTGGCCGTCCTGACCGCGGGATGGCAACTCACCCGCGACGGCACGCTGCCGACCAACCTCGCGATCAGCGCCAGCCGGGCGCTGGCGGGGCTGGCGGTGGGAGGGACGCTTGGTCTGCTGCTGGGCATCGCAACCGCCATATCGGTCGGGTTGCGCCGGCTGCTCGACCCCACGATCCAGGCGCTACGCAGCGTGCCGCCGTTCGCGCTGCTTCCGCTCATCATCCTCTGGCTAGGGATCGACGAGGGCGCGAAGATCGCGCTGATCGGATGGAGCGTGTTCTTCCCGCTCTACCTCAATTCCTATCATGGCGTGCGGTCGGTCGATCGCAGCCTGCTCGAGATGGGGCGCGTCTACGGCATGGGACGGACGACGCTGTTCCGGCGCGTCACGCTGCCCGGCGCGCTGCCGTCGATACTGGTCGGCATCCGCTTCGCACTCGGTTTGATGTGGCTGGCGCTGATCGTGGCGGAGACGATCGCCGCCAGTTCCGGTATCGGCTATATGGCGAACCAGGCGCGCGAGTTCAGCCAGACCGACGTCATCGTGCTGACGATCGTCATCTACGGCGCGCTCGGCAAGCTGACCGACACGGCGACGCGCGCGGCCGAGCGCCGTCTGCTGCGCTGGAACCCCGCTTATGGAGAGCGTTGACATGGCGCAGACCGCTTCGCGGCCGCTCGTGGAACAAGCATCCGGTGGTACGCCGATCGTGGTGTCCGGACTGGTCGTCGCGTTCGATGGACCTCCGGTGATCGACAACCTCGACCTCGTGGTCGATCCCGGCGCGTTCGTATCGATCGTCGGCCGTTCCGGCTGCGGCAAGAGCACGCTTCTGCGCACGATCATCGGGCTGGAGGCACCTCAGCGCGGCACCATCACCGTGGACCGCGACCGCGCCCGCATCGTGTTTCAGGAACCGCGCCTGCTCCCGTGGTTCGACGTCCTGACGAACGTCGTGCTCGGCGCCGGCGATCTGCCCGACGCACGGGAGCGCGCCGCCGAGACGCTGGCGTTGGTGGGCCTGTCGGCCAAGGCGCACGAATGGCCGACACGCCTGTCGGGTGGCCAGCGTCAGCGCGTCGCCCTGGCCCGCGCCCTGGTCAGCCAGCCACGCCTGCTGCTCTTCGACGAGCCGCTCGGTGCGCTCGACGCACTGACCCGGATCGAGATGCAGCGACTGATCGAAAATGTCTGGTCTCGCCAGCAATTTACGGCGCTCTTCGTCACGCACGACGTCGGCGAGGCGGTAATGCTAAGCGATCGGGTGGTGATGATGGATCGAGGGAGGATCGTCAGCGATACCGACATCCCCGCCCCCCGGCCCCGTCGCCACGGCGATGCGCAACTCGCGACGATCGAAGGTCGAATTCTGGACTTGCTTCTGGCCGGTGGTTCGTGAGCGGATGCCAGGCACGAGGGGGCGGGCATGCTGGGAGCAGCTGACCGGCTTATGTGCGCATCGCATGCCCGCCCGGCGTACGAACGGCGGAACTCAGCGGGTATGACGGTGCACCCGCCGATACCTTCAAGGCACCATCATCGGGGCCGCAGCGCAATGGCGCGCGATGAAGTCGGCATGCGCGGGCATATGCCCGATTGCGGCCTGCGTAACCGCGGCGATCCGTTGCAACCGTGCCCGCACCTCGTCCAGCGCCATGCCCGCCGCCAGCGGATCGTAGCCATCGGCCGTCAGCCCTTGCCCGTTCATGACCGCCAGCCAGCTCGTTTTGGTGAACAGCTCATCCGCCTCGCGATACACCCGCCCGGTTCGCGCATGGATCGCCAGTCGCTCGGCCAGCGTCTCCGGGATCGGCATCGCAGCCAGATCGCGCCAATAGGCCGTGTCGCGCCGCTCGGTCGCGTGAAAATGCAGGATCAGGAAATCGCGGATGCTCTCGAACTCCGCCACCATCAACCGGTTGTAGCGGCGCGTGTCTGCGGGCTCGAACGCGCGGGTCGGCAGCATTTCTAGCAGCCGCGCGATTCCCGCCTGGATCAGATGGATGCTGGTCGATTCCAGCGGCTCCATGAACCCGCTCGCCAGCCCGAGCGCAACGCAATTGCCGATCCAGAACCGGTCGAGCCGCCCGGTGCGGAAGCGGAGCTGGCGCGGCGCAGCCAGCGGCTCGCCATCAAGGTTGGCTAGAAGCGTCGCGGTCGCCTCGTCCTCGGAGAGGTGCCGGCTGGCATAGACATGGCCATTGCCAACGCGGTGCTGCAACGGGATGCGCCATTGCCAGCCCGCTGCCCGCGCGGTGGAGCGCGTGTAGGGCGCGGGCGGCGCGATGTTCGCGGTTGGGACAGCGACGGCGCGATCATTGGGAAGCCATTGGCCCCAATCCTCGAAGGTCGCGCCCAGCGTTTCGGCAATCAGCAGCCCGCGAAACCCCGAGCAGTCGACGAAGAAATCCGCGTCGATCTGCGTGCCGTCCTTCAGCACGACGGCGGCGATCCGGTCGGGGTGGTCGCCTCGGATCACTTCGACGACACGCCCCTCGCGCCGCATGGCCCCGGCCGCCTCCGCATGGCGGCGCAGGAACTGGGCATAGAGCCCAGCGTCGAAATGGAAGGCATAGCCGATATGCGCGAGCGGCGTGTTGCCCGGCTGGGGCGGCATGAACCGGCCCGCGCGCGCCGCGGCCGCGCAGATCGAATAAGCTTCCAGCGGTTGCGCCTCCCCCGCCTGGCGCAGCCGTTGCCACATCGCCTCGAACGGCACCGCGCCCTTGTCGATGCCGTAGACGCCGAACGGATGGAAATAGCGGTGCCCCGATCGCAGCCAGTCAACGAACTCGATACCGAGCTTGAACGTACCCTGCGTCGCGCGGACGAACTCGGCTTCGTCGATGCCGAGCAGTGCATTGAACGCCTGGATCGGCGGAATCGTCGCCTCGCCGACGCCGACCGTCCCGATCTCCTCGGACTCGACCAGCGTGATCGCCGGGCCGTGCGGCCCCAAGACTCGCGCGAGCGCGGCGGCCGCCATCCAGCCGGCGGTGCCGCCGCCGACGATCGCGATTCTGCGCAGCGGTGTGTTGTCGGTCATGCGTCCACCCGGCATTGCAGGAACAGGTTGCCGGTCAGCCGGCCGTGGCGTGGGTCGGCTGCCCGTGCAGGAAGCGTCGTGATCCAGCCCGAATGGAGCAGCGCCGCGCGGTAGAGGAGCAATCGGTCGGGGATCGCGGGGACGATCTCGATCGCCTCGAACCCGTCGTCGGCGCCGATGGAATAGCGAGGCGGCGCGACCGGATCGTGGGCGCGCGCCGCCTGGTAGGCGGGCCATCGTTCGGCATCGAGCGTCTCGAACCCGGTTGCGCGATGGCGAAAGAAGGCGGTGCCGTCGGAATTTCCCGGCGACAGGAAGTGGACGGTCGCGAATTGCAGCCTGTCGGCGGTGTCGACATGCGGCACGCGCTGGTCGGCGGTCAGATCGGCCGGGGCGGTGGTGACGAGCGAGAAGTTGCCGCGGGCACGCGCTGGCCGGACCGGGCAACCGGTAAAATGCGCCGCGATCAGCGGCAGGATCCCGCGCACCATCGCGTCGACATACGCGACCGGCGCGGTGCCGAGCAGGCCGGGATAGCCATTGCCGACGCTTGCGGCCGGCGCGAACGCGGCCTGACTGACGGCGAACGCGCGCAGTGCGTCGACCTGTCCGGTCGCACCATCGACGACCAACACCGGCTCGCGCTCGGTGCCGACGTGCAGGATGGTCAGGGTCGCGCCGGGGGCGAACGCCAGATCGTGCCGAACCCCCACCGACGCTCCTTCCCTCCAAACGATGCCGGCCTCTTCCTATCAGGAGAGGCCGGGAGGGGTCGTCAATAGGTCGCGCGTAGCGACAGGCCGAAGCGGCGATCGTTGAGCTGATATTGCAGCGGCTGACCGATCGTGCCGATGTACGTGACGTTCATGCGATTGGTCAGGTTCACCGCATCCGCCGAGATCGCGACATGGGTGTTGAGGTTGACGCTCACCGATGCGTCGAGCGACGCATAGGGCTTGGCATATTGCGGCTGGTTGGTGCCCGCGCCGAACGTCTGGTCGAGGTAGCTCGACCGCCAATTATAGGCGAGCCGCGCGGTCAGCGGCCCCTTCTCGTACAGCCCGATCAAATTGTAATTGTGCTTCGACAATTTCTCGAGCGGCAGCTGCGCCGACTGACCGGAGCCGGCGGCCGCGAACGGATTCGTGACGTTCGAGTCGACATAGGTGTAATTGGCCTGCACCCCGAAGCCGCTGAACAGACCGGGCAGGAAGTCGAGGAACTGCTGATAGCCGATCTCGGCGCCCTTGACGGTGCCCTTGCCCGAATTGAGCACGGTGCTGACGTCATAGGCGCGGCCCTGGAAGGTCTGGACCAGCGTACCGCTGGCCAGGAATCCGTCGACCTTCTTGTAGAACAGACCACCGGTCACCGACCCGGCCGGCGCGAAATACCATTCGGCGGTCAGGTCGAAATTGTTGGATTCGATCGGGTTGAGCCGCGGATTGCCGGAGCTGGCACTCGGGCGACCGGTGATCGGATTGACCTGATTGGCGTTGTTGAGCGTGAGATTGGTCGACAGTTGATCGAAGTTCGGTCGCGCCAGCCCCTTTGAATAGGCGAAGCGCATCTGGAACTCCTCGGTGATCCGCGCGCGCAGGTTCACGCTGGGCAATGCGCGGGTGTAGCTCTTGGCGACCGCCAGCGGCGAGGTGGTGCCGTCCGAATTGAATTGCGTCCCGAACGAGGTGAGGTCGGTCTTGACCAGCCGTACGCCCGCATTGCCGTCGAAGCGGATGCTGCCCGCCTCGAACGCATAATCGGTCGACCCCCAGACGGTGTAGGTCTTTTCGGTCTGCGCGTTGAGATCGCCGGGGGTGAAGGCGTCCTTGGTCTTGGCGCCGAACAGCGCGTACAGCGCCTTGGTCTGCTTCCAGACGTCGCCGGTCACGCCGCCGCCGCCGGGCAGCGCCGGATACAGCAGCCCGCCGGTGACGCTCTTGCCGTCGAAGAAGTTCGGGGACGGCGCCGACATCGCCAGCTCCGGATTGCGGCTGAGCGGGATCAGCGCGGTGCCGTCCTTCGCCGAGCAGGACGGATCGGGGCCGGTAGCGTAGAGGCAGACGCCGTTCCACGTACCGCGCAGATCAATCGAATTGTCAGAATAGCGCGCGCCGCCGCGCAGCTTCTGCAGGAAGCCGCCCTCGAGATCATATTCGATGTCATAGGCGAGCGCGAGCGTATCGGCGTCGTTGCGTTGCAACGCGTCGGCGATGAACGGCGTCGCGTAATTGGCGGGGTTCGTCAGCAAAGCCTTGTCGCGCACGTCCCACCGCGGGCGGCTGCCGCGCAGGTCGAAGTCGATGATCGACGGGTGCGGCGATCCGGTCGGCGTGTTCTGGCCTGCGGCGGTGAACAGCGTCAGGACGTGGCCGTTGCGATCGGCGTTGTAATAGCTCTTCAGATACTGGACGTCGAAATGGACCTTGGCGCGGTCGGTCGCCTGCCAATCGGCGCCGAGCGTGAAGTTCTGGCTCTGGCTCCACAATTGCTGGTCGAAGCGCCCGGTCTCGAAATTCTGCTGCTGCAGCGCCCCCGACGTCGCATAGCCGTCCTTGTTGAACGTGAAGGTCGAGCTGGGCAGCGGGTTGGATTGCGATCCGCCGTTGACGGTGTAGTAATAAGCGCCGCGGCGGTTGAACCAATATTTGGCGAGCTGATACTGGCCGGTGACCAGCAGATTGTCCGCCGCCTGCCATTGGACCGCGGCAGCGATGCCCAGCCGGCGACGATCGCCCAGATCGTCATAGACCTGCATCCCCATTGGCGCCCGGGCATTGGCGGGCGCGCCGGCGATCGATCCGGCCGGGATCGGGTTCTGCGGGTTGGCGAGAATGCCGTCCTGGCGATAGGCGCTCGTCGAATAGACCGCATTGGCGAGGATGCCGATCTCGCCGATCCCGGTGTCGAAGCGGTTGCTGTAGAGCCCCGACGCCGAATAGCCGAACTTGTCGACCCGGTCGTAGTAATTGCCGCGGACGGTGCCGCTGATCGTCTGGCCGGGCTGGTCGAACGGCAGCCGCGTGCGCAGGTTCACCGCCGCGCCGACGCCGCCCTCGATGATGTTGGCGGGCGCGTTCTTGTAGACGTCGATCCCGGCGAGCAGCTCGGGCGGGATGCCTTCCAGATCGAAGGCGCGACCGCCCGATGCCGAATAGACCGCGCGGCCATCGAGGAAGTTCTGGACCTGGGTAAGCCCGCGGACGGTGATCGCCGGCGACGTGCGGTGATCGAAGTCGGTCGCCCCCTCGCCATAGCGCCGCTGGATCTGCACACCGGTGATGCGTTGCAGCGCCTCGGTGGTGTTGGCGTCGGGCAGCTTGCCGATGTCCGTCGCCTGTACCGAGTCGAGGATCTGGCTGGCGTTGCGCTTCAGCGCCTGTGCCGAGCGCAGCGACTCCCGGACGCCGGTGACCACGATGTCCTGCTCGTTCTGATCCTGTTGCGCGACTTGCGAGGCGTTCAACGCGCCAGTGGACTGGTCAGCAGTGCCACCCTGCCCGGCCCCGACGCCGCCGGCCAGCATCGCCGGCGTTGCGCTCACCTGCGCACCGGCCATGCCACTCGATCCGAAGACGGCGATCGCCACCATCGATGCACCGACCAACCAACGCGCTTCCAGCTTCCGCATATACCCCCTCCTCAAGTCGCTGCCGTGTCGCAGCTAACCTAGCCTATATCGCAAAAAGCCAAATGCCGGACAATTGAATTGTCATACTTTTAACCTGAGAAGCCAAATTTCTGGAATGTAGAACGATCACAACGGGATAGGCGGCGGCGAATCCGACTTCGGTCCAAAGCAAGCTAAGCGGCCAATTGTCAGTCTTGTTGTTCGTATTCAATCGCTTGCGCGGATCGGCGGCTTTGCGCCCGGTTTGTCGGTCAAGCCCCTCCCCGCCGACAGGTATCATCGCCTTCAATCGAGCCCCGGGCTTCACGGCCGAACGGATCGGGGCACGCGGATTCGGCGCAGCCGAAAAGCCGCAACGTCTTCTTTCACCCGGTCAGCCAGTCCGCCGTAATCGCACCGCGATGCCCCTCGGGCGCAAGGACGGCGCGGAGCACCTCCAGCATCGGCGGCAGCGCCTGCGTGAAGGCATAGGGCGGGTTGATGATGAACAGGCCCGCGCCGTTGTAGATGCCCGGCTGGTCGACGTCGTACAGCCAATGCTCGACGTTCAGGAACTTGCGGATGCCGAGCGAGCGCAATTGCTCCTTCCACCGCCAGTGGAGGCTACGGTCCTTCAGCGGATACCAGATCACCGTCACGCCGTGCGACCATTTGGGGTAAGCCGCCGCGAGGGTCGCAGTGATGCGGGCGCGTTCGTCGGTCTGCTCATAGGGCGGGTCGACGATCACTACACCGCGCGCCGTGCGCGGCGGCACCATCGCTCGCCAGAATTCATACGCGTCGCGCTCGTGCACGGCAGCGGAGGTGTCGCGCATCGCCCGGCGCAGCGTGTCGGCATCCTCCGGATGTTTTTCGTTCAGGATCAAAAAATCCTGCGGGCGAACGAGTTGCGCCAGGATCCGTGGCGAGCCGGGATATAGGTGTGGTTCGGACGAAACATTCACCGCCCGCACCGCCGCACGATAATCGTCTAGCAGCGGGTTGGCGTCTTCAAAGGTTCGCAAGACGCCCTGCAGCGCTTCGCCGGTACGTCGAGCATCTTCCCCGCCAAGATCGTACAGCCCGCAACCGGCATGCGTGTCGATCAGGGTCAGCGCTCCCGGCTTTTGTTGCAAAGCGCGTACAAGCTCTATGAGGAGACTGTGCTTGACCACATCGGCACTATTACCAGCGTGGAAGGAATGGCGATAATTCACTGCGGCTGGATTCCGTCTCTCTTGAACCAGGAACCACCGCCTTGCCGCCATTGCATGGCAATCCGAACAGGCAAGCGGTTCCGGCGTTTCAACCCTGTCAGATCACGAGCGTGCCGTGGGCAGGCTGCCGACCGATCAAGGTGGAGCGCGTCTACGCCAGCCGACGACCGATCATCAAGAATGCTCGACGAGCTTAAATTCACCTGCCTTAATCCCGCCCTGGATTAAACGCTGGTGCATTTGACTAACGGTGCCAGCGAAAGCCACTTCACGCATGGCTGCCTCGTGGCGGGACTGGTCAAGCGCGGCCACTCAGCGGGGGCGTGGTTCCGACGCCCATGTAAGGTCGTCGCCCCGTCAATCCGCGCCATGTCGCAGCCCCGACACAGCCACGCGATGTCCATACGCCTCGACGAGATCAGTCCAGCATCGCCTCCTGAATCGCGCTTTCGAGCTTCCGATACGACACCGGTTTGAACAGGATAGCGCGGGGGTGGTCGAGCTGAATGCGCGTCACTGTCGCGGGCTCCTTGGAGCCGGTCACGAAGATCACGCGCGATCCGACCCGTTCGTGAATGTCTAACGACGCATCCACGCCATCTTTCTCGCCCCGCAAACGCATGTCCATCAACACGACCTTGGGCCGGTGCAGGCACGCCATAGCGACGGCCTCATCCGCGGAGGCCGCCGTTCCGCACACCGCATACCCGAGATCCTCGATCTGGTACTTGAAGGCCATCGCGATCATCTCTTCATCGTCCACGATCAGGACATAATCCGAAAGATCGCTCATTTCCGACACGGCCCCTTCACCCGCACCTCCACACGAGTTCCGTCGTCACAGCTGTAGGTCACGTTGCCCCGAAGCTGACGCGCCATGCTGGTGATGATGTTCTTGCCAAGCCCACCGCCTGTTGAAGGTTCGCCTGTCACCGATGCAGTGGTCCCACACCCATCATCCTTCACGAGAAGCATGACTTCATCCTCTCCGATGTTATTCACCTGAACGTGGATTGTGCCGGAACCCGCAGGGAATGCGTGCTTGATGGCATTCGTGACAAGTTCGGTCACCAACAGACCGAACGGTATGGCGAAGTCCAGCCCCACTGTGAGTGGATCGGCACTGACCGAAAGCGCGATTTCGCTAGAGCCAGACCCCTCAGCGAGATTTTCGACGAGTTCACTTAAGAACGACGACAGATCGAACGTCGCAAAATCGGCCGTCGCCATAAGTTGGTGATGTACGAGCCCCAAGGCATATACCCGATCACGTAGGCTTCTCAGCCCGTCTTTGGCACGCTGATCCGATAACGACCTGCTTTGCAGCACCAGGAAGCTGTCGATAATCTGCAAGTTGTTTTTCACACGATGATAGACTTCCCTGATGAGAATGTCCCGCTGCTCCAGCGCAGCGACCTTTTCCGCCAACGCACGTTCGATCGACGCACGGGCGTCACTCTCTTCCTTCTTCCGGTCCGTGATGTCGACGGAGACACCGACGATGCCAATTGCCCGACCGGCGTCGTCCCGCATCGGATATTTGGTCGACCAAAAGGTCCGCGTTCCGCCGTCGGGAAGCGTGATGCTCTCTTCCATTTCCCGGATGCCACCGCCGCTCAAGACCAACCTGTCATTGGCGATGATCGCCTCAGCCTGTTCGGCATCGTCGATGAATTCGTCATCCCTCTTTCCAACGACAGCTTCCCACGACAAGCCGAGGAAATTGAGCGTGCTCTTGTTCGCAAGGATCATTCGACCTGCTTCATCCTTGGCGTAGATCGCGCCGGGTACCGTTTCCACGACGGACCTGAGAAGCTTGTCCGATGTCTCGTAGTTTGCCTCGACGCGTCGCAACTCGCTCTCGGTCATATCCACGCGCCGCGCGAGCGCGGCCCGAGCAGCCTGCAACTCCCGCAGCGTCGCCTGGTGATCGTCGATTTCCCTTTGCAAGGCTTTTGCGGACGGCAGGAGGAGCAGTTTCGGAACAAGCGATAGCGCAAATATCGCCGTCGCAACGGAGGCGACAGCGGTCGCTGCCTTCAGCCAGCCCTCGGTCACGTAGAACGGGTACCAGAGGACGAATATGCTGGCGACGTGAGTTATGCCGCAAAGGCCGATGAACGCAGCGAACAGCAAAGCCAGACGCCGGTGACCTTGATCCAGGTCAACCCTGGCATTCACAAATTGTGCAATGCCGAAAGGAATGGCGAAATAGGCCAGTGCGATAAGCGCATCAGAGCCAATGTGGAGGATCATCAACTCCGGACGCCATAAAAGGCACATACCATGCGGCATGAAAGTCTCTAATTGGTCCAGAAAATTCATCCGCCAATCGCCCCCTCGCGACCCCGACGCCGGTTCACTTACAGGATCGTGACAGATTTCTGGCCTAATCTAAAGTGGTCACCTGCGTGCCGTGGGTGAACATCTGTGAGATGCTCGGCGGCATTTCTCGCCGAAGTAGATCAACCTCAAGAGTCAAAATCATCCCCATTCGGCGGCAACGGACGCAAGCTGCGCGCGCGGAGGTACATCCGCTCATCATCAACCTCACGCTGGTGGCATCCTCGACGATCACGCGCTGCTGGCGTGCTCCCCGGGGTGAGCAAGGCGTCAAAGGGCTGCGCGCAGGGGAAGCGGAGTCATTCGGGGTGGCCCAGCTCCGGCCGGAGTAATCGCCCTGCCGGCAAATCTTGGCGTAAACCACAGGATCGCTTCCACGGACTTTTGTATGAGGTCAGGCGAAGCCCACAGCAGCCTTTTGGCGACGACGTATGGAATAACCCACCCCGCCGAAGCCGAGGATCATCAGGGCCCAAGTTGCAGACTCTGGCACTGCCGCGGTGGGAGAAGGTCACGTCATCCATGACGGAATAGCTACCTTCTGCAAACAAACTAAATCCATCAACGGCACCAATGAAGCCGGGCTAAATAATATTTAAAGCGTATGAGAATAAATATATTTAAATATTACAACTTTAAGGCCTTGGCAAAATATATCAAAGATGGTGTTTGTCTCATCATACCCAAATAACCATTCCCCGTCGAACTCACACCCGACCGAAGGAGAAGTTTTCCGCCAGATCTTGCGATATAGGGCGTTTGGAGATCAGAAAAATTCTTCCTTTGCTGATCCCATATTATGCCAGCGCACCTGCTCTACGTACATATCATCCAAGTGCCAGCGCCAGTGACAAAGGTCGCGTATCCGGCTCACCCGCTGCCGGCGAATGTCTCCGGCAAACAGTAGGCCGAACCTGCTCCACCACAACCACAGCGTCTCATGCCAGATGTCGATGCTGAGCTCGAATAGCAGGTCCTCGACGTTCCGTAGGCTCAGCGGCAAGCACACGTATATTAGCAGCCCCAGCCTGATCACTGACGACGACTGAAGTAGAGGAACGGCGAGGCTGACGTGCGCAGGCACGCCCCGCCCCACCATCAACCGATCTCCAGCCGGTGCATTTAGCTGGGCGGTGCCCCCCGCCTAATCCTCGGCGACCAAATATCGTTTGGCAAGGTAGTGGCGGTGCTGTCAGTCTAATGCGAACCGCTCTCCAGTCGATGCAAATCGGCCTTTTGACGGCGACGTTCAGCTGACAAGCGCCTGCCACTCCGCCAGTGCAGCTGAGCGTCGTTCACGGTAGTTTTGTCGGTCGATGAGGTGGCGTTCCAGGCTGAAGTGATTGTGGACGTTGGCGTGGATAGATGCGAACTTCTGCAGCGTATTCATCTGCCAGAACCGCAACATTGCCCGCCCCCTTCGTCGGAACGGCAAGTGACTGTTCTCCACCCCGTTGTTCGCCCAGCGGCCTACCTCCTGCTTCTCGGCATGGCTCATGAACGACCAATAATTCCATCAGCGGATGGTAAAAACAAGATAAAGTGGCGAAGATTATTTATACAGAAGCCACTTCTTATGCATTACCAAGCTACGCTCAACTTATTCTTTTGGCAGACCTCCTTTGTGGCTCTCCCGAAGAAGAATATTCAGGGGCCAACGAGATTGGATTGCTTCGACATAGCCGACCTCATCTTCTACTATCGACACTAATTTACCCGCAAGAGCTAGACCTAAGGCGTTTAGATCAAGCGTGAAGCACGTCAGCTCGGGTGACAGGGCTTGGCACATGGGGTTATTACGCAGGCCAATCACCGCGATATCTCGTCCTGGCTCACGACCCTTGTCGCGGAGCGCTCGATACGCCCCCACCGGAGCTGTTTCGCCCATTAGCAACAATGCCGACGGCGGCTGCTCTAAAGCCATCAGCTCACGCGTCGCGGCCTCACCGTCATGTTCGTCGGTGTCGCCACGGTGAATCAATGCCTCATCCGCCGCAAGCCCGGCCCGGACGAGCGCGGCGCGATATTCGGCGACGACGATGTGGCTGTTGTTGATCGTCGCCGGCGGTGTCACCAAGCCGATGCGACGGTGCCCGTCTGCGAGCAGCAAGGCCATTGCCTCCGCAACGACACCTTCGAAGTCGAGATCGATCCACGGATAATCGGCGATCGATGCGGTACGCCCGAGCGCGACGAAGGGAATGCGACGCTCCGACAGCAACTTGATCCGGGCATCCTCATATTGCGTACCGGACAGCAGCCAGCCGTCAACGGTGCCGCGCGCGATGTGGCGGCGAAGGAAGGTCTCACCGTCCTCGCCCTTGCGCGCCAGCAGGATGACCAGGTCGAGGCCGTGTTCCACCAGGCCGGCCTGCACGCCTTCGAGCAGCGCCATGAAGAAGGGATCGCCGTGCACCGCGCTATCGTGTTCCAGCGTCAGCATAAAACCGATCGTCGCGGTCCGGCCGATCCGCAGCGTCCGGCCGGACTGGTTGGGCGTGTAGCCGAGCGCCGATGCGGCCTCCAGCACGCGTTGCCGGGTTAAGGGACTGACATCCTTACGATCGTTCAAGGCGCGCGACACAGTGCCGATCGACAGGCCCAGATGGCTGGCAAGCGCACGAATGTCCATTCGCGCCTGATCGCTGCCGCACGTCCACAGCGCAAGGGTGTTGACAGACCACCACCCGGATTGCACAAGTCCGAAAACGTTTACGGTTCGGAATTGCCGGGCGGGGAGAGGAAGAAAAGCGTGGATACGCTGACGCTTGAAGAGCGCGCGATTGCCTGGGCCTATGATGGCGATTGGGTGCGGATCGAGGCGCATGGCCCCAGCGGATTGCGGCTGCGCGCCTCGACCTATGCCCCCCGCCCCGCCGCGCCGGGCGCGTTGCTCGACATCGATCCGATCGCCGCGCTCGTCGGACGGGTCGGTTCGGTGGCGCATATCCGCAACGGCGGGATCACGGCGGAGCTGGATTTACAGGGGCGCGTGCGCTTTCTGGACAATCGCGGGCGCGTTCTGCTCGAGGAGAAGTGGCGGCAGCGCGATACGGTCACCAAATTCTGGACAATCGGCAGCGACACGGTCGACACGATCAGCGCATTGGGTCTGGCAGGCCGCGAGTTCCGCCCGTTGCCCGGCGGCGCGGCGCGGATCACAGTGCGGTTCGAGGCCCGGCCGGGCGAGCGGCTGTACGGCATGGGTCAATATCAGCAGCCCAACCTCGACCTCGCCGGCTGCGTGCTGGAACTGGCGCAGCGCAATTCGCAGGCGAGCGTGCCGTTCGTCGTGTCGAGCCACGGCTATGGCATGTTGTGGAACAGCCCGGCGGTCGGCGAGGCGTGTTTCGCCGCCAATGGCGCGGTCTGGACCGCGCGCGCCGCGCACGAGATCGATTACTGGATCACCGCCGCCGACGCGCCTGCACAGATCGTGCGCAATTATGCGCAGGTCACCGGCACCGCGCCGATGATGCCCGATTATGCGCTGGGGCTGTGGCAGAGCAAGCTGCGTTACCGCACGCAGGACGAGCTGCTGGCGGTGGCGCGCGCCTATCGCGACCGCGGCATCCCGCTGGCGGTGATCGTCGCCGACTTTTTCCACTGGCCGGTGCAGGGCGACTGGCGGTTCGATGTGCGCGAATGGCCCGACCCCGCCGCGATGTGCGCCGAGCTGGCGGCGATGGGCACCGCGCTGATGGTGTCGGTGTGGCCGACCGTCGATCCGCGCTCGGAAAATTACCCGGCGCTCGCCGAGCGCGGCTATCTGGTGCGCGCCAATCGCGGCATCGACGTGCAGCAGGAGTTCCTCGGCAACACGCGCTTCCTCGACGTCACGCATCCCGGCGCGCGCGACTTCCTGTGGCAGACGCTAAAGCGCAACTACCACGACAAGGGCGTGACCTTGTTCTGGCTCGACGAGGCCGAGCCAGAATATGGCGCGTATGACTTCGACAATTATCGCTATCATGCCGGCGAGGTGCTGGCGGTCGGCAATGCCTATCCGCTCTATTATGCGCAGGCGCTCCACGACGGGCTGACGGCCGAGGGCGCGACCGAAAGCGTCAGCCTGGTGCGCTGCGCGTGGGCGGGGAGCCAGCGGTACGGAGCGCTGATCTGGTCGGGGGACATCCACAGCTCGTTCACCGCGATGCGCAACCAGCTGAGCGCCGGGCTGAACATGGCGATGGCGGGCATCCCGTGGTGGACGACCGACATCGGCGGCTTCCACGGCGGCGATGTCGACGATCCGGCGTTTCACGAGCTGATGATCCGCTGGTTCCAATGGGCGGTGTTCACCCCGGTGCTGCGGATGCACGGGCATCGCGACCCGATCACCCCACCCGCCGAGCCGTTCCGCGACGGGGTCGCGCAATGTGACACCGGCGCGGGCAACGAATTGTGGAGCTTCGGCGACGAGGTGTTCGCGATCCTGCGCCGCTACGCCGGCCTGCGCGAGCGGCTACGGCCGTATGTCGCCGGGCTGATGCGCACCGCGCACGAAGCGGGCGACCCGCCGATGCGGCCGATGTTCTACGACTATCCCGAGCAGCCGCGCAGCTGGCAAGTCGACGACCAATATATGTTCGGCCCCGACCTGCTGGTCGCGCCGGTCACCGCGGCGGGCGTCGACGCGCGCGACGTGTGGCTGCCGGCGGGCGCGTGGATCGATGCGTGGACCGGGGCGGAAGTGGCGGGCAACGCGACGGTTCGCTGCGCCGCGCCGCGCGACCGGCTGCCGGTCTTCGTCCGCGCCGGCGCACGCGTCGCGGGGGCGTTCATGGACTCCGAGGCATGACGACGATCGCGCAACAGGGCGACGCCGCGCCGGTCCACCCCGCCCCGGCCCCGGCCGCGCGCGTGCCCTTCGGCGAGAAGGTCGCCTACGGCTTCGGCGACGCCGGGGGCACGATCATCACCGGGCTGATCGCCAATTTCCTGACCTTCTATTACACCGACGTGTTCGGGATCGCGCCGGGCGTGGTCGGTATCCTGTTCCTGTCGCTGCGCATCTTCGACGCGATCTCCGATCCGCTGATCGGGATCATGGCCGACCGCACGAAGACGCGTTGGGGGCAGTTCCGCCCCTATCTGTTGTGGACCGCGATCCCGGTCGGGCTGAGCTGTTTCCTGACCTTCCAGTCGCCCGATCTCGGGCAGGACGGCAAGGTCGCCTATGCCGCGATCACCTATTTCCTGCTCGCCTTCTCCTATTCGCTCAACAACGTCCCCTTTTGCGCGCTGGTGACGCGGATGACCGACAGCGCCGAGGAAGGCGTCGCCTGCCAGTCGGTGCGGTTCGCGATGGTGGCGATCGCCTCGTTCACCGTCTCGGTCGGGCTGCCGATCATGGTGCGCGCGCTCGGCGCGGGCGATGTCGCGCGCGGCTATCGCGACGGCGTGGCGCTCCTGAGCCTCGCCGCGGTGGCGATGTTCCTGATCTGCTTCCTGTTCGTGCGCGAGCGCGTCACCTTCGCGGCCATCGAGGAGCCGCCGCTGCGCGTCGCGATCGCCAATACGCTGAAGAACGACCAGTTGCGCATTACCTTCGCGATGACGCTGCTGCTGATCGCGATCTTCAACACCAAGGGTGGCGCGGCGCTGTATTTCATCACCTATGTGCTGAACGGCGGGACGACCTATCAGGCGTTCTTCTTCGGCATCGCGACGATCGGCGGGTTCATCGGCTCGATCGTCGTCACCTTCTTCACGCGCCGCCATGACGTGCGGACGATCTATATCTGGGTCAATCTGATCCTCGTCGTCGGGCATGTCGCCGCCTTCTTCGTGCCGGGCGACTATCCGACCCTGTGGCTGGTGCTGGTCGGGCTGTGCTGCATCGTGCTGGGCTGCACCTTGCCGCTGCATTTCACGCTGATCCAGCTGGCCGACCAATATGGCGAGTGGAAGCTGGGGATGCGCTCGTCGGGCATGAGCTTCGCGTTCAATCAGTTCTTCGTGAAGCTGGCGTGGGCGGTCGCGGGGGCGCTGATCAGCGCGGTGCTGGTGCTCGTCTCCTACAAGGCCGGCGCGAACAACCAGACGCCGTTGTCGCTGACCGGCATCCGCGCCCTGTCGACGCTGGTGCCGGCGGCGATGCACCTGCTGCTCGCCGTCACGATCAGCCGGCTGATCCTCAACCACGCGACGATCGCGCGCATGAACGCGGCGCGCGCGGCATGACCGCCGCCGCACCCTTCCCGGAGTTCCGACCGATGCGTGCCCTCTGCCTTGCCGCTCTGCTCGCCACCACCGCCGCGCCCGCGCTGGCGCAGGACGCGCCCGAACGGCTGACCGTCGACATGGGCAGCGACACCGGCGCGTTCCACGGCGGGGCGTCGGGGACGCTCTACGGCCTGTACGATGCGCGGCTGCCGCACCCCAATCTGCTCGAAGGCATCGATTTGCGCACCGTCTCGACCAAGGCGCAGGACGGGCCGCAGCATCCCGGCGCCGACGCGCTGGAGGTGTCGACGCTGCTGACCGATGCGTCGGGCGGCGACACCTATATCTACATGACCGACATCTTCCGCGAGTTTCCGTACAAGTGGAAGAGCGGCGACTGCGCGCAATCGGTGACCAACTATATCGAGGTGCTCAAGCGGCAGGCCGCGCAGGTCCGCGCGCTGCCGCCGCGCTATCGCGACCGGATCGTGTTCGTGCCGTTCAACGAGCCCGACGGCAACATGTTCAGCGCCGACGCCAAGAGCTGCACCGGGGTCAGCTGGCTCAAGGAGCCGGCGGTGTTCCTCGACGCCTGGGATCGCACGGTGCGCGCGCTGCGGCAGGCATCGCCGGGGACGCGGATCGCCGGGCCGAACACCAGCATCCTGTTCGATCAGGTCGAGGGCTTCCTGCGCCACGCGATCGCCGCCGATACGATGCCCGACGTGGTGACGTGGCACGAGCTGAGCGACCCGGCAACCGTCCGCACCAGCGTGCGAAAGTATCGCGCGTGGGAGGACCGGCTGTTCGCGGGGACGAAGTGGCAGGGGCGGCACCTGCCGGTCAACATCAACGAATATGCCTATAATTACCACACGTCGGTGCCGGGGCAGATGATCCAGTGGGTCGCGGCGATCGAGGATGCCAAGGTCGATGCCGACATCGCTTACTGGAACATCGACGGCAATCTGAGCGACAGCGCGGTGCAGGCGAACCGCGGCAACGGGCAATGGTGGCTGCTCAACGCCTATGCGACGATGAGCGGGCACACGCTGGCGGTGACGCCGCCGCACCGCGACCAGAGCTATACGTTGCAGGGGGTCGCGACGCTCGACCCGGCGCAGCGACAGGCGCGCGTGCTGCTCGGGGGCAAGAGCGGCGCGGCGACGGTGGCGCTGACGAACTTGCCCGCGCTGTTCGGCGCGGCGGCGCAGGTGCGCGTGCGCGAGATCGCATGGACTGGGCAATTGGGCGATGCCGCCCCGCCCGTGACGATCGCCGACCGGCGCGTGCCGGTCTCCGACGGCACAATCGCGCTGACGTTCGGGCGCGGCGACCTGCCGGCGCTGCGCGAGGAGTCGGCCTATGAGCTGGTCGTCACCCCGGCCGGGACCGCCCTGCCCGCACCGCGCGCACCGTGGCGACAGGATTATGAGGCCGAGGCGGCGACGCGGCGTGGCAGCGGCTTGAGGGTGCGCGGGCCGGAGGGGTCGCCCAAGGACGTGTCGCGCTTCCATACGTCCGATGGCTATTCGGTCGAGGGGTTCGCGGGCGGCAACGATGCCGCGCTCGACTTTGCGGTGCAGGTGCCGCGCGCGGGGCGCTACACGCTGCGCGTGCTCGCCAGCACGTTCAACAAGGACCCGCTGGCGGAGGCGGAGGGGGCGACCAACGTCTTCCTGCGCGTCGACGGCAAGGAGGTCGGCGAGCTGTACCTGCCGCTCGGCTACAAGCCGGCGGTGCTCGATCATGCCGATACCAAGCTGACGCTCGGCGCGGGGCGGCATGTCGTGACGCTGGCGACGCGCAGCCGCGACGGGCGCGCGCGGACGCAGGGCAACGCGCTGGTCGACCGGATCACGCTGACCGAGGCGACGGGCGATGCGGCGCAGGTTTATGACCCGCGTGATGCGAAGCGAGACGGCGCGATGGCGACGTACTGGGTCTATGCCGCCGAGGACGGGCCGGCGCGGCTCGCTGCAGCGGGTGGGCGGGTGCTGCGCGTCAACGGGCGCGCGCTGCGCGGCGATCGCGCCTTCCTGCTCGGCGGCATCAACAAGGTGGTGGTCGACGGTGGAAGCGGGCTGCGGGTGACGCCAGTGCCGGCGGTCGGTGCGCAGCATTACGAAGCCGAGGCGGCGCAGGTCGTGGGTACGGCGCGGGTAGCGGCGGCGTCGCGGGCGAGCGGCGGCCGAGCGGTGTTCGACATCGGCGGCGCGCCGGGCAACGGCAATGCGCTGACCTTCCCCGACGTGCGCGTCGCGCGCGCGGGCACCTACGCGCTGACGCTGCGCTTCTCGAACGACGAACAGTCGAAGGCGACGCATTACAATCCCGATCCGCTCGCGCGCGTCGCTCGGATCGCGGTGAACGGCGCGGCACCGGTGCTGGCGACCTTCCCCAACAGCTTTCACCGCAACAATTGGTGGGAGATGACCGTGCCCGTCACGCTGCGCGCCGGGCGCAACACGGTGCGCATCGCGGGCGAGGAACAGCCGAACTGGGACGGCAAGAGCTATGCCTCGACGGTGTGGCCCGACGTGCTGCTGCGCTCGCGCTTCGCCCCCAACATCGACCGGATCACGGTGACGCAGATGCCGTGATCCGCGCGGCCGAACGACAAGCAGAAACGAAAAAATGGGAGGATTACGATGTTCATACTGACGAACGCGCGCCTGCTCGCCTCGAGCGCCGCACTGGCGATCACCGTCGCCGCGACCACCGCCGCCGCGCAGACCGCGCCCGAGCCGGGCACCACGGCGCCCTCGGGCGACGCGCCCGAGGAGATCGTGGTCACCGGCATCCGCCAGAGCCTGAGCAGCGCGCAGAACATCAAGCAGAATTCCGACGCGATCGTCGATGCGCTGGTCGCCGAGGATATCGGCAAATTCCCCGACAACAACGCCTCCGAAGCGATCGCGCGGATCACCGGCGTGCAGGTGACGCGCTATCTCGACGAGGCGAACGGGGTGCTGATCCGCGGGCTGCCCAACGTCCAGACGACCGTCAACGGGCGGGAGATCTTCACCGCCGACGGACGCTCCGTGGCGATCCAGGACTTCCCCGCGCAGGCGGTGGCGCGCGTCGACGTGTTCAAGGCGGTGACCGCGGTGAACCTCGAAGGCGGGATCGCCGGGCTGCTCGACGTCGGGCTGCGCCGGCCGTTCGACTTCAAGGGCTTCGAACTCGCCGGCGCGCTGCGCGGGGTCTATAACGACCAGAGCCGCAAGCTCGACCCGATCGGCAGCCTGCTGGTCAGCGACCGCTGGCAGACCGGGATCGGCGAGATCGGCGCGCTGCTCAACGTCTCGTTCACGCAGACGCGCTACCTCAATTCGGTCCGCTATCAGGGCTTTCAGGACAATGTCCCCGCCGCGCAGGCGATCCTGCCCGCGTCGGTGGGACGCGACTTCACCTTCCCGCAGGACATCGGGCTGTTCTACGGGCGCGGCACGCGCCAGCGGCCGTCGGTCAACGGCTCGCTGCAATGGCAGCCGACCGACAATCTGATGATCTACGCCGACGGGCTGTGGCAGGCATATCGCAACAAGAACGCCAACGACTTCTTCGGCGTGCCGATCCAGTCGAGCACCACCGGCGGCACCCCGCCGACGATCCGCAACGCGGTGCTGACCCCGGACGGCACGACGCTGGAATCGTTCGACATCGATCTCGGCATCGTCAACGGCCCGACCAAGGAATTCGGCGACAGCAGCACCGACACCTATCAGGGCGCGCTGGGCGCGAAATGGGAGGTCGGCAATGCGGTCTTCACCACCGACCTTGCGTACACGCGCTCGGTGGTCAGCAACACCTTCGGCCGCTTCGAGACCCAGACCGTGTCCCCGCTGTCGCTGGCGGTGCGGCTCAACGACCAACGCAGCGTCAATTTCGTGCCGAGCGGGGTCGATTTCGCCAATCCCGACAGCTTCTACGTGCGCGGCGTCTATGACGAGCGCCGCCGCTCCGAAGGCAGCCAGTGGCAATGGCAGGGCAATGCGCTGATCGACACCGGCTCGGTGCTGTTCCCCAAGTTCCGGCTCGGCTTGCGCTACGCCGATCGCAATGCGCGCTCTGAATTCGGTGGCCGCTACGCCGGACTGTCGGGGCTGCGCGAGGTCATCAGCAAGGTGCCGACCGTGTCGCAAGGCGGGATCATCGAACCCGGTTTCCGCGGTGACGACGTCCAGCAGTTCCGCAGCTGGTACGCCCCCGACGCCTATCTGTTCAACGACAAGCTCAACGACGTGCGCGGCTATGTCCGCGACGGGCTCGCCCGGCTCAACGCCGATGCCGGGACGCAGGCGGCGTGGGCGTCGGACGAGCCGCGCTACGATCCGCTCGCGTCGTTCCGCGCGCGCGAGCAGGTGTTCTCGGGCTATGCGCAGCTCGATTATGCGTTCGATGTCGGCTTCCCGATCGACGGCGTGATCGGCACGCGCGTCGTCGTCACGCGCAACCGCCTCGACGGCACCAACTCGCTGCCGATCCCCGGCACCAGCCAGACGCAGCTCGTCCCGATCGATTCCTCGACGCAATATGTCGACGTGCTGCCGAACATCAGCGCGCAGCTGCATTTCACCGACCGGCTCAAGCTGCGGCTGTCGCGCACCGAGGCGCTGACCCGCCCCGGCTTCAACCAGATCAACCCGACGCTGACGATCACGCAGGGGACGATCGGCGGCAACATCTCCTACACCGGCAACGGCGGCAATCCCGAGCTACAACCGATCCGCTCGAACAATTACGATGCATCGCTCGAATATTATTTTTCGCGCACCGGGTCGGTGTCGGTCGCGGGTTTCTATCGCGAGATCGAGGGGTTCATCAATTCGCTGCCGCAGGTCGTCAACGTCCAGCCGTTCGGCAACATCCTCGTCTACCGCCCGTCGAACTCCAGCTCGGGGACGATCAAGGGGATCGAGGCGGCGGCGACGACCTTCTTCGACTTCCTGCCCGGCGCGTTGCGCGGGCTCGGCGCACAGGCGAACTTCACCTATATCGACGGCGAGCAGGTCGTCCCCGCCGCAGCCAATTTCGCGGGCGGGCGCAACACCCTGCCCGGCGTGTCCAAGTACAGCTTCAACGTCATCGGGTTGTACGAACTGGGGCCGGCGAGCGTGCGGCTCGCCTATAATTACCGCAGCGCCAACGTGGACGGCTTCGGCGCGCCCGGCGTGTTCACCACGGTCTATTCGGACGCGGTCGGGCGGCTCGATTTGTCGGCAAGCTACAACGTCAACGACAATATCACGCTGACCGTCGACGCCACCAACCTGCTGCGCACGCCGTATCACAGCTACGTCAAGGACCCGCGCTATCCGCGCGACGTGCGCTGGGAGGCGAGCCTGTTGTCGGCGGGCGTGCGCTTCCGGTTCTAGGCACGGCCTTCGTTCGTCGCGCGGCACTTGGTTCGGGGTCCCGCTTCTCCTTGCCGACCGTGGGAAGAAGAAGCGGGATCCCGGATCAAGTCCGGGATGACGGATCGCGGAGCCGGCTGCTCGAAGCGGAGCCGTCGAACGGAGGGCTTCGACTTTGGGTATCAACGCCTTAGGGACGATGACGGGCCGGCGAAACGACCGCCCGGTGATCGGGAGACGATGGTTGGATTGGACGTCAGGGTTTGCCCGCCCGCTGCTGCTGCTCGCCGCGCCGATCGCGCTGACCGGCGCGACGCCGCCGGCCGCGCCTGTCACGCCTGCGCCCGCCGGCGCGGCCTATCTGTTCGTCTATTTCACTGAGAACACGATCGACGGCGAGAAGCTGCGCTTCGCGATCTCCGACGGCAACAATGCCTTGCAGTGGAAGACGCTCAACCATGGCAAGCCGATGTTGCAATCGACCGAGGGCACGCGCGGGCTGCGCGATCCGTTCATCATGCGCTCGGCAGAGGGCGACCGCTTCTTCCTGCTCGCGACCGATCTGTCGGCGGCGCGCAGCGGCTGGGGCGACGCGACCCGCCACGGCAGCCGCTATCTCGAGATCTGGGAATCGACCGACCTGATCCATTGGGGCAAGCAGCGCCACGTCCGCGTCAACCTGCCCGCCGCCGGCATGACCTGGGCGCCCGAAGCCACCTACGATCCGACGATCGGCGCCTATGTCGTCTACTGGACCTCGACGCTCTACAAGGACGCGGCGCACACGGTCGAGGATGGCGAGGGGCCGCAGATCCTGAGCGCGATCACCCGCGACTTCCGCACCTTCACCACCCCGACCCCGTGGTTCAAGGCCGCCGACGTACCGGGCTCGGTCAGGGCGAAGGGGATGATCGACGCCACCGTCATGAAGGATGGCGACCTCTATTACCGCTTCACCAAGATCAGCGATGCGCAAGGATGCTCGTCGAGCGACATTCTGGCGCAGGTTTCGCCGTCGCTGCGCGCGGACGGGGCGTCGGGGCAGTGGACGATCCTCGATCGCTGCATCGGCCGCCGCGCCGGGACGCCCGAGGTGGAAGGGCCGACCGCCTTCGTCGCCAATCCGGGCGACACGAGCGGGTTCAAATACTTCCTGTGGGTCGATGACTATGGCGGCGGCGGCTACATCCCGCTCGCCACCAATGCGCTCAAAGCCCCGATCGCCTGGACCTATCCGCGCGACTTCCAGCTGCCGCCGTCGCCACGCCACGGCACCGTCCTGTCGATCACCGCCGCCGAGCGCGACCAGATCGAGGCGCATTGGCGTAGCGCCACGCCGGATGCCGGCGACCTTGCGGCGCGCTGGGTAATGCCGCCGGTGCTCGCGTCGGGGACTCGGCTGCCGGTGCCGGACGGGTTCGCCGCGACATGGCGGGCCGATGGACGAGTGGTCCGCGATGGCGTGCTCACGAACCGCGGCGCGGCGGCGCGGGTCGTCCGGCTCGACGGCAGGCTGACCCGCGCGGACGGGACGACGCTCACCAAGAGCTTCACGGTCCGCGTGCTCGGCAGCGGTGCACGGCAGCTCGAAGCCTATGCTCGCACCCCGACCAGCGCGCATGACGCCAACCAGTCCACGATCGCTCGCAGCGTGCATCTCGCCCTCAGCGGCTCGGACGGTCGCATGACGCCGCTCAATGACGATTATGGCGTGGTGTTCGCGAAGGGCGATTACATCGGGGTCGACCGGGTAGCATTGCGCGGCGTCGCCGATCCGTCTCTCTTCCATTTCGCAGACGGAGCGCTCGGCGTGATCGCGACGCGCGTCGATATGGCGGGCAAGCCCGATCCCGCCGCGACAGCGACGGTGATCTTCCGCAGCGATCCCGCACGCCCGGGCGACTTTGAGGAACTGGGCACGCTCGACCTGCGTAGCGCCGATGCCGTCACGCAACCGCACGCGGTCTGGGACAGCGCCACGCGCCGCTATCTCGTGTCATGGACCGACCGCAACGCGCAGCAGCGGTGGACGACGGTCGCCGATCTGACGCGGACGGAGTGGCAAGCCGCGACGTGGCAGCCGGACAATGGTGGCCGACGCCGGCGGATCGTCTCGGCCGGCAACGTCGGCGACGCGCAGATCGGCGCGGTGACCACTCACGATGCGCTGGCGATCAGCGCCGACATCGCAACCGGCCTCACCCATCGCTTCGGCCGCATCGTCAATACCAACGCGACGGTCGCGCCGCAGAAGATCGCCGCGGGTCGCAGCGCCGATCTCGGGAGCGCGCGGGTGACGCTCGGCTATTCGGACGGCTCCACCGCCACGCGCGCGGTGGACTGGGATGCCGCCGACCTCGCGCGGCTCATGCAACCGGGCCGTCATCTGGTCCACGGCACGGTCCGCCAGCGAAGCTATCCGGCGATCTTCGCCTACAATCGCGCCGATCCCGACATCTATCGCTGGGAGAAGGACGGACGGGTCCGCTATCTGCTCACCGCCACCGACGACACCGACAACGACAATGTCGGCTCCGTGCACCTGCCGCTGCGCGTCGCCGACCGGCTTGCGGACCTTGCCGATGCCAATGGCGGTCGCGCGCGCGAAGTCGACCTGCTCAACCGGCGCACGCGCCGCGACCGCACCACCGAGGGGCGCGTGATCGCCGGCTGCTACTGGGCGCCCGAAATCCACGAGATCGGCGGCAAGCTGTCGATCCTGTTCGCACCCTGCTTCAACCCGAAAGACGACCAGTCGAACGAAGGCGGCGCGTGGTCGCGGGTCGCGTCGCACCTCATCCAGTTGCGCGACGGGGGCGATCCCGCCAACCCGGCCGACTGGTCGCGCCCGGCGGCGATCCGCAAGGCGGACGGCACCCCGCTCGGCCGCGCGGAGATGCCGGCGAACATCAGCCTAGACATGTCGTTCTTCACGGTCGGGAAGCGGTCCTATTACACCTGGTCGCAACGCTACCTACCGGCGTCGGGCACGCTCGGCGATCCGCTGACGTGGATCGCGCCGGTCGACCCTGCGCATCCGACGCGACTGGCCGGCCCGCCGACCCCGATCATCGCGCCGCAGACCTCGGTCGAGGAAAACCTTGCCGAAGGAGCGTTCGCGCTCACCCACAACGGTCGCCTGACCCTCGTCTATTCCAGTTCAGGGGTGAGCCCGAAATATGTCGTCAACGGCATCTCCGCGCCGCTCAACGCCGACCTCACTAGGATCGGTTCCTGGCGCAAATGGTCGGCGCCGCTGCAGAAAAGCCAGTCGATGCCAGCCGGGGTGACTGACTATCGCCGCTATGAACAGGGGCCGGGACATGGCGCCTTCACCACCGACGAAGATGGCAATCCGCTGTATGTGTATCACACATGGGGCAACGGTGTCGGCGGCGACGGGCGTGATGCGCGGGTGCGCCGAGTCCATTGGGCCGCGGACGGGCGACTGTTGCTCGACATGACCCGCGACGAGGAAGTCGCCCCCGCCAATCGCCGTATCACGATAGTGGTAACAACGTTCAAACAGAACTCGGTGACCTGACCCACAAGCGGACGCCCAGTTGGTTCGCAGAGCTTCCCCACATCCGACGTTCGTTCATCTTCATCACGACAGATAGCCGTCAGCGCGTTTGGGTGCTGAACAGCCCGGGAGAAGGGTGTACCGACCCCCGGCCAACTTTTTGCCGCAGTAGCTTTGGCCTATTGGACGGTGGGCTGCTAATGGCATGGACTCGAAGCAGGCACCGCAGCACGCTCATGATCATAGGGACGCTACCGTGAACATTAAGTTTTGCGGCGTATCGCGCAGTTATGGGTCTGCTCCATACCATCGTGCGCTGCATGGTGCACAATCATGACCACCGCCTTGTGGCGCTTGCCGCTGCTGTCTGTGCTGTCGGCGTATACGCGACGTTCGCGATCGCTCGCCACGCGGCTCGGGCAGTTGGAGTGCCTCGTTCACGATGGGCCCTAGTCAGTATCGTTTCGGGCGGCTGCACCGCCTGGGCCACACACTTCATCGTGCTTCTGGCCTATCAGCCAGGCATTGAAGCCGCCTTTGATCCGCTTGTCACCATCGCATCGTTGGTTTGCGCGATCACGGGCATCGGCGGCGGCATACTGGTGTCGATGCGCTCGCGCCGCCGCTTGCAGCAGTTTATCGCAGGACTCGTCATCGGCGTCGGTATTGCCGCGCTGCACTACATCGGACAATCGGCGTATCTTGTCCGGGGCAACGTGGCATGGGACCCGTTGCTGGTGTTGCTCTCGCTTGTAGTCGGTGTGCCAGTGACCGGGCTGGGCATGATGACGTTGGCGCACCGACGTCGCTCCGTACGCCGTGCTGCGCCGCCGCTTCTCCTGCTCTCGATCGCCGTTCTGCATTTCTGCGGCATGGCGGCGATGACCGTGCGGTCAGATCCGGCTGTCAAGTTCCCGGCAATCGCCATGTCGCCGGCGACCATCGCGCCGTGGGTAGCGGGCGTGTCCATTGCCCTCCTCACCCTTGCGATATTCGGCTGGCGCTTCGACCTCGCCGCCAAAGCAAGGCTCCGCCATGATCAGCGCCGCCTGCGCGAACTCGCCGATGTCGCGCTTGAGGGATTGCTGATCTGCACCGGGGATGAGATCACTACCGCCAATCAGAGTATCGAGCGCCTCTCCGGCTACGCGCCCGGCACGCTCCCCGGATCATTCCTGAGCCAATTGCTTCCGGGCGTCGACTTCGCCAGCATTCCCGAGCGCGAGGAACGGGAGGCGCAGCTCACCAGCGCAAGCGGCGACACCATTCCCGTTCGCATCCTGCGCGCGCAGGTCGCGCTCGGATACAAGGTCCACACGGTCATCGCCGTACGTGACCAGCGTGAGCGGCTGCGGACCGAGGCTCGCATGCGCACCCTGGCATTCAGCGATTCGCTGACCGGTGTGGCCAACCGCGGGCGCTTTTTTGATCTGCTCTCAATCCACACGGCTTCGCGACGGGAGCGCGATCAATCCTTCGCGGTGCTCATGCTCGACCTCGATCGCTTCAAGCCAGTGAACGACACGCTTGGTCACGCCGCAGGCGATGCCATCCTGCAGATGGTAGCGGAGCGGCTCCAGGCGACGCTACGTGACGGCGATGTGCTTGCCCGGCTTGGCGGCGACGAGTTTGCTGTTCTGCAGATTGCCGCAGACCATCTCGACTCCGTGGCCATCCTGGCGGAACGCATTGTGCAGACCATCGGAGGCCGACCCTTCATCTATCAAGGTCAGGCGCTGCACCTGGGTGCGAGCGTCGGCTTCGCGTGGGCGCCGCAAGACGGCGACGATCCCGCCGAACTGCTGCGGAACGCCGATTTGGCCCTTTACGCCGCGAAATCAGACGGGCGTGCAATCTGGCGGCGCTACGACCCGCGTTTTGACGAGGAGACACAAAAGCGGCGGCGCCTCGAGATCGGCCTTCGGCACGCGATCAGCCACGGAGAGCTTCAGTTGCACTACCAGCCGGTGGTGGACGCTCAAAGCGGCGCGATTACCTCTGCCGAAGCGCTGGTGCGGTGGAACCATCCCGAGCGAGGACTCGTCCCACCAGTCGATTTCATAGGATTGGCAGAGGAAACAGGACTGATTCTGCCGCTCGGCGATTGGGTGCTGCGGACAGCATGCTCTGAAGCGGTAAACTGGCCAGCGCACATAGGTGTGGCGGTGAACCTCTCGCCTGCGCAGTTCCGTGATCCAGCCCTCAGCAAGGTCGTTTTGTCTGCGCTCCACGCGTCAGGACTCGAGCCGAGCCGACTGGAGTTGGAGATCACCGAGGGCGTGCTGCTCAACGACGAGGCGGGTACGCTTGCGACACTGGCCGAGCTTCAGGCGGCTGGCGTGCGCATCTCAATGGATGATTTCGGCACCGGCTATTCATCGCTGAGCTACCTTCGCAAATTTCCATTCGACAAGATCAAGATCGATCAATCCTTCGTACGACGGATCCCCGACGATCCGGAAAGCGCGGCAATTATCCGGGCGATCATCACAATGAGCGCATGTCTTGGCATCAAAACGACCGTTGAAGGAGTCGAAACGAGCGAGCAACTCGCCTTCTCGGTCGCGGAAGGTTGTGACACGATCCAGGGGTACCACGTCAGCCGACCGCTCACCGCGACTTCTTTCCATGACGTTCTCGATCTCACGCAGCCATCACGGCCTGCCGCCTTTCTCGATCAAGCAATGTCTTCATCAATTCCGGCCTGATCTACCCGCGCACATCAGCGCTGCGCAGATCGTTCAAATACCCTCTCATACCTGTACGATATCGCCGCCACGAGCCTGACGCGTTCCTATCTATTCTCGCCTTCCGGATCGTCACTGTATCGTCGGAGAGCCGTAGGCCGATTAGACCTTTAGAGCTGCGAATGCGCGCAGTGCCAAACGCGAACGAGCAAAAAAAACAGCTGCATAGCCGTAAAGAGAGCAATAAGGCCGGTTTGTGACCGATCCCGCCCTCAGCGACCCACATCACCCGTTTCCGGCAGTCGGCGGCGGTTGCGCCGAAACCTTGCGAGCGATCGATTGGACCGATCACCCGCTAGGCGATCCGATCCGCTGGCCGGCACCGCTGAAAACGGCGGTCCAGATCGTGCTCGCCTCCGGGTTTCCGATGATGGTGCATTGGGGCCCGGAGCTCTTCACCTTTTACAATGACGCCTATGCGCCGAGTCTCGGCCGCAAGCATCCCGGGCATATGGGACAGCCGGCACGCGCGTGGTGGTCGGAGATGTGGAACCAGCTGACGCCGGTCTTCGATCAGGTGCTCGCCGGAAAGACGGTGTTTGTCGAAAACGGGCGTTACACGCCGGATCGCGACGGCGTGCCGAAAGAGGCGTTCTTTACGCATTCACATAGTCCGATCTGGGATGTGGACGGCCGGGTCGCAGGAATCTTCCTCGTCGTCACAGAAACCACCTCCGAAGTCGTAGCAAAGCGCGATCGCGACGTCGCAAACGCACAGCAGCTTCTCCTCAACGAGGAACTGGCCCACCGCATCAAAAACACGCTGAGCGTGGTGCAGGCGCTCGCGCAACAGACGTTGAACAAGGTTGAGGATCAAGAAGCCGTTCGCTCGTTCGGGAAGCGGTTGACTGCTCTTGCCGCAGCGCACGACGTGCTGACGCGGGATCAATGGTCCAGCGCGGGCCTGGGCGACGTCGCAAAGGGGGCTTTGGCGACCTTCGGCGAAGATCGCTTCGTACTGTCCGGGCCCGACGTGATTATCGGTCCGAGGGCCACCTTGTCGTTGTCGCTGATGCTGCATGAACTGGCCACCAACGCCGCCAAATACGGCGCGCTCACGGCACCTGATGGCAAGGTGGCGGTGTCGTGGACCGTTACAGGCGATGGAGACAAGGACATGCTGTGTCTGAGCTGGTCGGAGCGCGGCGGACCGCCAGCGATCGAGCCGGCGCGCAAGGGGTTTGGCTCGCGCCTGATCCGCATGGGACTAACCGGCTCCGGGGGCGTTACGCTTTCCTATGGACCGGAAGGTTTGACCGTAGAGGCAACTGCACCGCTGTATCAGGTGCAAGAGGCGTAACGCGTAGACAAGCATGGGACAGTCTCAACCCCTTAAACGATGGCCGGTGCTGATCGTCGAAGACGAGCCGATCTTGAGGATCGATGCGATCAGCATGGTCGAGGATGCCGGCTTCGAAGCGGTGGAAGCGATGAGCAGCGCCGATGCGGTCACGCTGCTGGAGGAGCGGCTGGATATTCGTCTGGTTTACATGGACCTCGACATGCCGCGCAGTCGCAAGGGGATCGAGATTGCTGCGGCGATCAGAAAGCGCTGGCCACCCATCGAGATCATCCTGACCGCCGCGTACTTCACCCGCGAAAGCGTGTCGCTCCCGGAGCGCGCGGAATTCTATCCCAAGCCAATTGACCGCTTTGAAATCGTGGATGCGATGCGACGATTGATGGAGCGCCCGATCGCCGAGGCAGAAGCGCCGGCAACTTGACCGGCTCGTCATAAAACCTTCGGGGGGGAGCGCGTACCGCCCCGCCCTCCCCTGGCGCGAAACATGGCCGGACGAACCTTAACCAGCGGTATGCCCGCTAAAGGTGCTCCTGCTGGCTTCAGATGCTCACGAGCAGAACGCGAAACTGTGCCTTTCCTTATAGCTCCACAGATATTGAAGTGATTTAACAGGACTTTAACAATCGGAGGATTTTTCATCCGATCTACAAAGGACACGCCTTCTTTACCCTTAATAATAAATTGCCTTTCGCGATCACGCTCCTCAGCATCTAACGCACTTCAGCGATATTTTATGGTTAAATAGAGCTAGAAATAACTGCGCGAACTTAACCAAGTGTTTTCGATCATACAGATCGTCGCAAATGACTTTCGCCAATGGAAATTTATTGAGCTTCGCTAGTTCTGCCGGCCGGTAGGAGTACGAAGATGATTTCCTGGTTCCGAAACAATGCCCCGATCCGCATCAAATTTCGCGTGGTTGTGGCTTTCCAGATCCTGGTCGCGGCGCTGAGCCTGAGCCTGATCTACATGGCGGCGATGTCGCCGGCGGCCGAGGTGTGGAGCATCATGCTGGGCGGCTCGGTTTTGGCCTCGCTACCGGTCTTGCTCACCTGGTACAGCGGCAAGCTGATCAGCGACCCCTACGTCACGACCGTGGTACGGATGGAAGCGCTAGCAGCGGGCGATCTCGACGCCGCCATCCTGTTCGCCGACCATCGCGACTGCGTTGGGCGGATGAGTCGGGCAATGCGGGTCTTTCGCGACAATGCCGAGACAATCCGGCGCGCCACCGCGGACTCGCACGCGATGGTCGAGGCGCTGGGCTCCGGGCTCGGGCGGATGGCGTCGGGCGACCTGACGCTGGAGATAAAGGCGCCGCTGGCGGGGCAGTTCGAAACCGTCCGCCACGACTTCAACGCCGCCATGACGGCTATGGCTTCGACGCTGAACAATGTGTCGGTGGTTGCGGACGGCATCAACAGCGGGAGCGCTGACATCCGCGCCGCGTCAGACGATCTATCGCGTCGGACCGAGCAGCAGGCGGCGGCGCTCGAGGAAACCGCCGCGGCGATGGATGAAATCACGGCCACGGTCCGCCAGACAGCCGAGGGCGCGAACAAGGCCAGCGCGCTGGTGCTGCAGGCACGCAGCGAGGCGCATTCGTCCGGCGAGATCGTCGACCGCGCCGTGACCGCGATGGACGGGATCGAGCGCACGTCGGTCGAGATCGGTGAGATCATCAGCGTCATCGACGGGATCGCCTTCCAGACCAACTTGCTGGCACTCAATGCCGGCGTCGAGGCGGCGCGCGCCGGGGACGCCGGCAAGGGTTTCGCGGTGGTCGCTTCCGAGGTGCGCGCGCTTGCACAGCGCTCGGCGGATGCGGCCAAGGACGTCAAGGCGCGCATCGCCGCCTCCACCGTGCAGGTCGAGGCCGGGGTCGAGCTGGTGAGCGCCACGGGATCGGCGTTGCGCGGGATCATCGGGCGTGTCGAGGAGATCAACACGATCGTCTCGACGATCGCCGCCTCGGCTGAGCAGCAGGCGATCGGTCTCCAGCAGGTCAATTCCGCCATCTCGGAGATGGACGGCGTGACGCAGCAGAATGCGGCGATGGTGGAAGAGGCGACCGCGGCGACGCGCACACTGGCTTCGGAGGCGCAGGATCTGGCAACGGAAGTCGCACGGTTCACGCTTGCCGATAAGGGCGACCACCGGTCGGCCCAGCAACGTCGTGCTGGCGGCGGGCCGCGTTCCAGGCTCGAGGTGGTGCGCTCGGCGCCGCGGGTAACCGCGCTGCGGCCGACCGCGCAGGAAGACTGGTCATCGTTCTGACGAAATGACGACAGTGGCCCATGCATCCCGGATAGCCTTAACCCTCGTTCTTTCAGCCGACCTTCGACTGCCTCGATCACCGCGCCCCGTTAACGCACCGGTCTCATTTGCGCTGTACCTCCGGATCATGATGACCGGCGATCAGATTGAGTTGGTTCAGGAAAGCTTCGCCCACGTGCTGCCAGCAGCCGCCGGCGCAGCACACACTTTCTATGATCAGCTGTTCACGCTGGCGCCGGAAACGCGCGCGCTGTTCCATGGCGATATCGACGATCAAGGTCGCAAGCTGTTTCTCACGCTCGCGGCCGTCGTCGATGCCCTTGATCAACTCGAGAAGGTGGTGCCGGTCGCCCGAGCGCTAGCCATCAGGCATGTCGGCTATGGTGTCGAGGAGCGGCATTACTCGATTGTCGGCGTGGCGCTCATCGAGACGCTGCGCGGGGCGCTCGGGCCGCGCTTTGACACCGCAACCGAAGCGGCATGGACGAGCGCCTATGCCATCCTCTCGAGTGTCATGATCGCGGCCGCCAATGAAGCCGTTTCGACCAAGCGAGGCGTCGCCGCATGACCGACAGCCCTTTAGCGCCGCCGAACCTCTTCGGATTGACCGATCAGCGGAAAGCGCTGCGCGTCCAGGCCGAAGGATACGTCCTCCGCGCGAGCCTGATGATGCGGCGCGCCCGGGCGCTGGTGACGAACGATCGCGTCGACGCATGCGCATTGCTTACGGATCGGCGAACCGCGCTCGGCCAGCACTTCCAGCGCTACCAACGCCTCAAGCATGGCAGCATCTTCGATCCGATCGTGGCCTACGCCCCCACTTCGAGCAAGATCATCGCCAGAGGCATGAAGATCGATTGCATGGAATTGGGGCAGGAGTTCGTTGCGTACCAGACGCGATGGTTGCGCGTGCCCCCATCGGAGTGGCGATGGTACAAGGCCGACATGCTCGCGACCGTCGACAAGCTGTCGCTCCATCTGGATGCAGAGCTGCGGGCGATACGCCAGTTGCTCATGGTGGCCGAGTTCTATCGAAGGTAGCAGCTTCTCCAAATGGCCAGATCTCGCGACGGCGGCGAGGACCCGCAAGGGGACATTAAGCCCTCGAGATGGTGGTGTCAGTCTAATGCGAACCGCTCTCCACCCGATGCATTTCAGTCTTTGACGGCGGTGTTCAGCTGACAAGCGACTGCCACTCCGCCAGTGCGGCGGAGCGTCGTTCCCGGTAGGTCTGTCGATCGATGAGGTGGCGTTCCAGGCTGAAGTGGTTGTGGACGTGGGCGTGCACGGAGGCGAACTTCTGCAGCGTCTTCATCTGCCGGAACCGCTGCATCGCCCGCTCCCGTCGTCGGAATGGCAGGTGGCTGTTTTCCACCCGGTTATTCGCCCAGCGGCCGACCTTCTGCTTCTCGGCATTGCCAAGCTCGTTCATCGCGGCACGGTAGCTGCGCAGGCCGTCGGTTGTGATCGCCTCCGGCGCGCCGTGGCGCTTCAGCGCCTTCTTCATGAACGCAAGCGCGGCCGCCTTGTCGCGGGTGCGGGTGACGTAGCTTTCCAGCACCTCGCCTTCGTGGTCCACCGCGCGCCACAGGTAGACCATCTCGCCGTTCAGCTTCACGTACATTTCGTCCAGGTGCCAGCGCCAATGACGAAAGCCGCGCATGCGGCTCATCCGCTGCCGGCGGATGTCGCCCGCGAACAGCGGACCGAATCTGTTCCACCACAGGCGCACCGTCTCGTGACAGATGTCGATCCCGCGCTCGAACAGCAGATCCTCCACGTTTCGCAAGCTGAGCGGAAAGCGCACGTACATCAGCACCACCAGCCGGATCACTTCGGGCGACGAGTTGAAGTAGCGGAACGGAGAGGCTGGCTTGCGCGGGCGAGGCATGCCCTGCCCTACCCCACGATCACCCGATTACCACTGACGTGACCCCCGTTTCTTCATCCAGTTGGAGCTAGAGACCGGCCCTTGAAGGGACGGACGGAATGAAGCGGAAGCAGTTTTTGGAAGAGCAGATCATCGGCATCCTGAAGGAGGCCGAGGCGGGTGCAGTGGTGACGGAGCTTTGCCGCAAGCACGGTATGTCGAGCGCGACGTACTATGCCTGGAAGGCGAAGTTCGGCGGCCTGGAGGTATCCGACGCGAAGCGTCTGCGGTCGCTCGAGGAGGAGAATGCTCGACTGAAGCGGCTGCTCGCGGACACGATGCTGGACAATGCGGGGTTGAAAGACCTGCTGTCAAAAAAGTGGTGACGCCCGCCGCGAAGCGGCAAGCGGTCGCCCATCTCCAGGCGACGCTGGGGATGAGCGAGCGGCGGGCGTGCATGGTCATCGGAGCGAACCGCACGAGCATGCGGTATCGCTCGTGCCGGGCGGATGATGGCGACCTGCGGTCGCGTTTGCGTGAGCTGGCGCAGCAGCGCCGGCGGTTCGGCTATCGTCGGCTGCACATCCTGCTTCGCCGGGATGGCATCACGATCAACCGCAAGAAGACCCAGCGGCTCTATCGCGAGGAAGGGCTGACGGTCAGGCGTCGGAAGGGGCGAAGGCGAGCGGTTGGCGCACGGGCGCCCGCGCCGGTGCTGGCGCTCCCCAATCAGCGCTGGAGCCTGGACTTCGTGCACGACCAGCTCGTCACCGGCCGGCGCTTCCGCGTGCTCAACATCGTCGACGACGTGACGCGCGAATGCCTCCGGGCGGTGGCCGATACGTCGATCTCAGGCCGGCGGGTCGTGCGCGAGTTGACCGCTCTGATCGCCGAGCGTGGCAAACCGACGATGATCGTCAGCGACAACGGGACCGAGCTGACGTCGAACGCGGTGCTCGCCTGGTCCGGTGAGGTTGGCGTCGAGTGGCATTACATCGCGCCGGGCAAGCCGACGCAGAACGGGTTCGTCGAGAGCTTCAATGGTCGCATGCGCGACGAACTGCTCAACGAGACGCTGTTCTTCACCATCGGTCAGGCCCGCTCGATCCTGGCGCGCTGGGTCGACGACTACAACACCGAGCGGCTGCACTCGTCGCTCGGCTACGCTACCCCGGCTGCGTTCGCTGCCGGGCTCGAACAGCAACGGACGGGGTTAACCCCGTCCGTTGCTTCACCTGCGCTCATGCGCAACAACACCGGTCGGTCTCTGGTTGCCGCTGGATGAAAGACTGGGGTCACGTCACCACCCGGTGCATTTGGTTTGACGGTACCATCGGTGGTGATCGCCTCCGGTGAGCCGTGAGCTTCAGCGCCTTCTTCATGAAGGCAAGCGCGGCTACCTTGTCACGGGTTCTATTCGCGTAGCTTTCCAGCACCTCACCCTTGTGATCGACGGCGCGCCAGAGGTAGACCATGTCGCCGTTCAGCTTCGCGTACATTTCATCCAGGTGCCAGCGCCAATGTCGGAGCCACGCATCCGGCTTATGCGTGCGCGACGGATGTCGCCCGCAAACATCGGACCAAACCTGTTTCACCGCAGCCACACGTCTCATGGCAGATATTGATACCGCGCTCGATCAGCAGATCCTCTACGTTTCGCAGACTTAGTGGAAAGCGCACGTACATCAGCACCACCAGCCGGATCACCTACGGCGACAAATTTAAGTAGCGGAACGGAGAAGCTGGCTTGCGCGGGCAATGCATGCTCCCCCTACCCCACCATCACCCATTTACCAGCAGGTGCATTTGATTTGACGGAGCCGGAGACACCCCGTTCTTACCCGACGTTTGAATAGAGTCTTGTTGCGGCGCGGCTAGGACGGCTCCTCTAAGATCCTCGCCGTGATCCACTATTCAGCCAGTCACGGGCCTCTGCGCTGGTTTCGAACACACCATCGCCTCGCTGCGTAGCAAGTCGTCGCACCTGCAATTTGGCGGGTGAGGAACCATGAACGAACGCTAATCGGCTCGGCTCCAGGCTTGGGTCCGTTCGCAGTTTGTCTAGCGCGGACGCAACGGAAGTATCCTGAATCTTAGCGTCAGTGATGTCGACTATAAGAGAATACTCCTGAACCAGCCAACCGACCAAGTCGATCGCCGAACGTTGAGCGGTTTTTAATTCCTCAACGTCGTTGAGCGACAGGTTGCCCTCGACGCGCACCGAGAGGATGCGTTGCGCGATCAGCGGCACGACGGTGAAGCTGCCCATAGATTCCCCCCAGACTCGGGGAAGCTGTAGCAGAAATGAGGAATCGCAGCTACTTAGTCGAATGATGACCGGGGCCCAAATGGGGGGGGTAGGCCTGTCATCCGAAAGTGCCGTTCCGGGTGCGGAGCACCTTCACCCTCCCATCGCGAACCTCTATCGACGCGACAGAGAGGTGCGACCAGGTAATGGGTTCGATCAAAAGCACGCTGTCGGATCGGCAAGCGGTCTGGGCGTTCGTTCTGGGCTGTATCGCGGTGACGATCGGGGTCGTCGCCCATCTGCCCATGTTCGCGATGGCGCGCGCCATGCATTATCGTCTGGTGGGGATGCCGATGGACGGCATGATGCTGGTGGGCATGGCGCTGATCGTGCTCGGCACGCTGGTAGCGGCCTACGGCCTGTTGCCACGCGACGTATCCGCGCAGCGCGCCGCTGCGGCCGACATAGTCGTCACCGCGCCGGAGGACGCCCCACTGAGCCTGGCTCATTGGGGCCTTATGGCGGTCCTCGTCATCGCACTTATCATTGACGTGATGAAGCCCGCCTCGCTCGGCTTCACCGTGCCGGGCATGATCAGCGAATATGGCGTGCCCAAGAAGACCGTGTCACTTGTCCCGTTTTTCGCGCTGGCGGGGACGGTGACGGGATCGGTGTTGTGGGGCTGGATCGCCGACGTTTATGGCCGCAAGGCATCGATCCTGTTGTCGGCGGTGATGTTCGTCGGCACCTCGATCTGCGGCGCGATGCCGAGCCTCGCATGGAACATCGCGATGTGCTTCATGATGGGCGCGGCGGCCGGCGGTATGCTTCCTGTCACCTACGCGCTGCTCGCGGAGATGATGCCCAATCGGCATCGCGGATGGAGCCTGGTGCTCGTCGGTGGATTGGGCGCGGTCGGTGGCTATTTCGCCGCGAGCGGAATGTCGGCGATCCTTCAGCCGGTCTTCGGCTGGCGCATCCTGTGGCTCGCCAACCTGCCGACCGGGCTGACGCTGGTGCTCCTTGGTGCGCTCATTCCGGAATCGGCAAAGTTTCTGCTCGCGCGGGGCCGCGTTCAGGAAGCGGAAGCAGTGATGCGTCGCTTTGGTGCGCGCGCGACCCGCGCCAGTCCGATGGTGTCGGCGGGGAAGCGTCCGTCGCACGCTCTCACGGGATGGTCGCTCTACGGAAAGTTGGCTGCACTCAGCATGTGCGCGCTGTCGTGGGGCCTCATCAACTTCGGCCTGCTGCTGTGGTTGCCCGCCGATCTGGTCGCCAAGGGCTATTCGGTCGGCGTGTCGAGCCGCCTGCTCGCGGAAAGCGCGTTGATCGCCTTCCCCACCGTCTTCATCGCGGCGCTGCTCTACAGTCGGTGGAGCACCAAATGGGCGCTGGCGACGATGATCGCGCTGACCCTGGCGGGCCTGCTGCTCGTACTGCGACTGGAGCTGGCGGGCACCGGCAGCCCGGTGCTTCCCGTCGCATTGCTGATTGTCGGATCGAACGGCATCATCGCGATTGTCTTGCCCTATACAGCAGAAAGTTTCCCAATGCGGGTACGCGGTCGGGCGACCGGTTGGGTGGCGGCCTGCACCAAAGCCGGGGGATTGTTGGCACAGGGCCTGACGATCAGCGGGGTCGCATTGTCGATGGGAACCTCATCGCTGATGGTCATGGTGCCGACCGTGCTGTCCCTGGTTCTCGTCGCCTGGTTCGGTCAAGAAACACTCGGTCGGGATTTGCGAGATCTGGACGCCGACAACGGTCAGAGCGGCCACCACGCCTGATCGGTAAGGCAGGCGCTTTCAACGACATCCCGTTTGACGATGCTTCTTGGGAAAGCCGCAGCCCGAGAATGTCTGCAAATACGAACCGGCTTTTTCAAAGCCGCATTTCGGTTCACACCACAATTCGACATTCGGCTGATTGAGGCGGAGACGCCCTCCGCCTCGGTCGCCTTTTTCCCTGGTACAAAGGTGCGGACGAACTCGATTATACCCGCCGGGTACCCGCAGCCGCTCGTCCGCTTGCGCCCAAAGTCGGCCGTTTGACCCGGATGATCGCCCGCCCAATTGCCGTCACTCATTCATGACGGCATGCTGGGGACGATGGGCAAAGTTGATCGACTATGGGCGCGCTACTGGGGCATCCGCGACAATCATCAGATCGGGCACCGAATGCCGATCCTCTGGCACCTTGCGTTTGCAGGCGACACCTCCGCGATGGTGGAGCTGGGTAGCGAGTTGAGCAAGGTTGGCCGCATCTCAGAGCGATACAGCCAAAGTGGACTCGCCTACGCCGGGTATAGAAAAGGCGACCCGCTCGGCGCCCAGCACTTAGCTATGAACGCGTTCAACCGAAATGACCTTCGCGGCTATCGATACTGGCTGAACAAGGCTGCGCGCCTAGGGGATCGTGAAGCCGGTGAAGAGCTGCGGCGCTTTGAGATTCGGCTACCCCATTCCGCCGCAGCTTCGATCCGTCGCAAACGTCCGCAGAGGCGGTCAGAGTCTCTCTGATCTGATTGTCCGTTTCCCACCACGTCCAGAAGTAGCCAGCGGCAGGGGATTGAACCCGCACCTCGACGGCCGCCGGGGATCGCTGTGGCGATACGCCTACGAATTCCGTCAAGCTGGCGATGCGATGATAGCATATAGGTCAGGCTGGCGATTCTTCCGCTTTCCATCACGTAGCGAAGTCGCAGGGGCAGGAAAGCACCCGGCCGAAAGAGCACGGTTTACGCCACTCACGGGCGTTAGTTAGCGTCCGAGAAAACGACGCGGCACTCCCCTTCCAAAGGCAATGGGGAACGGCAACGCTCGCCATTCTTTGGACCATCGTCCGCTACCGGCTATCAGCGTAGCGACGAGGTACCTGGACGATTGAGGATCATGAACACGAAACCGCGCTGGAGATTGATAAGCGGACTTGCTCTGATCGTCTCAGGCTGCGCTCCACAGCCCATTCCGGTCCAGGCACCGCCTCCTATCGTGTTTGTTACGCCGCCACCCCCATCGATGCCGGCGGGTGGCTATGTCGGCATGAAAATCCCGGCAAAGCTCAAGGACGGCAAATACTTCACCCCGAACCTCAACAATACGGATTCCGCGGCGGTTTGGCATCTGCGTAACGCGTTAAACGTAGCGGCGCTTGGCTGCGATCTGGAAGGTGGCGGGATCGTCGATGCCTACAACGCCTGGATCAAGACGCATGCCGTCGTCATCGATCAATTCTACCAGGCCCTTGTTCGGGAATGGCAGGCGCCCGGCTGGCTCGATTGGCAGCGCGTTTATGACGACGACCAGACGCGGATCTACAATTTCTATGCGCAACCGGCGATGCGGGCGGGCTTTTGCGCGGCCGCTCGACTGGAGGTAACGCAGGTCGGCCAGATCTCGGATGAAGATTTGCCGACCTTCGCCCGAGCGGCCTTGGTTCGGCTGGACAAACCCTTCATCGATTTTTACGCGGCGTTCGACGCTTGGCAAACTTATTATCAGTCGTTTCAGCCAAAGGTGGAGAAGACCGATAATATTCCCGTCGTGATCGTTCCGCCGCCGGGGCAAGCGACACCCGACGGCGCTAACGCGCCCGAACCACAGACATCGCCGACGCCCGAACCATCATAGAGGCTTTGCGGCGAAGCTTCTTCTGCGGCGCTGTTCGATCAATCCTAGATGGAAATTTGATACGCCTCGTCACCACAAGCTCGGCCGCAGTCTTGCGGCGGCGCGCAATGAGCGACTGAACGGCCGATTGCCACGGGAGCTCGCTTCAAAGCGAACGGGCAGCTAACCATCGCAATGCGACATTCAGCTGACTGGGGCGGAGGAACCCTCCGCCGAGGTCGGCTTCTCGCCTCGGCGCAGGTGCCAAACAACGCCATCATACCCGCCAGATACCCGCATGCTGTCCGGCATAGCCTCAGCCGCAGCGATACTCGCAAAAAGAGAACACGATATAGAAGACGTAGAGGATCGGTAGCACCGCCAAGAGCAAGCAGCCCCAGCCTAAAGCCTTGTAGATGGGCTCCGGCTCTTCGCTCCAGCGTGGTGGCTCCGAATGCTGATCGTCGTCCATGCGGTAACGTACCTGGCAACCGAGGTTCTTGCGACAGCGATCCGTCGCCGCGTTCAGAAATGCGAGAATATCCTCTGCCTAGGCAAATCAAGGGGCACGGCGGCGCTTACCCCGTCTGCATCAAACGCAGGCTGAGATCGCTTAACATCCCAAGCCGATCGACCAGCGCATCAAACGGCATTGGCCGGTCGATAAAATAGCCTTGCGCATAATCGCAGTTCGCCGCCCTTAAAAAAGCGAGGTTCTCGGCGTCTTCGATACCCTCGGCCACCACCTTCAATCCCAGCGCGTGAGCGAGATCAATCGTGGAGCGGACCAGCTTCGCATCGCTCTGCCGCTCATGTGCAAACTGCACGAAGCTGCGATCGATCTTGAGTTCGCTCAGTGGCAACTCACGAAGGTAACTGAGTGTGGACTGGCCGGTGCCATAATCGTCCATAGAAATAGCGACCCCTCGATCACGAAAGTGCTGAAGCGTTGCTTTAGAGATGGTCGGATCCGACATAGCCGCAGACTCCGTCACCTCAAAGATGAGGACCTCGGGTGCGACAGGAGCGGTATCGAGCAGTTGGTCGACGGCCGCGATGAAGGCCGGCGCGTCGAGCAGCTTGGCCGAGATGTTGATCGCCGCCGTTACCTCGTGGCCCGCAGCGCGCCAGCGCGCGGCATCGCCCATGACCCGCTCCAGCACATGCAGCGTTAGCGGTTCGATCCGGTCGGTCTGTTCAGCGAGCGGAACGAAGGCGCCCGGCGACACGAAGCCGCGTTCAGGGTGGCGCCATCGCACCAATGCTTCGACGCTGGCGATCCGGTCGGTCGCAAGCGCCAGCTTGGGCTGGTAGTGAACCTCGATCTGCCCAGCCGCGATCGCAACGTCGAGTTCGCCCATAAGCGAAACGGCCTTCTCGATCCGATCACGGTTGAGCGCCGCACGCCGCCAGAAGACCCCCGCCGCTGCGGCATCGCCGGCTGCCATTGCCGCCGCCGCCATGTCGCCGTCTTCGGCCACCCCGAGCGCGACCGCGATGTCGACCTTGCGCCCGGCAATTTCGACCGGTTGTAGGAGCAGCGTCCGCAACGTCGCGAGCTGATCCTCGACGATCTCGTGCGTCGCCATCAGCAACGCAAGCTGGTGGCTACGTACGCGATAAACGACGTCATGCGCGCTGCACAGCCGGAGCCGCTCGGCTGTACGCACAATGCCTTGCGCCACCTGCATCGTGTCGAACACCGTCGACAGTTCCTCGAGATTCGTGAGCTGCACGACGCAAGCCACGCCCGCACGGTCACCGCTTTGAGTGACGAGAGCCCGGTGGTTGGGCAGGCCCGTCGCCTCGTCGTAGAGCCGGCCGGCGCGAAACCGGCGGAAGATGTCCCGAGCCACGAACAGGCAGCCGCCCGTCGACAGCATCAGCCAGCCGAGGCCGAGCGGAAAATAGATCGCCAGCCAACGCTGCGCCGACAACACCACGAGCGTCAGGGTTACGAGCCCGACCGCGAAGACGCCTGCTGCCACGTCACGACGCCTCGCCCGAACGCCGGGCAGGCACAAGAGCAGCGCCAGTGCGAACGTCGCCAGCGGCGACCCGCGCATCGGTACGCCCCGCAGTAACGTTTCCGCGCCCAGCGCCTGGATCGTCACTCCGGGAAGCACGCCGCGTAGGGGCGCCGGGTAGCGATCGCCCATTTCAATCGCGGTCGCTCCGATCAAAATGTTGCGCCCCCGAACAATCGTCGGATCAAATGCGCCGCGCTCGACACCGACGAAGCTGAGCCGCGGGATTGTGTCAGGATCGATCGAAAAATCTACGGGGTAATCCATGTCGGCAACGCCTGCACGGGCCGCGATATAGGCAGAAAGCGAGGGACGCGGCATCCCGGCGGTAATGGTCGCGAAGGGCAGCGAGCGAACAAGCCCGTCCACGTCCGGCGAGAAGCTGACCGAGGCAAGCGCCGCGTTTGGGCGGAACAGATCGAGCGGCAAAGCATCGAGAGTTCGGACATCGCGCGCGCCGGCTTGCTGGCCGAAAGTGGGCAAAGTCACCTTCCCCTCGGCGCGCTTCAACGCTGCGGCAAAGGCGCGGTCGTCGATCGGGTTGGAAGCGCTGGAAAAATCGACATCGAACACGATCGTCGCCGCACCGGCTTCGCGCAGCTTATCGACGACCTTGGCGTAATGGCGCCGCGGCCAGGGCCACCGCCGAATCTCGGCGACGCTTCGCGCATCCATCTCGACGATCGCCACTTGACGACTGGCGGCGTGGGACTGGGCCGCAAACCGCAACGGTTCCAGCGCGCGCATGATCGGGCCACCGATTGCGGGCAGCATACCGGCAAGGCCGACCAGCGCGGCGGCAGCGAGGATCAGCGCGTTGCTGGACGCGCGCATCAGAAGGCGCGTGACACGCGCAGCGAGACACGCGGGCGGCGGTCGCCGGTGTCGAACCGCACCGGGCCGAGCGGGAGCGCTGCCTCCGCCATCCAGTCGAAGCGTCGGGTGCCGATGCGCATCCCGACCCCGGTTGATGCAAGACTGCCCCCGCCGACCCCGGCCTTACGATTGCCGACGGTTCCGCCGTCAACGAAGGTATAGAGCTGACCGCGATCAACGATACTGCCGGGAATGCGTCCGATGTCAGCGCGCAATTCCAGCGATCCCATCACGCCATGATCGCCCGTCCGCTCGGCATAATCATAGCCGCGACCGAACGCCGGGCCGCCCAGCCCGATCTCCATCGCGGCAAGCAGCGGACGAGAGGCGAGCTGACCAGCGCTGGCAATGACGATACTGAACGGCTTGCCAAGACCAACCGTCCAGTCGATCAGATAAGTGCCAGCAATGAAGCGCGCGTCACCGTCGAAACGCGATCCGAGCAGGGAACCGGCGTGGGTGACGCCAGCCACCGGCAGGCCGGCGAGTGCCGCCACTTCCCCGCGCAGCGTTCCGCCACCCATCGTCGTGTTGCCCCCCAGCGTGCCGGTGAGCGTCGCCAGGCGATCGTGGCGGAGCCGTCGCCCGGCAAGGTCCTGATCGGTGCCCAGCGCGCGCAGTTCGGCCGTCGCAAACAGACTGCGGGCACGCGTGCGAAGCAGCGGATATTGCAACGTCACAGCGGCATCGGCACTGCGGCCACGCACGTCTAGCGTCCGGAGGAACCCGCCCGGGCGCGTGCGGGCGAGCGAGCCCGATGCCGACAGCACCAAACCATCATTGCCGATGATGGTGCCGTAGCGGGCGCGCGCAAACGCGAACTCGCTGGGCTGGAACGGCGTCTGCGCCACGATCACCGCCAGCTCGTCGCCGTCGTTGACCAGCGAATGCAAGGTGGCGAGCGCGGTCGAGCGGATCGGGCCGACCTCCTTGCTGCCGCGATTGTCGATCTGGAGATAGCCCGAGGCGCGATCGGTTTCGATCGTGACCAGCAGGATGCCGAAGCCGTCCTGCCTGACCAGCCGGCTGTCGGAGACGCGTACGCCGGGCACGTCGCCGACCAACAACAGCGCCCGCTCGAGCTGCTTCTGTTGCACCGGCCGACCGGTCGCGAGCGCGTGCCCGAGCAACCGATCCGCCGTCCCGCTACGCGCGCCAATGACCCGCACGGCGTCTATTTTGCCGAGATCGAGCGTAACGCGCAGCACGCCATCGCCTTGAATCTGCGCTGGCACGTGCGCTGTCGCGAACGGATACCCTTGCGCCCGTGCAAGCCCTGCGATCGCTCCGGCCAGCCCGGCTACCTGTTCCCGGTCAAGCCGCTGGCCGATCACCGCTGCGATAGGATCGGCAAACACCGCGGGCGAAAGGTGATCTCGTCCTTCAATGATAATCGCGCGCACCACCTCCGTCAGCGCGCTCGACGTGCTCGCCGCGGACGATACGGGCCCCGGTCGGGCGGGCGCGACCGAATGCTGCGTCACCTCAGCCGACGGCAAGTTCTTCTCGATCACGTGCGGATCGGCGCGGTCTAGCGCGGTCTGCGCCAGCGCCCCTTGCGAGGCGAGCGCCACCAGCAACGACCATCGAATTTCACGCGTCATCCAGTCCGTCCCGTTTGATAACGGGAGCAGTAGCGAGCGAATGATTGTGATTTAGTTGAGGCGCTTAGTGACAACGTTACCGCTGTCTCAACCACCTGCGGTCAGGATCCCTAAACGATATTGCGGCCATGCGGGATGATGCTCGGTCACGTTCGGTGACCGATCCGGAGAGTGCATCATGCGTCGCGCCCTGCTCGCCGTTTTGGCGGCCACCTGTTCCGCCCCGGCGCTCGCCGCGCCCGCGGGCTGGACGATAAGCGAGGCGAGCGGCACCGTGACCATCGCGCGCGCGGGGCTCAACACCATCGCAACTCGCGGGACATCGGTCAGCGCTGGCGACACGGTCAGCACCGGTCCCGGCGGCCGTGCTGTGCTGGTGCGCGGGACCGAGTTCATGATGGTTGCGCCATCGTCGCGACTGCGTCTGCCCGTCGAGGCGCAGGCAACCGGCGTGACCCGCGTGGTCGAGGAATTCGGCAACATCGTCTTCATGATCAAGAAGAAGATGACCCCCCATTTTGAGGTAAAGACGCCGTACCTGGCCGCCGTCGTAAAGGGCACGACGTTCTCGGTGGGTGTCTCCGACCAGGGAACCGCGGTGCAGGTTCTGGAAGGCGCGGTGGACGTGTCGACGCTCGACGGCCGCGCGCACGATCTCGTCACCCCCGGCGCAGTGGCCATGATCTCGGCATCGAACCGGATGCGGATGACGATCGAGGACAATGGCCGATCACGCATCGTCGAGTCGCCTGCTGCCGCCGCACCAGAAGAATCCGCACCAACCGCATCGGCTCCTTCGTCGGGGGAAGCGACGAGCAGCACATCGAAAGCGCAGGCAGATGTGGAGCCGGTGGACGCCAGCGCCACATCGATCGGCGGGCCCGTGCCAGCGGAGCCGGTCGTTGCGATGACAGAGAGCCTGCAAGTGCCCAATGCGGCGCCCGCACTGACGCAGGCGGTATATGCTCCTGCGGCATCTCTTTCGACCACGACCGGCGGCTTGGTCTCTGGGTCGATCGGCGGCGACATCGCTGGCGTAGCGGCGGCGACCCGGCTCGCCAACGAGGCGACGACCACGACGACACGGGTCGTGGAAGCCGCCGCGGTGATCGTTGAAAAGCAATCTGTCTCGCTTGCGGCCGCAGAGGCTGCCGAGAAGACGAGCGCTGACGCGGCAGCGGCCGCACAGGCCAAGGCTGATGCGGAGCACGCCGCGATCACGGCTGCCGCCGCTAGCGCTAAAGCCGCCGACGAGGCTGCCCGCGCGAAAGCCCAGCAGGAACAGAGTGCGACGGCTAGGATTGCCGCCGCCGCGGCCGCGGATCAGGCGGCGCGCGCCGCTGCAGCGGCAGCCGATCAGGCCGCGCAAGCCGAGGCGGCGCGACTCGCCAAGGCGAGCGTCCAGGCGCAAGCAGAGGCCGAGGCTGCAGCCAGCGCAAAGCTCGTCCAAGAGCAGATGGAGGCGAATGCGCGCGCAACCGCTCAAGCTGCGGCGCAGGCTCAGGCGCAGGCTCAGGCTGCTGCCGTACAGGAAGCCGAGGCGTCGCGTTTGACCCAAGCCGCCCAGGCCGCCGCGAATGTGCTGACCGCCCAGTTGGCACAGCAGACGGCAGCGCAGGAAGCGGCACGACTTGCCACCGAGGCAGCGACGCGGCTCGATGCCGAAGCGGCGCGTGCAAACGATCCCGCGGCAAGGGCGGCTGCGGACAAGGCGGCGCGAGATGCCGCGAAGGCGATCGCCGATGCTGCCCGCGCCGCGGACGATGCCGAAAAAGCCAAGGTCGACAAGGTGGCCCGGGACGCAGCCAAGAATGCGGCCGATCAAGTCGCCAAGGCGGCGAGAGATGCCGAGCGCGCCGCCAAGGAAGCGGCCGATAAGGCTGCGGCGGAAGCTGCCCGGCAGGCAGACCGTATCACCAAGGCAGCTGCAGACGCAGCCGAGCGCGCCGCGAAGGCAACCGATGAGGCCGCGAAGGCAAATGCCGACAAGGTTGCAAAGGAAGCCGACAAGCTCGCGCGCGACAAGGCCGCAGAACAAGCTGCGAGGGATGCCGAAAACGCCGCCGCCGATGCAGACAAGGCGGCCCGCGACAAGACTGCGAAGGAAGCTGAGAAGGCCGCAAAGGATGCTGAAAAGGCCGCTGCGAAAGCAGTCGAAGATGCAGCCAAGGAACAAGAGAAAGCCGCAAGGGACGCACAGAAGGCTGCAGAGGATGCGGCCAAACAGGCTTCCAAGGAAAAAGATGCAGCAATAAAGGATGCTGGAAAGGGCGTCGAGAATGCCGCTGACAAGATCAAGGACCTCTTGAAGGGTAAAACCGGAGGTTAATCCCTTTACCCTCGGCTTTTATAATCCCTGGGTACATGAATTTATATATTTGAAAGCGCGCGATGCTGGAGGTTCTGAACGGCCATCATGAACGAATGCACCTTTGTCTCGAGTTTCACCGTGAACTATGCAGTGAGAAGCTGCCACAGACCGGCCGCATAGCGCTGTCGAGGTTGCGCATCACAGCAGCAGCCGCTGAGCGCAGCCGCTTCCTGGCGAAGGAAATTCTCCCCATTTTACAGGGAAGTTCTTTTCCAGACATTGAAAGGCTTATCGACCAGCTCACCGCCGATCTTCATGGTAGGCAGGCGGAAGCGAAGGCACATATTGATCGATGGAATTTGGAAGCGATCGAGCGAGACTGGCCCGGTTATCAAACGGCTTCAAGACGGGCCATGACAAGCATCGAGCGGCGCATCACGATAGAAGCCTACATTCTCAAACCCATCTTGCAACATCTTGAACAATAGTATTGCCTTGCAAGTCGTTTGATATTCACTCCTCTGCGGAGATACCCTCCGCCTCAATCGGCTTCTCTCCTCGGCGCAGTGGATGAACGGGCACGGTTGTACCCGTCGGATACCGGCACGCGCGCGCTTGTTTCCGCCCAATTGCGGACGCGGACGTGCGGTGCGATGCTGATGTAATGATCGCTCTTCTCGCCCTGCTGGCTGTCCAGGCAGTTCCTCCTCCGCCACCGCCGGATCCAAAGATGTCAGCGCCGGTTCTCGCCTTTTGGCGCGACCAAGCGATCTCGGATGCAGAGCGGCGTGACCTACGAGATGCGGGTCGTGTACGCCTCGCAAATGAATTGCTCGATCGAGCTTCGGAGGATTGGTCCATGCGACCTGCATACCGTCAGGAAAGGCTGCAGGCGCTGATCGCACGCTTGGAGATTCTGTTGCCGACCACGTCGGAGGAGGACGAGCGCGCCGATCTGTGTGCTGCAGGTTCCCTTGTTAGGTCTCTATCGGCGCAGGAGATTGCAGACGTGTCGGCGTTCTTTCGAACACCGGCTGGCCGGCGGTTCTGGTCATCAAGCCGGATTGGAGCGGACCGCCTGGTCGACTGCTATAGAACCGGAATGCGGAGTTCGATCAACGCTGGGGCCACCTTACGATCGGTTGGCGTGAAGCCACCAACCGATTGGGACGGGCCTCCTATCGATTAGCGTAGCGTGATGCTGTCAAAGCAACTGCACATGGCCGATTGAAGGCGCCCCTCTTGCCCTTTTGCCTGCTGTTTAGCGGGCAAAGGGAGCCAACCTTGGAAAATACCAAGTAAGCTCGCAGTACTGACAGCGTGGCCTGCATAGCTCAGGCCGCCGAAATCACCAACCCTGCGCGGCTCTCGAGCAAGCCGGTACGTCGATTGGACAGCGCCCGGCCACCTTGTCGTGGGTCCGGGTGACGTAGCTTTCCAGCACCTCACCCTCATGATCGACCGCTCGCCACAGGTAGACCATCTCGCCGTTCAGCTTCACGTACATTTCGTCCAGGTGCCAGCGCCAGTGACGAAAGCCGCGCATCCGGCTCACACGCTGGCGGCGGATGTCGCGGGCGAACAACGGCCCAGACCTGTTCCACCACAGCCGCACCGTCTCATGGCAGATATCGATCCCGCGCTCGAACAGCAGGTCTTCCACGTTCCGCAGCGACAGTGGAAAACGCACGTACATTAGCACCACCAGCCGGATCACCTCGGGTGACGAGTTGAAGTAGCGGACCGTTGAAGCTGGTTTGCGCGGGCGGGGCATGCCCCGCCCTACCCCACCATCACTCGATTACCAGTTGGTGCATTTAGTTTGACGGGGCCATTCGGCGAGTTGACGAACGCCCTAGCTGGGCTTTCGACGATGATGATCGTGAGTGGCAGCAGATCTTAGATCATTGTGCCGCGTCGCTTCACTCATCGAAAACGGCGCTTGCTCCGGCTGCGCGCCCCACACCTTGTTCGGGGTCGGGCCCATGACGAAGCGAAGCGTGCCGCCGCCTTGCAATGCCTCGCGAGACAGCCACGGATTGTCATGCGGCACGCCATTGAGCGTCGCGGATTGAACGTAGACATTGTCGCGGCTGTTGTTCTGCGCCTCGATCGTCAGCACTTTGCCGCCCGGCATCGTCACCTGCACCCGCCTGAACAGCGGACTGCCAATCGCATATTGCCCGACGGTCGGCGTGACCGGGTAAAAACCCATCGCGGAGAAGACGTACCAGGCCGAGGTCTGGCCATTGTCCTCGTCGCCCGGATAGCCGTCAGGCGCAGAGGAGTAGAGCTTGCGCATCACCTCGCGCGCGTGGAACTGCGCCTTCCACGGCGCGCCGGCCCAGTCATAGAGGTAAATCATGTGCTGGATCGGCTGATTGCCATGCGCATATTGCCCCATGTCGACGATCTGCATCTCGCGGATCTCGTGGATGACCTGCCCGTAATAGCTGTCATCGAAGATCGGCGGGGTCGAGAAAACCGCATCGAGCCGCGCCACGAACTTGTCGCGTCCGCCCATCAGCTCGATCAGGCCTGCCACGTCCTGCATCACCGACCAGCTGTAATGGATCGAATTGCCCTCGGTGAATGCGTCACCCCATTTGTACGGGTTGAACGGCGTGGACCACGAGCCATTGCGGTTGCGACCGCGCATCCAGCCGCTCTGCTTGTCGAACAGCTTGCGATAATTCTGCGCCTGCGCCGCATATTTGCGGGCATCGTCGCTCTTGCCGAGCGCGGCGGCGAGCCGCGACAGCGAGAAGTCGGCGGTGGCGTATTCGAGCGTGCGTGCCGCATTCTCGTTGATGCCGACGTCATAGGGGACGTAGCCGAGCTGGTTGTACAGCTCGACACCCTCGCGCCCGACCGCTGTCAGCACCTTGCCCTTCGCGTCGCGCGGGCGGCCCTGCGAGGTGGTCGCGTTCTTGACCATCGCCTCGTAGAGCGTGTTGACGTCGAAGCCGCGCACGCCGTTCAGATACGCATCGGCGATCAGATTGGCCGAGTTCGACCCGATCATGACGCTGCGGTGCCCGGGGCTCGCCCATTCAGGCAGCCACCCCGACTCTTTGTAGGTGTTGACGAGCCCCTGCATGATCTCGCCGTCGCGCTCGGGGTACATCAGCGCGAAGAACGGGAAGACCGCACGCCACGTGTCCCAGAAGCCGTTGTCGGTATAGAGCGGACCGTCGTGCACCTGCCCGTCGTAGGGACTGTAATGGACCTGCTGGCCGCGGGCATCGATCTCGTGGAATTGCCGGGGGAATTGTAGCATCCGCCACAGTGCGGAATAGAAGGTGCGGCGATTGTCGAGATCGGGGTCGTCGACCTTGATCCGGTCGAGTTCGCGCGTCCATGCCGCCTTGGCCTTCGCCTGGGTCATGGCGAAATCGTCGCGCCCGATCTCGCGGTCAAGATTACGCTGCGCCTGCTCGGCGCTGATGAACGACGAGGCGACGCGCACTGCGACCTGCTCGCCCGCACGTGTCGCGAAGCTGACCACGGCGCCGACGTGATCGCCCTGGGCGTGACGCCCTTTAGTGACCGTACCGGCACCGTCGAAGGTGCGTGTTACCGTGAAGTCATGGTCGAACTCGGCAACGAACCAGTTGCGGAAGTTGGCGGGCACGCCGCCGTGATTGTTGCGGACATAGCCGGTGATCCGCCGCTTCCTGGCATCGATCGAAACCATCGACCCGCCCGAATAACCGTCGAGCAACACATGTGCCTGCTCGGTCTTCGGGAACGTGAAGCGGAACTGCGCGGCGCGTGTCGTCGGCGCAAGCTCGGCGGTCACGTCATAATCGGCGAGATAGACCTTGTAGCCGTAGGCGGTGCTGACCTCTGCCTTGTGGCTGAACCACGAAGCGCGATCGGCCTCCTTCACCTTCAACGTGCCGGTCATCGGCAGCAGCGCAAAAGCCGCGTAATCGTTCATCCACGGGCTGGGCTGGTGCGTCTGCTTGATGCCGTTGATGCGGTGTGCGCTGTAGGTATAGCCCCAGCCGTCGCCCATCTTGCCGGTCACCGGCGTCCACGCGTTCATCCCGAACGGCAGCGCGATCGCGGGATAGGTATTGCCGTATGACAGCTCATAGCTGGAATCGGTGCCCATCAGCGGGTTGACGAGCTCGATTGCCGTCACGGGCTCGTCCTGCGCCGCGATCATCGCCGGCGTGGCGATCATCGTGCCCGCGCATAGCGCTGCGATCCCTTTGCGCATCAACCTCGTATTCACCGAATTTCCTTTCGACGCAACGGACGCGGCTTGGTGACGCCGGTGTTGGTCAATTTGACGGGCAGGATCCTTCCATCCTGCGCGAAATGCATCGGCTCGATCGCGATCTGTCGGTGCTCGCCCTTGCCGTCGTCCAGCGGACGACGGTGATAGACGATATACCAGTCATCGCTGCCGGGCACGTTGACCACCGAATGATGCCCTGCCCCGCGCGCAACCTTCATGTCCTGGGCGAGGATCGTGCCGCGCTTCGTGAACGGGCCGGTCGGCGACGCGCCGGTTGCATAAGCGACGCGATAATCCGGGCCGGTCCACCCGCCCTCCGACCACATCAGATAATAGACGCCCTTGCGCTTGATGACGAACGATCCTTCGACATAGCCAGGCGGCGTGATCTCCTTGAACGTCGTGCCGTCGAGGTGTTTCTCGACCGTCGACAGATCGGCGGACAGCCGCACCACGTTGCAGTGCTTCCAGCCGCCATAATAGAGATACACCTGTCCATCGTCGTCGCGGAACACGAACGGGTCGATCGGCTGCGCACCATTGTGGAAGGCGCCGATCAGCGGCTTGCCAAGCGCATCCCGGAACGGCCCTCCCGGCGTGTCGCTGACCGCGAGGGCGATGCCGCCCGTTTCCTTGTCGCTCTGGATGTCGTTGGCGCTGAAGAACAGATAATAACGCCCGTTCGCCTCGATCGCCGACGGTGCCCAGATCGCATAGGAAGCCCAGGCGATATTCTCGACGTCCAGCACGCGCCGGTGCTTGGTCCAATGGACCAGATCAGGCGACGAGAAAGCGTCGAAGAACGTCTGCTTGGCATAGGACGGTCGGACCATCCGGCGCTTGCGGTCCTCGCGTTGCTGCGCGGAGAAGCGCGACGGCGCGGCCGGGATGGCGGGATCGTCCGAATAGGTCGGATAAATCCAATATTCGCCGGAGAAGATGCGAATCTCCGGATCGGCATACCAGCCGGGCACGATCGGGTTGGCCGCCCGAAGCGCACCCGCCGACAGCAGCGCGGCGCCAGTGACCAGCGCCGTTTTCATCCATCGCTTCGCCGCACGTCGTTTCATGGCAAATACCCCTTGTCAAAAAAGCGGGTGGCCGCACCGCGGCCACCCAGGGGGGGAAGGATAACCTGCGTCAGAACTTGTACGACAGGCCGACGTAGGCACGCCGGCCGGAATAGACGTTCGAGATGAACCGCGCTTCGGTGTCGTTGCCGAGATGCTGGCGCTGCTCGGACTTGGTCAGGTTGATCACCGAGGCGCTCAGGACAAAATTCTCGAACAGATTGTACGAGGCGTTCAGGTCGATCTGCTCATAGGGATCGTCATAGACGTTCAGCCCGGATTGCAGCCCGCGCACCACCTCGCCGCGCCGGTTGTACGACGCGCGCAGCAACATGCGATCGTTTTCGTAGAACAGCGATCCGTTGATCTGCGTCTTGGCGCTGCCGACCAGCGGCGAGCTGCCGACGTTCTGCCCCTCCAGCGTGATCTGCGCCACCGAAGTGTCATTGTAGGTGAAGTTCACCTGTGCACCGAGCCCGAACGACAACGTATGCTGCGCGTAAAGCTCGACACCCTGCGAGCGCGCGTTCGAACCGTTTGCGACCGTGCTGTACGGCTGGATCAGCTCCGGCTGGCCGTTCACGGTCTGCGTGACGTCGAGCACCAGCGGCACAATGAAGTCGGACACGTCCTTTCGGAACGCGGTCGCGCCGAGCACCGAACCGCGCTTGAAATACCATTCGAGGCCGATGTCATATTGCCACGCCTTGAACGGGTTGAGCGCGCCATTACCGCCCGAGCCCGACCAGCCCTCGCGCTCGCCGAACTGCCGGCGATCGAACGCATATTCGGGCGAGCGATAGGTCAGGCTGCGCTGTGAGCCGAGGTTCGTGAAGGCCGGCCGCGCAATCACCCGCGCCACCGCACCGCGCAACAGCAGATTGTCGGTGACGTCATAGGAGGCGTTGAGGCTCGGCAGCCAGTCGCTGTAGGTGCGCGTCTGGTCGAGCTTGGTGTTCACGATTGTCTCGCGCTGCGCCAGCGGGAGCGTGATGCAATTGCCGTCTGCCCCGACCGGCGGCGTTACGAACGGACCGCCCTCCGCATTGACGCAATAATCGTTGAGGATCTGCAGCCGGTCGGAGGTGACGCCGGTCTGGCGGGTGTTGACGTAGCGCAGCCCGAGATTGCCGCGGAAGCGCTCGGCCTTGAAGTTGGTCTGCACATAGCCGGCCCAGATCCGCTCGCCGATCCCGTAGACGAAGCCCGTTTCGTCGACGCGCACCGCGTCGCCATAAGTGTTATTCAAATATTCGAGATAGTTGCGGAAGTCGATCGCCGGAAAGGCGTTGCCGCTGAACCCGCCGGCAATATTGCCCAGCGGCTTGTCGAAGAAGAAGCCCGGCCGCGTGGTCGCCGCCCCCGGCGTGTCCTGATAGCGCAACTGGGTTGCGGGATCGGCATACCATTCGTTGCGGCCGGTCGCACGATTGACCTGCCCGTCGCGCCACTTCGCGCCGACCTGAACCGAATCGAGGAAGGTGTCGAAGCGCCGCGTCAGATCGAGTTGCGCATAGCGCTGCGCGATCGAACTGCGGTTAAACGACGAATTGGTCGATCCCAGGTCGATCTGCGTCAGTCCGTTGTTGATGTTGTCCTGAAGGTCCGGCGAAAATTCGAAATTGGCCGACTGGTCGGTAAAGTTCCACGCGCTGAACTGGTTGCCGTTGATCCCGACGATGCCGTTCACGACGCGCGGCTTGGCCGCCACGCTGAACCGCGCCGAGGGGCCGCCGGTGGCGCGGGTCTTGCCGAGCTTGAACACCGCCTCGAACCGATCGCGCTTGAACGCGCTCTCGACGTCGAAGGTGTTCGAGACCGACTTTTCCCGGCTGTAGGTGCCGTAGATCTGCGGCGTCTCCATCGTGCACGGCGGCTGGTTGCCGACCTGCACGCGGCACCCCGTGCCGTCGGGGGGCACCTGGAATTGCGCGGACTGGAAGATCGTGCCGCTCTTGTCGAGCGTCGCGCCCGAGAAGAAGTTGCCATATCCCCATTCCGGGATCTGGATGCCGTTGCTGATGAAGTCGTCGTCGACCTGGAAGCGGAAGTAATTGGCAGTGACGGTGAAGTCGTCGAACGGCTTCATCTGTGCCGTCGCCTGAATGCCCAGCCGCTTGCGGTTCTGCTCGGTAACGGTCTGGCTGACTTGCTGCGGCGCCCAATAGCCCGAGAAACGCTGGCCGGCCTGCGTGGTCGCGCCGCTGTCCTCCGGCCAGTAAAAAATCGCATCGTCGTTGGTATAGGGGTTGCCGTTCACGTCGGTGGCCGGCTCGTTCGCGCGGTCGTAGGTCCACCAGTTCCAGCTCGACGCCGCGGCACGGTGATCGCGCACGGTGCGTTCCTGATAGGTCGCGCCGACCAAGAAGCCGAGCGTCTCGTCCTGATTCTTCCACGACAGTTGCGCGCCGATCTGCGGCTGCACCTTCCTCGTCACATCAGCATAGGTGCCCTCGACCGACACGAAGCCGCTCAGCGTTTCAGGTCGAGTGGACGGCGCGTGTTAAGGATGATCGTGCCGCCGACGCCGCCTTCGTCCAGCCGCGCCTCGGGCGATTTGAAGACATCGACGCTGCCGATCATGTTCGACGGCAGCAGCAGGTAATTGAACGATCGCGACGGCTCGTTGTCGTCGGCCGAGGCGATGAAATTGCCGTTGAGCTGGGTCAGCGTCAAGTCGGATTGCAGGCCGCGGATGCTGACGCGCGAGCCCTCGCCGCCGTCGCGGTCGATGATGATGCCGGGCACGCGCTGAAGCGAATCCGCGACGTTCTTGTCGGGAAACTTGCCGATGTCCTCGGCGGTGATGACGTCGACGAAGGCGTTCGCCTCGCGCTTGCGGCTCAGGCTTTCTTCGATCGAACGGCGATAGCCGGTCACGACGATATCGCTTGCTGCGGTACCCTGCGCGGTGCCGGCATTGCTATCCGGGACTGAATTGTCCGGCGTCGCGGCATCCGACGCGACCGCGGGCGCGGTGGCCGGCGTGGTCTCCTGGGCATGTGCCGCCGCGGCGATGCTGACGCCGGCGGTCGCCAGCAGAAACGCCATCAAACGTCGTCCGGGCACACCCGGCCGATCACGACGATCAAGCATTCGACCTCTCCCTTTTTCCGGCCGGGCATCTGCCCGCCACCGGTTCCCTGTGGCGTCGCAGGCGTCTTCACGCTCGTGAGCTGGCGTCGGTTCACGGCCGGATCGGCGTGTCCGTCTGGTCCCTGCAACAAGCTTCGTTTCGCAATAACGAAAACAGTTTGTCAAATAAAATCGGATAGAAATGCTTTGTTACCAGACACTTAATTCAGGTTTCGCTATCGTTTGCACTGCTTCTCCCCACGCAGGTGCGGCGCTGCCTCCCTTCGAAGTTTGCCGTGTCGGATCGCAGATTGTTGCTTGAATTGCAGACACCTGCGTCAGACAGGTGCGGAACTGCCGGCCGATGGAGCGACATGATGGACAGGGACCGATACCGCAGCATGGCCAGTGTCCTTCGTGCCTGCACCGCGGTGACAGCGCTTGCTTCGATCGCCACCGCGCCGGTCGCCGCGCAGCTCGCGGACACCATCGCCGAGGTCGATCCATTCATCGGCACCGGTGGCGAGGGTCATACCTTCCCCGGCGCGGTCGCCCCGTTCGGGATGGTGCAACTGTCGCCGGACACCGACACCTCGTGCGTTATCCGGGAATGCTATGCTCACGCCGCAGGCTATCGCCACGACGATCCGACGGTCGAGGGCTTCAGCCACACGCACTTCTCCGGCGCCGGCCATTCCGATCTCGGCGACATTCTGGTGATGCCGGTGTCCGGTGAGACGGTCGCGATGGATCCGGGCACGGTCGTCGCGCCGGGCTATCGATCACGCTTCACGCACGCCAGCGAACAGGCGACACCGGGCTATTATGCGGTGACGCTCGATGGTCCGAAGGTGCGCGCCGAGCTGACCGCGGGCACGCGCGTGGGGGTGCACCGCTATGCCTTTCCTGCCGCACAGGCCGCGCATCTGATCGTCGACCTGCGCACGTCGCTGTACAACTATCCGGGCAAGATCCTCTGGTCGGGGCTGCACCTGAGCGCCGACGGCACCTTGACCGGCTTTCGAGAGACGCGCGGCTGGGCGCCGGGGCGCAAATTGTTTTTCGCGATGCGTTTTTCCGCACCGCTCACCGGCCACGCACTGCTCGATCGCGATAAGGACGTGACGTACAAGGGGTTCGCACCGCCGGGGCGCGGCACCGACCGGCTCGCCGAGAAGCTGGGCCGGGCGCTGGAGGCACGGCTCGATTTCGGCGCGCTCGATCGCCCGCTCGAGGTGAAGGTCGCCTTGTCTGGGGTCGACGAGGCCGGTGCGGTCGCCAATTTGGACGCCGAACCGGGTGACTTCGATACAGTCCGCGCCCGGACGCAGACCGCGTGGCGCGACGCGCTCGGCGCCGTCGAGCTCGACGCGCCAGCGCCGATGAAGACGATCGTCGCCACCGCGCTCTACCACAGCCTGATCGCACCGAGTGTGTGGAGCGATGCCGACGGTCGCTGGCGCGGACCCGACGACCAGGTCCACCACGCGCAAGGCTACACGCAGCGATCGACCTTTTCGCTTTGGGACACCTTCCGCGCCGAGCACCCGCTGCTGACGTTGATCCAGCCAGAACGCACCACCAGCGATGTGGTCAACTCGCTGCTGGCCAGCCAGCGCTTCAGCCCGCACGGCATTCTGCCCGTTTGGCAGTTCGCGGGGCGTGAGACCTGGACGATGATCGGCTATCACGCGGTGCCGGTGATCGCCGACGCCTATATGAAGGGCATTCGCGGCTTCGACGCCAATGCCGCGCTCGATGCGATGGTCGCGAGTGCCAGCTATGCGCCCTACGGTGGTTTGGGCGACTATATGACGCGCGGCTATGTTCCGATCGACCGTGAACCGGAGGCGGCGTCCAAGACCGTCGAATATGCCTACGACGATTGGACGATCGCCCGGATGGCGCGGGCGCTGGGGAGGAACGATGTTGCCGCGCAGTTCGACCGCCGGGCGACCTTCTGGCGCAACAGCTTCGACGTGAAGACTGGCTGGCTGCGCGCCCGGCGCAGCGACGGTGCATTCCGCGCACCGTTCGATCCGACTGCCATCAATTACGGCTCCGACTATACCGAAGGCAACGCCTGGCAATATAGCTGGTTCGTGCCGCAGGATCAGGCGGGGCTGTTCCGCCTGCTCGGCGGCGATGCCCGCGCAATCCGCAAGCTCGACGCCATGTTCGATTACGACAATTCCAAGGTCGACTACAGCCATGCCGAAGACATTGCCGGGCTGATCGGCCAGTATATTCATGGCAACGAACCGAGCCACCACGTCGCTTATCTCTACAGCTATGCCGGTGCGCCGTGGCGAACGCAGGAGCGGCTCGCGCAGATCGTCACCAGCCAGTACAAGCCGACCCCCGACGGGCTCAGCGGCAACGACGATCTGGGTCAGATGTCGGCTTGGCTCGTCTTCACCGCTTTGGGTTTCTATCCGGTCGCGCCCGGCAGCAACGAATATGTTATCGGGCGGCCGTTCGTTGCCCAAGCGAAGTTGCGCTTGGCGAACGGGCACAGCTTTGTCGTCAACACCCGAAATCTTTCCGACGCGAACAGGTACATAGGCTCGGTCACGTTGAACGACAGGCCGCTCAACCGCACTTACCTCAGAGACGCCGAAATCCGGGCTGGCGGTGTGTTGACGTTCACCATGACGGACATGCCCAACGCCCGTTGGGGTCGCTCGCTCTCGAGCCGGCCGTACTCGCAGACAACTCGTCTGGCCGCACGCACATCAGCGAACAATTAGTCGCGCCGGAAAACGTACGCGAGGTGCCACCGCCGAATAAACCTCGGCGCGAGCTTGCCAATCAAGCCGTCACCGACGAACGGGCCTTTGAACATCTACTTACAGGGACAAGCACACCCATGAGCGCAGACGAGGCAAGCAAGCCGATGGGTACTGTCAGTCTAGGGCCAGGGCCCATTAATGTGAGCGTTGCGACCTGATTCAGGCTCCGCAAGGAGACCGGAATGAGCGACCTGTCTTGGCGGACGGACGAGCAGATTTAGCGGCTGCGGCCGTTCTTTTCAAAAGTCACGGCAGGCCTCGGGTGGATGAGCGCGGGTGCTGAGCGGCATCGTCTTCGTCAACCGCAATGGGCTGCGCTGGCGAGATGCGCCCAGCGCTTTGGTCCTTACAAGACGCTGTACAATCGATGGAAGCGCTGGGGCGAGCGTGGCGTGTTCACGCGCATGATGGAGGGGCTGGCTGCGGGCAATGCCGAGCCCAAGATCGTCATGATCGACGCAAGCTACCTGAAGGCGCACCGCACGGCATCGAGCCTGCGGGTTAAAAAGGGGATCTCGGCCGCCTTATCGGACGCACCAAAGGTGGCATGAACACGAAGCTCCATGCCGTCGCCGATGCGAACGCGCCCAACATTAACCTTTCAAAAGTGCAAGCGACGAAATTCGTGGATGCCACTGTGTCTTTAGACCGCTCACCCGTCTACTCTCTATGCGAATGGATCGACCTCAACCAAGGGCCTTGTCTGCGGACCTGCTGGCATTGTCCGGTCGACTCCGTCCGGCGTTGATCGCATTTTTTCAGCGACGGCTGCGCGACCCTTCTCATGCCGAGGATCTGACGCAGGACCTGTTCTGCCGGCTCGCTGCCGGGCCACCGCATGTCGTCGACAATCCCGAAGCCTACATCTTCCGCATTGCCGCCAACCTCGTCAACGACCATTACCGCCGCGAAACGGTCCGCTCGCGCTTCCACCGCCACGACGATCCGGGGCGCGAGGCCGACATCGACCAGCTCGACGCCGCGCGGCTGCTCGAGGCGCGCGAGAGCGTCGGCCGCGTCGCCGCGGTGCTCAACACCCTTCCCGAACGGACCCGCCACATCTTCATCCTGTACCGCCTCGAAGGAATGCCGCGGAAGGGGATCGCCGAGACGTTCGGCATCTCCGTCAGCGCGGTAGAGAAGCATATCGCCACCGCGATGCGAACCTTGCTGCGCGATGCGGGAGGCGAACGATGAGCACCGAGCGCAAACAGGAGATCGAGGATCAGGCCATCGCCTGGTGCCTGCGGCTCCACGAGGCCGAGCCGACCCCCGCCGAGCAGCAGGCGCTCGACGCGTGGCTGGCACAGGACCCGGTGCATCGCGAACGCTTCGCCCGCGTGCGGCGGCTGTGGGACGGGATCGCGCTCGACGCGCACGCGCCCGAGCTGCTGCCGCTGCGCCAACAGGCGCTTGCGGCGGTGCAGGCGGCGGGCCGGCGGCGCTGGGCCCCGCCGCGCGGGCGCATCGCGCCATGGCTGGCCGTCGCGGCGGCGGTATTGCTGGCGATCGGCGTCACGCTGCTGCTGCGCGAGCGCGCGACGCTGTACGAGACCCGCGTCGGCGAACAGCGCGCGGTGGTGCTCGCTGACGGATCGACGATGGTGCTGGATGCCGACAGCGCGGTGCGCGTGCGGTTCGGCGACGACCGGCGCGACCTGACGCTCGAACGCGGGCGCGCCAGTTTCAAGGTCGCGAGGAACCCGTTGCGGCCGTTTGCGGTGACCAGCGGCAGCAGCGTGGTGGTGGCGGTCGGCACCGCTTTCTCGGTCGAGCGGCTGGCGCGCGAGGTGCGCGTGGCGCTCTACGAGGGGCATGTCGCGGTGCTGCGCGATCGCGGCGGCGGTCCGTCAGCGCAGCTCGCGCGGGTCGCGGGGGCGCGCCAGCCTGCCGAACAGGCGCTGACCCCGGGACGCGAGCTGATCCTGTCCGACGACGCCCCGGATGCGGTGCTGCGCGCCGCGTCGATCGGCGATCGACCGGGCGGCGGGCAATTATCGTTCGCCAGCGAGCCGCTGAGCGTCGCGGTCCAGCGCGTCAACCGCTACAATGTCGGCAAGCCGATCGCCGTCGCGCCACAGGCTGCCGACATGCGGGTCAGCGGCGTGTTCAACACCGGCGATACCGATGCGTTCGTGCAGGGCGTGGTCGCGGCCTTTCCGGTAAAAGCAGTCGTCTCGGAGCGCGACATCCTGCTGACACCGCGCCGTGACGACCATACCAATTTCGCTCGAGACGTCGCGATCACGACAGGGTCGCAAAAAAGTTCCGCCCTGCGCTGAGGGTTTTGCATCGTCACACGTCATATTCCGGTAACCAGATAAAATGGGGGCGGTATGACCGGCAGGAGTGGATTTGGTATCATCGGCGCGCGGTCGAGCACGCTGGCGCTGGCAGCGGCGCTGCTGATCGCGGCGTCCCCGGCGCAGGCGCAACAGGCCGCGGTGCCGATCGACGTTCGCCCGCAGCCGCTCGCGCAGGCGCTGCGCACGCTGGCGCAGCAGGCGCATATCCAGATCGTCTTCGACGAGGCGCGGCTCGCGTCGCGCCGCGCGCCGGCCGTGTCCGGCACGATGCCGGTCGGCGCCGCGCTCACCCAGATGCTCCGCAACAGCGGCTTCGCCGCGTCGCGCACCCAGCAGGGCGTGTTCGTGGTCAGCGCGCAGCCGGCTGCGCCGTCTCCCGCCGCGCTCAGCACGCTCGGGCAGATCGATCAGGGCGAACCGGCGCGCGCCGCGGCGATCACGGGCGAGCCGGCCGCGCAGGAGCCGGCCGGTGCGGTCGACATCGTCGTCACCGGCACGCGCATCGTCCGCCCGAACCTGAAGTCCGCCAGCCCGATCACCACAGTCACCACCTCGGAGATCAGGGCGCAGGGCGCGGTCAATCTCGAGGAAGTGACCAACCGGCTCGGGCAGGTCCAGCCCGATGCGCAACAGAACTACCAGCAGAGCAACGGTCAGCAGCGCGGCGTCAAGCTACGCGGGCTCGACTTCAACCGCACTTTGTCACTCATCAACGGGCAGCGGATCGCGGGGACGGAGTCGGTCGACACCAACCTGATCCCGGTGTCGCTGGTCGAGCGCGTCGACGTGCTGACCGGGGGCGCGTCGTCGGTCTATGGCTCCGATGCGATCGCGGGCGTCGTCAATTATGTCATCAAGCGCAATTTCACCGGGCTGCAATTGTCGGCCAATTACAGCTTCTACAACCACAACAACCGTAACAACGTCTCGACGCCGGTCGCCGCGCGCTACGGGATCACGACGCCGACCGGCATGACCAACGACGGCAGGCGCGCCGATCTCAGCGCCACCTGGGGGCACAATTTCCTCGACGACCGGCTCAACGTCTCGGTCTACGGCACCTACCGTACCGCCGACGGCATCCTGTTCCGCGACCGCGACGCTTCGGGCTGCCAGCTGCGCCGCGACACCGGCAACCCGCTGCGCGTCAACAACCTGATCTGCGGCGTCACCGCCGCCTCGCCCAACGGCACGCTGACCGCCAACGGCGTCAATTACTCGAACGTCACCGGCAGCCCCGGCACCTTCGCGCCAGCCGCGACGATCCCCGGCTACGCCAATCAGGGCGACCGGCTCGCCGCGCGCGGCTATGAGCGTTACAACGCCGGCGGGTTCATCAACTTCAAGGCGTCGTCGGCCGCCGAATTCTCGCTCGGCGTCATGTACCTGCGCGATAAATCCGCCAACCTGCTCTACGGCCCGTATGTGCAGGGCACCTATCGGGTAAATTGCGACAATCCCTTCCTGTCCGCCTCGCAGGCACAGACGATCTGCGGCACTACCGCCGGGACCACCGCCTTCGCGCCGCTCGGCGTGCAATATGGCTTCCCCGGGCTGGCCGGCGACCGCGACAAGGAGACGTTCACCAACACGCAGACGCGCATCAACGCCTCGGTGCGCGGCGAGATCGCGGAAGGATGGCGCTACGATATCGGCGGCGTCTACGACGAGAGCCGGCAATTGTGGCAGCCGGGCGGCAACCCGGTCACCGCGCACGTCAACCGTGCGCTCGACGTCGTCAACGTCGGCGGCGTGCCGACCTGCCGCTCGGTGGTCGACGGCAGCGATCCGGCGTGCGTCCCGCTCAACGTCTTCGTCGCCAACAATCCCGGCAGCGCCGCGCTGAGCAACTATCTGTTCAACGAGGGGCTCGGCAACAGCGACCTGCGCGCCAAATTCTACGACGTCACTGCCAACCTCACCACCGACCTGACCCGCTACGGCATCCGCTCGCCCTTCGCCGAACAGGGGCTCGCGATCGCGATCGGCGCCGAATATCGCAAGCAGCAGGAACGCGGGCTCCAGAACGCGCGCTTCATCGAGGTCTATGGCGGGGTCGCCGACCGGTTCGCCGAACAGGACGTGGTCGAGGGCAATGTCGAGGCGCAGCTGCCGCTGGTGCAGGACGTGTCGCTCATCAAGCTGTTGCAGGTGAACGGCGGCTATCGCCTGTCCAAGTACAGCACCAATCCCGAGACCTTCAACACCTGGAAGATCGAGGCGGTCTATTCGCCCAGCGAGGACATCACCTTCCGCTTCGGCCGCAACCGCGCCGCGCGCGCGCCGGGGCTGCGCGAGGCCAATCAGACGATCAGCTACCAGAATGCGACGATCGTCGATCCGTGCGCCAGCGTCAACGGCGTCGCGCCGCTCGCCAGCCGCGAGGCGTGCCGGCTGACCGGGCTGCCCGACAATCTCTACGGCAACGGCCTCGCCGCCGGCGTGCCCGGCAGCATCCGCTGCGTCGACGACGTCTGTCGCCAGCGCAACAACGGCACCCCGATCGTCCCCGAGGATGCGCGCACCACCACCTATGGCTTCGTGCTGACCCCGCGCTTCCTGCCGCGCTTCAGCCTCTCGGTCGATCGCTATAAAATTCAGGTCAACGACGTGATCAGCTATCTCGGCGCCAGCTTCGCGGTCGACGGCTGCGTCATCACCGGCGATCCTTATTATTGCACGCGGCTGGTGCGCGACCCGACCACCTATCAGCTGACCAGCACCAGTGGCGCCGGCGGCTATATTCAGGGCGGCAACCTCAACGCCTACCGTCTCTATGCCGAGGGCTACGACTTCCAGGCGCAATATTCGCTGCGCTTCGGCGAGAAAGCGGGCAAGCTCGACCTGCTGATGAACGGCACGCTGACCACCGATCAGGGCGGACAGGCGGCGGTCAACCAGCCGCGCATCAATTGCGTCGGCTATTTCGGCGGGTCGTGCCCGCAGCCCGCGCCGCGCTGGGTCCACAATGCCCGCGCCACCTATACGACGCAGGACGAGGTGTTCAGCGCCTCGCTGGCGTGGCGCTACATCGCCGGCACCACCGCCGGGCAGAACGGCGGCCCGAACTCGAAGCCGGAGACCGCCGTCGCCGACTTCACGCGCATCCCGGCGTACAATTACTTCGACCTCGCGCTGGCGTTCAACATCGCTGACGGGCTGACGCTGACCGCGGCCGTCAACAATCTGTTCGACCGGCAGCAGCCGATCCTCACCAACACCTATGACTATGCGCTGTCGCGCGGCAATACGATCCCGCAGCGCTATGACACGCTGGGGCGGATGATCTCCGTGTCGGCGACGACGCGGTTCTGATGCCCCGCGGGCGGCGCCGCCACGATCGGGAGAGCGAATGATGACCGGCCACCTCATCGGGCTCGCGGCGACGCTGCTGGTCGCTGCCCCCGCCGCCGCCGCGCCGCTGGCCGCGGTCCTGCCGGTGCCGGCCGCGGTCACGCCGGGCACCGGCACGTTCCGGGTCGAGGATGGTGCGACGATCGTCGTGCCGGGCCGTGACGCCGCCGCGCGCAACGCAGCAGCGCGCGCGATCGAGATCGTCGCCCGCACCCGCGGCCTGCGCCTGCGCGTCGTCGACCGCGGCGCGGGCGCAATCCGCTTCGTCCGCGGCGGCAAGGCGACCGCCGGCGACGAACATTACCGGCTCGACGTCACCCCCGCCGAGATCCGCGTCACCGCCGTCAGCGATGCGGGCCTTTTCTACGGGGCGATGACGCTCGCGCAATTGCTCGCGCCCGATGCGCGCTTCGGCGACGCGGTCGCCGTCCCCGCGATGGCGATCGACGACCGGCCGCGCTTCGCGTGGCGCGGGGTGATGCTCGACGTCGCGCGCCACATGCAGCCGGTCGCCGCGATCGAGCGCGTCATCGACATGATGGCGCAGCACAAGCTCAACCGCCTGCAGTTGCACCTGACCGACGATCAGGGCTGGCGGATCGAGATCAAACGCTATCCCGAACTGACCCGGAAAGGCGCGTGGCGCGCATCGACAACGCCCAACCATGGCGCACCGCCCGGTCAATATGGCGGCTTCTACACGCAGGAGCAGCTGCGCGGCTTGGTCGCCTATGCCGCGGCACGCGCGGTGACGATCGTCCCCGAGATCGACCTGCCCGGCCATGCGCAGGCCGCGATCGCCGCCTATCCCGAGATCGGCGTGCTCGGCGACCGTCCGCCGGTGTCGGGCGACTGGGGGATCAACCCCTATCTGTTCGGCACCGACGCGCGCAGCCTCTCCTTCGTCCGCAACGTGCTCGACGAGGTGATGGCGATCTTCCCCTCCCCCTATATCCATGTCGGCGGCGACGAGGCGCTCAAGGACCAGTGGCAGGCCTCGGCGGCGGTGCAGGCGCAGAGGCGCGCGCTCGGCATCGCCGACGAACAACGGCTGCAAAGCTGGTTCATCGGGCAATTGGGGGACCATCTCGCCCGCCACGGCCGCCGCCTGATCGGCTGGGACGAGATCCTCGAGGGCGGGCTGCCCGCCTCCGCTTCGGTGATGTCGTGGCGCGGCGAGGCCGGCGCGATCGAGGCGGCGAACATGGGGCATGACGTGGTGCTGTCGCCCGGCCCGGTGCTCTATCTCGACAATCTGCAAAGCGCGCGCGGCGACGAGCCGCCCGGCCGGCTGAAGATTCAGACGCTCGCCGACGTCTATGCCTATGATCCGCTGCCCGCCGCGATCGCGCCCGCCCGCGCGCAGCATGTGCTCGGCGCACAGGCCAATCTCTGGGCCGAATATATGGTCACCCCCGAACAGCGCGAACATGCGCTGTTCCCGCGTCTCGCCGCGCTGGCGGAGATGGCGTGGTCACCGAAGGCGGCACGCGACTGGCCGGCCTTCCTCACCCGGCTCGATCCGCAGCTCGACCGCTATCGACGCCAAGGGATCGCCGCGGCGGACTCCGCCTTCGCGGTCGATTTCGCGGTGACCGGCGGGGTCGGCGCGGCGTTGCGCGCCAAGCGCGTGACGGTCGCGCTGACCCGGCAGGCGGCCTATGGCACGATCCGCTACACGACCGACGGCAGCGCGCCCACCGCCACCTCCCCCGCCTATGCCACGCCGCTGACGGTCGCGGCGGGCAGCGTGATCCGCGCGACGACGATCGCCCCCGACGGCCGCGCGCTCGCCGCGCCGCGCCGCTTCGACACCGCCCCGGCCGCGCTGCTGACCCGCAGCAGCGCCGCGCTGCCGCCGTGCACCGCCACCCCCGGCATCCTGCTGCGCCTCCCGCTCTCGCCCGACGCGACCGCCGGGCCGGCGCACAGCATGAACATCTTCGACAGCTGCTGGCGTTACCCCGACGCTCCGCTCGATCAGGTCGGCTCGATCAGCGTGACGATCGGGCGGCTCCCGCGCAATTTCGCGCTTCGCCAGCCGCAGCGCGAGCAGGTGGTGTGGCGCTATACCCCGACCCGCTTCGGCACCTTGCTGGTCCATGCCGGCGACTGTGCCGGCGCGGTGCTCGCCGCGCTGCCGCTTCCCGACCCCGCGAGCGCGCCGAACCGCTTCACGCTCGACGCGCCGCTGGCATCGACGACCGCGCAGGCGGACCTGTGCCTGACGATCGCGCCGCCGGTCGGCGGCCCGCTCTACGGCATCGATACGGTGCGACTGACCCCGAAGGAGCCACGGTGACCTTTCTCCCCCCTCTGTCGCGGCGCGGCGTGATCGCCGGTGCTGCCGCCGGCCTGTCCTTTCCCGCGTCGGCGCTCGCCGCGCCGTCCGCCTCGAAGCTGGTCCCCTATGGCGCGACGCCCTCGGCGCGACAGCTCGCTTGGCACCGGATGGAGCAGAATGCCTTCGTCCATCTCACGATCAACACCTTCACAGATCGCGAATGGGGCTATGGCGACGAGGACCCGGCGATCTTCAACCCGAAGCGGTTCGATGCCGACCAGATCGTCGGCGCGGCAAAAGCGGCCGAGCTGCGCGGCGTCATCATCACCGCCAAGCATCACGACGGCTTCTGCCTGTGGCCAAGCGCCTATACCGAGCACAGCCTCAAGAACAGCCCGTACAAGGACGGCAAGGGCGACATCGTTGGCGAGCTGTCCGCCGCCTGTCGCCGGCACGGACTCAAGTTCGGCATCTATCTGTCGCCATGGGACCGCAACCACGCCGATTACGGGCGACCCGAATATATCACCTTCTTCCGCAACCAGCTCCGCGAGCTGCTGACGAACTACGGCCCGATCTACGAGGTCTTCTTCGACGGCGCCAACGGCGGCGACGGCTATTACGGCGGCGCGCGCGAGACGCGGAAGATCGACGCCGTGCCCTATTACAACTGGCCGTCGATCATCGACTATGTCCACGAACTCCAGCCGATGGCCTGCACCTTCGATCCGGTCGGCGCCGACCTGCGCTGGGTCGGCAACGAGGAGGGCGAGGCCGGCGACCCGTGCTGGGCGACGATGGACGACCAGGGCTTCACCCCCGAAAAGGGCAATAGCGGCGTGCGCGGCGGCGCGGTCTGGTGGCCCGCCGAAGCCGATGTCTCGACCCGCTACGGCTGGTTCTGGCACGCCTATGAGGACGGGCAGAGCCGCAGCCCCGCCAATCTGATGAAAATCTATTTCGAGACTGTCGGGCGTAGCGCCGGGCTGTTGCTCAACCTTGCGCCCGACACGCGCGGGCTGGTCACCGACGAGGATGTCGGCAACCTCACCACCTTCGGCGCGGCGCTGCGCCGGATGTATGCCATCAATCTCGCCGGCGGCGCGCGACCGGTCGCCAGCAGCGCGCGGCCGGGTCATCCGGCGGCGAACGTGCTCGACGGCGATCCCGCCAGCTTCTGGGCGAGCTGCGACGGCGCGGCGGTGCCGACGCTGACGCTCGATCTCGGCGGCGCGCGGACCTTCGACGTGGTGCGGCTCGCCGAGCATCTGCCGCTCGGGCTGCGCGTCGACCGGTTCGCGATCGACGTGCAGCGCGCCGGCGCGTGGGTCGAGGTGGTCAGCAAGGAAGGGATCGGATCGCAGCGCGTGATCCGCCTCGACGCGCCCGTCACCACCCACGGCGTAAGGATGCGGATCGTCGCGGCGCGCGCTGTGCCCGCGATCACCGATTTCGGCCTCTATCTGGCCCCGGTGCTGCTCGAACCGCCGCATATCGTGCGCGACCGCGACGGCATGGTGACGCTGACCAGCGACGCACCGGGTCAGGAGATCGCGTTCACCATCGACGGCAGCGCCCCGACGCTCGCCTCGCCACGCTATACTGCGCCCTTCCCGCTCCCCGACGGCGGCGTGGTGCAGGCGATCGGCATCCACCGCGCCACAAGCGCGCTCAGCACGGTCGGCCGCCAGAGCTTCGACATCCGCAAGAGCGACTGGAAGATCGTCCGAGCCAGCGCGCCCGGTGCCGAGCGGCTGATCGACGAGTTGAACCGCACCGACTGGATCGCGCCGCTGACCGGCGCCGACGGTAGGCCCTGCTCGGTGACGATCGATCTCGGCCGCAGCGTCGACGTGCGCGGCTTCGTGCTCAAGCCCGGCTGGCACGCGCCGCAGGGCGCCGGCGATCCCGCCGCCTGGACGGTGCGGGTCGGCGACGATCCGGCCCTGGCCGGGCCGCCGCAGGAGCGCGGCGAGTTCAGCAACATCGCGGCCAATCAGGCCCCGCAGCGGCTCGCCTTCGCCCGTCCGCATCGTGGCCGCTATATCGAGATCGCCTTCACCCGCACCGCCAAGGGCGAGCAGCGGCTGGCGATCGCGGAGATCGGTATCCTGACGCGCTGAGCCGCCGCTTGGTGGCGACGATCAGAAGAACGTCTCCACCACCTCCACCACGCGATGTGCGTCGTCGGCGACCAGCACGCGCCGCCATTTGTCGAAGGTCAGGCACGGATGCGAGATATCGAAGGCCAGCACGTCGCCGACCGCCAGATCGTCGCCGGGCGTGATGGCGAGATAGGCGTGCTGGTCCATCAGCCCCGTGACCTCCCAATGCGCGGGTGCGGTCGCCGGGGCCGAGTCGCGGCCGGGGCGGAACAGCGTCGCGGGGCGCGGCAGCCCGGCATCGAAGGCGACGTCGCGCTTGCCCATCGCCACCACCGCGCGCGCCGGATCGGGGATCGACTGCACCACCGCCCAGATCCGCAGCGCGGGCAACAACGCCTCGCCCAGCGTCGGGGCGACCGGATTGCGCTGGAGGATCCGTTCCTGTGCGGCGCGGTACAGCCCGTCGTCGTGGCTCAGGTAGCAGCCCGGCCGCAGCAGCACCTGCACCGCGCCGTCGCGGGTCGCCGCCGCGCTCTCCTCGGCCACGACGTCATACCACGCCGACCCCGCGCCGGTCAGGATCGCGGGCACGCGCTCGATGCTTCCCGCCTCCACCAGCCGTGCGGTCGTTTCGACCGCCCGCCGCACGAAGCGGCGCACCTCGGCCTCGTCGGGCAGCACGCCCTCGTAGAACTCGACCCCCGCGAGCCGCAACGCGCCGCGCCACTCGGCCAGCGCGTCGAGCACCGCCGTGAGTTGCGCCGCGTCACGGATGCCGGTGCGAAAACCCGGCTGATCGCGTTCGGGCGCCAGCTCGATCAGCACATCGAGCGTCACCCCGCGCGCGCGACATGCGGCCCCCAGCATCGCCACACCCGCCGGACTGTCGACCAGACACAGCAATTCGAGTTCCGGGCGCGCCGCGAGCCCGGCTATTTCGGCGAGATTCGCGGCACCGACCACCTGATTGGCGATCAGGATCCGCTCCACGCCATGCGCCGCCGCCACCCGCGCCTGCTGGCTGGTAGCGACGGTGATGCCCCACGCTCCGGCCTCGAGCTGCCGCCGGAACAGCGCGGGCGCCATGCTGGTCTTCCCGTGCGGTGCGAGCGCCATGCCGTAAGCGTCGATGAACGACCGCATCCATGCGAGATTATGCGCCATGCGCGATGCGCTCAGCACCGCGGCGGGGAACGGCACGTCGCCGGCGAGCAAGTTCCACGGCCCGTCACCCTGGCCGACACCCTTGTTCAACTCGATCATCGTCACCGCCAGCCTCCTGATAATTCAAGACGTTTACTTAATTGCGGGGGGCAGTGACAATGCGGTCGAGCGGTGAGGAGCGCATCATGACCGAAACGACGATCGCCGGAGCGATGCTGTACGACGGCAGCGGCAGCGAGGGCTTCCGCGCCGACGTGACGATCCGCGCCGGACGAATCGCCTCCGTCAACCCTGCAAACGGCTCCCTACCCGCCGGATCGATCGACGCACGCGGGCTCGCGCTCGCTCCCGGCTTCATCGACGCGCATACCCATGACGATCTCGTCGCGATCACCCGCCCCGCGATGACTCCGAAGATCACGCAGGGCGTCACGACGGTGGTCGTCGGCAATTGCGGGATCAGCGCCGGCGCCGGATGTGCCGACGGCGATTTTCTGCCCGATCCCATGGTGTTGCTCGGCGCACCGGCGGCGTTCCGCTACGCCACCTTCGCCGCTTACGCCGCTGCGGTCGACGCCGCTGCGCCCGCCACCAACGTTGCGGCGCTGGTCGGGCATACCGCGTTGCGTGCGCGGCATCTCGACCGGCTCGACCGAGACGCCAGCGTCGCCGAGCGCGACGCGATGCGCGCCGACCTCGCCGACGCGCTGGCCGCGGGCGCGTTCGGCTTCTCGACCGGACTGGCCTATGCGAACGCGATCCACGCCTCTACCGGGGAAGTGATGGCGGTCGCCGCGGCGCTGCGCGGGACAAGCGGCGTCTATTGCACGCATCTGCGCAGCGAGGGCGCCGGGATCGGCGCGGCGATCGACGAGGCGGTCGCGATCGCGCGCCACGCCGCCGCACCGCTGGTGGTGTCGCACCTGAAGTGCGCAGGCGCGCCGCAGCATGGCCGTAGCGGCGCGATTCTCGAGCAATTGGAACAAGCTGCCGGCACGCATCCGGTCGGCTGCGACTGTTATCCCTACACTGCCAGTTCCTCGACACTCGATCTCGGACAGGTCGTCCCGGAAACCCCAATCATGATCACTTGGTCGGATGCGGAACCCACGCAGGCCGGGCGGATGCTCGACGCCATCGCCGCCGATTGGGGCGTCGCTCTATTGGAGGCGGCGCGGCGGCTGCAACCGGCCGGGGCGGTGTACCATTGCATGGCCGGGGCGGACGTCGACCGCATCCTCGCGCACCGGCTGACGATGGTCGGGTCGGACGGCCTGCCGTGCGATCCGCGTCCCCATCCGCGTTTGTGGGGCAGCTTCCCGCGCGTGATCGCGCATTACGTCCGCGAACGCGGGCTGCTGTCGCTGCCCGAAGCGATCCGCAAGATGACCGGGCTGACTGCCGACCGTCTCGGGCTGGTGGATCGCGGCTACGTCCGTGTCGGCATGGCCGCGGACCTCGTGCTGTTCGATCCCGCGCGGATCGCCGACCACGCCCGCTACGACGATCCCGCGCAGCCAGCCGTGGGCGTGCTGGGGGTGTGGGTCAACGGCGTAGCGACGCTCGATCGCAACGGCGTCACCGGCGCGCGCGGCGGCCGGATGCTGCGCCGCCCGGAAAGCCGGAATGTTTTCAACGAGAAGGATCGATGAATGAGTGACGGGATCAAGCGCTTTGGCGTCGAAGGCGGCAGCGGGACCGGCGGGCAGCATCTGCCGTTCGCTCGCGCGGTCCAGGCCGATGGCTGGCTGTACGTCTCCGGGCAGGTGCCGATGGTTGACGGCGAGGTGATCGACGGCGGCATCGTCCCGCAGACGCATCAGGCGATCCGCAACGTGCTGGCGATCCTTGCAGAAGCCGGCTACGGGCCGGAGCATGTCGTGCGCTGCGGCGTCTGGCTGGACGATGCGCGCGACTTCATGTCGTTCAACCGCATCTTCAAGGAATATTTCGGCGCCAATCCGCCAGCGCGCGCCTGCGTGGTGTCGCAGATGGTGGTCGACTGCAAGGTCGAGGTGGACTGCGTGGCCTGGAAGAAACCGTAAGTGGCGTCCGGCACGCTGTTGCTGATCGAGGGCGCGGCCGCGATCGCGATCCTGATCGTGCTGATCGTCCGCGTCCGGCTCAGCCCGTTCATCGCGCTGGTGCTGGTTTCGCTCGGCCTTGCGCTGGCAACCGGTTTTCCGCCGGCCTCGATCGTCAAGGCGTTCGAGGCCGGGGTCGGCGGCGCGCTCGGCCATATCGCGCTCGTCGTCGGACTGGGGACGATCCTCGGCAAGATGATGATCGAGTCGGGCGGCGCGGACCGGGTCGCGCAAACCGTCATCGGCTTTTTCGGCGCACGCCGCGCCGACTGGGCGATGATGACGGTCGCGCTGATCGTCGGTCTGCCGGTGTTCTTCGAGGTCGGCTTCGTGCTGCTGGTGCCGATCGTCTTTGCGGTCGCCGCCCGGGTAGGGCAGCATCCGATGCGGCTCGGGCTGCCGATGGCGGCGGGCCTGTCGGTCGTCCATGCGATGGTGCCGCCACACCCGGCGGCGATGCTGGCGACCCAGTCGTTCGGCGCGGATGTCGGGCTGACCGTGCTGTTCGCACTGATCGTCGGCGTGCCGACCGCCGCCATCGCCGGGCCGCTCTACGCCCGGTTGATCGTGCCGCGCCTCGCCCCGGCCGCCCCATCGGCAACGCCGGCGGCGGAGAGGCCAGATCGCGTACTACCGGGGTTCGGGATCACCGTCGCCACCCTTCTGCTGCCGGTCGCGCTGATGCTGCTGGGGAGCGTCGGCACAACGATCGCCGCACCTGGCTCGACTGCGGACCAGATCATCCGCTTCGTCGGAACGCCGGTGGTCGCGCTGCTCGCAGCGGTGCTCGCGAGCTACTGGACGCTCGGGCTCGCGCGCGGGCTGACGATGGAGACGATCCAGCGCTACACCAACGACTGCCTTGCTCCGACCGCGCTGATCACGCTCGTCGTGGGCGTCGGCGCCGGGTTCGGCCGGATGCTGACCGACGGCGGAGTGTCCGGCGCGCTGGTAGCGCTGGCCGCGCAATGGCACGTACCGGTACTGGTGCTCGCCTGGTCGATCGCGGCACTGATGCGGGTCGCGACCGGGTCGGCCACCGTAGCCATGGCGACCGCGGCCGGCATCGTAGCGCCGCTCGCCGCTGCCCAGCCTGCGGTTCGACCTGAATTGCTAGTGCTCGCCACTGGCGCGGGGTCGGTGGTGCTGAGCCACGTCAACGACGGCGGCTTTTGGCTGGTAAAGGAGTACTTCGGGCTAAGTGTCGCGGACACGCTCCGCAGCTGGTCGATCTGCGAGACCTTAATTTCGGTGATTGCCCTTTTGCTGGTGCTCTCTCTGTCGCTGATCGTGTGAACGTGGCTCGATTGCCTCTCTCGCACACTGATGATTGTGTCAGAGCCACCCAGAAATTTGGCCCCAACGACCCAGAACCAGACATCCGAGGTCGCCCTCCCTCGCCCAGAAGGCGACATTCAGCGGCGCTAACCACTTTCCCGAAAGCAGACATCCGTTCAGCCGTCTTAGATGCATGATCCGAGGCGCCGGGTGCCTGACAGTTTAGACGGTCGCTTCACCGGTTAAGTATGGGTCGACCGGCACCTCCGCAGGGATCGACGGCTGCGGGGCCGGCCGCGAAGCCGCTGCTGCGAGCCACGCCTCGCCGCCTACCCTGTTACGCGTGGAGCCATCGCCGCGCGTCGCCACCCGACCGTAGATTTCTCTTTCGCGGTCAGACGGCGATCCGGCGAACATCGCGGCGATGTTGCCGTAGGTGCTCGGATCGCGGCCATCGAGGCTGAGACGATCGTTGAGGTAGCAGGCGGTCGCCCATGCCGCCTCCGGGGTCGGCGTCCATGCGATAAGCCGCTTGCACCAGTACATTCGAAGGTTGTTGTGCATCCAGCCGTCAATCAGAAACTGGCGCTGGCACGCGTTCCACGTCTCGTCGCGCGTTTCGCCCGCCAGCATGGCGGCGAGCGTCTCCTGCTCGGATCGCGTATCGCAAGCATGATCGGCCAGCGTCTGACGAGCCCAGCCGGCGATGCGGTCGTACCGCTCTGGTGCCGCCAGCTGCGTCGCCTGGTAGTGGAACCACTCGCGAAAGCCGAGCAGCTCGTCGGCGAACTTCCGCTTGTGCTGTCCTCCGGCGATCGCGCCGTTTACCGCGGCCATGATTTCGCGGGAGCCGAGCACGCCGAAGTGCAGGTAAGGCGAGAGGCCGCTCGCGCCTTCGCTCCGCGTGGCATCGTTGCGTGCGGAGGCGTAGCCGGGCAGCACGTCGGTGACCAGGCGCGCGAGCCGCTCCTCGGCCGCGGCGCGGCCGGGCGGATGCGTCGTGCTGACGGAAAGCGAGTGGTCGATGGTGAGGGTCGCGACCAGTGCGTCGAGGTTGAGCTCCTCCAGCCGGTCGGGCGTGAACGGTAGCTCGCCAGCATACGGCGCCACGTTGGCCTGCTCGTCCTTCCACTCCGACCAAGCGGCGCGCTCCGGTTCGTGCCGCCGGAGGAAGCCGGATCGACCACGGACTTCGTCGCCAATCAGCGCCGGCGGCACCAGGCAGGCCGCGTTGACCGCATAGACGGGCACCTGCGCCCGTGCGGCGACGCGCTCCGCCTGCCAGCGAGCGACGAAGGTTGGCTGATCCTCCAGCACGACCGCTGCGGCCTCTGCGGCCAAGCGGTAGACGAGGCCTTTCTCTCGACGTTCGGCGCGATCAAGGTGCTGCACACATGCGAGCCCGCGCTCGCGGCAGCCGATGGTGAGGTCAACGCTCGCGCCCAGGATGAAGCGGTGCAGCCTGTCGGAGGCGTAGGGATAGTCTTCGCGCACGCCGTGGTAGACCAGCACGGGCAGGTTAAGCGCGTTGCCAAGGCGGACACTCGCCTCGATCGCCGGGTTGTCGCGGGCCCGCAGCGCCTGCTGGAGCCAGCACAGGACATAGCTGCCGTCGGGAACCGGCACGCGGTCGTTCATCACGCGAACGCGCGGCGCCTCGCGCCAGTCATGAAGCCCGGAGGGCAGAGCCGCCGTCACCATCCCATGTTGCCCGACACGCCCTTGAAAGGTCCGCTGAGATCGGACGTGATCCATCCGCCGTAGAAGCCGCCGGGCTGCGGGCGGACCTGCTCGCCATCCACCGTGCATCGGTCGAGCGGGCCGGCGTAGAAGGCGACGTGATCGCGGAGGATCGAGAAGGCCCGTGTCGGTTCCGGATAGCTCCACCCCACATCGCGCAGCAGCTCGTCGCCGAGCGCCAGGTGCCAGTAGACCGCGTGGCCCTTCCACTCGCAGAACGACCGTCGCTCAGAACGGTGGAGCAGTCCGGAATTGAGGTCGGCGGTCGGCAGGTACCAGCTCGGTGGATGGCTGGTCTCCAGCGTGCGGATCGCCGCGCGCGTGTCGGCGACGACGACGCCGCGATGGTCGATGCGGACATGCCGATCGCTCGGCTTGGCGATGGCGGGACGGGGGTAGCGCCACACGCTCTCCTGCCCGGGGGCGACGGGATCGGGCGTCGGCCTCATGCCCGAGCCTCCCGCCGTGACAGCCCCCCCTTCAGGTGCGGTCGCATGCGAAGGAAGCGGAGGTAGAGGCGTTCGAGCACCGAAAGGATCAACCGGTTGCGGGCCGCCTCTCCGAGCGGCCGCAGCACGGGGATGGCACGCCACATCGCGGCGAAGGCGGCCGCACCCGACAACAGGGGTCCATCCGCTTCTCGCGCGTGAAAGCGCGCCAGCATCTCGGTGCGGTCGAGCGGGCACGTGGACGGGCCGGTCGCGTCGACGAACTCGATGGCGCCGCGAATGTCCAGCCTGCGCACCAGCGCGATCTCGCGACGGCAGAGCGGACAGTTTCCGTCGTGCCAGACCGTGACCCTACTCAACGACCCTTCTCCGGATTGTCGCGCCAGATGCGCTCGGCCAGCAGCGTCGCGAAGCCGAGCCAGGTGACGAACGGCACCGCCGCTACCGCGGCCAGCCGATCGACCTTGGCCGCGGTGGCGACGTAGGCTGCGCCCGTGACAACCATCGCGCCGGACGCGGCTGCGCTCGCGCCCAGCCGCTTCTCGCGGAAGAACAGCTGCGTCCAGCCGCCGACCATGGCGGTGTTCAGCAGCCAGAGGCCAACCGCCGCATTGCGCGCGCTCCCCGACGGCTGTCGCAGCAGTCGGTAGCCCCCAGCCGCTAGGCCGGTTTCCAGCACTGGCCAGACCGCGCCGAATACCGCGTCGGGCGGCGTGTAGCCCGGCTTGTCCAGACGACGGTACCAGCCGCGGATGCCGGGGTGCGACGGGTCGGGCGCATTGCGCCGCCCGACGAGTGCGCTGGCACCGAGCACCACGCCGACCGCGCCGAGCGCCAGCAGGGGCGGCAGGCCCGTCGGAGATAATGCTCCTGAGAGGGCCGGAATTCTTTCGGACGCCGGCGTGTCGTAGCGCGAGAGGTCGACGTCCTTCGAGCGCCCACCGAACAGCCTGCCGGCGACGCCGCGCACGGCGGGGCGGCTCGCCACGCTCAGCGCACCGTGGAGAAGCCGGATGCCCAGGCGGCTGTGCGGGTTCGCCAGCCGCGGCGCGATCCTCGGCACGCCCTGCGCGTCCTCGACCATCGGCCGCATCGCCATCTCGTAGGCTGCGAAGGCAGCCGGCACGTCGGTCGAGCGAATCAGCTCCTGCGCCAAAACGTAGGCGCCGGTGATCGCCAGCGTAGTGCCGTAGCCGGCAATCGGCGTCGCGCACCATGCCGCGTCGCCGGTGAGCACGATGTGACCCTTCGACCAGCGCGGCATCCTCACCTGGCGCAGCACGTCGAAGTAGAAATCGTCGGTCGTCGCCATCCCGGCCAGCACGCGGTCGCTCTGCCAGCCCGCGTCGGCGAAGCGGTAGCGCAGAAACGCCTTCTGTCGCTCGACGTCCCAGTCCTGCTCGCCGCCCGGCCGCTGCTGCACCGAGAGCATGGCGCGCGCGGTGCCGTGCCGGTCGGGACGGAGTGATACGCTGCGGCCGCCGGGGGCATTGTACCAGCGCCACAGATGGTCGTCGTCGGGACGGCGCGGGATGGTGAAATAGGCGATCGTCAGATCCATCCAGCGTGGCTCGTTCTCGCCCGGGAAGACCAGGCTTCGCGTTTTCGATCCCACCCCCTCGGCGATGACGACCGCGTCGTATCGCTCGACGGCTCCGCTCGCGAAGGTCACGGTCGCGCCGTCACCGTCCTGCTCGACTCTCGCGACGCTGTCGCCGAACCGGAAGGTCGCTCGCTCCCTGGCGGGTTCGTAGAGCAGTCGCGCCAGATCGCCGCGCAGGATCTCCATCTCGGCCGTAGGCCCGTCTGCGGCCGTGTCGGCGGTGAGGAACTGCGCCGCGACCCTTCCGTCCTTCTCGACCCAGGCGGTGCCCTCCTCGCCGGTGCCCTGCTCGAGCGCCACCTGCTCCAGCTCCATCCTGCGCAGCACTTCGCGACCAACCCCACGCACGTCGATGTTCTGGCCACCATCGCGGAAAGCAGGCGTCCGTTCGACCACCGTGACGTCGAAGCCGGCGCGCCCCAGCCAGTAGGCGACGGTGTTACCGGCAACGCTCGCGCCGGTGATCAGGATGCGACGGGACATGGATAGGCTTCTCCTCGTCCATACAACGATCGGAAGTAGATAAGTCGCGCAGCCGAGTCATTCCCGCCTGCCATCGATCGATGGTACGAGACTCGATGTTCGCGATGAATGTGGTTCCGGCCCTAGCGCACCAAGCCCCAGCCTTTCGCTGCCTTGACCCATCATCAGCCATTCGGCGGCTCCGCGCTTGCTCCTGATAGCGGTCGTTTGTTCAGCAAGGTCGACGAGTGCGTCGGAGCGGCCGCCTCGAATCGCGTTCACCTCAACACGGTGATCATGCCTTGGCGGCCACCGGCAACCGAAATGGCGCGCCCAAGCGATTGAAGGCGTTCATCGCGGCAATCGTGAGCGTCAGATCGACGAGCTCCTTCGGAGTGAACGCAGCCGCCGCCGCGGCATAGGCTTCGTCCGACGCATGGGTAGTGCTGAGGTTCGTCACTTCCTCCGCCCACGCAAGCGCCGCCCGATACGGGTCGGAAAACAGGTGCGGCACCTCGGCCCAGACCGGCACCAGCGCCACTCTATCGACAGACATGGTCTTGAGCAGGTCACGCGTGTGCATGTCGATACAGTGTGCGCAACCGTTGATCTGCGACACGCGCAGGAACACCAGATGGATGAGCTCTTCCGGCAGGTTCGTGCCCTTCGTCACGTACCGATGAATGCCGAACAGGGCGCTGGCGCCGTCCGGCGCGACCTCGACCCAGTTCAGGCGCGGCGTTCCCGTCATGATGCACTCCTCGTCACGGCGCCGACCACCGGCGCACGCGATCAGGACGAGGCAGTTTGGCGCGGTGTGACATCGCCCCTCCGAAAGATTTTCTGCGCCGACGTGTCACACTCCCCCGGCGCGTCTCGTCATGCCGGCAGACACTTTCGTGGGAGAACGCAACATGAAGTTGGTAGTAATCGGCGGAACCGGCCTGATCGGTCGTCCTCTGGTCGCGCTGCTACAGGACTGGGGCCACCACGTGGTCGCCGCATCGCCGAGCACCGGCGTCGATGCGGTGACCGGCGTTGGCCTCACCGATGCTATGGCAGGCGCGTGGGTCGTGATCGACGTCAGCAACGCGCCCTCCTTCGCGGACGACGCGGTGCTCGGCTTCTTCCGCACCGGCACCGCGAACGTGATCGCGGCGGCGCGCGAGGCGGGTGTCGCGCACGTGGTCGCGCTGTCGGTGGTCGGCACCGATCGGCTTCAGGCGTCCGGGTACTTCCGCGCCAAGCTGGAGCAGGAGCGGCTCGTCGCCAGCAGCGGCCTGCCCTTCACCCTCGTCCGCGCGACGCAGTTCTTCGAATTTCTGGCCACCATCGCGGACGGCTACACGCGCAAAGACGGCGTTCACCTGCCGCAGCTCGCGTTCCAACCGATTGCGGCGGCCGATGTGTCGGCGATGCTCGCCGAGCTCGCAATCGCGTCTCCCGCAAACGGCATCGTCGATGTCGCGGGTCCGGAGCGCGGGTCGATGGCGGAGTTCGTCGCCAGCTGGCTTGGCGCGCGCGACGATCCCCGCCACATCGTCGTCACGGCCGAAAAGGACTATTTCGGCGCTACGATCGACGATGACGCGCTGGTGCCCGGCGGCGAAGCGCGGATCATGCCAACGCGTTTCGACGCGTGGCTCCACGCCGTGACGCCCGCGGCGACCGCGGCGACCGCGGCGACCGCGGCGTGAGCCGGCGACTTCCGCTGGCGCTCGCGGTGCTGCTCGGCCTGGGCGCAGCCGCCAACAGGGCGTTCATGCTGCTGTCGCCGGCCAACTGGTATTTCGCGGTGTCGGGGGTCACCACGACCGGGCCGTTCAATCAGCACTTCGTTCGCGACATCGGACTGACCTTCTTGCTCGTCGCGGTGGCGCTGCTGGTCGGCGTGTCGAAGCCCGGCACGCGCGTGGCGCTCTGGGCCGCCGCCGCGCTGTGGCTGGCGGGGCACGCGCTGTTCCACCTGTGGGCAGTGGTCGCAGGCATCTGCGGCCCCGACGCATTGATGCGGGACTTCGCCGCGGTGACGCTGCCCGCCGTGCTGGCGGGCGCTCTGGCGATTTGGGCATGGCGCGATGCCCGTCTGGCGATCTACCAGCGGACCCCGTTGGAGGAAGCGCGTGCCGCACGTTGACGAACGCCTGCCTGATTTCCAGGCCCAGCGGCCCCGGCTGCTTCGCCTGGGCTACCGCATGCTCGGCTCGCTGAGCGAGGCCGAGGACGTGGTGCAGGAAGCGTGGCTGCGCTGGGTCGGGACGCGCGAGAGCGTCGATACCCCATCGGCGTACCTCACCCGCATTGTCACGCGGCTGTGTCTAGATCAGCTGAAATCCGCGCGTGCCCGGCGGGAAACCTACGTCGGCGCTTGGCTTCCCGAGCCGTTGATGCAGACCGACGCGACGGAAGAGACCCTTGCCGATGTGACGCTGACGCTCATGCTCGCACTGGAGCGGCTGTCGCCGCTGGAGCGCGCGGCGTTCCTGCTGCACGACGTGTTCGATGTCGCGCTGACCGACATCGCGACTACGCTCGGGCGGGATCCCAGCGCGGTGCGGCAGCTCGCCTCGCGTGCGCGCAAGCACGTTCAGCAGTCGCGTCCGCGCTTCGCCGTTGATAGGACGGAGGCTGACCGCATCGCCCGAGCCTTCTTCGCCGCAGCCCGTAACGGCGACAGCGTCGCCTTGTCATCGCTTCTGGCCAGCGACGTCGCCATCCACGCGGATGGCGGGGGCAAAGTCATTGCCTTCCACAACGTGATTAGCGGGATCGAGCGCGCTCTCCGCCTCTTCGTCGCACAGCGACGAAAGCGGGTCGACCCGCCCACGCTGCTGCGGACCGTTATGATCGACGGACTGCCAGGCTTCGTCAGCATCGATCGCGGCGCCGTGCTCCAGACCACCGCGCTGGAGATACGAGATGGACGGATCAGTGCGATCTACATCGTACGCAACCCGGACAAGCTGCGCCACGTCGCTGCCTTGCTATCGCAGCCTGACACTAAGTCGGCAGACTCGGCGTCCTGACCCTGTTTTCGGTGTCCGCCTGCGCGCCCGAGCGTACCTCTCTTTGACTAATTGACAGCAGGACCCCGTTGGTTGGAACGACCCACTTTCGGCCATTCACGCGCCGCTTTCCGCCGCCCGACATCTGCCGTTCGTTCATGTGAGCGGATCGACCGCTTAAATCGGGGTCAGCATCATCTCGGAGCGAGATTAGGGACTTTCATGCCGGACAGCCTCCATGATTGAAGCGGTCGAAAGCCGCGCACGTGCACACCTCTTTCGTGAAAGACCAATCGCCGCTGCGTGGTCGCAACATCGTGATCGGCATGCGTCACGCCTTCTAAACGCATCCGGATGCGGTATCACAACTACCGCATCCGCCACGTTGAGCGTGCAGGTGCACCACCATCGCTTACACTGTCGACTGGTGCAGAAGTCTGCCAACTGAATGGCTTACCCCGCCTTTGCACGAACGGAAGCCTGATGTGCTCCGATGCCCGCCAGCACACCCGCAGCGGACGCAAGCGTGGCGTTGTGCATGGGGGTGGCCGTGTCGCCTGCTGCCCACACGCCCGCGACTGAGGTAGCACCCCACTGATCGACCTTCACGTACGGCCCTGTCGGTCCGTCCTCATGTACGCACCCCAGCATTGTAGCGAGCGGCGTAGCAGGATCCGTGCGCGGCGCAGTGAAGACCGCTGCCACCCGAACGAAGCGTCCATCGGCAAGGCGGACACCGTCAAGCGCTGGCGCGTCGCCTGCCAACTCCACGACCGGCGTGCGCTCGATGGTGATGCCGCGCGCGGCGAAGGCGTCGATCTCGGCCGTGTCCGGCTCGAACAATCCCTGCGTGAAGTAAGTGGTCGGTCCCCAGTCCGGAATGAGCATAGCCTGATGCGCTGACATGGGATGCGCTGCAACCACGCCGAGCGGCAGGTCGCGTACCTCATATCCGTGGCAGTAAGGACAATGAAGCACGGTCTCTCCCCAGCGTTCGTACATGCCGGGGATCGCTGGCAACTGATCCGAGACACCCGTCGCCAGGATCAGGCGCCTGGCGCGGTGTTCACCTCCGCCCGACAGTTCGACGGCGAAACCGGCACCAAGTGCCCGCGTGCCAACAGCCTCACCGGACATGACCTCGACGGTCGGATAGCGCAGCAATTGACAACGGACATCGCGCATGATCGCCGCAGGCGCACGCCCATCCTGTCCCAGAAAGCCATGCGCCTCGTCTGCGAAGCGGTTCCGCGGCGTCCCGGCATCGATCACCAGCACATTCTGTCGCGCGCGCGCCAGCTGCATCGCAGCCGACATTCCCGCAAAACTGCCCCCGACCACGATCACGTCGTACATGCGCCTGCCTTTCATATAACACGTTCGGTTACATGATGCAGTGCCTCAGCTTTTGCAACAGCGGTTGTGGCATGATAGCGTGCATACGCTGCCGGAGGTCGAGGGTTTGGACGCGCGTCTGTCGAGAATGCTGCATTTGCTGATCCACATGGGTCGCATGGAGGGACCGCTGACCTCCGAGGTGGCGGCAACGATGCTGGGCACCAACCCGGTGGTGGTCCGACGCACGATGGCCGGCCTTCGCGATGCGGGTTACGTTCGGTCGGTTAAAGGGCATGGCGGTGGCTGGTCGCTGACGTGCAAACTCGACGACATCAGCATGCTCGACGTGCATCGCGCCCTCGGCGAAAACCGCATCTTCGCGCTTGGTCCGGCTGATCCCAACCCCACCTGTCTGGTGGAACAGGCCGTCAACGGCTCACTGGTAAGTGCGATGCGCGAGGCAGAGACATTGTTACTGCAACGCCTTGCCGAGGTAACGCTGGCCGATATCGCCGCTGACTTTGACAAACGTTTCGCGAGCCTGTCGCCTGACGATCAGCTCGCACGAGCGCAGTCGATGTAAGCGACCAAGCTTTCCCGAAGACGAAGGTGCAGCGAGACGGCCAGGGCGGGTCGGGTTCCTCAAGGCCCGGGAATTTGGAGCTACTCGCAAGACCCTGTCTCAACTGCTTTTTATTGAAACGCTCTGGCGAATACGAGAAACAGGATTGCCGCAGGTCGGAAGGACGGCCGGTGTCGGAATGTCCCGTCTACTGCGGAACGGCGGTTCGCCGTTCCGCAACGGCAAAGACCCAGAAAGGTGCTGTCAGTCTAATGCGAACCGCTCTCCACACGATGCACGTCGGTCTTTGAAGGTCGCAGCCTAGCTGGCGAGCACCTGCCACTCCGCCAGCGCGGCGGAGCGTCGTTCGCGGTAGGTCTGTCGATCGATGAGGTGGCGTTCGAGGCTGAAGTGGTTGTGGACGTTGGCGTGAACAGAGGCGAACTTCTGCAGCGTCTTCATCTGCCGAAACCTCAGCATCGCCCGTTCTCGTCGTCGGAACGGCAAGTGTGAGTTTTCCACCCGGTTATTGGCCCAGCGGCCCACCTCCTGCTTGTCCCGGTTGCCGAGCTCGTTCATCGCAGCGCCGTAAGAGCGCAAGCCATCGGTGGCAATTGCCTCAGGTGAGCCATGGCGCTTGAGCGCCTTCTTCATGAAGCGGAGTGCTGCATCCTTGTCTCTGGTGCGGGTGACGTAACTCTCGAGGATTTCTCCCTCATGGTCGACCGCTCTCCACAGGTAGACCATTTCGCCGTTCAGCTTCACGTACATCTCGTCCAGGTGCCAGCGCCAGTGACGAAAGCCGCGCATCCGGCTCACCCGCTGGCGACGGATGTCTCCGGCGAACAGCGGTCCAAATCTGTTCCACCACAGCCGCACCGTCTCGTGGCAGATGTCGATCCCGCGCTCGAACAGCAGGTCTTCCACGTTCCGCAGCGACAGTGGAAACCGCACGTACATCAGCACCACCAGCCGGATCACCTCCGGCGACGAGTTGAAGTAGCGAAACGGGTTGGCTGGCTTGCGCGGGCGGGGCATGCTCCCGCCCTACCTCACCCTCACCCGATTACCAGCAGGTGCATTTGGTTTGACGGAGCCCGCCAGGAGGACGGCGCCCGCACGCTGGACGTCATGCGCTGGGGTTTTCCGTGGAAGGTGCCCGGCGAGCGCATCGACAAGGTAACAGGCAAACCCATGCTGCTCGACACGATAGTGACGAATGTCAAAAACTACACGTCGCCGTTCTGGAAGTCGGCGTTGGCGAACCCTGAGCGACGGTGCCTCGTCCCGTTCACCAGCTTCAGCGAGTACGGCCCCCGCCCAGCCGGCAAGCGTCCGCTGTTCTGGTTCGATGTTCCCAGCCAGCCGATCGTAAGCTTCGCGGGCGTGTGGCGGCCGATCGAGGGCGGCGCTGTGTTCGCCTTCCTGACGACCGATCTTAATCCGCTAGTGGCTCTCAGCCATCCGAAGGCCATGCCGGTGCTGCTCGACGAGGAAGATGAGGATCGATGACTGACGTGCTCGTTTGACGACGCCGTGGCGCTGGCGAAGCCGTTCCCGTCTCAGTTGATGGCTATGGATGAAGATAACTCGCGTGGCAGTCTCGGCTGAAGAGCTAAATTTGCGCCAAGTCTAGCGAACTAACGTCGCGGGAGCCGCCTCGCGCTGCCCTGCCACTCTCCGAAGCCGCCGCCCGCTCGGTTTCCTCAGCCAGCCGAAGAATGATGTCGCGGTCAGCCTTGCTGTTCAGGCCTTCTGCCACCCGCCGCAGCCGGGCCGCCTCTTGTCGAAGACGAAAAGCGTCGCTCGTTTGCTGTTGATCCGCCACCTCGCGCGCTCCCGTTTATGAGCGATCCATGATGGCGGTGTAACTAAGCAGCATCACCCACTTAGGCTAACGGTCCTGACCTGATAATCAGGCAGTTCGTCGGGTTTGCTCCGTGCTACCGATTTGGCACCACTGACGATCCTGCCGGCTAGCGTTGAAGCCGCGAATCCATTCGGATCGTTCTCGCGCAACGAGTGCCGAGCGATAGGGGCAGTCCGCCATCGACGAACCTAATAGCTCGCCCGCTCGCACCCCTTCAGCATAAGCATTCTGCACTTTAGATAATCCCTGCGACTCGTGGCCTCTCTATCGGAGGCTGCCAATGCCCTACATTGGTTACAGGTTCGTGGTTAACAAAAATTAGGACGCGCGCAGATATCGCTCGCTACGAGAATGGCGCGAGTAAAAACGCCCGGCACTATGGCCGGGCCAGGTCAGGATCCCCACAGGATAGGGCATGCTACGGTTAACAGCTAAACGCGGAGCGTGGCTTCAATTTTCTGACGAGCAGCTTCGATCCGGCGAGATCGGTTGCCGAGAAGGCGCCAAGCGGCAGCTGCCTGTAGCCAGCGATCTCGTACGTTGGACAGATCCGTGTTGCCGGCTCGTTCGTCGCAGTTGTCTGCTTGTGAAGCGTAGAAGGCAGCTTCCTGGGCGTATGCGCTCGTCATCACTCCTGCCCCGCGTTTGGATCCAGATCGTCACGACCAGCCTTCACCAAATCCTGCGTCTTCGTGTTTGGCTCCGACTGCTCGTTCTCGTCCTTGGCATTGCCATCCGCGTCGGCATCGGCACCTTCGCCGGTTCCTGCGCGGCTTTGACCAGTACCTTGCGTCAGATCCTCGGTCGTCGTGCCGCCAAGGTTTTGCTTCTTGATGTCGCCTGACGGGTCGGCGCCCTCGTTCGTGTTGGATTGCTGGGCCATCATGCCCTCCATCGCTGTGTCGCGGGTAATGCGGCGAGCATGGAACGCAGCAGGATTGAGAACGGCCCCGGCTTCATGGCTGACCAGTTCCGCCTTGGTAGCCGTCGCTCAAGTTCGGCTAAACTGAACGCTGCCCCGAGAACAGCTGGATCAGGCCGACGACGACGGCGATCACGAGCAAGATATGGATCAGCCCGCCGGCGACGTGGAGCGAGAAGCCGAGCAGCCATAGTACGAGCAGGATAACGGCGATTGTCCGCAGCATCGATTAGATCCTCACTCAATGGCATTTAGCGCCACGTTCAAGAGCCAAACGCCGGCATGAGGCAACGTTCCGTTACAAAAAGGGTTATACCTCGCACATCTCCCCTAGGCCGGTCTGATCTGACAGCCAAAAACTGGGTGACGTGTTGATGGCCGCCGTCTCAGGGCGAGCGTATTGAAAAAGGACCACCCATGATGAAGCAGGCAACCTCGGCAATCGCCGCAATCGCTCTAATCACCTCAGCGTCAAGCTTCGCGCAGACGAGCCACGAGAGGAAGGTGGATCATGACACGAGTGTCCACAACGGCGTTGCCACCACCACGACCAAGGTGACCGACACGAGCAAGCGCAAGACCAACCAGCCAAAGAAGATCCTCGGGGTGAAGGTCGGGCACAAGACGAAGACGACCAAGGTAGTGCGCGAGACTGCCGTCAGCTCGAATGGCGATCGCAAGGCCGTCGTCAAGACGAGCCACTAAACATCGAGCCGGCGCTATCTTGGATAGCGCCGGCTCGACTTCGTTACGGCCTAGGGTCAGGACTCATTGGTCATAACCAGAAGATGACGGTGGCAGCGAGGGCGATGGCGGAGAAGAAGACGGTTGGGCATCGGTCGTAGCGCGTGGCGACGCGGCGCCAGTCCTTCAGGCGGCCGAACATGATCTCGATACGGCTGCGCCGCCGGTAGCGGCGCTTGTCGTACCTGACGGGCTCGTTGCGGGATCGCCGACCTGGGATGCAGGGCTGGATGCCCTTGGCTTCCAAGGCGTCCCTGAACCAATCCGCATCATAGCCGCGGTCGCCGAGCAGCCATTGCGCCTTTGGAAGGTCGTCCAGCAGCGCTGCCGCGCCGGTGTAGTCGCTGACCTGCCCGGCGGTCATGAAGAAGCTCAAGGGCCGTCCGTTCGCATCGCTGACAGCGTGCAGCTTGGTGTTCATGCCGCCCTTGGTGCGGCCGATCAGCCGCCCAAGGCCCCCTTTTTAACCCGCAGGCTCGATGCCGTGCGGTGTGCCTTCAGGTAAGTCGCGTCGATCATGACGGTCTTGGGCTCTGCCTCCGCCGACGCCAGACCCTCCATCATGCGCAGGAATACACCTCGCTCGCCCCGCCGCTGCCAGCGATTGTAGAGCGTTTTGTGCGGCCCATAGTCCTTCGGTGCATCACACCAGCGCAGCCCGTTGCAATTGACGAAGACGATCCCGCTCAGAACCCGCCGGTCATCGACCCGTGGCTTGCCATGGCTCTTGGGAAAGTACGGCTGCAGACGCGCCATCTGCTCATCCGTCAGCCAGTACAGCTCGCTCATCCACGGTCTCCTCACGGAGCCTGAATCAGATCGCAACGCTCACATCAATGGGTCCTGACCCTAGACTTCTTGGAGCGCTGTTCTTCAATGCAGTGTTAGCGACGCGGGCATATCGCCCGCCCCCGCGGGTCACGAAGCACTTCCTGACGAATGCGCCCGCTACGTGCCTTGCCTTGATATACAGCACAGCCCTTTGCATCGTACTCGATGCGAGCATCACGATAGCTCAGGCGCTTATCGAGCCGCTGAAATGCTTTCACTTCGGCGCTGGGCAGCGCATCATTCCCGTACGAGCGCCTGCCTGACACGTCCCCCAACTCTGCATCAATGCCGACAACGAGGCGGTCATAGCTTGCTAACTCCGCTGCACTGACGAAGCCTTGCTGGCGCTCGAAGCCTACCATTTGACGTTGAGCCTGCATGAGCTGGTTGCGCAACGCTGCTGATCGTGCCGGGGAGAGTTTGCCGTGCTGTTCGGTGACGCGAACTCGGTCGATCGCAGCGGCAAGGCGCGAGCGCATGTCCTTAGTCTGCTGCGCGTTGCTTGGCCGATAGGCCTGATTATCGCGGAACTGCGCAACCGCAGGGGAAGCGGTGCCGGTTACGATGGCGAGCAGAGCGGTCACGGGAAGAAGCAGCTTGTGGAACGTCATGGGCAACTCGCGGTGAAGTGGAGCAGCCAAGACGCTCGATGCAGTGGGATGATCCACTGAGTCACAAATATGGGTTAGACCACGCTCGGCGAGCGCCGAGCCTGATAGCTATGAAGACTTCTCCGCTTGGCTCGACCTCAAAAATCTAAGCCACGCCGCTCGATCTCTGACGACAAGACCTGCATCCGCAAGTCATCCTTCTCCCAAGTCGTTTTCGACCATTCGGTGATGAGTTCCTGGTCGGTCCAAGTGGCGAGAGCCTCGGGGGTGAGCGGCGGCTGCGAATCGGTCATATCGTGAACGTACGCCGCCGGCTGGCATTATGACAGATGCCCGTTTGCCGCAAAATACCGTGAGGGGGTAGAGCGTGAAACATGTACTAAGGCCAACTGTGCAATGGTCCTTGCTTCCCGATTATTAATCATGCGCTATGATAGCTACTTCGGATCGTAGGCAGCAACAGCTCGAGTCACAAAAGCGGTAAGCTATCTGATGATTTAAGAGGCAACGCCGGTCGCCTCTTTCACCATATCCATTATCGCCGGTCGGCTTGCTTCGGCGCAGAACAGTTCTCAGCTGCGCCGGATAAGCGCGCGCGATAGCCTCCGATCCTCCAGGGAATAATATAGCCAGATTGCGTCTCCCTCGACTACGACCGAAGCGGCAAAAGCGATATCGGTCGCACTGCGGTCGGCCACCGGCGGCGGGGTAAGCAGGGGCTCGATCCCGCGCGCCACTACGCGCTCATAGGCGGCGTCGAAGGCCACCCAGCCTATGCGCCAGCGCGCGTCGCGGGTAGCGCCATTGTAGAACATGACCGGCCTCGCGGGATCGTCGGTCAGCAGTGGCCCGGTGGAGAGATGCCAGTCGTCCCAGCTGTCTGCGCGGGGCATGAAGGGCGTCGGCTGCTCGGTCCAGGGGCCCGCCACGTCCGGTCCAGTCGCCAACCCGACGCGAGAGGCCTCGTCCGCGGCGTATTCGTAGAACAATCGCCAGCGGCCATCGGCCGGGCAGTCGACCGTCGCCTCCTTAGTGTTGCCCTCCGACTTGGACGAGGCGAGCGCCGTGCCGCTCTTGATCAGCCGGTCGAGCGACGGGCCGGTCGCATAGGAGAGCTCGCCGTGAGCGTGATCGGCGAGCACGCCTGAGTAATATACGACGTACTCCCCGCCCTGGCGCACCACGGTCGGATCTTCCACGCCGCCCGCGTCATGGTCGTCAGGGCCGGGGACAAGTGAGGGGGCATCGAGCATCGTGAAGCGAACGCCGTCCTCGCTCCACCCGGCCCAGATCTGGCCGGTATCGGTCAGCGGCTCGCCCGCCCGAACGATAGCGCGCACCATCAATCCCCAGCGCCCATCGTCCTCGCGCCAAACAAAGGGGCTCATCAGATCGCGCGCCATCAGCGCAGGCGGACCGTCGACGATAACCGGCTCAATCGCCTTGACGTTGAAGTCGAGCAGCGTCGTTGCGGCGACGACCGGATCACGCCGGTGAGGGTCGGCGACAGTGGCGGAGGAATCAGGCGCGGTCATGCGCCGAGCGCCTGCATCAGCGACAGCCCGCCGTCGATAACGATGCGCGCGCCAGTGATGTAGCGAGCGCGATCGGAGGCGAGGAAGACCGCAAGGTCCGCCACCTCCGCCGGATCGCCGGCCCGTCCGAGCGGAATGTTGCCCTCCAAAGTGCGGCGGTAGGTGGTGTCAGTCTGGGCGCGTGCGTTCATCGGCGTGAGTATCATTCCCGGCTCGATCGCGTTGACACGCACCCGTCGCGGCGCCTCCTCGATCGCCAGCGTCTCGACCAGGTTCGACAGCCCACCCTTGGCTGCGCAATAATCCGCGCCGCCAGCGCGCACCGCGTAGGCGTGGATAGACGAAATATGGATGATGGCAGCGTCACTCAGCGCATCGCCGCGTCCGTTCAGGAAACGGCGGGAGACGAGGAAGGCGCCGGTGAGATCGGTGTCGAGCAGGCGACGCCACTGCGCCAGCGCCATGGCGCGGACTGGAACGCCGCTCATGTTTAGGCCGGCGGAGTTGACCAGTACATCGCCCGGCCCCCAGACCTTTTCGACAGCGGCGAAGGCAGCATCGACCGAGGTCTCGTCGTCGACATGCGCCTGAGCGGTCATCGCCTCGCCGCCGCGCTGCCGCACCGCCTCGGCGCTGGCTTCAGCGGCCGCGGCGTCGGCGTAGTAAAGCACTGCTACTCGATCCCCCGCCGCGCCGAAGGCCGCCGCGCACGCTGCGCCAATCCCGGATTCCGCCCCCGTCACCACGATCGTTCTGGCCACTGTCATAGTCCTCGCCGTTGCCGCCGCATAACGCCGCTTGGGCGCGAACGGTCTCACCTCCGCCACCCTGCGGAATATCGTAGCTGGGTGGCGGAGCTGAGACGAAACAACTTCGTGCCGCGACCAAAGCATGCGCTGCAGCTTCGCTGCCGTGTCACCACCCGTGATCAATGCCTCAAACTTGCAGCAACCGCATCATCGATCCTGTCGTCGGCATCGCGCCAAGGAGAAGACTGATCGCCCACGCCAGCAACGTCGTCCAGTGCGACGGCCCAACAAGCTCAGATCACACTCTCCGACCTCTGCAAGTGGTCGTTAGCAGACGAGCGGCTGCGGGTACCCGGCGGGTATAACCGAGTTCGTCCGTACCTTTGCACGAGGGAAAAAGGCGGCCGAGCGGAGGAGTTCTCCGCCGCAGTCAGCCGAATGTCGCATTGTGATGGATAGCTGACATTCCCCCGACGATGTAAATCGGTTTGATGAATCAGCAGGCTCTATCTTTCCTCAAGGTGCCCGTTGGGCAGACCGCGCCCGGTCGTCGATATGTATATGGCGAGGTATCGTTGGGCGAACTCAAGGAGCCGTTCTGGTCTGGGACCTACGTCTGGCTCCCCGAAGAATATGAACGTTACTGGGTGGCTGCCGCGAGGCGGTGCTTAGCTACACGGCTTCCGGTGCTATTCTACACGGACGTAGGGGTCAGAGCGTCAAGGGCGTATCACGTCGTGCCGACCGCGACCGGCTTGCTTGTTTTCGAGCAGATATTCCAAGACGCGCGCCAACCTCTGACCCGCATTGGTGCAGCCCAAGCAATACGCCGAGAACGAGATCGCGTGTCCTGTTGGACCGCACCTGTTGCCTCTCTGCATTCGCTTGCCGTTGGCCGGTAAATGTCCGCTAGTGGGCGGCAGCGGACCCGGGGCGGGTGAGCGCGCTTGGCTACTCCGCCTGCATCCTAGGCGACAGAAGATCGGAGGATCGCTTCGGTGTTTTCGCCAGTCAAGAGGCCGTCGAATGCAGAGGCGAACTGATCCAGGTCGGCATAGGTCACGAGAAATCCCACTTCTACCATAGCCTCCAGGTCGGCCGCGGCGCCGTTCCATACCTCAGTGGCCAGATGGACCGTCGCGCGCACGTTGCCTCGCAGATCATGGGGCGCGAAAGCGATGGCGAGGTGCACTTGTTCGAGCGCCTCCGCCCTGTCGCCAAAACCGCCAGCGATTGAAGGTAGGTTTTGCGCTTCGAGCGGAAAGGCAGACAAGGCAGCAACAAATCGGCGTAGATCCTCAACCGCAAACCACGCGCTTCCCCGACCCGCGAAACCCCTTGCCGACACATCAGCAGTGAGTTCGCCGTGCCACTCGTCTTCGGGCGCGAAGCGCAATTGCAGTAGGTTCATACAGACTGCTTAATCGTCTCAGGAATGACCGCAACTGGGCGCTAGCGGCCCGACCGCTCCCGATGCCCGCGCCGAACGTCGCGAAGTGGTGGCAAGCGGACGTTCAGTCATGCGCAGGGATGAACACGGTCTTTGATTCCGGTGGCAGCCCAGTTGGTCGGAGATTGGCCGTGGCGAGCACGCCAATCCGCCCAATCTGATTGGCCACGACCAATGTGCACCCATCTTCCGGCGAAGCGCTGGGATGAAGCTGTTGTCCCACTTCTACCTCAATTGCGCCGTCCTGCGGCCGGCGAGGATCTACCGGCGCATCGGCAGGGCGAAAAATGCGATTGGCCAGCGAAACAAACAACGGTCCACCATTTCGCGGGAAATAGATCGTGACCCCCTTCTCTGAGGCAACCACGTCACTCACCCAGCATATCGAAGGCAACTCCTCGGCCTTTTTGGCGACGTCAGGCCTCATAGCCAGAAGGAGCGCTGCGGTAGAAAGGAAAAAGAGCATCCCATCCTCCGGTTGGATCGGCAACCTATCGGCACATGTGCGATCGTCAGCAAGTGGGCGCTAGCCGTCCGGCAGCTTTCCAGCCCGATAGCGGTCCGTCTGCTTTCGGGAGGATCCGGTCGACTCTCACGCCCCGGAACGGCAAGGCCTAATGGTTGCCGGGAGGTCCCCTTTTTGTTGCGCGGGTGATAAAGCGTGACTTGCTTGAACAGCGACGGACGTTCTCGATCCGATCTGGGACAATGCATAACGGATGGACGTCGGCAGCATCTTAACAGCGGGTTAACAACCGACTAACGAGCGAGCGCTCGCCCGATTAGAGGCGGGAATGAACCAAGGGGTCGTATGAAGTTCCTGCCTGCTCTGCTCGTCGCTGCCACCGCCATTGTCAGCACCCCCGCCAATGCCGCGTACATCACGCGCACGTACGATTTTTCCGCTTCGTTCGACCTCTCGGCGCCGAGCAGGACGATTAGCGGTTCGTTCACCATGGAGTTTGATCCCATGGCGCGGGAGAATGCGGCGATGCGCGCGTTTTCGTCGAAGCAGCTGAACGGCTATCAGTTCGGTGGCGCGTCCTTCAACAACGGTAACGTCTCGTTCGGCAATTGCGACCGCACGGGCTGCACCGCCGGGTCGAGCACCAACACCTTCTTCGCCAGCTTCAAGGTCGACGCGGACGGCAACGTCCTCTCGGTGCGCAACACCGACTTCGTCTACGGCAAGGCGCTAACCTGCTGCGTGACGTGGCAGTCGGCATCGTTTGTCGTGAACCGTGTCGGGGGCGCGACCCCAGCGGTGCCTGAGCCCGCCACCTGGGCGACGATGATGCTGGGTTTCGGCGTGATCGGGTATGCGCTGCGTCGTCGTACGGTCCTGCGCTTCGTTTGATTAATGGTGAGCCGGAGCGTGCTTGCGTCGCGATCCGGCTTCAGCAAGCACCGTCCAAGAAGTCGGAGCTATAACAAAAAGCACTTTCAATCCGTTCACCGGGCCAAGCTCGAGACTCTGCTGGCTTTGCAGCCGAGATGCTTCGACTGATTTCGCCTGACCATCCTTTTATCGTAAGTCTTGCTATGTTCCGCCTATGGACGACGGCTGACCGGCTGGTTCATTCGTTGTCACATGCTACCCGTCTGCGCGACTTCCGCAACTGGGCGAGAGCCGTCCGGCAGGAATGTCGCAAGATGGTGGGTTGGAGACTGGCCGCTCCCGGGAAGCGATCTTCGGTAAGCAGCCGTTGGCTCAGGCGGCCTCGGCGGGGTAACAGTGCATTTTTTCGTGGATAACGGGCCCTGCGATCCACACGCGAGCAGACTACAGCAAGAAGTCGCTTCAGGCTGTTTTAACGCTGCTCATGTAGCTAAACCCGCATGGAGATGCGCAGGATCTGCTCCGGCTGCCGAGATGGCGTTGACTTCGATGTACCGTTCACGATGGCGTACCAGCCCATCGTTGACGTGGAACTCGGGCAGCCATTCGCTTATGAGGCGCTGGTTCGTGGAGTAGACGGCTCAGGCGCGCTCTCTGTGCTGTCCCGTGTCAACGAGACGAACCGCTACGCCTTCGACCAGGCCTGCAGGGTCATGGCCATCGAAGGCGCGTTGAGCGCTGGGCTGCTGAACACCGATGCGCGTCTTTCCATCAACTTCCTTCCTAATGCGGTCTACTCGCCGCTCGCGTGCATCCAGCTCACGCTTCGCACCGCAGGTCAGGCGGGGCTGCCACGCGACCGGCTGATTTTCGAATTCACCGAGAACGAGCAGATGGGCTCGCCCCAGCACGTCATGAGCATCATCGAGACCTATAAAAGCATCGGGTTCGGGGTTGCTATTGACGACTTCGGCGCCGGCCACTCCGGACTGGATATGTTTGCGCGGTTTGCGCCGGATGAGGTCAAGCTTGATATGAGCCTCATCCGGGGCATCGACACCGACCTGCGTCGCCGCGCCATTGTACGGTCAGTTGTGGGCATGTGCGATGAGTTGGACACCCTCCTCATTGCCGAGGGGATCGAGACGGAGGCGGAGGCATATGCCTTGCGCCAGCTGGGCATACGTTTTCATCAGGGGTTCTGGTACGCTAAGCCAGAACTTGAACGACTGCCGTCCATCATACCGCGATAAGCTGGTGCCCTCGACGTTGCTCAACGAGCTAAGGCGCGCTTGATGTCCCAAAATCGAGCCGCTCAATCAGTCGTAAGCGGACGAACGCCCGGGGTATCCGGCGCGTATAATCGTGTTCAATCGCGCTTCATCCTGAGGAGAGAAGGCCATCGCGGCGGAGGGTCTCTCCGCCTCAATCAACAAGCCGTTGGCCAAAAGGATCTTCGGCGTTGCTTAGCGTCAACCCGGCCTCGCTGACGTTCGTCAGCGTTCAAGCGATCAAGAGGCCGCTGTGTTCACAAGGGTCTGTAGGCCTCGAGCGGGCCGAAAATGCGGCTTACGGGATGCTTCCACCTGCACCGGCACGCCAGTCTTTGGATTTTTCCCCGTTCGTGGTTGCTGGGCACGCGTGGTGAATGTGCCGAAGCCCCGCAGTTCGACACGACCGCCTTCTGCCAGCCGATCACGGATCTCATCAAAGAAAATCGACACTATCGCCTCGACATCTCTGCCGAAGAGGGTCCTATTCCTTGCAACAAGGCGCTTTTCAGCTCCGAGCGCGTCACTGTTCCTTCTCCTTCGCCTGGTTGGCCGACCGACACGACCTGACTGCATCTGCCGCCCGTTGATAACGATTGCAAACATACATCGGGTGTCGGGAGAATGACAATTCGGACAGAAATCCTTTGAGGACGGACGATCGCGAGCATCGCAGGGTATCGGGCGGGTACTGAGCCTGACCGCGCCTTCATAAATGACAGACTTCCGCGGGCCCATCATCACAGAGGCAGACGTCTCCTCCGCCTTAATGGCCGGAATTCGTCGAAAGCGGCACGACCAATCAGCCGCCGCTTACCTGAGAAGCGGACGCTCTAAGTTCGGGTAGAAACCCACCACATGCGACCAGTGACTGCTCCGCCAATCGCGCCAAGCAGTGCCATCCAATCGCCACCGGGCATTTCCATCAAGGATAGTGCGATGATGAGGATGAGAAATCCAGAAACGCTACCAACGCCAACATAGGCCGCGCTGCCCTCCCATCCTTTGCGCCTGAAAAGAATCGTCACCGGAAGCCCGATCACAATGCTCGCGGTGAGAACTATCGCCAAAGCGACTACAAACGGCAGCACAGCGAGCCAGACCGTCGCAACCATACTGTCCGGACCGTTGATCCCTTCAGGCAGCGAGGAAATTGCCATCAACAGCGTAAAGGACAGCAGAGGTGCGGCGCTGACCAGGCTGCCGACCAAGACGGACTTGCTGAACGCCCACATCGCGAACGATTGAAGCATGGGCGACGCCCGTTCGCAACGTCCGCTTTCATCCGCTGCGAGAAGTATCATGACCGGCAAGAACTGGGCGCCTTCGGCCGCGCCGCTTTTTGGCCCTACCACGTCGCAATTTGGTGGAAGGCAGACGTTCGTTGTGACGGTCGATAGCGGCGCGTGCTTTCAGCAGAAATCGCGCTTCTGGTGTTGACGCCGATATGGCGAACTCCGCTCGCCGAGAAGCGCTATACGCTCCGGTATGTCTGTATGAAACACGTCCCCCTTAACGACACCCAGATATCGCCAACGATCAGAATCGGTATCGCGCTCCGCCGTCTCCTTTTCGGTCAGATATCGAGGCTTTTCATCTTTCGGCAAAACAAAGAAAGCGTCGCCAGCGCCCTGCTCAACAACTGACGTGCTCCCCATTTTCAGGCCGCCGATAAGTTAGCTTCGGTGTCCTCATGCCCTTGGCGCGAGCGGTTGGTGAAGTCGGCGGGGTGCCATGCCGTCGAGGCTGCTGTGCGGACGCACGGTGTTGTAGTCCGTGCGCCATGCCTCGATGATCCGTCTCGCCGCAGCCAGCGAGGGGAACAGGTGCTCGTTCAGACATTCGTCGCGCAAGCGACCATTGAACGACTCCACAAAGCCGTTCTGCTGCGGCTCGCCGGGCGCAACGTAATGCCACTCGACGCCGGTGTTCTGGCACCAAGCGAGCACGGCATGACTGGTCATTTCGGTGCCGTTGGCGCTGACCACCATGCACGGCAGCCCGCGACGGTCGGCGATGGCGGTGAGTTCGCGGACGACACGCCGGCCTAACAACGAGGTGTCGACGATGCATGCCAGGCATTCCCGGCTGTAGTCGTCGATGACGTTGAGCACGCGGAACCGCCGGCCGCAGGCCAACGCATCCGATACGAAGTCGAGCGACCAGCGCTGGTTGGCTTCCTGCGGGATCGCCATCGGCGCCCGCGTGCCCAACGCCCGTTTCCGGCCGCCACGCTTGCGCACCGTCAGCCGCTCCTCGCGATACAGCCGGTACACTTTCTTCAGGTTCATGCCCTTGCCTTCGCGCCGCAGCAGGATCGCAAGCCGGCGATAACCGAACCGGCGACGCTCGTTGGCGAGCTCGCGCATCCGCTTGCGGACAGCATCATCCTTTCCGCAAAGCGGCTCATATTGCCACGCCGACCGGTTGACCCCGACCAGCCTGCAGGCGCGACGCTCTGAGAAGCCGTGGTCGGTCATCAGCTTCTCCACCGCGGCGTAGCGATCCACAGACCGGGTCAGTTTTTTCCCAGCAGATCCTTCAGCGCCGACACGTCCAGCATCGATTCCGCCAGCAGCTTCTTCAGCCGCCGGTTCTCGTCCTCCAACGTTCGTAACCTCGCCGCTTCCGACACGGTCATCCCGCCGTACTTCGACTTCCAGTTGTAGAACGTCTCATCGCTGATGCCATGCTTCCGGCACAACTCAGCGGTCTTCACGCCAGCCTCGTGCTCAAGCAGCACGCCTATGATCTGATCCTCGGTAAAACGGCCTCGCCGCATCGCTCGTCTCCATCTGACGAGCTAACTTATCAATGACATGATTTCCGGGGAGCACCTCACCCCTTGAAGGCGCTCCTGCTCGCTTCGGATGATCACGAGCAGAACCAGAAACAATGGGTTTGTGCTACTGCTCCGTAGATGCTGGTGCGTTTCAACCTTATCTTAACCGTTGAAACATTCACCACCACCTCCTCGGTTGCAAACGAATATAGATTGTAAATATTGAGACAAGCGTCTTGATCTTTATGTCCCTGGATGTCGCCCCTGAGGCCAACTTTAATGGTTAATCTTATTGAGATTTTCGCCTCACTACTGAATCTGTATATTCGATCATACAGATCGTCGCAAAGCATCATTTCGCCAATGAAAATTTATTGAGCTTCGCTAGTTCTGCCGGCCGGTAGGAGTACGAAGATGATTGCCTGGTTCCGAAACAACGCCCCGATCCGCCTCAAATTCCGGGTGGTTGTGGCTTTCCAGATCCTGGTCGCGGCGCTGAGCCTGAGCCTGATCTACATGGCGGCGATGTCGCCGGCGGCCGAGGTGTGGAGCATCATGCTGGGCGGCT